>NZ_CP151961.1:0-10000 GCF_038593085.1 Bacillus sp. FSL L8-0528
ATGAAAAACATATCGGATCTTTGGAATCAAGCTTTGGGGCAGATCGAAAAAAAATTGAGCAAGCCCAGCTTTGAAACATGGATGAAATCGACAAAGGCCCATTCATTGCAGGGCGATACGCTGATCATCACCGCACCGAACGAGTTCGCCAGAGACTGGCTTGAATCAAGATACCTGCACCTGATCGCCGATACGATCTACGATCTGACAGGAGAAGAATTGAGCATTAAATTTGTCATTCCTCAGAATCAAAATGAAGAAGATTTTATGCCTAAGTCTCCAATCAAAAAAATGTCGAAAGAAGAACCGGCTGATTTTCCGCAAAACATGCTGAATCCCAAATATACATTCGATACGTTCGTTATCGGTTCAGGAAACCGATTCGCCCATGCGGCGTCTTTGGCAGTGGCTGAAGCCCCGGCGAAAGCTTACAATCCGCTGTTTATTTATGGGGGAGTCGGACTTGGAAAGACTCACTTAATGCATGCGATCGGGCACTATGTCATCGATCACAATCCATCTGCAAAAGTGGTTTATTTGTCATCTGAGAAATTTACAAATGAATTCATTAACTCGATCCGTGACAATAAAGCTGTCGATTTTCGCAACCGCTATCGAAATGTTGACGTTCTTTTGATAGATGATATTCAATTTTTAGCCGGAAAAGAACAGACGCAAGAGGAATTTTTCCATACGTTTAATACGCTGCATGAAGAAACAAAGCAGATCGTCATTTCCAGCGACCGGCCTCCAAAAGAGATCCCAACGCTTGAAGACCGTTTGCGCTCCCGTTTTGAATGGGGATTGATCACAGACATCACGCCTCCTGATCTGGAAACAAGAATTGCGATTTTAAGAAAGAAAGCAAAAGCAGAAGGACTTGATATCCCGAATGAAGTCATGCTTTATATTGCCAATCAGATCGACAGCAATATCAGGGAGCTGGAAGGGGCATTAATCAGGGTTGTCGCATATTCTTCCCTGATCAATAAAGACATCAACGCCGATCTGGCTGCTGAAGCTTTGAAAGATATCATTCCGTCTTCAAAGCCGAAAGTCATTACGATCAAAGACATCCAAAGAATCGTCGGCCAGCAGTTTAATATTAAGCTGGAGGATTTCAAGGCGAAGAAACGGACAAAATCGGTGGCTTTTCCGCGGCAGATCGCTATGTATCTATCAAGAGAAATGACAGATTCTTCTCTTCCAAAGATCGGCGAAGAATTTGGCGGACGCGACCACACGACGGTCATCCATGCCCACGAAAAAATATCAAAACTGCTGAGCAATGATGAACAGCTCCAGCAGCATATTAAAGAAATTAAAGAGCAGCTGAGATAAATGGTGAGCGGGAAAGTGTGAATAACTTGAACATAGCCTTACACAGTCTGTCCACATGTGGATAGGCTGTGTTTCCGTTCGTTTTTAGCACTTATCCACAAATCCACAGCCCCTACTAGTACTTCTGCTATTTTTATAAAACATAATAATTAATAGATTCCCGCAAGGAGGATGATTATGAAGTTTACAATTCAAAAAGACCGCCTAGTCGAAGGTGTCCAAGATGTGTTAAAAGCCGTTTCTTCAAGAACGACGATTCCGATCTTAACCGGTATTAAAATTGTGGCCTCTGATGAAGGTGTCTCTCTGACAGGCAGCGATTCCGATATTTCGATTGAATCGTTTATCCCGAAAGAAGACGGCGATTTAGAGATCGTGACAATTGAACAGCCCGGCAGCATTGTGCTTCAAGCGCGTTTTTTCAGTGAAATTGTCAAAAAGCTGCCGATGTCAACGGTGGAAATCGAGGTTCAAAATCAATACTTAACGATCATCCGCTCCGGCAAAGCAGAGTTTAACTTAAACGGTTTGGATGCAAGCGAATATCCGCTTTTGCCGCAAATTGAAGAGCATCACGCTTTTCAAATTCCGACCGATCTGCTGAAAAACTTGATCCGCCAAACCGTTTTTGCAGTGTCCACCTCAGAAACACGCCCAATCTTGACAGGTGTAAACTGGAATGTCGCGGGCGGTGAATTAATATGCACTGCGACGGATAGTCACCGTCTGGCGCTAAGAAAAGCTAAGCTCGACATTAACGAAGACAGTTCTTACAATGTCGTCATCCCAGGAAAAAGCTTAACCGAGCTGAGCAAGATCCTTGATGACCACCAGGAGCTTGTCGATATTGTAATTACCGAAACACAAGTGCTGTTTAAAACAAAAAACGTGCTGTTTTTCTCCAGGCTGCTTGACGGAAACTATCCGGATACAAACCGCCTGATTCCTCAGGAAAGCAAAACGAACCTGATTGTCAATACAAAGGAATTTCTTCAGGCGATTGACAGGGCTTCGCTCTTGGCGAGAGAAGGACGAAACAATGTGGTGAAACTTTCCGCAGCCGCCAATGAGTCGATCGAAATTTCTTCAAACTCTCCGGAAATCGGAAAGGTTGTCGAAACGGTGAATGCCGAGCAGATTGAAGGGGAAGACTTAAAGATATCCTTTAGTCCGAAATATATGCTGGATGCCCTTAAAGTTCTTGAAGGAGAGGACATTCACGTGAGCTTCACGGGCGCTATGAGGCCTTTTCTGATCCGTACGCCGAATGACGATTCGATCGTCCAATTAATTCTTCCTGTCCGGACGTATTAATTTGTTGGAATAGAAAGTTGCCGGCTGGTCCGGCAGCTTCTCTTATTTTTTCGGGAGAAAAGCGCTCTCGCCCTGCCTTGGTTGTTCATACCGCAAGTTTCCCCTTTCCTTCTTTCCCTGTTTTTTAGTACAATTAGATATTAGTGATATTGAAAGAGGTCGATATAATGACAAAGACGGTGGCTATTGATACAGAGATGATTACCCTCGGCCAGTTTTTGAAATTGGCGGATGTCATTCAGTCCGGAGGAATGGCAAAATGGTTTTTATCGGAATATGAAGTACTCGTCAATGACGAGCCGGATAACCGCCGCGGACGAAAACTGTATGTCGGAGATGTGGTGACGATTGAAGGATTCGGTTCATTTCAAGTCGTCGGCTAAAAGCAGGTGGTATTGATTGTATATCCAAAATCTAACATTATCGTCTTACCGTAATTATGAGCGCCTTGACCTTCAATTTGAGAACAAAGTGAACGTGATTATCGGAGAGAACGCTCAAGGAAAAACGAATTTGATGGAAGCGATCTATGTGCTTGCGATGGCCAAATCCCATCGGACGTCAAATGATAAAGAACTCATACGATGGGATGAAGACTATGCTAAAATAGAAGGCAGGGTCATTAAAAAAAACGGTTCTGTTCCCATTCAGCTCGTGATTTCCAAAAAAGGAAAAAAAGGTAAAGTCAATCATATTGAACAGCAGAAGCTGAGCCAGTATGTCGGGGCTGTCAACACGATTATGTTCGCGCCGGAGGATTTAAATCTTGTAAAAGGAAGCCCTCAGGTCAGAAGAAGGTTTCTCGATATGGAAATCGGCCAAGTATCACCTGTCTATCTTCATGACCTTTCTCTTTACCAAAAAATCCTTTCACAACGGAATCATTTCCTGAAACAGCTTCAAACGAGAAAGCAAACCGATCAAACGATGCTTGACGTGCTGACGGAACAGCTTACGGAATTCGCGGCAAAGGTTGTGATGAAACGGCTTCAGTTTGTCGATCAGCTTGAAAAATGGGCTCAGCCCATTCATTCCGGAATTTCAAGAGGTCTGGAAGAGCTGACGTTAAAGTATCATACGTCTCTTCACGTATCAGATTCGCCCGATTTGTCGAAAATGATCAATAGTTATCAAGAAACGTTTTCTAAATTAAGAGATAAAGAAATAGAACGGGGGGTATCTCTGTCAGGTCCCCACAGGGATGATGTTCTCTTCTGCGTCAATGGCCGTGATGTGCAGACTTACGGATCGCAGGGCCAGCAGCGAACGACTGCATTGTCGCTTAAATTGGCTGAAATCGATTTGATTCAGGAAGAGATAGGAGAATATCCGATTCTGCTTTTGGATGATGTTTTATCAGAGCTGGACGACTATCGGCAGTCTCACTTGCTCCACACCATTCAAGGCCGTGTTCAAACATTCGTAACAACGACAAGCGTTGATGGAATTGATCATAAAACCTTAAACGAAGCGGAAATCTTTCGAGTTGAAAATGGCACGCTATCGGACTGAGAAAATGGGGTGAGGGATTGTATATCCACTTAGGTGACGATTTTGTCGTCTCAACGCGTGAAATTGTGGCTATTTTTGATTACAAGGCAAAGACATCGCCGATTGTTGAAGAGTTTTTAAACAAGCAAAAACAGCTGATTGTCTCTTCTAACAGCACGCCGAAGTCAATTGTTGTCACATTACAATCGATTTATTTTTCTCCTTTAGCCTCAGGCACGTTGAAAAAACGGGCGCAATCCAAGCCGGAAATCGATTCATAAAAGAATCTTAACTATAAATTTATTATGTTTGAAGAAAAGTGTAGGTGAATGTGCGTGGCAATGGAACAGCAAAATAATTACGATGAAAATCAGATACAGGTTCTAGAGGGATTGGAAGCCGTTCGGAAAAGACCCGGAATGTACATCGGGTCGACAAGCGGCAAAGGTCTGCACCATTTAGTATGGGAAATTGTTGATAACAGCATCGATGAAGCATTGGCCGGTTACTGCACTGAAATCAATGTCGAAATTGAAAAAGACAACAGCATCACTGTAAAAGACAACGGACGGGGGATTCCGGTCGGTATTCAGGAGAAAATGGGCCGTCCCGCTGTGGAAGTCATCATGACCGTTCTGCACGCCGGAGGAAAGTTTGACGGAAGCGGATATAAAGTTTCAGGTGGTTTGCACGGCGTCGGTGCTTCTGTTGTTAACGCCCTGTCAACAGAGCTTGATGTAACGGTTTACAGAGACGGAAAAGTCCATTACCAGGAATATGAACGGGGCGTTCCAAAAGCTGATTTGAAAGTCATCGGCGATACGGATGTGACAGGAACGACCACTCACTTCAAGCCTGATCCGGAAATATTCACGGAAACGACTGAATACGACTATGATACGCTTGCCACTCGTGTCCGAGAACTCGCTTTTTTGACAAAAGGCGTCAAAATCACGATCGAAGACAAGCGTGAAGGAAAAGAACGCAAGAATGAGTACTGCTATGAGGGCGGAATTAAAAGCTATGTTGAACACTTGAACCGCTCACGAGAAGTCATTCACGAGGAGCCGGTCTACATTGAAGGGTCCAAAGACGGCATTACGGTCGAGGTCGCTCTTCAATACAATGACAGCTACACGAGCAACATCTATTCATTCGCCAACAACATCCATACGTATGAAGGCGGAACGCATGAAGCAGGCTTTAAAACAGGCTTGACGCGGGTCATCAATGATTACGCGAGAAGGAACGGCGTATTCAAAGAAAACGACCCGAATTTAAGCGGGGAAGATGTCCGGGAAGGTTTGACAGCGATTATTTCAATCAAGCACCCGGATCCTCAATTTGAAGGGCAGACGAAAACAAAGCTTGGCAACTCAGAAGCGCGTACGATAACAGATGCGCTATTTTCAGAAGCGCTCGAAAAGTTTCTGCTTGAAAACCCGGATTCAGCGAAAAAAATCGTTGAAAAAGGGGTTATGGCCGCCAGAGCACGAATGGCTGCAAAGAAAGCACGCGAATTGACGCGCAGAAAAAGCGCCCTTGAAGTGTCGAATCTGCCGGGAAAACTGGCTGACTGTTCTTCTAAAGACCCGACGATTTCCGAACTTTACATCGTTGAGGGCGACTCTGCGGGCGGATCGGCAAAACAGGGCCGCGATCGTCATTTCCAAGCCATTTTGCCTTTGAGAGGGAAAATCTTGAACGTCGAAAAAGCACGCCTGGACAAAATTTTGTCCAACAATGAGGTTCGTTCTATGATCACCGCGCTTGGCACCGGAATTGGGGAAGATTTCAATCTTGAAAAAGCCCGCTACCACAAAGTCGTGATTATGACGGATGCCGACGTCGACGGTGCCCACATCCGAACGTTGCTGCTGACCTTTTTCTACCGCTACATGAGGCAGATCATCGAACAAGGATATGTCTACATCGCTCAGCCGCCGCTTTACAAAATACAGCAGGGGAAACGCGTTGAGTATGCGTACAATGACCAGCAGCTCGAAGAAATTTTAAAAGAGCTTCCGCAAAATCCGAAGCCAGGCCTGCAGCGCTATAAAGGTTTGGGTGAGATGAATGCGACACAGCTTTGGGAAACGACGATGGATCCTGAAACGAGGACATTGCTTCAAGTAACGCTCAAAGATGCGATCGATGCGGATGAAACCTTTGAAATGCTGATGGGCGACAAGGTTGAGCCGCGCCGCAACTTTATCGAAGAGAATGCCCGATATGTGAAGAATTTGGATATTTAATGATTGTAAGACCTTATTTTCGCTTAATTGAAATAAGGTCTTTTCTAGAATGAGCCTTTGGCGCTCTAGTCATTTGATGTGTATAAAATCAAGATTATTGATATAATGGAGAATAGCCTAATTCGTTGAAGAGTATAAATACAAATCTACTCCCACACAACTCATGTAGATTCTCCAGGGAGGTTTTTTAATGAGTGAACAACATAAGCCCCAAGTTCAGGAAGTCAATATCAGTCAGGAAATGCGCACATCTTTTTTAGATTACGCAATGAGTGTTATTGTTTCCCGCGCTCTTCCGGACGTAAGAGACGGTCTGAAGCCGGTGCACAGAAGAATATTGTATGCGATGAACGACCTTGGGATGACAAGTGATAAGCCGTATAAAAAATCCGCGCGTATCGTCGGCGAAGTTATCGGTAAGTATCACCCGCATGGTGATTCTGCTGTTTACGAAGCCATGGTCAGAATGGCGCAGGATTTTAACTATCGGTACATGCTCGTTCAAGGCCACGGAAACTTCGGTTCTGTCGACGGCGACTCGGCTGCGGCCATGCGTTACACAGAAGCGAGAATGTCTAAAATATCTATGGAAATTCTGCGCGACATCAATAAAGACACAATCGATTACCAGGACAACTATGACGGATCGGAAAAAGAGCCGGTTGTCATGCCCGCGAGATTTCCGAACCTGCTTGTCAACGGAGCGGCCGGTATTGCTGTAGGTATGGCCACGAACATTCCGCCGCATCAGCTCGGTGAAGTCATTGACGGGGTCTTGGCGGTCAGCAAGAACCCTGATATTACGCTGCCGGAATTGATGGAAATCATTCCTGGACCTGATTTCCCTACAGCAGGGCTGATCTTGGGAAGAAGCGGCATCCGGAAAGCCTATGAAACAGGCCGGGGATCCATTACGCTTCGAGCCAAAGCTCAAATCGAAGAAACATCTTCCGGCAAACCGGTAATCATTATTACGGAAATACCGTACCAGGTGAATAAAGCTAGGCTGATCGAAAAAATCGCCGATCTAGTGCGCGATAAGAAAATCGACGGCATTACGGATCTCCGCGATGAATCAGACCGAAACGGAATGCGCATCGTCATTGAACTGAGAAGGGACGCAAACGCTAATGTACTGTTAAATAACTTGTACAAGCAGACCGCTCTTCAAACATCATTCGGCATTAATCTTTTGGCGCTCGTTGACGGACAACCGAAAGTATTGAGCCTGAAGCAGTGTCTGGAGCATTATCTTGACCATCAAAAAGTCGTGATCAGAAGGCGTACGGCATTCGAGCTTCGCAAAGCGGAAGCGCGGGCCCATATTCTTGAGGGCTTGAGAGTGGCGCTTGATCATCTTGATGAAGTTATTTCCCTAATTAGAAATTCGCAAACGGCTGAAATCGCAAAAAACGGATTGATTGAGAAGTTTTCTTTGACCGAAAAACAGGCCCAAGCGATTTTGGACATGCGTCTTCAGCGTTTAACAGGACTGGAACGCGAAAAAATCGAAGAGGAATATCAAGGTCTTGTTGAGTTGATTGCCGAGTTAAAAGCAATCTTAGCAGACGAAGAAAAGGTTCTTGAAATCATTCGGGAAGAGCTCACGGAAGTTAAAGAGCGCTTTAATGATGAGCGCCGTACAGAAATCGTGACATCAGGCCTTGAGACGATTGAGGACGAAGATCTCATCACGCGCGAGAATATCGTTGTGACTTTAACCCATAACGGATATATCAAACGTCTGCCTTCTTCCACTTACCGCAGCCAAAAACGGGGCGGGAAAGGCATTCAGGGCATGGGGACAAATGAAGACGACTTCGTTGAACACCTGATTTCAACATCCACCCATGACACCATTCTCTTCTTCTCAAATAAAGGGAAGGTTTACCGTGCGAAAGGATATGAGATCCCTGAATTCGGACGGACAGCAAAGGGAATTCCGATTATTAACCTGCTTGAAGTGGAAAAAGGAGAATGGATCAACGCGATTATCCCGGTAAGCGAATTTGATGACGAGTCTTATTTGTTCTTCACGACAAAACACGGAATATCAAAACGCACGCCGCTTTCCCAATTCGCGAATATCCGCAATAACGGATTGATCGCCTTAAGCCTTCGCGATGAGGATGAATTGATGGCCGTCCGCCTGACGGACGGAAATAAACAAATTATTATCGGTACGAAGAACGGTCTGCTGATCCGTTTCCCTGAAACAGATGTAAGGCAAATGGGAAGAACAGCAGCCGGTGTTAAAGGCATCACTCTGACAGATGACGATGTTGTCGTCGGCATGGAGATTTTGGAAGAGGATTATCATGTGCTAATCGTAACTGAAAAAGGCTACGGAAAACTGACGCCGGCTTCAGAATACAGGGTTCAAAGCCGTGGAGGAAAAGGGCTGAAAACCTGCAAAATCACAGAAAATAACGGATCTCTTGTGACAGTGAAAGCAACAACAGGAGAAGAAGATTTAATGATCATCACAGCCAGCGGCGTGATCATTCGGATGGATATTAAAGATATTTCCACGACCGGCCGCGTCACTCAGGGCGTGCGTCTTATCCGCTTAGGTGAACAAGAGCATGTCGCGACTGTCGCTTTAGTTGAAAAAGATGAAGAGAATGATACAGAAGAACAGGATCAGGAAGCAGATGAATCATAAAAACATGCAGCCATTTGGCTGCATGTTTTTCTATTCAAACTTTCAAATATTATCTTTTCATTAGAAAGATCATGTGCTATAATTTCTTTTGGTCGCTTATAAAAGCAACAACAAAAAATTTTTCAAAAAAAGTATTGACCGCTTGTCTCATAAATGTTATATTTAAGTGGTCGCTTTGAGAGCGGCAACGAAGTTCTTTGAAAACTAAACAAGACAAAACGTACCTGTTAATTCATTAAATAAATCGCACACATGTTGTGCGTAGTCATTATCAAACTTCATGGAGAGTTTGATCCTGGCTCAGGACGAACGCTGGCGGCGTGCCTAATACATGCAAGTCGAGCGGACCGACGGGAGCTTGCTCCCTTAGGTCAGCGGCGGACGGGTGAGTAACACGTGGGTAACCTGCCTGTAAGACTGGGATAACTCCGGGAAACCGGGGCTAATACCGGATGCTTGATTGAACCGCATGGTTCAATTATAAAAGGTGGCTTTTAGCTACCACTTACAGATGGACCCGCGGCGCATTAGCTAGTTGGTGAGGTAACGGCTCACCAAGGCGACGATGCGTAGCCGACCTGAGAGGGTGATCGGCCACACTGGGACTGAGACACGGCCCAGACTCCTACGGGAGGCAGCAGTAGGGAATCTTCCGCAATGGACGAAAGTCTGACGGAGCAACGCCGCGTGAGTGATGAAGGTTTTCGGATCGTAAAACTCTGTTGTTAGGGAAGAACAAGTACCGTTCGAATAGGGCGGTACCTTGACGGTACCTAACCAGAAAGCCACGGCTAACTACGTGCCAGCAGCCGCGGTAATACGTAGGTGGCAAGCGTTGTCCGGAATTATTGGGCGTAAAGCGCGCGCAGGCGGTTTCTTAAGTCTGATGTGAAAGCCCCCGGCTCAACCGGGGAGGGTCATTGGAAACTGGGGA
>NZ_CP151961.1:12500-37500 GCF_038593085.1 Bacillus sp. FSL L8-0528
GACCGGAAGGACTCGTGGAGCGCTTAGAAGTGAGAATGCCGGTATGAGTAGCGAAAGAGGGGTGAGAATCCCCTCCACCGAATGCCTAAGGTTTCCTGAGGAAGGCTCGTCCGCTCAGGGTTAGTCGGGACCTAAGCCGAGGCCGAAAGGCGTAGGCGATGGACAACAGGTTGATATTCCTGTACCACCTCCTCACCATTTGAGCAATGGGGGGACGCAGGAGGATAGGGTAAGCGCGGTATTGGATATCCGCGTCCAAGCAGTTAGGCTGGGAAATAGGCAAATCCGTTTCCCATAAGGCTGAGCTGTGATGGCGAGCGAAATATAGTAGCGAAGTTCCTGATTCCACACTGCCAAGAAAAGCCTCTAGCGAGGTGAGAGGTGCCCGTACCGCAAACCGACACAGGTAGGCGAGGAGAGAATCCTAAGGTGATCGAGAGAACTCTCGTTAAGGAACTCGGCAAAATGACCCCGTAACTTCGGGAGAAGGGGTGCTCTGTTAGGGTGCAAGCCCGAGAGAGCCGCAGTGAATAGGCCCAGGCGACTGTTTAGCAAAAACACAGGTCTCTGCGAAGCCGTAAGGCGAAGTATAGGGGCTGACGCCTGCCCGGTGCTGGAAGGTTAAGAGGAGCGCTTAGCGTAAGCGAAGGTGCGAATTGAAGCCCCAGTAAACGGCGGCCGTAACTATAACGGTCCTAAGGTAGCGAAATTCCTTGTCGGGTAAGTTCCGACCCGCACGAAAGGCGCAACGATCTGGGCACTGTCTCAACGAGAGACTCGGTGAAATTATAGTACCTGTGAAGATGCAGGTTACCCGCGACAGGACGGAAAGACCCCGTGGAGCTTTACTGCAGCCTGATATTGAATGTTGGTACAGCTTGTACAGGATAGGTAGGAGCCTTGGAAACCGGAGCGCCAGCTTCGGTGGAGGCATCGGTGGGATACTACCCTGGCTGTATTGACCTTCTAACCCGCTGCCCTTATCGGGCAGGGAGACAGTGTCAGGTGGGCAGTTTGACTGGGGCGGTCGCCTCCTAAAAGGTAACGGAGGCGCCCAAAGGTTCCCTCAGAATGGTTGGAAATCATTCGCAGAGTGTAAAGGCACAAGGGAGCTTGACTGCGAGACCTACAAGTCGAGCAGGGACGAAAGTCGGGCTTAGTGATCCGGTGGTTCCGCATGGAAGGGCCATCGCTCAACGGATAAAAGCTACCCCGGGGATAACAGGCTTATCTCCCCCAAGAGTCCACATCGACGGGGAGGTTTGGCACCTCGATGTCGGCTCATCGCATCCTGGGGCTGTAGTCGGTCCCAAGGGTTGGGCTGTTCGCCCATTAAAGCGGTACGCGAGCTGGGTTCAGAACGTCGTGAGACAGTTCGGTCCCTATCCGTCGCGGGCGCAGGAAATTTGAGAGGAGCTGTCCTTAGTACGAGAGGACCGGGATGGACGCACCGCTGGTGTACCAGTTGTTCTGCCAAGGGCATCGCTGGGTAGCTATGTGCGGACGGGATAAGTGCTGAAAGCATCTAAGCATGAAGCCCCCCTCAAGATGAGATTTCCCATTCCGCAAGGAAGTAAGATCCCTGAAAGATGATCAGGTTGATAGGTCTGAGGTGGAAGTGTGGCGACACATGGAGCTGACAGATACTAATCGATCGAGGACTTAACCTAAATACTTTTGTGAATCGTCTGACCGTTATCTAGTTTTGAGAGAACACCTCTCAGAAAGCCAAAGGCAAGGAAACTCGGCTAAAAGCCCTCACATCCTGTGAGGAACGCCCAGTACCTTCGTCCTGAAGGCAAATAGTTTGGTGGCGATAGCGAAGAGGTCACACCCGTTCCCATGCCGAACACGGAAGTTAAGCTCTTCAGCGCCGATGGTAGTTGGGGACTTCCCCCTGTGAGAGTAGGACGCCGCCAAGCACTTGAAAAGACCAGCTTATATAAGCTGGTCTTTTTTGTTGTTTTCTTTTTTTTGAAGAAGCAGTTCAGCGATATAATAGGGGAACTTTGACTCGACTATATGTAAAAACTGCTGGATGATGACATAATCATCGCTAGCACTTTGAAGAAGAAGGTCATACCACCATTCAGTTTCATACCTGGCAATCATGCTTAAATTGTATGCAACCAAGTAATGTGCCAATATTTCCGGTAGCTTTAAAAAATGATCCCGTTCAGCCGGGAAATAATATCCGTCTTGCTCCAAATCATAAAGCAAAGTGGTCGAAGTGCTGGGACGGCATTCTTTATGATCGGCAGAAAAAACGATTCCCTCTTTTTCCTCACGGCAGAAAGACCAGTTTAAATGGTATTCGATATGTTCGATGAAACGCTTTGATGACATATTGTAAGCATTGGGTGTCTCTTCAGGCAGCCGAATAAGCCGGTCTTCGACGGCTGCTTTTACAATTGGATTTGGTTTTCTTTGAAATGCCAGCACTTTATTGATCTCCGGAATTTTCGCCAAAAGCTGCTTCATATTGAATCGTTCATCTTCCAATCCGGATAATTGGAAAAGGGATCTGATGACGTGCATACATAAGCCGTTCCTTTGGATTTTCACTTCGTCTTCATAAAAGCGGTAATTTTGTTTTTTTCGTTTTCTTGTGGTCACGCCATGAGCAAGCACTGAAGTATGGCTGGGATAGGAAGGATCTGTCGTTAACAGGCAGGCTTTCAATAGCTGTGCCATGCCGTAAAATAATAAAATCGGTTTGATTTCCATCGTAGCGATTTTGGCTTGCTTGTAAAAAGCTTCTGCATGCTTAAGAAAAAAAATAAACCGCTCTCCGTTTTTATAAGAATTTTTTTTGGCATCTTCCATTCCTTGATTTTTATATACCATTTCAAGAAAATGCTGGGCTGTTTCGATCGAATAAAACAGCTTTAAATCCTTCCATCCTTTATCTTGCATGTACTCCACTTCCCTTATGGTTATTTTCTAAAAATTACAACTGTTTCCCGCTTTCTTGACAGTGGGTATTCAAGTTGATAATCTACATATAATATTTTGCCGAAAAGAGGGGGATTTACTAATGTGGGAAAGCAAATTTTCGAAAGAAGGCTTAACATTTGATGATGTATTGCTCGTTCCGGCCAAATCGGAGGTACTTCCGCGCGACGTGGATTTATCGGTTGAGCTTACACCGTCTCTTAAGCTGAATGTTCCAATTATTAGTGCAGGCATGGATACAGTGACAGAAACTCAAATGGCCATCGCGATGGCACGGCAGGGCGGACTGGGCATTATCCACAAAAACATGTCGATTGAACAGCAGGCTGAGCAGGTTGACAAAGTCAAACGTTCAGAGCGGGGCGTCATTACAAATCCGTTTTTCCTGACGCCAGAGCACCAAGTTTTTGATGCAGAGCATTTGATGGGCAAATACAGAATCTCCGGTGTTCCGATTGTTGACAATGAAGAGGATCAGAAGCTGGTTGGAATTATCACAAATCGTGATCTGCGATTTATTTCTGATTACTCCATGAAAATCAGCGATGTTATGACAAAAGAAGAGCTTGTTACGGCTCCTGTTGGTACAACCCTGGATGAAGCAGAAAAAATTCTTCAAAAATACAAGATCGAAAAACTCCCTCTTTTAGATGATCAAGGTGTTTTAAAAGGGCTTATTACGATTAAAGACATTGAAAAAGTAATCGAATTCCCGAATTCAGCGAAAGATGTTCACGGGCGCCTATTGGTTGGAGCAGCGGTAGGTGTAACAGGCGACACAATGACACGCGTCAGAAAGCTTGTGGAAGCCAATGTCGATGTGATCGTCGTTGATACCGCGCACGGCCATTCACAAGGTGTATTGGATACCGTTAAGAAAATCCGCGACACTTATCCTGAATTAAATATCATTGCCGGCAACGTCGCAACTGCCGAAGGAACAAAAGCGCTTATCGAAGCGGGAGCAAATGTAGTTAAAGTCGGTATCGGACCGGGTTCTATTTGTACAACCCGCGTAGTGGCCGGTGTCGGTGTTCCGCAAGTGACAGCGATTTACGATTGTGCGACTGAAGCAAGAAAACACGGTGCTGCAATTATTGCAGACGGAGGCATCAAGTTTTCCGGAGATATTGTCAAAGCCTTAGCTGCCGGCGGCCATGCCGTCATGCTTGGAAGCCTTCTTGCCGGAACATCCGAAAGCCCAGGCGAGACTGAAATCTACCAAGGCAGACGCTTTAAAATTTACCGCGGTATGGGTTCAGTGGCTGCAATGGAAAAAGGAAGCAAAGACCGCTACTTCCAAGAGGAAAACAAAAAATTCGTTCCGGAGGGCATTGAAGGCCGTACGCCTTATAAAGGTCCGGTTGCTGACACAGTTTATCAGCTTGTCGGCGGCTTGAAATCCGGCATGGGCTACTGCGGAACAAAAGATTTGCACGCACTGAGGGAAGATGCGCAGTTCATCCGCATGACAGGTGCAGGCCTGCGGGAAAGCCATCCTCACGATGTACAAATTACCAAAGAATCGCCTAACTATACCATTTCTTAATCAAATATGACAAAAATTAAACCGTAGACAGAGTGATACTCTGTCTATTTTTTTTTGCTTCCTTATGATAAAATTTATAATGTTGTGTTTGAAAAATGTCTTAAAAGGCTTTGATATAGATTATTAGTCTGATGAAAAGCGGAGGTATCACGATTTGAAAAGCAAGAGAATAAAGCAGCTGATCATGTTGATCGTTGCTTTTGCCGTGACTGTAGGTGCATTTTCTCCTATGTCGACAGCAAAAGCCGCAAATGATCCAATTAATGTAGACGCGAAAGCAGCAATCCTGGTGGAAGCTTCATCGGGAAAAATTTTGTACAGCAAAAATGCCGATCAGCGTCTTCCTGTTGCCAGCATGGCCAAAATGATGACGGAGTATCTTCTGTTGGAAGCGATTCACGAAGGCAAAGTGAAATGGGATCAGAAGTACACGCCTGACGATTATGTATACGAGATTTCCCAAGATCGTTCATTATCGAATGTTCCTCTTCGTAAAGACGGATCATACACTGTAAAAGAGCTTTATCAGGCGACTGCAATTTACTCTGCAAACGCGGCGGCTATTGCACTTTCTGAAATCGTTGCCGGTTCTGAATCAAAGTTTGTAGAGTTAATGAATAAAAAAGCCAAAGAGCTTGGAATGAAAGATTTCAAATTTGTGAATGCTACAGGTTTGGAAAACAAGGATCTTCACGGCAAACATCCGAGCGGAACAAATGCCAATGAAGAAAATGAAGTGTCTGCGAGAGACATGGCGCTCCTTGCCGATCATTTAGTAAGCGATTATCCTGAAATTCTCGATACGGCGAGCATTGCCAAAACGAAGTTCAGAAAAGGCACAGACGATGAAATGGATATGCCGAACTGGAACTTTATGCTGAAAGGCCTAGTTCAGCAATATGAAGGTGTGGACGGGCTGAAAACCGGCTCAACGGACTCTGCCGGATCATGCTTTACGGCTACTGCCGAAAGAAACGGCATGAGAGTGATTTCTGTCGTTATGAATGCGAAAGGCGACCTTCATACGGGACGATTTAAAGAAACGAAAAAAATGCTTGATTATGCATTTGATAACTTCACCATGAAAGAGTTTTACGCAAAAGGCGCACAAGTGAAAGGCAACGAAACGGTCACAGTCGACAAAGGGAAAGAAACTGAAGTCGGCATCGTCACGGAAAAAGCTTTTTCAATGCCTGTGAAGAACGGTGAAGAAAAGAATTACAAGGCGAAAGTGACGCTGAACAAAGACGAGCTGACCGCACCTGTTAAAAAAGGTGAGAAAGTCGGTACCTTGACGGCCTCCTATAAGGGAGAAGAAAAGGACTACGGATTTCTCGGCAGCGATGTATCAGGTGTAAACCTGGTGACAAAAGAAGAAGATGAGAAAGCAAACTGGTTTATTTTAACGATGAGAAGCATCGGCGGCTTTTTTACCGGTATTTGGAACAGCATTGTTGAAATGGTAACCGGCTGGTTTTAATAAATAAAGGGCTCTATCTGATAGGGCTCTTTATTGTCATATTCAGATAGAATTACCATTTACAATCCTAACAATTTGTTATTAAAATAGAAATAATCTTCGTGTTTTTCATATGATTTTGTGGAATTATAGGATACAATAGGATTAAATCTGACAATTCAATCTTTGATTAGGGGGATCCTTGAAATGGCTCAAACAGGTACTGATCGCGTAAAACGCGGTATGGCAGAAATGCAGAAAGGCGGCGTCATTATGGACGTTGTCAATGCCGAACAAGCAAAAATCGCAGAAGAAGCAGGAGCCGTCGCAGTCATGGCGCTGGAGCGCGTTCCGGCTGATATCCGTGCGGCAGGCGGAGTTGCCCGCATGGCAGATCCGACAATTGTCGAAGAAGTGATGAACGCTGTTTCAATCCCGGTTATGGCGAAAGCGCGCATCGGGCATATCGTTGAAGCGCGTGTTCTTGAAGCGCTCGGCGTTGACTATATTGATGAAAGTGAAGTTTTGACTCCTGCGGATGAAGAATTTCATTTAAATAAAAACGAATTTACCGTTCCATTTGTATGCGGATGCCGCGACCTCGGAGAAGCGACGCGCCGGATCGCTGAAGGAGCTTCAATGCTTCGTACGAAAGGCGAACCTGGTACGGGCAATATTGTGGAAGCTGTCCGCCATATGAGAAAGGTGAATGCTCAAGTGCGCAAAGTAGTCGGCATGAGCGATGACGAACTGATGACAGAAGCAAAAAATCTCGGCGCTCCGTATGAGCTGCTGAAGGAAATTAAATCCGAAGGACGCCTTCCTGTTGTAAACTTTGCTGCCGGCGGTGTGGCAACACCTGCTGATGCTGCTTTAATGATGCAGCTTGGCGCTGACGGCGTATTCGTAGGGTCCGGTATTTTTAAATCCGACAACCCTGCTAAATTCGCGAAAGCAATCGTTGAAGCGACGACGCATTACACGGATTACAAACTGATTGCCGAGCTTTCAAAAGAGCTTGGAACTGCGATGAAAGGGATTGAAATCTCAAATCTGCTGCCAGAACAGCGTATGCAAGAGCGCGGCTGGTAAACACGAAGGAGACGGATTGACATGCTGACAATTGGTGTACTTGGACTTCAGGGAGCAGTAAGAGAACATATTCGCTCAATTGAAGCATGCGGAGCAGCCGGAAAAGTCATTAAGTGGCCGGAAGAGTTAAAGGAAATCGACGGTTTGATTTTGCCGGGAGGGGAAAGCACGACGATGAGGCGCCTCATCGATACGTATCAGTTTATGAAGCCTCTTCAGGAATTTGCCGCATCCGGAAAGCCGGTATTTGGAACCTGTGCTGGGTTGATCATCCTGGCGAAGAATATAGCCGGAACTAAAGATGCTCATCTTGGGGTTCTGGATGTAACGGTAGAGCGTAATTCCTTTGGAAGACAAGTGGACAGCTTTGAAGCAGACTTAACGGTTAAAGGACTTGACACACCGTTTACAGGCGTATTTATCCGCGCTCCGCACATTTTGGAAGCGGGCGAAGATGTGGAAGTGCTTTCGGAGCACAACGGAAGAATCGTCGCTGCCAAACAAGGAAATCTGCTCGGCTGTTCTTTCCACCCTGAGCTGACGGATGACCACAGAATGACGAAATTATTTGTCAAGATGGCGGAAAAGCATAAACAGGAAGCCGTCGTATAAAACGGTTGAAAGCTGTTAAAACTTGTAGTACATTTATAAGACAATATAGATCGAAAAGCGTTGATAGGAAGCAGTAGGAAGCCTCTCTTTCCAAGAGAGCCGATGGTTGGTGTGAATCGGCGAAAGATGCTGTCCGAATCCATCCTTGAGCGAAATGCTGAACAGTCAAAGTAGGCATTTACGGGAGAACCGTTATCAAAACGAAGCGGAAAACAGGAGGAAGACTCCTGTTTTCAATCAGGGTGGCAACGCGAGAGCTCTCGTCCCTTATATTTAGGGGACAAGGGCTCTTTTTTTCGGTCAAATCAGTATAAAAGGAGCGAGGCAGATGCTTGATATCAAACTGCTGCGGGCAAATTTGGAAGAAATCAAACAAAAGCTTGCCCACAGGGGAGAAGATTTATCAGATTTTGATCAATTTGAGGAATTGGATACAAAGAGAAGAGAATTGATCGTCAAAGTGGAAGAGCTGAAAGGAAAGCGCAATGAGGTATCTCAGCAGGTTGCCGCTTTAAAGCGCGAGAAAAAAGATGCTGACCACCTCATTAAAGAAATGCGCGAAGTCGGTGAAGACATTAAAAAGCTTGATGAAGAGCTGAGAACGGTCGAATCTTCACTTGATAAAATCATGCTGTCTATCCCGAATATCCCCCATGAGTCTGTTCCGGTCGGAGAGACTGAAGACGACAACGTGGAAGTTCGCAAATGGGGCGAACTCCCCGGGTTTTCATTTGAGCCGAAGCCTCATTGGGATATTGCCGATCAATTGGATATTCTTGATTTTGAGCGGGCCGGCAAGGTTACGGGAAGCCGTTTCGTTTTCTATAAAGGGCTCGGCGCCAGACTTGAACGGGCTTTGTATAACTTTATGCTTGATCTTCACGTAGACGAGTACGGCTATACGGAAGTCATCCCGCCGTACATGGTGAACCGCGCAAGCATGACAGGCACCGGACAGCTGCCGAAATTTGAGGAAGATGCCTTTAAAATCAGGGAAGAAGATTATTTCTTAATTCCGACGGCGGAAGTGCCAATTACGAACCTGCATCGCGATGAAATTTTGTCAGCTGACGAGCTGCCGATCAATTATGCGGCGTTCAGTGCGTGCTTCCGTTCAGAAGCAGGATCAGCCGGCCGTGATACGCGCGGTTTGATCCGCCAGCACCAATTTAACAAGGTTGAACTGGTGAAATTTGTGAAACCTGAGGATTCATATGAAGAGCTTGAAAAGCTGACAAATCAAGCGGAGAAAGTTCTTCAGCTGCTTGAGCTTCCTTATCGTGTGATGAGCATGTGTACGGGCGATCTAGGGTTTACGGCCGCGAAAAAATACGATATCGAAGTATGGATTCCAAGCCAAAACACATATCGCGAAATTTCATCTTGCAGTAACTTTGAAGCTTTCCAGGCCAGACGGGCGAATATCAGATTCAGAAGGGAAGCAAAAGGAAAGCCTGAGCATGTCCATACGTTAAACGGCTCCGGCTTGGCAGTCGGCAGAACGGTTGCCGCATTATTGGAAAATTACCAGCAGGAGGACGGGAGCGTCATCATTCCTAAAGCGCTTCGTCCATACATGGGGAACAGAGACGTTATTCAACCATAAAAAAGTGCGCGCCAAGAGGCGCGCTTCAGCGTGTCGAGAAACCCTCGCATTCGTTGTCAGGCCTGCGCGTCGGTGCTCACGAATTACAACATTCGCTCCGCTCCGATGCTCGGCCTTCCTAGACTGCAAGGGTTTTCAATCACGCTGAAGGAATGACAAAATCGCAAAACAAAAAGCCATTTTGCGATTTTGTCAACAATCTGCTGCGCGCCAAGAGGCGCGCTTTTTTTATGCGAGTGACCAGACAGCGGCTACATTTCGGGCACAGCGCGTAAGATTTGAACTTCCATCGGCAAGGGCGTTCTCCAAGGAGCTGATCCCTGGCACGATCGAAAAGAGAGCGGAAATGCCGATATCATAAACAAGCTCACAGCCTTCACCGAGCGATCCGGCAAATGCAATAACGGGAATATTCTCGCTGCGGGCGCGTTTTGCGACGCCGGCCGGCGTTTTTCCGCTGACCGTTTGGCCGTCTATTTTTCCTTCGCCTGTAATTACAAGATCAGCTCCTTTAATACGTTCGGAAAAAGACAAAGTATCTAAAACAATGTCAACTCCGCTTTTTAATTCCGCTTTTAAAAAGGCACACAGGCCTGCTCCCAATCCTCCGGCCGCTCCTGCTCCCGGAATTGAATCGATTTCGCACCCCAGCTCTGCTTTGACTGCAGCAGCATAATGTTTTAAGTTTTGATCCAAAAGGGCAGTCATTTCACTGTTCGCCCCTTTTTGCGGCCCAAATACGGCGGAGGCTCCGCGAGGTCCCGTAAGAGGATTATCGACATCACAGGCGGCTTCAAAGTGGATATGCTTTAATTGAGGATTGAGGCCGCTCACATCGATCTTGGCAATCTCAGCTAATGCACCGCCCCCATTTTCAATCTCTTCTCCATCGCGGTTTAGAAACTTCACGCCCAGTGCTGCAGCCATTCCCGCTCCGCCGTCATTTGTCGCGCTTCCGCCGAGTCCGATGATGATGTTGGACACCCCTTTTTCCGCAGCATCGAGAATCAGTTCTCCGGTTCCTCTCGTTGTCGTTAACAGGGGATTCCGCTGTTCAGAGGGCACGAGGTGAAGGCCTGACGCTTCAGCCATTTCGATGACAGCCGTTTTTCCGTCGCCAAGCAGGCCGTAAGCCGCCTTTACCGGCTTCCCGAGAGGGCCTGTGACCGTTTGCTGTTCGATATCTCCTCCGGTCGCGTCAACCAAAGCCTGAACGGTTCCTTCGCCTCCATCGGCAACCGGAATGTTGACGTATTCGGCGTCAGGCAGAACCGCTTTAAAGCCTTTTTCAATGCTTCTAGCCGCCTCAAGCGATGTCATGCTTTCTTTAAATGAATCAGGTGCGATTACGATTTTCATGGTACCTGCTCCTTTTTAAATAAAGAATTGAAAAATTCCAAAAATCAAAGTTGAGATAATGGTTAGGATTAAGCCGATGACCGACTCATATGGAATCAGCTTTAAACGTTCTTTCATGGCCATGAAGACGCTGCCTCCCGTCGTATGAAAAAAGCTTCCGTGAGGCAGGTGATCGAGCACCGTTGCTCCGGCGTGAATCATTGCCGCACCTGCGAGGCCGGCGACGCCAAGATCAAGCAATGTCGGGCCGAATACGCTGCTGGCGACAGCTGTGCCGGCGGTTGTCGAGGCGGTTGCCATCGACATCAGCATGCCGGAAATGGGAGCTAAGAGAAACGACGGCAGACCCAAGCCGACAAGGGTGTCGGTAATGAAAGAATTGAGTTGGGAGTTGGCGATGATTCCCGCAAGCGTTCCAGTCCCGATCAGCATCACGGCAACGCCTGACATCTTCGACAATCCTGAAGCGGCAAAATCCTTCAGTTTGCCCGCTTGTCCCGATGCAATCGCAGTGACGAGGCCTCCCGCCGGCAAAGCGATAATTGGATCAATCGTAATTCCTGCCGCGGGCCTTAAGGCGAGCAACAGGATGGAGACCACCGGACCGCTGATCGCCGCCCAAAATGCCGGCAGTTGTTGAGCCGTTTGGGTTTCAATCTCATTTTCAGCTACTCCTGTTCCTTTATTTGAAAGGCGTTTTGCTAGTAAATAAGTGGCGCCCAGTCCGAATATAGCAGGGATGATCCCGGCGGCCATCACGGATGTCAAAGGGACGTGAAAGGCATCTGAAGCAGCAATGGCATTAGGGTTTGGCGACATGATATTGCCCGCTTTTCCTCCGCCGATCATCGCCAACAGAATGGCCGCTTTGCTGATAAAGGTCCGCCTCGCAATCGCAAGGGCGATCGGTGCGACTGTGATGACGGCGACATCGACGAATACGCCGACCGTTGTTAAGATGGCTGTCGCCAATGTTAAAGCAAGCAGCGCCCTTTTTTCTCCAATTTTATTGACAATGGTTTCCGCAATCACCGCTGCGGAGCCGGATTGAATCAGAACGCCGGCGAGCACGCCTGCTGCCAAGATGCGGAGCACAGCAGGAATCATGTTTTTAGCACCCGCTATCATCAAATCCGTCGTCTCTATTAAATCTGCGCCGCCGACTAAGCCTCCGGCCAATGCGCCGATCATCATGCCGTAAGCCGGCGGGACTTTTTTCAGAATGAGAAAGATTGATATGGCTAATGCGCATAAGGCGCCTATTGCATTGATTTGAATATCCATCTGCATACCCTCCCTTACGTCCAATTGTAAACGCTTTCTGTACAAGGGAGAATTGGTCAGGTATACGGATTTCGTTCCTTTATCCTATATTAAAATTGTTCATTTGCACAAAATGGCGAAAAAAGCGTAATGGCTGTATACAGTTTGAATAGGTCATCAAACCGTTTTGGATTGCATCCTGTCGCTATTTCAACCTTTCTGAGCCGGTAGTTTAATGTATTGCGGTGAATAAAGAGTCTTGATGAAGTTTCCCCGATTTCGCCGTTTTCTTCTATGTAGCAGAGGAGGGTATGGGTTAATTCGCCGTTTTGATCTGCTTGGGAAAGGCGATCCCAGATGTTTTGAAAATGAATCTCCTGATTTGGACGCTCTATTTTTGATAACAGAACGGGGATCGCAAACTCTCGATAGTCGTATAAACTAGAGCTGTTTTTCGCAATCTTGAGCGTTTGTTTTGCACTTTGATAGGAAAATGGCAGCTGCTGAAGCTGATCCGCCTGCTCGCCAAGCGCGCCTCTGACCGTTTTCCATTGGCTGAGCCAGCCGTTCCAAGATGAAAAGAGTTCGGACCTGCTTTTAGTGGGGGCGCCTGCCAGAATAACTGCGATCTCTTTTAATGAAATATTGGCGTACAAATCTTTCGCGGTTAAATGTTTTTCAAGTTTTTTAATAAATGCCGGCTTCATATCAGCGGATGGCAGCTCAAACACAAGGCAAGTACGCTGGCCGTCTAGCGGTATATTCAATCGCTCCGCACGTTCAAGGAAGTCAAGGGATGCTAGGTCGGCTCCCTGAATCATTTGGATGACCGTTTCTTCCCGAAGCCTTTGATCCCATGTCAGCTGTTTTGTTAAAAATGCCTGTTCGACAGTTAGCTCTGCCGCCATTTTAACAAGTTCACCATATCGGCTGACTTCAGAAGGCGGCCCCGTGATTCCAATAACGCCGATTATTTCATCATGAAATACGATGGGAAGGTTTACGCCGGGCTTTGTTCCCGTTAAAGCCGAGCATTCTTCGGGCGTGATGCTGATAACCCTTTCAGCTGCAAGTGCGTCCTTCGCTCCGGCGTGTTCATCACCGATTCTCGAGCGGTCTCCTGAGGCGATGATAACCCCGTTTTCATCCATCATATTAATGTTGTGCCGAATAATCGACATGGTTCTGTCGACAATTTCCTCCGCCAATTCTTTTGATAGATAATTCATTTCATCATGCTCCTGCCTAAGAACTTGTTTTAAATGGTGATTGTTCCGTCGATCCAGCCTTTTATGAATGGTTTTAAAGAAGATGCGACCCATCTTCGGCTGTCGTCTATATGATTCCAAACATAAATATCATTTTTCCGTATAGAGCCGTTTAAAATCGAATAAGCAAATAAATCGCCATTGCCCGCACCTGCAATAAATAACAGACAATCGAACGGCTTAAAACAGCCGGTGCTTCTCATGTCTCGATTCTCTTCTATCATTCTGTATGCAGGCCAAATGAGATGATCCCCGAATGTATCATTGATACCGTCTGTCTTTTTTAAAAGACTGACCAGTTCATCTGGAAAAGAGACACCGAGGAGTTCTTCTGCTCTCTGAAGCTCCTCTGTTTCAATCGGTCTGTTCAGCGTGTAATCTTGAGGCAAGCGGTCTATAAAATGTTTCCACAATGCTATCACCCTTTGCGTTTCTCATTATTTTTGCATATAATGAGAAGCGTGAACAATAAAATAAATTTTTTATGAAAAAATCCCTTGACTTAAAAAGATAGGACATGTTATATTAATTCTTGTCGATACGGAGGAATACCCAAGTCTGGCTGAAGGGATCGGTCTTGAAAACCGACAGGGGTGTCAAAGCCCGCGGGGGTTCGAATCCCTCTTCCTCCGCCATTATTGATTTGCATTTTAGTGATTGACTAAGCATAAATTGGAGATTGTGTTGCCGCTGCCTGGATAGGGCAGCGGTTTTTTTGTGTTTTAAAACATTGTGCTATGAATGGATAACCTGGGGAGCGGTATCAAAAAATATCTCCAATCAAATTTTGAAAAAGACAGTGGTCTTGAGTTTTCCGGAAAGTTCCTATAAAGTAAAAATAAGCGATAGATCGGCTTTTTGTAGGGGCGTTCGGCTCACCTCCATGCTTGGAAGAGAGGGGGTGAGAATATGGCTGTAGAAAGTGCAATTCAATTGATGCTTTCTTTTGGGATTCTTATTGTAGGAATCCTGTCATTAGCCTATAATTTCACGAAAAAAAAGTAAGAACGCCCCTGACCGTCACATCAAGGCGTTCCTACTCATAAGTTAGACTTAGAAAAAGCCGACTCCCTTACAGGAGCTATTCTATTGCCGATCGGAGATGTTCCAGCATCTTCGATCTTTTTGTATTTACAGTTTACTCTTATAGGATTAATTATATTCATATGTGCCTTTATTTGTGTACCGAAGTATACGGCTATATATTATCATTGTAGAACAACATACAGGCCTTGTCCACAGAAAATGCCTTTTTAAGGGAACATTCTGTCTGCGGTAACCAGCTCCGTCAAATTATAAGATCTGAATTTACTTCTTTCCGAAGGATCTTCTTATTTGCAGTCGGCTTTGTGATTTCAAACAAAACTTATCTTTGAATAGCTTCACTGATTTTTTCAATGATTGGATCGAGGGAGGCAGAGTTGTTGAACAGATCGTATTCATCAATATTGACTCTGACAACCGGACAGGCGTTAAAGCCGCTGATCCAGTTTTCGTACCTTGTGTACATTTCCTCCCAATACGATCTGTCGGTTAACATTTCCATTTCTCGTCCGCGTTTTTTGATGCGGTTGAGAATCGATTCCAAATCGCCCTCCAAATAGACTAAAACGTCGGGGCGGGGGAAGTAAGGCGTCATGACCATCGCTTCAAACAGGCTCGTATACGTCTTATAATCGACTTTTGACATCGTGCCTTTATCCGCGTGCATTTTGGCGAAAATGCCTGTATCTTCATAAATTGAACGGTCTTGAACAAATCCGCCGCCCGATTCGTAAATGTATTTTTGCTCTTTGAAGCGTTCCGCCAAGAAGAAAATTTGCAGGTGAAAGCTCCAGCGTTCAAAGTCTTGGTAAAAAGCCTCCAAATAAGGGTTGTTCACAACCTCTTCAAGAGAAGTTTTAAATCCGAGTCTTTTTGCAAGCTCTTTTGTCAATGTGGATTTCCCCACTCCTACCGTTCCGGCAACAGTAATGATAGCATCTTTCGGAATAGCATATACACTCATTCTATATACTCCTTTACTTGATCGGCAATTCGATTGAAAACGGCTTCGGAGATCACGAAGTCTTCCTGGTCTCCGTTAATTTCAATAACGGGCATTGGCGGATCGGATTCTTTAAATTGCTTAATGGCAGCCTCATAATCATTGATGAGCTGTTCCAGATATTGCTTGTCCATTTCCTGTTCAAACGGCCGTCCGCGTTTTTTGATCCGTTCCAATAACGTCGGAAGGCTTGCTTTTATGTAAATGATGACGTTCGGTTTCGGCAGATCTTCTGTAAGCAGATGATAAATTTTTCTGTATTTCTCAAGTTTTTTGCCTTCCAGCGTCCGTTCGGCAAAAATGAGGTTTTTATAAATATGATAGTCCGAAACAACAGGTATGTGATGTTGCAAATACTTTTTTTCGGTATCTTCAAGCTGCTTATAGCGATTGCAGAGGAAAAACATCTCAAGCTGAAAGCTCCATTCATCTTTGTCATCATAAAATTTATCAAGAAAAGGGTTTTCTTCGACGATTTCTTTAACCAAAGAGAGTGAAAGCTTTTCGGAGAGCATGCTGGCCAAGGTTGTTTTTCCCGCGCCGATGGGGCCTTCGACAGCGATGAAAGGGGCTGTGTTCATAGGTGTCCTCCTACTAAAAAAATTCATTTGTGAACCATACATATTGTATCACATCATCATCTTCTGCCATGAAAAAAACGTTCCTTTAACTTGGGAACGTCTCTTTCACAACATTAAATTGATCGGCTATCAAGAGCCAGTTTTGCGGGAAGGACAGGCCGAGCTTCCAGTAGCTGATTCCCCTTAAATTCAATTCCCTAATCAGATCAAACTTTGCCTGAATCGAGCGGGCGTCTTCAAACCATACCTCATGCTGTTTGCCGGCATTGTCCGTATAGCGGAAGAAAGGAGCCTGGGCTGTTTCATCGTACTGTATCGCCGCATTGTTCTCACTCGCGATTTCAATTGCCCGCTGGGGGCTGATTGCTCTGGCCAGCTGCCCGCCTGGCGTAAAGGGGAGCGTCCAGTCATAACCGTACAAGTTCTGTCCCATGACGATTTTGCTGGCGGGCATTTCCGTGAGTGCGTATTCGATCACATCCCGTACGGGTCCGATCGGCGATACCGCCATCGGCGGCCCTCCGCTGTAGCCCCACTCATATGTCATCAGTACGACGAAATCGACAATTTCGCCGTGAGCCCGGTAATCATGGGCCTCATACCATTGTCCGGGCTGATCCGCTCTCGTTTTCGGCGCAAGCGCGGTTGAGATGAACCAGCCTTCCTGTTTGAAGCGGGCCCGTGCATCCCGTAAAAATTGATTATAGGCTTCTCTGTCTTCAGGCCTCAAGTATTCAAAATCAAAGTGAATATCTTTGAAACCGTATCTTCTGGCCGTTGCAACGATGTTATCAAGCAATCTGTTTTTCACATTCTGGTCCGTCAAAATGATTCTGCCGAGTTCGTCGCTGAAGGCTTCATTTTCGAGATTGGTGACGATCATCATCATCGTAGTCCGATGTCTGTCTGCAATTTCTTTTAAGTTGTTCAGCGGCGGTTCTTCGAGTGTGCCGTCCCGCTTCGCCTGGAAGCTGAAAGCGCCCAAATAGGTCAAGTATGGCGAAGCCTCTCTTGCCGCCTGCTGCAGAGCGGGGCTGACGCTTTCTCCCCGCGGTTCGATATAAGCGTTTGTTTCGATGTTCCGTTTTGGCCGAGGGGGGATATAAAGCAGCAGCCCGACAGGCAAAATAGCGCTAACCTGAATGCGGTTGATCCTCGCCAGTTCAGCCGGAGCAATATTAAAGCGGGCTCCGATTGATGCTAATGTATCACCTTGTCTGACCTCATAAAACTCGCCGGCGATCGGTATCACGATAGTTTGTCCGACAACAAGCCGATTCGGGTTCGGAATTTCATTCGTCGCGACAATTTCATTAACTGTTGTTCGGTAGCGGTTCGCGATTTGGTAAAGGGAATCGCCTCTTTTCACGACATAAATCTGAATGGGAAACGCCTCCTTTCTCATTGCTACCACTATATGAAGAAAGGAAGTGTTTCATGCTCAAGTTTCGCCGGTGATCTCTTTAACCGTCGTAATATTGGCGAACAGAACATTTTCCATCATTGTCAACGCATATTTGTTGTCTTTTTCATTGTTGGAGGCGATGCAATCGCGCGGAATCGTGATATCGTACTCCCTCATATAAGCGTCGTTTGCCGTAAATAACACGCAAATATTGCCTGCGATTCCCGTAATGATCAAATGGTCGATATGAAGTTCATTCAGCAATGTCTCAAGGGCGGTGCCGTAAAAAGCTGAGTGCTTTGGTTTGATTAAGAAATAATCGTTGTTATTCGGTGCGAGCCGGTCGATGATATATTCGCTTCTGTCGTTTTTGCATTTCTTGATAATGGCAGCAATATCCGCTTGCCAAATTCCAAAGTGGTCATTAATGTATATGATAGGCCATTTCATTTTGGCTGCGTGTTCTTTTAATGTCAGAAGATGCTCGGTCATGTTTCTGGTCTTTTTGGAAAGAACGTCACCCATATCGAATTGAAAATCATTAATGATGTCGACTATAATGAGAGCTGAATTGGACAATGCGATTGTCTCCTTTCAGATTGCATATTCCTTTAACTATAAGTTAGCCTATTCTGTCGGGCGAAAAACATTGAAAGAGTGCATGCGGATGACACAAGACGAGTTTTATATGAAAGAAGCGATCAATGAAGCGAGAAAAGCCGAAGAAAAAGGCGAAGTGCCGATTGGCGCCATTCTGGTTCTGGATGGGGAAATTATTGCCCGCGCCCATAATTTGCGGGAAACCGAGCAAAGATCGGTTGCCCACGCAGAGATGCTCGTCATTGAAGAGGCATGCCGGAAGCTGGGAACCTGGCGGCTGGAGAGATCTGTTCTTTACGTTACCCTTGAGCCATGTCCGATGTGCGCCGGAGCGGCCGTTCTTTCCAGAATCGACAAAGTGGTGTTCGGAGCGTCTGATCCGAAAGGCGGCTGTGCGGGGACTTTGATGAATCTCCTGCAGGAAGAGAGATTCAATCATCAGGCTGAAGTCGTAAGTGGCGTAATGGAAGAAGAATGCGGCAGGATGCTGAGCGATTTTTTCAGAAAGCTCCGCGCAAAAAAGAAAGCGGAAAAGAAAAGCGAGCTGTAATGACGGAAATTTGCAATTTAGGGTGAAACAAGTTATACTAATGAGTGCGTCACATGAAGACGCAGCTTAAATAATTTGATATTTATTTTGCCGTGCTAAGCGGGGAGGTAGCGGTGCCCTGTACTCGCAATCCGCTCGAGCGAGGCCGAATCCCTTTCTCGAGGTTCGTTTACTTTAAGGTCTGCCTTAAGCAAGTGGTGTTGACGCTTGGGTCCTGCGCAATGGGAATCCATGAACCATGTCAGGTCCGGAAGGAAGCAGCATTAAGTGGAACCTTCCATGTGCCGCAGGGTTGCCTGGGCTGAGCTAACTGCTTAAGTAACGCTTAGGGTAGCGAATCGACAGAAGGTGCACGGTAAATCAATCATCAAATTAAGAACTCATCTATTTTAATATAGATGAGTTTTTTTCTTAAGAAGAGCTTTTGGATTTGAAAGCCGCTTCATGTATAATGGAAATGATGAAAACAAGAGGAGGGCGTGTTTGTGAGTTACCAGGCTTTATATAGAGTGTTCAGGCCGCAGTTGTTTGAAGATGTAGTCGGTCAGGAGCACATCACGAAAACGTTGCAAAATGCCCTTTTACAAAAGAAATTTTCGCACGCTTATCTGTTTTCCGGACCGAGGGGAACGGGAAAAACAAGCGCCGCAAAACTGTTTGCCAAAGCTGTCAACTGTGAGCATGCTCCGGTCAGTGAACCGTGCAATGAATGCTCCGCGTGCAAAGGCATTACAAACGGTTCGATTTCAGATGTGATTGAAATTGACGCCGCTTCTAACAACGGTGTAGATGAAATACGCGACATCCGCGACAAGGTGAAATTTGCCCCGTCTGCCGTCACGTATAAAGTATATATCATAGATGAAGTACATATGCTTTCTATCGGCGCATTCAACGCCCTTCTAAAAACGCTTGAAGAGCCGCCGGAACATTGTATCTTTATTCTCGCAACAACAGAGCCTCATAAAATTCCTTTAACGATTATTTCTAGATGTCAGCGATTTGATTTTAAGAGGATTACCTCACAGGCAATTGTCGGACGAATGGAAAAAATCGTCGAAGCTGAACAGTTCAAGGTGCAGGATGGCGCCTTAGACATCATCGCCAGTGCCGCTGACGGCGGCATGAGGGATGCGCTGAGCCTGCTCGATCAGGCCGTATCATTCAGCGGAGAAGAGCTGACGGTGGATGATGCGCTGCTGATAACAGGGGCTGTGTCACAGCACTATATTGGAAAGCTCGCCTCAACCCTCCACGAAAAAAATGTTTCCGGCGCTTTGGAAACATTGAACGAACTGCTTCAGCAGGGAAAAGACCCGGCAAAATTAATCGAGGATATGATTTTCTACTTCAGGGATATGCTTCTTTATCAAACGGCGCCTGATTTAGAAGGCGTTCTTGAAAAGGTGAAGGTGGACGAAGAGTTCCAAGCTCTATCCCGGCAAATTCCTGCACCAGACCTTTACGAAATGATCGATATATTAAATAAAAGCCATCAGGAAATGAAATGGACGAACCATCCGCGTATCTTCTTTGAAGTTGCGGTTGTGAAGCTCTGCCAGGGACCAAAAGCAGGGGCATCCGCGGCCGCCCAGCCGGAAGTGGATAATCTCGTCAACAAGGTTCGGCAGCTTGAGCAGGAGATTGAGAAGCTTAAAACACAAGGTGTGCAGGTTTCTTCGGCTCCCGCCCAGCCTAAAGAAACGTCCCGTCCGCAAAAAAGCGTGAAAAGCGCATATAAAGCGCCTGTCGGCCGTATTCATGAAATATTAAAAGATGCTACAAGACCGGACCTCGAAAAATTGAAGGGCTGCTGGGGACAATTGCTTGCCCAGCTTAAACAGCAGAATAAAGTATCGCATGCTGCCCTTTTAAATGACAGCGAGCCGGTGGCTGCATCTTCAAAAGCATTTGTCCTCGCATTCAAATACGAAATTCACTGTAAAATGGTAGCTGAAGACAATAATGGAGTCAGGACAAATCTGGAGCAAATTTTGGATGGAATGCTCGGCGGAAGGATAGATATAGTTGGCGTTCCCGAAGCCCAATGGGGTAAAATAAGAGAAGAATTTCTGCAGGATCATCAGCCGGAAGATTCTGAAGCAAATGAACCGAAAGAAGAAGATCCGCTCGTAGCAGAAGCTAAAAAACTGTTCGGAGCGGAACTGATTGAAATTAAAGAATAAAAACATGAAAGAGAGTGGATTTGAGTATGCGCGGTGGAATGGGTAACATGCAGAAAATGATGAAGCAAATGCAAAAAATGCAAAAGGATATGCAAAAGGCGCAGGAGGAACTGGCAGAAAAAGTACTCGAAGGTACTGCGGGCGGCGGAATGGTGACTGTTAAGGTAAACGGCCAAAAAGAAGTCATCGACGTCATCATCAAAGAGGAAGTCGTAGACCCTGAAGATGTTGAAATGCTTCAAGATCTTGTTCTTGCAGCGACAAACGATGCTTTGAAAAAAGTCGACGATGTAACAAATGAAACGATGGGTAAGTTTACAAAAGGAATGAACATGCCGGGTTTATTCTAGGAGGAAAATAAGAATGCAGTATCCTGAACCAATATCAAAGCTGATTGACAGCTTTATGAAATTGCCAGGAATCGGACCCAAGACGGCGGTCCGTCTGGCTTTTTTTGTTCTTAGTATGAAAGAAGACGTCGTGTTAGATTTTGCAAAAGCATTGGTAAACGCAAAGCGCAATTTGACATATTGCTCGGTTTGCGGACATATAACAGATCAAGATCCCTGCTATATTTGTGAAGATACGAGAAGAGACAAATCGGTCATATGTGTTGTTCAGGATCCGAAAGATGTCATTGCTATGGAGAAAATGAAGGAGTACAACGGGCTGTACCATGTTTTGCATGGAGCGATTTCTCCGATGGACGGCATCGGTCCGGAAGATATTAAAATACCCGAATTGCTGAAACGGTTGCAGGATGATCAAGTGACTGAAGTCATTCTCGCGACAAACCCGAATATAGAAGGAGAAGCAACGGCCATGTACATTTCAAGGCTTTTAAAGCCGTCTGGTATCAAGCTGTCACGAATTGCCCATGGACTTCCGGTCGGAGGCGATTTGGAGTATGCAGATGAAGTCACTCTTTCTAAAGCGCTTGAAGGCAGACGTGAAATGTAGAGGGAGGAGATTGCATTACCATGGGTTTTCTTCGGAAAAAGAAGCTTAGAAAAGAATTTGATAACAAGCTGATTGAACAGCTGATCCATCAAAAGGAAGAATGGAACAGGCAAAAGCGGCTGATTGAAAACAGTCTTGAGCCTTCGCCAGAAGTTCTTTACGAATTAAAGGTTGCCGAGGCAAAGTACTTTTTTTATTTGCGGGAAGCAAAAAAAAGAAATTTAAGGATCGGCAGCTGGAAGTAGCAGGTCTATTCGCATGATTCCCATCATATGCTTGTACAAGAACGAGCGAGGAGTGATGGAATTCATGGGATCTGTTATCTTTATCGGGGCAATTGTCGCTTTGGTTGCCCTGTTGTTTTTTTCAAAAGCATCATTTAAACCTTTGCGATTAATTGGAAGAATAGCGGTTAGATTTATAGTCGGCGCTTTGTTTTTGTTCTGTGTGAATCTGTTTGGCGAGAGCGTGGGCATTCACGTGCCGATTAATATTGTAACAACCGGAGTGAGCGGATTATTGGGGGTTCCCGGTGTAGCAGCTCTTATTGTCATTAAACAATTTATCGCAATATAATTTTTTGTTGACAATTTTATTTAAAGGTGTTAAATTAGTATTCGTCGCTGATGACGAATAATTTTTTTGAAAAAAGTTGTTGACGACATCACGATTAAATGTTAAGATATTATAGTCGCTTTGAGAGCGGCAATGAAGTTCTTTGAAAACTAAACAAGACAAAACGTACCTGTTAATTCATTAAATAAATCGCACACATGTTGTGCGTAGTCATTATCAAACTTCATGGAGAGTTTGATCCTGGCTCAGGACGAACGCTGGCGGCGTGCCTAATACATGCAAGTCGAGCGGACCGACGGGAGCTTGCTCCCTTAGGTCAGCGGCGGACGGGTGAGTAACACGTGGGTAACCTGCCTGTAAGACTGGGATAACTCCGGGAAACCGGGGCTAATACCGGATGCTTGATTGAACCGCATGGTTCAATTATAAAAGGTGGCTTTTAGCTACCACTTACAGATGGACCCGCGGCGCATTAGCTAGTTGGTGAGGTAACGGCTCACCAAGGCGACGATGCGTAGCCGACCTGAGAGGGTGATCGGCCACACTGGGACTGAGACACGGCCCAGACTCCTACGGGAGGCAGCAGTAGGGAATCTTCCGCAATGGACGAAAGTCTGACGGAGCAACGCCGCGTGAGTGATGAAGGTTTTCGGATCGTAAAACTCTGTTGTTAGGGAAGAACAAGTACCGTTCGAATAGGGCGGTACCTTGACGGTACCTAACCAGAAAGCCACGGCTAACTACGTGCCAGCAGCCGCGGTAATACGTAGGTGGCAAGCGTTGTCCGGAATTATTGGGCGTAAAGCGCGCGCAGGCGGTTTCTTAAGTCTGATGTGAAAGCCCCCGGCTCAACCGGGGAGGGTCATTGGAAACTGGGGAACTTGAGTGCAGAAGAGGAGAGTGGAATTCCACGTGTAGCGGTGAAATGCGTAGAGATGTGGAGGAACACCAGTGGCGAAGGCGACTCTCTGGTCTGTAACTGACGCTGAGGCGCGAAAGCGTGGGGAGCGAACAGGATTAGATACCCTGGTAGTCCACGCCGTAAACGATGAGTGCTAAGTGTTAGAGGGTTTCCGCCCTTTAGTGCTGCAGCAAACGCATTAAGCACTCCGCCTGGGGAGTACGGTCGCAAGACTGAAACTCAAAGGAATTGACGGGGGCCCGCACAAGCGGTGGAGCATGTGGTTTAATTCGAAGCAACGCGAAGAACCTTACCAGGTCTTGACATCCTCTGACAACCCTAGAGATAGGGCTTCCCCTTCGGGGGCAGAGTGACAGGTGGTGCATGGTTGTCGTCAGCTCGTGTCGTGAGATGTTGGGTTAAGTCCCGCAACGAGCGCAACCCTTGATCTTAGTTGCCAGCATTCAGTTGGGCACTCTAAGGTGACTGCCGGTGACAAACCGGAGGAAGGTGGGGATGACGTCAAATCATCATGCCCCTTATGACCTGGGCTACACACGTGCTACAATGGGCAGAACAAAGGGCAGCGAAGCCGCGAGGCTAAGCCAATCCCACAAATCTGTTCTCAGTTCGGATCGCAGTCTGCAACTCGACTGCGTGAAGCTGGAATCGCTAGTAATCGCGGATCAGCATGCCGCGGTGAATACGTTCCCGGGCCTTGTACACACCGCCCGTCACACCACGAGAGTTTGTAACACCCGAAGTCGGTGAGGTAACCTTTTGGAGCCAGCCGCCGAAGGTGGGACAGATGATTGGGGTGAAGTCGTAACAAGGTAGCCGTATCGGAAGGTGCGGCTGGATCACCTCCTTTCTAAGGATATTATACGGAATATAAGACCTTGCGGTCTTATAGACAGGTGCGTTTAGATCTTGTTTAGTTTTGAAGGAACTTCCTTCATATGAATCAAAAGATGGGCCTGTAGCTCAGCTGGTTAGAGCGCACGCCTGATAAGCGTGAGGTCGGTGGTTCGAGTCCACTCAGGCCCACCATCTTTATATACGGGGCCTTAGCTCAGCTGGGAGAGCGCCTGCTTTGCACGCAGGAGGTCAGCGGTTCGATCCCGCTAGGCTCCACCAACGTGTTCTTTGAAAACTAGATAACAGTAGACATCACATTCAATTAGTAATGCAAGATATCACGTAGTGATTCTTTTTAACGGTTAAGTTAGAAAGGGCGCACGGTGGATGCCTTGGCACTAGGAGCCGATGAAGGACGGGACGAACACCGATATGCTTCGGGGAGCTGTAAGCAAGCTTTGATCCGGAGATTTCCGAATGGGGAAACCCACTGCTCGTAATGGAGCAGTATCCATATCTGAATTCATAGGATATGAGAAGGCAGACCCGGGGAACTGAAACATCTAAGTACCCGGAGGAAGAGAAAGCAAATGCGATTCCCTGAGTAGCGGCGAGCGAAACGGGAACAGCCCAAACCAAGAGGCTTGCCTCTTGGGGTTGTAGGACACTCTGTACGGAGTTACAAAAGAACGAGGTAGATGAAGAGGTCTGGAAAGGCCCGCCATAGGAGGTAACAGCCCTGTAGTCAAAACTTCGTTCTCTCCTGAGTGGATCCTGAGTACGGCGGAACACGTGAAATTCCGTCGGAATCCGGGAGGACCATCTCCCAAGGCTAAATACTCCCTAGTGACCGATAGTGAACCAGTACCGTGAGGGAAAGGTGAAAAGCACCCCGGAAGGGGAGTGAAAGAGATCCTGAAACCGTGTGCCTACAAGTAGTCAGAGCCCGTTAACGGGTGATGGCGTGCCTTTTGTAGAATGAACCGGCGAGTTACGATCCCGTGCAAGGTTAAGTTTGAAAAGACGGAGCCGCAGCGAAAGCGAGTCTGAATAGGGCGCATGAGTACGTGGTCGTAGACCCGAAACCAGGTGATCTACCCATGTCCAGGGTGAAGTTCAGGTAACACTGAATGGAGGCCCGAACCCACGCACGTTGAAAAGTGCGGGGATGAG
>NZ_CP151961.1:40000-97500 GCF_038593085.1 Bacillus sp. FSL L8-0528
AGGAAAATAAAACCGAAGGCATTCACCTTTATACGAAATTTTTATGTTCGGATTGTGAGAAAAAGATTATATCTACCTCAACATCAGACCCTGAGTACTCTGACTATGTCAAAAAATTAAAGAGTCTCCGGACGCCGCCATTATATTCTTAGACCGTTTCAGGTCTTTTTTTTAAGCCTTTAAGTCTGTATGGATGAAAGGTATAATGAAAGTGATGAAGACACGGTTAAGGTGTCTTTTTTGCTATACACCATGATTTTCGAGCTGAAACTTTGTTTAGCCGATATCCGTATTAGAAAGTAGTATAAAGAAACGACCGATTTATCATAAAAAAAGAAATTTATATATTAGGAGTAGTGGTGTAATGAAACCGATTCTTCATTTTATGCTTCGTGCAACTGCTGCAAGTGCATTGTCCGTGCTCCTTTGGTTCACCAGCTTCTTCGCGCTTAACCAGACTTTTCTGCTGTCTTCCGCTTATGCAGCCGGAACCTGGGTTGCCGTTTATCTTGGCGGGAAATGGTACGGAACCTATTTGTTTTTAAAAGAAAACCAGCTTACACGGCGGGAATATGCCTATATAAAGCAGAATCTGCGGGAAGCTAAGCTGAAAATCGCCCGGTTAAGGAAAGCCTTATTCGCAGTCAAAAACATTCAAACGATTAAACAAAATATAGAAATTCTCCGTATCGTCAGAAAAATTTACAGCATCACAAAGAACGAACCAAAGCGTTTTTACCAGGTTGAACGCTTTTATTATCAAAGCCTTGATTCAATTGTTGAACTAACGGAAAAGCATGCGTTTTTGGCGTCACAGCCAAAGCGTAATGCAAAGCTTGAAGTTTCTTTAAGCGAAACGCGTATGATGATCGATAAGCTTGCCAAGCAATTGGAAGACGACCTTTATGACTTGCTGAAAACAGACATTGACCACTTGGAGTTTGAACTGGACGTCGCGAAGCATTCAATGAAAAAAGGCTGATGGAGGAAAGCTAAAAATGAGCGAATATAAACCATCGTTACATAAAACTGGCGCACAGCTTGAAATTGATGATTTGCTTTCCGATCCTTTTGGACAAGGAGAAAAGTCTGTTTCCGGCATGGAGGAAGACCACCGCAGGCAGCAAGTAAATCTGGTTGATACATTATCCGAAGAAAAACGCCGGCAGGCATTCCAACTGGCCGAACAGATCGATCCAAAACAACATGACAGCATGACTCTGTATGGAACGCAAGCTCAATCCAAGCTCTTGAATTTTTCACACGAGATGCTTGAGCACGTCCAAAAAAAAGATATTGGTGAAATTGGGCAGGTCTTAAGCGACCTAATGAAAAAACTTGAACAGGTCAGCCCTGATGAATTGAAAACAAAAAAAAGGAACTTCTTTTTCCGTTTTTTCGGAAGAGTATCTCATTCTGTTCAAGAAGTCTTATCAAGGTATCAAAAAACCGGCGCCCAAATAGACAGAATCAGCGTAAAACTTGAGCATTCCAAAAGTGCGCTGATCAATGATAATAAGATGCTCGAACGGCTGTATGAAAAAAATAAAGAATATTATGAAGCGCTGAATGTCTATATTGCAGCCGGTCAGCTGAAGCTCGAAGAATTAAAACATCAAACCATTCCCGAACTAAAAGAGAAATCGAAAACAGAAGATCATCATATGGCCGTTCAGGATGTAAATGATATGATTCAGTTTGCCGACCGGCTGGAAAAGCGGGTTTATGATTTAACATTGAGTAGACAAATTACACTGCAGAGCGCCCCGCAAATCCGTTTGATCCAACACACAAATCAAGTGCTGGCGGAAAAGATCCAATCCTCGATTATGACAGCAATTCCTCTTTGGAAAAATCAGGTTGCTATTGCGCTCACTCTGTTGAGGCAGCGCCGAGCCGTAGAAGCTCAAAAACAGGTGTCAGCCACAACAAACGAACTGCTCTTGAAAAATGCCGAGATGCTGAAGGCCAACACGATCGAAACTGCCAAGGAAAATGAGCGTGGCTTTATCGATATCGAAACATTGAAACAAGTGCAGGACAATCTGATCGGAACACTTGAGGAGACGCTTAAAATTCAAGAAGAAGGCCGTTCAAAGCGCCTTCAGGCAGAAGAAGAAATAAGGGCAATGGAAGATGATCTCAAGGCTAAGCTGCTGGACATGAAAGAAAACTAAAACCGTTTATCATAAGCAAGATAAACATTTACCAAAACGTCCGCCCTTTATGTAATCCGCCTTGAAGGGTATAATAAATGCAGAATGTCATACCGTCACCCGGGAGCATGCGGGTGACGAAGAAAATAGAGAAGATGACTAAAGGATCGGTTTATATGAAGACACCTTTATATACAGCATTGGTGAACCATGCTGAAGGACATCATTATTCTTTTCACGTTCCGGGACATCACAATGGAGATGTCTTTTTTGATGAAGCGAAAACTTTTTTCGAAACGATTCTCAAAGTCGATCTAACTGAACTGACGGGTCTGGATGATTTGCATGAGCCATCAGGCGTCATCAAAGAAGCGCAGGATTTAGTTTCGCGGCTTTATGGCGCAGAAGAAAGTTTTTTTCTCGTCAATGGTTCGACCGTCGGGAATCTGGCGATGATCCTGGCTGTTTGTCAGCCGGGTGACACGATACTTGTTCAGCGGAACTGCCATAAGTCTGTATTTCATGCGATTGAACTTTCAGGCGCCCATCCGGTTTTTTTGACGCCGGAAATTGATGAGGCGATGGCCGTTCCCACACATATACTGTACGAAACGGCAAAAGATGCAATTTCACAATATCCGCACGCTAAAGGAATCGTGCTGACATATCCCAATTACTACGGACATGCTGTTGATCTGAAGCAGATCATAGAAGAGGCCCATCAACATGACATTCCCGTTCTAGTCGACGAGGCTCACGGCGCCCATTTTGTGCTGGGCCATCCATTTCCCCAGTCGTCGCTGAAAGCGGGCGCCGATGTTGTCGTTCAGTCCGCGCATAAAACGCTCCCGGCGATGACAATGGGATCTTATCTGCATATTAACAGCCGCAGGATTAACAGGGACAGACTGGCATACTATCTCTCCGTACTTCAAAGCAGCAGTCCTTCTTATCCAATCATGGCATCTTTGGATATAGCCAGGGCATACGCCGAAGATATCTTGAAAACAAATCGAACAGCCGATATTGAGAAAGAGCTCCTCAACATGAGAGAAGCCTTTTCTCAAATAAACGGAGCCGAGATCGTCGAGCCGGCTGAAGCCGGTATCCAGCAAGATCCGCTTAAGCTGTCTGTCAGATCAGCGTATGGCCACTCCGGTTTTGAACTGAAATCCATATTTGAAGCAAACGGCATCCATCCTGAATTGGCAGATGAAAGGCAAGTCCTGTTGATCCTGCCGCTTGAAGGAAAAAATAAGCCTTCGCCGGAACTGATCAGCACAATTGGCAAAGAAATCAAAGATACAGCTGTTCAACACGATCATCCTGCCGGAATCGGAATCCCTTCTGAAAAAGTCACAGCTTTGCCTTACCGGAAAAGCAAGTTGTCAGCCTTCAAAAAAGAATCGGTTCCTTTTGCGGAAGCCGCGGGCAGAATAAGCGCAGAACCGGTCATACCGTACCCTCCGGGTATTCCGTTGATTATGGCGGGTGAGAGAATAACAAAAGAGACGATCAGCCGGCTGACGCGGCTCGTCGATCTGAATGTACACATTCAGGGCAGCAAGCTCAAACAAAAGCAATTAACTGTATATATAGAAGAGGAGAAATCATGAACGGATTATTTATTACTTTTGAAGGGCCTGAAGGTGCGGGGAAAACGACAATCCTTCAGGCTGCGGCAGACCAATTGACGAAAAACGGCTATTCTGTTCTTGCGACAAGAGAACCGGGCGGCATTGAAATATCTGAACGAATTCGCGAGGTTATTTTAAATCCAAGTCATACGGCTATGGACCCAAAAACAGAAGCCTTATTATATGCAGCCGCAAGAAGGCAGCACCTTGTCGAAAAAGTAAAACCGGCGCTTGAAGAAGGAAAAATCGTCTTATGCGACCGGTTCATCGACAGTTCACTTGCTTATCAGGGGTATGCCAGGGGACTCGGCATTGATGAAGTATTTTCCGTTAATCAATTTGCGATCGGCAGTATGATGCCTAATATGACGATTTATTTCGACATCGACCCGGAAGAGGGAATGAAACGGATCAATTTAAATCATGCCAGAGAGAAGAACCGGCTTGATCTGGAAAAACTCCATTTTCATCAGCTTGTTCAAAAAGGCTATGAAGAAGTTATGAAGCGGTTTCCCGGCCGATTTCGGATCGTGGATGCCAGTCAGAATGTTGAACATGTGTTAAAAAGGGTAAATAACATCATTGAGGAAGCATTAAAAGAAAATCAGTTGTGACCTGTTTACCATTCATTGTTATAATGGTAGCAAGAGTATCCTTAAGTGTTTCCATCCAAAAGGGGGCTTTTCATATGAAGTTAATTATCGCTGTTGTTCAAGACCAAGACAGCAATAGGCTTTTAAAGGCTTTGACCGATCACAATTTTCGCGTGACTAAACTGGCGTCAACCGGCGGCTTTTTGAAATCGGGAAACACAACCTTCATGTTGGGTGTAGATGATATTCGAGTAGATAAAGCTTTAAGCTTGATAAAAGAAAACGGAAGCAAGCGCGATCAGCTGATTGCCCCTGTTTCTCCAATGGGCGGAAATGCCGATTCATATGTTCCTTATCCCGTTGAGGTTGAAGTGGGCGGAGCAACCGTTTTTGTACTGCCGATCGAGCAATTCCATCAATTTTAAGGGTTGAGGATATGAAAATAAGTCAAGAACTGCGTACAATGATAGAGAAACAGCAGACTCCGCCTGCAAGAGGAGAAAACGTTTCTGCTTCATTTAAAGAGAAGATGAATATACAAAGCGGCAAGCTTCGAGTTGAACAGCTGACAATGCTTTTAACAGATATTGAAGCGTTCGGAAAACGCCTATCAAAGTCGAGGAATTTCAAAGATTTGGCCAGGTTCAAAGGCTTGATCAAACGATTTGTAAAAGAGACCGTTGAAAACGGTCTGACGGTGGAGAATTCAAGAAGCTTCGATTTGTACGGAAACAGCCGGACATTGAGCATTGTAAAAGAACTGGACGAAAAGCTTGTGCAATTAACAGAGGACCTGATGGACCAAGAAAAATCCTCTATCGAACTTTTAGAACGGATTGGCGAAATCAAGGGTTTACTGATAAACCTTTACACATAGAGAGTGATGGTATGGCTACAACCTGGAAAGAAATGCAGAGGCTTCAGCCAAGGGTCATGAAGCTTTTGCAAAATAGTATAGAAAGAAACCGGCTTGCCCACGCCTATTTATTTGAAGGGCGCAAAGGGACGGGCAAATTAGACGCGGCAACACTTCTGGCAAAAAGTTTTTTTTGCCTTGAAGACGGAGCGGAGCCATGTGAGTCGTGCCGGAACTGCCAGCGGATTGAATCAGGAAACCATCCGGACGTTCACGTCGTGCATCCGGACGGACTTTCCATTAAAAAGGGACAAATTCAGGCGCTTCAGGAAGAGTTTTCAAAGACCGGTTTAGAATCGCATAAAAAGCTGTACATTATCTCCCATGCGGATCAAATGACGGTCAATGCGGCGAACAGCCTTCTGAAGTTTTTAGAGGAGCCGAGCAGCGATACAATCGCTGTTCTTTTAACGGAACAGCCGCAAAAATTGCTCGATACGATCATATCGAGATGCCAAGTTTTATCCTTTCAGTCGTTGCAGCCCGAATCAATTGAAAAGGAACTGATCAAACAAGAGGTCTCTCCGAATATTGCTGCCCTTTTGTCGAATATGACAAACAATTTATCGGAAGCGCTCGAATTGAGTCGAAATGATCAGTTTGCAGAGTCGCGAGCGAAAGTGATAAAATTGTATGAAGTCTTACACCAGCGAAAAGGACATGCTTTTTTCTATATTCAAGATCAGTGGATGCCCTTTTTCAAGGAGAAAGACCACCAAGAAATGGGTCTTGATATGCTTTTATTTATATATCGCGACGTGTTGTCCATTCAGTTGGGACATGAAGATAAAATACTATTTCAGGACTTATTCCAATCATTAAAACAGCATGCGCTGCAAACAACACAACAAAGAGTGACAAACCAGATACTTGCTGTTTTAGAAGCAAAAAAACGGCTTTATTCCAATGTGAATGCTCAAGGATTAATGGAGCACTTGGTTTTAATGCTGCAGGAGGGATAAGCTTGTACAACGTTATTGGTGTCCGCTTTAAAAAAGCGGGCAAAATATATTATTTCGATCCGAACGGATTTCAGATAGATAAAGACAGCTGTGTGATCGTCGAAACGGTTCGCGGTGTTGAATACGGGCAGGTTGTCATCGCCAACAAGAAAGTAGACGAGAACGATGTCGTGCTGCCTTTAAGAAAAGTGATCAGAGTTGCGGATGAGCGCGACCGCCTGATCGTTGAAGAGAATCAAGAAGCTGCGCTGTCCGCCTTTGATGTCTGCCAGAAAAAGGTTAACGAGCACGGCCTTGAGATGAAGCTGGTCGATGTGGAATTCACTTTTGACCGCAACAAAGTCATTTTTTATTTTACGGCTGACGGAAGAGTCGATTTTAGAGAACTCGTCAAAGATTTGGCATCAATCTTTAAAACGAGAATCGAACTGAGGCAAATCGGCGTCAGGGATGAAGCGAAGATGCTGGGCGGCATCGGACCGTGTGGAAGAATGCTTTGCTGTTCCACATTTTTAGGTGATTTTGAGCCCGTGTCTATTAAAATGGCAAAGGATCAAAATCTGTCGCTGAATCCGACGAAGATTTCCGGACTATGCGGACGGCTGATGTGCTGTCTGAAATATGAAAACGATGAATACGAAACAGCAAAAGAACAGCTTCCGGATATCGGGGAAGTGATCGCCACGTCCAACGGCCCTGCAAAAGTCGTCGGCTTGAATATTCTTGAACGCATTCTCCAAGTCGAACTGACAGACTGTGACAAAGTCGTTGAGTATACGTGGGATGAGCTGTTGCAAGAAGGTGTCGTATCTGCACAAACCACAGATTAACGAGGTGTGAAACCTTGGATAAAAAAGAATTGTTTGATACAGTGATAAGTTTAGAAGAACAAATCGGGTCTCTTTACCGCCAGCTTGGAGATCTCAAGCAGCATATCGGGGAAATGATTGAAGAAAACAATCATTTACAGCTTGAAAACGAGCATTTGCGCAAGAGGCTGGAAGAAACGGATCAAAGGCTAAAAAACGCAAAATCCGATGAAAAAGAGATAAAAGCAGAAAAGACAGGGCATGCTGATATTGGAGAAGGCCATGATAATTTGGCGCGCCTGTATCAGGAGGGTTTCCATATTTGCAACATCCATTACGGAAGTGTTCGCAAAGAAGGAGACTGCCTGTTCTGCCTCTCGTTCTTAAATAAAAAATAAGAAAGGCTTCCGGCGGAACGGAAGCCTTTTTAACGGTACAATGTGTTTAGGAAAGGGAAAAGACATGATTCAATTAAAAGACGATGAACGACTGGATTATTTACTTGCTGAAGATATGAAAATCGTGCAAAGCCCGACAGTTTTTGCATTTTCCTTAGATGCTGTTCTGCTGTCGAAATTTGCTTACGTTCCGATACAAAAAGGAAACATCATTGATCTGTGCACAGGGAACGGGATTGTTCCGCTGCTTCTCAGCACCCGCACAAAAGCCGCCATCACCGGGGTGGAAATTCAGGAAAGGCTGTATGACATGGCCCTCCGCAGCGTGGAATACAACAACCTGCAAAAACAGATTCATCTCATCAGGGACGACTTGAACAATATGCCGCAGGTGCTCGGATATAATAAAGCTGATGTCGTCACATGCAATCCTCCTTATTTCAAGACGCCGCAAAAAACGGAGCAAAACTTAAATGAACATCTGGCCATTGCCAGACATGAAATTTACTGCACGCTTGAAGACGTCGTTCGCGTCAGCAGCAAGCTATTAAAGCAGGGCGGCAAACTCGCCCTTGTTCACCGGCCGGGGAGGCTGCTCGAAATCTTTGAATTGATGAAAGCCTTCCAAATCGAGCCGAAACGCGTCCAATTTGTTTACCCGAAAAAAAGTAAAGAAGCCAACACCATTTTAGTGGAAGGAATAAAAGATGGCCGGCCTGACCTGAAAATTCTGCCTCCTTTATTCGTGTATGATGAACAAGATCAATATACACCTGAAATAAGGAAGATTTTATATGGAGACGAGTAGCCATTACTTTTACGTGCTTTCGTGCCGGGACGGCAGCTTGTACGCCGGCTATACAAACAATATCGAGAAGCGCCTGAAAACCCACAATGACGGGAAAGGCGCGAAGTATACGAGGGCAAGGCTGCCGGTTCAACTCCATTATGCAGAGTGCTTTTCAACGAAGCGAGAGGCGATGCAGGCCGAGTACTATTTTAAAAAATTATCGAGAAAGAACAAAGAACGTTATATAGAAGAAAAAAGACGGGAGGGTGTTGATTATCAACCGGCAAAAGAGCTTTGATCAAAAATCAGACATGGGCATGTTATATCTCGTTCCGACACCCATCGGCAATTTGGAGGATATGACATTTCGAGCGGTTTCTGTGTTAAAAGAGGCGGACATTATCGCTGCGGAGGATACGAGGCAGACGAAGAAATTGTGCCATGTATACGAAATCGAGACACAGCTTGTCAGCTACCATGAACACAATAAAGAAAGCAGCGGACACAAAATTTTGGAATGGCTGAAAGAAGGTAAAAATGTTGCGCTGGTCAGTGACGCCGGAATGCCGACAATATCTGACCCCGGGGCTGAAATCGTCCGCGATTTTATCGAAATGGGCGGCTATGTCGTGCCTTTGCCCGGTGCAAATGCCGCTTTGACCGCACTGATTGCCTCAGGCATTGCCCCGCAGCCGTTTTTCTTTTTCGGTTTTTTGGACCGTAACAAACGGGAAAGGAAAAAACAGCTCGAGGCTTTGAAGAACAGACAGGAGACGATGATTTTTTACGAGTCCCCGCATCGGCTGAAAGAAACCTTGTCAGCCATCAGAGAGGTATTCGGCAACCGGCAAATCGCATTGACAAGGGAACTTACGAAAAAATTTGAAGAATTTATCAGAGGTTCGATCGAAGAAGCGCTCACATGGGCTGAACAGGAACAGGTGCGCGGAGAGTTTTGCCTTGTAATCGAGGGAAGCCGTGAAGAAACGATCGAAGAATCGTTCTGGTGGGAGCACCTTTCAGAAAAAGAACATGTCGAGCATTATATCAGCGAAGGATATCATTCAAAAGAAGCCATTAAAAAAACCGCGGTTGACCGCGGCGTTCCGAAACGGAAAATTTATGACGCTTATCATATTCAAAACTAAAAAAACCGCCCTTGCTTCGGCAAGAGCGGTTTTTGTATAATCAAAATAATTATTTTTGAGATTGAAGTTGTGCTTGAATTTCGTTAATGATTTGCTCAGCGCCTTCAGGGCTAAGAACCAATTTACCGCCTGCAAGTTTAAGGTTGTCATCAGAAACTTCACCTGTAACTTGGCAAGTCATGTTTGGTTTATATTTTTTCAAGATGATTTTTTCGTCATCTACATAGATTTCAAGAGCGTCTTTTTCAGCGATTCCAAGCGTACGGCGAAGTTCGATCGGAATCACCACGCGTCCTAGCTCATCAACTTTACGTACAATACCTGTAGATTTCATATTCATTCTCCTCCCGAAAGATTGTTATTTTTATAGGTGTTTATTATCTTCGTCATTATTCGACAAAATCCTTACAGTCCTAGCATAACAAGGTTTCCAATAAACGTCAATCATTTTCTTTTCTATTGTTTGTAAAAATTAGATCATATAGTCAAAAGACCTTGGAAGAACTGATGTAACAAGGGAAATGAAGATGATAAAACAGTAGGATCAATCAAAAAAAAGCCCTTAAATCAAGACTTTCGAACTAAGGTTTTTCCTCATATCGATTATATACGACATTATTCGACAATGAAAGCATTTTTTTGTCGAAGTATAATATTTCTTTCTGTTAAAAAATTTGTAATCGACCGTATTCATGATGGATCGACAATGTATATTTTCTTGAACTTGAAGGCTAAGATGGTATCATATAAAGAGGGATTATATATTGAGTATATACTGAATGAATACACATGCCGCTCTCGTCCTTTGGGCGGGAGTTTTTTGACATTTTAATTGGGAGGTTCCATCATGCCGCAAGAAAAAAATACGTTTTACATCACTACACCCATTTATTACCCAAGTGGAAAGTTACATATTGGACATGCCTACACAACCGTTGCAGGTGATGCGATGGCTCGGTATAAAAGACTGAGAGGCTTTGATGTCAGATACTTAACAGGTACAGATGAGCACGGACAAAAAATCCAGCAAACGGCGGAGAAGGAAAATATCACTCCGCAGGAATTGGTCGATCGTGCGGCAGAAGACATTCAGCAGCTTTGGAAAAAGCTCGACATATCCAATGACGACTTCATTCGGACGACAGAGGAACGTCATAAAAACGTGATCGAAAAGGTTTTTCAGAAGCTTCTTGACAATGGTGATATATATCTTGACGAATATGAAGGCTGGTACAGCATACCTGACGAAACGTTTTACACCGAAACCCAGCTCGTTGATGTTGAGCGAAACGAGAAGGGCGAGGTGATCGGAGGAAAAAGTCCTGACAGCGGCCATCCCGTTGAGTTAATCAAAGAGGAATCTTACTTCTTCCGCATGGGAAAATACGCGGACCGGCTGCTCGCTTTCTATGAAGAAAATCCTGAATTCATTCAGCCTGAATCCCGCAAAAATGAAATGATCAACAACTTTATCAAACCGGGTCTTGAGGATTTGGCTGTTTCCCGGACGACGTTCGACTGGGGAATAAAAGTGCCCGGCAACCCGAAGCATGTCATCTATGTTTGGATAGACGCGCTGTTTAATTACATTACGGCACTTGGCTTTAATACGGCAAACGATGAAAATTATCAAAAATATTGGCCGGCAGACGTTCATCTTGTCGGTAAAGAGATCGTCCGTTTCCATACCATTTACTGGCCGATTATGCTGATGGCATTGGACCTTCCGCTGCCGAAAAAGGTTTTTGCCCACGGATGGCTGCTGATGAAAGATGGAAAAATGTCTAAATCAAAAGGAAATGTGGTCGATCCAGTCACATTAATCGACAAATACGGACTTGATGCATTGCGTTATTATCTTCTCCGCGAAGTGCCGTTCGGTTCTGACGGCGTATTTACACCGGAAGGATTTGTCGAGCGGATTAACTATGATTTAGCGAATGATTTAGGCAACCTGCTGAACAGAACGGTCGCCATGGTCAACAAATACTTTGACGGCCGGGTTCAGTCGTACGAAGGCCCGGTTACCGCTTTTGACGAACAGTTGTCATCATTCTCACAAAAGACAATTGAAGCGTACGAACAGGCGATCGAAAATATGGAGTTTTCTGTAGCGCTTTCTTCATTGTGGCAGTTTGTCAGCAGAACGAATAAATACATCGACGAGACAGCCCCATGGGTACTGGCAAAAGATCAGGACAAAGAAAAAGATCTTCAATCGGTTATGTACCATTTGGCAGAGTCATTGCGCATCACTGCTGTATTGCTGCAGCCGTTCTTAACGCAGACGCCTGAAAAGATTTTTGCACAGCTCGGTGTTACGGATGCGTCATTGAAAACCTGGGACAGCATTAAAAGCTTCGGACAGCTGAAATCGGTAAAAGTTCAAAAAGGAGAACCGTTGTTCCCGCGTCTTGAGGCGGAAGACGAAGTCGCTTATATCAAATCAAAAATGCAGGGAACGGCTCCAAAAGAAGAACCGAAACAAGAGGAAAAAGCAACTGAAAGGCTTCCGGAAATCACGATAGACGATTTTATGAGCACGGAGCTGAGAGTGGCTGAAGTCATCCATGCCGAACCCGTCAAAAAAGCGGACCGTCTGTTAAAGCTTCAGCTTGATTTGGGCTTTGAAAAACGCCAGGTCGTTTCAGGAATTGCCAAGCACTACAAACCTGAAGAGCTTGTCGGCCGGAAAGTCATTTGTGTAACAAACTTAAAACCGGTCAAACTAAGAGGAGAACTTTCTCAAGGCATGATATTGGCTGGAGAAGACAACGGCGTTCTGTCGCTTGCGGCGGTAGACAGTTCATTATCAAACGGAACGCGAATCAAATAAATGTTGGCAAAGGGTGTTCCACGTGTAACATTTCGTCGAACACCTTTTGTTTTTTCGACAATATCTAAAAAAGGTGGCATTTTGATGTTATTTGATACACATGCACATTTAAATGCCGAGCAATTTAATGAGGATTTGGAAGAAGTCATTGCTCGGGCAAAGGAAGAAAAAGTGGAGCACATTGTTGTTGTGGGATTCGATCGTCCGACGATCAAGCGCGCAATGGAATTGATTGAAGAATACGATTTTATCTATGCTGCCATCGGGTGGCATCCGGTTGATGCAATTGATATGACCGATGAAGATTTGGCTTGGATCAGAGACCTCTCCGCCCATGAGAAAGTTGTGGCGATCGGTGAAATGGGACTTGATTATCATTGGGATAAGTCGCCGAAGGACGTTCAAAAAGAGGTATTCAGAAAACAGATCGCTTTGGCAAAAGAAGTCGGCTTGCCAATCGTGATTCACAACCGTGATGCAACAGAGGATGTCGTTTCTATTTTGCGGGAAGAAGGGGCTGAGGTAGTCGGCGGGATCATGCACTGTTATACCGGAAGCGCCGAAATTGCACAAGAGTGCATCAATATGAATTTCTACCTATCTTTCGGCGGTCCCGTCACATTTAAAAATGCCAAAAAGCCGAAGGAAGTGGTCAAACAAATACCAAATGACCGACTTTTAATTGAGACGGACTGCCCGTATTTAACGCCGCATCCATACAGAGGAAAGCGGAATGAACCAAGCTATGTCAAGCTTGTCGCCGAACAGATTGCTGAATTGAAAGGGATGACTTATGAAGAAATAGCGGCCGTCACCACAGAAAATGCAAAAAAACTTTTCGGCATCAGCTGACACGATTTGATATCGAGCCTTGTTCAAGCTTGTCTCTTCGGGGGACGGTTCTAAAAAGTTCTACATGTCTGTTTGCACTCATAGGATATCTTTGTCGACAAGTCTTTCTTTCTTTTATGAGGTGGTTTTCCCATAATAAAAGAGATGGCGGGCTTGCGGAGAAATAGAGAGGAGGGTTGACAGGCTTGTAGATACTCTATATAATCTCCCCGAGGAGAAGGAGGCGTTTTTCATCATACAAAAAATGAAAAAGCTGTTTTCCGTAAAGCTTAGCAAAAGCAGATGGATACTGATTGCTGCTGGACTGCTTGTCGCAGGAAGCGGAACTGCTTACGGAGCACATGAGCTCGCTAAACAGCAAGTCACCATTTCGATAAACGGGAAAAAGCAGGATGTTCGCACGAATGCTGAAACCGTAGGTGAACTGCTGAAAAGCTTAGACATCGAGACGAGGAAAGAAGATCACATCTCTCCCGCTGAAGATACAAAATTAACGGCGAACATGAATGTTGAGTATGTTGCCGCAAAACCTGTTCATTTCGCGGTCGACGGACAGGAAAAAGAAATCTGGACAACAGCGGGTACTGTCGGCAAACTGCTGAAAGATTTAAATCTAGAGTTGGCGGAACACGATCAAATTGAACCCTCAGTTGATAAAGAAATAACGAAAGATATGAAGCTGACTTTGCAAAGGGCTTTTAAAGTAACCGTAAAGGATGCCGGTAAAGATAAAGATATATGGACGACTTCGACTACGGTCGCTGACTTTTTAAAACATCATAAGATCAGCATAAAAGGCGATGATGAAGTTAAGCCTGCGCTTGATAAAAAGCTGACAAAAGATCAGGCGATTCACATTACTCGTATCAAAAAAGTCACCGATGTAGTGGAAGAGAACATCCCTTTTGAAGTCCGGAAAAAAGAGGACGATTCACTTGAAAAGGGGAAAGAAAAAGTTGTACAGGACGGTAAACATGGCAAGCTTAAAAAGCACTATGCCGTTGTTATGAAAAACGGCAAGGAAGTTTCCAGAGAACTGGTTAAAGAGGAAACAGCAGCTGAAAGCAAAGCCAAAATCATCGCTGTCGGTACAAAGCAAGCCGCAGTGGCTACAGTCAGCGCGAATGTATCGCGCGGAAATCAATCCTCAGGAAAAGAATTTTATGTATCCTCTACAGCTTATACGGCAAGCTGCAACGGATGCTCTGGCCACACTGCGACCGGCGTTAACTTAAAAAATAATCCGGGCGCTAAAGTGATCGCTGTCGATCCGAGCGTCATTCCGCTGGGTTCTAAAGTACATGTAGAAGGATATGGCTACGCGGTTGCAGCCGATACAGGCTCAGCCATCAAAGGCCGTAAAATCGATGTATTCTTTCCGAGTAAGTCTACAGCTTACCGCTGGGGTAACAAAAGAGTTAAAATCAAGGTGTTGAACTAAATATCATTTATTACGCTCTTATATAAGCAGAGGGATTTTGCGCCCTCTGTTTTTTTGGTTATAATAGATCCATCTTGTTTTCTAATAAATTAGACGGTTTTATTACAAAAAGGTTTCAATAATTTTAAAAATGTAATAAAAGGTTTTTCACCATACGGAGGAAGAAATGAAGATTAAAGAAATCATTGTTGTCGAAGGCCGTGATGACACAGCAAAAATCAAATCGGCTGTTGATGCTGATACGATTGAAACGAACGGATCTGCCATAGGGGAAGACGTCATTAAACGGATTCGGCTTGCCCAGGAAACGCGCGGGGTCATTATTTTAACCGATCCTGATTTCCCGGGGGAAAAAATCAGAAAAACGATTGCAGAAAAAGTCCCCGGCTGCAAGCATGCATTTTTACCCAAGCATTTGGCAAAGCCTAAAAATAAGCGCGGAATCGGTGTTGAACATGCTTCGCTTGAGGCAATCCGCGAATGCTTAAAAACCGTTCAGGAGGAAATGGAGGCGACGGAACCTGAGATTGAGGCTCGGGATTTAATCGAAGCCGGCCTGATCGGAGGCCCTCTGGCAAAACAAAGGCGGGAGCGGCTCGGCGAGATATTGAATATCGGCTATACAAATGGGAAACAGCTTCAAAAGCGGCTGCAAATGTTTCAGATCAAAAAGAGTGATTATTTAAGCGCACTGGATGTTGTGCTGCGGGAGGAAGAGCATGAATAAAGATATCGCCACCCCAATTAGAACGAAGGAAATTCTCAATAAATACGGATTTTCATTCAAAAAAAGCCTGGGGCAGAACTTCTTGATTGACACGAACATATTGGATAGAATTGTCGACCATGCGGGGGTGACGGAGCGTACCGGCGTGATTGAAATCGGTCCGGGGATCGGGGCATTGACCGAGCAGCTGGCAAAGCGTGCGAAGAAAGTGACGGCCTTCGAAATCGACCAAAGGCTCCTGCCGATTTTAAAAGATACGCTTTCTCCGTATGATAATGTGACTGTCATTCACCAGGATGTCCTGAAAGCCGATGTCCGGGCGGTAATGGACGAGCAGTTTCAAGACTGCGATGAGGTGATGGTTGTCGCCAACCTCCCGTATTACGTCACGACTCCCATCATCATGAAGCTTTTAGAAGAAAATCTGCCGCTGAAAGGGATCGTCGTCATGCTTCAAAAAGAGGTGGCGGACCGAATGGCTGCGAAACCTTCTACAAAAGAATACGGGTCCCTTTCCATCGCGGTTCAGTTTTATACGGAAGCCAAAACGGTCATGAATGTGCCAAAGACTGTATTTGTCCCTCAGCCTAACGTGGATTCCGCGGTCATCAGGCTGACGCTGAGGGGAGAACCGGCTGTCGCGGTTCAAGATGAAGCCTTTTTCTTTCAAGTCGTAAAATCAAGCTTTGCACAGCGCCGAAAAACGCTTTTCAACAACCTCGTTAACAACCTGCCGAATGGCAAAGAGAAGAAATCAGAAATTGAAAGAGTGCTTCAGGATTCACAAATCGACGGAAAACGACGCGGAGAATCGCTGAGCATTGAAGAGTTCGCCGTCATATCTGACCGCTTGAGAGCAGTCCTTCTTTAATGGAGGGCTTTTTTTATTTGAAGCCGGGCTTTAAGCCTGATCAGGCTTGTCATCCGTTCACCACTTGAAGGGCGGGCACATAGGCTAAAGAAGCACCTTTACTTTTCATTGCTTTATATTCATCAGGATGGGGCTTAGTCTATGTGTGGAGTGAAAAGCATGCAATTTAAAATAGGCGATATGGTCGTCAGAAAATCTTATCGAAGAGATATCTTATTTCGAATTATACGAATTGATCAATCGGCAAATGGAGAACCTGTGGCCGTTTTGCACGGAGATGAGGTCAGATTAATCGCTGACGCATATTTAACGGACCTGGAGATGGTCCGCGAGGCTGAGCGGCAGATGAGAAAGCGGGAAGAAGAATCGAGAATGAAGGAATCCCTCGATCTTCTCCGCCAGGATTACAAACTCCTTCACAATAAACATGAGTACCGCGCCACAAACCAATATAACAATCAACAGCAGTACTTTCATATGCCCGGAAGAGTCCTTCATTTAGACGGGGATTCGGCTTATTTAAAAAAATGTCTGGCGCTCTATGAAAAGATCGGGGTTCCTGTATACGGCATTCATTGTTATGAAAAAAAAATGTCATCGGTCATCGAGGAACTGATCGATGAGTACCGCCCGGATCTTCTCGTCATCACCGGACACGATGCCTATTCTAAGCAGAAGGGTGATATTAACAATCTGGATGCCTACAGGCATTCAAAAGATTTTATCGAAACCGTTCAAAAAGCGAGAAAAAAAATTCCCCATCTTGATCAGCTTGTCATTTTTGCCGGCGCATGCCAGTCCCATTTTGAATCACTGATCAAAGCCGGTGCAAATTTTGCAAGCTCTCCGTCAAGAGTCAACATCCATGCGCTTGATCCGGTCTATATAGTCGCAAAAATCAGCTTCACTCCGTTTATGGACCGCATTAACGTCTGGGAAGTGCTCAGAAACACCATGACGAGGGAAAAGGGACTCGGAGGCATTGAGACGCGAGGCGTATTGCGAATCGGAATGCCATATAAAACAAAAGAAAACGATTAAACGAGCCCGCCGGATGGCGGGTTTTTGCCATGCAGCCGAATGTTTTTACCTTTTTTTAAAAAAACATACATAATGAAACGAAAAATGAGGAAAATAAGGGAAAGTTGGCGTATAATTTGTCACAAATATTTTATTGACAGAGGCTTATGAACGTTGATATAATTTAAATTTTATTTGACAAAAATGGGCTTCTGGTGTATACTGAATATAGTGAGGTGGATGCAATGGCGAAAACGTTGTCCGATATTAAAAGATCGCTTGATGGACATTTGGGAAAAAGGCTGACGTTAAAAGCAAACGGTGGCCGCCGAAAAACGATTGAGCGTTCGGGCATTTTAGCTGAGACGTACCCTTCTGTTTTTGTGATACAACTAGACCAAGACGAGAATTCGTTTGAAAGAGTTTCATACAGTTATGCGGATATTCTTACTGAGACGGTTGAATTGAGATTTTCTGATGATAAAACCAGCTCAGTAGCCCTTTAATAAGCAGTGGACTTTATGTTTGCTGCTTTTTGTTTTGCCTTTTTTTATCCAGAATTTTTCGGGGAAGTTCTGCACAAATCGAGCAAAGCTAATACATGTCACTTGTTTTATGATGAGTCAGACGGATGGTATGATACTTGAAAGGGGCTGTTTCGCATGGGCAGACGTCGAAGCATCATGTCAGAGGAATTCAAAAATGAATTGGCTAAGGATCTTGGATTTTACGACACGGTAAAAACCGAGGGCTGGGGCGGAATTCGGGCCAGAGACGCCGGTAACATGGTGAAGAGGGCCATTGAATTAGCCGAACAGCATATGGCTCAAAACCAGCAAAATCATTAAAACAGTGACATACGGAGGGCGCTTCTGTCCTCCGTTTTTTTCATTGATCTGTTTTCAGCCGACCAGGTGCTGCAAGCGCCTTGAGGATTCACGGCAGGGGGCAATCGCGATCTGCAGGAATGACCGTATGCTAAGGTCGCGGCGTCCTGCGCGGGCGCATGCATTTGTACTCGCGAGAAATGACCGCATGCTAAAGACGCGGCGTCCTGCGCGGGCGTATGCATTTGTACTTGTATGGAAAATGACCGCATGCTAAGGTCGCGAAGTCCTGCCGCAACGCATGCATTTGTACGTCCTGTACTTCAAAATATGTTACAATGTGGATACTTATGTTTAGATGGAGAAGTAGGTGAATGGATTGCGTATTTTAGAGAAGGCGCCGGCTAAAATTAATTTGTCGCTCGACGTTCGCCGCAAACGTCCAGATGGGTATCATGAAGTAGAGATGGTCATGACGACAATTGATTTGGCGGATCGGATTGAATTAACCGAGCTGGCAGAAGATAAAGTAACGGTTTCTTCGCATAACCGCTTTGTTCCCGACGATCAGCGAAACCTTGCTTATCAGGCTGCAATGCTCATGAAAGAACGATACGGCATTAAAAAAGGTGTTTCTATATTTATTACGAAAGTGATTCCCGTTGCTGCGGGGCTTGCGGGGGGAAGCAGCGATGCGGCTGCCGTCTTCAGAGGGCTGAACCGGCTGTGGGATTTGAAGCTTTCGATGAATGAACTGGCTGAGCTTGGCGCTGAGATCGGATCTGATGTCTCCTTTTGCGTACATGGAGGAACGGCTCTTGCAACGGGAAGGGGAGAGAAAATCCGTCATATCGAGACTCCGCCGCACTGCTGGGTTGTGCTGGCAAAGCCGACGATCGGCGTATCAACTGCAGAAGTGTACAAGCAGCTGAAAGTCGACGAGATTGAACATCCGGATGTTCAAGGTATGATTTCTGCGATCGAAGAGAAGAATTTTCAAAAAATGTGCGACAAACTCGGCAATGTTCTTGAATCTGTTACATTGAATATGCATCCCGAAGTCGCGATGATCAAAAATCAAATGAAGCGGTTCGGCGCCGATGCTGTGCTGATGAGCGGGAGCGGCCCCACTGTGTTCGGACTGGTTCAATACGAATCAAAAGTACAAAGAATCTATAACGGATTAAGAGGGTTTTGCGATCAGGTTTATGCGGTGCGGATGATCGGAGAACAAAATGAACTTGATTAAATCCGTATGTTAAGTTATATTATTTTTAAAAATATTCGGATTTTGGAGGTAAGTGCATGAAGTTTCGTCGAAGCGGCAGATTGGTGGATCTGACAAATTATTTGTTGACCCATCCGCATGTCTTAGTGCCATTAACCTTCTTTTCAGAACGGTATCAATCTGCTAAATCATCCATTAGTGAAGATTTAACCATTATTAAGCAGACCTTCGAGCAGCAGGGAATCGGGACGCTTCAGACCGTGCCGGGAGCAGCAGGCGGCGTTAAATACATTCCAAAGGTAAAACGCGATGAAGCGGAGGAATTTGTAAAGTCGCTCGGTGAGTCATTGATCGATTCGGAACGGATATTGCCCGGCGGATATTTGTATTTAACCGATATCCTAGGCAAGCCCTCTGTATTAACGAAGGCCGGCAAGATTTTTGCTTCAGCTTTTTCAGACAGGGAGATCGATGTCGTGATGACGGTGGCGACAAAAGGAATTCCTCTGGCATATGCGGTAGCCAGCTACCTTGATGTGCCGACGGTGGTCGTCAGAAAAGACAATAAGGTAACTGAAGGTTCAACGGTCAGCATTAACTATGTGTCTGGATCTTCCAACCGCATTCAGACGATGTCTCTTGCAAAACGCAACTTGCAGACGGGCTCGCGCGTTTTGATTATAGACGACTTTATGAAAGCGGGAGGAACGATCAACGGTATGATCAATCTTCTCGAGGAATTCAATGCCCATGTAGCGGGCATCGGTGTTCTTGTCGAGGCTCAGGGAGTCAAGGAGCGGCTGGTCGATGAGTATATGTCCCTTTTGACTCTTTCTGAAATTGATATGAAGGAAAAAAAGGTGGAAATACAAAACGGAAACTTTCAGCGTTTTTTTGCAGACAATGAATAGGAAATGGGGAGTTTGAGATGACAAAGGTTGTTCAGACAAAAGAAGCACCGGCGGCGATCGGACCGTATTCACAAGGAATTGTTGTCAATAATATGTTTTACAGTTCAGGGCAAATTCCGCTGACCCCGTCGGGTGAAATGGTGACTGGAGACATCACAGAACAGACGCATCAAGTTTTCCGCAATTTAAAAGCCGTGCTGAAAGAAGCGAACGCCTCTCTGGAGACTGTCGTCAAAGCAACTGTGTTTTTGGCAGACATGAATCAGTTCGCAGAGGTGAATGAAGTTTACGGACAGTACTTCGATACCCACAAACCGGCGAGATCATGCGTTGAGGTGGCAAGGCTGCCGAAAGACGCGCTCGTTGAAATAGAAGTCATCGCATTAGTGAAATAGAAAAAACTCCGAAAAGATGGTTTTGATCTCAAAATCATCTTTTTTGTTTGGAAAATTTGTCAATTCAGTGTTTTTTTATCCCAATATTACAAAAATATTTTTAATTATGCAGGAAAACAAAAAAAACCGTTGAATAGTTACACTAATGTTTTTATATTGGGAAAAGGTGGTGAACTACTGTGGAAGTTACCGACGTAAGATTACGCCGCGTGAATACCGATGGTCGCATGAGAGCGATTGCATCCATCACGCTGGATCACGAATTTGTAGTGCATGATATTCGTGTAATTGATGGAAACAATGGTCTTTTCGTTGCGATGCCAAGTAAGCGTACACCTGATGGAGAATTTCGTGATATCGCTCATCCAATCAACTCAAGCACCCGCGGAAAAATTCAGGACGCGGTGTTAAATGAATATCATCGTTTGGGTGACGTTGAGGAAATAGAATATGAAGAAGCTGGAGCTTCTTAAAAAAGAAGGGCTTATGGATAAGCCCTTTTTGTTTTGAAAAAAAATGATCTTATCATAATAAAATGACAATATATGGTTTGGGGTTGCGTATAACAGTAAGAGAAGGTAAAACATATGACGGTTTGAGAATCCCATCCCGAAGGAATCAATTGTCTCCCTGATCAGTGAATCCTAAATATACTCTGAATATCCAGAATATGCTGTCTCGATTTTATGATTTCTCATTTTGGCTTGCTTGAAATCAACTCATATTTAGGATATATTTTTCTATGGATAATAGGGATAATGGAGGCCAATACATGGATAAGCGGTTTGCAGTTGTGTTAGCAGCTGGTCAAGGAACAAGAATGAAATCAAAGCTCTATAAAGTTCTTCATCCGGTTTGCGGAAAACCTATGGTCGAGCATGTTGTCGATGAAGCTCACAAGCTATCATTAGAAAAACTTGTCACAATAGTTGGACATGGAGCGGAAGATGTAAAAAAACAGCTCGGGGAAAAAAGCGAATATGCCCTGCAGGCTGAACAGCTCGGAACAGCCCATGCCGTTAAGCAGGCCAAGTCGATTCTTGGAAGCGAAAAAGGAACGACTATCGTCATTTGCGGAGATACCCCGCTTTTAACTGCCGAAACGATGGAAGCCATGCTCACGGAGCATCAAAAAAAAGCAGCAAAGGTGACGATTTTAACCGCTGTAGCGGAGGATCCGACAGGCTACGGACGCATTATTCGCAATGAAAACGGCGATGTTGCAAAAATTGTCGAACATAAAGATGCAACAGACGAGGAAAGACTTGTCAAAGAAATTAACACAGGAACTTATTGTTTTGACAACGAAGCTCTTTTTCAAACGATCGAGCAGGTTTCCAATGACAACGTACAAGGGGAGTATTATCTTCCGGATGTCATTGAGATCTTGAAAAATCAAGGTGAAACTGTAGCCGCTTATCAGACTGGCAACTTCCAGGAAACGCTCGGAGTCAATGACAGAGTCGCCCTTTCACAAGCGGAAATCTATATGAAGCAGCGGATCAATAAACGCCACATGCGAAACGGCGTAAGCTTGATCGACCCCGACAACACATATATTTCACCGGAAGCCGTCATCGGCAGGGATACCGTGATTTATCCCGGCACCGTTATTAAAGGGCGGGTTGTCATCGGTGAGGACACGGTCATCGGACAGAACAGCGAACTGGAAAACAGTACGATCGGCAGCAGAACGGTTATTAAGCAGTCCGTTGTCGTGAACAGTGAAGTCGGTGACGATGTTACGATTGGGCCGTTTGCTCATATCAGACCCGATTCAAAGATCGGCAATGAGGTAAGGATCGGGAATTTCGTCGAAGTGAAAAAATCGGAATTTGGTGATCGCAGCAAAGCATCTCATTTAAGCTACATAGGGGACGCGGAAATCGGAACGGATGTCAATCTTGGCTGCGGGTCGATTACCGTAAATTATGATGGGAAACATAAGTTCAAAACGAAGATTGAAAATGGGGCATTTATCGGCTGCAACTCCAATTTGGTCGCTCCGGTGACAATCGGCGAAGGCGCATACGTAGCTGCGGGTTCAACGATTACCGACGATGTACCAGGCAGGGCTTTGTCTATTGCCAGAGCAAGACAAGTCAACAAAGAAGACTACGCTGAGAACATACTCAAAAAATAATCCTAAATCGGAGGTTTACCATGTCTAAATATGAAGACGACAATTTGAAGATTTTTTCTTTAAACTCAAATCCGGGTCTTGCGAAGGAAATCGCAGATGCCGTCGGAGTTGAGCTGGGAAAGAGTTCTGTTAAACGCTTTAGCGACGGTGAGGTCCAAATTAATATTGAAGAAAGCATCCGCGGCTGCGACTGCTACGTCATCCAATCGACAAGCGCACCGGTGAACGAGCATATTATGGAGCTTTTAATTATGGTGGATGCGCTAAAACGCGCGTCGGCGAAAACGATTAATATCGTGATGCCTTACTACGGCTATGCCCGTCAGGACCGTAAAGCCCGTTCCCGTGAGCCGATCACAGCTAAACTGGTGGCAAACCTGCTTGAAACCGCCGGAGCTACCCGTGTGATTGCACTTGATCTTCACGCGCCGCAAATCCAAGGTTTCTTTGATATACCGATCGATCATTTAATGGGTGTTCCGATTTTAGGTAATTATTTTGAAGAGAAAAATTTCAAGGATGTCGTGATCGTGTCCCCTGACCACGGCGGTGTGACGCGTGCCCGGAAATTGGCGGACCGCTTGAAAGCGCCGATTGCGATTATAGATAAACGACGACCTAAGCCGAATGTAGCCGAGGTTATGAATATCATCGGACATATTGAAGGGAAAACAGCCATTTTAATTGATGATATTATTGACACTGCAGGAACGATTACGCTTGCGGCCAATGCGCTCGTCGAAAGCGGCGCAGAGGAAGTGTATGCATGCTGTACACACCCGGTTCTTTCCGGTCCGGCAATCGAAAGAATCGACAATTCGAAAATTAAAGAGCTCGTTGTGACCAACAGCATTGAGCTTCCTGAAGAAAAGAAAATCGCGAAGTTCAAGCAGCTTTCTGTTGCACCGCTTCTGGCAGAAGCGATTATTCGTGTGCATGAAAAACAATCTGTCAGCTTCCTGTTCGATTAATTTGCTGATTCTGGTTTAAAGTTTTGTCGTTATGGGTATGGTTTTAGAAAGACCAATCTAACGATAGGATGGTGCTGAACATGGCAATTTTAAAAGCGGAAGAAAGAACGGATTCCAGACGGTCTTCTTTAAGGAAGATCCGGCAATCCGGGTATGTGCCGGGTGTCATTTACGGAAGAAACCTGGAAAACAAATCCGTTGCGTTAGACAGTATCGAGCTTTTAAAAATCTTGCGCGCTGAGGGCAAAAATACGATTATCAACTTGGATATAAACGGAGACCAGCACTCTGTTATGGTGACTGAGCTGCAGACGGATCCATTAAAAGATTCAATCGTACATGCCGATTTTAAAGTGGTTGATATGGAAGCGGAAATGGAGGCGACGGTTCCTGTAAACCTTACGGGTGAAGCAGAGGGCATTAAACAGGGCGGTGTTCTTCAGCAGCCGCTTTACGAGCTGTCTGTCACCGCGAAGCCGAAGAACATTCCGCAAACGATCGAGGTCGATATTTCCAGTCTCGAAGTCAACGATGTTCTAACCGTCGGCGATATTCCGTCTAAAGGCGATTATTCATACAACCATGAGCCTGATGAAGTTGTTGCATCCATTCTTCCTCCTCAAAAGCAGGAAGAAACGGAAGCCGAATCAGCCGCTCAAGACGTTGAGGAACCAGAAAAAGGAACTGAAGAGGAAAAAGAAGAATAAATACGCAAGACGTAATCCTCCCGCGGTTACGTCTTTTGTGCTAGAATGAGGGGAAATTAGGATGCTCCCCCTCAGTATGCTGAGGCAGGGTTTTGCTTAAGGGAGGATATAGAATAATGCTTGTGTTTGCAGGATTGGGCAATCCGGGTAAAACATATGAAAATACGAGACACAATGTAGGTTTTATGACGATCGACGAGCTCTCAAAAGAGTGGAACATTCCACTTGATAAAACAAAGTTCAACGGTCAATACGGAATCGGATTTGTTTCCGGCAAAAAGGTTCTACTTGTTAAGCCGCTTACATATATGAATTTATCGGGAGAATGTTTGAGGCCGCTTTTGGACTATTATGAGATCCCTGTTGACAATTTGAAAGTGATTTACGATGACTTGGATCTTCCGACCGGAAGAATCCGTCTGAGGACGAAAGGAAGCGCAGGAGGCCATAACGGCATCAAATCGATGATTCAGCATCTGGGAACAACTGAGTTTAACCGGATCAGAATCGGAATCGGCCGTCCGGTAAACGGCATGAAAATCGTCGATTATGTGCTTGGCGCTTTTACAGATGAAGAAGAGCCGGCGATACAAGAGGCCGTCAGACAATCGGCCAAGGCCTGTGAAGCTTCTCTGGAAAAACCTTTTTTAGAAGTCATGAATGAATTTAACGCCAAGGTATAAGGCAAACGGGAACGGAACATACTAGTTTTAAAAAGACTCGGTATGGAGGTTCCTTTATGGCTTTACATTATTATTGCCGGCATTGCGGTGTTAAAGTCGGAAGTCTTGATCATTCTTATGTAAACAGTGAACAGTTGGGCTTTAACCACTTAACAAACGATGAAAGAAACGATATGATCTCTTATATGGATAATGGGGATTTACACGTGAAGACGATATGTGAAGATTGTCAAGAAGCGCTTGAGCGAAACCCGGATTATCACCAATATCATTCGTTTATTCAATAAATAGCTTTGGTGTAGAGACTAGACCAAAGCATTTTTCTATTTGAGGAAGAGAGGAGGGGCTCATTTGAACAATATTCAATCCTATATCACAAAAAGCGATGATTTTAAATCCATCGTCAACGGCTTGAACGAAGGGCTGAAGGAACAGCTGCTTGCGGGGCTCTCCGGATCTGCCCGGTCGTTATTTACAGCCGCACTTACAAAAGAAACGAGACGGCCGGTATTTTTAATTACGCATAACCTTTATCAGGCTCAAAAAATTACAGATGACTTGACAGGGCTGATAAAAGATCAGCCTGTCCTTTTATATCCTGTCAACGAATTGATTTCTTCTGAAATTGCGGTGGCAAGCCCTGAGCTTCGCTCGCAAAGGCTTGACGTCTTAAATCGGCTTGCAAGCGGTGAAACGCCTATCGTTATTGCTCCGGCAGCAGCCGTCAGAAGAATGCTGCCCCCTGTCGAAGTATGGCAAAACAGTCAGATTCGCATTGAGACGGGGCGCGACATCGACCCGGAACAGCTGCTTCAGAAGCTTGTTCAAATGGGGTATGAGCGTACGGATATGGTGGCGGCTCCAGGCGAATTCAGCATTCGCGGGGGTATTATCGATGTCTATTCATTGACCGAAGAAAACCCTGTCCGGATTGAATTATTTGATACAGAAGTTGACTCGATTCGTATATTCAATACGGATGATCAGCGCTCACTGGAAACGCGCGATGAAGTAACGATCGGCCCTGCGAAGGAACTGATCGTGCGGGATGAAGATCGGCAAAGAGCGCTTGAACAAATCGATAAAGGCCTTGCCAACAGTCTTAAAAAGCTGAAGCTTGATAAACAAAAGGAAATTCTCGACCAAAATATCGCGGAAGATAAAGAGCGCCTCAAGGAAGGGCATGTCGGCCAGGAAATGGTTAAATACCTTTCTTATTTCTATGAAAGGCCTGCTAGTTTACTAGATTATTTCCCGAAAAATACTTTGCTGATACTAGATGAAATCAGCCGTATTCATGAAATGGAAGACCAGCTGCAAAAGGAAGAGGCAGAATGGATTACGAGCCTGCTGGAAGAAGGGAAAATCCTTCATGATACTGCAATGTCATTTCCTTTTCACAGCCTCATTTCAAAACAGTCCCGCCCGATTTTGTATTACTCGCTGTTTTTAAGGCATGTGCAGCACACCAGTCCGCAAAACATCGTCAATGTTTCAAGCAAGCAAATGCAGAGCTTTCACGGACAAATGCATGTGCTCAAAAATGAGATTGAACGGTTTAAGAAATCGAAATATACAACGGTTTTTCTAGGGGACAGCAAAGAGCGCGTCGAAAAACTTGCGTCTGTATTGTCCGATTATGATATCGAAGCCGCCCAGGCCGACCAGGATGCAGCGCTTGCCCAAGGCCAGATTTACATTATGGAAGGCGGCCTTCAATCCGGCTTTGAACTTCCGATGATCAAGCTGGCCGTCATTACCGAGGAAGAGCTGTTTAAAAAGCGTGTCAAAAAGCAGGCGCGCAAACAAAAACTGACCAATGCCGAACGGATCAAAAGCTACTCGGAGCTTCAGATTGGCGATTATGTCGTCCATGTGAACCACGGTATCGGAAAGTATTTAGGGATTGAAACGCTGGAGATCAACGGCATTCATAAGGATTACCTGAATATTCACTACCAGGGAAGCGACAAGCTTTACGTACCGGTTGACCAAATTGATCAGGTGCAAAAATACGTCGGCTCCGAAGGCAAAGAGCCGAAGCTTTATAAACTCGGGGGAAGCGAATGGAAACGGGTTAAGAAAAAGGTTGAAAGCTCTGTCCAGGATATCGCCGATGACTTGATCAAGCTTTATGCCGAAAGGGAAGCAAGCAAAGGTTACGCGTTTTCTCCAGACCATGAAATGCAGCGTGAGTTTGAAGCCGCATTTCCTTATCAGGAGACAGAGGATCAGCTGAGATCGATCCATGAGATTAAAAGAGACATGGAAAAAGAAAGACCGATGGATCGGCTCCTTTGCGGCGATGTGGGCTACGGCAAAACCGAAGTGGCGATCCGTGCCGCCTTTAAAGCGATTGCAGACGGAAAACAGGTTGCGATTCTTGTGCCGACTACGATCCTCGCACAGCAGCACTATGAAACGATATTGGAACGCTTCCAGGACTACCCGATTAATATCGGTTTGCTCAGCCGGTTCCGGACGAGAAAAGAAGCAAATGAAACGATCAAAGGCTTAAAAAACGGAACGATTGACATCGTAATCGGCACTCACAGGCTGTTGTCCAAGGATGTCGTGTACAAAGATCTTGGACTGCTTATCATCGATGAAGAACAAAGGTTCGGTGTCACGCACAAGGAAAAAATTAAACGCATTAAAGCGAATGTCGACGTTTTGACGTTAACGGCAACTCCGATACCTCGAACCCTTCATATGTCCATGCTCGGTGTCAGAGATTTGTCAGTCATTGAAACACCTCCGGAAAACCGCTTCCCGGTACAGACGTACGTTGTCGAATACAACGGAGCTCTGGTCAGAGAAGCGATAGAACGCGAGCTGGCCAGAGGCGGTCAGGTTTACTTCTTGTACAACCGGGTGGAGGATATTGAAAGAAAAGCGGAAGAAATCTCAATGCTTGTGCCTGATGCCAAGGTGACGTATGCCCATGGAAAGATGACAGAAAACGAACTCGAATCGGTCATGCTGAATTTCTTAGAGGGAGAATCGGATGTGCTCGTCAGCACAACGATTATTGAAACGGGCGTTGATATTCCAAACGTCAATACCCTGATCGTATTTGACGCAGATAAGATGGGGCTTTCCCAGCTGTACCAGCTGAGGGGCCGAGTCGGCCGCTCAAACCGTGTAGCTTACGCTTACTTTACGTACCGGAAGGACAAAGTCCTTACGGAAGTGGCCGAAAAAAGGCTTCAGGCGATTAAAGAATTTACAGAACTCGGGTCAGGATTTAAAATCGCAATGCGCGATTTGACGATCCGCGGCGCCGGAAACCTTTTAGGTGCGCAGCAGCACGGGTTCATTGATTCCGTCGGTTTTGATTTATATTCGCAAATGCTCAAGGAAGCAATAGAAGCTCGCAAGGGAGATGTACCGCAAGCTGAAAAATTTGAGCCGGAAATCGATTTGGAGCTTGACGCATATATTCCGCAGACTTATGTGACAGACGGCAAGCAAAAAATAGATATGTATAAACGGTTCAGAGCGATTTCAACCATTGAAGAAAAGAGCGAGCTTCAAGATGAGATGATCGATCGCTTCGGCGAATACCCGAAAGAAGTCGAATATTTATTCGCCATCGCAGAGGCGAAGGTATATGCCATCACAGAACGCGTCGAGCTGATCAAACAGGATAAAGACGCCGTCAGACTGACGATTGACGAAAAAGCTAGTGCCGAAATTGACGGCCAAAAACTGTTTGAACTCGGCAGCAAGTACGGCAGACAGATTGGCCTCGGGATGGAAGGAAAGAAATTGAAAATTTCGATTCAAGTGAAAAACCGAAAACCGGAAGAGTGGCTGGAAACGCTTCTCGAAATATTGAAAGGCCTTCAAAACGTTAAAAAGCAAACGATCGCTTCATCATAAAAATTTGTTGTTTCTCGCGTATATTACATTTGATGTGAAGGATACTAAAACCAATCAAGAGTGGAGAGTGTTACATAAGTACACAGCTCTGTTTATATCCACCAGATATATCATCAAATGAAAGAGAGGCAGCAGAGATGAAAGCAACTGGTATCGTACGTCGAATTGATGATTTAGGCCGGGTCGTGATCCCGAAGGAAATCCGCAGAACTTTGCGCATTCGTGAAGGAGACCCTTTGGAAATATTTGTGGACCGGGATGGGGAGGTTATTTTAAAAAAATATTCTCCGATCAGCGAGCTCGGCGACTTTGCAAAGGAGTATGCTGATGCGCTTTATGACAGCATGGGCCATTCCGTGCTGATTTGCGACCGGGATGTGTATATCGCAGTATCCGGGGGGTCTAAAAAAGACTATTTAAACAAATCGATCAGCGACATGGTCGAAAAGGCGATGGATCAGCGCAATTCTGTTTTGGAAGGAGACGCGAAGACAATTCAGCTTATTGATGGTATTGACGAAGAGGTTGCTTCTTATACCGTCGGTCCGATTGTTGCAAACGGCGATCCGATCGGAGCGGTTGTCATTTTTTCGAAAGATCAGTCAATCGGCGAAGTGGAACATAAAGCGGTTGAAACCGCCGCAAGTTTTTTGGCCCGTCAAATGGAACAATAGGTCTCATTCCTTTTATTTTGACATTCCTGCTCGAACGAATGAGCTGGAATGCCGAAAGCGTTTTTCTCAGCTTGAATCAGCATCAGCAGTTGGAACAGCACCTTTTGGGCTGTTCTTTTTTAGTTCACAGTTGCAGGCGGGGTATGAGCCCTGAATATGGTATAATAAGCACGTTTCGTGCGCTTTTTAGAAAGCTGAGAGAAAGCGCATTGGAAGGAGCTTAAAGGAATGGGGTTTGTAAAAGGTCAAAGACAGTGGATTTGGCAAGGTGCCTTTGTATTATCATTGGCGGGGATATTATCAAAGATATTAAGCGCTGTATATAGAGTGCCTTTTCAAAATATAGTTGGAGATGTCGGTTTTTATATTTTTCAGCAGGTGTATCCGATGATCGGAATATCTGTGATGCTTGCCACCTCCGGGTTCCCGGTCATCATTTCAAAGTTGTTGAATGATTACGGGACGGCAAACCGGGCAATAATTCTCCGGGTGTCTATGCTTTTTTTGTCGGCTGTGGGCCTTGGCTTTTTTCTTCTCTTGTTTGCCGGAGCCGAAGCCATCGCAGGGTTTATGGGTGATCCCGACCTTACCGGGGTGATCCGCACCGTGTCGTTTTCTTATTTGCTGCTGCCGTTTGTGTCTTCGCTGAGAGGCTATTTTCAAGGAGGCGAACGGATGCTTCCGACGGCACTTTCTCAAATTGGAGAACAGACACTCCGGGTCGGGGCGATCCTCATTTTGACGTGGTGGCTCGTCAAAAACGGCTTTTCCTTATATGACGCCGGGGCAGGGGCTGCTTTTGGCTCCCTTGTCGGCGGCCTTGCGGCGTTTTTCATTCTCGCCGTGTTTTGGGCCAAGCGTGAAAAGCATCCCGCTGCCGCCGGGATAGAGGCCGGTACAGGCGATATTTTGAAACAGCTGTGTCTGTACTCGGTTACGATTTGCACCGCCGGCCTCATGCTGATTCTCATCCAGCTTGTCGACGCATTGAACTTGTATTCATTGCTGGCCGGACAAGGAATGGACGAACTTCAGGCGAAACATACAAAAGGGGTGTATGACAGGGGACAGCCGCTTTTGCAGCTTGGAACCGTTTTTGCTGCGAGCATTGCGACAGCTCTTGTCCCGTCCCTTACAAAAGCGAAGAAAAAGGGAGAAACGGCGGTTCTGGAGGAAAAGATCCGGTATTCGCTAAAAATGAGCTTCGTCATCGGGACTGGAGCAGCCGCCGGTCTGATATGCATTTTGGAGCCGGTGAATGTCATGCTGTTTAAGAACAGCGATGGAACGGCTGCGCTTCAAATTTTCAGCGTGTCGATTCTGTTTGCATCGTTGGCGATCACGATGACTGCTGTTTTGCAAGGACTCGGCAATACATGTCTACCAGCTGTTTCCGTCTGCTGCGGCTTTTTTGTGAAAGCCGTATTGAACGAGCTCCTGATCCCCGGTTTCGGCATTTCCGGCGCCGCTTTTGCGACTATGATGTCATTCGCCGCTGTCGCTGGGCTCAATTTTTTTCAGCTGAAAAGGAAAGGCTGGATCAAGCTGCCGGAATACAGGATAGCGGGTGTTTTGCTGTCGGCTGTGATCATGTCGGCCGCTCTGGCGGTGTGGCTTTTTGCTTTTGAAGCGGCCATACCTCACGAAAACAGATGGATCGCGGCGGCGGAAAGCCTTAGCGCCGTTTTCGTCGGCGGCGTTGTCTTTTTGTCCGGTATCTTCACATTACGAGTGTTTTCAGAAAAAGAACTTGAGCTTGTACCTTTTGGCAGCAAGCTCCTGACATTAAAACGAGAAAGGGGCGGCAGGCATGGCCGGTAAAATCACGGTAGTCGGCCTGGGGGCAGGCGATATGAATCAATTAACCCTCGGTGTTTATAAACGGCTTACACAAGCGGAGGTTCTTTTTGTCAGGACGAAAGACCATCCATTAATAGAGGACCTGAAAAAAGAAATAGCGGAGATTCATTTTTTTGATGAGGTCTATGAAAAGCATGATCAATTCGAAGATGTTTACGAGGAGATCGTAGATAGGCTGTTTGAGGAGGCGAAGCAGCGCGATGTGCTCTATGCCGTTCCGGGACATCCGTTCGTCGCTGAAAAAACGGTCCAGCTTTTGCTTGAGAGGCGGGGCGCTCATCAGGCCGACGTCGTTGTCGAGGGAGGTCACAGCTTTATTGATGCGACGTTAAATGCTTTGCAGATCGATCCGATTGACGGGTTTCAGTTTGTCGACGCCGTCCGGTTTTCCGCTGACGAAGTCGAGCTCCGTCATCATTTGATTATTTGCCAGGTATATGATCAAATGACGGCATCAGAGGTCAAACTGACGTTGATGGAAAAGCTTCCTAATGACTATGAAGTCGTCATTGTCACAGCGGCAGGAAGCAGCATGCAAGACATTCGGACAGTGCCTCTTTACGAATTAGACAGAAGTGTCGGCATCAATAATTTAACGAGCGTCTACGTTCCGCCGGTCAAAGACGAGGAGGTTCTGTACCAGGAATTTTCGATGTTCCGCAGCGTCATCAGGAAGCTGCGCGGACCGGACGGCTGCCCGTGGGATCGGAAACAAACCCATGAATCGCTCAAAAAATACTTAATTGAAGAATGCTATGAGGTGCTCGAGGCGATTGATGAAGAAGATCCCGACCACCTTGTTGAGGAGCTCGGCGATGTGATGCTCCAAGTTCTGCTGCATGCGCAGATCGGCGAGGATGACGGTCTTTTTGCAATTGACGATGTGATTCGCGGCATCACCGCAAAAATGATCAGAAGGCATCCGCATGTCTTCGGAGAAGTATCTGTTCGTGATGAGGCCGACGTCATGGTAAACTGGGAAGAGATCAAGAAGCAGGAGAAACAAGCGGACGATCCATCCCTCCTCGACGACATTCCAAAGCCGCTTCCCGCTTTGTCAAAAGCGAACAAGCTTCAGAAAAAGGCGGCAAAGACCGGATTCGACTGGTCGAATGTCCAGGATATTTGGGATAAAGTCCACGAGGAAATGAAAGAATTTTCTTCAGAAATTTCCGAAGCCGAACAGACCAGCAAAAAAATGAAAGAAGAGTTCGGCGACCTTTTATTCGCTCTCGTCAACATCGGCCGGTTTTATAAAATTGAACCGGAAGAGGCCCTTGCGATGACAAATGCCAAGTTTTACAGAAGGTTCAGGCATATTGAACAATCTGCAAAGCGCATGGGCAAGGATCTGGAAAGTATGACGCTTGAAGAAATGGACGAATTGTGGAATGAAGCGAAAGACATTGAAAGGAGCTGACAAGTGATGAGACTCGACAAATTTCTCAAAGTATCAAGGCTGATTAAAAGACGGACGCTTGCAAAAGAAGTGGCTGACCAGGGAAGAATTTCGATCAATGGCCAGCAGGCGAAAGCAAGCTCTGTTGTCAAAGCGGGAGACGAGCTTGCGGTGCGTTTCGGCCAAAAGCTTGTAACCGTCAAAGTCAATGAATTGAAGGATACGACAAAAAAAGAAGAAGCCGCTGATATGTATACCGTTCTCAAAGAAGAGAAGCTGGGAGGAGAATAGGCTTGTTCTAAAAAAATCCCCCGTCTCATACAATGCAGTATCGAATCTTAGTATGAGGATATGGGGGATGAATCGATGAATGTATATTATGATCAGCACAACCCTTCCAGCGGGGCATCTGGTCCTGAACATAATGTGACGATGAAGGGCCGCAAGCTGCTGGATATATCCGGTGTCAAACAGGTCGAGAGCTTTGACAATGAGGAATTTTTACTTGAGACGGTCATGGGCATGCTGGCGGTCAGAGGCGAAAACCTGCAGATGAAGAATCTCGATGTGGAAAAAGGCGTTGTCTCCATCAAGGGAAGAGTGCTTGATCTCGTCTATTTGGATGAGCAGCAGGGGGAGAAAGCTAAAGGATTTTTTAGCAAGTTGTTTAAATGACGCTGACCACTCAGTTCTATACGATGCTGGCCATGGCCGGAATGGGGGCATGGCTTGGCGCTTCTCTTGACACCTACACCCGTTTTGTCGTCCGCTCGAAAACAGCAAGGTGGCTGTTGTTTCTCCATGATTTTTTGTTTTGGGTGGTACAAGGTCTCCTTTTTTTCTATGTTTTGCTGAGCGTGAATGAAGGGGAATTCCGAATTTATATCTTTCTGGCGGTCATGCTTGGATTTGCCGCTTATCAAAGCCTTTTTAAGCAGATCTATATCAAGCTTTTGGAATGGATGATTTCCTTTTTCATATTCATCTCCAGGCTGGTCTCAAAGATGATGCAGATGATGGTGTTTCGGCCTGTTGTATGGACGTTTCAAGCTATTTTAGCCATCATTCTCTTTACAATGAGAAATATCTATGTTCTTTTTCGTTTTTTTGCGGTATGTTTATATAAGATATTAAAATTTGCAGGATATCCGATTTATTTTATACTATATCAATGCTGCAGGCTTCTTCCCGCCCCGGTTCGGGGATTGTTGAGACGCTTTTTGCAAAAAGGAGCAGGATTTTTCGAAAAGGGGAAGAAACTATTCATAACCATTAAGGCAAAACTTATAAAAAAATGAGGGGAGGCCGTCTGGAATGAATGATCCCACGAGACGCAACATATCGCAAATACAGAACGAATACAAAGAGCAGATGGAGCGAAAACAGCAGCAGCTGAAAAGAAAAAGACGCGGTCTATACAGACGGTTGATGGTTTTCGGCGCCGTTGTGCTGCTGTCGGCGATTGTGATTGTCAGTTCGCTTTGGTCGCAGACTTCGGATATCAGCGCGAAGCAAGAGAAGAAAGCAGAGCTTTTGAAACAATTGGAACAACTGGAAGCAAAAAAATCGGATTTGAAAGATGAGATTGTGAAATTAAAGGATGAGGACTACGTTGCAGAGCTTGCCAGAAAGGATTATTACCTCTCAAAAGATGGCGAAATCATCTTCAAGTTTGAAGATAAGAGCAAGTAGCCTTGTTGACACTTAATTTTTTCTTTATGTATAATTAAACAAATGATCTTTTTTAAGTCTAAGGAGGAGCACTTTTTTTATGTCGATTGAAGTTGGCAGCAAGTTGCAAGGGAAAGTAACAGGTATTACAAATTTCGGAGCGTTTGTTGAACTGCCTGGAGGATCAACAGGTCTTGTTCATATCAGCGAAGTAGCCGATAACTACGTGAAGGACATTAATGATCATCTGAAGGTTGGTGATCAAGTAGAAGTTAAAGTCATCAATGTTGAGAAAGATGGGAAAATCGGCTTGTCGATCAAAAAGGCTGTAGACCGTCCTCAATCATCAAGACCTGCGAGACCTAAAAATGATTTCCGCTCTAAAGAAACGTTTGAACAGAAAATGAATAAGTTTTTAAAAGACAGTGAAGATCGCTTATCGTCTCTAAAACGCAACACGGAATCAAAACGTGGAGGGCGCGGAGCAAGAAGAGGTTAACTTGCTGCTTTCTATATATACGAAAGGCATTCGTCTTATCCCAACGGATGCCTTTTTATTTTCTTATAAAATTTTTATTAAAATTTCTATTGACGGATAGGACAATCCTTTGTATTATAGAACTTGTGCGTTAAAAGAAATCAACAACATGGCGGTGTAGCTCAGCTGGCTAGAGCGTACGGTTCATACCCGTGAGGTCGGGGGTTCGATTCCCTCCGCCGCTACTTATATGAAGGCCCGTTGGTCAAGTGGTTAAGACACCGCCCTTTCACGGCGGTAACACGGGTTCGAATCCCGTACGGGTCATTCCGGAAACCGGCTTCTTCTGAAGCCGGTTTTTTTGCTGCATAAAAATACGCAAAATAACGGGAATGGACTCGACTTATCAAGAGTGATTGAAGCATGCTACAAAAAGCGTCGAAGAGTTCTTTGAATTCATTACCTTCTTTTGACAAAATCCTATTTCATCTTTCGCTATAATGGCAAGCAACGAATAAACGAGTGGGAGATGAGAGCATGGAAAAAGCGGAAAGAAGAGTGAACAGCCCAATAGCTGGACCTGCTGTTCAAAAATTGTATTCATGGTTTGGCAGCATGACGAAGCTTGTGATGCAGCATTTATATTCCCTCTTTTTTTATAAAGGGCTGATCTATATGATCATCGGTTTTTTATTGGGACGAGCCTTCATTCTGTCAGAGGTCATTCCCTTTGCTCTTCCATTTTTCGGAGCGATGCTTTTAATTAAAAAAGATAAAGCTTTTCTTGCATGCCTGGCGCTTCTTGCCGGGGCTCTGAGCATATCGCCTCAGCATTCGCTGTTCGTGCTTGCGGCTCTGTTTGCATTTGCGATATGTTCCAAAATGACGTCTCTTATTATAAAAGACCGCGTCAGAACGCTGCCTGTCGTCGTCTTTTTAGCGATGGCTGTGACAAGATGCGGATTCGTATATGCCGAATACGGAACGGTTTCGGGTTATCACTATATTATGGCTTTTGTTGAAGCTGGGTTATCGTTTATCCTCACACTGATTTTTTTGCAAAGCCTGCCGATTGTCACCTCAAAGCGGGCGAAACAGTCGCTGAAAATTGAAGAGATCATTTGTTTTATGATTTTAATCGCTTCTGTTCTCACAGGTTTGACAGGCGTTTCTTTTCAAGGCATGCAGGCTGAACTGATATTGGCCCGTTATGTTGTGCTCGCTTTCGCGTTCATCGGGGGCGCAAGCATCGGCTGTACAGTCGGAGTTGTGACCGGGCTGATCCTCAGTCTTTCAAATATCGGCAATTTATATCAGATGAGCCTGCTGGCTTTTTCAGGCCTTCTCGGCGGTCTGTTAAAAGAAGGAAAAAAGTTCGGTGCAGCGGTCGGCTTATTGATCGGATCACTATTGATTTCTCTGTACGGAGAAGGTTCAGCTGAACTTGTGCCGACGCTTTATGAATCACTGATTGCAATCGGCCTGTTCCTTTTAACCCCTCAGTCGATTACGAAAAAAGTGGCTAAATATATACCGGGAACGACTGAACACGCTCAGGAACAGCAGCAATATGCAAGAAAAATCCGCGATGTCACCGCGCAGAAGGTCGATCAGTTTTCGAGTGTTTTTCACGCATTATCCGAAAGCTTCGCTACCTTTTATCATTCGGTTCCAGATGATGAAGGAAAAGAAAAAGAGATCGATCTGTTTTTGAGCACGGTGACAGAACACTCCTGCCAGTCCTGTTATAAGAAAAACAAGTGCTGGGTTCAGAACTTTGATAAAACATATGACTTGATGAAACGAGTTATGCAGGAAACAGAAGAAAAGCAATATTTTAAAAACCGCAAGCTGAAAAAGGAGTTTCATCAGCACTGCTCCAAATCAAAGCAAGTAGAAGCGCTGATGGAAGACGAGCTGTCTCATTTTAGGGCAAACCAGACATTAAAACAAAAGGTGCATGACAGCAGGCGTCTCGTCGCAGAGCAGCTGCTCGGAGTTTCTCAGGTTATGGCGGACTTTTCTCGGGAAATAAAAAGGGAGAGGGAGCAGCATTTTATTCAAGAAGAACAAATTCGGGATGCGCTGCAGCACTTCGGCATTGAAATTCAACAAGTCGAAATTTACAGTCTTGAGCAGGGAAATATCGATATCGAAATGAGTATCCCATATTGCAACGGCCACGGGGAGTGTGAAAAAATCATCGCTCCGATGCTGTCCGATATTTTGGAAGAACAAATTATCGTCAAAGCGGAACAGTGCGCCGGCCATCCGAATGGATATTGTCATGTTGCTTTCGGTTCGGCGAAGTCATACAGGGTGGTGACGGGAGCCGCGCACGCAGCAAAAGGAGGAGGGCTTGTCTCCGGCGACAGCTACAATATGATGGAGCTCGGCACCGGCAAATATGCGGCCGCCATCAGCGATGGTATGGGAAATGGCGCAAGGGCCCATTTTGAAAGCAATGAGACGATCAAGCTGCTGGAAAAGATTCTTCAGTCGGGCATCGACGAAAAAGTGGCGATTAAAACGATCAACAGCATTCTTTCATTAAGGACGACAGATGAAATATATTCGACATTGGATTTATCGGTCATCGATCTTCAGGATGCGAGCTGCAAGTTTTTGAAAATCGGCTCTACCCCGAGCTTTATTAAAAGAGGCGATCAAATTATCAAAGTGCAGGCCAGCAATCTGCCGATCGGCATCATTACAGAATTCGATGTTGATGTAGTCAGCGAGCAATTAAAAGCGGGAGACCTTTTGATCATGATGAGCGATGGAATCTTTGAAGGGCCTAGACATGTTGAAAATCATGATCTGTGGATGAAGCGTAAATTGAAATCTCTGAAAACCGAGGAGCCTCAGGAAATCGCCGACTTGATCATGGAAGAAGTGATTCGGACAAGGTCGGGTCTGATTGAGGACGATATGACGGTGATTGTTATCAAGCTGGACCATAATACGCCAAAGTGGGCCTCCATTCCGGCGCCGTCTTTTTTCCAAAAGAATCAAGAGATTTCTTAGCCTTCGTATAAATCAAATTTCTTCTGGCGATGATGGAACTAAATCAAGATATCTTTGTCCAGGAGGAATAAAAACGATGAAAAAGGGGCATTTGAATCAAATCCTGCTTTTGACGGACGGCTGTTCAAACCGCGGCGAAGACCCGCAGGCCATGGCCGCCTTTGCGAAGGAGCAGGGAATTACCGTGAATGTGATTGGGATTATGGACGAGCATGAAATGGATCAGGAGGCGATGAAAGAAGTTGAAGGGATCGCTCTCGCAGGCGGGGGAGTTCACCAGGTTGTTTACGCGTCGCAGCTGTCGCAGACCGTTCAAATGGTGACAAAAAAGGCGATGACGCAAACCCTTCAAGGCGTTGTCAATAGTGAGCTCAAACAAATTCTCGGCAAGCATACCGAAATGGATGAACTGCCTCCTGATAAACGCGGTGAAGTTATGGAAGTCGTAGACGAGCTCGGCGAGACCGTACATCTTCATGTATTGGTTCTTGTCGATACAAGCGCGAGCATGAATCCGAAGCTGCCGACCGTTAAAGAAGCATTGATAGACCTTTCCATCAGTCTCAATTCAAGAATCGGCGAAAACGAATTTGCGATGCTTATATTTCCCGGGAAAAAACAAGAGGTCGAGCTTGTGCTCAATTGGACCCCGAAGTTTGAATCTCTTTCTTCAATATTTTCCAAGCTTTCAGCTGGCGGCATTACGCCGACAGGACCCGCAATACGAGAGGCGATTCAGCATTTTAACAAAATCGGCTCAAGAAGGAGAATGTTAGAAGACGATGAAAAACGCTTCGACGAGTTTGGCGGCTAGTCTAAAGCCGGGTGCAGCCGTTGTTGGAAAGTGGAACAATCATTCCTACAAGATCATCAGACAGCTTGGAAAAGGGGCGAATGGCGTTGTGTATCTGGCCGATTCAGGAAAGGGCCGCGTTGCATTAAAAGTGAGCGATGACAGCCTGTCCATTACCTCGGAAGTGAATGTTCTGAAATCTTTCTCAAAGGCCCAGGCAAAAGCAATGGGGCCTTCTTTTTTTGATGTGGATGACATGGTGGTTGCGGGTGCGGGCAAAAAACTCTCATTTTATGTCATGGAATATATTGAAGGTCCGCTTCTTTTAAGATATGTAAACGAAAAAGGCGAGGAATGGATTCCGGTGCTGATCAGCCAGCTTCTCTCAAGTCTGTCGGCCATTCATCGCGAAGGATGGGTGTTTGGAGATTTAAAGCCCGAGAATTTAATCGTGACGGGCCCGCCGCCGCAAATTCGCTGTATTGATGTGGGCGGGACGACAAAAGAAGGCCGGGCAATCAAGGAATATACTGAGTTTTTTGACAGAGGCTATTGGGAATTCGGAACCCGTAAGGCTGAGCCGTCGTATGATCTGTTTTCAGTCGCCATGATTATGGTGAACTGTGCGGTGAAAAAAGAATTTAAAAAGACAGCAAGACCTCAGGAACAGCTTATGTCAGTCATCGACGGACATCCGTTTTTAAAGCGGTATAAGCCGGTTCTTGCTTCTGCTTTAAAAGGAAGCTATCGAACAGCTGATGAAATGAAGGGAGACCTCCTGAAAATCGGCCGGCCGGCCCGAATGCAAAGCAGCCGCCAGTCGAGAACCGCCCGCTCTTCATCGGCATCCGCCCCGTCTCAAGGCCCGCGGCATAAGCGGGGGACGCCTCAGCAGCAAAGGTTAAGGAGCGGGCGCAGAAAGCAAAGAAACAGTTCTAAATCCGGCGGTGTTTTTGAAACACTGCTGATCGTCGTAAGCGTTCTTGCCCTTTACTTTGCGTATATCGTTCTCTTTTTTATTTAGTTCTGCTTTGCCGGCGGATAGCTCTTCTTTGCAGGGACCGATTGAAAGTGTTAGGATATTTATATCTTTTGAAATACACCCTGCTCTTAGTGGGAGGACATTGTGAAAAGTATTGAAGATTTCATGAAAAAATACGAACTGTCATTTGATGGAGCGACACTGGTTGCAGGTGTCTCCGGCGGGCCTGATTCGATGGCGCTGCTGCATGCTCTGCACCGTACGGTTCCTGCCTCGGCGACGCTGATTGCAGCACACGTCGATCATATGTTCAGAGGCGAAGAGTCTGAGCGTGATATGCGGTTCGTTCAGGACTACTGCGAGGCGGAAGGCATACAATGCGAGGCGGTGCAAATCGATGTCCTGACATTTGCCGCGGAAAACAATCTGAATAAACAGGCTGCTGCAAGAGAATGCCGGTATGCGTTTTTTCAAGAGTTAATGAAAAGGCACCGGGCTGAATACCTGGTTCTGGCTCATCACGGAGATGATCAGGTGGAAACGATGCTGATGAAGATGGCAAAAGGCACTGTCGGGCTCGGGCTTGCCGGAATTCAGCCAAAGCGCCGTTTTGACAGCGGCTGGCTGCTCAGGCCGTTTCTAAGGCTGTCAAAGGATGATCTTTTGGCTTACTGCAAAGAGAATCGAATACCGTATAGGACCGATCCGAGCAACAGTGAGGATGATTACACCAGGAACCGGTTCAGGCACCATGTTCTCCCTTTTCTGAAGAAAGAGTCGGAAGATGTCCATAAAAGGTTTCAATCCGTCAGTGAATTCCTGACAGAAGACGAATTATACTTACAGGCATTAACGAAAGACAAAATGAATACAGTAATCACAAGCAAGTCAAGTTCCGGTGTCGAAATCAGCATCGATCGGCTTCTTGCGCTCCCTATGCCTTTACAAAGAAGGGGAGTTCATCTAATATTAAACTATCTTTATGAAAACGTTCCATCAGCGTTTTCAGCCCATCATATTCAAGTGTTTCTGGATTGGATTTCACAAGGTGGACCATCCGGTTCCCTTGATTTTCCGAATGGGTTAAAAGTTGCAAAATCTTATCATACATGTTTGTTTACATTTCAGCGTTTACAATGTGAAAATGTTTCCTATCATTATGAAATAAGCGGGGCAGACGAAGAAGAACTGATGCTTCCCGACGGCTCCTCCCTTCATGTGAGCGGACCCGGTTCAACCCGGAAGCTGCAAGGAAACGATGTTTTTGCAACAAGTCCCAAGCAGGTTCAATTTCCCCTTTATGTACGGACAAGGCAAAACGGAGACCGAATCAAACTTAAAGGGATGAACGGCTCAAAAAAGGTTAAAGATATATTTATTGATGAAAAAGTGCCTCTTGCGAAAAGAGACAGCTGGCCCATTGTAACAGACGCGGTTGGAAACATTATTTGGATACCTGGTCTGAAAAAAACCATTTTTGAGGAACTTGATGTTACAAACAATGATCGCATTGTATTACAATATAGACAGCATGAAAAGTGTAGGGGGCTAGCAAAGAATGAAACAGGATATTGAAAATATCTTGATCTCAGAAGAAGAGATCCAAAAGAAAGTCAAGGAGCTGGGCGCGACTCTGACAGAAGAGTACAGCGGCAAGTTTCCGCTGGCAATCGGTGTGTTAAAGGGAGCCATGCCGTTTATGGCTGATCTTTTGAAGCATATTGATACATATTTGGAAATGGATTTCATGGATGTATCAAGCTACGGCAGTTCAACGGTTTCTTCCGGAGAGGTAAAAATCATTAAGGATTTAGACACATCTGTAGAGGGCCGTGACATCTTAATTATTGAGGATATCATCGACAGTGGGCTGACCTTGAGTTATCTTGTAGAGCTTTTCCGATACCGCAAAGCAAAATCGATTAAGATCGTAACCCTTCTTGATAAACCAAGCGGACGAAAAGCGGATATCAAAGCGGACTACGTCGGCTTTGAAGTTCCTGATGCTTTCGTTGTCGGATACGGTCTCGATTATGCTGAACGCTATCGTAACCTTCCGTACATCGGAGTGCTGAAACCTGCGGTTTATGAGAGCTGATTCGGGCTTGTTAGCGAAAGGGATATCTGTTGTATTGGAACGATTTTCTATGATACTATTGAACATAGTTGTGCTTACTGTGGGAGGAGGTAAGGAATGAATCGGGTCTTCCGTAATACCATTTTTTATTTACTTATTTTATTAGTTGTGATCGGAGTTGTGAGCTACTTCCAAACCGCAAATCCGAAAACAGAAAATATGACGTATAGTGACTTTGTTTCAAACCTAGATAACGGGAAGGTTGAAAATGTCTCCATCCAGCCTGTCAGGGGTGTGTACGAGGTTCGGGGGCAGCTGACGACCTATGAGAAAGATCAATATTTCCTGACCCATGTTCCTGAAGGAAAAGGGGCAGATCAAATCATTGATCAAGTGAAAAAAACGAAGATACAAGTAGAACCTGCACAGGAAGCAAATGGATGGATGACGTTCTTTACCACCATCATCCCTTTTGTTATTATCTTCATTCTTTTCTTCTTCCTGCTTAATCAGGCTCAAGGCGGCGGAAGCCGTGTTATGAACTTTGGAAAAAGCAAGGCGAAGCTCTATACAGAAGAAAAGAAACGCGTCAAATTCAAAGATGTGGCAGGAGCGGATGAAGAAAAGCAAGAGCTTGTGGAAGTCGTTGATTTCCTCAAGGATCCCCGCAAATTCGCCGAACTCGGAGCAAGGATTCCAAAAGGCGTGCTTTTGGTCGGACCTCCGGGTACTGGTAAAACATTGTTGGCGAAAGCTTGTGCCGGTGAAGCAGGGGTGCCTTTCTTCAGCATCAGCGGATCTGACTTCGTTGAAATGTTCGTCGGGGTTGGTGCATCACGTGTTCGCGACTTGTTCGAAAACGCCAAGAAAAATGCACCGTGTCTGATTTTCATCGATGAAATTGATGCTGTCGGACGTCAGCGGGGAGCAGGTCTTGGCGGAGGACACGATGAACGTGAACAGACGCTCAACCAGCTTCTTGTTGAAATGGACGGATTCAGCGCCAATGAAGGAATCATCATTATCGCTGCGACAAACCGCGCCGATATTTTAGACCCTGCATTGCTGCGTCCGGGACGTTTTGACCGTCAAATTACAGTTGACCGCCCAGATGTTAAAGGCCGTGAAGCTGTACTTCAAGTACACGCAAGAAACAAGCCGCTTGATGAATCCGTAAACTTAAAAGCGATCGCGATGCGTACGCCTGGATTCTCAGGTGCAGACCTTGAAAACCTTCTAAATGAAGCGGCTCTCGTAGCGGCGCGTCAAGATAAGAAAAAGATCGATATGCGAGACATCGATGAAGCGACAGACCGCGTCATCGCCGGACCTGCAAAGAAAAGCAGGGTGATTTCGAAAAAAGAACGCAATATCGTGGCTTATCACGAGGCGGGACACACCGTAATCGGACTTGTCTTGGATGAAGCGGATATGGTGCATAAAGTAACGATCGTACCGCGCGGTCAAGCGGGCGGATACGCCGTCATGCTTCCTAAGGAAGACCGTTATTTCCAAACCAAACCCGAACTTCTCGATAAGATCGTCGGCTTGCTTGGAGGCCGTGTAGCTGAAGAAATCATCTTCGGTGAGGTCAGCACGGGTGCCCATAACGACTTCCAGCGCGCTACAGGCATTGCCAGACGAATGGTAACTGAATTCGGTATGTCTGAAAAGCTCGGTCCTCTTCAATTCGGACAATCGCAAGGCGGGCAAGTGTTCTTGGGACGCGATTTTAACAATGACCAAAACTACAGCGACGCGATTGCGTATGAAATCGATAAAGAAATTCAGCGCTTCATTAAGGAATGTTATGAACGTGCAAAAACAATCCTTACTGAAAATCGCGACAAACTTGAGCTGATCGCTCAAACATTGCTGGAAGTTGAAACGCTCGACGCTGAGCAAATCAAACATTTGTCTGAGCACGGAAGACTTCCTGATCGCACATATTCGGATGATCAGGAAAAGACAGACGATGTGAAAGTCAACATCAATAAACGAGATGACGAAGAAAAAAATGAGGATGAGAAAGAGTAACGACTCTTTTCCGCCTCTTCAGGAAAACTGCCAAGCTCTGCTTTTGGCAGTTTTCTTTTTTTATGGTTGAAAAAACCTCTTTGGAAAATCTTTGTTCACTACGATTTGATTCGTTTACAAACAGAATCCGCATCGTGTATTGTATGATGGTAGAATGTTTTATGCCCAAGTAAGAGAAACTAGTCAAAAGTGGTGATCAGAATGTTGCTTGTTATAGATGTGGGAAATACAAACACCGTCCTCGGCATCTACCACGAAGGAGAGCTCGAATATCATTGGCGGATTGAGACAAGCCGCCATAAAACGGAAGATGAATTCGGCATGCTTCTTCGTTCTTTATTTGATTATGTCGGACTGATGTTTGACCAGATCGAAGGAATTATTATTTCATCAGTTGTACCTCCGATCATGTTCTCCCTCGAAAGAATGTGTATCAAATATTTTCAGATCGAGCCTCAGATTGTCGGTCCGGGAATGAAAACAGGATTAAACATAAAATACGACAATCCGAAAGAAGTCGGAGCAGACCGGATTGTAAATGCAGTGGCGGCTATTCATCTCTATGGGAGCCCCCTGATTGTCGTTGATTTTGGAACCGCTACGACGTACTGTTATATTAACGAGCGCAAGGAGTACATGGGCGGTGCGATCGCGCCGGGCATCACGATTTCAACTGAAGCGCTTTATTCGAGAGCTGCCAAGCTTCCCAGAATTGAAATTGCACGGCCTGATCATATTGTCGGCAAAAGTACGGTCAGCGCGATGCAGTCCGGAATCCTTTACGGTTATGTCGGACAGGTTGAAGGCATTGTCAAACGGATGAAATGGCAGTCCAAGAAAAATCCGAAAGTCATTGCGACGGGCGGTCTTGCTTCATTGATAGCAGACGAATCGGGCTGCATCGATATCGTTGACCCGTTCCTTACATTGAAGGGACTAGAGCTTATTTATGAACGGAATCGTGTTGAAAGTGTATAGGAGGATGAGGTATGGATTATTTAGTGAAAGCCATCGCATATGACGGCAAAGTGAGAGCATATGCAGCGAATACAACAGAAACGATTCATGAAGCCCAAAGAAGGCATAACACATGGCCTACCGCTTCCGCCGCTTTAGGAAGAACGATGACGGCGGCTGTCATGCTCGGTGCCATGCTGAAAGGCGAAGACAAGCTTACCGTCAAGATTGAAGGAGGCGGACCGATCGGCGCGATTGTCGCTGACGGAAATGCAAAAGGAGATGTCAGGGGCTACGTGTCCAATCCGCACGTTCATTTTGACTTAAATGAACACGGCAAACTGGACGTCAGAAGAGCCGTCGGCACGTCCGGCACACTAAGCGTAGTAAAGGATCTCGGTCTCCGCGATTTATTTACAGGCCAGGTTGAGATCGTTTCCGGAGAAATCGGCGAGGATTTTACATATTATCTCGTATCTTCTGAACAGGTTCCTTCTTCGGTGGGTGTAGGGGTGCTCGTCAACCCCGACAATACGATTTTAGCTGCAGGCGGATTTATCCTTCAGCTGCTGCCGGGCACAGACGATGAAACCATCACGAAGCTTGAAACAAACCTTTCTCAAGTGGAGCCCATTTCAAAGCTGATTCAGAAAGGTCTGTCACCTGAGGAAGTGCTGGCTGCGGTATTGGGAGAAGAACCGGAAATACTGGAAACCGTTCCTGTCCGGTTTACATGCAATTGTTCAAAAGAGCGTTTCGCAAGAGGCATCATCGGTCTTGGCAAAGATGAAATTCAACAGATGATTGATGAAGATGGCCAAGCTGAGGCTCAATGCCATTTTTGCAATGAAAAGTATCTGTTTACAAAGGAAGAGCTTGAAGCGCTTCGAGATGAAATATAAGCCCGCTATGCAGTAGCGGGTCTTTTACAATGGGGAAAGGGGAGACACCATATTGAAATCAAGAACACTTTGGCCGATTATTTTAGGTGCGATTTTTGTCAATTGTATCGTGATCGCGTATGTTCTGACGAAATCGCAGACAGCTTCTTCACCGTCCGCTCAAGAAGTCATTGCACATATCGGAAAAAACGGCATAACGCGTGAAGAATGGCTGAGCGAAATGGAAGAGCGCTACGGAAAATCAACGCTTGAAGATATGATCAACGACCGCGTTGTCACCCAAATGGCCGAAAAAAATAAGATCAAAGTGTCTGATGAGGACATTGAAAGAGAATTTCTGCTGATTAAAGCTGTATACAATTCCTTCTACGAAGACGAAGATACGACAGAAAAAGAATGGAAAGAGCAGATCAAGCATAATATTCTTCTTGAAGAGCTTCTGACAAAAGATATTGTGATTTCTGACAGCGAATTGAAGTCATTCTATAACAAAAATAAGGATTTATATAAATTCGATGATTCTTATCGCCTCAAGCATATCGTTGTCAAGGATAAAGACGAAGCAGAACAAGTTCTTAAAGAGCTGAAAGAAGGATCCAGCTTTGAAGCGGCCGCGGCTGAACACTCGACTGACCGGTACACGGCTCCTTACGGCGGCGACCTCGGGTTCGTCAATGATCAGCACGAAAACATTCCGGCCGAATATTTAGAGAAAGCTCAGCAGCTAAAGGAAAATCAATGGGTGGATGAACCGCTAAAAACGAGCCAGGGCTATGCAATCATCCAGCTCAAAGAAAAGCTCCCGGGGCAAGCTTTCACTTACAGCGAAGTGAAAGATCAAATCAGAAGGCAGATCGCGATGGATCAATTAGGCGACAAAGCTTCGGTGAAGACACTTTGGAAAGATGCGAAAGTATCTTGGTTTTATGATGAAAAATAAAGATTGACAAAATATTTTGATATTGATAAATTAGATATAATCCCAATAAAATTACTCGGAAATTGAGGTGTTCAAATGGTTCGCGTTGCAAACTCTGTTTATGACTTAATCGGAAATACACCTGTCGTTAAATTAAATCGACTAGTTGATGAAGACAGTGCTGAAGTATATGTGAAACTGGAGTATATGAACCCTGGAAGCAGCGTAAAAGACCGGATTGCGCTTGCCATGATAGAAGACGCTGAAGAGAAAGGCCTTCTGAAAGAAGGAGATACACTGATTGAACCGACCAGCGGAAATACGGGAATCGGACTTGCCATGGTCGCTGCAGCGAAAGGCATCAAAGCGATTCTTGTTATGCCTGATACAATGAGTTCTGAGCGCCGCAACCTTCTGCGTGCATATGGAGCTGAGCTTGTGCTGACTCCGGGTGCAGAAGGAATGAAAGGCGCGATTAAAAAAGCGGAAGAACTGGCTGAGGAACACGGCTATTTTATGCCTCAGCAATTTAACAACCCTGCGAACTCAGAAGTTCACCGCCGCACAACTGGAAAAGAAATTGCCGAACAATTCGGAGACGGTTTAGATGCATTCATTGCAGGCATCGGAACCGGCGGAACGATAACGGGTGCCGGAGAAGTCCTGAAAGAAAAAAATCCGTCCATCAAGATTTTCGCGGTGGAACCGACTGATTCTCCTGTTCTTTCCGGTGGAAAACCAGGTCCGCACAAAATTCAGGGAATCGGAGCGGGATTCGTTCCGAAAATCTTGAATACGGAAATTTACGATGAAATCATCACAGTGAAAAACGAAGAAGCCTTTGAATTTGCCCGTAAAGCGGCAAGAGAAGAAGGAATTCTCGGAGGAATTTCTTCGGGCGCGGCGATCTATGCTGCTCTTCAAGTCGCTAAAAAGCTTGGGAAAGGCAAAAAAGTTCTCGCTGTGCTTCCTAGTAACGGAGAGAGATACTTAAGCACGCCTCTTTATCAATTTGAATAGGCTCCAGTTGAAACGGGAGGCTGCCGACAATGTCGGCGGCCTTTTGTTTTTCACGGGCGAAGCCCTTTTAAAAGCTCGGTGTCCTTGAGTGAACATGCTCAAGGACTTTTTTCTATATTGGAAATGAAATTCTCTTTTCCTAGAAAAAAGATATGCATTACAATAAGGACATTAGACTAACGGCAGAGGAATGATATGATGAGACAACGAAGGCCTGTAGCCAGAGCGTTCCCATTTTCCAATCAACGGTTTTTAGAGCAATTTGAAAGCCTGTCGAAAGGAAAGCAATACCGCGTTCTGCTCGAAAGTGCGAGAGGCGGAGAATACAGCATAGTCGGGCTCGACCCTGTCGCAATAGCAAAAGGGAAAGACGGAATTACGACGATTCAATACAAAGGGGACATCATATTCAAAGAGGGGGATCCGTTTCGGCAGTTTTCTCAGTGGTTTGAAACGCTGAAAACGGAGACGGTTGCAGATTTTCCCGACTTTCAGGGCGGGGCTGTCGGTTTTCTAAGCTATGACTATGCCCGATATATTGAGAAATTCAAAATCCTGTCTATCGATGATCTGCAAACGCCGGATTTATTCTTTCTCGTATTTGATGATATAGCCGTCTATGACCATGAGCAGCAGCAGCTTTGGGTGATTACCCACACTGATGAAGAAACGCCGGCCGCTGCGGAAGAGAAATTGGACAGGCTTGAGCAAATGTGGAAGACGGAACATCCGAAGGCCGCTGGAGGTCATCAGCCGAATGATAACAAAGGCCCGGCATTCGCGGCCTCATTTACAGAAGCCGGCTTTTCTCAGGCTGTTGAGAAAGTGAAGCAATACATCGCAAGCGGTGACGTATTTCAGGTGAATCTTTCTGTTCGCCAGTCGGAGCGCCTTTCTGCGCCTCCTTATGAGGTGTATAAGATGTTAAGAGAAATCAACCCTTCGCCGTACATGGCCTACTTGGAAACCCCGGATTTTCAAATCATCTGCGGGTCGCCTGAACTGCTCATTAAGAAAAAGGGCACCAGGCTTGAAACAAGGCCGATTGCCGGAACGCGATCCCGCGGGGCGGATGAAGCGGAGGATGAAGCGCTCGCGAACGAATTGATCATGAATGAAAAAGAGCGCGCCGAACATGTGATGCTCGTTGATTTAGAGCGTAATGACCTCGGCAGGGTCTCCAAGTACGGTTCGGTCCGGGTCGATGAATTCATGGTGATTGAGAAGTATTCCCACGTCATGCATATTGTCTCAAATGTGTGCGGTGAACTAAGGGATGAATGCGATGCCGTTGATGTCATCCATGCCGTGTTTCCCGGAGGTACGATCACCGGAGCGCCGAAAGTCAGAACGATGGAAATTATTGAGGAGCTTGAGCCAACGAGACGGGGGCTTTATACTGGTTCTATAGGGTGGTTCGGATATAATCAGGATATGCACTTTAATATCGTCATCCGAACGATTTATGTGAAAGCGGGCCAGGCGTTCATGCAGTCGGGAGCGGGAATCGTCATCGATTCAAATCCTAGGCATGAATATAAAGAGTCAATTAAAAAGACCCTGGCGATGAAAAAGGCGCTGCAGTTGAGTGAAGAAGAGAAAAAAGAGCAGAGGAGAGCTGAGATATGATTCTAATGATCGACAATTACGATTCGTTTACGTACAACTTGGTTCAGTATTTAGGCGGGCTTGGCGAGGAGTTGGTCGTCAAGCGGAACGATGAGATCACCCTTCAGGAAATAGAGGACATGTCGCCTGACTTTTTGATGATTTCTCCCGGGCCTTGCAGTCCGGATGAGGCCGGGATCAGCCTTGAAGCGATCCGCCATTTTGCCGGGAAGATACCGATTTTCGGGGTTTGCCTCGGACACCAGTCGATCGCCCAGGTTTTCGGCGGCGATGTCGTCAGGGCAGAGCGGCTAATGCATGGGAAAACTTCCGAGATTTCGCACGACGGGCTGACGGTTTTTAAAGGCCTGGAACATCCGCTCACGGCCACGAGGTATCATTCTTTGATCGTCAAACCGGATACACTGCCCGATTGTTTTGAGACATCGGCTTGGACGGAAGAAGGGGAGATTATGGCCATCAGGCATAAAGAACTGCCGGTTGAAGGCGTTCAGTTCCATCCAGAGTCGATTATGACCGCTTACGGAAAAGAGATGCTGAAGAATTTTATTGAGACTTACCGAAAGAAAGTGAACGCATGATCATTTACCTGAACGGTCAATATGTAAAGGAGGAGGAAGCAAGACTTTCTCCTTTTGACCATGGTTTTTTATACGGAGTCGGGGTATTCGAAACGTTCCGGCTTTATGAAGGGAAGCCCTTCCTTTTAGACTGGCATATGGACAGATTGAACAACGCTTTGGAACAGCTGAAAATTGAGCTTGAGCTGACAAAAAGCGAAGTGCTTGTCATTCTTGACAGGCTGCTTCAGTTGAATCAGCCGCAGAATCTGGATGCGAGGGTCCGGCTAAATATATCCGCCGGTCCCGGCGGCCCCGGCCTTTTTCCTGATTCATACAAAAATCCCGGCGTCATGGTGATGATGAATCCTTTTCAGCCTGCATCCGTTCCGGCTGAAAAGGAGGGCGTCATCTTGCAGGTCCGCCGCAATACGCCAGAGGGTCCGTTCCGCTTGAAATCGCATCACTTTTTAAATAATTTGTACGGAAAAAGGGAGCTCGGACATGACGCGGCCAAAGAAGGGATTTTTCTTACCGAAGGCGGAGCTGTAGCTGAAGGAATTATTTCCAACGTTTTTTGGCGGAAAGGCAGCTGTGTGTATACACCTTCTCTTGATACCGGCATATTAGGCGGTGTCACACGCCGCTACGTCATCGAGCGCCTTGCAGATATGGGAATCGAAGTCATAGAGGGGGTATACCCCTTGGAAGAGCTTCTCTTTGCGGACGAAGCATGGATGACCAATTCCGTTCAGGAAATCGTTCCATTCCGGAGAATCGGCAGCACTGAATTTCCGGGAAAGGATGGAAATTTGTCGAAACGTCTGCAAGAGGCATACACTAATGATAGGAAAGCAGCAAAAGAATATTTGAGTTAAAGGGTGAAGGATATGGCGCTTCAAACAGCGGTGCGTTCAAAGCAACTGATCGCAAAGCAATACACGTTGTCTTATGAAGATAAAACATTGATCATGGGAATTTTAAATGTGACGCCCGATTCTTTTTCAGACGGCGGAAAATATAACAGCATCGATCGCGCCGTCATTCATGCAAAACAAATGATCGAAGACGGCGCCCATATCCTTGATATCGGAGGAGAATCGACGAGGCCGGGGGCGGAAAAGGTTTCTCTTGATGAAGAGCTGTCAAGAGTCATACCTGTAATTGAAAAACTTGTTCAGGAAATCGACGTCCCGATTTCCGTTGACACTTATAAAGCGCAAGTGGCAGATGAAGCCATTAAGGCCGGTGCAGCCATCATCAATGATGTCTGGGGAGCAAAAGCAGATCCTGACATGGCCCGAGTTGCGGCCGCTCATAATGTGCCGATTATCTTGATGCATAACCGCGAGGAACGGAATTATAAGGATTTGATCCCGGACATGCTGTCTGATTTGATGGAATGTGTGAGCATTGCAAAATCAGCAGGCGTTCAGGATCATCACATCGTACTTGATCCCGGCATCGGCTTTGCCAAAACGTATCATGACAATTTGGCGGTCATGAATCAGCTCGAGAAGTTCAGCGAACCGGGATACCCGGTTTTATTGGGGACGTCACGAAAAAAATTTATCGGCCGAGTCCTGGATCTGCCGCCTGAAGAAAGAGCGGAAGGCACGGGGGCGACAGTATGCCTCGGTATTCAAAAGGGGTGCGATATCGTCAGGGTGCATGACGTCAAGCAAATCTCCAGGATGGCAAAAATGATGGATGCCATGATTGATAAAGGAGGCGTTTATCATCGATAAAGTGCATGTAGAGGGCATGGAGTTTTACGGATATCACGGTGTTTTCAAAGAAGAAAACAAACTCGGCCAGAGATTCCGCGTTGATCTGACAGCATTTCTAGATTTAAGCGAAGCCGGGAAAACGGATAATATTGAGGCCACCATTAATTATGCAGAGCTGTATAAGCTGTGCAAAGAGGTTGTGGAGGGAGAGCCGGTCAACCTTGTGGAGACCCTCGCGGAAACGATTGCCGCACAAGTGCTGGAGAATTTTGAAGCGGTTCAGGAATGTACGGTTAAAGTCGTGAAGCCTGATCCGCCTATACCGGGACACTATAAATCGGTGGCCATCGAGATGACGAGAAAGCGAAAATGAACAACACGGCATATATAGCGCTCGGCTCGAATATCGGCCGGCGGGAAGAATATTTAAAAAAAGCTGTCTCTCTCCTCCATCAACATCCGTCTGTAGAGGTGACAGACATCTCGTCAATTTACGAAACTGATCCTGTCGGTTATACAGACCAAGATCTATTTTTAAACATGGCTGCAGCTGTTAAAACATCTCTTTCACCGTTTGAATTGCTCGATTTGACTCAGCGTATTGAAAAAGAACTCGGCCGCAAACGCGACATTAGATGGGGGCCGAGGACTGCAGACCTTGACATTTTGTTGTATAATCGTGAAAATATTGAGACAGAGCAACTTATCGTTCCTCATCCTAGAATGCATGAACGTTTGTTTGTACTCATCCCGCTGCTGGAGATTTATCCGGATCTTGAGGGAGCTGTCAATCATGCAAAAAATCAAGAAGGTGTAAGAGTATGGAAGCAGAAATCTGGGGTAGACGAATTCGTGCATATCGAAAGCTGAAGGGTTATACTCAAGAAGGGTTTGCCAAAGCATTGGGTATATCCGTTTCTGTGCTTGGTGAAGTAGAACGCGGGAATCGTATGCCGACGGAGAGCATGCTCAGGGATGTAGCCAATACTTTAAATATAACAGTGGAGGAACTATCTCCATCAGAAGAATAAGAAAGGAGGACTAAAAATGTTTAAAATCGGTGATATAGAATTAAAAAACAGGGTTGTGCTCGCGCCGATGGCCGGTGTCTGCAACTCAGCCTTCCGCTTGACGGTTAAGGAATTCGGAGCGGGTTTGGTCTGCGCCGAAATGGTCAGCGATAAGGCGATCCTTTACAATAATGCGAAAACGATGGGAATGCTTTATATCGATGAACGTGAAAAACCGCTCAGCCTGCAGATCTTCGGCGGAGAAAAAGAAACGCTTGTCGAAGCGGCGAAGTTTGTTGACCAAAACACAACTGCGGATATTATTGATATAAACATGGGATGTCCAGTGCCAAAGATCACAAAATGTGATGCAGGAGCCAAATGGCTGCTTGATCCGAATAAAATTTATGAAATGGTTTCAGCTGTCGTGGAGGCTGTTGACAAGCCTGTGACCGTGAAAATGAGAATGGGTTGGGACGAAGACCATATCTTTGCTGTTGAGAATGCGAGAGCTGTAGAACGAGCAGGCGGAAAAGCGGTCGCTCTTCACGGACGGACCCGCGTGCAAATGTACGAAGGAACGGCGAACTGGGATATTATCAAAGAAGTGAAGCAGTCCGTTTCAATCCCTGTAATCGGAAACGGTGATGTCAAAACTCCGCAAGATGCAAAACGCATGCTTGATGAAACAGGGGTGGACGGCGTCATGATCGGCCGTGCAGCGCTGGGTAACCCGTGGATGATTTACCGTACGGTTCACTATTTGGAAACAGGCGAATTGAAAGATGAGCCGAAAGTGCGTGAGAAAATTTCTGTCTGCAAACTTCACCTTGACCGATTAATCGGGCTGAAAGGCGAAAATGTTGCGGTTCGCGAAATGAGAAAGCACGCAGCCTGGTATCTAAAAGGCATAAGAGGAAACGCAAAGGTCCGGAATGAAATCAACCATTGCGAAACGAGAGATGAGCTCGTTCAGCTTTTAGACGCGTTTACGATTGAAGCCGAGGCAAAAGAGCTTCAGGATGCAAAAGTAGGATAAATCCGACCTCTGCTCACTGCCAGTTTTCACTGGCAGTTTTTCTGCTTTTTTCCTGAAAGACTAAAAGTAACGGAGTGATATATGATGAGCCATGAAGAGCATAACCATGAAGAATTAAACGACCAGCTGCAAGTCAGACGCGATAAAATGAATCAGTTGAGAGAAAGCGGAAAAGATCCTTTCGGACAGCGTTTTGATCGCACCCATCAATCAACTGATCTCATTGAGTCGTATAATGAATTCTCAAAAGAAGAATTAGAGGAAAAAGCAATTGAAGTAACGATTGCCGGCCGGATGATGACAAAGCGCGGAAAAGGGAAAGCGGGATTCGCGCATATTCAGGATTTAAAGGGCCAGATTCAGATCTATGTCAGAAAAGACAGTGTCGGTGAAGAGCAGTACGAATGGTTTAAAAGCTCTGACCTCGGGGACATCGTCGGCGTTACAGGCGTCATGTTTAAAACGAATGTAGGCGAATTGTCTGTAAAAGCAACATCTTTTGATTTATTGACAAAAGCCCTTCGTCCGCTTCCGGACAAATATCATGGATTAAAGGACATCGAGCAGCGCTACCGTCAGCGTTATTTGGATTTGATCGTAAATCCGGAAAGCAAAAATACGTTTATTACACGAAGCAAAATCATTCAATCCATGAGAAGATACTTAGATGACCACGGATACTTAGAAGTTGAAACGCCTACGATGCACGCGATTCCGGGTGGCGCATCTGCCCGTCCGTTCATTACACATCATAATGCGCTGGATATGCCGCTTTACATGAGGATCGCTATCGAGCTCCATTTGAAAAGGCTGATCGTCGGCGGGTTGGAAAAAGTCTATGAAATCGGACGTGTATTCCGAAATGAAGGGGTCTCCACACGGCACAATCCTGAATTTACGATGATCGAACTTTACGAAGCTTATGCTGACTATAAGGATATTATGAGATTGACGGAAAATCTCATTGCTCATATTGCACAAGAAGTGCTCGGCACTACGACCGTTCAATATGGAGATTATGAAGTCGACCTCAAGCCTGAATGGAAGAGACTCCATATGGTCGATGCTGTTAAAGAAGCCACCGGTGTAGACTTCTGGAAAGAAGTATCGGTAGAAGAAGCAAGAGCATATGCCAAAGAACACGGAATTGAAATTTCTGAAGGCATGTCAGTTGGACATATCATTAATGAATTCTTCGAGCAAAAAGTTGAAGAAACGTTGATTCAGCCTACTTTTATATACGGACACCCTGTGGAGATTTCTCCTCTGGCTAAGAAAAATCCTGAAGACCCTCGATTTACGGACCGTTTTGAGCTGTTTATCGTGGGCCGTGAGCACGCGAATGCATTTACTGAATTAAATGATCCTATCGACCAAAAAGAACGCTTTGAAGCGCAATTAAAAGAACGTGAAGAAGGAAACGATGAAGCGCATATGATGGATGAAGACTTTGTCGAAGCGCTGGAGTACGGAATGCCTCCTACCGGCGGCCTTGGAATCGGCATCGACAGACTGATTATGCTTTTGACGAATTCTCCTTCAATCAGGGACGTTTTACTATTCCCGCAAATGAGACATCGTTAGTTGACTTTCGTGCAGCAGCCGCGTAACAAGCGGCTGCTGCCCATTTAAAACAAATTAAATTTTTTCTCAAAAAAGTATTGCACAATCATAAATACGGTGGTATATTATTATTCGTTGCCGCAAAACGGCGGCGAAAGAAAAAAAGAACTTAAAAAAAGTTCTTGACTTAATATCCGATATTGGATATAATATAAAAGTCGCTTTAATAATGATCTTTGAAAACTAAACAAGACAAAACGTACCTGTTAATTCATTAAATAAATCGCACATTTATTGTGCGTAGTCATTATCAAACTTCATGGAGAGTTTGATCCTGGCTCAGGACGAACGCTGGCGGCGTGCCTAATACATGCAAGTCGAGCGGACCGACGGGAGCTTGCTCCCTTAGGTCAGCGGCGGACGGGTGAGTAACACGTGGGTAACCTGCCTGTAAGACTGGGATAACTCCGGGAAACCGGGGCTAATACCGGATGCTTGATTGAACCGCATGGTTCAATTATAAAAGGTGGCTTTTAGCTACCACTTACAGATGGACCCGCGGCGCATTAGCTAGTTGGTGAGGTAACGGCTCACCAAGGCAACGATGCGTAGCCGACCTGAGAGGGTGATCGGCCACACTGGGACTGAGACACGGCCCAGACTCCTACGGGAGGCAGCAGTAGGGAATCTTCCGCAATGGACGAAAGTCTGACGGAGCAACGCCGCGTGAGTGATGAAGGTTTTCGGATCGTAAAACTCTGTTGTTAGGGAAGAACAAGTACCGTTCGAATAGGGCGGTACCTTGACGGTACCTAACCAGAAAGCCACGGCTAACTACGTGCCAGCAGCCGCGGTAATACGTAGGTGGCAAGCGTTGTCCGGAATTATTGGGCGTAAAGCGCGCGCAGGCGGTTTCTTAAGTCTGATGTGAAAGCCCCCGGCTCAACCGGGGAGGGTCATTGGAAACTGGGGAACTTGAGTGCAGAAGAGGAGAGTGGAATTCCACGTGTAGCGGTGAAATGCGTAGAGATGTGGAGGAACACCAGTGGCGAAGGCGACTCTCTGGTCTGTAACTGACGCTGAGGCGCGAAAGCGTGGGGAGCGAACAGGATTAGATACCCTGGTAGTCCACGCCGTAAACGATGAGTGCTAAGTGTTAGAGGGTTTCCGCCCTTTAGTGCTGCAGCAAACGCATTAAGCACTCCGCCTGGGGAGTACGGTCGCAAGACTGAAACTCAAAGGAATTGACGGGGGCCCGCACAAGCGGTGGAGCATGTGGTTTAATTCGAAGCAACGCGAAGAACCTTACCAGGTCTTGACATCCTCTGACAACCCTAGAGATAGGGCTTCCCCTTCGGGGGCAGAGTGACAGGTGGTGCATGGTTGTCGTCAGCTCGTGTCGTGAGATGTTGGGTTAAGTCCCGCAACGAGCGCAACCCTTGATCTTAGTTGCCAGCATTCAGTTGGGCACTCTAAGGTGACTGCCGGTGACAAACCGGAGGAAGGTGGGGATGACGTCAAATCATCATGCCCCTTATGACCTGGGCTACACACGTGCTACAATGGGCAGAACAAAGGGCAGCGAAGCCGCGAGGCTAAGCCAATCCCACAAATCTGTTCTCAGTTCGGATCGCAGTCTGCAACTCGACTGCGTGAAGCTGGAATCGCTAGTAATCGCGGATCAGCATGCCGCGGTGAATACGTTCCCGGGCCTTGTACACACCGCCCGTCACACCACGAGAGTTTGTAACACCCGAAGTCGGTGAGGTAACCTTTTGGAGCCAGCCGCCGAAGGTGGGACAGATGATTGGGGTGAAGTCGTAACAAGGTAGCCGTATCGGAAGGTGCGGCTGGATCACCTCCTTTCTAAGGATATTATACGGAATATAAGACCTTGCGGTCTTATAGACAGGTGCGTTTAGATCTTGTTTAGTTTTGAAGGATCATTCCTTCAAAGCGTGTTCTTTGAAAACTAGATAACGAAAGTAGACATTCACATTCAATTGTAATGCAAGATATCACGTAGTGATTCTTTTTAACGGTTAAGTTAGAAAGGGCGCACGGTGGATGCCTTGGCACTAGGAGCCGATGAAGGACGGGACGAACACCGATATGCTTCGGGGAGCTGTAAGCAAGCTTTGATCCGGAGATTTCCGAATGGGGAAACCCACTGCTCGTAATGGAGCAGTATCCATATCTGAATTCATAGGATATGAGAAGGCAGACCCGGGGAACTGAAACATCTAAGTACCCGGAGGAAGAGAAAG
>NZ_CP151961.1:100000-102500 GCF_038593085.1 Bacillus sp. FSL L8-0528
GTTCTGCCAAGGGCATCGCTGGGTAGCTATGTGCGGACGGGATAAGTGCTGAAAGCATCTAAGCATGAAGCCCCCCTCAAGATGAGATTTCCCATTCCGCAAGGAAGTAAGATCCCTGAAAGATGATCAGGTTGATAGGTCTGAGGTGGAAGTGTGGCGACACATGGAGCTGACAGATACTAATCGATCGAGGACTTAACCTAAATACTTTTGTGAATCGTCTGACCGTTATCTAGTTTTGAGAGAACACCTCTCAGAAAGCCAAAGGCAAGGAAACTCGGCTAAAAGCCCTCACATCCTGTGAGGAACGCCCAGTACCTTCGTCCTGAAGGCAAATAGTTTGGTGGCGATAGCGAAGAGGTCACACCCGTTCCCATGCCGAACACGGAAGTTAAGCTCTTCAGCGCCGATGGTAGTTGGGGGCTTCCCCCTGTGAGAGTAGGACGCCGCCAAGCTGTTGCACGCAAGTGCAAACGGAGGATTAGCTCAGCTGGGAGAGCATCTGCCTTACAAGCAGAGGGTCGGCGGTTCGATCCCGTCATCCTCCACCATTATAATATTTTGTTGATTAAGCCGGTGTAGCTCAATTGGTAGAGCAACTGACTTGTAATCAGTAGGTTGGGGGTTCAAGTCCTCTTGCCGGCACCACTTTTTTATGATATAATATATAAGTCTCTTTTAAAGAGCCATTAGCTCAGTTGGTAGAGCATCTGACTTTTAATCAGAGGGTCGAAGGTTCGAGTCCTTCATGGCTCACCATTTTATGCGGGTGTGGCGGAATTGGCAGACGCGCTAGACTTAGGATCTAGTGTCTTTACGGCGTGGGGGTTCGAGTCCCTTCACCCGCATTATAAAAAAGATTTGCGGAAGTAGTTCAGTGGTAGAACACCACCTTGCCAAGGTGGGGGTCGCGGGTTCGAATCCCGTCTTCCGCTCCAACCATCCACGCCGGGGTGGTGGAATTGGCAGACACACAGGACTTAAAATCCTGCGGTAGGTGACTACCGTGCCGGTTCAAGTCCGGCCCTCGGCATTGACATATGCGCCCGTAGCTCAATTGGATAGAGCGTTTGACTACGGATCAAAAGGTTAGGGGTTCGACTCCTCTCGGGCGCGCCATTATGTATAACGGGAAGTAGCTCAGCTTGGTAGAGCACATGGTTTGGGACCATGGGGTCGCAGGTTCGAATCCTGTCTTCCCGACCATTCTTTGGGGCCTTAGCTCAGCTGGGAGAGCGCCTGCTTTGCACGCAGGAGGTCAGCGGTTCGATCCCGCTAGGCTCCACCATTTATTTTTTAAAAAGCACTTGACTATTTATCCCGAAAGAGATATAATAATAGAGTTGCTTTAATAATGATCTTTGAAAACTAAACAAGACAAAACGTACCTGTTAATTCATTAAATAAATCGCACACATGTTGTGCGTAGTCATTATCAAACTTCATGGAGAGTTTGATCCTGGCTCAGGACGAACGCTGGCGGCGTGCCTAATACATGCAAGTCGAGCGGACCGACGGGAGCTTGCTCCCTTAGGTCAGCGGCGGACGGGTGAGTAACACGTGGGTAACCTGCCTGTAAGACTGGGATAACTCCGGGAAACCGGGGCTAATACCGGATGCTTGATTGAACCGCATGGTTCAATTATAAAAGGTGGCTTTTAGCTACCACTTACAGATGGACCCGCGGCGCATTAGCTAGTTGGTGAGGTAACGGCTCACCAAGGCGACGATGCGTAGCCGACCTGAGAGGGTGATCGGCCACACTGGGACTGAGACACGGCCCAGACTCCTACGGGAGGCAGCAGTAGGGAATCTTCCGCAATGGACGAAAGTCTGACGGAGCAACGCCGCGTGAGTGATGAAGGTTTTCGGATCGTAAAACTCTGTTGTTAGGGAAGAACAAGTACCGTTCGAATAGGGCGGTACCTTGACGGTACCTAACCAGAAAGCCACGGCTAACTACGTGCCAGCAGCCGCGGTAATACGTAGGTGGCAAGCGTTGTCCGGAATTATTGGGCGTAAAGCGCGCGCAGGCGGTTTCTTAAGTCTGATGTGAAAGCCCCCGGCTCAACCGGGGAGGGTCATTGGAAACTGGGGAACTTGAGTGCAGAAGAGGAGAGTGGAATTCCACGTGTAGCGGTGAAATGCGTAGAGATGTGGAGGAACACCAGTGGCGAAGGCGACTCTCTGGTCTGTAACTGACGCTGAGGCGCGAAAGCGTGGGGAGCGAACAGGATTAGATACCCTGGTAGTCCACGCCGTAAACGATGAGTGCTAAGTGTTAGAGGGTTTCCGCCCTTTAGTGCTGCAGCAAACGCATTAAGCACTCCGCCTGGGGAGTACGGTCGCAAGACTGAAACTCAAAGGAATTGACGGGGGCCCGCACAAGCGGTGGAGCATGTGGTTTAATTCGAAGCAACGCGAAGAACCTTACCAGGTCTTGACATCCTCTGACAACCCTAGAGATAGGGCTTCCCCTTCGGGGGCAGAGTGACAGGTG
>NZ_CP151961.1:107500-3230000 GCF_038593085.1 Bacillus sp. FSL L8-0528
ACCAGATCAGGTCGCTTGAACAAAACCTGAATGCAAACAAGGAGGAGGAGGACTGATGTCACTGCAGCATTTTATTCAGAATGCTTTAAGCAATTGGATGCGGCAGGAAGGCCCTGAAAGTGACATCGTGCTTAGCAGCCGGATCCGTCTTGCTCGCAATTTGGATAACGTTCGTTTTCCAACGCTTTTTTCAAATGAAGAGGCTTCAGCGATTATTACATTGTTTGAAGAACAATTCACAGGCTATGAAGTGCCCGGTATCGGGAAATTTGAGCTTGTGAAAATGGAACAGGTGCAGCCATTGGAAAAAAGGGTTCTTGTAGAAAAACATCTGATCAGTCCGCATTTGACGGAAGCTTCCTTTGGCGCATGCCTTCTTTCTGAAAATGAAGAAGTGAGTATTATGCTGAATGAGGAAGATCATATTCGAATTCAATGTCTGTTCCCGGGATTTCAGCTTTCAGAAGCATTGAAAGCAGCAAATCAGGTGGACGATTGGATTGAAGAACGGATTGACTATGCTTTTTCAGAACAAAGAGGCTACTTGACCAGCTGTCCTACAAATGTCGGAACCGGGCTTAGAGCTTCTGTCATGATGCACCTTCCTGCTTTAGTGTTAACTAGGCAAATAAACAGAATTATTCCGGCAATTAATCAATTGGGCCTTGTTGTTAGAGGAATTTACGGTGAAGGCAGCGAAGCATTAGGGAATATCTTTCAAATTTCCAACCAAATTACCCTCGGTAAATCGGAACACGACATTGTCGAAGATCTGAACAGCGTCGTTGCTCAGTTGATCGAACAAGAGCGTTCAGCAAGAAAGGCGCTTTATCAGACTTCGCAAATCGAGCTTGAAGACCGCGTCTACAGATCTTACGGCGTACTGTCCAATTGCCGGATGATCGAATCGAAAGAAACAGCAAGATGTCTTTCAGACGTTCGTCTTGGAATTGACCTGGGGATAATAAAAGGTCTTTCCAGCAATATACTTAATGAGTTGATGATCCTCACGCAGCCTGGATTTCTCCAGCAATATTCAGGAGGAGTCTTAAGACCAAACGAGAGGGACATCAGGCGGGCTGCTCTTATCAGGGAGCGTCTGAAATTAGAAAACAACGGCAATAGACAGGAGGATGAAACGATATGATGTTTGGAAGATTCACCGAAAGAGCACAAAAAGTATTGGCGCTTGCTCAAGAAGAAGCTCTGCGTCTGGGCCATAATAACATTGGAACAGAACATATTCTCCTCGGCCTTGTCCGCGAGGGAGAAGGGATTGCTGCAAAGGCGCTGCAGGCATTAGGACTCAGCCCTGACAAGATTCAAAAAGAAGTTGAAAGCCTCATCGGCCGAGGGCAAGAGATGTCACAATCGATCCATTACACACCGAGAGCCAAAAAAGTGACTGAACTGGCGATGGATGAAGCAAGAAAGCTTGGTCACTCTTACGTTGGAACTGAACACATCCTCCTCGGCTTGATCCGAGAAGGGGAAGGTGTTGCGGCAAGGGTGCTGAATAATTTAGGCGTCAGCTTAAACAAAGCGAGACAGCAAGTATTGCAGCTGTTGGGCAGCAATGAGAGCGGTGGCGCTGCTTCAGGCGCCAATAGCAATGCCAACACACCAACCTTAGACAGTCTTGCCAGGGATCTCACGGCGATTGCAAAAGAAGACAGCCTTGACCCCGTAATCGGCAGAAGCAAAGAAATTCAGCGCGTAATTGAAGTGCTGAGCCGCAGAACGAAAAACAACCCTGTGTTAATCGGGGAGCCCGGTGTCGGTAAGACAGCAATTGCCGAAGGCCTGGCTCAGCAGATCATCAATAACGAAGTACCGGAGATTCTCCGCGATAAGCGAGTTATGACGCTTGATATGGGAACGGTTGTAGCCGGTACGAAATACCGCGGTGAATTTGAAGACCGCCTGAAAAAAGTGATGGACGAAATTCGTCAAGCGGGAAATATCATCCTCTTTATCGATGAGCTGCATACTCTCATCGGAGCCGGGGGAGCGGAAGGCGCCATCGATGCCTCCAATATCCTTAAACCGTCGCTGGCGCGCGGAGAGCTGCAATGCATCGGAGCGACAACCCTTGATGAATACCGCAAATACATTGAAAAAGATGCTGCACTCGAACGGCGTTTTCAGCCGATTCAGGTTGACCAGCCGTCTCCTGAAGAGAGCATTCAAATATTGAGAGGTCTCAGAGACCGCTATGAAGCCCACCACCGCGTATCGATTACGGATGAAGCGATCGAAGCGGCTGTGAAGCTGTCAGACCGTTATATTTCGGACCGTTTTCTGCCTGACAAGGCGATCGACTTAATCGATGAAGCCGGTTCAAAGGTTCGCCTGCGTTCATTTACAACGCCTCCTAACTTAAAAGAGCTTGAACAAAAGCTTGATGAGGTAAGGAAAGAAAAAGATGCCGCTGTCCAAAGCCAGGAATTCGAAAAAGCAGCGTCATTACGGGATACGGAGCAGCGCCTGCGTGAACAGGTCGAAGAAACCAAGAAAACCTGGAAAGAAAAGCAGGGACAAGAAAATTCCGAAGTGACAGTCGACGATATTGCAATGGTTGTTTCAAGCTGGACCGGCGTGCCGGTTTCGAAAATTGCGCAGACTGAAACAGACAAATTACTGAACATGGAGAGCATTCTTCATTCCCGCGTTATCGGCCAAGATGAGGCTGTCGTTGCGGTTGCCAAAGCAGTCAGACGCGCGCGTGCCGGCTTAAAAGATCCAAAACGTCCTATCGGTTCGTTTATTTTCCTCGGCCCTACAGGCGTAGGGAAAACGGAGCTTGCCCGTGCACTTGCCGAGTCCATTTTCGGCGATGAAGAAGCCATGATTCGCATCGATATGTCCGAGTACATGGAAAAACATTCAACATCAAGACTCGTCGGTTCCCCTCCGGGATATGTCGGCTATGATGAAGGCGGACAGCTCACTGAAAAAGTGAGAAGAAAACCGTATTCCGTCGTCTTGCTTGACGAAATCGAAAAAGCACACCCTGATGTCTTCAATATTTTGCTGCAAGTGCTTGAAGACGGCCGCCTGACTGATTCAAAAGGGCGCACAGTCGACTTTAGAAATACGATTTTGATCATGACATCAAACGTCGGTGCGAGCGAACTGAGAAGAAATAAATACGTCGGGTTTAATGTGCAGGATGAAACCCAGAATTATAAAGATATGAAAGACAAAGTCATGGGCGAATTAAAACGCGCCTTCAGACCTGAATTTATCAACCGGATTGATGAGATTATTGTCTTCCACTCTTTGGAGAAAAAACATTTGAAAGATATTGTATCCCTCATGTCAGAACAATTGACTAAGCGTCTGAAAGAACAGGATCTATCAATTGAGCTGACTGAAGCGGCTAAAGAAAAAATAGCCGATGAAGGCGTGGATCTCGAATACGGGGCGCGCCCTCTCAGAAGAGCAATCCAAAAACATGTGGAGGACCGGCTGTCTGAAGAGCTCCTGAAAGGCCATATTGAAAAAGGCCAGCATATTGTTTTGGATGTAGAAGACGGAGAATTTGTCGTAAAAACCGAAGCTAAAACGAACTAATATAGAGACAAAAGAAAGAGGCATACGATGTTCATCAGTATGCCTCACTTTCTTATAAAGGGAGCGTTTTGAAAAATCAATGGCTAAAACAAAGACTAAATTCATTTGTCACTCATGCGGTTACGAATCCGCCAAGTGGATGGGGAAGTGCCCCGGATGCGGCACATGGAATACCATGGTGGAAGAAACAATAAAAAAACCCGCCGCCAACAGAAGAACCGCTTTTTCACATTCCGTTCAAACGGTGCAAAAGCCTTCACCTCTCACTTCAATCGAAACAACAGAAGAGCCGCGAATTAAAACGAAACTGGGCGAATTCAACCGCGTCTTGGGAAACGGTATTGTCAAAGGTTCACTCGTTTTAATCGGAGGCGATCCCGGCATCGGGAAATCAACCTTGCTGCTTCAAGTATCTGCCCAGCTCGCTGATTCAAAAGAAAATGTCCTGTACATCTCAGGTGAAGAATCGGTCAAGCAGACAAAGCTGAGAGCAGACCGTCTAGGCATCAACAGTCCCACTCTTCACGTTTTATCTGAAACCGATATGGAGTATATTACGTCTTCTATAGAAGAGATGAATCCATCATTCGTGGTGGTTGATTCGATACAAACCGTTTACCAAAGTGATATTACATCCGCTCCGGGCAGCGTGTCCCAGGTCAGGGAATGCACCGCTGAGCTGATGAGAATTGCAAAAACAAAAGGGATTCCGATATTTATCGTCGGGCATGTCACAAAAGAAGGTTCGATTGCCGGACCGAGACTTCTGGAACATATGGTCGACACCGTCCTTTACTTTGAAGGTGAGCGGCATCATACATTTCGGATTTTAAGAGCCGTCAAAAACCGGTTTGGATCAACGAATGAAATGGGAATCTTTGAAATGAGGGAAGAGGGCCTGACAGAAGTGCTGAATCCGTCGGAAATCTTTCTCGAAGAGCGCTCGGCGGGAGCAGCCGGCTCGAGTGTCGTGGCTTCAATGGAAGGCACGAGGCCGGTCTTAGTAGAGATTCAGGCGCTGATTTCCCCCACGAGTTTTGGAAATCCGCGCAGGATGGCAACCGGAATTGATCATAACCGCGTCTCATTGCTGATGGCGGTTTTAGAAAAAAGGGTTGGGCTGCTGCTGCAAAATCAAGACGCCTATTTAAAAGTCGCCGGCGGCGTCAAGCTGGACGAGCCGGCGATCGACCTCGCCGTTGCGGTGAGCATCGCCTCAAGCTTCAGAGACACCCCGCCTCATCCGACGGATTGTTTTATCGGAGAAGTCGGCTTGACAGGGGAAGTCCGCAGAGTATCAAGGATAGAACAGAGGGTGCAGGAAGCGGCGAAGCTTGGTTTTAAAAGAATGATTATTCCTTCTGCAAATGTGGAAGGATGGACAAAGCCGAAAGGAATTGAAGTCGTCGGCGTTGAAAATGTAGCTGAGGCCCTTCGAGCTTCATTAGGAGGATCATAATATATGGAAAAAGACAAAAAAGGAGCGAAACAGGATCTTTCAGAAATATTGCAGTTTGTCGCCCCCGGTACACCTCTTCGCGAGGGAATCGAAAACGTCCTTCGCGCCAAAACAGGCGGATTAATCGTAGTCGGCTTCAATGATAAAGTGAAAGAAGTGGTTGACGGAGGGTTCCACATTAATTCTTCTTTCTCTCCGGCTCATCTGTATGAGCTGGCTAAAATGGACGGGGCGATTATTCTCAGCGATTCAGGACAGAAAATTCTATATGCCAATACGCAGCTTATGCCTGAGGCGACGATACCATCCTCTGAGACGGGCATGAGGCACAGAACGGCCGAGCGTGTGGCCAAGCAGACCGGCTGTCTGATCATTGCGATTTCTGAAAGGCGGAATGTGATTACGCTCTATCAGGAAAATATGAAATATATACTCAAAGATATCGGCTTTATCTTAACAAAAGCCAATCAGGCGATTCAGACACTCGAAAAATACAAACTCATTTTGGACCATGCGATTTCCAATTTGAATGCGCTGGAGTTTGAAGAGCTTGTGACATTTGGGGATGTCATTTCTGTTCTGCATCGATATGAAATGGTGCTCAGAATCAAAAATGAAATTAATATGTATATTAAAGAGCTTGGAACAGAAGGCCATCTCATCAGGCTCCAGGTTAGCGAACTGATCACCGATATGGAGCAGGAAGCGGCGCTGTTCGTTAAAGATTATGTGAAAGAAAAAATCAAAGACCCGTTTGTCCTGCTGAAGCAGCTTCAGGATATGTCGAGTTTCGAATTGCTGGATGACTCGATTCTCCTTAAGCTTTTAGGCTATTCAGCAACTACGAATATGGAGGAATACGTTTTCCCGAGAGGCTACAGGCTCCTTCACAAAATCCCCCGTCTCCCGATGCCGATCGTAGAAAATGTTGTCGAAGCATTCGGCCATTTAAAGCTCATTATCGAAGCGGATGTGAAAGAATTGGATGAAGTGGAAGGAATTGGGGCTGTCCGTGCCCAAAAGATAAAGAAAGGGTTAAAGAGACTTCAGGAGAAACATTATACTGACAGGCAGCTGTGAGAAAATTTTCTAAAAGTGATTAAAAATTGCAATTTATGGGTATATTATTCTTACTTTTTGTTTTCCCTTTTTCCGCTTGAAACAGCTGCATTCATAAAAATTAAAACGATTATTTTAAAGGAGGTGAAGGTATGTTGAAACGAATAGTTCAAGCGTTCTTTGCGATTTTGGGAGGCGTTATCGGTATTTTTCTCATACCGGAATTGTTTGTACTGTTAAATGTACAGGACATACCTTTAGTAACAAACCCGTATGCGTCCGCTTGTTTAGGAGCTATCATCTTTTTTCTTCTGGGCATCTGGTGTGCGGATCATGTCATCAACTGGGTGAAACAAATTGAGGATTCCTTGATCAAAGCACCTGTCTCAGATTTATTGTTCGGCTCTTTGGGATTAATCTTCGGACTTATGCTCGCTTATCTTATCGTCAACGTCATTCCGTTAAAAGACATCCCTTATCAGTTGATCAGCACGGTCATTCCGATTGTGTTGGCCGCATTTCTCGGCTATCTCGGATTCCGTGTAGGTTTCAAGAAAAAGGATGAAATGCTGACACTTTTCACATCGAGAAAGAAAAAAGGTTCTGCTGAGGAAGAGCGTCCTGAAGAAGACAAAAAGCTGAAAATTTTAGACACAAGTGTTATTATAGATGGGAGAATTGCTGATATTTGTCAGACCGGATTTCTTGAAGGCGTCATTGTGATTCCTCAGTTTGTGCTTGAGGAGCTGCAGCATATCGCCGACTCTTCTGACGTCCTCAAACGAAACAGAGGACGGAGAGGACTGGATATTTTAAATCGGATCCAGAAAGAGCTCGATATCAAAGTTGAAATTTATGAAGGCGATTTTGAAGATATTCAAGAGGTCGACAGCAAGCTTGTCAAACTGGCGAAATTGACCTCAGGCGTTGTCGTTACCAACGATTTCAATTTGAACAAAGTATGCGAGCTCCAAAAGGTTGCCGTATTGAACATCAACGACCTTGCCAACGCCGTCAAACCTGTCGTGCTTCCGGGAGAAGAAATGAAGGTGCAGGTCATCAAAGACGGGAAAGAACATAATCAGGGCGTGGCTTATCTGGACGACGGCACGATGATTGTCGTGGAAGAAGGGCGAAATTATATCGGCAAACATATCGACGTGCTCGTGACCAGCGTGCTGCAGACAGCGGCAGGCAGAATGATATTCGCCAAGCCGAAACTGCTGGAAAAGGCGCTTTGAAAAAGGGAGAAATAAAATGAATTACGAAGTCGTCATTCCTGCCGCCGGACAAGGTAAACGAATGAATGCCGGGAAAAACAAACTGTTTATCGAGGCGAAAGGAATACCTGTGATTGTTCATACATTAAAGGTGTTTGAAAACCATGATGCCTGCAAAAGGATCATTCTTGTCATCAATGAACAGGAATTCGGTGAATTCAGCACCCTTTTAAAAACCTATCATTTTACAACTCCGATCGAGATGGTGCCGGGCGGAAGAGAACGCCAGCAAAGCGTATTTGCGGGCATTAAAGCGGCCGGCAAAGAGGAAACGGTCCTCGTCCATGACGGAGCAAGACCCTTTATTAAACGGGAATATATCGAACAGCTTGTCGAGAAAGCGAAGGAAACAGGGGCTGCCATCGTTGCCGTTCCTGTTAAAGACACGATCAAACGCGTTCAAGACGGTGAAGTAGCCGGAACGATTGAACGTTCAAGCTTGTGGGCCGCTCAAACCCCACAAGCTTTTCGTCTTTCTATTCTGATGAATGCTCACCTTGAGGCTGAAGCAAAAGGTTTCCTCGGTACGGACGACGCCAGTCTGGTCGAGGAAGCCGGAGGTACGGTTGCAATCATTCAAGGGGATTATCAAAACATCAAGCTGACGACCCCGGATGACTTGCTTGTCGCAGAAGCGATATTAGAAGCGGAAAAGAGGAATGAACATGTTTAGAATAGGCCAAGGATTTGACGTCCATCAACTAGTGGAAGGCAGGCCGCTCATTATCGGGGGTATTACGATTCCTTACGAAAAAGGCCTGCTCGGACATTCGGATGCCGATGTGCTTTTGCACACGATTGCGGATGCATGTCTCGGCGCCGTCGGCGAGGGCGATATCGGAAAACACTTTCCGGATACCGACCCTGAATTCAAAGATGCCGACTCCTTCAAACTCCTTCGTCACGTATGGATGATTGTGAAGGAAAAAGGCTATACGCTCGGGAACCTGGATTGTACAATCATCGCCCAAAAGCCTAAAATGGCGCCGTATATCGAAGACATGAGAGCCAGAATCGCCGAAGGGCTTGAGGCGGAAATGTCCCAAATTAACGTAAAAGCGACTACAACCGAAAAGCTCGGATTTACGGGAAGAGCCGAAGGAATTGCCGCTCAGGCTTCCGTTCTGCTCCAAAAGGCATAATTCATTTTGAAGACAGGTTCATTTGATGATAGAATAGGAAATAAATTTGAACTCTGCTAGAGACGAAAGGAAGTTAGACAGATGGGAAACGAAGTTCGGGTTCGTTATGCGCCGAGCCCAACAGGCCATTTACATATCGGAAACGCCAGAACCGCTCTCTTTAATTATTTGTTTGCCCGGAGCCAAGGCGGAAAATTCATCATCCGCATTGAAGATACGGACCGGAAGCGCAACATTGAAGGCGGAGAGCAAAGCCAGCTGAACTATTTAAAATGGCTGGGCATCGACTGGGATGAAAGCGTGGATGTCGGCGGAGAATACGGACCATACCGCCAATCCGAAAGAAACGACATTTACAAAACATATTACGAGGAGCTTCTTGAAAAAGGGCTTGCCTACAAATGTTACTGCACGGAAGAAGAGCTTGAGAAAGAGCGCGAGGAACAGGCTGCCCGCGGAGAAATGCCGCGCTACTCAGGCAAGTGCCGCAATTTAACTAAAGAAGAGCAGGAAAAACTCGAAGCTGAAGGAAGACAGCCAAGCATCCGCTTTAGAGTCCCTCAAGGAGAAGTCATCAGCTTCAATGACATCGTCAAAGGAGAAATTTCTTTTGAAACAGACGGCATCGGCGACTTTGTTATCGTGAAGAAAGACGGAACGCCTACTTACAACTTTGCCGTAGCTGTCGATGACTATTTAATGAAAATGACGCATGTCCTGCGCGGCGAAGACCACATTTCCAATACGCCGAAGCAGATCATGATTTACAACGCCCTTGGCTGGGGAATCCCGGAATTTGGACATATGACATTAATCGTCAATGAAAACCGCAAAAAACTGAGCAAACGGGATGAGTCCATCATTCAGTTTATCGAACAGTACGAAGAGCTCGGCTATTTGCCGGAAGCATTGTTTAACTTCATCACTCTTCTCGGCTGGTCGCCGGTCGGAGAAGAAGAACTGTTTACAAAGGAACAGTTTATTGAGATATTTGATGTACACCGTTTGTCAAAATCACCAGCGGTGTTTGATACGCATAAACTGAAATGGGTCAACAACCAGTATGTGAAAAAACTTGATCTTGATCAGGTGATCGAATTGACCGTTCCGCATTTGCAAAAAGCGGGCAAGGTTTCAGAAGAGCTGACAGGCAGCGAACAGGAATGGGTTCGCAAGCTGATTTCTCTATATCAGGAACAGTTAAGCTACGGCGCTGAAATCGTCGAGTTAACAGAGTTGTTCTTTAAAGACGATATCCAGTATAATCGTGAAGCAAGAACAGTTTTAGAAGAAGAGCAGGTTCCGGAAGTGCTTCGCGTATTTGCCGAAAAGCTTGAGCAGCTTGACTCGTTTACGGCAGATGAGATCAAGGCATCCATCAAAGCCGTTCAAAAAGAAACAGGACATAAAGGGAAAAAGCTGTTTATGCCGATCCGCGTAGCGACGACAGGCCAAACCCACGGTCCTGAACTGCCTCAGTCCATTGAATTATTGGGGAAAGACACCGTTTTAAAACGGCTGAATAACATTATTCAATAAGATAAATCGTTGACAGGGATAAGTATAAAGCCAGGGCCTTTAAAGAGAGAGTCTTCATCGGCTGGAAAAGACTTAAGCGCCGGGCTTTAGAAATGCACCTCTTGAGACCTTTGAAGAACGTTTTTACACAAGTATTCAAAGGCGGTATCCGCCGTTATGGATGAGAGTTGAGAAAACAGCTGTGCTGTTTTCTAAACAGAGTGGAACCGCGCGTCAAAAAGCGTCTCTGTCATTAGACAGAGGCGTTTTTTTATATGGTTTGATAATAGAGACAAAGGAAGCGGGGAACGGGGGGAATCATGTGTTCTTTAAAATGCTGAAAGAAGATGTAGACGTCGTATTTGATCAAGATCCAGCTGCGAGAAGCTACATTGAAGTCATCTTAACTTATTCAGGTTTGCATGCTATATGGGCGCATCGAATTGCACATGCTTTATATAAAAGAAAAAGGTTTTTCATCGCCAGAACGATCTCTCAAATCGCCCGCTTCTTTACAGGAATCGAAATTCACCCGGGCGCCAAGATCGGCAGGAGGTTTTTCATCGATCACGGCATGGGGGTTGTGATCGGCGAAACCTGTGAGATCGGAAACAATGTCACGGTTTTTCAGGGCGTAACGCTAGGGGGAACTGGAAAAGAAAAAGGCAAAAGGCATCCGACAATCGAGGATCATGCCCTGATCTCAACAGGGGCAAAAGTGCTTGGATCCATTACAATCGGAAGAGGGGCGAAAATCGGCGCCGGCTCCGTCGTCCTGCATGATGTGCCTGAATGCTCCACCGTTGTCGGCATCCCGGGCCGCGTCGTCGTACAAAACGGAAAGAAAATCAGACGCGACTTGAACCACCAGGACTTGCCGGATCCGGTGGCTGACCGCTTCAGAGAATTGGAAAACGAAATCAGGCAGCTGAAACAAGAGCTCCGGAGAAAAGAAAGGGAAGATGAGCTGTGACACTAACACTGTATAATACTCTCACACGAAAAAAAGAGCCGTTTGTGCCTCTTGAAGAAGGCAAGGTCAAAATGTATGTGTGCGGGCCGACCGTATATAACTACATCCACATCGGAAACGCTAGGCCGGCGATCGTCTATGACACGGTCAGAAAGTATTTGGAGTACAAAGGCTATGACGTCCAATACGTCTCCAATTTTACAGATGTCGATGACAAATTAATTAAAGCGGCAAATGAGCTTGGAGAGGAAGTGCCGGTCATCGCCGAACGCTTTATTAAGGCATACTTCGAAGATGTCGGTTCACTGGGCTGCACAAAAGCGGACTGCCATCCGCGCGTCACTGAAAACATGGATGAAATCATCGATTTTATTCAAACACTGATCGATAAGGGCTATGCTTATGAGGCAGACGGGGATGTTTATTATAAAACAAGATCGTTTGAAGGCTATGGAAAGCTGTCGCATCAATCGGTCGATGAGCTGAGATCAGGCGCCCGGATTCAAGTGGGCGAGAAAAAAGAAGATGCGCTCGATTTCGCATTATGGAAAGCGGCGAAAGATAACGAAATCTCCTGGGATAGCCCTTGGGGAAAAGGCCGTCCCGGCTGGCATATCGAGTGCTCTGCGATGGCGAAAAAATATTTGGGCGATTCGATCGACATTCATGCCGGCGGCCAGGATTTGACCTTCCCGCATCACGAAAACGAAATTGCCCAATCGGAAGCATTGACAGGGAAGCCTTTCGCAAAATATTGGCTTCATAACGGCTACATTAATATCGATAATGAGAAAATGTCAAAATCGCTCGGGAACTTTGTGCTTGTGCATGACATTATTAAAGAGCATGATCCCCAAGTGCTGCGGTTTTTCATGCTGTCTGTTCATTACAGACATCCGATCAACTATTCGGTCGAACTTCTCGAGAACACAAAAAACGCTTTTGGGCGTCTAAAAACGGCTTATAGCAATTTGCAGCATCGCCTGAAAAGCAGTACAAATTTAACAGAGGGCGATTCAGAATGGCTTGGAAAAATTGAAGAGCAGCGAAAAGCCTTTGTAACGGCAATGGATGATGATTTTAATACAGCGAATGCAATTTCCGTCCTGTTTGATCTGGCCAAACACGCCAACTACTATCTGCAGGAAAAGAATACTTCAGAACATGTCATTCAGGCATTTCTACAGCTGTTTGACGAGATCTGCTCAGTGCTCGGCTTCTCCCTCAAGGAACAGGAACTTTTGGATAAGGACATTGAAGAACTGATCGAGAAGCGGAATGAAGCCCGCAGAAACCGTGACTTTGCAACATCTGACCAGATTCGCGACCAGCTGAAAAGCATGAACATTATCCTGGAGGACACTCCACAGGGTACGCGCTGGAAAAGAGGAGAATCGTAAACATGAATTTGGAAACCATTAAAGACGCCAAACAGCTGAATGGTTTGGCGCTTGCTTACATGGGTGATGCCGTGTTAGAGGTATACGTCAGGCATCACCTCTTAAAGCAAGGCATGACAAGGCCCAATGATCTGCACAGGCAGTCGAGGCGCTATGTCTCCGCCAAGTCGCAGGCAAGCATGCTGTTTGCGCTAGAGGAGCAGGAATTTTTCACCGAGGAAGAACAGGCTGTGCTGAGAAGAGGACGGAATGCCAAATCCGGAACGGTACCGAAAAATACGGATGTTCAAACATATCGTTACAGTACGGCTTTTGAGGCGGTCATCGGGTATCTTTTTCTTGAGAACAGGGAAGATAGGCTTAATGAACTCATCAAAGCAGCGCTGGAAAAACGGGATGGCAGGGAGGAAGTCAAATGAGTCAGCAGCATGATTACGTCATAGGAAAAAACGCGGTCATCGAAACATTAAAGTCCGGCCGGGAATTGTATAAGCTGTGGATGGCGGAAAACACAGTGAAGGGACAGGCTCAGCAAGTCGTTGAACTCGCCGCCAAAAAAGGCATCACGATTCATTATGTCCCAAGAAAAAAACTCGATCAAATGGTTTCCGGACAGCATCAAGGCGTCGTCGCTCAGGTCGCGGCTTACGAGTATGCCGAGCTGGATGATCTTTATCAAAAGGCCGAAGACAGAAATGAACAGCCGTTTATCCTTGTTTTAGACGAAATTGAGGATCCGCACAATCTGGGCTCTATTATGCGCACTGCAGACGCGGTAGGGGCTCATGGCATCATCATTCCGAAGAGGCGCGCGGTCGGCCTTACGACGACTGTCGCCAAAGCTTCGACAGGAGCCATCGAACATATTCCGGTCGTCAAAGTGACCAACCTGTCGCGAACCCTGGAAGAAATGAAGCAACGGGGCATTTGGGTAGTCGGTACCGATGCGTCTGGACAACAGGACTACAGGTCGCTCGATGGAAATATGCCGCTTGCGCTTGTCATCGGCAGCGAAGGAAAAGGCATGGGAAGGCTTGTTAAAGAGAAATGCGATTTTCTCATCCGCCTGCCGATGGCGGGAAAAGTCACGTCCCTGAACGCCTCAGTCGCAGCCGGCCTCCTGATGTATGAAGTGTACCGGAAACGAAGCCCTCTGGGAGAATAGACGGAATGGACATCCTGTTGGTCGACGGTTATAACATGATTGGGGCATGGCCTCAGTTGAAAGATTTAAAAGAAAACAGTTTTGAAGAAGCAAGGGATCTGTTGATACAGAAGATGGCGGAATATCAATCGTATACTGGGTTTCGGGTAATCGTTGTCTTTGATGCGCATCTCGTTAAAGGAATCGAGAAAAAGAAGGTCAATCATCGCGTAGAAGTGATATTCACAAGGGAAAATGAAACGGCTGATGAACGGATCGAGAAACTGGTGTCAGACTTGAATAATATTCAGACGCAAATCCATGTTGCCACATCCGACTACACAGAGCAATGGGCGATTTTCGGCCAAGGGGCCCTGCGCAAATCAGCCAGGGAGCTGCTCAGGGAAGTCGAAGCGATCGAAAGGCAAATCGAAAAAAGGGTGAAACAAATCACCTCAGAACGTCCCGCGGGGAAAATTCCATTGTCAGAAGACGTCTTGAAGATCTTCGAAAAATGGCGGCGTGGCGACTTGGATTAGGTTGACGCTTTTTTGTCCATTACTGTATAATATTTCTATCTACGTGCGGTCGGGGGGATCGGAGTGAACTTACAAAACAACCAGGGAAAATTCAGCAAAGAACAGTTCAGCAAAGAACGTTTTTGCCAGTTGGAAGACGAGCAGGTCATTGAAATGGTTCATGTCGGAGACAGTGATGCGTTAGATTACTTGATTACAAAGTACCGTAATTTTGTAAGGGCAAAAGCAAGATCCTACTTCTTAATCGGGGCTGATCGGGAAGATATCGTTCAGGAAGGCATGATTGGACTCTACAAATCTATCCGTGATTTTAGAGAGGACAAGCTGACTTCATTCAAAGCTTTTGCAGAATTATGCATTACCCGCCAAATTATTACCGCTATCAAAACAGCTACTCGCCAGAAACATATTCCGCTCAATTCTTATGTGTCGCTGGACAAGCCCATTTATGACGAGGAATCAGACCGGACGCTTCTCGACGTGATTTCAGGAGCCAAGGTCATGAATCCTGAAGAGCTGATCATCAATCAGGAAGAATTCGATGATATCGAGCTGAAAATGGGAGAATTGCTTAGTGATTTAGAAAGAAAAGTTCTTGCGCTCTATCTCGACGGAAGATCCTATCAGGAAATATCCGAAGAACTAAACCGCCATGTAAAATCGATCGATAATGCGCTCCAGCGTGTCAAAAGAAAGCTTGAAAAGTACCTGGAGCTCCGCGAAATCAGCTTGTAGCCAATGCTTATGGCATATTGACAGTCATTTTATGACTGTGATATGTTACTTAGGAAATGATCGTCCAGAAAAAGGTGTAAACATGAAGAAAAAAGTAACGTTAGCCTGCAAAAATTGCGGAAATCGTAATTATACGACAATGAAAAGCTCCGCAGCTTTGGCTGAACGGCTCGAAGTAAAGAAATACTGCAATAACTGCAATTCACATACAGTACATCTGGAAACAAAATAGGCGTTTTTGTTTTTAGGTTGTGGAGGTTTCTTACCATGGGTATTATCAAATTTTTAAAGAATGTCGGAAAAGAAATGAAAAAGGTCACCTGGCCTAAAGGAAAAGAACTAACGCGCTATACGATCACTGTTATCACCACCGTTATCTTTTTCGCCATCTTTTTTGCACTCATCGATTCGGGTATTACGCAATTAATTCGTTTAATAGTTGAATAATGATAAGCATAACGTGTTATAATAGATCTAAATATGACTTGCCAAAAAACCCGTTTAACGGGTTTTTTCATTGTTTCAAAATATGAGGCTCGTATAAAAGAAAGTGTCAGTTTCCCGGTACGGCCAAAAACTTTTAAGGTGTGGGGAGGGAAGGACTGAAAGGGTCCTGAATGAGAATGGAAAAGAAATGGTATGTGGTTCATACGTACTCCGGCTATGAAAATAAAGTAAAGGCGAATTTGGAAAAACGGGTGGAATCGATGGGGATGCAGGATAAGATATTTCGCGTCGTTGTACCTGAAGAGGAAGAAACCGATATTAAAAACGGCAAGAAAAAAGTCGTTAAAAAGAAAGTATTCCCTGGGTATGTACTTGTCGAACTTGTCATGACGGATGATTCCTGGTATGTTGTTCGAAATACGCCTGGTGTGACCGGGTTTGTCGGTTCAGCCGGATCAGGTTCAAAGCCGACTGCACTGCTTCCGGGCGAAGCGGAAAAAATCCTGAAGCGGATGGGGCTTGAAGAAAGAAAAACAGAAATCGACTTTGAATTAAAAGAAACCGTCAAGGTTATCGACGGCCCGTTTGCTGATTTCACAGGGACGATCGAAGAGATCGACCACGACAAAAATAAAGTCAAAGTTTTTGTTAATATGTTCGGAAGAGAGACCCCGGTTGAGCTCGAATTTACTCAAGTTGACAAATTGTAATGGAAAAGCGCTTGAAATCACTATATAAAAGTGGTAATATACAAAGGTGCGTCTTGGCAAAAACGTCAAGGCAGCTAGCTTGATATTTTCATCATTCATATAAAGAATGAGACCTTGAGTGGGAGGGTTCACCCTATTACCACATCACGGACTTAAGGAGGTGTGTCTCGTGGCTAAAAAAGTAGTTAAAGTTGTAAAATTGCAAATTCCTGCTGGAAAAGCGAATCCAGCTCCGCCAGTTGGTCCTGCGTTAGGTCAAGCCGGTGTTAACATCATGGGATTCTGTAAGGAGTTTAACGCTCGTACATCTGACCAAGCTGGTCTGATCATTCCTGTAGAAATTTCGGTTTACGAAGACCGTTCATTTACATTTATCACAAAAACTCCGCCTGCTGCTGTATTGCTTAAAAAAGCGGCTGGAATTGAGTCAGGTTCTGGTGAGCCTAACCGTAATAAAGTCGCAACCGTTAAACGCGATAAAGTACGTGAAATCGCCGAAACAAAAATGCCTGACTTAAATGCGGCAGATGTTGAAGCGGCTATGCGTATGGTTGAAGGAACTGCCCGCAGTATGGGTATTGTGATCGAAGACTAATTTTTGTCTCTTTGCTGGGTTGCGAGTTTGGATCAGACAAGTTCGCAACCCTTATTCGTGGGAGGTTATTCCGCTAAAACCACTAAGGAGGAAATTTTAAAATGGCTAAAAAAGGTAAAAAATACGTCGAAGCTGCCAAGCTTGTAGATCGTACAAAAGCTTACGACGTAAACGAAGCGATTGAGCTTGTGAAAAAAACAAACACAGCTAAATTCGATGCTACTGTTGAAGCGGCATTTCGTTTAGGTGTTGACCCTCGTAAAAACGACCAGCAAATCCGCGGTGCAGTTGTACTTCCAAACGGAACAGGCAAAACTCAGCGCGTTCTTGTTTTCGCTAAAGGTGAAAAAGCGAAAGAAGCAGAAGCTGCTGGTGCAGACTACGTAGGCGATGCAGATTACATCAACAAAATTCAGCAAGGCTGGTTTGATTTTGATGTGATCGTTGCGACTCCTGACATGATGGGTGAAGTCGGTAAAATCGGACGCGTGCTTGGACCAAAAGGTCTTATGCCAAACCCTAAAACAGGAACGGTTACATTTGAAGTTGAAAAAGCAGTCAACGAAATCAAAGCGGGTAAAGTTGAATACCGCGTTGATAAAGCAGGAAACATCCACGTTCCAATCGGAAAAGTGTCTTTCGAAGAAGGCAAGCTTGTAGAGAACTTCGCGACAATGTACGACACAATTTTGAAAGCGAAGCCTGCTGCTGCTAAAGGTGTATACGTGAAAAACGTTTCTGTTACATCTACAATGGGACCTGGAATCAAAGTGGACCCTTCAACTTTCAACGTAAAATAATATTGACTTTTGATAAGACGTTCTGATATAATTCAAAACGTTGTAAAAATAAAATATGTCCATTTATACCGTAGACAGTAGGTGCTGATAAGGCTTAATTTCCTACCGAGGTGTATATATATCACAGCTCTAGCGTTACGTATGCTTGTATATACAGCCTCCATGTCGAATGGAGGCTTTTTATATGGAACATGTCGTTAAAGAACGTGATCACCGAACGGTATAAGTGTTACACAGATGAATCTTACAGGAGGTGTAACCATGAGCAGCGCAATTGAAACAAAAAAAGTTGTTGTTGAAGAAATTACTTCTAAACTGAAAGAAAGTAAATCAACGATCATCGTTGACTATCGCGGCCTTAACGTAGCTGAAGTAACAGAACTTCGTAAACAGCTTCGCGAAGCTAACGTTGAGTTCAAAGTGTACAAAAACACGATGACTCGCCGTGCGGTTGAACAAGCTGAACTTGATGGTTTGAACGATTTCTTAACAGGACCGAATGCGATTGCATTCAGCACTGAAGATGTTGTCGCTCCAGCTAAAGTTCTTAACGAGTTTGCTAAAAAGCACGAAGCTCTTGAAATCAAAGCGGGCGTAATCGAAGGCAAAGTGTCCACAGTTGAAGAAGTGAAAGCTCTTGCTGAACTTCCATCTCGCGAAGGCTTGCTTTCTATGTTGCTTAGCGTACTTCAAGCTCCAGTTCGCAATCTTGCTCTTGCAACTAAAGCTGTTGCAGAACAAAAGGAAGAACAAGGCGCTTAATAGCATCAGTATCTAAAAAATAAAACAAAATGGAGGAATTACAAATGGCTTTAAATATCGAAGAAATCATTGCTTCCGTTAAAGAAGCAACTGTACTTGAACTGAACGACTTAGTAAAAGCAATCGAAGAAGAATTCGGCGTAACTGCTGCTGCTCCTGTAGCTGTAGCTGGCGGAGCTGCTGCAGGCGGTGCTGCTGAAGAAAAAACTGAATTTGATCTTGTTCTTGCTGGTGCAGGAGATCAAAAAATCAAAGTTATCAAAGTTGTTCGTGAAATCACTGGTCTTGGCTTGAAAGAAGCTAAAGAACTTGTTGACAACACTCCAAAACCTCTTAAAGAAGGTATTGCGAAAGAAGAAGCTGAAGAGCTTAAAGCTAAACTTGAAGAAGTTGGCGCTTCTGTAGAAGTTAAGTAATCTTCACCTAATCTTTAGGGGAAAGCTCGCTTTTAAAAGCGGGCTTTTTCTTTGCTAATTAATTGTAGTCCCTTCCGCATAAGATAAGCCATCTTGTTTCAAGATATCTGGAGAGTTCACCAACTGAGGAGGTTCTGTGATGACTGACCATTATTATTCGGAAAAACCTTCAGCAAAAAGCAGCAGATCAATGTGGGCATTTCGCTTGAGAAACCGGACGTTTACTTTTATCAGCGACAGCGGAGTTTTTTCAAAAAGAGAAGTGGACTTTGGCTCAAGGCTGCTGATTGAAGCTTTCCGGGAACCGGATGCAGAAGGTGATTTTTTGGATGTAGGCTGCGGCTATGGCCCGATTGGTCTTTCGCTTGCTGCGGATTTCGAAGATCGAATGGTTCACATGATCGATGTTAATGAAAGAGCTGTCGAACTTTCGAAGGAAAACGCGTTAAATAATCAGATCGACAACATAAAGATCTACCAGAGTGATCTGTTTGCCAACGTCGAACCTGCAAAAAAATTCGCTTCTATTATTACTAATCCCCCCATACGCGCCGGGAAAAAAACTGTGCACGCCATCTTTGAAAAAAGCGCTGAACATTTGCGGCCTTCAGGAGAGCTGTGGGTCGTCATTCAGAAAAAACAAGGCGGGCCTTCTGCCATTGAAAAATTAAAAGAACTTTTTGCGGACGTTGAAGTCGTTCAAAAAAAGAAAGGGTACTATATCATCAAAGCAAAAAAAGTTTGACTCGGATTTTCAGCTATGTTAACATTATAAAATGCCAATGTATATATTTTGCTGCCGTTTTTAAGAAACGCCTAGGTTTGTATAAAATATACATTATTGGGAACACTAATAAAATCGGTATTTTGTTTTTGGATGTGGTTTTCTAAATTAGAAACCCTTTTTTCTTTTGTCTTGTAAAAGTATTTCTTACATATTTGCGGAAGAAATGCTTGTTACACATATATTACGCATGATTTGAGGGGTGAATCAGTTGACAGGTCAACTAGTTCAGTATGGACGACACCGCCAGCGCAGAAGCTATGCACGCATTAGCGAAGTGTTAGAATTACCAAATCTCATTGAAATTCAAACCTCTTCTTATCAGTGGTTTCTTGATGAGGGTCTTAGAGAGATGTTTCAAGACATATCGCCAATTGAGGATTTCACTGGTAACCTCTCTCTGGAATTTATCGACTACAGCTTGGGCGAGCCTAAGTATCCGGTAGAAGAATCAAAAGAGCGGGATGTGACCTATTCAGCTCCGCTGCGGGTTAAAGTCCGCTTAATCAACAAAGAAACCGGCGAAGTAAAGGATCAGGATGTCTTCATGGGCGATTTCCCTATTATGACAGACACTGGAACCTTCATTATCAACGGTGCAGAACGGGTCATCGTATCTCAGCTCGTTCGTTCTCCAAGTGTATATTTTAGTGGTAAAGTAGACAAAAACGGTAAGAAAGGTTTTACCGCGACTGTCATTCCAAACCGTGGCGCATGGTTAGAATACGAGACTGATGCGAAAGATGTTGTTTACGTACGCATCGATCGCACACGTAAGTTGCCGGTTACGGTTCTTTTGCGTGCTCTTGGCTTCGGATCTGACCAAGAGATCATTGATCTCATCGGTGAAAACGAGTATCTGCGCAATACGCTTGATAAAGATAATACGGAAAACACCGATAAAGCGCTTCTTGAAATCTACGAGCGTCTTCGTCCAGGGGAGCCGCCTACCGTAGAAAACGCAAAAAGCCTGCTTGATTCAAGGTTCTTTGATCCGAAAAGATATGACCTTGCGAGTGTAGGACGTTATAAAATTAATAAAAAGCTTCACATCAAAAACCGACTTTTTAATCAGCGGCTTGCTGAAACGCTAGTCGACCCTGAAACAGGCGAAATCCTTGCCGAAAAAGGAGCGATTTTAGACAGAAGAACGCTTGATAAAGTTCTGCCGTACCTTGAAAACGGAATCGGTTTTAAAAAGCTTTATCCGAACGGCGGAGTTGTCGAAGACGAAGTAACGCTTCAGTCTATCAAAATCTATGCTCCGACAGACCAAGAAGGGGAGCAGACAATCAATGTGATTGGAAATGCTTATATCGAAGAAGGCGTTAAGAATATTACACCTTCTGATATTATCGCTTCCATCAGCTATTTCTTTAACCTGCTTCACGGAGTGGGCGATACCGACGATATCGACCATCTAGGAAACCGCCGTCTCCGTTCAGTGGGAGAGCTTCTGCAAAACCAATTCCGTATTGGTTTAAGCAGAATGGAGCGCGTTGTTCGTGAAAGAATGTCTATTCAAGATACAAACACGATCACGCCGCAGCAGCTGATCAATATTCGCCCTGTCATCGCATCAATCAAAGAGTTTTTCGGAAGCTCGCAGCTTTCTCAGTTTATGGATCAGACGAATCCGCTTGCTGAGCTGACGCATAAGCGCCGTCTGTCAGCGCTCGGACCGGGCGGTTTGACTCGTGAGCGCGCCGGAATGGAAGTCCGTGACGTTCACTATTCACACTACGGCCGGATGTGTCCGATTGAAACCCCTGAGGGTCCAAACATCGGCTTGATCAACTCGCTTTCTTCATTCGCGAAAGTGAACCGTTTCGGCTTCATCGAAACGCCGTATCGCCGCGTCGATCCTGAAACTGGAAAAGTAACGCCGAGAATCGATTACTTGACAGCTGATGAAGAAGACAACTATGTCGTTGCCCAGGCAAACGCACGCCTGAATGATGACGGTTCTTTTGTGGATGACAGCATCGTCGCCCGTTTCAGAGGGGAGAACACCGTTGTTCCGAAAGACCGCGTCGACTATATGGACGTTTCGCCTAAACAGGTTGTCTCTGCCGCGACTGCATGTATTCCTTTCTTGGAAAACGATGACTCAAACCGCGCCCTTATGGGAGCGAACATGCAACGTCAGGCCGTACCTCTTATGCAGCCTGAATCGCCGATCGTCGGAACCGGGATGGAATATGTATCTGCGAAAGACTCCGGTGCCGCTGTTATTTGCCGCCACCCTGGAATCGTTGAACGGGTGGAAGCGAAGAACATCTGGGTGCGCCGCTATGAAGAAGTCGACGGCCAGAAAGTCAAAGGGAACCTTGATAAATACAGCCTGCTGAAGTTTGTCCGTTCCAACCAGGGAACTTGCTACAACCAGCGTCCGATCGTAAGCGTCGGTGATGAGGTTGAAAAAGGTGAAATTTTAGCTGACGGTCCGTCCATGGAAAAAGGTGAGCTTGCCCTTGGACGCAACGTCATGGTCGGCTTTATGACATGGGATGGCTACAACTATGAGGATGCCATCATCATGAGCGAACGCCTTGTAAAAGACGACGTATACACGTCTATTCATATTGAAGAATACGAATCAGAGGCCCGGGATACAAAACTCGGACCTGAAGAAATCACTCGCGATATTCCGAACGTCGGTGAGGACGCTCTTCGCAATCTCGATGAACGCGGAATTATCCGTGTCGGTGCTGAAGTAAAAGACGGAGATCTTCTTGTTGGTAAAGTAACCCCTAAAGGTGTTACAGAGCTTACGGCGGAAGAACGCCTGCTTCATGCCATCTTCGGGGAAAAAGCGCGTGAAGTGCGTGATACGTCGCTGCGTGTACCTCACGGAGGCGGCGGTATCATCCTTGATGTAAAAGTGTTCAACCGCGAAGACGGAGACGAACTGCCTCCGGGCGTTAACCAGCTCGTCCGCGTCTACATCGTTCAGAAGCGTAAAATTTCTGAAGGGGACAAAATGGCCGGACGCCACGGTAACAAAGGTGTTATTTCGAAAATTCTTCCGGAGGAAGATATGCCGTATCTGCCTGACGGAACGCCGATTGACATCATGTTAAACCCGCTGGGCGTACCATCGCGTATGAACATCGGGCAGGTGTTGGAGCTGCACCTTGGTATGGCTGCACGCCGCCTCGGTCTGCATGTCGCGTCACCTGTATTTGACGGTGCCCGCGAAGAAGATGTGTGGGAAACCCTTGAAGAAGCCGGCATGTCAAGAGACGCAAAAACCGTCCTTTACGACGGCCGAACTGGGGAGCCGTTTGACAACCGGGTTTCTGTCGGCATCATGTACATGATCAAACTGGCACACATGGTTGACGACAAATTGCACGCACGTTCAACCGGTCCTTACTCACTCGTTACCCAGCAGCCTCTCGGAGGTAAAGCGCAGTTCGGCGGACAGCGTTTTGGAGAGATGGAAGTTTGGGCGCTTGAAGCTTATGGTGCAGCATATACGCTACAAGAGATCCTGACTGTTAAATCGGATGATGTCGTAGGCCGTGTGAAAACATATGAAGCCATCGTAAAAGGCGACAATGTTCCAGAACCTGGTGTTCCGGAATCGTTCAAAGTATTGATCAAAGAGCTTCAAAGCTTAGGTATGGACGTCAAAATTCTATCAAGCGACGAAGAAGAAATCGAAATGAGAGACTTGGAAGACGACGAAGACGCGAAACAAAACGAAGGGCTTTCTCTGCCGAATGATGAAGAGTCCGAAGAGTTGGTTTCTGCTGACGCAGAACGCGATGTCGTTACAAAAGAATAAACGAATTTTATACGCAAGTGACAGGGTATAACCCGAAGATAAAAAGGGAGGTAGGCCCCTTGCTGGATGTGAACAATTTTGAGTATATGAACATCGGTCTCGCTTCACCTGACAAAATCCGTTCATGGTCTTACGGAGAAGTGAAAAAGCCTGAAACAATCAACTATCGTACTTTGAAACCTGAAAAAGATGGTCTATTCTGCGAGCGCATTTTCGGTCCTCAAAAGGACTGGGAATGCCACTGCGGAAAGTACAAGCGGGTTCGTTATAAAGGCGTAGTCTGCGACCGTTGTGGAGTTGAAGTAACCCGGGCTAAAGTCCGTCGTGAGAGAATGGGGCATATCGAGCTGGCAGCCCCGGTTTCTCACATCTGGTATTTTAAAGGAATTCCGAGCCGTATGGGTCTTGTGCTGGATATGTCTCCGCGCGCATTGGAAGAAGTCATTTACTTTGCTTCTTACGTCGTAACAGATCCGGCCAATACACCGCTCGAGAAAAAACAGCTTCTTTCTGAAAAAGAGTATCGGGCGTACCTCGATAAATACGGAAATAAATTCCAAGCGTCAATGGGTGCTGAAGCGATTCATAAGCTCCTTCAAGATATCGACCTCGATAAAGAAGTGGATATGCTGAAAGAAGAGCTTAAAACGTCACAAGGACAGCGCCGCACACGTGCGATCAAACGTCTGGAAGTATTGGAAGCCTTCCGCAATTCCGGAAATAAGCCGTCATGGATGATCCTCGACGTTCTTCCGGTCATTCCGCCTGAGCTGCGACCAATGGTACAGCTTGACGGTGGACGTTTTGCAACTTCCGATCTGAACGATTTGTATCGCCGCGTAATCAACCGTAACAATCGTTTAAAACGTCTTCTGGACCTTGGAGCGCCAAGCATTATCGTTCAAAACGAAAAGCGCATGCTTCAGGAAGCCGTGGACGCATTGATCGATAACGGACGCAGAGGACGTCCTGTTACAGGTCCAGGAAACAGACCGTTAAAATCCCTTTCTCACATGCTGAAAGGTAAACAAGGCCGTTTCCGTCAAAACCTTCTCGGTAAACGTGTTGACTACTCAGGACGTTCGGTTATCGTCGTAGGTCCGAACCTGAAAATGTATCAATGCGGTCTTCCGAAAGAAATGGCGCTGGAACTGTTCAAGCCATTCGTCATGAAAGAGCTTGTTGAAAAGGGCCTTGCCCACAATATTAAGAGCGCGAAGCGTAAAATTGAGCGCGTTCAGCCGGAAGTCTGGGATGTCCTTGAATCAGTTATCAAAGAACACCCTGTGCTTCTCAACCGTGCACCTACGCTTCACAGATTAGGTATTCAAGCGTTTGAACCAACGCTTGTTGAAGGCCGTGCCATCCGTCTTCATCCGCTTGTATGTACGGCATACAACGCTGACTTTGACGGTGACCAAATGGCGGTTCACGTTCCTTTATCAGCAGAAGCGCAAGCTGAGGCGCGCATCCTTATGCTTGCTGCGCAAAACATCCTGAACCCTAAAGACGGAAAACCGGTTGTTACACCGTCTCAGGATATGGTACTTGGAAACTACTATCTGACGCTAGAACGCCCTGGTGCAGTCGGCGAAGGTATGATTTTCAAAGATACGGATGAAGCGCTGCTTGCTTACCAAAACGGATATGTTCATTTGCATACGAGAGTAGCCGTCGCGGTTAACTCATTGAAAAATGAAACGTTTACCGAAGAACAGCGTTCCAAGCTGCTCATTACAACTGTCGGAAAACTGATCTTCAACGAAATTCTTCCGCCGTCGTTCCCATACATGAACGAACCGACGAAGAGCAACATTGAAGAAAAAACGCCTGACCGTTTCTTCTTGGATTACGGTGCAGATGTTAAAGAAGCCATTAAGAACCAAGAAATCAACCCGCCGTTCAAAAAAGGCATTTTGGGTAAAATCATTGCGGAGATCTTCAAAAGGTTCCATATTACAGAAACATCAAAAATGCTTGACCGCATGAAAAACCTCGGCTTTAAATACTCTACAAAAGCCGGAATTACGGTCGGTGTTTCCGATATCGTCGTATTGGACGACAAACAGGAAATCCTTGAAGAAGCGCAAGGAAAAGTCGATAACGTGATGAAGCAGTTCAGACGCGGTCTGATTACTGAAGAAGAGCGTTATGAACGGGTCATTTCCATCTGGAGTGCAGCTAAGGATACGATCCAAGGCAAGCTGATGAAATCCTTGGATGAAATCAACCCGATCTACATGATGAGTGATTCCGGAGCCCGGGGTAACGCATCAAACTTTACGCAGCTTGCGGGTATGCGCGGTCTGATGGCCAACCCGGCCGGACGGATCATCGAACTTCCGATCAAGTCAAGTTTCCGTGAAGGTTTAACGGTACTCGAGTACTTTATCTCTACTCACGGTGCGCGTAAAGGTCTTGCGGATACGGCCCTTAAGACAGCCGACTCAGGTTACCTGACACGCCGTCTCGTAGACGTAGCCCAAGACGTCATCATTCGTGAGACTGACTGCGGCACAGACCGAGGCATTCTTGCCAAAGCCATCACGGAAGGCACAGAAGTGATCGAGCGTCTTGAAGAGCGTCTTGTCGGCCGATTCGCGAGAAAGCCTGTTAAACATCCGGAAACAGGTGAAGTGCTCGTGAATGAAAACGAGCTGATCGACGAAGATAAAGCGATTGAAATTGTCGAAGCAGGCATTGAAGAAGTGTGGATCCGCTCCGCATTTACATGTAATACGTCACATGGTGTATGTAAACGATGCTACGGCCGCAACCTGGCAACAGGAACCGATGTCGAAGTCGGAGAAGCAGTCGGAATCATCGCTGCCCAGTCCATTGGTGAGCCGGGTACACAGTTAACGATGCGTACCTTCCATACGGGCGGGGTTGCCGGAGACGATATTACACAAGGTTTGCCGCGTATCCAGGAATTGTTTGAAGCGCGAAACCCTAAAGGTCAAGCGACGATCTCTGAAATTGACGGTGTCGTGGCCGAAATCAATGAGGTTCGCGATAAACAGCAGGAAATCGTCGTTCAGGGCGAAGTCGAAAGCCGTTCATATACGGCGCCTTACAACGCGCGCTTGAAAGTCACTGAAGGAGAGAAGATTTCTCGTGGTCAAGTGCTGACAGAAGGTTCGGTTGATCCGAAAGAGCTTCTGAAAGTCACTGACATCACCACGGTCCAAGAATACCTGCTTCATGAAGTGCAGAAGGTTTATCGTATGCAGGGGGTTGAAATCGGAGATAAGCACGTCGAGGTTATGGTTCGCCAGATGCTTCGCAAAGTGCGCGTCATCGATGCCGGCGACACGGAAGTGCTGCCAGGCACGCTGCTCGATATTCACCAGTTTACAGAAGCAAACAAAAAAGTTCTGCTTGAAGGCAAACGCCCTGCAACTGGCCGTCCGGTGCTTCTCGGTATCACCAAAGCATCGCTTGAAACGGATTCCTTCCTGTCTGCCGCGTCATTCCAGGAAACAACACGTGTCCTGACAGATGCAGCGATCAAAGGAAAACGTGACGAGCTTCTCGGCCTGAAAGAGAATGTTATCATCGGTAAGCTTGTTCCTGCTGGAACGGGTATGCTGAACTATCGTAAAGTGAAGCCGGTATTGCAAGTCCAATCATCTGATGAAATGGTTCCGGCTGAATAAATAAAAAATCCTAAAGAAGGATGTCACTAAAAATTGTCATCATATGTTGACATCCTTCTTTCAGGATGATAATATAACCAAGGTGCTCAATTTAAACCTGTTACTTTGGAGGATATATGATGTCTTATGATAAAGTATCACAGGCTCAATCTATTATTATCGGTACGAAGCAGACAGTCAAAGCACTGAAGCGCAATTCTGTTAAGGAAGTCGTCGTAGCAAAGGACGCTGATCCTTGTCTGACGTCAGGTGTTATCAATCTGGCAAATGAACAAGGGGTTCCAGTCTCAATGGCAGAGTCCATGAAAAAGCTCGGCAAAGCCTGCGGAATTGAAGTCGGAGCTGCAGCTGTTGCCATTATTCAATAACGTACTCGTTGTTTTTGCTTTTATGCAAAGGCATTGTTTTTTGCTTTTAAATGAACCACCTGGGTATGTGGGTTATAAAACGTAATGAAGGGAGGAAATACAAAATGCCTACAATTAATCAGCTAGTCCGCAAAGGACGCGTAAGCAAAGTTGAAACTTCTAAGTCTCCAGCACTTAACAAAGGATACAACAGCTTCAAGAAAGAGCACACTAACGTATCTTCACCACAAAAACGCGGAGTATGTACCCGTGTTGGTACAATGACACCGAAGAAGCCGAACTCAGCGCTTCGTAAATATGCCCGTGTTCGCTTAACTAACGGAATCGAGGTTACAGCCTACATTCCTGGTATCGGACACAACCTGCAAGAGCACAGTGTCGTATTGATCCGCGGTGGACGTGTAAAAGACCTACCGGGGGTACGCTACCACATCGTGCGTGGCGCACTTGATACTGCCGGAGTTGAAAACCGTGCACAAGGCCGTTCTAAATACGGTACAAAACGTCCTAAGAAAAAATAATTCCGTTTGAATACAAATAAAAGGGTTTTTAAAAGCAAGGAGTTCTGGCAATGCTGTTAAGGGCGTCGGGCTTTTCGCGCCAAGCGTCAGTTTGATCCCGGCAGCTGAACCGTGAAATCCCTCTGCTTGCTGTAAACCCGTAACAAGAGAAGGGAGGATAATCAGATGCCACGTAAAGGTCCTGTAGCAAAAAGAGACGTTTTACCTGATCCGCTTTACAACTCTAAACTGGTTACTCGTTTGATCAACAAAATGATGATCGACGGTAAAAAAGGTAAAGCTCAAACAATCCTATACAAGTCATTCGATATTATTAAAGAACGTACCGGCAACGATGCAATGGAGGTTTTCGAACAAGCATTGAAGAACATCATGCCAGTGCTTGAAGTTAAAGCACGCCGCGTAGGTGGTGCGAACTACCAAGTACCTGTAGAGGTTCGTCCTGAACGCCGTACGACTCTTGGACTTCGCTGGTTAGTAAACTACGCTCGTCTTCGCGGAGAAAAAACGATGGAAGAGCGTTTAGCTAACGAAATCCTTGATGCAGCTAACAACACTGGTGCTGCTGTTAAGAAACGTGAAGATACTCATAAGATGGCTGAAGCAAACAAAGCGTTCGCTCACTATCGCTGGTAATCTCACACGACAAAATATTATTCCCTAAGAAGGAAGGAGAAAAGACCCAATGGCAAGAGAGTTCTCCTTAGAAAAAACTCGTAATATCGGAATCATGGCTCACATCGATGCCGGTAAAACGACAACAACTGAACGTATCTTGTTCTACACAGGCCGTATCCATAAAATTGGTGAAACTCACGAAGGGGCTTCCCAAATGGACTGGATGGAGCAGGAACAAGAACGCGGTATCACAATCACATCTGCTGCAACAACTGCACAGTGGAAAGGCTACCGCGTAAACATCATCGACACACCAGGACACGTAGACTTCACAGTTGAGGTTGAACGTTCCCTGCGCGTACTTGATGGTGCCGTTGCCGTTCTTGACGCACAATCAGGCGTTGAGCCGCAAACTGAAACAGTTTGGCGTCAGGCGACAACTTACGGAGTACCTCGTATCGTATTTGTCAACAAGATGGACAAAACGGGTGCGGACTTCCTTTACTCTGTAGGAACTCTTAGAGACCGTCTTGAGGCGAACGCTCACGCGATCCAATTACCGATTGGCGCCGAAGACAATTTCGAAGGGATCATCGACCTTGTAGAAAACGTTGCGTACTACTATGAAGATGACCTTGGAACACGCTCTGAAGCGCGTGAAATCCCTGCTGAGTACAAAGACAAAGCTGAAGAGCTTCGCGCTAGCTTGATTGAAGCTGTTGCTGAGCTTGATGAAGAGCTTATGATGAAGTACTTGGAAGGTGAAGAAATCACAGTTGACGAGCTGAAAGCAGCAATCCGCAAAGGAACTTGTAACGTTGAGTTCTATCCGGTTCTATGTGGTTCAGCTTTCAAAAACAAAGGTGTTCAATTAGTGCTTGACGCAGTTCTTGACTACCTGCCAGCTCCAACTGACGTACCAGCAATCAAAGGTACTCTGCCTGATTCTGATGAAGAGGTTACTCGTGAGTCTTCTGACGATGCACCTTTCTCTGCACTTGCATTTAAAGTTATGACTGACCCTTACGTTGGTAAATTGACGTTCTTCCGTGTGTACTCGGGAACACTTGATTCCGGTTCATACGTAAGAAACTCAACAAAAGGCAAACGTGAGCGCGTCGGACGTATCCTGCAAATGCACGCCAACAGCCGTGAAGAAATCTCTACTGTGTACGCAGGGGATATCGCTGCTGCTGTAGGTTTGAAAGACACGACTACAGGGGACACGCTTTGCGACGAGAAAAACCTTGTTATTCTTGAATCTATGGAATTCCCTGAGCCTGTTATCCACGTTGCAATCGAGCCTAAATCTAAGGCTGACCAAGACAAAATGTCTACTGCACTGGCTAAATTGGCTGAAGAGGATCCAACATTCCGTGCGCATACTGACCCTGAAACAGGTCAAACGATCATCGGCGGTATGGGTGAGCTTCACCTTGATATCATCGTTGACCGTATGAAACGCGAATTTAAAGTTGAAGCCAACGTTGGTGCTCCTCAAGTTGCGTATCGTGAAACATTCCGTGCGAGCGCGCAAGTTGAAGGTAAATTCGTACGTCAGTCCGGTGGACGCGGACAGTTCGGACACGTTTGGATCGAATTCTCTCCAAACGAAGAAGGAAAAGGCTTTGAGTTCGAAAACGCAATCGTCGGTGGTGTCGTTCCTCGTGAATACATTCCGGCTGTTCAAGCAGGACTTGAAGATTCACTTCAAAACGGTGTAATCGCAGGTTACCCTGTTATCGACATCAAAGCGAAGCTGTTTGACGGTTCTTACCATGACGTCGACTCAAACGAAATGGCGTTTAAAATCGCTGCTTCAATGGCGCTTAAAAACGCGGCAAGCAAGTGTAACCCGGTTATTCTTGAGCCGATCTCCAAAGTTGAAGTCGTTATCCCAGAAGAATACATGGGAGACATCATGGGTGATATTACATCACGCCGCGGTCGCGTAGAAGGTATGGAAGGACGCGGAAACGCTCAAGTTGTTCGCGCAATGGTTCCACTTTCTGAAATGTTCGGTTACGCTACGGCTCTCCGTTCAAACACACAAGGACGCGGTACGTTCACAATGGTCTTTGACCACTACGAAGAAGTGCCTAAGAGCATCGCTGATGAGATCATCAAAAAAAATCAAGGTGAATAATTGATTTTGCCTCTTCATTAAAGTATAAATACTATTGTAAGATGAGAAAGTGAAACATTGCTTTCACTTTCTATCACTCTATATAACAAAAACTAACCTTTTTAAGGAGGATTTTCAGAATGGCTAAAGAAAAATTCGACCGTTCCAAATCACATGCCAACATTGGTACAATTGGACACGTTGACCATGGTAAAACTACATTAACAGCTGCTATCACAACTGTGCTTCATAAGAAATCTGGTAAAGGTACTGCTATGGCATACGACCAAATCGACGGTGCTCCAGAAGAGCGTGAGCGCGGTATCACAATCTCTACTGCACACGTTGAGTACGAAACTGACAACCGTCACTATGCACACGTTGACTGCCCAGGACACGCTGACTATGTTAAAAACATGATCACTGGTGCTGCGCAAATGGACGGCGCGATCCTTGTTGTTTCTGCTGCTGACGGCCCAATGCCACAAACTCGTGAGCACATCCTTCTTTCTCGTAACGTAGGTGTGCCTTACATCGTAGTATTCTTGAACAAATGCGACATGGTAGACGACGAAGAGCTTCTTGAACTAGTTGAAATGGAAGTTCGCGATCTTCTTTCTGAGTATGAGTTCCCTGGTGACGATGTACCAGTTATCAAAGGTTCTGCTCTTAAAGCTCTTGAAGGAGATGCTCAGTACGAAGAAAAAATCTTTGAACTGATGGCTGCTGTTGACGAGTACATCCCAACTCCAGAGCGTGAAACTGACAAACCGTTCATGATGCCTGTTGAGGACGTATTCTCAATCACAGGTCGTGGAACAGTTGCTACTGGACGCGTAGAGCGCGGACAAGTTAAAGTCGGTGACGAAGTTGAAATCATCGGTCTTCAAGAAGAAAACAAGAAAACAACTGTTACAGGTGTTGAAATGTTCCGTAAGCTTCTTGACTATGCAGAAGCTGGAGACAACATCGGTGCACTTCTTCGCGGTGTAGCTCGTGAAGATATCCAACGCGGTCAAGTACTTGCTCAACCAGGTACAATCACTCCGCACAAAAAATTCAAAGCTGAAGTTTACGTTCTTTCTAAAGAAGAGGGTGGACGTCATACTCCATTCTTCTCTAACTACCGTCCTCAGTTCTACTTCCGTACAACTGACGTAACGGGTATCATTCAGCTTCCAGAAGGCGTAGAAATGGTTATGCCTGGAGACAACATCGAAATGACTGTTGAATTGATTTCAACAATCGCGATCGAAGACGGAACTCGCTTCTCTATCCGTGAAGGCGGACGTACAGTTGGTTCTGGCGTTGTTTCTTCTATCATCGAATAATACTTATAAAATAAAAAAACGAGATCCATCCGGGTCTCGTTTTTTATTTGCGCCGTTATCTAAATGGGATTTATTTTCCGCCTGTAAGTCCTTGATTAACACTGCTTGAATCTGTATAATAAAAAAAGTGTGCAAAAGCCGGTAATATTCAATATTACCTTGCAACATGCCTATAAATTTTGTATAATAGTGCATGTTGGTCTTTGACTGCGATGAAGTGAGAGGTTGCTGACACACCCGGCCGCTTTGCCATGGCAAGGTGATTCAGGTTTTTCTCACGGAGAATTGTCTAATGTAAGTAGGCGAAAAGGAGGGAAAATAATGGCAAAACAAAAAATTCGTATTCGTTTAAAAGCGTATGATCATAGAATCCTTGATCAATCTGCTGAGAAGATTGTTGAAACGGCTAAACGTTCCGGAGCCAGCGTTTCTGGTCCGATTCCGTTGCCAACTGAGAAATCAGTTTACACAATCCTTCGTGCGGTGCACAAATACAAAGATTCTCGTGAGCAATTCGAAATGCGTACACATAAACGTTTAATCGACATTGTGAACCCAACACCACAAACTGTCGATGCTCTAATGCGATTAGATTTACCATCTGGTGTCGATATCGAAATTAAACTTTAATCTAAAATATAGAATGATTTTTATAGGAGGTGTGACGAATGACCAAAGGAATCTTAGGAAGAAAAATTGGTATGACGCAAGTTTTCGCAGAAAACGGTGATCTTATTCCGGTAACTGTTATCGAAGCTGCTCCTAACGTTGTACTTCAGAAGAAAACTTCTGAAAACGACGGCTATGAAGCGATTCAGATCGGTTTTGACGACAAGCGTGAGAAGCTTGCCAACAAACCAGAAAAAGGACACGTTGCAAAAGCGGAAACTGCTCCTAAGCGCTTCGTTAAAGAATTACGCGGAGTGGATATGGATGCGTATGAAGTTGGTCAGGAAGTCAAAGTTGATATTTTCTCTAACGGAGAAGTCGTAGATGTAACAGGAACATCGAAAGGTAAAGGTTTCCAAGGTGCTATCAAACGCCACGGACAATCTCGCGGACCTATGTCTCACGGTTCACGCTACCATCGCCGTCCTGGTTCAATGGGACCGGTAGACCCTAACCGTGTATTCAAAAGAAAGCTGTTGCCTGGACGTATGGGCGGAGAGCAAATCACTGTTCAAAACCTTGAAATCGTAAAAGTGGATGCAGAGCGCAACCTTCTTTTAGTTAAAGGTAACGTTCCTGGTGCAAAAAAATCACTAGTCACTGTTAAAAGTGCTGTTAAATCTAAATAATTCTCTTAGGAAAGGAGGAAATTGATCATGCCAAAAGTAGCTTTATATAACCAAAACGGTTCTACTGCTGGTGATATCGAATTAAACGACTCTGTATTTGGAATTGAGCCAAATGAGAGCGTAGTATTCGACGCTATTCTTATGCAAAGAGCTTCCTTACGTCAAGGAACTCATAAAGTGAAAAATCGTTCGGAAGTACGTGGCGGAGGTCGCAAACCTTGGCGTCAAAAAGGTACCGGCCGTGCTCGTCAAGGATCTATCCGTTCACCGCAATGGCGCGGAGGTGGTATCGTATTCGGTCCTACACCACGCAGCTATGCATATAAATTACCGAAAAAAGTTCGCCGCTTGGCTATCAAATCAGCATTGTCTTCTAAAGTGAATGACAACAACTTGATCGTTCTTGAAGATCTTAATCTTGATGCGGTTAAAACAAAAGAAATGGCAGCTATCCTTAAAGGTCTGTCTATCGAGAAGAAAGCTTTAATCGTAACTGCGGATGCAAACGAGACAGTTGAACTATCTGCTCGCAACCTTCCAGGAGTTACTGTTGTTGAAGCTAACGGAATCAACGTCCTCGATGTTGTCGGTCACGAGAAGCTTGTGATGACGAAAGCAGCGGTTGAAAAAGTAGAGGAGGTGCTTGCATAATGAAAGATCCTCGTGATGTTCTAAAGCGCCCCGTCATTACTGAACGTTCTGCTGATTTAATGACTGAGAAAAAATATACGTTTGAAGTAGACGTAAAAGCTAACAAAACTGAAGTGAAAGACGCTGTTGAACAAATCTTTGGAGTGAAAGTTGAAAAAGTCAACATCATGAACTACAAAGGGAAATTCAAACGTGTCGGCCGCTACTCTGGTATGACAAACAAACGCAGAAAAGCGATTGTTAAGCTTACTGAAGACAGCAAAGAAATCGAAATTTTTGAGGCTTAATCACTTGTAAAAAGAAGGAGGGAAATTCAAAATGGCGATTAAAAAGTACAAACCGACCTCTAACGGACGTCGCGGCATGACTACGTCTGATTTCGCGGAAATCACGACAGATCAGCCGGAAAAATCCTTGCTTGCCCCGCTTCACAAAAAAGGCGGACGCAACAACCAAGGTAAATTAACTGTACGTCATCAAGGCGGCGGACATAAACGCCAATACCGTATTATCGACTTCAAACGCGATAAAGATGGTATACCTGGACGCGTTGCTACAGTTGAGTACGATCCAAACCGTTCAGCTAACATTGCTCTAATTAACTATGTAGACGGAGAAAAACGCTACATCCTGGCTCCTAAGGGCCTTCAAGTAGGAACTGAAATCATGTCAGGACCAGAAGCTGACATTAAAGTAGGTAACGCACTTCCACTGATCAACATCCCTGTTGGTACAGTCGTGCACAACATTGAATTAAAACCTGGAAAAGGCGGACAGCTTGTACGTTCAGCTGGTACATCTGCTCAAGTTCTTGGTAAAGAAGGAAAATACGTTCTTGTACGTCTGAACTCCGGTGAAGTTCGCATGATCCTTTCTGCTTGCCGTGCTTCTATCGGTCAAGTAGGTAACGAACAGCACGAACTGATCAACATCGGTAAAGCAGGACGTTCACGCTGGAAAGGCATCCGTCCTACAGTTCGCGGTTCTGTTATGAACCCTAATGATCACCCGCACGGTGGTGGTGAAGGACGCGCTCCAATCGGACGTAAATCACCTATGTCTCCATGGGGTAAACCAACTCTTGGATTCAAAACTCGTAAGAAAAAGAACAAATCAGATAAATTCATCGTACGTCGTCGTAAAAATAAATAACGGGGTTGTCTACGGTTCATATCGGACCGTAGTGCAATCACGAAGGGAGGTTCCAAAATGGCTCGCAGCTTAAAAAAAGGACCATTTGTCGATGATCATCTAATGACAAAAATCGAAAAATTAAATGAAGCGGATAAGAAACAAGTTGTGAAAACTTGGTCTCGCCGTTCTACTATTTTCCCGCAATTTATCGGTCACACAATCGCAGTCTATGATGGACGCAAACATGTGCCTGTTTACATCTCTGAAGATATGGTAGGTCACAAGTTGGGTGAATTCGCACCGACTCGCACTTACAAAGGTCATGCTAGTGATGACAAAAAAACAAGACGCTAATGAGAGGAGGCTTTTAAATGCAACAAGCTAAAGCTGTCGCAAGAACAGTCCGTATTGCTCCTCGTAAGGCACGTCTAGTAATGGACCTGATTCGAGGCAAGCAAGTAGGTGAAGCAGTATCGATCTTAAACCTTACGCCAAAAGCTGCTTCCCCGATTATTGAAAAAGTTTTAAAATCTGCTATCGCTAACGCTGAGCACAACTACGAAATGGATGCAAACAACCTGGTTGTTACTCAAGCTTACGTGAACGAAGGCCCTACGTTAAAAAGATTCCGTCCGCGCGCTATGGGACGTGCAAGCCAAATCAACAAACGTACGAGCCACATTACTATCGTTGTATCAGAAAAGAAGGAGGGATAACTCGTGGGTCAAAAGGTAAATCCAGTCGGTCTTCGTATTGGGGTTATACGTGATTGGGAATCTAAGTGGTACGCTGGCAAAGATTACGCTGACTTCCTTCACGAAGATCTGAAAATCCGTGAATTTATTAATCAACGCCTGTCTGACGCTTCTGTTTCTAAAGTGGAAATCGAGCGTGCGGCAAACCGTGTAAATATTACGATCCACACAGCTAAGCCTGGTATGGTTATCGGTAAAGGCGGTTCTGAAGTCGAAGCGCTTCGCAAAGCCCTTAACAGCCTTACTGGCAAGCGTGTACACATTAACATTCTTGAAATCAAAAGAGCTGATCTTGATGCTCAGCTAGTTGCTGATAACATTGCTCGTCAATTGGAAAACCGTATCTCATTCCGTCGTGCGCAAAAGCAACAAATCCAACGCACAATGCGCGCTGGTGCACAAGGAATTAAAACAATGGTTTCCGGTCGTCTTGGCGGCGCTGACATCGCTCGTTCTGAATACTACAGTGAAGGAACTGTTCCATTGCACACACTTCGTGCAGACATCGACTATGCTACATCTGAAGCTGACACAACTTACGGTAAGCTTGGTGTAAAAGTCTGGATCTATCGTGGAGAGGTTCTTCCTACTAAGAAGAAAACTGAGGAAGGAGGAAAATAATATGTTAATGCCAAAACGCGTTAAATATCGCAGAGAGCATCGCGGAAAAATGCGCGGCCGTGCGAAAGGCGGCACTGAAGTGCATTTCGGTGAATATGGTATCCAGGCTCAAGAGTCTTCTTGGATCACAAACCGCCAAATCGAGGCAGCACGTATTGCGATGACTCGTTACATGAAACGTGGCGGTAAAGTTTGGATCAAAATTTTCCCTTCTAAGCCTTATACAGCTAAGCCTCTAGAGGTTCGGATGGGTTCCGGTAAAGGTGCTCCTGAAGGATGGGTAGCTGTTGTAAAACCGGGCAAAGTTTTATTTGAAATTTCTGGTGTGTCTGAGGAAGTCGCTCGTGAAGCTCTTCGTCTTGCATCTCACAAATTGCCAATTAAAACGAAGTTCGTAAAACGTGAAGAAATTGGTGGTGAATCAAATGAAAGCTAATGAAATTCGTGACCTTACCACTGCTGAAATTGAACAAAAAGTAAAGTCTCTTAAAGAAGAACTTTTCAATCTTCGCTTTCAATTAGCGACAGGACAACTTGAAAACACTGCTCGCATTCGTGAAGTGCGCAAGTCAATCGCGCGCATGAAAACTGTGATTCGGGAAAGAGAAATTGCTGCCAACAAATAATTCCGGAGGGAGGTTCTCTAAAACATGAGCGAACGCAATCAGCGCAAAGTCTACCAAGGACGTGTTGTTTCTGACAAAATGGATAAAACCATTACTGTTGTTGTAGAAACTTACAAAAAACATTCACTCTACGGTAAACGCGTAAAGTACTCTAAAAAATTCAAAGCACATGATGAAAATAACCAAGCTAAAATCGGAGACATCGTAAAGATCATGGAAACTCGTCCATTATCTGCGACTAAACGTTTTCGTCTAGTTGAAGTTGTCGAAGAAGCTGTTATTATCTAATAAAGTTCGGAAACCTTTTTCCGAAGGGAGGTAACAAATAATGATTCAACAAGAGACTCGTTTAAAAGTAGCTGATAACTCTGGCGCCCGTGAAGTGTTAACAATCAAGGTGCTTGGTGGTTCTGGACGCAAAACAGCTAACATTGGTGATGTCATTGTTTGCACGGTTAAACAAGCAACACCAGGAGGCGTTGTCAAAAAAGGTGATGTCGTGAGAGCTGTAATCGTACGTTCTAAGAGCGGTGCACGCAGAAATGACGGATCTTACATCAAATTCGATGAGAATGCATGTGTTATCATCCGTGACGACAAAAGCCCGCGCGGAACTCGTATCTTCGGACCTGTAGCACGTGAACTTCGTGATAACAACTTCATGAAAATTGTTTCTCTAGCTCCAGAAGTACTTTAATGATATCAATGCCGGACTAAGGAGGTGCGATCAGGATGCATGTTAAAAAAGGCGATAAAGTAATGGTTATCTCTGGTAAAGACAAAGGGAAACAAGGTGTGATCCTTGCAGCTTTCCCTAAAAAAGACCGCGTAATCGTTGAGGGTGTCAACATGGTGAAGAAGCACTCAAAGCCGACTCAAGCTAACCCTCAAGGCGGAATTTTAAATCAAGAGGCGCCAATTCATGTGTCAAACGTAATGCCGCTCGATCCTAAAACAGGTGAAGTGACTCGCGTAGGATACAAAGTAGAAAATGGCAAAAAAGTTCGTATTGCAAAAAAATCTGGGCAAGTTCTAGATAACTAGTAATAAAGGAAGGGAGGTCTATCTCATGAACCGCCTTAAAGAAAAGTACAATAAAGACATTACACCTGCATTAATGAAAAAGTTCGAATACAAATCTGTGATGCAAGTGCCTAAAATCGAAAAAATCGTAATCAACATGGGTGTTGGTGACGCTGTTCAAAACGCTAAAGCTATCGATAGCGCTGTTGAAGAACTAACGTTTATCGCTGGTCAGAAACCTGTCGTTACTCGTGCGAAGAAATCTATTGCTGGATTCCGTCTTCGTGAAGGAATGCCAATCGGTGCGAAAGTAACTCTTCGCGGAGAGCGCATGTACGATTTCCTTGATAAACTAATTTCTGTTTCTTTACCACGTGTACGTGACTTCCGCGGAATTTCAAAAAAATCTTTTGACGGTCGCGGAAACTACACACTAGGAATCAAAGAACAGCTGATCTTCCCTGAAATTGACTATGATAAGGTAACTAAAGTTCGCGGTATGGACATCGTTATCGTAACGACTGCCAACACTGATGAAGAAGCTCGTGAACTGTTAACTCAATTAGGTATGCCATTCCAGAAATAATCAATGAAAGGGAGGCGAAATCGTGGCTAAAAAGTCAATGATTGCGAAACAAAAACGCACACCGAAGTTTAAAGTACAAGAGTACACTCGCTGCGAACGCTGCGGCCGTCCGCACTCTGTTATTCGTAAATTTAAACTTTGCCGTATTTGTTTCCGTGAACTTGCATATAAAGGACAAATTCCTGGCGTTAAAAAAGCCAGCTGGTAATCCCCGTTTATGGGAAGGAGGTTATTAAATAATGGTTATGACAGATCCGATTGCAGATATGCTGACTCGAATTCGTAATGCAAACATGGTACGTCATGAGAAGCTCGAAATTCCTGCTTCTAAGTTGAAAAGAGAAATCGCTGAAATCTTGAAAAGAGAAGGTTTCATCCGTGACGTAGAATTCATTGAAGATAACAAGCAAGGTATCATCCGTGTTTTCTTGAAATACGGACAAAACAACGAGCGTGTCATCACTGGCCTTAAGAGAATCAGCAAACCAGGTCTGCGCGTTTACGCTAAGTCAAACGAAGTACCTCGCGTACTGAACGGACTTGGAATCGCAATTCTTTCTACATCACAAGGTGTGTTAACGGATAAAGAAGCCCGCGCTAAACAGGCTGGCGGAGAAGTATTAGCATACGTTTGGTAAGAAGTTTAACATGAATGGAGGTGTTTGGTATGTCTCGTGTAGGTAAGAAGCTACTTGAGATTCCTTCAGGCGTTACAGTTACTCTGAACGACAACACTGTAACCGTGAAAGGACCAAAAGGAGAATTAACTCGTACGTTTCATCCTGATATGAAGATTAAAATTGAGGACAATGTACTTACTGTAGAACGTCCTTCTGATAATAAAGAACACCGTGCGCTGCATGGCACAACTCGCAGCATCATCGGAAACATGGTTGAAGGTGTATCTAAAGGTTTTGAAAGAGGTTTGGAATTAGTCGGTGTCGGTTACCGTGCTTCTAAATCCGGAAACAAACTTGTTTTGAACGTTGGATACTCTCACCCTGTAGAAATCGTTCCTGAAAACGGAATTGAAATCGAAGTTCCATCTCAAACAAAAGTGGTTGTAAAAGGTACAGACAAAGAGCGTGTTGGAGCTACTGCTGCAAACATTCGCGCTGTACGTTCTCCAGAGCCTTACAAAGGCAAAGGGATCCGCTATGAAGGAGAAATGGTTCGTCGTAAAGAAGGTAAATCTGCTAAGTAAAACCGCTTAATGTGAGAAAGGAGTGACCCAGATGATTACGAAAACAAGCAAGAATGCTGCACGTCTTAAAAGACACGGTCGTGTTCGCGCGAAGCTTTCAGGAACCCCTGAGAGACCTCGTCTAAATGTTTTCCGTTCAAACAAACATATTTACGCACAAGTGATCGATGACGTGAACGGTGTTACACTTGTGAGTGCATCTACTCTTGATAAAGACTTTAACGCTGAAAATGGCAGCGATACGTCTGCGGCTGCAAAAGTTGGCGAGCTTGTTGCAAAACGCGCTTCTGAAAAAGGTATCACAAATGTCGTGTTCGACCGTGGCGGTTACCTTTATCATGGCCGTGTAAAAGCATTGGCTGATGCTGCACGCGAAGCTGGATTAGAATTTTAATAAAAGAAGGAGGGACATATGAATATGCGTCGTATTGACCCAAGCAAATTAGAGTTAGAAGAACGCTTAGTTACCGTTAACCGCGTAGCGAAAGTTGTTAAAGGTGGTCGTCGTTTCCGTTTCGCAGCTCTAGTCGTTGTCGGTGACAAAAACGGTCACGTTGGTTTCGGAACTGGTAAAGCACAAGAAGTTCCGGAAGCGATTCGCAAAGCTGTTGAAGATGCGAAAAAGAATTTGATCGAAGTACCAATGGTTGGAACTACAATTCCACACGAAATCATCGGACGTTTCGGTGCAGGAAACATCTTGTTAAAACCTGCTTCTGAAGGTACGGGAGTTATCGCTGGAGGCCCAGTACGTGCGGTACTTGAGCTTGCAGGTGTAGCTGATATCCTTTCTAAGTCTTTAGGTTCTAACACACCGATCAACATGATCCGTGCAACAGTCCAAGGTTTAAGCGAGCTGAAACGCGCTGAGGACGTTGCGAAGCTTCGTGGAAAATCTGTAGAAGAACTGTTAGGATAAGGAGGGAACATTAATGGCTAAATTAGAAATTACCCTCAAACGCAGTGTAATCGGACGCCCGGAAGATCAGCGTATTACTGTTAGAACGCTCGGTTTAAAGAAAACAAACCAAACTGTCGTTCATGAAGACAACGCTGCAATCCGCGGTATGGTTAACAAAGTATCTCATTTAGTTTCTGTTAAAGAACTTTAAAAATAAACGATAGGCTAAGGAGGTGTCCAAATGAAACTTCATGAATTAAAGCCCGCAGAAGGTTCACGTAAAACGCGCAACCGCGTAGGTCGTGGTATTGGTTCTGGTAACGGTAAAACAGCAGGTAAAGGTCATAAAGGTCAAAACGCTCGTTCTGGCGGCGGTGTACGTCCTGGATTCGAGGGTGGACAAATGCCTTTGTTCCAACGTCTTCCTAAACGCGGTTTCACAAACATCAACCGCAAGGATTTCGCTGTGGTCAACCTAGACAAACTCAACAGCTTTGCAGAAGGGACGGAAGTTACTCCTGAACTTCTTTTAGAAACAGGTGTAATCAGCAAGTTGAAATCTGGAGTGAAAATTCTTGGCGACGGTAAATTAGAAAAGAAATTAACTGTTAAAGCCAATAAATTCTCCGCTTCTGCTAAACAAGCAATTGAGGCTGCTGGCGGTACAGCTGAGGTGATCTAACTTGTTTAAGACAATCTCCAATTTTATGCGTGTGAAGGATATTCGGAATAAGATTATCTTCACTCTTTTAATGCTTATCGTCTTTCGTCTCGGTTCGTTCATTCCTGTGCCGCATGTAAACACAGAAGTTTTAAAGGCACAGGATCAAATGAGCGTATTTGGGATTCTAAACACATTTGGCGGCGGTGCATTGTTCAACTTCTCCATTCTTGCGATGGGAATCATGCCTTACATCACAGCTTCAATCATCATTCAGCTCCTGCAGATGGATGTTGTGCCGAAGTTTACCGAATGGTCTAAGCAAGGAGAAGTTGGTCGCCGAAAACTAGCTCAGTTCACAAGGTACTTCACAATCGTTCTTGGATTTATTCAGGCTTTAGGTATGTCTTACGGGTTTAACAACATGGCCGGCGGCGCGTTGATTACAAACCCTGGAGTCGGTACTTATTTGCTAATTGCGATTGTACTAACTGCTGGAACTGCTTTTTTAATGTGGCTGGGAGAACAAATTACGTCTCATGGAGTTGGTAACGGAATATCCATTATCATCTTCGCCGGTATCGTTGCCGGCATTCCGCAGACGATTAATCAGATCTACGCTCAGCAGTTTGTAGATGCTGGAGAACAGTTATTCTTGCAAATCATAAAGGTTGTCGTTATATTGGTTGCGATTTTGGCGATTGTCGTTGGCGTTATTTTCATCCAACAGGCAGTTAGAAAAATCTCAATTCAATATGCGAAAGGTTCAGGCCGTTCACCGGTTCCTGGCGGCCAGTCTACACACTTGCCGCTGAAGGTTAACCCGGCGGGAGTTATTCCGGTTATCTTTGCAGTAGCGTTTATCACCACTCCGCGGACCGTGGCAACATTTTTTGGTACCAATGACGTCACGAATTGGATTCAAAAAACGTTTGATTACACGCATCCGGTCGGAATGGGAGTTTATGCGGCATTGATCATCGCCTTTACCTATTTCTATGCATTTGTGCAGGTAAACCCTGAGCAAATGGCCGATAATCTAAAAAAACAAGGTGGCTATATTCCGGGAGTTCGTCCAGGAAAAATGACTCAAGATAGAATTACGAGCATTTTGTATCGACTTACATTTGTAGGCTCCATATTCTTGGCCGTGATTGCCATTCTTCCTGTCTTGTTCGTTAATATTGCTGGGCTGCCTTCATCTGCACAAATTGGTGGAACAAGTTTGCTGATTGTCATCGGGGTTGCACTTGAAACAATGAAGCAGCTTGAAAGCCAGCTGGTAAAACGAAACTATCGTGGATTTATGAAGCACTAGAGGAAATGGGGCGCGCCCATTCCCTCTAAAATAGAGAGGACGGGGAATCCGAAATGAACTTAGTCTTAATGGGACTGCCTGGAGCCGGTAAAGGGACACAGGCTGAACGGATTGTTGAAGATTTTGGGATACCTCATATCTCAACAGGAGACATGTTCCGCGCTGCGATGAAAGAAGAAACGGATCTGGGACTCGAAGCCAAATCATACATTGATAAAGGTGAGCTTGTTCCGGATGAAGTGACAATTGGTATTGTCAGGGAGAGACTTGGCAAGAATGATTGTGACGGAGGTTTTCTTCTGGACGGATTTCCGAGAACAGTCGCTCAAGCTGAAGCACTTGAGGAAATTCTTAAAGGACTTGGCAAGTCGATTGACCATGTCATCAACATTCAAGTCGATAAAGATGCATTGATGGAACGTCTGACAGGACGCAGAATCTGCAAAAACTGCGGTGCAACTTATCATTTAGTCTTTAATCCGCCTGCAAAAGAAAATGTATGCGACAAGTGTGGAGGAGAGCTTTATCAGCGTGAAGACGATAATGAAGCTACCGTATCCACGCGGTTAGAGGTCAACATGAAGCAAACCCAGCCTTTACTCGATTTCTACGAGGATAAAGGATATCTCGTAAACATTGACGGGCAGAAGCACATCAATGAAGTTTACGCTGATATAAAGGAGCTTCTCGGAGGCCGGGACAAATGATTATTTGTAAAACTCCCCGAGAAATCGAAATCATGCGGGAAGCCGGAAGAATTGTCGCTTTAACTCATCAGGAGCTAAAAAAGCACATTAAACCCGGCATCTCGACAAAAGAACTGGATCAAATTGCCGAACGTTTTATTACAAAGCAAGGTGCAATCCCGTCTTTTAAAGGGTATAATGGTTTTCGCGGGAGCATTTGCGTTTCGGTCAACGAAGAACTCGTGCACGGTATTCCGGGAAAACGGGTCCTTCGCGACGGGGACATCATCAGCATCGATATCGGTGCGAAGCTGAACGGTTATCATGGTGACTCTGCATGGACTTATCCAGTGGGTACGATTAGCGATGATGATCAGAAGCTGCTGGATGTGACAGAGGAGTCTTTATATAGAGGCTTGAAGGAAGCAAAACCGGGAGAACGTTTGTCGAATATTTCCCACGCAATTCAAACGTATGTCGAAAGCGAACAATTTTCAGTCGTCAGGGAATATGTAGGACACGGGGTAGGGCAGGATCTGCATGAGGATCCGCAAATTCCTCACTACGGTCCGCCGAACAAAGGCCCGCGTTTAAAGCCTGGCATGGTCCTGGCCATTGAGCCGATGGTCAATGCAGGCACACGCTATGTCAAAACATTGGCTGACAACTGGACGGTTGTAACTGTGGACGGGAAGAAGTGTGCTCACTTTGAACACACGATTGCCATAACGGAAGCCGGTTTTGAGATACTGACAAAAGCCTAGGTGAAATGAGATGTATCGGAAAACACCTGAAATTGGACAGTTCGTACGCATAATAAAAGACCGCGAAATGAACCAATACGCAGTTGTTATTGATATAGTCGATCATCATCATGTGCTGGTAGCAGACGGAGAAAAGCGTAAATTTCATTCTCCTAAGAAAAAGAATATCAATCATTTAACCTTTTATGATTGCGTATCTCCGGAAGTTCAGAACAGTATAAACGAAACAGGGCGTGTGACAAACGGAAAATTGAGATTTTCTCTTTTGAAATTTGTCAGAGAGCAAGTTACTGATTTGAAGAAGGGAGAACACTTGAATGGCGAAAGACGATGTAATTGAAGTGGAAGGTACTGTAGTCGAAACACTGCCAAACGCAATGTTCAAAGTTGAACTTGAGAATGGCCATACGGTTTTGGCTCACGTATCTGGTAAAATCCGCATGCACTTCATTCGCATTTTACCTGGAGACAAAGTTACGGTAGAATTATCTCCATATGACTTAACTCGTGGTAGAATTACGTACCGTTACAAATAAAGCACTCCGGAAATTGAAGGAGGTTGGAAACACATGAAAGTGAGACCATCAGTTAAACCGATCTGTGAAAAATGTAAGGTCATTCGCAGAAAAGGAAAAGTAATGGTGATCTGTGAAAATCCAAAGCATAAACAAAAACAAGGATAATTTTTAAGGAGGTGCGAGAGAGATGGCTCGTATTGCTGGTGTAGATATCCCACGTGATAAACGTGTTGTTATTTCATTAACATACATCTTTGGAATCGGTCGTACAACGGCTCAGCAAATCTTAAAAGAAGCTGGAGTTTCTGAAGATACTCGCGTTCGTGATTTGACTGAAGAAGAACTTGGTAAAATCCGTGACGTGATTGACAAATTGAAAGTTGAAGGTGACCTTCGCCGTGAAGTGTCTCTTAACATCAAACGTCTGATCGAAATCGGAAGCTACCGCGGAATTCGTCATCGTCGCGGACTGCCTGTTCGCGGTCAAAATACTAAAAATAACGCGCGTACTCGTAAAGGTCCGCGTCGTACTGTAGCTAACAAGAAAAAATAAGCAAGGGAGGTAATTAAACAATGGCTGCTGCTCGTAAAACAAACACGCGTAAACGCCGCGTGAAAAAGAATATTGAATCTGGAATTGCTCATATCCGTTCAACTTTCAACAACACGATTGTTACTATCACAGATGTTCATGGCAATGCTCTTTCTTGGTCAAGTGCCGGAGCTCTAGGATTTAAAGGTTCTAAAAAATCCACTCCATTCGCTGCACAAATGGCTGCTGAAACAGCTGCTAAAGGTTCTATCGAACATGGACTTAAAACTCTTGAAGTTACTGTAAAAGGACCAGGTTCCGGCCGTGAAGCTGCAATTCGTGCACTTCAAGCTGCTGGACTGGAAGTTACAGCTATCAGAGACGTAACGCCTGTTCCTCATAACGGATGCCGTCCGCCAAAACGTCGCCGCGTGTAATTTGTTTGTATAGATTTTGTGTCCCTGTCAATAATGGGTTATGATACAGTTAATTTATAAAACGAATGCACACTCGTTGCCTGAGCACATACGGGACTAAACAATGGGGAATTTCGGATAGAATCAGAGAAATTCTTTCCGGGGTTTCGACGTTTTGAAGGAGGGTTTTATGAAATGATCGAGATTGAAAAACCAAAAATCGAAACGGTTGAAATCAGCGACGATGCCAAGTATGGTAAATTTGTCGTAGAGCCACTTGAGCGTGGATATGGTACAACTTTGGGTAACTCCTTACGTCGTATCCTTTTATCCTCACTCCCTGGTGCCGCTGTAACATCGATCCAAATAGATGGTGTACTGCATGAATTCTCGACGATCGAAGGCGTTGTTGAAGATGTTACAACGATTATCTTAAACATTAAAAAACTTGCACTGAAAATCTACTCTGAAGAAGAGAAGACGCTTGAGATTGATGTTCAGGGTGAAGGAGTTGTAACAGCTGCTGATATTACCCACGACAGTGATGTTGAGATTTTGAATCCTGATCTTCACATTGCGACTCTTGGCCAAAATGCGAGTTTTCGAGTTCGCTTAACCGCTCAAAGAGGTCGCGGGTATACACCAGCTGACTCGAATAAAAGAGACGATCAGCCGATTGGCGTCATCCCGATTGATTCCATCTTTACACCTGTTTCTCGCGTATCTTATCAAGTTGAGAATACTCGTGTGGGTCAGATTACAAACTATGACAAACTTACGCTTGACGTATGGACAGATGGAAGCACTGGACCAAAAGAAGCAATTGCGCTTGGTTCAAAGATTTTGACTGAACACCTTAATATTTTTGTCGGTTTGACCGACGAAGCTCAGCATGCTGAAATCATGGTTGAAAAAGAAGAGGATCAAAAAGAAAAAGTTCTTGAAATGACTATTGAAGAGCTCGATCTTTCAGTCCGTTCTTACAACTGCTTGAAGCGTGCGGGAATCAATACAGTTCAAGAACTTGCGAACAAAACTGAAGAAGATATGATGAAAGTTCGCAACCTGGGTCGCAAGTCGCTTGAAGAAGTAAAAGCGAAACTTGAAGAACTTGGACTTGGCCTTCGCAAAGACGATTGACTAGTTTCCATGTGAACTAGGATTTTCGTGTGTTTTTTATTTCAGATAGAGTATTTCAATAAAGGAGGGGACACCACATGTCATACAGAAAACTAGGACGCACTAGTGCACAGCGTAAAGCAATGCTGCGTGATCTTACAACAGACCTGATCATCAACGAGAGAATTGAAACAACAGAAGCTCGCGCGAAAGAACTTCGCTCTGTTGTAGAAAAAATGATTACACTTGGCAAGCGCGGAGATTTACACGCACGCCGCCAAGCAGCTGCATACATCCGCAATGAGGTTGCAGATGCAGAGAAAGACCAAGATGCACTCCAAAAACTTTTCTCTGATGTAGCACCTCGTTATGAAGAGCGCCAAGGCGGATACACACGTATTATGAAGCTTGGTCCTCGCCGTGGTGACGGAGCACCAATGGCTATCATCGAATTGGTTTAATCACATATTTTGTGTGTCTAAAGAAGGGCGGGACAGTTTTTAACTGGATCTATGCCCTTTTTTTAGATACCGGGGAATTTTCTATGATAAAAGAATAGTCAGAAAAGCAGAGCTTTAGAGGAGAGGAGGCCGGACGGGCAAATGAATCAAGATCGATTAATCGCTGCAGAGGATATCACGTTTCGCTACCAGAAAGATGCGGACAGGCCTGCGCTTGATCATGTATCTTTCCATGTGTTAAAAGGAGAATGGCTTGCAATCGTAGGTCACAACGGCTCAGGGAAGTCGACGCTCGCCCGTGCTTTAAACGGACTAATCCTGCCTGACGAAGGATCGATTGAAGTCGGCGGTATTCAGCTGACGGAAGAGACGGTCTGGGATGTCCGAAAAAAAGTCGGTATGGTGTTTCAAAATCCGGATAACCAATTTGTCGGGACAACCGTCCGCGATGATGTGGCTTTTGGTTTAGAAAACAACGGAGTTCCAAGAGAAGACATGGTGGAAAGGGTGGATTGGGCCGTTCAACAGGTGAACATGCAAGAATTTCTCGATCAAGAGCCGCACCATCTCTCTGGAGGGCAAAAGCAGCGTGTTGCGATTGCGGGAGTGCTTGCCGCCCGGCCTGACATCATGATTCTCGACGAGGCGACTTCCATGCTCGACCCGATGGGACGGGAAGAAGTGCTGGATACGGTCAGAAGGCTGAAAGACCAGGGAATGGTTACGGTCATTTCGATTACACATGACTTAAACGAAGCTGCTAAGGCCGACCGGATCATCGTCATGAACGGCGGAAGAAAATTTGCCGAAGGCACGCCGCAGGAAGTCTTTCGTCTGAATCAAGACCTGATAAAAATCGGGCTTGATTTGCCTTTTTCTTTTCAGCTCAGCCAAATGCTGAAGGAAAGCGGTCTGGCTTTGAAAGGCGATCATCTGACACAAGAAGGATTGGTGAATGAGCTATGGACATTGAAATCAAAGATGTAGAGCACCGATACCAGATGAAAACGCCTTTTGAACGCCTGGCGATCTATGATGTCAACGCCGTGATTAAAGAGGGAAGCTATGTCGCTGTAATCGGTCATACAGGATCGGGAAAATCGACATTGCTTCAGCACCTGAACGGGCTTTTAAAACCGACAAAAGGACAGATACGCCTCGGCGGGGACGTTCTTGAAGCAGGCAAAAAGAATAAACACTTAAAAGCTTTGCGGAAAAAGGTCGGGATTGTCTTCCAGTTTCCTGAACATCAGCTGTTTGAAGAAACAATTTTAAAGGACATCTCATTCGGCCCGATCAATTTCGGTATGAGCCGGGAGAAGGCGGAAGAAAAGGCGAGGGAAATGCTGAAGCTTGTAGGTTTGGATGAGGAGCTGTCCGACAGGTCCCCGTTTGAACTAAGCGGCGGGCAAATGCGCCGCGTGGCCATTGCGGGAGTGCTGGCGATGGAGCCGGAGGTACTCGTCCTCGATGAACCGACGGCAGGGCTTGACCCAAGAGGCCGCAAAGAGATCATGGACATGTTCTACAGCCTCCATAAGCAGAGGAAGCTGACGACGATTCTCGTCACCCACAGTATGGAAGATGCGGCGGCGTATGCAGATGAACTGATTGTGATGCATAAAGGCACGGTCAAAGCAAAAGGGACGCCGCGGGAGCTTTTTTCAAGGAAAGACGATATCGCTGCCTTTGGGCTTGATTTACCGGAAACGATTAAATTCCAAAAACGTCTTGAAGAAACGCTGGGCATTACGTTCAAAGCGCCGATCTTGACGATTGAAGAAGCAGCCTCCGAAATTAAAGCTCTTTTTCAGGAGGAAAATGCCCTATGATGGACAATATCATTATCGGCAAATATGTACCCGGGACATCGATCATTCACCGGCTTGATCCGCGTACAAAGCTGTTAACCATTTTCCTTTTTGTCTTTATCGTTTTTTTCGCGAATAATACGGAAACATATGCACTGCTCGGCCTGTTTACGGTCGCAGCCGCAGCTTTGTCGGGCGTTCCGGTGCGATTCCTTTTAAAAGGGATGAAGCCGGTGTTCTGGATTGTGCTGTTTACGTTTCTGCTTCATATTTTTATGACAAGGGAAGGACCGGTTCTCGCCGATTTCGGCTTGTTTAAAATTTATGAGCAGGGGCTTGTTCAAGGGATTTTTATTTCGCTGCGCTTTGTTTACCTCATCATGATCACAACGATTTTAACATTGACGACGACTCCAATCGAAGTGACCGATGGTTTGGAGCATTTGCTCGGTCCGTTTAAAAAGTTGAAGCTTCCCGTTCATGAACTCGCTCTCATGATGTCCATCTCCCTCAGATTTATACCGACTCTGATCGAAGAGACGGATAAGATCATGAAAGCACAAATGGCAAGAGGCGTCGATTTTACGAACGGCCCGGTCAAAGAACGTGTCAAAGCGATCGTTCCTCTTCTTGTTCCGCTGTTTGTCAGTGCCTTTAAAAGAGCCGAAGAGCTTGCAACCGCGATGGAGGCGCGAGGATACAGAGGAGGGGAAGGCCGTACAAAATACAGGCAGCTCACGTGGAAATGGAAGGATACTTCCGTGCTTCTCATTTTAGCTGGTCTTGGCGTATTGCTAATTTTATTGCGGACTTAGGTGATAGACGATGAGAATGAAATGCACGATTTCATATGACGGACACCTTTTTTACGGCTACCAAGTGCAGCCTGGTCAAAGAACGGTGCAGGATGAGCTTGAAAAAGCGCTGCAAACGCTCCATAAAGCGAAAGAGCGTATTCCTGTCGTTTCATCCGGGCGTACCGACAGCGGCGTCCACGCGGTCGGACAGACGATTCATTTTGACAGTCCGCTATCCATCCCTGAGGCGAAATGGCCGTATGCTTTGAACGCCCTGCTGCCTGATGATATATCGGTCCACAAGGCGGAAGCTGTCGATAATCAATTTCATGCGAGGTTTTCTGCAAAAAGAAAAGAATACCGGTATATGATTTACAGGGGCAGACATCCGGACGTTTTTAAACGCCACTACGCATACCATGTTCCGTATGACCTTGATATGGAAAAAGTCAAAGAAGCCTCCCGCTATCTGGTCGGAACCCATGATTTCACAAGCTTTTGTGCAACCAAAACCGAAGTGAAGGACAAAGTCAGAACGGTCTATGAACTGGAATGGTCTGACACAGGGGACGGACTGCAGATGAGGATTGTAGGCAGCGGATTTTTGTATAACATGGTTAGAATCATTGCCGGCACGCTTCTTGATGTAGGAACCGGCAAATTTTCCCCTGGAGACATTGAAAAGATGATTCTTGCCAGAAGCCGCGATGCCGCAGGGCGCACTGCACCGGCGCACGGCTTGTATTTATGGCGTGTTATCTATGACAACTAAACCAGGTGTAACATTTTCTTGACAGAGAGTACAGAAAGTTATAAGATATCATATGGTATGTATTTCAACCCCACGATAAGCCCCGGAAACTTATTGTGTTTTGAAATAGAACGTAATTGAAGTTTATTGAAAATGGCAGATTTATTTAGGAGGGAAATTTAATGCGTACAACACCTATGGCTAACGCAAGTAATATTGAACGCAAGTGGTTAGTTGTTGATGCTGCTGGCAAGACGCTAGGACGTCTTTCTACAGAAGTTGCATCTATCCTTCGCGGAAAACATAAACCAACTTACACACCACACGTTGACACTGGAGATCATGTGATCATCATCAACGCTGAAAAAATCGAGTTAACTGGTAAAAAGTTAACGGACAAAATCTACTACCGTCACACTCAACATCCAGGCGGTTTAAAATCAAGAACTGCTCTTGAAATGCGTACAAACTACCCTGAGAAAATGCTTGAACTTGCGATCAAAGGCATGCTTCCAAAGGGTTCTCTAGGTCGTCAAATGTTCAAAAAATTGAACGTATACCGTGGTTCTGAGCATCCACACGAAGCACAAAAACCTGAAGTTTACGAACTTCGCGGTTAATTAAAAAGGAGGTTACCAATTTGGCACAGGTTCAATATTACGGTACTGGCCGTCGTAAAAGCTCTGTAGCGCGTGTGCGTTTAGTTCCAGGAGAAGGCCGTATCATCGTGAATAATCGTGAAATCAGCGAGCACATCCCATCTGCAGCTCTAATCGAAGATATCAAACAACCATTAAATTTGACTGAAACAGCTGGTACTTATGACGTTTTAGTAAACGTTCATGGAGGCGGCTTATCCGGTCAAGCCGGAGCAATCCGTCACGGTATCGCCCGCGCTTTGCTTGAAGCAGATCCGGAATACCGTTCAACTCTAAAACGTGCCGGTCTACTGACTCGTGACGCACGTATGAAAGAACGTAAAAAATACGGACTTAAAGGCGCACGCCGTGCACCTCAGTTCTCAAAACGTTAATTTTTGGCGTTTCAAAGGCTCTCAAGACTTTTGTCTTGGGGGTCTTTTTTATTGCTGCCGTCCTACATATGAAGCGGATACCGGAACACGGTTCATCTCCCGCGCCCAGACGGATATTTGTCCGATGTGATGAATTTCATGGGCGATCAAATGCCTTAAAATGTCACCTTGTGTATAGGTATCTTCTGACCAAGACGTTTTGACAGGCTTCTGTTCGGCTGCGCTGGAAAAATGAAAAACCACGCTCTCAACCTCGGGACGATACGCTTCAGAAAACCTGATAATGTGCTGAATCGACGGGTAGTCGGAAAACTCGGGAGTGAAGTCCGGCTTGTCTAAAATGGCATACATCCAGCTCACCTCAACATCGACAATATGAAACAAGTTTTTCAAAATGCTTTCCATACCGCCTGAACGCTTCTTTTCGATTTCCTCCGGCGGCTGCTTCAGGCACCAGTCAAACCATTCATCGCGAACTTGCCAATTATACTGAAACAAACCTTTCATCTCATGCTCACCTCTCCTAATATGTTCGGCTTTTCGCTCTGTTTCCCTTCCCGGATTGCCAAGGATACACATTCATGATGTAATGAGTCTTACAAAGCATGAAGGAGAGAAAAGATGATTCAAACAATAATGAAACAGTTGCGTACTGAATTAAAACAACATTTCCGTCCGTTTTTGAATCCTCCTGCAACAGAGGAAGACATTCGAAAAGCTGAAAATGAAATGGAAGTCACGTTTCCTGAAGAGTTCAGGGCGCTTTATCTTACCCATAATGGTGAAAAAGAATCGGGCCCCGGATTATTTTTCGGACTTCCTTTTCTTTCCTTGCAAGAAATGCTCACGGAGTGGCGAATATGGAAGGGGCTTGAAGGAGATGAAGAATTGGAAGAGATCGATGCATATTCGGTTCCGCCGTGTTGGATTAAAGAGAAATATGCGAACCGCCGATGGATTCCGATTAGCAGGGATTACGGAGGAAATCATATTGGCGTAGACCTTGATCCTGATGAGGAGGGGCAAGCCGGACAAGTGATCAATTTCGGACGCGACGAAGAAATAAAGTATGTGATTGCTCATCATGTGACAGATCTACTGATCCATATAACAAATACGCTTAAAAATGGTCATTATACGATTGATGAATATGATGATGCCGTCAGCTGGAGCTACAGCAATGAGGAAGAGCTTCATTTCCTGGATGCCATCCGTTCCATGGAACTTCCGGTGCTGCATGCAAGACCGCAGGAAGCCGATCTTGAACATGCGGACAGATGGCTTCGTCAGCTGGACGATCGCTGGACTGCGATTGTGGAAACGATGGCTGAAAGTCCAGAAGCATTTTGTAACAAGATAAAGCTGCGTTTAGCTGGCAGAGAGCTGACACACATTAAACCGCTATCAGTCTGTACGGATATGAGGGAATTGAATTTAAGTGCAAATCGTATTTATGATTTAACGCCTTTGCAAAGCATGATCTTTTTGAAAAAGCTTTATCTTGGAAATAACCCGGTAACAGATTTAACGCCAATCGCTCAATTGAAACATCTGCAGTACTTAAATGTGGAGAAAACATGCGTGACCGATTTGTCTCCGCTTGCGGATTTATCATCTTTGAGAGAATTGGATATGACGGATATTCAAGCTGCAGAATACACGCCGCTCAGTCACTGTAAAAACCTTGAGTTTTTAAAGGTAAATGTTTGTACCGAAAAGCAAATAAACGATATTTCTCAAATCAGCACGTTGAAACGATTACATATACGCGGAAGTGAACATGTATCCGAAGAAGAGATAAAAGCGATAGCAGGTTTGGAAACATTAAGGTCTTTAACGGTTGAAAATATTACGTTAGAAAACGTTGATTTCTTAGGCACGCTTCATACGCTTCAAACACTAACACTTATCAATTCGTCCGTTAAAGACGGAACCGTTCTTGCCGGCTTGGAACATCTGAAAAGACTGGAATTGGATGGTTCTGAAATCGCAAACCTTAAAGTGGTGGCGCAGTCGTCTTCGTTAGAGGAGTTTACCGGTTCTTTTGACCAATTTTATGTATTGAAGGACATATGCAAGAAAAAAGTGGATTTCTCTAAAGTAATTGGCGAGATGTCTGAAGAAGAAGAGGAGATATGGAGCAGCTATGTGAGTGAATAGCTTTTCATCTCGCGGTTCCTAATATTTTCGGCTTCTTCCTCCGTTTCCCTTCCTTAGAAAAGCATGATTTCCGGCTCCTGACTGCACAATACAAGGTAAAAAGGAGGCGGTTCTATGGGGACGGTCGTATCTTTTAACAATGAAAAACAAAAGAAGCAGATCAATTTGGAAAAAAAGCTTCTGCGCGAACTGTCTTTGGAAAAAATGCTGAATTCTGCGGAGGAATGCTTTGCTCCTCTTTTTCACTTTTTTTCTAAGCACACGGATATTTTGTATGACGGCTGCATCGATTTTGCCATTGAGGCCTATTTGCTGGGAGCCGAGTACGGAAAGTTCGGCTATCACGGAGAACCCGTTCAACGAGCGATGGTCCGCTCAGAAAAAGAAGAAAAACAGCTTCTGCACGAGCTTTATGAATATGCGGTGAGCTGGTCTGAGGCTTTTAATATTCAAGCGGCTCATGAACCGCTTTATTATGCGTGCGAATACTTCATCCAAAGCTGGTGGAAGGAAGGCTTCAGCGAGCGGGAAAGACGCTTTAAGCTTCGGCTCAGATAATTTATGTAAAAGTGCGACCAAGCTGAATCATATTTCCTTTCCTTGTCCCATATGTTGTAGTAAGGACGAGCGGGAGGGAAAGGGATGAAGAAAAAAATAAAATGGCTCGGGTTTTTACTCGGCTTTGTCGTTTTATTATGTTTATTTCAATATCAATTCCACAATGATGATTCTTGGCGGTCATGGAATCTTCCGTTGAGCGGCAAGATCATTTATATTGATCCTGGACACGGGGGCGCGGATGGAGGGGCATCAAGCGGTGAACTCCTTGAAAAAGACGTGGCGCTTGAAGTATCCCTTAGAATCAGGGACTATCTCCAGGAACAGGGCGCCTTAGTGTTGTTGACGCGGGAGGACGATCATGATCTCGCTCCTGAAGAAACGAAGGGACTCAGCAGAAGGAAAGCGGAAGACTTGCGGAAAAGGGTCGACGTGATCAACAATTCTGAAGCCGACCTTTACCTCAGCATCCATTTGAATGCGATTCCTTCCGCGCGATGGAGCGGTGCGCAAAGCTTCTTTTACGGACAATATGAAGAAAACGAACGGGCCGCCAAGTTTATTCAGGATGAATTAAGACATAATCTTGAAAACACGACGCGGAAGGCAAAGAGGATACACGGCATTTATTTGATGCAAAATGTGAAAAAGCCGGGGGCGCTCGTCGAGATCGGGTTTTTGTCTAATCCGAAAGAAGCAAAACAGCTGGCCAAGCCCAAATATCAGGACAAAATCGCGGCATCCGTATATAAAGGCGTATTGCGTTACTTTACAGAAGACAGAGACCCTCCTGAATAAGAGGGTTTCTTTTTGTGTCAAAGACACTATAAGGAAAGATATGCTATACTTATTTTGTAAACGAATACAACAAAGGGTGAGATCAATGTTGCGAGAAGACGATGTAAAAAAAATAGTCGGCGATTTGGACGAGCCATTTCTTCACAAGCCGCTCAGAGAGCTGGATGCCGTCAAGGAAATTAAAATAAAACCCGAAAAACGGCACGTCAGCGTAAAGGTGGCGCTCGCAAAAACGGGATCTGCCGAACAAATGCAGCTTCAGCAGGAAATCGTCATACGGTTGAAAGAAGCCGGTGCAGAGACGGTCGGCCTGCGTTTTGAAGAGCTGCCTGAAGAAGTCGTGATGAGTTATCAAGAGTCTGCCCAAGGGCAGGATCAATCTCTGCTGAATAGTGAAAAACAGCCTGTGTTTTTAGCGGTGGCAAGCGGTAAAGGTGGCGTCGGAAAGTCGACGGTATCGGTCAATTTGGCTGTGTCTCTGGCGCGAATCGGAAAGAAAGTCGGATTAATCGACGCCGATATTTACGGATTCAGCGTTCCGGATATGATGGGAATCACTGTACGGCCGACGATTGAAGGAGAAAAGGTCGTGCCGGTTGAAAGATTCGGTGTCAAAGTAATTTCGATGGGATTTTTTGTTGAAGACAATGCCCCTGTCATTTGGCGAGGCCCTATGCTTGGAAAAATGCTGAATAACTTCTTCCATGAGGTCGAATGGGGAGATGTCGATTATATTATCTTAGACCTGCCGCCGGGAACAGGCGATGTAGCGCTTGATGTTCACTCAATGCTTCCAAGCTGTAAAGAGGTGATCGTGTCGACACCGCACCCTACTGCCGCGTTTGTCGCTGCAAGAGCGGGCGCGATGGCTTTGAAGACCGATCATGAAATCTTGGGAATCGTTGAAAATATGGCTTATTACGAAAGTGTCAAAACAGGCGAAAAGGAATACGTATTCGGCAAAGGCGGAGGCGAGAAGCTCGCAGAAGAACTCGGCGTTCCGATTCTGGGGAAAATTCCGCTGAAGCAGCCGGATTGGGATGACAGCGAATTCGCGCCGTCCGTTTATGATGAAAGCCACCCGACCGGCGCCATTTATTTGGATATCGCCAAAAAAATCGACGAAAGCATTGGCGTAAAAGCTTAAAGAGCAGAAAAAGCTTCCTCCGCGGAAGAAGCTTTTAGTGAATGAAAAGCGGCTTAGCTTTGTTTTTCTTCGCCGCCTTTCATTTCTTCTTTCATGCTTTCAGAAGCAGCTTTTTTCAGTTCCTCTTCAAACTGCTTTCTGTAGAGCGGGCTTGACAGAGTGTCAGATATGACTTCCTGCAGGTGGGTTCGGAATTCCTGGCTTCTGACAAGTTCACCGTACTTTTTGGCCATTTCAGGATCCTGCATGACCTGGATCAGCATTTTTTGGTACTCAGGATCTTTCATCAGTTTTTTCAGCACTTTTTCATGTTCATTTTGAAGTGTTTTGGCAAAGCCTTCTGCGAATTTTGGATCTTCGAAGACTTTTTTCCAAAATTCGGCTCCTTTTTTGGAGGTCATTGTTTTTTCAACGGTTTCTTTGACGGTTTTTTCATCCATCACAAGTGTTTCATTTAATTTGTCATCATTTAATATTTCTTGAATCGCTTTTTTTCCGTCATCTGTCTTTAATATATCGACAACCATCTTTTTGGTTTGATCATAGTCCATCTCAGCTGCTTGGTCCGTGGGAGCACAAGCTGTTACAGATAGAAACAGAAAACAGCTTATCGATAGCATTGTGGTCTTGAACATGCTTAAGCTCCTTTCGAAAACTCGTCTTACCTTTAATATGAATGTCTTTTAAAAATTTATACATAACAAAATATCGCTGCTACAGCGTTTACTTAGGGGTTGGGAAGTCTACAATGAAAAGCCGTAATCTCGTCCGATTTTTCTTTTCCGTGTTGGGTGTCGGAGCTTTGACTACAAGTATTGTCGGTTTTGCCATTGAGTGGGGAAGATATAAGGAGCTGTTTCTTTCCTTCGAGGTATTGGAGATTCTTTCTGTTCTATTTTGGTTTATCGGGGTTGGCATGATCTTTAGCGTGATTGCTCAAATGGGGTTTGTGATTTTCTTAACGATTCACCGTTTTGCACTGGAAATCTTCAGATCTCATTCTTTGTGGAACTCGATTCAGCTTTTTTTAATTGTATTTGTCGCGTTTGATTTGGTTTACTTGCGTTTTCTGTTTTTTGAAAAAGGGGGAGGCTCCATCATTCCGTATATTTGGCTGCCGCTCTTTATTTTAGCGGTAAGCATTGCGGCCGCATATGCAAAGCAAAAACAGTCCTCTAAAAAAACGTTCGTTTCCGCATTATTTCTAATGTTTGTTTTTACTGTGATGGAGTGGTTCCCGGCGTTAAGGGTCAATGAAGAGGACTGGCTCTATTTAATGCTGCTTCCTTTATTAGCCTGCAACGCTTTTCAACTTTTAATGCTGCCAAAATTTCAGGCCCGCGCTTAGACCGGTTGCTATTTTACTTCTGATGATTTTGCATCCGTATTTGCGATTAAATCGCTGACGGTTACATTTTTGAGTCCCTTGCTTCTGAGGTGGTGCACGATCTCAGGCAGGGCTTCTTTTGTTTGTTTGGCCGAATCTGAAGCGTGAAAGAGCACGATATCACCAGCGCTCACCGTTTCATTTACGTTTTGTACGATCTTTTGAACCCCCGGGTTCGTCCAGTCATCCGAATTAATACTGTAGTGAACGACGGTATAGCCGTACTGTTTAGCGACAGCGAGTACGTCTTTATTAAACTGGCCGGTCGGCGGCCTTAAAAGCGTGAGGTCCTCAAGACCGAGTTTTTGAAAAGAGTTTTGTGCTTTTGTTAAGTCTTTTTTGATTTCGCTTTTCTTCATTTGCGAATAGTTTTTATAAGCATAGCCCATGCTCCCGATCTGATGACCGTCTTTACGGATTCTTTCCACGACATCCGGATGTCGCTCCGCCCATGAAGCTGAAAGAAAAAAGGTCGCGTCTTTAATACCGTTTGCTTTTAATGTATCTAAAATAGGCATGGCCTTTTGATCTCCCCAGCTGATATTAAAGGTAAGAGCGACTTCGTTTGTATCTGAGTCTCCTCTATATACCGCTTTTGCTCCGCTTTCTGTAGAAAACACAGGAAGAGGGAGCAGGTTTTGTACATAAAAAAAGCTTGCTGTCGCAAAAGCGGCTATCATAATAATGATTAACTGCTTAATTCGTTTCATATGCCACACATAAAAATGGTTCACAGAGAAACTCCTCCTTGTCCATGCTGCTTTGTATTCATCCTATGCTTGTTTAAAATAGAACATAACAATAATTCATCTTAAGAAAAAAATTAAAAAGAGGGTTGACCAGATTTGAATTAACATGTTATATTATTATTCGTCGCTGATAAACAGCTGACACGAAAAAGCTCCAAAAAATAATTTTGAGAAAAGTTATTGACAAATATGTGAGCTTGATGTTATATTATTAAAGCCGCTGAACGAAGCGGAAATGATCTTTGAAAACTAAACAAGACAAACGTACCTGTTAATTCATTAAATAAATCGCACATGCGAATGTGCGTAGTCATTATCAAACTTCATGGAGAGTTTGATCCTGGCTCAGGACGAACGCTGGCGGCGTGCCTAATACATGCAAGTCGAGCGGACCGACGGGAGCTTGCTCCCTTAGGTCAGCGGCGGACGGGTGAGTAACACGTGGGTAACCTGCCTGTAAGACTGGGATAACTCCGGGAAACCGGGGCTAATACCGGATGCTTGATTGAACCGCATGGTTCAATTATAAAAGGTGGCTTTTAGCTACCACTTACAGATGGACCCGCGGCGCATTAGCTAGTTGGTGAGGTAACGGCTCACCAAGGCAACGATGCGTAGCCGACCTGAGAGGGTGATCGGCCACACTGGGACTGAGACACGGCCCAGACTCCTACGGGAGGCAGCAGTAGGGAATCTTCCGCAATGGACGAAAGTCTGACGGAGCAACGCCGCGTGAGTGATGAAGGTTTTCGGATCGTAAAACTCTGTTGTTAGGGAAGAACAAGTACCGTTCGAATAGGGCGGTACCTTGACGGTACCTAACCAGAAAGCCACGGCTAACTACGTGCCAGCAGCCGCGGTAATACGTAGGTGGCAAGCGTTGTCCGGAATTATTGGGCGTAAAGCGCGCGCAGGCGGTTTCTTAAGTCTGATGTGAAAGCCCCCGGCTCAACCGGGGAGGGTCATTGGAAACTGGGGAACTTGAGTGCAGAAGAGGAGAGTGGAATTCCACGTGTAGCGGTGAAATGCGTAGAGATGTGGAGGAACACCAGTGGCGAAGGCGACTCTCTGGTCTGTAACTGACGCTGAGGCGCGAAAGCGTGGGGAGCGAACAGGATTAGATACCCTGGTAGTCCACGCCGTAAACGATGAGTGCTAAGTGTTAGAGGGTTTCCGCCCTTTAGTGCTGCAGCAAACGCATTAAGCACTCCGCCTGGGGAGTACGGTCGCAAGACTGAAACTCAAAGGAATTGACGGGGGCCCGCACAAGCGGTGGAGCATGTGGTTTAATTCGAAGCAACGCGAAGAACCTTACCAGGTCTTGACATCCTCTGACAACCCTAGAGATAGGGCTTCCCCTTCGGGGGCAGAGTGACAGGTGGTGCATGGTTGTCGTCAGCTCGTGTCGTGAGATGTTGGGTTAAGTCCCGCAACGAGCGCAACCCTTGATCTTAGTTGCCAGCATTCAGTTGGGCACTCTAAGGTGACTGCCGGTGACAAACCGGAGGAAGGTGGGGATGACGTCAAATCATCATGCCCCTTATGACCTGGGCTACACACGTGCTACAATGGGCAGAACAAAGGGCAGCGAAGCCGCGAGGCTAAGCCAATCCCACAAATCTGTTCTCAGTTCGGATCGCAGTCTGCAACTCGACTGCGTGAAGCTGGAATCGCTAGTAATCGCGGATCAGCATGCCGCGGTGAATACGTTCCCGGGCCTTGTACACACCGCCCGTCACACCACGAGAGTTTGTAACACCCGAAGTCGGTGAGGTAACCTTTTGGAGCCAGCCGCCGAAGGTGGGACAGATGATTGGGGTGAAGTCGTAACAAGGTAGCCGTATCGGAAGGTGCGGCTGGATCACCTCCTTTCTAAGGATATTATACGGAATATAAGACCTTGCGGTCTTATAGACAGGTGCGTTTAGATCTTGTTTAGTTTTGAAGGATCATTCCTTCAAAGCGTGTTCTTTGAAAACTAGATAACGAAAGTAGACATTCACATTCAATTGTAATGCAAGATATCACGTAGTGATTCTTTTTAACGGTTAAGTTAGAAAGGGCGCACGGTGGATGCCTTGGCACTAGGAGCCGATGAAGGACGGGACGAACACCGATATGCTTCGGGGAGCTGTAAGCAAGCTTTGATCCGGAGATTTCCGAATGGGGAAACCCACTGCTCGTAATGGAGCAGTATCCATATCTGAATTCATAGGATATGAGAAGGCAGACCCGGGGAACTGAAACATCTAAGTACCCGGAGGAAGAGAAAGCAAATGCGATTCCCTGAGTAGCGGCGAGCGAAACGGGAACAGCCCAAACCAAGAGGCTTGCCTCTTGGGGTTGTAGGACACTCTGTACGGAGTTACAAAAGAACGAGGTAGATGAAGAGGTCTGGAAAGGCCCGCCATAGGAGGTAACAGCCCTGTAGTCAAAACTTCGTTCTCTCCTGAGTGGATCCTGAGTACGGCGGAACACGTGAAATTCCGTCGGAATCCGGGAGGACCATCTCCCAAGGCTAAATACTCCCTAGTGACCGATAGTGAACCAGTACCGTGAGGGAAAGGTGAAAAGCACCCCGGAAGGGGAGTGAAAGAGATCCTGAAACCGTGTGCCTACAAGTAGTCAGAGCCCGTTAACGGGTGATGGCGTGCCTTTTGTAGAATGAACCGGCGAGTTACGATCCCGTGCAAGGTTAAGTTTGAAAAGACGGAGCCGCAGCGAAAGCGAGTCTGAATAGGGCGCATGAGTACGTGGTCGTAGACCCGAAACCAGGTGATCTACCCATGTCCAGGGTGAAGTTCAGGTAACACTGAATGGAGGCCCGAACCCACGCACGTTGAAAAGTGCGGGGATGAGGTGTGGGTAGGGGTGAAATGCCAATCGAACCTGGAGATAGCTGGTTCTCTCCGAAATAGCTTTAGGGCTAGCCTCAAGGTAAGAGTCTTGGAGGTAGAGCACTGATTGGACTAGGGGCCCCTACCGGGTTACCGAATTCAGTCAAACTCCGAATGCCAAAGACTTATCCTTGGGAGTCAGACTGCGAGTGATAAGATCCGTAGTCGAAAGGGAAACAGCCCAGACCGCCAGCTAAGGTCCCAAAGTATACGTTAAGTGGAAAAGGATGTGGAGTTGCTTAGACAACCAGGATGTTGGCTTAGAAGCAGCCACCATTTAAAGAGTGCGTAATAGCTCACTGGTCGAGTGACTCTGCGCCGAAAATGTACCGGGGCTAAACGTATCACCGAAGCTGCGGACTGTTCTTACGAACAGTGGTAGGAGAGCGTTCTAAGGGCTGTGAAGCGAGACCGGAAGGACTCGTGGAGCGCTTAGAAGTGAGAATGCCGGTATGAGTAGCGAAAGAGGGGTGAGAATCCCCTCCACCGAATGCCTAAGGTTTCCTGAGGAAGGCTCGTCCGCTCAGGGTTAGTCGGGACCTAAGCCGAGGCCGAAAGGCGTAGGCGATGGACAACAGGTTGATATTCCTGTACCACCTCCTCACCATTTGAGCAATGGGGGGACGCAGGAGGATAGGGTAAGCGCGGTATTGGATATCCGCGTCCAAGCAGTTAGGCTGGGAAATAGGCAAATCCGTTTCCCGTAAGGCTGAGCTGTGATGGCGAGCGAAATATAGTAGCGAAGTTCCTGATTCCACACTGCCAAGAAAAGCCTCTAGCGAGGTGAGAGGTGCCCGTACCGCAAACCGACACAGGTAGGCGAGGAGAGAATCCTAAGGTGATCGAGAGAACTCTCGTTAAGGAACTCGGCAAAATGACCCCGTAACTTCGGGAGAAGGGGTGCTCTGTTAGGGTGCAAGCCCGAGAGAGCCGCAGTGAATAGGCCCAGGCGACTGTTTAGCAAAAACACAGGTCTCTGCGAAGCCGTAAGGCGAAGTATAGGGGCTGACGCCTGCCCGGTGCTGGAAGGTTAAGAGGAGCGCTTAGCGTAAGCGAAGGTGCGAATTGAAGCCCCAGTAAACGGCGGCCGTAACTATAACGGTCCTAAGGTAGCGAAATTCCTTGTCGGGTAAGTTCCGACCCGCACGAAAGGCGCAACGATCTGGGCACTGTCTCAACGAGAGACTCGGTGAAATTATAGTACCTGTGAAGATGCAGGTTACCCGCGACAGGACGGAAAGACCCCGTGGAGCTTTACTGCAGCCTGATATTGAATGTTGGTACAGCTTGTACAGGATAGGTAGGAGCCTTGGAAACCGGAGCGCCAGCTTCGGTGGAGGCATCGGTGGGATACTACCCTGGCTGTATTGACCTTCTAACCCGCTGCCCTTATCGGGCAGGGAGACAGTGTCAGGTGGGCAGTTTGACTGGGGCGGTCGCCTCCTAAAAGGTAACGGAGGCGCCCAAAGGTTCCCTCAGAATGGTTGGAAATCATTCGCAGAGTGTAAAGGCACAAGGGAGCTTGACTGCGAGACCTACAAGTCGAGCAGGGACGAAAGTCGGGCTTAGTGATCCGGTGGTTCCGCATGGAAGGGCCATCGCTCAACGGATAAAAGCTACCCCGGGGATAACAGGCTTATCTCCCCCAAGAGTCCACATCGACGGGGAGGTTTGGCACCTCGATGTCGGCTCATCGCATCCTGGGGCTGTAGTCGGTCCCAAGGGTTGGGCTGTTCGCCCATTAAAGCGGTACGCGAGCTGGGTTCAGAACGTCGTGAGACAGTTCGGTCCCTATCCGTCGCGGGCGCAGGAAATTTGAGAGGAGCTGTCCTTAGTACGAGAGGACCGGGATGGACGCACCGCTGGTGTACCAGTTGTTCTGCCAAGGGCATCGCTGGGTAGCTATGTGCGGACGGGATAAGTGCTGAAAGCATCTAAGCATGAAGCCCCCCTCAAGATGAGATTTCCCATTCCGCAAGGAAGTAAGATCCCTGAAAGATGATCAGGTTGATAGGTCTGAGGTGGAAGTGTGGCGACACATGGAGCTGACAGATACTAATCGATCGAGGACTTAACCTAAATACTTTTGTGAATCGTCTGACCGTTATCTAGTTTTGAGAGAACACCTCTCAAATTAGTTTGGTGGCGATAGCGAAGAGGTCACACCCGTTCCCATGCCGAACACGGAAGTTAAGCTCTTCAGCGCCGATGGTAGTTGGGGGCTTCCCCCTGTGAGAGTAGGACGCCGCCAAGCTGTTTATATATCTTTACCCTGCATGAATTGAAGCTTATCTTATTCCGCAGTAGCTCAGTGGTAGAGCTATCGGCTGTTAACCGATCGGTCGCAGGTTCGAATCCTGCCTGCGGAGCCAATGCTTCCATAGCTCAGCAGGTAGAGCACTTCCATGGTAAGGAAGAGGTCAGCGGTTCGAGCCCGCTTGGAAGCTTAAGTGAATACGTTGATATGACAAGGTTTCTCCTATGGCGGAGAAAGCTTTTTTTGTTTTTGCGCTTTTTCAACTGACCAAATAAGCTCCTATCTAATTTCTCACTTTCAAAAATGCATTTCCCGCGTCTTGATCAAGTTCTTTAGTGATATGAGTATACAAGTTCATTGTGGTTGAAATGTAATCTTTCTTGGATAACCTTCATACTTAATCCCTGACTTAACAAATAAGAGGCTGCAGAGTGTCGTAAATCGTGAAACGCTATCTTTTGTTTGTATCTTTTTACAATCCTATTCCAAAATTGCGTAACTGACCTTGGGCTGAATGGAGAGCCGTCTATATGTCCAAATAGCAAATCAATATGTTGGCCATTCTCATGCTATTTTCCGGTAGTCGAATATTTCTTTCATTGTAATCAGTTCTCTGCACAGACGTATTGATTCTAATTATTTCTCTCTCGACAAGAGCACTAAAAATAACGGTATTGACGGTTATTAAGGGGAGAAAACAACAGTTCCAGCTGATGCATGGGCTGTTTGCTATTTACGGGTCTAAAACATGAAGCGTTGTTGAAGTAACCAATAAGGAGCAGGCATAATGCCTGCTCCTCTGCTTTTTAAACTAACGAGATTCATTTGAGGATTTAAGAAAACTGATGAACAATGGTGAAATGACAATTACTGTTACAATTAATAATAGTCTGCTAGATATTAAATTTACAAATGTAGTGTTAATAATATATAGGGCTAAAACCATTAAATAAAAAGCCACGTAAACATAAGCATACACTTTTTTGCTGAATGGTTCTTTCATGTAAATGAAAAGAAATAACCCTGCCATTAAAACTAAGAAAGTCATAGTTCCCCCTCTTTCATTTTTATTGTGGAAAAACCCCAGTTGGAACAGCTGTATAGTAATCGGAGGCGGACTAGTTGGTTTTGGTCAGTTAGAATACGTTTTACTGGATTTGGTTTTGCGATATTTTGCTTCTGACTTATTGAAATGTATAAAAGCAGGCTTAACGCCTGCTTTTACTGCTATACCCACTCATATAAAACGTTAATTGCGACTTCTAAGACAAGAAGGAACAACATATAACTCCCGTACTTTAACGTATCAGGTTCATGCTGTTTTGAGTCTTTAAAAGTCCATATAAATAATGCTGCAACGCCTATAATGGCCACGATTTTGCTAAGCGTTAATAATGACATGACGACCTTCCTTTATATTGAAAATTCATTTATCATCTATCTTCTACATTTATAATTAAGATCCCTTTTAGCTGTAAAAACTTTCTCTGCTATTCAAACAAGCCCTCTGTCATCCGAGTCAGAGAGCTTTTTTGAACATGTTTAAAATCCATTTAAAATAGAGAAGATCCGATTATTCACACTGCCAAAAGACTTAATGTTGTTTTGGATGTTTGAAAATAGGATGACGTACCTGCTTCCTGTCAGACTGAAGCTGTTTAATATGTTATAGCCGGGCATGACACCGTGGCTTGAATAGCTTCCCGGCGACACATAAAAGCCCATGCCGTATGTTGCTTTATTCGGTGTAAACATTTTCATAAAACTTTCATTGGAAATGATTTTTCTTTCGTAAAGCGCCTTATCAAACAAATACATATCATAAGCGGTCATATAAATATCACCGGCCCCGTAAAGCTGTGATAAATCCGGCATGTCAGGCGTATAAAGCTCTTTTTTCGGGTTTAATTTATACCCTGTCGACGGATTTGACTCTTTAGCAAATGTTTTATAAAAGCCTGCGTGTTTCATACCGGCAGGTTTAAAAACGTGCTTTTTGATGTATTGGTCGACTGGTTCACCGCTTACCATGGACACAATGTATGCCAGAACCGAGTAATTGGAGTCTCTATAATCCCATTTCCCAGTTGGGTATTTTACGCCCCGTTTTTCGATATCTTTAATTAAATCTTCCGGTGAAATATATCCGTGACCTTCTTTGTGTCCCCTAATCCCTGATGTATGTGTCAAGAAATGATAAAGGGTGATCTTTGAACCGTTTGGAAAGTCAGGAAGATACTTAGAAACAGGGTCATTTACTGACAGCAATCCTTTTTCCTCAAGCTGTAAAATTGCCGTTGCAATAATTGCTTTTTGTGATGACCCTACATAAAAGACGGTGTCCGGTGTATTGGGGACCATTTCCTCGCGGTTTGCATATAAATACCCTTTGCTTGTCACAACTTTTCCGTCTTCTACAATTAATGCTGTGCCGCTGAATCCAATGCTTTTTAAATATTGATCCAATTGAGCATTATCATTTTTTGTGATGATAGGGTTCTTTTTTGTTTCGTTTTGATTTGTCTTCTTCTTTGCTTCAGGCTGTTCTTTTTTTTCAGTTGCCTGCAGTTGGTTTTCCTGGTGATCTCGCATACCGCTTGGAAGTGCAAGATAAATTAATCCACAAACAAGCAGAAAGGAAAATATGATGAGCCTTCTTTTTGTTTTCTGCTTTTTTCTTTTCTTTATTCGCGTTCTGTATGTTCTTGCCATGGCGGGTACTCCTTCTTTTATATGTGACGTATTTACTGACGCAATAACCCCTTAAAAAGTTTCTTCAAAATGCTAATATTTTCATACATGGACTCGAATAATGCCAAAATTTACATATTGTTTACACTTGATTAGGAACAAACGTTCGTATAAAATAAAGATGAGAGGTGAGACGATGAATAAGCTGTTGTATCGTTCAATGGAAGACGGTTTTCCGGTAGAAATCATTTACATGAAAGAAAGCAGTTTTTCTAAACGGGCGATTCTCGTGAAAGAAATTAAAAACGGTTATGTGAAAGCATTTTGCTTCCAAAAACAGCAGGTTAGAATATTTAAGATGGAGGCCATTTTAACCGTGTTCCCCTATAAAAAAAGCTCAGCTCATTATGCCTAAAAGCTGCTTCTTCATCTTGCTGTCTTCTTCTGTATTCCCTTCCTGTTTTGATATTCCATCTTTTGTTATAATGAATGTAAATTCGATTTAAAGAGAGCGGGCGTTTTACATCTATGCTTCAGACGATCAATAAAACACTTGGTAAGATTATGCCTTTACTGACGCCTTTAAGTGTTGTCAGCGGGGTGTTGCTTGCGGATTACTTAAATGGGCTGGCGGGTCTTGTGCCGTGGATTTTTGCATTCATGACGTTTGCCGGCAGCCTTGGGGCAAATTTTCAGTCGCTGAAAACAGCGATGGTTCATCCCTTGCCGATGCTTCTCGCTTTATTTGTTTTACACTTATTTATGCCTGTTCTGGCATGGAGCACGGGGCATCTTGTGTTTAGCGGAGATTCATTGACGATTACAGGGCTTACCCTCGGTGTTGTCATTCCGACGGGGATTACGAGTATGATTTGGGCTGCCATGTATAAAGGAAACATCGGCTTAACCCTATCGATTATTTTAGTGGACACGATTCTTTCGCCTTTCATCGTTCCGTTCAGTCTTTCCATCCTGGCCGGGGCGCATGTTGAAATGGATGTAATCGGTATGATGAAAGGTTTAGTCGGAATGATTGTGATTCCTTCTTTATTAGGAATGCTCGTCAATCAATTTTCAATACCGGAGCGGACAGCGCGTTTAAGCGCAAATTGCGCTCCATTTTCGAAAATCGGGTTAGCCGCCGTGGTGGCGATTAACAGTTCAGTGGTCGCTCCTTACCTGAAAAACGTCGATTTAAAGTTTTTAACGATAGCCGTTACGGTTTTTTTGGTGGCATTTACAGGCTACCTGACAGCTTGGCTGATCGGTCGGCTGATGAAACGGCCCCAGGAGGAGATCGTGGCTTTAATTTTTACCGGAGGAATGCGGAATATTAGCGCGGGTGCTGTTTTGGCCACCGGGTTTTTTCCGCCGCAAGTGGCGGTGCCCGTTGTCATCGGCATGCTGTTTCAGCAGATCCTGGCTGCGCTATTTGGGCATTTGCTTGCAAGAAGCGAGCTGAAAAAAACGTATCATTTGGACAAAAAAACGGGTCTGCCCTCATAGTTGGCAGACTCAAACCTTACAGGAGTGAAAAACAATGAAAACCAATAGAGTAAGTGTGATGATTTGGACTTTAATTTCCGCATTTTTGTTTTGTTCTTTATTAGTGACAGCTTCACTTTCTCCGCTCGCTCATTCAGGCCCTCATGCTAATGAGTTTGGCACTTTGGGGATGTGGGCGGCAATCGGAACCGTTTTGCTCTTTTATATCCTGCCCCTCGCTGTTTATATGGCCGGGTTTGATGCGATGAAGTTTGTAATGGCTGTTCTTTGCGTAATTGGATTAATCATCATGCTGACCATGATTCCAGTGGTTATGTTGATTGGCGCTGTTGGCGGATATGCTTCTGCTTTATTGGGCGTCGCAGGCCTTTGCATTCTGTTAGCGATCGTGAATGTGATTTGGTTAGTCGCCGCTTTTCGCAGGCCGTCAGCGGTTGCTTCTTCTAATATTTAAAAACCGCTTTCCCGCGTTGTGTTCAAGTTCGCCAAGTTCCTTTTGCGATCAGGTGGACGTTGCCCCCGACGTGAATCTCTGTGCTGTTTTCCGTTGTGTGCGCTTCAATAAAAAGGAGGGAAGGCCGGTTTATTTCAAACCCTTGTTCAGCCCTTATGCTGAGCTCATTTTGATTAAAATAACCGTGATGCAGTAAATATCCTGCGAGATCCCCGATTGCGCTGCCTGTTGCCGGATCTTCGGGAACGCTGAGACAGTCGCAAAAAACTCGTGTATTGATGTGACTTTGTTCATGATAGGTTTCCGTAGAAAAAACGAGCAGACTGGCTTCTGTTTCTTTCATAAAAGCTTCAAACTGCTCCTTGTTGATTTTGCATTTTTTTACTGCACTTAGCGAATTTAACGGGACGATAACTGCTGGCAGACCTGTGGAAACCTCTTGTATCGGGAAATTCGAATCCATATCACATGTGTCGATTCCGAGTACCTCTGCCATCATTTCTTTATTAAAAGTTCGTTTAAATACAGGCGGATTTTGCTTCATCCAAATGATCTGATCTTCACCTTTGTCAAACGTCACCGGTATTGCGCCTGCTCGTACATTTAAAATGACGTTTGAAGATGGTTCAGTTTCGATTTCATTTTTAATGATAAACGCTGTGCCCAGCGTCGGATGTCCTGCAAACGGAATTTCTTTTTCCGGGGTGAAGATTCGGACATCATACCCGCCGTTTTCCTGTTTTCCTAATATAAATGTTGTCTCGGAAAAATTGATTTCCCTGGCTATTTTTTGCATTTCATCACTTGATAGGTTTTTTTCTGTTTTAAAAACAGCGAGCTGGTTTCCTGTATATTTTCTTTCTGCAAACACATCCACAAGGTAAAATTCCATCTGATGTCTCTCCCCTTTAAAATGACCTTCCCGCCCTAAAGGCAGTTTTACATATCTTACATGAGATGAGAATCATTGAACAGTCTAAAAAAATAAAGAAGAGCGGATCCCGCTCTTCCTAATAAAGCAAATATTTCTTTCTGATATTCATAAACCGTTTTTGCTCTGCTTCGTATTTTTTGACGATTTCATCAATTGAAGCGCCTTGTTCAATCATGGTTTTGACCCATCCGTTCCCGATTAGACGGTTGAAATTTCCAGAAGGGAGGAATTCAAAGTCGTCCGGGTAGAGGTCATGGACGGTTTTGATGATCGCGATACCGGTATTTACAGGCTTAAAAGCGGACCTGTTTGTCACGTAAAGTTCCACCCCGTGGCACAGTTTATTTTGATGCTTGGAAAATGTCGGAGTGAACGAGGCGGCTCTGAATCGGACGCCAGGAAGCTTCAGACCGTTTAACTTTTCGGCGAGCTCCGTACTTTTCATGTAGGGCGCACCAATTAATTCAAATGGCTTTGTCGTGCCCCTTCCTTCTGACATATTGGTTCCTTCAATTAAACCTGTGCCCGGGTAGACGATGCTCGTATCCGGGGTCGGCATGTTCGGGGACGGCAGGACGAAAGGAAGACCAGTGTCTTCAAAGAACATCTGCCGCTTCCACCCTTTCATTTTAATGACGGTTAAATCGGCGCCGATGTTAAATTCATCATTAAACAGCTTTGCCAGTTCTCCTGCGGTCATTCCGTGCTTTAAAGGAATGGGATACATTCCGACAAATGAAGAATAATCCGGATCAAGGACAGGTCCTTCAACTTTTAAGCCGCTTTGCGGGTTTGGCCGGTCAAGAACCATGAATGGAATGCCGTTTTCTTTTGCCGCCTCCATCGCATATGCCATTGTGTAAATGTAAGTGTAAAACTGCGTTCCGACATCCTGGATGTCAAATAGCAGGACGTCAACGTTTTTCAACATCTCCGGTGTCGGTTTTCTCGTATCTCCGTAAAGGCTGTAGACGGGGAGACCGGTTTTTTCATCAATATAAGAGTCAACCTTATCGCCGGCTTGAGCGTCTCCCCTTACACCGTGCTCTGGACCATAGAGAGCGGTCAGTTCAATACCGGGGGCTTGTTGAAGCAAATCGATGCTGCTTATTAATGCTGAATTGACACCGGTTGGATTTGTGATGAGACCGACCCTTTTTCCTTTTAATATGCTTTTCTTTTTCATGATCACTTCAATACCCGGTGAGACCTTTGCCCTCTTTTCTTTGTCCGGAAAGGCCGCTGCTGCGGTTAATGTACTGAAGACAAACATTCCCGCAAGCAGCCAGATCGCTTTTTTTCTCATCATGACCCTCCTTTGTGAAGCGGCTTGCCGTTTTTAATATTCAACCCGTAGCCGAACGGGTAAAGGGTTTCTCCGGGGCGTGTGACCGAAGGAATGTCTACGGGCAATGTTCCTTTAGGCTTTGCCTTTCCGAAGATAACTTCCACCCCGGCCGGGATATTCGGCTGCCTGAAGCGCCCGTTTACATAGCCTTTAAAGCCGTATACTGCGATCACGGCAGAAGCTTCTTCAAAATTTGCCGTGTCATAAGGGTTTCGCAAGCTCATTAAGACAAATTTTTTCCCGTTTGCCTGAGCGTATTTCATGGCGGCGCGCGGAAAAGCAGTTGCCCACTTGCTTGAGTCTTGAATGCTGTCATCAATGACACCGTCATTTACAACAGGATCGTTTTTGATGACATATGATCCTGTGATGACATAATCGGCTTCGTCAATTTTCTTTTGAATCTCTTCATCAAACGTTTTTTCTGCAAATCGATATTCGACCACCTTAATGTTTTTCTTTATTTTGCTGATGGTTTTGGCGATTGCTGCTGTTTGCTCTTCGTATGGGGCGAGAATGAGGACGGTGTCTCCTTTTTTCGGTTTGAATGGCAAGGTGCTTTTGTCGTTTTTAAGGATGGTGACGCTTTCTCTTGCCATTTTCCTTTCGGATTTCACGTGTTTGTTGCTGCCGACTGTTTTCAAGGCGTATTTGATTTTTTTCTGAAGCGGTTCTGAGCCGGTGTGATCGATGATACCCCGGTTTATTTTTAATTGAAGGATTCGCTCCACCGACTGATCGATTTGTTCGATAGGGATCTCACCTTTTTTAACGGCTGCCAGAAGAGCTTCGAATACACGCGCCAGATTTTTTTCAGTCTCAAGCGATGTGACTTGCGCGGGCATGAGGGCGATGTCGACTCCTGCTTTGACAGCCATGACGACGGCTTCCTCCTGTCCGAAATTATCAGAAATGGCTTTCATATTTAAAGCGTCTGTTACGACAACGCCCTTAAAGCCGAGATCTTTGCGGAGAAGGTCTGTCATGACTTTTTTGGAAAGTGTTGCAGGCACCATGATGTCCTCGCCGTCTTTTTTGCTTTTATAGGTTGTATTGTCAAAGGCGGGGAACTGGACATGCGCTGTCATGATCATGTCAATTCCTGCATCGATCGCTTTTTGAAATGGCACAAGTTCAACACTTCTCAGCCTTTTTTCATCATGCGGAACAAGCGGCAATCCGTAATGACTGTCAACCACTGTATCGCCGTGTCCGGGAAAGTGCTTTGCTGTAGCGATCATTTGCTCGTCCTGCAGGCCTTTCATCATCTGGATGCCGAGCTTTGAAGTCAGCTCAGGCTTGGAACTGAAAGAACGAACACCGATGACAGGGTTGCCGGGATTGTTGTTAACATCAAGTACAGGACTGAAGTTCACATTGATGCCCAGTGATGATAATTCTTTTCCGATGATTTTTCCTGATCTGAAGGCGTTTTTGCTGCTTCTCGATGCTCCGACTGCCATATTGCCGGGCAGGTTTGTGCCTGATTCGAGTCTGGTGACAATCCCGCCTTCCTGATCGATCGTGATAAAGAGCGGAATGTCAGGACTCGCTTTTTGCAGGCCGTCTGTTAACCGTACAGTCTGCTCTGTGCCTGTGACGTTTTCAGCAAAAAGAATGACGCCGCCGAGCCGGTATTTTTCAATGATTCCCGCGACTTCGTCATTCATTTTCGTTAATCCTTTGGCGTTCGATTCCCCTTTTTTCTTCCAGTTTCTAAAATCAGGCATCAGCATTTGTCCGATTTTCTCTTCAAGCGACATGCTGCTGACCATTTGTTTGAGGTGTTGTTCAGGCTGCTGTTTCGCTTCTGCTTCGCGAGTGGCGGGCTGCAAAGCGAGAGACGATAATAGCAATGCAATCAACGCGCATTGAAGAAATCTTTTCATATAAGGGGTCGCCTCCTATTGGTGATGTAACGCCTCGTAAATAGCTGTAATGACGCTGCCGTACTTTCCGGTTGCAAATGCATCACCTTCGAATTGATTCGGGTTTTCTTTAGGATCGATGACAGGAGAGTGTTTTTTATTGGTTAACAACACAATGCCGATTTGATACACGGGATCGATGATAGTAACGGTTCCCGTCCAGCCGGTATGGCCGTATGCCTTGCTGCTGGCGTGCTTGCCGAACATCCACTCCATATCGGTATTGCCGTTAAGCCGCCATCCTAGTCCATATGTGGGATTTGTTTTTGACGGCTCAGTAAATTGTGAAATGACCGAACGGCTGAATAGCTGCTGTTTCTCGTAACCGCCGCCGTTCAGCATGACTTGAAGGAGCACTGCTGTGTCGTCAACAGTGGAAAACAGGCCGGCATGCCCAGAGACGCCTTCCATTGAATAGAACGCTTTTTCATCGTGGACTTCCCCTTGAAGCGTGTAAGTTCTGATATTTGGAAACGAGATGGTGCCGTCTCTAGTGTTTCCCATTCGTTCCGTAGCTGCAAAATGCGATGGTTTAAAGCCCTTTTGGAGCGGATTAAACAAAGTATGCCGCAACCCGAGAGGCCGGTAAAATTGGTTTTCAACAAAGGTATCTAAACGCTCGTTTGTGACTTTTTCTATGATCAGCCCGAGGAGCATATAGTCGATGTCACTGTAAATTTGTTTTGTGCCGGGTTCATATGACAAGGGGGTTTTGACAAGATATTCAAGCGTTTTGCTCCGTGACTGAGAGTAGAGGTGTCCGGCTGCTTTCGGGTCGTAATAGTTCCAGCTTGCAGGGAAGCCTGCGTTATGGTGGAGCAAATCAATGACGCGGAGCCGGTTTTTTCCCTTTACATCGTCTTCCGGGTGATCTTTGAAATCAGGAAGATAATGTGAAATGTTTTTGTTCAAGTCAAGCTTTCCGGTGCTCACTAAATGCTGCAAGGCAAAATTGACGGCATACATTTTTGTATTGGAGGCGAGGTCAAACATCGTGTTTGCTTTCATTTTTTTTGGATGTTTGAGCGTCGAGAGGCCGTTGTATTTCTGCTTGTAGCCGTATGCTTCTTTTTTGACGATTTTTCCGTCTTTTATCAAAATCAAGGCAGCCCCGGGAAAGCCCGCTTTGACATCCTATTCGATCAGACGGTCCACGGCTTTAAGCTTTTCCGAAGAAAAACCGGCTTCTTCAGGCGTTTTCGCCTTCGTTAATACGGGATATGTCAGCAACCCTGTTGTCTCGTTCGCAATTGCAGTCTGTGCTGATGACGGAAGCGGGAAAAAGCATGTCAGCAACAATAGGGACGATGCTGCAGCGCTGATCATAAACTTTTTCAGCTTGCTTCACTCCTTTCTGTCAAAAAATGCATAGTGGGAATTTTAAACAAACGTTTAATCAAATTCAACTGCCATATCGTCTTTAAAACCAAAGAGATATGTTAAGGCAAAGCCGGCAGCATAGGAAATAAACAAACCGAGAATATACAAAAGAACTTGGTGGGTATGGACTAAAAATGACAAAGGAAGACCTGATACGCCTATCGATTCGGTCGCGATTTTGAAATACGCTTGAAAGGCTCCACCTACTCCGGCGCCGAGGCACGCGGTTAAAAACGGACGTCCGAGTGGAAGAGTCACACCGAATATGAGCGGTTCACCGATTCCGAGCAGGCCTGACGGCAGTCCGCCGGCAATGGCTCTTTTGAGCTTTGCTTTTTTTGTTTTGAAATAGATCGCAAAAGCGGCGCCTACTTGACCTGCGCCCCCCATGGCCAAAATCGGCAGCAGCGGGTCATCGCCGATTGAATGGATTAATTCCATATGAACGGGTGTCAATCCTTGGTGCAGTCCGGTTACGACGAGCGGAAGGAAGGTGGCCCCCAGTACAAAGCCGGCGATAATGCCGCCGAGATCTAAAATGGCGAGAAGTCCTGACGTTATGGCGTCGGATATCAAGCCGCCGACAGGCATGAAGACAACGTAAGTGACGATTCCTGTGATGAGAAGGGAGACTGTAGGTGTGATGATGATGTCGAGTGAATGGGGTACAAGGCGCCTGACCCGTTTTTCGAGAAAAGCGATAAAAGCAGCTGCGAATAAAATACCGATTAAACCGCCGCGTCCCGGCAAAAGCGCTTCACCGAAAAGCGAAATATCACCAACGGCCGGGTTAATGATTAAAATACCGGCTAATCCACCGAGTGCGGGGGAGCCGCCGAATTCTTTCGCCGTATTGACCCCGACCAGGATGCCCAAATACGTAAATAAACCTGAGCCTATTACCGTTAAAATAATGGCGGTTTGTGACGTTTCAGCAAGCCAGCCTGCTTGGATAACGGCTTTGGTGATTCCGGTAATCAAGCCTGAGGCGACCAAAGCGGGGATCAGCGGTATAAAAATGCTTGCGATCCGCCGAAGAAACAACTTAAAAGGCGTCGCATTTTTCTTGGAAACCTCCGCTTTATGTTTGGCTGCGGATTGTTTTAAGTCAACGTGTTCCGCAGATTGAAGCAGCTTCCCGAACTCGTCTGATACGTGCTGTACGACGCCAGTGCCGAGGATAATCTGAAGCGTTTCCTCCTCAACGACGCCAATCACGCCTTCAAGCGCTTTGATTGAGCCGATGTCGGTTTTTTGACTGTTGACAGGCGTGATGCGCAGGCGCGTCATACAATGGGTATAATCTGCGACGTTAGACGGACCGCCGATGTGTTGTAAGATCAGTTTTGCCAGGCCGGCATATTTTTTCTCATCGCTCATTTTATATCCCCCTTTTTTACAATTCGCTCATTCCCATCATGCGGATGGCCGCTTTTGTTTGATCAATATATTGAATGATGTCCTCGTAGCGCTCCGCGGCCATGCCTAAAAACAGAATGTCAATCATGTAAAGCTGAGTTAAACGAGAGGAGGTGGCGGCGCTGCGAAACGGCGCTTCATTTGAGCATGACGTATACAGGGCGATATCGCTTAATGAAGAGACAGCAGACTGTCCAAACCGCGTCAGTCCAATGGTTTTAATGCCATGTTTTTTGGCGAGTCTGACTGCATTGGCGATTTCATGCGTTTCTCCTGAATGAGATATGGCAAACAGAACGTCATTCTCGCCGGCATTGGCGATTAATGTCGCGACAAGATGCATATCACTAAAAGCGGTAGCTTTTTTATTGATGCGCAAAAATTTCTGCTGGGCATCTTGTGCGACGATTCCTGAAGCCCCGATCCCGCAAAAATGAACCGTTTCTGCGTTGATCAGTATTTGAATCGCTTTTTGAAGATCTTCGTGGTCAATGTTTTCAAAGGTATCGCGAATCGCCTGAATCGAATTGCTGGTTGTTTTTTGAACGATTGAATGGAGCGGCTCCTGCGGTTCGATATCGCGGTATCCCTGATCAGACGGTTTCATTAAATCGCCGGCGACCCTCATTTTTAAATCTTGAAAGCCTTTCAGCCCCAGAGATTTGCAGAGCCGTATTGCCGCCGCCCCGCTTGTCTTTGCCGAAGAGCTCACCTCTTGAATGGTGCCGTTTACGACCTCGTGTGGGTTTTTCAAAATGTATTCGGCAAGTTTTCGTTCAGATTGCGGCAATTTGTGAAGCATATTCTGAATGATTTCCAATCCTCCTGCAGCCATTGTTTCTTCCTTTCTTATTTAAGATTTTTCATAAATGGATAGGGCCTTTTCAATATCGCCTTCTGATTTCTCCAGCAGTTTTTCTGCAGCGGCTGCATCTTCGTTTGTTTTCAGCATGATGATGGCGGTTTTGACTTGGTTATTGGACATTTCCAATGCTTGCGCCGCTGTTTCTTTTGGCATACCTGTGACCGTTTGGATGATGCGGATCGCCCGCTCCTTTAATTTGTCATTGCTTACTTTTACATCTACCATGAGGTTTTCATAGACTTTCCCCATTTTGATCATGGCCGCCGTTGAGATCATGTTTAAAATCATTTTATGAGCGGTTGCGGCTTTCATTCTCGTCGATCCGGCAATGACTTCAGGGCCGACGACTACTTCTATGCTGTGATCTGCCGCCTGGCTGATCGCCGAGTTTTCATTGCATGTCAGCGATATGGCCTTGGCACCTGTTTTCTTGGCATACTTCAGGGCGCCTAGGACGTACGGAGTTCGGCCGCTGGCGGCGATTCCGATTACGGTATCATTGTTTGAGAGGTTAACGGCTTCTAAATCCCGTCTGCCAAAAGCCTCATGATCTTCAGCGCCTTCGACGGCATTGTACAAAGCTTTTTCTCCCCCTGCAATGATGCCTATGACCGACTCGGGAGATATGCTGAATGTCGGCGGGCATTCAGCTGCATCAAGTACGCCGAGCCTCCCGCTTGTACCGGCACCGATGTAGATGATCCGTCCCCCTTTCTTTAACGACCCGACGGCGTAGTCAACGGCGGTCTTAACATCGGGCAAGACTTCTTGTACAGCTTCGGCTACCGTTTTATCTTCATCATTCATGATTTTCAACATATCGATCGTTTCTGCCTGGTGAATGCGCTTGGATCTTTCATTGCGGCGTTCGGTTGTTAAGGAACCTAAATGGCTGTTTTCCATCGACAAATCCTCCTGATCATAAAATGCATATATTTCTTAATTTTCAGTATATTATGGCTGGAATATAATTTCAATGACAAAAGATAAATATTAAAATTTTGTTTCAATTAGGTTCTAAACATCTGAACGCCGAAATAAAATAAAGCGCAGATGAACTGCGCTTATGTCCTGGTACTACAGCTCGTCTATTTGATGTTCGGAAATCACACGGAAGCCTTCTTTTTTCAGAAGTGCCGACGTAAGGCCGTTGCCGGCTATTTTTTTGCTTGAGAAACTTCCATCGTATATATGGCTGCTGCCGCAAGACGGGCTGTTTTCCTTCAGCACGATCGTATCAGCCTTGATTTGCCTTGCCATCTCCAATGTTTGATATGCCCCTTTTATATATAGGTCTGTTACGTCATTTCCCGATTGTGTCTTGATCACCGCTTTGCCGTCTAAAACGTCTTCTCCCGTCCCGCCTATAATTTCGGCCGGTTCCCTTGGTGTTTGAAATCCGCCGAGCAGCTCGGGACAAGCCATCACCGCTTTTTTTTCTTCAACGAGCTTATTGATTTTTTCGACATAGCTGTGCGAACCGTTATAGCGGCATTCCACTCCGGCCAGACATGAACTTACCAGTATCATTATTCGGTCCCCTCTCTTGCACATCAGATAGCCCTATTTTAAACAAAATTTCCGCGCTTTTCTCAATCTCTATGAATAAAAAATTTGAAAATAAAAATTTTAATTTACCTCTTTACAAATGGGGAGGAACCTGTATATAATAACTTTTGTCAGCTTTACGAGAGCTGCTTGAAACACGGTGATGGCCCGTTGGTCAAGTGGTTAAGACACCGCCCTTTCACGGCGGTAACACGGGTTCGAATCCCGTACGGGTCACCATTCTTTTTTGGACGGCACGCTGGGAAAAGGAAGGCATGCTAAAGGGCGCAACATTCTGTTGCAACGCGCACTTGTACTTCAAAGGCAAGGAAGGCATGCTAAAAGCGCAACGTCCTGTTGCAACGCATGCACTTGTACGTCCTGTACTTCGGAGGATTAGCTCAGCTGGGAGAGCATCTGCCTTACAAGCAGAGGGTCGGCGGTTCGATCCCGTCATCCTCCACCATTTTTCGAAGCGGTTTTAGACACAACCGCGCCGGTAACTGCATAAGATACCGTATCATGCCGGTCTAGCTCAATTGGTAGAGCAACTGACTTGTAATCAGTAGGTTGGGGGTTCAAGTCCTCTGGCCGGCACTGTTTTTGGAGGGGTAGCGAAGTGGCTAAACGCGGCGGACTGTAAATCCGCTCCCTCAGGGTTCGGCGGTTCGAATCCGTCCCCCTCCACCATTTTTGGGCTATAGCCAAGCGGTAAGGCAACGGACTTTGACTCCGTCATGCGCTGGTTCGAATCCAGCTAGCCCAGTTTTTGGACATCCTGTTTGGATGTCCTTTTTATTTTGTCTTTTTTGTATAACTATTCAAAAAAATGTCTTGTTGAGTCAATTCTGAATTGGAAGGTACAATGAAGGTCTGAAAGGGGGATATCATATGTTAAAACAGCAGATTTCTATGATCGGCGTACCGATGGATCTCGGTCAGCTGAGGCGGGGAGTTGATATGGGACCGAGCGCGATTCGCTGTGCCGGTGTTAATGAACGGTTAGAAAGCCTTTGTCAGGATATTGAAGACCTCGGCGATATGACGATCGGGCAAAGAGAGGATGAGAAAGAAGGCGGGGAGCCGGCAGCTGAAGAGCTGAGAAACTTGAAAGCGATTACAAAGGCAAGTGCAAAACTTGCTGAGACCGTTGATAAGATCGTGGCTTCAGGTGCTTTTCCGCTCGTGCTGGGCGGTGACCACAGCATTGCGATCGGAACGCTTGCCGGCCTTGTGAAGCATTATCAAAACCTGGGTGTGATCTGGTATGATGCCCATGCTGATTTAAATACGAAAGAAACGTCTCCTTCAGGCAATATTCACGGCATGCCGCTCGCCATCAGCCTGGGGATCGGCCATGAAGGGCTGACAGGCATCTATGGAAAAGAAACGAAAATTAAAGCGGAGAACATCGTCATCATCGGTGCGAGGTCACTTGATGACGGGGAAAAAGAATTGATTCGCGACAAAGGGATCAAAGTGTATACAATGCATGAAATCGACCGCCTCGGCATGACGAGGGTGATGGAAGAAACGATAGACTATTTGCGCGGCAGAACGGACGGTGTCCATCTGTCACTCGATTTAGACGCGCTTGATCCGAACGATGCGCCGGGTGTCGGAACTCCGGTAGCGGGAGGCATCAGTTACAGGGAAAGCCACCTGGCGATGGAAATGCTGGAGGAATCGAAGCTGATTACTTCCGCTGAGTTTGTCGAAGTCAACCCGATATTGGATGAGAAAAACAGGACGGCGGAAGCGGCTGTCGCCTTAATGGGGTCGCTGTTTGGCGAAAAGCTGCTATAAATACGGTTGAAGAGCGGCCTCTGGCTGCTTTTTTTTATGAAGAAGTCTCAACTTCATAATATTTAGGTTGTATAATAATTTTAAGCTAATATTAAGCGCATGATCCCTGTCAAAGCATCTACACCCTGCCAAAAATTTGATAAACTATTTTTATGAATTTAATGAAACCTTATAAAAATCAATTCGTATACATAAAGACCGGTGAAGGCAGAGGTTAGATAAATATGGAAACAATGATTAAAAAAAGAATCAAACAGGTGAAAAAAGGCGATCGTAACGCATTTGCAGACATTGTGGATATTTACAAAGACAAAATTTATCAGCTTTGCTACCGTATGCTCGGCAATGCGCATGAGGCGGAAGATATTGCGCAGGAAGCGTTTATCAGAGCATACGTGAATATCGACAGTTTTGATATCAACCGGAAATTTTCCACATGGCTTTATCGAATCGCAACCAATTTGACCATCGATCGTATCCGTAAAAAAAAGCCGGACTATTACTTGGATGCAGAGGTGGCGGGGACTGAAGGACTGACGATGTATTCCCAGGTTGCGGCGGATGTTGCGCTTCCAGAGGATGAAGTGGTTTCTTTGGAGCTGCACAGCACCATCCAGGAAAAAATCTTAAGGCTTCCCGATAAATACAGGACGGTCATCGTATTAAAGTACATTGATGAGCTCTCACTCATTGAGATCAGTGAAATCCTTAATATTCCCGTAGGTACGGTAAAAACGAGGATACACAGGGGCAGAGAGGCTCTCAGAAAACAATTAAGGGATCTTTAAGTGGGGTGATGAAATGAGCTGTCCGGAGGATATTGTTCAGCTTATGCATAAATACCTTGACGGAGACATACTGCCGGAAGATGAATCGCAATTAAAAGAGCACCTCCAATCATGTGAAGGCTGCAAAAAGCACCTTCATGAAATGGAAAAATCCATCGCTCTTGTCCAGAGCACGTCGCATCTTACAGCTCCGGCGAACTTTACAGCCGATGTGCTGGCGAACCTGCCGAAGGAAAAGCGGACGGCATCGATCAACAGGTGGCTTAAAGCCCATCCGTTTTTAGTGGCGGCAGCTTTATTTACAATTTTGATGGGCGGCAGCTTTTTCTCCAGCTGGAAAAACGATCAGGATTTCAGCGTATCCAGCCAGCCCAATCTCGTAGTAAAAAACAACACGGTCATCGTACCTGAAGGCGAAGTTGTCAAAGGCGATGTGACCGTGAAAAACGGAAAGCTGATTATAGAGGGCAAAGTCGACGGCGATGTCACGATTGTTAATGGCGAAAAATATACGGCTTCAGCAGGACAAGTCACCGGTCAGATCCATGAGATCAACGAGATGTTCGACTGGATGTGGTATAAGATCAAATCGACCGGAAAATCGGTTTTGGGCATGAAGGAGTCTAAAGAATAGAGCAAAGCGGGCGAATGAGCTTTGCTCTTTTTTTATGAGGGGCCGCCATTTCACTTGGAAAATCAATTTGTGCTATAATAGCCTCTGTATATGTAAAAATAATAGATCATACCATTTTGAAACATATTAACCTTACTAATGACTGAATTCTTGGAGGACGAGGAAATGGCTTTTGAGGATATCCCTTTCTTGCAGTACCTCGGCGATGCCGTTGATATTCTCCTTGTTTGGTACGTAATATATAAATTAATGATGGTCATCCGCGGGACAAAGGCGGTTCAGCTTTTAAAGGGAATCGTGGTCATTGTTCTCGTCAGGCTGGCCAGTCAATATTTAGGATTAAGCACCCTGCAGTGGCTGGTTGACCAGGCGATCACATGGGGGTTCCTGGCGATCATTATCATCTTCCAGCCTGAATTGAGGAGAGCGCTGGAACAGCTGGGGCGGGGGCGCTTTTTTTCGAGGAGCGGAACACCTGAGGAAGAGCAGCAGCAGAAAACGATTGATGCAATTACAAAAGCGATTAAATATATGGCGAAACGCCGGATTGGCGCGCTTCTGACGATTGAACGGGAGACGGGAATGGGCGATTACATAGAAACGGGGATCCCTTTAAATGCAAAGGTCAGCTCCGAGCTATTGATCAACATCTTTATTCCGAATACACCGCTTCATGACGGCGCCGTAATTATGAAAAATGATGAGGTTGCTGCAGCCGCCTGCTACCTTCCGCTTTCTGAAAGCCCTTTTATTTCAAAAGAGCTTGGGACGAGGCACAGAGCAGCAGTGGGAATCAGTGAAGTGACCGACAGTCTGACGGTTGTCGTATCCGAAGAAACGGGCGGCATCAGCGTTGCCAAAAACGGAGACCTTCACCGTGATTTATCGGAAGAGGCATTGAAAAACATGCTTGAAGCGGAATTCAAGAAAAATTCGCGAGAAACTTCCTCAAATCGCTGGTATTGGAGGGCGAAGAAAAATGGATAAGTTCTTAAACAATCCCTGGGCTGTCAAAGTAGTCGCATTATTATTCGCGTTTCTTCTTTACTTTGCGGTCCACAGCGCTCAAGCGCCGACTCCGAAGAAACCAGGTGAATCGTTTTTCCCGACATCGACGACAGACGAAGCGACGCTCACCGATATACCGGTCAAATCGTTTTATGATGATGAAAACTACGTCGTAACAGGCGTGCCGCAGACGGTGAATGTCACGATTAAAGGCCCGACAGGAACCGTCAAGAAGGTCAGACAAGTGAAGGATTTTGAGATTTATGCCGATATGCAGCATCTGAAAACAGGCAGGCACAAAGTCGAGTTGAAGGCCAGAAATGTTGCCGAAGGCCTCACTCTGACCATCAATCCATCGGTGACAACCGTAACCATCGAAGAAAAAACGACGAAGGAATTCCCGGTCGAGGTTGATTTTTATAATAAAAACAAAATGAAAGACGGCTACACGCCGGAGCTGCCGATTATCAACCCGAAAAACGTCAGCGTCACCGGCTCAAAAGCCGTGATCGACAGAATCCAAAACATCAAGGCGACGATCAATTTAGAGGGTGTCGACCAGACGGTTGAAAAAGAAGCCAAGCTAACAGTGTACGACAGGGACGGAAATGTTCTTCCGGTTGAAGTCAGTCCATCCGTCGTTAAAATCACCGTTCCCGTGACAAGCCCCAGCAAAAAGATTCCCGTCAAAGTTGACCGGAAAGGGAGCCTTCCGGACGGTATCAGCATTTCCAGCCTTGATATCAGTCCGGGAGAGGTAACCGTCTACGGGCCGCAAAATGTTCTTGATTCGTTAGAATTTGTCGAGGCCGATGAGGTTGATTTAAGTAAAATGAAAGATGACACTGAGTTGGAAGCCAACATTAAAGTGCCGGACGGCGCTAAAAAAGTGTCACCCGAAAAAGTGAAAATCAAGGTGAAAGTTGACAAGGAAGAAGAGAAAAAACTGAAGAACGTTTCAATTAAAACCGCGGGGCTGAATGACAGCCGGGATCTTGAATTTCTCGATCCGAAGTCAGGCAAGCTGGATATCACGGCAAAGGGCTCGACAGCCGCGATCGAAAAACTCCAGCCTTCCGACGTCGAGCTCTATGTCAATGTGGCGGATCTCGATGACGGCGAGCATAACGTGAAGCTGGAAGTAAACGGACCGCAGAACATGACATGGTCGCTGCCGCGGCAGAGCATTCGAGTGAAAATCTCATCTCAAACAACCCAAAACGAAAAAAATAATGGTCAGGATGAAGAAGAAGAGAATCATTCTGAAAAGGATTCACAACCTTCATGAATCAAAAAGGAGCGATATTAATGGGCAAGTATTTTGGTACAGACGGTGTAAGAGGCGTGGCAAACAGTGAACTTACACCCGAGCTGGCCTTTAAAGTCGGACGCTTTGGCGGATATGTCCTAACAAAAGATAAGGAGCGCCCCAAGGTGCTGATCGGCCGTGATACGCGCATTTCCGGGCATATGCTGGAAGGTGCCCTTGTTGCAGGCCTTCTTTCGATAGGAGCAGAAGTCATGCGTCTCGGCGTGATTTCGACGCCCGGCGTCGCATATTTGACGAAGGCTATGGACGCGGAAGCGGGTGTGATGATTTCAGCTTCCCACAACCCTGTCGAGGACAACGGAATTAAGTTTTTCGGCGGCGACGGATTTAAGCTTTCCGATGAGCAGGAGCTTGAAATCGAGCGTCTGATGGATCAGCCTGAAGATCACCTGCCAAGGCCTGTAGGCGCTGATCTGGGTATGGTGAACGACTACTTTGAAGGCGGACAGAAATATTTGCAGTTTCTTAAGCAGTCTGCTGATGAAGACTTCACAGGCATCCATGTCGCGCTTGACTGTGCGCACGGGGCGACTTCTTCGCTGGCGACCCACCTGTTTGCCGATCTTGACGCAGATGTATCGACGATGGGGACTTCTCCGAACGGATTAAACATCAATGACGGAGTCGGCTCGACCCACCCTGAAGCCCTGGCCGAATTTGTAAAAGAAAAGGGAGCTGACGTCGGCATGGCGTTTGACGGGGATGGCGACCGCTTAATCGCTGTCGACGAAAAGGGGAATATCGTAGACGGCGATCAAATCATGTACATATGCGCGAAGTACTTGAAGAGCGAGGGGCGCCTGGCGGACAATACAGTTGTCTCTACGGTGATGAGCAACCTCGGCTTTTACAAAGCGCTTGAAGCGGAAGGTATTAAAAGCGTTCAGACAGCGGTCGGCGACCGCTATGTAGTGGAAGCGATGAAAAAGGACGGGTTTACTTTCGGCGGAGAACAGTCGGGACACCTGATTTTCCTTGATTACAATACAACAGGCGACGGCCTGCTTTCTGCGATCATGCTGATGAACACGATCAAAATGACAGGCAAATCTTTGTCAGAGCTTGCGGCGGAGATGCAGAAGTTTCCGCAGCTCCTCTTGAACGTGAAAGTAACCGATAAACATAAAGTGACGGAGAACGAAAAGGTAAAAGCGGTCATCGACGAGGTTGAGAAGGAAATGAACGGTGACGGCCGCATCCTTGTGCGCCCGTCCGGCACCGAGCCGCTTGTCCGTGTCATGGCTGAGGCGAAAACGAAGGAGCTTTGCGAGAAATACGTAGGCCGCATTGCAGATGTCGTGAAAGCTGAAATGGGAGCGGAGTGATTTTCCGCAGAAGACTGACGAACGAGACATGCTGATTTGACATAAGATAAAGGGAACCGTTCAATCTTGGAAAAAATGTGAACCATTTTGAAAAATGTTTGACGGTTCCTTTAGCGTATAGTAAAATCAGCTTGTCTTGTTTAATTTAAAAGGAAAGGCAGGGCAGAAACATTTTTTTATAGTTATAGCGCCCGGACTAAGCGTACGGATGAAACAGCTTAGTTGACGAGGATGGAGGTTTATCGAATTTTCGGCGGATGCCTCCCGGCTGACCACAAGATCACAGCCGCAAGGATTTCCTCAAACCAAAGAGGCGACTCTTTGAACAAAGGGAAATCGCATGATCTTCCATAAAAAACATGTAGGAGGGGACGAAGAATGTCCCCGCCTGATAAGCAGACTTTCTTCGTCTCCTGCCTGCGACTTTAGGAGGAAGAAAATTATGTGTGGTATTGTAGGTTATATTGGCCAGCTTGATGCAAAGGAAATTTTACTTAAAGGTTTGGAAAAGCTGGAGTATCGCGGCTACGATTCAGCTGGAATCGCTGTAGCGAACGAAGACGGCGTACACGTGTTTAAAGAAAAAGGACGGATCGCCGATCTTCGCTTAGCCGTTGATGCAAACGTGAAGTCACAAGCGGGAATCGGACACACACGCTGGGCGACTCACGGGGAACCGAGCCGTCTAAACGCTCACCCGCATCAAAGCGCATCAGGCCGATTTACACTTGTTCATAACGGCGTCATCGAAAACTATGTTCAGCTGACGCGCGAATATTTACAAGATGTAACCCTTAAAAGTGATACGGATACAGAGGTTGTCGTTCAAGTGATCGAGCAATTCGTCAATAACGGTCTTGACACTGAAGAAGCGTTCCGCCAAACGCTCATGCTGCTCAAAGGCTCTTATGCGATTGCATTATTCGATCATGAAAACAAAGAAACAATCTATGTTGCGAAAAATAAAAGCCCGCTTCTTGTCGGCCTTGGAGACCATTTCAATGTGATCGCGTCAGACGCGATGGCGATGCTTCAAGTGACAAACGAATACGTTGAGCTTATGGATAAAGAAATGGTGATTGTCACAGACAAAAAAGTCGTGATCAAAAACCTTGACGGAGAATTGATGTCACGTGCCTCATATATTGCAGAGCTTGATGCGAGCGATATCGAAAAAGGCACATACCCTCACTACATGTTAAAAGAAATCGATGAACAGCCGCTTGTCATGCGGAAAATCATTCAGACGTACCAAGATGAAAACGGCAAGCTTTCCATTCCTGGAGACATTGCAAATGCTGTTGCAGAGGCGGACCGCGTCTATATCATTGCCTGCGGAACGAGCTACCATGCCGGTCTTGTCGGCAAGCAATTTATCGAGACATGGGCGAAAGTTCCGGCTGAAGTCCATGTCGCAAGCGAATTCTCTTACAATATGCCGCTGCTTTCTGAGAAGCCGCTGTTTATCTTTATTTCTCAAAGCGGAGAAACGGCTGACAGCCGCGCGGTTCTCGTACAGGTGAAAAAGCTCGGACACAAAGCGCTGACATTGACCAATGTACCGGGATCTACGCTTTCCCGTGAAGCGGACTACACGCTTTTACTGAATGCCGGCCCGGAAATCGCGGTAGCGTCAACAAAAGCATATACGGCGCAAATCGCAGTTCTCGCTATTTTGGCAGCTGTGACTGCGGAAAGCCGCGGAAAAGCACTCGGCTTTGATCTTGTCAAAGAGCTCGGCATCATCGGAAACGCGATGGAAGCCCTTTGCGACCAAAAAGACGAAATGGAAATGATCGCGCGCGAATACTTGACCGTAACACGCAATGCTTTCTTCATCGGCCGCGGTCTCGACTATTTCGTCTGCCTCGAAGGATCCCTGAAGCTGAAAGAGATTTCTTACATTCAAGCTGAAGGCTTCGCCGGCGGCGAATTGAAGCACGGTACGATCGCATTGATCGAAGACGGCACACCGGTCATCGCCCTTGCGACACAGGAGCACGTCAACTTAAGCATCCGCGGAAACGTCAAAGAGGTGACAGCCCGCGGCGCCAACCCTTGCGTGATCTCCCTGAAAGGCCTGGAAGAAGCAGACGACCGCTTCGTCCTGCCTGAAGTGCATCCGGAGCTTGCGCCGCTCGTCTCCGTCATCCCGCTGCAGCTGATCGCATACTATGCTGCGCTGCACCGCGGCTGTGACGTTGATAAGCCACGGAACTTGGCGAAGAGTGTGACGGTGGAGTAGGAGTCGTTTGAAATAAAAATTTGTACCCCTCTTGGATTGGATGATCTGGAGGGGTACTTTTATGTTTACTAAGTCTGATCTAGAAGAAAACAAAAAGGCGCGTTGTTTAAGCGAAGCCCGTTCGCCAGCGAGCTCGTGGATGCTCCTACATAATAACTTTATTACTTTGAGGATGTGTAACCATGAACAACGAGACGTACGTTGAAGTCAACAGAACATCGCAGTTGATGAATAAAATGAGAAAATTCTCAGTGCTGATTGATGGTGTTGAGGCTGGAAAAATCAAAGATGGCGGGAGGCTGCGAATTGATTTGGAGCCTGGCGAACATGAGATCCAAGTGAAAATTGATTGGTGTGTAAGCCAAACTTTGAGGTTTACGTTAGATGAAGGAGAAGTGTTAAAGTTTAGATGCGGAAGTCCGGTTCGCGGGTGGAAGATGTTCTTCGGATTTTTTTATGTATTGGCCGATCCAGAGAAATACTCGTTTATTGAGCTGGAAGAATAGGCGGTTGAAAGATGGCCTTGGTCTTCATCATCCCCATCAAACGCTGCACCGTAACAACCTGACGAAGTGTGTGACGGTGCAGTTTTTTATCCGCGGATGAACATGAAGCGGTGTCAATGATCGAAAAAGCCCTATCCATTTAAAACACTTTATTTCTATAAATCCGAATCGACAGAAGCCATGAACACCCGTATAGCGTAATAATTGAAATGGCAACGATCAGATACAGAGAAGTATTATGCAATGCTAGAAGCATGTCAACGAACTCTCTAATTTGATCGTTCAAATTTTGGACAACAAAATTAACCGTTAGCATATACAAGCCAAATGCAACAATAGAAGCAATCAACAAATAGTTACTTTTGAATTTATAACAGAATGGCAGCATGAATGAAGCAGCTGTCATCACAATGGCAACCATTAACAAGATGTCTTTCCAGATCGTAAATTCCCGGTGAATGATGAAGTGTACGATCAATATGGCTGCAGCCACCATAGATGTAAAGAGAACGACGACAATATACTTTGAACTGACAATCTCCTTCCGTGTATAAGGCAAAGAATTGAGAAGGATATGTATAGAAGACTTTTCATCTATTGAAAAGGCATACATCGATATAACGATACTAAATACAACCCCAACCCAGATTGGAGAAATATCTAACATTAAATAAACACATAATACCAAAAACGAAGCCGCCAATGTTTTTTTCTGTAAGACAATGTCCTTACGTATTAAGTTGAACATGCTGCTTTAGCTCCTTTCTTCGTATAAAACATAATATCTTCCAGAGTCGGTTTTTCAATTAACACCATATCCCCAAAAATGTTTTCTGTTCGTGATTTATTCGCAGTCAATGCTTCAAATCCATGAGTTGATTTTCGAACCGCTATAAACTCCTGTTCGGTCTCCTGGTCTAACAACTCCATGCCGCCTTTTACAATTGCATATTGTTCTTCAATCTCGTAAAAGTCCTTTGTAAAGATATGCTCTCCTTTATGAATGAACGTGATATAATCTGCAATCTTATCTAAATCAGTTGTAATATGAGTCGAAAAAAAGATCGTCTTATCCCCATCTTGCATGAGCTGATGCAAGATATCCAACAGCTCCCGGCGGAAAATCGGGTCCAGTCCGGACGTCGGTTCATCCATAATAATTAATTCCGCACGATGGGACAAAGCGACGGCTAATGATGCTTTCATCATCATCCCTTTTGAGAATGTCTTGATTTTATTAGTGAGCGGCAAGTTAAATGTGTTCACATAATCATTAAATACATGTTCATCCCAATTGACATAGGATCTTTTCACAATATCCTTCATTTCAGCCAACGTTAAATGTTCATAAAATATGTTGGAATCAAATACAAAGCCAATTCGTTGTTTAATTTCCTTCTCATGCTCCTTGTAATTCAAGCCAAATACCGTAATCGTTCCGCTGTCAGGCTGCAATAAGTTCATGATCAGTTTAATCGTTGTCGATTTCCCCACGCCATTTCCGCCGATAAATCCGGTGACAAAACCTTTTTTTACATTCATTGAAAAGTCCTTTAGTTGAAAACCATCGAACGATTTATGAACATGCCGGAGTTCAATTACATTGTCCATCATTCTTCCTCCTGATATAAAATGGTAAGCAAATCTTTTAATTCTGTAAGGGGAACGCCAATGTCTTTGCTGTTTTTTATCGCTGCTGTCAACTGCTCTTCAATTGCTTTCATTTTTCCTTCTTTCATCATTTCGTCATTCTGATCTGATACAAAAGAGCCTTTCCCGACTACGGAATAAATGAAGCCATTCTTCTCAAGTTCTTCATAGGCGCGCTTTGACGTAATAAGACTAACATTCATGTCCTTTGCCAATTGGCGCATAGAAGGCAGCGGCTGTCCCGGTTTCAATTCATTCGCAAGAATATGATCTTTAATTTGGGTGTAAATTTGTTCATAAATGGGTTGCTTTGAACTATTCGAAATTATAATTTTCATTTCAAAACCTCTTTTGATTATATACAATATATACAATATGTACAATATACACAAAGATTGACTGAATGGCAACGATTTTTTTATGTACTCTTTGAATAACGGGAGTGAACTGTCAGCCAGGAAATGATATGAAGGATAAAAGGGCACCATACATATTGACAATTTGCGATATGAAGATATAATGATTGGTATGGAACCTATTGAAATTTTCAAAGCTTTATCAAATGAATCAAGGCTGCAAATTTTGCAATGGCTGAAGGAGCCTGATCGTCATTTTGAACCCCATGAAGGGATTGATATGAACACAATCGGGGTATGTGTCAGCCAAATCACAGACAAATTGAAAATGACGCAATCAACGGCTTCCCAATATCTCGCCATTCTTTTAAGAGCCGGCTTGATTAAGGCGGAACGAATCGGAAAGTATACGTACTACAAAAGAGACGAAGAGGCCATCAGAAAGCTTGCTGACTTTCTTAAAACAGAGATATGAGCATTCAAAAAATAAACATCATCAAGAGGTGTTTATTTTTACGCCATACATATCGACATATTCCGATGTGTTTATTTTTTTTGATTTACATATCGTTATTTCGTGATATGTAAATATATAAAGCGATGAAGGAGCGAACGATTATGTTTAGTGCTTGGAAAATTTATATTTTAGCGATCATCAGTTTTTTGGTAGGGACCTCAGAGTATATTATTTCCGGGATTTTGGATCAGATCGCCCACACACTCGGGATAACTTTAGCTGCCGCGGGCCAGCTGATTACGATCTTTTCACTTGTGTATGCAGTTTTCACACCGGTTCTCATGGCGTTGACGGCAAGTATGGATAGGCGCAAGTTAATGATGTATGCTCTCGGTTTGTTTGTGATAGGAAATATTCTGGCCTTTACCCTGCCTGGCTATGGCTGGTTTGTTGCAGCGCGGGTCATTATGGCATTGGGGGCAGGCATGGTTGTGGTCACGGCATTAACGATTGCCGCCAAAATCGCACCGGCGGGTAAACAGGGCAGTGCAATTGCTACAGTGGTCATGGGGTTTACCGCTTCTTTGATCATAGGTGTTCCACTCGGAAGAATGACGGCAGAAGCATTAGGCTGGAAGTCTGTATTTGGAGGAATTGCTTTATTGGGATTCATCGCAATGATTGTTATATTCTTAATCTTGCCGCATACTGAAGGCGATAAGCCCGTCCCTTTGCTTCAACAGCTTTCTCTTTTAAAGAACCGGAAAGTAGCAATGGGGTTATCAATCACTTTTTTCTGGCTCGGAGGATATTCCGTAGCATATACTTATCTGTCTCCTTACCTTCTGTCCGTTTCAGGGATAAGCGGCAATTTGCTAAGCGGCTTTTTGCTTATATTTGGAATCGCCAGCTTGGTTGGATCGAAGTTTGGCGGATATAGCACCGATAAATGGGGCGTTCCCTTTACACTCATTGGCGGGATGACACTGCATATCATCGCACTGATTTTGCTGTCGCTTGTCACCCATTCCTATGTCGGAGTACTGTTGATTCTCATATTATGGTCGTTTGCCGCATGGTCTACCGGCCCGACACAGCAATATCACTTAGCGACGCTCGAACCGGAATTGTCAGGTGTATTGCTCGGCATCAATCAATCGATGATGCAATTCGCCATGGCCGCAGGTGCAGGAATCGGAGGGATTTTTGTAGAAAAAATATCGCTGGCTTCTATTACATGGTTTGGGGCACTGGAGGTTACGATTGCGATTGTTGTTGTTTTGGTGACTTTCAGTTCGCATGCTAATCAAAGGGCTTCGAATTTAAAAGAAATAAATCAATAACGATGCCTTGATCAGCTTTGAAGGTTCCATGGTTTAGTTGAGGGTATTAACACACATAGGGTAAAGAATGTTCTTCCAAGCTAAGGCCGTAACATTCTCAATTTTAAGGTTGAAACTATACACTCGTGTCATTTATAATTGGAATATAAAAATGACACATGTGTATAGTTTTTGTTTGTGTTCTAAAAGGAAGGTGACATCTTTATGGCTCCGAAAGTCGATGAAGAATATAGGGAGGAAAAGAAAAGAACACTATTAAAAGCGGCAACAAAAGTATTTACAAAAAACGGCTATATTCACACTACGATGCAGGATATTATGGATGAGGCCAATGTTTCCAGAGGAACCCTTTATAATTACTTTGATAATATTGACCATATTTTTATGGAAGTTCTTAAATTAGACGATAAGGATCAAATTGATCTGTTTTTAGATGAGGGTCCGTTGTGGCCGGCATTTAAACGCTGGATTGGAGAGATGCAGACTCAAATTGAAGCAGTCGATCAATCGTTAATATTTGCTAGGGCCGAATTTTTCTTATCGTCAAAGTTTATGAAAAATAAAGGTGATTTTCCTTACATATCTGAACGCTATCAGCAAACAGCTGATGCTGTTGAAGAAGCTATTCATAAAGGGGCGGAACTGGGTGAATGTCAACCTAAGCTGCCCCCGTCATTGATTTCGCGATACCTCATTTCGTTCATTAACGGTTTAATGCTGGATACCTTTCAATTGGGGAATGAAAAAACAAAAGTAAAGGAGCAACTGTCTGTATTGCTTTTTTCTCTTGAACAAATGATTAACCCGCTGGAAAAGGAGTGAATCGTCATGCTATTCGAATCTTCCAAAGTTAGGCTGAGAAAAGTTACGGTAGAGGATGCAGAGCTTTATCATATATGGAGAAATGATATAGAAGTGATGCGAAATACAAATCCTTTTTTAGATATCTATTCCATTGAAGCAACGAGAGACTTTATTGAACAAGTGATTCTGGGCTCCAACACAGCCAAAAGCTATATGATTCTCGAGAGGGTAAATGAAAAACCGATTGGCATTACATCATTAATAAATATTGATCATAAGAACAGAAATGCTGAATGTATTATCGACATTGGAGAGAAGGATTTTTGGGGTAAAGGCTACGGAAGAGAAGCTTTGACCTTGCTGTTGAACTACGCATTTTTAGAAATGAATCTGCACCGGGTTTATCTTAGAGTGTTTTCATTCAATAAAAAAGCGATTCGTTTATATGAGAAACTAGGATTTAGCCATGAGGGAATCAGCCGGGAGGCGCTTTTCAGGGAAGGGGTATGGCATGATATTGTGCATATGGGTCAGTTGCAAAGTGAATATTTAAACAACATGGATAGTCAGACCAGTAAAAATGAGAAAGCCCCTTTGGTGTAGGCAGCCAAAGGGGAATTTTTATATCCAGAAGAACTTCCTAACATTAAATGCCGTTGCCCAGGTTTTGGAATATATGACAAATCGAGGGTTCAGCCATATGTTCGCCTAGTTTGTTATAGTCTAACAACGTTAATGAGTATCGTTTAGCTGTTTAAAATCCCCAAATAAGCCTTCCAAGGCCCGACATCGTCCTGATATCGCTTCGCCAGCACTCTTGCGATTTGCGAGATGTGAGTGAGATCGTGGGCAACCCATGTTGAGATCTGCTCTCTCAGCTTAACGATTCCGAATTCGGGGTGCACCCCCGTTTGTTCGAAGTCGGTTTCAGGATTAATGATCTGCCGCAATGTTTTCAGATTCGCCCGTCTGATTTCAGCAAATTCGTTAAGCAGCTGTTCCATCGTTTTCCCGTCGTTTTGATTCAACTGGCTGAAGCGGTCGAACGTCGGAAAAGGTTCCGTTGCTCCTTTTGTCACGATCATTTTGATCCGCGGCAACCAATTGTTTTTTTCTCCTTCAATCAGATGGCCGACGACATCAAAGGCGTTCCACGTGTCTTCGCCTTCATCGCAGCTGATCCAGGGGTTTGATAATCCGGTCAGCAGCTGACTCAACGTTTGTGGTGTGCGCTCTAGGATTTCGATTGCTTCCTCGAGTTGAAAGTTCATGTGAATGACCTCCTTTCATAAAAGTTCACGTCAACTGCCGCTCAGCAAACTCCCGATACAGCGCATGCGAAGCAATCAGCTCGTGGTGCCGCCCCCGCCCTGTAATCTCGCCTTTTTCGATAAATATAATTTGGTCCGCGTTCACGATTGTCGATAGCCGGTGGGCGATGACGAAGGTGGTGCGGCCTTCCATGAGGCGGGCAAGCGCCTGCTGGACGATGGCTTCTGATTGGCTGTCGAGGCTGGCTGTCGCTTCGTCCATCATTAAAATTTTCGGGTCGCGCAGGAAGGCGCGGGCGATGGCGATCCGCTGTCTCTGGCCGCCGGACAGCTTGACGCCGCGTTCACCGACTTCCGTATCAAGCTGCTCTGGAAATTGTTTAATAAATGTGTCGGCATACGCCATTTCCGCGACTTTCCACAGTTCTTGATCGTCAATGCTGTCGGCGTGATCCAAGCCGTAGCACAAGTTCTCACGGATGGTGCCGGACATCATCGGGCTGTCTTGAGATACGTAGCCGATCTGGCTGCGCCACGATTTCATCGACAGCTTGTTGATCGGTGTTTCCCCGATGTTAATGGCCCCTGAGTCCGGTTCGTAAAATCGTTCCAAGAGGCCGAACATCGTCGTTTTTCCGCCGCCGCTCGGACCGACAAATGCAATCATCTGCCCGGGATCGACGTCGAAAGATACCTCCCGCAAGACAGGCTCGTCATCGCCGTAAGAGAAAGATACATTCTCGACACGTATCGGCAGATTGGAGATATCCATCTCAAGTCCTTCCTGGCCTTCTTCCTCTTCAGTATGCAAAATCTCGATGATCCGCTCTGTTGCTCCTTTTGCTTTTTGCAGCTGAGTGAAAAACATTGTGAACGATGTGATCGGGAAGATGATTTGAAACAGATAAAGCAAAAAGGCGATCAGCGAGCCTGCCGACATCGTCCCCTCAGAGACGCGGATGCCGCCGTAGCCGATGATGGCGACGATCACAATCATAATGACAAGGTGCATAAACGGGGAGACGAGCGCAAATATACGGGCTTCCTTGAGGCCGTATTGAAAGAGCTTCGAAATGCCTGATAACCCTTTCATTTTTTCTGTATGCTCGGCGTTTGATGCTTTCATTAATCTGATTTCGCTTAATGTCTGCTGGACATGTCCTGTGAAGGAAGCTGTTTCATCCTGCAGCGTTTTGGAGATGCGCTGCATTTTCATGCCGAGCGGGATCATGATGAAGGTCGTGATCGGAACGGAGATCAGCATGAGCAGTGTCATTTTCCAATCCATGATCAGCAAAATGATTACCGATCCGACAATGGTGATGATCCCGGAAACAAACTGCGGAAAATGGTCGGAAATCAAGCTTTCAACAATGCCGGTGTCATTGACAACGCGGCTGACGGTTTCACCGCTCGTCTTTTCGTCAAAGTAGCGGACAGGCAGGCGCAGCAGCTTGAACCACATGCGCTCGCGCAGGGAAGCGACCACTTTTTGCCCGGCGTAGGAAAGAAAATAGGTCGAAAACCCGTCGCAGACCGCTTGAACGATAAAAACGAGCGCAAGGATTCCCGCTAAGGCCAGATTGATCGAATTGGCGGAAAAGCCGTCAACCATTTCTCTTGTCAACAGCGGAATGGACAGGCCGACCAATGTAGTGACGAGGCTTGCGGTCAAACCGACGGTTAAAGCCAGCCTGGGTACGCCGGATGTGAGAATCATGGAGAAAAACGGTTTCATGCTATTGTTGTTTTCTGTTTTCATTTGATAAACTCCTTATCGATATAATGTCAAAGAAGTGGATGGCGCAAGCTGTAACTCATCATATTACGATTTAAACAGCAGAAAGTTCCCGATCATTGCCGATTTTAGCTTCATGCTAAAAAGATTGACAGGAGAGATGATTGTAACTATTATTGTTACATATGGTTGATGGAATATAAGAAAGGAAGAAAAACATGACGATAAATATTAAAGTATACTCCGATTATGTCTGTCCATTTTGTTTCCTCGGAAAAGACCAATTCGAAAAAGCGATCGAAGGCAAAGATGTGGAAGTCGAGTGGCTGCCATTCGAACTGAGGCCGCGTCCATCTGAGCAGCTTGATCCGTTAAATGATCCATCAAAATTGGCAATGTGGGACGGCGCTATTAAGCCGCGAATCGAGGCTTGGGGCGTCAACATGAAGCTGCCGAATGTCTCTCCGCATCCTTATACAGATTTGGCTCATGAAGGCTATCACTTTGCAAAAGAACACGGTAAAGCGAAAGCGTACAATGACCGGGTTTATCAAGCCTTTTTCCAGGAAGATCAAAATATTGGCGACATCGACGTATTAACAGCGCTGGCTAAAGAAGCCGGACTGGATGAGCAGGCTTTTAAAGAAGCTTTAAACTCCAGAACATATCAGGACGTGCAGCGGACGGCGCTCCAACACGCTTACGAAGAAGCCGGCATCACGGCCGTTCCGACATTTATCATTGGCAATGAACGGATAGCCGGAGCCGCGGCAAGGGAAGTGTTTGAACAGGTGATTGAAGAGGAAAGACGAAACATTTCTGCTGATGTTTTGCAATGCGACATTGACGAGAAGTCTTGTTAACAAACACCAGCATACTTGGAACCCTTTAGATAAAAACAGTCTAAAGGGTTTTTTTCGCAGGTGGACAAATCATTGATTGGTGCAAAAGGGGGGAATTTGAATCAGAATAAAGAGGGAAAAAATAAAGTTAAGACAAGTTTAAATAAAGGTGAAAAATCACATATGAAAATATGAAAATAGGATCAAATCATTTACATATATTATTAAATATGGTATAGATTATATTGACATCAGTGTTATTACATATATTAGAATTTCATCATTTTTCAGGAAAGGAGGTTATAAAGATGGAAACGAAAAATAAGGACTTTGTAAGCAAAGTATCTGAAGAGGAATTAAAGAACTTAGCTGGAGGAAATGATGAGATTACTCCGCAAAGCACTGTTGTTTGTGTTAGCTTAAGAATTTGCAAATGGAGTATAAAGTACTGTCCAAGTTTTAAGAGAAAATGCTGGATGTAAAGTTCTGAATATTCTATCATATCACTGCCAATATAGAGAGTTAGAGATAACTCTCTATTTGGTCAGTGAATTTTTCTAAGAAGGGATTGGTTATATGGGAAAAATATTTGATCTTGATATTAAAGAAACCGTTCAAAGCAAATCATTGTATCCTTCAGAAAGAAGAAAAAAGACCGATGCCGATACACCCGTTAACGAGCTACTTTTAAATGAAAAATCAGGCGAATGGGTTCATCTGTGGCAACAGTATGGGGGTCATGAAGAATGTTTTAAGTCATATTTAGATGAAGAAAATATGTTCAGTGAATTTCAATCCTTCTATTCGGATTTTTTTAAGCTGTCTTTTGATTATTTGGAATCTAAATTAGACCAACTCAGTAAACAATGTGATTTGTCTATGATATGCGATATCGCAAATTTAAAAAAGAATATCATGTCGTATATACAAGAGCATGTAGGGTATTTAGGCATTAGAGCTTTAATACAAGATATAAATGAAGAAAGAGAAAAAGGAAGACTTGAAGGAGAAAATCCCAAGGAACGATATGAATATTACGTAAATCATTTGTTGTCAACCAAGGAAAAAAGGCTCGAAATACTTTGCCAATTTCCTGTCCTAACAAGAGTTTTGTGCGAATTTATATTAAATCATATAGACAGCATTACTGAAGCTGTTATGCGTTTTTCAAATGATAGGAACGAAATATTGGAAAAATTCAATTTTAAAGGGGAAGACAAGCTAGCATCTTTATCTTTGCAATTAGGCGACTCCCATAACGATGGCAGAAGTGTCATGGTGCTTCACTTTGAATCAAATAAAAAAATCGTTTATAAACCTAGGCCCCTCTCAGTTGATTTACACTTTCAGGAGCTTTTGCATTGGATAAATAATAAGGGGGGATGCAGGAATTTAAGAACATTAAAAATTTTAAGTAAAAACGAGTATGGGTGGCAGGAGTATGTAGAGTATAAACCCTGTCAATCTAATAGTGAAATTTCCCGTTTTTATGAAAGGCAAGGTGAATATATCGCAATATTATATTTGCTTAATGCCACCGATTTTCATTTTGAAAATTTAATTGCATGCGGGGAACATCCTGTATTGATTGACCTTGAAGGATTAGTGCAAAATACGGAAAAAGACTTGCAGGACGAATCTTCAGCATATAATATTGCATTCAATAAGTTAATAGACTCAGTATTATCTACAGGGATGCTACCTGTTACATATATTAAATCAAGTATATTAGGGTTTGACATTAGCGGCCTTGGCGGAGATGAAGGTCAGCCGACTGGACAACATACTTTTACTGTGAAAAATGTTCAAACAGATGAGATCAAGTTAGTTAAGGCTGAGGCTTTTTCGGAAGGCAGTAAAAATAAGCCCTTTCTTGATAGTGAGAAAGTGGCATCAGCTTCGCAGTTTTCTTCTGAAATTATTAAAGGTTTTCGAGACATCTATTCATTATTTCTTCACCATAAAAAAGAGCTATTGTCTTCAAACAGTCCGTTGAGCTGCTTTAAAAATGATCGAGTAAGGGTCATTTTAAGAAGTACACAAGTTTATTCTACCTTTTTAGACTCGAGTTATCACCCGGATTACTTAAAAGATGGATACAGCAGAGAACGGCTTATAAATATTCTATGGGTTGGCGGGAAAAGCCGGCCGGTACATCAAGATGTCATCATGTATGAATGCAGAGATATCATAAAAGGAGATATTCCTTATTTTTATTGTCAAACTAATTCAGTGGATTTGTATCATCCATTGGGTAAAGTGAAAAGCAATTTTTTTGAAAAGTCGAATTTTGAATGTCTAATGAAAAAAGCAAAATCGTTAAATAAAAGTGATATGGAAATGCAAATCGAATTTATTCAAAACTCTCTCGCTGCCCAATACCCGCACTATAATGACTCCCATAACAACACGAACAATAAAACCTATGCTTTTCATGATCAAACAACAGGCTATTCTCCTGAACAATTTTTAGATGTTGCAGAAATAATAGGCGATGAGATGAAAAAACACGCCATTTTCGGAAAGGAAGATGATGTTACATGGCTGGGGATCAATCAAAATTATAATGATCAACTGGCTTTTAGTCCGCTTGAATTTGATTTATATGATGGTTTGCTTGGAGTAGGACTGTTCTATGCGAACTTATATCATGTTACTAAGAAAGAGGACTATAAGAATATTGCTGACAAAGCATTGAATTCAGCCTTAAATTACGCGGAAAACTATCCATTAGAATTTCCGTTATCGGCCTTTTACGGTTATGGAGCATACGCATATGTACTAAGTAATTTCTCTTTTATTTTCCATTGCCGCGACTATTTAACACAAGCAAAAAAAATGCTGAATAGAGTTTTAGGCTCAATAGAAGAAGATCAATCGCTTGATTATCTAGGTGGTTCTGCCGGCCTGATCATAGTATGTATACACCTTTATAAAAGAACAGGAGAACCTTATTTATTGGATATTGCGAATAGGTGCGGGAAGCTGCTTGTGAACAAAAAAGAGCAGCAAATGAATGGTGCCGGATGGCGTTCAAATCAGCTTGACAAGCCACTTTCAGGACTTTCTCATGGTTCTTCAGGATTTACATGGGCCCTAATGGCATTATATAAGTTTACAAAAAATGAGGATTTCAAAAAAGCATTCATGGATTCCATGAATTATGAAAAATCCTTATTTAATAAAAAGGAAAAGAACTGGTTGGATTTACGGGATAATACCGAGCGTAATGGAAATTCCATGTGGTGCCATGGAGCGGCTGGAATTGGAATGAGCCGAATTATGATGGGCGATTATACGAATAATGTTGAGTTGCTGGATGAAATTGATGCGGCAGTCAATCAAACATTAAAAAGTGGATTTGGCATAACACATAGCTTATGCCATGGAGATTTAGGTAATTTAGATTTACTTCTTTTGGCAGCGAATAAATTCCAAAGTGAAAATTTAAAAGAAACAGCATTAAAAATTGGCAGCGATGTCGCCTGCAGCATTACCGAAGGGAATGTGAGGTTTGGGACTGTTTCAGGTGTCAAAAATCTAGGTTTAATGCTTGGACAAGCAGGTATAGGCTATGGTTTATTAAGGCTTGCTTTCCCGGAAAAGGTCCCTTCAATATTAACCCTTCAAATGAACGGGGGGGACTATAATTGAAAACCAGAATAAGAGTGCCGCTTAAAAGACAAATTGCTCAAACTGATTGTGCTTTATGTTGCCTAACCATGATAGTGTCTTATTACAAAAGCCATGTTGGTTTTCATGAACTGAAAGAAAGGCTGGGCGGCGGACGCGACGGAGTTACCCTCTTCGCTCTATCCAATACGGCCACCGGGATTGGATTTTCCGCAAATGTACTAAAAGCTGATCGTATCAGTTCGATTACTTCACCAGTTATTGTGTATTGGGATCATTTCCACTACGTTGTATTGGAGAAAATAAACAAAAAGGGCTACCATGTGCTTGATCCCGCATTAGGACGATGCACGTATTCAGAAGAGGCTTTTCTTGAACATTTTTCAGGTTATTATCTAGCTCTTGAACCTAATGAAAACTTTATACAAGTAAAGCCTAAAAGTGTATGGCTTCCCTATTTAAAAATAACTTTGGAAAAACCAAAATTACTTTTTTCTATTTTGGTATGGTCCCTGTCTATTCAATTGTTGACTGTTTCCATGCCGATTATCACTAAAATTGCAATAGATGAAATTGCCATTCCGAATCATTACGAATTTCTAACTGTTTTTTTCATTAGTATTTTTGGTTTGGTTATATTTAAGGGGATTATTTCTTACATGCGAGGCCGCTTTTTAACTAATTTAAGGTTGCATCTGGATTGGAGGTTGATGAGCAGGTTTTTTAGACATTTAATTCATCTGCCGTTTCAATATTTTCAGTTAAGGTCATTTGGCGAAATTGTTTATCGAGCCAACTCCCATATTATGATACGAGAGCTTTTTTCTCAGCAGACCATCATGAGTGTACTAGATTCAACTCTCGTTCTTATTATACTGGGATACATGGCGATGACTTCGCCTTGGTTAGCAGGTTGGGTGATTGCCTTTGGTATAGTAAACATATTATTGTTGACTTTTACTCAAAACGCAATTAAACAACGCGCTGAGGAAGAACTCTCTGAGCAGTCCAAATTCCAAGAAGTTCAGGTAGAAACGCTCTATGGAATTTTCGGAATTAAAATGGCCGGAGTTGAAAAACAAGTTTTACATCAATGGGAGCATTTGTTTAAAAAGGTATTGTATGCATTCAAAAAAAATGAATATTTTTCTAATACCATAAATTCGTACATAGTTAGTTTAGAGCTGGCTGCACCTTTGGTTATTTTAGGATTGTCATTACATCAGGTTCAACTTGGAAACATAACCACCGGCTCAATGGTGGCGATCTACTCATTGACAGGAGTATTTTTTGGTTTGGTTTCTTCTTTAGTTGAAACAGCAAAAAGCATGATCACTATGGACACCTATTTGCAAAGAATTAACGATGTGTTGGAAGCGCCAGTGGAAAAAACACCAAAAAACTCAATTAGACCAAAAGAATTAACTGGAAATATTAAACTGGAAAATGTAAGCTTTTCATATACCCAGTATAGTAAACCTGTACTTAAACATATTAGTGTGGAAATAAAAGCGGGGCAAAAAGTCGCTATCGTTGGTCCTTCAGGTTCTGGCAAAAGTACTTTGGCACGTATGCTGCTTGGTTTATATGAACCTACTGCCGGCAAAATCTTTTATGATGGAATCAATTTATTCGACTTAGACAAGCAATGGCTGCGTAGAAATATTGGTGTCGTACCACAAGATGCGACTCTTTTTAATAAATCCATTCTTCATAACATATCTGTTTATGATAAGAATCCTTCTATGGATAAAGTTGTTAAGGTGGCTAAAATTGCACAAATACACGACGAGATTATGGAAATGCCAATGGGTTACCACACTCCCGTATCAGAAATGTCGATGAATATTTCAGGTGGTCAAAAACAGAGAATCATGCTGGCGAGGGCTTTATTGCAAAGCCCTTCAATATTATTGCTGGATGAAGCAACCAGTTCTCTTGATAACTTAAATGAAAAGGTCATAGAACAACATTTAAATGAATTAAAGTGCACGCGCATTGTCATAGCTCACAGGCTAAGTACGATTAAGGATGCAGATCTCATATTAGTGCTAAAAGACGGAGAGATTCAAGAGATGGGCAACCATTTACAATTAATTCGCAACCAAGGATTTTACACCAAATTGTACAATTCAAACAATGACCAAGCGATTGTGGGAGGAGGCTAAAACAGTGAATGATTTATTTGATGAAATAAGAGATGAGTCGATTAATATTGGGGGGATTGATGGTTATAAATTCGGCTTCTTAAAAGAGATATTGCGAAATAAAAGATTTGTATTTCTTGGTGAAAGCAGCCATTGCGTCAAGGAGTACATTGAGGCGAAGGCAAGCTTGATCAAATATCTGCATCAGGAATTAGGATTTCGTATTCTTGCTTTCGAAAGTGAATTGGGAGATTGCAGCATAGGAAATTATCTTTCAGAAGAACTTAGTGCCAAAGAAAATATGTCCGGTTCCATCGGGAAAGTTTGGCAAAACGAATTTATGCTTGATTTGTTTGAGTATATGAAGGAAACTCGACAGCTGCAGCCTTTGCATTTAACAGGCGTTGATGTTCAGCAGAGCATGGATAAGCACTTTTCCTCCTACATGCGTTCGCATTTGACAGGGGATCTCAGGAAAATGTTTGTAACATTTGATACGCGCACAAATGAGATGCTCGATAAAGATTATATGTTAAAGCGGCGTTTTAGGAAAACAGTAGAAGAAATTGAAAGCATAGGCCAAGAACTGATAAGGGAGCTTGAAAAACAGACTTTCCCCTCTGCTATGCTTCGTGATGTCGTGTTACAGACGATGAAAAACAGACTCAATTATTTTAAGGCGAATTTTACAAAAGGTTTTTCAAAATTGTTTGAATATCGTGATGAATTAATGGCGAAGAATCTTGAATTTTTATCTCAGCATGTTTATCCTGATGAGAAATTTATCATTTGGGCTCACAACCTTCACATCAAAAAACAAAGCAGCGTCAATCGGTTTTCACCATATCGATCATTTGTAGAAAACCTTCCGCAATTTATGAAAGAGGACAGTTTTGTTATTGGTCTTTACGCGGGAGAAGGAAGAATGGGTGACAACCAAGGGGGCGATCATCCTATCAAAAAAGTTAACAAAAAGCACATGGAGTGGCTGCTCAGCAATTCACCCCATCCCAATTTTTTTATACCATGCACTTCAAGGTGGGGGGGAAAAAAGTGGAAGGCTTTTGAGGGAGGGGGCCTTCGTATTTCTTTCAAGCCGGTTCAACAGTATGACGGGGTTTTATTCTTTAAAAAAGTAACCCCAGCAGTTGTTAATGTTGAATAGGATGTTGAGGGGATAAGCATAACCTCTAAGGTGAAGATCTCTGCCTTGTTGGGAAAAGAACTTTTTCGTTATAGCTGGTGGCGGCCAAAGGGAGGCAAACTGAAAGCTGTTTTTTTGGTTTTCATCGAATGGTGAATGGGATTATTGCATGGAGTGCACAAGTCAGACCCAGGATAATTTCCTGGACGTATAACTTTTGGTAAAGGCGTTTATCAGGACACCCATGAAAAGATATGTTCGGCAGATGAGGAAGGGAATGCTGTTCCCGAGATGCCGGAGATGGTGGTTGAGGAGAAATTTGAAGAACTCCAAAGGTATGCAAAACTGGTAACGAGTTCCCCGTTTCTTGAGAGGAAGATCTTCAACAAATCATGATAAAGGGATGGCCGAAGGCTTTTCTTCACAGCTGGATCGCCTTGAAGACTACCTGAAAGCCATTCGCTAAAAGAGGGAGGATATATTGATGGCGTTTCTAGAGCATTTCATATAACCGTGTATTCGCGGACCTCCTCATCACGTTTGTCTATAACCATTAAAAAGAGGAGGTTTATATACATGCGTACAGAGCAGGAAATCATCGATTTGGTGCTGAAGGTTGCACGGGAGGACAGCCGTGTCAGAGCGGTCGGCATGAACGGTTCGCGGACGAATCCGAACGTCCCGAAAGACCCTTTTCGCGATTATGATATGGTCTATGTTGTAACAGATATGCAGTCTTTTCTCGATGAGCCGGGCTGGGTGGACGTTTTTGGAGAGCGGATCATCATGCAGACGCCGGAAGCGATGGAGCTGTTTCCGAATGAGCTTGGCAACCGCTTTTCGTATTTAATGTTATTTAAAGACGGCAGCCGTATTGATTTGATTCTTGTGCCGCTGGAAGAAAAGCTGGAATACTGCCGGGAAGACGGTTTGACCGTGATCCTGCTTGATAAGGATCAGGATTTGCCCGCTATCCCGCCGCCGACGGATCGGGAATATTGGGTGCAAAAACCATCCCCGCAATGCTTCGCCGACTGCTGCAATGAATTTTGGTGGACATCGACATATGTGGCCAAAGGGTTGTGGCGGCAGGAAATCCTTTATGCACTCGATCACTTAAACCTTGTCAGGGCCATGCTGCTGAAAATGCTCGAATGGAAGGTCGGTTTTGAAACGGGCTTTTCGCTGAGCATAGGCAAGAATGCAAAGTTTCTTGATCGCTATGTTGATCGAAATACGTGGGAAAGGCTTTTGGAGACGTATCCGCCAGCTGATCATGAGCGTGTATGGCACAGCTTGTTTAAGATGGGGGATCTGTTTGAAGAGACAGCCGCAGCAGTCGCTGAACATCTTGATGAACAATACCTTTTCAGAGAAGCTGAGAAAGTCAAACAGTACGTGAGGCGCGTTCAGCAGCTGAAACCGGCTGCAAAGGAAATTGACTAATCAGATGATAGCCGCACTCCCGGCAGGTGAGCCGGGAGTGTGTTTTTTGCGGAGGTGAAACGCAATGTTCAGTCTTAAAAAAATATTGAAGGACCATTATGGAATCGACAGTGTGAACATTTCTCCCGAGCAAGGCGGGTGGACAGCACTTGCTTATCAAGTAACCGACGGTGAAGCGGCTTTCTTTTTAAAAGTGTATGATAAAAATAGGGCATCGACAGCGAAATGGACAGCTCTAATCGATGATTACATCCCCGTTCTCAAGTGGCTGGGGGATCACACCGCTCTCAACGGGAAGCTGCCTGTGCCGCTTTTAACAACAACTGGAGAATACAAGTGCGAAGATGATGATGCGGTTTACGTGCTTTATGAATACATCGCCGGGGAAACCATTGGAGGCCGGCCGCTCGACAAAGGCTGCGCGGAGAAGCTCGCCAGCATCATAGCGGAGCTGCACCGATATGACGAGACGATCCCGCTGAAGACAGAAGGAATCAAAGAAAACTATGATATTTCGTTTTTAGGCAAGATGAAACAATGGCTTGATCACCTCCCTTGTGAGCTGGCGACACTCATTCAACCCTACAGCGGAGCAATCCGCGAGATGATGGAGTCAGCCTTATCTCTGGCGGATGATTTGAAATGCAGCGGCAGAAGATTGGCTTTGTGCCATACAGATGTTCATGGCTGGAATTTGATGATGAAAACGGGCGGGGAATTGATTCTGATCGATTGGGAGGGCTTGAAACTGGCCCCTGTTGAAGCAGATCTGATGTTTTTTGCCAATCAGCCGTATGTACAAGAGTTTTTGCGGGTTTATCGCGAGATTCATAAAGGGTTTGAAATTGATCAGAACGCTTTGCGGTTTTATCAGATCAGGCGAAGACTGGAGGACATATGGGAGTTTACAGAGCAGCTGGCGTTTGACATTCAGACAGAGAAAGAAAAGGCAGAGACGATGAGCTTGCTGAAAAACGAGCTTGAGGCCATAGAGGACAGCAAGATCAACTACTAAAAAGCTAAACGGAGGAACCCCTGTGAAAAATTATCGTACTTTATTTTTTGATGTGGATGATACACTACTAGACTTCGGTGCGGCGGAAAAGTCAGCACTGCGGAATCTTTTTCAGGAACAGCAAATTCCTTTAACAGATGAAATAGAAGCGAATTATAGACGTATCAATCAAGGTTTATGGAGGGCGTTTGAAAAAGGGGAGATAGACCGCGGCCAAGTGGTGAACACACGCTTCTCCCTTTTATTCAAAGAATATGGTCTAGAGGCTGACGGCGTTTTGCTTGAGGAGAAGTATCGCAGCTTCCTTGAAGAAGGGCATCAGCTGATAGACGGCGCTTTTGAATTAATTGAAAGCCTGCAGGATCAATATGATTTATATATCGTAACGAACGGTATTTCAAAAACGCAGTATAAGCGTCTGCAAGCTTCAGGATTATACCCGATGTTTAAAGGGATTTTTGTTTCAGAGGACACCGGTTTTCAAAAACCGATGAAAGAATACTTTGATTACGTTTTTGAACGAATTCCTCATTTTTCTGCCGATCAAGGGCTGATCATCGGGGATTCATTGACAGCGGACATAAAAGGGGGGCGGCTGGCCGGATTGGATACATGCTGGATGAATCCGGGCATGATAGCAAATGACACTGGTATTGTACCAACCTATCAAATACAAAAACTTGATGAGTTGTATTATATTTTAAACATTGAAAAAGAATCGGCCGCCGGCCATTGTTTATAAGGGAAAACGGGCGCATTTTGATTGGTTATTCAAGATGCGTACTGCTTTTTTATATTATAAGAATATTCTTTATATTGGGATAGTTGTTTCTTAATAAATAGATAGAGTAAAATTTGTTTTCCTGGAAAAAACAATTGTATTTTTGGAGGGAATTTATTATGATGGAATAAGTGAATTTTGAGATATATACTTAATTGGAATTATCAGATTTTTATTACTACTTAATACGAGGAAGATGCTTTGTCATCATATAGTTTTTGGGTGACATCAGCCGTGTAAGAGGAGGAAAAGAAGTGGCGAACAAAGAATTGAAGAGAGGCCTGGGCGCGCGCCACATCCAAATGATTGCGCTTGGCGGCACTATCGGTGTCGGTTTATTTATGGGATCTTCTAGCACGATAAAGTGGACGGGACCTTCCGTCCTGCTTGCTTATGCCATTTGCGGAATTTTTATTTTTTTTATTATGCGTGCAATGGGGGAAATGCTATATATAGAGCCAAGCACCGGTTCATTTGCGACATTCGGCCATCAATATATACATCCGTTGGCTGGATATATGACCGCGTGGAGCAACTGGTTTCAGTGGGTGATTGTTGGGATGTCCGAGATCATCGCCGTCGGGGAGTACATGAAGTACTGGTTTCCGGATCTGCCCGCTTGGATACCGGGCATTATCGCAATGGCGATTCTCGGTGGAGCAAACCTTGTCTCTGTTAAATCATTTGGTGAGTTTGAATTTTGGTTTGCGATGATTAAAATCGTTACAATTGTATTAATGATTGCAGCGGGGCTCGGGATTATTTTCTTTGGATTCGGCAACGGCGGACAAGCGATCGGGTTTTCAAACCTTTGGTCGCACGGCGGTTTCTTTACAGGCGGCTTCTCAGGATTCTTCTTTGCGCTGTCACTGGTCATCGCCGCTTATCAAGGGGTCGAACTGATAGGGATTACGGCGGGGGAGGCAAAAGATCCGCAAAACACGCTGAGACACGCGATCCAAAGTATTATTTGGCGTATTTTAATTTTCTATATTGGCGCCATCTTCGTGATTGTCACAGTCTATCCTTGGGATGAGCTGAATGCAATTGGAAGTCCGTTTGTATCCACTTTTGCGAAAGTCGGAATTACGGCGGCCGCCGGCATTATTAACTTCGTCGTCATTACGGCGGCAATGTCCGGCTGCAACAGCGGCATTTTCAGTGCGGGCCGCATGCTTTATACATTGGGAGTAAACGGCCAAGCGCCAAAATTCTTTACGAAGATTTCCAGAAATGGCGTGCCGTTATACGGGACGATTGCCGTCCTGATCGGTTTGGCAATCGGCGTCGTTTTAAATTATATTGCGCCGCCTAATATTTTTGTGTATGTATACAGTGCGAGCGTGCTCCCGGGGATGATTCCGTGGTTTGTCATTCTGCTCAGCCATATCGGATTCAGAAAAGCAAAAGGAGCTGAAATTGACAAACATCCGTTCAAAATGCCTTTCGCCCCAGTGACGAACTATTTGACGATTGGTTTCCTGCTTATGGTACTGGTGGGCATGTGGTTCAACAATGACACACGCGTGTCTCTGATTGTCGGGGTTATTTTCCTTGCGGTTGTTGCCGCCAGCTATTATGTGTTTGGAATTGGCAAGCGTGCCTCAGCTGATGGGAATAAATAATGAAATTTTTAAGGGCTTGGGGCTGTCGAGATGTTATTGGCAGCCTTCTCAGGCGCTATGCTCAAGAACCAGCTCCTGGTTCTTTTTTTATAAGCTTGGCTGTGTTTCAATACGGGCGCCAATGATGGGCGGAAACCCGCCCACTCCGGCGCGCCTCTGGGTGCCATTTCAAGCAACGGCATATCCAACACCGGGTCCGAAAGATGTTGTGATTCATGAAGACGCCAAGCCACACAGTAAAGTCTTATGAAAAGGTATAAGGGAGATCTTTTTCCCTCCAAAAGAAAAAGCCCGCAGAAAACAGGAGTGTCTCTGCAAGCTGAAAAAAAGCTGCTATGTGAAAAGGTTTGACGCGATACGTGTATCGGTCCTCATAAGGACATTGAAGCGATCAACACAATCAATAAATTGTTATGGATCCGATGAGAAGCGCGCATCCTGTCATCACGATGACAGCGAGCACCGCCCACTTTATCGCAAATTTTTGATGATCGTCGATGGAAACCCCGACAAGCCCAACAAGCAAATGTGTTGAAGGCACAAGCGGGCTCAGCATGTGAATCGGCTGGCCGATGATGGAGGCTCTTGCAATTTCGACCTTATTAACACCGTATGCGACAGCGGTTTCTGATAAAATCGGGAGCACTCCGTAAAAATACGCGTCATTTGGCATCAGAAAAGTGAAAATGCCGCTTGTTAAGGCTACAATCATCGGAATAAAGCCGCCCATTTGTTCAGGAATCATAGATGCAAGCGAAATCGCCATTTCATCTACCATTTTTGTGCCTGTTAGTATTCCGGTAAAGACCCCTGCGGCAAATATCATGGAGCCGATAGCCAATACATTGCTCGAATGCGCCGAAATTCGCTGTCTCTGATGATCGAGGTTTGGATAATTGACAATCAATGCGATGCAGAACGCGATAATAAACAGAACGGTCAAGCTTACTTTTCCTGATATAAGAAGCCCTATCAATGAAAGCGTCAACAATAAGTTGAACCACCAAAGCTTCGGACGCTTCCACTCATCCTCCGCAGCAGCGGCCGTTTCATTGGCACCAGCCGGATGTTTGAGTTCAATCACGCCGAGGCGTTTTCGCTCCGCTTTTCCGAGCATATACGCAACTCCGATCATACAAAGCATGCCGCTTGCGATGACAGGTATCATCGGGCCGGTCAATTCAGCCGGGTCAACTCCGAGCGCACTCGCTGCCCGCGGTGTTGCGCCTCCCCATGGAATCGTATTCATAATCCCCATGCCGACTCCTGCGATTCCCGCTAATATAATCGGGCGGATGCCAAGCAGCAAATAGAGCGGGAGCATCGCGCTCGTTGTAATCATATATGTTGTTGATCCGTCTCCGTCCAATGCGACTAGCATCGTGAGCACCGCAGTGCCGACGACGATTTTTAACGGATCGCCTTTGACCATTTTTAATATTTTTGTGACCATTGGATCAAACAGGCCAGTATCAATCATAATCCCGAAATATAAAATTGCAAACATAATCATAACTGCGGTTGGCGCGACTTGCTGAATTCCAGAAACCATCATGTCGCCGACATCGCTGAATCCGAATCCGGCGATCAGCGCAAACACTATCGGTGTCAAGACCAATGCCGTCAGAACAGAAAGCCGTTTTGTCATGATCAATACCATAAACACAAGCATCATGAAAAAGCCTAAAATTGCTAACACAGTTATCCCCCTCTCATGTGAATCCGCTTACATTTTTTTCTCTCCGGTTCCCCTTAAGCCTTGCCTTTTTGTCATCATATGAGAAGAACTTTCTGAAGTAAATAATTTGGTTTTTATGTATTTTTAATTTTTTAAAACCATTTTGTTCTTTTTGACCATTTTTAAGTACATAAAAAAAGTATTCCGCAGACGCGAAATACCCGGTTAATCCCCAGCCATGATGTTTTGATAAAATGCTGATTGCTCCTCAAGGAATCGTTTTGTCTCCTTGCTGTTTAAATAATAGCTTTCCCATTCCTGTTCATTTATTTTCTGCTTCCATTCCGGCGAAGATGTGATCTTTTTAAACACTTGATCCCAGTAGGAGATTTCTTCTTTGGTCATATTTTTCGGGCCTAATACACCTCTCCAATGGGAAAATACAAACGGGATGCCCTGCTCTTTCCACGTCGGTACATGCGGATAAGCGGGAAGCCTTTTGTCTGAAGTAACAGCCCCAAGTGTGATGCTGCCGCTCCGTTCATATGTTTTAGCTTCTGATAGAGTCATTGAAGCGGCGTCAATTTCATGTCTGATAAGCGCCTGAATGAGCTCTTCGCTGCTTTCATACTGTAAATATTGAATGTTAAAAGGGTCAACTCCGTACATATCGGCCGCCCTGACGAATGACAGCTGGTCATCATTTCCAAGTCCAGGGGAAAAACCGATTTTTACCTTGCCGGGATTCTTTTTGATCTCATTCAGCAAACCCTTTCCGCTCTTTATTTCCGCTCCTTTTGGAAGAGCGATCGTCTGCCATTCTTTTGCAAGAATCGCCAGCGGGGTGAAATCGTCTGTTTTCAGTTTGCTCTGTCCGAGAATGTAATTGCTGAGCATTAAGCTGGATGTCATGCCGATGGTGTACGTATCGCTGTTATTTATATACTTCCAGCCTTTGTCACCTCCGCTTCCGGGTTTATAAACGATCTTCACGTCGCTTTTTATCACTTGTTTTTGTTTAAGGACGGATTGTATCGCCTGAGCCGTTAAATCCCAGCCGCCGGAAGGCTCAGCAGGTACGACGATTTCAACCGGCCCATCCGGGGGACGCGGGGCGGACGATTGTCTTTCATCTCCCGAAATTAAGATCGATAGACATATCAATATGATCGCAAAGTTCTTCATGTTTATTTATCCGCCAAATAGTATTTTCTCTCCGGTCTGCCGATAATTCCATATTCCAGCTCAGCGCACGCTTCTTCTTTTGACACGAGATATTCGGCATAGCGGCGGGCTGTTGTACGTGAAGCCCCCATTTTTTCACCGAGTTCTTCGGCTGTCATTCCTTTGGCTGCGTCTCGCAGAACATCCCTGATTTTTTGCAGTGTAATCGAATTGATACCTGTCGGCAAATCCTCAGCTTGACGGGATCCGCTGGAGCAGCCTCCGAAGATTTGGTCAATCATTGATTGGCTGACCTGTGGCTGAGAAAGCAGTGTTTGCCTTTTTTTCTTATATTGAAGCAGCACCTGTTTGAATTTTTCGGCAGTCACAGGCTTAATCAAATAGTGCGCAACTCCCGCCCGGAGCGATTCCTGTAAATGACATGTTTCGGTTGCTGCTGTGATGATCATGATATCCACTTCCGGAAAGCGGTTTCGAATGACAGGAATCAATTCTGTGCCCATCTCATCCGGCATGTAAATATCCAATAGCAGCAAGTCGGCCTTTTGGACCTCGAGAATTTCCATTGTTTCTTTGGCATTGGCCGCTTTACCGATAATGTTGAATCCATCAAGCTGTTCGATCAATCTTTCATGAATTTGCGCTACACGGAAATCATCCTCTGCGATCAGGATATCAATCAAATGGATTCCCCCTTTCGTGTTTGCTTCTCCTTCGGTATAAAAACGGTAAACACCGCTCCGCCGCCTTTTTGATTGGAAACTTCTATCCAACCGCCGAGTTCACGTAAAGATTCCTTTACGTTGGCCAGCCCGTAGCCTCTCTTCATTCCCTTTGAAGAATATCCTCTTTCAAAGATGGCTTTCATCTTATCAGGCGCCACGCCGCATCCTGTGTCAGACACTTCTATGACAATATCGCGGCCGATGTCCGTGATGAAAAATGAAACAAGCCGCACATTTTGCTCAGCTACGGCTTCGAAAGCGTTATCAATTAAATTCCCGATAATCGTAATGAGATGAGACATCCCGATATGCTCAGGAAGCGGCTCAAGCGTGCTGTTTTCATCAATGGACAACTTAACTTTTTTCTCTGAGGCCTTTCCCATTTTGCCCAACAGGATAGCCTGCACCTGCTGTGAATGAATGTTTTTGAATAAAATATCGTGCTGTTCATTTTGAATGGCGTATTCCTCTTTAATCAGGTCGATCGCTGCTTCATACTCACCTAGCTCAAGCAGACCTAGGATCACATAAAGCTTATTTGAGAATTCATGTGTTTGCGCGCGGAGATCTTCAGAGTATTTTTGCACCTCTGTCAGCGTGTCAATGAGCCTTTTTAATTCGGTCTTTTGACGGAAACTTACGACAATTCCGTAAGTTTGCCCGTTTTGGAGCATCATTTTTGTATTTAAAATAAAGACTTGATCGTTGACGCAGACCTCCTGATTCAGCAACATCTGCTCCTGATGAAGGACAGACATTAGTCCGGCTCCGGGCATGATGTCATCAATTGGCCGGTTGACCACAGGTTCGGGAAGCTTAAGCATTTCTGCTGCCGATACGTTCATCATTGTGACGACTCCTTCGCGGTTGGTGGCAATGATCCCTTCTTTAATCGCACGCAGCATCGCATTTCGTTCACGGTAAAGAGATGCGATCTCTTGGGGGTCAAGGCCAAGCGTATCCCTTCTAATGCTTTTGGCAAGAGCGGCGGCACCCGCAAATCCTAAAAGCAAAACGAGAACAGCCATGAAGCTCAATTTTCTTACATTCTCTTTAATGCCTTGTTCTGTCTCGTTTAATAGAAAATCAACAGACACACTGCCGATGACCTTGCTGTAACCACTTTGTTCCTGGATAATCGGCGCACTTCCTCTGATCACTATGCGGCCATCGTTTTTTGTTTCAGAGATGTGAGAGCCGCCGAACAAGATCTTTCTGCTTCTTGTCAGCTTCTTTTCTCCTCTCTTTTCCGAGGCGATTTTAATCTCTCCCTTTTCGTCGAGGACATAAATAGTATAGGCGTCAGTCTGTTCTTTCATCTGTTCAATGACTTCTTGCGCCTCTTCCTTATGCCCGCGCTTCTCTTGAAAGAGCTCTTTTACCGGAGGCATATAGGAAATGGTTTTTGCAGTCTGAACGGCAAGCTGTTCGGACTGTTTTCTTCCTTCTTTTGTTTGCTGAACGGCAAACGTGACTGTCAGCAAGCCGATTACTAAGATAAGCAGTGCTGCAATCAAGCCCATAATTTTTGTTTGCAGAGAAAAATTGACCCGTTTTTTGACCACAGGCACCAGCCGTCCTTTCTACCAAAAATCATACCACTTTTTATTCGGAAATTTTGGCATTTTTAAAAATATCCTTTGTAAGATAACGAAAAAGGCCACGTATATCTTATAAGTGATGATTTCATCATGCAGGATCAGTTTTAGGACAGTGGGCAGTTAGTTTTTTAAGCTGGGATCTGGTTTTATCCCACATATAGGTCTAAATCCAGAAGAAAGTCTGCCTCCGGCCACAAAATGGAGCTTCGCATGACGATTGGAGGAAGTTGCCATCCTCGCGAACACCGCCCCGAGAATAGCTGCCGGCTCCTTGTGTTGTTGCCATATATTGAAAACCATTGATTCACACATTGAGACGGCCCGTCTGCTGCTGTTGACTACTAAAACACCTCACCAAACATGCGCTCAATAATATTCAACAGTACAATCCCCGGCAGTTTACGGCGTTCTTCAGCCGGTCGAGTTTTGTAAAGAACCCGTTTTAACGGAAAGTGAAAGGTGACGTCCGTTTAAAAGGATTTAACATTCATCGGTCGAATCGATCATTTGAATAAAGTTAAGGGCAGATGGAGATAGATGATCTTCCGCCCTTACGCATAGTGAAATCGGGTTCTTTATTACGGCTTTATCAACATGAACCTTTGCAATGTCTCCGCGGGCGATATATTCGTTTACTTCAAGAGCGGATACGAATGTTACACCGTATCCTTCCATAACTGTTCTGATTGTTTCGTTTAATCCGTTTATTTGTACACCCATATTTGGTTTTCCCGCGTTATGCAGGTTGCATAGCGAGATCAATTTTTCCCGCGAAAAACTTCCTTCCTCGCGAAAGACGAAAGGTTCTTTTATAATCACCTCTAATGCCACGTGTTGTGAGGCAAACTTATGTTTTTGATTGACTACGAATAGCATGTCATCTTCAAAAAGTAATTTTCCTTTAATCAGCGGGCTGAACTCCGTAATGCCCCCAATGAAGACGGAAAAGCCGTCTTTCTTATTGCTGCGTGTTCAGTCTTCTTGGCTTTAGGCGCTTACCATGTGGGAAAGAGAAAATTTTTATCTGCACAGCATCATGGTGTATCGCCTTTTTCTTATTGAAAATTTGGGCCGCTCATGCATGAATCATCAAGAATTCACCCAACCTATAAGGTAAAAAAGGAGATTGAATCATGGACACAACATTGGGCTACCTCCGTGAGTCACTGTCGAATCACCTTGAACACGGCATAGGACAAAACATTTACAGAAAAATCGTTTCCGGGCGATATGCCAATGAGGAAGAGTTTGTCGAGCACTTGGAGGAGCGGGAAATGGAATTTCTGAATCAAGTGCTTGAACATGAGATGAAATATGCGCTGAATGAACAGGACCATAAACGAACAAGAGAATTAAACGAAGTGTATGAACTGTTGTTTTGAAAGGCGGTCATGATCAATGGGTGCAATAGAGCGGAACGGATACACGTTTGAACCGGAATACAGCGTGACCAGACAAAACGGCGCCATCCATGTATACCGGCGCGGCCGGTTTGTCGAGGAGATTCCCTTTGAGTTTCACGGAGAGTTTCCAGAACATGATTTAATTGAAGAGCTTGTCAATCATTATTGCTATGAAAATAAAATATAAGGTTTGAAGAGGCTGCCGACCGGGCGGCTTTTATTTTTGGATTTTTATATCTATAATCCGCTTGCAGTTTTTAGAACGGCAGTAGAAAAGCTGCCATAAATATGACAGCTCATACATTGTTATTTTTTCTTTTCGTCGTAGTATTGAACAGGGTACATGGATCCTTCCGATACCATTTTGTTATCTTCGATATCATGCGGAGACGGATGGCCTGCTTTTTCAACCGGGAATGAATCTACGTTGTGTTTTTCCGAAAAGTAAGGGATCTTTTCTTTGACGCTTTGCAAGTACGATTTCAGTTTTTGTCTGTTTGTTTCGTCTTTGAGCATATATGCGGTGACTCCGGCGACAACGGCGAGACCTGAGATCAGATTCTTTTGCTTCATGGTCATAACCCCTTTCGATTAGGTGTTTTCAGATGTTATTCCCATGATGGCATCCGTTTAAACCAACTGATCGAGCGCTTCGTCTATATTCGTCGTCGGCTGTCTGCAGGCGAAGTTTTCACAAATATAGACAGTCGTTTTGTTATCGGCTGCTTTGTATTCGGCCGCAAAGTCGGCAATCCCTTTGAAATCGTCAGGCGATTCTGCGGCGAGGACGGCATAGTTTGGCTGGAAGGCCTGCTGCAAAGCGCTTACGATCTTCTGTCTGTCCGGGTCATGGCGCTTTCCGAGCACAACGATTTCTTTTTGCGGCATGACATGGCTCAGCAGGCCTTGGAGAAAGTTTGTATGGCCGCTTGGATAAGCGGAAACATCTCCATGGAATGCCGAAAACATTTTTGCCGCTTGATCATGGAGCGATAAATCGCCGGTCAGCCGACCCAGCCGGGACAGCTGCACGGCCAGGACGCCGTTTCCGGACGGGAGGGCGCCGTCGTATACTTCTTTATCCCGCACGATCAAAGCCTCGGCATCGCTTCCCGTAAAATAAAAACCGCCGTGCTCTTCATCCCAGAACAGCCCGGTCATATCCGCGGCGAGCTTTTTGGCTTTTCGCAAATCGGTTAAATCAAGGGATGCTTCATACAATTCGATGTAGGCCCACAGCAGGAAGGCGTAGTCATCGATAAACCCTTTATGTTTCACCTCGCCGTCACGGTAGCGGACCATGACGCGTCCGTCTTGAATCAATTTATTCTCGATGAACTCGACTGCCGCCCGTGCCATCTCCAGGTATTCGGGCGCATTGTAGACTTTCGCCGCTTTGGCAAGACCCGCGATCATCAGAGCGTTCCAAGATGTCAGCACTTTGTCGTCGACATGGGGATACGTTCTTTCCTGCCGTTTTTCAAAAAGTTTTGTTCTCGCTTCTTCAAGCTTGTTCTGAAGCTCTTCATCTGTCAGCGCGAATTCATCTTTAATGTCTTCCAGCCTGGTGTAGATCAAGTTTGGAATATTGCGGCCTTCAAAATTCCCTTCTTGCGTGATGTTGTAGACAGCGCAATACAATTCGCCGAGTTCATCTCCAAGCGTTTCAAGGACTTCGTCTTTTGACCACACATAATATTTGCCTTCTACGCCTTCCGTGTCGGCATCAAGCGCTGAATAAAAAGCGCCTTTGTCATCGGTCATTTCGCGGCGGACAAATGTGATGATCTGCTCGGAAATCTGTTTATACCGTTCGTTTTTCGTGATTTGATAGGCTTCAGTATATGCGATCAGCAATAAAGCATTATCGTAAAGCATTTTTTCAAAGTGGGGAACGAGCCATTCGTCATCTGTCGAATAGCGGGCGAACCCGTAGCTGACATGGTCGTAAATGCCGCCGTTCGCCATGCTGTCCAACGTTTTCGTCACGCTGTACAGCGCGTTTTCCTCGCCGCTGTATTGATGATAGCGAAGCAGAAATGCCAGCATATGGGGGATCGGAAATTTCGGTGCGCTTCCGAAACCGCCGTATGCCGCATCGAAGCTGTTGATCAGCTGTTGATACGTCCGCCTCAACATGTCTTCGCCGAGCGCATCGCCGGCATCGCTTTTCGCTTTGATTCTCAGGTTGTTGGCGGCTTTTTCGGCAATATCCTCAACATGTTCCCGGTTTTTCGCGAAGGTATCGGAAAGCTGCTTCACCACCTCAACAAACCCCGGCCGGTTAAACCGGCTCGTCTTCGGAAAATATGTACCCGCATAAAACGGCTTCTGATCAGGCGTTAAAAACACGTTCAGCGGCCAGCCGCCCTGCCCCGTCATCATCTGGCAGATCGTCATATAAATTGAATCCACATCAGGACGCTCCTCGCGGTCCACTTTAATAGAGACGAATTTTTCATTCAGGAGCTTCGCAACTTCTTCATCTTCGAAGCTTTCATGAGCCATGACATGGCACCAATGACAAGTCGAATAGCCGATGCTGACAAGTACCGGCTTGTTTTCGCGTTTTGCTTTTTCGAAGGCTTCTTCGCCCCAGGGGTACCAGTCGACGGGGTTGTGGGCGTGTTGGAGTAAGTATGGTGACTTCTCATTGATTAATCTGTTCGTTGGCATGGGATCACCTGCTTTCTATCCAATTTTTTTATAAGTATTGTCTTTACTACATTTAATATACCAGATATCACTGCTTCTTGAATTTTCTACATAGCTGCTTACTCACTGGCGGTCAGTTACCACTTGAGCAATGCGATGAATTGGCAAAAGTTTTTCAAGAAATCGATTGGTTGTAAAAAACGATTTGCCAGCACCTCCTTTGTAGAGCATTACGGCAAGATTAATTGGATGCACGACATTCGTTCATGGATTGGTTCCTATGTTCAGCATCAATCACTATATTTTTCCCCTTAAACACTGTTTTTTTTGCATTAACAGCTTTCAAAAAAATTTTTTTGAAAAACACCCCTTAACATTTTTTTATAAAACGAACCAAATATTTTCATAAAAATACAAATGATGAACCGGAAAATTGGAAATTCACGAAACCGGTTATTAGCAAATATCTTTGATGAGATGTAAAGCATCTGAGTTGAGAACCCGACTTGAAGAATGAAAAAAAAGATAAGGATAGACAGAACTACGACTGGTAAAAAACTATATATTGGATGCCCTTTGGCTTTAATTCGGTTCGCGAAATTTGAGTGTATCGTCACATTCAGTGTTTTCATTCTTCTTGGTACTATTGGTTTACAGAGAAGGAAGATTTTAAATAGGAATATGCGAGAGAAGGATACAGCTCTTTGTTGGCTTAAATGTTCATACTTCGGTTTAGTCATAAGTTTTAGTTTGGAATCAAGACTCTCAAAACAAGTCGGTTTCAAAAACTGTCATAAAAATGATCTTAAATCATCTTGAGAATTTCCATTTATTAATAACTGACAAGTAAATTAATAACCAAATTTGCCGTTTTTTTGAATTTAAATATAAATATTTTGTAATATTGTGAAATATAAAACTATTTTGGTAAGTTTTTATTGGAAGGGGGCATATAGAGAACAGATTTGAAAATATCAGGTCGAAATATGATATTTCAGCAACCGTTACGGCAAATATCATCTGTGAAAAAATGACTATTGGAGTGAGGAATTGATGCGAAAAGATTTTCTGTCTAGATCTTACAAACTACATCTTAGAAAATACTTTATGCTATTTGCGATCTTTTTATTAGTTGCAAGTAACATGTCGGCTACTGTTTTCCCAACTCAAGTGCATGCTGAGGAAAATACAGGTGCAATTCAAGCGGCAGCGGCAGAAAATGCTTGCCCGGCTCCGGTCGCGTTGATTAACGGAAGCTTTGAACAAGGAGCTGCCAGAGGATCGGCAGTCAATGGTTCGGGTATCTATTATTACGAATCCGAGGTTCCTGGCTGGAAGACGACTGATGATGCAGCTGGCTATAAAGTAATTGAAATATGGAACCATGCTCAGAATCTTCCTTCTGGTGCAAAGTATTATTCTGCACCGCCTGATGGAAAGCGGTGGGCGGAATTAAACGCCTTTGAAAACGGGATGTTGTATCAAGATGTGAAGACAACGCCTGGACAAACCATTTATTGGCGCCTATCCCACATGGGGCGGGCAGGGGTTGACACCATGCAGGTTCGAATTGGAGCAGCGACTAAGAACCCGTACGATACCGTCGTCCAAAAACAAATGTCTGATGGGAGAACAGGATGGGGAACTCATACAGGTTCTTATACTGTACCAACAGGACAGACTACAACCCGGTTCGGTTTTGAAGCGGTGAGTTCAGCCAGTGGAAGCGTAGGAATCGGAAACTTTTTAGATGATATTTTCCTGGGTACAGAACCATGTGTCACAGCGCATAAAACGGTTTCTCCACAGGGAGAAGTTCACGCCGGGGATGAGCTTACATATGCGGTTCAAATCAAGAACGAAGGCGGAGACATCGCATCAGATGCGAGCTTCACAGATCTCATCCCAGAGGGTACGAAATATGTCCCTGGATCATTAAAATTGATCAACGGTTCGACCGCTAAAAATCTAACTGATGCATCTGACAGTGACGAAGGCCATTTTGACGGCAGTAAGGTAAACGTCAAACTGGGGAATTTGCCTAATGCGACGGATTTGCCTAATGGGGTCACTGTTCAATTTAAAGTGAAAACGCTAACGGACTACGACGTTACAAAAGTTAATAACAAGGCGCAAATTAACTACGACAATTTATTAACGAATAAAGATGAACAAACGGAATCAAATGAAGTAACGACGCCGATCATCTTTAATGAACCCAAGCTTGAATCAAAGAAAACCTCATCCATTCAACAAAAAGGGGACGGCAACACAGATGCCGACCATCCGGAAGTGGGAGATACGCTTCTGTACACGATTCAGACCCGAAATACCTCTGAAGACAGTATTGTAAAAAATCTCACCATTTCAGACGCGATTCCGGAAGGTTTGGAATATGTCCCGGGTACTTTAAAAGTGGACGGTAAAGCGGTAAGCGATGCCCAAGACGGTGATCAAGGCCATTACGCCGAAGGCAAAGCGACAGGCCAGTTCGGCAATGTAACGGACACCGAATGGCATACCGTGACATTCCAGGCGAAGGTAAAGTCCGGCCAATCCGGTAAGGATATTGTCAACACGGCAAACGTAGACGGAGACAATATCAATGATCCGGATAAGCCGAACAACGAAGTGAAAGTTTATCCGCGTAATCCGGAGCTCGAATCGCAGAAAACCGCGTCCATTCAGGAAAAAGCTGAAGGAAATACAGACACAGACCATCCTGAAGTCGGGGACACGCTTCTGTATACGATTCAGACCCGAAATATTTCGGAAGACAGTCTCGTAAAAAATCTTACGATCTCAGACGCGATTCCGGAAGGCCTTGAATATGTTCCGGGAACATTGAAAGTGGACGGTAAAGCGGTAACTGACGCACAGGGCGATGATCAGGGCGATTATACAGACGGCAAAGTAAACGGCCAATTCGGTGATATCACCGATATGGAATGGCATCATGTGACATTTGAAGTGAAGGTGCAGCCTGGCCAAGCAGGGAAAGATATTGTCAACACGGCAACCGCCGGCGGCGATAATGTTGACAAGCCTAATAAGCCGAATCACGAAGTTAAAGTCTATCCGCGTGATCCAGTTTTAGAATCTGAGAAAACGGCAAAGAACCTTGATTCGGACAAGGATACATTTGAAGTAGGAGACACGGTCCTCTACACGATTAAGACACGCAATAAGATAACTGAAAGTACGATAGAAAATCTCGTCATTTCCGACGAACTTCCAGCCGGCCTGACATATGTCGAAGGCAGCATAAAAGCGAGCAACGGCGGCGAAGCGACATTTGAAAACGGAAAGATCACAGCAAACTTCGGCGATGTCACTGACACAGAGTGGCGGACTGTGACGTTCCAGGCGAAAATCGAGTCCGGCTATATTGGTAAAACGATTAAAAACGTGGCAGCCGTTGACGGCGGAAACATCGATGATCCTGATAAACCGGGAACGGACATCAAAGTTGATCCAAAAGATCCTAAGCTTGAATCAAAGAAAACGGCAAGCCTTCAAGAAAAAGCTGAAGGGAACACCGATGCGGATCACCCTGAAGTCGGTGACACGCTTCTTTACACAATCCAGACCCGAAACACAATTGAAGACAGCCTGGTGAAAAACCTTACGATTTCGGATGCGTTACCAGAAGGCCTTGAATATATTCCAGGAACATTGAAAGTAGACGGCACTGCGGTAAGCGACGACCAAGACGATGATCATGGCTATTATGAAGAAGGAACGGTTGCGGGCCAATTTGGCGATGTCGCCGACACGAAATGGCATACGGTGACCTTCGAAGTGAAAGTCAAAGCGGGTCAAACGGGCAAAGACATTGTCAATACAGCGACGATCGGCGGCGGCAATGTTGACAAACCTGACAAGCCGAGCCATGAAGTGAAAGTGTATCCGCGTGATCCAATTTTAGAATCTGAGAAAACAGCGAAAAACCTAGATTCTGATAAGGAAAAGTATGAAGCGGGCGATACGGTGGTCTACACGATTAAAACCCGCAATACGGTCACGGACAGCAAAGTTGAAAACCTGGTCATCTCAGACAAGCTTCCAGCCGGCCTTTCATATGTAAAAGGCAGCCTAAAAGTGAGCCATGGCGGTAAAGGTACATTTGCAGACGGCAAGGTTACAGCGAACTTTGGAGATGTAAGCGATACGGAATGGAGAACGGTGACATTCCAAGCGAAAATCGAGACCGGCTATGCGGGCAAAACGATTAAAAACGTTGCATCTGTGGACGGGGGAAATATCGATACACCGGATAAACCGGGAACAGACATTACGGTTGAATCGAAGGATCCCGAGCCTAATAACCAAGGAGAGCCTGAAAAACCAGAAAAGCCAAGTCCATCTGAACCGAAAGATAAAGCTAAGAAGACAGGCGGAGTATATGAGCTTCCGGATACTGCTACAAATACATTTAATCTGATTCTTGTCGGCTTAGGATTGCTGTTAGTTGGATCGGCCCTTTGGTACTTGAGAAGAAAGAGAAGTGTCTAATCTCCGTCGTGAAAAAGAATCTTCCCATCCTCATCATTGCAGCCGGACTCGTCCTTATTGGCTATGGCGTCTGGAAAGTGATGGATACAAGCAAAAAGACGGAACAAACATTAGAAGCAGCTAAACTCGCAATCGAGCAGCCTCAAAAAGCAGATCGAGGCCGATTCAAACCCAAGTTCGGCGAAGCAGCCGGTATTCTGGAGATTCCAAAAATCAACGCAGAGCTTCCGATTGTGGAGGGAACGGATGCGGATGATTTGGAAAAAGGAGTCGGGCACTATAAAGGCAGCTACTATCCAAATGATAATGGACAAATTGTTTTGTCAGGCCATCGGGATACAGTCTTTCGGCGAACGGGTGAACTAAAAAGAGGGGATCAATTGAAGATTTTGCTGCCTTATGGAAGCTTTTCATATGAAATTGAAAAGACAAAAATCGTAGATAAAAATGATACATCCATCATTACGCTGCAGCATGACAAAGAGGAGCTCATTCTTACGACTTGCTATCCCTTTTCGTATATCGGCAATGCCCCGAAACGGTACATCATTTATGGAAAAAGAGTTTGATAATAAGTCGCAGGACTCCCTGCGACTTATTTAAATCTAAAAATTCGATTTTCTTTCGATGAGGTTTTTGATGGGTTACAGTGAAATATGTAAAACCTGTTGGCTGTAGATGAAGAATTATGATTTGATGTAGTTATGCTCGTTTTCGCTGCTCGTATTAATCAGCCTTTCAGGTAAGAGGTGAAATATATGGAACAATTAAAAAGCAGAATAAAAAAAGCAATGATAAAGAAAGGCCTTATAAAACCCTGCACAAATTGCAATCATGATGAAGCGATCATAATAGACCCATATGTAAGGCTGGATCTGCAAGATTATTCTTCTGTTTTGAATGTTAGGCCTGAAGCGATTCCTTCCGTCGCTGTCGTATGTGCCGGCTGCGGAAAAATTGATTTATATGCAGCTAAGGTGTTAATGCCTTCGGAATTTATCTGAAAAATCATTCTGCCTGAGTATACAGGAAAAATTCAAAAAAGATAGGGAGGATGTTTTTTTGGAAAAAGCAGCATTTATTAGGAAAATGGATGAACTAGGAAGAATTGTTTTACCTAAAAGGATAAGAAAAGTATTAAAAATTAACGAACAAGATTCAATAGAGATATTTGTTGAAGATGAAAAAGTCATATTGCGCAAATATTTAGAAGGCAAAGCGTGCTTTGTTACCGGTACGGTGTCGGATGATAATAAAATTTTATCAGGCGGGATTGTGTTAAGCCCTGAAGGAGCGAGAATTCTGCTGCAAGATCTATTGTCTCTCCGATTACAAAAAGAAATCTAAAGTAACCCATTATCAAGCTTCCCAAATCAATGCGGAAAGGCGGTCCGGGAAATGTCAGATTATCCGTTAAAGCATGACCATATAGGGAGTGTCGTTTACAAATTAGAAAAATACAGCTTTTGCTTTCGGGGAGTCCCTGCTGCTGAAATTCAAATCATGGATGTTCCAGGAGAAAATGCATCCTTTACTTTTCAAATTGAAAGAAATGAGAGATTTTGGCCTGACCTTCCATTCGATTTTTCAAAACGATTGTCCGCAGGTGTCCGTGAATTGGAAGACCTGGGGTTCGGACAAATATGGTACGGCTCCAACATAGAAGCTTTACAGGCGGCCACAGATGCTGTCGAACATATTCTTAGAAAGCATAAAGCACAGGATAAATTGGAGTTTGTAAATTCCGCAAAATCATTAATTATCGAAGCTCGCCCTTAATGTCTAAGGGCGATTCTTTGTTTTGTAGAAAATGAATCCACTTAGGAAAGACATTTAATGAAACCGCGGCCGGCCATCCTTAATTAGAATTCCTTCTCATCATACTCAATCGGCAAATCATTTGTAACTCATCGACAGCTGTTACAGAAGCTCCAGACTTGGTCTACGGAATTCCGTTCTTCCCTTAAATGTATGGGATATGAGGAGTTGGAGAATTTTTTTGCGATTTTTAATAGAGGGGGATTTTGGTATAACAAAGGGAGAATAGGCTCTTCTATAAAAATAGAAATAAAGACTTCGTTAGAGGTATTTAAAACCAAATAGCAATAAAAAAGGTTTTGTAGTTTTCTTTTGAAATCCCATGGAAGCTATTTAATTTTTATGTTAATTTATGCTTTGGACATTGGGAAGGAGCTTCTTTATGAAAAAATTTGTAACATTTTTAGAAAGCTTTCACTCTATTATTTACTTTATCTATGAATTCAGTTTCTGTGGCTAATGCTGAAGAATCTAAAAGTTTGGGAACAATTAGAAAAATAAATGACAGTGAACTTGAATTAACATTTTATCATTCTGAAGTGGTTATGAATTCAAATGGTGATGTAACAGTGATTGATAGTATCACTGGCAAAAAAGAGACATTGCCAAGTCGTACTGTAGACAAAAATGATAATCCGGTAGATTTAGAATATGAAAAAACGATAATGGACTATTAGTAAAGGTGATAAAAAGGAATAGCAGCAATATGTTCAGAACACAATCAGTTGCAAAATGTGTACTTGGAACATCTGGAGGAGCTGTTACAGGCGAAGGTACAGGGGGATTAGCAGGAGCAGCTGTTGGTACTGTAACGATACCGATTGTTGGAACGGTTAGTGCTGGCCTTGTAGGAACTATTGTTGGCGGCGTCGGTGGAGGATTGACTGGTGCTGCAGCATCTTGCTTTGATTAACTGTTTAAAAAAATAACGAGGGAAAGAGAAATCCCTCGTTACTTTAATCTGATATATAAAAAGGTGATTCCATATGAATAAGTTAATATTACCTTCTATAATCGTAATTTTTATATTGTGGATTTTATTGCAAATATCGTTAAATATGAATATTTTTATAAATCCGTTGAATTATTGTATCGTAATCGTTATATTTTTCTTGTTTTTGAAGTTTGCAAAAGAAAAATGAATACTTTTTACTTTTAATCGTTCTTGTTTCAAATGCTTGCTTTTAACGCTTTTTTAATTTAAAAACGATAAAATCAGGACATCTGAAATCTTCTTCAAATGACGGATATTTTTTCAGCATTTCTTCTGATGGCTTTGGTTCTACTATGCCTTCCAGCATGAAGCCCGTTTTCATCAAAGTGTTAATATAGCTCGTCAAGGTTCTATGGAAGAACAGCATATTCTCCCGATCGCCAAGCTTTTGTTCGTATGTACCTTCATAAAAATACCGGTCTACATTCCAATGCAGTTTTTTTCCGTCTTTTGTTTTCTCCCAGCCGCTTTCCGGGGTAATGAAGCAGGGATGCAAAATCGAAAAAATAAAAAATCCGCGGTCTGTCAGCAGCCGATGCATTTCCTGAAACGCTTTTTCATAATCCGCAAGGTCTTGCATGACCATATTCGATATAATCAAATCAAAGCTTTTGTCTTCTAACATATTCAGGTCTTCACAGTTCCCGTGCCGATACTTAATCGGCAAATCATCCGGCGTCCTTTCCTTGGCAATGTCGATCATTCTCGGTGAGTAATCGACAGCCGTTACACTCGCTCCGGCCTTGGCCAGCAGCCTGCTGAAATACCCTTCACCGCACCCGGCATCGAGCACACGTTGATTCTTTACCGTATCAATGAGAGAAAAAATAGCAGGATTTAAAAACACTTCTTTGTGAATGTCTCCAAGTTCGGTATGATTGGCGGCATATGCATCGGCAAATCGGTTCCATCTTTGAATGGCTTCTTCTGTGCCAACTTTCCTTGTCATATTTCTCCTCCTTTTCAAAGTCTGTTTATTCATTTAACGCGGTATCTCCTGATCATAAAACTGATCAATTTTTTCAAAAACCCTTTGAATAAGGATATTTGAGAGAAAAGGATTTAACAAAACGGCACGGAGCCAGCGGTTTCCCCTATATGCAGGCAATGAAAAGAAGACGTTTTCTTCATTCAACAAAAACTGCTGCAATTCAAGATTCCAGTTATCCCATTGAGCTTCATCAAGGTTATGCGGGATGCCTCTAAAGCAGACAACGTTTGTATCCGGCTCGCTGGACAGTTCGAGATAATGGCGCTGTTTCACCTGCTTGATAAACTCGTTTTTTAATGCGAGGCTTTCATGCAACAGCTCCCTATAGCCTTTTAATCCAATGTGCTGAAGCGATAAATATAACTTTAGGATATCCGCATGCCGCGTGCCCTGAACACTGATTTCGCCCAAGTTAGTAAAGTCTGTTTCATTCATATAAGGGGCGGAAATGCGAAAATCGGTTTCCAAAACGCCGTGATTTTTGAATAAAACCATTGCACAAGTCTTCGCAATGTACATCCATTTTTGCGGATTGAATGTGATGGAATCTGCCATTTCAATTCCGTTCAGCTTATCGCGGTAAGCATCTGAAAAAATGAGTGCTCCTCCGTATGCCGCATCGACATGCAGCCACAATCCGTTTACCTTTGCGATATCAGCGATCGATCGAATGGGATCGATGCTTCCTGTTACCGTCGTACCGGCCGTGGCTGCAATTGCAAAAGGAATCTTGCCTTCATTTTTTGCCTGCCTGATTTTCTTTCTTAAATCGTCAAGATCCATTTTCGAATCGCTGCTGCTTTTCACCGGGATTATGCTGGAGGTACCCAGGCCCAACAGCATCGCTGCTTTATGCAAGGAAGTATGGCTGACGTCCGAAGCAAAGATGACCGGCTGTCCGGAAAGACCGAATACCCCCGATTCCTTTACCTTCAATTGATAGTTTCGCGCTGTTGCAAGCGCTTGAAGATTCGCGAGGCTTCCGCCGCTTGTCATCACACCCCCTGAGTTGTCATCATATCCGAACATACGGGCAATGGTGCCCAAAAGCTGTACTTCCATCTTCGAAAAGACAGGCGACATTTCAAGGCTCAGCATATTGTTATTTATTGAAGTGCTGACGAATTCGCCCAGACAAGACATTAGAGTCGGTATGGAATCCATATGCCCTATATAATTCGGGCTTAGAGGATTCATGGAGTCTTTTACAATCGCCTGCAACTTTTTTAAGAGCTCTTCTAATTCGATTCCGGTCTCGGGTATATCGCCGTAATGTGATGATTCCGGAGAAGGCAAAGTGCGGTGATTCCCGGCGTTGCTTGCGTGCTCTATGACAAATTTGACGATTTGATCAACAAGAATCGATATTTCCTTAATATTCTGACCGTTCGGATCGATAAAAGTGTTACTGGTCAAAAAGGATAGTTTCATAGTTCACACGCTGCTTTCTTTCACATTTTTTCTCAATTATAGCATTTTGATTTTGGGCGTATCATGGTTGATTGCTGAATAATACAAGGGTCGAAGGAAAAATAATGTGGTGACAGAAGCTGTTATGACGCCGGTCACAAGGCATTTGTGCATGTCTATCAACTGAAGCCCGACACCACCCCGGCGGTCTCTCCCAAACAGATGATTGTAACGCGTTCTCTTTGATTCATGTGAGCGTCGCTAAACAATAGGTAGCTTACCGCCGATCATATAAATAAGGATATTTAGGCAAAAGGATAGATGAATGGAGTTTTTTGAATGGAATTTAACGAGCTTATCGAAACGCGTCACTCTGCAAATAATTTTCTGGAAGATGTTCAAATTACGGTGAAAGATTTGGAGCCTATCTTTGAGGATATCAAGCTTGCACCTTCGGCGTTCAATTTGCAGCACGCAGAGTATAAAGTGGTATTGGAGAAGGATTTAAAAGAAAAAATCAGGGAAGCTGCGAGCGGCCAATATAAAGTGCATTCAGCCTCTGCCGTGATTTTAGTGACGGGAGACCGCTACGCCTACCGGCAAACGGAAAAAATCAACGAAGGCATGAGGGATTTAGGAATTATTAAGGACTTTGAGCTGCAGGAAATGGTTGAAAACAATACCCAATTTTACGAGTCGCGCGGGGAGCAATTCATGAAGGAAGAGGCGATTCGCAATGCTTCTCTTTCTGCGATGATGTTTATGCTCGCCGCCAAGAACCGTGGGTGGGACACATGCCCGATGATCGGATTTGACAGCGATCAGATCCGCGAGTTGCTAGAGATCCCGGATACACATGAAATCGTCCTCATGATTACGATCGGCAAAGAAAAAGAAAGCAGCCGTCGCTTGAGAGGATATCGCAAGCCGGTTAATGAATTTGTTTCTTTCTATTAAAAAAAGGAGAGGGCGGCTTAAGACAGGCAGCCCTCTTTATTACTTTTCCACGCGGTGAGACAGTACTTCGACTAAGTGGTCAAGATCAAGCTTAAGGTGGCGAATCATTGCTTTTGATGCCTGCTCGTCGTCTCTTTGTTTCATATGGCGGAAAATTTCCCGATGCTGCTCCAAAATGGCTTCAGCCCGTTTTTCTCCTTCAAAATTCAAAATGCGGAAATAATAAATTAATCCTTCCAAATCGTTGAGCTGCTTCCGCAATAGACTGTTTCGTGTATATTGGATAATTAAGTCGTGAAATGTATCATTTAATTCGATAATTGTGTTTTGATCCTTGGATTGAAGGATGGCTTCCTCCGTTTTTTGCAAAACGTCTTCAATCGTTTTCAGTTCCTCTGCCGTTGCAATTCTTGCCGTCAATCCCGCAGCGAATGATTCAAGCGCCGTCCTGCAAAAATAGATTTCTTCAACGTCCTTTATTGTCGGCTGATAGACCTTCACTCTTGAGTCGATGACGATGAGCCCCTCTTTTTCCAGAACTCTGATCGCTTCTCTCAAAGGGCTTTTGCTGACGCCGAGCTCCTTGGCTAACTTCGCTTCGGCGATTCGTTCACCGGGCTTTAATTTGCCTTCAAATATCATTCGCTTAATCGCATGGTAGGATTGTTCATAAAACGGTTTTGGTTTTTCAATCACGCTTCTCATCCTCGTATTCGTTCTCATTTCGTATTTTACCACAGGTTCCTTCGTGATCTCCCGCTATAACCACTCCAAGTTAATCAAAATGCCCGGCCGCAAGCCGGGCACTGAATTAAAATAAGAGAATAAACCCTGAAACGGCGGGAGTTAAAAATAAACCCGATTTCAAGACGACTTTCGGCAGGACATTGGTGAATTTAGCCCCGACATATGCGCCGCACATCGTACCGATCAAGATTTTGACCAACAGAACATAATCGACGAATCCTTCTGAAATATAGCCCGCCCCACCGCCTAACGAGAGCGGAATAATGACGAGCATCGTCGTTCCTACGGAATGGCGAATTGACAGGTTCAGCAGCATCATCAACCCGATTTGAATAAAAGGCGCCGAGCCGATTCCGAACGTTCCGGACAAGATGCCGGCCACGATTCCCAATAAACTGGCCTTGATCCAAAAGGCAAGGTTCGTTTCCTGGTCAGCTTCTTTTTCTTGCAAAAAGAATAATCTGATTAAAATCAGAATGGCCGATAAGAATAACATTCCTGCGGTCATATAATGCAATGAACTTGAAGGTATCAGAGAAGTCAGCTTAGCTCCTGCAAAGGATCCTATAGCAGCAAAACAGCCGACGGTTAAGCCGATTTTCAGCTTGATATTTCCTTCGCGAAAGTGACTGTACGTTCCTGATAAGCTCGTAAAAGCCATACCGGCCAGAGACGTTCCCAATGCTGTATGAATCGGAATGTGAAACATCATCGTTAACAGTGCGATGACGAATCCGGCTCCGCCGGCCCCGACAAAGCCAAGCACAAGACCTAATAAAAACATAACCAACACAATCAACATGTTGCTTCTTCTCCTTTATGAATAACTGATTTCGTATCATCTCAGGGTCGACGGTATCTGGTCGACCGAAATCAATGATAACATCTTACTCTATTAATTCCATATTGACAAGACGGCCAGGAGGGCGTATGTCGTCTACTTTTATTTTTTTAGCCAAGTGAAAGACATTCCTGTTGACAAATCAGTCTATTTGTAATTATGATAGTTACATCAAGTGTAACGTTTTTTGTTACAGTTCGACATTAAAACATCAGGAGGAATTTGAGTATGAAAATGTTAGTAACAGGAGCAACTGGAAAATTAGGATCGAAAGTTGTGAAAAAACTGCTGGAAACTGTACCGGCGGATCAGCTGGCGGTCAGCGTGCGCAATCCGGAAAAAGCGGAAGCGCTGCGGGCGCGCGGAGTCGATGTGCGTCAAGGGGATTTTGACCGCCCGGAAACATTGGCATCCGCATTTCAAGGCATTGACCGTCTGCTGATCATCTCTGCCGATGGAGACAATGAGACGAGAATCCGTCAGCACGGCAATGCGGTAGCCGCCGCAGAACGCGCGGGAGTTCGGTTTATCGCTTATACGAGTATTGCGAATGCCCGCGAAAGCAAAAACTTCCTTGCGCCGACTCACAAAGCAACTGAAGAAGCGATTTTGAAAACGGGGATTCCATACTCCTTCTTGCGCAATAACTGGTACTTGGAAAATGAAATGTCGAGTATTCAAGGTGTTTTGGCAGGAGCCCCTTGGGTGACATCAGCAGAGAACGGCAAGGTAGGCTGGGCGCTGCAGCAGGATTACGCGGATGCAGCGGCAGCGGTTCTGTCCGGTGAAGGCCATGAAAACACCGTCTACGAACTTTCAGGCAAACTATTAACTCAGGAAGAAATCGCTTCAGCCCTTGGAGAAGTATTGGGCAAAGAAGTACCCGTCCAGCATGTTGACGATGCTGCCTATCGCGAGATCATGAAAAATGCGGGTGTACCGGATTTTCTGATTCCGATGGTTGTCGATATCCAAAAAGGCATTCGTGAAGGCACACTTGAAGTCGAAAGCGATGATTTTGAAAAAGTGCTCGGCCGTCCGCTCACTCCGATTAAAGAAGGATTGGCTCAAATCGTTGCAAAAATCTCAGAAGCGGAATAATAATCAATAATATTTGAAAGAGTGATGAACAAGATTACAGTGTTCATCACTCTTTTTTTAAAGAAAAAACTCACCACAATCACCGCACATACTTTATAGCCCAAATTCCTTTTATTAAATAAGTAAAATATCGACTGGATTCCAGAGCTAATGATGAAGGCATAAAAAAAGTGTTCAAATGTAAAGTGAAATCCGCGAAATATAAATTGCATGAAAAGGGCGATGCCGGTCAGTTAAAACCAGCCATGATCATCTAACATTTTTTTTAATTCGGATATAGTTCATCAGTGGAAGATATAGAAACAGATTCAGTCGACAGCTCCCTTTTTAAAGATAAAAAGCCGGCTGCGAGAACCGAGACCCCTAAAATAAATAGAATAATTGCTTCGAACATCGAATACCTCTGTTTCGACTATCAATAAAAATCCGTCGGGGACGACCATTTTGAATCTTCACAAATATGCACCTGACCCGTTATCGGATCTTTTTTTGCTGTATTAAACTTACGGCCACAAGCATGACAGTACCGAGTAAGGCAACCGGAAGAAACCATCCGCCAAATCCGCTTCCCCAGTCTAAAGCGATTGACACAGATTCAATTAATATGAGAGAAAAAATGATTAAGCATGCATTTTTTAAGCGGTTGATCAACTTTCGGCTGAGCAGGTAGAAATGTTCAGCGTTTGTTTCATTCAGGCGCTTTGGATGGTTGTGAATCTCAGGATGCTTTTCTAAAAATTGCATGAACAGAAGGATAAGTAATCCGATTCCCGGCAAAATGAAAAGCTCCCATTTTGCCCCCCAGCGATCGACTTCACCGAGTGCGTTGTAATGTGCAGGCACCTTTTCGGGGAGCGATCCCCAGACAGCGGCCAAAAAGATAATTGATCCCAGGTAAAAGAAATAGCCAAATGCGTTCCAAACCCGTTCCCCTTTTGTCTTTTTAATTTTAATGTGAGTACCGTTAGCTCTGTTTGGCATATGTGATCTCTCCTTTAGTTTTAAATACGGTTTAACCCATGAAAAAGTTCGGGATTTTTGCCTGTTGGAATAGGGTATATTTGCGATGAGTCCAGGCAATGTTAAGGGAATGTAAATCATCAGCCGCCAATGTTAAGTTATTGTAAATTTTCGATTTGAATCGTTTACATAGGCTTTAATCTCCATCATAATCATAGTGTTTGGTTTGTAGATTTATGTCGAATTAGGGGGGCAAGACGTTGGAAATAGATGTGCAGAAATTGCTTTTTGAATTCATTGGAGGTCTCGGGATCTTTCTTCTCGGTATTAAGTTTATGGGAGAAGGACTCCAAAAATCAGCCGGAGATAAGCTGAGAGACATTTTAGATCGTTTTACAAGCAATCCTCTGATGGGTGTTTTGGCAGGTATGATTGTCACGGTTTTAATTCAAAGCAGTTCCGGCACCACCGTTATCACTGTCGGTCTTGTCAGCGCCGGCTTTATGACCCTCCGCCAGGCGATCGGCGTCATTATGGGTGCGAACATCGGAACGACGGCCACAGCCTTTATTATCGGCTTTGACGTTGGGGCATATGCGCTTCCGATCCTCGCCATTGGTTCATTTTTGCTGTTTTTCTTTAAAAACAAAAAGCTCCAGAACATCGGACAAATTCTGTTTGGATTTGGTGCACTTTTCTATGGCTTGGAGTTAATGAGCAGCGGGATGAAGCCGCTTCGGACGGTTGAAGCTTTTCATGATTTAACAGTCAGCATGAGTGCGAATCCAGTTCTCGGTGTGATTGTCGGCACCCTTTTCACCGTTCTCGTCCAAAGCTCAAGTGCAACGATCGGGATCCTGCAAGGGCTTTTTGCCGATTCATTAATAGATCTCAACGGCGCTCTGCCTGTATTATTTGGAGACAATATCGGTACGACGATTACCGCCGTACTGGCATCTCTTGGCGCCTCCGTGGCAGCCAAACGGGCCGCGGCCGTTCACGTATTGTTCAACCTGATTGGGACAGTTATCTTCCTGATCTTGCTGAAGCCGTTCACAGCTTTGATTTTAACGCTTCAATCCTCTTTAGGGCTGGACCCTAAGATGGTGATTGCGTTTGCCCACGGGATCTTTAATACGTCGAATACGCTGATTCAGCTTCCGTTTGTCGGCATATTGGCTTTGATCGTTACGAAACTGATTCCGGGCAAAGATTCGGTTGTGGACTATAAAGCAACACATTTGGACCCGCTGTTCATTCAGCAGTCGCCTTCAATTGCCCTGGGACAGGCCAAAGAAGAAGTACTGCGTATGGGTGAATTTGCGGTAAAGGGACTTGAGGAAACAAAAGAGTTTTTTAATACAAAACAGGCAAAACATGCGCAAAGCGCTTTTCAAATAGAAGATGCGATCAACAATTTGGACAGAAAGATTACCGATTACTTGATCGAACTGTCAGCGACCACTCTTTCTGAACAAGAATCTGAAGAACATCATATGTTAATGGACACAGTCAGAGACATTGAAAGAATCGGCGATCACTTTGAAAACTTGGTTGAGCTTGGCGAGTACCAGCAATCCAACAGGGTGAAAATTTCCGAAGCGGCAATGGCGGACTTAACAGAAATGCTTGATCTGACCATTTCCACCGTTAAGGAGTCCATCACAGCTCTTGGGGAAAATAACGAAGATGCCGCAAGACGTGTAGTCGAAAAAGAAAATCAAATCGATAAAATGGAACGCAAGCTTCGCAAAAAGCACATTCTTCGCTTAAACGACGGATTATGCAGCGGACAAGCCGGCGTGATCTTCGTCGATATCACCAGCAATCTGGAAAGGATCGGCGACCATGCCGTCAATATTGCAGAAGCTGTTTTAGGCGAAGAAAAACATTAAAAACCGGGAGTCATTCCCGGTTTTTTATTTTGTAGGCCTTTTTTATTACGGTATGACATATTTACTAAATTGTGAGCAAAAAGGAAGAACATTCTTCTTCTGGAGACGCAAATCAAGTATAATAGTTTTATTCTTTAGGAGGTATTAAGATGCAGAAATACAGAAGAAGAAACACAACGGCCTTTACGGTTATGTCATATTTCACATTTTTTGCGGGGGTCTTTTTGTTCGGTATCGGCCTTTATAATGCGGACAACCTGCAGCTCAATGAAAAAGGCTATTACTTAGCTGTGATGATTTTAGTGGCGGTCGGCGCGATTTTGACGCAGAAAGTGACGAGAGACAACGCCGAGGACAATGAAATCATTGCGGAGCAGGAGAGAAGACAGAATTTGTCTAGTGGTGAGTAAGTATAAAAAAAAGGCATCTTTAGGGATACCTTTTTTAATTTGAAATATTTTTATATTTGTTTTCCAAAACGAAGTCAATCATTCCAATAATTTTTGTATGGTTCGATTTTTTTCTAAAGTGTAAGAAGTTTTGATCTTTGTTTCTTTGCGATTTAGTGATCGTGCCGAACACCCAGATGGAGCTGGCTAAAAGTAATATTGTTAATATCAAAGGAAAAAAATTATGCTCGATGTCATATGAAATGGAAACGACTTGACCAGAAAATATAGCAGTTATAATGCTGGCGGTGAAGGAGCTGTAAAGCGAAGCTTTGATCACATGGCTGATTTTTAGCGTAGGACCCGAAAAATAAACTTTCAACCGGTTTAACGTGGATAAATCTTGTTTTTCGAGGTATGCCATCAGCTCTTCATCGTTTTCAGATTTCGATAACAATAGAGTTTCAGCCGTTTGTTTTGTTTCTTCGAATAATTGTTTGTCTGTTTGCATGTCTTTTGCCCTTCTTTTTTATTAGATTGATAGAGAATCCAGGCAGAGGTGAATGTTCCTCTGCTTTCTAATTAAATTCTTTTTTAAAACGTTCATCTAAAATAAAATCAATCATACCCGTGATTCTGGAATATTCCGCTCTTTTTTGAAAGTGCAGAATTGTTTGCACTGGTCCTTTTCGCGAGGAGATCAGCATCTTGACGATCCAAACCAAAGAGAACATCAGATAGAACATGAAGCAGAATGAAAAAAACCTTGAAAGATCATGGGTGAAGGTGGAGACTTGACCAGATAAAAAGGCCGCCATAATTACAGCAGTCATACTGCTAAAAAAAATGCCCTTAATAAAATACGTTAATGTAAAACTTGGATTTGAAAAATAGATTTTTAGCTGATTTAATGTAACAGAATCTTGATTTGCAAGGTATGTAATCAGTTCTTCGTCACTTTTGTGAGACTCAAGGAGTTTGGCTGTTTGTTCAGCTTTTTCAAATAATTGTTTTTCTTTTATCATTGGAGTGTCACTCCTACTTCATAAAAAAACATGAGAATTTTATTGGTGCGGTATATTTTTCAATGCCTTTTTGTATTTTTGTTGTAAAACATAATCAATCATTTTTACGTTACGTGCAAACTCGGCTTTCTTGGAAAAGTGTGTAATAAATTGAATCGGCTTTTTTTTCAAGGTGACAAGCTGTTTAAGCACCCAAAATATACACCCCGCAAATATGACAGCTAATATTAGAATGGAGATGCCGGAAACGAAAGGGAATATCGAAGCTGCTTGACCAGAAAGAATTGCAGTTATGAAGGTAGCCAATATTATACTGAAAAATGCTGCACTGATGAAATAATGAAGTGCAAATGAAGGATCTGAGTAATAGACTTTCAGTTGATTTAAGGTTAATGAATCTTGTTTAGCGAGAAAGAATAATAACTCTTCGTCGCTCTTATCGCGGTAAGTTTTAAGGGTTTTGGCTGTTTTTTGCGTTTCAATGAATACTTGTTTGTCTGTGTTCAATGTTGATACCTCCACGATACTTTAATTTTGAAAAACTGAATAAATACATTATATTATGTATTTATTCAGCTTTCATTAAATAAGGAAATTAATGAGATATTAGTTATCTAAATATCACAGCAGACACTGCCGCGCCAATAGCGATTTCAGATGCTGAGTTCCAGCTAATTACACCAGCTGTTGTTATGATATTTCTTCCAACTGTAACCCCAATTGTTCCTCTTTTTACTATTGACATAAAAAAATACGGAAATTGACTCCTTCATAGCGAAGTCAATTTCCGTATCTTGTTTATCTCAACAGCCCCAAGCTTCCTGTCAGCCGCGCAACTTTTTTCTTATCGCCGCAAACGCCGATTCCAAAATAGTGGTAATCGGAAGCTGCGGTGCTTTGAAATGTTTCAATATATGCTTCATATGTATGAATGCCTTGCGCTACATCGGTGAAATCGACCGTCAGAATATCGTTGAATTCGTCGGTCAACAGCTTTTGTCTTAATTGATGAAGCAGCTCGGCGTTGCCTTTTAAAATGGGGATTGGAAGTTTGACGATACCCAAATGGTCGATTCCCGAGCCGTCCGTTACATTTTCTCCGAGCAGGCCGGGTTTGTTTTTGCCGAGTGCAGCCCCCAGGATTGCAGCTGTATTGGCAATTAGCCCGAGCGGCAGATTTTCATCGATAATCAGTGCGCATTTTGTTTCTTCTATCAAATTTGTTCCTCCTTCAGCTGCGGTTTTGGTTTTGTTTCAGAAATATAAAGACCGGCCAATGTGAGCGCTCCTCCGCAAAAAGCAACCCATGTCAGTTTTTCTTGCAGAATGACGACGGATGCGGCAATGGTGATGACGGGTACCATATAGATATAAGCGCTCGTTTTTACCGCCCCAAGCACACCGACCGACCAGTTCCATGTCACAAAGCAAAGCGCAGATGCGCCTGCGCCTAAGAACAGGATATTCAGCCAATTGGCGGGGGAGGCGAAAGGGCTTGCGTCGAAGCGGAAATCAAATAGAAACAGAGCGGGAACCATGAATAGCAAGCCGTACAGAAAGATCCGCTGTGTGCATTGGATTGTATGGTAACCGAATGTGCTGATTTTTTTCATTAAAATGGCATATGCCGCCCAGACGAATGCGGAGGCAGCAGCAAGAATGTCGCCGAGCGGATTCAGCTTGAGCATGATTTGTCCGTTAAAGAAAATGAGCGCAAGTCCTGTAAAAGCGGCGGCGGATCCAATGAAGAAGCGGGGTTCCAGCTTTTCGCCCGAAAGGAAAAAATGCGCCAAAACCGCGGTGATCATCGGAATAACCGCGACGATTATGCCGGCGTTTGAGGCGTAGGTAAGGGTAAGCGCGATGTTTTCCAACAGAAAATAAAGCGTCACCCCGCATAAGCCTGCTCCCGCAAACAGCGCTTCCTGCCTCCAGCTCCGGAATGTGAGCACATGCGGATGCACCATAATCAGCACGATCAATCCGATGAGAAACCGGTAAAACAATATATCTATGGGCGCAAAATCCTCGAGCAGCACCTTTGTCGAGACAAAAGTGGTACCCCAGATGATGATTGTGATGACAGCTGCGAGGTGTCCGGCGGTTTCGCGTCTTGTCTTCATCCTTTGATCTCCTGCCTGTCATATTCAAAGATTTTCATATATTGTTTCGGCGTCAGCCCGACCTGCCGCTTGAAAAATTTCGTCATATGGCTCTGATCGCTGAAGCCTGTTTGGAAAGCGGCATCGATTGGTTTGACGCCTTCTTCCAACAGCTTTTTCGCATGATTGATACGGACGGTTTCCAAGTAGCTGTAGGGGGAAATTCCTTTCTGCTTCGTAAACGACCGCAGGAGGTGGTACTTGCTCCAGCCTGCCAGCTTGCTTAAATGTTCAAGCGTAATGTTTTCCTGGTAATGGGATTCCAAATAACCGCACACCGCTTTGACTTCGTCGGACGGTTCAGGCGTATTTTCGAGAAACGCGACATCAGAATACGTCCGAATCAACTCCTCGAGAAGGTTGAGAAAAAGCTCCTCTTTTTTCAAGGCTTTTACTTTCTGCAATATTTGAATGTGAAGCTCCTTCAAGCTGGCGTTCAGCTCATGACGGAACAAGACATTCTCCGTGAAATATGGGAGGCTGTCGGTCCCGGTGATCTCCTTCACAAATCTTCTCATAACATCAGGCATCACATTTATGCAGCGATAATCGAGCGCCTTTCCGTCAATCTGCTCGCAACTGTGCGTGTCATAAGGATTGAAAAGCACGAGATCGCCCTGATTAATGATGTATTCTTCTCCCTTGCAAAGCAAATAGCGCTGCCCCTTCTCGATAAAACCAATCACAAAATACTCGTGAAAGTGATTCGGAAACTTCTGCATAATGCCTTTAAAGCGGTAGGCTTCAACATTCAGATCAGGGTCCAGAAAAAGCGTGCGGGTTTCATTTCGCATGTCGGGCCTCCTTGGTGTGATGATGTTTAAGTTTATCATGTTTTTGGGAGATTTCTTGTATGATGTTGCTTAATGAAAAAATCGTATTTTTTGTGAAAAGAATGAGCAATTTGAAGCTGTCGTGGAATGGAATCAGAATGGTGAAGATCATAAGGAGAGGGTGAAACTGACAGCAACTACAGGGGCATAAAAATTGAACCATTGTAACTTTTAGTGTAATATTACACCAAAAAGAACGTCGGAGGTTCCTCCATGGATAAAGAATACATAACCGAACTCATTTCTTCCAAGTTAAGATTAATCCGTGCGGAAAGCGGCTATACGCAGGAGAAAATGGCGAACGTGCTCGGGATGTCGAAGAAAACGCTCGTGCAAATTGAAAAGGGCAGGTCGGCAGCGGGGTGGGCGCATGTTGTCGCGGTATGCGCGCTTTTTCGGAACAGTGAAGTGCTGCAGGCCGTGCTCGGGGATGAGCCCCTTGAGGTGGTGGAGACTGTCGCTCATCGAAGCATCGACAGACCAAAAGGGAAGACGCTTGGCGGAAAAGTGTGGTGGCGGGACATTGAGAAAAAAGGCGAGTTTCGCCTTCAGCAAAACTTGATTTCTCACCATTACCGCATTTTGGATTCGTATGACGACCTATGGTTCAGCACGTTTGAAAAACAGGATGCTGTTGCGCGTTTGGACGAGCTGTTAAATGAACAGGACGGGGTGGAATGAAGAAAAAGTTAAGTCCTCTGAATTTGCCGGTCTTCATTCCTCCAAGACAAGACATAGTGAAAAACACTGCGTGTCTTGTCTGCGGAATCGGACGTGAGAACAGTTTTCCATCCGCCTTATTCTCACTCCAGCACATCATCAAGCAGCTTCCACATCAGCTCCCTCCGGTTTCCTGCGCCCGTCTTCAAAAAAATCGATTTCAAGTGGTCTTGAACGGTGTAAGCCGATATATGCAATTCGTCTCCGATGGCTTTTGTTGAAAGTCCGCGGATGACCCGGTAAACGATGTCTTTTTCCCGGTCGGACAGGCTGTAGGCTTCTGCTATCAGCGGTATGGTTTCTGCCGGTGAAGCAGGCTCGAATGAAACGGCGATCTGGCCTGACGGGCCAAAGCCGTCTAAACGGCTCGCTTTAATGGATAGGCAGGAATGACCCGGAATCGAGATGACTGTTTTTGCCGGATCGGCAGTTTCGGCCGCTGCCCGCGTGCAGACGGCCCGGACAGGTCTCGGCACGGCATCGCTGCCGATGCTTACCCAGCCGCGCAAGATGTTCAGCCAATGGAGGGCTGCTCGGTTGCATGGCAAGGGCTGCAGGTCTTCCGACAAAATCAGAATGCCTCCGACATGTTTCATGTGAAACATGTCTTTTTTTGACAGATGGTGTCTGAATTGCTGAAGGTACCGGCCGATAAGCGGTGCGAGTGAAGCAAGCAAGCTCTTATCCTTTTCTGTAAACAGCGGCTGTCCTCTTTTCCTCAACAGGGTAAGGTGTTTGAGCTTGAATGGGAAGGAAGAGAGTCTTGCTTAAAGGAGAAAGAAACCGGTGAGCGATTTGTGATATCGTTTGACATCTTGTTAGAAAGTGAGATGATAAATATTAGAAAATAATAGAAGGAGTGGGGAAATATGCAGCCTGAAGATATTGTCAGAAGCGGTCCGAACCAATACGTTTGCAGAGAGGGGATCGCGAAAGAACTGCCGTCATTTGCGAATACATTCGAACGTCCCGTCATCATTACTGGGGTCAAATCGTTTAAAGCTTTTACGAGTTATACGACGCCTCCAAACAATTGGAAAGTCGTTCAGCATACGGGCTGCAGTTCCCTAAATAAGATTAAAAAAGCAGCAGAAGAAGCAGAATCGGCAGATGTCATCATTGGGATAGGCGGGGGAACCGTCTTAGATACGGCGAAGGCAGCCGCCGATTTGTTGGACATTGAAGTCATGACGATTCCGACGATCCCGGGAACATGCGCGGCAAGCACGCCGTTAAGCGTCATCTATGATGATGACGGCAACTTTTCGGGCGTCCAATATCATAAGCGCTCCAGCTATTTGACGCTGGTCGATCCGCTTCTTCTCCTCTCTTCGCCGGTCGCTTATGTGAAAAGCGGAATCGGTGATACGCTTGCGAAATGGTATGAGGCCGAAGCGATCATCAGAAATACGGCCGATTCGCTTTCCATCATGGTTCAGACAGGGCTGAGGCAGTCTGTCTATATTCGGGATATTTTGTTGACAGAAAGCCTGAAAGCCATAGAAAGTCTTGAAAAAGGCGAATCCTCCTCATCTTTCGCAAATGTCCTCGAAGCGGTCATCGCGCTGGCTGGCACAGTAGGCGGATATGCGGGCCGCTACGGAAGAATGGCCGGAGCCCATGCCATTCACAACGGCTTAACGTTCATCCCTGAAACCCATCGTGTACTGCACGGCCAAAAGGTAGCCTACGGGATACTTGTGCAGCTTGCTTTAGAAGGGCGGACAGATGAAATCGCCGAACTCGTTCCCTTTTATGAAGGGCTCGGTTTTCCGAAAAGACTTAGCGATTTAGGCATTTTAGAAAACGTTGAAGAGGCAAAACGGACCATCGCCGCCCATGCCGTGCGTCCGGATGAATCTTTATGTTTGATGGGTTCTTTTCATGAAGCTGATGTGATGGCGGCGATAGAGTCGCTTGAATAAACCTGATAAATAAAACAAAATCAGCCATCCGTTACAGGATGGCTGATTTTGTTAAATTTCAACTTTCACATCGGCGTTTTTCTTCAGTTTTTCAACCTGCTGTCCGAGTTTTTCCTGTCGTTTTTGCTGTTTGAGCATGTCTTGGATTTGCTTCTTGACGTCGTCAAACGCAGGTGTGTTTTTCTGTCCGCTGTCTTTTTGCTGTGCGGCAAATTGATCATAGTAATCTTTGATTTCTTTGTCTGTGACCTGATCTGCCGGCAGTTCTTTGTCAATATATTTTTCTGTTTTGATGCTGTCGGCAATGTCGCTTTTCAGCGTGTTCATGTTTAAGCCGGCTTTTTTGACCGCTTCCTCAAAATCTTGATCGTTTTTATACTGCTTTTTGCTTTCGTCCAGCTGTTTTTCAATTTCTTTCTCAGATGCTTTGTAGCCTTTTTTGTCCGCTTCTTGAGTAATTAAAGCCTGTCCGACGAGGCTGTCGATCGCCTGCTTTTTGATTTGCTGTGCCGCATCTTTTGAAGTCGGATCCTGTCCTGTTTGCTGATACTGCATTTGTGCGGTTGATAATACACTGTTATAGTCCTTGCCTGTGATCTTTTCATCGTTAACGACAGCCACTGTTTTTGTTTCATCGACCTTTTGCTGATCAAGCTTTTTCTGCATGGCTTTCATTTGCTTTTCTTGATCCTGCTGCCCGCTTTGAGCTGTTTTTGCTTGATCTTTTGTCTGGGATTGTTGATCATCATGATTTGAAGCGCAGGCGCCCAATACGACAGCCAATAATCCAATCATGAGAGATGATATGCCTTTTTTCATAATATATCTCCTTTCTTCAAACAGAAGTGATTCTTAAAATGACCTTTAGTGGGCATTCTAAACGATCGTCTCTGAAAAAGAAACCATTTGGAATCAATTTTCCAAAATGTAATCGAATTGAAAGGAGATCGTAATGTAATGGCCGAGTTCCGGTTTACTTGATATGCTTCGGATCAAAGCCGTAGACTTCGAAGTCCTTCGCAAAAATCTCCTGCACCAACTCTTTTGTTTCGTCATTGTAAAAGCTATCAAAAGTCGGTAACACCCAGTCGAAGGTTGATATGGTCAAAACGGTGTCCGCGAACTTTCCTTTTTTAAGCATAGTATCGGAAAGATGGTGCGGTGATTTCGACAGCTGGGTTATCGGAGATTTCAATAATTTGTATTTGTTTTCAATCTCTCTGATGTGCGCGCTGAATTGCTCGAGGTAAATATAATTGGTGACAAACTCTTCTTCTCCTTCGAGATACTGAGGACCAAGGTGCCGGTCAATGGCGCTGATATCCGGCCCCAAATCTTTTAAATGATGCAAGAATTGGGTGAAAGACAGCCCTGTATTCATGTCACTGTTGAACAGACAGATAAAATTCGGGGAGCAAATCGCCGCCAGAAAGGAACTGACTGCTCTCCGGAAAGGATTGCGCACAAGCTTGTAAGTGTCCTTTTTTCCCTCTCTTAATTCTGCCAGAAGATCCTTCACATAATCCGGCTGCTGCGTATAGATCGTATTTCTGTAGTGATGAACCTCCCCCGCGCATCTTTGGCCAACATCTTCAAGCAATCCGTTTTGGAAAAAGAACCAACGATTCAGCGTCGTGCAGCCGCTTTTTGGAATCCAGAACAGAATGATCGGAAAATCTTTCGCAAAAAGAGGGGTATAAAGGTAAATCAAGCGATTCAGTCTCTCATCTTCAAACATGCAGAACACATCCACTTCTTTCTTTGTTTTGGTCCGCCTGAGACAGCGGTTGCCTTTATACACAAAGTATGCCGTCACCAATGAATTGATAGGGCGATAATATGAATATATTTCAAAATGATAAGATCCGACAGATGGTTCCTTATTGACCCATATATAGAAAAATAAGTTTATGATTTAAAACAATCTTATGATACTAGAGCATGCCTGTACAGTTATATTTAATGGAACTTTCTGTTTCACTGCATGCTCCGCCTGAGGTAACATGAAAATGAGAAATGCCTGGGAGCGTTCTGAAAGATCAGATGCTCAAGGAAAATAGAATAAAGGGAGGGTCGCTCATGCAGATTCGCATGTCTGAATATCACGTTCCCGACCCCGAATCGGGTCCGTACGGGATCGCCGTATGTACAAACGGGCGCATTTGGTTTACTGAACAAAAGGGAAACCGGATCGGTATGCTCACAGAGTCCGGAGATTTCACCGAATATACGATCCCGACGGAGAGCGCGGGCGCCTCGATTATCACTTCCGGGATTGGCGGCGAGCTATGGTTTACGGAGTATAAAGCGGGGAAAATCGGAAAAATGACGCCTCAAGGGGAAATAACCGAGTATGCCCTTCCTCCAGGTACTGCCCCGTTTGGGATCGCCGTAGGCTGTGACGATGCCATGTGGTATACCGATATGGCCGGACATCAAATCGGCAGGCTGTCATCTTCAGGCAAAATAACGGAATATAAACTGCCCAAACCGGGAGCCTTCCCGTCATTTATTACAAGGGGAGCAGACGATGCCCTCTGGTTTACACAAAATCAAAGCGGCTTCATCGGACGAATAACGGCAGATGGAGACATCAGCGAGTATCCGCTTCCTGGAGAACAATCCGGACCGGTCGGAATCACTGCTGGCCCGGACGGAGCTTTGTGGTTTACAGAAATAAACGAAAATCAAATTGGGCGAATAACGGTCTCAGGTAAGATCAGCGAATACCCGCTTCCGACAGCCAATGCCCGCCCGCACGCGATTACCCCCGGCGGCGATGGTGCCCTGTGGTTTACGGAATGGGGTGCGGGTCAAATCGGCCGCATTACAGTCAACGGAGATATTACGGAATATCCAATCCCGACGGCCGATTCTGAACCGCACGGGATAGCGGCCGGACCAGCCCAATCGATCTGGTTTGCAGAAGAGTGCGGCCGTATTGGGAAAATCTCTATTCTTGATTAAAAAACGTCCAGTTTGCTGGACGTTTTTTTTATAAATTATTCCGTTCTCGTTTCCATTCTGCGGTTGGGCGAGCCAAGGCCTTTATTCATCAAGTAAAAATGGAAAATGTATTCACCGATTGCCATAGCGACTGCTGAAAAAAACGCGGCCAATGCAGCGCTGCTTGCAGCCGTTCCCATCGCAAGAGCCATCAGCCAAACGATAAGAAAAGCGACGCCTAAATCGGCTAAAGTGGCCGTGATGTTATTGGTCTTCGGCAAAATAAACAAATCACCCAGCAAATAGGATACCGCGCCAAGAACAATCGTGATGAAGAGGGTGTTTTCAAAACTGAAACTAAACCCGAGCCCGAGAACAAGGTACAGAATCACAATTGTCATGATGCCTTTAATGGCAAGGGCTTTCACATGTTCCATAACAATTCGCTCCTTTATACGGGATTTTAGTTTTTCTTTTCCTCGTATTCAGAAAATGAAACATGCAAACTTGCTTTTTTAACGGGCTCAGACGTTTTTCCGCTATTCTTTCTGTTTCTTGCATAGTAGATGATATAGCATAACGCCATAAATGGAACGCCGCAAAAAAGGGCTATTCTTTGGTTCGGATCAAAGGCAATGCCGATGCATGATGCCAGACATAATAAAAAAGCGGCAATCGGTACTGCCGGATAAAACGGTGTCCGGTATTTTAAGCCGTCTGCGGTGTTTCCTTCAGCCAAAAAGCGTCTGCGGAACATGAACTGCGAGGCTGCAATGCTCATCCAGACGGCAACAACGGCAAAGCCTGAAATCGATACAAGAACAATATAGACGGAATCAGGCGCAAAAACGCTGGAGAGCAGCGACAGAATGCCGCCGATCATGCTGAAAATCAGCGCGTTCAACGGGATTCCCCGTGAAGTCAGCTTTTGAAAAACGGGGTGTAATGTTTTTTCTTTTGACAGTGACCAGAGCATCCGGGAGCAAGCATATAAGCCTGAGTTGGCCGCGGAAAGCAGAGCCGTCAGAATTACAAAATTCATAATATCGGCCGCGTATGGAACACCGATACGGTCAAAAACGACGACGAACGGGCTTTTGATCACACCGGCTTCTTTGACCGGAATGAGGCATGAGAGCACGAAAATCGTTCCGATGAAGAAAAGCACCAGTCTCCAGAGTGTTGTCTTGATCGCTTTTGGAATGTTCTTTTCCGGTTCGGCGCTTTCTCCGGCGGCAATCCCGATCAGCTCCGTACCCGAAAACGCAAAATTCACGGAGAGCATCGCCATAAAAATTGGAAGGAAACCGTTCGGAAAGAGCCCGCCTTCTCCTGCAAAGTTTGAAAGAAGCGGTGCGGAGTCTGTATTTTGTATCGGGATAATGCCGAATATCGCCGCTCCCCCTAAAATAATAAACAATATAATGGCAAGCACTTTAATGCTCGAAAACCAAAATTCAGATTCGGCAAAAAATCTCACTGAGACAGCATTGAACACGAAAATCAGTGCAGCGAAAACCGCGCTCCACATCCACACCGAAGTATCGGGGAACCAGCGCTGCATTAATAACCCGGCAGCGGTAAATTCCGAACCCAGCGCGACAGCCCAGGTCAGCCAGTAAAGCCAGGCGACGGTGAATCCGGTCCCCGGCCCGATGAATTTGGAGGCGTACATATGAAACGATCCGGTGACAGGCATGGCGACCGCTAATTCGCCGAGGCAGAGCATGACAAGGTAAACGATCAGAGCCCCGACTAAGTAGGCTAAAATCGTTCCGGCAGGACCCGCCTGTGAGATCGTATAACCGGAACTTAAGAAAAGACCCGTGCCGATAACGCCTCCCAAGGAGAGCATGATCAGGTGTCTCGTTTGCATTTTTCTTTGAAAGTTCTGACGATTGCTGTTTGACTGTTCCATCATACCTCCAGCTTTCTCGCCCAGTCGGCGACGGCTTTTATGTCTTCAGGTGTTGTTCTGCAGCAGCCGCCGATCAGCTTCGCCCCTTGGTTGTACCAGCTGCGGGCGCTTTCTCCGAAGGAAGCTTTGCATGCCGCACCATGCCATGTTTTTGTCTCCGGATCATACTGTTCACCGGAATTCGGATAGACGATAATCGGTTTAGCTGTATGCTTTTTGATGCCGCCGATGAGCGAAGAGACATACTCCAGCCGCGTACAGTTTACGCCAACTGCCGCAACCTGGTCATGCTGATCGAGCCATTTCGCGCATTCGCCGGCTTTCGTGCCGTCGCTGATATGGCGTCCGTCTTTAGCGCTGAAACTGATCCACGCATGTGTGTCAGGGAATTCTTTCAATAAATGAACGATTGCTTTTGCTTCTGAAAGGCACGGTATTGTTTCACAGGCCAAAATATCGGCGCCCGCTTCGATTAAAGCGCCCATTCGCCGCCTGTGAAAATCGGCCAATTCGTCTTCTGTGACGTCATAATCCCCCCGATATTCGGAACCATCCGCTAAAAAAGCGCCGTAAGGGCCTACTGAAGCGGCTACAAACGGTTTAGGCCGGCCTTCGCGGTTTTCCGGCACTGCCCAAAATTCATCGCGTGCTACTACAGCAAGACGTACAGACTCCCGGATGAGGTGGAGCGCTTCTTGTTCACTGAGGCCGCGTTTTGTGAAACCCTCAACCGTCGACTGATAGCTGGCTGTAATCGCGCAATCGGCGCCCGCATGGAAATAATCCAGATGCACTTGTTTGATAAGCTCGGGGTTTTCGATGAGCATTTTCGCAGACCACAGGCTGTCGTTCAAATCACAGCCGTACCGTTCAAGCTCGGTGGCCATCGCGCCGTCAAGTGTGATGATAGGAAATTGTTCTAAAATCGATTGGATCGGATTTGTCATCTCATTGTTGAGGATCTGTCGTTTGAGACCCCGGCCTCCTTTTTTAGAGTTTTTAAAAATATATGAAAAATAGTTTAAAAGACTTCAGTAGCTTTTGTCAATCTACCAAAAATCAATTTTTACTAGTAGCTTTTGTCGTTTTCTATTTAGGGTAAAACCGTCCGCCGCCGCATATTTTTTTTAAAAAAACAGATAAGGGGTATCAGATGGATGAAAAAACTGATTATCAATGCTGATGATTTTGGATATTCAAGAGGCGTGAACTACGGAATTATTGATGCCTATAAGCTGGGGATTTTAACATCAGCGACGTTCATGACAAATATGCCGGGCACAGGTCACGCGGCCCGGCTGGCTCGCGAATCGCCCGGACTTGGGATCGGCGTACATTTGGTGCTGACCTGCGGAAGGCCGCTTTTGTCTGACCACCGGACGATCGTCGATGCAAAGGGGAATTTTCGCAATCTCGCATTTTACCAAGGTGCTTTTACAATTGATACTGATGAAGTATACCGCGAGTGGAAAGCGCAGATTGAAACATGCATCAACATGGGCTTGGAACCCGATCATGTGGACAGCCACCATCACATCAACGCTTATCCAGACATCTCAGACGCATTTTTGACGCTCGCCAAAGAGTATAGCCTGCCTGTCAGACGCAATATGGAGAGTGCCATGATCACGGAAAAAGGAGTGAAAACAACAGACTCTTTTTCACCTGTCCTCGAAGCGGCTTTAAAGGACGAAGAAGCCGTCTCTGAACTGTTTGAAGAGCATGATACCGTGGAGGTCATGACCCACCCGGCATACCTCGATAAGGAGCTTTTGACGAATTCTTCTTATACTTATCCGAGAGTGGATGAACTTGAATTTTTAACCGATCCGGACGTTGTCATCCGTTTGAATAAGCTTACTGATGTCCAGCTCGTATCATTTAGGAATTTGACATAAGGAGAATGCCGGAATGAAACATATTCTTCAGCTGCTGGGAAAGTCTTTGCTGATTCCGATTACCGTTCTTCCGATCGCCGGCCTGCTGCTGCGGCTTTCTGCGGAAGATATGCTGAATATACCGCTTTTTCAAGCGTCAGGTGTGATATTGAACAATATGGATGTCCTGATCGCGATCGGCATCGCCATGGGCTTTGCCCGTTCAAAAGATAAAGGGATTCCTGCGCTGACAGGATATTTGGCGATTACCGTATTAAAAGAGGGGCTCGGCATCCTGAATCCCGACCTTGATATGAGCGTCTTCGGCGGGGTGCTCGCCGGCCTGATGGCGGCTTTCATTTATAACCGGTTTCAACATACGAAACTGCCAAGCATGTTTTCATTTTTTGGCGGAGAGAAGTTTCCGATTACGATGATCGTATTGGTGACGATTCCGGTGGCCGGCTTTTTTTCGGTCGTCTGGCCTTATGCAGAAGCGGCGATCGACACTTTTAGCCAGTCGCTTGTAGATCTTGGCGCTTTCGGGGTGTTTGTGTTCGGATTTCTGAATCGGTTTTTGCTGCCGTTCGGCCTTCACCATGTCATGAATACGTATATTTATTTTGGGCTTGGGCGCTATGAGGCGGCATCCGGAGAAGCGGTGACAGGGGAAATTACGCGGTTTTTGAATGGAGACCCGACAGCCGGCTACTTTCTCGGCGGCTTTTTTATCACGATGATGTTTGGCATTCCGGCGATCGCTTTGGCAATCGCGCATGCAGCCAGAACGAGAAAAAAAGAAACGAAAGCGCTCATGTCTTCCGGAGCAGCCACATCGCTGATCACCGGGATTACGGAACCGGTTGAATTCACGTTTTTATTTACTTCGCCTTTATTGTACTTTCTTCACTCGGTCTATACGGGACTTGCCGGAGCGGTGCTCTGTTTGCTGGGGATTCGTCACGGCTTCTCATGGGGAGCGGGCGCCATCGATTATTTGCTGAATCTTAATTTATCAGACGGCGGATTATGGATCATACCGGTCGGCCTTGCCTTTTTTGCTCTCTATTATGTTACATTTTACTTTGTGATTATAAAGCGAAACGTTCCGGTGATCGGAAGGGAACAGGAAACGCCTGAAGGAAACCGGCTGCATCAGTCTATGGCTGCAGGCATACTTAAGCATATCGGCGGCCGTGAGAATGTCGTGACTTGCGAAAACTGTATAACCCGTTTGCGAATGAAATTAAAAGACACATCCTTGGCGGATGAAGCGCAATTAAAGCAATTAGGAGCGCACGGTGTGGTCAAAATTGACCGGCATCATATCCAGATTGTGATCGGAACGGCTGCTGGGGATGTAAAAAAAGACTTGCAGAACTTGATCGGGGAGACTCCGCCGGATTAAAAACTGGAGTTGATTGTTCCGTACCTTTTGGGGAAAATCTCGAATCTGCGAAAAATAAGCTTGCACCTCCAGCAGCGTGAGGCTTTATGATGTGTATAAATCGTCAGTTGGAGGGGAAATTCATGGGAAAAGATGGGTATTATTCAATCGGTGTTTTTTCAGAAATGACAGGGACATCCATTCGGACGCTCCATTATTACGATGAAATCGGCCTGTTGAAGCCTGAAAAACAGCCGGAAACAGGCCGCCGTTTCTACACAGACAGAGATGCGAGAGATTTGCAGAAAATCACATGTTTTAAGTTTCTGGGGTACAGTCTTGAACAAATTCGCGCTTTCATGAAGGATGCATGCTTCGATGCCGGTCTGATTGAGGCGCTGCAGGAGCAGAAAAAGGTGCTGGAGGAGAAAAAGGAGCATATTGAAACAGGGCTGAAAGCGATCAACAGGACAATCGGTCTTCTGGAGGAGGAAGAGGAAATCGACAGTTCTGTTTTCATGAGCCTGCTGAACAGCATCCAGACTGAGAAGGAGCAGCGCATATGGCTTGAACAGCAGGTGTCCAAACGTTTTGCCGATGATGTATTCGGCAAATCAGAAGATGAGATGGCCAAATTGGATCAAGAGTATGTTCGTTTATCTAAAGAAGCCAAGCGGCTCATGGGAAAACCGGTTGATGACCCCGAAGTGCAGAAAATGGCGGACCGATATATGAAGACGAGTTTGGAATTTGTCGGAGAGGACGTGCTGTCGGCTTTAGGACAGATGGAGACAATCGAATCGCAGCAGCTGGCAGAGAAGTTTTCTTCACCTTTTACAAAAGAAGAGGAAGAGTGGCTGCAGCAGGTGTTCGAATATTACATGATTCACAACGATTTCTGTCCCGAAAACGGCCGATGAAAAAAATCCGTCGGAGCTTTTAATGCAAAAGCTCCGGCTCAATTTTCGCCGTTTCATTATCAAGCGAAACATGCAGTTCATGGTTTTGATTAACCGAAGCGAAAAAGATTTCATCCATTCGTTCAAGCCCTTTCTTTTTCAGCTGGTTTTTGAGCCAGCTTTCCGTTACATTCAATTGGTGAAGGACAGATGTGTACACTTTCCCTTCAACGATGACCGGATATGAAAATTTGCCGCTGCTTTTTTGAATTCCCATATCTTCAGCCGTGACTTCCATTTTATTTGGCTTTTTGTATACCGTTAAATTTCCGTTCGCCTCTACAAACGCCATTTCTACGTCGCTGACATTGAAAACATCTTTTTCACGAAGCATCTGCAGAATATTATCCACCGAATATTTGATTCGTTTCAAATTGCCAACAATAAACGTTCCATTTTTGATGACGATGGTCGGTTCAAATGTAATCAGACGTCCCAGCTTTCTGTTTTTGATCATGATTTTTGAAGCGATCCTCTGCAATAGTGCAATCGCAGCCACCGCAGCGGCGGTATGCAAATGTTCAATCCTCGGATCGGCTATGTCCGCTCCGACGACGGCTCCCAATGTAATAATAATTAAAAAATCAAACACAGGCATTTCCCCGATTGAGCGTTTTCCCATAAACAGTGTGACAATTAATAAAAGCGGGAGGATGGTGAAGATTCGCCCGTAGACAACCAAAATTTCTTTCACAGTTTCCATTTTCTTTCTTCCTTTTTGTAGCCTTTTGCCAATTCAAGGTTGACGGCCGTCATTTTCGAGTTGAGGTCATGATATGGATAAGAATCGCTTATTTCAGGAAGCCGGTTGGCATCCTCCTGGTTTGAAATCACACGACCCGCCGAAACAAACCGTTTTGGGGGAATTGTAACACCGATTACTTTTGCTCCCGGTTCGATCACCGTATTCTCTTGGATATAGGCATCAAAAACAAGGCTTTGCATTCCGACAAAAACATTGTTGTCTATTCGTACGGGGCCGTGAATTTGACATTGCGGGGCGAGTGATACTTTCTCGCCTATGTAAATGGAATACGATTCACGATCCTTAAAAACGGAATGTTCAGTAACAGGGTTGTTGTATTCATAGTTTTTCATACCGTGCAAAACAACACCGTCCTGGATATTGCAATCATGGCTGATGAAGATTTTTAATCCCGTGTCTCCTCTGATCGAAGAGAAGGGCCCGATGAAAACGTTGCGTCCGATGACCACACTGCCGATGACCGAGGCGAAATGATGGATGTATGAGGACGCATCAATATCCGGAATATCTGCTTCTTGATTAAATGACGCGGTAATATTGGGGCTGACATTGTCTTGGATCAGCAGCTTTTCAAGAAACTTCCCGGCGAGTGACGAAACCGTTAACCCGAGGATGAGTTTGTTGCTTAATTTCATATGACCTGCCTCCTTTATTCAGGTAGTCTGTCTAAAAAACGGGATAATATTTATGGGCGGCGGTCTGAAACTAAAAAAGAGGATATGGGGAGATAACGGCTAATAAAGCAATGGAATAGGTTTTAGGAAGCGTTCAAGACGATTACCATTTTCATCTCTGAAAAAACAAAGGAAATTCGCGGTCAGCTTGCCCTGGCTGACTCCTCGCCAGAGCTCTATTTTAAGGGAGGTTGAAACTTTGAACCTATCTTTGGCAGTTGCATTAGTTATATCTGTGTTTTTAAATATATTTCAGCTGGCACAGCTCAAATTCAACAACCGTAAAAACGTAAATTGGAATGAGAGTACAAAAAGGCCGCTCAACCCCTTTACTGCCATCCTTTGGACTTATTTCGCCATTATCATTCTTTTGATGTTGGCTGCATTAGTAACCGTTATCATACAGCTTAACGAATAATATTAGCGGCGCATCTGAATGCTTCTCTTCTGCTGCCGGCTTTTTATTATTGCCACAGTCATAACGAAAAATGCGCAGAAATTGCAAGGAGAAAAACCGATGAAAACGGGATCGCTCGCTTTGGCACACAAGGAAACGATTGCCCCGAAGGGATCTATTTTAAATGAAGAGACGTTCGAATTTGAAACTCAAAAAAGATGGGCAAATCGTAAAGCATGCGGTAGAAAATCATAAGGAAGAGACAAATACCGCAGCTCCTCCTGCCAAAAAGGATAGAGACATTGGACATGTCAAAAAACAGGAGGCAACCCGCTGCCGAATACAGGAAATAACGGCCTGTACCGTGCTTTACTCATTGGACCCATCCTTCTTATTATCGGACTTGCTATGTTTGTTTTAAACCGCAAAAAGACTCAAAATCAAAGTGCGTAAATATTCCTCAACAGACAGCGTTACGGCTGTCTTTTTCGTTTGCAGAACAGCATTTCGCCCGCGGCGCCTGCGGAAACGCCGAGCATATAAGCCAATAAATCGCTCCACAAAAATCCATAACCGAGAATGAGTCCGCCGAGCGGAACGGCTCTGATATCGTCAATCCATGGAGCGTGATACAGCTGGCTGCATTCGATTAAAATACAAAACGCCAGCGCAATCAGCGCCACTGAAGCTGTCTTCGTGTTTTTGAACAGAAAGCCTGCGCCGAAGAAAATCATCAGCGCCCACAGCGCATCCCCTAAATAGGCATTCACGATGTCCGGCAGCATATCGGCCGTCTTTCTTGAAGCAAGCCCCGCCGCCATCGCTGCGAATATCAGCGCAAGCCGGCGGATACGGCTTCTTTTCATATTCATGACTGAACCCCGTTTCTGCCAAAGCAGATTTAAGTAAACTTCGGAGACATGACGGATACAAGAGGTTAAACGTTTTATTATTTTGGGCGGTTTAAAATGAACGAAAAAAGCCGCCGTACCCGGCGGCTTGTGTTATATCGCATTTTTGCTTTCGGCTTTTTGTTCGGTGCCGGAGCGTTCCCAGCATTCGACGCCTTCATGGTTTTCAAGAACATCTTTATAAAAGACCGGATCTTTGCCCGCTTTTCGCTGTTTCACATAGTCTTTCAAGGCGGCAAATGCCACTTTTGACAGCAGGAAGATCGCGATTAAATTGACGATGACCATCAAGCCCATGAACAGGTCGGCCATATCCCAGACAAGCTGTACTTTTGCAACACAGCCGAAGATCACCATTCCGAGCACACCGATTCTGTATAGTAATAAGACTGCTTTGCTTTTGTTTAAGAAACCGATGTTTGTCTCTCCGTAGTAATAGTTTCCGATCAGCGCGCAGAAACCGAATAACAGGATTAAAATTGCAAGAAATCCCGACGCCCACGGTCCGACGTGTTCGCTCAGAGCGGCTTGCGTCAGCGGAATTCCGCTCAGTCCCGGCTGCTTATAAGCATCAGAGAACAAAATGATCAGGGCGGTGCTCGTACAAATGATTAATGTGTCCGTTAATACGCCGAACGCCTGGATCAGCCCCTGCTTGACGGGATGGCTTGTCGTTGCCGTTGCAGCAGCATTTGGCGCGCTTCCCATACCCGCTTCGTTTGAGAAAATTCCGCGTTTGATCCCGTGCATCAGTGCCGCGCCTAATGCTCCGCCCGCTGCCTGCTCAAATCCGAACGCATTTTTCACGATCAGTGCAAAAACGTCGGGCAGCTGCGAAATGTTTGTCAAAATGACGAAAAAAGCGACGCCGATATAGAGAACAGCTAAAAACATGACGATATATTCGGACAGCTTCGCAATCCGCTTCACGCCGCCGAAAATGATCGTTCCAAAAACAGTGATCAAAATGACGCCGAGCATGAAACGGTCCGTTCCAAATGCATTATTGAACGCGACGCTGATCGTATTCGATTGAACGGAGTTGAACACGATCCCGAATGACAGGGTGATTAAAACCGCAAACAGGGCGCCCATCCAGCGTTTTTTCAGCCCTTTTTCCATGTAGTAGGCGGGGCCGCCGCGGAATCCGTTTACATCTTTCACTTTATAAATTTGCGCCAGCGTGCTTTCGACAAAGCTTGAAGCTGAGCCGATAATAGCAATGATCCACATCCAGAAGATCGCTCCGGGGCCGCCGAGTGCAATCGCAATCGCGATTCCCGTAATATTTCCGGTGCCGACCCGGGCCGCCATGCTGATGCAAAACGCCTGGAATGGCGATATATCGTTTTTGGAACGGTTTGCCGCGCCTTCCTTTAAAACGCGGACCATCTCTTTCAGCATCCGAACCTGCAAAAATTTCAATCTGAACGTAAAGTATACTCCGACCGACAGAAGCAGCACGATTAATAGTTTTGACCAAAGAAAATCGTTTATAATTCCAATGACATACTGAAGAACTTCCTGCATGTTCTCACCTCTTAATTCATTATCTTCAAAAAATACTCAGATCCCACTCCTGTGCCAATTGTTTCAAAAGCATTCCGCCCGTCATGCTGTTGCCGTAATCGTCAATCGCCGGACCGTAGATGCCGATGCCGCATCCATGCTGAAAAGGCTGTTCCCTTTTCATGCTGGCGGGCACCGCGCACATGATTCCGCCGGAGACGCCGCTTTTTGCCGGAATGCCGACAAAGGCCGCGAATTTTCCTGAAGCATTGTACATTCCGCATGTCAGCATTAAAGCTTTTGTCAGCCTGGCAACATCCTTCGGGATCACCTGCTCCTGGCGGAGAGGGTGATATCCGTCATTTGCGAGAATCATGCCGATCAAGGCGATGTCTTCAGTGCTTCCTTCCATGGAGCATTGCTTCAGATAGACTTCAAGCGTTTCTTCCACGTTTGCTTCGAGAAAGCCGGTTTCCTTTAAATAATGGGCCAATGCTCTGTTCCGATGGGCGGTTTGCCACTCTGACCGAAATACTTCCTCATTGATTTCAAGCCGTTTTCCAATCATTTTTTCAATGACTTCATGAAGCGACTCCATTTTTTCCAGTGCCGATTCACCGGGTAGGATCGACGCAACGGTCAGCGCTCCGGCGTTGATCATCGGGTTAAACGGCTTTCCCGGCTTGTGCATTTCAAGGCGGATGATTGAATTGAACGCGTCTCCCGTCGGTTCTACATCAACACGGTCTAATACGTAAGAAATCCCTTTCGTCAAACACGCTGCGATAAAGCTGATCACCTTTGAGATGCTCTGGAGTGTGAATGATACGTCCCAAGTTCCTGCTTTGATCACCGTTTGATCAGAACCGATCACACAGATGCCGAGCTGGTTAGAGTCGATTTTTCCTAAAGCGGGAATGTATTCGGCGTTGCGTCCGCTTGCGGAAAAAGGACGGTAATGTTCGACCAAATCTTCAAGGCGGGATTGCCAGAAGCGGGCGTCATAGCGTTCTTCCAATACTTCATTCATCGAATTTCCTCCAATCTGACCTGTTAAAGCTTGCAGGTTTGCTGAAAAAATACGAGGCTCTAAAAAGCGGTGATTTGGGCATGGCGGCAGAAGGCAAAGGGGTATAAGCCTTTGCCGCACAAGTTGTTTTAAAGCCTTTTCTTTCCTGGGAAAAAGGGGTTTGGGTTGCACAAGGGAGTGAGTTGCGGGAAAATATAAGCGTTTTCAAATAGAGAAAATATACATTCAATTTATAATAGAACCTACATAAACCTACAAAAAGCGACAAAAATAATTAAAAAATAAGCCAATTGATTTAAAAATCAAATCGACTGTGGGTAAAATGGGAGTTGCGGAAAACGTGCGGTTAAAGTCAAAATAAAGCAACACGCTTTTAATGGAGGATCAGCATGATAGGTGGAAATTGGGGAAGCGTGATGAAAAAGGCGGCCCGGCTTGTAAAGAAAGACGGCTATATCTTAACAGTGATGATGTTAACGGTTCCGCTCGCAGGAGAGCTGAAGTTTTATCCGTTGAACGAGACCTTCCGGGTCAGCTTCGGCGTTCCGACTTTTTTCTTTTTTTTGCTGCTGCTGCGGAATGTCCCGACTGTGCTGTCCGGCTTTTTAACGGGAGCGGCCGTCGTCGGGTTTCGGGTGCTGCTTGATGCATTCGGCCCGGGGCAGATCGATTGGTTGTCATCCTTTTATCACCATTATCCGACTTTTTTCTTTTATTTCACATATGCGTTTCTATTCTACTTGGCAAAAGTGAAGCGATTTCAATTTCGCCCGCTCTACATCGGGTTTCTGGGCTTCGGAATCGAACTGATCGCCGATGGAGCCGAACTGGCCGTTCAATATATGATGTTCGAATCTACCGTCACCCCGGGAAAGATCCGCGACATGATGGCGATTGCTTTTTCCCACAGCTTTATTGTGCTGAGCTTTTTTAATGTCATGAAGCTGTATGAAACGCAATCGCGGGAAAAGCAGATCCGCGAACAAAATGAGCACATGCTGATGATCGTTTCAAATTTATATGAAGAAACCGTTCATTTGAAAAAGACGCTGAAGAATACTGAAGAGATTACGAACGAATCCTATCAGCTGTACAGGCTCTTAAATAGACAGAGCGATAACAATTCCTCTGTCCGGCAGATCAGCCAGAAGGTGCTGCGCCTCGCCGGTGAAATCCACGAGGTCAAAAAAGACAACCAGCGCATTTTCGCCGGACTTTCAAAACTAATTTCGAAAGAAAGCTTCAGAGACTACATGGCGGCAGAAGACCTGGTCCAGCTTGTGACCGGCATTAATCGAAAGTATGCCGAATCGCTCGAAAAAGACATTGACTTTCACTATTCGATAGGCGGAGAACATCCGAAATACCACGTGTATACCGTATTATCCGTGATTAATAATATTATGGCGAATGCGGTGGAAGCGATTCAAAAACAGGGCTCCATCCGCCTCAGCCTCTATAGGCGCGCCGATGACATGCTGGAATGCCGCGTGGAAGATGACGGACCTGGCATTCCCGAGAAAGTCGGGGATGTGGTGTTTGAGCCGGGATACACGTCAAAATATGATGAATTCGGAACCCCTTCAACCGGAATCGGTTTGTCTTATGTGAAGGAAACTGTCGAGGAGCTCGGGGGGAGCATTCGATTTCGGAGTGATGCAAGCGGTGTTGTGTTTACGATCAGACTTCCGGTTCAACAATTGATTCAGAAAGGGTGAAGGCCTGTGCGTTTTTTTATTGCAGATGATGACCGTGCTGTGCGATCGATTTTAAAACAAATCATTGAAGACGAAGATTTGGGAGAAGTGGCCGGAGAAGTGGAAGACGGCTGCGATTTGGAAGGCCACGTCCTGAATTTGCAGCAAATTGATATTTTATTTGTCGATCTTTTAATGCCGCTCCGCGACGGAATTGAGACGGTTCGTCATCTGCATGGCGCTTTCTCAGGGAAGATCATCATGATTTCCCAGGTGGAATCGAAGGAAATGATCGGTGAAGCCTATTCTTTGGGGATTGAATATTATATACATAAACCGATTAACCGCATTGAAATCTTGAACGTCATTCAAAAAGTCAAGGAACGCATCGAACTGGAAAGGTCGATCCATGATATACAATCTTCGCTGAACCGGCTTGTGAGTCTCGGCGGCGGACGAAAAAACGGCTTTAGGGAAAAAAGCATTCAGGAAACGGGTGAATTTCTCCTTTCTGAACTCGGAATCGTCGGGGAGAGCGGATCCCAGGATTTACTGGCCATCCTTCAGTATTTGTTTGATGATGAACAGACCTCACTATATGAAAAGGACTTTCCGCCGCTCAAACAGATTTTTCATCAGATTGCCGAGCAAAAGCTCGGGCCGGCTGCTTCACCCGTAGAGGTCAACAGGGAGATTAAAGCGTCCGAGCAGCGGATACGGCGGGCGGTCAGCCATTCGCTAAACCATTTCGCATCACTCGGTTTAACAGACTTTTCAAATCCGCGATTTGAAAGCTATGCGTCCCGTTTTTTTGACTTTACCGTCATCAGCAAAAAAATGAAAGAGCTGCAGAAAGACTCTGCCGCCGCCTTGCCGTCCGCCCGCGTCAACACGAAGAAATTCATTCAGGTTTTCTTTTTGGAAGCCAAGCGGTTGAGCGAAAGCGCCGGAAAAAGGGGTTAAAAAGAGCTTCCTCACCTAAGAGGAAGCTCTTCTGCATGCCGGTTACCCAGCGTATTCTCTTTTCAGCAGCGAAAACATGTATACGTCAATCAGTCTTCCTTTCGCTTTCTCGTAATCTCTTAACAGTCCTTCCTTTTGAAAGGATAACGAGTTGAGGAGTTTGATTGAAGGCGTGTTTTCGGGCTCTACCTTCGCTTCGATTCGGTTGAGGTTCAAGCTTGTAAAGCCGTAATCGATCAGCTTTTGAACAGCTTCGGAAGCAAAGCCTTTTCCCCAATGATTTCTCCCTAAGTCATAGCCGATTTCAGCTCTCCCGTTTTCCTGGTCGATCATATTAAAGCCGCACGTCCCGATGACTTCATCCGTTTCTTTTACAACGATCGAAAAGCGGTTTGCCTGCCCTTCAAGGCTTAAATCATTGATCATTTGGATCATGTCCCGCGCTTGTGAGACGTCTGTAAAAGGCGTGATATTCATATGCTTTGTGACTTCCGGGTCTGACCAGTATTGACAGAGGACATCTGCATCCTCAAATTCCATTTTTCTCAAAGTCAATCTTTCTGTATAAAGGGTTTCCATGATCTTGCCTCCAAGTTCCGTTTTATTTAGGAAGGTGAAAGAACCATTCATCGATCTGCGCATCATTCATGTTCATAGAATAAAATGTAAACTGTTATCGGGAAACGGAGGGATAAATCCCTTTTTTATCTAAAATGGAAAGTGCAATTTCGGCAGCAGAGCTTCCGGCGGCCCGTTTTTCACCTTGAATATGAACAGCAAAGAAAAAAGTATTATCGGCAGCTTCTACATACCCGATAAACCAACCGGCATGGAGTTCCCCGTTGATAACCGAGGTTCCGGTTTTACCAGATAAAACCCTGCCATTTGATTCTTCTAAACGTATCGAATCTTTCACAGTTTGAATATTAGACTGTTTAAAATCAAATTCGTTATCATAAAACTTTTTTAATATATTGACCTGTTCAAGTGGGGAAATTTGAAGAGAGCCATCCAGCCAATAATCGGCCGGGTCTGAAAAATCCTCATTTCCATAATGTATAGATTTGAGATAATGACGTAAATGATCCTCCCCAATTTGCCGGTCCAGTTTTTGAAAATACCATGTTGCGGAGCTGCTCATCGCAGAGAATAAATCCTGGTCTTGATTCCATTCTTTATACGGATATTGAGTCCCGTCCCAAGTCATGTGAGAGTCGTTCTTCGTGATGATCCCGGATTCCAGTGCGAGCAATGCGCTAAACACCTTGTAGGTGGAAGCAGGTGCGAATCTGGAGGTGCTTTCTTTCCTATTGTATATTGTATACTTTTTCCTATTAGAATCAAACAGGACAAAGCCCCCTGAGGCTGAGAATTTATCAAAAAAGGTGCTGTAATCTTCGTATTCTACATTGGTGCCGGGTAAAAAGCGTGTTTCTTTTTGCATGGCCAATATAGACACAGAAGGAGTACCGGCTAATATGGCTCCAAGAACAAGGGTGAACACTAAGGCGCTTTTCGCCTTTAGCAAAGGTGATGCCGTCTGGAAGTTGACAACTGTAACAATCCGTCTTTTGATATGTTTGTATGAACTGCTGAATTCAGAAGCGGCTAACAAAGACGATGTTCTTTGCTTAAGTGAAGTGAATTTTAAAATCACCTCGCCATATTTGATGTGCAATTTTTTATCAAGCGTTTTTAATACGGCAAAGTCGCAAGAAATCTCCATCTCCGTTTTCGCTTCCTTTGATAAATACCACACGAGAGGATTAAACCAATAGACGATTTTCAACAGGCAAAGAAAATAGTTGATGAGCATATCTTTTCGTTTGCAATGGTACAGTTCATGAAGCAAAACACATTTCATTTCGTCGGCAGAAAACATTGAAATATCTTTTGGCAAGATAATATATGGACGAATGACCCCAAATGTAATGGGGGATTTTATCAATGGGGAACTGCCCAAAATGACTTTTTGATGAAAGCGTATTTCCTCTTTACATGTACGAAAAAGGGTTAATAGCTCTTTGCTGTTAACAATTTGCAGGCTCTTTTTTATTTTGCCGATTTTTAGATTGCTATAAAGAGTAGCTATAAGCATAACAGCAATACCCAATATCCAAACTGCGAAAAAGGCTGAATCTATCATTTTGAAAGACGATTGTTCAATCGACATCGAAAAGTCCTGCACCCAGTTTACATGTTGGCCGATTGCTTCTGTCGTCTTGTCTGTGGAGTGGGTTTGGGATAATGCCGATTGAGCTCCTCCTAAATTCAGAATCCAGTCAAAATGATGGCTTTTTAGAAAATGAAAGGGGATAAAAGGAGCGATCAAAGCTAAAAGAGAAATCACGCTAAGATGATAGTGGGTGCCTACAGTGATTTGAGCCTTGAGCAGTTTTTTAATGAGTATGATGATAGAAAAAAACAGAGACAATAGAATTTGACTAACTAAAAAGGGAATAAAGAAAGAACTGCTCATTTCATTCCTTCTTTCTGTTCTTATGTTCTTCTAATATTTGATACAACTCATTAATTTCTTCACCTGACAGCTGATCATTCTCCAAAAAGTTTAATACCATCGAATTAAGAGTGCCATTGTAAAACCGGTTTAAAAAACTGTGACTCTTCACCTCTATATAATCACTTTCGTCTATATTTGGTGTGTAAACGAAAACCCGTCCTTCTTTATGGTGGTTTAATGCTCCTTTTTTAATGAGGCGCAGCAGCATAGTTTGGATGGTTTTAGGGCTCCATTCACTGGTTTTGGATAACTCTTTAATCACCTCATTGGTATTGATCGAAGAATGCTTCCAGATGACTTTCATCACTTCTAATTCCGCATCAGAGATTTGAGGTATTTTTTTCATTTTAATCATCCTATACTTACAAATGTAATACTCTCATTATAGGTTTGCCATTTTAAGAAGTCAATTTAACTGGAGTGAACATGCTGTTTCTGCATTTTTAATTCCATCACTTCCCGTCCGTTCATTTGTCCCTGGTGGAAACGAGGTCATCATTCCGCCGGTATTTATGTCCTTTTCGATTTTTATTCGTTCCGAAAAAACGGTTGCATTTAAATCTTACATGTGTAATACTTTCAAAGACTACATTTGTAAGATTTGATGTTTGAGTCGGCTGAAAGATCGTACGTACCAATTATTCTTTCGTGTTCATTCAAGTCATAACACAGCAGGCATGGCGGAAAGACTGCTTCATTTGTCTATGTTTTAGGTGTAATGGGCACAGCTGGTTACGATCAATCAAATATTCAATCGAAGGGAGACGATTTTGATGAAATTATCGTTCAGTACTTTAAAACTGAAAAAGGCTGCAGCAGTGTTGATTTTCTCTTGCGTCGCGCTTGCAGGATGCGCTAACAATCAATCGAATGCCTCGCAACCTGCCGAGAAGAATGAAAAGACGGAGATGAAAGATGATTTTGCAAAACTTGAGGAGCAATTTGATGCAAAACTCGGGATCTTTGCATTAGATACAGGTACCAACCAGACGGTAGCGTATCGGCCGGATGAGCGTTTTGCTTTTGCTTCGACGATTAAGGCTTTAACTGTAGGGGTGCTTTTACAACAGAAATCAATAGAAGATCTGAACCAGAGAATAACATATACACGTGATGATCTTGTAAACTACAACCCGATTACCGAAAAGCACGTTGATACGGGAATGACGCTTAAAGAGCTTGCGGATGCTTCGCTTCGATACAGTGACAATACCGCACAGAATCTGATTCTAAAACAAATTGGCGGACCTGAAAGTTTGAAAAAGGAACTGAGGAAGATTGGTGATGAGGTTACAAATCCCGAACGATTCGAACCAGAGTTAAATGAAGTGAATCCGGGTGAAACTCAGGATACCAGTACAGCAAGAGCACTTGTCACAAGCCTTCGAGCTTTTGCTCTTGAAGATAAACTTCCAAGTGAAAAACGCGAGCTTTTAATCGATTGGATGAAACGAAATACCACTGGAGATGCCTTAATCCGTGCCGGTGTGCCGGACGGTTGGGAAGTGGCTGATAAAACTGGAGCGGCATCATATGGAACCCGGAATGACATTGCCATCATTTGGCCGCCAAAAGGAGATCCTGTCGTTCTTGCAGTATTATCCAGCAGGGATAAAAAGGATGCCAAGTATGATGATAAGCTTATTGCAGAAGCAACAAAGGTGGTCATGAAAGCCTTAAACATGAACGGCAAATAAAAACAATTGCGATGAATTCCGTCAAAACATCATCTTACATAAAGTCACTTGGTGAACAAGCTCATATCATTGTCCGGCAATGGTGTGGGCTTTTTTTGTTTTCTCTCTTTAAAGATCATGTGAAGAAAAACGGGAAAATCGGTCTGCGGGAAAGGACCGGGTTTTTGTCGAAATCATAGGCGAATGGGTTGGATTGTGACAAAATTCGACACATCTACAGGCGGTGCGACTTGATGGACCATCAACCGCGCCTCTCCTCTTGTTTACAATACTTTACAGTTCGTTAATAAACTCTGCCTATAATAGAACCCGATCAATCATTTGTATAGAGAGGGGTAATACGAATGACACATGAAGGACCGCTGGAGGAATGGATGAAAAAGCTGAGCGAGGAAAGCCTCAAGGACAATACGTTTGACCGCCGCCGTTTTATTCAAGGGGCCGGCAAAATAGCCGGGCTTTCGCTCGGACTTGCAATCGCGCAATCGATGGGGGCAATGGAAGTCAATGCAGCACCGACATTCTCCGAATATCCGTTTACACTTGGCGTTGCATCGGGAGATCCGCTTTCTGACAGCGTCGTATTGTGGACGAGGTTGGCTCCCGATCCGCTAAACGGGGGCGGGATGCCGAATGAAGCTGTATCCGTGAAATGGGAGATCGCGGAAGACGAACGCTTCCGCCGTATCGTCAAACGGGGAACCGAAAAAGCGACACCTCACCTTGCACATTCGGTACATGCCGAGGTATCCGGACTGAAACCGAATCATGTGTACTATTACCGCTTTAAATGCGGCAACCAGCTGAGCCCCGTCGGCAAGACAAAAACGCTTCCGGCGGCAGGGGCAGATGTGGCTAAATTCACATTCGCTTTTGCTTCATGTCAGCAGTACGAACACGGCTATTATACCGCCTATCAGCATATGGCGAAGGAAAAGCTCGATCTTGTTTTTCATCTCGGCGACTATATTTATGAGTACGGTCCGAATGAATATGTTTCAAAAACAGGCAATGTCAGAACACACAGCGGTCCTGAAATCATGTCGCTGCTTGATTACCGAAACCGCCATGCCCAATATCGTTCAGATGCAAACTTGAAAGCCGCACATGCCGCCTTCCCGTGGGTTGTCACATGGGACGACCATGAAGTGGAGAACAACTACGCGAATGTCATCCCTGAAAAAGGCCAGTCAGTAGAAGCGTTTATTAAACGGCGCGCCGCCGCATACCAAGCTTATTACGAGCATATGCCGCTCCGCCGCAAATCCCTGCCGAACGGTCCTGATATGCAATTGTACCGGAATTTTTCCTACGGCAATCTGGCGGACATTAGCGTGCTTGATACCCGTCAGTATCGCGATGACCAAGCCAACGGAGATGGCAATAAGCCTCCTTCTGATGAGTCGAATGATCCGAAGCGGACGCTGCTTGGAGCCGAACAGGAGGCTTGGCTGTTTGACAACCTGAGTCGTTCCGGAGCACACTGGAACATCATCGCACAGCAGATTTTCTTTGCGCAATGGAACTTTGGGACAAGCGCGGCGCCGATTTACAGCATGGATTCGTGGGACGGATATCCCGCTCAGCGAAAGCGGGTGATCGACTTCATCAAATCTCAAAAACTGAACAACATCGTCGTCCTCACCGGTGATGTGCATGCCAGCTGGGCAAATAATCTGCTCGTTGACTTTGACAATCCAAAATCGGACATCTTCGGCGTGGAATTCGTCGGGACGTCGATTACATCTGGAGGAAACGGCGCTGATAAAAGAGCGGATACAGATAAGATTTTATCGAACAATCCTCATATAAAGTTTTTCAATGATTACCGCGGCTATGTGCGCTGTACGGTCACACCGGAAGAATGGCGGACAGATTACCGCGTGGTCCCATATGTGACAGAACCGGGTGCCGCGATTTCGACAAGAGCTTCCTATGTTTATCATAAAGACTACACAGGGCTGAAACGGACCGCTTCCAACATTGTGCCTGGAGGCGTGAAGAAGTCAAACGAAGTCGAAGAAGACCGCTTCCTCGCACATACAAGAGCCCATCAGAAGCAAGTGAAGCAAAAGGAGAAAAAAGTAACCCAGTAATCAATGAAAGGATGACAGCAAAATGCTTTCAAATATCGGTATTCCGGGTCTCATCCTGGTTCTGGTAATTGCGCTGATCATTTTCGGGCCTTCAAAGCTTCCGGAAATCGGCCGGGCTTTTGGAAAAACGCTGACCGAATTCAAAAGCGCGACAAAGTCTTTAGTATCTGCCGATGACAATGAGATCGGACAGGGGTCTGATGCGAAGAAGCAAAACGATCCATCGGCACGATGATCAATAGAGCGGGCGGGTGAACCCGTCTGTTCTTTTTTCTGTTTAGCATGTGAAGGGGAGGAAGGCGAAGGTGAAAAAAAGGGAAACACATTTGATTGCCCATCTTGAAGAGCTGCGCCAGCGAATCATTAAAACGCTTCTTACGTTTATTCTGTTTCTCATCACCGGCTTTTTGTTTGTTCAGGATATCTACGACTGGCTGATTAAAGACCTCGATGAAAAGCTTGCTGTACTGGGGCCGGGGGATATTCTTTGGGTTTATATGATGATTGCGGGGGTGCTGGCGGTCGCTGCCACCATACCGGTGGCAGCTTTTCAGACATGGCGGTTTGTGGCGCCTGCGCTGACCGACCGCGAACGGAGGATGGCATTATTTTATATTCCGGGTCTTTTCACTTTTTTTATTTTGGGGATTGTATTCGGTTATGTTGTGCTCTTTCCGCTCGTTCTTCAGTTTTTGATCGGATTATCCGCCGGCCATTTTCAAACGATGTTTACGGCAGAGCATTATTTTCGCTTTATGATGAACCTGACACTGCCATTCGGGTTTTTGTTCGAAATGCCCCTCATCGTGATGTTTTTAACGAGCCTCGGGATTTTAAATCCGGCCAAGCTCAGTAAAATGAGAAAAATTTCTTATTTTGCGCTGATTGTCGTATCAGTTGTGATCACGCCGCCCGATTTTATCTCGGATGTGTTGGTGATCGTCCCGCTGCTTGTATTATACGAATTAAGCATCTCTTTATCGGCGTTTATTTACCGGAAAAAAACTGCTGCGCAACCAGGGGCTGAGGCCTAAGGCTGAAGACGGACCGTGTCTTCAGTCTCTTTTTTTTGCTTGAAATAAAAAAATCAGAAAATAATGATATTGACAATTTGTTTATTTGTCTTACAATTAAACAAAAAGATGAATGGAGGGATTTTCTAAAAACAGAAACATCGCATTTCAACTGAATGACAACGCTTTCTCAGGAAATGAACGACAGGGGGATGACGGAGATGAGTCAATTACGGAAGGCGCCGGAAGGCATATTAGGTTTCCCGGTGGCACCCTTCAACAGGGAAGGAAAACTGGAGGAAGAAGCACTTTACGAAAACATCCGCTTTTTATTGGATGAAGGGCTTGAGGCGGTTTTTATCGCTTGCGGCTCAGGAGAATTTCAGTCTCTCAGCGCAAAGGAATATGAGCAAATGGTCGAAATTGCCGTCTCGGCGGCGGGCGGGAAGGTGCCTGTTTACACAGGAGTGGGCGGCAACTTGAGCACCGCTTTGGAATGGGCGCGGATTTCCGAGGAAAAAGGGGCCGACGGCTATCTGATTCTCCCGCCATACTTGATACACGGAGAGCAGGAAGGCCTCTATCAGTATACGAAAACAATCATTGAAAGCACGGATTTAAACGCCATCATTTATCAGCGAGACAATGCGGTTTTGACGCTTGAACAGATTCAGCGGCTGACCGATCTCGAGCAGCTTGTCGGACTCAAAGACGGCATAGGGGATATGGCGTTGAATATCAGTTTGTCGTATACGATAGGAGACAGGCTGGGCTGGCTCAACGGAATGCCGATGGCTGAAGTCACGATGCCGGCTTATGCTCCAATTGGCTTTACGTCGTATTCTTCGGCGATATCCAATTATATTCCTCATATTTCAAGGATGTTTTATGAGGCATTATTAAACGGCAACGACCAGCTTGTCAAAGAGATTTATGAGCATGTCATCATGCCGATTAACGAGATCCGCAAACTTCGGAAGGGCTATGCCGTGTCTTTGATCAAAGCCGGTATGGAAATCATGGGCCTTCATGTGAAAAACACGGCGAGACCGCCGATCGTTCCGGTGGAAAAAGAACATTGCCGGCAGCTCGAAAACATTCTGAAAAACGCGATGGCGCGTTATCCGAAAACGACCGCTGCCCTATAAACAAAAGGAGGAATTTGAAGATGTCTGTTGCAGCTGAAAATAAAACGTATTTTAACTTTATCAACGGCCGCTGGGTGAAGGCTGAATCGGGCGGGATGGAACAGTGCTTGAACCCGGCAGATACACGGGATATCGTCGGGCTTGTGCAAAAGTCTTCGATTGCGGATGTAGACTGGGCGGTTGAAGCGGCCAAGCAGGCCAAAAAGGCTTGGAGAAAGCTGTCGGGAGCGGAGCGCGGTCAATTTCTTTACAAGGCTGCTGATATCATGGAACAGCGCCTCGATGAAATTGCCGAGTGTGCGACGCGTGAAATGGGGAAAACACTGCCTGAAGCAAAAGGGGAAACAGCGCGGGGAATCGCGATTCTCAGATACTATGCCGGAGAGGGGATGCGGAAAACAGGCGATGTGATTCCCTCGACCGACACATCCGCTTTCATGTACACCGACAGAGTGCCGCTCGGCGTCGTCGGCGTCATCTCGCCGTGGAATTTTCCCGTTGCCATCCCGATTTGGAAAATGGCGCCTGCCCTCATCTATGGAAACACGGTCGTCATCAAGCCGGCTACAGAAACCGCAGTCACCTGCCTTAAAATTATCTCGTGCTTTGAGGAAGCAGGGATTCCGTCAGGCGTGGTCAATGCGGTGACAGGACCGGGATCATCGGCCGGCCAAAGGCTTGCTGAACACCCGGATGTGAACGGAATTACGTTTACAGGGTCGAACCAAACCGGAAAAATCATCGGCCGGACGGCGTTTGAAAGAGGGGCGAAGTACCAGCTTGAGATGGGCGGCAAAAACCCGGTGATCATAGCAGATGACGCCGACCTTGATAGTGCGGTTGAAGCGGTCATCAGCGGAGCGTTCCGGTCGACGGGTCAAAAGTGTACGGCGACAAGCCGCGTCATCGTCTTAAACGGTGTTTATAACCGGTTTAAAGAAAAGCTGCTTCAACAAACGAAAGAAATTACAATCGGCGACAGCTTAAAAGAAGATGTCTGGATGGGACCGATTGCGAACAAACAGCAGCTTGACAACTGCCTGTCCTATATTGAAAAAGGAAAGAAAGAAGGCGCGGACCTCATTTTCGGCGGCGAGAGGCTGGCAGATGGAAAATACGAAAACGGCTATTATATCAGGCCGGCCATTTTTGACAACGTCACTTCCGGCATGACGATTGCCCAAGAAGAAATTTTCGGCCCGGTCATCGCTTTAATCAAGGCGGATACACTTGAGGAAGCTTTGGAGACGGCCAATGACGTCAAATTTGGCCTGAGCGCTTCCATTTTTACGCAAAACATCGGCCGGATGCTGTCATTCATAGATGAAATCGAAGCGGGGCTCATTCGCGTCAACGCCGAAAGCGCCGGTGTCGAACTGCAGGCGCCATTCGGAGGTGTTAAACAATCGAGCTCGCATTCACGGGAACAGGGGGAGGCAGCAAAAGAATTTTTTACAGCCGTGAAAACCGTATTTGTCAAACCGTAAATCAATCGTTTCGGTACAAATGAATAAAGGAGAAGATGCTATGAAAAAAAATCGTGCAGCCTCCCCCCATACCGCGGGGAAAAGAAGTTCTGTCCGCTGGTTTGTCGTGTCTATGCTGTTTCTCGTCACATCCATTAATTATGCCGACCGTGCGACACTCTCGATTGTCGGCGATTCTGTGCAGCATGAGCTTGGGCTGAGTTCGGTGGCGATGGGGTATGTCTTTTCCGCATTTGGCTGGGCGTATGTTGTCGGCCAAATTCCCGGAGGCTGGCTGCTCGACCGCTTTGGGTCGAAAATCATCATCGCCGCCAGCATCTTCTTTTGGTCATTGTTTACCCTTTTGCAGGGTACGCTTGGCTTTTTCGCCGCGGGAACGGACGTTATCCTTTTATTTGCGCTCCGGTTTCTCGTCGGTCTGTCAGAAGCGCCGTCCTTTCCGGGCAACGGCCGGGTGGTGGCTTCCTGGTTTCCAAGCTCTGAACGCGGAACAGCGTCGGCGATCTTCAACTCGGCGCAGTACTTTGCACTTGTCATTTTTTCACCGCTGATGGGGTGGCTCGCCCATTCATTCAGCTGGCATACGGTTTTTGTCATTATGGGTGCTCTGGGGATTGCGATGTCGATTATTTGGCTGAAAACGATTTACGAACCAAAAAAACACCCGAGAATCAATGCCGCCGAACTGGCGTACATCGAAGAAGGCGGCGCGCTTGTCTCGATGGATGAGGGAAAAAACGCGGAAAAGAAAGAAAAGGAGTCGCAATGGCCTTACATTAAGCAGCTTTTAAGAAGCCGGATGCTGCTCGGGGTGTATATCGCCCAATACTGCATCACAACGTTGACCTATTTCTTTCTGACCTGGTTTCCGGTCTATCTCGTTCAGGCACGCGGCATGTCGATTCTTGAAGCGGGTTTTGTCGCATCGCTTCCTGCAATCTGCGGATTTTTAGGAGGATTGCTGGGCGGGTTCGTGTCAGACTTCCTTTTGAAAAAGGGCTGCTCGATAACGGTTGCCAGAAAAACGCCGATCATCCTCGGCATGCTGATGTCCTGCTCAATGATCGTATGCAACTATGCAGATTCATCCTGGCTGGTCGTTTCCATCATGTCGCTTGCCTTTTTCGGAAAAGGATTTGGCGCGCTGGGCTGGGCGGTTGTGTCAGATACCTCGCCAAAGGAGTGTGCCGGCTTGAGCGGCGGCATCTTCAACACCTTTGGAAATATTGCGTCCATCACGACGCCGATCATCATCGGATATATCGTGAATGCGACAGGCTCATTTAACGGAGCGCTTGTGTTTGTCGGGGCCAACGCGATTGCCGCGGTATTAAGCTATCTGTTTCTCGTCGGGCCGATCAAGCGCATCGAACTGCAGAAAGAGAAAGACCCTGCGGACACCACTTTATCCATATAAAATGTAAGCGCTTTAATAAGAGGGAGGCTAAATCGATATGAATACAAACATCCATCAGCATGTAAAAGAGGAGAAAGCATCGCAAACCCCTTCCATTGCCGACATGCGGGTTATACCCGTGGCAGGGCGCGACAGCATGCTTTTGAATTTGAGCGGAGCTCACGGCCCCTTTTTCACACGGAATATCGTGATTATAAAAGATTCATCAGGCGCTCTCGGTGTCGGCGAAGTCCCGGGCGGCGAACGGATCCGCCAGACGCTGGAGCAGGCAAAGCCGCTTGTCATCGGTCAGCCGCTTGGCGCTGTCCAATCGATTTTGCAGTCTTTCAGGCGTCGTTTTAAAGACCGGGATGCCGGAGGGCGCGGGGTGCAGACCTTTGACCAGCGGACGACGATACACGCAGTGACCGCATTGGAAGCGGCTTTGCTCGATTTGCTCGGAAAATTTCTCGGCGTCCCTGTAGCGGCGCTGTTGGGGGAAGGCCAGCAGCGGGAAAAAGTGAAGATGCTCGGCTATTTGTTTTACATTGGCGACCGAAAGCGCACAACGCTTCCCTATATGAGTGAGCAAGAGGCAAGTGACGACTGGTTCCGCCTCCGCCGCGAAGAAGCGTTGACACCCGAAGCGATCGTCCGTCTTGCTGAAGCAGCTCAAGAACGATACGGTTTTCATGATTTTAAATTAAAAGGCGGCGTCCTTTCGGGAGAAGATGAAATCGAGGCGGCATCCGCTTTGGCAAAGCGGTTTCCCGAGGCGAGAATCACCCTTGACCCGAATGGCGCGTGGTCATTGGAAGAAGCGATTGCGCTTTGTAAGGGAAAACGGGATGTGCTCGCCTACGCGGAAGACCCTTGCGGAGCGGAAGCCGGATACTCGGGTCGGGAAATCATGGCCGAATTCCGCCGTGCGACAGGTATTCCGACAGCGACGAATATGATTGCGACAGACTGGCGGCAAATGGGGCACGCGATACAACTGCACGCTGTTGATATACCGCTGGCAGATCCGCATTTCTGGACGATGCAGGGATCTGTCCGCGTTGCTCAAATGTGCCATGAATGGGGGCTGACGTGGGGTTCTCACTCCAATAACCATTTTGACGTCTCACTGGCCATGTTCACCCACGTTGCCGCAGCAGCTCCCGGCGACATTACGGCGATTGATACGCATTGGATTTGGCAGGATGGACAGCGCCTCACAAAACAGCCATTTTCAATTGCTGACGGATATGTCCAAGTTCCTGATCAGCCTGGGCTCGGCATTGAAATCGACATGGAACAGGTGGAAAAAGCAAATGAACTGTATGAGAAAATGAAAGCAGGCGAGCGGAATGATGCCGTTGCCATGCAGTTTTTGATTGAAAATTGGCGTTTCGACCCTAAACGCCCTTGTCTTGTTCGATAATTGCGGAAACAGCGGTTTGAGAGGCCCCTAGCCGACATTGTCATACGCGATATTTTGTCTTACAATATGAACAACTGAAAGGGGGCCCACAGTCGTGGAAGAAGATATGGAAACATTGCAGGTCGAATCAGTCAATCGCAAGACATTGGCAAAACAGGTTGTAGAACGAATCGTCCATTTATTATCAAGCGGCCAATTGAAACCGGGGGACAAACTGCCGACGGAGATCGAGCTCATGGAAAAGCTGAATGTCAGCAGACCCGTTCTCCGCGAAGCTTTAATATCACTCGAAACGCTCGGAATTATTAAAAGAAAAACCCGGGACGGCACGTATTTTAATGATAAAATCGGCATCCAGCCGTTTTCTGTCATGCTGGCTTTGGCGGTCGATAATTTGCCGGCCATTATTGAAGCGAGGATGGCGCTGGAACTCGGGCTTGTCACGATCGCCGCAGAAAAGATCAATGACAGTCAGCTCGAAAGGCTGCAGGAAACGATCGATATTATTGCAAACAGCACGGATAATCATTATGGAGAAGCGGATAAAGAATTTCACCGGATCATCGCTTTGAGCGCGAACAACCCGGTGCTTGAAGGCATGATTCAATCACTCTTGATCACACATGCCAAAATCGACAGCCAGATTCCATACAGGGAAAGGGACCGGACTGTCGAATATCATACGAATATTTTGAAAGCCCTTCAACAAAGGGACCCATACCAAGCCTATCACCATATGTATGAGCATTTAAAATTTGTACGTGACAAAATACTGAATGGCCTTCGTGATGAAAAAAACAATCATTAAATTGTTTGACAGCGCTTTCTAACATGTACCGCGGCGGGAGAAGGGCTGCGGAAAGGCGCTGATCGAAAAGGGGAGTTGATCAATCCTTATGCTTGTCAATCAAACTGAAACCCCGTTGTACATTAAGGTGAACGAAAAAGACAATGCCGCCATCATCGCCAATGCCGGCGGACTCCCGAAAGGGACGGTGTTTCCTTGCGGGCTTAATCTGCAAGAGCGTATTCCCCAAGGGCATAAAGTGGCTTTAACGAACATTACACAGGGCGGGCCCGTTATTCGCTACGGTGAAGTCATCGGCTACGCCGTCAAACCAATTGAAAAAGGCGGATGGATTTCCGAGTCGCATATCATGCTTCCGGAAGCTCCGCCGCTCGATGAACTGTCCATCGCCAACAAAGTTCCAAAACCCGCTCCCCCTCTTGAAGGGTACACATTTGAAGGATACCGGAATGAAGACGGGAGCGTCGGCACGAGAAACGTGCTTGGCATTATGACAAGCGTGCAATGCGTCGCAGGTGTTCTCGATTACGCAGTTAAACGAATTAAAGAGGAACTGCTCCCAAAATATCCGAACGTTGACGGTGTCGCTGCATTAAATCATCAGTACGGCTGCGGTGTGGCGATTAATGCGCCGGAAGCCAAAATCCCGATCCGAACGATTCAAAATATCGCCAGGCACCCTAATTTCGGCGGGGAAGCGATGGTGATCGGACTCGGCTGCGAGAAGCTCCTTCCGATGAGGATAGAGCCGGAAGGAGACGCTGAAAACATTCTTTCATTGCAGGAACGGAAAGGGTTTCAGCAAATGATACAATCGATTATGGAAATGGCCGAAGAGCGCTTAAAAAGGCTGAATGCACGGAAGCGGACAACATGTCCCGCTTCAGACCTGGTGATCGGCCTTCAGTGCGGTGGCAGCGACGCTTTCTCAGGGGTGACCGCAAACCCCGCGGCGGGATATGCGGCCGACTTACTCGTCCGGGCAGGGGCGACGGTTTTATTTTCGGAAGTCACCGAAGTCCGCGATGCCGTTCATCTCCTAACACCGCGCGCTGTCAATGAAGAAGTCGGCCGCGCTCTGATTCGGGAAATGGCTTGGTATGACCGCTATCTGGAAAGAGGCGAATCAGACCGAAGCGCCAATCCGTCGCCAGGAAACAAAAAGGGCGGGCTGGCTAACGTGGTTGAGAAATCGCTCGGATCGATCGCGAAATCGGGAAGCAGCCCGATCAATGCCGTACTCGCACCTGGTGAAAGGGCTGTACAGAAGGGACTCACTTTTGCAGCGACACCTGCAAGCGATTTCGTATGCGGCACCCTGCAATTGGCCTCGGGTATGCATTTGCAAGTATTTACAACCGGAAGGGGAACGCCGTACGGCCTTGAAATGGCTCCGGTTTTGAAAGTGGCAACCCGGCAGTCGTTATCAGAAGATTGGCGCGATTTAATCGACGTTAACGCCGGAAGGATCGCAACAGGTGAAGCTTCAATAGAAGAAGTCGGCTGGGAAATTTTCAAGACGATCCTTGCCGTCGCAAGCGGGAGGAAAACATGGGCGGAACATTGGGGGCTCTCCAATGACTTGTGTTTGTTTAACCCCGCGCCTGTGACTTGATCGAAAAGCACCTTGATATAGGTGCTTTTTTAATTGCGAACTCGTTTTTAACAAGAAGTATGAAGTGGTTCTTTTTTCATATTTCCTCTTTGGTAAACTAAACCGCAGTACCTTTCGGAATCTTGGCGCATCAACCTTACTGCCTGTTTTTTCAGAGGGCTGGCATACGATTTGCAGGGTGGTGATTCTTATTTCCTATTTATCTAATTTATTCCAAGTTGTAACATAAAAAAGTATCATTTTCAAGCATGTCATTCGCATTAAAATGAAGTACTTGCAGCTTAACTTAAAAGCCCTTGGAGGTTTAATAAAATGAAAAAGATGATGATATTGTGTTTTTCTATAATACTAGTTTTTACAGGAGGATGCAGTATGAACGACAGCCAAAACGGCAATCAAGAAGAAGCGGTCAAGCCGAAAGACATGGACCCGAAAGACCTCCCGCAGGTTCCGGCGTTCCAGGATGAGAAAACAAGAGAATACATGGCATCAACAAAGGAAGTCGAGCCCGGCTATTATTTGCTTGAGTCTAAACTGAAAGGGTTTACGATGTTGTTTCCGGAGGATGGGAAATATGATGACAATTTATCCTCTCTCGGAAAAGATGAAGAGATAATCTCTTTTTATAGCTACGATGAAAAAACGAATGTTTCTCTTAATGCTTCTGTAGAATATTACCTAAATCAATCTTTCATCAATAATCCAAATGAAATGTTAGAACAAGTGAGGGAGGAAAATGGATATAAAGGACAATTTGAAAAGTTTGAGGAAAAAGATAAGGATATTTATTTTGCGTATATGAAAACTGTTCACGACGATACAAATCAAAAAAATAATGAGACTCATTCCTATATTGGTTATGTAAATAAACAGAATTATGTTGGTATACAATTTACATATGACTTTACTTGCCTAAAGAGTTCTAAACCTTGTTCACTTGATGTTGATTCTGCTGAAAAGAAAGCTAAGAAGTTAGTCAAATCCATCGTATTTTTAACTGATAAGGAGAAATAGGATGGCAACTAAAAATATATTTGAAAATGAAAATGTGAAACTTCGTATAATAAACCTGGAATACAGCTATAAAAATAGGTTTGCTTCAAATAATCCAAATGAAATGAAAAAAGCTAAAGACAATTTCGAGGCAGATGTTCGCAGAATTTATAAAGAGGAAACAAATCATGAACTTCCAGAAAATATTGAGATTTTTACGTCAAAAGAAATTCTAGAACATAGTAAGGATAAAACAATCAGTCAATCAGGCTATGATGGAACAGCTATTCATATAAAGGATAAGACAAAACATATCGATCAGCTCCACATTATTTCCGAGGGCAGCGCCGATAATGAAGATTGGAAATATAATTTCTTTGGATTGTTTTTGGGAATGGATAACAGACAATATAAGGCTACAAGGGAATTTTCAAGGGCCTCCAAGAGAAAAGTCGGTAACTCTAAAGAGTTAAAAACTTATGCTATGGGCCATTCTCTTGCAAACAATAACCAAGTTTTAGTGCAGTTAGTAAATGGTGAATTTGATGAGGTTTATGGTGTAAATGGGGCCCAAATAAGTGTAGATCATTTATTGTTGATTGATAAGAAAATGGCAAGGGAACTAAGAAAGAAGTATCAAGTAAACGATTTATCAACAATCCCAAAAGACAAACTCAAAAAAGCCATCATCAAATACTACAACGACAAAGGCGTCACAGCTAACATCACCCAGCGCATTTCCAGTGACGATCCGCTCTACGGTGTCAGCGGGAAGGCTGATTTTATTACGTTCGGCGATGTGAAGATGACGAACACACACCCGGATATAAAAGGATTCCGAAGTGTCATTGATCATATTCCTGATGAAGATGTGAGCAAACTGAAAGGGTACTTTCAAAAATATGCTGCTGATTATCGAAAGGGCGGCATTCAGGGTTTTGCTATGGAAGCAATCGGCGTAGATATGGATTTTTTAAACGGAATCATGAATGAAGAGGGTACAGCTCAGCAAATAGCATATTGCCTGAAACATCCGGCCCGCCTCTTGAATATGGTGGGTGCACTTGATAAAAAGCTGCCAGAGTTCAAAGAATTTTTTGCAAAAGTCAAGGCCTACAGCGGCCCTGTTCTCAATCAGCTTGAAGCAAACGGTTATATTGATGGAGCGAAAAAGAAGACCATTCAAAAAGACATTGCCGAAGTAGAGCGACTGACTGGAAGGCTGGACGTTTTATATGAAAAGATCAAATTTCTTGTCGACTGGAAGACCGTCATATTTACTCTAAATAATAGACAACTCTCTCAATCACTATTGAAAAATTTAATCGAATTTTATTCAACTTATAAAGCATTGGAAGAAGCCTTGGGCAAACTGGATCAAGACACAAAAGACCTTCTCAATCTTATTGGCGAAGGCCACAGCATCACCCCGCTTCTAAACGCCCTATCCAAAAAGAAAGGCATCAGCTACAAAGGAGGAGACATCTATTTTTCTAAGAAAGGCAAGGACGGAAAAGAGATAAAGGTCAACCTGTCATCTGCCATCAGGATTTACCAGGCGGGGATGGCTGCCATTTCAAAGATTGAGGCTGAAATTGAACACTTCCAACGAGTTTTCCACCATGAAATCCACGATCATTTCGCAACTAAAAAATCTGAGTTGACAAAAGCCATTCATGACATGGAAGCCAATCCTTCCCGCTACCAATTCGACATTCAGTTCAAGCTTGCCTCAGGCTTCGCCGGATCAAACGGAAAGCTGAATAAAATCGTCGTCCACGACTCGTATCACACGGCCCCGCTTCCTCAGTGCGACGGCGTCGTCAGCGAATTAAAAAAACAAACCTCCAGCAAAAAGAAATTTGTAAAAAGCATTCGCGCCAGCATTGAAAAATTGTTCGATGAAGATGAGCAAATTTCGGCGCTGTTTGATTTTAAGGCATAGGGGAGGGGTATTAAGATGGTAAAACCGTTATTAGAGGAAACTGAAACAGTTTCAGCGACATATATGTTTTTAAGCAGTATTTCAGCAAAGAATAAAGCGGCCCGACTGAACGCGCCGCTGAAAAGCGTTTTAAAAGAACTGAAAGAATTTGATAAAGTGCTAAAAAGCGAAATCGAAGGGCAAAAAGGCATGATGATCACGAAAATTAAAGAAGAATTGGATCACAAAAGTGAAAACCGAAAAACCGTCATCACCCGGATGAAATCAGACAACGAGCAGTTTGCAAACAGTTATCATGACATTATTGAAACTTTGCGGAAGCAAAACGTAACACTTCACTATAAAAAGAATAAGCCCCTTGATCAATAAAAGATGACCCCTGACATCAGAGGTCATCTTTTTGTTCCAATGACTTGTGTTTGTTCAACCCCGCGCCTTTGACTTGATCGGAGTTAGCGGGGAGGGTAGATTGGTATCGGTCAATAGATCCGAAGATACAAGAGAATTCAACTAGAAATATAAATAATTTTTGTAAAAAACACACGTTTTTCAATTACAATGAGTGTAATTGCACGTGTGTTTTTATGTTGAAAAGGATAGGTGAACAAGATGCAGCGCATATTGCTTATTGAAGATGATCATTCGATCAGTGAAATGGTCGATCATTATTTAACAAAAGAAGGATTTGAGGTCGCGCTTGCTTTTGACGGAGAAGAGGGCGTTCGCTTGTTTCAGCAGGGCAATTACGATGTGATTCTGCTCGACATCATGCTTCCTAAACTGAACGGGATGGATTTTCTGAAATTGATCCGTGAACAGAGCAAGGTTCCGGTTTTAATGATTTCTGCAAAAGACGGGGATGTCGATAAAGCGCTGGGGCTGGGCTTTGGTGCGGATGATTATATTGCCAAGCCGTTTTCGATGATCGAACTGACCGCAAGAATAAAAGCCGCCATTCGGCGCGCAACGCAGTATTCCGCCAGTGAGCCGGCAAATCAAAAAATAGTACGTGTTCACGAGCTTACGATTGATATAGAAAATGTATCCGTACAAAAAAATGGTGAACCGCTTCAGCTGACATCGACGGAATGGAAGATGCTGACCTTGTTTGTGACAAACCCTAAAAAAGTATTTACAAAAGAACAAATCTATCGTTCGGTTTGGAATGAGGATTATTTCGGCGATCAAAATATTATTAATGTCCATATGAGGCGCTTGAGGGAAAAGATAGAGGATGATCCTTCCTCTCCGCAATATATTAAAACGCTTTGGGGCATCGGCTATAAATTAGGAGAGTTTTAGGATGACAATGTTATGGATTGGCATGCTGATGATTTTGGCGTCTCTCAATATCGTTCAATATAAAATGAAAAAACAGCGGGACCAAAACTTGAAGTACATTACGGAAAAGCTCAGTGTGATGCTAAATGAGCAGGCGGCTGATCAAATTTTATTAGGAACGGATGATAAAGTACTGCGGGATCTGCTCGTGCAAATGAACCTGTTTGTTGAGGAGCGTCAGCGCATAACAGCCCGTTTTGCAAAAACGGAGCAGTCAATGAAACGAATGCTGACCAATATGTCTCATGATCTGAAAACCCCGCTGACTGTTGTGCTCGGATATATCGAGGCGATTCAAAATGACTCGGACATGGCGGAAGAAGAGCGTGAAAGGCTGCTGGAAAAGCTTTATCAAAAAACAGGCGAAATCATTCAGCTGATGAATTCTTTCTTCGACTTGGCCAAACTTGAGTCAGAAGATAAGCAAATACTGCTCACTAAAATACATATCAACGAAATATGCAGAAGAAATATTCTCCAACACTATGATGCTGTTCAGGCAAAAGGTTTTAAAGCTGTCATCGACATCCCGGATACCCCGGTTTATGCACATGGAAATGAAGAAGCGCTTGACCGGGTTCTGCAAAACCTTTTATCAAACGCGATTCAATATGGTGCAGATGGAAAGCTGATCGGATTGTCCCTTACATATGATGACACGCGGATTGTCATTACGGTATGGGACCGTGGGAAAGGGATTGGCGAGTATGATCAGCAGCGGGTGTTCGAAAGGCTGTATACCCTTGAGGAATCGAGAAATAAAGCGTTCCAGGGAAGCGGGCTCGGCTTAACAATTACAAAAAGGCTCATTGAGAAAATGGGAGGGGACATCTCTCTCCAAAGCAAGCCGTATGAACGGACGGCGTTTTCCATCACGTTAAAACGAATGACCTATTAGTAAACGTAAGGATTTCTTAAGAAACAAGAAATAAAAAAGACAGCGTCCATCGCTACAATAGACACATAGCAGAGAAAGGAAAGGGGAAAACAGAATTGACTTACATCGTACAAACAAGCGGGCTTACCAAGACATTCAAAGGTCAAGAAGTTGTGTCAAATGTAAGCATGCATATACGAAAGGGAGAAATATACGGTTTTCTCGGCCCGAATGGAGCCGGGAAAACGACCGTCATGAAGATGCTGACGAGCCTCGTAAAACCGACAAGCGGGGAAATCAATATTCTCGGGCATAAGCTGACAAATCAATCATACGAGATTCTCGGCAAAATAGGCAGCATGATCGAATACCCGATTTTTTATGAAAATCTGACAGCCAATGAAAATTTAAATCTGCACTGTGAGTATATGGGATATCACAATAAAGCCAAGATTCAGGAAGTGCTGGACATGGTGAATTTAAAAAATATCGACAGCAAACCTGTCAAAACATTCTCGCTTGGTATGAAGCAGCGTCTTGGAATCGCGCGTGCCATTCTCACCAAACCTGACTTGCTCATCTTAGATGAACCGATTAATGGCCTTGATCCTATCGGAATTAAAGAAATCAGAAACTTATTTCAAGTATTGAGCAAAGAGTATGGAATGACATTGCTCATCTCAAGCCATATCCTGAACGAAGTAGAGCAGATTACAGATACAATCGGAGTGATTCGGGACGGCAGGCTTGTTGAAGAAGTATCGATGGAAAGCGTAAGAGGCCGGAACACAGAGTACATTGAACTCGTGACTCCGAATCAATTGCGGGCTTGCTTTGTGCTTGAACATGAGCTTCAGATTGCTAATTTTAAAATACTAAATGATAAAACGATCCGAATTTATGATGCCGAACCTTCTCAAACAGCCATTTCTAAAGCTTTGATTTTGAATGATATAGAAATTGAGTCCATGAATAAAAAGCATACTTCGCTTGAGGACTACTTCCTCAGCTTAATCAACGGCAATGCGGCCAGCGCATAAGGAGGCGGAGAAACTTGCTGAATTTAATGAGAATCGAAATGAGAAAGATGAAGCTTGGCTGGTATGTACGCGGAGCCGTCTTTGCCAACTTCATTATTCTCGGTTTTCTGTGGATGGTGACCTTCACAGAAGGCAAGGATACGTTCCAAACGATTGATGAAACATTTCTTGTGATCGGCACTTTCGTCAGAGCGGTTTTTATCATTTTCGGAGCCGTGCTGATTTCAAAATTAGTGATTTCAGAGTTTAAAAACAAGACAATACTTGTGATGTTTACGTACCCGATCAACCGAAAAAAACTGCTGGCTGCTAAACTGCTGATCGCAGGCGGGCTGACTTTCATCACGATATTGTTATCAAATGCATGCGTTGCAGCTGGTTTTTTTCTGCTGAATTCAATCTATGGGGTCATCCCCGGCGAATTAACAGCTTCTATGGTTTCTCAGCAGGCTCTGAAAATGATCGTTTTTGCTTTTGGCGCCGCAGGAACGAGTTTAGTGCCCATCTTTTTCGGAATGCGGAAGCACTCAGCTGCGGCAACGATCATTTCGTCTGTCGTGATCAGCATGCTGATCAGTTCCACAAGCCCGGGCTTTTCTATTTCTTCAATTGTTTATATTCCTTTATCTCTGGCCGCTGTCGGTCTGTTTTTTTCCTTTTTGGCAGTAAGGCGGATCGAAAAAATAGATGTATTTTAACGGAGTTGAAGTTCAATGCTGAATTTAATTAAATTGGAGTTTAAAAAAACAAAACTAGGGTGGTATTACAAAGGTGCAGTAATTGCAAATCTATGTATACTCGGTTTTTTATGCCTGATCGGGTCGGAGGAAAAAAATCTTACTCAAGGCCAAATGGCGATGGCTGACGCGGGATCCACGCTGCAGCTTCTCGGAACTTTTGTGAGGTCTGTGTTTATTGTCTTTGCAGGCGTGCTGATTGCCAAACTGATCATCGGGGAGTATAAAAACAGAACCATCACGGTCATGTTTACATATCCGGTCAGCCGAAAAAAACTGATTGCCGCAAAACTGCTGCTCACCGGCGGATTGACCTTTTTGACAATGATCGTGTCCGAACTGATTCTTGCGTTTATTTTCTCGCAGCTCAATGATATCTATCAATTCAGCCCGGAAAAACTGACGCTGCAAGCCATTGGAAATGAGATTGGCAGTATGCTCATTTACGCTGCTTCTTCGACAGGGTTGAGTTTTATTCCACTATACTTTGGGATGCGCAAACAATCAGTTCCTGCCACTATTGTGACATCCTGCATTTTGATTGCGCTGATCGGTCAGCAAAGTCCTGGATTTTCAATTGCTTCTATTATTTATATTCCTGTTTCATTGGCTGTAATCGGGATTGTTATTGCGTTTTGGTCGATCCGAAAAATTGACCGGGAAGATGTATTATAATTGACTAAGTATATCGTAAAGGTGCAAATTGACGGATTCCAGGCATTTACCTATACTTGAAGAACTGAAACAACAAGGAAAACGGGTGAACATGTCATGGAATTTGAAATTCGCTATATTTCTTTTTATGTCATTCAGGTCGACGGCAAGGATGAGCAGGCCAACAAGCAATATAAACATTTTCAGACGCTGGATACAGAGGAATTTGAAACCAGCGAACTGAAGGATTTCTTAGACGGGGAATTGAAAAAAATCGTCAAGCGGAAAGCCGAACGCCATCCGAAATCAGAGCAGGTGCCGACGAAAATCGGCCGCTTCATCACAGAGCCGGGGCATGAGCTTGATTCTAATCCGAACTACAATCTGTTTCACAAAACAAAACTTGCGGAGACAAAGGAAGAATTCAATGAACTGAGCGAACAGTTCGTCCGCACATACCTCGACACGAGCGCCGTCAGGGGAGGCGTTTTTTTAGTGGCGACAGCCGTACCGCGCAAATACTTCGATGATACATTTGTCTTTGTCATGAAGTGCGACTTTGAACCGAAGGTCGCTTCGATCGCCGATGAATCATCGTTGATCCGCAAGGTCGAAATGGCGATCACGACGAAAAACATGAAATCGATTCAGTATCCGTACATGCCTGAAGAGGGCATGACAGAGGAAAGTGAAGTGAAAATCCACCAGGCCTCGCACGCCCGCTACTTTGAAGACTTCTTAAAATTCGTCGAGTACGGCGAGTCGATGCCGGAAATCATGAAGTCCCAAGTGATGAACATGGTTCAGGAGCATGTATACGAAGCATTTGAAGACAAAAGCGAAGAACTCCAGCAGTTTGAACACGACCTCGAAATCTGGGAAGCGAGCGAAAAGCGGGAGATTCAGGAACGCCTCGACACCCATCAAGTCATCGAAGCATCCGCCCAGATCGTTGAGCACATGCCTGAGGCAGAGCTGAAAATGAAGCTGGGAGAAACCGAGATTAAAGGACTGCTGGCCGAATTTGGAGATTCAATTCATCTTGCCAAAGTAAACGGCCGCTATGTAGCGCTCATTGAAGCCGAGACGATTTCCTTTGAAAAGGGCAGTTCTCCGGTGGAATTTTATAAACCTGAGGGACTGCATGAGGTGATTGAGCGGATACGGAATAAAAGTGACAGGGAAGATTAGAAATAAGGAATGGCATCCGTTTTTTCGGATGCCTTTTGATTTTTCATCCAAATTATGAGGCTGCTATGTAAATTACTGTTTAATAAGGTCAATATAAACATAATTAAGCCGATATAGGGATTATAGAAAGAATTGAGGAGAGGTGCCCAATGCGTCTCAATAGTCAATACATCCGTACACAGCTGATGATTCAGAATATGTTGAAAAGGAATGCGGCTGATACAACTGTAAAAAATGTCTCTTCTGATATCACTGCCCTTGCGAAGAAGGCCGGCAGTCAAGCAGGAAGACCATCGAAGGAAAGTTTGAGTAAGCTGAACTACTCAAAGGACAGTATTGTGAATCATGCCGAAGCTTTCAGGCGGGCATACGAAGCAGCAAATGATCGAACTGTGGCAGAAACGAAGATCAATGCCCAAAACCCCTATGAGTCAGAAAGTGATATCAGGAAAAAAATCTTAGATGAAAAATACAGCAAAATAAATGCAATGAACAAAACGAAACCTGACCCTTTAGGCTATATTAAGGATAAATACAAAAATTCCAATTCCCCTTATTTCAGAAATGACCTGTCGGCAGCAGAAAGACAAGCTGCATATGACAATGAAACTGAGTGGCTGTTCAAAGGAAAAGCGCAAAACTATAATATGCAGGATGCCGCGTTTCGAAATGTTACTTTTAATGGGGAAGTAGAGGCGGAGAATGAGAAAATATATCAGCGCAGCCAAGTCAACAAACAGCTTCAAGCGCTGCTGGATCAATATCATATTGCCATTCCTGCGGATACGGCGCTCACCTTTACGATTACACCGGTTGATTATCAAGTAAAGGTGAGCGGAACAGATGATGAGCAGCTCATCCATCAACTTGAACATATATTGCAATCAGGAGAAAACAGCAAACAGTTATTTCTGCATATCATGAAAAGCTTGAGCAGCGATTCAGTCCAATATTCCAAAGAAGCACAGCAAAAATATCAGACGGTTCGCGAGATATATGAGGTGACAGGCTATCACCTGAAGGACTTGGAAGTGGTTGATGGCCGCTATGTAACACCTGACGGCCGTGATTTGTTAGATGTGTATAAAGAAGAACTGGAGAAGGACCCTGTCCAAAAGAAAACGGCTCATTTCGCAATCGCTCATTATGGAGCAGAGCTGAACAGACTTGCAGAAGCCGGCTATGATTCTATTCCGGATTTTATCTTATCTATTGACTACAGCAACGGATCTTTGCGGGATACAGGGCAAAAGAAAAGCTATGGAACCGGGGATACGGCATGGCTAAGAGAATTAAAGCGCCGAACGGGTGTGAATCATTAATTTAAAAGGCAGGAACGCGCCCCTTTTTTCTGCTTCGATAAGCAAATTTCCTTTATCAGGATCATTTTCTGAAATATTGAAGTTTGCGTTGCAGTTCATTCCAAAACCTGTTAAAATTAGGCTAACTTTGATGAACGGAGGGATTTCCCAAATGGCATACATCAGATTCCGATTGAACTTTGTCCTCGCTAACTAAATCGTGAACAAAGTCTCTGCCTGTGTGCAGGGTAATCGGGATCAGTCTGCCTGTTTTTAGGGGACCCTTATGCAATAACAGAGGGAGAGGCGCGGATTCCAGCGCCTCTTTTTTTGCCTTTAAAAATAGCTGATCTGAAGCTTGCCTTCAGTTTATTTGTCATATCTTTTTTCCGTTTACTTTCCAGCGCAGGCAGACGACCTGTGCTTTTTTTTATTAAAAACCTTCAGTAAAGGGGAAAATCGTATATGACAACAGTAAATGAGCAAATTGAACATACATTAAAACTTGCGGAAAAACACGGCCTTCGGCTGAAACGAAAGCATGCGGAAATCAACGAGTCCGGCATGGATTTTCAAGTCGTCTTTGCCGAAGATGAAGCAGGTAAGAGATGGGTGTTGAGAAAACCGCGGCGCGACGATGTGATTGAAAGAGCAGTGTATGAAGGGAAAGTGCTGAAGCTGCTGCAAAACCATCTTCCCGCCGCTGTGCCGGATTGGCGCATTCATACTCCCGAACTGATCGCATATCCGGAGCTTCCGGGGGTTCCTGCCGCAGTCATTGACATGGAGATGAAGAATTACGTATGGAACATGGATCATGAGCCCCCGGCTGAAGCCTTTGTCAAGTCATTGGCGAAAACGCTCGCGCTATTGCATAGCATCGATCATAAAGCCGCAGAAGAAGCGGGCATGCATGTGATGAATCCGGATGGCGTCAGGCGGTCAAAAGCAGAGCAGATGGAACAGATCAAAAGAGAGCTCGGGGTCAGCGGCGAGCTCTGGGAAAGATGGCAAAAGTGGCTGTCCGACGACTCGTATTGGCCTGCACATACTGCGTTTATCCACGGCGACTTGCATCCCCCGCATATTTTGATTGACCAGCATCAGAGCATAACTGGGCTGTTGGATTGGACGGAAGCAAAAATCGCCGACCCGGCAAAAGACTTTCTTTTATACGAGACGATTTTAGGAGAAGCCGAAACCGCCCGGCTCATCTCTTATTATGAAAAAGAAGGGGGCCGGGTCTGGCCGCGGATGAAAGAGCATATTACAGAATTGCAGGCCGCCTATGGCATTGAAATCGGCATGTTCGCCCTGCAGACAAAGCAAGAAGAGCACTTGAAGATGGCGCTGGACGCGCTTGGGGTCAGACAATAAAAAAAGGGCTGTCGATTTCGATCGACGGCCCGTTTTCACATCATAATTTTTTCAATCATAGCAAAAAAAACCTTTTTTTCTTCTTCTGACAACTTGCCGAAGAGCTTGTCGATCAAAGCCTGGCGGTTTTCCACCATTTGTGCGGCGATCCTCGTTCCTTCTTGCGACAGTTCGATCCAGACGGTGCGCCGGTCATCGTTATTTCTCGATCTGATCACAAGGCCCTCTTTCTCCAAATGGTTCAGAGCTGTTGTCGTTGCTGATGGAGACAGGGCGACCTCCTGTAAAATTTCCTTTATCGTACATGTTCCGTGTCTGTAAATGATACGCAAAATAAACCCTTTGCCGCTCGTGATACTTTTCGGAATCGTTTCTTCGTCCAATTTCTTTGAAGACCGCAAATATTTCGTGAAAGCATGATCCAATAGATTCGCTTCAATCCGATGGTGATTCATGAAGGTTTCCTCATTTCCGACATCGTGTAGTAGATCAGCCATTTCATGCTGACCAAACAAACATAGGTCTATTTTATCATAAGCGAATGCTCCGCAAAAAACGATTTTATGAATTTTAACATGAGCCATTTAATTTCTTTTATTATCAATTCATAAAGATAATAATTCTATTATGAAATAGTTTTACAATGGATATATTTTGTTTTAGAATGAATTTGTGCGTCACATAATCTCACCAGGTTTTGTGAGAAACAATGAAAATTTGGAGATGAAAATTTTGAGTACACTTCAGCAATTAATCAATCATCATATGGAAACGTCAGATGGGTTGGAAGCATTGTCCGGAGGAGATCGAACGTTTACGTTCAAAGCGTATCATCAACGGGTGAACCAGCTGGCTCATTATCTGCTGGAGGAGGGTGTTCAAAAAGGAGACCACATCGCGGTTTTATGTAAAAATAATCATCATTTTCCCGTCATTTTGCTGGCGTCTCTTAAAATCGGGGCGACAGTCGTGCCGTTAAGCTGGCAGCTGACATCGTATGAATTAAAAGGAATCTTGAACAACTGCCGGCCGAAGGTGATGTTTTATGACTTGGAATTTGCCGATATACTAACGCCGCTCCGCGAACAGCTTCAGTTCTGCCTGATGATTGAAGCGGGTGCGGGAATGAACACGACTGAACAGTTTGAGAGCTTATTTAAAAACAGGCCGCTGGAGGTGGAGGCCGACCAGGTGACTGAGCATGATTTGGCTTTAATGCTGTTCACCTCGGGCACGACCGGAAATCCGAAAGGCTGCATGGTCAACCACGGCAGTCTGGCCGCATACTTGACAGAGGTGAACGTGAAATCGAAACAGCTGAAAGGCACGCGCTTTTTAGCGAGCCATCCGCTTTATCATATGAGCTCGCTCAACCATGTTTTTCAGGCGGCTTTTGAAGGAATTGGCCTTCATTTCTTATGGGATCCCGAACCGTTTGAAATCCTGCAGGAGATCGAGAAGAAACGCATTCATATGATGATGGCGTTTCCTTCCGTCTACACTTACATGCTGGAGGAAATGAAAAGACATCCATTCGACCTGTCATCAGTGAAAATGCTTGTCTCCGGCGGCACCAAGGTGCCGGCGCGGCTGATTAAGGAGTACAATGACATGGGAATCCTGATGGTGCAGGGGTATGGCAGCACAGAAGCATGGACGGTCAGCGTATGGCGGCCTGACATGGGCTGGGATAAAGTCAATTCAGCCGGCAAGCCGATTCCGCAAGTCAGCATAAAAATCGAAGACCCTGATACACATGAAGAGCTGCCAAGAGGCGAAGTCGGAGAAGTCGTCGTCAAAAGCCCGTATGTTTTTGAAGGGTATTACCAAAATCCTTCCGCCACGCAAAAGGTGCTGAAAGACGGCTGGTTTTATATGGGGGACTCCGGCAAACTTGATGAAGACGGATTTTTATATATTACCGGCCGGTATAAAGACGTCATTGTCTACGGAGGCGACAACATTTATCCTGACCAGGTGGAGGAAATCATCGATCAAGTGCCCGGAGTCGTTGAATCGGCCGTCATCGGCGTCCCGGATGAAATGTACGGGGAAGTTCCGAGGGCGTATGTAGTGAAAAACGAAAGCTCCGGCCTCAAGAAGGAGGACATTATCGCGTATTGCAAAGAGCGCCTGTCCGACTATAAAATTCCTGAGATCGTCTTTACCGACAGCCTTCCGAAAAACAGGCTCGGCAAAATCGTCAAAAAGGATCTGCGCGAACTGGCTGTCAAAGGACAGTGAGCGCAGTAACAGAAAGCTTATTCAGCAGTGGATAAGCTTTTTTTTGCGGATTTCTTGCACCGGCTGCCGTTTTTTGTAACGTTTTCCAATGCTAAACCCACTACAACAGTAGGAGGTGTTGACAATTGAAATCGAAATGGAGTGCGATGGTGATATGGACCGGTCTTTTATTGCTGACCGGATGCGGAGTGCACAAGGAGGCCGATCCCCCGCCCGTCAGATCCGCGCAAAAAACGGACGCCTCGTTATCTGAAGCTGAACAGCGGTTTGCGCTTGCATTGTTTCAAGACATGATAAAAGAGGAAGGGAGCCGGAAAAACATCTTCCTCTCGCCTTACAGTATTCACCAGGCGCTTGTAATGACGGCAAACGGTGCCGCGGGAGACAGCAGAAAGGAGCTGCTCGGCACTTTAAACCTCAACCAGACAGATATGGCATCGATCAACAGGATGTCACAATCTGTGAACCGTTCGCTAGAAACGCTGCCTCACGGCGAATTTTCGTCGGCCAATTCGATATGGTCCAAAAGGGAGCTGAAAGAAAGCTTTCAAGACGCGATCAAAGGCCTTGGCGACGCCTATCAGCTTCATGATGATCCAAATCGGGCAGCAGAAGAAATCAACGGCTGGGTCAAAAAGAAAACGAAAGACCGCATCGATCAGATCGTTGACAAAGTCTCGTCGAATACGATTGCCTACATCATCAATGCCGTCTATTTTAAAGAAAGCTGGAAGCATCCATTTGATCCTCACATGACAGCGGAACAGCCATTTTATTCAGCGGACGGCTCCGCAAAAAAACACCCCATGATGACGCAGACAAACCGCTTTCCTTATCTGGAAAACAAACATTTTCAAGCCGTCAAGCTTCCCTTTCAAGACGAAGGTCTGTCATTAGCTGTTTTTCTGCCGAAAAAAGCGGCAAATCTTGAACAGCTTATGGCTGGCATGACGTATGATCAATGGCGCACCCTGCAAAAGGACTGGACGGTGAAACAGGTTGAGCTCAAGCTGCCGCGCTTTTCATTTCAAACAGACTATATGTTAAATGAACCGCTTAAACGGCTTGGAATGAAAACCGTGTTTAGCAGCGCGGATTTTTCAAATATGTTTTCCGGACATGGTGCCGCTCAAATTGATAAAGTCAGACATAAAACATTTATCAAAGTGGATGAAGCGGGTACCGAAGCATCCGCGGCAACAGCGGTTGAAATCATCGAATCAGCTCCCGTCCCTGAAGTGACGATGACTGCAGACCGCCCGTTTTATTTTGCGATTGTTGATGAAACATCCGGAATGATCCTTTTTGTGGGCAGTGTGGCAGAGCCGGCGGATGATTAAACCTGTTAAAAATTCTATAATTTGATTAAATATCATTAAACTTCCAGTTTTATTACCGATATTAGGAAGGGAGTTCCTTTATGGTGATGAATAAACGGGAGGCAAGGACAAATGAAAAAAAGTTTGTTTCTGTTCGTGTTCAGTGTGTTTTTGATGGCGGTTCCAGCATTTTCGGCTTCGGCAAATGTTTACGAAGATGAGTATGAACCCAACAATTCTTTCGCTGAGGCTTATGATTTAGGGTTGTGGAAATACAAGACGATTTCGGCGACGATTCACAGCGAAAGCGATAAAGATTATTATAAATTTTACGCGACAAAGGGAGAACAGCTTGCCATTCACCTAAAGAACATCCCGGCAAATACAGATTATGACCTTTACTTATTTAAAGATGCTTACGGCTATCCTGCAGTAGGATCTTCTGAAAGAACGGGAAACCAAAATGAAATCATCCGCTTGGATGTTCCGGAGACAGGCCGATACATTGCGGTCGTTATGTCTAAAGACGGTTCATATGACGGTTGGGGATTTTACAGACTTGAATTTATCGACAGAATGAAGAGCGGTGCTTATACGGCGAATTTGTCTCCATCAGCCATCTCAAGCCCGGGACAGGGAGTCGTTTCTCCGGTTGCCGCCGTCAATCTTGCCAATGTCTCGGCCATTCCCGAAGGAGCGACTGTGAAAAGCGTTTCCGCCGAGGGAACCATTTCTCCGAGCCTTGGACACACTTACAGGGAAGTTCTGAACAAGGATGAAGGCGTTTGGCACACATCAGTTTCCGGCGGCACACTGTTTCCGGATCTAAAGCCTGAACTTGCGCTTCCGGTCAAAACGACATGGAATGTGAGATACTATTCGCTCGCTTGGAGCAGTTCAACATGGAGATCGCCGCAGTTGAAGATCAATTATCAATACGATTCAACACACGGCTGGTAAACAGATCCAAATTCCGGCCGATATAAAAAGTAATAGAATGTAATTGGCATGAAAGGAGCTCCCATGAATATTAGAGACAGGGTAAAACTTTCGCTTTATTCCGAGCAGCTGATGAAGCCTGCCGCCGCAGAGATGCCGGCCAAGACCAAAGGCTCCAAGAGGATGGCCGCCAGTCAAACAGACACCCTCTCCATCAGCAAACAGGCTGAAGCGGCTCAAAAAAATGCACCGTCATTACGATCACAAATGAACGGCGTTCAATTTGAGATCTATAATCTTTATGTGGACAGGCAGCGTTTGAACAGCCAGATCGATGAGACGCTGCGCGAGAGCGGAATTTCTCTTTCCGAGAGTGAGCATCTGACATTGCATGTTGACGGACATAACCGGATTACAGTTGAAGGCATCGAAGACGAACAAAAAAGAACCCGGATCGAAACCGTTTTAAATGACAGTGATAAACGGTTTGGCGCGCGTCTGTTGAGCCATGCGGAACTGATCGGTGAACAAAATGGAACGCCGTTGGATAAAGAAGCTTATGAAAAATGGCATGTGAATGAGTTTTTGAAAACGATTGCCGGTCTGTCTTTGGCTGATGTCAGTTTGGATGAAAAAGGAGAGCTTGAAGGCGGAAATGAGAGGCTCATCAGAGTGATTGAATCTGCCAAAGACCCGAAAAGCGACTTGGAGAAGAGCTTTCAAAACATGCTGAAGAAGCTGAAGAATGTTCTGGCGAAAGGGCCGGACACCATTGCGGACAGATCGGCTTCTTTCGGCTATGCCGGCGGAACGCTCATCGATCTCAATGTATCAAAAGGATTCTCCGCGGGCCAGCTGAACGAGTGGCTGGATGATCCGTTTCTAAAAGAAGTCTTGCTGAACAATTCTTAAAAGACCTGGCAAAGCGATTTTGCCGGGTTTTTTGTTTGTATAAAAAATTGCGCAAAAAAATTTAGAATTTCGCATTGACCCTTACGTTGCGGGATACTTTATAGTCAATATCGAAGGGAGGTCAGATTAATGAAAATGAAAGTAAAGGAAGTGGCCGACTTAGTCGGCATCAGTGTGCGCACACTGCATCATTATGATGAAATCGGATTATTAGCTCCATCGGAGACAACCGAAGCCGGATATCGGCTGTATTCAGATGACGATCTGGAAAAGCTGCAGCAAATCCTGTTTTTCAGAGAGCTTGACTTCCCTTTAAAAAAGATTAAAAGCATTCTTGAGAACCCTTCATTTGACAGGAATGAGGCGCTTCAGCTCCATCGCAAAGCGCTGCTGGAGAAAAGAAGCCGGCTTGACCAAATGATTGCGACAATCGATAAAACGATCCAATTCGCGAAAGGAGAAATCAACATGACAAACGAGGAAAAGTTCGCGGGATTTGATTTCAGTCAAAACCCGTATGAGGAAGAAGCACGGGAACGCTGGGGCGATGAAGCCGTCGATAAATCGAAGACCTTTATCGAATCAATGTCCGAAGATGAACGAAAAAAAATGGAACAGCAATATGATGCCATTTACAGAAAAATCGCCGCCCTCAGAGAAGGCGCCCCTGACTCAGAAGAAGCGCAGGCGGCTATAAAGGATTGGTACGACTTTCTGAACAATAACACCGGCCACAGCTATTCGCTTGAAGCTTTCAAAGGTCTGGGACAAATGTATGTCGCTGACGAGCGCTTTACGAAAAACATCGATCAATACGGCGCCGGCTTGGCGAAGTTCATGTGCGACGCCATGACGGTGTTTGCTGACAGGAATAAGGAATAATCGCTGGAAACCGCCTGATAAGGTTGTGAAATGACCTTTTAGGCGGTTTTTTTAGGTTTCCCCTCTTTTGCACAATAGCCCGCGCTCACTTGAGGGAGTTCTTGCTTATCCCCATTGGAAAGGGGGTGGTGCATCTTGACAACATTCGAAACAACCTCGTTCCTGATTGCTTCGGATCTGTGTCAAAGATGTTCAGTTATCATCTGCAATTTTTTAGAATAGATCATTTGATTTGCAGGCTAATTGCTGTGATTGATTTGTGTCGAATCGTCTAATATGCTATTATATCGTTAGTCGATATATCGCCATACGATATAAAATAAGGAGGCGAATGGTTTGAATACATACCTTACCGGGATTTTATTTGTTTTGAGCGGAATTCTTTTATTAAATCTAGCGATTTTATCAGGGATAAACGGTATATTGTGGGGGCTAGTTCTTGGCGGCAGCATCATATTCAATCTAATAGGTGTTGTACTGCTCATGAGATATATAAATGAAAAACGCCATACTTAATAATGAGGTGCGAAAAGTGAAGAAAAAAACGGCGGAAAGCTATCTACCGCTTACGCAGGCGACATATTACATATTATTGTCATTAACTCAACCATTACATGGCTACGGCATAATGCAAAGGGTTGAGAGCATGAGCGAGGGAGAGGTCAAACTAGGGCCTGGCACTCTTTATGGTGCATTAAGCAAACTCGAAAAGCAGGGGGTGATTAGAAAGGAAGGCGAAACTGGCGATAATCGGAGAAAGCAGTATATTTTAACGAATGAAGGATGGCAGGTTATTGAACTCGAATTTAAACGTCTGTCCAAATTAGTGACGATCAGTCAATCTATTTTTGAAAAAGAGGGAGATACAAGTCATGAGTAAAAAAAGAAAGCGTAAATTTCGTTTTTTTCTTGCTTGGCAAGACCGGAAGGAAGAGAACTGGCTGAATGAAATGGCAAAACAAGGATGGATGTTAAAGTCATTCTTTTTATTTATCTATATATTTGAAAAGACAAAACCGAGCAATACAGTATATCGGCTCGACTATAAGACAACATCAAACCTGGATCAGGAAGAATATATTCATATATACGAGGATGCAGGCTGGAAGCATGTGACACAGTTTTTAAATTGGCATTACTTTGCGGCTGACCCCAGTCAAGTTCAAACAAATGCGATTTATACAGACCGCGAATCTGAAGCAGAAAAATATAATGGCTTACTAAAAGTATTGTATGCTGCATTTGCAGGTGTATTTCTCTCGGGACTTCCACTTCTCATCATAGGCGTTCCAGGATATTTTTATTGGATAGCAGCATTTAATCTCTTTGTTTTGTGCCTGTTGATCTTGTGTATATTAAAGGTTCGTAAAAAAACAAGAATTTGACGCTGATTGACACCCGTTAATTTTCAGAGTAATATATTTTTTACAAATCATGTACGGTTAAACGATATTGAGGAAGAGCAAGTACGTGTCAGAGCATGGGTTTAAGAGAGTCGGTGGCTGGTGTGAACCGATGCCCTTCTGATGCCGAATGGGCTTCTGAATCGCTTCGCTGAAACGACAGTAGGCGGAGCCGGGATGTTCTCTCCGTTATCAAGAGAAGCGTATCGAAAGGGCTGACTGTTCCCTTTCCGTATGTTCCAAGCGAATCGTTGATGCGATTAATAAAGGTGGTACCGCGAGACCCTCGTCCTTTTTGTGACGGGGGTTTTTTCTATTTTTAAGGAGGTGATGGCCATGGAGGAAGGCTGGCCGGATTGGCCGCATCATGTTAAACGGAAACGGAGGTGTGATGGTAAATGGTGATTGCAACGGACGATTTGGAAACGACATGTCCAAACTGCAATGGAAGCGGAAGAGAAGAGCCGGAACCTTGTCCAAAATGTTCGGGAAAAGGTGTGATTTTGACGGCGCAGGGCAGCACATTGCTCCATTTTATAAAAAAACATATCAACGAATAAAAAGGACAGGTGTTTAGAGTTGAGTCGAGCAGAGAAGAGTTCAGCTGAGCAGAGCGGCCATCTTCAAGGCGGCGTTGGAAAAGCGGTCGGGGTTGTTTTTATGGTCTTTGGAACGATGTGTTTTGCTTCAAAATCAATTTTTGTCAAATGGGCTTATGAACAAGGTGCATGGCCGGAAGCGGTGCTGTTGTACCGGCAATTATTTGCGGCGCCGCTGTTTTGGCTGATTTTTATTGTGTATCGTTCAAAGCTTCCGGCTAAACCAGAAAAAGCGGAGATTTTTAAAGCTTATGCGGCCGGATTGCTTTGTTTTTTTCTGTCGCCATTGCTTGATTTTATCGGCCTTCATGATGTTTCGGCAATCGTTGAACGGATGATTGTGATGAGCTATCCCATGTTCGTATTGATGCTAACGGCCTTTGTAAATAAAAAAATGATCTCGGGTAAAACGTTTGCCGCCATCTTGCTTGTGAATGCCGGGCTGTTCTTGGCTGTCGGCGGATGGGATGTGCAAGCATTTGAAGCGAACCTGTCAGGAGCTTTTTTGATCTTATTGTCCGCTGCCGCCTATGCGGTTTATCTTGTTGTGGCGGGAAGCCTTGTCCGTCAAATCGGCGGGATCCGGATGAATGCCTATGGAATGTCGGCGGCAAGTCTTGCGATGGCCGGTTATTCGCTGTTTTGCGCAACGGGAAAACAGCCGGGAATCCTGCTTTCTTATCCTCCCGCAATGTATGTTTTTTTTTCGATCATTGCGGCGGTGACGACGGTCATTCCTTTTTTATTCATGCTGGAAGGCATGAAGCGGATAGGAGCGGAGCGGGGAGCCGTCATTTCTATGATCGGCCCCGTTCTCACCATCTTCGGAGGTGTTTTGTTTTTAAACGAACGTTTAACATCCATTCAGTGGCTGGGGTGCTTCCTTGTGCTCCTGACCATCAGTCTGTTGGAATACCGGAAATAGAAAAAGGGGTTCATATCCCTTTTTCACGACCTTTCGTGTCGGCCGTTTTCATGACATATGTTTTAGCCGCAAAATCGTGGACGACTTGTTCCTGAAAAAACAACGGTTAAATACAGCAGACCGAAAGCGATATGCACCCATGAGACGATGCAACGCACGAAAGCCTGCCAAAGCTTCATCCGTCGGCCTGTATCATCAGAAACAATCCGAATTCTAAAAAGTCTTTTTCCAATTGTGCCCCGGAGCTTTGTCAGCGGCATCAAAAGAGCGGATACCAGCAGTGCTGCTGCAGCGACCTCAGGAGATCGGTCTCCGAATATCAACGCGGATGAAAAGTGTAATCCGACCATTTTATAGTCTTTTTTTCTACTTTTAAATCAATCTTATAAAATTTTACTCTTCAGCTAAATCATACTGATTTTCATTATCGGATTTCCCCCTCCGGAAAGTTTTGATAAAATAAATAAGTTGTAGTATAAGATACGGAGGTTTAAACGTGGGAAAAGTAAAGAGAAATATGCCTTGCCCCTGCGGCAGCGGGCTGAAATATAAAAAATGCTGCGGCAAAGCGGAGGGAGCGTTTCCGGCTGTCGCGGTGCAGGAATTGAAACAAATCCAGAAAGACGTCATGGAATTCGCTTTTACGGAACATAAAGACACAATCGATCAATTTCTTAATCAGTATTCTTTTCTGTCAGACTTGGATCAGTCTGCACAAAAGATATGTGTTTTTAATCTAGGCGTGTGGGGAGTATTTTCCCGGCCGTTGGCAGCCGGAGGATTGACGATTTTTGAAGATTTTTTACAGAAAAAGGGTTCTTCGATTCTCAGATCGCAGACTAAGGAAGCTGTTCAATCGTGGAAGGACCTGTCTCCTGCGCTGCTGCGTGTGAAACATATAACAGATGGCGGTATTCGCTTTGAGGATGCTGTAACAAATGAAGAGCTCACCATAAGGATGAATGTGAAGCGGGAAGGGCCTTTTGTAGGCGAGTACGTGCTCGGCTTTCCGATCAAGATCGGAAGCCATACCGAGTTCTTCTTACAATTCACCATCTATCCTGCAAAAATGGCCGATGCTCTCAAAGACAGGTTAAACGAGGCTTTAAGCCGTTTCACAGAAGAAGGCGGGACAAAAGAACAGCTGATGAGAGAGGATTTTCATCATGTGTTAATGCAGCTTTGCCGGCAGGAAGAGAGTGTACCGTCTGAACAAGGGTCGGAAGACATCGAATGGGCCAATGAGATGGAAAAAGAAACAGCGCTTGTCTTTGAGAAAGGTATGCTTGACGAAGGACATTCTGAACCATTTGTCTCCTGGGCGGTCGGCCTTTGGAAATCGTATTGTGCCAAAAAAGCGCCGGTCATCAAAAAAACAGAAGCCTTTGCAGCTGCTTTGGAGTATTTTATCAATTCGATCTCCAAATCGGAAAAATCGATATCCCAGGCGAAGCTTGCAAAAAAATACGGTGTCAGCGCGTCGACTGTATCGAATCGTTTTAAAGATATTGAAGCCGTCCTGCAGGACGAACTTGACCGTCATCTTGAGCTTATGCCTTCTTAAAAAAGCTCATACAGCTGCTAAACCTTCCGGGGAACCGGAAGGTTTTTTGCGTTTGATTCTGATTAAATCTTGAGAAAGGTATTTTAAGATAGCGGTACCGATCAGATCAAACAAGGAGAGATTAAGATGAGTACAATTCTATTGGAAACAAGGCATCTTCAAAAAAAGTTTGGAAGGTCGCAAGCGGTCTCAGACGTCTCACTGTCAGTTAAAAAGAACAGTATTTACGGCCTGCTTGGACCGAATGGAGCAGGAAAATCAACGACTTTAAAACTTTTAACCGGAATCTTAAACCCGACGGCCGGGGACATTTTGTTTGAGGGGCGGAAATGGAAAAGGTCTGTATTAAAAGACATCGGTTCTTTAATAGAATCTCCGCCTCTGTATGATAATTTAACAGCCTACGAAAATGCCAAGGTTCATGCCACATTATTGGGTCTTCCGGATGCGAGAATAACAGAGGTGCTTAAAACCGTTGATATGGATCATGCCGGAAAGAAAAAGGCGGGGCAGTTTTCTATGGGGATGAGGCAGAGGCTGGGAATCGCCATCGCTCTTTTAAATCGCCCTAAATTACTTATACTTGATGAGCCTACGAACGGTCTTGACCCGATCGGTATACAAGATTTGAGGGAACTTATCAGGTCATTTCCCAAGCAAGGGATGACGGTCATCTTATCAAGCCACATTTTGTCGGAAGTCGAGCAGATCGCAGACCATATCGGGATTATCAGCGGAGGGTACCTCGGATATCAGGGGGAAATCAATAAGGGGGACGATCTCGAGCGGCTTTTTATGGATGTTGTCAAATCAACGCGGGGGAAAGAAGGCGGAGAACAATGATCGGATATTATGCAAAAGCGGAAAACCTGAAGTTTAAAAGAACATTTTCGAGAAAGATGATCTTCATTGTGCCTTTGATTAATATTTGCTTCGCCTTTTTAATGAATCCGGGATTCTTTGTAGCAGGTACGTATAATTGGTGGTCTGTCATCTTGATGCCGGTTATGATCGCATTGCTTTGTGCATTATCACATCAGAAAGAACAGAAAGCGTCGAATTATAACGGCATTTTTTCTTCTCCCGTACATTTACATATGATCTGGTCTGCAAAAATAAGCGTCATTGCGCTCTATTCTTTAGCCTCTCAAGCTGTGTTTTTAGGGTTTATGGTTGTGATGCAGTTTGTCATTCCTCAATTTTCGAGCATTCATTTGACAGTCATTGCCGCGAATCTGCTGCTTTGGCTCACGACACTGTGGGAGATCCCTATCTGTTTATGGATAGCGCGAAAGTACGGGTTTATATCTGCCGTTTTGTTCAATATGCTGGGCAGTATCGTGTTGGGCATCATGTCGGCATCAAGCCCTTTTTGGTGGCTGAATCCGTGGAGCTGGCCGATCAGGGTCATGTGCCCGACAATTGGCATCCATCCAAACGGTGTGCCTCTTGAAAATGGCGATCCTTTAACAAGTTGGGCAGTCGTTCCTCCGGCTGTTGTTCTATCTGTTCTGTTATTTGCTATTTTGGCGCATCTGACCAGGCGGTCTTTTTCCCCTGCCGTTGATCGCAAATCGATAAAACGGGAGGCGGTTTGATTTGTTGCTATTTTTCAGATGCCTGGCGGCTGATTTTCAAAAAACAAAGCGCACATCTTTTATTTGGCTTCACTTGACCGTTCCGGTTATCTGTGCGGGTGTTTTTCTGCTTTATTTCTATAACAGAGAACATGATCCATATCAATTATACCGCACGTATTGTGAGGCAATTGCGATTGCCCTGCCGCTTCTGATTGGAATGGTGTCCGGAATGACTGCTTCATTAGAGGAGCAGGCAGGCCGCTTTCAAGTGCTGTTGGGCGGCACGGCGCCCAAATTAACGGCTTATTTAAGCAAAGTCACACTGCTTCTGTTCATGAACTTGTGTGCGGTATTCTTGGCTATTGGACTCTATGTATTGGGGCTCAAAGTTCTATTTCATGTGCCGAACCTGACAATCGCCCTTTTTTTAGAGGCTGGGGCATGGCTGGCAGCCGGAAGTATCACACTTTATTTCATTTATTTTTTGATCAGCTGCATATTTGGAATGGGGGCTTCGATTTTAATAGGCGGGGCCGGTCTTTTGATGACAGCACTGATGAATACGGGATTGGGCGATGTCATTTGGAAATATAATCCCTGGGCATGGGGAATCAGGCTGACAGGGTATAAGGGGATTGACCGATTTGTCCAAATTGATCCGTCTCTGCGTTCTGTTCTAGACGGGGAAATCAAGCAGGGGGCTTTCATCATGGTGTTTGCTATAATAGCTGTATTCGCTCTAAGCATCGTTTGGTTTATCCGCTGGGAAGGAAGAAAAGCTTATGAATAATGAAAAAGGGTGGTCAGCAAGTGGCGAACATTTTGGCAGTAGATGATGAGAAAGATATTCTTGTACTCATACAAAATATTTTGCGCCGCGATCAGCATCAAGTTCATACATTGAGTCAAGTTAACGCCGAATCTCTCGACGTGTTTTCAGGGTATGATTTAATTTTGCTTGATGTGATGATGCCGGGGATGGACGGATTTGAATTGTGCGAGAAAATCCGGCCGCTGGTAGATTGTCCGATTCTGTTTCTCACCGCTAAGACGGAGGAAGAGGCCATCGTTAAGGGCCTCCTGACTGGAGGAGACGACTATATTTCAAAACCCTTCGGCGTTCTTGAGCTCAGTGCGAGAGTAAATGCACACTTGAGAAGGGAAAAGAGAGAGAAACACGAAACTAAACGTGTGATTTCCGGTTTTTTATTTCACTTTGACAGCAAAGAAGTATTTATTCATGATCAAAACCTGAATTTAACAAAAAATGAATTTAAAATATGTGAGCTGTTGGCTCAGCATAAAGGACGAACTTTTACACGAGAAGAAATTTATGATCATGTATACGGGCTGGAAGGCAATGCTTTATACTCCACGATAACCGAATTTATCCGCACGATTCGGAAAAAATGCAAAGAACACGATAGAGATCCGATCAAAACGGTTTGGGGCGTAGGGTACAGATGGGAATAATCCGTAAAAAAAAGACGCTGCGCAGAGAACTGATCAAATATATGCTCACTTTGAGTTTCAGCCTGATCGCGATCACGGCTGTATATGTTTTGATCAATATGATCGGAATGAATGCAGGGCTGTTTTATCCTGCCAACTACAATGAAATCGAAGCTGAAAAGCTTAAGCCCAGGCTTCAATCGGCTGAACGGATAACGGAAGACATGATACCTGATACGATGCTGTACGCCATACTGGATAAAAAGTCGAAACAAAAGACAGCGGGAAACATGAAAGAAACGAATCTTTCAATTGTACGGAAAAAAATAGAGAGCAGGCCGTATGTCACCTTAAGTCAAAAAGGCTATATGATCATCGAGCGCAAAGGCGAGTATTGTGTGTTGGAGTATCCTTTGCGCGCTGAGTTTAGGTCTCCCTTGCTGAGACGGCTTCTCCCGAACTATGAGCTGACAAGCTTATGCATCATCATTCTGCTTCTAATTACGGTCGTTTTTGCGGTGACAACCCGATTTGCAAACAGGTTAAAAGGTCATTTTCAAACATTGAACACCATCGCTGAGCAAATTAAAAAACAGAATTTAAATTTCACTCCGGAGTTCTCGAATATTAAGGAATTTGATCATGTAATCAGTTCCCTGATGGACATGAGGAATGCCCTCCAAGCCTCCCTACGGGCGCAGTGGCATTTAGAGAAAACGAAAAAAGAACAGATCGGCGCATTGGCTCATGATATTAAAATTCCAATGACCATCATCAAAGGAAATGCGGAGTTGCTGAGCTTATCTCCGCAAAATCAAGAGCAGTCGGAATATATCAGATACATCCTTGACGCGGGGCAAAAAATCGATCAGTACATTGACCAATTAATCCATCTCTCAAAAACTGAGGAAGCATTACATACCGAGTACAGAGAAGGCGCTGTGAAAACGCTAGTCGAAAGTGTTCTCCATGAGACTGAAGCATATATAGGGAACAAATCGATTGACATTGTGTTGAAGGAGCAGAACCTTGAAGGAAAAAAAGCAGTGTTTGACAAACAGCTGCTTCACCGAGCGTTGATGAACATCATGACGAACGCCGCAGATCACACACCAGAAGGCGGGAGAATCGATTTTGAAGCTGTGTGTACGGCTGATCAATTGATTTTCACAATCACTGACAGCGGAAAAGGGTTTTCTCAAGACGGCCTGCAGAAAGCTGCCGAGCTTTTCTATATGGAAGATAAAGCCCGGACATCGAATGGTCATTACGGAATGGGACTTACCTTTGCGCTTCGTGTTGTCAAGCTTCATCAAGGCGATTTATCGATTCAAAACGGTGAAGCGGGGGGCGGACAGGTGCAAGTAACCATCCCCCTCTGAGACCAGATCATCATCTTTCAATGTCCCATCATGTCATCATCCCAAACCTTCCGACTTTAGCCGGAAGGTTTTTTCGGTTCTCCCAGTTCCTGTTTCAAATATTGGTACAGCTTTGCATCCGCTTGTTTCAGCGGGAAAGACGCGGTTTTGCAAAGGATGCCGAAGGTTACGCTGATCGGGTCATCGCCGATGAACCGGACAATCGTTCCGGGAGGAGGAGGGGAGACGATACTTTTCGGAATCAGGGCAACGCCGAGTCCAGCGGCAACATAGTTTTTCAAAGCGGTCATGCTTCCGATTTCCATCGTGTTCATTTGGCTCCCCGGCAGCTCCTGAAACGCGATTTCGACTTTCTTCCGGTAGGTGCAATTGTTGGCCGTGATCAGCAGACGGTGCTCCCTGAGATCCTTCAGATGGATGCGTTCATTGTTTCCGGCGGGGTGTCCTTCAGGGAGCAGCACTACGAGCTCTTCAGCATATAGCGGTTCAAAATAAAGATCAGTTCCCATTGCCGGAGTCGAACAGACGGCAAGATCCAGGCTGCCTTGAACCAGCCGTTCCCCCAATGCCGACGAGTTGGCGATATCTACGGAAACCCGGATCTTCGGATAATCCGCTAAAAATCTCCCCAAAATCCGCGGCAATTCACCGCTCGCGATCGGTTCGACCGCTCCCAGGCGAATATTTCCCGCTTCGCCAAGCAATAAGTCGGCCATATGATGTTGAAGGTGATCCATATTCTTGACAATATGGCTGCTTTCTTCAAAAAAAAGCCTGCCGGCTTCAGTCAGTCGGAATGTTTTTCCCCGTTCGAGCAATCGGATGCCGAGGTCTTCTTCGAGCTTTTTGATTTGCATTGTGACTGTGGACTGCGCATAATTCAGTTCTTCAGCCGCGCGGTTAAAGCTTCCGCAAGCCACGATTTTATGAAACGTTTTTAATGTTTTAAAATCCATCCCGTCACCTCGAGTTCAATAAAATTGAATGAATCCTTCAAATGATTCAATTATACAAAATGATATAACCGTTATACACTATTAAACAATACAAAGGAGGAATAAATATATGCCATTTGTCAGGATGGATCTTTTAAAAGGAAGATCAAAAGAAGAGCTTCGCCGGATCAGCAGATCGGTTCACCAGGCGATGACGGAGACGATCGATGTTCCGGAAGACGATTATTTTCAGGTTATCACCCAGCACGATGAGGAAGAGTTCTTTTTCGATCCCGGCTATATGAATATCAAACGGACGAAAGACTTGATCTATATTCACATCACAATGAAAGAGAGACCGGTCGAAAAAAAGCTGGCTCTGTATCAACGCATTGCAGAATGTTTACAAAAAAACGCCGGCATCCGCCAAGAGGACGTCATGATCATTGCGGCTGAAAACGTGAAAGAGAACTGGTCGTTTGGGAATGGAACAGCACAGCTTGCATCAGTTGAAAAGGGAGTGATAAAAAATGGAAATGAAAAATAAAACAGCCCTTGTCACAGGAGGCGGCACTGGGATCGGCAGAGCGGTATCGCTCGCTTTGGCAAACCGCGGCGCAGCGGTTATTGTCAACTATTCGCGTTCCGAAGCGGAGGCTGAAGAGACGGTTGGGATGATTGAAAATCAAGGCGGCCGCGCGCTCGCGATTAAAGCCGATGTTTCTAAGGCCAATGAAGTTCAAGGCATGTTTGATCGGGCGGTCCGTGAGTTCGGCACCGTCGATATGCTCGTCAACAATGCAAGCATCACCAGGCATATCGAGCTTGATGACTTGGATGGGGCTTCTGAAGAAGTCTGGGATGAACTGTATGCGGTAAATGTCAAAGGGATGTTTTATTGTGCGAGAGCGGCGAAGCAAAATAAACAAGGCGCCATCGTAAATGTCGGCAGCATCGCCGGACTGACGGGCTCAGGTTCTTCGCTCCCCTATGCCGTATCAAAAGCGGCGGTCCACGGTCTGACGAAATCATTGGCGCATGCGCTCGCTCCGGATATCAGGGTCAGCTGTGTGGCACCTGGCGCTGTATCGACGAGATGGTGGGAGGGGAACGAAGAGAAAATGAAGCGGCTCAGCCAAAAGCTCCCGCTTGAACGGATCGCAGAGCCGGAAGATATCGCCTTGCTCATTTGCGCGCTGCTCGAACAAGAAACGGTTACAGGTCAAATCTTAACGGCGGACTGCGGCCAAACATTATAGCGATTATAAGCCTATTATCCTATTTCTATATGAAACCATTTACCTTATGATTAGCCATATCGAAATAGAAAAAAGAGGGAAGAACGTATGAGGCGTTTACAATCGTTAGAAGCCATTGAAAAAGTGAAAAGCGGGGATTATCATGTTTTGCGTGATGCCGAATGGCTCAAGTATCTTGTTTTAACTGAAGAACAAAATGTCAATCTGGAGCGGATATCTTCGCTGGAGCAAATGCCTCAGAATCCCGTGTTTCTTTATGTGGAACAGACGCTCTCCATCTTGGAGAAAGCGGACATTCCAGAGCGGGAAAAAGAAATCATTGAAGAGGTTCTCATATGGAGTGAAACGGCTAAGTGCGGCCAGCCTCATAAAAGAAAGGAATGGCGTGAGAAAGGTTTCAGCTTGCGATCCATAATATCGGGTCGGCGCAGATTTATGCTGATCGAAGAAAGGCGTATATGCCGGAGCGGCAGGATATTGAGGAACTCATCTATATTTTGATTTTGACGCATGGACTCGTCGGGCAGTATATCCGCGGGGAATCAAGGTATCGCCAATTCACTCCTCTTATCGATTGGATTGAAGCATCCGAACTTCAGCACATCGATATCAGGCGGGTTCTGTACTTTTTGAACAAATGTATCATTGAAGGAGTTTCGCCGTCGCTTTGGGAATCGATTGAACAAGAAGTGAACCGGATAATCGGCCAAATCTGCACAGGAGAAAGAAACAAAGACTGGCCGTTTGCGGAAAGGATCAGAAAACTGCGGGGACAGGCGCTCGATTCCGGCGAAGACAGCAGCCGGTACGAGCGGTTTTTGAGGGAACATGCGGCGGAAGATGCGCTGAGACGCTTCTTTCAGCGGGTCGATTTATGGTATGTGGAATCCGCCTTGTCATCGTTCAGTTTTGAAGAGTTTGTCAAAATCTTTCTGCTCGTGCTTCGTTCTGTCAATCCTTTATCAGTCAAGCACATCAGCTTTGAGCCGCTGATGAAGGACATGTACCGCGATTACCAGGGTGTGCGGCATACGAATGTTTATAAAAAACGGATTATCGAAGCGTGCTTAAAAGAGATGTCGATCAGCGATTTGCTTTACGGCGGGGTGCCTGTAAATGAACACGTTTCGCTTGCTGTTCAGCCGTTTGATCAGGCTTCCGAGATTGTGGGCGTCACGTTTTCGTTTTCGCAGGCCGGACTGAAGCTGATTGAATTTTGCCAGGAAGCGGAGAAATCGCCTTTATATGAACGGGCGATCGTGCTGCTTTATGATTTTTTTGAGTTTCGCAAGGATTCGTTTGACCGGCTGCAAAATGAAGCGGCTTATCTGTCTGATATGAACGGTGCCGAAGATTATAAAAAGAAGATTGCCGATTATGCTGTTGGAGAAAGAATGCTCGACATCGGAGCCGGAGGCGGCGTGATGCTTGATTTGCTGACGGACCAGCATCCTGAAGCAGAGGTGATCGGCATCGACCTTTCCGTTAATGTCATTGAGGAGCTCCAAAAAAGAAAAGTGCGCGAACATAAGCCGTGGCATGTGAAACAGGCTGATGCGTTGGATCTTCCTGAGTACTTCGAACAGGAAAGCGTCGACACGATTGTATTTTCATCGATATTGCACGAATTGTTTTCATACATTCCGTATGAAGGAAAACAATTTAATCATCTCGTCATTGCACAAGCGTTAAAAAGCTCCTTTGATATTCTGAAGCGGGGAGGCAGAATCATCATCAGGGACGGAATCATGACCGAAAACAAAGAGGAAACGCGGCGGATTCGTTTTAAAGACCCGGATGGAATGGATTTCTTGAAACGGTATGTCCATGATTTTAAAGGGAGAAAGGTGCAAATTCTTGAGGCTGAGAAGGATGCGGCCGTACTGTTTGTGAATGACGCGATGGAATTCCTCTATACATATACTTGGGGAGAAGAAGCCTATCCGCACGAAGTGCAGTAGCAATTCGGCTATTTTACGCCGTCTGAATTCCGGCGCTGTATTGAGAAAGAGTTGGGGGAACGTGCGAACATTCTTGTGTTCGAACACTATGTACAGGAAGGGTATGAAGAACACCTTAACCCTAAAATCGAGCTGACAGACCGGCTCGGCCAGCGCGTGCCGCTGCCGGACAGCACTTGTTTTATCGTAATTGAAAAAAAGCACCACTAGGGTGCTTTTTTTAGTTGTTGCTTTTAAGGAAGCTTGAGAAATATTGTTCGGTCTTGTAATCTTCAGCATCAATTTTCCATTTGTCGTTTTTTGATTTTTCAAGCTTAACTTCAACGGTTTTCTCACTTGAAGTCGACTCTGCTTTTTTGATTTCTTCACTCATGATGTCAATCGCAGGATTGATTAATTCATCTCTGGACATGAAGTTTTTGCCGCTGTCTTTCACATAGTCTTCCAGTCTTTTCTTCACTTTCTTTTGGACATCTGTATTATCGATTGGTGTAACGGTTGCCTCAACAGTTGCTTCATCGCCTGAGATTGATTTTGTAACTGCTTTGACTTGAGATTTTTCTTGATAAGCGTTTTGGATGGCGCTGATCAGTTTATTCAATTTCTTTTTATCGACATCTTCTTCATCATAATATCCTAAAGAGCGAACGATTGATTTTTGAGCGCCTTCAAGGTAATCGGTAACGACTTCACGTTTATTTTCGTCGATTAGTTTATCAAAGTTATCATTGTCTTTGCCGAAAATCGTTACGTCTGTGTAAGCTAGCAATGCTTTAGCCGGATCTTCAAGTTTTTTGGCCGTTTTCAGCAAATCGTCGCTGCCGCCGTCGATCTCGAATTTGACAGGATCGGCTTTGTTTTCACCGTACATGTCAGGTGTGTATTCAAGCTGAAACTTTTTGCCCTTTTCAACGATGTAATAGATATTTCCGTCGACTTCCTTGTCGGAATTCAGCGTGGAAGAGCGAAGCCTTTTGTTTCTTTCATCATATACGCTGACGTCCGACATTTTTGAGTCGCCTTCGTAAAGGCTGAATTGGCTTTTATCAACCATCAATGGTTCTTTTCCTGTATTTTTAACGGAAACATTGATCTTTAGTATAAGTTCATTTTCGTGCAGGTTTGTTGATGAATCATCCGGAAGCGTATATTCGGAGCTTAGTATTTTAACTTCTGCATTATCTGCTTTTTTCGTATCTTCTTTCTCTCCGCTCGCACTTTTGCTGCCTCCGCAGGCTGTTGACACGACTGCTACAATCATCAAAAGCATCATTAGAAAAAACTTTTTACTTCGCATGGTCTGTCTCCTTTTTTATTATTATTTTTTCAATGTTATGTAAATGAAAAGAATGGGGTGGTTAGGGTAAAAAGGCCCTTCATCGGGACGAATCTTACTCAAGTCCCGGTCATTTCATTTATCTAACAGTGAAAATTTGATTATAATTCTTCCTTTTTCCTTAGTTTCTTTAAAAAAACAGAAACAACATCACTCATTTTAAGGTTTGAAGAATCAATAATAAATAGGTGTTAAATACTAATTTGGTCAATGTTTTGCAAGATTAGGCATGTTTTCAAACTTTGGGTAGTATGAATAGACTAAAACTAATGACTTACAAAACGGTGCATTTAATTGAGGTTTACCCATTTTTCACCTTGGCCAAGACAAGGCAGAGCAGGTGAAAAAGATAAGTGCTTTGTTTGGAATCCGCCATTTTGTTGATGAATCTTGAAATTGGACTACGGTGGATAAAAAGTCCCGTTTTCGGGTTTCCTTAACCTGAGCTTAAAATTTAGTAGATCAATCGTCGCAGGGACGCCGGTTTTGATGGTTTAAGGCTTCTCTATGGTCAGGGAGATGGAGGCATATATGGGGAATACAGCCGGGAGCTCCGGCTGCATATTGAAGACCCGGATTTTTACTTAATTCCGATTATCATGGCGATAACAATCGCGGCAGCGCCGATGATGATCCAGCCTGCGATCAGCTTCCAGACAAACTTGACCCAGCGTTCATAAGGGACGCCTGCGATTGACAGCGAAGCCATCAATACACCGGAGGTCGGGATGATTGAGTTGGTGATTCCGTCTCCGTATTGATACGCGAATACGGCAATCTGGCGTTCGAATCCCAATAAATCGGCCAGCGGCGCCATAAGCGGCATCGTTGTGGCTGCCTGTCCGCTTCCGGATGGAATAAATGTGTTAATCACGATTTGCACGGCGAACATGCCGATGGCGCTGATTTCGTTAGGAAGTGAGCTGATGGCTGAAGCAAGGCTGTTGATGATCGTATCGATAATATGTCCGTTTTCCAATACGATGACGATGGCACGGGGGAAGCCGACGATCAAAGCTCCGTATACAACCTGTTTCATGCCGTCGACAAATGAATGGAAGGTGTTGTTGATGCCGAGTCCTCCCGCAAGGCCGGCGGCAAAGCCGATGATGAGAAACCCGGCCGACAGCTCGCTTAGAAACCACCCCCATTGAAATACACCGAACATATTGATGGCGAAGCCCAATGCTGTAATCAGCAGGACGAGGCCGTGTCTTCCGGTGAAAGAAAGGTCAGCGTGTCCTGCGGCAGTCTCTTCATTCATCTCTGTTTCGCTTCCATACATCAAACCGGTATTTGGGTGCGCTTTGACTTTTTCGGCGTACCGCATGACATAAAAAATGGAGAAACCGAGCATGGCGGCATAAACGGCCAATCTATAACCGAGGGCGCTAAACACAGGGACTTCCGCAATTGTCTGTGCGATTCCGACTGTGAACGGGTTCAGCATGCCGCCGGTGAATCCTGCAGCCGCGCCTAGGGAAATCATCGCCAGCCCGGTCATTGAATCATAGCCAAGCGCTCTTGCAACAGCGATGCCGATCGGAATAAAAATAATCGTCTCTTCAGACAAACCGATCGTTGCGCCTCCGATGGAAAAGACGAACATGGTGACGGGAATCAGGAGGAAGCCGCGTTTCTTCAAGCGCTGCACCAGCACATGGACTCCTGCACGAATCATACCGGTCTGATGGATGATGCCAAAAGCTCCGCCTATTAAAAAGATATAAAAAATAATATCCGCCGATTGAATCATGCCCTCCGGTATGGCTTTAAACATCTCGAAAAAACCGACCGGACCTGCGTCAGTCTGCTTGTAGCTCCCTTGTACGATAACCGTTTGGCCGTCTTCTTCAACCCGCTTAAATTCTCCTGATGGAATGAAGTATGAAGCCAGTGCAGCTAAAATGATAATGAAAAAAATCAAAGCATAAGTATGTGGGAAGTGCAGTTTTGTTTTCTGTGGGGTGCCATTGCTCATTCCGTTCGTCTCCTTTATAATGTATTAATATTCAGATAATTATATATTTAAACATTTTGAGGATATGAGCTTTACTTTGTCAACCCTGGAAAAAACTTTCGGTAATCGAGAAGGGAGAACCGTTATGAAAAAACAAATTGAGAAAGAGATCGAACATATTCGTGAAGAGCTGCTGCATATCAGCCAGTATATAGGCAATCATCCTGAACTGGGGCACGAAGAATTCAAAGCTTCAAAGATTCTGTCCGAGGAGCTGAAAAAACACGGTTTTCAGGTGGAATTAGGTACATGCGGCCTTGCGACGGCGTTTACGGCCGAGTTTGATAGCGGCCGTCCCGGTCCTTCCATTGGATTTATGGCTGAATATGATGCATTGCCTGACCTTGGCCATGCCTGCGGGCACAATTTGATCGGCACGATGGCGGTCGGCGCCGCAATCGGCGTCAGCAAAGTGATTGCATCGTGCGGAGGAAAAGTGTATGTTTACGGAACTCCTGCGGAGGAGACGAAAGGCGGAAAAGTAACCATGGCCGAACAAGGGGTTTTTGATCACTTGGACGCCGCTATGATGGTTCATCCGTATTGCAGGCATGAAAAAAGCGGGACATCGCTGGCGATGGATGCGATCCAATTCGAATTCTTCGGAAAGGCCTCGCATGCGGCGGGAGCACCTCACGAAGGAATCAATGCGCTCGATGCCGTCATTCAGACATTCAACGGCATTAATGCGCTCAGACAGCACATTCTCCCTGATGCCCGGATTCACGGGATTATTCCGGAGGGAGGGAAAGCGGCAAATGTTGTGCCGGATTATGCGGTTGCCCAGTTTTATGTCAGAGGAATGGAACGTGCTTATGTCAATGAACTGCTCGATAAAGTAAAAAATTGTGCAAAAGCAGCCGCACTTGCGACTGGAGCGCGGCTTGAGAGCTCTTTTTATGAGCTGTCTTACGATGATTTGAAAACAAATGAAACGCTGTCAGACGCTTTTACACAAAACATGATCGAGTTGGGCGTCGATCCCGATTCGATTCATGAAAAAGCGGATGGAGGAGGTTCGGTTGATATGGGGAATGTCAGCCAGGTCGCACCTTCCATTCATCCTTATGTACAAATTTGCGATGAGCCGTACGCGTGCCACACACCCGAGTTTCGGGAGGCAGCCATGAGCAGCCAAGGGTTCGAAGGCTTAATGCTCGGCGCAAAATCTATGGCATTCACCGCCTATGATGTGCTCACAAATGAAGAGCTGTTGAGAAAAATAAAGGAAGAATTCAACCTTTTAAAGGCGCTGGCCTAAACGGATGATCCGAAAACGATCAAGTCCTGTTTTGATGAATATTGACGAGAAGCCGCCGGGGAGACCGGCGGCTTTTTTAAAGATCGAGCGCTAAACGGATCATATCGATGCAGCGCATGCCGTTTTCGTATATCGGTTTCTCGTAATGTCTCAGGAAAAAGTCGCGGTCGATGCCGGTGATTCTAAATCCGCATTTTTGATAGAGCGCCAGCTGGCCGATGCTTGAATTCCCGGTTCCGATTTCAATCGTCTTAAATCCTTGTGATTTTGCCGTTTCAATCGCATGCATAACCAATTGTCTGCCGATTCCTTTTCCCTGCAGATCTTCTTTGACGGCGATATTGACGAGCTCGGCTGTTTCGGGTCTCGTCGGCAGCAGCACATAGACACCGGCAATCCGGCGGTCGATCTCTGCTGTATAGCATTGTCCCCGTTTGAGATAATCGATAACCAGTTTTTCGGAAGGGTCTGCCGTCAACAGTAAATCAAGCGGCGGCTCATGTTCTGGATGCAACCTCCGAATATTCATTTCACTCATCTCCTTTTTGATCTAAACTGAAAACATTGAAATCCCTAAAAGGCTCATGCACAATAGTAAACACAAGCGAACAGTAAAGTGAGGTACTGATATGAATATATCTGACTATATGAAGCATGACGCAGTTGCTTTATCTAAGCTTATCAAACATGGGGAAGTAACGGTGAACGAATTAATCGACGCTGCTTTTTCCCGCCTTGAAGAAGTCAATCCAGAACTGAATGCGGTCGTTCGGACGAGAAAAGAGCAAGTCAAAAATGAATGCAAACAGCTCGATATCAGACAGCAGCCGTTTGCCGGGGTGCCGATCCTTTTAAAGGACATCTCCCAAGCGTTGAAAGGGGAACCTCTTACAGCCGGTGCCAAGCTGCTTTCATCTTATCAACCAAAGCGCGATTCGAATTTCGTCGCTAAATTGCGCGGCGCCGGTTTTTTATTTCTCGGCCAAACGAATACGCCCGAATACGGATTGAAAAATATTTCTGAGCCTGAATTATACGGGCCGTCGCGAAATCCCTGGAACACCGATTATTCACCCGGCGGTTCAAGCGGCGGTTCTGCTGCTGCGGTGGCGGCCGGAATCGTTCCCCTTGCAGGGGCTAGCGACGGGGGAGGCTCCATCAGAATTCCCGCTTCCTTTACCGGGCTATTCGGTCTGAAGCCGACCCGGGGCAGAACGCCTGTCGGACCGGGCGTCGGGCGGCAATGGCAGGGGGCATCGATCGATTTTGTATTGTCACGTACAGTCAGGGACAGCGCTGCGCTCCTTGATATTCTGCAAACCGTTCAGCCTGAAGCCGCTTTTCAAACGCCTTTATTTCCGGGGCATTATGAAGAGGATATGAAAAAAGGGCTGGAGCGCCCGTTGAAAATCGCATTTTCTGTAGAATCACCCGTCGGAACGCCTGTCAGTGATGAAGCCAAACAAGCCGTCCGCCGCACCGTTCGATGGCTGGAAGCACAGGGACACCACATTGAAGAGCAGATGAACGGCGTTGATGGACTCCGGTTAATGGAGAACTATTATTTAATGAACAGCGGCGAAATTTCCGCGATGATTCTGGGAATGGAAAAAACGCTTGGAAGAGCGATCACTGTTCAGGACGTGGAAATTGTCACATGGGTGCTGAATGAAGCAGGCAAAAAAGTGTCGGCAGCCGAATTTACGGCAAGCCTTGCTTCCTGGGATCAAGCAGCCGCACAAATGGCGGCGTTTCATGAGACCTATGATCTGTATGTGACCCCGGCAACGGCTTACTCTGCTCCAAAGGTCGGCGAGCTTACGCATACCGAAAAAGAAGCCGAAGCGCTCCTGAAAGTGAGTGAGCTGGAAAAAAACGAGCAGCAGTCGCTGATTTATCAAATGTTTTTGAAAAGCTTGACATATACACCATTCACACAGCTTGCCAACTTAACCGGACAGCCTGCAATGAGCGTCCCGGTCCACCTGACAAATGAAGGTTTACCGCTCGGCGTTCAAGTGACGGCTCCGAAAGGAAAGGAACATTGGCTGCTTCGCACCGCACATTTATTAGAGCAATCAGACTTATGGATCGGAATGAAAGGCAATCCGATGTTCGGCAGTCTGTAACCGCATAAAAGAAGACCGGCCGTTAATCAGGCCGGTCTTCTTTTGTATTATACAATTTTTCAAGCTCGTCAACCAATGTTCCGACATACACAACTGCCTGGCGGATCGGTTGATCCGTCGACATGTCAACACCGGCGTGTTTCAACAGGTCCAGCGGCTTCATTGTACCGCCTGCTTTTAAAACGTTCAGCCATCTCTCGACGGCAGGACGGCCTTCTTCTTTGATCTGCTGCGAGACGATCGTCGATGCTGTCAGCCCGGCTGAATAGGTATAAGGGTATAACCCCATGTAATAGTGCGGCTGACGCATCCATGTTAAACCTGCTCCTTCATCAAGCTTCACTCCGCTGCCCCAGAATTCGGACAGCACAGCACTGGTTTGTTCAGACAGTACGGAGGCGGTAAGTGCGCATCCCTGTTCGGCGAGTTCGTAGACTCTTCGCTGATATTCCCCCTCAAGCAGATGGGTGACGAAATTGTGGTAATACGTGCCCATCAGCTGGTTGATGACCCAGCGCTTCATTTTCGGGTCATTTGTTTTGGAAAACAAATGCTGGGCGAGAAGCATTTCGTTCATTGTAGAAGGCGCTTCAATGAAATATAAAGACGGTCTGACGTTCATGATGCGCTGCTTGCGGTTTGCCAAGTAGAAATGCCCGGCGTGACCGAGTTCATGGGCAAGGGTAAAGGCGTCCCGCATCGTATCCGTCCATGTCATCAAAATGAAGGGATGCACTCCGTACGGACTTGAACAAAACGCACCCGTGGATTTGCCGATATTGTCAGCGAGATCAACCCACCGCTCAGTCAAGGCGGTTTCCATGACTTCCGCGTACTCCGGCCCCATCACTTGTAAAGCGTCCAAGATCATGCGGCTAGCCTGTTCGTAAGTCGTCTTTGGACTGAAGTCGTGATCGAGCGGAGCCTGCAAATCGCAGAAGCGCATTTCGTCAAGGTCTAATATGCGTTTTTTCAAGGCGGCATATTTGCGCATATGAGGCGCAAGTTCGTTTTTAATCACATCAAGCTGGTTGTGGTACATTTCGAGCGTGACGCTTTGCGGCTGAAGAAGCATATCGGTGGCGGAGTGATATCCGCGCAGCCTTGACATGCCGACCTGTTTTTTGACTTCTGTTTCATAGACGGCGGCGATGGTATTTTTGTATGTTTGCAGGGTATTTGTAAAGGAGTCAAATGCGGTTCTGCGAATATGCGTATCAGGAGAGAACATGTATTTTCCTTCATATAACGCGAACGAATTGGCCAGCTCATTGCCGTTCCGGTCCTGAATCGGTGAAAATTGCATATCCGCAAGCTTAGCCATCCCGAAAATTTTGTACGGTGCATCATGCACTTCGCCTAAAACGGCTAACGCTTCTTCTGTTTCCGGAGCAAGCTTATACGGCTTGCGCTCCATGATCTCGGTCAGCATTTTGCTGAAAGGCTCCAGTCCTTTCTCACTTTTTATGTACGTCTTCACTTGATTTTCGGGGAATTCGAGAATTTCCGATTGGATAAATGAAAGCCCGGCGTTTAGTTTTGCTTGAAGGGCGGCCATCCTTGAAGCGTCGGCTTGGTTGACGGGGTTTGTCAAATCTTCGGATTTTCTGAGGTGAGTATAGGCGGCGGCCCGGACTAGGCGCTCTAGCAGTTTCTCCTGCAGCATTAAACAATCGAGCAACACGTCAGCTCCTTCGTGAAGCCTTCCTTTAAATGAGCCGATGGATACGAGATCTTCCTCGATTCTCACAAGTGCGTCTTCCCAATCTTCATAAGAAGAAAATAAATCAGTAAGATTCCAAGTCAGTTCCTGCGGCACCTCAGAGCGCTTCGGTCTTTTTTCTGCCACTTTTTCCAATGTACAGCCTCCCCTTGAAAATATTTCGTGTTTCTAATTAATTATATAAAAGACGGCAGCAGAATGAAATAAAAAACGACGGTTTCTAATGAAACCGTCGTAAATCGTCCGCTTATTGAGCATTGCGGTTTCGTCCGCCCATGCTTCTCATGACAAGACTGACGATGAAAATCAAAATGATCGCACCGATCAGGGCCGGAATGATATTAAATCCGCCGATCATCGGACCCCAGCGTCCCAAAATCATGGAGCCGAGCCATGAACCGATAAATCCCGCGATAATATTTCCAATGATTCCTCCTGGTACATCACGTCTGATAATGAGGCCGGCCAGCCAGCCTAAAATTCCGCCGATGATCAATGACCAAATAAATCCAAACATTGAACAATACCTCCTTGTTTTTTAGACATTTTCAGCCTTATACCTATCTTTTGGAATTCGTGAATAAATATACAAATTTTTTCTAAATGAAACCATTCGGGCGAACAAACGTATGGAATACGGACACCTGGAACAGGCATAAGACGCTTAAATCAAGAGAGGAGAGTAAAATGAGACAGCCTATAAAGGAATTAAAAGGCTTTCGGGCATTTGCCCTGGAAAAGATGAATGAGTGGAACGTTCCCGGAGCCGCTGTTGCAGTCATTAAGGAAGACGAGATCATCATGGCGGAAGGGTTTGGATTCAGGGATAAAGAACAGAAATTAAAAGTAAACCCGGAAACGGTATTTGCGATCGGCTCCGCTTCCAAGGCATTTACAACGGCGGCGATGGCGGTTTTGGCTGATGAAGGGAAAATGGAATGGGACAAGCCGGTAAGGGAATATCTCCCGGAGTTTAAGATGTATGATCCGGTGGCAACCGAACGAATGACTCCCCGTGATCTGGCGTGCCATCGTTCGGGCCTCCCAAGACACGAAATGATGTGGTACAATTCCTCCTTTTCAAGGGAAGAGCTTTTCAGACGGATCCGTTACCTTGAGCCAAATCTGGATTTTCGATCAAAATGGCAGTATCAAAACCTGATGTACATGACGGCCGGTTATCTTGCAGGAAGAATAGCGGGAACGACATGGGAGGATTTTGTTCATGAGCGGATTTTCAAACCTTTGCATATGACATCGAGCAGCTTTTCGGTCGAAGATATGCAAAAGCTTTCCGATTTTGCCTTTCCGTATCAAGAGAAAAACGGAACAGTTGAAAAAATTCCTTTTCGCAATATCGATGTGATCGGGCCGGCTGGATCGATCAATTCCAATGCTTTGGATATGGCAAATTGGGTGCTGCTTCAGCTTGGCAGCGACAAATTCAGCGGTGTTCTATCAGAGGGAAGCCTTCATGAACTGCATACGCCTTGCATTTCCTGCGACTCCATTCTTAAAGCGAAGGAACTCCCTGTCTGCAGCTATGGGCTCGGCTGGTTTGTTGAACCGTACCGGGGCCGTCATATGATTCATCATGGCGGAAATATTGACGGTTTTTCATCGCTTGTCGCTTTCATGCCTTATGAAAAAATCGGGATTGCCATTTTGACAAATATGAACGGCAGCTTTCTCCCAAATGTTCTGGCGTACAATATTTTTGACCGCTTGCTTGGATTGGAAGAGATCGATTGGAACGGCCGGCTGAAAGGCGAGGCGGAAAAAATAATGAAAGCGGCTTTAGGGGTGGATCGGACCGCGGATCTTACCAAAATTGAAGGAACGAAGCCTTCTCATGCCCTGAAGGACTACACAGGTGAATACGAGCACCCCGGCTACGGTGAAATCAAAATAGAGCTTAAAGACGGCATGTTACAGGCGCTCTTCAATTCGTTTGTGATGCCTTTGAAGCATTATCATTACAATATATTCGAGATGAAAATGCCGCTCACGGAGATGGCGATGCTCTCATCTTTCAGCGCTGATATAAGCGGACATATCAGCCGCCTTTCCGTACCGTTTGAAATGGCGGAAGGCGCTGGAGGAATCGAATTTGTCAGGAAGCCGGATCAGCAGTTGTACGATCCTGAATTTCTTGCTTCTTTAACGGGGGAATATGCATTGGAAGACGGAACAGATGTCGTTGTGTCTTTCAGAAACAACCGGACGCTCTGGGTCTCATTGCCCGGTCAGCCTGATTATGAACTTGAGCCTTACCGTGAGTTGACATTTCAAATCAAAAACCTGCCGGGTTTCAGCGTCCGATTCGAAGCCGGTGATTCCGGACAGGTAACAGGTTTGCGCTTCATCCAGCCGAATGGAGAATTTCCTGCTGTCCGGAAATAGCAGCAAAAGACATATTTCGATTTATTTCCCGAGAAATATACAAGTGTGAGCCGCCTAGTCACTCCAGGACGGCTTCCAGCAATAAATCCGCCAGATGAACGGCTCTCACTCGGTTTGTAAGCCCCGCTCGTTCAATGCCGAGCTTCATTTGCAGCAGACATCCGGGATTGGCTGTAACGACCGTAGCGGCCCGGGTCGCTGCTGCTGCTTCCATTTTTGTATCGAGAATTTTCATCGACATTTCGGATTCGACAATGTTATAAATACCGGCTGATCCACAGCAGCTTTCGGCATTTTTCATTTCCTTGAATTCAATGCCGTTGATGCTGCGAATAAGGCGTCTCGGCTCGGCGGAGGTGTTCATGACATTTCGCAAATGGCATGAATCTTGGTAGGTGACGATTTGCTGCGGCAGTTCAAGGGATCGCTGATCAAAGTTCAGCTCCAACAGGACGGAAGAAAAGTCTTTCAATTTTCCTGTGAAAGCCGCTGCCCGTTTCCGCCATTCAGAGTCATCTTTCAGGAGATGATCATATTCCTTTAAAAATGCTCCGCATCCCCCTGCATTTGTCACGATAAAGTCCGCGTTTGAATCCTCGAATGCCTGAATATTTCGTTTTGCGAGCAGGGCGGCCTCAGACTTTTCGCCGCTGTGTCCGTGGAGGGCGCCGCAGCAGGTCTGCTGTTCGGGAATGATGATCTCGCAGCCGGCCAGCCGCAGCAGCTCGATGGTTGCCATATTCGTATCTAAAAACAGCGTATCCATGAGGCAGCCCGAGAAAAAGGCAGCCCGTTTTTTTCTCTCTCCGATCGCAGGGAGCAGGTGCGGCCGTTTTTTCAGCTGTTTCATATCGGGAACTTTCGGCAAAACAGCCTCCATTTTTGCGAGATGGTCCGGCAAAAGCCGAAGCAAGCCCGATTTGCGAATCACGTTTTGCATGCCGGAACGCTGATACACGCCGAGTATTCCGGTCAGCGCCCTGATTCTGTTTTGGTGGGGGAAAAGCCCTTTGAATACCGCGCGGCGAAGCACTTTAACCGGAAGGGTGTGTTTTTTGTTCTGCTGAATAATATCCCTCGCTTCTTCAAGCAAGCGCCCGTAGTTTACGCCTGAAGGACAAACAGGTTCACACGCCCGGCAGCCGAGGCAAAGCTCCAGTGACCGTTCGACATCCTCATCAGGCTCGATCGTCCCGTCGACGACCGCTTTCATGAGCGCGATCCGTCCGCGCGGTGAATGGCTTTCCTGAAAACCGGATTCGATATAGGTGGGGCATGACGGCAGACAAAAGCCGCAACGCATGCAATTCAGCAGCTCCTCCTCGTCCATTCTTTGTTTAAACTGCTGTTCAATGACCTTTCTTTCGTTAGCTGTCGTCATTTTGTCACCACCACCCGCTTGCGGGAGTCTTTCGCAAATATCTTCCCGGGATTCATGATGCTGTTAGGATCCAGCGCCTGTTTTACCGCCTTCATGGCGGCGATTCCCGCTTTGCCCAGCTTCAGTTCCAAATAGGGGGCTTTCATTTCGCCGACCCCATGTTCTCCGGTGATTGTTCCTCCCAGTTCAACCGCTTTTTTAAAGATGTCTTCAAAAGCCTGTTCGACCCGTTTCATTTCCTCGCTGTTTCTGACATCTGTCGTACAGGTCGGATGAAGGTTGCCGTCGCCTGCGTGCCCGAATGTACAAATTGATATTTTGTGCTTTTCGGCGATCGTATTAATTGCTTTTACCATTTCGGCAATTTCAGAGCGCGGTACCGTGGCATCCTCTAGAATGGTCGTCGGCTTTAAACGGGCTAAAGCGGAAAGTGCGGTGCGGCGGGCCTCCCGAAGATTTTCCGCTTCAGATTCTGTTTGCGCGGTTTGAACGGACACAGCATTTCCTTTTTTGCAAATCTCTTCAATTACGGCAATGTCACGGCGGACTGCTTCCTCGGTGCCGTCCTGTTCGATCAGGAGAACCGCTTTGGCATGGACGGGAAGGCCGATTTTCGCGAAGTCTTCGATCACCTGAATCGTGGGCTGATCGAGAAATTCGAGCGTCGTCGGAATGATTTTGTGTGCGATGATATTTGAAACCGTTTGGGCTGCAGAGTCGATATCTTGATAGAGGGCGAGGACCGTTTTTTTTGTTTCGGGTGCCGGGATCAGTTTTAATGTTGCTTCAGTAATGATGCCGAGCGTTCCTTCAGAACCGACGAAAAGACGCGTCAAATCATAGCCGGCAACGTCTTTGGCAAGTTTGCCGCCGGTGCGGATGATATCCCCGTTTGCGAGAACGATTTCAAGCGCCATGACATAATCGCGGGTCACTCCGTATTTCAGTCCGCGGAGGCCGCCCGAGTTTTCATTGATGTTGCCGCCGATTGTCGAGATCTTCATCGAGCTCGGATCGGGCGGATAAAATAATCCCTTTTCTTCAGCGGCGTGAATTAAATCAAGCGTGATCACGCCGGGCTGAACGGTTATCGTTAAATTTTCTTCATCGATTTCTAAAATTCGATTCATATGCTTAAACAGGAGGACAATTCCTCCTTCAGTCGGGCATGTGCCGGCGCAAAGGTTTGTACCCGAACCTCTCGGCACAATCGGAATGCGGTGCGTGTTGCAGATTTTCACGATTTGCGATACTTCTTCTGTGCTGCGCGGGGCTATGACCGCGTCAGGCATCGATTGAAACTGGGGTGTCGCATCGTAAGAATAGACGAGCCGTCCGGCGTTCGAATCGTCATAATTGGCAGAGCCGACAATTTCAATCAACTGGGATTTCACTTGTGAGGAAATCATGTATGATCACATCCTTTACCAATTATTATACAAAAACAAACGCTTTCAAAAAATCATTCTTTTAAACTTCAAAAAAAAGAACCCGTTTTCAAAGAAAACGCGGTTCTTTGCAGGAGGCATCAGGTTGCAAGGCTGATTGCCTGATTCAGCACTTTTGCTCCGTCCATCATTCCATAAGCCATTTGATCAATGACGGCCACGGGCGTATGATAAGGCTCGGCACGCTCTGTCATTTGCCCTTTTAAATACCGGACCTGCGGACCAATCAGTATCACATCAATTTCATCCAGATGGCTTGGCAAATCTGCCTCCGCATACGCATTAATTTCGGCTTTCAATGAACGGTTTTTCGCTTCTTCCCTCATTTTTTTGACCAGTATACTCGTAGACATTCCGGCTGAACATACAAGTGCGATCTTCATTTTTCTCTTCCTTTCCGAAGCTCTTGATATAAATGAATCAATTCTTTTGCCAAATCTTTTACAGTCATGGCTGTCATTAAATGGTCCTGCGCATGGATTAATAATAGATTGGGTGAAAGGCCTTCGCCTTGTGCTTCTTTTTGCAGAAGGCGGGTTTGCGCCTGATGAGCTTGGCTCAGCTCCGATTCTGCTTCTTGTATTTTTTGATATCCGGTTTCCCATTCGTGTTGTTTCACAAGCTGCAATGCTTCCATTGCAGAAGAACGCGCATTTCCGGCGTGAAGGATGATTTCAAATGAGACCTGTTCCAATTGAAGTGTATCTGCCATAACATTCACTCCTTACTTATTCGTTTTCTGTCTGGTGCAAGGCGGAACGTTCTGCCGCTTTTATAAACGGGAGGTAGAGCAGGGTGGCCAGCACCAGGTTGAAGATTTGCAAAAAGACTCCCCGGACTGATCCTCCGGTGACGAGATACCCGCTGACTATCGGCGGCGTCGTCCACGGAAGGATCGCGACAGTTTTCGGGACGAGACCGGAAGCCAAAGCGACATATGACGTAATCGTTAAAATCAATGGAATCAAGATAAACGGAATGAACATGATCGGGTTTAATACAATAGGAAGGCCGAACAGAACGGGCTCATTGATGTTAAAAAGGCCGGGTGCGAGAGACACCTTTCCGATCGTTTTGTAGTGCTTCGATTTCACGGCAATTAAAATGCTGGCAAGCAGAGCCAATGTCGTTCCCGATCCCCCCATAAATACGTAAGAATCGAAGAAAGGCTTTGTCACAATATACGGCACTTCAAAAGCGCTCATTCCTTGCGAGAATAAGTGTTGATTTTCCTGAATGAGCGGGAGGTAGACGGATTCCATGATCGGCCCCAGGATGTTTGTTCCATGCAATCCAAAGAACCAGAGCAAATGATTCAAGAAAGTAAAAATCAAGGCTGACCCAACCGTGTTGGAAAGGCCTTGAAGCGGCTCTTGAATCGTGCTGAAAACAAGCTCATGGATGCTTTGCCCCGAAAAGTGAACGATCAGAGCGTTACATAGCCCGGCAGTGGATAAGATGACGGCAGCCGGCAATAGAGCATTCAAGGATTTTGTGACGCCGTCAGGCACTCCTTCAGGCATTTTGATTTTCAATTTCTCATTTTTGGAAAACAGCCGGAAGACTTCTGTCGACAGCAAAGCCACGATTAAGCCGACGAACAGACCTTGGGCTCCCAGCCAAGTCATTGAGAAGCCAAAGTCTTCAGTGGTCGGTGTAAGCAAGGCGAATGCGCCAACCCCGATTAATGCGGCAGACAGACCATCTGTGTGATAGGACTCGGCCAGCTTGAAGCTGACAGCCGCAACGGCTAAAAGGCTCAACAGAGCAAAAGAGCCATTCCATATCGCTCCGCCGACAGCCGTCCATCCCTCGCCGAAAAGACCGGTCATAAAGTTTTGAAACGCCGGTATTGGAAAATTATTGACCAGGATGGCGAGGGAACCGATGATGATAAGAGGCATAATGGCGATGAATCCGTCGCGTATTGCAATCAGGTGCCTTTGGGAACCGATCCTTCCGGCGATCGGCATGATGTTTGCTTCGATGAATGCCATCATTTTATTTTGTTTCATGTGCACGGACCTCCTCAAAAAATTGCGGGAGATAACGTTTATGCGCCTCGAGCATTTCATCCAGTACCTTTTGAGCTTTGTGATCAGAGGAGACCAACGGATTGGTGATCATGGCTGAATATGCCGTATTGTAGTCGCCGGTGACCGCAGCTTTAATCACTAATTGTTCAAATTTTTTCATCAGGCAGATCGGCCCGCTGATGGCAGCAGGCAGTTTTCCGACGGTCAGAGGAATCGGTCCGCTTTTTGTAATGACACTGTTGACTTCGATCACCGCATCATCGGGAAGGTCTGGTATACTTCCTTTATTTAGTGTGTTCACGGTCTGAATATCCATTGAATGATGATAAAGCGAGTTCATTAATGAGCAGGCTGATTCACTATAGTAAGCCCCGCCGCGGCCTTCCAGTTCTTTAGGCTTCTCATGGATCTCGGCGTCTTTGTATTTCTCAAACAGCTGCCGTTCCACTTCCATGACGGTTTCCGCTCGCGTTCCGTTGTTATTGTACGCTTCGATATCTTTTGCGAGCGCCTCTTCATGTTGATAATAGTACTGATGGTACGGGCTCGGAAGCATACGTAAAGACCGCAGAAATTGGCGATTCCACGGCAGCGCCGCAATATTGGAGGGCGAATAGCTGAAGTGATCATTCAACAGATGCTCAATCGTCTCTTCCGTCCGGTCGATGCCGTCGATCCATACCCTTTTTCCGAAAACAAAATGGTTGAGGCCCGCGAATTCAATCATGACGCGGTTCACATCCACGCCGAATATTTCTGCGATGCTATTTTTCATGTTGTAAGGAATATTGCATACCCCGACGACCTTTTGATGAGGTCCGTGCTTCAGCAAAGCTTCCGTCACGATGCCGGCCGGATTGGTAAAGTTGATCAGCCATGCTTCGGGACAAATCTCTTGGATATCGCGAGCGATATCCAGCATGACGGGGATTGTGCGGAAAGCTTTAAACATGCCGCCGGCTCCGTTTGTTTCCTGCCCGATCTGACCGTGGCTGAGCGGAATTTTTTCGTCTAAAGCTCTCGCCTTCAGTCCGCCGACTCTGATTTGAACCGTGACGAAATCGGCACCTTTCAACGCTTCTGCCCGATCTATTGTATGGCTCAGTTCGATGGGAACCCCCGCATGCCTGATCATTCGCTTCGCGAGTTCTGAGACGATGCGAAGCTTTTCTTTGCCCTCCTCGATATCAACAAGTACAATCTCATTCACCGGAAATTGATGTTGCCGTTTGATGATGCCTTCAATGATTTCCGGTGTGTAGCTGGATCCTCCGCCTATAACAACTACTTTCAGCGCCATAATCCCCCTCCTTAATTCTCTTTTTATGAAAGCGCTTCACACAATTGAAACTTAACATGTCATAACAAATTTGTCCATACATATTTGTTATGACAAATTGTTTTTTTTGGGAACCTTTTGTGTTATTCTATAATTACGAACTCACCCCAAAGGAGAACATGTATGGCGAAACAACCACAGCTCCACAGTCAAATTAAACAAGATATTGTAGATAAGATTGAAAGCGGTTACTATCCGCCTGGCAGCCTGCTGCCGACGGAGTCCGAGTTTTGCAAACTGTATGATGTCAGCCGGACGACGCTGCGGACCGCGCTGAATCATTTGCTTATGGAAGGGGCCATTTACAGAAAGCAGGGAAAAGGGACATTTGTCGCCAAAGGAAAAGTAAAGCAGATCTTGAGCTCCAGCAGCCTCCGCTATGCAGAGCAATTGAAGGCTCAAGGCTTTAAACCGAAAATCAAAGTTGTTGATTTGCAAAAAATAAAGCCGGCTGAAAAAATCCAAACCCGCCTCGGAATCGACGCTGAACAAATGGTCTATCAAATCAAAAGAATCCGCTATGCTGACGATGAAGAAATCCAGTTTGAAACAGCCTATATCAGAACGGATCTCGTCCCAGAAGTAACGGAAGAAATGGCGAATATTTCACTTTACCAGTGCATCAGCAGGCAAGGAAACAACATAAAAAGAACAGAGGAACAAATCAAAATTGTGATTTCTGATGAGGAGATTGCACAACATTTAAATATTACACAAGGCACACCTTGCTTCCAGATATCGACGCAAACATTTTTGGCGTCTGAAGAAGTCGTTGAGTACTCTATGGCCTATTTTCGCGGTGACCGTGTTGAGTTCTTCATTGAACGTGATTATGGACAAAGGGGGAAATGAAAAATGAAATCTCTAATCATAAATGCGGATGATTTTGGATTTTCAAGGGGAGTCAACCTTGGAATCATTGAAGCTTTCCAGCACGGGGTGCTCACATCGACTACGCTCATGGTCAATATGCAAGAAGCGGAGCATGCCGTCGAACTCGCACGGCAAAATCGTAAACTCGGAGTCGGCGTCCACTTGACATTGACGGCCGGGCGCCCGATTCTCGGCGGACTGCATACGATAACGGATGAAGAAGGGAATTTTCGCAAGCTTTTGTACTACCAGGGTTTCTTCGACATTGACCTTGATGAAGTATACCGAGAGTGGAAAGCGCAAATAGAGAAAGCTTTGTCTTTCGGTTTAAATCCGACACATATCGACAGCCATCATCATATTCATACATACGGAAATCTCCCAGAGGTGTTTGTAAAGCTTGCGAAAGAGTATGACCTGCCATGCAGAAAGGTCAATCATGATCATCCTTCACTGTGGAAGGGTGTAAGGTCGAACGATGCTTTTGAGCTGAAAGTCGACCGATTGAAGGATCTTTCGAGCTTCTTTCGTGATTATCAAGACGCAGCAGTGATTGAAGTGATGTGCCATCCGGCTTACGTCGATAAATGTCTGCTTGAAAAATCGTCTTTCCATTATCCTCGGGTATATGAACTTTCACTGCTGACGGAACCTTCTCTTAAATCGGTTTTGCAACAGTGTCCGGATATTCGCCTTACGTCTTACGCTAGTCTATGAAGAGGCTTGAGGCGCCGCTTCTATTCCTTAAATGGGGTAGAAAGCGGCGGTTGTGTAGTCAATTCTTCAGGTTGACAGTTCAGAAAATTCTGATTAATATAAATTTGTTATGACAAATTTAGCGAGCCTTTCACCATGAATAAGTCTTCTTTTATATGTGAATGTATAGACATCTATACGTGTTTCACCTGCACAACCAGCTCTCCCAAACGAACACGCCGAATGATGTCAAACCCGATTTTGTAAGCGTTTTCCCTTGTTGACTTCTGTGCAGCTGCAGCTATCAGATGACAAGGAAAAATATAAAACAAGCAAAAAAGGCGGTGAGGAATAGGAGATTTCTAGTTTTATGGTTTATCAAAAAAATTGGATGAAAAGGAGATGAACATCGTGTTGGTCAACAAAAGCAAAAAGTTTTTCGTTTTTTCTTTCATTTTTGTCATGTTGCTGAGCTTGTCATTTGTAAATGGGGAAGTTGCAAAAGCCGATTCCGGAAAAAACTATAAAATCATCGGTTACTATCCATCATGGGGGGCTTACGGAAGGAATTTTCAAGTTTGGGATATGGACGTTTCGAAAGTCAGCCACATTAATTATGCTTTTGCTGATATTTGCTGGGAGGGAAGGCATGGGAACCCCGATCCGACAGGTCCCAATCCCCAAACATGGTCATGTCAGGATGAAAACGGAGTGATCGACGCGCCAAATGGAACAATCGTAATGGGCGATCCCTGGATTGACGCGCAAAAGTCAAATCCCGGGGATGTCTGGGATGAACCGATCCGCGGCAACTTTAAACAATTGCTGAAGCTGAAAAAGAGCCACCCTCATTTGAAAACGTTCATCTCGGTCGGCGGATGGACTTGGTCTAACCGCTTTTCAGATGTCGCGGCAGATCCTGTGGCAAGGGGAAATTTCGCCGCTTCGGCCGTTGAATTTTTAAGGAAATACGGGTTTGACGGGGTCGATCTTGACTGGGAATATCCGGTCAGCGGAGGATTACCGGGGAACAGCACACGGCCGGAAGATAAAAGAAATTACACGCTGCTCCTGCAAGAGGTGCGTAAAAAACTTGACGCTGCAGAAGCAAAGGACGGCAAGGAATACTTGCTGACGATCGCATCCGGCGCAAGTCCGGAGTATGTGAGCAACACTGAGCTCGATAAAATCGCTCAAACCGTGGATTGGATTAACATCATGACCTATGACTTTAATGGCGGATGGCAAAGCATAAGCGCCCATAATGCGCCGCTGTTCTATGATCCAAAAGCGAAAGAAGCAGGCGTTCCAAATGCTGAGACCTACAACATTGAAAACACTGTGAAACGCTATAAGGAAGCCGGTGTCAAAGGGGACAAATTAGTGCTTGGAACACCGTTCTACGGAAGGGGCTGGAGCGGTTGTGAATCCGGCGGCCACGGAGAATATCAGAAGTGCGGACCGGCGAAAGAAGGGACATGGGAAAATGGAGTATTCGACTTTTCAGATCTTGAAAAGAACTATGTGAATCAAAACGGCTATAAAAGGTATTGGAACGATCAAGCGAAAGTGCCGTTTTTGTATAACGCGGAAAATGGCAATTTCATCACTTATGATGATGAACAATCATTCGGCCACAAAACGGATTTTATTAAAGCAAACGGATTAAGCGGAGCGATGTTCTGGGATTTCAGCGGCGATTCCAATCGGACGCTTCTCAATAAATTGGCAGCCGATTTAGATTTTGCGCCGGACGGAGGTAATCCGGAGCCGCCTTCATCGGCACCTGTGAATGTGCGTGTAACCGGAAAAACGGCTACAAGTGTCAGCCTGGCGTGGGATGCGCCGAGCAGCGGAGCAAACATTACGGAATATGTCGTGTCATTTGCAAGCCGGTCGATATCTGTAAAAGAAACATCAGCGGAAATCGGCAACTTGAAGCCGGGTACGGCCTACTCATTTACAGTTTCAGCAAAGGACTCGGATGGAGTGCTCCATACCGGACCAACAGTAGAGGTCACGACGAATTCTGACCAGGCATGTTCATATGACGAATGGAAAGAGACGAACGCATACACGGGCGGAGAGCGGGTTGCATTTAACGGAAAAGTGTATGAAGCGAAATGGTGGACGAAAGGCGACCGGCCGGATCAATCCGGTGAATGGGGCGTATGGCGGCTGGTCGGAGGCTGCGAATAAGAGAAAGTCAAATGGATAGAAAACGATAAAGAGAGATTTGGGAAACAGCTTCTCACGTCTCTCTTTATGGACAAAGGAGTCTGAATAAACATGAAGATAGCCGCTTCATCTATTTTATCCTGTGTGCTGCTCCTTGCGCTTTTTATCCCGAACCGGCATATTTCCGCAGAGACTTCAAACGAACAACCGGACTGCCGTCCTGAAGGGCTTTGGGACTCAGGCGTTGAACATGTGCCGTATTGCGATGTATACGACCGGGACGGCCGTGAAAAGCTTGCCAATCAGTTAGACCGGAGAATCATCGGGTACTTTACAAGCTGGCGGACTGGAAAAGGCAATCAAGATCGTTATTTAGTAAATGATATCCCATGGAATTACTTGAGCCACATTAATTATGCGTTTGCCCACATCGGGGAAGATCATCGGATTTCAGTCGGAGATGAGACAGATGAGAAAAACCCGTCCATCGGGATGACCTGGCCGGAGCATCCCGATGTAAAAATGGATCAAACCTTGCCGTATAAGGGGCATTTTAACCTTATCCATCAATATAAAGAGAAATATCCGAATGTAAAAGTGTTGGCGGCTGTCGGCGGTTGGGCCGAAACCGGCGGTTATGTCGACAAGGACGGGAAGCGGATTCCAAGCGGCGGCTTTTATTCGATGACAACGAATGGAGACGGATCTGTAAACCACAAGGGTATTCACACCTTTGCGGAATCGGTCGTTGCGTTTCTCAGAAAATACGAGATCGATGGAATCGATATTGACTATGAGTACCCTTCATCGATGCAGGATGCAGGGAATCCGGCAGATTGGAACATTGCCAATCCGAGGCGCAACGGGTTAAATAAAAGCTTTGAGGTATTGATGAAAATATTAAGAGAAAAGCTTGATCAAGCGTCTGCTGAAGATGGAAAGTACTACATGCTGACCATTGCAGCGCCATCATCGGCATATTTACTGAGAGGGATGGAAACGTTTAAGCCGCTTCGATATGTCGATTATGTCAATATCATGTCTTACGATCTTCATGGAGCCTGGAATGAGTTTGTCGGACCGAACGCTTCTTTATTCGATAACGGTGAAGATGCCGAACTCAAGCATTCCAACATATATACTACGCCGGAATACGAAGGGATCGGATATTTAAATACTGACTGGGCTTACCATTATTTTAGAGGAGCTATGGAATCGGGGCGAATCAATATCGGTGTTCCTTATTATACGAGAGGCTGGAAGAATGTGAACGGCGGAGTAAACGGGCTGTGGGGAACATCCAAAAGCGCAGATTGTCCTCAAGGACTCAGGCAATGCGGTGACGGAGCAACCGGAATCGATAATATTTGGCATGATAAAGATGAGCAGGGGAATGAAATTGGAGCAGGGACAAACCCGATGTGGCACGCCAAAAATCTTGAAAAGGGCATTGCCGGTTCTTATCTGGAAAGGTATGGATTGAGCAAAGCTGATTTGACAGGCGCTTATCAAAGGCATTATGACGCGTGGCTGGCAGCGCCTTGGCTTTGGAATCCAGAAAAGAAAGTGTTTCTATCGACAGAGGATGAGGAATCGATCAAAACGAAGGCGGATTATGTCGTTGATAAAGGAATCGGGGGTGTTATGTTTTGGGATTTGAGCGGTGATTATGACTGGTATCCCGAACGAAACGGCAATAAAGGAGAATACGATATCGGCAATACTTTAACGAGCACGCTGTATCACAAATTCTCGGATACAACACCATACGATAACCGGCTCAGCACATCGCCTTTGCCTGATGAATCACTGGATGCAGACATAGAGTTGACGAACTTTCCATTAGGAGATCAAAATTACCCGATCCACCCGGTCATGAAGCTGATCAATAACAGCGATGTCACGATTACGGGAGGTTCTGTTATCGAATTTGATGTGCCGACATCCACTTCCCCTCGGTTTGGAAGCTGGAGCGGCGATCAAGTTGAAGTGATTGCTAAAGGGCATACGGGACCGAACATTGGCGGACTGACGGGAGATTTCCACCGCATCAGAGTGACTCTATCAAGCTGGAAAACGATTAAACCTGGTGAGGCAGCGGAGTTTCAGCTTGTCTATTATTTGCCGATCAGCGGTCCTTCAAATTTCACGATATCAATAGATGGCAAAAAGTACACGCTTAAAGGGAATTAAGTTTTCAGCCGTAAGATATAACAGCCCCTTCCAAAAGGAAGCGGGCTGTCTTCGTGTGTTATTGGGCGCTGTTTTTCCAGTTGGTCAAATTGTCGAACACCTCTTTTGTAATCCGGGTGCCCCTGTTGTACGAAGAGCCGCCGTACACGCCATTTGTGTGGACGGCAAGCGAGCATGGACCGCTGCAGTTCGTTCTTGAACTGCTTTGTTCGAATACCGGTGAACCGCTTTGTCCTCCGTACGTGTCCATTGCATACTGCAATTTATACGTTTCGGAGATGGCAATCGGTCCTGAATGCTGCCATTGTGTGCCTGTTGTTTTATCGCCTGGATAACCGCTGATGGTAACAGTTGTCCCGACAAGTGATGAAGTGGTGTACGAGTATCCGAAGTATCCGACAGTATTGCCGATCGGTTCGCTTAGTTCAATTGCGCCGTAATCGTAGTTGGTGTTCCCGCTTCTCCATCCTGACGGAATAAAGTAGCGCGTTGATTTAACAGAGCCGTAAGGATAGCTTGTCCCGTTCCGTCCCGGCGAAACAGTAGCTGTCCCGGCAAATGTACCGCTTGATGTGTCATAGATGCAATGTCCGGCTGTTGCGACGGTTTTCGGACCGATCATCCATCCGGTGCACGAACCGATGCTGCTTGAAATATGAACGATCGCTCTGTACGGATATGCGGTTGTGTTGGTGACCCTTGTCCGATCATCAGGACCAATCACTGATTTAATGCTGTAAGGAGCTTTTGCGGAGGACTCTTTTGCCGTTTTTTCCTTTGTTTCATTCACTTTGCCGGTGCCTGTAAATGCCTTTGAATACGAGCCGTATTGATCGCTTTTCATGTTTGGATCATAGGTAACCGATGTTTCCGCTTTGTATGAAGGATCGCTTGAAATAGGAGTATGAGGCGATGGTGCGGCTTGGGCCGGGTGGATACCTAAAGAATAAATAGAAATACCAATGAGACCTGTGATCAAACCTCGTTTAACACTCTTTTTACTGACCAAATTGTATCACTTCCTTATTTTGTTGTAAGTACAAGTTAGATATTAACAAAATAATTCTGAATTTTCCATATAATTAAAAAAGATCATACTAAAGGTGTGAATTAGCATTTTGTTTGATCATATTGATACCGGGTAATGTACATGAAGAAAAGAAATTGAGGGGGATTTAGGTTGTATAGTGATTTAAAAGGAAAAACAGCAATTGTGACCGGTTCTTCAAAAGGTATAGGCAAGGCGGTTGCGGAACGATTTGGAAAAGAAAAAATGAATGTGGTTGTCAATTATCACAGTGATCGCGAAGGCGCACGGGAAGCCGTCGACAACATTCAAGCAGCGGGCGGAAACGCCCTTGCGGTAGAAGCTGACGTATCTTCTGAAGAGGATATAAAAAAGCTGATTAAATCAGCAGTTGAACACTTCGGCTCACTTGATGTCATGGTCAATAATTCAGGATTTAACGGCGCAGGCGCCTTCCCGCACGAACTTGAGCTTGATGAATGGCAGAAAGTGATCGACGTTAATTTAACCGGTGCGTTTCTCGGCGCACGCGAAGCCTTAAGATATATGGCGGACCGCCGCATGAAAGGAAGCATACTCAATATATCAAGCGTTCATCAGCAAATTCCGAGGCCGAAAAATGTTCATTACTCCGCTTCAAAAGGCGGAATGAAGCTTTTGACAGAAACGCTTGCCCTTGATTATGCGGACAAAGGAATCCGCGTCAATTCGATCGCGCCGGGAACGATCGCGACCGAAAGCAATGAAGACTTGGAGGGAAGCCGCAAGTCGGCACAGCTGAAAAAGATACCGATGAACGAATTTGGTGAGCCTGAACAAGTGGCTTCCGCAGCGGCATGGCTTGTGTCGAAAGAAGCCGCTTATGTAACGGGCGCGACTTTGTTCGTTGACGGCGGCATGACGTTGTATCCGTCACAGCTGGAATAGCAAAGCCCGTTTTTTCAGCTCCCGTTCTGCCCTTTTTCGCGGAATGGGGGCTTTTTTGCGCTACCTTTTAAATCCTGTTTTTGTATATAATAGTTAAAAAGACGAGTTTAATAGCTTTAATGCTATTACAACATTAAATAAAAGGAGATTAAGATGCAAAACCATGTCGTTCACATTGCCTTTGGCGAATCTGCCGGCGGCAGTATCAACATGATGCTCAAACAGACGGGAGGAACTCAGAAAAAACGTCTGATCGTCCTTCCTGAATTATTTTCCATCGGGCCGCTTCAAAACCTGGAAATCAAAGAAGGCAGGGTCAATCGTTATGAATGGTTGAAAACATATCTCAATGACCGATTTCACGAGCTTGGAGAGATATACAGCCGTTTTGAAGATGCGGTTTCTGCATTAAGCCGTATTCAGGAGCAAGCCGCCGTCTTTATGTGGACGGGCGATCATGCACATGAACAAACGGGCCTGAGATTTGTACATCATATCCTTCGGCAAATGAACCTGGCTGTTTTCCATCTGAATACGTCGCAGTTCTTTCCTCATACCCGAAGTTCTGGTGAGTTGAATGATGCAGAATTGAGATTCATTTATGAACAAGGGGATCAGTCGGCTTTGACAGCCGCTGAAAGACGGGACCTTGCGGAGGAATGGACAGCGCTGTCTCAGCAGACAAGCGTGTTGCGAGTATGGGAAGACGGCAGAATCAAAAGCGTGAAAGAAGACTTTTATGATTCGTTCATCATCGGCAAGCTCGCACAGCTTCAAAAAAATCGTTCAACTAACACCTTTATCAACTGTCCCCGCCTGATCGGCGAAGTCATTGGCCATCTGGAGGAGAACATCGGAGATGAATTCATCGAGTACCGCATTTTAGAGTTGATCCGCAAAGGTATTTTTGAGATGGAAGGCTTACCAAAAGGAATGAGATATTTTAGCATCAGGTTAAGATCGCCATGTAAGTTCACCATTTAAATCCAATTATCTCAATTTTCATGAAACGATTAATGGTATATTTCGTATACATAAGGAGATGAAAATGAAAGAGAGGTAGACAGGATTTGGTTCGTGAACAGTTAAAACAAAAAGCGCAGTCCATCAGTAAGGTTCCCTCACATTATCAGCTCATGATCGAAGATTACGGAGAAAAGGACGAAAAAGAGAGGCCGGTTTTTTTCGCTTGGCAGGATATTGAAGATCCGGATCAGGACATATCGGTAGAGTTAGATCATCACGGCCGCTTAATCAGTTTGACAAAAGAGTATGAACCGACGGTCGAGGAATCTCTTCCGGAGGAAAGGCTGCTGCAAATCGCCCTTCAGTTTACAGAACAGCATTACCCGAGTGCGTCTCATGAATTTGTTTTCCATGAAAAGAAGGAAACAGAACAATTCGTCCGTTTTACGTATGTTCAGACTGTCCTTGATCTTCCGCTGCCGCAAACAGGCTTTTACGTCAAGGTCGCCAAGAACGGAGAGGTGATGGAGTTTCGCTATAACGGCGGAACAAGCTCTTTCTCTATTCCAAAGCAGATCGCTGATAAGGAATCGGTGACAGCCGATTATCTTAAACATATTCAATTCGAATTGGCGGTCGAAAAAATCCGCAGTGATCTTTATGAAGGTGGAGATGATCGCCCGCATCTCATTTACGAAGCAGACTTGCCGTTTTTCAGCTACCCCGCTGATATCACGGAAAAACGCCATATGAAGCCTGCGGCGGAAGACGAGGATGAGGAGGAAACATTGCTGCTTCCTGTGCTGCCAGAGGCTGAACGTCATGCTGATATCGATGACATGATCGGCTTTGCTCCCTCGATGCGGAAAATCCGTGAAACCGATATGGGAGAGTCAATTGGAACGGTATGGCGCCTGGGAAACGATCCTGAACCAAGAGACCGGAGTATAGCGGGCTACTTCGAAACATGGAACAAAAATACGTTGAAAATTATGAAAGATAAAAAGTCAGGGAAGCTCAAAGGGGTAGCTTCTTTCATCAAATCAGAAGGACACCTTTCCTTGAGCGAGGAAGACTGCTTGAGACGGGCGCTGCAATTTTTGTACAAGCTTTATCCCGGCGCAGATCAGCTTTTTCGAATGCATCCGGCGGAAAATGACGGGGACAGGCAAAACGCTTTTTTTCAATTTGATCTTCAATACAAAGAGGTGCCGTTAAGGCTTGGCTCTGCCAATATCAGTATCAGTCGGACAACCGGCAGGGTCGTCGGTTATCACGGTCCTGAAATCGAGCCGGAAGCGCTCGCCGATCTGAGTCCTTCGCCATCCATTTCAGAGGAAGAAGCGAAAGCCGTTTTTGCAGCGGCATTTGGTGTGAAGCTGCAATGGGAAAGGGATTACAGTCGGGAAAAGGATGACTTCTACAGGCTTGTCTACCGGCCGGTCTACCCGTACTTTATCGATGCCCATGACGGAAAAGCGTTTATGAGCAAAAACATGTAATAAACGGCGGCTGGCTGAGGCGCAAAAGCCCCCGGCCGCCGTCTCTTGTAAAATCAAATGTCGTCCTCTGTTCCAGTGGAGATCGGATGGTCGGGGTAGCTGATCCAATCGCTCCAGCTGCCGGCATACAGCTTCACATTTTCAAATCCGGCTTCTTTCAGGCCGAGCACATTTGGGCAGGCTGATACGCCCGATCCGCAATAGACGACAATTTCACTGTCCGGGTCTAAAACAGCATAGTGCTGTCTGAGCTGTTCTTTGCTTTTCCATAATCCGCTTTCGGTCAGATTGCCTTTCCAAAAAAAGTTTTTAGCCCCGGGAATATGGCCGGCCCGGTGATCGAGAGGCTCGGTTTCCCCCGTGTATCGGGAAGGAGCGCGCGCATCGATCAGGATGGAGCCTTTTCTGCCGATTCGCTTCAGCACGTCTCCGGCATCAAGCAGTTCGTTTTCTCTGAGCGCCGGCTTAAATTCGCGCTGGATAGGACGGGGAACCTCGGCGGTCATCTCATAGCCCGCTTTGATCCAGTTGGACAGCCCCCCATCCATAATATAGACGCTGTCATGCCCGAGATAGTGAAGCTGCCACCAAAAGCGCGCTGCAAACATGCCGCCGCTGTCATCATAGACAATGACATCTGTTTCCCGGTCAATGCCGATTTTCCCAAGCTTTGCGGCAAGAAGGTCAGGGTCTTGAAGCGGATGTCTGCCGCCGTGTATTTCCGTATTACGCGACAGATCCTCTTTTAAATCCATGTAAACGGCTCCAGGCACATGGCCTTTCGTATACGCTTTCCGGCCTTCGTCAGGTTTTGTCAAATCAAACCTTACATCGACAATAACCGTTTGATCCGGTTTTTCCATTAATCGTTTGTATATCCATTCAGGGCTCTTCACTGCTGACATTTCGCGATCCCTCCGTTCCCATTTGTTTTTTCTCGGGTTCTGATAATAGAAGAATAGCTTTCTTTTATTGGGAATGTCAAAGATAAATCCCGAAATCGTCATCACCTAAATGAAACAGAATATGATAAAGGTGACGATATCATGGGGGTGACTAAAATGGCAGTGGTTAAGGCTTCTTCTAAAGATATCAATCTTTTGGCCAGACTTTTGAGAGCGGAGGCTGAAGGCGAAGGCGTGCAAGGAATGCTGATGGTCGGAAATGTCGGAATCAACCGCATCAGGGCAAACTGTTCCGACTTTGTGGGACTTCGCACCATTCCGCAGATGATCCATCAGCCGCATGCGTTTGAAGCCGTGACGCACGGTTATTTCTATCAAAGGGCGCGGGAAAGCGAAAGGCGCTTGGCGCGCAGGGCGATCAACGGAGAGCGGCTCTGGCCGGCAAAGTTCAGTTTGTGGTATTTCAGACCGGCGGGGGCGTGTCCCGCACAGTGGTATAATCAGCCGCATGTCGGCCGCTTTAAAGCGCATTGTTTTTATGAGCCGACAGCGGAAGAGTGTGAGAATGTCTATAATACATTTTAATAAAAACATCCCTTTTCAACGGATTTTGAAAAGGGATGTTTTTTTGATCAAAATAACTCTGCCAGTCGTTCGTAAGACTGCTTTTTATCTTCAAACCGGTAAACGTTAGTCAAAACCATAAACTCATCTGTTTGATACCGTTCAGAGAGTTCGAGCAGTTTTCTTTTGACTGTTTGAGGAGACCCGATCACCATACGGCTGCGGTTGTGGGCAAGCTTCTTTTTATCGGCAGCGGTGTAAGCGGCAGATTTCGCCTCCTCAATGCTTGGAACAAGACTGTCCAGTCCTTTTTCAACTCTTAGAAGCCATAAATCCAGGCTCAAGCAAAGCTCCTCAGCTTTTTCATCGGATTCCGCACAAACGACGAAAACGGCGGCCAAAGATTGGGGGCGCTTAAAGAAAGGAGAAGGCCGAAAGCTTTCACGGTATGATTGAAAGGCGTTCCTCCCTCTTGCGGAATTGATGAAATGCCCGAATACGTATCCCGCTCCCATGTCACCGGCCAATTTCGCGCTGTTTTCCCCCAGCCCTAAAAGCCACACCTCCGGCGGCGAATCCGTCAAAGGGGCGGCTTTGATTCCGAAATAATCGTGTCCGGAAGGGACGGAATCAGTCAAAAAGCCAAACAAGTCTTGAAGCTGTCTCGGGAATTCGTGCAGACTTTTATGAACCCCGTCTGTCAGCGCCAGCCTCGTTTTGGCTGTGCCTCCCGGAGAGCGGCCGATCCCTAGGTCAATCCTCCCGGGATAAAGGGCTTCAAGCTGCCGAAAGCTTTCAGCCACTTTAAAGGGACTGTATTGAGGCAGCAGAACACCGCCCGAACCGACGCGAATGTTTGCAGTTTTTGCCGCAATGTGTGCGATCATGATTTCGGGAGCGGTGCTGGCAAGTCCGCGTGTGCTGTGATGCTCGGCAAACCAATACCTTTTGTACCCCCATTGATCCGCGAGCTCCGCCAGCTCTGCAGAATGCTTCAAAGCTGAATACGCATCTGAGCCTTTTGATATTGGAACCTGGTCAAGAACACTGAGCTGCATCATTTGTCACCGGCCTTCCTTTTCAGTAAGACAAGCATATGAAAAACAGCAGAAAGGGTCAAATCGAAGAGAATACGAGAGTTAAAACAAGATGAGTCAAAACATGACACTGTTGAAACAAAAACGAAATATAAATGTAATATAAATTGGCGCCTATTGTCGAAAATAGATGGTATAATAACGTCTGTACATCAGTAACGGATATATAAATCATAGGTCATAAGATTCATTTTTTAATAATGTTCAAGCGAATTTACATAATGAAAAAACAAGAATACATAAAGGAAAGAGGAGTAGAAAGTGAAAAAAAAGGTTTATACTTTTGGTTTAGCGTCGATTCTCGGAACAGCTAGTCTATTTACCCCCTTTATGAACAACACGGCATCGGCAGAAACCTCTCAGCAAAAACAAGAAATTCAGCAAAAGCGTTCTGAAGTGAATTCAGGCATCGAGGGCAAACGGAAAGAAATCGCCAAGCTGCAAGACGAGCAGAAAAAGCTTGAAGCCAAAATCCAAGAGCTTGATAAAAAAGCACTTGAAACAAGCAACAAAATCGAAGACAAAGAAAAAGAAAACAAAAAAACCAAAAAAGAAGTGGAAGCTCTGAAAAAAGAAATCAAAGAAACCGAAAAGCGGATTGAAGAGCGTTCAAAAGTGATTAAAAATCGCGTGCGCAGCCTGCAGGAAAACGGCGGATCCCAAAACTATCTGAATGTCCTTCTGGGCGCACAAAGCTTCGGAGATTTTATCACTCGTGCAACTGCTGTTTCAACAATTGTTGACGCGGATAAAGACCTGCTTGACGAGCAGGAGAAAGATAAAAACAAGCTTGAAAAAGCAATGTCTGATTTAAATACAAAACTGGACGAAATCCAGAAAACACTAGCTGATTTAAAAACGCTTAAATCGGATCTTGATAAACAGCTGAAAGAACAGGCGAACCTTTCTAAGCAGCTGCAAACGAAACAGGCGGCAGCAGAATCAGAGCTGAGCGATCTGAAAAAAGAAGCGGGCTCACTGACAAAAGAAGAAGCCGCTCTTGAACAAAAACTTAAAGAAGAAAGAGCTGCAGCAGCTGCAGCAGCAAAAGCGAAAGAAGAATCTGCTACGGCTGAAAAGTCTGACTCAGGATCTTCATCAAGCTCAACCTCAGGTTCAGTCAGCAAATCTGACGGATCGTCCAACAGCGGTTCTTCAAGCAGCAAGAAAAGCAGCAGCCCGTCAAGAAACTACTCTTCCGGTTCTGTTGTAAGCAGCAATGGAAATGCGATTGAAGTTGCCATCAGCACAGGTTCAAGCATCGTCGGCAGATCTCCGTACCATTGGGGAGGCGGACGCACACAAGCTGATATCGACAACCGTCGTTTCGACTGCTCATCATTCGTGCGCTGGGCTTACGCATCAGCAGGCGTAGAGCTTGGATTCGGTGCGACAACAAGCACGCTTGTCGGCAAAGGACGAGCTGTAAGCGCGTCTGAAATGAAGCGCGGAGACTTGGTCTTCTTTGACACATACAAAACGAACGGCCACGTGGGTATCTATCTTGGAAATGGAACATTCTTGAACGATAACAGCTCACGCGGGGTATCCGTCGATTCTATGAGCAACCCGTACTGGAAAGCGCATTTCAGCGGAGTTGTAAGACGGGTCGTTGAATAAAATATCATACAGAAACAAACGCCGTTCCTTACCGGAGCGGCGTTTTTACATTACAGCGGCAAGTCGCGCTTTTTAAAAATGAGAATGCTGAGTGCGAAGGCGGCAAAACCGATGGCGGCGAGAACAAGAGACACTTGAGCGATATCAGCGCTCCCGTTCACAATATCGCTTGGCCTGAATAAAGAAAAAACCGACAGGCTCCTCAGCCATTCCGTCGTTTCGCTTAGTTTGCCGAGCAAGTCGAAGCTGAAGAATAAAAACGTGATGCCTCCGGAAAGTCCGAGGGCTCTTTTTTCGTCATTTGATATGGCCGAAAAGAGGAACGAAATGCCGCCGACGGCAAAGAAGAGCAGAAAACCGAGCATGTTCAGAATGAGAAACCTTGACACATTAAAATCGTAATCACCGTCCAGCATCAAATGGTAGCCCGCCAGCCCGGCCGCTGTCGTCACGGCCATAATGATCAAAAGACCCGTCGTTAAAACGGCTGCTTGGGTGAAAGCCACTTTGCCGCGCGTTGTCGGCGCGGACAGAATATAGGCCATTGACCCTTGATCCACGAGCTTTGCCAAAAGCTTAGTCGACAGCATGACAGAGAAGATCGACAAAATCACGATAAAGATTAAACCGTAATACTCTCCAGACATAAAATCTTCAAGATTCCCCAGTCCGTTTTCAAACCCAAAAGCATTGAGAAAGCCTTCCGGCATCGATTTGATCATTTTCTCAATATCCTCCGCATTGCCCGCGATGCTTGGATAAATGCCCAGTATCAAAAGGATATAGAAAGCGGAGCCTGCCCCGTAGCTCATGATTCCTTTTATGTTTGTTCTCATCATTTGTTTGTACAGGGAGAAGTTCATTTCACTGTCCCCTTTCTGTCATAGTAGTTCATGAAAATCTCTTCAAGGCTTTGTGAAGAAGCATCAATGTGCCGAATGTGATATTTGGCGGTTTCTTTAATAAAATGATCATGGTTCCCTAAAACGGCCACTTTGACACGATTGTCCGTCCGGGATTCGATTTGCAGACCTGAATTCATGAAGGCGGGAATATCGCCCGTGTTTTCAAATGTAACTTCAAATACCTTTCGCTGCATCGACTGCAGTTCATGTATATCTTTGACGGCAATGATGATGCCGTCTTTTATAATGGCGGCTCTGTCACAAGTTCGTTCGATTTCAGGAAAGCTGTGGGAAGACATTAAAAACGTCGTTCCTTTCGCTTTTTCTTCGAGCACGATTTCAATAAACACTTTTTGCATCAGCGGATCGAGGCCTGATGTCGGTTCATCAAGAATGATGACTTCAGGGCTGTGCATAAAGGCAGCAACAATCCCGACTTTTTGCTTCATTCCTTTCGACATTTTTCTGATCGGCGTATGAACATCGAATTGGAGCCGTTCGATGAGTTCATTGCGCTTAGCTGTATCTTTTAAACTGTGCATGTCTGCCATGAAATTGAGAAATTGTTTTCCCGTCATTCCTTCGATAAATGCAATCTCTCCGGGAAGATAGCCGATATGCCGCTGAATGTCGCCTTGATGATTTCGGACGTTCATTCCGTTTACTTTGATATCGCCTTGATCAGGCTTCATAAACCCCATGATATGTCGAATGGTCGTCGATTTTCCGGCTCCGTTCGGCCCTAAAAACCCAAAAACTTCACCTTTTTGAACATGAAATGAAACATCAAATATACCTTTGCCATTGGAAAACTTTTTCGTAAGCCGTTCAACTGTCAGCATGTGACACCTCCAAAAATAAAAATTATGAAATAATAGTGATTGAAAATTACATAATTTATTTTAAGTTCTTATGAACTTTTTCGTCAACGGAAATTAGTGAAATATTTTTATGTTATAATTTCATTAAGAAAGATACGTAAGGATGGTTATATGAACGGATTTGAAAAAAGGGCTTTGCTGATTAAAGAGAAGATCAAAAAGACGGCTTTGGATATGCTCAAAACATGGGAGCCAAAGCGCATCCGGATAACCGATATCGCAAAAGAGGCAAATGTTTCGCAGGTGACGATCTATAATTACTTTGGAAGCAAAGAAGCGCTCCTGAAAGAGGTTTTCAAAGACTATATCGATCAGTCCATCAGCGATTTTGAAGAATATATGAACAAAGATATTTCTGTTAAAGAAAAGATTGAATTGATGATTTTGCAGAAAAGGGAAGCCAATAATCAAAAATTTGCTTTAACGGTCGTCAAAGAGGTGATGATCGAAGACAGTGAAATCATGGATTATGTAAAGCGGCAATACGATGAAAAAATCATTCCCCTTATGCTCCAAATGATTGAAGAAGGTCATCGGACAGGCGAAATCTCTCCCAAGATCACCGCGGAAAGCTTTCTCATCTTTATGAATATGATCATTGAACATTCAAAAACTCTGGGTGAAGCCTTTGAAAAAAACAGACAGTTTACAGAGGAAATGATGCATATTTTCTTTTATGGCTTGTGCGGCAGACCGTAGATGTGCTTTTAGAATAAAATTGTCATCTCTGTCATTTCTGTGAACCGCTGAAACAATTTCCTTGCTTTTCCGTATATAAGGCAGATACAAAAAACGAAAGGATTTACTAAACGATGAAGCACTCCTTTTTCTTTTTTATGTTCATTGCCTTTTTTCTCGTCACAGGTTTTTCTGAAGCAGGCAAATCCTTTTCGATCGAGCGGGCTGATATACGCGCGACAGTAAAAGAAAACGGTGATTTAAGCGTAGAGGAAGTTTACACATACGATTTTAAAGGCTCTTTTGAAGGGGCGACAAGATCGTTCAGCGAAGAAACCGCGAGCCGCTTGAAGAATTTTAAAGCCTATCTCCTTCCCGATCACCAGAAAAAAGGCGATCAAGCCATCCCGTTGAAGACAAAGAAAGAAGACGGGACTTATTATGCTTATTCGGCATCAAAGGATGAAACAAAACATGTGATGTTTCGCTATGTGATCGAAGATGCCGCCCAAAAGTTTGAAGACACGTCGATTTTGATTCATTCATTTTACCAAAAGGCAAATACGGATTTCGGCCGGGTAAAGATTGAAGTGCATCTGCCTGATTCGGTAAAGGCACGGGATATTCATGCGTTTTTGCGTGAAAAAGGAAACGGAAAGATTACGAAGGTGAACGATTCATCAGTCATCTATGAGACAGGACTCTATCGCGCAGGCACGGGCTCGGAACTGAGGATATATTTTCCGCAAAGCGCCTTGAAAGAGGCGGTCCGGCACCCTTCTTATCAGACAAAGGATGAGCTGCTGAAGGAGGAGAGAGACGAGGCGAAACGCTACGCCGATCGGGATGAACGGATTGCCGGCGCAGACAGGATGATTTGGATATTTTCGGGGATTGTCGGGTTCATGGTCATCATGGCTGTCATGCTTTCGTTTTTGAAGAAGAGACGCCGTGCCATGCTTTCGTTTGAAGAACTCGAGTCCTTTGATCCTGTACTTGTCGCTTTTCTTTACAAAAAAGGCCGTTTCACAGACCGTGATCTCCTGGCCGGCATGCTTTCGCTTTATCAGCGGGGATTGGTCACTATGCGGAAGGTGCAGGCGGAAGAAAGGTTTCTTGACGATCCTGAGGCGCCTGATGACACATACCAATTCGAATTTTCCGGGAGCAAGGCGGATTTGCCAAAGCCTGATCAGCTCTTAATTGAAAAACTCTTTGAGCAAACGGGCAGCGATACCTATATGTTCAGGCTGGATTCCATCAGCGGGCCGACTGAGGAGGAATGCAAGCATAAGGAACAGCTGGGCAAATATGAACGAAAGAGAATCATTCTTCAAAACGTGGTTCAAAAATGGACGGAAAGTGTCAGGCAAGCGCCTGAATTCAGGGAGCTGTTTCAAGAAAACCGCTGGCTGAGAATGCTGTCGCTTTCACTGCTTTCTGTCCATACCGGACTCCTGCTCTTTATCCTGTATGCAGACGTGGTGCATCAGGCCGGATTCATGGCGGCTTGCGTCATATTTGGCTTTGCACTGTCGGCGGGCATTGTTCTTGCGAAATCAAAGCTGTATACGATTTTGTTTTTGGCCGGCTTGTTTTTAGCATCTGTGTTTATCGACAGCATTCATACTATTTTGTATTACGGCATATGCGTCGGGCTGTCTATCTTATTGATTGCCTTCATTCCGGCCGTAAAAGAAAACGGGTACGCTTCCATCTGCCGAAGATCGATTCTTTCTTGGAGAAACCATCTGAGAAAAGAAGATTTGTTTTCAGGGAGAAGCCTGTCTCAAAACGAAAAGACGATGATCTATGCAATTGTGCTTGAAGTTGAGGATGAATCTGCAGGATGGTTCAATCAATCAGCAAACAGGCTTGATTACGCTTCCCCTGTCCTTGGTATGGCCGCAGCAGGCTGTTTGCATTATCCGTTTTACAGCTGGCAGCTGCCGTCTTCGCAGGAGCACGCCGGGGCATATGATGCGGGCGGTTCCGGAGCGGGCGGGGGCGACGGGGCAGGAGCTTTTTAAGCAGAAAAGGGGCTTGTCGCAACCGATAAGGCCCCTTTCTGCTTGTTTCCCCGCTCTATCTGATCCCGCATTCGCTGCTCAGCGGTTTTGGTTCTGCGGTGACAGGTTGATGTCTGTACGCTTTTGCAAAGCCGAACAACGGCATGTTATGGTAAAAAGCCTTATCATCGCTACTATTGTCGTCTATATTTTGACGAGGATGAAAAGATGATAAAAAAATATCGAAAAACCGCGAAACTTTCCCCTGAATCTTTCCGTATATATAGTTAAGCAGGTTAAATAATGATTCATTGGTCTTGTAGTTGTGAAGATATGAATCACGCTGGCGTGATAATTGGATCTATCAAACTCTTATTCTCATCCAGCACTGTGATCTTGAAAGTCATGATTCAACGGAGGAGTGAACAGTTTGGCTATTTCTTTAGAGAAAGGTCAGCGGATTGATTTAACAAAAGGGAAAGCGGGGCTTTCGAAGATTTTGGTCGGTCTCGGCTGGGACCCGGTTGCGTCCGGAAGCGGCGGTTTTTTTGGAAAGCTGTTTGGAGGAGGAACCCCGAATATTGACTGTGACGCATCCGTGCTGATGCTGGAAAACGGAAGAGTCACGGAGAACAAGAACGTCATTTATTTCGGAAACTTGAAGAGCAGATGCGGCAGCATCGAACATACCGGAGATAATCTGACAGGGGAAGGCAGCGGAGATGATGAACAAATCATCGTAGATTTGCAAAAAGTTCCTTCGCATATTCATAAGCTTGTCTTTGTCGTGAATATATACGATTGCGTGAAACGAAGCCAGCATTTCGGAATGATCGAAAATGCATTCATACGCATCGTCAATATGAACGATCGCGTGGAGATGGTCAAATACAATCTGCGGGACGATTATTCTGGACGGACAAGCCTGATCGCGGGGGAGATTTACCGTGACGGCGCCGAGTGGAAATTCACCGCAGTCGGAGAAGGCACAAACGATACGAGCATTACGGAAATCGTCAAACGCTACGCCTGACATTTATAAAAGAAATGGGGAGATAACATGGCAATTTCATTAGCGAAAGGACAAAAGATCGATTTAACAAAAACAAATCCCGGATTGTCGAAAGTCGTCGTCGGCCTTGGCTGGGACGTCAATCAATATGACGGCGGCGCTGATTTTGACCTGGATGCGAGCGTGTTTCTGCTCAATGCAGAAGGCAAATGCGCTTCTGAAAAGGACTTTATTTTCTATAATCAGACCGAAGGCGCAGGCGGAGCTGTCATACATACAGGCGATAACCGGACAGGGGAAGGCGAAGGAGACGATGAGCAGGTAAAAATCAATTTGAATGCAGTGCCTGCCGACATTCAAAAGATTTCTTTTGTGATTACGATTCATGAAGCGGAAGCGCGCCGCCAAAACTTTGGACAGGTGTCAAATGCTTACGTTCGCGTGATCAATGAAGACTCGAATGAAGAGTTAATCCGCTATGATCTGGGTGAAGATTTCTCGATTGAAACAGCGCTGATTACGGGAGAGCTGTACCGTCACGGAGAAGAATGGAAATTCTCAGCGATCGGCTCAGGCTATCAAGGCGGGCTGGCGAGGATCGCCACCGATTTCGGCCTGCAGGTCGGCTGATTTTGACGATCCGGACAGCAGTCGCCGCCCTGGCGTCCGTTTGTCCGGTGCCTGACATTTCTTAAAGGAGGTCCTATCGATGGCGATTCAATTATCTAAAGGACAACGGATCGATTTAACGAAAACGAACCCCGGTTTGACGAAAGCGCTGATCGGTTTAGGCTGGGATACAAACAAATATACCGGCGGCGCCGATTTTGATTTGGATGCGTCGGCTTTTCTTGTCGATCAGAACGATCGTTGCATCAATGAACGCGACTTCGTCTTTTACAACAACCTCGAGCATCCGAGCGGCGCCGTGATTCATACGGGTGATAACCGGACAGGGGAAGGTGAAGGCGATGACGAGCAAATCATCGTCGATTTCTCAAAAATACCCGCCCATATTGAAAAGATCGGCATCACGGTGACGATTCACGAGGCGGAAAGCCGCAGCCAAAACTTTGGACAAGTCTCAAATGCGTTTGTCCGGCTCGTTGATGAATCAACAAATGAGGAGCTGCTTCGCTTTGACTTGGGAGAGGATTTTTCGATTGAGACAGCGGTTGTTGTTTGCGAATTGTACCGTCACGGAGCCGATTGGAAATTCAATGCCATCGGCAGCGGATTTTCCGGCGGATTGGCATCGCTTTGCCGCAACTACGGCCTGCAAGTCTAGTTTTGCCGGCTGAATCACGTTTGCGTGGTTCAGTCTTGCTTTTTCATCATTAGGAGGTAACCAAAGTGGATTTATTTCATCATATTATGTCAGTTTACGCCTCATTTTTCGATTGGGAAATGTGGGTGGAAGTATTAACGGACCCCGTTTCCTGGGGGCTGATCGGCTCGCTGGTCGTGCTGGAAGGGCTTTTATCGGCGGATAACGCTCTCGTTCTCGCCGTCATGGTAAAGCACCTACCGGAAAAACAGCGCAAAAAAGCGTTGACGTACGGTTTAATCGGAGCCTACTTCTTTAGGTTTCTATTCATTGGACTTGGTATGATCCTGATTAAATTCTGGTGGATCAAACTGCTCGGAGCCGCATATCTGGCATGGCTCGTCATCAAGCACTTCTTCATCGGTGAGGGCGATGATGAAGCAAACGCCATCAAAAAAGACAGCTGGATGGTACGCGTTTTCGGGGTATTTTGGGCGACTGTCATTTCTGTAGAACTCATGGACCTCGCATTTTCGGTGGACAGCATCCTGGCGGCATTTGCCGTATCTGAAAAGGTATGGGTGCTTCTGATCGGCGGCATGCTCGGCATCTTAATGATGAGAACCGTTGCGAAATTCTTCCTGACGCTGATTGACAAAGTGCCTGAACTGGAAGCGACGGCATTCGTTTTAATCGGGATCATCGCACTGAAAATGGCTGCGAGTGTATGGCATATTGAAATGCCGCACAGCGTCTTCTTTATCATTCTGATTATCGCTTTTGCCGTGACATTCATCATTCACTATATGAACAAGCAAAAAGCTGTGAAAGAGCAAACGGCGGCGTCAAAGGAAGAATAACAAACTGCAAAACATAAAGGGGGGAGTATATCTGCTCCGCCCTTTTTTACATCAAAGGGGTGTATGATTCTTATTCAAAGAAGGTGACCCATATGCAATACTTTGATTTTTTATCCGCCTCTCAAAAAGAAGATGTCTTTTTCAAACTGCCGGGTTCGGTTACAAAAGACTCTCCGAAGCACATTCTGGAGCATGCGCTTGGAGCTGCGCTTTATGTTCCGGGGAACCGAAAAGATATAGCAGATGTCATGATCAATAACAAGTATCCTGAGCTGTGCTCGGTCGTTTTTTGCCTTGAAGATTCGATCGGCGATTGTGAGGTTCTCCAGGCTGAAAACAATCTTGTCAGTCAGGCCGACAGGATTTACCAGGCGCAAAAACTGCAGAACATCAGCGGCGATGTGCTGCCGCTGATGTTTATCCGGGTGCGGGAACCGGAGCAAATGCTCGAATTGGGCAACAAGCTCGGCCGCGCGCTTCACTTGTTTACCGGATTCGTATTTCCGAAGTTTTCGATGCTGAATGCGGAGCACTATCTTGATACTTTAACGAAACTGTCGCAAGAATCCGGCATTGTGCTGTATGGAATGCCGATCTTTGAGACACCCGATCTGCTGGCAATGGAAACGAGGGCGAAGGCGCTGCAGGAATTAAAATCAACGCTGGGCTTTTACCAAGATATCGTTCTGAATATCAGGATCGGCGCGACTGATTTGTGCGGTCTGTACGGGATAAGAAGAAAACCGGAAACGCCGATTTATGACGTTTTGGTCATCTCTGATTTCATCAAAGATATCGTCAATTATTTCGGCTTGCAATTCGTGATTTCGGGGCCTGTCTGGGAGTATTTTGAAGATGCTTCGCGAACGGTTCAGACTTTTGGGCCGAATTGGGCTGATGCGGGAGAATCTTCGCTTGAGATCAATCGGTATATAGACGGATTGATCAATGAAACGCTTCTTGATCTGGCCAACGGCATTCACGGCAAGAGCGTGATTCATCCGTCACAAATAAAAGCGGTCCAAAGCCTGCACGTTATATCAATGGAAGATTATCTGGATGCCCTGAGCATCGTCGAAAGTGCCGACGGCACCCGAGGCGTTGTGAAAAGCTCTTTTTCAAATAAAATGATCGAAATCAAGCCATACCTCAGCTGGGCCAAAAAAATATTATTAAAGGCTGAAATCTACGGTGTATATCATGAAAACCGCAGCTATACAGACATACTTAGAGCGTCCAAACCGCTTTCAAATCTTGGATCGTTCGGAAGTTAGGCCGGGCCGGGTGATGAGAAATGGGCAAAGCGCCTTTGCATCACTCCGGTCTCAAAAATAAGAGCCGCAGACGGCATTATATATTGTGAATATTCTCAGGAGAAAACAAATGAATGTTTAGGATGAACAGCCATGATGAAAATAGTCGATCTCACGAGCAGCGAGATTCTTAGTTCCCAGCAGGCTTGTGAAGAGTGGGGGATTGATTCGTCTACGCTCCGAAAGAGAGCGCATGATTTTCCTGCAGGAACAATCCGAAAGTTCGGGACAACCTATGCCGTAACAAGAGCGGGCATGTGTGCCGTATTTGGACGGAAAAGTGACACTGACTCAGAAGAAAGGGGAGACGGCTGAGCGCTATGAATCAAGAGATTAATATTCAAAACGCCCTGGTCAATGATGATGAATGGAAGCAGATCATCAAGAAGCCGCTGCCGGAGAGAACCCCGTATGAAAAAAACGGACATCTGACGATAAGCCGTCTGGCGGGACGGATTCTCGGAACGCCGCACGATGAAACGGATTACTACATATATCTCCATGAGCTGTATGAGTCCGGTGATGTGCATGTGTTAAGCGAGACGCTTGATAAGACCATTTCTCCGGAAAGGTTTCAGGCCATACAGCGCATCCATATGGTCAATCAGAAAGAAAATGGGCTTTCCGTCAATCGGTTTGCCGCTTTTCTCGACGGGGAGCAGCTCATTCCTAAGCACCCTGACGCCGCTATGCACCGCCATTTAAGGAAGGCACTTATCGAAGTGCTGCAGATGTTTCAGTCCTTTCATGAAAAAGGATTGAACGATCCGGATTTTCGCCGGGTCCTCCTCGACCTTGTCAAATGGATGGGCAATCATTTGGAGAAGTGGCTGAAAGAAGCCGACTGCGAAAATGTGATGCCAAAAGTGGTTTGGTATGGGGACACCACAAAAAGCCAACGGTATTTTTTATACTATTTGATGCTTGTTGGATGTGATGTGCTGCTGTTTCATCCGGAGGGAAAAGACGAATTTCGCCAGCTTGATCCCGAGCAAAAGCTTTCTTTTGTCTTCACATACCCGGGCACGTCTGCATTAGAGCCGTTCCCGACGGAAAAGCCTCAGCGAAAATCAACGGTGGCGTACCGTTCTGCGAAGGAGCTGGATACAGTTCTGCACAATGAGGATTCGCTCATGTACAAACCTTGGCAGTTCAGGGAGCATACGCCGGTCTCCGTGACTTTGAAGACCACGTATGATGAACTGTTTTTAATTGCGAAGGAACGCGCCTTTATCAGACCCGATTTTCAAGCGTCTCAATCAACGGTCAACATTCCGAACTTATTCGCGATGGTCATGGGCGTCTCCAGCAATGAAAAAGAGTACTGGGACCGTCTGCAGACGCTGACGGAGTATAAGGAGTCGCATACGATCCGGAGCTTCCCATTTACAAAGGAAGAGACGTCCAATTATCAATTCCATTACAGCCATGCGCTTGATCAAACGGGGATGATCGATCCGGACCGTTTGATGGAGAGCAATATATGGCGCTACAAGCATTTGCCTGAGGGAGTGCAGCGCGGCATTGCCCAAGCGGTTTCCAGGCTGTGCAAAAGCCCGAAGATGCTGGCCTTGAACAATGAAAAATCAGCCGATGTGCAGCTGTATTTGTTTACCCAGGCGGTACAGCTTCCGGCAGCGCTTTTGAATATGATTCAGACATTTGACTATTCACAGACAGTGCCGAAGCTGATCTTGTATCACACTGAACAGACGGGAACACTCACCCGTTCAGACGCGGCCGCCTTGCTTTTGTTAAATGAAATCGGCATCGACATCATCATCTATAATCCGCCGGGCTATAAGTGTATTGACCGCTATATCGATGGACAGCATTTCGATACCCATTGGCTTGATGACATGTCCTTCAACCAGGAGTTTAAAGAGCCGTCAATCGTCCGGAAGTTCATCAATAAAATCTTTTAAGGAGGGGGCCACTCTGATGGCAAATCCAAATGAAACAAGCATCGTCAATATCAGCAAAGAGGAAGAGATCACGATTGAAAAAGCGGAAGACATCCGTGCCAAACTCCGCCGGGAGCCCGATGTGCAAGCTCTGACTCGGCAAATTGACGTAAAAAACCAAGTGGAGCTTTTAGAATTCGGAAAAGAGCCCGCTCTTGAAATATCCAAGTTCTCAGACCGCATTCTCTCTATGATGAGAACGAACAGTGTGACAGATTCAGGTGCGATGTTGACGCAGCTCGGAAAAATTATGGACCGCTTTGACAAGAATGACTTTGAAGAACAGAAAGGCCTGCTTTCCAAGTTATTTAAGCGCGGCAACAGCATGATCGAGAAAATATTTAAAAAATATCAAACACTCGGCGGTGAAATCGAAAAAATCAACGTCGAAATTTCGAAATATAAAGATGAAATGACAAAATCGACCGTGACGCTTGATGAAATGTATGAAAGCAACCTCAATTACTATGTGGAGCTGGAGAAATACGTCGTAGCCGGCCAGATGAAAATAGAAGAATTGCAGCAGCTCATCCCTGAATATGAAGCGAAAGCGGCCAGCGGTAACCAAATGGCACAGATGGAGCTTGATACGCTTCGAAACGGCATTCAAGCGCTGGAAGAACGGGTGTATGATCTCGATATGGCCCGGATGGTCGCGATTCAGACCGCGCCGCAAATCCGCCTGCTCCAGCGCGGAAACACAAAGCTGATCGGAAAAATCAACTCGGCATTCATCATTACGATTCCGATTTTCAAAAATGGCATCATCCAGGCTGTTACCGCCAAGCGCCAAAAGCTTGTCGCCGATTCAATGAGCGAACTCGACCGCCGCACCAACGAAATGCTGAAGCGGAACGCGGAAAATATTTCGAGCCAGTCCGTTGAAATCGCGAGAATGTCCGGAAGGCCGAGCATCGATATTGAAACGATCGAACAGTCTTGGAATACGATTGTCAAAGGCATGCAGGAGACGAAGCAGATTGAAGATGAGAACAAACGCCTGCGCGAAGAAGGGGCAAAACGCATATTGGAACTTCAGGACAATATGAAAAAAGCCGCTTTAAACGGTTAAAAAGGATAGTGAAGAAGCCGTCCGCCGGATGAGCTGGCGACGGCTTCAAATATACAAAAATCACCGCCATGATAGGCGGTTTTTTATGTTATGCTAGAGAAAGAGAACCGCATGGTAAAAAATATATAAACATGAAGGGGATGGAAGTGTATGACCGCTTTATGGCTGGCATTCGGCGGCGGTTTCCTGTCGTTTATTTCTCCGTGCTGTCTGCCTTTGTATCCATCATTTATTTCCTACATCACCGGGATTTCGGTCAGCGATTTGAAAGGCCGAAATGCAAAGCGCATCAAACAATCGGTGATGATTCACGCGGCGGCTTTTTTGGCCGGTTTTTCTGTGATTTTTTACATATTAGGTTTCTCCGCCAGCTCGTTTGGCCTGCTGTTTTTGCAATACCATAACTTGATCCGCATGCTGGGCGGAATATTTGTCGTCGTCATGGGCCTGTTCCTCCTCGGCGTTTTCCGGCCGGCTTTCATGATGAAGGAGCGGCGCCTTTCGTTTAGAAGAGGAAAAATAGGCTTGTTGAATTCAATGCTTGTCGGAATGATTTTTGCGGCGGGCTGGACGCCGTGCATCGGGCCTATATTCGGAACGATCGCATATGCAAATTTTCAGAACCCTGATTTTGGGAGCGCATTCATGATGATCACCGCATATTCTCTAGGTTTTGCCATTCCTTTTTTACTCATGGCATTTTTTATCGGAAACATCAGGCCGCTTATGAAATATTCGAATATGCTCATGAAAATCGGCGGCGCGCTGATGATCGTCATCGGCATCCTGCTTTATACGGACAACATGATATGGATGAATATCTGGTATTCGAATTTGACGAATCTCTTTTGAACAGCTTCCCGCGCCGCATTATGTGAGTAAGATTGTGAAAAACAGCAAAAGCGCGTTAAATAAACTATGGATGAGCATCGCAGGTATAATCGATTGTGTTTTTTCGTATGTCCAGGCAAACACAAGCCCTGTTGCAAAGTTAACGGCCAGGGTGTTATATGTGGGGATGTGAGCGATCATAAAGAGAGCGCTGCTTGCAACAAGTGCCCATACAACCCCGAATTCAGCCCGGAACCAGCGGTAAAGAAAGCCGCGGTAAAACATTTCTTCATAGATGGGAGAAACGATGCAGGCAGAAGCGAAAGACATGGCAATGTTCAACCATGAAAGATCGGCAGTGATCGTTTTTGTTTTTGTATTTTCGTAGCCTACCCCGAACCAAGTCAGGATTTCCATTATGGCAGACGTCATCACGATTAAAAAAACCGTCCATCCCGCTATTTGAATCCAGTATGCAGGGGCGAACCGGGAGATCCCGATTTCCCGCCAGGACAGGCGGTCAGGCTTTAAGGCGATATAGTACAGGCTTAAAATAAAAGCGGCCGCCATTGCAATACCCATCAACATGGCTGAAGGCATGCCTTCGCCTAAAAGCAAATCCAAAGCGTTTTTTAATAAATACTCAATGAAAATCGGAACAGCTGCAAATGCGATTAAAAGCAAGCAGACCAGCTGCTTTTTGTCCCAAGGATTTTTCCATTCCATCACAAAACCCTCCTATTTTTTAGATAAAATCATTTTAAATAGTGACGTAACGTAATCTTCAAGCGAAATTTTGGGAGGGAGATATGGTGAAAGAAGAACTGACAACCGGGCGGGTGGCGAAGATGATGGGGATATCCGTAAGGACGCTCCGCTACTACGATCAAATCGGTTTATTAAAACCGAGCACTACACTGTCAAATGGGCGAAGGCAATATTCGAAGGAAGATATGTTAGAGCTCGAAAAAATTATGATCTTGAAATCTGCTCAATTTTCATTGGAGCATATCAAGACGTTAAGGTATCAATTGGATACCATCAATATCATTGAAATGCATAAAAGGCGCCTGAACTCGGAGATTGAACAGCTGACGAAGAGCCTGCAGCATACAAATACTTTGCTGAACATGTATCAAATCGAAGGAAGCTTGAGCTGAGAAGACCTTCTCTAGCTCGTCAGGCAGCCCCGGCATAAACCATGGAAGGAATCGTTCTCTGAAGAGGAGGCTGAGATTTTAGCAGAGAGGCTTCCGAAGGCGGAAAATGACGATTTTATCACAAAGCAATGGCTCTCCATCATCAAGCGGATTAAGCTGTGCTTAAAAAAAGAGGTGCCGCCTGAGTCTGAATGGGGAAAGCAAATTGCGGAGGATATCATGTGCCTGTTTGATCATTCATTTAAGGGACATGAGGACTTAGCCGATCGATTTTGGGAGGTTCGCAAATCTGAAGAGCCAAACGGGCTTTATCCGCTCGATAGCGGGATACTGGAATTCGCGGAAAAAGCGCTTGAATCTCCATCTCATCATTCAGGAGGATCAGGGTGACTTTTCACATGAGTCACGGTCCGGGCAGGATAACCAAAGGATCAAACAAACTTTGCCGAATAGAAAACCGCCCGAAAAGAATCGAGCGGCTTCCTTTATATTCGAATTGATTTCTCCTCGGTTTTCCACTGTTTTTTCCATCCGGCCTGAGCAAGCAAAAGCAGTCCGAGTGCCAAAAATGCGATAACGGTAAAGGTGAGGAATCCGCTTGAATACGTACCCGTGATTTGCTTCAGCGTTCCGAGAATATTCGGGAGGAAGAATCCGCCAATTCCCCCCGCAGCGCCCACGACCCCCGTTACCATCCCGATCTCTTGCTGAAATCGCTGCGGTACAAGCTGGAATATCGCGCCGTTCCCCATCCCGAGGCAGCCCATGCCGATAAATAATGCGGCTGTGACAACGCCAAGAGACGGGAGCATACTGACTGAGAACATGCACAGAGCCACCCCGATAAAGAGGAATTGCAGCAGACGCACGCCGCCGACTTTATCGGCAATCAAACCGCCGACAGGGCGGAGGCAGCTTCCCGATGCAACGACGATTGTGACAAATTCGCCGGCTCTTACCGCCGGAACGGCATACTGGGATGCAAAAAAGTAGCTTAAAAAGTTGGACAAGCCGACAAAACCCCCGAATGTCACGCTGTAGAGAAGGCAAAAATACCAAGTGTCCCTTTCTTTGAAAACAGCAAAATAGTCTTTGAGCGGTTTAGGCGCCGGCTGATTCGGAGGTTCTTTTGCCATAAGGAAATAGCTGAATAACACGAGTGTCAGAGGAATCAGCGCCAATCCCATGACGCCGTTCCACCCCACTTGCTCCGCCAGGCGAGGACCGAATAGCGTAGCGAGCAGTGTTCCGCTGTTTCCCGCTCCGGCGATCCCCATGGCAAGGCCTTGCAAGTGCGGCGGATACCAGCGGCTCGCCATAGGAAGGGATGCGGAAAAGCTTGCGCCTGCCACACCGAGTAAAATTCCGATGATATACAGCTCGGCGACCGATGAACCGAACTGCCACCCCCATATCAGCGGAATCATCGTCACCAGCATTCCGCCAATAGCCGTTTTTTTCGGTCCGAAACGGTCGGTTAAAATGCCGAGCACAATCCGGAAAAACGATCCGGCCAAAGTAGGTATGGCGACAATCAATCCGACCTGTGAAGGCGATAAATCAAAATCAGCCGTAATATAAACACCAAGCGCCCCCAGCAACACCCAAATCATAAAGCTGACATCAAAATATAAAAAAGATGACAACAAGGAAGGCGCGTGTCCGCTCTTCCTCAAATCCGCCAATTTCAATTGCAACACTCCCCATCCGATAGATTCTAGAATTTATCATGACAAAATAGAATAGGGTTGGCAGTATTTTTGTCAGCTTTACTAACAAACTAAAAGATTGAATATTTAAAATGTTAATTTGGATGGCATTATACCCGGCGATGATTGAATGTTGCTGAAGATTAGAGGTGTTATGACTGTTGAAAAGGGGAAAGATATATTGGAATGGGCCTGATGCACTTGCAGATAAAACAGTCTTTTGCAGCACGTTTACCAATTTTTCTTTAGCTGTAAGGAATATTTTTACCAGAAAATGTACAAATTTAAGGAAGAAATATGTGGAGACACAAAATAGACATAAATAAAAATGTATATCACTTGAAAAAGTATGTGAAGTATTGCACAATATTAATGTGAAGAATTTCACAAACAACTTAGTTTAAAACAAACGGCAAAGGAATGATGAGTCATGAGAAACCAAAAAGTCAACCGTACAGTTTTGATCGGTGCGGGTTTTGTTGGAAGCAGTTATGCATTTACGTTAATTAACCAAGGTATCACAGACGAACTTGTGATCATTGATTTAAATAAAGACAAAGCAATGGGCGATGTCATGGATTTAAACCACGGTAAAGCATTTGCCCCGCATCCTGTGAAAACATGGTACGGCACATATGAGGACTGCAAAGACGCCGACATTGTCTGCGTATGCGCCGGAGCAAACCAAAAGCCGGGTGAAACCCGTCTGGATCTTGTCGAAAAAAACTTGAGAATTTTCAAAGGAATTATCGGAGAAGTCATGGCCAGCGGTTTTGACGGCATCTTCCTTGTCGCTACAAACCCGGTCGACATCTTGACTTACGCAACTTGGAAATTCAGCGGACTTCCGAAAGAACGCGTTATCGGAAGCGGTACAACACTTGATACAGCCCGCTTCCGTTACTTGCTCAGCGAGTATTTCGGTGTCGCTGCCCACAATGCGCACGGCTACATCATTGGTGAACATGGAGATACAGAGCTGCCTGTGTGGAGCCACGCGAATATCGGCGGAGTTCCCGTCAGCGACTTGCTGAAAAGAAATGAGAAATACAAAGCGGAAGATCTTGATGAACTGTTTGACAATGTCAAAAACGCCGCTTACCACATTATCGAGAAAAAAGGTGCGACATACTACGGAGTTGCTATGAGCCTCGCGCGTATCACGAAAGCGATTTACCGCAATGAAGAAGCGATTTTGACCGTGAGCGCACATCTTGAAGGCGAATTTGGGGAAAATGATGTTTATATCGGAGTTCCGGCGGTTGTCGGCCGATGCGGAGCGAGGGAAATTATTGAGCTCGACCTGAATGAAAAGGAAAAACAGCAATTCAAGCATAGCGCAGGTGTGTTAAAAGCAATTTTAAAACCGCATTTTGAACTGCAGGCGTAACTGAACATCATGAAGATACTAACATCATGAAGATTGCGAGATGATGAAAATGTGGCAACAGATATACGATCCGTTTGGGAATCTGTTTATCAGCGCTTTTGCCGCCATTCTGCCGATTCTTTTCTTTCTCCTTGCATTGACCGTGCTGAAGATGAAAGGAATCATCGCGTCATTTTTGACGCTGGCGGTCAGCTTTATTGTAGCGGTGTTCTTTTTTCACATGCCGGCTGCGAAAGCTGTCTCCGCCGTTTTACTTGGAATTGCAAACGGCCTTTGGCCGATCGGATATATTGTCCTGATGGCTGTATGGCTTTACAAAATTTCTGTCAAAACCGGAAAGTTTAAAGTGATCAGAGCGAGCATTGCCGGGATTTCGTCTGACCAGCGGCTTCAGCTATTGCTGATCGGGTTCAGTTTTAACGCCTTTTTGGAAGGCGCGGCAGGCTTCGGCGTGCCGATTGCGATCAGCGCCGTTCTTCTTGTCGAGCTTGGTTTTAAACCTTTGAAAGCAGCATCCCTATGTTTAATTGCGAATGCGGCATCCGGCGCCTTTGGAGCGATCGGAATTCCGGTCATCACAGGAGCGCAGATGGGAGGCTTGACACCGGTTGAGCTTTCCAGAACGCTCGCTTTGATGCTGCCGTTCATCACTTTCTTTGTCCCGTTCCTGCTCGTTTTCATACTGGACGGGTTTAAAGGAATAAGGGAAACGCTGCCGGCTCTCCTTGTATTAAGCGGAAGCTATACGGCGGTGCAGACTTTAACGATGATTGCATTGGGGCCGGAGCTTGCAGACATTTTGGCCGCTTTAATCAGCATGGGAGCGCTGGCGCTGTTTTTGAAAAAATGGCAGCCGCGTCACATATACAGAGAAACCGGGAATGAACATGAACCCGCTGAAAAATATCATGCAGCAGACATTATGAAAGCCTGGTCTCCGTTTTATATCTTGACCGCTGTCATTGCGGTGTGGAGCCTGCCTGGTTTCAAAGGGCTTTTTCAGGAAGGCGGATGGCTGAAACAATCGACGATTTTATTCAATATGCCTTTTCTTCACCGGGAAGTGCTGAAAACGCCGCCGATAGCCCCGGCCCCGGCACCGCTTGATGCCGTGATGAAGCTTGACTTCATTTCAGCGACGGGTACGGCGATACTGATCGCCGTGATCATCACGATTGTGCTGAGCCGAAACCTCAGTTTCCGCGGAGGACTTTCCAGTTTGAAAGAGACGGTCAAGGAACTGTGGCTTCCCATTCTGACCATTTGCTTTGTGATGGGTTTCGCAAACCTGGCCAATTATGCCGGATTGAGTTCAACCATCGGACTGGCGCTCGCCAAAGCAGGGGATATTTTTCCGTTCGTCAGTCCCGTATTGGGCTGGATTGGCGTGTTTATCACAGGTTCAGTCGTCAGCAACAATGCATTATTCGGCCACCTGCAAGCTGTCACCGGAGCGCAAATCGGGACAAGTTCAGCGTTGCTGCTTGCCGCCAATACCGCGGGAGGCGTGATGGCTAAGCTGATCTCACCGCAGTCGATTGCGATTGCAACAGCCGCGGTTCAAGAGACAGGGCAGGAATCAAAGCTTTTCAGCCGAACCGTTAAATACAGCTTGGTCCTGCTTTTCATCATTTGCATTTGGACGTTTGCACTTTCAAAGCTTGGCATATAAAGAAGAGCCTTTTCCCATAACCGGGAAAAGGCTTCAGCGTGTCGAGAAACCCTCGCATTCGTTGTCAGGCCTGCGCGTCGGTGCTCACGAATTCCAACATTCGCTCCGCTCCGATGCTCGGCCTTCCTAGACTGCAAGGGTTTTCAATCACGCTGAAAGGTAGACAAAATCACAAAACTAAAAGTCGTTTTGAGATTTTGTCTACAATCTGAAACCTTTTCCCATAACGGGAAAAGGCTTTTTAAGCTGTTTGTTCTATCATGTCCTCTTTTTGAATACATTGTACAAGTTATCCGCGGAAGGAGGACGCGATATGTTAAACATCTTCCTGAGTTATGTGTTGTTGGGCTTGTCTTTGGCCGCACCTGTCGGCCCTGTGAATGCGGCGCAGATCGACAGGGGTATGAAAGGCGGCTTCTTTCATGCCTGGCTGTTTGGACTTGGCGCTGTGACGGCGGATGTCTTATATATGGCTTTAATCTACTTTGGAGTCGCTCAATTTTTGACAGCGCCATTTTTAAAAACGTTTTTATGGCTGTTTGGTTTTTTTGTTTTAACCTATACAGGGATCGAGAGTCTGGTCAAGGCGAAGGATGTATCGCTGATGAGAGGTGCGGGAGAGAAAGGGTCATACCACAAATCTTTCTTGTCTGGGCTGGTGATCTCCCTTTCAAACCCGCTGAGCATCATGTTCTGGCTCGGCATTTACGGAAGCATTTTGGCGAAAACGGTAGAGACGTACGAATCATACCAGCTGCTGATCTGCAGTTCAGGCATTTTAATCGGGCTTTTTCTGTGGGACTTGGCCATGTCTTTTCTTGCAGGGACATTCAGAACATTTTTAAGCCCGCGGATGATCCAGGCAACGACTTGGCTCGCGGGCATCAGTCTGATTGTTTTCGGATGTTACTTCGGCTACCAGGGGATGCTCGAACTGCTGAAGGCGGGAGGCTGATTATGTCTGCCCGTTTTTCTGTTCCTGATGGGCCCACCTTTTTTTCATCAGCATCGTCACAACAGCAATAACGGCAAGAAACAGAAGGCTCACAAAAAAGCCGGGCCTGCTGTTTTTTTCAAATAACGTACCCGAAACGGCAAATAAAATCAGGACGAGTGCTGTGACAATCTGGACATTCCCTTTCATTTTCGGTTTTGTGAGCTTTTTGCTGGAAAGCAGGATGAACATCCAGTTATAGAGCAGCATTAAGCTGGCGGCCGTCGTCATATGTTCATAAAGCTGCTTCGGCAAAAGCAGCGACAGGACGATGGAAGCAGCGAGAACGAACACCGTCAAGCCGAGTGCCGGCCACGATACTTTCGCCTTTTCTTTTTTCGCAAAGCAGGCGGGAGCATCACCATTTTTCGCCATTGTTCCCATCAGTGTGGTGACAGCAAACAAGGAAGCAGTCAGCGTTGAAAAACCGGCGATAATAAAAATGCCGTTGAAAATATCCATGATCAAATCGAGATGAAAGTCTTTTAATGACGTAATAAACGGGCTGTTCTGTTCGGTAAATGTCCCGCGGGGTACAAGGAGCATGGCCAGCCCGATCGATGCGACGTAGATCACAGCAAGGATTATGAGCATCAGGCTGCCTGACTTTGATGAATCTTTCGGGTCTTTTAAGTGAATTGCCATCAGACCCATGACTTCGATTCCACCATAGGCGTAAAATGTGTAAATCAACCCCGTCCACAATCCCATGAAGCCGAAAGGAAACAATTCGTGAACCCGGTCAGGAAACTGTACTTCAGGCGTTTTCCCGGGCAGCAGCCCGCACAATGCCAAGACAGCGATGATGATAAACATTAAGATGGCCGCCGTTTTCAACACGGCCAGTATGTTTTCCGTTTTTTCAAAACTGCTGCGCCCTGTGAAAATGACGATCAGTCCGAGAATCGCATAAATGGAGGCGAACACCCACAACGGAACCTGGTTAAACCAATGGCGTGTAAACAGGGAGATCGCCGTCAGCTGACTCCCGATAATCAGCATTTCCGATGACCAGTAGACCCAGCCATTGCTAAACCCCGCCCAATTGCCGAAGGCCTCCCTGGCATAAGAACAAAAAGACCCTTCAACAGGATGATCCGCCGTTAATTTCGCCAGCTGCTGAAAGACGAGAAAAGTGCCGAGGGCAGCAAGAAGAAAGGCGGCTAATACGGAAAAGCCGCTTTTCTTAATGGCGATGCTTGAACCGAGAAAAAACCCCGTTCCAATTGTGCAGCCGACTCCGATCATGGAGAGCTGCCACCATTTTAAATCTCCTTTTTTCGCTTGTCGTTTCATCGTTTCAACCCCTCTAAATCTTCTTGTTATTTTGCCAGGGGACGCCTTTTTTATTCACGAAGAAAAGAGGGAGGAAAGGCTCTCTGCGCACCTCAATATTCACTTTGAAATAAAACATATGCTATAGTTAAAGACATAATCATTACGGTTCATTCAGTCAAAAGGAGGAATGACGGATGACTTTACAAGAAAAAATCATGCAGGAACTGAATGTAAAGCCTTCTATCGAACCGAAACAGGAAATTGAAAAAAGGGTCGGTTTTTTAAAAAGCTATTTGAAAAAAACGGGTGCCAAAGGTTTTGTTTTAGGCATTAGCGGAGGACAGGACTCGACATTGGCGGGCAGGCTTGCCCAGCTGGCTGTTGAAGAATTGAGAGAAGAAGGCGTTCAGGCGGAATTTATTGCGGTCCGCTTGCCTTACGGCGTTCAGCAGGATGAAGATGACGCCCAGCTGGCGCTGAAATTTATCCAGCCGGACAAATCTTTTGCTTTTGACATTGCTTCAACTGTAGGCTCATTTGCTGCTCAATATCAGTCAGTCACGGGAGAGGCGCTTGCCGATTTTCATAAAGGCAATGTAAAAGCAAGAGTCCGGATGATTGCCCAATATGCGATCGGGGGTCAAAATCAGCTGCTGGTGATCGGAACAGACCATGCTGCAGAAGCTGTTACCGGATTCTTCACAAAATACGGAGACGGAGGCGCAGACCTTTTGCCGCTGACAGGATTGACAAAGCGCCAGGGCAGACGCCTGCTGGAAGAACTGGGAGCGCCTGAGCGGCTTTATACGAAGTCTCCGACCGCCGATTTGCTTGATGAAAAACCTCAGCAATCCGATGAAACAGAGCTCGGCCTGACGTATGATAACATCGACGACTACCTTGAAGGAAAAGCTGTCTCCAGCGAGGTGGCAGAGGCTATCGAAAAACGCTATAAGGCATCCGAGCACAAACGCCAAGTCCCTGCTTCAATGTTTGACGACTGGTGGAAATAGCAAAAAAGAGGCTGACTTCAGCCTCTTTTTTATTAACAGGCACCCTATATCATTCCAGCTGGATTTGTCATATAATTAAGATATTTGATTCCTTTATGCAAGGAGGAGTATAAGCTGGAAATGAATGCCGCAATGAGAGATAAGAATATCGTGCTGATCGGGTTTATGGGCGTCGGGAAAACAACCATCGGTCAGCTTCTGTCAAAGAAATTAGACCGCGACTTTATCGATATCGACCAGCAGATCGAAAAAGACTTTCAAATGACTATTCCGGAGATGTTTAAACAAAAAGGGGAAGCGTTTTTCAGACAGACTGAAAAAGAATATATTTTTCAGATGTGCGAACATACAATGGGCAGCATCGTATCTTTAGGGGGAGGCGCTTTCCAACAGGAGGACATCAGAAAGAAGTGCCTCGAACACTGCTTTGTCATCTTTCTTGATTTAACATGGGAGAGTTGGAAGCAGCGGATGGATCTCTTGATTGAGAACAGGCCGGTTCTTCATAACCGCTCAATCGAAGAAATGAAACAGCTGTTCAATGAGAGAAAGAGCATCTATGCATTCCACAACTTGAAAGTGGAAACAGATAACCGGTCTGCCGAGGAAACGGCCGACTACATTGTGGAGATACTTGGGCTTGGTCAGTCTTAAACAAACGTTTAATTAAGCTGTTTCTATCGCTGTGTAAATATACTGGAATAAGCAAAGAGCCAATGATTTGTCTGATCATTGGCTCTTTCGGTCTTGTTTGACCGTTTGGCTCATGCTATCCGCCCCTCCGCCATAAAAACGGGCAGGCCAAAGAATGCACGGCAGCCACTTCTCTGGATAAGATATTTTCTGGCTCTGCGACCGCAAAAAAGTCGCTTATTGCCGGATCGAGCACTATAATGTAAATAATAAAACGATAGACTGGCGGTGCACTTATCATGAAAGAGCGAATTCAAGAAGAACTGAAAAACATTGAAGCGACATATGGTGTTAAAATCCTCTATGCGGTTGAATCGGGCAGCAGGGCCTGGGGCTTTCCCTCACAGGACAGTGATTACGACGTTAGATTTATTTATGTCCATCAAAAAGACTGGTATCTGTCAATTGATGCAAAGCGCGATGTGATTGAACTGCCGATTGACGATTCTCTCGATATCAGCGGCTGGGAGTTGACAAAAGCGTTAAGACTGTTTAGGAAATCAAACCCTCCGCTTCTCGAATGGCTTTCCTCGGGAACGGTTTATTATGAAGCCTATTCGCTGGCGGAAAAAATGAGGCAGCTGAAAAGCCGCGCCTTTTCTCCAGTCTCCTGCATGTATCATTATCTCAATATGGCATCAGGGAATTTCCGCCACTATCTGCAGCGGGAAGAAGTGAAAATCAAAAAATATTTTTATGTGCTCCGCCCAATTCTGGCTTGCCAGTGGATTGAAAGCCGCCGGACGGTTCCTCCGATTGAATTTCAGGTTTTGCTTGACGAACTTACGGAAGATGGACCGCTGAAAACGGAAATCCATCAGCTGCTTGAAAGGAAAAAGAAAGGGGAGGAGTTCAATCTTGAACCTCAAAACCCCATTCTCCACGCATTTATTGATCGTGAATTGGAGCGGCTTCAGACGGTAGCCAAAGCCTATAAAACGGATCATGAAGATCTGACGCAGGAGCTTGACCGGGTGTTTAGAGAAACGCTAGACGAGGTGTGGGCATAACATAGTATTCCCTTTAAGTATTCTTAAAGGGTTTTTTCTTTGCATTCATAGGGAAATGGTTGAGTATAACAGAAAGCGTTTTCAAACAAAGTGGCGCGGAACGGCAGAAAGGGCATTCGCAAAAAGGGGTTCGCCGAAAACGCATCCTGTTCTTTACCGAAGTTTCTTCCTAATTCTATTGTCGTATACCATACAAGTTTTAGGCAGAAAGTTTCTGAAAAAATCCCAGCAGATGTAAAACATTGTGGAAAAACCACAAAAATCGTCAGCTTTTTTGTTTTTTCGAAATATTGTGAATCGACCCTTAGCTCTTATAAAATTAAGAATATAAAGAAATATTTCATGAGATGGCGGGGTGTGAGTAATGGAAGTGATAACAAGAGACTTTTTCCTATTCTTATCTAAAAGCAGCATCCTGAATCGCCTGGCGAGAAATTGGGGGAGTTCCGTCGCGACCGGAAAAATTATCGGAGGAAAAGATTTTGAAGCTTCAATTCCGATTATTAAGGAGCTGAACGAACAAGGGTTGACTGTCACAGTTGATCACTTGGGCGAATTTGTAGACAGCAGGGAAGTCGCAAGGGAACGCACGCAGGAATGCATTCGGACCATTCAGCTGATTGCTCAGGAACAGCTTAATTCACATGTTTCATTAAAGATGACGTCACTGGGGCTCGATATTGACCTTGACCTTGTCAGGGATAATATGACCAGCATTCTGGAATGTGCCGAACAGCACAAAGTGATGGTCACAATCGATATGGAAGATGAAGTGCGCTGCCAAAAGACGCTTGACCTCTTTAAGGAGTTCAGGCAGAAATACGAGTATGTCAGCACGGTCCTGCAGGCTTACTTGTACCGGACCGAACAGGATTTGGAGGAGCTTAATCCGTATAATCCGTTTTTCCGTCTTGTGAAGGGAGCTTATAAAGAATCGCCGCAAGTGGCGTTTCCTGACAAAAAAGATGTGGATGAGAATTACAAAAAGCTCATTAAAAAGCAGCTGCTGAGCGGCCATTACACAGCCATCGCAACTCATGACGACAAGATGATTGATTACACCAAAGAAATTGCGAAAGAGCATCAAATCGGCAAAGACCGCTTCGAATTTCAAATGCTGTACGGGATGCGCAGCAAAACTCAGCTGGAACTGGTGAAGGAAGGCTACAATATGCGCGTGTATCTTCCTTACGGAGACGACTGGTACGGTTACTTTATGAGACGGCTTGCCGAACGGCCTGCCAACATCGCTTTTGCGTTTAAAGGCATGACGAAGAAATAAAACGATAAAAAGGGGAGATTAGCATGACAACACCTTACAAACACGAACCATTTACAAATTTCGGGATCGAAGAAAACCGGAAGGCATTCGAAAAAGCTCTGGAAACGGTAAATAACGAATGGCTGGGTCAGTCCTATCCTCTTGTTATCGATGGAGAAAGGTATGAAACGGAAGACAAGATCGTATCGATCAATCCTGCAAACAAAGAAGAAGTTGTAGGCACTGTATCCAAGGCTACTCAGGATCATGCGGAAAAGGCCATTCAGGCGGCTGCGAAAGCGTTTGAAACTTGGAGGTACACAGATCCTGAAGAAAGAGCGGCTGTTTTATTCCGCGCGGCTGCCAATGTGCGCCGCAAAAAGCATGAGTTTTCTGCGCTTTTAGTCAAAGAAGCAGGGAAACCTTGGAATGAAGCGGATGCGGATACGGCAGAAGCGATCGATTTTATGGAATACTATGCGCGGCAAATGATTGAGCTTGCGAAAGGAAAGCCGGTTAACAGCCGTGAAGGCGAACGCAATCAATATGTGTACACACCGACTGGTGTTACGGTTGTTATTCCGCCTTGGAACTTCCTCTTCGCGATCATGGCCGGAACGACGGTTGCGCCGATCGTGACAGGAAACACGGTTGTTCTGAAGCCCGCAAGCGCAGCGCCAGTCATTGCTGCCAAGTTCGTTGAAGTGCTCGAAGAAAGCGGACTTCCAAAAGGAGTAGTCAACTTTGTCCCTGGAAGCGGAGCTGAAGTCGGGGATTACCTGGTGGATCATCCGAAAACAAGCATCATTACGTTTACAGGTTCAAGGGAAGTCGGAACGCGCATTTTTGAGCGCGCAGCGAAGGTTCAGCCTGGTCAGACACACTTAAAACAAGTGATTGCTGAGATGGGCGGAAAAGATACGGTCGTCGTTGATGAGGACTGTGACATTGAATTGGCTGCACAATCAATTTTCACATCTGCCTTCGGCTTTGCAGGCCAAAAATGTTCAGCAGGTTCACGTGCTGTCGTGCATGAAAAGGTATATGACGAAGTATTGAAGCGTGTGATCGAAATTACGGAGTCCAAGAAAGTCGGAGAGCCTGACAGCGCGGACGTTTACATGGGACCTGTCATTGACCAGGCATCGTTTAATAAAATCATGGACTATATCGAAATCGGAAAAGAAGAAGGCCGTTTAGTCAGCGGAGGAAAAGGCGATGATTCAAAAGGGTACTTCATCGATCCGACGATCTTTGCCGATCTGGATCCGAAAGCCCGGTTAATGCAGGAAGAAATTTTCGGACCTGTTGTTGCTTTCTCGAAAGTCAGCAGCTTTGATGAGGCGCTGGAGGTTGCCAACAACACCGAATACGGCCTGACAGGCGCGGTCATTACTAAAAACCGCGACCATATCAACAGAGCAAAACAAGAATTCCATGTCGGAAATCTGTATTTCAACCGCAACTGTACAGGGGCGATCGTCGGCTACCATCCGTTTGGCGGTTTCAAAATGTCGGGAACCGATTCTAAAGCGGGCGGACCTGATTATCTTGCACTTCACATGCAGGCGAAGACGATCAGCGAAACGTTTTAAGGTGTAAGAAAAGGGGTTAAACAGGGGGACGAAGGCAGCCTTTCATAGGCTGCCTTCAAAAAAAGAGAAATTAGTCTAAAAATTTAGATAAACGGCATCTTGGGGGGAGATTCTTATTCAGAACGTACAATTGATCATTTCCATCGTGATTTACATGGTAGGGATGCTTTATATTGGGTATTACGCTTACAAACGGACAGCAAACCTCTCAGACTATATGCTTGGCGGACGGACGCTCGGGCCTGCTGTCACGGCGCTCAGCGCCGGCGCATCAGACATGAGCGGCTGGCTTTTGATGGGGCTGCCGGGCGCCATGTTCGCAACAGGCCTGAGCGGTTCATGGATTGTCATCGGTCTTGTGCTCGGCGCATGGGCGAACTGGATTTTTGTGGCGCCGCGCTTAAGGACATACACCGAGGTAGCAGGCAATTCGATCACCATCCCTGCATTTTTAGAAAACCGCTTTCATGACAAATCAAAAATCCTGCGAATATTTTCCGGAGTCGTCATTATTATCTTTTTTACGTTTTATGTATCATCAGGAATGGTTTCCGGCGGCGTTTTATTTAACAGCATGTTTAATTTGGATTACCATACAGGGCTGTGGATCATTTCAGGCGTCGTCGTGGCCTACACGCTTTTCGGCGGGTTTTTGGCAGTCAGCTGGACGGACTTTGTCCAGGGTATCATTATGTTTGTCGCGTTAGTTCTTGTTCCGATTGTGACGGTCATTCAGACGGGAGGACCTGGAGAAGCCTTCAGCGAAATCCAGTCGATCGATCCTAACCTCCTCAATATTTTTAAAGGAACGAGCGTCCTCGGCATCATCTCCTTGTTTGCATGGGGCCTCGGCTACTTTGGACAGCCTCACATTATCGTGCGCTTTATGGCGATATCCTCTGTCAAGGAAACGAAGAAAGCGCGCCGGATCGGCATGGGTTGGATGATCTTTTCAAGTGCGGGCGCACTGCTGACCGGATTGCTCGGTATTGCGTATTACTCGAAGAACGGGCTTCACTTGGATGATCCGGAAACCATCTTCATTCAATTGGGGAACATCCTGTTTCACCCTCTGATCACAGGATTTTTAATCTCGGCGATTTTAGCAGCGGTTATGAGTACAATTTCCTCCCAGCTGCTTGTTACATCAAGTTCTCTAACTGAAGATTTATACAAAACGCTATTTAAACGCTCTGCATCTGACAAAGAACTCGTCTTTTTCGGACGGCTTTCGGTTTTGGCGGTTTCCATTGTCGGACTCTGTCTCGCCTGGACAAAAAACAATACGATTCTCGGTCTTGTCAGCTATGCTTGGGCGGGTTTCGGCGCGTCGTTCGGCCCAGTGATCATCTTAAGTTTGTTTTGGAAGAGGATGACAAAATGGGGGGCGCTTGCCGGAATGGTTGCCGGAGCGGCTACCGTTATCATTTGGGCGGAAGCCGGACTTTCCGATGTTCTTTATGAAATGATTCCGGGCTTTGCCGCCAGCTTGCTGTTTGTGTTTGTCGTCAGTCTGTTGACATCAAAACCTGAGCAGCAGGTGCTTGATGAATTCGAGCAATACAAACAAACGCTGTAACGATGATGGAGATGGGGAACCATTCTCCGTCTCTCTTTTTATAGGCCTTCTCCCCCCTTTCTAACAGGGGGATGATCCCATTTCTTTAAAAGTCGCATATAAGTCTATACAAGAGTGTAAAGGAGAAGTATGATTAAGTTAAAAACGAGTAGGAGAAAGGATATGGAAGAGCTATTAGAACAAGTTGTTTCTCTTTCAAACATTAATGAGATCATTGACTTTATCAGCGGCGAGCTGAAAAAGCCGGTCATACTGGAAAGCGCAGATTTTTTCTTATTAGCTTACAACTCCTATTATATTAACCATTTTGATGCAGCAAACCAGCAAACGATTTTCTCCAAAAAATGTCCGCTGCCGATCTTTGAAAAATTCGTCGAAGAAGGCATTATTGATCAATTGAAAACGATTCCGACTCCTTTTAGGGTAAAACAGATTGAAGAAATCGGGTTAAACCAGCGGGTTGTCGTCAGCGCCAAGTATAAAGACGAAATTATGGGCTATATCTGGGTGCAGGAGATTGAAGACAACCTGTCTGATGAAGAGCTTGATTTCTTATACAAAGCTTCTTTTCATGTCGGGAAGATCATTTATAAGAAAAAACGCCTCAAACAAGAAAAAGAAGAACAGGCGGAAGAGCTTTACAAAAAGGCAATTAACGATCAGTTTCAAACGGAAAAAGAGCTGAAAGCCGCCGCCGATAAGGCGAGCGTTGTCCTGCCGGCCGTGTTTACCGTCATGGTGCTTCAAGTCGTTGACGGGGAGGATGAACTGCTGGAAGATCTGAAGGAAACGATCCGGTCTTATTTAAACCTGAAAGACAATATCAGTCACGTATTGGAGGATCATTCGAATATCGCCATCATTGTCGGCAGTGTGTCGCGCAAGCGTTCCGCGCTGGCCGCAGCCTCAGAACTGATCAACCGTCTGTTGACCCATTTGCGCTCACAAATGCTGCCTCTTATTTTGATCGGGGTCGGCAATGAGTACAGCAGCCCGCTGTCCCTTGGCAGAAGCTACAGAGAGGCGCTCCAAGTGACGAAAGCAGCGGAAATCACGGGAAGCCAGGAACACATTCCCTATGAATATCAAAAGCTCGGGCTTTTCAAATATCTTGACCAAATCGCCGCAAAAAACGATCATCTGCAATATGTAAACCCGGACCTTCAGCTGCTGAAAGAAAAAGATAAAGAAAGCCACACCGAATTTTTGAGAACGCTTGAAATTTATCTCGTCAACAACTGCAAGGTCAAGCCATCCGCAGAACAGCTGTTTATCCACCAAAACACGCTCAACTACCGCATTAAACAAATACTGGAAATGACATCAATCGATCTCAATGATTTTAATACGAGATGTCAATTGTTTATCGATTTAATGCTGATGAAGAAAGCAGGTTACAAATCGTAAACAGGAAAAGCAAAGCCGGTGCAGTTCAAAGTGCCGGCTTTTAATATGTCCGATAAACGTAAGGATCTTTCGGCTCTTTTATTGTAGACCAATCCTTCACTTTCACCACGGGAATCGTAGATTTGAAAGGCTGATAGTATTCGGAAGACAGCGTTCCTTTTACATGGAGCCACTGATCGTCTTTAATATTCGTATGTTCAGGGAACTCGACCAGCATGCCGTAGACTCCCGAGTCGGCGATGCAATGAATGATTCCGAAGCGGAGGACAAACAGCTGTTTATCACTGATCGCTTCCCCTTTAAAAGCAAAACCGTCGAATTCGATCGTTCGGTCAAGGAATTCTCCCGGATATTGATAGATCGTTTCCATGCCTTTCAAAAAATCATCGTCTTTTAATGTAATATGCTGTTTGCCTTTATAATTTTTCAGCGCTTTATTCATCAATTCATCGTACCCTTCCTCGCCGTAGTAGATGCTTGTATCAGGGCGCAGGTACTGGGTTTGGGCATAATGCTCCGGCTGTTCGATCGCTTTGAACGAGAAGCCCTTCGACTTGACAATATTGGAATCAAGCGTCGCTGCCGGCAGAAATAGTCCGGTGCATAAAGGGAAGATGAACACGAAATAAATGAACATTCTTTTCAGAAAAGGCTTGTCTTTTTCATGATCGTGATCATGACCGCATCCGCAGTCGTGGTCACACCCTTTTTCATCCGAGCCTTTCATATAAATGTAGAATTGCACCGCTGTCAAAATGGCGAGAAGAAAAATAGCGATGTATGAAAGGTAAGCATATTTCATATTAATATATTTTGTCAGATTGCCGGATGCATGAAGATGAAAAAAGAAAAACGTAAACAGCATTAAAATGAATGTGCGAAACATGTTCTCACCCCTTTACCAACAGTGATCCAGCTAAGACAATAACGGCGATGTAGGCGATTAAGACAAACACAAAGCGCTTTTTGAAGATGCCGAGCATCATCAGCAGATTTTTAATGTCCACCATCGCTCCGAATACGAAAAAGGCGATGAGGGAGCCGAGTGAAAACGTGCTGCTGAAAGAAGAAGCAATAAAAGCATCGACCTCTGAACAAAGGGAGAGCACAAATGACAGCCCCATCATAACGAGGGAGGAAGATACATCATTCTGGCCGATCGCCAAAAGGGTCGATGTTTTAATATACGTTTGCATCGCCGCTGCGACAAATGCGCCGATGATCAAATATTTTCCGACCGAGAAAAACTCGTCAACTGCATGGCGAAGCGTCCCGCCGAGTTTTTGCAGGAAAGACTGGCTCGCATGGCCATGGTGGTGATGGCCGTGCGTCCCGTTTTCGATCAGCTGATTCCCTTTAAATTGATAAGAGATGATCAGCCCGGCAATAAGAGACACCGCAATCGCCAACCCGCCGCGGTAGAACACAACATCCCATTTGTTCCCGAAAGCGATGAATGTCGAGAATAAAACAATCGGATTGATGATCGGGGCCGTCAGCATGAAGGCGACCGCCGCGTGAAGCGGCACGCCCTTTAAAAGCAGCCTGCGGGCAATCGGAACGATGCCGCACTCACAAGCCGGAAACAATACCCCGGCAAATGTCCCTGACAAAACGGCGAGAAATCGGTTTTTCGGGATAATTTTCGCCATCATCTCCTCCGTCACAAACATTTGAATCAAACCTGATATCAAAACCCCGATCAAAACGAACGGAATCGCTTCTATTAATATACTGATAAATATTGAGTTCAGCTGCAGAAAGGATTGTGAAGCCACAAAAAAACCTCCGCGCAAATACATATTTTTAGTTTCAATCTAGCATTATAACATAAATTAAAAAAGCGGTTTTGTGCGGCGGGGTCAGATAATGGGAGGTGCAGATGTGACAGAATCAATACACAGCCTTGAAGGGGAATGTTATGATAAGAATATTCAAAAAATGAAAAGAAGAGGGGAAAGACAAGATGCAGCAGCCTTATGATATGCCGCTAGAACAACTTTATCAGTATAAACCGGAACGGACGGCACCGGCCGATTTTAAAGAGTTCTGGAAGGATTCATTGGATGAATTGGCAAATGAAAAAGCGGAGCCTGAGCTTGAACTGCATGAATACCCGGCTGACGGGGTAAAAGTCTACTGGCTTACATACAAAAGCACCGGGGGAGCGCGAATCAAAGGCTGGTACGCAGTACCCGACCGCAAAGGGCCGCATCCTGCGCTCGTCAAATATCACGGCTATAATGCCAGCTATGACGGAGACATTCATGATATTGTCAATTGGGCTCTTCACGGCTATGCGGCATTCGGTATGCTGGTCCGCGGGCAGAACAGCAGTGAAGATACAGAGACCTCTCAACACGGACATGTACCAGGCTGGATGACAAAAGGAATCCTCGATCCGAAAACATATTACTACAGAGGTGTCTATTTAGATGCCGTACGAGCAGTCGAAGTGGTCAGCGGTTTTGCTGAAGTCGATGAAAAGCGGATCGGAGTGATCGGGGCAAGCCAAGGAGGCGGGCTGGCCGTCGCGGTTTCGGCGCTGTCCGATATTCCAAAAGCAGCCGTGTCCGAATACCCTTATTTAAGCCATTTTCAACGAGCGATCGATACAGCGATCGACCAGCCTTATCTCGAAATCAACTCCTTTTTCAGAAGAAACACCAGCCCGGATATTGAACAGGCGGCCATGCGGACCCTGTCTTATTTCGATATCATGAACCTTGCCCAAGCGGTCAAAGCGCCCGTTCTCATGTCGATCGGACTGGTTGACACCATCACACCGCCATCCACCGTCTTTGCGGCTTACAATCACTTGGAAACGGATAAAGAAATAAAAGTGTACCGCTATTTTGGACACGAATACATCCCGCCGTTCCAAACCGAAAAGCTGGCGTTTTTGAGAAAGCACCTGAAATGAATAAAAGCGAACACCCGGTGAAGCCGGGTTTTTTTATGTCTTAATTTAAGAATATATCGTATTATAAGATATAATTAGAGAGGGTGATGAAAGTGAATACGGAACAAATCATAGAAGTGATGAATCAGGACTGGACGGATATTTACTACCATCTGCACACAAAACATGATGATCATTTGTCTCACCAAGCGGTTCGAATGCTTCAGCATATCGAAAAAAACCGCTTTGTGACCATTGGCCATTTAGCAAAATTATTGGAAGTCTCTCATAATACGGCATCAGAACACGTGAAAAGACTTATACAAAAAGGCCTTGTACAGAAAAACAGGGACAGCAACGATGAACGCAAAGTCTACGTCACATTAACGCCTGAAGGTGAAGAAGCAGTGAAACGGCATACGAGACTTCATCCGAAAAAACTGCACAAGGTGCTGGAGCAATTAAATGAGGAAGAAGTCGAAATGATTAAAACGGCATTTTCCTTGTTGAGCCGGGAGGCAAAATCATGTTTTTAATAGTGAAAATCGGGGTTTCTGCAATATTGATCGCCATTATAACCGAAATTGCACGAAAATCGCCTGAAATGGGCGGAATGATTGCGGCTTTGCCGCTTGTCAGTCTGCTCAGTTTATTTTGGCTCAGTGTACAAGGGGAATCTTTAAAGCATTTAAGCCAATTCGCGAAAGGCGTGCTATGGGGGTTTCCCGCCACGGCGGTTCTCCTTTTGATCGTGGTTTTGAGTTTAAAAGCATCATTTCCGGTTATCATTTCTGTTGTATTTGGAATATGCGGATGGGGCGGGTGTTTAATGCTGCAAAAGGCTCTCATCCATGCGATATTCGGGTGAAGGGCGGAATGTCCTTTCGAATGGAATAAGAAGCCGCTTGTGCTGCCGCACAAGCGGCTGAAACGATCAGGGAGCGGCATAACCACCCCTGTGTGAGACTACCACGTATAAAGCCTGGAGTAATAAATCATCCTCGCCGGAAAAGGAGCGTCCCGGTAAGGCCCCTCGGGCGGGATGGATGTCGACAGAAATCGGAAATAATGGCTCCCGAATATTTTTAAGTTTATCGGATAAGTCTGGACGGTTTCAGGAGCGAGTTCGTAGGAGAATGCTTGAGCTTTAGATTGACTGATCATGAACTTTTGATATTCTCCGTTTTGAAAGTAATATAAATAGCCTTTTAAACGATGCGCTTCCTGGTTGACCAAAGAAATATACAGGTCTTCTCGGCCGGTTTTTTCAACCGGGTTTCCTGCTTTGTCAGACAGGTAAATCAATCCCGTTTGTGATGCGCTTCCGCTGTTCGTTTGACAGTTAACAGGTTCAATGCAAGCAGGATGCGCCGAGAGCCGGTCAGAATGCGGGGCATGTGAAATCAATTCAAAATAGTAGGGCGCTACATCGTCGGCATCCCGATTCCATTTGCAATCGCGCTCAGCCTTCGGGTCGAACATGAAGGACTGGGTGATGATATAAACGATGTGTCTGCCCGCAGGAACATGCTGGAGCTTGATTTTGATTTGCTTGGACGAATGAGCGGGAACGATGGATGGAAAGGTTTGCGAGGGCCGGTCATTTCCTTCAAAGAAAACGGATATATGGATGCGGTCTTCGGCATTCGTATGGTTGCAGCAGACGTATGATGCTTGGAAATCGCCTGATTGATCGGTTTGATAGCTTACTTTGTTTCTGTCGATCGTATAAAGGTTATCTGTGTGAAAATGAGTCGATCTGAGGATATGGATAATACCGCCTCCGTTTCACAGTATGGAAAGCCGCCGGAGCACCCGGCAGCTTCTTGCTATTTTTTGATATAAACCTCTGTCCGCTTTTCCAGGAAATCCTGGAGCAAAGCGATCGCCGAGCAAACGGCCCAGTAAATCAAGGCAACTAAAATATACATCGTCATATAGTCGAACTCCCGTCCGCCGACGATTTTTGCCTGTTGAAACAATTCAGGCACGGTGATCATGGCGGCCAGGGAAGACGCTTTAACGAGATCAAGCATTACGTTTGCAAGAGGCGGGAGCGCAATTCTAACCGATTGAGGGACAATCACGTGGCGCATCGCCTGCCAGTAGGAAAAGCCGATCGATTTTGCAGCGTCCCACTGTCCTCTGTCAACGGAAGACAGGGCCGAGCGGATAATCTCGGCAATGTATGCGGCGCTGTTAATGCTGAAGCCGATTAAGGCAGCAGTCAAAGCTGTAAATTGGATTCCGATATAAGGAAAACCAAAATAAAGAATAAATAGAATGACAAGAATCGGAACGCCTCTCATAAACGAGATATAGATTCTTGCCGGCCAACGAAGCAAAGCGATCCCGGACATGCGCCCAAGCGCGATGAAGAAACCGAGAATTAAACCGGCAAACATGCTCGCGAATGAAATAAAAAGCGTATTCCATATGCCTTGCATCACATAAGGAAAGGATTTCGCGGCCAATTCTGCATTAAAAATATACTCCCATTGAATAGAGCCCAATTGACATCCCTCTATTTATTCAAATCGACATCGACAAAGTCGATATCCTGCTTTTTCGAAACATCGGCACCGCCGAAAAACTTTTTCGAAATCTTTTTGATTGTGCCGTCCTTCAGCATTTCGTCAATCGTTTTGTCGAATTGTTTTTTTAGTTCTGCGTTTCCTTTTTTCATGATCATGCCTTGCTGATGCGGATAGTATTTAAGATCGGGATGAATCGTCAGATCCAGATCAGGCATTGCGGCGAGCGCGAGCTTTTGAAGGTAGTAGTCGTTTAAGATGACATCGGTTCTTCCATTCGCTACATCCTTTAAAAATTGGTCATTTGTTGCGTTGTCGTAAATGACTTCCTCGGCTCCGTATTGGCGTGCGATATCCATGTAAACTGTCGTAGCTGCGCCAGCGGCTTTCTTTCCCTTTAAGTCCTCAAGCGTGTGGATGCCTGATAGGTCTTTCTTGCGGACGATAGCCGTTCCGAATGAATATTTATAAGGCGTAGAGAACAAAAACTTTTCTTTGCGGTCGTCTGTCATTGTAATATCGTTGGCAGCAGCGTCCACTTGTCCGCTCCCCACCGCCGTCAGCATGCCGTCAAAGCCCATTTCTTTAAATTCAACATTCAGGTCGAGCCGTTTAGCCGCTTCACGGATGACTTCAACTTCGTAGCCGGTCAGCTTGTCTTTGCCGGAATCAGTGTCATGATATGAAGTGGGGTAAAGGGTTCCCGAAGTCGCCACAACGATCTTCCCTTTTTCCTTTATCTCATCCCAGGCTGTTTTTTGATTTTCAGCCTTATTTTGAGCGGTGCTGCATGCAGCTGTTATAAGAGCAAGCGCTAACACCGTTATCCACAATGTAATGCGCTTATACGAATGCAATTTATTCACTTAAACAATCCTCCTATTCCTTTAGTCAAGTAAACCATAGCACTGAAGTAGGGATTAGGCAATAAGATAATTAGTATTGGGGAAAAATAAAATAATTGATTGTGCAACCTGCTTTACTTTTTAAGGTGAAAGATGGAATTATAAAGGTATTGGTAAATTGAAACACAAGGAGGATAAGAAAAGATGAAAAATATTTTAATCATCAATGGACATGAAGCCTATCCCCATGCAAGAGGACAGCTTAATCACACTATTTTTACAGCGATGGCGGACAAGCTCGGTGAAAAATATGAAGTGAAAAAAACAGTGGTGGCGGACGGATATCAAATCCCGGAGGAGCACGAGAAATTCAAGTGGGCTGATGCTGTTATTTATCAGACGCCTGTTTACTGGTTCAGTGTTCCTGCTTTATTTAAAAAATATATTGATGAAATTTATGAGTACGGGCTTTTTTATCAAGGGTCTGAAGACTACGGCAGAGGCGGGCTGTTTACCGACAAAAAGTATATGTTTTCAACCACATGGAACGCGCCGAAGGATGTATTCTCCAAAGAGGGGACATTCTTTGAAGGTAAAAGCCTTGATGAAGCGCTCTTTCATTTGCACAAAATGCAGGAATTCGTCGGCATGAAGCCTTTAAAAACATTCTCTGTCCATGATGTCATCAGCAATCCGCAAATAGATCAATATTTAGCTGATTTGGACGCCCATTTAAAAGAAGTATTTTCGATTTAAGTCAAGAGGTTTGTGCTCAGGCGCAAACCTCTATTTTCGTTATCCTCTAAGAAAACGTGATACAGTTGAGTAAAAGCAAAGCAGGGGGTGTTCGCATGTTTTTAAAAAAGCTGACTTTACTTCGGGAAGAAGTTTCTTCTTATGCAAAATATCCATTTTCAATTCCTGCTATTCAACATTTAAAAGAACTGACGTTTCAAAAAAACGTAACATTTTTTGTGGGGGAAAACGGATCAGGCAAATCGACGCTGCTTGAAGCAATCGCAGATAAATGCGAATTTAACATGGCTGGCGGGGGAAGAAATAATACATATGAAGTGTACGGTTCCGGTTCGGATCTGGGAGACTATATCAGATTGTCATGGCTTCCTAAAGTAACAAACGGCTTTTTTCTGCGCGCCGAATCTTTTTATCATTTTGCCACTCATATTGATGAAGTGGATATCACCGGTTTTCGAAGCTACGGAGGCAGATCTCTTCATGAGCAATCACACGGAGAATCTTTTTTATCGCTTTTTAAACATCGTTTTAAAGAGAAGGGGATCTATCTTCTCGATGAGCCTGAAGCTGCTTTATCCCCGGCAAGACAGCTGGCATTTTTGAAAATCCTTCATGATTTGACGAAATCAAACCAAGCTCAGTTTATTATCGCCTCTCACTCCCCCATTTTATTAGGGTATCCGGAAGCCGACATCTTCAGTTTTGATGGTGAACAAATCACTGAAGTGAACTATGAGGATACGGATCATTACACCTTAACCAAGTATTTTCTTCAGCACCGGGAAAAGCTTCTGGCGGAGCTGTTTTTAGATGATGTTTGATCTGAAACGCGTTTCATAGGATATGATAAGGAGCATCCGGATCAAAATACGAAACAGGAGTTGAGCCAAATGATTCATCAGCGATTACGACCATTTCCAAACCATTTCCTATGGGGATCAGCTTCAGCAGCCTATCAGATCGAAGGAGCCTGGAAGGAAGACGGCAAAGGCCTCTCGGTTTGGGATATGTTCACAAAGATTCCCGGCAAAACGTTTAAAGGAAGCAATGGAGACATTGCGGTCGACCATTACCACCGTTTTAAAGAAGATGTTGCTTTAATGGCCGAGATGGGGTTAAAAGCATACCGTTTTTCAGTCAGCTGGCCGAGGATTTTTCCGCAGGGCAGGGGAAAAGTCAATGAAGCGGGCTTGAGATTTTACGATGACTTGATTAATGAGCTCCTTGCTCATGATATTGAACCTGTTTTGACGCTTTATCATTGGGATCTTCCCCAGGCTTTAATGGATGAATACGGCGGCTTTGAATCCAGAAGGATTATAGAGGATTTCAATACGTATTGCGTTACGCTCTATAAGCGGTATGGGGACAGGGTCAAATATTGGGTGTCCCTTAACGAGCAAAACTACAATTTTAATCATGGCTTTATCACAGCGATGCATCCTCCGGGTGTGAAGGATAGGAAACGCTTCTATGAGGCTAACCATATTGCATTTTTGGCGAATGCAAAGGCAATCGATTCTTTTCGCCGGTTTGTTCCTGATGGTAAAATCGGACCGAGTTTTGCTTATTCGCCTGCATATCCGCTCTCCAGCCGTCCGGATGATATCCTCGCTTTCGAAAATGCCGAGGAATTTACAAATTATTGGTGGCTTGATGTGTATTGCCGGGGAACATATCCGGGCATTCCTTTGAAATATCTGAAGGAAAAAGGCTGGGCGCCGACAATTGAGGATGGCGATATGGAGCTTTTAGCAAAAGGAAAACCCGATTTCGTCGGTGTAAATTATTATCAAACCATCACATATGAAATGAATCCTCTAGACGGAGTAGCGGAAGGAAAAATGAATACGACCGGCCAAAAGGGCAGCAACCAGGAAACAGGTATGCCCGGTTTATACAAAACAAAGAGGAATCCTCATCTTGAGACATCGAATTGGGATTGGGCCATTGACCCGATCGGTCTAAGAATCGGGCTTCGCAGGATTTCCAGCCGCTACGGGCTTCCGCTTTTCATAACGGAAAACGGGCTGGGGGAATTCGATAAGGTTGAAAATGACGGCACGATTCATGATGATTACAGAATTGCCTACTTGCGTGCGCATCTTGAACAGTGCAGACAAGCTTTAAACGACGGAGTCGATTTAATCGGCTACTGCAGCTGGTCATTTACAGATTTATTGAGCTGGCTAAATGGCTACCAGAAAAGATACGGTTTCGTTTATATTAATCGTGATGAAGAGAATGTAAAGGACTTGAAGAGGATTAAAAAAGACAGCTTTTACTGGTACCAAAATGTCATTCAGACAAACGGGGAAGAGCTGTAGGAGAAGGGCGCCGGATGAAATCGGCGCCTTTATTCTTTGTTCAGGCCTGTTTAAAATCGAGAATATAGGTGATCTTTGCAGTGCTGTTTTGATCAGGCATAATCGTATAGCATGTCAGCTGATAGACGCCTTGCGGGATGTCGCATGACAATTTCTTGGATAGGACGCTTGCAATTTCGACCCCGTCATGAAGCACCTCGAAAGAAACGGTGACGCGCCTGTTAAAGGAGGGAACCTGTTCCTGGACATTCAAACGAACTTCTACTAAAGATGCTGTATTATCGAGAGCTTCAAACGAGACCGCGTGTTCTCCTGTTGTGTAGCCTCTTTTCATATCCTCGTCTGTCCAATCCATAACGGGCGGTTTTCCGCCTTTTTGATAAACGGTAAACTGATGGTATGACATCGTCATTTCTTGTGCTTCCCACTTTTTGATCAAAGAACGTACCTCCAGTGTTATTTAATCTTGAAAAGTATTTTCGTGCCGTCCGGATAATCGCTTACCTGATTGCCCACCCACGATCCTGCTCCGCGGTTATCAGAAGGACTGATATACTCGACGGAAGCACCTTTTCCGCCTTCTTCGCACATGGCCATCGGCCACTCGTCGCGGTCATAGCCCGATTTGGAAGGAACATCTTTTAACGATTCCTTTCGGCGTTCGTCGGCTCCGTCCCTGTCGATCGTACAGATTTTGGAATGCCCTTTCTTGATGGCCTTTCGAATGTGCGCGCCTGTTTCAGGATAGCGGTCCGACGGAAAAATCAGCACTTCATCATAGTCTGAGCCGTTTTGCCGGCCTGAAGGCTGGTGTTCTGAAGTGAAAAAATCGCCGGATATAATGCCGATGATCACGACGGCGACGGCGAGCAAGGTGATCAGCAAAGATTTAATTTTGTCCATTCGTGTTGTCCTGCTTTCTTATAAGTTGACTCACTCGGCCGCAGCGGGCCGGAAGTAAATACAACTTTATTATCGTAAAAATGATTTGAGAAATAAAGGGGAGATTAATAGGTTTTTCCTCTTGAAAAGCTGAGCTTCCGTCTATCATATCGATTTTTTATCAATTTTGACGGCAGTTTAGAAGGTTTTAAAGGTTCAAAATCTAATTTTCTTATATGAAAGAAAAACTTTCGAGCCCCCTTTATCAAGCCTTCCTGCGCGAATGATATGAAATACAAGACAGAAAAGGAGCTGATCGAGTTGCTTCGCAAGCTATTGAAGGCACTTCAAAACGGTAAAAACCGACGATACAGCAGCAGTGATTACGGACGGAAATCATACAAAAAATACAGCAGCAGCGATTATAAAAGAAAAGGGTACGGTCATCACCATTACAAAAGAAAGCATAAGAAATTTTTCGGCAGCAGCTAAATCGCGTGAAAACATTGATGAGATGGCTGTTTGACCGCCCGCTCAAAAAAGGAACCGTCTTGGAGGGGAGATATCGAATCAACCGTGTGCTCGGGATGGGCAGCTACGGCATCACATATCTTGCCGAAGAACTTGGAAGAGCCGGTTTCCGCGTCATCAAGCAGCAGAGAAAAACAAAAGCATGGACATCAGCCGGACGGCGGTCTTTCAAACGCGAGGCTGAAATTTTGCGGGAATTGGATCTGCCTGCCGCGCCCCGTATATATGAGGTGCTTCAAGCGGACGGCGAGCGGTTTATCATAATGGAGTATATCGAAGGAAAAACGTTTGAAGATTTGCTCTTTTATGATGGGCGTGTCTTTGATGAACAGCAAACGATCAGCATATTGATGGAAGTGCTTCACAGCGTTTCACTTCTTCACAGGAGAGGGGTTATTCACCGCGACTTGAGGATTCCCAATTTGATTGTGAGTGGAGGAACGATCCGCATCATAGATTTCGGACTGGCATGCCGTCTGACTGAAAGAGAACGAGTTGATGACCGGCACCCGGAGAAAAGGCTGATGCGTGCTGTTTCAGTCAAAAGTGACTTTTATGCGCTGGGACATTTCGCATTGTTTCTCCTGTACTCCGGGTTTACTCCGTCCGGCGAGGAAGAAAAATGCTGGGAAGAAGAGCTCAGCCTATCGTCCGGGTTTAAATCCGTTCTGAGGAAGATGCTGCAAATTGATCAGCCGTATGAGTGTGCAGAAGACATTATCGGCGACTTGACTTCCTGTACGGCGAAAAAGATGAAGCTGCCGTTTTAACGACAGCCCAGCGTATCGACAAACCCTCGCAGTCGTTGTCAGGCCTGCTAAATCGGTCTCACGAATAGGAGGAGGATCGGGTGGCTGACGTTCTGAGGCGTCCTGCCTGAACACCGCCGTCATCATATCCTGTGAAAGTCTTCTCTGATGCCCGGCATTCCTAGACTGCAAGGGTTGCGGGTCACGCTGAAAGGATGACAAAATCCCAAAACTAAAGTCGTTTTGGGATTTTTTCCGTTCCCAATTTCAGCTTAAATCGCTTTTCCTTCACTGCTTTTCCCCCTTTTGTTTCACCTGTATATACCATATCGGTTAAGACGGAGGCGTTTTGACAAGATGAACAAAAAACCCCGTTGTGAAAACGGGGTTTTAAACAATTTGAATGCCTAAAGTTCCTCTGCTTTTTCGGCTTTTCCTGTTTCATACTGTTTTTGTTTATTTGCGATGTAGCTTCTGGCCTCTTGATGCATCCGATGTTTCAGTTTGTAGACTTCGCTGTTTTGATAGATATGTGAATTGTAGTTAAGCGGAGATGCATTTTTCCCTTTTCCTGTTGCGTCGATCAAGGCGGAGTAGTCGGTCTGGATCATTTGCTGAATTTGCTCAGAGGCCGAGTATTCTCTTTGGAGCAGCCCGTCAAGATCCTCGACAGCTTTAATTGTGTCTTTTCTGTTTTGGTTTGCAGCATCGAGCTGCTGTTTGATTTCATCGGATGAGAACGGCTGTAACGATATTAAATCATCAATCTGTCCTAAAATATTCGACAGTTCTTGTTGCTGTGCGGAGACCATGTTTTGAGAGTGAATGTGGACATTTGCAAGCTCCTGTTCAAGAAATTGAACATCAACGAATGTGTCCTCTGAAAGTCCGGCATTTTCGGCGGCAGCAGATACACCATTCAGAAACTGAATCTGCATATCAGCTAAATCCAGCCAGCCGTCTACGATCCCTGATTGGTCTCTGTAAAACGCTTTAATGGCATCGGCGCCTTTTCCTTGGAACTCATCAAGTTCTGCGACGCTGTTTAACGATTTTTTTAAGCTGACGAGCTGTTCTCTCAAGTTTTTATATTCATCAGATCTTTGCTTCATAGCTGATAATAGGGTTTCCGCTTCGTAGACTTTCATTGGAAATCTGCCCTTCCTGCGACTTATTTAGTACAGAGTGTACCACTTTGTCACAGAGGATTGGGCAATAAATCCTGAATATCCATGAAAATGAATCTTTGTGATCAAATTTGCAAGCCGTTTAGGCTTTTTGTCTTGATGGATGACCTTTATTTTAGTAGTTAATTAGTCCTCTTTATGGCGGGGTTGTGTCGTCGGACCGAAGAAAAGCAGAACACCAAAAATATGAAATACTGTGAACAACACAATTAAAAATGTGATTTTATGGTATCTTAAAATAAAATATTAAATAAAAAAGACTTGGAATATTGTAATTAAACATAATTGACTACTTTCTCATGCTTGATTAGTATGATAGTAAAATATTTTAAAAAAAGGGATATTTTTAAAAGGGGAGATCGGGATTGAATGAAGAAGGTTACCGGCTTGGAATTGATATTGGAGGAACTTTTACCGATCTTACATTGTTAAACCAGGCGGACGGGAGCATGACCGCAGTTAAAACGCCGACCGTTCCCGAAGATCCGGCCCAAGGGATCATCAACGGCTTGGCTCTCTTGAAGACCCAGGGTGTTCACCCTTCAGAAATTCATCACTTCGTACACGGCATGACAATCGGTTTGAACACATTATTACAACGCAAAGGGGCTGATATTGCTTTATTCGTAACCGAAGGTTTCCGTGATATTCTTTCGTTTCAACGCCTCCGGCTTCCGATACCGTACGATTTTAGATCGAGAATGCCGGAGCCCCTTATTCCCCGGAAAAACGTGTTTCCCATTCAAGAAAGAATGCTTTATGACGGCTCTGAAAAGCTGCCGCTCCATATGGAACAGATCGATGAGGCGGTTGGACAAGTTGTAAGAAAAGGCTTAAAAGGAATCGTTGTTTCTTTTTTGCACAGCTATCGGAATCCGCTTCATGAACGCCAGGCTGCAGAACGGATCAGACAAATAGCACCTGAGCTTGAGGTGGCAACGTCTGCGGAGCTTTGGCCGCAAATGAGGGAATACGAACGGACGGTTATGACCGTCGCGAACCTATACATCAAACCGAATGTCCATCACTACTTTCGAACGCTGAAAGAGAGGCTTGCCCTGGAAGGAATTTCAGCGCAGCCGTTTATCACCCAGTCTAACGGAGGACTGATGGACATTGAGTCGGCTGCCGAGGCACCTGTCAAAACGCTTTTTTCCGGACCGGCAGCAGGGGTCATCGGAGCCATCAGAACGGCGGAAGCCGCCGGAGAGGCGAATATCATCACATTTGATGTCGGAGGAACTAGCGCGGATATTTCGATTGTTGAAGAAGGAGAACCGACTTTTACACAGTTAAATCAAATCTCTGGATTTCCGATTACGATTCCGTCTGTAGCGATGTATTCGATCGGTGCCGGCGGAGGATCGGTGGCATGGATTGACAGCGGCGGTCTCTTGAAAGTAGGACCGGAATCAGTTGGATCTGATCCGGGGCCGGCTTGTTACGGAAAAGGAACAAAGGCCGCACTTACAGATGCGTTTCTTATATGTCATTATTTAAATCCAAACCGGTTTGCATCAGGAAATATGAAACTGTACCGGGAAAGATCCGAAGAAGCGCTCCTCCCGGTTGCCGAGTATTTAGGCACAGATGTGGAGCAGGCCGCGGATCAGATGATTCAGGTTGCGCTTGCCAGCATGTATACGGAACTAAGCAATGTTATGGAGCAAAACGGGTTTGACCCGCGTGAATTCAGCCTCATGGCCTTTGGAGGCGCAGGACCGGTCACGGCTAATTTTTTGGCTGAGGAAATTCAGGCCAAAAATGTGCTGATCCCGCCGCATCCGGGAACCTTGTCCGCTTTAGGCGCACTGACGGCGGATTTTATTTATGATGCTGTATGTTCAAGACAGGTGCTGCTTGAACAAATAAAAACGGCCGAGTTAAAAGCAGAGTTTGTGAGGCTGCAAGAGCAAGTGGAAACATGGCTGAGGAAACAACAGGCGGAGTTGCTGACGGAAACCTCTCTTCTTTACTTGCTTGATGCCCGTTATAAAGGTCAGGCATACGAAATTGAGCTCCTTGTTTCACCGGAATACCTGGAAGGCAAAAGCACGAGTGAAATCGCGGACTCCTTTCACCTTTTACATGAAAAGCAATATGGACACAGCGATGAGAAAGCAAGCATTGAGTTGATGAATATGCGCGTCCGCATCATAGGCAAGACACCGAAGCCGCCAGGCGGAAAAGGAGGCCGAAGTAATCTGCCCGAGGCTGAACCGGTCAGCCAAAGAAAGATCATCATAAAAGGCGGTACATATCAAACCGCTGTATACCGACGTTCAGATTTAAGATGCGGACAGAAAATAAATGGACCGGCCATTGTTGAGCAGGGTGATACAACGACGCTGATTTTGCCAAATTGGAACGGAAAAACCGATCATGCCGGAAATTTGATCATTGAACGGAAGGAGAACTGACCATGCGCACAGATCCTGCCCGGCTGGAAATGATGAGAAGCTACTTTAACGCGATAGCCGCGGGAATGGGACACGTTATTGAACGGACGTCCTTTACCACATTTGTAAAAGAATCGGCCGATTTCGCTACTGCGCTTGCGACGCCGGAAGGGGAGTTTTTTGTTTATCCGAAAACGGTCGGCGTCACGATTTTTTTAGGGCTTTCATTAAAACGGATCATCGAAGAAAGCGACCCGTTTGAACCGGGAGACATTATCCTCACAAACGATCCCTATACAACGGACGGATTGGCGACCCACTTGCCTGATATACATGTGGTGAAGCCGATTTTCATGGAGGGCGAGGTCATCAGTTATGCGTGGTGTTTTGTCCATTGCAGCGATGTCGGCGGCCTTGTTCCGGCAAGCATTTCGCCGACAGCGACAGACATCCATCAGGAAGGCCTGAGAATACCGCCGGTAAGAATTTACAAAGCGGGAAGAGAAAATCGCGATATATTGAATGTGCTGCGGGCAAACAGCAGGGTTCCCGACTTAAATGAAGGGGATATTCATGCGATGGTGGCCGCGGTCAATACGGCGGAGAACCGATTGACAGAGATGGTCGGCAAGTTTGGAAAAGAAGCGGTCCAACAAGGAATGGATGATTTGCTCGAACAAGCAGCGATGAGAGCCGGCAGGGTTATCAGCGGGATTCCGGAAGGCACATACAGTTTTTCAGATTATCTTGATGACGATATGATTTCTGACGTTCCGATCCGCTTGGCTGTTACGGCAAACGTCTCGGGAGGGGAAATCACATTGGACTTTTCAGACTGTGATCCCCAGGTGAAAACCGCATTTAACCTTGTCACTAATGGAAGCAAACATTCATTTCTATTTCAGGGCCTGATCAACTTTATCATAAGTGAAGACCCGTATATTCCGGTTAACGGGGGACTGACAAGGCCGATCAAAGTTATCGCTCCGAAAGGTACGCTCGTTCATCCGGAATATCCAGCGGCCGTCGGCATTCGCCATTCGATTACGATGAGACTTTATAATGCCGTACTGGGCGCTTTGGCCAAGTCGCACCCGAAAGCTGTGCCTGCAGCAGGTGCCGGTCAGTCAGCGATTGTCGTACTGTCGGTTCCCGACGAATCAACGGGCGGCCGGAAGATGTCGGTGGTCGAACCGATGGGAGGCGGGGGCGGCGGCCAGCATGACATGGACGGAGCAGACGGTATTGACCATGCATCCGGATTTTTGAAAAATACGCCGATTGAAAGCCTTGAACAGCACATTGACATCCATGTCCGCCGCTATGAGCTGATTAAAGATACCGCCGGAGCCGGTTTTCACAGGGGCGGCCATGCAATCGGGCTGGAGTTTGAAGCAGCGGCGCCAGAATCAATTGTGACCGCAAGAGGGATGGAGAGAATGCGATTTCATCCGTGGGGGCTCGCCGGGGGAACGGCAGGAGCGCTCGGACGGGTGCGTCTTTATCCGGAGCAGCCTCAGGAGAAATCGATTTCGAAGATCGACGTTCTAAAGCTCAACAAAGGGGATGTTATCAGCATTCATTCGCCTGGCGGCGGAGGCTGGGGAGATCCATACAGCCGGGAAGCTGAATCGATTTTGAGAGAAGTTGAATCGGGCTTGCTGAGCCCGGAAGCGGCATACCATCAATACGGCGCGGCTGTAAAAGAAAACGATGCAGGCTCCTTTATTATAGATCTGCAAGAAACGGCTGAAATCAGAAAAAAGAAAGCAGGCGAACCTGGGAAACAATGGGATTTCGGGCTTGCCAGAGAAGAATACGAACGGTGCTGGACAGAGGAAGCCAGCAGCACATTAGCCCGGCTTCTGCGACAGCTTCCGGCTCATCAAAGATCACATGTTAAACATTTAGTCCACCGTTATTTTTCAAAAGAACATAACGGTCCGATCAGCAAAAGCGACGTTGCGGACGCTGTGGAAAAACTGGCTGGCAAAAATAACACGGGAATGGTGAGATGACAATGAAAAGTAAAATTTCTGCTTTATTTATTCTGTCTCTTGTAGCGGTGCTCCTTCTTTCGGGCTGCGGCGGAAACGGAAGTCAGGAAAGCAAACAATCAGATACAGTCGTGATCGGCGTCTATGGAGGCGATTGGGAAAAACATATTAAGCCTAGCCTTGAATCTTTTGAAAAAGAAACAGGGCTGAAGGTCAAAGTCGTCGCAGGGACAGACTCTGAGTGGTTTACAAAGCTCAAAGCTGCAAATGGCAGAAATGCTCCGTATGATCTCTTAATCCTGCAGCCGGATACAATTCACAGGGCACAGTCGGCGGGATTGCTGGCGCCGATCGATCAGGAAAAGGTTCCAAATGTCCGCGATCTGTATCATTCCGTTCAGAAACGCTTCACTGATGATGGAAAGCAGTATGCGGCCGGTTTCAGTATGGGGCAGCTCGGAATTGTCTACCGAAAGGACCTTGTACCGCAGGAGCCTAAACGCTGGACGGATCTTTGGAACAGCAGCTATAAAGGTCATGTGGCCATATCATCGCCGGCTTATTCGGCGGGACTTCAGTTTTTTGTAGGATTAATCAATGCCCAGGGCGGCCTGGAGTCAAATGGGAAAGACGTGGATAAAGCGTTTAACAGTTTGGCGGATTTAAAGAACAACATAACGGCCTATCCCGATAATCCGGGCTCGATACAAACGCTTTTGGAACGCGGAGATGCATGGGTTGTCCCGTTTTGGGACGGACGCGCTTTTTCTTTGCAGGATGCCGGTCTTGACCTGGGATTTGCATACCCCGAGGAAGGTGCCGTCGCAGCCGTTGCAAGCTGGGCTTTGATGAAAGGAAGCCCTAATCAGGATAACGCATACAAGCTGTTAAATCACCTGCTCAGTCCAAAAGTGCAAGGAGATTTTGCCGATAGAACATTTTACGGCATGGCCAATAAAAAAGTGAAATACAGCGATAAATTAAAAGGAAAGATTAAAGTGGGGGAGGACTATTACAGGAATTTAAAATGGGTTGACTATGAAGTCGCGGCAAAAGATCTGGGCGATTGGACAAATCGCTGGAATCAAGTACTTGGCGGAAAATAGGTGACAAACATGAGCGCAATTCAGATTCAGCATGTCAGCCGGCATTTCGGAAACACCATCGCATTGGAAGACGTACAGCTTGAAGTCAAAGAAGGGGAATTTTTCTCTCTCCTCGGTCCGAGCGGCTGCGGAAAGTCAACGCTCCTTCATATCATTGCCGGGTTCCTTGAACCGACGTCAGGGTTTGTATATATAGGAGGACGAGATGTAACTGATTTGCCGCCATACGACCGACATATCGGAATGGTTTTTCAGGATTATGCTTTATTCCCGCATCTCAGCGTATTTGACAATGTTGCATACGGATTGAAAGTTCGAAAATGGCCCCGCCGCAAGATTGAAGAACGGGTGATGGAAAGTCTCGCTCTTGTCAGGCTTGAAGCGTTTGCTAATCGCATGCCCCGTCAGCTGAGCGGGGGCCAGCAGCAGCGGGTGGCGATTGCCCGGGCATTGGCGATTCAGCCGTCTGTGCTATTGCTAGACGAGCCGCTGAGCAACTTGGATGCGAAACTTCGAAAAGAAATGCAGACGGAGCTGCGCAGCATCCAAAAGCGCGTCGGCATTACAACGATTTTAGTGACGCACGATCAGGAGGAGGCTTTAAGCTTATCGGACAGAATTGGAATCCTCGGCCGCGGCAGGCTTCAGCAGCTCGGCACTCCGTTGGACGTGTACCGCACGCCTGCTAATCAATTTGTCGCCGAATTTATCGGACAGGTCAATTTGCTGAAAGCGCGTGCGTCGGAGATACAGCCTTCATCAGGCGGTTATGGCTATGAAGCGGCCGATTTCGAAATATATGAAGGTGTTCCGCTGACTTTTGAAATCAGTCGGAATCTCATGAAAAAATCCTCTGTATTGTTCATGGTGCGGCCCGAGAGAATCTCAGTCTCTTTCGAGAAGCAGAAGAACAGGCTGATTGAAATGCCTGCAACGATAACGGAAGTCAGTTATGCCGGGCATGCTCTCAGGCTGAAAGCCGCTGTTTTCAAAGGAGAATGGATCATTCAGGCACCCGATCCTCAATTTCCAAGATTGCCGAAGGCGGGAGATCAAGTGTATCTTTCTTTGGAGCCGGACGATTTTGTTCCGCTGGATGTAAAGGAGGATGCAGATGGGTGCTCTTGAACAAAAACGGTTTTATTGGGTTTTGCTTGTTCCCGTCCTTTTATTTCTCGGCGTTTTTCTCGTATTGCCGCTTGTTCTGCTGCTGTTATTAAGTTTCAGAGACGTAGACGCTATGATGAATACGCTCGATACGTACAGTTTTTCTCAATATGTCGAAGTGTTCTCTTCAGACATTTATTTGAAAACAATCGGCATAACGCTTTGGACGGCGTTGAAGACCACTGTATTATGCCTTGTGATGGCGTATCCGGCGGCATATTTACTCGTTAAGGCGCCAACCGGCAGGCTGCGGGCTTTGTTTTATATATTGCTTGTTTCCCCTTTATTGACCAGTGTTGTCATTCGGACGTTTTCCTGGATTGTGCTGCTTTCGCAAAACGGGATCGTCAATGAGGCGCTAATCAGCTTGAAGCTGATTGAAAAGCCCCTGCCGCTTTTATGGAATATGAACGCCGTCATCATCGCATATGTCCAGGTTATGCTGCCGTTTGCTGTGCTGCCGCTCGCCGGTTCTTTAAGCGAAATGAAACCGGATCTTAAATTTGCTTCGATGAGCCTTGGAGCGGGGAGGCTGCGGACATTTTTTTTCGTGACCTTGCCGATGACGGTTCCAGGATTGCTGACAGGAGCAATGATCGTGTTTTCGCTTTCGGCCGGAAGCTATATTACGCCTCTACTCGTCGGCGGAAGGATGCAGCCGCTGCTGCCGTTATCAATCTATCAGCAGGTCATGCAAGTCTTTCATCTTCCTCTTGCAGCAGCCATGTCGATTACTTTATTAGCCGTTGTCAGCGTGGTTATTGGAATCCTTGGCTTTTTCCAAAAGCGTTGGGAGGCGAGAATAAATGGGTAGACGTTTGCGCCGTTTGTCTGGGGGAAAGTGGATTGATGCGTGTGTTTGGGCGGCGGGTATATTGGTATACCTTTTTTTGGCGCTGCCTGTTTTTGTGATTATACTGTCGGCTTTCAGCCCGGACGAATATCCGAAGTTCCCGCCATCAGGCGTCTCGCTGCGCTGGTTTGCCGGAGTTTTCAGCAGCAGCGGCTGGATGGAATCGATTTGGGTCAGCGGTATGCTGCTCCTCGTTGTAACGCCTCTTGCGGTGATCCTCGGAACAGTTGCAGCCTATGCATTGGCGCGACTGAACTTTCCTGGAAAACAGGGGATTCAGGCTTTTATTTTATCGCCGTTGATGATTCCCCAAATCGCATTAGGTGTGTCATTTCTCTATTTATTGACAATGCTTGGGATAAACGGCACATTTGTCGGGTTGGCCGCCGGGCATATGTTGATCAGCCTTCCGTATGTCTTACGGACGGTCGGCGTCAGCATGGCGAACGTGGATCCGAAGCTTGAACTGGCATCCATGAATCTCGGCGCAGGTCCATGGTATACCTTTTTTCATGTTACCTTGCCGCTCATTAAACCGGGAATCATTGCGGGAGCCGTCTTTGCCGCTGTGACGTCATTCGGGGAAGTATCAATCAGTCTGTTTGTTTCTTCACCTGCTGTCACGCCTGTACCGGTGCGCACGTTCAGCTATATTGACCAGACGTTTGATCCGAGCGTTAATGCGATTTCGGTTATTTTTATCACAGTTTCAGTGATCGCGCTGATCATCATCGAGCGGACGAGCGGGCTTTCAAAAACCGTGTAGCAGGCGAAACTCAGCCTGCTTTTTTGTATGGAACATCGGAAGTATTTCAAGATACCGTTTAGAATGTGACAGTTCAGCGATTTTCCGTTCTGCTTCAATGTTTTCGCAAGCTGTTTGTCTTTTCTCGTCAGTTTAAACGGCCGCGTAAAAGAAACGTTTTATTTGAATGAACATTGTAAAAGGAAACGCCTAAGCCTTAACGGATTTTCATGGTTTATTCATGAAGTTAAGACTGTTTTTTTAATATTTTAATATACTCTTTATCTAGGATTTGGAATTTTTTGCGGAATTAAGCGATTTTTTTCGTTTTCCCGCATATTTTTTTATTGATTTCGGGATCGCGCATTAACATTCATGGATAACATTCGGCATCCCGCATGAAACTTTTCACCTATTTTTCGGTGAAAAAAACAAAATTTTCATTTAAAGTGAACTGTGAGCAGAAAATGAATTTATATCAAGAAAAGCAGATAAAGGCAAACCTGCGGAAACGCAGGGACGCAAAGCCATGGCCTAAGGTACTGACGGTGCTACGGTTGACAGGTTGCCGAATAAACAGGGAGTTCGCCCGTTTTTATTCGGGTGGGCTCTTTTCTTTTTATTTCCAATATAATGTTTTATTGGAAATGACAAATCTGTGACAGCGTTTTTCGCTCATCGCAATACCGCAACATTGCATTGCGGCTTGGCTGTTCGCATCGTCATACATAGCAAGAGATAAAGGAGGAATAAAGAATGGGAAACACATTTTACCCGCTGACACATGCTCAAAGGAGAATTTGGTACACGGAAAAGTTCTATCCCGGCACAAGTGTTTCAAATTTGAGCGGCTTTGGAAAATTAAAATCTGTCTCCGGAATCGATTCCGGGTTATTGACTGAAGCCATTCGCCAGTTTGTTCGTACGAATGAAACCATGCGATTCAGGCTGATGCTTGAAGGCGGGGATGAGCCGAAGCAATATATAGCGGAAGACGAACCTTTCCAGATTGAATATTTTGACGCTTCAGAAATCGGAGGAGCGGACGGCGTTCTTAAATGGGGACAAGCTGAGGCGCGCCGGCCCCTGCCTTTGTATGAAAGTCCGCTGTTTAAATTTGCCGTCGTTCGCATCAGTGAGGAAGAAAGCTGGTTTTTTGCAAAAGTTCATCATATCATTTCCGACGGTATTTCGATGACGATCTTGGGCAACCGCATTACAGGCATTTATTTGAAGCTTGCCAAAGGGGAAACCGGCCTCGAACCTGTTCAGTCATCATTTACGGAACATATTCAGAGTGAGTTGGAGTATGAAAATTCGAAGCGGTTCCAGAAGGATAAAGCATATTGGAACGCACAATATGAAGTGATTCCGGAGCCCGTATCGTTAAAGGCGAGCGATACGTATCAGATACAATTGGATGCAGCCCGCTTTTCAAAAGAGATTTCCCCTGCCCTGTATAAAAAAATTCAAACGTATTGTAAGGAACACAACATAAGTGTACTCTCCCTGTTCTTATCCATTTTGCACATCTATATGCACCGGGTAACCGGACAAAAAGACGTCGTTCTCGGCACATTTATGGGTAACCGGACAAATGCAAAAGAAAAACAGATGCTCGGGATGTTCGTGTCGACGATTCCGATGAAAGCCTCCATTGATGTACACCAGGACTTTAGTGCATTTGTGCAGGAAAGAATGAAAGATCAGCTGAAGATCATTCGGCATCAAAAGTATCCGTACAATCTGCTGATTAATGATTTGCGGGAAAGACAGCCGCATATCAGCAAATTGTTCGCCGTCTCACTGGAATATCAAGTTATGCAATGGCAGCGGAAAGAAACGTTGTCATTTCTTACCGAGCCGATTTTCAGCGGCAGTGAAGTAAACGATATTTCCATTCACGTGAAAGAGAGATGGGACACCGGGACGCTTGCGATTGATTTTGATTACAGGGAGGAGCTTTTCACTTGTGAAGAAATGGCCGTTTTATATGAACGGCTGATGGCGCTGCTTGAAGATGCCCTGTTGTTTCCGCAAAAAACAATCGCTGAACTGGAGATTGTTCCCGCTTTTGAAAAAGAGCGGCTGTTAAAGCGTGCATCAAGCCAAACTATCGCATATGACAAGGACATGACCCTGCACGATTTATTCGAACAAAAAGCAGCCGATCATCCCGAAAAAACAGCGGTTGTATATGAAGGACAAAAACTTTCGTACCGCGAGTTGAATGAACAATCAAATCGTCTGGCAAGGGCGCTTCGGAGAAGAGGCATCGGGCCTGACGCTCCGGCTGCGATAGTGATGGAGCGGTCAGAGCGGGTTATCACGGCGATGCTGGGCGTTTTGAAAGCCGGCGGAGCTTATGTACCGATCGATCCCGGATTTCCGGAAGAAAGAATTCGTTTTATGCTGGAGGATTCAAAGGTCAAAGCGGTTATCACAGACAGCGGGCTGACTTTTGAAACGGCCGAAACGGTGCGGTTCAGCGAAGCGCTTTCTGAATCGTGGGAAAACGGTCATCCGTCTTCAGCGGCGCACGCCGGACATCTGGCATATATCATTTATACTTCCGGTACAACGGGCCGTCCAAAAGGCGTCATGATTGAACACAGGCAGGTCCACCACCTTGTAAGAGGGCTTCAGCAGGCCGTTGGTGCATATGATCAGGATGATTTGAAACTGGCACTTCTGGCTCCGTTTCATTTTGATGCTTCCGTTCAGCAGATTTTTACGTCTCTATTGCTCGGCCAAACGTTGTACATCGTACCGAAAAAGACGGTTTCCGACGGACGCGCTTTATCGGATTATTACCGCCGTCATCAAATCGATGTGACAGACGGTACACCGGCTCATTTGCAGCTTTTGTCTGCGGCCGATGATCTTTCAGGTGTCAAACTGAGGCATATGCTTGTTGGAGGAGAGGCTTTATCAAGGGTCGCAACGGAAAGGCTGCTTCAATTATTTGCAGAAACAGCTGAGTCCGTGCCTGCTGTTACGAATGTTTACGGCCCGACTGAAACTTGTGTGGATGCTTCTTCTTTTACGATTACAAACCGCGCAGATCTTCAAGGCGATACGGCCTATGTCCCGATCGGCAGGCCGATTGGAAACAACCGTTTTTATATTTTGGATGAAAACGGTGCACTCCTTCCTGATGGTGTCGAAGGGGAATTGTATATTGCAGGAGACGGGGTCGGCCGAGGCTACTTGAACTTGCCTGACATGACCGCAGACAAGTTCTTGGAAGACCCGTTTGTCCCCGGAGGTTTCATGTATCGAACAGGAGATGCTGTACGTTGGCTTCCTGACGGTACGGTTGATTTCATCGGCCGAAAAGACGATCAAGTGAAAATCCGCGGCTACCGGATCGAGCTTGGCGAGATAGAGTCGGTGCTGCAAGGAGCCCCTGCTGTCGGAAAAGCAGTTGTCCTCGCGCGGCCTGAAACCGGCGGCAGCCTTGAGGTTTGCGCTTATGTCGTGCCAAAACAAAGCGGAAAAATTCATCTTCAGGGGCTGAGGGAGCATTTATCCAAGCATCTGCCTGACTATATGATACCTTCCCGCTTTGTCGAGCTTGATGAAATACCGTTGACGGGAAGCGGCAAAGTCGACCGGAAAGCGCTGCTTCGCCATGAAGTCTCTGTCAGCGGGACTGCAGAGTATGCGGCGCCGAGAAATGAATATGAAGAAAAAATGGTGGGGATATGGCAGGAAGTGCTCGGAGCTGAACAAGTCGGAATCCACGACCAGTTTTTTGAACTGGGCGGCCATTCTCTCAAAGCGATGGCCATGCTGGCAAAAATTCATAAAGCTTTCGGAGTCGAGGTTCCGTTGCAAATCCTGTTCGAAAAACCGACAGTGGCGGCGTTAAGCGGCTTTGTTTCTGAAGCGGAGAAAGACGGATACACGGTAATTGAACCGGCGCCGGAAAGTGACGATTATCCTCTCTCATTGGCGCAACAGCGAATCTATATCGTCAGCCAGCTGGAGGATGCCGGAGTCGGCTACAATATGCCGGCTGCGGCGATGCTTGAGGGCGCCCTCGATGTTCAGCGCCTTGAAGCTGCTTTTCAAAAACTGATTGATAGGCATGAGGCGCTGCGGACTTCGTTTACAGTTGTCGATGGCGAGCCGAGACAGAACATTCATCAAAGGGTTCAGTTCAAGATTGAAAAGGTTGAAGCAGATGGGAAGCCGATCGAACAAATGGCAAAATCTTTTGTCCGCCGCTTTGATCTCGCCAAAGCTCCGCTGATGAGAGCGGGTCTCGCCCGTCTCGCAAACGGCAGACATTTGCTGTTGTTCGATATGCATCATCTTGTGTCTGACGGCGTGTCGATTTCGATCATATTGAATGAGCTGGCCGCACTATATAAAGGGGAAGAACTGCCGGAGCCGAATTTGCATTACAAAGATTATGCCTTCTGGCAAAGGACGCAGGCACAAGAAGGTTTTCAAAAAGAAGAGGCTTATTGGCAAAGCGTGTTTGCCGTCGAGATTCCCGTACTGCAGCTGATAACGGATGAGCCGAGGCCGTCTGTTCAAAGCTTTGAAGGAGACAGGGTATCCGCAGTTCTGCCAAAAGACATGAAAGAAAAATTAGCCGTGCTGGCAGAGCAAAACGGCGCGACATTGTACATGGTCATGCTGGCCGCATACAACATGCTGCTAGCAAAGTACTCCGGGCAGGAAGATGTGATTGTCGGGACGCCGGCGGCCGGCCGCAGACATGCCGATCTGGAAGGGATCATCGGCATGTTTGTCAATACGCTGGCGATCCGTTCAAAAGTGGAGCCGGGCAGAACGTTAAGAGACTTCCTGCATGATGTAAAGAAAACGGTAATCGACGCTTTTGAGCATCAGGATTATCCGTTTGAGCGGCTTGCGGAAAAGGTTGGTGCATCGCGCGATTTAAGCCGTCATCCTGTCTTTGACACGATGTTTATTTTGCAAAATGCATGGGAAGACATTCCGATGCTCGGCGATTTGCACCTCTCGATTTATGAAACGAACTTCAATATTGCAAAGTTCGACCTGACGCTGCAGGCAAAAGAAGAGCAGGGACAATTGATTCTTGATTTGGATTACAGTACGAAGCTGTTTAAAAAAGATACGGCTGAAAGGATGCTGAAAGCGTATTTGCACCTTCTCGAGGGCATGACGGCTGATCCGCTCCGCAGGATCGGCGAGTACAGCCTTTTGACAGAAGAGGAAACGAATCGTCAGCTCGTCGCGTTCAACCCCGCGGCAAGCGATTATCCGCGGGAGAAAACGATCGTTCAGCTATTTGAGGAACAGGCGGCAGAAAGAGGCGGACATCCCGCCCTGCAATTTGAAGACAAAGTATGGTCCTACGGTGAGCTCAATCGGAAAGCGAACCAATTGGCGAGGCGCCTCCGCGAAAAAGGTGTGCGGGCCGGCACGACAGCAGCCATTCTTACCGCCAGGTCGGCTGAAATGGTCATCGGTATTCTCGCTGTGCTGAAAGCCGGCGGGGCTTATGTGCCGATCGATCCGGATCATCCGGAAAAACGTGTGCAACATTTCTTCGAGGACAGCGGAGCGGCGGTTCTTTTAACGCAAAAGGCGATGACGCCGCTTGCTGAGGCGGCCGGATTTGGCGGCGACATCCTATTTCTTGAGGATGAACACCTTTATATGGGAGATGCGTCTGATTTGCGGCTTCCAATTTCTCCGGAAGCAATGGCAAATCTAACGTATACATCTGGAACGACAGGGACGCCGAAAGGCAATATGGTTTCTCACCGGAATATATTGCGTACGGTAAAAAACACGAATTACTTGGATGTGATGACATCCGATATCGTTCTTTCGATTTCAAATTATGTGTTTGACGCCTTTATGTTTGATGTGTTCGGTTCATTGCTGAACGGCGCCAAGCTGGTGATAGCTCCAAAAGACACGATTCTTGATATGAGCCGGCTCGCACATGTACTTGAAAAAGAAAAGGTTACCGTCTTAATGATCACGACCGCATTATTTAATCTGCTGACAGACTTGGAGCCGGACAGTTTGAAGGGACTCCGCAGGGTACTGTTCGGCGGCGAACGTGCATCTGTCGATCATGTCAGAAGAGCTCTGAACACAGTTGGCAAAGGACGGCTGCTTCATATGTACGGCCCGTCTGAGAGCACTGTTTTTACAACCTATCATCCAGTCAACGAAGTGCCGGACGATGCGCAGGCTATACCAATCGGGAAGCCAGTCAGCAATACGGCGGTTCTGATTCTTGATTCATTCGGAAATGTACAGCCGGCGGGGGTTGCGGGAGAATTATGCGTCGGCGGAGACGGCCTTGTCCGCGGTTATTTTAAACGCCCGGAACTGACGGCAGAAAAGTTTACGGCCCATCCGTTCAAAACCGGTGAGAAGATTTACCGGACGGGCGATATGGCGAGATGGCTTCCCGACGGATGTCTCGAATTTATCGGACGGATTGATCATCAGGTCAAAATTCGCGGACAGAGGATCGAGCTCGGCGAAATCGAGCACCATCTCCTCACACATGACATGGTTCAGGAAGCCGCTGTTCTTGCTGTTGACACCGGGGCGGGAGATCAAATGATCTGTGCTTACTTTACGGCCGATCAGGAGCTTTCGAGTGAAGAGCTTCGCCGACATGCGGCAGAAGGTCTGCCGGGCTACATGATTCCGTCCGTGTTTATGCAGCTGCAGGAGCTTCCGCTCACAGGCAATGGAAAGGTTGACAGAAGGGCGCTGCCTGAGCCGGATGTCGCGCAGGTCGCGCAAAAGGAATATACGGCGCCAAGGAGCCGAACAGAAGCGCAGCTTGCCGATCTTTGGCAGGAAGTGCTCAATGTACCGAAAATCGGTGTGCATGACAATTTCTTTGAACTTGGCGGCCACTCTTTAATCGGAATGACGCTCATTGCCCGCATCCAGCAAGAGATGAATGTTGACCTGCAGCTGAAAGATTTGTTCCAGGCGCCGACAATCGAAACCCTGGCACAGGCTGCGGCAAAAGCTGAGAAAAAATCAGCCGTTTATATTGAAGCGGTGCCGGACCGGGAAACGTACCCGGTATCTTCGGCGCAAAAACGGCTGTACGTCCTTCAGCAGATTGAAGGCGCAGAGAAAAGCTATCACATGCCGGCCGTTCTCCAGCTTGAAGGGAAGCTTGACCTGAAGCGCCTTGAGTCTGCCGCGCAAATGCTGATCAAGCGCCATGAAGCATTCCGCACGACGTTTGAAATCAGGGACGGCGAACCTGTTCAGCGGATTTCGGATGCTGCGGAATTGACCATTGATGTCATCGATGCAGATGAGCAAGAAGCGGAAAAGCTGATTGAAGAGTTCATTAGGCCGTTTGATTTAACAAAGGCCCCGTTATTTAGAATGAGCATCATACGTGTCACGGGAGAAAAACATCTTTTGCTTGTGGATATGCATCATATCATTTCAGACGGCGCTTCCGTCAGCGTCCTGATCGATGAGATGACAAGGCTTTATGCGGGAGAGGCGCTTGAACCGCTGAGGATTCAGTATAAAGACTTTTCTGTATGGCAGCGGCACCTGCTGACAGAACGGCACAAAATGCAGGAGGAATACTGGCTCAAAGAGCTGGACGGCGAACTGCCTGTTTTGACGCTTCCGACAGATTATCCGCGTCCTTCTGTTCAAACGTTTGAAGGAAGCCGTCTCAGCTTTGCGCTGAAACCGGAGCTTGTCCAGCAGTTGAGAAGACTGGCCAAGGAAACGGACAGCACTTTATACATGGTGCTTGCTGCCTCATACAGTGCGCTTTTATCGAAACTGAGCGGACAGAGCGAGGTCATTGTCGGCTCTCCGGCTGCCGGGCGGCCGCATGCTGATTTGAGCCGTATCATCGGCATGTTTGTCAATACGCTTGCAATAAGAACGCGTCCTGAAGGAGACAAGCCGTTTTCTGCATTCCTTGAGGAAGTGAAAGAAACGACGCTCGGCGCGTTTGAGCATCAAGATTACCCGTTTGAAGAACTCATCGAGAAGCTGAAAATCCAGCGCGACATGAGCCGAAACCCATTGTTTGATGCCGTCTTTTCGATGCGAAATGCCGATTTGAAAGACTTGTCAATGGAAGGGATCACACTCAAGCCGTATGATTTTGCCCATCAGACCGCGAAGTTTGATCTGACGCTGACAGCGGCGGAAGAGGACGGACTTCTCGTTTTTGAAATGGAATACAATACAGCTCTCTTTAAGCACGAATCGATCGAGCGCTGGAGCGGGTACTGGGTTAATCTGCTCGAAGCGGTTGCCGAAAATCCCGATGCCTGCCTGTCAGAGCTTTCACTTTTGGATGAAGCGGAAAAACGGCGGATCGTCCAAAAATGGAATGAGACGAAGCTTGCTGTGCCGCAGGACAAAACGGTCCATGAGCTGTTCGAAGCGCAAGTCCTCCGTACGCCTGACCGCGGGGCAGCGGTTTACAACGGTGTGAAGTGGACGTACAAAGAGCTGAACGCGCGGGCGAACCGCCTGGCCCGGCTGCTGATCGAAAAAGGGGCCCATCCTGAACAGCGGATCGGGATCATAGTCAAGCCTTCGCTTGAAATGGCCGCTGGCGTGCTCGCAATTTTAAAAGCGGGAGCGGCCTATGTGCCGATCGATCCTAGTTATCCGGCCGAGCGGATCGGATACGTGCTGAAAGACAGCGGCGCAGAGCTGCTTTTGACGCAAACAAACTTAGCCGCACCTGAAGAATTCAGCGGTGAAACACTTCTTCTCGATTCGATGCTGAGCGAAGAAATCACAAAAGACGATGAGGTGAACCCGCAGGCAGGTACACAGCCAAACAACCTGGCATACTTGATCTACACATCCGGTACGACCGGCCAGCCAAAAGGCGTCATGGTCGAACATCAGTCGCTCGTGAACTTGTGCTATTGGCATAACGATGCATTCACGGTCACCGAAGAGGACAAAAGCGCGAAATACGCCGGCTTCGGCTTTGACGCTTCCGTCTGGGAGATGTTCCCGTACTGGATCGCCGGAGCGGAGCTTCACATCATCGATGAAGCGATCCGGATGGACATGACGCGCTTGAACGAATACTTCGAAAAGAATGGAATAACGATCACGTTCCTGCCGACACAGCTGTGCGAACAGTTCATGGAGCTGGACAACCAGTCGCTGCGCGTACTGCTTACGGGCGGAGACAAGCTGAAGCGGATCGCAAAACGCTCCTACACGCTCGTCAACAACTACGGGCCGACGGAAAACACAGTCGTTGCGACGAGCGCGGTGATTGACCCTGATGAAGGAATGCTTTCAATCGGAAAGCCGATCGCCAATACGCGGGCGTATGTGCTCGGACAAAACAACGAAGTCCGGCCTGTCGGCGTTGCGGGTGAGCTGTGCATCGCCGGCCGCGGGCTTGCGCGCGGCTACTTGAACAAACCGGAGGAAACGGCGAAACGTTTTACGGAAGACCCGTTTGTCCCGGGCGAGCGCATGTACCGGACGGGGGACGCGGTCAAATGGCTGGAAGACGGGCGGCTTGAGTACATCGGCCGAATCGACCAGCAGGTGAAAATCCGCGGCTTCCGGATCGAACTTTCTGAAATCGAAGTCCAGCTCGCGCGCCTCTCTGAAGTGCAGGAAGCCGTCGTCACCGACATCGAAGATGCCTGCGGCAACAAAGCGCTGTGCGGCTATGTCGTTGCGGACGAACAGCTTGATACAGAAAGCCTCGCCCGGAAGCTGGCGCAGACGCTCCCGGACTATATGGTACCGGCATTCTGGGTGCAGCTTGATGAGCTTCCGGTTACGGCGAACGGAAAAGTCGACCGAAGGGCGCTGCCTCAGCCTGACGTCGAAGCACAGACAGCCGAATACAAAGCGCCGCGCACCGAAACGGAACAGCTGTTGGCGGACATTTGGCAGGAGGTTCTCGGTCTGGACCGAATCGGAATCACAGATAATTTCTTCGCGCTCGGAGGGGACTCGATCAAAGGAATTCAGATGGCAAGCCGGCTTCAGCAGCACGGGTGGAAGCTGGAGATGAAGGACTTGTTTCAGCATCCGACGATCGGAGAGCTCAGTGTTTATGTTCAAGCGGCCGACGATCAGCCGATCGATCAGAACCCTGTCGAAGGCGAAGTCATACTGACGCCGATCCAGCGCTGGTTCTTTGAGCGCCGATTTACGAACGAGCATCACTGGAATCAGTCGGTCATGCTTCACGCTTTAACGGGATTCGACCCGGAAACGGCAGGCAAGGCTTTAAGCAAGCTGATCGAACATCATGACGCACTTCGCATGGTTTATCAGCGAAATGGAGACGGGATTGTTCAGTACAACAGAGGGCTGGAAGAAACAGCGGTTCGCCCTGAAGTCATCCGCTTCAATGAATCGGGCCTTGAGCTTGAAGCTGCCGTGTTGAAGACATCAAACCGGATTCAAAGCAGTATCGATTTAACCGAAGGCCCGCTTTTGAAAGCGGCGATCTTTAAAACGGATCAAGGCGATCATCTTCTCATCGTCGTTCATCATCTCGTTGTGGACGGAATCTCGTGGAGAATCCTCCTTGAGGATTTCGCCGCCGGGTACGCCCAGGCTGAAAAAGGGGAGCCGATCATTCTTCAAGACAAGACGCACTCTTTTGCTGAATATGCGGCTTGCCTGAAAGAATACGCAGGGTCAAAAGCTTTCGCAAAAGAAATCGGCTATTGGCAGGAAATCGAGCAGGCGGAGACGGCAGCGCTCCCGAAAGACGATGAAGCAGAGGACAAGCGGATGCGCCATACAAAAACGGCTGAGTTTTCTCTTTCAAAAGAAGAAACGGAACAGTTGATGACAAAAGTTCATGAAGCATATAACACGGAAATGAACGACATTTTGCTTACGGCGTTGGGCTTGGCACTGAAAGAGTGGACGGGGCAGGAAGACTTTATCATCTGCTTAGAGGGACACGGCCGGGAGGACATCATAGACGGTTTGAATATTTCCCGGACGGTCGGCTGGTTTACAAGCCAGTTCCCGGCGCTGATTCAAATGCGCCATTCCGGGGATATCGGCTATCAAATTAAACAGACCAAAGAAGAATTGCGCCACATTCCGAATAAAGGAATCGGCTATGGCATTTATCGTTATTTGACCGAAGAAGGCAAAAAGGCGCAGCCGATCAAGCATGATATCAGCTTCAACTATTTGGGCCAGTTTACAGAGATGGCGGATTCGGGTCTGTTCACGAGATCCATCTTGCCGTCCGGCGACCCGCTCAGCCCGGAAACGGAAAAACCGAATGCGCTAGACATCGTCGGCTATATCGAAAACGGCATTTTGACAATGTCCATCGCCTATCATTCACTCGAATATAAAGAAAGCACCGTCGCCGCTGTCGCCGCAAGCTTTAAAACTTATTTGCTGCAATTGATCGATCATTGCTTAGAGCGGGATGGAGGCGAACTGACCCCGAGCGATCTTGGAGATGACGAACTAACGCTTGATGAATTAGATAAATTGATGGAAATTTTCTAACAAAAAAACGAGGTGCCTTATGGGGAAACAAAAGATTCAAAAGGTGTATCCTTTGACACCGATGCAGGAAGGAATGCTGTACCACGCAATGCTTGATCCGGAATCTTCCTCTTACTTCACACAGCTGGAGCTATTCATAGACGGGGAATTTGATTTGGGGATCTTTGAAAAAAGCGTGAATCAGCTCGTGCGTTCATACGATATTCTCAGAACGGTTTTTGTTCACCAGCAATTGCAAAAACCGCGCCAGGTTGTCCTGGCTGAACGGCAGGCAATCGTGGAATTTGAGGATCTTGCCGACTTGGATGAGGAAAGGCAAATCAACCGGATTGACCGGTATAAACAAGAGGTGCAGGCGGCCGGGTTTAATTTGGCGAAAGACATGCTGTTTAAAACGGCGGTCTTTCGACTTGACCGGAACAAGTACCGTCTCGTCTGGAGCAACCATCATATCGTGATGGACGGCTGGAGCATGGGGATATTAATGAAACGCCTTTTTCAAAACTATGAAGCGTTTCGAGCAAACCGGACGGTTCCGCTTGATCAGGGAAAACCGTATGCGGACTATATTAAATGGCTCGGCCGGCAGGATAAGGATGAAGCGGCATCCTACTGGGAACACCGCCTTTCGGGTTTAGAAAGTCCGAGCGTCATTCCCGGCGGCAAACCGCGGCCGGATTCAGAACCGTACCGGAATGAGGAGTTTACGTTTGTTTGGGACAAGAATATGGTGGATGCCCTTCAACAGGCGGCAAACCGCTGTCATGTCACAGCTCCCAACCTTTTTCAGGCGATTTGGGGAGCGGTTCTTGCCAAATATAACAGAACCGATGATGTGGTGTTCGGCACGGTTGTGTCCGGGCGCCCATCGGAAATTGACGGAATCGAGCATATTGCAGGGCTGTTCATCAACACGATCCCTGTCCGTTTAAAGGTCGATCAAAACGCATCGTTTGCCGAGCTGTTCAAACAAGCACAGCAGCATGCGATTGACGCGGAGGGGTACGACTATCTCCCGCTCTATGAGATTCAAAAGCAATCGGCATTGGACGGCCGCTTGATCAGCCACCTTGTCGCGTTTGAGAACTATCCGCTTGATAAGGAGCTTGAAAACGGAACGATCCATGAGCGGCTCGGCTTTTCCATCAAGGCTGCCGGAGCTTTTGAACAAACGAATTATGACTTTAATTTGATCGTTTATCCGGGAGCGGAGTGGACGATCAAATTGAAATACAACGGCGCGGCTTTTGACGCGGCTTTCATTGAGCAGGCCGCCGGGCATTTAACGAGACTCGCAGAAGAGGCGATTGCAAATCCCGAATCAAAAGCAGCCGGCGCCGCCATGTTATCAAAACAGGAGCAACAAACGCTTCTCGCTTTTAATCAAACAAAATCCGATTATCCAAGAGAAAAGGCGATCCCGGTGCTGTTTGAAGAACAGGTTGAAGCGTCTCCTGACAAAACGGCTGTTGCCGCTGACGGAAGAAGCCTGACTTACCGCAGGCTGAATGAGAAAGCCAATCAGCTCGCGAGAAGGCTGAAAGCTAAAGGCTTGATGCACGGAAATGCCGCCGCCATTATGATGGAGCGGTCGCTTGAAGCAGCAGTCAGCATACTGGCGGTACTGAAAGCAGGCGGCGTGTACGTGCCGATCGATCCCGGATATCCTGAAGAGCGGATTCGCTTTTTGCTCGAAGACAGCGGGGCAAAGATCGTCCTTACAAAAGACAGTACGCAGATTTCGCTGGAAGGGTATGAGGTGATTGCCGCAAATGCGAAGGATGCAGAAAAAGAAGATGCCGCCAACCTTGAACATGTCAACAAGCCCGAAGATCTTGCCTATTACATTTATACATCCGGATCGACGGGCAAGCCGAAGGGCGTTATGGTCGAACACCGCAATATCGTCCGCCTTGTCAAAAATGCGGGCTACATCCCGCTGAAGAGCGGCGTGAAGATGGCGCAGACGGGGGCCGTCAGCTTTGATGCCAGTACATTTGAAGTATTCGGTACGCTGCTAAACGGAGGAACCCTTTATCCCGTCCCGAAAGAGACACTCCTTGATGGAAAAAGGTTCAAAATGTTCCTGAAGGAAACCGGAATCACAACAATGTGGCTGACTTCGCCTCTTTTCAATCAGCTTGCTCAGCAGGATCCAGGAATGTTTGCAACCTTGAACGACCTGATTATCGGCGGAGATGCCCTTGTTCCTGGAATCGTCAACAGAGTCAAACGCGAATCACCGGAACTCTCGCTTTGGAACGGATACGGGCCTACCGAAAATACCACATTTTCGACCTGTTTTTTCATCGATCAAGCATATGAGAGAACGATCCCGATTGGAAAGCCGATCGGAAATTCAACCGCCTATATCGTTGATGAATACGGCTCGCTTCAGCCGATCGGCGTGCCTGGTGAGCTGTGTGTCGGCGGAGACGGGGTGGCGCGCGGATACTTGAACCAGCCTGAGCTGACAGATGAAAAGTTTGTCGGCGATCCTTTTGCCGAAGGGAAGCGGATGTACCGCACGGGCGACTTGGCAAAATGGCTTCCCGACGGGAATATCGAATTCCTCGGCCGGATCGATCATCAAGTGAAGGTTCGCGGCTTCCGGATCGAATTAGGCGAGGTTGAAGCGGCTTTAGCCCGCCTTGAGGGGATTTCAGAAGCAGCCGCTGTCATTCGGGAAAACAACGCCGGAGAAAACGAGATTTGCGCCTATTACACTGCAGTTGGCACGAGGCCGGCCGCACAGCTGCGGACAGAGTTGTCCCGATCGCTTCCGGAGTATATGATTCCGGCCCATTTGATCGAACTCGACAGCATGCCGCTGACAGCCAACGGAAAGGTTGACAAACGTCAGCTTCCGGCTCCTATCGCTGAAGAGACTGCTAGATTCGAAGCGCCAAAAAATGAAACGGAGGAAATTCTGGCGGCAATCTGGGAAGAGATTCTCGGCATCAAGCAACCGGGAATCGATGACAACTTCTTTTCCATCGGCGGACACTCGCTGAAGGCGATGATGCTGACAGCCAAAATACAAGAGCAGCTCCAAAAAGAGGTGCCGATCAAAGTATTGTTTGAAAAACCGACGATCAGAGAACTGGCCGAATTTCTTCAAGGGGAAACAAAAGAGGAGACCGCTTCGATTACACCGGCACCGTCCCGTCCGAATTATCCGGTGTCGTCGGCCCAACGGCGCATGTACATCCTCAATCAGCTCGAAGAAGCAAGCACGAGCTACAATGTGCCGGCGGTTCTGCTTTTGGAAGGCGAATTGGATAAGGAGCGTCTGGAAGCCGCGTTTCGGGCCTTGATCGGCCGCCATGAAACATTGCGGACATCGTTCGAATTAATCGATGGAGAAATCGTTCAAATCATCCATCAAGACGCGGTTTTTCACCTGACGGAATCAGTGGCTGAAGAAGCGGAAGCCGAAGCGGCGATCAGAGAATTTATCCGGCCGTTTCAGCTGAATAAGGCGCCGCTCGTCCGGGCGGAGCTTGTTAAGCTTGAAGAAAAGCGCCATCTGCTGATGATCGACATGCACCATATTATTACGGACGGAAGCTCCACCGGCATATTGATTCGCGACCTGGCCGGATTCTACCACGGAGAAGAGGCGCCTGCCCCTAAGCTCCACTATAAAGATTTCGCTGTGTGGCAAAACGGGCCGGAGCATCAAGAGAAATTGAAAGAACAAGAACAGTATTGGCTCGACGTTTTTAAAGGCGAGCTGCCTGTTCTCGATCTGCCGTGCGATTTTCCGCGGCCGTCAAAACGCAGCTTTGAAGGTGACCGTGTCGTCTTCGGAATCGATCAAAAACTGACGGCAGACATTCAAAAGCTGCTTTCTGAAGCTGATGCGACACTTTATATGTTCCTGTTGGCTGCATTTAATATCCTGCTTTCCAAGTATGCGTCACAGGATGATTTGATCGTCGGATCGCCTGTGGCAGGCAGAACACATCCGGATTTGCACAACATTCCGGGCATGTTTGTCAATACGCTGGCGCTCCGCAATCGTCCCGAAGGGGAAAAAACGTTTAAGCAGTTTTTGCAGGAAGTCAAAGAGACAAGTCTTCAAAGCTTTGCCAAGCAGGACTATCCGCTTGAAGAACTGATTGAAAAACTTTCATTGCCGCGGGATACAAGCAGAAATCCGCTGTTCAGCGTCTTTTTCAACATGCAGAACATGGAGGTTCCGACGCTGAAACTCGGAGATTTGCAGATTTCGTCTTACTCGGTGCGCCACCGCACGGCGAAGTTCGATCTGTCGCTTGAGGCTGTGGAGCATGATGGCGAAATCGGTTTGAGCTTTGACTATGCCGTATCCTTATTTAAAGAAGAAACGATCCGACGCTGGAGCGGCCACTTCTTAAATGTGATTAAAAAAATCTGCGAAAATCCCGGCATTAAGCTCCGGGACATCGAACTGCTTTCAGTCAAAGAGCGCGCACTTCTGCTCGAAGAAGGGAGGCGCAGCCAGGCGGAAAACCTTGAGGAGCGGCCGTTTCATGTACGGTTTGAAGAAAAGGCGGACGAAATGCCTGATCAGCCGGCCGTTGTCTGCGGGGAAACGATCCTCACATACCGCGGGCTCGACGAAAAAGCAAATCAGATCGCAAATGTGCTGCGCAGTGAAGGCGTCGGAAAAGACGATGTTATCGGCATTATGCTGGAGCGCTCTGCAGAGGTCGCCGCAGCGATTCTCGGCGTGATGAAATCAGGAGGCGCTTTTTTGCCGATTGATCCGGAAATGCCGACGAGCAGGGTGCAATATATGCTGGAAGACAGCGGAGCCCGCTGGCTCTTAACAGAACCTTCCCATCAAGAGGATCTCGCGGATTGGTATACCGGGAGATTGATAGATGTCAGAAAAGACACGCTGATGGCGAGCAAAAAACGACCGCATCCAACCACGGACGGAGCGAGTCTGGCGTACATCATCTACACATCCGGAACGACGGGCCGGCCGAAAGGCGTCCAGCTCGAACACCGGAATCTGGCAAACTACGTTTCCTGGTTTATCAGTGAGGCGCGCCTGTCAGCTTCGGATAAAACGATGCTTTTGTCTTCCTATGCGTTCGATCTCGGATACACGAGCCTTTTCCCGGTGCTGCTTGCCGGAGGAGAGCTGCATATCGTCCCGAAAGAAACGTATACAGAACCGGAGGCATTTACTCATTATATCGGTGAACAAGGGATCACATATATTAAGCTGACGCCGTCGCTTTTCCATACGGTCGTTCAGCCGCAAAGCTTCGCTTTGGCAAAGGGGCTTCAGTCATTGAGATTGATTGTACTAGGGGGAGAAAAAATCAATCCGAAAGATGTGGCGCGGTTCCATTCCCGCTATCCGAACACCAGATTCATCAATCATTACGGTCCGACGGAAACGACGATCGGAGCCATCGCTAAACCGGTCGAGCCGGACATGATCGGACAATTCGCCGAGCGTCCGACGATTGGACGGCCGATTTCGGGCGCCGGGGCACTGGTATTGGACGCCTCCCGCCGGCTTGTTCCCGCCGGAGCAGCAGGCGAGCTGTATATAACGGGAAGCGGGCTTGCGAGAGGATATGTGAACAACCGGGAACTCACGGCTGCGAAGTTTATCGAAAATCCTTACACACCGGGCACATTCATGTACCGGACAGGGGATCTCGTCCGCCGTCTTCCGAATGGAGAGATTGAATTTTTGGGGCGGACGGATGATCAGGTGAAAATCCGCGGCTACAGAATCGAATTGAAAGAAATCGAAGAAGCCTTTATCGGACTTGATGATATAGAGCGAGCGGTCGTTCTTTCCTTTACGACTGACTCGGGGTTAGACGAACTGTGCGCTTATATTCAAGCGAAACGACAGCTGCCGGTTTCCGAACTGAGAGAGCGTCTTTCCGAGCGGCTGCCGTCGTATATGATCCCGTCATACTTCGTAACAGTGGATAAAATGCCGCTTTCGGCAAACGGAAAAGTGGACCGCAGCGCGCTCCCGGAGCCGCAAAGTCTAAACGGACGAAGCGATTCGTATAGAGCGCCGTCAACCGAAATTGAAAAAGCCCTCTGCGGCATTTGGGAAGAGGTGCTTGGCGTTCGGAAGGTCGGACTTGACGACAATTTCTTCGATCTTGGCGGACATTCATTAAAAGGAATGATGCTGACAGCGGAAATCCAATCCAGGCTCGGAAAAAAAGTACCGTTAAAAACGTTGTTCGATTGTTCGACCGCCGGCTTGCTCGCCCGCAGTATTGAAGCATCCGAAGGACAGTCACAACAAAGCTCGATTCAGCCTGCCGAAAAACGCGACTGGTATCCGGTTTCATCCGCTCAGCAACGGATGTATGCCCTCCATCATTTTGAAAAGAACGGAACGGGCTACAACATGCCGTCTGTCCTCATGATGGAAGGTGTACTTGATACGGATCGTTTAAAACGGGTGTTCGCCGACTTGGTGAACCGCCATGAATCATTGCGAACCGCATTTATTGAAATCGATGGCCGTACCGTTCAAATTGTCCATGAAAAAGCGGACATTGACTTAAAGGTTATTCATATTCGTGAAGAGGATGCAGAAGCGGAAATCAACCGCTTTATCAGACCGTTTGATCTTAGCACCGCTCCGCTGATCAGAGCCGAGCTGCTTTCTATCAGCTCTACGCGCCATCTGCTTTTGATTGATACACATCATATTATTGCGGACGGCGTTTCCAGAAGCCTTTTCGTCAAAGAAATCGCACAGCTTTATAAAGGCGCTTCGCTCCCTGAGCCGAAGCTGCACTACAAGGATTATGCGGTGTGGCAGCAAGAACCTGACCAGCAAGAAAACATTCGGAAACAGGAAGATTTCTGGCTGCGTCAGTTTAAGGAAAGCGTTCCGGAACTCAGCCTTCCGCTCGACTTCCCGCGTCCTCCTGTCCAAAGCTTTGCCGGGGACCGTGTTCACTTTAAAGCATCAAAAGACGTTGCCCTTAAAATCCGCCGCTTGACGGCGGAAACGAACACGACGCTGAATATTGTGATGCTCGCCGTTTTTAACCTGTTTTTAAGCCGTCTATCCGGCCAAAACGATATTGTCGTCGGTACAGCGGCAGCGGGCAGAACGAATGCTGATCTGAAAGACATGCCGGGAATGTTCGTCAATTCGTTGGCGCTGAAAAACCATGTGCCTGATCAAGCATCATTCAGCGAGTTTTTGGAAGAGGTCAAAAACAACAGCCTCGCAGCCCTCGACCATCAGGACTATCCGTTTGAAGAGCTAATCGCCAAGCTTGATTTACCGCGCGATATGAGCCGGAATCCGCTGTTCAATGTCATGCTGACAACGGAAGATCCTGATAAAGAGACGCTCGATTTAGACGGTCTGACAATCAAGCCGTATGAGATTTCACATGCCGCTGCCAAGTTCGACCTGACACTTGGGGCTTTTGAAAAAGATCATGAAATTGGTCTTCAGTTCGAATATGCAACAGATTTGTTTAAGAAACAAACGATCGAGCGCTGGAGCGGATATTTGCTTAATCTGCTCGAAGCGGTTGCCGAAAATCCGGATGCCCGCCTTTCAGATATTTCGCTTCTGGATGAAGCGGAAAAACGGCGGATCGTCCAAAATTGGAATGAGACGAAGCTCGCTGTGCCGCAGGACAAAACGGTCCATGAGCTGTTCGAAGCACAAGTCCTCCGTACGCCTGACCGCGGGGCAGCGGTTTACAACGGCGTGAAGTGGACGTACAAAGAGCTGAACGCGCGGGCGAACCGTCTGGCCCGGCTGCTGATCGAAAAAGGGGCCCGCCCTGAACAGCGGATCGGGATCATGGTCAAGCCTTCGCTTGAAATGGCCGCTGGCGTGCTCGCAATTTTGAAAGCGGGAGCGGCCTATGTGCCGATCGATCCTAGCTATCCGGCTGAGCGGATCGGATACGTGCTGAAAGACAGCGGCGCAGAGCTGCTTTTGATGCAAACAAACTTAGCCGCACCTGAAGAATTCAGCGGTGAAACACTTCTTCTTGATTCGATGCTGAGCGAAGAAATCACAAAAGACGATGAGGTGAACCCGCAGGCAGGTACACACCCAAACAACCTGGCCTACTTGATCTACACATCGGGCACGACCGGCCAGCCGAAAGGCGTCATGGTCGAACACCAGTCGCTTGTGAATTTGTGTTATTGGCATAATGATGCATTTGCGGTCACTGAAGAGGACAAAAGCGCGAAATATGCCGGCTTTGGCTTTGATGCTTCCGTCTGGGAGATGTTCCCGTACTGGATCGCCGGAGCGGAGCTTCACATCATCGATGAAGCGATCCGGATGGATATTACGCGCTTAAATCAATACTTTGAAGAGAACAAAATAACGATCACGTTCCTGCCGACACAGCTGTGCGAACAGTTCATGGAGCTGGACAACCAGTCGCTGCGCGTGCTGCTTACGGGCGGAGACAAGCTGAAGCGGATCGCAAAACGCTCCTACACGCTCGTCAACAACTACGGGCCGACGGAAAACACGGTCGTCGCGACGAGCGCGGTGATTGACCCTGATGAAGGAATGCTTTCAATCGGAAAGCCGATCGCCAATACGCGGGCGTATGTGCTCGGACAAAACAACGAAGTCCGGCCTGTCGGCGTTGCGGGTGAGCTGTGCATCGCCGGCCGCGGGCTTGCGCGCGGCTACTTGAACAAACCGGAGGAAACGGCGAACCGTTTTACGGAAGACCCGTTTATGCCGGGCGAGCGCATGTACCGGACGGGGGATGCGGTCAAATGGCTGGAAGACGGACGGCTTGAGTACATCGGCCGAATCGACCAGCAGGTGAAAATCCGCGGCTTCCGGATCGAACTTTCTGAAATCGAAGTCCAGCTCGCGCGCCTCTCTGAAGTGCAGGAAGCTGTCGTCACCGACATCGAAGATGCCTGCGGCAACAAAGCGCTGTGCGGCTATGTCGTTGCGAATCAACAGCTTGATACAGAAAGCCTCGCCCGGAAGCTGGCACAGACGCTCCCGGACTATATGGTACCGGCGTATTGGGTGCAGCTTGAAGAGCTTCCGGTTACGGCGAACGGAAAAGTCGACCGAAGGGCGCTGCCTCAGCCTGACGTCGAAGCGCAGACAGCCGAATACAAAGCGCCGCGCACCGAAACGGAACAGCTGTTGGCGGACATTTGGCAGGATGTTCTCGGTCTGGACCGAATCGGAATCACAGATAATTTCTTCGCGCTCGGCGGAGACTCGATCAAAGGAATTCAAATGGCAAGCCGGCTTCAGCAGCACGGGTGGAAGCTGGAGATGAAGGACTTGTTTCAGCATCCGACGATCAGAGAGATCAGTTCGTATATTGAATGGGCCGATGCTAAACCGATCGATCAAGGACCTGTCGAAGGGGAAGTCACATTGACGCCGATTCAGCGCTGGTTCTTTGAACGCAAATTTACGAACGAGCATCACTGGAATCAGTCGGTTATGCTTCACGCGCCTTCAGGATTTGACCCGGAGCTCGTCGAACAGACATTGGCGGCATTGACAGAGCATCATGATGCCTTGCGCATGGTGTATCAAAAGAAAAACGGCCGCCTCATTCAATATAACCGCGGGCCGGGCGACCGTTCGTTCGCCTTTCGAGTGGTTGACCTTCGATATGTCACCGACATTAAAACGGAAATCACCGCCCAGGCAAACCGTCTTCAGGCAAGCCTTGATCTCGAAAACGGGCCGCTTGTAAAAGCTGAACAGTATCAAACTGCGGAAGGCGACCATTTGCTGATCGTCATTCACCATTTGGTGATCGACGGCGTGTCATGGCGGATCCTGCTGGAAGACTTTGAATCAGGCTACTCGCAAGCCGCACAGCAGCATGACATTGTCTTCCCTGACAAAACCAATTCGTTTAAAGATTGGGCAAAAGAGCTTGAGGCATATGCGCAAACTGAACGCTTTCTTAAAACGGCCGATTATTGGCGCAGCCTTGAACAAGAGCGCATTTGCGAGCTGCCGAAAGATCGGGCTGCCGCAGAAAGAAAAGCGGAAAACACTTCTGCTGTTACGTTTGAATTAAGCGAAGCGGAGACGCGTCTGCTGCTGACGAAAGTGCATGAGCCGTATGGAACGGATATCAACGACATCCTGCTTTCCGCCCTCAGCCTGACGATCAGAGAATGGACGAACGGCTCCAATATTTGCATCAATATGGAAGGACACGGCAGGGAGGAAATCATTCCGGGGATGAATATTTCGAGAACGGCGGGATGGTTTACCGCACAATATCCGGTTATTTTAAAAAGCGAAGCAGCGGCAGGATTGCCTGAGACCATTAAAAACGTCAAAGAAACCATTCGGCGCATTCCTGACAAAGGAATCGGCTACGGCATTCTTCGCTACTTAACAGACCGGAAAAAATCCGGTGCCGATTTCTCGATCAAGCCTGACATCAGCTTTAACTACCTGGGGCAGATCGACAGGGAGGTGCAGACCGATTTCTTCGGACCTTCTTCTTATGATATGGGCAGACAGGTTTCTGAAAGGTCTGAAGCACTCTATGCGCTGAGCTTCAGCGGCATCATCAGCAAGGAAAAATTCATCCTGTCATGTTCATTCAATACAGAGGAATATGACAGACAGACCGTACAAGGGCTGATGGACAGATTCAAAGCTTCCCTAACGGCATTGATCGACCATTGTACAGCTAAAGAGGAGCGCGAATTTACACCGAGTGATTTTTCTGCCGGCGATCTTGAGATGGAAGAAATGGGCGACCTGTTTGACGTCCTTGAAGAAAACTTGAAATAAACACCGAGGACTTGCCCGCTTGTTAAGCGGGCGAGCCTATGAAAGGGGGATACGATCTTGAGCCAGTTCAAAAAAGAACATGTCCAGGACATATACTATTTGTCGCCGATGCAGGAAGGGATGCTGTTTCATACGCTGCTGCATCCGGGGCAAGGCTTTTATATTGAACAAATCAGCATGCAGGTGAAAGGCTCTTTTCAAAAAGATATATTGGAAAAAAGCATGAATGTCATCATCGGCAGGTATGATATATTCCGAACCGTTTTCGTTCATGAAAAAATGAAACGTCCGGTTCAAGTCGTTTTAAAGGAAAGGTCATTTCAGGCAGAAGAAATTGATCTATCAGGACTTTCTGAAGCAGAACAAAATGAGAGAATCGAAGATTATAAACGAAAAGATAAAGAAAAAGGGTTTAACCTCTCAAAAGACATTCCGATGAGAACCGCGGTTTTTAAAAAGGGACAGGACCGTTACGAATGGGTGTGGAGCTATCATCATATTCTTCTGGACGGATGGTGCTTCGGCATTGTCGTACAGGAACTGTTTGAAGTGTACAACGCGCTCCGCGAAAACAAGCCATACAGCCTCGGGCCCGTCAAACCTTACAAAGACTATATTAAATGGCTTGAAAGTCAGGACAAACAAAGATCGCTGGCTTACTGGGAACATCATTTAGACGGATTCGAAGGGCAGACGACGTTCAGCGAACAGCGGAAAAAACCGGAGCAAGCCGGCAATCAGCCCGAAGAACTGCTGTTTACACTTCCAAAAGAAGATACAGAAGCGTTCACACAGCTTGCAAAGGCGCATCATACCACGTTGAGCACGGCTCTTCAGGCGGTCTGGTCGGTGCTGCTCAGCCGCTATCAGCGATCCCGCGATCTGATCTTCGGTACAGTTGTGTCAGGCCGCCCCGCTGACATTCAAGGTGTCGAGCACATGGTCGGTTTGTTTATCAATGTCGTCCCGAAACGGGTGACCTTTGGCGCGCAAACGACCTTTACGGAGCTGGTCGCTGAATTGCAGAAGCAGGCGCTCGAGGCTGAGCCGCATCAATATATGCCGCTCTATGATATTCAAAGTCATATAGCAGCGCCGAACTTGATCGACCACATTATCGTTTTTGAAAATTATCCGCTGCAAGAAGCCAACAAACAGCAGGAAGAAAAAAATCTCGGCTTCACAATGGAGGATATCACCGTTTTCGAAAAATCGAATTATGATCTGAATTTGCTTGCTTCACCGGGTGAAGAAATGCTGCTGAAACTCGCATACAACCGGAATGTCTTCGAACCATCTTTCATCTTGCAGCTAAAAGAACAGCTATTGACAGCTATTCGCGAGATCATCAGAAATCCGGAGCAGGCGCTTGACGACATTTGTGTCGTAACCAAAAAGGAAAAAGAGCGCCTTCTCCGTGAATTTAACGGTCAAGTCCAACGGAAGCAAACCGGGCTGACGATCCCGCAATGGTTTGAGCAATGTGCTGAAGCGCTCCCGGAACAGCCCGCGGTATCAGCGGCCGGGCGGACGCTGACATATCGGGAATTGAACGAACAGGCGAACAAAGTCGCGCATCTTTTGCGCAAAAAGAACGTCGGCCGCGGCGAACCTGTCGCTCTTTTGTTCCGCCGTTCGCCGGAAATGGTCATCGCGATATTCGCCGTCTTAAAAGCAGGGGGCGCCTATCTGCCGATTGACCCGGAATATCCTGAAGCGCGCATTCAGTATATGCTGGAGGACAGCGGGGCTGTTTGCATGCTGACACAAGAAGAGCTTGCCGAACAGGCGGCGTCGCTTTCTTTTCATCAGAATACGATCTTGATCGACGATCCGGCGGTGTCTGCAGAAAGCGGGCGAAACCTTGAAATTGCCGCCGGGCCGGACGACCTTGCTTATATCATGTATACATCAGGCACAACTGGAAAACCGAAAGGCAATCTGACGACACATGCCAATATTACAAGAGTTGTAAAAGAGACAAACTACATCAGCCTTTCCGAGAAAGACACTTTGCTGTCCCTTTCAAACTATGCGTTTGACGGCTTCACATTTGATGTGTACGGCGCGCTTTTAAACGGAGCAAAGCTGGTAGTGGCCGATCAGGCGACGATTCTCCATATCGGCAAGCTGACAGAAACGATTCAGAAGGAAAACATCACGGTCATGTTTGTGACAACGGCGCTGTTCAACCTTCTGGTAGATGCGGGAACAGAGTGGATGAAAGGGATTCGCAAAGTTCTGTTCGGCGGGGAGCGTTCATCTGTCAGCCATGTCAAGAAAGCATTTGCCGCCATGGGACCGGACAGGATCATCCATGTATACGGGCCGACGGAAACGACCGTCTTCGCGACGTTCTATCCGGTCAACCGCATCGAGGACAGCGCGGTTTCCATTCCGATCGGCAAGCCGATAAACGAAACCAATGCATACATTCTGACGGAAAATAACCGGCTTCAACCGATTGGAGCGGTGGGTGAATTGTGTCTAAGCGGTACAGGGGTATCGCGCGGCTATTTGAACAGGCCGGAACTGACTGCGGAAAAATTCGCACCGCATCCGTTCAACAGCGGTGAAACGATGTACAGGACGGGGGATCTGGCCCGCTGGCTGCCGAACGGCAATATCGACTTCGTCGGGCGGATCGATGATCAAATGAAAATCCGCGGCCACCGAATTGAGCTCGGTGAAATCGAAGAGGAGCTGATGCGCTGTCAAGGCGTAAAGGAAGCCGTTGTAATTGCCAAGAAAAGCGGGCACGGGGATGCGGCGCTCACCGCTTATGTCGTCCCGGCGCAGGGAGCTGCGGTTTCGAACGAGGAGGTTCGCCGCCAATTGGCTCGGAATCTCCCGGCTTACATGGTGCCGGATGCATATATGATGCTTGAAGAGCTGCCGCTCACCGCAAACGGAAAAGTCAACCGCCGCCTTCTTCCTGAAGCAGATGGCCGGCCGAATCCAACAGAGCACCGTGCACCTCGCAATATGACGGAAGAAAAGCTTGCGGTCATTTGGTCTGAGGTTCTCGGCAGACAGCGGATTGGAATAGATGAGAACTTTTTTGAAATCGGCGGACATTCATTGAAAGCCATGGCTGTCACCTCCCGGATGCTGAAAGATCTCGCCATCGATGTTCCGGTGAATGTGTTGTTTGAAAAACCCACAATCGAGGGCCTCGCGGCTTATATTGACCAGGGCGGACATATGGATGACGTGAAAAAAACCGTCTTCAATCAGGAAAGCACCCGCCATTTGTTCGCCTTCCCGCCTGTCCTCGGCTATGGCATCGTGTACGGCAAACTGGCCGAACAAATGCCGGAATATAAGATTCATGCGTTTGACTTTATAGAAAGTGACGACCGCGCCGTGCGCTACGCAGAAGCCATCTCCGGCCTTCAGCCTGAAGGGCCGCTGACATTGATCGGCTATTCAGCCGGCTGCGGACTCGCCTTTGAAGTGGCGCAAACGCTCGAAAAGAACGGGCGGAAAGTCGAAAAGCTGCTGATGATCGATTCATATATGAAGAACGGTGTCAGCGATTTAGAAGGGCGGTCAATTGAAGCCGATACGGCTGCTCTGATGGAAGCCAACAAGGACAATGAATATATGAAAATCAAGGCGGTTGCCGATGGCATCGCCAAAAAGATGACAGCCTATTATTCTTACTTTGTCAATCTTGTCCATCAAGGAACGGTCAGCTCCGAGATTCACTTGATCAAATCAGAGCAGGCGAAACCGCTCCCGGAATGGCTTTCGTCGTGGAAAGAAGGAACGGCGTCTTCTTATGATGAATATCAAGGTGCTGGAAGACATGATGAAATGCTCGCGGACGGCTTTGTCAAAACCAATGCAGATCTGATCAGACAGATTTTGGGCGAACGTGCCGCTGTAATCGGGGGTGCATGATGAATGAACGAGATCATTAAGCAGTTTGGAGCGCCGGCAGGCGGCACGCAGTTGATCTGTTTCCCGTTTGCCGGGGGATATTCGGCATCATTCAGACCGCTTTATGAACATTTGAAAGCAGATTTTGAAGTACTGGCGATCGAACCGCCTGGACACGGAACAAATCGAATGGCGTTTGTCGACAATTTGGAAGAACTCGTCGATCTGTATATAGCAGCGCTCAAGCCGAGGCTCTCCGCTCAATTCGTGCTGTTCGGCCACAGCATGGGCGGAATGGTTGTTTACAGGTTGACGCAAAAGCTGGAACAAGAAGGAATCTTTCCGGAAGCCGCGGTGATTTCAGCGATTCAGCCGCCTCATATTCAGCGGCAAAAAGTGTCCCACAAAAATGATGACGCATTTCTCGACCATCTCATTCAGCTTGGCGGAATACCCCAACAACTGGAAGGGAACAGGGAAGTCATGAACTTTTTCCTGCCGTCATTCAGAGCGGACTACAGAGCGCTTGAGACGTTCTGCCATACGGACCATACGCCGCTCATGTCGCCTGTTCATATCCTGAACGGAGATTGCGATGAGAAATGCATGAAGGATGCGCATGGCTGGAAAAAGTGGGCGCGTACGATCGATTTCCACTATTTCAAAGGCGGCCATATGTATCTTTTAGCAAAAACGGAACAAGTAGCCGCCAAGATCAAAGCGATTGCCGCGGCCAGCCGCAAGGAGGCTGGTCCGGCAATATAAAGAAAAACGGAAAATCGGTGTGTTGAAACAGCCGATTTTCCGTTTTTTAGCTTTTTTTCAGCCGATTTTCCGGCCTGACCATCGTCGCTCCGATCAGTCCGGCAATAATCATCCCCGTTCCTGCGAAGTGAAACCATTCAAGTGATTCTCCCAGCCATATGATCCCAGCCAAAATCGTCACCAGTGTCGCCAGGTGATTAAACATGCTGATTTTCGCAGCTTCTATTTTTGAGAGAGCATAATTTGATAAAAATGATGTCGCAAACGATGACAACACGCCCAAATACAAAACCGAAAAAATAAACACCGGATCAGTAAAGGGGGCAAAAAATCCGCTCAGCGTCCCGTCTGCCATGTGACTGATCCCGGCGATGCCGTTGAAAAAGAGAAATCCCGCACCGGTGGTCACATATGTTAATTCAAGCGAATTGAAGGTGCGCGTCATCTTTCTGGCGAGCACACTGTAGCCCGCCGATGAAAGCGCCGAAAGCAAAATCAGCGCCGCCCCTCTCAAATCGGAGCTTCCGGTGCCTGCGCTTTTCATCATAAAGATGCAGGCCACCCCCGCCGCTGACAAGACGGTGAAAAAGAATTGCCGCTTCGTAAACCGTTCATTTAAAAAATAAGCGGCGAATATCATCGTAAAGATCGGGATCGCCGCTTGAATGATGCCGGCTTCAGACGAAGACGTGTAGACGAGCCCGAACACTTGAAAAGCAAAAAACATGACAGGATAAAATAAAGCTAAAGGCAGTACCTTCAGCGCGTCTTTCATGCTGATGCCGATCTTTACCCATCCGAGCAGAAGGGGAAAGAGCGCAGCCAAAAAAGCGACCGTAAAGCGATGGGCCAGAATGTCGACCGGATTCGCTGCAGTGAGAGCCAATTTGACAAAGAAAAAGGAAAAACCAATGATAAAAGCATAGAGCAAAGCTGCCGCATAAGCAGTTTTGTTCAAAGTCGATCATCTCCGTTAAAGTATGCATGCAATACAGATATTTTACCGGCTTCTGTCATCTTATACGGAAGCGAAATCTGATACAATACAAAAAAACGGAATCTGTACCGTTACAGATTGGCGAAGGAGACGAACATGCACAAATATGTAGCGCTGATGAACGAATTGGAGGAAATGATCGAAGACAAATCCTTTCAGGAAGGGGACAGGCTGCCGTCCATCCGCGAGCTGTCCGTACGCTTTAAAGTAAGCAAAAGCACGGTCATCAGGGCGTTTAGCGAGCTGGAGAGACAGCACCTCATCTACTCAGTGCCGAAAAGCGGCTATTACGTCGTGAAAAAAACGAATCAGCGGCCAAATCCCGGAAAGGCTGTGATCGATTTCTCAGCATCTGCTCCTGATCCTGATGTCTTTCCATACATCGATTTTCAGCATTGCATCAATAAAGCCATTGACACATACAAAAACGATCTGTTTATCTACGGGACGCCGAAAGGTCTTCCGTCATTAATCGAAGCCATACAAAAAGAGCTTGCCAACGGCCAGGTGTTTGCGAAAGAGGAACACATTTTTATTACATCAGGCGTGCAGCAGGCCCTCGCTCTGCTCGCTTCAATGCCTTTCCCCAACGGAAAGCGGAAAATTCTGATCGAACAGCCGAGCTATCATTTACTGATTCAATACCTTGAAGTTCACGGCATACCCGCAATCGGCATCGAGAGAACCGCTGAGGGCATCGATATGGACGAGCTGGAGCGCATTTTCCAAACCGAAGACATCAAATTCTTTTATACGATGCCGAGATTCCACAATCCGCTCGGGACTTCCTATACGGAACGGGAAAAAATGGCCATCGTCAAGCTGGTGGAAAAGTATGACGTCTATATCGCCGAGGATGATTTTTTAGGAGATTTGGAGAATCATAAAAAGGCGGACCCGTTACATTATTATGACGTTTCTTCACACGTCATTTATTTGAAAAGTTTCTCCAAGATTATTTTTCCGGGTCTGCGGGTCGGAGCCGCTGTGCTGCCCGATTCTCTGACAGATGTGTTCAACCGGTACAAACAGCTGCTCGACATTGACAGTTCCATGCTGTCTCAGGCCGCTTTGGAGATCTATTTGAAGAGCGGGATGTTTGAAAAGCATAAGCAAAAGATCCGTTCTTCCTATCAAAAAAGATCATGCCTTCTGCATGATCTGCTAAAAGAATGTGCCGCGTCACTGGGGGATGTGCTTGAATTCCATCCACACGGCCATCCGGCCATCCACACCCACATCGAATTGGACCGGACGATCCCGGCGTCCCGTCTGATCAAAAGCTTACAAAAACGGAACGTCCTGCTCGAACCGGTAAACGCTCATTATATGTCGGCCTTTCCAAAAAGAAATCTATTAAAAATCAATACGTCCAATGTAAAGGAAGACGACATCCGCCGCGGCATCGACCGCTTGCGGCAAGCGGTGGAAACCGCTTATTTTTAGAGCGGAACTTTTTAAAGCGTTGACAGTTCAGCGCAGCTTTTCATCACAATGCGGTCTGGAAATTCAGGTGCGGCGGAACACACCGCCATTTTATAGCCTGGATCAATTTCATAGGCCTGGATATAGCAAGGCGGATAGCCCGGGGGAGTTTCCACCGAAGCGCGTCCTTGTTCGTTCAGTTTGACGGAGAAGGAATCAAGCGGCAGAGACAGGCCTTTTCCCGCCTGTTTGATAAAGCTTTCTTTCATCGTCCACAAATGATAGAAATACGACAGGCGCTCTGAGTCGTCTTTTTCCATGAGATCATGGTGCTCAGAAGGTGAAAAAAACCGCTCGGCAATGTCGAAATTGATCGGCTTGATTTTTTCGACATCCACTCCGATCGGCTGCGTGCCGGCTCCGCACACGATCCAGTTTCCGGAGTGGGAAATGTTGAAATGAAAGTCGTTCAGACCTTCAGCAGCCGGTTTGCCGTACCTTCCTTCCGTAAAACGGATCTGGTCATTCGGCAAATGAAACGTTTCACTGATGATGTGCCTCGCCAGCACTTCCCCGATCAGCGTCCGGCTGGCATCTTCGGGATATCTGTATCTGCCCACTTTTTTGCGCTTTTCTTCAGACACCATGGACATCATTCGGTTAAATTGGCCGGCTTCCGGCAGCTGATCCATATAAACGGCGTAAATCTTCATCAAATGCAACCTCTTCACATGATATTTTTTCTGCTTTCATTTTAGCAAACAGGCAGCAGGAAAGATAGGCATGATACCTGTGCAGAATGGAGTGATGAACATGATAGACGGAACATTGATAAAAGATACATACTTCGGGAGGGAGCTTTTGATTTATCTTCCTCCTTCATACGGAAGCGGTAATAACCGCTATCCCGTCCTATACGTACACGACCTAGGGGATTTGTTCGATCCGGCACACAGCGGCAGTTTGCCCTCAATCGAAAAGCTGTTTTCGAATCAGGAAGTGCCGGAATTACTGCTGGTCGGAGTGGCTCCGAAAGACAGGGAAAGCGAATACACGCCTTTTCCCAAGCCGCATTTGCTGCCGAATAAACGGGAGTACGGCGGGAAGGGCAACGAATATGCCGCTTTTTTGGCCAATCGGCTCAAGCCTTATATCGACGGGCGCTACCGAACGAATCCAAGCCGTGAACATACAGGAATCATCGGAAAGTCGTTCGGCGGATTGATCTCGGTTTACACGGCGTATTTAGCATCTGAGACTTTTGGGAAAATCGGATCTTTGTCAGGGTCTTTCTGGTTTGAAGGAATGACCGAGTTTATGAAGAATAACCGCTTTGAAAATGAGCATCTGCGCATTTATATGGATGTCGGAAGCACGGAAGGAGCAGACAGGGATAATCTGCAGAAGGAGATGATACCGAGGACGAAGGAAGCCTTCAGCCTGTTAACCGAAAGCACCGCCTTCGAAAAAGAACTGAAATTTGTCATTGATGAAGGAGGCTCACATCGGCTTGAGAGATTTGCGAAGCGTTTTCCGGAAGCCGTCAAATGGCTGTTCGGCTCCTGTCACAACAACGCACGGAATGACCGGAATTTCTGATCGGCATGAAGTATCGTTGTATGACAGTCACCGCGCAGGAGCTGGCTGCTTCACACATAAAAGTGGTTGATGCTGCTTTGAAGTACGGCTACAACACACCGGAATCATTTTCTCCTTCACATGCCCGTGAAAAAGGCCGGACGCTCAGGGCATTTCCGCGTCTACCTTTCATATTCAAATAAAGGGAGTGGAGGATATGAATGACAAGATTGTTGAAAAAGAACCGTTTCAGGTGATCGGCAATGCGCTTGAGGTTACGGTGAAGGATGGTCAAAACAAAAAGGATATTCCCGCTTTTTGGGACGAATTAAATCACAACGGCTTTACCGATTCTTTAAAACTGCACATCGGCCCGCTCGGTTTCCTTGGCGTCTGCATGGATTTTAACGATCAAGCCGATACGTTCCATTATGTCATCGGGGGCGAAAAAACAACCGCTGACACGCCTGCCGGCTGTATCGAAAAATCGATTCCCGCCGCAACTTGGGCCGTATTTGAGGCCGCAGGTCCCGTCAACCCGGCTGTCCAAGCCACATGGGAACAATGGTTTCCGGCGACGGGCTATGAACTGGCAAACGCCCCGCAATTTGAAGCCTATCCGAAAGACGGGGACATGATGGCATACCGGTCGTAAAAAAGAAATAAACTGAATGAAAAAACGGATGAAACGCTCATCCGTTTTTTTTCAGCGACATATGTACAGGCTTGGCAGCTCTGATGCGCCTTCCTGTCATTGCTGCTTTTAAAAGCTGTTTGGACTGCGGCAAAGAAAACCGCAAAATCAGGCCTGTTAAAATGGCGGTTAAAACAGTGCCGATGCCGATCGGCCCGCCGAGCAGCCAGCCGATCAGTAAAATCGTCAGCTCCATTCCGTTGCGGACCCACTGAACGTTCCATCCCGTTTTCTCGGAAATCAAAAGCATCAAGGAGTCGCGCGGACCCGCACCAAGATCGGCCGACACATAAATGCCGACTCCGTAACCGATAAAAATGACGCCGATCACGAATACGACAGTGCTTGAAATATACGTTTCCGGGTCTGGAAGAATATAAGTAAAGAAATCTATAAAAATACCGATTAACAGCATATTAAGCACGGCGCCGATTTTCGGCCATGCTTTTGTAAATAAGGACGTTAAACCTACGATAACCGCCCCGACAATAATCGCCCATTGGCCGACCGTAAGGCCCAAAAGCATATACAGCCCGTAGTGAAACGCATCCCAAGGACCGATGCCGAGCACTTTCCCTTCAATCGTAAGAGAAACCCCAAAAGACAAAACAATCAATCCGACAAAATAAAAAAGCCAGCGCAAAACAAGTTCCCGCTTCAATGGATTCCCCTCTTTTCAAAAAAACAATCGATTGTCATTGTATCACATTCTTCAGGACGGATAAATGCGGATTTCGGCATGCGGCTCTTCAATTTACATAATTATGATTATATTCCAATTGATGAAAATGATGTATGATAGCTGTGGAGATACATTTTCCATTATGGAGGGGAGAAATTCAGAGTTTGACAGCGGGTCCTGACCCTTTTGTTTCTTTCGACGGAAGCATCATCGGCCAGCCCTATTTGACAGAGCCGATGGGCGAACCGAGCGCTTAGGCCGTTCTTGTATGCTGGCTCTTTGCTGTCATTGCGGTTCAGCAGTTTGCAGCGAAAAAACAGCAGATGTTATGAAAAAAGGAGGAAATGGCGTTGATTTTTTTAGTAAGGCTGATCTGTCTTTCCTTTTTAGCCTGTCTCGCGCTGTTGTTTATATTGGACTATGCACCTTTTCTGGCGATGCCCGTTTGGATTGCTTTGATCATTGCCTTAATCGTCTGTCTGTATCTTGCGTTTAGAGAGGAAATGAAGGAATCGAGAAGACGAAAGCACTAATCTTTTCTTCAGCGTTTTTTCTTGTATGAAAGAACATTTGCCAAAACGAAATAGATGACGGCCGTCCCGGACACAAACAATAAAAATTCTTTCCGCTCTACTGCCGTCATGTATGCAAAGCGGCGGATTTCGAGATGTTCATCCAAGTAAAAAGCCTGGGTATATGCGCTGACTATCATGCCGGTAAAAACGAATAGACCGACCATATTGAGCAGCATTCTCATACTGAATGATTTTTTCTCTGTTCCGTGTTTCATTTCAAAGAAATTCTTTCCAATATGAATTTATCATTCTATTGTACGGAAATATCGCTCAAATGTTTCGAAAACTTCTTAATCTATCGTTAAGAAGTTTTTTTTATTTAAAAGAAAATGTAAAAGATAAAACAATTTCATGAACTTTTTGAGCGAAGGCCTAAAAATATAGGAATATTATACCGATATGGCAAGTGAAAACTTTTTCTGAAATATTAAAGACAAGGCAGGAGAGAAAATCATGCAGCAACGCAATACACCGGATGTACAGAGATGGTTTCCGAGCGAGGACGGAAATGAAGCAAAACGAAACGAGTTTCTATCATTGATCGAACAGCTGATCGAGGGAGTGGACGAGCTGAAAAATCCGGATCAGGTCAACCTTGGCGGCGAGAAGAACCGTGAGGGCTTCTTTTATGAAAAGCTGGTCGCAGAGAGCCGGATTCCGCATGAAGGTGCGCCGATGAAAGAGGTCAACGAAGAGCTGTTGAAGCTGTTGCACGGCCATCCGTATCATACCAAATACTTTTTCACTAACATTCTGCCGATGGCGAGCATCCCGGGGATATTAGGCATGCTTACGGCGTTCATGGTCAATGGCAACAACCTGTGGGATGTGTACGGTCCGGCCGGAGCGGAGGCGGAAGTGAAAGTTACGGCGATGATGTCAAAGCTTGCGGGGTATGATGCCGAAACAAGCGGAGGCTACACGACATGGGGAGGACAAGGTGCGGTATACAGCGGCCTCAGAATCGCGATTGCCAAAATGGCGCCGTCATCGCTGAAGGAAGGAGTTCCCGGCAATTTCTACGCGTTTTGTTCTGAAGCGGCTCATTACAGCTTGTATAAGTCAATGGAAGCCGCAGGACTCGGGAGCGATCATTTAATTAAAGTCAAAACAAATCTCGACCATTCGATGGATACGGAAGATTTGCGGGCGAAGCTTAGACAAGTCTGCGAAGCCGGGGGGATTCCCGTTTATATCGTAGCTACGACAGGAACGACAGATGCGATCGGTATCGATGATGTGAGCGCTGTCCGCCGTGCGGCTGAAGAAACGGCGAAAAGCTTCGGGCTTCCGGTACCGCATATCCACGCCGATTCCGCCCTGGGAGGATTTTTTGCCTTTTTTAATGAGTACGATCTGAATGAGAACGCTTTATCCTTCAGTCCCGGTGTCCTTAGCATGATCAAGCCGATTCAGGAAAAAATGAGGCATCTGCACGCAGCCGATTCGCTTTGTTTTGATTTTCAGAAGCTCGGACAGACGCCTTATGTGACAAGCCTGTTTCTTGTGAAGGATCGCAATGACTTAAAACGGATCGATCTGGATCCTGATGAGACGCCGTATGTCGGCCACCGCGGCTATGGGGACTACCATACGGGCTACACGCTGGAATGTTCGCGCATGGCCAGTTCGATCAGTATGTACAGCGCGTTGATGGCATTTGGCTATGAAGGCTATCAAAAGCTGCTCGGCCAGTTTCTTGAAGTCAACCTGCATTTTAGGGAACAGCTTTCTCAGCAGATTCCGGAGGCCGATATTGTGAACCCGGACAACTTCGGCATGTCTACGCTGTTTCGCATTTATCCTGAAGGTGCGCCTAGATTTGAAGACGAAATTTCGGGAGCATGCACCATTCAAGAGCTGGAAAAAAACAATGCACTCACTGAAAAACTATTTGAAAAGCTCGGAACAAAAAGGGACAAGATGTTTTTTGGCGATACGAAAAAGCACTTGCTTGTGAAGTCCTGTGAAGGGACTGAGATACCGCTTTGCGTCAGCAAATTTTTCGTCATTTCTCCGTATACCATGCCTGAACATGTCCCGGGAATTATCGATTATTTAAAAGAAAATATTGAGGAAGTCTGCCGGGAGCATGGATCTCTCATGACAAATTAAAGGGGATATAGACGATGAAAACGTTGAAGAAAAAGCTAACAGAACACATTTCAGTCAAAATTATGATTGGCGTCGCCTTAGTGCTTTTGATCACGATCGCATCATTTTCAGCTGTGTTTACTTATATCAGCAAAGACTTGTCAGAGCAGCTGAAACAGCAGTTCCAAAACCGGCTTTATACCGATATTCATCTTGCTGAAAACCAAATCAAACGTCTGGACGGGAATCCGCTTGAAATCGATTCTGCGGACAACCCGCTTTACAAGCAGACAAAAATGGCTGTGGACAGCCTGAAAAAGAAAAACAATCTTGAAAATATCTATATCCTTTCCAATGAGGGCGGGAAGGAGCGGATTCTCGTGCTGTCGGATACGTCCGATGATTTCGGCACGGATTACAGTTTTTCTCCTGAAATGAAAGAAGCCTTAACGACAAACAAAGAGACGGTAAGCGACGTGTATGAGGACGAATACGGCATTCACCAGTCGATTTTTCTGCCGCTTGAGAACAGCTCCGGCGAAAAGGTGGGAATTTTGGGGATCGATCTTGATGCTTCCGTGATTCCGGCGACAGCTGCAAAAGCGAAGTGGTATACAATTGCGATCTCAGCATTTGTCTTGCTGCTCGGAATGGTCATGGCTTATTTTCTCGGTTCTTATATCGCGAAGCCGATCAGGCAGCTGATGAAGGCTTCAGAAAAAATTGCCGACGGCGATCTGTCGGCCGACATTTCTGTGAAGAGCCGTGATGAAGCCGGAAAGCTTGCCGAATCGTTCAAGCGGATGAGCGAAAATTTAAAACAATTGATTGGACAAATTTCAGCTTCCTCTGAAGAGGTATCCAAGACGAGCCTCCAGTTGAAAAATGTATCGGCTGAATCGAGCGAAAGCGCGGCCCAGGTGGCTGAATCGATGAACAGTATGAGCGAGGGGATCAACGAAGTTGTCTCGTCCGTTTCGGATTGCCACACATCGGCTGCCGAAATCGATCATCAGCTTACACACGTCACAGAAGAAGTGAACGAGATGAAGAACGTTGCCGAAGGCGTCAGCAAGGATTCCAAGACCGGACAGGAGCTTGTCGAAGAAACATTGCGGCAGACCCAGACGATTAAAAACGTGATGGAAGAGTCAAAACAAGCGGCAGCAGATATGCAAAACCATACCGAAGAAATCGAAAAAGTCATCGGAATGATTTCCTCTATTGCCGAACAGACGAATTTGCTGGCGCTCAATGCTTCAATTGAAGCCGCCCGGGTCGGTGAAGAAGGACAGGGCTTTGCTGTTGTTGCGGGAGAAGTCAGAAAGCTTTCCGAACGCTCGGCAGATGCCGCTTTATCCGTTTCCCAGCTTGTGGCGGGCACGCAGGAGAGCAGCCGGCTTGTCATGGAACGCATTCAGGAAGGAAACGAAGCAGTTGACAAAGGGCAAATATTAATCAATGGCACTTACGAGAATTTTTCAGGAATTTTTAAAGGGATCTCTCAATTTGCCGAACGGACCGATCAATTGCTTCAGTCCTTGTTAAAAGTCGAAAAATCGTATCAAACCATTTCATCAGCGATGGAGCAGATTTCCGCCGTTACCGAAGAGCAGGCGGCAGGTTCTGAGGAAGTCGCGGCAGCAGCGGAGCAGCAAAGCGCCGGCATGCAGGAAATCGCATCGGCCATTCAGCAGCTCTCCGCTTTGTCGGAAGAATTGAATCAAGCGGCATCCAAGTTTAAACTGGCCGCAGAATAAAAAGAACAGCCTGATCCAGAGAGATCAGGCTGTTTTGTTTATACAGGATTCAAAATCCGGTTTAAAAACTGTTTTGTTCGTTCTTCCTTAGGGGCTGAGAAAATTTGTTCAGGCGGGCCCTGTTCGACGATGACGCCGCCGTCGATAAAGACGACTTCGTCTGCGACATCCTGCGCGAATTTGATTTCGTGGGTGACGACAACCATCGTCCAGCCCTCATTCGCAAGGTCTTTCATGACTTTCAGCACTTCACCGACCAGCTCGGGATCAAGAGCCGATGTGGGCTCGTCAAAAAGCATCAGTTCTGGCTTGATGGCCAGAGCGCGGGCGATCCCGACGCGCTGCTGCTGTCCCCCGGAAAGCTGGAATGGATAGAGGTCCATTTTGTCTTCAAGGCCGACCTTTTGCAGAAGCTGAACGGCTTCCTTTTTGACTTCTTCTTTATTGCGCTTTTGCACTTTTACCGGCCCTTCCATCACATTTTCAAGCACGGTGCGGTGCGGGAACAGGTGATAGGCCTGGAATACCATTCCCGACTTTCTCCGCAGGCGGAGGAGGTCAGCCGGTTTATTTTTCTTGGAAAAATCGATGGTGAAATCGTCAAAAGAAAGAATGCCGCGGTTTGGAATTTCCAAAGCGTTCAGGCAGCGAAGCAGCGTCGTCTTGCCGGAACCGGAAGGCCCTAAAATGGCGATCACTTTTCCTTTTTCGATGTTCAGGTCGATTTTTTTTAAGATCTCGTTTTCGCCGAAGGATTTATTCAGCCCTTTGATCGCAAGCATGTCTATTTCCCTCCTTACTTGGCCACATACCGGTCCAACCGCCGTTCAATCTGCTGCTGAACAAGCGCGAGAACAAAGCAGATGATCCAATAGATGAATGCGGCTTCCATATAAATGATTAAAATTTGGTCTAGGTTGCTGGCACCGATTTCCTGGGCTTTCCGGAATAATTCAGCAACAAGAATTTGTGACGCAAGCGATGTGTCTTTAACCAAGCTGATGAATGTATTGGATAATGGCGGAATCGACACGCGCACAGCCTGCGGCAGGATGACCCTGGTAAGGGCCGTTTTTTGAGTCATTCCAATCGAATAAGCCGCTTCCCACTGCCCTTTCGGAACGGAAAGGATGGAAGCCCTGATGATTTCCGATGCATATGCGCCGACATTTAATGAAAAGGCAATGATTGCGCTCGGAAACGGGTCAATCGTGATTTGAAACGCTGGAAACAAGTAAAAAATAATGAACAGCTGAACGAGCAGCGGCGTTCCGCGGATCGCTGAGACATAAATGCCAAAAACCGCTCTTAAAATGCGGGATTTGGACATTCTCGCCAGCGCCGTGATCAAGGCGATGATCATACCGAATATAAAAGAGAGAATGGCAAGGGGAATCGAGTAATAGATTCCCCTTAAAAAGATCGGCCAAAATGACTCACGCACAAGATCCCAGGGGATCGCCGCGCCGATGGCCGCCGCTTGTATATTACTTAGAAACATCTTCGCCAAACCATTTCTTCGCTATTTTCGCGAGTGTGCCATCCTCTTTCATGTCTTTCAGCGCGGAGTTGACCTTGTCAACCAGCTCGCCGCTTCCTTTGCGGAAAGCAAAATGCGTAGTTTGCGGCTCGCCTGTTTCAAAAGCGACTTTCAGGTTTTTGTTTCCTGATGTCTTCAAATAGTTCAGCACCGCCAGTTTATCGTTAAAGGTGAGGTCGACACGGCCCTGCTGAATCAGCTGAAACGCTTGAGCCATTCCTTCCACGCCTTCGATTTCAGCGCCGGCGTTTTTCGCAAGGTCATTATAGTTGCTTGTCAAAGACTGTGCAGCTTTTTTCCCTTTAACGTCCCCTTCAGATTTTATATCGTTGTTGTCCGCTTTTGTGACAACGACGGCTTGGGAAGTTGTATATGAATCAGAAAAATCGTACTGATCTTCACGGTCTTTTTTCCCGACTTGGTTGGCAACGACGTCAAAACGCTTGGAGTTGAGGCCGGCAAACATGCTGTCCCACTGCGTTTCTTTAAATTCAACTTTCAGGTTGAGGCGCTTGGCGACTTCCTGCATCACTTCGACATCATAACCTGTTAATTGATCTGTTTTTTTATCGTGGAATGTAAATGGCTCGTACGTTCCTTCAGTACCGACGGTCAAAACGCCTTTATCTTTAATTGAAGACCAGAGGCTGTCGCCAGCTGCGTTTTTATCCTTGGAATTGTCCCCTGACGCGCCGCATGCGGCCATCACGGTGATCAACAGCGTCAATAATACAGCGAATATTGCTTTCTTCATTTTATTCCCCACTTTTCTGATTGGATTTAGTTGATATGATTTTACTTAAGGCTCTTACAAAAGTAAAGCATAAACCTTTTTTAGTATGAGTCAAGAAATACGTTTTTAGTGATGATCATTCTGAATCCTGATCAAAGCGGATCTTCCATTTTTTAAGCCTGTATTGCAGGCTCTGCCTGCTGATCCCCAGAACTCGCGCCGCTTGTGACACATTGTAATTGCATTTTTTAACGGTTTTTTGAATATAATACTTTTCGGCATTCTCAATTTGTTCCTTCAAAGGAGCGGCCGAGGCGGAAGGAAGCGGGGCGAACAGATCATAGCCCTGCTGCGGCAGCTGCTTTTTTGCCGCTGGTTTCGTCCTGTATTGCAATGGAAGGTGTGTCAGCTCGAGTATGTCTTCGTAGGACATTAAATTCATGGCGCCTTCAATTAAATGTTCAAGTTCCCTGACGTTTCCCGGCCAATCATATGAAAGCAGAAACCGCCGCACCTCTTCTTCAAAACCTTTGACTTCCATTTGGAACAATGCGTTGTATTTGTCGATAAAATGCTGCGTGAGCGGCATGATATCTTCCTTCCGATCTTTTAATGGAGGAATGAACAAGGTGACGACGCTCAGTCTGTAATACAAATCTTTTCGCAGTCTTTGTCCGCTGACCGCGTCGACTGGATCTTCGTTCATCGTCGCGATGATCCTGACATCGATCGGAGTATCCTTCGAAGCGCCGATCCGCCTGATCGTTTTTTCTTGAATCGCGCGCAAAAGCTTTGCCTGCAAGCTGAAGTCCAAAGAATTGATCTCGTCAAGGAGCAATGTGCCGCCGTCTGCTTGTTCGAAAAGACCCGGGCGATCGACGGCTCCTGTGAATGCGCCTTTGGCCGTGCCGAATAAAAGGCCTTCGACGAGGCTTTCCGGGAGGGCTGCGCAGTTTTGCGAGATGAATGGGCCCGTCGACCGCTGGCTTCCGTTATGTATACTTTGGGCGAACAGTTCTTTTCCGGTTCCGGTGTCGCCAACGATCAGAATGGAGGAAGAGGTCCGGGTCGCCCGCTTTGCATGTTCAATCACTTCCTTGAACGCCGGGCTGACGCCGATCAGGCTGTCAAATGTATACTTTGTGTTTTCTGTTTTGTTCATATTTTCTCTGATCAGGCGTTCAAGCTTTGTGACATCTTTGGCAATCTCAACCGCACCTTTCGTATTCCCGTTTTCCATAATCGGAAATGTATGATTGACGGTCGTAATTTCCTGGCCTTTGTTATTGAAGTAGGTCTGTTTGACGTTTTTGTTCGTTTTCCCGTGATGCAGCGCCTGCAGGAGGGTGCTGTCATACTGGCTGGCAAACGTAAACACGTCCAGCACGTTTTTGCCGAGCACATCGCCGACATCCATCCCTTCAATCTGGCTCATTTTTTTGTTATAGACAACAGATGTGCCGTTTTCGTCGACGACATGCAAGCCGATATCGATTTCATCTATAATTCTTTGAAAAATAAGCTTCAGTAAATCATAATCCTTCAGCAAGTGACATCCCCCTTTGTTCGTAACTGTCTCCATTGTAAGTGAAGACTTGATAAGGGTGCAAAAAAATATGCATTTATTTTTGCACCTTTGAATAAAAACCGCAAAATTTTTTTGCGAATTATACATGCAATGTTCTGAAAATTTGCGGTTTTAAGGATTGGCACGATACTTGCATATAAAATAGTGTGAAACAAAATACGACATCTGGCATGTATGTCCAAAAATAAGAAGGAGGAATCAGAATGACGGTTCTATCAAAGTCCGAGAAAATTATGAAGCAAACCGCACATTTTGGCGCGAATAACTATCATCCTCTGCCGATCGTGATTTCTGAAGCGGAAGGTGCGTGGGTGAAAGATCCGGAAGGCAACCGATACATGGATATGCTGAGCGCTTATTCCGCAGTGAATCAAGGGCACAGGCATCCGAAGATCATCCAGGCGTTAAAAGATCAGGCCGACAAAATCACCCTGACGTCGAGAGCTTTTCACAATGACCAGCTTGGTCCTTTCTATGAAAAGGTCGCTTCATTAACGGGGAAAGATATGGTTCTGCCGATGAACACCGGAGCGGAAGCGGTTGAGTCCGCGATTAAAGCAGCCCGGCGCTGGGCTTATGATGTAAAAGGCGTTCCGGACAATCAGGCGGAAATTATCGCATGTGTAGGCAATTTTCACGGCCGGACGATGCTGGCTGTGTCGCTTTCATCAGAAGAAGAATATAAACGCGGTTTCGGGCCGATGCTTCCCGGCATCAAGCTGATTCCATACGGGGATCTTGAGGCGCTGAAACAGGCGATCACACCGAATACAGCCGCTTTCTTAATTGAGCCGATTCAGGGTGAAGCGGGTATTGTCATTCCGCCGGAAGGGTTTTTGAAGCAGGCTGCAGAAGTCTGCAAAGAACGCAATGTCTTGTTTATCGCTGACGAAATACAGTCAGGGCTTGCACGAACAGGCAAAATGTTCGCCTCTGATTGGGAGGATGTCACACCGGACATGTACATTTTGGGAAAAGCGCTCGGAGGCGGCGTGTTCCCGATATCGTGTATTGCTGCAAACCGGGATGTGCTTGGCGTGTTTAATCCGGGCTCGCACGGGTCGACTTTCGGAGGGAACCCGCTTGCATGCGCCGTATCGATCGCCGCCCTTGAAGTGCTGGAAGATGAGCGGCTCGCTGAACGGTCTCTGGAGCTTGGGGAATATTTTAAAGAGAAGCTCTCGCAAATCGATAATCCGAAAATCAAAGAAGTGCGCGGCAGAGGGCTGTTCATCGGGGTTGAGCTGTCAGAGGCAGCGCGTCCGTATTGCGAGCGTTTGAAAGAAGAAGGCCTGCTCTGCAAAGAAACGCATGAAACGGTGATTCGCTTTGCGCCTCCTCTTGTTATTTCAAATGAGGATCTGGATTGGGCGATTGAAAAGATTACCCGTGTTTTGTCGAAGTAAAGCGGACGGCTGAACAATAAGGGGATTGTTCAGCCCGTTTTTTCGCCGCATGTGCGAAGTTTGTCAAAAATTGAAATATCAGGAAAATGTTCAGAAGATTTAAAAAATAGTCTATATGTCATAGGGGGAGCTGACATTAGGGAGAATTGAAACGGAAGGGGTGAAGGCGGTTTGAATCATGAAAACCGTGAACAATATACACTGAAACGAACGATGAAATCCCGCCATTTGTTTATGATCTCGCTTGGCGGCGTCATCGGAACCGGCTTTTTTCTCGGAACAGGTTATACGATTAATGAAGCCGGACCGATCGGCGCGATTCTTTCCTATTTAGCGGGCGGAATGATCATGTATTTTACGATGCTCTGCCTTGGGGAGCTCGCTGTGGCAATGCCGGTTTCAGGCTCTTTTCAGACGTACGCGACAAAATTTATCGGGCCTGCTACAGGGTTTGCCGTCGGCTGGATCTATTGGCTCGGCTGGTCGGTTACTGTTGCTTTGGAATTTTTGTCAGCGGGGCAGCTGATGAAAAGATGGTTTCCCGATGTCGGCGTCTGGATATGGTGCTTGATTTTCGGGCTGCTGCTTTTTTCACTCAATGCTTTATCGGCAAAGGCTTTCGGGGAATCGGAATTTTGGCTGTCCGGCATCAAAATTATCGTCATTCTTCTGTTTATTATTCTCGGCGGAGGCGCGATGTTCGGACTCATCGACTTGAAAGACGGACAGGCTGCACCGTTCTTTTCCAATCTGATTGGAGACGGAATTTTTCCAAACGGATTCGGCGCGATCTTTATCACGATGATCACCGTCAACTTTGCCTTTCAGGGGACGGAGCTGATCGGGATCGCGGCGGGGGAAAGCGAAAATCCGGAAAAAACGGTGCCCCGCTCCATCAAACAGACGGTCTGGCGGACACTGGTGTTTTTCGGCCTGTCCGTATTTGTACTGGCGGGATTGATTCCATGGGAAAAAGCGGGGGTTGTTGAAAGTCCGTTCGTTGTGGTATTTGAACAAATCGGCATTCCGTATGCCGCCGATCTGATGAACTTTGTTATTTTAATTGCTTTGTTATCGGTGGCGAATTCGGGCTTGTACGCATCGACGAGGATGCTTTATTCCCTGGCGAAAGAGGGAATGGCCGCTCAGGCTTTAAGCCGGGTCAATAAAAGAGGTATTCCGATGAATGCGCTTTGGATCACGCTCGGTTTTGCGGGTTTGTCCCTCATCTCAAGCGTAGTCGCAGCAGAAACGCTCTACATTTGGCTTTTGTCTCTAGCCGGTTTAAGCGCGCAAGTCGGCTGGATCACGATTACGGTATCACAGCTGCTATTTCGCAGACGATATGTCAAAGAAGGCGGAAAGGTTGAAGACTTAAAATTTAAAACGCCTCTTTATCCTTATTTGCCGCTGACGGGATTTATTTTAAACAGCGCCGTCCTTGTGAGCCTCGCTTTTGATTCAGAGCAGAGGATGGCATTGTACTGCGGGATTTTATTCATGTCGGCCTGCTACTTTGTTTATCACGTGTTTGTGAAAAAACGCCAGGCTCTTGATCGACAAGAAGCAATGATCTATCAAAACAAAACAAACGATGAGGTGGTTATTGATGAATAAACAAGTTTCTTTGATTGGAATGCCGATGGACTTGGGGCAGGCGCGGCGCGGTGTGGATATGGGACCGAGCGCGATTCGCTACGCTCATATCGTGGAGCGCTTAAACGAGCTGGGCTATGATATCGATGATCTGGGCGATGTGCCGATCAACCGCGATCAGCCAAAAGGAGACGAAGGGCTGAAAAATTTAGTTTCCGTACTGGAAGGAAACCGCAAGCTGGCCGATATCGTCGACAATGTCGTCGAGCAGCGCCGCTTCCCGCTCGTGCTGGGCGGAGACCACAGCATTGCCATCGGGACATTGGCGGGTGTAGCCAAGCATTATCAACAGCTCGGCGTGATTTGGTATGACGCACACGGAGACCTAAATACGCTTGAGACATCGCCGTCAGGCAACATCCACGGCATGCCGCTGGCGGTAAGTCTCGGTGTCGGCCACGAAAAGCTGGTCAACCTCCACGGCTATGCGCCGAAAATCAAACCGGAGCACGTCGTCATCATCGGTGCGCGCTCGCTTGATGAAGGAGAGCGCAAATATATCCGTGAAACCGGCATGAAAGTCTATACCATGCATGAAATTGACAGGCTCGGCATGACGAAGGTAATGGAGGAAACGATCGAGTATTTGTCAGCAAATTGCGACGGCATCCATCTGAGCCTTGATCTGGACGGTCTTGATCCGAGTGACGCTCCGGGAGTCGGCACCCCTGTCGTCGGAGGCATCAGCTACAGGGAAAGCCATTTGGCGATGGAAATGCTCTATGACGCAGATATCATTACATCCGCCGAGTTTGTTGAAGTCAACCCGATACTGGATCATAAAAATAAAACCGGTGAGGCGGCCGTCGAACTGATCGAATCATTGTTAGGGAAGAAACTGCTGTAACCAATGCGAAGGAGAGGGCATCGGCATGATGCCTTCTCTTTTTTTATTGGCGCATTCCCGGGCGCTTATCAAAATAAAGCCAAAAATTCTCTCACAGGCTTCGGCAGAAAACTGCCGGCCCTCCAAACGACAGACGGCTGCAGAATGAACGGATTGTTTTGAATTTCCAATGTCTGAACATGCCGTGCAAAATGCGCCGGCAGCATGGACAGCGGCAGAATCGTCGCTCCGAATCCCGAAGTGACGAGGCTGAGAAGCGTTGTAGAATCATGGCACTCACAAACGACCCTCGGTTCGAGGCCAGATGATTGAAAGTGATGGACGACCTCGTCGTAAATCCCTTTTCCGTGCGACGGCCTGAGCAGAATCAGCGGCAGGCCGGCAATTTCTTTCATTCCGGCTTCTCCTTTTAAGCCATACGACTGATTCCCTGGAAGAACAAGCTTGCATGGAACCTCCGGCAGGCTTTTTGATTCGGTGTTTTTGCTGTGGATAGGCGTTGTCGTGACGGCTGCATCGATCTGCCGGCTTTCCAGGAGCTCGCTTAGCCGTGAAGGCTCACCTTCCCAAATGTTAAACATTAAATTCGGATACATATCTCTGATCTTCGAGACTTTTGAGAGCAGCAGGGCCGCGCAGTAAATCGTCGAGCCGACGGCAAGGGTTCCGTTGACTTCTTCACGCAGCTCCCGCACCTCCAAGATGGAATCCTCAAGCTTGTGCAGGATTTCTTTTGCTCTTTTCAAAAAAACTTCTCCTTCGTAGGTCAACGTCAGGTTTTTCTTTTTGTTCCGGTCAAATAAAACGACTCCGAGCTCCTCTTCCATCTGCTTCAACTGCCTGGAGAGCGGCGGCTGTGCAATATGGAGCCGCTTCGCCGCCGTTGTAATTTTTCCTTCCCGGGCGATTGTAACGAAGTATTTTAACTGGCGAATATCCATTTTCACGGCACTCCTTTTTATACCTTTAGAGTATTATATATAGATTTAACAGATATTTTCAATATGGTAAATAGAGGCGTATCATTTTAACTGAAGCACCAGGAAGGAAAGGGGGGGCGCATATGAACATCATCGTCGGAATCACGGGCGCGACCGGCGCGGTATTTGGCGTGCGGATGCTGGAGTGGCTGAAGAAAACCGACGCAGAGACACACCTTGTCATCTCTCCGTGGGCAGCGGCAACGATCCTGCACGAAACGGGATATACGATGAAAGACGTGGAAAAGCTCGCATCTTTTACGTATTCCCACAAAGACCAGGCGGCCCGCATTTCAAGCGGTTCCTTTCAAACGGACGGAATGATTGTCGCACCGTGCAGTATGAAGACGTTGGCGGGCATCCGCACCGGTATGGCGGATAACCTCTTGACCCGTTCGGCGGACGTCATGCTGAAGGAACGGAAAAAGCTCGTTCTGTTAACAAGGGAGACGCCGCTGAACCAGATTCATCTTGAAAACATGCTTGAGCTGACAAAAATGGGGGCGGTGATCCTGCCGCCGATGCCGGCTTTTTATAATCATCCCCAAAATCTGACCGAAATGGTCGATCATATCGTATTTCGGACGCTGGACCAATTTGGCATCCATCTGTCTGAAGCGAAGCGCTGGGAAGGTATGAAACAGGAGAAATAAGGAGGATAACAGAATGGCTTATCAAGATTTTAGAGATTTTTTAAATACGCTGAAAAAAGAAGGACAGCTTCTTGAAGTCCAGGAAGAGGTGAAGCCGGAACCCGATTTGGGAGCAGCTGCACGCGCCGCCAACAACCTCGGAGACAAATCACCCGCTCTTTTATTCAACAACATTTACGGCTATAACAATGCCCAAATCGCGCTGAATGTAATCGGCTCCTGGCCGAACCACGCATTAATGCTCGGCCTTCCAAAAGACACGCCGGTTAAAGAACAATTCTTTGAGTTCGCGCGCCGTTATAATCAGTTTCCAGTAAAAGTGCAAAGAGAGGAGACAGCGCCGTTTCACGAAAACGAAATCACAGAAGACATCAACCTGTTTGACATTCTGCCGCTCTTCCGCATCAATCAGGGCGACGGCGGCTTTTATTTAGACAAGGCATGCGTCATTTCGAGAGATGTCGAGGATCCGGACCACTTCGGCAAGCAAAACGTCGGCATGTACAGATTGCAGGTAAAAGGCAAAGACCGCCTCGGCATTCAGCCCGTCCCGCAGCATGACATTGCGATCCACCTGCGTCAGGCTGAAGAGCGCGGCGAAAACCTGCCTGTCACGATTGCGCTCGGCTGCGAACCGGTTATTGCAACGGCGGCATCCACACCGCTCTTATACGATCAATCAGAATACGAGATGGCAGGGGCCCTGCAAGGCGAACCATATAAAATCGTCAAATCAAAACTGTCTAACTTAGATATCCCATGGGGCGCAGAAGTGGTTCTCGAAGGTGAGATCCTTGCGGGCGAACGCGAGTATGAAGGTCCGTTCGGCGAGTTTACCGGCCACTATTCAGGCGGACGAAGCATGCCGATCATCAAAATCAAGCGCGTCTGCCACCGCAACAATCCGATTTTTGAACACCTGTATTTAGGCATGCCTTGGACTGAGGTTGACTATATGGTCGGCATTAATACATGTGTGCCGCTTTACCAGCAGCTTAAAGAGGCGTATCCGAATGAAATTGTCGCGGTAAACGCGATGTATACGCACGGCTTGATCGCCATTGTATCAACGAAAAGCCGCTACGGCGGATTCGCCAAAGCCGTCGGCATGCGCGCGCTGACAACTCCGCACGGCCTCGGCTACTGCAAAATGGTGATCCTCGTTGACGAAGACGTCGATCCGTTTAACCTCCCGCAAGTGATGTGGGCAATCTCAACGAAAATGCATCCGAAACACGATGCAGTCATCATCCCGGATTTATCCGTTTTGGCGCTAGATCCAGGTTCTGAACCGGCGGGAATCACCCACAAAATGATATTGGACGCGACAACGCCGGCTGCACCGGAAACAAGGGGACACTATTCACAGCCGCTCGATTCCCCTATAGGAACGAAAGAGTGGGAAGCAAAATTAATGAATCTGCTAAATCAATAAAAGAGGAGAGTGTTTCATCATGCATACATGTCCGCGCTGCGAATTAAAAAAAGCGGAAACCGTCAGCAAATCACCCGTTGAAGGAGCCTGGGAAGTCTATCAATGCCAGCACTGCTTTTTCACTTGGAGGTCATCAGAGCCGGAGACGATCACAAATCCTGAAAAATACAATCCGGCCTTTAAAATCGATCCCGCTGAAGTTGAAACAGCTGTACAAGTGCCGGCGATTCCAGACCGGAAAATCTAAAGGGAGGCATCCGGCATGGCTCAGCTATCAAACGAACTATTTCAGCTTTTAAACGGAGAGAAGCTCGCCGGTAAGCGGCACGAAGCGATGATGCTCCAGACCGTCACAGAAGACGGCTGGCCGCACACGGCGATGATCAGCGCCGGCGAAATCCTTGCCCTGAACAAAACCGACATCCGCCTGGCTCTCTGGCAAGGCACAACGACAACCGCGAACATCACGAGAACAGGCCGGGCGCTCTTCGTCACTTGCTGGAAAGGCAAAGCACATTATGTGCGGCTGTCTTTAAAGAAACTGCCCGAATTAAAAGACGCCAAACACCCGAGGGCGCGCTTCGCAGGCACCGTCGAAGCGGCACGGGAAGATATCGCAAAATACGCCGATATCATCTCCGGCGTTCAGATTGAGCTGAAGGATGAAGCGGCGGTTTTGCGGCGGTGGGAAGAGACGCTGGAGGAACTGAGGAAATGAAGAAAAGGACCATGGCGAACCATGGTCCTTTCAATTATTTCTGCAGCATTTTATTCGTCACTTTGTAAGCCAGGATACAGCCAATTGTAATGAAAATAATGGCGATCGAAAGGATCACGAGCTTTTCAGCAACGGTATATATCGGCATGGGAATAATAACAGCGCAGACGGAAAACACGCCGCCAAAATAAACAAACAGGATCAGCGGTTTTTTGTATTTTTTCCAAATCACTTGATTAATCCCGTTTTTTTCGGGGTCTGCCGGATGTTTGCGGTCTTCATCTTTCATCAGTTTATTTAGCAGCACATAAATGAGAAATGCGAATAAAGTTGCCGAGAAAATATTAAAACAGAGGATAAACAGCTTTTCGCCCAGGCTCATCTCCGGATTCAGAACAGAGCTGAGAACGGAACCGCATACGAAAAATAGGTAGACGGATAAGATGGCTTTGTTTCTTGGTTTTTGCAGAAATTTAGACATTCGGATCTCTCCAATCGTAAATGATTTAAACGCTGAAAATGAGATGGATCAGAAAAGAAAAAATATAAAAGATGATGATGCTTAAAATGCCTCTGCCCACAAGATAAAGGGCGAAATACAGTTTTCTCAGGAACCAGTTGTATCTTAATAGCCGTTTGTAAACGAAGTAACCGGTGCCGACAAGAAGAAAAACGAATGTATTCGTGATTTTATGGGACCATTTTTCAGGTTTTAAAAAGATCATTTTTTCATATTCAATGATCATGTGACGCGATATGATTAAAAAACACAAACTGTAAGCGAAATGAGCGGCCAACATACCGGCGATTAAATATTCGGTATATTCAACAAAAGTTTCTGGTGACATCATAACTCCTTTATGAATTGCGGACTCCAGCGTTTTTTAACAAGACTTTTTTTCTGATAAAAAGCTTCTCATTCTTCGTCAGACACTCTTTCCAAACAAGACCGGTTCAGCATTTGATTCGCCGCTTGATAAACCGCAAAAAAGCCGCACGATATCGCAGCACACAATACCGTGAACACAGCGGATTTCCATAAGAAAGTGAGTTCGGTCATTGAAAACACGGAAGTTCCCACAATCAGGATGCCGACGAAGTAGAAAGAGAGCGTGAACGGTTTTCTGTATTTCTTCCAAAAGATTTTCGCGACGATGTTGCATCTGGGCGCGCTTTGATCTTTCTTCGGTTTATTTATGAACACATAAATGATGAATGCGAATAAAGAAATTAAAACGAACATAAAGCCAATGACGGCAAGCTTTTCCTTCCATTTCATTGAAGGTTTGGCAAGACCGGTCAAAATAATGATTGTTGCAAGTAGGGAATAAACTGAGAGAATGATTTTATTTCTGCCTTTCAAACATGACCTCTCCTTGTGCCTTAAATCCTATGTCTGACGATATCTTGATTCGCTTTGATGAAGAAGTATTTGTGGATGAATTTGACCCCCATCATAGAAAATAAACAAGCCATAAGCAGATAGACGGTACTCATCAACAAATAAACGGCAGACTCGGAAACTCGCAAAACGGCATGACTTATCATAAAACAGGTTGCCGGAACAGCCGCGAGGAACATCCCTGTCGGAGCTGCTGTCTCCCTTTTGTCTCTGCTAGAATACGGGAATACAATCAAGTAATACCGAATGACGAGGAGGATAAAGGCGGCAAAAATGAATAGTGACAGACTGATCAGCGGTACATGAAAACCGATGGCAGAAACCATCATTTTTTGCGCTGTGATCAACTGGCAATATGACATACCGCTGAAAGATACGCCCATAAACCGAACATATTGAAGGTGATGATGATATCCGGTCATGCTTTTGGTATTCATGATGATCATCCATATATTGATCAGGATAGCAACAGGAACAGCGGCGAATGTAAAAAAATCTACTTTGTTCGCCAGCACAGGTAATATGCATAAAATATCCAGCATCAACACGATAAAACACGCCATTCCCCATTTCGTTTCCCGGCTGACGGGGACTGTTAAATGAGATTGAATATTGTAAGGTAAATCTTTGTATGTAACCGTTTCTTTTAATCTCAGCAAAGCTTGTATTCCTCCGCTTATCCCTCTGAATTTTTATAATTCTGCATGTATTTTTACAGCCAGACCTTTTTTCTGTAGATATGCAATAGGAGTGGAAGAACGAAAAAAAATAAGCTGATAACGGAAACAACCAAGGGAATTTCTGAAGGGGCTTGTTCTCCTAACGCCCATATTGTCATGATGACAAAAAAGATACCAACTACAGGGAATAAAATCGTGAAAATGATCATTGCTTCGTTTATTTTTTTATATAGAAAATTTTTTTCGTTTCTCATAGTGAGCCCCTTTTTCTTGATGGGTGTTTTCTGCATCGGCAACGTTTGGCTCTGTGTGGCTTTGTGTTTTTTTTATATCTCGTCTATCTTTTTGAACCAATAATTCGGGAAACTGGGATAAGAGAAAGCATCCCGTTGTGAGATGCTTTGAAATGTATTTATTCTCGCATTGCGGCATTATGTATTTTGAAAAGATACTGTATACTCAAGCCCTTTTAATAATTCGTTCCATTGCTCAAGTGTCCTTAATGAAATATGTACAGGTTTTTCATTGTGTTCATCATACTGAGCAACCCAAACGCCACGGGCAGATGGAATAAAAAAGACGATATTTTGCAAGAAAGGTCCATCGTTTAAGCTAGGGATGTAAAAATGTGAGATATTGTTTAGCGACCATTGGTTTGCTTCAAGATCGGCTATCAATTGATTAAAGCTATGTTCTTCCTCAGGTGAAAAAGAACTTTTCTTCCGAACCTTTTCTGTCATGTCTTTATTACTCAGCCAGTCAAAGCATTTATCTGAAAGACGAAATTTTAAAGGAATATGTTCCTCATCAGTTGAAAAGTGGTAATAGTCTTTCATCAGCTGGGCAATTTCCTGCTCGTTGACATACGCAAATTCATGGATGATATCGCGGTCAATCATATGGAAAAGCCATGTTTCATTTTCAAAATGGTGAAGCATTAAAGTGTTTTTATTGTCAAGGTTGGAACAGCGGATCATTTGTTCTGAATTCACATAGGAAACGATGAATTTCTGCATTTCTTCGCTTAAAGGATTTTCGTCTTTTGAACTTTTTTCTTCGTTCCAGTATTGTTTTAAAATGAGCTGATTGACAGTTGCCTCTAAGATTGCATCCCATTCTTTTTTTGACTTTTTTCCTGACGATGATTCAAGAATTCCTTTTGCAACACCAGGATAGTCACATAACCCTACTAAAAGCGCTAGTTCTTCTGATGTGCATGTGATGAGGTGTTTCATTGTTTTCACATCCTTGATTATAGACTTAAACTCTGAAAATGAAGTGAAGGATAAAGGATAAAAGATAAAAAATGATGATACTTAGAATTCCGCTTCCTAAAAGATAAAGGGCAAAATATAGTTTCCTCAGGAACCACTTATATTTGTAAAGTCGTTTATATACAAAATAACTAGCACCGAAAAAGAGTCCTGTATAAAAATTAACAATTTTTTTGAACAAATTTGAAGGTGTTTCAAATGTTCCACGTTCGTAATTATTTACTATTAGATTTCCGAGAATTAACAATAGCAACCCGTAACCAAATTGAGCACCTAAAATAGCGCATAATAGGTACTCTGAATATTCGACGAAAATTTCGGGTGTCATAGTCCCTCCTGTTTAACTAAACCATTTTTTTATAGATTCAAGACCATTCTTTACTCCATTTTCAATCGATCCAGCAACTTTCTCACCGACATCTTTTAGAGCATCTCCATACTGGGAACTCGCTACGGCGCCGACTACCCCACCTATTGCTCCCCCTACTATTACTCCTACAGGGCCACCGACACTTCCGATTGTTGCCCCAACTTCAGCACCAACAGTTACAGAACCAATGTCTACCATTGTGCCTGTTACAAAACGCCCTGTTTTTTCTACAGCAGTTTTGTCGGAATTATCAGGATCTGTGAACTCTGTTAAATTAGATCCCACAGCAATCGCATTACCTACCACTGGGATTCTTTCTCCTAATTTTGCAAGTCCTTTTGCTTTAGCTGCAGATTCCATTATATCAGTTGTACCTGCTGCTGTCCGTGATGCAATTCTACTGCGAAACTCCTTTCCATCAATAAAACTGTGCTGATTTTTAGGAAACCCCACAGCATGTTTAAACATCATGGATGGACTATCATAAGAAGCGGCAAATTTTTGCGCTTTTTTAAGTAATGGGTTGCTTGGATTCGAGTCAGAGATGTTTTTAATGGTTCTCGCAACTTTCGAACTGTGATCCCCTTGAGAAGTCCAAGAACGATGTGACATGACCTGAAATTTATATTCCCCTTTAAATCGCTGCCACTTCGTCGGTTTTCCTCCTTGATAATAAATTTTTAATTTTCGTGTCCACGCGATTGATGCTGTTGCGTTGGCTGCGTGATACCCTAATAAGGCTTTATCACCGACATCTAATGGTTCTCCGACTGTTTCGAAGTAACTAAGAATTTCGTGTGCTATATTTGTTTTTTCTTTATCCTGTGTATCAGGATTCGTTAACGATTCTGCCGCTTTTTCTTCTAATCGCCCAAGCATCTTCTCCATCGGTGTTTCGCCGGGGTTTTGCAGGCCGCCGGGAACTTGACTGATTGTTGAGTCATTTTGCGGTTTTAAAATTGAACCGCTTTTATATTCCGATATTTCAATCTTCGGCCCCGTATACATCCTCTCCAGCTGCTGGATGTACTGCTTCATCGTATCAAGGTCTTCCTTCGCCGCTTTCAGTGCATTTGTCTGTTCGCGGTCGAAGGTGTGGAGCTTTTCGAGCGTCTCGCTGATTTGTCTTTGGGCTTTTTTGGCGTTTTCGTTGACGGCTGAATCGTCTAGGTCGGGCAGGTCGACAATGTTTTTGACCGTTAGAATAGTCATATTGGCTTTTGACGTCAATCTGCCTGTCAGCGATTCGGCTTGACTGACGCCGTCATGGAGTTCGTTTTCAAGAAAGCTTTGCGAGATAAAGCCGTTTTGGTTCGGTTCAAGGGAATGAAGCGCACTTTTCGTCTTTTCTAAAAGTCCTTTATAGTCGGAAATAAAAGATTCATAAAAAAGAAGAAAAGTGGTGTGGCACTCTTCATAGAACGAGCGGATCGCTTCACCGCCCGCGCCTTTTAAGGCGTCGTCAAGGGAGGTGAGTCCTTTGACGCTTTGTTTGACTTTTGAAATCTCGTCAGTCTGGTTTTTTAATTCGGTCAGCGTTTTGTCTAGGCCGGTTTGAAAAGCCTGAACATCTAGAGTTTTCAATGCGTAGTCCCTTCCTTCTACTTGGCTTTGATCGATGACGACAGCTTTTTGTCGGCGTCTTTTATGGCGTTGACAGCCTGTTCGGTTTGCGCAATTTGTTTAGCGAGAGCTGATGCGTATGCTTTTGTCAGGCTTTTCAAATCTTTGTTCATGCTTTCGATTTTTTTGACGACGTCAAGGTTGTTTTTGCCGCTGATATCTGTCGGCACATTCGGCTTTACAGCTTGGGCAGAATGCTTCAGCTTCGAGAGCGCCTGTTTGACTTCGCCTGTTTTGACTTTGATTTCTTGACCCATCGTAATCACTCCTTTAGCGGCGGGCTTCTCTTTCTTCTTTTTCCAGCTTTTCAATTTTCGTTTTTAATGAGCTGATATCCTTACCTAGTGAATCAATGTCATCATTTAAGGAAGAGATTTTCTCTTTTAATTGTTTAAACACTTCATTTAATTGTTTTCCGCAAATATCATTGTAGGCCGTTTTCATATCGCTTCTGACGTTTTTAAAAGAATCAGCAAGGCTGCCCTGCCATGTTGTCGGCGACAGTTCGGGCTTTTTGATGCTGTCTTTTGAATCGTCAAATTCCTTTTTATCTGCTTCTAATTCAGTTTGGCAATTTTTCAGTTGTTCGAGCTGTTGTTTTTTGATGAGAAGTGTACCTTGCAGCCCGTATAAAACTGTTTTTTCCCAGATCATGTTACTGCCACCTCCCGGAAAATTTGATTCAAATGACCTGTTGGGATCCGTTCGTTAAAGGACCTTATTAATGTTACAACATGGTATAAATGAGTTGAATAGGAAAAATGTACCGCGATTAAAGAATCGAGTCGAGCGGCTAAGCAGGGAATTCCTTATTATGACTGCGATTTTGCACTTTTCTCCATTTTCCTTCAAGGATAAAAGACATGGTTCTTAGGGCTGTGTTTTTTATGATATTTATTCTTTGTTTCACAAACTTTAAGGTAATTTTAAGAAAGAGGCGATCTTGTCGAACACTAAACAGGGTTTTTCGAACAAAATGTCAAATAGATTAGATATTTCAAATAAACAAGGGGGGAAATTGTCTGTTTGTGATGAAAAAAGGGGACGGGCGGAATTTCTGTCAGGATGCCTCAGCTGGATTCTAAGAAAAATATGCGGCTAAATATATACTTTATGATAGATTGTAAACGCTGTCTTGTCCTCTGACCAACAGGGGGATGAAGATGAAGAAGCTGTTAGTTGTTTATGCCGTGATGCTCTGTTTGTTTTTTCTCTATGTCTACGACTACTCCCGGGGCGATAAAACCGGATCTACAGAAGCAAGCAGAAGGCCGGCGGCCGGAAGTCTGTCCGAAAAATATGTGATGGTCACGTTTCAATCGGGAATCGAATATTGGAAAAGCGGCCTGAAAGGCTTTGAGGATGCCGCGCAGCTGTTCAACGTCTCTGTCGAGTATCGGGGGGCGGCCCATTATGATGTCCATGAGCAGACGACCGTCCTCGAGCAGGTCATTGCAAAAAAGCCGGCGGGGATCGCGCTTTCGGCAATAGATCCCAAAGCTTTAAACCCTGTCATCGACAAGGCGCACGAGCAGGGCATTCCGATCGTTTTATTCGATTCAGACGCCCCGCTCAGCAAAGCCTCTACATATGTCGGCACAAATAATATGGAAGCGGGTGCTGAGGCAGCAAGGCGAATGGCCGAGTTTTTAGATGGAAAGGGAGAGACCGCAATCATTACTCAGCCGCGGCAGTACAATCACCAGGAAAGGACGAAGGGCTTTGAACAAACGATCAAGCAAAAATACCCGAACATGAAGGTCGCCGCGGTTTTGGACGGAAAAGGGGATGAGCTGACGTCGAAAAAAGAAGCGGCAAAGATTCTGGAAAAAAATCCGTCCATCAAAGGAATTTTCACGACAGAAGCCAATGGGGCGAGCGGTGTGGCCCGTGCTGTGAAGGCGGCGGGACTTGAAGGGGAAGTATGCATCATCGGCTTTGATAAGGACAAGAAAACGCTGGACGGCATCAAAAGCGGATCGATTTCCGCGACAATAGGTCAGGACACATGGCAAATGGGCTATTGGTCGCTGCACATGCTGTTTTTCTCAAATCACCATCTGAAGCATGAACGCCCGCTTCCGGCAGCGATCGATACAGGCATTACGATCATAACGAAAGAAAATGTGGCAGCCTATTATGCGAATGATTAAACGTTTGATTAACAATGCGCCGATCCGTCATAAGCTGATCAGCCTTCTCTTATTAATCAGCATGCTGCCGACGATCGGCCTCGGCATTTTATCGGGATGGGCCGTTGAAAATATTATTGAAAAACAGGTGATCGACCAAACGCTGCAGCTGATCGGCGAAGTGAACAAGACGGCTGAAGTATATGTCAGCCACATGCAGAACCTGACATATTTAATATCAATGAATGAAGAAATGGAAGCGTTTTTTAATCATGAAAAGGAGGACGGAGAGGCGGATTATAAGCGAAGGACGTTTTTGCAGGGCCTGACTTCTTTATATTCCGAAGCCGCGGGCATTCTCGTCGTCAATGATAAGGGTGAGATGATCAGCAATGAGATGTATGAACGCACGCCGACAGATTTGACAAAAGAACCGTGGTATCTGGCGGCTGTCGCTAATGAAGGGATTTTCAAGATGATCGGAAAGCCTGTCAATCGGAATATCAGAAGCCATGTGCATTACAGGGAAGACGAGGTCGTTTCTGCCGTCAGAGCTGTTATCGATCCTGAGACACAGCATGTGAAAGGCGTTGTGCTCATCGATTTGAAGCTGCGCGTCCTCGCAGAAGCGACAAAAAATATCCGCTTGGGGAAAACGGGTTATTTGATGATCATGGATGAGAATGGCGGCAATATTTATGCACCGGAGACCTCAAAGCTGTTTCTGCCGAAAAAGTGGTTCAGTCAAGACCGGTCCGGATATTTTTCGAAGCGGATCAAGGGAGAGGAGTATCAGTTCATTTATGAGACGTCTTCCTTTACGAACTGGACAACGGTCGGCGTTTTTAAAGCGGGTGAACCGGTATTCGAAGTGAAGGAAATCCACTTGTATGTGCTTTTGTTTTTACTGACGGCGGCGTTTCTCGGAATGTCCGCTTCCTATTATTTGTCCCATTCCATGTCGCGGCCGATTTTGAAGCTGAATGCTGTCATGAAAACGGCGGAAAGCGGGAATTTTTCAACATTTTATCAGGAGGAAAGGGAAGATGAAATCGGGCTATTGGGAAAAAGCTTCAATCGCCTGATGTTGAGAATCAGGGAGCTGATGTCGGTCACAGAAAGACAAGAGCGCCAAAAAAGGGAAGCCGAATTAAGGGCGCTGCAGGCGCAGATCAACCCTCATTTTCTCTACAACACGCTGGATACAATCAATTGGATGGCGAGGAAGAAAGGAGCGGAAGAGGTCAGCGGTCTTGTGCAGGCTTTATCCAAGCTGTTCCGCATCTCCTTGAGCAAAGGGAAAGATATCATTTCGCTGTCTGATGAATTTGCACATGTTGAAAACTATTTAAAAATCCAAAAAGCGCGATACCGCGATAAATTAAACTACTCAATCGAAATGACCGGGCTTTGTGACGATCGCCTGATATTAAAGCTCGTGCTTCAGCCGATTGTCGAAAATGCGATTTATCACGGAATTAAAGAAAAAAAGGGGCCGGGGCATATTACGATCAAAGGCATAGAGGAAGACGGCTCGCTGATCATCAAAATCGAGGATGACGGAGCCGGAATGGATGAAGAGACGCTAAAGCAAATAACCGATCAATTCAAACACAGGGACGATACAGCGGGCTACGGCATGATCAACGTACATGAACGGATCGCCCTTACATTTGGCGAGCCGTACGGTTTAACGGTTGAAAGCCGAAAAGGAGCCGGAACCGCCGTCACAATACGGCTTCCAATCTTAACAAAAGGGGGAACAAGCCTTGAGTGAATGTTGGCGCGTACTGATTGCCGATGATGAACCGTGGATTCGGGAAGGAATACGGGATGCCGTCTCTTGGGAGCGCTATCAAATGTCGGTGTCGGCTGAAGCGGAGAATGGCGAGGAGGCATTTGAGCTCGCTCTCAAACACGGCATCGACTTATTGATTGTCGACTTGAATATGCCGATCGTCAACGGAATCACGCTGATGAAAAAGCTCCGCGGCGCCCTGCCGCAGTGCCGCTTTGTCATCGTGACGGGCTACGATCAGTTTGCATACGCGCAAGAAGCGATCCGGCTGAATGTCGATGATTATTTGTTAAAGCCGGTCGATCCCGCTCATCTGGAACTAGTGCTCGAAAACATCAGCGTGTCGCTGGCAGCTGAAAAAAAGAAGCTCAGCGAGCAAAAGCTTGCCGAGCAGCATATTCAACAAAACCTCGGCCTTTTGAAAGAGCATGTTTTCAGAAGCTGGATCGAAGGCCGGGCAGTGGAAGAAGACGTTTACCGGCAGTTCGAATGCCTCCGTCTGCCGGCCCGCTATCCTGAGACGCTCGGCGTCATCGCGGCCGGACATGTATGGAACAAGCCGTCTGAAGCCGACAGTCTGAAAGAAAAAGTAGAACGCTTCTTTATCGATGAGCGGGATAAGGCTGTTTTTTTCGACGGAGACCGTCTGATCGCCGCCTGCCTGTGGCGTTCTGTTACAGAAGCTGAACAGCGGGCGCTTGCAGAGATGATCGAAGCTGAAATGCAGGCAAGCGCCGCCGTCTGCTTCGCGAAGCTTGCCGAAAACGGCCGCTCAGCTGCGCAATGCTATCAGCATTGCAGACAGCAAGTTTCGAAAGCATTTTATATCTCGCCGGTTGTCACGAGGGCCAAAGAATATATGAAAAAGCATTTCACTGAAAGGGAGTTTTCTTTAAAACAGACGGCGGATGCGCTTCAAGTCTCGCCCGTCTATTTGAGCAGGATCATGAAGAAGGAGCTCGGCATGACATTTGTTCAGCTTTTGACGGAGATGCGCATGGATCAAGCGGTTCACCTGTTAGAGACAACCCCTCTTTCAATTCATGACATTGCCGAACAAACGGGCTATGATACACAGCACTATTTCAGCACTGTATTTAAAAAGACGATGGGTGTATCCCCCAATCAGTACCGCCGCATGTCGGGAATTGAAAGAACAGGAGGAAAATTGTAATGTAAGCGCTTCAAAAAAGTCTGATTTTTATAAAAATAGTTAATTAATTCAAAAGACGGACATTCGAAAGACATGGTACAGTTGGCATGATTCATGATGGGAGAAATCAAAAAGGGGGATACCAAGCATGAAAAAATGCTGGCTGTTGATCACTGCAATGCTTTTCTGTCTCATCGTTACCGCTTGTTCGGGGAATCAGGCAAGCGGAGGGGGAGACAAAGGCTACGTCGGAATCTCAATGCCGACAAAGTCATCGGAACGCTGGGTGTATGACGGGAAATACATGGTGAAAGAGTTTGAAAAGCTCGGTTATAAAACGGATCTGCAGTATGCGGAAGATGTCGTTGAAAACCAAGTTTCACAAATCGAAAATATGATTACAAAGGGCGTCAATGTGCTTGTCATTGCTTCGATTGACGGAGAAGCGCTGACCGACGTCCTAGAGAAAGCAAACAAGCAGGATATTAAAGTCATTTCTTATGACCGGCTGCTCATGAACAGCAAACATGTCGACTATTATGCGACATTTGACAATCATAAAGTCGGGGAACTTCAAGGGAAATATATTGAAGAAAAGCTTGGCTTAAAAGACAAAAAAGGGCCGTTCAACATCGAATTGTTCGCGGGATCGCCCGACGACAACAACGCGCATTTCTTTTTTGACGGCGCCATGTCTGTTTTGAAGCCTTATATCGATTCGGGCAAATTAAAGGTGTTGAGCGGCCAGACTTCATTTGAGCAAGGGGCGACGCTCAGGTGGGACGGCGCAACCGCACAATCCCGGATGGACAATTTGCTGAGTGCGCATTATACAAAGGCGAAGCTTGATGCGGTGCTTTCACCGTATGACGGAATCAGCATCGGAATCATTTCATCCTTAAAAGGTGCGGGCTACGGCTCGGACAAGAAGCCGCTGCCGGTTATTACGGGACAGGATGCAGAGCTTGCTTCCGTGAATTCGATCATTAAAGGGGAGCAGACCTCAACCATTTTCAAAGATACGAGAGAGCTGGCGAAAAAAGCCGTTGAGATGGCGTCATCCGTCTTAAAAGGCGAAAAAGCGGAAGTCAATGACACAAAGACGTATGACAACGGAGAGAAGGTCGTTCCATCATACCTGCTTGAACCGGTCGTCGTCGACAAAGAGAACTACAAAAAAGTGCTCGTTGACGGCGGTTACTATAAAGAATCGGAATTAGGGAAGTGATCCGATGTCCGATTGCATTTTAGAGATGAGAGGCATCACGAAGGAGTTTCCCGGCGTCAAAGCGCTCGACAATGTCCACCTTCGCGTTAAAGCGGGCGAAATCCATGCCCTCTGCGGGGAAAACGGGGCGGGCAAGTCGACTTTGATGAAGGTGCTGAGCGGCGTCTATCCGTACGGTGCGTATACGGGCGACATTTTATATAAAGGGGAAGTATGCCAATTCAAAAATATTAAGCAAAGCGAGGAAGCGGGGATCGTCATCATCCACCAGGAGCTGGCGCTCGTCCCCCAGCTTTCCATTGCGGAAAATCTTTTTTTGGGCAATGAACAGGCCAGCCGCGGCGTCATCAATTGGCGAAAGACAAAGCTGGAAACGCTCGAATTAATGAAAAAAGTCGGGCTTCAAGAATCTCCGGATACGCTTGTTTCCCAAATCGGCGTCGGAAAGCAGCAGCTTGTTGAAATCGCCAAAGCTTTGGCAAAAAAAGTGCAGCTCTTGATTTTGGATGAACCGACGGCGGCTTTAAATGAAGCTGACAGCGAGAATCTGCTGCAGCTCTTGCTCGAACTGAAAAAACAGGGAATCTCTTCGATTATGATTTCCCATAAATTAAATGAAGTTACGAAAGTCGCAGATTCGATTACCGTGCTCCGGGACGGACAGACGATCGAAACGCTTGATGTTCAAAGCGGGCAATTGACTGAAAACCGGATCATCAGAGGCATGGTCGGCAGGGAGCTGCAAAACCGCTACCCTGACAGAAGCGCCGAGATCGGCGACGTCATCTTTGAAGTGAAGGATTGGACAGTTCACCATCCTCTTCAACAGGACCGCAAAGTGGTAAACATGGCGGCGTTTTCCGTGAAAAGAGGCGAGATCGCAGGAATTGCCGGACTGATGGGCTCCGGAAGGACGGAGCTGGCGATGAGCATTTTTGGAAGATCATATGGGAAAAACATTTCCGGCACAATCGAAAAAGACGGGCGGGAGCTTTACATCAACCACCCTGAAGATGCCATTAAAAACGGCATCGTCTATGTGACGGAGGACAGGAAAGGAAACGGTTTGATTCTGAAGGACAGCATTAAAGAAAACATTACGCTGTCGAAACTGGATAAGGTGTCGAGCCGATTGGTGATGGACGAGCGGCGCGAACAACATGAAGCGGAGGATTTTCGCCGGAAATTAAACATCAAGACGCCCGATATCAGCCAGCGGACCGGAAATTTAAGCGGAGGCAACCAGCAGAAGGTCATGCTGAGCAAGTGGATTTTCGCGGAGCCTGACGTTTTAATCCTGGATGAACCGACGCGCGGCATCGATGTCGGCGCCAAATACGAAATCTACGGCGTCATCAATCAGCTTGCCGAAGCGGGTAAAGCGGTTATCATGATCTCTTCGGAGCTTCCCGAGCTGCTGGGGATGTGCGACAGAATCTATACGATGTGTGAGGGGGAAATCACCGCCGAATTTTCCAAAGAAGAAGCCGATCAGGAGAAGCTGATGAAATATATGACCATCCGCATGAAGAGAGGGGGAGAAGCGTATGCAGACACCGGTGCAAACGGATAAAGACCGCGCTCAGCCCGGCTACTTTCAGCTGTTTCGCGATATGTATAAGCAGAATATCCGGAAATACAGCATGGTCATTGCGCTCGTGTTTATTATGCTGCTGTTTCAAATATTGACAGACGGAATTTTGCTGAGACCGCTGAACATTACGAACCTGATTTTGCAAAACAGCTACATTCTCATTTTAGCGATTGGGATGATGCTCGTCATCATCACGGGACACATTGATCTATCAGTCGGTTCAGTCGCCGCTTTTGTCGGCGCCGTCTCCGCGATGATGATCATTGAAAACGATATGCCGCTGTTTGCGGCGGTCGTCCTGTCGTTGCTTCTGGGAGCGGCAATCGGCGCCTGGCAGGGTTTTTGGATCGCTTATGTCAAGATTCCGGCCTTCATCGTGACGCTGGCGGGAATGCTTTTGTTCAGAGGGCTCACGATGATCGTGCTGGAGGGGAAATCGATCGCTCCGTTTCCTGTGTCCTTCCAAAAAATGGCGTCCGGTTTTATTCCGGACTGGCTGAACGGAGGCACGTTCCATTTGACGACGATTGTCGTCGGAGCGGGTGTGTCGATTCTTTATCTCGTATATCAGCTTCAGCAGAGAAACATGCAGAAGAAATTCCAATTTGACTTGCAGGGAAAAGGTCTGTTTACAGTTAAGGTGTTTTTTATCATCGCCATTATCAACCTTTTTACCTACATTCTCGCGACTTATGAAGGTATACCTCTCATTTTGATCACATTGTTCGTCTTAATCGCCGGGTATACATTCGTTATGAAAAAAACCGTCATCGGGCGGAGAATCTACGCGATCGGCGGCAATGAAAAAGCAGCCGAGCTTTCAGGAATCAAAACAAAACGGCTCACCTTTATGGTCTTCGTCAATATGGGCGTCTTAGCAGCCCTTTCAGGCTTGATTTTTGCCGCCCGTCTAAACGCGGCCACTCCGAAAGCAGGAAACCTGTTTGAACTTGACGCCATTGCGGCCTGCTTCATCGGCGGGGCTTCGGCTTACGGCGGTATCGGCACGATCGGCGGGGCCATCATCGGCGGTCTTGTCATGGGAGTCATGAACAACGGTATGTCGCTGCTCGGCCTGGGCATCGACTGGCAGCAGGCGATAAAAGGCCTCGTCCTTCTGATTGCCGTTGCATTTGATATTTACAATAAGAATAAAACTTCTTAATTCATAAGAAAAACCTGTTTTTGAACTTCAAAAACAGGTTTTTTCATTATTGCTGGACGGAACGCCCTTCCTGATTCAGTGTTGGATTTATTTTTTTAGGTTCCGGCAGCAGGATGTTCAAAATGCTTGCTACCGCCAAAATAACGATTGAAAGGTAGAAAGACAGGTTATAGTTGCCTGTTTGGCTGTACCAGACGCCCGGCAAATAAGCCCCGAGCGCCGAACCGATCTGGTGGCTGAGGAATAGCCAGCCGAGAATGAACCCGACGGAATACTGCCTGAAATACTGGGTTGCCAGCATTTGCGTCGGGGCGACGGTCGCAAAGTCGACCAAACCGAACAAAACCGCGAAGCAAAGCAGGAGCATCGAGTTGTGGCTCGACAACAGAATGACAAGCGACAGCGCCCTTACGGCATATAAAAAGCACAAAATTTTCCGGCTGCTCCAGCGGTCAGCGACGACGCCGGAAATCAAAATGCCGATGATGTTAAACCCGGCCAGCAGGCTGACAGCGGCGCTTGTTACTTCGGTCGAAAACCCGTGGTCATGCGAAAAAGGGATAAGATGGGTATCCATTAACCCCGTTGTTGTAAATCCGCAAATGAAAAACGGCAAGACGAGGAACCAAAACGTTCTTTTGAGAAAAACGGCTTTGTATGGAATCTTTTTCGGCTGGGCGTCCGGCTCTTCTTTTATCTCGCCGCCCTGAGCGCCGCCGATCGGCTGTACATTCTTTTCCGAAGGATGGTTCCGCAATAACAAGATGACGATCGGAAATACAATAACGGCTAAAAACAATCCCAGAACAATGACGGTCACTTTCCAGTTAAACCAGTGGATCATCATGAGCGATCCAGGGACAAGCAGCATCTGTCCCGCACCGAATCCCGCTTCCATGATGCCGAATGCAAGCCCGCGCTTCTCATTGAACCAATTGGTCACGATCACGGTCGACGCGACATTCGACGCACCGCCGACGCCGAGAGAAACGATGATGCCATACAAAATAAACAGCTGCCACGGAGAAGTCACGAGATATGTAAAAAAGATGCTCAAGCCGACCAGAAGCGTGCTGAGGGATAAAATGATCCGCGGTCCGAAGCGGTCGACAAGCCTGCCGATCACCGGCTGGGACACGCCATATACAATGAAGCTCAGCATGGAAATAAGCGAAATCGTGCCCCTGTCCATTGAAAATTCCTCTTCCCAAGGCTGAATAAAGGCTCCGAAAGAAAGGCGCACTCCTTGAACGGCCAAAAGCGTCAAAAACGTCACAAAAACGATAATCCAGGCGTAGTGTATTTTCCGTTTCATAGATCCTCCATTTCGTCAGCCTAACTCGGCATCCCAGCGTTCTTCCCGGAGCCGCTGCCCCCATAATAAAGTCTCGTCTTTCACTTCCGTCAGTCTGAATCCGAATTTTTCATACAAAGGCCGTGCTTCGGCCATCGTGCTTACCGTCCATAAAAAAATCCGCTCATACTGATTTTCTTTGCAATAATCGATGAGATGCTCCAAGAGGCGTGTGCCGACTCCCTGGTGCCGAAAAGCGGCGTCGACCAGAAACCATCTGAGCTGCACGGTCCTGCCGGGGTGTTTGACGAGCCCGACACATCCCGCGAATCTTCCGGCGCTCTCTGCGATCCAGATTTTTTCGATCTCGGCGTCGAATGTTTCGTGAAGGTAATCCAAAAATGAATCGTCCCAGCCGTGTGTCTCCGCGTAGAAGGCACGCTGTTTTTCGATCATCAGTTTGATATCGTCCGATATATAGTAATCTCTTATAGAAACGGCCGATTTTTCGGGAGGCAGGTGTTCCGACAATATGCATTCAATTGTATTCATTGCCTCCGTCAGCTTTTCCTGATGGCGGCCGTCGATATGCTTCAGCATGTATTCGATTTGCTGATTGGCTTTTGCCTCCAGCTTTTTATAAATGGATTCACCGAAGCTGGTTAAGTAGATATAGTGGTTGCGGCTGTCCTCCTCGCTTCTCTTTTTATAGACCATATTTTCTTTTTCAAACCGCTTCAGGATCCGGCTGACATAGCCCCGGTCCAGGCCGAGCGTATCTTGAATCAGTTTGGCTGTACAATCGGCCGTATTGTGAATTTCAAATAATATCCGGGTTTCCGTCAATGAAAAAGGGCTGTCATAAATATGTTCATTCAGAAAACCGAGCACATTTGTATAGAATCGATTGAACTCTCTGAATTTTAATGTTGTAGAATGATTGATTTCCGCCATCTCAAAACCTCTCTCCCTGTAAATCGTTGCTTTAATCAATTATAATAAATTAGTTGATTTAGTCAAGTGTATGGAAATAAAGTTAAAAATGTTAATGATAGAATATATTTTACAAATAAAGAAAGAGAAATTCAATCGTACAGGAAAATTCATCCACCTTGGCAGGAAAGAGGGAAGAAAACAGAGTATATAATCTAACAACCTGTTTTTGAAAGCGTTTTTAGTGTCATGTCCGTCTCCGCGTCATATGAAAACGAGGAAGAAAGGATGAAACTGTAGGATGGTTAAACCGTATCCCCCGATCAGCCGGAAAGTTCCCCGACTATTGCATGGAGCCGATTACAACCCGGATCAATGGCTTAAATATCCGGACGTATTAAAAGAAGATATCCGCCTGATGAAACTGTCCCGCTGCAATGTGATGTCTGTCGGCATTTTCTCCTGGGTTTCGCTCGAGCCTGAAGAAGGAAGATTTACATTTGACTGGTTCGATCAGGTTCTTGATACTTTCAAGGAAAACGGAATTTATGCGTTTTTGGCTACACCGAGCGGTGCCAGACCGGCTTGGATGTCCAAAAAGTATCCAGAGGTGCTGAGAACGGAGCGCAACAGGGTCAGAAACCTTCACGGAAAGCGGCACAATCACTGCTATACGTCGCCTGTCTACCGCCGGAAAACGGCGATCATAAACGGAAAGCTCGCGGAGCGCTATGCGCATCACCCGGCCGTCATCGGCTGGCACATTTCTAATGAATACGGCGGAGAATGCCATTGTGAACTTTGCCAAGACAAGTTCAGAGAGTGGCTGCTCGCGAAATACAAAACGCTGGACCGCCTTAATGATGCATGGTGGACATCGTTTTGGAGCCATACCTATATAGATTGGGACGAGATCGAGTCGCCGGCTCCGCACGGCGAGGATGCCGTTCACGGTCTGAATTTGGACTGGAAGCGTTTTGTCACGGATCAAACGGTTGATTTTTGCCGGCATGAAATCGCCCACGTCCGTTCGTTTAACCCTGATCTGCCTGTGACGACGAATTTTATGGGAACGTATGCCGGATTGAATTATTGGAAGTTTGCCGATTTGCTTGATGTCATCTCGTGGGATTCTTATCCGGCATGGCACAACAGCCGGCAGGAAGACAGCCGGCTTGGAGCCGATATTGCTTTTGTTCATGACATCAATCGCTCTCTTAAAGGCGGCCGGCCGTTCATGCTGATGGAAAGCACGCCGAGCATGACGAACTGGCAGGATGTCAGCAAGCTGAAGCGCCCCGGTATGCATGAATTGTCATCATTACAGGCAGTCGCTCACGGATCGGACACTGTTCAGTATTTTCAATGGCGGAAAAGCCGCGGCTCAAGCGAAAAATTTCACGGGGCAGTCGTTGATCATGCGGGATCAGAGCATACGCGCGTTTTTCAGGAAGTGAAAAAGCTCGGGGAAAAGCTCGAAAAGCTGGAGGACGTCGCAGGGACGACAGTGGAACCCGAGGCCGCGATTATATTTGACTGGGAGAATCGCTGGGCTTTGGAAGATGCCCAAGGTCCGCGCAATATCGGAAAGCATTATGAACGGACCGCCAAATCGTTTTATGAACCGTTTTGGCGGGAAGGCGTACCGGTTGATGTGATTCACATGGAGGCTGATTTCTCCCGCTATAAGCTTTTGGTCGCCCCGATGCTCTACATGCTGAAAGAAGGCACCGCCGAAAGGATTGAACAGTTTGTTCAAAACGGGGGTACATTTGTCGCCACTTATTGGTCGGGCATTGTTGATGAGAATGATCTTACGTTCCTGGGAGGGTTTCCTGGGGGCTTAAGAAAAACGCTCGGCATTTGGTCTGAGGAGATCGATGCTCTTCATGACGGACAGAAAAATACCATTGTGATGGATGAAGAAAACAGGCTCGGATTAAGCGGAAGCTATGAAGCCAGCGAGCTTTGCGATCTGATTCATTTAGAAGGGGCCGAAGCGCTCGCTGCGTACGAGGATGATTTTTACGCGGGCCGGCCGGCGCTGACGGTCAATTTGTTCGGAGACGGGAAGGCCTACTATATCGCTTCAAGGAATGAGGCGGCGTTCCAAGAGGCGTTTATATCCAGGCTCATTGAAGAGTGCGGGATTGCCAAAGTGCTCGATACAGAGCTCCCGAAAGGCGTCACCGCCCAGCTCCGCACAGACGGCCGCCACGATTATATTTTCGTGATGAATTTTACAGCGGAAAGCAGAAGTGTCTCGCTTCCGGAGGAAACATACACGGACGTTTTAAAGGGAACCCAGAAAAAAGGCGCGCTCAAACTGCCGCCTTACGGAACGAGCATTTTACGGAGAAACCATAAGGCCTAGGAAGCCTTACTTTTCAGGCCGACGCTTCGTGCAAAATGCAGCTGCAAGCAGGAAGATGACAGCAGAAGTGTACGCCAATACACCTTGATTAAAAACGCAGAGAAACATGATAAAACCGCCAACATGATAAACACTACGGCATAGAGATTTAAACGCAATACCATCCCTCCATTAATAGTTATCTTAACATAAAGGAATGTGAAAAATCCGCGGGCATTTCCCGCGGATCCGTCGTTATTTGGCTCGTTTTTTCAGTTTTCGGGGATTGACCTGATCATCGATATCAGGCTTGTCGTCCAGCGCGTCAGCAATTTTTTCCCAGGAGACAATTTTGAAGTTCTGATTGGCTGGCTGTCCATTTTCCGTATTTTCGCCGTCTTGGGCGACAAAGATGCCGTATGGATATTTTTTGCCGAGGCCGAAGCCGATGACGTCGATTCCATCGGTATCGCTTGTCCCGTCGATTTCTTTACCGTCATCAATTGAAAAATCGGCGACATAGTCGTTTTTCCCGCGCCGGTCATAGATGGCATAACGGTTATCGCCCTGACTGGACGCGATCAAATATCCTTCGCCGTCTTCTCCGTAGTAAATCGTCAGCCCTTCAATATCAGCGGTTAAATGCGGTCCGCCTGCGCGATCGACAATTTTTCCTTTATCTCCGCCGTTTGGCTCGGCGCTGAAAGACCAAATCGCAGCGTCTTCTTCAGCGATGTACATTTTGCCGTATTCATCATCTGCTGCAAGCCCTTCTGTTTGAGAGCTCATTTTGAATGAGCGGACCTTTTTGCCTTCGACTTGTCCTTTTCCGTTGTCAAACAGTTCGTATTGCTCGAATTCTCCGTTCTTTCCGGTCACCATGGCGTAGAACTTGCCGGTTTTCTGGCTGTGATACAGGCTGAAACCATACACCTCCTCAATATCGGTTTGAATAGGTTTTTGAGGATTGACGATGTTTTTCAGCTTGTTTTTTTCGCCGTCAAAGGCGTATATTTCAACCGTGTTTTTGCCGTCTGACCGGTTTGAGGCCCCGGCAATATCAATTTTTTTGCCATCGAGCGGAAAATTGTAGCGGAGATCGACGTTGTTTAATTTGCCAAACGGATAGGCTGCCAGCTGTTTTCCGTTTAAATCGTAAACGATCAAGCCAGATTTTTTATTTGTTGTGATCAGCCGGCTTTTTTCAGGCTGCTTCGGATGAACCCAAATCGCCGGGTCATCTGCCGCGTCGTCAGGGGTATCCACCGGCTCTGTCTCTGCATCGGCAGTCACCGAGAAGTCCTTATAAGCTGAAGCTTCGGCACGGGGGAGAATGCTCCATGAGGGAGACAATAAGGATGCCGCAAGAGTTGATAAGGCGAGCGTTTTGTAAAAGTTCATATATTAACCTCCTTTTGATAACACTTATACTAGCAAATCAATGAAAACTATCATTTGAGGAAATGTAAACTTTTGTTAAAAAAGCGGTGGTTTAAAGGGGCTGTGAGATTTAGCATACGAAGCCGCAGAGAAAACCCCCGGAATTCTTTCCGGGGGTTTTGCTTTAACAGGTATTCCCTATCTCTCATTAAATCGAAATGTATATATCCTGCGAAAAAACAGAAGAAAAGGAGTATCAGCCTATTGCTTTTTAATTAACACCCTTCATAAATTTCTGAATTTTCGGTGACAGCAGCATCAAAATGATCCCGAGCAGGATGGATACACCGCCGATGATGCCGAAGTAGGCGATCTCGGTATCAACGCTGTAAAATCTGACGATCTGTGCGTTGATGGCCTGTGCAGAAGCGTTTGACAGGAACCATAGACTCATCGTCTGCGCTGAGAAAGCAGCAGGAGCCAGCTTTGACGTTGCGGATAACCCGACTGGAGACAAGCACAATTCCCCGAGAACGACGATCAGGAAGCTGAGCACAAGCCACATTGGATTGGCAAGCGATTCAGTGCCGTTGATGTAAGCAGGGAAAATCATGACGACAAATGACAGTCCGGCTAAAATCAACCCGAGTGAAAACTTCGTCGGCGTTGACGGCTGACGGTTTCCGAGCCTCATCCAAATCCATGCGAAAACCGGTGCAAGCACAACGATGAACAACGGATTCAGCGACTGGAACCAAGAAGAGTGCAATTGGACACCTAAAAATTCCAAATGAGTGCGTTTATCTGCATAGGTGGCTAAAATATTGGCGCCTTGTTCCTGAATCGCCCAAAACATCATCGATGCGACAAACAGCGGAATGTAAGCTGTGAGACGGGAACGTTCATCACTCGTCGTTTTGGAGCTTTTAAACATGACGATGAAATAAATCAGCGGGATCAAAATACCGAGACAGCTGACGATCATCGTAAACAGCTCGATTGTCATCCAGCCCATAAAGGCGGAATAGCCAAAGATGGCAGCAATCACCAAAACACCGATTCCAATCCGTCCGAACACCATTTTTCTTTCAGCGGGTGTCAGCGGATTCGGCACCGTTCTTCCGGCAGATCCGAGGTTTTTCTTCCGCGTCGCTAAATAGGTCAGCAGTCCGAACAACATGCCGATGGCAGCAAGGCTGAAGCCGAGATGGTAGTTGTATGTCTGACCGACTGTGCCGACGATAATCGGCGCGAGAAATCCGCCAAGGTTGATTCCCATATAGAAGATGCTGAAACCAGAATCGCGGCGGGTGTCTTCAGGGCTGTACAAATCGCCGACAACGCTTGATACGTTAGGTTTTAAAAGGCCTGTCCCAATGATGATCAAGAACATGCTGATGAAGAAAGCGGGGACGCTTCCCGGGAATGACAAAAGAATGTGTCCGAACATAATGAGCACGCCGCCGTAAAACACGGTGTTTGCAGTTCCGAGGAGCCTGTCCGCTATCCAGCCCCCGATAATGCCGGACATATAGACGAGGGAACCATATACGGCCATAATCGAGTTCGCTGTCGTTTGATCAAACCCGAGGCCGCCTTTTGTCACCTCTGTATACAAATAATAGATAAGGATGGCTCTCATGCCGTAGTATGAAAAGCGCTCCCAAAATTCAGTGAAGAATAAGGTGAAGAGTCCGCGGGGATGTCCAAAAAACCCCTTTTGCGGAATGTTTTGAAAAGTTTCTTTTTGATGGTTTGACATTCGCAATACTCCTTCTCTTTCTATGTCTATTATAAAAATCATATTCTTATATAATGTTCGTGTCAATACACCTTCAATCGATTTGAATTTTTGATCGATGATGCCACAAGTTGTGAAGCGCTTTACAAGCGGATAGAAAAAAATTTTGGGAGAAAATTTGGATTGAAAGATTTTTTAATAAAATTTTATCTATTTATGTACAAGCGGATTTTACTAGATTGGCATATATATAAAGCAAACCGTTTTACAAAAGGAGGCTGAAAACAGCGTGCAGCAGCAACCTGATGAAATGAGAATGACAGTGGTTGACGCGACAAAGTTCGGCGCTGTCGGCGACGGCAAAACAGACTCCACAAATGCGATCAACGAATGTTTGGCATGGACAAAGTCGATGGGATACAACACGGTGTGGATACCGAACGGCACGTACATGATTGACGGGACGAAAAACGGCGACCCGCGGGCTCCGTTTCGCGGCGCCGGCATCAATGTTCCCGGCAATATTGAAATTTTGATGGACGCGGAGGCTGTCATCAAGGTAAAGCCGAACAGTTCATGGGGATACGCTGCTTTTTATATAGGCGGAACATCCGATATAAAAATATCCGGAGGCAGCATCATTGGTGAAAGAGATAAACACACATATACACCGGCCCCGAGGCCGACCCATGAATGGGGATTCGGAATTTGCATCGAAGGGGCGTCAAATGTCGTCATTGAAAACGTGAGAATAGCCGATTTTACAGGAGACGGAATCATTATCAGCAACGGAGGAGAAGGGTATAGACCGTCAGAGCGTATTCAGGTAACCAATTGCGATATCAGGCGCTCCAGAAGAAATAACTTGTCCATCACAGGGTGCGACAATGTTCTTGTAGAAGGATGCGAAATTGCAGATGCGGGAACAGGAAACGGAACCGCTCCTTGCTTTGGCATTGATATAGAAGGCTATAGTGAAGGAAGCATCGTCTATGAAGAACCCGTCAATGTCATCATCAGAAACAACGTGTTAAAAGGCAATGTCAATCATGCCGTTTCCAACTTCAACGGTACTTCTGTCATCATCGAAGGCAATGTTGCAGACGGTACCATTTCATACGGCTATGGAACGGGGACGACGATTGCAAACAATATCATCAAGAAAAATCCCGAATTCACCGGGCAGAGCACTGGAATTAACGGCCTCGGTGTAGGGGCTTTGGAAGAAAGAAGCGATGCCGTAATAAAGGGAAATTTGATTTCCGGTTTTACGACAGGCATAGATATCCGCGGAAAAAGCGTTTTTGCTGCGGGGAATAAAATCCGTGATTTTGTAAATGCCGGAATTCTTGCTTATCAAGCGTCGCAAGTCTTCATTGAAGGAAATTATATTGAAAACGACGTACCTGAACAAAGGTCCGGCACCGCTTTCAGCATCACGCAATCAGACAATGTAACATGTTCCGGCAATCATATTGCAAATGTCGTTCTTGCTGTCAGGAGCACAGGGAACGACGTCCAAATCAAGCATAACGTCATTAAGCAATTTTCCAGAGGCATATGGATATCTCAAGGAAATGCTGTAATAGAAGGAAACTTTATTTCGCCGAACGGCTTTCAAACGGTGCCGGAGTCATATGCTGTATCCGTCACAAACACAGCTTCGGCAGTTATTCAACAAAACACCATCACACGCTTCAGAAACTTTCCAATATACTGCTCGACAAATCAGCATACAAAAATTATCGGAAACTATATTGAAGATTCACCGCTGATCGTCACGGTGTTTCTCACCCGCGGAACACACGAGGTTATCGGCAATACGATAACGCTCAGCAGGCCGTCCTTGCCGGCTGTCCTCATTTATCTTGACCAATCGTCGGACTCGGCGATCCTCAACAACACGCTTCGAAGCAATACGGAAGCAAGAGTAACGGCCATTCAAACCAATACGTCAAGGCAAACGCTCATCATCGGCAATACGATTGTCAAAGGAATGATCCATTCCCACCAAACAGATACAGTCAATGGAAATATCGAAGTTTAAGCTCCCTTTGGACAGGGAGCCTTTTATGTCCTTTTTCTCTTTTTGCGAAAGCTTTCCGAGGCTTCGAGAAAAATGATAAACAAAAATAAAAGGATGATGATCCACTCGCCCACTTCCGCAAACGTCAGGGAGTTTACAATGGCTCTTTGCAAGGTCATGCCTTGAAATACATCCAGCATGACGGCAAAAGCCTCTAAGGAAGCTAATAATAAAAGCCCGATTCCGATTAATTTCAACTTTGCACCACTCTCCGTTCCCCGTTATTTTTTCTCCTTTCATAAAGCACTATTCACCCGGGAATAGTATAAATGTGCTTGCGCAAGGAAAAATATGAAAAACGAAAAGGGGATTCTGACAGCCATGCCATTCTTTTTTAAAGGTCGTCATCAAAAAGATAACAAACAAGAATCTCTAATGAGCGGAGATAAGAACCCGGAAACCGTAAAGTTGTCTGGGTTTGTGCGTCCCTTGCTTGCCGAAAACCTGAGCCTGATTAAAGAAATGACCGGAAACAGCTCCGATATTGTCATCCGTAAGTTAAAAACGGGCGCTGGCGAAAAAATTGAAATAGCCGTCGTTTATGTCGGCGGCATTACAGATGATAAAGCGATTCACGATTTTTTGCTGGAATCGATCATGAACTCCGAAGAATTGGCGAAAAAGGAGTACGGCAGGGAGGTTCTTGAGACGATTGCAAGTGATGCCGTTGCCCTGGGCGGTGTCGAAAAAGAAAAGCGATTGGACAAAGTGCTCGAATCTTTGATGGCAGGAAATACGATCATTTTGGCCGAGGGGACGGCAAAAGCGGTTATTACGACCACGAAAGGCGGTGAAAAACGCTCGATCAAGGAGCCTGAGAATCAGCAGGCATTCCGCGGTTCACGTGAAGGATTTATCGAATCGCTCGACACGAATATTTCTTTGGTGCGCAGAATTATTAAAAACCCGAATCTATGGGTTGAAAAAACGACGATGGGAAGCGTCACAAAAACCGATGTAGCGATCATGTATATCAATGGGGTATGCGACCCGAAAACGGTGAAAGAAGTCAAAAAAAGGATGGAAAGCATTGAGATCGACAGCATCCTTGAATCGGGTTATATTGAACAGTTTATTGAAGACGCCGTATTTACGACTTTTCCGACGGTATATCAAACTGAAAGGCCGGATATGGTCGCAGGAAACCTGCTTGAAGGAAGAATCGCCATTTTTGTTGACGGTACACCGTTTGTTCTGCTTGTCCCTGCCGTTTTTATTCAATTTTTTCAATCTGTTGAAGATTACTATTCACGCTTTGACATTGCGACGTTTATCCGCTTTTTACGCGTATTGATCTTTTTTATTTCGCTGATTGCGCCTGCCTTCTATGTCGGTGCGACGACGTTTCACCAGGAAATGATCCCGACGGAGCTTTTGATCGTAATTGCCGCGCAGCGTGAAATCGTTCCGTTCCCGGCTGTGGTGGAAGCCCTGATCATGGAAATTTCGTTTGAAATTTTGCGGGAGGCTGGAATCCGCCTTCCGAGAGCGATAGGTTCAGCCGTTTCGATTGTGGGAGCGATCGTCATTGGGCAGGCGGCCGTTCAGGCCGGGATTGTGTCGCCGGCGATGGTCATCATTGTAGCGATCACAGCGATTTCAAGTTTTGCTACACCTTCTTTCCCCATGGCGATTTCCGCCAGGCTCGTCCGGTTTTTCTTCATATTTGCCGCGGCGACGACGGGTTTTTACGGCATTATTCTTGGACTGATCATCATGTTTGTCCATTTATGCAGCCTGCGTTCCTTCGGTGTTCCGTATATGACTCCTTTTGCGCCGTTTATTTTGAAAAATTGGGGCGACGCCATCGTTCGCTTGCCTTTGTGGACACATGAGAAGCGGCCTGAACTGATCGGCAACGACAATAAGGTGCGTCAAGGAGAGTACCAGAAACCCGAACCGCCGGAGTCAGGCGATATGAAGACAAAACAAGAAGATGGTGATCAAAATGAGACGAAGCGTTAAGATTGTACTCCTGCTTGCCGCCACTGTCCTTCTTCAAGGGTGCTGGGATAAAAGAGAACTGACGGATCTGCTGCTGATCACTGCTGTTGGTATTGATAAAGGAAAAGATACTGAATACGAATTAAGCTTTCAAATCGTCAACCCGATCAATGTGACAGGAGGCCTTCAAGGCGGACAGGGAGGAGACAGGCCGCCGATTTCGAGCTATTCTGTGACGGGAAACAATCTGACGGAAATGAGCAGACATGCGTCAAAAAAAATGTCGCGCGAGATTTATTACTCCAACACCAACTTGTTGGTTGTTGACGAAAAACTCGCCAAGGAAGAAGGCTTGATTAAAATTCTTGATGCTCTTGACCGGGAAGCCGATTTTCGTACAACGGCGACGATTATTATTTCCCGCGGCCAAAAAGCGAAAACATTTATCCGGACGCTGACTGCGATCGATAAGATCCCGTCAAATAAAGTAAACAAAACGCTGCAATTTACTGAAAAGTATTTAGGAGAAAATATGAAAACGAGCGTCCAGGATGTCATCAAATGCTTGACTTCGAAGGCAAAGCACCCGATTATTTCTTCTTTTAAAGTAACCGGAAATAAGGAAAAGGGTGAAAAAATTGAAAACGTGCAGTCTACATCTCCTGAGGCAATAGTCGAAGCGGACGGCTTGGCGGTCATTAAAGAGGGAAAGCTCGTCAATTGGCTTGAAGGCAAAACGGCGAGAGGCGTTTTATGGCTGCGCAATAAAATCAGCAGAACGTATTTGACAATTCCAATGAATCATGAGAGAGATGCCGTCACATTTGACGTCATCCGCCAAAAAACAAAAATCGGATCTCACCTGAAAAACGGCAAACCGGCGATTTCGGTTGACGTCGACATGGAAGGGGACATCGGCGAAACAACTTTACCGATTCACCTGGATGATCCAAAAGTGCTGAGCGACATCGAAAGGAAGGTGGCAAAGGAACTGAAAAATGAATTGCAGAATACGATTGACATTGTTAAGCGGAACAAGACGGATGTTCTGCAATTCGGTGATGTTGTGTATCGCACCCACCCCGAAGCGTGGAAAAAGATGGAGGGCGAGTGGAGCAATCGGTATTTTCCTGACACAGATGTCGACATTACGGTTAATGCATATGTACGAAGAACAGGTTTAAGGAACAACCCGAACATTTTGAATCATCGTGAAGGGCGTTCTTGAATGAAAGAGAGAGGAGGGCTTTAAATGGAGAAAGCAAAAATCAGTGCTGCACAGCTGTTCGTGCTGATTGTTCTGTTTGAACTCAGCAGCTCTCTGCTGATTTTTCCAGGGCAATCTGCAGAACAGGACGCCTGGATCGCGATCTTGTTCGGAACAGTCGGAGGGCTGGCTTTGTTTATGATGCACCACTTTTTCTACCAGGTGAATCCCGACGCCTCTCCCTATAAAACGCTGATGAATATTTTTGGAAAACCGGTTGGCTGGAGCATGACATTTATCTACATTGTTTATTATTGTTACATTGCGGCAAGGGTTTTGCGCGATTTTGGAGAAATGCTGCTGACATCGGCTTATCCGAACACGCCGATTATCTTCGCTAATGGATTGTTGATTGCAGTTTGTATTTTTACTGTGAGGAAGGGAATCGAGGTCCTTGCCCGTTCAGGCGAGCTGTTGTTTGGCATCATGTTTTGGTTTGCTGTCACAGGCCTTATCCTGATAGTTTCGTCAGGAATGATCAAACCGAAAGAGCTTTTGCCCATTCTTGGAAACGGACCCGGTCCGATGTTTCATGCCGTGTTCACGCAAACGCTGTATTTTCCGTTTGGAGAAATTATCGCCTTTACATTGATCCTGCCGTATTTAAAGGAAAAGAAACTAGCGAAAAAAGCCGGGTTGTTGGGAATTGCCATCAGCGGCCTCATCCTGGCTTTTAATGTCGCATTGAACATCAGCGTGCTTGGCGTCGATCTCAATATGCGGTCGCGCTTCCCATTGCTGAGTACGATCCAGACGATTCAAGTCGCCGAATTCTTGGTCAGGCTTGATGTATTTTTCATGCTCGTGCTGGTGATTGGCGTTTTTTTTAAGATGAGCATTTTCATGTATGCCGTAACCGAAGGCGTGACCGTTTTATTCAAGCTTAAAAACCCCTCCAAAGTTGTTCATGTCATCGGCATTATTATTTTGATTTTGTCCGTCTCCATTGCCAGCAATATTTCAGAGCATGTTAAAGAAGGAATCGAGTTTGTTCCATTATATGTCCATTTGCCGATGCAGGTGATCCTTCCCGCTTTTATTTGCATAGTCACTTATGTGAAAATGAAAAAAAATAAAAAAAAGGCCATGTAATGGATTGACCCCGCCCTTAGGGCACCCTTTAACATGACAGACGAGGTGAGGTTTGATGCTCTATACGGTAAAAGAAGTGGCTCGCTTGGCGAATATCACGATCAAAACGCTGTACCACTATCATAAAATCTGCCTTCTATGCCCCGCAGAAGTGACGGATGCCGGCTATCGCCTTTACGGGGTAAAAGAGCTGGAACGGCTGCAGCACATCTTGTTTTATCGGGAGCTCGAATTTCCGCTCAAGGCAATTAAGCAAATACTGGACGGCAAAGCTGATCGACTGACGATTTTGTCTGAGCAGAAACGTCTTTTCACTGCCCGTTTGGACAGAATTAAACAGCTTATTTCTACGATCGATCTTTCGATTCAGCAGGCCGGGAAAGGAGAAGCAATGGATCAATCAAGCATGTTCAAAGGGTTTTCAAGCAGCAGGGAATGGGAGGATGCGCTCGCTGAACAAAACCGCTATTTGAAGGAGGCGTATGATGTCGATTTGCTGAAAGGAGAACCAGTCATAGCGGAAGAAATGAATGAAAAAGCTGAAGAGGCGGCCCGTTTTATGAATGGAATGGCCGAAGCGCTCAGAGACGGAGTCAAACACGACCATGAACAAGTGAAGACTGCAATTAAACGGCACCTCAAGTTTTTGGGAATTACGCCCGACGATTTTCAGTCCCAGACACGCTTCTTTATCGAAGACGATTTTCATCGCGGAATGCTTGAAAATCAGCAAACAGGCCTCTCGTATTATTTGGCTGCTGCTGCAGAAGCATTTGCTTCATAATAAAAGAAGGGGAACGGCTCATGCCGCTCCCCTTATCCTGCTGATATGCGTTTTTTGACGGTAAAGCCGCCCCTTGAAAGCGTGATGTTGACATCGGATACCTTTGCGATCTGTTCATCATGGGTGACCATGATGACGCATTTGTTTTCTTGGTGGGCAAGGTTTTGAAAGAGCCGGACGATGTCTTTTGATGTATCTTCATCCAAGTTGCCTGTCGGTTCATCGGCGACGATTAAATCCGTGTCACAGCAGAACGCTCTGATGATGGAGACACGCTGCTGCTGGCCGCCGCTTAATGTCAATACTTTCTGTCTGGCCTGCTTTTCGCCGATGCCGACCTTTTCGAGCATCTCCAAAGCGTATTGTTCCTTGTTTTTGACCTGAGATCCGGTGATTTCCATGGCCGACGTGATATTTTGGAGAGCCGTCATATACGGCAGCAGGTTATAGGACTGAAAAACGATCGATACATATTGATTGCGGAAGCTGGTCAGTCCGATTTTTGAAATGTTTTCTCCTTTGTAGAGGATGTTCCCCTCTTTTGGCGCGTCAAGTCCGCCCGCCAACGATAAAAAGGTGGTTTTGCCGGAACCGGAAGTCCCGACAATCGTATATAAGAGTCCTTGGCTGAATTGAATGCTGATATCCTCGAATAGAGGCTGATCCTGATTTTTATACCAATAGCCGACATTCTGAAATTCTAAAATACTGCCCATAATCTTCACTTCTTTCTATTCTTGTTTTGTTAAAATCGTTTTCGGATGGAGCCTTAAAACAGATATGGACGGAAGGAGTGTCGCGAACATCGCAATTAAAAGGCCGATTCCGCCAAGTGCCATTAAGTTCCCGAAGGATACTTGAATGTCGAGCTGATCAATGGCTGAGACTTGAGCAGTACTTTGTCCGAAGAAGCCTCCGCCGCCTGGGCCCATCATTCCGCCTGCAGACTGGCTAGCTGACGTTTGTTCGATTTGCTGGCTCAAGAGCTGGTTCCCGATTTGCTTTGCAATCAGGCTGCCGGTTAATGCTGAGATCCCGATGGCAAGCACTGCGATCATTAAGATTTCGGTTAAAAACTGTCCGGTGAGTTTCCGGCGTTTTTCGCCGATCGCCATCAGAACACCCATTTCGTATTTTCTCTCCCTGATTGACATCATGACGATCAGTCCGAGAATCACCGCCCCGGCGACCGTGACAAGATAGACGACATTTTTCGAGAAGGAGGCGACATTTTCAATCGGGCCGACCATCTGCTGGTACAACTGGTCATTGGCGTCCAATGTGAATGTATCCAAATCAATGCCTGTTTTCTTGGCAGCCGCAATGAAAGCGTCGATGTTGGAGGCGTCGTCCATATTGTAGACCGCTTCATCTATCGCGTTTTGATAATCGTCGCCTTTTAAGGCCGATGCCGCCGTATATGGTGTATAGATTTTGTTATAAGGGTTTAAAAAGGCGAAGTTTTGCGCTTGATTGTCTCCGGATGAAGTCGTTTTATAGATTCCGACGATTTTTAAATTGATCGTTGCATCTTCATCGCTGCTCGCTTTGACTTTGATCGTATCGCCGACCTTCAGCTCGTTTTCTTCGGCAAGCGTTTCTTCAATCACGGCGACTTTTTCATTCACATCATCCTTTGTTAAAGCACGGCCTTCCGTGATCTTGGACGTCCCGTCGGCAAATTCGTCGACGAGGGCTGTGCTTGTCACACCTTCGATTGATACGTCAGCCTGCATCATTTGCCGGCCGCCCTGTTCATTGCCGCCCGATCCGGCCGGCTGATCGCTGTTTGAGTCCGTTGAATCCTCGTCACCGCTTTCGATCGGATCGAAGTTGTCCGCTAAAGCAGATGTTGAGGAGATGAAGTTATAGCTTTTGACATGGTAAAGGCTCGCAAGTTTCTCGGCTGATTTGAGAGAAACGGGGGTCGATTCAAACCTTTTCCGGTCTCCTGAGTCCTGCTGTTCTTTCATCATTTTTTCCCTGTCAACTTTGAGCGTGACGCTGCCTCCGAGCTGTTCCCTCGCCAGTTCGCTCGATTTCACGGCTGCCGACTGGATCGTAATTCCTGTCAGCACGAGCACGCAAATCATCGTGAAAACAAACAATTGTAAAAGTGTTTTTCCTTTTTTCGCTTTCATGCTCCAAAAGGCTCGTTTGAAAAAATTCATAACGCGTGATTCCTCCGTATCTATTTCATTTATTATTGCTGCCAAATCTAACGGCAGCAGGACTTTTGCCTTATGCTTGATTTCATCTTAGCCGCTACTTATGAATAAATTATGACCAAACTGTTGCCAGACCTTTAAATGTTCAGAATGGAATTGAGAAATGGCTGGGCCCTATGTAAAATGAATCTAACGTTTGTCTAGCGGAGGCACTTTTACGATGAAAATATTAATGATTGAAGATAATTTAAGCGTATGTACTATGACAGAGATGTTTTTTGCAAAAGAAGGATTTGAAACAGAGTTCGTCCATGACGGACTCGAAGGATATAACCGTTTTAAATCAGGTGATTGGGATTTGCTGATCATCGATATCATGCTGCCGTCGATGGATGGGGTCACGATCTGCAAAAAGGTCAGAGAAGAGAGCACGGTTCCGATTATTATGCTGACGGCAAAGGATACGGAATCAGACCAGGTGCTCGGTTTTGAGCTCGGGGCTGATGATTATGTGACCAAGCCGTTCAGCCCTTTGGCGCTTGTGGCGAGAATCAAAGCGGTGAGCCGGAGATATCAAAACGCCGGCCGGCAGGATTCCGCTGACAGCGACACGCTTGAAACGGAACATTTTAAAATCAATAAAAAAACGAGAGAAGTGTTTTTGGACGGCGTTCAAATTCAAAATTTGACGCCTAAGGAGTTCGATTTATTGTATTACTTGGTGCAAAGCCCGAAACAGGTTTTTTCAAGGGAGCAGCTGCTTGAGCAGGTTTGGGGATACCAATTCTACGGAGACGAGCGGACTGTGGATGTTCATATTAAACGGCTGAGAAAAAAGCTTGGCAGCGACTCGCGGCCGTTTCTTTACACCGTATGGGGAGTAGGGTACAAGTTCGATGAAGATTAAGTATCTCTATCAGCTGCTGGCCAGTCACATCAGTATATTAGTCTTGGCTTTTCTCATCACGGGGGCGCTGTTTTCACACTTTGCCAAAGACTTTGCATACGAGAGCAAAGTCGATGAGCTGTCTTCCTACGGCTACCGCATCATGGGCGAAATGGAGATGCGGCCGAAAGGAGCGCCGGCCATTATGAAGCCGTTTGAGGAAATTTTGCGAAGCAGGAAGATCAGCTTTTTTCTGTTTAATGAAAAGAAAGAGATCTTGATGACGCCGGCCGATTTGCGGCCGCGAAAACTGCTGCTCAGTGATGAAGAATGGAAAGAGCTTAAAGATGGAAAGGCCGTTGTCGTCAAAACCGACTTTAACCGTTTTAATGAGGAAGTATCGGTCGTCGCTCTGCCCAACATCGTCAACAATGAATTTCAGGGAGGCATTCTGCTGACCGCTCCGATCAGCGGGACCGAAGAAATGATCAGCGACATGAACCGCTTTATGCTCTTTACGGCGGCGGGTGTCATCTTAGTCGCTATTCTCTTAAGCTGGCTGACGTCGAAATTCCATGTCGCCCGCATTCAGAAGCTCCGCGACGCCACGAAAAAAGTCGCGGCCGGGGATTATGACATCCATATCGAAAACCGCAATAAGGATGAAATCGGTGATTTGGGCGACGACTTTAACATTATGGCCTGCAAGCTAAAAAGCTCAAGCGAGGAAATCGACCGGCTCGAAAAGCGGAGAAGGCAGTTTATCACTGACGTTTCACATGAGCTGAAGACGCCGCTGACGACGATCAGCGGTTTAGTGGAAGGGATGAACAGCCAGACGATACCCGAAGACCAGCAGGATAAATGTATGAAGCTGATCACGGAGGAGACAAAAAGGCTGATTCGCCTCGTCAACGAAAACCTTGATTATGAAAAAATCCGCTCCAACCAGATTACATTGCAAAAGCTGCATTATCCGCTGATCGAAGTGTTTGAAATCATTAAAGAGCAGCTGGCGCTTCAGGCGGAGGAGAGACAGAATCAGCTGATCCTCGATGTGGAAGATCATGTAATGGTCAATGCCGATTACGACCGGCTCATCCAGATTCTCGTCAATATTACGAAGAACAGCATTCAATTCACAACGAACGGAACCGTTTGGCTGAGAGGCCGGGAAGACTACAAGGAGACGGTGATCGAAGTAGAGGATACCGGAATCGGCATTGATGAAAATGATATCGAAAACATTTGGGATCGTTTTTATAAAGCGGATTTATCACGGACAAACACACCTTACGGAGAATACGGGCTGGGGCTGTCGATCGTCAGACAGCTCGTCTCCCTTCACAACGGCACGGTAGAGATTGAAAGCGAGAAAAACAAAGGAACAAAATTTATCATCCGCCTGCCGCTGACGGCGAGAGATGATGATGAATAGAAACCCGCCAGACAGCGTCTGGCGGGTTTTTGTTAATCTTTAATTTTGAATTTCTGAATCAGGTGCTGCAGCTCTTCGGCGTTTTGCGCGAGGATCTGTGATGCGGCGGCGATTTCTTCCATTGAAGCAAGCTGCTCCTGGGTTGCCGCACTAACCGTTTGCGTGCTTCCCGCTGCAGTCTCGGCTACTTCTTTGACGCCGGAAATCGCGGTTTCGATTTCGCTTGTGCCGGCTGTCAGGTTTTTCACCAAGTTTGTCACATCATTGATCTGTGTGACAACCTCAGTTATCGAGTTTTCGATTTTTTGGAAAGCGCCTCCGGCTTCATGAACGACGACAAGTCCTTCTTTGACTTCGCCGGTTGCCGAAATGACCGAGTTCATCGTCTGCTTTGTATCGTTTTGAATGATCGTAATCAACCTTGTAATCTGTTCTGCTGACTGGGCCGATTGCTCGGCTAATTTTCTGACTTCATCCGCGACGACGGCAAAGCCTTTTCCTTGTTCTCCAGCCCTGGCCGCTTCAATGGCCGCGTTTAAAGCTAGCAGGTTCGTTTGTTCAGCGATGCTCGTAATCACTTCGGTAATATTCCCGATCTCATTTGAACGTTCTGTTAAATGTTTAAATGCTTCTGAAAGAGAAACGACCGTTTCATTAATAGACTGCATTTGTGCGCTCACTTTATCAATGGCTTTCGTGCCTTCAAGCGACATCAGCGCCGTCTGGTCTGCGGTGGCGGCTGCCTTTTCGGCGCTAGAAGAAATTCTTCCGGCAAACTCGGTCATTCCCTTAATAACGGTTCTGCTGTTTTCAACGCTTTCCACCTGCTGATCAGAGCCTACCGCAAGCTCCTGGATCGTCGTTGAGCCTTTGTGCTTTCATCAGCGCTGGCGCTCAATTCTTGTGATGATGAAGCAACTTGGTGGGACGTTTCGCCGACCGTTTCAATGATCGAACGGACGCCTGCTACCATTTTGTTAAACGATGCGGTCAGCAATCCCAATTCATCCTTCGATTGATATGTTCCTTTGACAGTAAAATCTCCTTGCTCTGTTTCTGCGAACAGCGCCTGAATGTCTTTGATCGGCTTTGTGATCAACCTTGTCATTAAGAGTCCAATCGAGATGGATAAAACAAGCGATGCTGCGATCACAATGATGAGAAGCGTGATGATGGAACCGGCTTCTTTAGAATCCCGCTGATAGATCGTTTTGGCGTTATCAGCATTTAGCGTTTGAATGTCTTCAATCAGCTGGTTGACCGTTTCTCTTTGAGGATCCATCTCTTTTAGATAGACATCATATGCTTTGTCATTTTCGTTCTTCACCGCCAAGCTGAGCATCTCGCTGCTGATATCTTGCAATTTCTTGTATTCGCTTTTGAAGCTCTCGTATTTTTCAGAGACGTTGTCCATTAATTTTAGCTGATCGATCTTTTCCATTAAGGTGTTGTTTTCTTCGTTTTTTTCCTTGATGTTTTTTTGCAAAGTATCATTTCGATCGTTGTCTTTCGTCACCATTAACTCGAATTTGTACGTATCAAGATCGAGGTTGTTCGCTTTTAATCTTGCAAACAACTGGTTGGGAATCAATTGATCTTGATAGATCATCTCGGAACCTTTGGAAAGCTTGCTCAGTCCGCCTACCCCCTGGATGCCGACAATTGACAAAGCCAGCGCCGAAATGATAATGATGACAAACAGTTTGCTTCTGATTTTTATATTTCTCAACAGATTCATATGGTGTTCTCCCATCAATTTATTTACTTTACATATCGGCTTTCAAAACGGTTTTGTGAATCAATTTATGGCAGGTATTTTAAGGGAAGGGGATATTTTCTGACAACAAAAAAACCCCATAAAAAAGGGGTTTTTTTAAACGAGAACTTTTGCGAAAAATTCCTGGTATAATGCGCGGACCGCTTGTTTTTCCTGAGCTTCCTTAACGCCGAACATCATGCTGACTTCCGAGGAGCCCTGGTTGATCATTTCGATGTTGACGCCGGCTTCAGACAATGCTTTTGACGCTCTTGCCGTCGTTCCGACGTTATGGCGCATGGCTTCGCCGACGACCATGATCAGGGCAATATTGTGTTCAATCGCTACTTCATCAGCATCCAACTCTTCCTTGATCCGTTTGATCATCCGTTTTTCTGCTGCTTGATCCATTTGATTCTGCCTTAAAATGATCGTAATATCGTCAATGCCGGACGGAATGTGTTCATACGTCAGCTCTTCATCTTCAAGGATTTGCAGGACGCGGCGGCCGAAGCCGATTTCTCGGTTCATCAAATATTTGCTGATGTAAATGCTGCAAAATCCGCTGTCGCCGGCGATCCCGACGACAGGTCCGTTCGTGTTGTCGCGTGTGGCGACAACTCTTGTCCCTTCCGCGTCCGGGTTGTTTGTATTTTTGATCTGAACCGGTATGCGCGCCCGGAAAGCAGGAATCAATGCTTCATCATGAAAGACGGAAAAGCCGGCATACGACAGCTCTCTCATTTCCCGGTATGTCAGCTCGCGGATTTCTTTCGGGTTGGATACGATCGCCGGGTTGACAGAATAAACGGCGTCAACGTCAGTGAAGTTTTCATACAACTCGGCTTTCAATCCATTCGCTAAAATGGAGCCCGTAATGTCAGAGCCGCTGCGCGAAAACGTCATCACTTCTCCTTCCTGGCTGAATCCGAAGAAGCCGGGAAAGATAATGATGCCCTTTTGCTGTCTCAGCTGAAACAGATTGTCGTAGGACTCGGGCAGCACTTGTGCGTTGCCGGGTTCGCTCGTCACGAACAGCCCGGCGTCTTTTGGACTGACATAATGTGCTTCAACTCCCCGGTGCCTGAAGTAGGCCGCTACCAGTTTGGCATTGTTATCTTCGCCGCTTGCTTTGATCGCATCAATAAACCGTTCCGGATTTGTTTTATCACCTTCGAGCAGCTGAAGCAGGTCTGCCCGGATCCGGTTGATCACGTCATCGGCAAGCCCGAGCTCTAGCGCGATATCGGCATACCGTCCGACAATCGCCTCAACCAGGCCGGTTGCTTCTTTCGATAATAAGTACTGTTGGGCGCATTCGATTAACAGGTCAGTTACTTTCGTATCCTCGGGATGCCGTTTTCCGGGTGCCGATACGACGACGGCCCTCCTTTCCGGATCGGAAGTGACGATTTGAAATACTTTCTCTAGCTGGGCTCCTGATGCGAGCGAGCTGCCTCCAAATTTAACGACTTTCATTTGTTACATCTCCTAAAGTTTAAATTTTCGAAATAAATTTAATTTTAATTATTGCGCTTTTTACAAGAAGAATCAAGGTTTTTCTTTCAGGAAAGAACAAATGTGTTTTTGAGAAGGACTCATCATAGGGAAATCGCATGACTTCAACCTTTGTATCTATTAATCTTATTGACTCTGTCAGAAAAAATGGTAAGATATATAAAGGCCCTTATTGATAATGATAATCATTAACGTCGGCGGAGGGGTTGCTTTGTTGTGCAAGGAGGCTACTGCAGCATGAAATTACGATACTTATTGCTAATGCTCATCATTCTTTCATTCAGCTCGATATTCATCGGCGTTAAGGAGCTTTCGCCTCTTGACCTTTTCCGCTTTAATGAGGACGAAATTCAAACGCTTTACATAAGCAGAATCCCGCGCTTGATCAGCATCGTGCTTGCGGGAATGAGCTTGAGCATCTGCGGGCTGATCATGCAGCAGCTGACGCGCAATAAATTTGTTTCACCAACCACCGCTGGAACGATGGATTGGGCTCGGCTCGGCGTGATCATTGCGATCGTGCTTTTTTCGTCTGCAGGAATTGTAGTCAAAATACTGTTTGCCTTTGTTTTTGCACTGTTTGGCAGCTTTTTGTTCGTCAAAATTTTGGACAGAATCAAGTTCAAAGATGCGATTTTCATCCCTCTCGTCGGAATGATGCTCGGGAGCGTTGTCAGCGCCATCTCTACTTTCATGGCTTATCAGTACAATATTATTCAAAACGTCAATGCATGGTTTGAAGGGAATTTTTCGCTGGTCATGAAGGGGAGGTATGAGCTCTTATTTCTGAGTATACCGCTCGTTATCATTGCCTATCTGTTCGCCAATAAATTCACGTTGGCCGGGATGGGGGAGTCATTTTCCATCAATCTTGGTTTGAAATACAAGCGGGTGGTCAATATCGGGCTGATCATCGTATCTATTATTTCGTCCGTCGTCATCCTGACGATCGGCACGCTTCCCTTTTTGGGATTGATCATCCCGAACATCGTGTCCATTTACAGGGGAGATCATTTGAAAAACAGCCTGCCTCACACGGCGGTTCTCGGAGCCGTTTTCGTCTTGTTTTGCGATATAGCGGGACGTCTCGTCATTTACCCGTACGAAATTTCGGTTGGTTTGATGGTCGGCATCATCGGGAGCGGCGTTTTTCTTTACTTGCTTTTAAGGAGAAAAGCCTATGCGTCATAAACAGAAAATGCTTGTACTCATCGTGATAGCAGCAGTCTGCATCGGGCTGTTTCTGTTCTACGGTTTGCCGTCTGTATGGGAATATGCGCTTCCGCGGAGGTTTGCCAAGGTTTTTGCGATCATCATTGTCGGTACAGCGATTGCGTATTCGTCGATGATTTTCCAAACGATCACAAACAACAGAATTTTGACGCCGAGCATCCTCGGACTCGATTCTCTCTATGTTCTGCTGCAAACCGGGATTATTTTCTTTTTCGGTGCAGCCAAACTCGCTGACCTCGGCAAAAACGGCAATTTTCTATTGTCTACCGGTTTGATGGTCTGCTTTTCATTTGTGCTGTTTTTCCTGATGTTCCGCCGGGGGGGAAGGCACATCTTCCTGCTGCTGCTCGTTGGAATTGTGTTCGGCACATTGTTCAGAAGCCTGTCATCCTTTATGCAGATGCTGATCGATCCGAACGAGTTCCAAGTCGTTCAAAACAAGATGTTTGCCAGCTTCAACAATTTGAATACGGACATTTTAGTGCTTGCTTCGCTCGTCATTCTGGCGATTCTCGTTTACGCTTGGCGGTTTAATCCGTACTTTGACGTGATTTCGCTCGGCAGGGATCAAGCCGTCAACCTCGGAATCGATTACGACCGGACGGTAAAGAAAATGCTGATCGTCGTCGCCGTTCTCGTTTCCGTGTCTACTGCCCTCGTGGGTCCGATCACATTTTTGGGGCTTCTCGTCGTCAATGTGGCGCGGGAGGTATTTAAAACGTATAAGCACAGCGTCCTGATTCCCGGAGCGGTTTTGTTCAGCATCATTGCGCTTGTCGGGGGCCAGTTCATTGTTGAAAAGCTGTTTGGTTTAACGGTAACGCTCGTGGTGATCATTGATTTTATCGGCGGGATTTATTTTATTTACCTGTTGCTGAAGGAGCGTAAATGATGATAGAAGTACGAGATATCATGAAACAATTCGGAGAGCAGACCGTTGTTCATCCCACGACTTTAACGATACAAAAAGGAATGATCACGTCCTTCATCGGACCGAACGGAGCGGGGAAAAGCACGCTTTTGTCCATCATCAGCAGGCTGATCGGCATGGACGCCGGAAAAGTGCTGATTGACGGCAAAGAAATCGGAGCTTACAAAAGCAATGATTTAGCAAAAAAAATCAGCATTTTAAAGCAGTCCAACCAGATCAACATCAGGCTGACTGTCAGGGAGCTCGTCAGCTTCGGCAGGTTTCCTTATTCACAGGGAAGGCTCTCGAAAGAGGACTGGGCATATGTCGATGAAGCGATTGATTATATGAAGCTGAGAGACATTGAGCATAAACACCTTGATCAGTTAAGCGGCGGCCAGTGCCAGCGCGCTTTCATCGCGATGGTCATTGCTCAGGATACCGACTATATATTGCTTGATGAACCATTGAATAATCTCGATATGAAACACTCAGTAGAGATTATGAAGCTCTTGAAAGACCTTGTCGAAAATCGCGGAAAAACGATCGTTATTGTCATTCATGACATTAATTTCGCCTCGGTTTATTCCGACAGAATCGCAGCCCTGAAAAACGGGCGGATTGTAAAAGAGGGGCCGGCGGAAGACATTATCCAAACGCCGGTGCTGAAAGACATCTATGATATGGACATTCCGATCCAACAAATCGGAGATCAAAAAATCTGTGTATATTTTAAATGATGAGGTGACCTGAATTGAAAAAACTATCTTTATTGATTATGGCATTGATAACCGTTCTTGTCGTAGCCGCCTGCGGAAATAAAGCTGCTGATACAGATGCAAAATCTTCCTCTAAAAAAGAAACCGTCACAATTAAACACAACAGCGACACAACAGATGTACCGAAAAATCCGAAAAAAGTCGTTGTCTTCAACTTTGGAATGCTTGACACGCTTGATGAGCTTGGTTTAAGCGACCGCGTTGTCGGCCTTCCGAAACAAACCCTTCCGTCTTACTTGAAAAAATATAAAGACAGCAAATTTGAAAGCGTCGGCGGACTAAAAGAGCCAGATTTTGAAAAAATTGCAGAGCTTGAGCCTGATTTGATCATCATCGAAGGCAGACAGTCTGAACAGTATGACGAGTTTAAAAAGATCGCTCCAACGATCGACATTGAGCTTGACCAGAAGAACTACATGAACAGTTTTAAAGAAAATACCGAAAACATTGGAAAAATCTTCGGCAAAGAAGATGCTGTCAAAGAAGCCCTTGCGAAAATCGATGAAAAAGTAGAGAAAGCCAACAAGCTGGCGAAAGAAAAAGGCGGCAAAGGATTGGTCGTCTTAACGAGCGATAAGCAAATCAGCGCGTATGGAAGCGGCTCAAGATTCGGCTTGATCCACGATGTGCTCGGCGTTGAACCTGTCGATAAAAACATCGAGGTTTCCCTTCACGGCCAAAGCGTCTCTTCAGAATATATCTCTGAAAAGAATCCTGATTACCTGTTTGTCATCGACCGAAGCGCTGCCATCGGCGAAAAAGGAACAGCAAAAGAAGTCATCGAAAATGAAATTGTAAAATCAACAAAGGCCTATAAAAACGGCCATATCACATACCTTGATCCAGGCTACTGGTACCTGTCAGGCGGAGGCCTTGAATCCGTATCTGAAATGGTGAAAGAAGTCGAAAATGGATTGAAATAAAAGAGCGAGGCTGCCGGTTCTTATCCGGCAGCCTTTTTTGTCTGTTCAAGGAGAAGAGGGCAGAGAGATGCAAAGCGGGTTTTCATGCTCATAACGCCGCAAGGGCCCCAGACTCAGTTAAGCGAATATAAAAAAACACGCCAGTTCGATTGAACTGGCGTGACATGATCAGCGGGCCGGCTGGCCTTGTTTGTCGGCCTGCGGCTTCTTTTTCAATGTAAACGAAAGGATAAATCCGATCAGCGCCAAGACAGCGGCCACGATAAAGGCGGAATTCATGCCGTGAATGAGCGCATTTAACGGATGAGATGTCGCGGCGTTTTTGGCTGAATTACTCATGACGGAAATCAGAACAGCCGTGCCGATCGAACCGCCGATCTGGCGCATCGTATTGTTCATCGCTGTTCCGTGCGGAATGAGATGCGCCGGAAGGGCATTGATGCCCGCCGTTGTGAGAGGCATCATAATCATGGAAGTTCCCATCATCCGCAGCGTATAAATGACGATAATAAATGTCAGCGAAGTATCCATTTGCAGGTCCGCAAACGGGATGGACGTCAGCAGCAAGACGGCAAACCCGATAATCGCAAGGCCTTTTCCGCCGATCTTGTCAAAAATCCGGCCGATGATCGGCGACATGATGCCCATTGCTATCGCGCCCGGCAGAAGCATCAAACCCGAATCGAAAGCTGTCACGTCTCTGACGTTTTGCGTGTACAGCGGCAAAATGGTCTCAGTACCGATCATTAATGCAAAAACGATCATACCAAGTAGCGTTGTTATCGTAAAAGTCCACGATTGGAAAACGCGAAACTCGAGTATCGGCCTTTTGATTTTCAATTGTCTAGAGATAAAGAAGAACAGGGCGACCGCACCGACTGCAAAGGAAATTAAAACAGTATTGCTCCCCCAGCCTTCTGATCCGGCGTTGCTGAAGCCGTACAATAAACCGCCGAAACCCAGGCTGGACAGGATAATAGATATGATGTCCACTGATGTTTCTCTCAATTTCGTGACGTTTTTCATCAGCAAGATGACAAGCACAAGATCAATCAGTGCAATTGGCAGAATAATATAAAATAAGTATCTCCATGTAAAGCTGTCGACGATCCAGCCTGACAATGTCGGTCCGATGGCCGGTGCAAATGCGATCACCAAGCCGACCATGCCCATTGCAGCCCCGCGTTTTTCAACCGGGAAAATCGTTAAAAAGATCGTCTGCATGAGCGGCATCATAATTCCGGCGCCTGCGGCCTGAATGATCCGCGCCGCCAGAAGAACCGGAAAGTTAGGCGCCACCGCACCGACGACTGTTCCCGCCGCAAAGATGCTCATCGCCGCGATGACGAGCGCGCGGCTCGAGAATTTTTCGATCAAAAAGGCGGTAATCGGAATGAGAATCCCGTTTGTCAGCATGAACGCCGTTGTCAGCCATTGAGCTTTTGTAGCGTCTATGTTCAAGTCTGCCATAATATGCGGCAGTGCGGTAACCAGGAGCGTTTGGTTCAAGATCGCGATAAACGCCCCGGCAATAAGCAAACCTACGATGATATTTCTGTTGTATGTCTGTTGTTCAGTTCCTGTACTCATATCAATCCCTCTTATTCTTTTATACTAATCGTTTGTATTTGTGAAACATCGTATTGGATGGCCTCGATTTTTCCAAGGTAATCAAGGAGAGCCTTAATTAAATACGTGCGTGGCTCATTGGCGAAAAGCTCCTCGCTCAGCAAATCTGCGGCAGACAGCAATTCTGTCACGGAAACATCGTCTTGTGGCAGCGAAGAAATCTTGGTTTTCAGTTTTTGCAAAAGGTCTTCAAGCAATTCCTCTTTTTTGGGCGGTGCCCAGCATGATGAGAAATTCGTATAGGAGGCAATAATGTCTTCATTTAATGAACTTTTCTGATCTTCGTTCAGCTTTTTCTCTATGAAGAGGTCCAGAACTGACATAATGAATGGCGGAATCGTTTTAACGTCAGGCTGCGCTTTTCCAGTGCCGACTAAAAACAGGAATTCCCTCATCAGCCCGTGGAAAATGATGACGATATCCCATATAAACGGCTCGACCTCTTCGCCGTACGCTTGAATGATAGAGTCTTTATGCCAGCTGATAATCATTGATTTTGTTTCTTTCAGATGCTTTTTAAATACTGCGGTATCCGGAGATGATCCCTCATTGGAGATGAAATTGATAAATTGGCGGTTTTCCCTGAATTCCGTAATCTCCAAAGCGATTTTTTTAGCGAATCTTTCTTTCGGCGTCAGCGAGGTTTCCGTATTGATGACGGCGCTTTTGTTCAGCATTTCATGCTTTCTGAACTTGATCAATGCCAGCAGAAGATCTTCTTTAGATTGAAACAGTTTATAAATAGATGCTTTTGACATTTTGCATTCTTCAGCGATCGCTTGCATTGCAACATTGTGATAGCCTTTTTGGGCAAACAGCTTTTTGGCGGCCCTTAAGACTGCTGCTTTTTTTTCGTTCATTCCGGCTCCTTCTTTCGCAATGATAAAACTCATGGGTCACTAAAAAACCCATGAGTTTTCATAAATGAAATATTAACAGACCGAACAGTTTCGGTCAACGATTTTGTTTTGGGTCACGATGAAGGCTGATCCAATCAGCCGCTTCTCCGTATGAAAGCACGCCGTCCGTCATACGATTGAAGGCGCCGCGGCGGATGATGTCTTCACCGATCTTTTTCACCAGTGACAGTGCAGCTCTGAAAGGGGCGGATCCGCAGCTGATCCTTTCAATCCCCAGTTCGGAAAGAATCTGTAAAGAGGGGGTGTGTGAGCCGGCCAGCACGTTGATCGGCCCGGATATACCTTTTCTCAGCCCGGCAATGGTGCCTGCATCATCGGCTCCGGGGATAAAAATGCAGTCCGCGCCTGCTTGACTGTACCGATTTGCCCGCCGGACTGCTGCTTGAAGACGGGAGCCGGGGGCGTCAGCATTGAGCCAGTACACATCCGTACGGGCATTGATTAAAACAGGAAGGTTCAGTTTTTTAACAGCCGTTATTTTTTCTTCCATTAATGTTTCATCACACAGCGGCCGACAGGGTTCTTTCGTTCCGTCTTCAATATTAATACCGACAACCCCGGCAGCTGCGGCTTTTTTTGCGTTTTCAGCGACTGTTTCCGGTGTTTGGCCGTAACCCGCTTCAAGATCTGCACTGACGGGAATATCGACGGCATCCGTGATGGTTTTCAGTACGGAAAGCAATGTTTCAAAGGGGAGATGTTCGCCGTCGGGATAGCCGAGGGACATGGCAATTCCGGCGCTGGTTGTCCCGACTGCTTTAAAACCGCAGTTTTGAAATGCTTTGGCGCTGGCTGCATCCCATGCATTTGGCAGAACGAATGGGTCTGACTGATGATGGAGATCCAGAAATGTTTGATACTTTGCAAATGATTTCATGTATTCCACTCCTTTTTTACATAGTGTAAATGTAAAGACCTTCGATGCTCATCGAAATGTGGAATGGAACGCATGGAAAAAGGCTATCGATCACCGATAGCCTAAAGCATCTATTCGAGTTTAAATCCTTGTTTCTCAAGCATTTCACGGATGTGAGGATAGTACACTTTATTGTAATAAGCGGATATGCCCTGAGACCAGTTTCTTGTTTCCTGTCCGTTAGTCCGTTTTGTCATGTATTCGGATATTTCTTCATCGTACGCGTCGATCAGCGGTTTTAAATCCGGTTGATACGTTTCGCTGTGCCTTACCGCTTGTTCCGGGAGGCGCGGCTTTTTGGCGGAGCGGTCCGCCGGATGGCCGACGACAAGTCCTGCGACAGGGAAGACGTATTCAGGAATATTGAGCAGTTTGATCAACTCTTCTGCACGGCCGCGGACCGCGCCGATCGGCACAGTGCCAAGTCCCATCGATTCAGCGGCTGCTGTGGCCGTCCCGAGGGCGATGCCTGCGTCGACAGCTCCGACAAGCACGGATTCCATTCCGTCTGTGATCGCAAGCGTTTCGCCGTTTTTCTCAAGGGCGATTTTCGCACGGTTGAAGTCCGCGCAGAACAAAAGGAAAACAGGGGCCTGCTCGATCCAGACCTGTCCGCCGGCCAGTTCGGCAATTTTCTTTTTCCGTTCCTCATCCTGAACCGTAATCACGGTGACCTGCTGGCCGTTAATGGAATTCGGCGCGGCTTGAACGGCTTGAATAATGTCGTCCAGCTGTTCAGGGCTCACGGGTTCATCTGTATAGCTGCGGATTGATCTATGGTCTTTCAATGTTTTCAATACTTCATTCATTAGAAACTCATCCTTTCTTTAATCCGTTGTGTGCGTTTTAACCACATTCAGGGGTTCTGATAAAAGGTCGCCCGCGGCTTGAACGAAAGCTTGAAAATGCTCTGTCTGATTATGGGCGTCAAGCGCGTCTTGATCCTTCCATTGCTCAAGCATGACAAATGTATTGGCATGTTCGGTATCTTCAAACAGCTGGTACTGGGCATTGCCGGCTTCAGCTCTTGAATGTTTAAGAAGCGGTTGTACGCTTTCGAGAAAGGCGTCTCGTTTTTCTGGTTTTACTTTCATATAGGCTTGCAATACGATCATTGGATCAAACCTCCATTATGTCATTTAGAATTCCTTTTCGTGTGCGTTGTATACACAGGGAATTGATTGTTCGAAAATCTTCGAACAATTGAATCGTAACATGTCCTTGCATTGCCGGCAACCCATTTGCCTCCTTGATGAATTGTCTTGAAGTTAGGATTATGATACATTTAACCCATGAAAACAAATGAAATGAAGTTAACAGCCGTTCTCCAAGCCTTGAGTGATCCTTACAGGCTTGAGATTGTCAAAGCATTGGCTGACACAGCCGAGAAAACGTGCGGTACGTGCACAAATCTCAATATTGCAAAGTCTACGCTGTCCCACCACTTCAAGGTGCTGAGGGAAGCGGGTCTGCTCAAAGTCCGCATCGAAGGGAAGCATCATTATTACTCCCTCTGCAAACGGGAATTGGAGGAGCAGTTTCCGGGACTGATCGAGGCGGTTCTCAAGGTAGAAAAGGAACGGTGGTAAACGGACCAGATGTCGGCTTTTTAAAGCCAGGCTGATACCGGCAGGAAAGAACCTGCCGGTATTTTTAAAGCTTCTCATCACCGCATACCGCTTCATAAAGCTTGGCAGTCCCTTCGTCGATCTGATCGGCAGCGATTTTGGCGAATCCGAGCACGAGCGATACCGTTCCTTCATGTTTTGTCTGCTCTTTCTTTAACGTAAACCGACTCATGCCGTAAACCTCGACCCGCCTTTCCTTTGCTCTTAATAAAACCTCTTCTTCACTTCTATCCGTTTCAAAATCGGCCACAAAGTGAAGGCCTGCGCTCTCGCCTTTAATTTTGACCCGGCCGTTAAAGTGTTTGACAAGGCTTCCGATCAGCCTTGTCCGCTTTTTTTCGTAAATCTGGTTCATTTTCTTAATGTGCTTTTGGTACTCCCCCGATTCGATCAGTTCCTGCAGGGCGAGCTGCGTTAAGACGCTGCTCGATTGAATCGAGAAATGGTGCCTTTTTCTGTATCGCTTCAGCAGCTTTTGCGGCAGTACCATATAGCTGATTCTCAGGCCCGGAAGAAGCGATTTTGAAAAAGTGCCGATGTAGATGACTTTTTCAGAGCGGTCAAGGCTTTGCAGGGCGGGGATCGTATCGCTCCCGTATTTAAATTCGCTGTCATAATCATCTTCCACAATATAGCGGTTTGCCCCGTCGGAAACCCAGTTTAAAAGCTGAATCCTCCTCGATACCGGCATAATGATTCCTGTTGGAAACTGGTGTGAAGGCGTGACAAATAAAACGTCCGGATTCAGACGGTGAATCTCGCTGATCCGCATTCCTTTATGGTCGAGCTGAATCGTGGCGACTTCTTTTCCTTCATTTTTCAGCAGTCGATAAATGCGGCTGTATCCCGGCTCCTCCATCGCATAGACGGCTGAGGCGGGGAGAAGGTCCTGGAGCGTGTGAATTAAGGACTGCGTCCCTGCGCTGATCACGATTTGTTCGGGGAGACATTTGACGCCTCTCGTTAAAGCGATAAAGCGTGCGATCGTTTGGCGCACTTCGTAGACGCCTTGCGGGTGCGTCATTTCTCCGAGTTCGTCAACATGTGAAGAAACCGCTTTCTGTTCGCAGCGAAGCCATGTTTTAAACGGAAAATGCGCCGTATCGACGCTCATATGGGAAAACGAGATCCAGCCGTCTTTGCTTTCAGGCTCTTCAACCAGTTCTTTTTCCAATTGAAGGGGACCGGGGTGACGGCTGGCGTGGAACGTTTCGATCTGCTCTACAAAAAAGCCTTTTCTTTCACGCGAATAAAGATAACCTTCTGCCAGAAGCTGCTGGTAGGCGGCGTTGACCGAATTGATGCTGACGTTCAATGTTTCGGCGAGCTCTCGCTTGGATGGGAGCTTTTTCCCCGGCAAAAGGTTGCGGCTGAAAATTTCTTCTTTAATCCGTTGATAGATTTGGTGATAAATATATTCCGCGCCCTTGGAGCGGTCAATCGGTATTGTGATCATAGCGCCTCCCTCTGGTACCATCAAAAATTAATGATTGGTACTTTTCATCATACCAAAAAATATTCAGAATTATAAGAAATAAAAGTGGGGGAGAGATTTTTTATGAGTCGGAACACAAAAGCATTCACAACGGAAGATTGGCAGGCCAAACGGGATCAATTCGTGGCAAGGGGTGTCTCCAACGGAAATCGTCATCTGGCCGCTAAAGGGGAAGGTGCCGTTTTATATGATATTGACGGACGCCGTTTTATCGATTTTGCCGGGGCGATCGGCACATTAAATGTCGGGCATTCACATCCGAAAGTTGTAGAAGCTGTCAAGCGGCAGGCCGAACAGCTCATCCATCCCGGTTTTAACGTCATGATGTATCCGGCCTATTTGGAATTGGCGGAAAAGCTTTGCCGGCTTGCGCCGGGCGCCCATGAGAAAAAAGCGATTTTCCTGAACTCGGGTGCGGAAGCCGTAGAAAACGCCGTGAAAATCGCCAGAAAATATACGAAGCGTCAAGCCGTCGTTTCTTTTACCCGCGGATTCCACGGACGCACAAACATGACGATGAGCATGACGAGCAAGGTGAAACCGTACAAATTCGGATTCGGTCCTTTTGCACCCGAGGTATATCAGGCGCCGTTTCCTTACTACTATAGAAAGCCTGAAGGGATGACTGATGAAAGCTATGATGACATGGTTATTCAGGCGTTTGACGATTTCTTCGTCTCGTCTGTTGCTCCGGAGACGGTTGCTTGCGTCGTCATGGAGCCGGTACAGGGAGAAGGCGGTTTTATCATTCCTTCAAAACGGTTTGTGCAGCATGTCGCAGCCTTCTGCCAAAAACACGGCATCGTTTTTGTCGCTGATGAGATTCAAACAGGCTTTGCCAGAACGGGCAAATATTTTGCGATTGAGCATTTTGATGTCGTTCCTGATCTTGTGACAGTGTCAAAATCGCTGGCTGCCGGCGTTCCGCTCAGCGGCGTCATCGGCCGGGCGGAAATGCTCGATGCGGCGGATCCGGGTGAACTCGGGGGCACCTACGCCGGAAGTCCGCTTGGATGCGTAGCCGCTTTGGCAGTGCTCGATATTATCGAATCGGAACAGCTCAACAAGCGCTCTGAAGAAATCGGCAAAGCCATCGAAGAGCGGGCGCTTGAATGGAAGATGAAATATCCGCAGATTGGGGAAGTCCGCCGACTTGGCGCAATGGCTGCGATTGAAATTGTCCGGGACGAAAAGACGCGGGAGCCGGACAAAGCAGCTGCGGCCAAGATTGCCAAGTACGCCAATGAACACGGTCTGCTCTTGTTGACGGCAGGGATCAACGGCAACATTATCCGTTTTCTGTCTCCGCTCGTCATTACTGATGAATTACTTGAGGAAGGGTTCGGCATCATTGAAGAAGCGCTGGAACAGCTCTAGTTTGACATCTTCTAAAAGAAGGAGCGGATTTTGATGGGTAAACAGCAAATGAAAAAAACGATGTCGCAGACGGATGTGCTATTTTTAGCGATCGGAGCTATGCTCGGCTGGGGCTGGGTCGTCCTTTCCGGCGACTGGATTTCGACAGCCGGCTTTTTGGGCAGCACGATCGCGTTTATCATCGGCGGCATACTCGTCATCTTAATCGGGTTAACGTACGCGGAGCTGTCTTCTGCCATCCCTGAAACGGGTGGCGGCTTGATTTTCGTCTACAGGGCGTTCGGACGAAAAACGGCTTTTGTCGCCGCTTGGGGTGTGCTGTTCGGCTATGTTTCGGTGATTACATTTGAGGCGGTCGCATTGCCGACCGTCATCGATTACGTCCTGCCTGTCGAACATCAGGGGTTTCTCTGGTCGCTAAGCGGCTGGGACGTGTATGTCACTTGGGTGTTGATCGGTTCGGGAGGTGCGGTCGTCCTGACAGCGCTCAATTACTTCGGCGTCAAGCCGGCCGCGATTTTTCAGTCGGTCTTTACGATTGCGATTATCGCCACGGGCTTTCTCCTTTTGGGCGGCGCCTTGGTAAACGGTGATTTCGAACATGTACAGCCCCTTTTTAAAGACGGGTTTTCCGGTATGATGTCCGTCCTTGTCATGATTCCGTTTCTATTTGTCGGATTTGACGTCATCCCTCAGGTTGCGGCTGAAATTAATGCCCCGAAAAAAATCATCGGCAAAATTTTGATTATTTCGATTATCAGTGCGGTCGTGTTTTATTTGCTGATTGTATTCGGCGTAACGATGGGTCTGTCAGAAAGCGAGCTTGCGACGACTTCTTTGGCAACCGCGGATGCAATGGTCAATCTGCTCGGGAACCAGCTGTTCGGCACGGTGCTTGTCCTCGGCGGCGTCGCCGGAATCATTACGAGCTGGAACGCATTTATCATCGGCGCGAGCCGGATTCTGTTTGCAATGTCGGAAAAGGGCATGGTGCCGAAATGGTTCGGCTTCATCCATCCGAAGTATAAAACGCCGACTAATGCAATTTTATTTCTGGGTGCGCTGGCGTTTTTTGCCCCGCTGCTCGGACGCCCTGCCCTTGTTTGGATCGTCAATGCAGGGGGAACAGGTATTATAGTCGGATATTTGATCGTCTCGATTGCATTCATGAAGCTGAGAAAAACAGAGCCGGATTTACACAGGCCGTATAAAATCAATAAGTGGAAAACAACGGGTATATCTGCTATCCTCTTAAGTGTTATCTTCCTTGCCTTTTATTTGCCAGGCATGCCGGCCGCGCTCACATGGCCGTATGAGTGGCTGATCTTGGCGGGATGGACATTGATCGGTTTTCTTTTATACAACAGCAGTTCAAAACGTAAAGGGGAGGAGATTCAACATGACCAGCATGCTAGAAGTATATAATCCTGCGACTGGAGAAAAAATCAAATCGGTTCCCCAGCAATCCGCAAAGGAAGTCGAAGAAGCTGTCGTACGCTCGCATGAGGCATTTCAAAAATGGTCGAAAACATCGGCTGCAGAACGAGCGGGCTTGCTGAAAAAATGGTTTGATTTAATTGTGGAGCAGAAGGACGAGCTGGCAAAATTGATTACGCTTGAAAACGGCAAGCCGTACGCTGAAGCGCAGGGCGAAGTCTTATATAGCGCAGGCTATATCGAATGGTATGCGGAGGAAGCGAAGCGCATCTACGGAAGAACGGTTCCCGCCTCTGTGACGAACAAGCGCATCATCGTCACACGCCAGGGAGTCGGACCTGTTGCGGCGATTACCCCGTGGAATTTTCCGGCGGCGATGATCACGAGAAAAGCGGCGCCGGCTTTGGCGGCGGGCTGTACCTTTATCATCAAGCCGGCGCCTGATACGCCTTTAACGGCGCTTGAGCTCGTCCGTCTCGGGCACGAAGCGGGCATTCCGAAAGACGTCCTTCAATGTGTGATCGGCGACGGACAAGAGATCGGCTCTATTTTTACAAGCCATCCGCTGATCCGCAAGATTACGTTCACCGGGTCAACACCTGTCGGCAAACATTTAATGAAAAACAGCGCCGAGACGGTGAAGCATGTGTCAATGGAGCTCGGCGGCCATGCCCCGCTGATCGTTGATGAAGATGCCAACATTGACCTCGCCGTTAAGCAGACGATGCTTTCGAAATACAGGAATGCCGGACAAACGTGCGTCTGTGCAAACCGTCTGATCGTTCATGAATCGGTTAAGGATGAATTTGCAGAAAAACTCCGCGCGGAAGTCGCCAAGCTGAAAGTCGGGAACGGACTCGAAGAAGGTGTATCAATCGGGCCGATCATCAATAAAAACGGCTTCCAAAAAATCGTCGATCAAATCAATGACGCGGTGAATAAAGGGGCGAAAGTTCTCATCGGCGCCGAATACGAAAGCGATGATGAGAAATCATGCTACTTTGTCCATCCGACAGTGCTGACGGATGTTGATCCTTCAATGACGATCATGCATGAGGAAACATTCGGCCCCGTTGCGCCGATTACGTCTTTTAAAACGCTGGACGAAGCGGTCAAGCTCGCCAATGATACGCCTTACGGTTTAGCGGCATACTTCTTTACGGAAAACTACCGCCGCGGCATCTATTTATCCGAAAACCTTGATTACGGCATTCTCGGCTGGAATGACGGCGGACCGTCAACCGTTCAGGCGCCTTTCGGCGGCATGAAGGAAAGCGGTATCGGACGCGAAGGCGGACTGGAAGGCATCGAGCCGTATTTGGAAACAAAATATTTGTCCATCGGTTTGGATGAATAACAAGACAACATGAAAACCCGCCCGTATATCCCCGGGCGGGTTTTTTTTACGCTTTCATCTGTTCAGCGTTTATTTTATCTTTTTTGGGCTGATAGGAAATATAAAAAATGCCTAAAAGAAGCAGGGCGATCCCGGCCCAGGAAACAAGAGGCAGCGATTCCCTGACAAGCACGGTTCCCAACAGCGACGCTGTAAGCGGTTCAGCAAGCGACAGCGTCACCGCCGTTGAGGCGGGCACTTTTGCCAATCCTGTCGTAAATAACAGGTACGCGGCTCCGGTTGCAATGACCCCGATATAGAGGCTGACAGCCATTCCCTGAACCGATGAGATCCAGCCGAGATCGTACAGAAACAACAACGGGGCAAGCAATACAGCGCTTAAAAAGAATACGGTGCCTGTGACAGCCTCCGGCTTTTGCTTTTGCAGGAGTTTCTTGCTTGTCAGCGTGTAGACGGCAAAGGAAAGACCGGCGCCAAGTGCGAGCAGTATGCCGAGAAAGCTCCCCCCCGATGAGGCGGAGGGAATGAATAATAAGGCTACGCCTGCTATCGCTGCAGCAGTTGCGATCCACCATTTCGTCTGCGGAACCTTTTTGAACACCAGCCATTCGAGGCAGCCGGCAATAATCGGAGCGCTGCCGATGGCGACGACCGTTCCGACGGCGATTCCTGACAGGCTGACGGCTGAAAAAAAGAAAGGCTGGTAAAATGCCATGCTCAATGCTGCGATGATCAGCGTTTTAACGGGCCAGCCGCTTCGTTTCAATTGACCGCGGAAAGCCGCGAACAAGAGCAGGGTGATGCCGCCGACCGCCATTCTGACAGCGCCGAACACAAGAGGTGCCGCCTCTTTCGGCGCAAATGCCTGGGTTGTTCCCGTCGTTCCCCATAAAATTGCCGCAAGCAAGACAAACAGAACCGATACTTTCATACTAACGATCTCTCCCTACTCGATCATTCAGAACTTTTTCTATTGTAAGATAAGTTTGCGGATTTTTGAATCGCCGCTTCGGAAATTTCCCTGAAAAGAGGAAATATTCAACGCTGGCCGAATTCATATAATGGCCAAAAAACAATTAAAGTCGGAGGAAGCGGATGAAAAAACGAACAGTTTTATTCTTCTTGTTGATCTGGCTCGCCGGATGTGCGAGCGCCCAAGAGGCTGAGGAACAAACCAAATGGGTGAACAGCGAACAGAAAGCGATTGAGAACGGCATTCGTTATGAAAGCATTACAAAAGACGATATTATAGACAAAATCGATTTAAACGGTGAACAAGTCGTCGTTTTTCGATTCGGCGATTCGGAGGGAGAGGGGATTGGCCTCGCACACATCAAAAGGGAAAACGGCAACTATCAATGGTACCGCGACTTAAATTACGCAATTGTAAAATCGGACCACCCGAAAACGGAGAATGCGGAAGCTTCCGCGCCGTTCACAACCCCTAAGGGAAGAAAGTACACGTTATATACAGGGGATGCAGATCGCCTGAATGGTACATTTGAGACTGATGACGGGCTTCATTTGGAGCCGGTGGTCGATCAAAAAACGGGCATGTATTATCAGATCGTGCAGGATTCGGACTGAAATGAAACAAAAATGCTGTCGGGTTGTTCCCGACAGCATTTCATTTTTTACGATTTCTTTTTCCGCACTGTCAAGAGCAGCGCAGCACCTCCAAGAAGCACGGCGAGGATCGACAGGATCAGGGAAGCGGTTTGAATCCCTTGTCCTCCTTGACTGTCTTCATTTTCTGCGGCAGCGTTTTGTTTCGTTGAAGCGCCGTGTGCATCAACCGTTTCGTGTCCGAGTTTTGCAGCGTCGACAATGCTTGTGATTGCATGCGGGGTATCGGCGTCATCATCACCGGTCCACTCGACAATTGTGCCGTCCTTATAATATTGGTATGCGTTCCAGGCGGCCTTTTGTTCTTTGTCAGGGTTTTTGGCGGTGAAGGTAAACTGCTGGAATTCACCAGGCTGAATGCCGCCGTTTTCGGCTTCCCACGTCACCCTTGTTACTTTTTCGTTTTTGCCGGTTTCAGTGCTTGTTTTCCACCCCGGCACCGGTTCATACTGCTGAAATTCAACACCGTCCGGCATGCTGAGAACGACCTTGATCGTGGCGTTGTCTTTTTCAACCGGTACTTTGACAGTGTATGTTTCCCATGAGCCTGCTGCTGATTCGGTCGGTTTTACCGTGACATGTGCGCTGACCGGCACGGAGAAAAGCAAAAATGATGCTAGGATTGCACCCATCCATAATGTCTTTTTCAACATAATCAAAACTCCTTTTTATTAATTTTTGCATTGAAAACTGTTCTGATTTCCTCAAATGACGCCGTTAATCCGTGAACGCGGATCTTCCAGATGCCGTCTTCGCTTAAATTTAAATTTTTCGTTTGGAAAACACCGTCTTTATTTTTGCTGAGGCTGAACGTGCTTTCCTTGTCATCCCCGAAAAGCCCGGTTTTCTCAACGGTTAATTCAATTTTTTGGATATCTTTGACGACGTCTCCTTTTCTGTTTCTGACGGTGACTTCAAACGTATTTGAGCCCGGCATGTTTGGGCTGATTCGGAGTGACAGCGTATTTCCTTCCGTCAGCTGCTTCGTCTCACTGAAAGGCTGCGGCAGCGGCGCGGGCGGACTTGGAATATTGGTGAAAACCGCCGTGGTCAGCAGAATGAGAAGCCCGACCGCCCATTCAGCTTTCATCGAACGGCCGCCCTGCTGTTTCGGCGCTTTTCTAAAACGAAAATAGTGAAATGCTCCGAGTCCGATCATGAGAAGGACGAGCGCCGATTTCACAAGGAGCGCTTTTCCGTAAGCCGTCCCGAACAGGTTATCCAGTGTATGAACAATGAAAAAGCTGTTGAAAAGGCCCGAGAATATGAGTAGCCCTGCTGAAGCGAGCGCCCATGGCGAGAAGCGCCGAATGGTTTCCCATATCAAACTTTTGTCAGGCTTCAGCCAGTCTTTTCCGAAAAACAGCACAAACATCGCGAGTCCGCCAGTCCAAATGGAAGCGGCATTCAGATGGATGAAGTTCATCGCGATTGTCATATAGCCTGCGCTCGTCGAAGCGGCATGGCCGTCGAGCGATTTGACGAACAAAAGTCCGGCAAAAAGGAACAGGCTCAAGATCGCGCTCTTCAGGCCTTTTCTATTCGAAGAGAAAACAAGCAATGCGATGATGGCGATGTTGATCAGCCACAGCATTCCGCCCGTCGTATTCAAAAGCGTTTCTTGTAAAAGCGAAGGCTGAAAAGCCCCGATCCAGGAAACGCCTGCGTTTGTTTTTGTTTGCAGTGGCAGCTGAATGATGATGGCAGCCCCTGTCAATAAGAGCGCCACATTCGTGATCCGCTTCAGACGGCGCTTTTTGTCACCCGGCCAGCCGTTTTCAGGTCGGTGCCAGACGAGCTGAAAAAGAGCGGCTCCCATGAACAGGGAGAAACCGGTATACAAAAGGACGCGTTCAATGACGATATCGGCTGCCGGCAGGCCTGATGCTTGATTTTGCTGATCTTTCGGCAGCCCGCCTTGAATGTTTCCGATACTAAAAGGGATCGTGCCTGATACAGGATGACCGTCTGCGGATACGGCTCTCCATTCGGCCGAGTAGATATCATCCTTTAACTTCGGTTTCAGCTTGACGGTCATGATCTTTGCGTTTTGGGGGTCGATTTCCGTTTTGCCGGAATCTACCCGTTCACCCGACGAATTTCTGACCGTTATCGAATGAAACCCGTTCTGAATCGCTTCATTGAATTCGATCTTAATTTCTTCAGGCGCTTTTTTCAGCTCCTGATTTTCAGCAGGAGTTGATTGTACGATATAAGCGTGAGCAAAAGCGGCTTTTGGCAGCAGAATGGTACAAAGAACAGCCAGAACTGCCCAGAGTGTTGCTCTTTTCATCACATTCATCCAATCTCTTAACAAAATTTCATGTCTTCAGGCTGCAGCAGCTGTTCTTCATCGTTTTCTGGACCAGAAGCGCGGCATCGTCAAACGATAACAGCTGTCCGCCAAAGCCTTTTTTGAATTTCCGCGCTTCTGCTTCAGAAGCGAAAGGGAGCGCATGCGGCTCGCAGCAGTTCAAATGAAGATCTGTATCCAGCAAAAAGACGGCAGCTTTGGCGCTGATCGTCGTATCCAGCAAAAAATCCCTGCAGATAATCTGTGATACATCATCTTTCACTTTCTCATAGCGGAGCATTGCGCAATGCGCGCAGCAAAACTGTTCAATTTGGCTGTCGTTTTTGACAATTTGCACGGCAAGCCTCGAACCTGCCCCTTTTCCGCAAACGACGCAAAGCTGCCCAAGCTGCTGCTTCGGCTTGTTTAGCGTAATTCCGCCTGCGGTCTTGATGACCTGCCCGTTTTCAACGAGCGGTTTAATGTCGCGGTAAACGGTCATTTCAGAGACGTTCAGCCTTTTCGAAATTTCCGAAATGCGCAGAGATTCTTCTTCTTTGATCCAAGCCAAAATCTGCTCCCTTCTTTTAATCGGTAGCATTCTCCTCCCCCGTTCTTTATGTTCTGTACTTATAAGCCTAGTAGATTGAAGGAAAAGAAACAAGCGGAACGTGATAAAAAATGTGATGAAATGTTGAACTTTAACATCGCGGCCAAAGCCGTTGAATCGTCGTCAATGGGTACTGGTCAAACCGTCCTGTTTCTAAAATTTTTTGTCAGGAAATGTAACAGGTTTGCACGCTTTAGCGATGCAATGTGAAATAATAATCCGGAGCAAAGCTGCAGAGGGGAGGGGAGAAAATGGGGAAACAAAGGCTTGTTTTAATAGGAAACGGCATGGCAGGGGTTCGCACGGCCGAAGAGATTTCACTACACGGCGGGAGCCGGTTTGAGATCGTCATCATCGGCAGCGAACCACACCCGGGCTATAACCGGATTCTGCTGTCTTCTGTCCTTCAGGGAGAAACGGATTGGAACGATGTGATGACAAAAAGCCGGAGCTGGTATGAAGAAAACGGGATTACCCTTTATACAGGGGAAACGGCTGTCGCAATCGATACGGTTAATCAAACGGTGGCGACAGATCAAAACCGCGAAATCGCTTATGACAAACTGATCATTGCGACGGGCTCTTCCCCGTTTATCCTCCCGGTTCATGGTGCAGACAAAGAAGGGGTATATGGTTTTAGAACAATAGACGATTGCCGGGCATTCATAAACGCATCAAAGCGATTTAAAAAAGCGGCCGTCATCGGCGGGGGAATATTGGGCCTTGAGGCGGCGCGGGGATTGGCAAACCTCGGGATGAAGGTTGATGTGGTTCACCACTCTTCCTCAATCATGCAGACTCAGCTTGATCCGCCGGCTTCTGCCATGCTCCAGAAAGAGCTGGAGCGTCAAGGGATCCATTTTCTTTTGGAGAAAGATACAGAGGCGATTTTAGGAACATCGCGCGCCGAGGGTGTGCGGTTTAAAGACGGGACGAAGATCAGCGCCGATCTCGTCGTCATGGCTGCCGGTGTCAGACCGAATATCGAACTGGCCAAGGCGAGCGGTATTTCAACCAACAGGGCGATCATCGTCAGCGACTATATGGAGACAAATGTTCCAAATGTCTACGCCGTCGGTGAATGCGCGGAGCATAACGGAACGGTCTACGGCTTAGTCATGCCACTGTATGAGCAGGGGAAAGTGCTGGCCAAACATATTTGCGGCCTCGAATGTTCCGGTTATCAGGGCTCCGTTCAGTCCGCGGCTTTAAAAATGTCCGGAATCGACGTCTTTTCGGCAGGGAAAATCACAGAGGACGACTCGACGACGGCTATTAAACTTTTAGACGAAGCGGCCGGAGTCTATAAAAAAGCGGTCTTTCAAGGGGATAAAATGGCCGGCGTCATTTTATACGGAGACACCAGCGGCAGTCAAAGGCTGTTGGAAAGCATCATCAAACAAAGGGATATTACCGTTGTCAAAAAAGAGCTGTTTCAATCGGAGGAAGACAGTTCAGTCGCTTCTATGGCGGTTCGTGAAACGATCTGCCAATGCAACGCGGTTTCAAAAGGCATGATCATGGAAGCGATACAGACGCACGGTTTAAAGACGGCCGAGGAGGTCAAACGCTGTACAAAAGCTTCCGGGTCATGTGGCGGCTGCAGGCCGTTGGTCGAGGAACTGCTCCTCCATACCGCCGAACATGATGGTCACATATCTGCGGCGGAACAACCGATGTGCGCCTGCACTTCATTCACGGAAGATGAAGTCGTGAACGAAATACAGATGAGAAATCTTTCTTCCGTTCACGAAGTCATCTCGGCGCTCGGCTGGAAAAATAGCAGCGGATGCCGGATTTGCGTGCCCGCGCTTCACTACTATTTAAAAATGATCCGTCCGGACATCGCCTATGAGGAGCACGAAGAGGAGACGGATGCCATCATCCCGCAAATGTACGGAGGCCGGACGAATGCCGAAGAGCTGAAGCGCATTGCAGGAGTGATTGAAAAATATCAAATTCAAGAGGTGTACATGACACACCATCAGAGATTAAAGCTTGCCGGCATTAAGCCGGAGCTTATAGAGCGTGTAAAAGAAGAACTCGGCATGCCGTATTGCCCGCCGCAACAGCAGCGGATCGCCGCGGTTAAAACGTGCCCATGCGGATCACCGCAGATTCAAACATTGGCAGCAGACTTGGAAAAAGCAGCAGAATCCCTCCTCATTCCGGCCAAGGTCTCCATTGGGGTGTCGGGCTGTTTGGACGATTGCGTGTACGCTTCAGTTCATGACATCGGACTTCTCAAAGTAAACGGAGGATGGGAGTTTTATGCGGGCGGCCAAGGAGGACAGCATGCTTCCCCGGGAGAGCTGCTTTCAGTAGCCGACTCGGCGGAGGAAGCGGGTGAACTCATGAAAGGCCTGCTTCAATATTACCGCGAAACAGCAAACTATCTTGAGAAGATCGGGCATTGGATTGAACGCGCCGGCATCATTCATATCCGGGAAGTTTTATTTGACAACGGACTTCGCGGCCAGCTGATCGAACGGCTTGAAAAAGAAAAGCGGCTGGCTCAGCAAGAAACGATAAAAGGGCTGATGTGAATTGACAGAACGATTGCTAAAGTACTTTCGCACAAAGCAAAAAGAAGTGCAATCCGAAAAAACGTATGACACCCAATGTCCATTTTGCAGCATGCAGTGCAAAATGCAGCTCATTGAACAGACGATTGTGACAAGAAAAAAGTACACGGCGGTCGGAAAAGACAATCCGACGACAAAGGGGCGGCTGTGCATGAAGGGGATGAACGCCCATCAGCACGCGTTTCATTCAGAGAGGATCACCCATCCGCTGATCAAAAAAAACAGTGAATTCGTCCGTGTGTCATGGGAAGAAGCGTTTCAGTACATCAAAGAACAAGTAACAGCGATCCAGCATGAAGACGGCCGCGATGCTTTGAGTGTATACGGCAGCGCGTCCATTACAAACGAGGAAGCGTACCTGCTCGGGAAGTTCGCCCGCGTCGCCTTGAAGACGAAGCATATTGACTACAACGGCAGGCTTTGCATGTCGGCGGCCGCAACAGCTGCAAATCAAACCTTCGGAATGGACCGGGGACTGACAAATGCCCTTTCCGAGATCCCCCATGCAAGGGTCATCATCCTCGCAGGTACGAATATCGCCGAGTGCCAGCCGACGATCATGCCGTATTTTGAAGAAGCGAAGCAAAACGGGGCGTACATCATCGTCATTGATCCCCGCGAAACGGCAACGGCCAAGATCGCCGACCTGCATTTGAAAATCAAGCCGGGAACAGACGCCGCGCTCGCAAACGGAATGCTGAAAATCATCATTGAAGAACAGCTGACAGACGGAGCGTTTATCAGAGATAGAGCTGAAGGGTTTGAAGAGGTCAAGCGCCATGTAGCATCTTTATCGCTTGAAGACATTTCGGCCAAAACCGGGATACAAATCGAGCAGATCAAAAAAGCCGCGGTAAAATTCGCCCGCGAGGAGACGGGAATGCTGTTCACGGCAAGAGGGGTTGAACAGCAGACTGACGGAACGGCTGCTGTAAGAAATTTACTGAATATTCTAATATCAACGGGGAAAATCGGCAAATTTGCTTGCGGCTACGGCGCCGTCACCGGGCAAGGAAATGGGCAGGGGGCGCGGGAGCACGGGCAGAAAGCAGACCAGCTGCCAGGTTACCGTTCGATTGAAAATGAAGCCGACCGCGCCTATATTGCGGATGTTTGGGGCATAAAAGCTGAAGATCTTCCGGGAAAAGGCGTATCCGCTTATGAAATGATGAAGAAAGTTCATGAAGGCGAAATTACAGGAATGTTTTTAATGTGTTCAAACCCTGTTGTATCCAGCCCGAACGCCGGCTTTGTCAAATCCGCTTTGGGTAAATTAAAGTTTTTTGCCGCCGTTGATTTGTTTCTTTCTGAAACGGCAATACTCGCGGATGTCGTTCTCCCAGCATCATCCTATCTCGAGGACGAAGGAACGATGACCAATCTGGAAGGCAGAGTGACATTAAGGGAAGCCTCAAAGCCGTGTCCCGGTGAAGCGAGGCATGACTGGCAAATTATTTGCGATATCGCTAAAGCGCTTGGAAAAGGCCGCTATTTTTCATATCGATCGGCAGAGGATGTTTTTAATGAATTGAGAAAAGCGAGCCGCGGCGGAATTGCCGACTATTCGGGCATCACCTATGAACGTCTGAGAAAGGAAGGCGGCATTTTATGGCCCTGTCCAGAAGAGGGGCACCCTGGAACACAGCGCCTGTTTGAATCATCCTTCTCCCACCCGGACAAAAAAGCAAGAATGTGCGTCGTCCCGAACGAACCAAAGGTCAAAAAAGATGTACCGACTGAGGAGTATCCCCTTATTCTGACGACCGGAAGGGTGATGTCTCACTATTTAACCGGGGTACAGACGAGAAGGAGCGCCGCGCTCAAGGCGAGACACTTTGAATCATTTATGGAAATCCATCCGAAAACGGCGGAAAAGTACAATATTGGCGACCGGGTGCTGGTCAGGGTGGAATCAAAAAGAGGCAGCATCATCGTCAGGAGCAAATGGTCGGAAGCCATCAGGCCGGATACCGTTTTTGTACCGATACATTGGGCGGATTCGCAAAATGTGAACGATTTGATAGCGGAAACGCTCGATCCGTCCTGCAGCATGCCGGGATTTAAGGTTTGCTCCGTGAAAATTCGTCCGTCAGTTGACAATTTTGTGAATAAATTGTCATAAAAAGTCATAAAAAGTTTACAAAATTAACTATAATTTGTGATAGTTTTAAAGATGTAAATAGAATACTTGTTTAGGGCGTATAGTGAATTGTTTTGAAAAAGGGGAGGATCATAGTGAAAAAAAAGCAGCTTGTCCTTGTAGGGAACGGTATGGCCGGGGTCAGGGCCATTGAAGAAATTCTTAAAATTTCAAACGAAGAGTTTCAGATCACGATTTTCGGCAGCGAACCGCACCCAAACTATAACCGGATTCTTCTTTCCAAAGTGCTTCAAGGAGATACGGATGTTAAGGACATTACACTGAATGATTGGGATTGGTATGAAGAAAACGGCATTCAGCTGTATACAGGTGAAGAAGTCGTTAAAGTTGATCCGGAGTCCAAAACCGTCATCACGGATACGGGAAGAGTCCAGCCGTATGATGAACTGATTTTGGCGACAGGTTCTCTCCCTTTTATTCTGCCATTGCCCGGAGCGGATAAAGAAGGTGTAACAGCTTTCCGTGATATCAAGGATACGGATATCATGCTCGAAGCTTCCAAAACGTACAAAAAAGCAGCAGTTATCGGCGGCGGGCTGCTGGGACTGGAAGCAGCGCGCGGACTTCTCAACCTTGGCATGGATGTTACCGTTGTCCACCTCGCGCCATATTTGATGGAGCGTCAGCTTGATGCAACCGCAGGACGGCTTTTGCAAAAAGAGCTGGAAAAGCAGGGCATGAAATTTTTACTGGAAAAGCAGACCGAAGAAATTTACGGAGAAACACGTGTCGAAGGCTTAAAATTCAAAGACGGCTCAACGCTTGAGGCCGATTTGGTCGTCATGGCGGTCGGAATCAAGCCGAACGTTCAGCTCGGCAAAGACTGCGGCCTTCCGGTAAACAGAGGAATCGTCGTCAATGATTACATGGAGACCGAAGTTCCCAACATTTACGCTGTCGGAGAATGCGCGGAGCATAGGGGCATTGCCTACGGACTTGTCGCGCCTCTTTATGAACAGGCAAAAGTGCTTGCCAAAAAAATCTGCGGCGTTGAAACGGCTCCGTATGAAGGATCTGTTTTATCTACCCAGCTGAAGGTTTCCGGTGTTGAGGTCTTTTCTGCCGGTGACTTTAATGAGGATGACGGAGAAGACAAAAAAGCGCTCAAAGTGTTTGACGAACAGGACGGAATCTACAAAAAAATCGTTCTGCGCGGCAATCAGGTGATCGGCGCCGTACTGTTCGGAGACAGCAGCGAAGGAAACAGGCTGTTTTCCATGATTCAAAAAGGAGCGGATATTTCTGATACTTCAAAAATTTCAATCTTGCAGCCTTTGAATCAGGAAGAAGGCATGAGCTTGACCGCTGCGATGAGCGACGATGAGATCGTGTGCGGCTGCAACGGCGTTTCGAAAGGAATGATCATTCAGGCGATCAAAGAGCAGGGATGCACATCGACGGATGAAATTAAAGCATGCACAGGCGCATCGCGCTCTTGCGGAGGATGTAAGCCGCTTGTCGCAGAGATTCTCCAGCATACGCTCGGCTCAGAATTTGATGCTTCAGCACAAAAAGAAGCGATTTGCGGATGTACGGATCTTTCAAGAGACGAACTCGTGGCCGAAATCAGAGAAAAAGGGCTGACCCATACAAAAGAAGTCATGAACGTGCTCGGCTGGAAAACGGCGGAAGGCTGTTCCAAATGCCGCCCTGCGCTTAACTACTACCTCGGCATGATCAATCCGAAGGAATATGAAGATGAAAGAGAATCCCGCTTCGTCAATGAACGGATGCACGCCAACATTCAAAAAGACGGCACATATTCAGTCGTACCGCGGATGTACGGCGGGGTCACCAATTCGAATGATTTGCGGCGCATCGCCGATGTCGTCGACAAATATGAAATTCCTCTAGTGAAAATGACCGGCGGCCAGCGGATCGATCTGATCGGCGTCAAAAAAGAGGATCTTCCGAAAGTATGGGCTGATCTTGACATGCCTTCTGGATTTGCTTACGGAAAAACGCTCAGAACCGTAAAAACGTGTGTAGGCGAACAGTTCTGCCGCTTCGGAACGCAAGATTCAATGGCTCTCGGAATTGACCTTGAGAAAAAATTTGAAGGGCTCTACACGCCTCACAAAATTAAAATGGCGGTTTCCGCTTGTCCGAGAAACTGTGCTGAATCCGGCATTAAAGATATCGGCGTTGTCGGCATCGACGGCGGCTGGGAAATTTACGTCGGCGGAAACGGAGGCACACATCTGCGTGCAGGCGATCTGTTAATGAAAGTCAAAACGGCTGAAGAAGTCATCGAAATCACAGGCGCATATCTCCAATACTATCGTGAAACAGCCAACTATTTAGAGCGGACATCTGCATGGATCGAACGTGTCGGCTTGTCCCACGTCCAATCCGTATTGAATGATAAAGAAAAACGCAAAGAGCTGAATGACCGCATCAATCAAGCGCTGTCTGTCCATAAAGACCCGTGGAAAGACTTTTTGGAAGACGGAAAGACAACAAGACAGCTATTCGAAAATGTTGTCACTTCCTAAAATGAAAAACCAACTTGAGGAGGAATTCACATGGTGAACAAGAACTTAACAAAGGTGTTTGTTTCGAAGGTCGGGGATTTGCCGAATCAGCTTGGGAAGACAGTGCTCATCAAGGACAAGGAAATCGCGGTATTCAAGCTTTCAAACGGCAGCGTCCGCGCGATTGAAAACCGCTGCCCCCACAAAGGGGGCGTGCTTGCCGAAGGAATGGTAAGCGGCGAATTCGTCTTCTGTCCGATGCACGACTGGAAGATCAGCCTTGAAGACGGCAAAGTCCAAGAGCCTGACACGGGGTGTGTGCAGACATACGAAACGGTCGTTGAAGGCGAAGATTTGTATATCGTTTATTAAACGGCGCAACAAGCGAAACGCAATATTTCAAAAGCCTTAAGGGTCGCAGAACGTGACCCCTCTTTATTAAAAAAACAAACGCGTTCACATAATCGGCAGATGGAAGGATGACAGTTGATGGGGAATGGGAAAGTTTATTTTGTCGGGGCCGGACCGGGCGATTCAGGATTGATCACATTAAAAGGAAGAACGCTGATCGAGGCGGCGGATGTCATATTGTATGACAGGCTCGTCAATTCCCGGCTGCTTGAGCATGCAAAAGCATCATGCGAATTTGTCTACTGCGGCAAGCTCCCGGACCGCCATTATATGAGGCAAAGTGAAATCAATGCACTGCTCATTGAAAAGGGGCTGAAAGGCCTCAAAGTGGTCCGGCTGAAAGGAGGAGACCCGAGCGTGTTTGGCAGAGTCGGGGAAGAAGCGGCTGCCGTCAGCGAACACGGCATCCCGTACGAGATGGTGCCAGGCATTACATCGGGAATCGCCGCTCCTCTTTATGCCGGACTGCCTGTGACCCACCGCGATTTCGCTTCATCCTTTGCCGTTGTCACCGCCCATGATAAATCGGGCAAACCGGAGATGAATTGGGAAGGGCTGGCCAAGGGCGTCCAAACCCTCGTCTTTTACATGGGGATCAAAAACCTTGGTTATATATGCGAGCAGCTGATGAAACACGGCAAGTCCCCCCTTGTTCCCGCAATGGCCATCCAATGGGGCACATGGGGCCGGCAGCGGAGTGTTAAAGGGACATTGCAGAATATCAGGGAGAAAATAACCGAGCATCAGATCAAAAATCCCGCGATTATCGTCATCGGCGACATCGTATCATTCAGGCAGAACAGCTGGTTTGAAGAAAAGCCTTTGATCGGGCTGAACATCATGGCAGTCAAAAGCTGTGAAGAAGAACAAATTCCAGTGGAGGCGCTTCGTGAACAAGGCGCTGAAGTTGTGGAATGGCCGAAATGGAAATCGGCCGAAACGGTGCCTGACGATGCACTTTTAGGTCGAATCGCTTGTTTTGACAGCCTGCTGTTCACCTCAAGTGCGTCACTGCGCAGATTTTTCAGCCGGCTTGCTGCTTTGAAGATCGATGTCAGGGAAATGCGCGGAAGGCTTTACGCTTCAGATCAGCATGTAAAAGCAGCTCTTGAAGAACGGGGATTTGAAGCCTTTCTGCAAACGGAAATGCCGGTCTCGGGCAGCTGTTTGCTGATCGGCAGCCGGGAAGCCGTGCAAAATTACCCGCACTCCGGGTGCGAGGTATTGATTACACATGACAGGGTGATCGACAGCCGCTTTACCTCGATCATCAAACGGGAAATTGATGAGTTTCCTATTGATATAGTGTTGTTTTCAAATCGAACATGCGTCGAGCTGTTCGTAAACGAGGCGGAGACAGTCGGCCTCCATCCGGAAAAAACGGCTGCCCGTCTTCAGGCGTTCTGCCTCACTGAAGAAGCGGGGGAGAGAGCTGCAGCCGTAGGGTTTCAGCGCGTTCATGCAGTGAATGATCGCGATCGCCTGCCGGATGTCATCAAAGAGATCAACCGAACAGCCGAATTTGTCTGTCAGAGCTGAAAAAAGCAGGGGGAACCCTGCTTTTTTAGCGTGCGGCACTGCTTCTGAACAACACCTCTTTTAAGTAGCAAAGGTCTGCCTCTATATGCTTCCTCATTGATTCGGCTGCTTTTGCGTCATTTCTGTCCTGCATGTGACGCAGAATCTCCTCGTGCTGATTGATGATTTCAAGAGTGCGCTCCGGTTTTTCAAGGTTTTTGCTCCGGTAGAAAAAGGTCAGCGACCGTAAATCAAGCAGCTGTTTTTGCAGGCGTTCGTTTTCGCTCGCTTCGATGATGGCATCATGAAATTGCGTATTTAGGCGAAGCAGAGCATTAGCCGACTCCGGACCTTGGCTTTTCTGGTGCTTATGCGCCTCAGAGAGCGTTTCGGAAATGAGCTCCAGTGTTTCATTAGAGGCAAGGCGAGTCGCCAAAGAAACGGCCAGGGATTCGAGCGCCTGACGGCATTGGTATATTTCTTCAAGATCTTTGATTGTCGGTTCATAAACTGTAATTTTTGATTTATCATCTATCAATAACAGGCCTTCTTGTTCAAGTGTCCGAATCGCCTCTCTGACGGGGCTGCGGCTCACTTGCAGCTCCTTGGCGATTTTGGATTCATAGATCCGTTCGCCGGGCTGATATCCTCCTTTAATAATCATATCTTTTAAATAATGATGGACTTGATCATGATAAGAGACTGCACGTTGGATCGAAAACTTCACGCTGTTCACCTCGTTTATTTTTCACTGCGGAAATCACTAATAGTCTAGCAAAAAGAGAGAAATACCATCAATCTAAAATTACCATAATATTGAGTATTTTGTGACAAAAAAGTGTTGACTGCCATTAGCTGTCCGTTATAATTAAGTTATAACTGTCGACAGTCGGCAGATTACTTTTTGATTATTATTGTAAGCGCTTTATAGATAGAGGGGAAGGGGGAGTTTTTTATGAAATCAAGCGTTGTGTCAGCATGGGATATGCTTTGGAGATCACACCGGGAAGCAAAGAGGCTGCTTTTGTTCGCCATGCCTGTCAGGGCGGGAAAAGATGCCGGTTTAAAGATAAATTCGGAACAAACCATGAAGGAAGAGAAGCCGCCGAGCTATAAAACGCCTCAAAAAATCGGGCTGCTGCTTGGTCCTGCATTGTTTTTCGCTGTCCTTTTGTTCTTTTTTCCCGAGGGTCTGAGCTATGAAGGTAGAATGGTATTGGCGACTACTTTGTGGGTTGCGGTTTGGTGGATTACGGAGGCTGTTCCGATTCCGGCTGCATCATTGCTGCCGATCGTGCTGCTTCCGCTGACGGGGGCGCTGGAAGGGGCAGCTGTCACGTCGAGCTACGGCGATCCGATCGTCTTTTTATTCTTAGGGGGCTTCTTGATTGCACTTGCGATGGAACGTTGGAATCTCCATAAACGGATTGCGCTCAATATTATTTCTGTAGTGGGCACGAGCACCTCGAGGATCGTCCTCGGTTTTATGGCGGCCACAGGATTTTTGTCTATGTGGGTCTCAAATACGGCCGCGGTGATGATGATGCTTCCAATTGGAACCGCTATCATTCATCAGGTATCAGCTGTCATAAAGTCTGAAAGAAAAGATTTAGCCGCAGAAGAGGCGAAATTTTCAAAAGCGCTGATCTTCAGCATCGGGTATGCGGGGACAATCGGCGGACTCGGTACGCTGATCGGCACGCCGCCGAACATTATTTTGGCGGCCAATATTAAGAAGCTGTACGGAGTTGAAGTGTCTTTCGGCGGATGGATGGCTTTTGCCGTTCCGGTCGTCGTCATTTTGCTTGTAGCGGTATGGCTGTACTTGACGAAAGTGGCGCATCCGATCAAGATGAAGGAGCTTCCGGGCGGAAAAGAATTGATTCTCGAAGAAAAAAGAAAGCTTGGAAAGATGAGTTTTGAAGAAACAATGGTTCTGCTCGTCTTCGGGTTTGCCGCGTTTATGTGGGTGACGAGAACGTTTTTATGGGATGACAAAATACCGGGTATTGACGATACAATGATTGCGATATTCGCCGCTTCATTGCTCTTCTTGATCCCTTCGCTCAATAAAGGGGGCAGGGTATTGGACTGGTCGGTATCGAAGGACTTGCCGTGGGGGATTCTCCTTTTATTCGGAGGAGGCTTGGCGCTCGCAACAGGTTTTAAAGAAACGGGTCTGGCGGAGTGGATCGGCGGAAGGCTGACGGTATTGGATGGATTTAACTTTGTGGTTATTGTCATCATCTCAACGGCATTGGTGCTGTTTTTGACGGAGATTACGTCGAATACGGCTACGGCGACCATGATTCTGCCTGTACTGGCCTCGCTCGCTTTAGCGCTGAATGTTCATCCGTACGCATTAATGGTGCCTGCTGCAATGGCGGCAAACTGCGCCTTCATGCTGCCGGTCGGCACGCCGCCGAATGCAATTATTTTCGCATCGGGCAAATTGAAGATCAGCGAAATGGTTCGAACCGGCTTTGTCATTAATATTTTCACGCTAATTTTAATCGTCGGAGCTGTGTTCTACATTCTTCCGCATTTATGGGGAGTAGATCTGACCGTCTTCCCCGACAATCTGAAATCGAATTGATGAAGCGAAGCCGGAGCTTAAGCCCCGGCTTTTGGTCATGGTGAAGCTTGCAATTGATCGTTCAGCAGCCATTTAAAAAGAGAAAAAAAGAAACTGCTGAAAAAAGGATGATCAGCATGAACAACCCTGTACTGCCGCATCGATATCCATTTCTATTCATAGATTGTGTTGTAGAGAGTGAGCCGGGAAAATGGGTGAAAGGCTATAAATTCATAACGGAAAACGACTGGTTCATCACCGAAAATCAAAAGGAAATGCCATTTTCATCTTAATAGAAGCGCTGGCTCAGACCGCAGCATTTACTGCGTTGAAAGAACCGGCTGAAATCGGCTTTCTGTCTTCGGTGAAAAAAGCCGAATGCACCGGCAAGGCCGTTGTGGGAGACAAACTTGATCTATACTTTGAAGTTTCCCGCTATAAACGGGGGTTTTTATTCGGCAAAGGAACCGCCTCAGTAAACGGAAAACCTGCAGTGAAAGCAGAGATCGGAATTTTTATGGAGCAAAGTGAAAGCGGGGGAGAAGATTGATAGAAATAAAGCCTGTCGCGTTTGTGGAAAACTTGCGGACTTTCCCGAAGGATGATCATTGGGGCGATGTGATTTCTGAAATTAAGTTGGCTGAAGGCATCCATCCGGACGCTTTAAAAGGGATCGAAGAATTTTCCCATTTGGACATTATCTTTTACTTTCATCAAGTAAAAGAGGAACACATTCAATATAAGGCGAGGCGCCCGAGAAACAATAAAAACTATCCTGAGACAGGCATTTTCGCCCAACGGGGAAAAAACAGGCCGAACAGGCTCGGCGCGACCGTTGTCACCCTCCTTGAAAAATCCGGGAGCAAGCTTGTAGTGAAAGGGTTGGATGCGATTGACGGAACACCTGTAATCGATATCAAACCGGTGATGAAAGAGTTTCTCCCGAAAGGACAAATCATACAGCCGAAATGGTCGGAAGATTTGATGAAAGTATATTGGCATGCAGCTGATTGATAGAAAAAACCTCTCAACACCTTCTGAGAGGTTTTTTCATGCTTATACGATAAAAAAGAAGGATATCAGACCAATCTTGAAGATCGGAAGTCCCATGAATTGTGCCCAATCGGCAAACAAAATGAAAGCGCTTTATTATATGATGTCAATAAGGGGGTCGCAAAAATGATCAACGAGAAACGTCCGGCTCAATTGCTCCAATATTTGCTGCGTGTCAGAGAGGCGACAATGCATCAGCTGATTGATCATTTTCAATTATCGAAACGGCAAATCTGCTATGACCTGGACAAAATCAATCATTGGCTGACCGGCAAGCAGCTGCCTGAAATCGAATATAAAAGAAAGAACAGGCTGGCCGTTCCGGAAACATTGCTTGAATTGCGGTTCTCCGAAGCCTGTTCAGACATCGGCCGCTCGTTTATTTTTACGCAGGAAGAGCGGATCAAGGCCTTGTACATGTTTCTGTTTGTCCGCAGGGAGCCGATTTCATCCGCTCATCTGACACAGCTATTGCAGGTCAGCAAAAATACGGTCATGAATGATGTGAAAAAAGCGAATGAGGCGCTGACTCCGTTTTTAGTGGCGATCAAATATACAAGACAGCGCGGCTATCATTTAATAGGAAGCGAGTTTGATAAAAGAGTTCCCGTCATGCACCACCTTTCTTCTTTCCTGCAAAAGCCTTACGGCAAAGAAATCCTTCATTATATTTTAAAAATTTCCGGCTCGCGCGATCACAAACAACAAGAATTTAAAAGAGCGGTTGAACTTGTCTCAAAAGAATACGGGCTTCAACTCGTCGAAGAAAGGCTTAATGAATTTATCTACTTTCTGATGATGTATTCGATCAGAGTGGCCGAAGGAAAAATTGTCCGTTTTCACCAGGAGGAGGGTGAGCTTTTAAAGCAAAGTCCGCTGAAAAACGCAGCCGTAAGGCTTGTGAATGAGCTTCGGATTCCCGTTCATGAAACGGAACTTTGCTACATTTTGATCCAGCTGCTCGGGCTTTCATTTGGACAACAGCCGGCGCATGATCCGCTTTATCAGCTGTGTGAAAAGCTTGTGCTTGAATTTGAATCAAGAGCATGCATCACATTTCCGAGGAGACGCGAGGTGGCGGAATCTCTTTATCGGCACTTGAAGCCGGCATATTTCAGAATGAAATACCGGATTCCGATTCACAATCCCTTGCTCAGCAAAATTAAGAAAGAGCATAAAGAACTGTTTACCATCGTTCAAAAGCTGATGCGGCACCTTGAAGCGCTGTTGAACAAACCGGTTCCAGAGGAAGAAATCGGCTTTATCACAATTCATTTTGGTGCATTGCTTGAGCAGCCGGTGCAGTCCGGGTCATCCAAAAAGACGGCAGTCGTCGTCTGTCCGAGCGGTGTCAGCTCATCCTTAATGGTCAGGCGCCAGCTTGAATCGTTATTTTCAGAGATTGTCGTTGAGAAAGCGATGTCTTTGCAGGAATTCACACCTGACGTCTTTGATCATTATGATGCCGTGTTTTCCACCGTTGAGCTGAAAACCAAAAAGCGATACTACATGGTCAGGCCGCTGATGACGCCCGCTGAAAAAAGCAGGCTTGTCAATGAAGTGTATCAGGAAATGTTCGGTGTGAAGCAAAGGGAGCTTTTGACAGACGAATTTCTTCACATCCTCAAGAAGCATGCCAGTATCATAGACGAAAAAGGACTAAGAGAATCATTGAAAAATATTGCATTTGTTCAAAAAGTGACGGAAACAAGGGGGAAACGACCAGTGCTGAAAGATCTGCTGACAGATGAAACCATTCAAATGGCCGACCAAATCAAAGGCTGGGAAGAAGCGATTCAAACAGCGGCAAAGCCTTTGCTTGATAAGGAGGTGATCTTGAAGGAATACACGGATGCCATGATCGACAATGTCAAAACGATGGGACCTTATATGATTATCGGCCCCGAGATTGCCATCCCTCATGCAAGACCTGAAAAGGGCGTCCAAAAGGTGGGAATGAGTCTCCTGAAACTGAAGGAGCCGGTCTATTTTTTGGATGATGAGCAGTATCCGGTAAGGCTTTTGTTTTGCATTGCGGCGGTTGACCATACGACACATCTGAAAGCACTTTCCCAACTGACCCGGCTTCTCAGCAATAAAGAAAATCAGGATTCCTTAAAGGAAACCGAGTCGTTGGAGCATATCAAACGTTTAATCGAAGCCTATTCATCCAATTAAAAACAGGAGGGATAATATGAAGATATTGGCAGTTTGCGGATCAGGACTCGGAAGCAGTTTTATGCTGGAAATGAATATTAAGGATATTTTGCAGGAAATGGGGTTAATGGAGATCGAGGTGGATCATTCGGATTTGAGTTCAGCGTCTCCTGATCAAGCGGATTTGTTTATCGTTGCCAAAGATATCGCAGAAGGAGCGGCCCACCTGCGCGATATCGTCGTGCTTGAAAGCATTATAGACATGGATGAACTGAAAACAAAACTGGTTAAAACATTGCAGGAAAAAGGAGTGCTTTAATCACAGAAAAGGAGGAACTGCAAATGGGTGAAAGAGCGCTAAAGCTGATGATGGATGTGTTAAGCCAGCCGGCTGTATTAATTGCAGCCATTTCTCTTATCGGTCTTCTGCTTCAAAAAAAGCCTGCCAATGAAATTGTGAAAGGGACGACCAAATCGTTTTTAGGCTTTATCGTGATTTCAGCCGGGGCGGGCATCCTTGTTGGCTCGCTTGAGCCGTTCGGAAAGATGTTTCAAGCAGCCTTTCATGTGAACGGCGTCGTTCCGAACAATGAAGCGATTGTCGCGATGGCGCTCAATGAATACGGGACGGCAACAGCGCTGATCATGTTTTTCGGGATGCTGTCCAACATCTTAATTGCCCGTTTTACCAGATTAAAATACATTTTTTTGACCGGGCATCACACATTGTATATGGCATGTTTAATCGCCGTTATACTGGCGGTGGCGGGTTTGAAGGGCCCGTTTTTGATCGGCGTCGGAGCTGTTTCGCTCGGCTTGACAATGAGTTTGTTTCCGGCGATGGTTCAGCCTTTTATGAAAAAGATAACCGGCAATGATAAGGTCGCGTTCGGCCATTTTTCTTCAATCGGTTACGCTGTGTCCGGGTTAATCGGCAAAGCGGCAGGCAAGGGCTCGCGCTCAACTGAAAAAATCCGGTTTCCAAACGGCCTCGGATTTTTAAGGGACAGCTCTGTCAGCATTGCGCTCACTATGACCATCTTGTACGTTTTGATTGCCTTATTTGCAGGGGCGGGCTATGTGGAGCGCGAGTTGAGCGGCGGTACGCATTATCTTGTCTTCTCCGTTATTCAAGCGGTCACATTTGCGGCAGGGGTGTTTATTATTCTTTCGGGAGTCAGACTCGTGCTCGCGGAGATCGTTCCGGCTTTTAAAGGCATATCTGACAAACTCGTACCGGATTCCAAGCCGGCACTGGATTGTCCGATCATTTTTCCGTACGCGCCAAACGCCGTATTAATCGGCTTTTTTTGCAGCTTCATTGGCGGCATCACCGGCATGCTGATTCTCGGAGCGGCCGGAGCCGTCATCGTTCTTCCCGGAGTGGTTCCCCACTTTTTCACAGGAGCTTCGGCCGGCGTCTTCGGAAACGCTGCAGGGGGGATACGGGGAGCGGTCTTGGGGTCTTTTGTCAACGGTCTGATTATCACGTTTTTCCCTGTGTTCCTGCTGCCGGTCATGGGTGATTTAGGCTTTGCCAATACGACATTTTCCGATACCGATTTTGCCGCAACAGGAATCGTGCTTGGGCATGCGGTGAAACTGCTGGGATCTGGAGGCGTTGTAATTGGAATCGCAGCGGTAGTGGTTGGCGCAGTCTTGTTCGGCTTTAAACGCGGAAAGGCGGAAAAGCCAGATCAGAAAGTCGAAGCATAAAGGAGTGGGCAATGATGTCAGTAAGGGAAATCGATATGGAGCGTTTTCGTGATCAAATCAGGCTGCTGACATTGAAACAGCTTCATCACCTCGGCTTTGGACATTATGGTGGCAGCTTGTCAATCGCCGATGTGTTGGCCGTTTTGTATGGAAAGGTGATGAAAATAGATCCTGCCAATCCGTCGTGGGAAGATCGGGACTTCTTTATCCTTTCAAAAGGGCACGGCGGCCCCGCCTTATATGCAGCGCTTCATCTTTCCGGCTATTTTGAAGAAGATGTGCTCTATACGCTAAACCAAAACGGCACAGCTCTTCCGTCGCACCCTGACCGAAATTTAACACCGGGAGTCGATATGACGACCGGGTCGCTGGGCCAGGGGATCTCGGCTGCAGCAGGAGTCGCGCTGTCGCACAAGCTTTCAGGACGCGCTAACCGCACCTTTGTCATTGTCGGCGACGGGGAGCTGAACGAAGGCCAATGCTGGGAAGCGATCCAATTTGCGGCGCACCATAAGCTCCGCAATCTTTATGTGTTTGTGGATGATAATAAACAACAGCTGGACGGCCCGACGAAAGAGATTATCGATCCGCTGGATTTTGTCAGCAAATTTAGAGCCTTCGGGTTTTATTCCGAAAGGGTAAACGGACACGAACCGGAAGCGATTTATCGTGCGGTCAAAAGAGGCGAAGCCCAGCGGGAAAGGCCGGTTGCCGTCATCCTTGATACGGTGAAGGGAAAGGGCATCCCTTATTTTGAAAAAATGGAGAACAGCCACCACATTAGAGCAAATGAAGAGCAAAACCGCATGATCGAAAGGATCATTTTGACGCTTGAAGAAAAGGAAGTGAGGGCATGAATGAGGCGGCAAATGTAGAGCTGGACGCTGTTGAAATGAGGCAGGCATACAGCTCAGCCGTTTATGAACTGGCTCAAGAAAACACGGACATCGTGGCCTTGGAAGCGGATTTGATGAGCTCGATCTCCATGGACAAAGTCAAACGGCGCATTCCCGAGCAAGTGATCAATTGCGGTGTCATGGAAGCCAATATGATAGGGATTGCGGCCGGGCTTTCGTTAACCGGAAGAATCCCGTTTGTTCACACGTTCGCTCAGTTTGCGACAAGACGCTGTTTTGACCAGCTGTTTGTTTCAGGTGCATATGCCAAAACAAACATTAAGATTCTCGGATCAGATTCGGGAATTACGGCTGAACATAACGGCGGAACCCATATGGCCTTTGAAGATTTGGGACTCGCCCGGCTGATCCCAAACGCCTTTGTTTATGAAGCAAGCGATGCGGCAATGCTCAAATTTTTGATCAAAAAGGCTGCGGCAGAGTACGGCATTCACTATATCAGGACGATCAGAAAAAAGGCTGTCAGGCTTTATGATGAACACGAAACATTCGCAGACGGAAAAGCAAAAGTTCTCAAAGATGGCAGCGATGCGGCGCTGTTTGCCAGCGGCATCATGGTCGCCGAAGCTTTGCAGGCGGCTGAACTGCTAAAAGAAAAAGGAATCGATGCAGCAGTGATCGATATGTATTGCATCAAGCCGATTGATCAAGAAACGGTGGTTCGATATGCACAAAAAACGAATGCGATTGTCACGGCTGAAAACCATAATGTCATAGGCGGATTGGGAAGCGCAGTTGCGGAAGTGCTGAGTGAACATTATCCCGCGCCGCTTAAAAGAATCGGGGTTCATGAAGCCTTCGGGCAGGTCGGGACAATCGATTATTTGAAAAAATCTTACCGTTTGACCGCAGAACACATTGCACTGGCGGCGGAACAGCTCGTTTAAGATTTCTTTGTCCTGGCCGATTTTTATATTAGAATAGATAAAAGCCTAAAAAAAGTGGAGGTATCTTAAATATCGTGTCAGTCAGTCAAAGAAATCGAATCGATGTGAAGCTAGTAGCTCTGGATATGGATGGAACACTGTTAAATGACGAACAAACCATTTCTGATGAAAACAGAAAAGCGATTAAAGAAGCTGAGGAAAAAGGGGTTTATGTCGTGCTTAGCACCGGGCGGACGCTGATGACGTGCCGGGAGTTGGCGGAGTCGCTCGAACTGTCTTCTTTTTTGATCACGGCAAACGGCAGTGAAATCTGGGATTCGTCTTTCAACCTGGTCGAGCGCCAGCTGCTTCATCCCGATCATGTCCAAATGATGTGGGATTTGAGCAATCTGCACAACACCGATTTCTGGGCCGCCAGTGTCGATAAAGTGTGGAGAGGCGAGTTTCCTGAGGATATACAAGCGTATGAATGGCTGAAATTCGGCTTTGATATTCCGGATGACGACGTCAGAAACCGGGTCCTGGAAGAGCTGAAAAAGAACAAAGAATTGGAAGTCACCAATTCAAGCCCGACCAATATTGAAGTCAATGCCATCGGGATCAATAAAGCGGCCGCTTTGGCAAAAGTGTGCGAGCGCCTCGGCTTTACGATGGAACATGTGATGGCGGTCGGAGACAGTTTAAATGATATCGCCATGATCAAAGAAGCCGGTTTAGGCGTTGCCATGGGGAACGCCCAGGAAATCGTCAAAGAAACCGCGGACTGGATTACAGATTCCAATATCGAACACGGAGTCGCAAAGGCGATCAGGCATTGGGTATTGTCCTAGCCGAAAAAAGAGCCGATTTGCGGCTCTTTTTTTTGTGCAAAATAAAAAATATTCATAGACTGAAGCAAGCTGAAAAACCTTGTGAAATCAGGTTTTTCAGCTAAAGTTTTTAGGTATAACGATTTATTTTGTGTGAGGTTTCCTAACAATATGATGCCAAGCGGGCAAATCCTTGATATAATCAATTCAAGTTTGATTATTCGGAATTAATGTTCCGAAAATCGGAACAAAACGAGGGATATACTAAAATTCGACCGAATGTGCATCAATATATAGGGGGGATTTGATGAATCAAGTTGATTTAAACTGCGATCTTGGAGAAAGCTTCGGCGCTTATAAAATCGGGCTGGATGAGGAGATTCTCGAGTTTGTTACATCAGCCAACATCGCTTGCGGATTTCATGCGGGAGACCCTGGCGTCATGCGCAAAACCGTCAAAATGGCGGCGGAAAAAGGCGTGAAAATCGGCGCGCATCCGGGACTTCCCGATTTAGCGGGATTCGGGCGCCGCAATATGGCGATCACGCCTGAAGAAGCATACGATCTTGTCGTGTATCAAATCGGTGCGCTTTCAGGATTTCTAAAGGCTGAAGGCGTGACCATGCAGCATGTGAAACCCCATGGCGCACTATATAATATGGCCGCGCAAAGCCGGGAACTGTCGGATGCGATCGCGCGCGCAGTTTATCAAACAGACCCGGAACTGATTTTATTCGGTTTGGCGGGAAGCGAACTTGTGCTTGCCGGTGAAAGAGCCGGTTTAAAAACGGCTCACGAAGTTTTCGCCGACCGTACATATCAAGAAGACGGAACGCTGACTTCCCGCCGCCAGAATGATGCGCTGATTCAAGATGACGATGAAGCCGTCGGCCAGGTGATCCGCATGGTGAAAGAAGGCAAGGTCCGCAGCCTGCAGGGAACGGATGTCAGCCTTAAAGCAGATACGGTGTGCATTCACGGTGATGGTGCACACGCGCTTCATTTTGCGAAAAAAATCCGCCGCGAACTCAGAGCAGCAGATATTAAAGTACAAGCTTTTTCTACATGATGTTGACAAAAGGAGGAATACCATTTGAAACAAAATAAAAAAACAAAAGCGCCGGCAGGCAACTGGACGTTGCTTTTGGGCGCCGCTTTTTTAATGGCCACATCTGCAATCGGGCCGGGATTTTTAACACAAACCACAGTATTTACACAATCTTTGGCCGCAAGCTTCGGCTTTGTCATCCTCGTTTCCATCATTTTAGATATTTTCGCCCAAACCAATGTGTGGAGAATTATTGCGGTTTCTGAAAAAAGAGGGCAGGAAATCGCCAACCTCGTCTTACCGGGACTCGGCTATTTTATCGCCTTTCTTGTCGTTCTGGGCGGGCTTGCCTTCAACATCGGCAATATCGGAGGCGCCGGTCTCGGCATGCAGGTTTTATTCGGCATTTCGCCGCAGATGGGAGCCATCATCAGCGCCGTCATCGCGATTTTGATCTTTGTCATTAAAGAAGCGGGAAAAGCGATGGACCGGTTTACGCTGATCGCAGGCTTTGTCATGATTTTACTGACGGTGTACGTCGCTGTCACCACCGGACCTCCGGTAGGGGAAGCGATAACGAAGACGGTCATGCCTGATAACATTGATTATCTTGCGATTATAACGCTTGTCGGCGGTACGGTCGGCGGATACATTACATTTGCCGGCGGACACCGATTGCTTGATGCGGGTGTTAAAGGGAAGGATGCGATCCCTGAAGTAACGAAAAGCTCTGTTTCCGGCATTTTGATCACGTCTGTCATGAGGATTGCGCTTTTCCTTGCCGTACTTGGCGTCGTATCAAAAGGTATGCAGATTAATCCGGATAATCCGCCGGCATCAGTATTCCAGCATGCCGCAGGAAATGTCGGATACAAAATCTTCGGCCTCGTCATGTGGAGCGCTGCTATTACATCCGTGATCGGTGCTGCTTATACGTCGGTATCATTCTTTAAAACGTTTTCTCCGAAAATCGAAAAGAATTCACGCGGCATTATAATTGTCTTTATTATTGTATCAACGCTTTGCTTTGTAACAATTGGAAAGCCGGTCAACCTTCTCGTTCTTGCCGGCGCATTAAACGGCTTAATCTTGCCGATCGCACTAGGCTCCCTTTTAATCGGCGCGCATAAGAAGAATGTCATCGGCGACTACAGGCATCCGATCTGGCTTACAATTCCGGGCATTCTGGTCGTTATTGTCATGGCCATCATGGGAGGCTATACGTTAATCAATGAAATTCCTAAGTTATGGGGATGATCTCGTTGCATGTAAATGAAATGCGTCCTGACGAAGTCAGGGCTCTGATTCGAAAAGGGGAAATAACGGGTCCGACAGCCGGCATGGCCGGGGGTTTTACCCAGGCAAACCTGGTGATTTTGAAAAAAGAGCTCGCTTTTGAGTTCTTGCTGTTTTGCCAGCGCAATCAAAAGCCGTGTCCGATTCTTGATGTCACGGACCCCGGATCTCCGGTTCCGTCCATCACGGCGCCGGACGCTGATATCCGCACCGATTTTCCAAAATACCGCGTATACAAGCGTGGCGAATTGGCGGATGAAGTGACAGATATCTCTTCTTTATGGGAAGACGACATGGTCGGTTTTTTAATCGGCTGCAGCTTTACGTTCGAACAAGCGTTAATGAATAACGGAATCCCTGTCAGACACATTGAAGAAAAGCGAAATGTCCCGATGTATCAAACGAATATTCCTTGTGTCCCGGCAGGCCGTTTTCAAGGGCCTATGGTCGTCAGCATGAGGCCGGTTCCGGAAGAGCAGGCGGTGCGAGCCGTTCAGGTTACATCAAGGCTTCCCGCCGTTCACGGAGGGCCTGTCCATATCGGCAGTCCAGAAGCCATCGGTATAACAGACATCGCAAAACCCGATTTCGGCGATGCGGTAACGATAAAAAAAGGGGAAGTTCCGGTATTCTGGGCTTGCGGCGTCACCCCTCAGGCAGTCGCAATGCACGCAAGGCCGGAGCTGATGATTACGCATTCGCCCGGCCATATGCTGGTTACCGATGTTCGGGATGAACAATTTGGTGTGTTATAGGATTTCAAAATCAATACAGAGCGGTTTATCTGTATTGATTTTTGATTTAAGGGGATGAAAGGCAAGGTGAAACAGAATTGAAAAATCTTTCGAATGCGACAATGTCTCCGCTCGGCGACTCCGCGGTTATCATCCAGCTTGGAGAGGGGATAAGCGAAAAGACGCACCGTGTCGTCAGCGCGCTGACAAAGCGGATTGAAAACGATCCGTTTCCCGGTTTTATTGAGTGTGTGCCGGCTTTCACGAGTGTGACCGTTTTCTATCAGCCATTTGAAGTATACCGCAAGATGGAGAGCGGCAAGGCTGTTGATTCTCCGTATGAAAAGGTAAAAGCCCTCCTCGACCATCATCTCCAAGAGCTCACAATGGAAGAAGAGACAGATCAGCGCACGGTGGAAATTCCGGTTTGTTACGGCGGCCGTTTCGGCCCTGATTTGGAGGAAGTGGCCGACATCAACGGCCTGACTGCACAGGAAGTCATCGATATTCACACCTCGGGTGAGTACCTCGTTTATATGATCGGCTTTGCGCCGGGCTTCCCTTACCTAGGCGGAATGTCTGAAAAGATAGCCGCACCGCGGCGGTCATCTCCTCGGACTTCGATTCCCGCCGGTTCAGTCGGAATAGCCGGCATGCAAACAGGCGTCTATCCCCTTTCAACGCCGGGCGGCTGGCAGCTGATCGGCAATACGCCGCTTGAATTATTCAAGCCTTATGAACAGCCTCCGAGCCTTCTGAGAGCAGGGGATATCGTGAAATTTGTCAGCGTGACAGAAGAGGAGTATCACGCGCTGAAGGAGGGGAAATCTTGAGCATAGAAGTGTTAAAGCCGGGTCTGATGACAACGGTTCAAGACTTGGGCCGCACAGGTTTTCAAAAATACGGCGTGCTTGTCAGCGGTGCCATGGATGCCGATTCTTTGCGGATTGCCAATCTCCTCGCGGGAAACAGCCAGAACGAAGCTGCGCTTGAAGTGACGCTAATGGGACCGGGGCCGTCTCTCCGCTTTCAAAAACCGGCTCTTATAGCGGTGACGGGCGCTGACTTTTCACTGATGGTAAATGATGAAGAAGTCCCGCTTTGGCGTCCGGTTTTCATCAAAGAAGGCAGCGTGTTGACATTCGGCATGTGCAAGCGCGGCAGCCGTGCATATATGGCGGTAGCCGGGGGGATTGATGTGCCGCCTGTGATGGAAAGCAAAAGCACATATGTCAGAGCAGGGCTCGGCGGCTTTCAAGGAAGGGCGCTTCAAAAGGGAGACGTGTTATCGCCAGGCAGCCCGGCGCCGTTGTCGGAAGCGATGTGCAAAAAGCTTGCAGACCATGGCAATGGCTTGGGCTTTGCGGCTCCGAAGTGGGCTGTCGACCGCAAATATTTTCTCCCGTTAAAAAAGAACCCGGTCATTCGTGTCATTAAAGGCGATCAGTTCGCTTGCTTCACCTCATCATCGCAAGAACGCTTTTTCGCGGACACATTCCGGGTGACGGCCAAATCCGACCGGATGGGGTACCGACTTCAAGGAGAAGCGCTCGAACTCACTCAGCCGCTGGAAATGATCTCTGAAGCTGTATCGTTCGGAACGATTCAGGTGCCGCCTGACGGCAATCCGATCGTTCTTCTCGCAGACAGACAGACAGCGGGCGGATATCCGAGAATCGCCCATATCGTATCCGCCGATTTTTCGCAGGTGACGCAGATGATGCCGGGCGAGCAGGTGCAGTTTCAGCTTGTCAGCCTTCAGGAAGCAGAGCGCATGTACATCGAACGGGAGACAAAAATCAGCGAACTTTCCGCCCGGTTGAAGCTTGAATACATGTTATGATAGGTGTGATGTGTATCAGGAGGGGAAGGCATGGAACATAAAAACAAAACAGTTGTCAAAGCTATGACCCTGCTCAATCTGTTCCTGACGAGAGAAAGGCTCTCACTGGGCGACATGATTGAGTTGACAGGCATGCCGAAAACATCTGTCTACCGCATGGTTTGTTCTCTCGAAGAAATGGGTTTTCTCGACCGTGACGAGAACGGGATGTATGCTTTAGGACTGCTGTTTTTGCAATACGGCCACCTTGTTTCAGAAAGGCTTGATATTCGAAAAATCGCTCTGCCTATCATGGAAAAACTCCGCGATGACGTGGATGAAGCCGTCCATTTGATCGTGAGGCAGGGAAATGAAGCGATGTATATCGAAAAAATTGAGGGCACGCAGACTGTTCGCCTCTATACAGCGATCGGGAGGCGGTCCCCTTTATATGCCGGAGCCTGCGCGAGAAGCATTCTGACGTTTTTGCCTGAAGAGGAGCGGGATGCCTATATCAAGAAAACAGAGCTGGTGCCGATCGCTTCCGGTACGATCCGGGATAAGACCGAGCTGCTCCGCATTTTGAATGAGTCGTACCGGAGCGGATGCACGGTCAGTCATTCGGAGCTCGAAGACTACACCTCCGCGATCGCCGCGCCGATTTTCAATCATAAGCGCGAAGTCGTGGCGGGGATCAGCATCGCCGGGTTTGAAGCCCGCTTTCAGAAAGACCGTCTTCCTTACTTGACCGAAAGAGTGAAAAAGGCGGCGCTTGATATTTCGAGAAAGTTAGGTTTTTAGGAAAAAAGAAAAGTATCCTTTCGAGCCTCTCCCGAGTACATATATGGTAGCTGCCGCGAAAAAACGGCATACCGGAGGGGGAAAGGATATGACGCTTCAATATACGGCTCTCGGCGATTCTCTAACCGTCGGGGTCGGTGCAGGTTTGTTTGAGCCGGGGTTTGTCCAGCGCTATAAAAGGAAAATGGAAGAGGATTTGAACGAAGACGTTTCTTTGCTTGTATTTGCGAAATCGGGTCTTGAAACGTCGGACATTCTGGCGATGCTGAACGAGCCGTTCATCATGGAACAGGTCAAAAAAGCGGACGTCATCACGATAACGGGCTGCGGCAATGACCTTCTGCAATCGCTGGAGATATATGAAAAAGAAAAGGATGAACACGTCTTTTTGGAAGCTTCCTCACACTGTCAGAAAAACTACTCAGGCATGCTTGAGAAAATCGGAGACATAAAGGGAGACAAAGATACGCGTTACCTCGTCCGTCTTCTCAATTTATACAACCCTTTTCCGTCGATCGAATTAGCGGACAGATGGATTTCCGGCTTTAACAGGCATTTAAAGCAGCTCGAGTCCGCTCCGCAAATCAAGGTGATCGATACTTATGCTGTCTTTAAAGGACGCGAAAAAGAATATTTGTCAATTGACCGCGTACATCCAAACAGCAGAGGGTATGAAGCGATGGCGGAAAATTTGAGAGCGGCGGGCTACGGGCCGCTGAAAAGCTGAATATGATGAAGAAAGACCATTCCAATCAGGAATGGTCTTTTTTTATGCAATGCTTCAGCGAGCCTTTATTTTCCTCGAGTCGGCCGCAGCAGCCGAAACCAGACTAAAAAATGAAACTATTAAATTTTGTCACACGGCTCCTGCCAAAGTGCCGTTTTCTTTCAATTGAGCAGTCATCTGTAAGCGTTTTAATATAAAGATAAGGAGCCGACATTATTCGACATCATTTTTTTATCAGAGGCTTGAAAGGACAACAAAGGAGGGTTATGAAAAATGGAAGAAAGACAAAATCCAGATTTCAAAGTAAAGATTCAACGTTTCGGAAGCTATTTGAGCGGAATGATCATGCCGAATATCGGTGCATTTATCGCATGGGGGATCATTACCGCCCTGTTTATTCCGACGGGATGGAGGCCGAATGAGGCGCTAGCTTCATTGGTTGATCCGATGATCAAATTTTTGCTGCCGCTCTTGATCGGATACACGGGCGGTAAGATGGTGTACGACCACCGCGGAGGCGTCGTCGGTGCGACTGCAGCGATAGGCGTTATTGTCGGCGCGGACATTCCGATGTTCCTCGGCGCGATGATCATGGGGCCGCTGGGCGGCTACCTGATGAAATTGACGGACAGGCTTTTCAAAGATAAGGTCCGTTCCGGATTTGAAATGCTGATCAACAACTTTACAGCTGGAATTCTCGGTTTCATTTTGGCAGTGCTCGGCTTTCTTGCGATCGGTCCGGTGGTGCTCGGCTTGAACAAAACATTGGCGGCCGGCGTGGAAGTGATCGTCAATGCGAATCTGCTTCCATTGGCAAGTATTTTTGTAGAGCCTGCGAAAGTTCTTTTCCTTAACAATGCGATTAACCACGGTATTTTGAGCCCGATTGGTATTGAACAGGCCGCCCAGACAGGAAAATCGATTTTATTCCTTTTGGAGGCGAACCCAGGTCCGGGTCTCGGGATTCTTTTAGCTTACATGATTTTCGGAAAAGGCACATCAAAGCAGACCGCACCGGGCGCTGCAGTGATTCACTTCCTTGGCGGGATTCACGAAATTTATTTCCCTTACATTCTGATGAAACCGCTGTTAATCCTGGCTGCAATAGCGGGCGGAGCGAGCGGTGTGCTGACATTCTCCATCTTTAATGCGGGGCTGGCGGCTGTTCCTTCACCGGGAAGCATTATTGCGGTGCTGGCGATGACGCCGAAAGGCAACCACATCGGTGTGATCCTTGGTGTTCTCGTCGCGGCAGCCGTTTCATTCATTGTAGCTTCTTTGATTTTGAAAACGTCTAAAGCCGGCGAAGAAGATTTAACAGCCGCAGCAGAAAAAATGCAGCAAATGAAAGGGAAGAAGAGCCAAGCCGTTTCTGCATTGACTTCGGCTGATGAAGCGGAAGAATCAGCGGCTCCTTACGAAAATGTCGGCAAGATCATTTTCGCGTGTGATGCCGGAATGGGCTCAAGTGCGATGGGGGCATCCATTTTGAAAAACAAAGTCAAAAAAGCAGAACTCGATATCGACGTATCCAATACATCGATCAATAATCTGCCGGGAGATGCCGACATCGTCATCACGCATAAAGACTTAACGGAACGGGCAAAAGCGAAGCTTCCAAACGCCAGACACATATCGGTGGAAAATTTCCTTAACAGTCCAAAATACGATGAACTGATCAATCAGCTAAAAAAGTAAAGTTTGAGAACCCGTGAGCCTGTTATTCAGGCTCACACAACATGTATGAAAGAGAGTGATTTCCCAATGAAACCAGTACTTGCAAAAGAAAACATTCATCTCAATCAATCTGCCGCAACGCAGGAAGAAGCGATCAGGCTGGCCGGAAAGGCGCTGGTTGACGCCGGCTATGTGACCGCGGATTATATCGAGAAAATGTTGGAGAGGGAAGGCCTCACTTCCACTTACATGGGGAACGCAATTGCTATTCCGCATGGTACGGAAGACAGCAAGCGCGATGTTCTTCATTCCGGAATATCCGTGATCCAGCTTCCGGAAGGTGTTGAATACGGCGATGGCAATATCGCTAAAGTGATTTTTGGCATTGCCGGGAAAAATGATGAGCATTTGGAGATTTTGTCAAAGATTGCGATCGTTTGCTCAGAAGCGGACAATGTCGAACGAATCATCAATGCGAAAAATGAAGACGAGTTAATGGCGGTTTTTGAAGAAGGTGACCAAATATGATTGCACTGCATTTCGGTGCGGGGAACATCGGCCGCGGATTTATCGGAGCCTTGCTCTGCAAATCGGGGTATGATGTTGTGTTCGCCGATGTAAACGATGCCATGATCAAGGAACTGAACGACAAGGGCCGCTATATCGTCGAATTGGCCGATGCCGGAAGGAAGCAGGAAACGATTGGCCCGGTTCGGGCGATCAACAGTGCGACCCAGCTTGACGAATTGTATGATTTGATAGCGAAAGCCGACCTTGTCACCACAGCGGTGGGCCCTGCGGTGCTTAAGCTGATCGCAGAGCCGATTGCAGAAGGTTTGAAGCGCCGGATGAAAATAAATACCCAGCCTTTAAATATCATAGCTTGCGAGAATATGATCGGAGGCAGCGCTCATCTTCGCGAGGAAATTTTTGCCCGCTTAACTGAAACAGAGCGCGCCGCAATCAGCGATTCAGTCGGCTTTCCGAACTCGGCAGTCGACAGAATTGTGCCGATCCAGCATCATGATGATCTGTTGAAAGTAACGGTGGAGCCTTTTTTCGAATGGGCCGTCGATCAAACGGAATTCGCCGGAAAAGTGCCGGATATTGAAGGTGTGACATATGTACCGGATCTCGCGCCATTCATCGAAAGAAAGCTGTTTACGGTCAATACCGGACATGCCATGGCGGCGTATGCCGGCTATAAGAAAGGTTTGAAGACGATAAAAGACGCCATTCATCACCCGGAGGTCCGCCAAACGGTGGCAGGAGCGCTTGAAGAAACAGGCCAGTACCTTGTTCAAACATACGATTTTACACAGGAAGAGCACCGGGCATATATGACAAAAATTATCGGGCGCTTTGAAAATGAATGCCTATCAGACGATGTCACCCGTGTGGCCAGGTCGCCGCTTCGCAAGCTTGGCAGGGATGACCGTCTTGTCGGCCCGGCCAGGAAGCTTTGCGACCTCGGCTTTGAACCTGTCCGCCTTGCAGAAGGTATTGCCTTGGCGCTGCAGTTTGATTGTGCCGATGATCCGGAAGCCGTTCAGCTTCAAAGCATGATCGCTGAAAAAGGCTATGAAGGCGTGCTTCGGGACGTATGCGGACTAAAAGAGGATCATTCTTTATTCAAACTGGTGATCAGCCATTTGAAAGCATAGTTTCAGATAGAATCGGGAAAAGTTCGGCAGCTGGGCGGGGGCTGCCGAAACAGAATGTATGAACAGGGCGGCGCAGATGCAACCTAACCTTGAAACATCAGCTAGGGCTGGTGTTTTTTCACTTCTTGAAGATTTTAATAAAAAATTAATTAGTTCGAATTGAAGATTTCTTAACAGCGTTTTATGATAGGGATACCGTTTCAACCGCCGGACCCCCTTTCACTCCCGCAAAAACGACAACACCGGAGGCGGCGTTTTATGTATATGACAGCAAGGGAACAAAAATTGATGAAATACCTTTTGCATCAAAACCGTTATGTCAAGGTCAATGAAATTGCCGACTATATTGAAGTCAGCACAAGAACGGTCCACCGTGAGCTCAAAGCGGTTAAATCCGTTCTGGACAAGTACAGTCTTCAGCTTGATAAGCAGCCGGGAAAGGGCTTGAAACTGGTCGGTGTCTACAGAGACAAACAGCGGCTTCTTGAAGATCTGTCCCGGGACAGCCATGTCGAATACAGTGCCGATGAACGAAAGCTTTTGATTTTATGCGCGATGATTGAAGCGGGAGAGCCGATCAAGCTTTATACAATCGCCAATGACTTGCAGGTGACGACGGCAACGATCAGCAACGATCTTGACGAGCTGGAGAAGTGGATCGCTCCGTTCGGCCTGTCGCTGATCAGAAAAAGAGGCTACGGCATAGAGCTGAGGGGGCCGGAGGATGCCAAGCGAAAAATCGTCGGAAACTTGATGGCCGACAAACTCGATGTTCAGCAGTTTCTGGAAACGATCGAAATGAATATTAAAGGCAAGAACGAAGCGCCGGAGAAAATATTCGGTGTCGTCAGCAGGGGGAAATTGCTGAAAGCGGAAAAAGTGCTGTTTCAGATGAAAGAAAAGTATGAACTTTCCCTTTCCGACAGTGCATACATCGCTCTCGTCGTCCACTTGACGTTTGCGATCGAGCGGATACAGCTCGGTGAAATGATCAATATGAATGAAGAAGAATTGACGGACCTGAAGCGTACGAAAGAGTTTGAACTTGCGATTGCGCTTGCAAAGGCGCTTGAAGATGCGTTTCACGTGAAGATTCCCGAAGCTGAGGCGGGGTATATTACGATGCATTTAAGAAGTGCCAACAAAAGCTTCAAAATCGACTACAGAGCGGAAGATATCGAGCTGGATACCGCGCTCAGGACGAAAAAGCTGATCGATTTCATCTCGCAAAAAACGGGCACGAATTTAACAGGCAACCATTCGCTTTATGAAGGATTAATCGCCCACCTTGAACCGGCGATCATCCGGATCAAAGAAAAGATGTCGGTGCATAATCCGTTAACAGAACAGGTCAAAAAAGATTATTTTCTCTTATATATGGCCATAGAGGAGGGCGTCGAAACATTTTTTCCGGAAATCCGGTTTCCAGATGAAGAAATTGCTTTTATCGTCCTTCACTTTGGATCGGCGCTTGAGATGAGCAAACAAAAAGTAGACATCAGCGCGCTCGTGATTTGTTCGAGCGGAATCGGTTCATCAAAGATGCTGGCCTCGCGGCTGAAAAAAGAGCTTCCTGAAATCGCTTCCTTTGAGATATCCTCTCTGATGGAGCTGAAATCGAAAAATACCGGCGCCTATGACATCATCGTTTCAACCGTGCCGATCCCATATGAAAACATTGACTGCGTCACCGTCAGTCCGCTCCTTGACACAGAAGATGTGAAACAGATCAAACACCAGCTCACCCGGAAAATCCCGCTCATCCTTCGGAAAAAGCGGATGGCTCCCAAAAAACCGGAGCCGTTTCCCGATATGCTTCAAATTGCGCGGAAAATCGGCCATTACGCAGCCGGCATTCAACATTTACTGAGCCATTTTACAGTTGAAACGCTGGAAGCTGAATCAAGCCTGGAACATACGGTCAAACGCATTTGCAGCACCCTTGAAGATCAAGGTCTGGTTACAGATGCAGGGCAGATGGCCGGCGGGCTGATGACAAGAGAAGCACAGGGGGGCCTCGGCATTCCCGGAACCACCTTCGCACTGTTCCATTTAAAAAGCGAAGCGGCCACGATTCCCCTCTTTAAAGCTTATGATCTGTCCAAACCGTTCGAGATCAAAGGGATGGACGGAAGCGCCATGAAGATGACGCGGATGCTCATCATGCTGGCGCCGGCCGATCTGTCTCCGGAAGGTTCTGAGATTTTGAGCTTGATCAGCTCTTCGATGATTGAAAGTGACGAAAGTATAAAAGCGTACCAGACCGGAGACCGCGAGCAGCTGTACGGCAGGCTGAACGTGTTGTTTCACCGGTTTATACAGGATAAAGAGTGGTAAAAGCCAAGCCCCGGTCACCCCGGGGCTTTCTTCATTTTTCGCGCACACGGTCATGTTTAAACAAAAATTTCTCCGGTTAAAAGTCTAGTAACATCAGCTAAAGGGAGGAATCACAAATGGATTTGCGCAATCAGCAGACAAACGGACAGCCGGCACAGACGCAAGACCGTCAGCCCGGCATCGAAAGCGTCATGAACCCGCGTCCGATCTATGAAGATGAAAATGACAAAGGGACGGATAAACTGAAAGGAAAGGTCGCGCTGATTACAGGAGGCGACAGCGGAATCGGCAGGGCAGTTGCCGTTGCCTATGCTAAAGAAGGCGCGGATATCTCGATTGTCTACTTAAATGAACACGAGGACGCTCAGGAGACGAAAGCGCGGGTTGAAAAAGAAGGCGTCAAATGCCTGCTGCTTCCCGGAGACGTCAGAGACGAAGCATTTTGCAATGACGCGGTTGAACAAACTGTAAAGGAGCTGGGCCGTCTTGATATTCTTGTCAATAATGCGGCCGAACAGCATCCTAAAGACAGCATTAAAGAGATTTCCAGTGAACAGCTTGAGAAAACATTTAAAACAAATTTCTTCTCTTATTTCTACTTTACAAAAAAAGCGATCGATTATTTGGAGCCGGGCAGTGCGATCATCAATACAACATCGATCAACCCTTACCGGGGCAATCCGCAGCTGATTGACTACACGGCAACAAAAGGTGCGATCAATGCGTTTACAAGGTCGATGTCACAGGCGCTCGTCAAAGACGGCATCCGCGTCAATGCCGTTGCACCCGGACCGATTTGGACGCCGCTGATCCCATCCACATTTTCAGGGGAGGAAGTGGCGAAGTTCGGTACAGATACCCCGATGGGCCGTCCGGGTCAGCCGGTGGACCATGTGGGCTGCTATGTGCTTTTAGCATCTGACGATTCTTCGTATATGACAGGGCAGACCCTCCACGTCAACGGCGGAGACTTTATCACGACATAAAAGGGGGGAGCTCGTGTGAAGGTGACAAAGGAGGATGTAATCGAATACTACGAAAAAGCGGGCATCGCGCTGAGCGACGATGATAAAGAAAACATCCAAATCATGGACTACGGATTAAATAAGCTGAATAAGCTGGGGCTCCAGCTGTTCGTCTATGTCAACACAAACCGCTACTGCGCCAAAGAGCTTGTATTATTCCCTGAACAAACATGCCCCGAACACCGGCATCCTCCCGTAGACGGGCAGGAAGGGAAGGAAGAGACATTCAGGTGCAGATACGGAAAAGTGTATTTGTATGTAGAAGGAGAAAAAACGGAAGTCCCGGCCGTTCTGCCGCCGCACGAGGATATCGAGCATTTCACCGTTTGGCACGAAATTCAGCTCACACCCGGCGAACAGTACACGATTCCGCCGGATACGAAACATTGGTTCAAAGCGGGGAGTGAGGGTGCTGTGGTTACGGAGTTTTCTTCAACAAGCACCGATGATCACGATGTGTTCACAGACCCGAGAATTTAGCGAATGGGAGCCGATCTCATTCGCTTTTTTCCGTTCGATCAAGCACATCAAAGCCGATAAAGCGCTGTCCGTCATAATCGGCAAAATAAAATTGAACACCGTTCACACAAAGTGTTTTGACCGCTTCCTGTGCCGTCGGTCGAAATCGCTGAACGCGGGCGCCGTTTAGGAAAGCCGGTTCAAGTTTGTGTTTTCTGCCGGTGAGCGTTCCAAGCCGCGCTATTTCCGGAGCCGCTTTCCCCGGAAATTCGACACCGATAATCCGCTGATGGCGGTCAAAGTCTGCAGCCAAAGCCGTATTGCCGATATCATCTGTTGCTGCGGCAGATCCGGCACGGTTTTCCGTCAAAGCAATGTAGCCCATATCAGCCTCCGCATCAAACGATATGAAAATATTCACGTCAAAAACCTCCTTTCAATTGTTTAATATACAAAACATTGTGGAAAAGTAACAGTGGAGACGATACAAAGGAGGGAACTCAAAATGGATCAGCAGCAATTGAAGAACAAGGTGCTCGACATTCTCGATCATCATAAAATCGGTTCGCTTGCAACGGTCGAAAGCGGCAAGCCTCATTCCCGCTACATGACCTTTTTCCACGACGGGCTGACGCTTTATACACCGACAAGCGATGAGACGCACAAGGCGGAAGAAATTGATAACAATCCGAACGTCCATGTGCTGTTGGGTTATAACGGTGAAGGATTAGGCGATGCATACCTTGAAATCACAGGTACGGCAAAGCTCAACCATTCTCAAGATTTAAAGGACAAAATCTGGGATGAAAGGCTTGAGCGATGGTTTGACGGAAAGGACGATCCGAACTTAACCGTGCTTGAGATCGAGCCTTCGGAAATCAGACTGATGAATGAAGGCGAAAGCACCCCGGTCACGCTTGACCTGTAGCGCTGTGCTCAATCAGTTTGTCATGAAGGACGAACTGTAGTATAATAAAAAATAGGAACACGCAAAAGAGCAAATAAATGGAAAGTAGACTTCTTTTTTCTTTCTTAGAAGATACTGATTTCTTCCTCTGACCCGCCCCTAACAGGATAGAGGGAAAAAAGACTTTTTGTTTCACAATTCACACTGGCGCGGCTTCGGAGCCGCAAGGACGAATGAGAGGTAGGGCTTTCGTTGTCTTGTATCAGAAATTCCATGGTGTTTACTTTCAACTCGGAACGATAGATGCTGATCTTTTACGAAATTCAAATGACCGCCTTTGGCAGCGGATAGATTTATTTGCTCGAATAAATATGATAATTGAGACCGCTTCGGCTTTTGCCGGGGCGGTTTTTGATTTGCCGAAACGTTTGCGTTTTGAAAACAGTCTTACCTATAGACTGGAGGAAGAGAAATGGACTTTTTAACATCTAAGGTACTATTGATTTTTTGTTTTCTGTTGCTGATCCATTCCATCGAAACGCTCGCATATGCCGCCCGTCTGTCAGGCGCGAGAGTCGGATTTATCGCATCAGCGCTGTCATTATTTAATGTGATGGTCATCGTCTCAAGAATGTCAAACATGGTTCAGCAGCCTGTGACGGGGAAGCTTGTCGATGTTGCGGGTGCGGACGCACTTTCCCTCGTCGGCAGCCAATTTCGGTTTTTAATCTTTGGTTCAACTGTCGGCACCATTTTCGGAATGCTGCTTCTGCCGACGTTCGTCGCCGTATTTTCGAGAGCGATTGTTCATTTGGCAGGGGAAAACGGCTCCGTTTTGCAAGTGTTTCGCAAGGCGTTCTCAAAAAATATCTTCAAGCATGCCAAGCATTATTCGAGAAGACCGAGCCTGGAATATGTGAAAGACTTTCGGTTCCGCTATATACCGAAGCGGCTGTTTGTCTTGAACATGGCCATCACGGCGATTTATACAATCGGTGTTCTTGCCGCTCTTTATGCGGGTGTCCTCGTGCCCGAAAGGCATACGACCGCGGTGATGGCTTCAGGCCTTGTCAACGGGGTTGCAACGATGCTGCTGGCGCTGTTTGTCGATCCGAAGGTGTCGGTACTTGCAGATGATGTAGCAAAAGGGAAGCGGAGCTATACTTATTTGAAATGGGCTTCGATCACGATGGCAACATCGAGGGTGGCCGGGACGATTTTTGCCCAAGTTCTGTTTATCCCGGCTTCTTACTATATCGCATGGATGACGAAGTGGATGTAGTCGTTTTTTGACGAAAAGAACAAAATTCGATCATTTTTCTTTCATAATGAAACAAATGAAAACAAAAGGTTATCTTTTTCGACACGATTAGACGGCTTGATCTTTCTTTTATTAATTGCCCGCTGTTTGATCCTGTGATAGTCTTATGTGTGGCGGTGATAAAAGTGGAGAGGGTTAGAGTAAGAGTAAGAAAACCGAAAAGAAAAAGGCGAAAAATCATAAAGCGCCTGTTTACATTAACGTTGCTGGTTATCATAGCAGCAGCGGGTTATACCTACTTTGAATACAAAAAAGGCTTATCCGAATCTGACGGAGATTTTAAAGAAGACGGTCAGTTTGAATTTAACGGGGAAGGCTCTGATCTTGATGAAGTGAACATCCTCGTACTGGGGATCGATTCAAGAGGGGAAGACCATTCAAGGTCTGACTCGATGATGGTGATCCATTATAATAAAAAGCAGAAACAGCCTAAATTGATATCGATTATGCGGGACAGCTATGTCGACATACCGGGATATGACAAGCAAAAAGTCAACGCGGCTTATGCATACGGAGGCCCGGAACTCGTCAGAAAAACATTAAAAGAATCCTTTGATTTGGACATTAACTATTACGCCGTCATCGATTTTAAAGGTTTTGCCAAAATCGTGGATGCGGTGGCGCCTGACGGGATCGAAGTCGACGTTCCGAAAAAAATGTCGTACGGAATCGGCATGACACTGCAGCCGGGAAAACAAGTTCTTCACGGTGAAAGACTGCTGGGCTATGTCCGGTTCAGGCATGACAGAGAAAGCGATTTTGGACGGGTCAGAAGACAGCAGGAAGTCTTTTCAAAACTTCAAAAAGAAGCGGTGAGCATCGGGAATATCGCCCAGCTTCCGAAGCTTTGGGGGCTCGTCGATCCGTATATTGAAACAAACATACCGAACGGCGTCATATTGTCCGTCGGCAAAGACTTTTTACTCGGAAGCGTAAAAGAAACCAAAAGCTTCAGGCTCCCGGTTGACGGATCATTCACGAACAAAGACGATCCAAAATACGGGGCGGTCCTCGATTTAGACCTTGAACAAAACAAGGAAGAGCTGAAACGCTTTTTAAATGAGTGATCAAAAAATCCGCCGGAAAACCCGGCGGATTTTACTGATCATATTTTTTTAGTCCCCGGTCATAAAGGAAATTGCCGAACGGAACAAATGCGGCCACAAGACCGGCAGCCGGCCATTTCACAGACCACCTCAGCACAAAAGTCGCATACAACAGAACAAACAAATACAAAATAAACAATCCGCCGTGAAGCGATCCGACAATCGTAACGGCCATCGGATAATCCGCCCAATATTTAAGCGGCATGGCGATAAACAGCAGGACTAAAAGCGACATGCCTTCAATAAAACCCATCAACCGAAGGCGGCCAATCGGCGTTTGCAGCATAGTATACCTCCTGTGGAGTGATAGTCTACCTTTATACTATAAACCAAAAGGGGACAAATATGACAGGTTTTTTCTCCGTTGGATTTATGCGTCTGCCGGAAGCTTCATTAAAGCGCCGAAGTATTGCTGGGCAGTCGTAAAACAAATAAATGCGGTCAATTCCGTTATTTCTTCTTCTGAAAACACTTCTTTTAAAACATCAAACTGCCTGTCTGACACGCGCTCCCTCTGCGCCAAAAAGACCTCTGCAAACCCCATTGCAAAGCTCGTTTTCTGCTGATTCGGGATCTCGGGTTTCCCCTTTGCCTTGCAATATTCGCATCCGTTTCCCTGAGCCAGCACGCGGCGCACCTGCTCCTTTAGTTCCTTTGATAAAAAGCCGTCTCCTGACAGCTCCTCAGCTAAAGCCGTCCAGTTTGACATCAGGCTTTCGGAGTGTCCGAGCAGCCGCTGAAACGGCGTCTCTCCTCTGTCTGAAAAATTGATTCTTGTCATATGATGATCACCTCTTCATAATCATATATAAGCAGAAGTGAAAAATGAATTTCGAACGAAAGAATTTTCATGATAATATTAAAATGATGAAATAGAATGAAGGGAATAAAGTTACATATGAAAATTGATGACCTCGATTTTAAAATCATAGCCGAATTAAAGAAAGACAGCCGTTTATCGATGCGGGAGCTGGGCAGGAAGATCAGCCTTTCCGCGCCGTCTGTGACCGAAAGAGTCAGGCGGCTCGAATCGTTCGGCGTCATTAAAAAATATACGCTGGACATCGATTACCAAAAGGTCGGTCTTCCCGTATCCTGCATCATTGAAGCAACGGTGAAAAACGGGGAATACGAAAGGTTTAAAGCGTATATCGAACGCCTCCCGAACATTGAATTCTGCTACCGGATCGCGGGAGCCGCCTGCTACATGCTGAAGATCAATGCAGAGAGCCTGGCGCAGATCGAAGCGTTTATCAATGAAACATCACCATATGCCCAAACCGTGACACACGTCATTTTTTCTGAAATTGAAATAAAGGAATCGTGAACATTAGAGATGCCTCTGTATCATCTGTTATAATAAAAGGATGCATGAACAAGAAAGTGATGTGATGGACTTGTCTAAAACAGTCGTTTTAGCAGAAAAACCTTCAGTCGGCCGTGACTTGGCCCGCGTGCTGAAGTGTCATAAAAAAGGAAACGGATATCTTGAAGGCGACCGCTATATCGTGACATGGGCGCTCGGCCATCTGGTCACATTGGCGGACCCTGAAGGATACGGAAAGGAATTCCAGTCTTGGCGGCTTGAAGATCTGCCGATCATCCCCGAGCCTTTAAAGCTCGTCGTCATTAAAAAGACCGGAAAGCAGTTTCAGGCGGTTAAATCGCAGCTGATCAGAAAAGACGTCAAAGACATCGTTATTGCAACCGATGCCGGCCGGGAAGGCGAGCTTGTCGCCCGCTGGATCATCGAAAAAGCAAAGGTCACGAAGCCATTGAAGCGACTGTGGATTTCATCGGTCACAGACAAAGCGATCAAAGACGGATTTAAAAACTTAAAGAACGGCAAAGACTTTGAAAACCTTTACCATTCAGCCGTAGCTCGAGCTGAAGCCGATTGGATCGTCGGCATCAACGCGACGAGGGCGCTGACAACGAAATTCAACGCCCAGCTTTCCTGCGGACGCGTACAGACGCCGACATTGGCGATGATCGCGAAAAGAGAGGAAGATATCAAGAACTTTCAACCCGTCCCTTATTTCGGCTTGCGTGCAGCGGTTGACGGTATGACGCTGACATGGCAGGACAAGAAGACAAAGCAGACCCGCACTTTCAACGCGTCTGTGACGTCACAGCTTGCAGGAGCGCTGCAAGGCAAACCGGCCGCCATTGTCGACTTGAAAAAAACGGCGAAAAAAAGCTTTGCCCCCGGTCTTTATGATCTGACCGAGCTGCAGAGGGACGCCCATAAACGCTTCGGATTTTCCGCAAAAGAAACGCTGTCCGTTTTACAGAAGCTCTATGAGCAGCACAAGCTCGTCACCTATCCGCGGACGGACTCAAGATTTCTTTCCAATGATATCGTCCCTACGCTGAAAGACCGTTTGGAAGGCATGCAGGTGAAGCCTTATGCTCAGCATGTGACCCGGATCTTAAAGCGTGGCGTTAAAGCCAATAAAAGCTTTGTCAACGATGCGAAAGTGTCTGATCACCACGCGATTATTCCGACGGAAGAGCCGCTTGCGCTCGGCGCGTTAAGCGAAAAGGAAAGAAAGCTTTACGATTTGATCGCGAAGCGCTTCCTCGCCGTTTTAATGCCGCCGTTTGAATATGAAGAAACTAAAGTGTTTGCCGAAATCGGCGGAGAAACCTTTACGGCAAAAGGGAAAACCGTTCAGTCGCAAGGCTGGAAAGCGGTGTACGATTTCGCAGATGAAGATGATGACGAGGAAGAAAAGGATCAAACCCTGCCAAAACTCGCAAAAGGCGACACGCTGTCCGTCCGGTCTTTGACAGAGACGAAGGGTGAAACAAAACCGCCGGCGCGGTTTAATGAAGGAACATTGCTGTCTGCGATGGAGAATCCGGCCGCATTTATGCAGGGAGAAGAAAAAAACCTTGTGAAAACTCTCGGAGAGACGGGTGGACTCGGGACGGTGGCAACACGCGCCGACATTATCGAAAAGCTGTTCAACACGTTCCTGATCGAGAAAAAAGGAAAAGATATCTATATCACCTCAAAAGGAAAACAGCTCCTTGAGCTTGTTCCGTCAGATTTAAAATCTCCTGCCCTCACCGCCGAATGGGAGCAGAAGCTGTCAGGCATTGCGAAAGGAAAACTGAAATCCTCCGCCTTCATCAAAGAAATGAAGGAGTACGCAAAGCAGACGATCAGAGAAATCAAAAGCAGCAATCAAACGTTTAAGCACGACAATATCACAGGAACCCATTGCCCTGATTGCGGAAAACTGATGCTGAAAGTAAACGGCAAACGCGGCACAATGCTCGTCTGCCAGGACAGGGAGTGCGGCCACCGCAAAACAGTCGCCAAACAGACGAACGCCCGCTGCCCGAACTGCCATAAGCGAATGGAACTGCGCGGACACGGAGAAGGCCAGACATTCGCCTGCGTCTGCGGCCACAGAGAAAAGCTCTCCGTATTCGAAAAGCGCAGGGCAAAAGACAAAAATTCAAAAGCATCAAAACGCGATGTACACTCCTACATGAAAAAGCAAAACAAGGATGAGCCGATCAACAACGCGCTCGCCGAACAGCTGAAGAAGCTGAAGCTTGATCAATAATCATCAGACAGCCTGCCGGAAACGGCAGGCTGTTTTAATGTGACCAAATATCACCAAAACTAGCTGTTATGAAGAAGAACTTGTCAGTGAAAAGTCGCGAATCTACACGACATTTTCATACTTCTATTTGTCCCGGAAAGCTGTTCCCTGTTCAAAGGAATCAGTTGTTTTTAAAATCCTTGATTCTACTCAATTAACCGGGTGGTTGGTTTGGCTGTGCTTTCCCTCCTTTGGTGCGATTGGACCTTCAAAGATACTAGTACAGAGATCTTGATAATGGGCTATTTCAGATCCAAATACCTCTCGGGATTTACGCAGCAGTTCGATGAATAAGGACTTATCACTCACCGATTCATTCAACGATCCAACTGCTTCAGCCAGTGCAGCACGCGCCGCCATTGCTTGGTGGTTCACGGATTGGACGTCCCAATACACATCCGGTGTTCCAGAACTAATCCGTGCCAGTAGCGCAAGCATAGTTGCATGCGGAGGGGGTGCAAGAGAACTAAGTTTTGCAATGTCAACATCTAATTCTGCGAGCGCCAATCCAAAGGTGAGTACCGCTGAATGAGTGAGTGCCTGCATAGCCGCGGCCAATTGATCATGCTCCTCAGCTTCTAATAGCACAGGACGACCTTTCCAATCTAAAATCATCTGAATCAAACGATTTCCTTTAGGCCCATCGTTTTGAACGATGACAGCTACCGGTCTACCCGCGATACTAAGACTGGGAGCAAACATAGGGTTAAGACCTATGCTTTCGAAAGGCAAACCCAAAGCGTGTATTTTTTTAAATATGGGTGACTGGACAGAAAGAGTGTGCGCCAAGAGAGAATCAGGCTTCATTAACGACCCGACAACTTTTACTGCATGAAGAGCCGCGGTCTCTGGTAAAGCGAGCATCACCATGTCCGCCTTTTGGATCATATCTTTGGCCTGTGGAGTCGGAACAGTGATGTCACACTTCTTGAATTGTCGACGAACGGAAGGAGGATTTATATCGATAATACATACTTCAACACCAGATCTTTCAAGGAGGTCTGCAAACATCCCGCCAACGCCGCCGGCTCCCCCCGCAATCACACACTGCCTTATTTCCTGACTCATCTTGAACCTCCCACTGCAGAGACTTCCGCTGCTGCGATAGCTGAGACCATAGCTCGCGCTTTAACCTGAGTTTCTTCGAACTCTTCTTCTGGATCTGACAATGCTACGATCGCTCCTCCGACACCAAAAGTCGCCTTGTCATCGGTCACAACAACTGTACGAATAACAATACTAAGATCCGCAGCGCCACTCAGTCCGAACCAGCCGAGGCTGCCCGAGTAGACACCGCGGGGGCCATCCTCGAGGCGGTCTATAATTTCCATCGTCCGAATTTTCGGAGCACCGGTCATAGAACCGCCTGGAAAAGCAGCACGGACGCAATCAACCGTTGATTTGTCCGGACGTATAGTGCCGCGAATCGTCGAGATCAACTGGTGGACTGGTGCATATGTTTCTACATCGAACAGCTTAGGGACATGAACAGATCCTATTTCACAAACAGTGTTAAGGTCATTTCTGACTAAGTCAACGATCATTAAGTTCTCTGCGAGATCTTTTTCATCATTTAGTAACTCATTTCGTAATTGAAGATCTTCAGCAGAAGTCCTGCCTCTCATACGAGTACCCTTGATCGGTTTGGACTCAACGATACGATCAGCACTGATTGAGAGGAACCGTTCCGGAGAGGCACTTAGTACTGCCGCATCCGCAAAGTTTAAAAATGCCCCATAGGGAACCGGACTGATTCTTCGCAGGTGCGTATACGTAATCCAAGGATCTATAGGGGTATAAACAGTTGCGGAATTAGTCAAGCATATCTCATAGGATTCACCATTGCGGATTTCTTCTAAGCAATTGTTGATCAGTTGAAGATAAGAAGGCCGGTTATGCCGAAACTCGATTGGGATATTGTGGTCTGGCACGGATGTAAGTACTGAATCCTTGTCCGAATCGTTTGCTGCAGCAGGAATGTCATCCAAGATTCGCTCTGCAGCATTTAGCCAGTTGAGTGCTTGCTTATTCTCATCCCCAGTCGAAAGACACAACAGATAGGCTTCCTGTTCAAGATGATCAAAAACAAGCATGCGGTCTGCGAAAAGCAAGGCCGCATCAGGGATCTCAGATTGATACCGGCTGCTCCCGCAAGTTTCAGCTTTTAGCTCATAGCCAATGTAACCCACATAGCCGAGATTGAAGTCAAAGGGAAGGCCTTCCGGAGCAGATGTTGCCCGACGGCGGATTTGCTCATCAAGATAATCATAAAATGACTGTTGAATGAACTGAGTCTCTTGACCCGAACGTTGTACTTTTACAACACCCTCTGCTACGCTATACGTAATATATTCAGCATTCTCCCCGGTACCATCGCCGAGATATGAAAATCGCGACAAGCCTTCGATGACACTGCTGCTGTCAAGCCAGAATCCATGAGGTGCATCAGCAAATAGTGCCTGGTAACTTGACTGAGCGTCAGGAAATCCCGATAATTTTCGAAAATGGATCCGGTAGAAATCGCTTTTAGAATGAGAAGGCTCCTTTAATTTGGGAGACGGTCTTGATCGTCCAGTGCGCTTCGGAGTCAGGTCTCGAAAGTTGGCAAGCAACTCATGACCATAATGACTGCAGATTGACTCGGGGTGGAATTGCACACCCCAAATCGGCAGATTGCGGTGTCGAAGCCCCATAATCAAACCATCTTTAGTCCACGCTATCGCTTCCACACCATCACCCAGATCAGTAACGACAAGGGAGTGATAGCGTACGACAGAGAACTCAGGAGGAAGCCCGTCAAAGATATCAACCCCTGAATGGTGAATGACTGATGTTCGTCCATGCATGGGCTCAGAAGCGTGGTTCACCTTCCCGCCAAATAAATGAGCTATGCCTTGATGTCCAAGACAGACTCCGAGAACTGGCAGCTTAGCTTCTTGAATAACAGTTGCATTAATACCAAAGTCCTCAACCCGTTCCGGTCGACCGGGGCCTGGGGAGATCACGATGTTGTCAATCTCATCAATCGGCACTTGTGACCAGTCTACATCATTACGGACAACTATTGGCGGTCGGCCATTTACTTCGCCGATCAATTGATAGAGGTTGTAAGTAAATGAATCATAGTTGTCAATTAGAAGTGTTTGTATCCCTGCCCCCATTAAACAATTCCTCCCTTTTTCCTTTTTGGCCGGCCAGGCTTGAAGAAATGTCCTGTCTGCGATTTTCTGAATTGTCAATTACGATATCCTCAACCCTGCACGTTTCAGAAATAATGAGCTCATAAAGGTTACGCAAAAACTCTTGACTTAAACCATTCTCGTCAGCGTATCGAGCTGCCCGTTCCTGGACAAAGTTAATTCGGTGCGGCTGCATCATCGGAATATTATACTCGCGTTTGTACAATCCAATCCTAATGCAGCATTCTAAACGTTCTTTCAATGTATCCAACAGTTGTTCATCAATACGATCAAGTTTTACACGCAGGCCCTCAAGCCCCTTTTCAATTTCTGATAACATGTAAATTTCCTCCAATTCTAAATTCTTTTGATAAAAGAGAGGGACTTTACCTATTGACGATCCGTGTATCCTCTTTCCGCCGAAAACTTAGACAATTAAGGGTTATTAAGGATAAGACTCATAAGATAAGAAGATTCTTAGTGTATCGACTATAGTTTCAGTGAAAATACCAGCAGATAGCAACAACCGAATCTCGAAGGTAGATGGCTTCCGTAGCACTTGACAATTTACAGCATTATGAATTCCTAGTGTGTGAGGAGACTCAACAAGTGGGTTAAGATTGTCATGGTATCTACATTAATAGATAGACCAGCTTGTCCTTCTAAAATGGAGCAACCTTGATACACTGCCACATGACAGGTTGAAGTATGCAAACAAACGGAATAACGCCATGCCAGAGTCGTTCAATGGTGTAACCGCAATATCCAAATCAACTATTTCTACAATGACAACATCCTCGTGAACATCAGGTGTTAAATCACCTCCGCACGAGCACTGCTATCCAATCAGTGCAGGCTCATTGGATGAATAATCCAGTGATATGGAGCAACAGCCGCGAGATTGCACCTGTGATGCTCGATTTTATAAAAGAAGATTATAAAAAAGTGTCGCCACGAACACCCCTGTGTTTGACGAAGGATTTAACAACCTTAACTTGGATTGAAGTTATGAAAATTCGGTTTGTTTTTCTGTTAAATTATAACTCCGAACCTAAATAATAACAATTAAAATATTAAAAAAGTTTCAACACTTGTGTGAATGAACTGCACCCCAGGACACCATCTAACAGCGCTGCTTCAACCGGCTCGAATACCGTGCAGTACGTATTATTACTGGGGACCGAATATTTTAAAAAAGAACTCGCAGAGTATTTGGATTACCTCAATCACAAACGGATTAAGATCAAATGAAAAGGCATGAATCCAGTACAATACCGGATTCATGCCAGGCAAACTGCTTCATGACGTTTTATTGTCTGATTTTTGGGGTTATATCAAAATGAGCGGCAGTTTACATGAGTGGTGTTTAGGATCGGATGGTTTGAAGCAGAAGAATTACTTTATGAAAACCGGCATTCTTTTTCGAACTTGGAGGGCCATTTTACTATGGAATACGAGCCTCGGAGGGAGCGGAATCAAAATCGCTGCCAAGACGGAGGCCTAACGACAGATCCGGATATGATCAATCGGAGCTTTGGGGCATATCCGTCTGCCGAATAAGATATTCAACAATCCATTCAGACCTACTTGCCATAAGGTGTGGGACGATTTTCAAAAGGCGGAGTCGGCCTTTATACAAGAACGGCTGACGAAGATTTCATCATTGATCATCATCCGGAATATCCTCATGTTTCGATTCGGATTTTCCGGGCGCTGCTTCAAGTTCAGCAGTGTGGTGGGGAGATATTAAGCGAGACGAGCACGGCTGGGAACACGAAGCATGATATCTCGATTTTCTCTTTAGCTCTGCCGGGTTTAAGAAAGGGAATGATGTACAATCAATAGGTCAGAAAGCCTATCTTCTGACGGTTTTTTTTATATTAAAAAAGTATTTACAATGCTCGTAAACGGGAGTATGATCTCTCTATAAAACGTATATTTCAAATTCGCTTAGTCTGTATCAGAGCGGGGGAACCATTTTGGGGCATAACATTGCCTCTAGGGGTGAATCCTTTTAAAGGTAGGGCAAACTCTCGTGAGCCCGAATCCGTCAGCTAACCTCGTAAGCGTTAAGAGAGAGGGAGATAACCTGGGAATAAAATCCGATTCCGCAGGGGCTTTTGCCTCTGTGCTTTTTTGTACGGGAAAATATGGAAATTGACAGTAAAAAGGAGAAGTTAAAATCATGTACAGTACAATAAAGCGGTTTTTAATCGGTAAACCATTGAAATCAAAAGAGCTGGGAGAACAAAAGATCACAAAGACGAAGGCCCTTGCTTTATTGTCTTCTGATGCCTTGTCTTCTGTCGCTTACGGTACAGAGCAAATTTTGATCGTGTTGGCTGCCGTCAGCACGGCTGCTCTATGGTATTCGCTGCCGATAGCGGTGGGCGTTTTGATTCTTTTGACGGCTTTGATCCTTTCCTACCGGCAGATTATATTTTCTTATCCGCATGGTGGAGGGGCGTATGTCGTTTCAAGGGAAAACCTTGGGGTAAATCCGGGGCTTGTCGCAGGCGGGTCCCTGCTCGTCGATTACATTCTGACGGTAGCGGTCAGCGTGTCGGCGGGAACAGATGCCATCACATCGGCGCTTCCGTCTCTGCATCCGTACCACCTGATCATCGCGGTCGTCCTTGTTCTATTCATCATGATATTAAATTTGCGCGGGTTAACGGAATCGGCTTCGATCTTGGCCTATCCGGTTTACTTGTTTGTCGCGGCTCTCTTGATTCTCATCGGGGTAGGGATTTTTAAATTGATGACCGGACAAGTTGAACCCGCTGAGCATGCGGCAATCGGGACGCCTGTCGCCGGATTGTCCCTGTTTTTGCTGCTCAAAGCTTTTTCATCAGGCTGTTCAGCTTTGACCGGGGTTGAGGCGATCTCAAACGCGATCCCGGCTTTCAGGGATCCGGCGCCGAAAAACGCCGCAAACACGCTTTTGATGATGGGAATCCTGCTTGCCGTTCTGTTTTCGGGAATTACGGTGCTCGCCTTCGGCTACGGCATCATGCCGAAAGGCGAAGAAACGGTCGTGTCCCAGATCGCATCGGAAACGTTCGGGCGCTCATTCCTTTACTTTTTCATACAGGGAACGACGTCGATGATTTTAGTATTGGCCGCCAACACCGGATTTTCAGCCTTCCCGCAGCTTGCGTTTAACCTGGCCCGTGATAAATACATGCCGAGAATGTTTACGGTCAGAGGAGACCGCTTAGGCTATTCAAACGGAATCATCTTTCTCGGCTTTGCTTCGATTTTGCTGATTCTTTTGTTTAACGGACAGACAGAACATTTAATTCCTTTATACGCGGTCGGCGTGTTCATCCCGTTTACGCTTTCTCAAACGGGTATGTGCCTGAAATGGATCAGACAAAAGCCGGAAGGCTGGGTATTGAAAATGATCATTAATGCAACAGGCACGGCGATCTCTGCAGTTGTTTTGCTCATTCTGTTTATCACGAAGTTTCATGTTGTATGGCCGATCGTTGTTTTCATGCCGATCGTCATCTGGATCTTCTATGTGGTCAAAAGGCACTATGATGCCGTCGGCGAACAGCTTAGAATGACAGGTAAGCCTTTGGAGCCGATCGAAGGGAACGTCGTCATTGTCCCTGTCGCCGGTGTGACGCACGTCGTCGAAAAGTCGATCCAATACGCCAAAACGTTGTCAGACCAGGTCATCGCGGTTCACGTATCGTTTGACAAAGAAGAAGAGAAAAAGATCGAAAAAAAATGGGAGGAGCTGCAAAACGGCGTCAGACTCGTTACCCTGCACTCCTCATACCGAAGCTTAATTCATCCTTTGGAAAAATTCCTGGAAACGGTGGAAGCGAAAGCGGCGAGCTACAACTATTCTGTCATGGTTCTCGTTCCGCAGTTCATTCCGAAAAAAAGCTGGCACAATATTCTTCACAATCAGTCAGCATTTTTGCTGCGCTTGAGGCTGCTGTGGAAAAAAGACATCGTCATCGCCACGCTCCCATACCATTTTAAAAAGTAAAAAGCTTGCAGAGCATGAGTCTCTGCAAGCTTTTTTTGCCTGCAGTATGCCGCGGAACGTTTGAACAGAAAAGGGAGGTGGTAACCAGACAGAAAAAGGAGGACGTGATATGGCAAACAAAACCGCAGGAAAAATAGCTGCAGAACTGCTGAAGGAATGGAATATTGATCATGTTTACGGCATGCCGGGGGACAGCGTCAACGAATTTATCGATGAATTGCGGCATGAAGAAAGCAGCCTCCGCTTCATTCAAGTGCGCCATGAAGAAACCGCTGCTCTCGCTGCCGCAGCTGATGCGAAGCTGACAGGCAAAATCGGCGTCTGCCTTTCGATAGCGGGCCCGGGCGCCGTTCATCTGCTGAACGGCTTGTATGACGCGAAAGCTGACGGGGCGCCTGTGCTGGCGATTACAGGGCAGGTGTCTTCGAATGAAATCGGAAGAGATTACTTTCAGGAGATCGGTCTTGAACGAATGTTTGAGGATGTGGCTGTCTTTAATCAGCAGGTTCATTCGGCCGAAGCCCTGCCTGACCTTTTAAATCAGGCGATCCGTACCGCATACAGCCAAAAAGGGGTCGCCGTACTGAGCGTATCCGATGATCTGTTTGCGGAAAAGATTAAGCGGAAGCCGGTTTATACGTCTGCGCTTTATATCGAGGGCGATCTTCAACCGAAGCAAAGCCAGCTGATGCAGTGTGCACAATTGATTAATCATGCGAAAAAGCCGGTGATTTTAGCGGGAAAAGGAATGAAATCGGCAAGAGATGAGCTGCTCGAGTTTGCAGATAAAGCGGCCGCCCCGATCATCGTTACGCTCCCCGGGAAAGGAGTCGTACCCGATCGGCACCCGCACATGCTCGGGAACCTCGGACACATCGGCACAAAACCCGCATATGAAGCGATGGAGGAAAGCGATCTGTTGATCATGCTGGGGACTTCTTTTCCGTACCGCGATTATCTGCCGGAAGATGCGCCGGCTATTCAGCTTGATAACAACCCGGCGAAAATCGGCAAACGGTATCCTGTCACCGCCGGCCTTGTCTGCGATGCGAAAAAAGGGCTTTTGGAACTGACGAAAACCATTGAACGGAAATCGAACCGCGCATTTTTGGAAAGCTGTATACAACATATGAGGAAGTGGCGCTATGAAATTGAAAAAGACGAACAGGTGGCGACAGCACCGCTTAAGCCTCAGCAGGTGATTGCAAGGCTTGAGGATGCAGTCGCCGATGATGCGGTCCTGTCCGTTGACGTCGGAAATGTGACGGTTTGGACGGCGCGCCATTTTAATATGACCAATCAAGATTTTCTGATTTCAAGCTGGCTTGGCACGATGGGATGCGGTCTTCCAGGCGCGATTTCGGCAAAGCTTTCCAATCCGGAGCGCCAAGCTGTAGCCGTGTGTGGAGACGGCGGCTTCAGCATGTCCATGCACGATTTTCCGACTGCTGTCAAATATGAACTGCCCATTGTTGTCGTGATCTTAAATAATCAGAACTTGGGAATGATTCAATATGAACAGCAGGAAAAAGGGCATGTTAATTATGCGACAGCGCTCGAAAACGTCGATTATGCCAAGTTTGCCGAGGCCTGCGGCGGGAAGGGCTTCAGCGTGACAAAGCACGAAGAGCTCATACCGGCTTTGAAAAATGCCTTTCAATCACAAAGACCGTCGATTATCGATGTGGCAATAGCAGATGAACCGCCGCTTCCGGGGAAAATATCCTATACACAAGCTGTAAACTACAGCAAATATATGATCAAAAAACTGGTTGAGAAAAAAGAGCTCGACTTGCCGCCGCTGAAAAAAAGTTTGAAAAGGATTTTTTAGTATGATGCCAAGGGAGATCGTCCCTTGGCTTTATCATGTTCAGATGTTAAAATTTGATGGATAGTATTGGAATGTCCGCGTTTTTTCTTTTTGCATCAAAACCCGTCTCAACACAATAAAAAGAGAGGGGATTGAAACGTGGATTATTTTATGAAAAGTACCTTCAGTAAAGCTTTCATACTAGCAGCCGGATTGCTGTTGATGTCAATCGTTCCTCAGCACGCCTTCGCTCATGGTTTTGTCGAAAAACCGGGGAGCAGAGCGGCTCTGTGCAGTGAGGCTTACGGACTTCTCAATCTGAACTGCGGAAGCGTGATGTATGAGCCGCAAAGCCTGGAAGCGAAAAAGGGTTTTCCGCATGACGGCCCGGCAGACGGACAAATAGCATCCGCGGGCGGACTGTTCGGCGGGATTCTTGATCAACAGTCGGAAAATCGCTGGTTTAAACATATCATGACCGGCGGGGAACACACCTTTACCTGGACATATACCGCCCCCCACAACACCAGCCAATGGCACTACTATATCACCAAAAAAGGCTGGGATCCTGACAAACCGCTAAAGCGTGCAGATTTCGAACGGATTGGAACCGTTCCGCATGATGGTTCCCCTGCATCCAGCCATTTATCTCACCAAATTTACATTCCAGAAGACCGCTCCGGGTATCATGTCATATTGGCCGTTTGGGATGTAGCTGATACTGAAAACGCTTTCTATCAGGTGATCGACGTTGATCTAGTGAACAAATAAAGCCCAGTCGTCTGAAAATCGGTTTGTGAATCAGCGGGTTTTGGTGCAAACAGAGAAAATAAGTAATCAAAAACCCCGGCTTTCCCAAAACATGCCGGGGTTTTTGATATTTGTTATTTCTTTTTCTTCATTGCGGCAGCCATGAACGGCAGCAGGGTGCCGAACAGCATTGTGCCGCCGAAGAAATTTCCGAGATAAGGCTGTCCGATCAGGTAGCAGACGGCAAATACAGCCGCAGCAAGACCGATCATGATATAGCCTGGATAAAACCTTTTTTTAAAGCTTGTCCGCTGGGTCACCCGAAAAAATATCAGCCCGACGACGAGCGGGACAATCCATAGGTAAAACAGTATAAATACTTTCATGATCAAAACTCCATATTTTTTTATTTATCATACCAGATTGCAGTGTAAAATGCGTGTGACAAATCCCGGACTTATTTGCTGCGGGCGAGGTATTCCTCCTTCAGGAGCCCGTATACGAAATGGTCGGCGAAGTGATCGTGGAGCCACTCGCATTGTCTGAGGCAGCCTTCTTTCGTGAAGCCGAGCCTTTCCGGAATCGCCTGGCTTTTTACGTTTTGAACAGCGGCTCTGATTTCAACACGGTTTAAATCGTATTCGTTGAACAACGTGTCGATCAGCGCCCGGCAGACATCTGTCATGATGCCTTTTCCGTGAAAAGGCTCGCCGAGCCAATAGCCGATCGAAGTCGTACGGTTAATCCAATTGATATAGTGGAGTCCGATGATTCCGGCAAAATGACCTTGATGCCATATTCCCGCTTGAAACCCGTTGTTCGCAGCGGCCTGTTTCATGCATTCTTCGATAAAAGCTTCGGTATCCTCCAGCTGCTTTGTGCCGTCAACCCAAAACAGCCATTTACGCAACACATCTTTAGACTGCTGGATCTGCATATAAACGGCTTTGGCATCTTTTGGTTCGAGCATTTTTAAATAAAGATCATCACGCACCATTAATTTAAACATCCAGAATCCCCCTTTTCTTCAGTATAATATAAAAAAAGCCGACCAAGGCCGGCTTTAACCAGAAAATGTATCGTAAATCAAGAAAATATTAAGGGCGACGATTAAGGCGGCGATCAGCCAGGAGACGGCTGTTATCCACTTCGCATTTTTCAGGCTCCCCATAATGCGTTTATTGCTCGTAAATAAGATAAGCGGAATAAGAGCAAAGGCGATGCCGAATGACAGGACGACCTGACTCAAGACAAGAGCGGTTGTCGGATTCACCCCTGAAGCAATAATAGCGATAGGCGGCAAAATCGTAATGAACCGTCTTAAATAAAGCGGAATTCTGAAATTAATGAAGCCCTGCATGATAATATCTCCTGAAAGCGTTCCGACAGACGAACTCGATAAACCGGCTATTAACAGGCCGACGCCGAACAGTACGGCGGAAAGCGGACTGACCATGCTGCTGAAGTGGCTGAAGGCCACATCAAGGTCTTCGACAAAAATGCCGTTCTTATAAAACAGTGCGGCGGCGACGATCAGCATGCTCGCATTGATAGCTCCGGCAATCAGCATGGCGATTAAAATGTCGATGAACTCAAACCGGAATATCTTCTTCTTTTCCGCTTCCGTTTTTCCGACCACTCTCCGCTGTGTGAGAGCGGAATGAAGATAGATGGCATGCGGCATCACGGTCGCTCCCAAGATTCCCGCCGCCAGCAGGATGCTGTCTGCACCATCGAAACGGGGAACAAACATGCCCTCCAAAACCGAACCGATATCAGGTTTTGCAAAAAAGGTTTGAAAGGCAAAAGCGATCACGACGATGAACAGCATTCCTGTTATCGCCGCTTCAAGCGGCCTGACGCCGCGCCTTTGCAGTTCCAAAATCGCGAAAGATCCGGCGGCTGCAATAATCGATGCTTCAAGCATCGGTATACCGAACAGCAAGTAGAGACCGAGAGCAGCTCCGATAAATTCGGCCAAGTCGGTCGCGATCACGACAAGCTCTCCCTGAATCCACAAGCCGATGGAGACCGGTTTAGGGAATTCTTCCCGGGCGACTTCGGGCAGATTTTTACCCGTTGCAATTCCGAGCTTGGCAGACAGCGACTGAATCAGCAAAGCCATCATATTTGAAAAAAGAATCACCCATAAAAGCAAGTAGCCGTATTTCGAACCAGCCGCGATATTGGTGGCGAAATTGCCGGGATCAATATAAGCTATAGCCGCGATAAACGCCGGACCCAAAAAAGGGAGCAGCCTTTTGAAGCCTTTGCTTTTTCCGTCCAGTGCATCTTGAGCTTCTTTTGATATTTGCGAGTGTTTGGACAAATCGTGACTGACCATTTGATTCACCTAGATTCTCAGTTGTTTTTCCTTGTGCATAAAAGTTTCCTATGTGCAAATTTATATCATCATCATATGCCCGCGATGATCAATTGTCAACCATAAGATGCTATAGTATATGCGAGAAAGGTTTCTCCCAAACAAAAAACCAGCACCGCTTTCAGGCGATGCTGGCCGGATATTAGGCCTGAGAACCCATTCTTCCGCGGAAGATCAGGTTTAAAATGAAGACGAGAATTGCGGCTCCGATAATCGCCGGAAAGATGGCGAATCCCGCAATATCAGGCCCCCACGTTCCGAACAGTCCATGGCCGATCCAAGCTCCGACAAAGCCGACAACCATGGAGCCGATCCATCCGCCGGGAGCGCCGCTGCCTCCGATTGCACCTCCGATCAAACCAATGACAATCGCAACAATTAAAGAAACGAGAAATCCTAACATTGTCTTTCCACCTCTTTCAATTGATTTATATTAAATGTTTAGCCCGTCTCGGGCGTCTATAAACGCTTGAAAGCATATTGAGAAAGACGGATGGCTAATCCTCGAGAAGCGAAGCGCCTGCGATGCCAGGGTGTGTCATTTCATACGGATCCAGAATGAGATCCAATTCTTCCTCTGTCAAAACATCATGAAGCAAACACAGCTCGCGCACTGATCGTCCTGTGGCGATCGCTTCTTTCGCAATTCGTGCGGCGGCTTCATAGCCGAGGTGCGGATTGACGGCTGTAATCGTTCCTACGCTTTTTTCAACGAATTCTTTCAGCCTGATCTCATTCGCTTCAATCCCGGTGATGCAGTAATCGGTAAATACGCGAAATCCGTTGTTCATGATTTTAATCGACTGCAGCAAATTAAAGACGAGTACGGGCTCCATCACGTTTAACTCAAGCTGCCCCGCCTCTGATGCAAGGCAGATGGTATGATCGTTGCCGATCACCTGAAATGCGATCTGGTTCATCAGTTCAGGCATCACCGGATTTACTTTGCCGGGCATGATGGAGGAGCCTGGCTGGCGGGGCGGCAGCCGGATCTCGGCAAGCCCTGCCCTCGGGCCTGACGCCATTAAACGTAAATCGTTGGCGATCTTGGACATGTTCATCATGCCGACTTTCAAAGCAGCCGATACTTCTGTGTAGGCATCCGTATTTTGTGTGGCATCGACAAGATGGTCTGCGCCTGTCAGCTGATAGCCGCTGATATCTGACAGGTGTGCGACAACGCTTTGAATATATCTCGGATCGGCGTTTAAACCTGTGCCGACTGCGGTGGCTCCCATATTGACTTCATAGAGATGATGCTGCGACTGCCTGATCCGCTGAATATCGCGTTCGATCACCCGGGAGTAGGCTTCGAATTCCTGGCCGAGCCTGATCGGAACGGCATCCTGAAGATGGGTGCGGCCCATTTTAATAACGGAATCGAACTCCGCCGCTTTTTTGCGGAAGGCATCCAGCATATGCTCCATCGTCGATATGAGCTGTCTTAAGTGATTCAATGTGGCCAGATGAATGGCTGTCGGAAACACATCATTCGTTGATTGAGCCATATTGACATGCGTGTTCGGACTTAAATGGAAGTAATCACCTTTTTCTTTTCCTAAAAGCTCCAAACCTCTGTTTGCGATCACTTCATTTGTATTCATATTCATTGAAGTGCCGGCGCCGCCTTGAATGGGGTCGACAATAAAATGATCGTGCCAGAGCCCTTCCGCTATTTCGCCGGCCGCTTTTACAATGACTTCGCCGAGCTCTTTATATAAACGTTTAATATCCATATTGGCGAGAGCCGCCGCTTTTTTGACCATTGCCAAAGCTTTAATCAGCTCTTCATCAATCCGGTAGCCTGTAATCGGAAAGTTCTCCACGGCCCTCATGGTTTGTACGCCGTAATAGGCGTCAGCCGGAACTTCCTTTTCGCCTAGAAAATCCTTTTCGATCCTGGTTGCTTTCGTATCCATGGCAAAACCTCCGTAGGTTGTTTCTTATGATGTATTGTGCCTCGATCAGCCGTGTTTTAATTTGCTTTTAAAAAAAGGAAAATCGTCTTCCGATTTGGGCTGTCAAGTAATAAAGAGCCTGTTTTCTCTAATGATATACGCTCATTTGCATGGCAAAAAAATTTAAAGGAAAGATATGCAGAAACAGACAAATGGTCATATAGTTATGCTTGTGTATTATTAACTTAATTAAATTTCTTTACTTCATTTATCTTTTTGTAGTAAATTTCCTTATATAAATTTTCGTATAAGAAAGGAAGATCGGTGATGGGACATGTACTGATGATCAATTTCCCGGGGGAGGGGCACATCAATCCTTCTCTTGGCGTCACAAAGGAGCTGCAAAGACGAGGAGAAAGCATCGTATATTATGCAGTTGAGGAATACGCTGAAAAAATTAAAAAAACAGGGGCGGAAGTCCGTTTATACCCGGATTTCAGAGAGGCTTTATCACCAGGGAAGGAAAAAGAAAAGAGGGACTTTGCCGAGTTGGTTTACAATATGTCAGGTAAAGTCGATGAGATCGTTCAGCTCATCTGCCGGGAAGTCAGGAGCGAGTCTTATGATTATGTAATATATGACCATCACTTTTTGGCGGGGAAAATCATTGCTGAAATGCTTGAGCTGCCGAGCGTTTCGTTATGTACGACATTTGCAATGGACGAGTCGTTTGCAAAAACGTTTACCCTGCAAGGCGACCTTGAAAGCTCGCCGTATTTTGAAAAATTGAAGCAATCCCTTGGCGAATTAAGTGAGCGGTATCACGTCAGTCTCGACAAGCCGTTTGACGTGTTCTCCTGTCCGGGGGATATTACGATTGTCTTTACCTCCAGGGAGTTTCAGCCTCATGCTGAGCGATTTGGAAATGACTATTTGTTTGTCGGGCCGTCGATTACGAGCAGGCAGGACCCAGGCAGCTTTCCATTCGCTGAGCTGGAGGGGGAAACCGTCATCGTGATCTCGATGGGCACGATCTTTAATCAGCAAAAAGAGCTGTATCATATGTGTATCGAAGCGCTGAAAGACTTTGACGGCAAGGTGGTTATGGCTGTCGGGAAATCAACGGACCCCGCGGATCTCGGCACCATACCGGATCATTTTATCGTGAGGCAGTATATCCCGCAATTGGAGGTGTTGAAAAAAGCCGATGTATTTGTCACCCACGGTGGCATGAACAGTACAAATGAAGGCCTGTACTTTGATACGCCGCTCATCGTCATCCCGATGGGTGCAGACCAGTTTTTCGTCGCAGGTCAGGTGGAACGGACAGGCGCCGGGATCAAGCTGGATAAAAATGAACTTTCTCCGGCTGTTTTACAAAAAACGATTGAAGAGATGCTTGAAAACCGCTCCTATAAAGACGGCGCCGCCAATATTGGCCGCTCGCTCCGCGATGCCGGCGGCTATCAAAAAGCAGCTGATGCTGTATTGGAGTTGGCGGGGAAAAAAGTAAGACGCTCCAAAAACGGAGCGCCCCGCTAATTCATCCTGATCTTCCGCTCCACACTGCCGTCTTTTTTATGGACGATGACGGCAGTGCCTTTGTTTTCGGCGATTTCTTTCGCCCGTTCGACGGCTTCTGCTTTTGTATCCTTTACTTCGCTGGCCCGCTTGGCGTCTTCGGCTTTGACTGCCCAGCCTTTTTCGTGTTTAATGACATGCTCGCACTTTTCCGCAAGCTCCGGCCGGCTGCTCGAACCGCTGTCACCGCGTTCCGTTTCATCAGCTTCCTCCGCATAGGATTTGAGTTCGCTTTTGCTCCTGTTATCCGCCCATTCCTTCGCCTGACTCGTCGCAATCGGAATCGCCCGGCTTTCATCGTATCCTTCGTCTACCATCGCATTCGCAATTTCAATGGCTTTCTTTTTCACCGGTTTGTCCAAATGTTTCAATGAAGCGGGATAGTCTTCCATTGACCATGGCATTTGATCATTCCTCCTTTTACATAAAGGTTTACCCGCCGGCTGCCGATCAAAAAACACGGATTCATAAAGTGAATCATTGTATACTATAAAAAAACACGATTGAGAGGGCGAACCTTCTGTGCGCTACGATAAAACAGATTTGGAAAACGAACTGAAAAAAATTGAAAAATGGGAAAAAGAACAGCAGAAAGCGTGGTTTTGGGAAAGGATCGGCCGGCTGCCGTTCAAGGTTCTGGACAAGCTTACACCGGCATTTATTCAAGATAAAATCGGCCTGCTGCTAGACGAAATCGGCGGATTTATTCAAAACGGAGGCCAATATTTGACGTCCGAAAAACATCTGATCCGCCAGTTTCAAAAAAAGCTGCCGGATGAAACGATCGAAACGGTCGAAGATATTCAAAGGGCTCCTTTGGAAGTGATGGATCAAATGTGTGAAAACCTCGGGAAAAACAGGGCGAATACCGCGGCTGTCCAAGGAGCGACAACCGGTGTGGGCGGCTTGTTCACGCTTGCCGTCGATATTCCCGCAATCCTCGGCCTTTCATTGAAGACATTGCAGGACATCGCGGTGTCTTACGGCTACGATCCTAAAGAAAAAACGGAGCGGATGTTCATTATTAAATGCCTGCAGCTCAGCGCTGCTGATATTGTCGGGAAAAGAGCGATCATTCAGGAACTCAGCCGATACCATCTACAGTCAGGCTCCCGGGAAAATATGATTTCGCAAATTCAAGGCTGGCGGGAGGTTGTTTATACATACCGCGATTCTTTCGGATGGAAAAAGCTGTTTCAAATGGTGCCCGTCGCAGGCATCCTCTTTGGCGCAATCTCAAACCGTTCAATGGTGAACGGTGTTGCCGAAACAGGGATGATGATGTATAAAAAGCGGAGGATCATGGAAAGGCTTGCGGAGCTGGACGCCGCAGAAACAGAGTGATAAAAAGGCTGCCGTCTGATAACGGCAGCCTTTCTCATGGCGTTACGCTTTTTCCGTAAAGCGAGGCAGTCTGAAGATAATCGCGCATATACCGCAGACGCCGATCAAAATCGGATAAAAAGAATAAGGAAGAATGCTGACAGGCGATATTTTCGCGATTTGTGCAGCTGACAGCATTTGCGCGCCGTAAGGAATCAATCCTTGAACCACACAGGAAAAGATATCGAGGATGCTCGCCGATTTCCTGTTGTCGATTCCGTACCGGTCGGATAAATCTTTTGCCAGCGGCCCCGCTGTAATGATGGCAATCGTATTGTTGGCCGTCGCCAGGTTTGCCGCGCTGACAAGGCCGGCAATGCCCGCTTCCGCTCCTTTTTTTGAACGGATTCTCCGCGATACAAATTGAAGGAGAAATGCGATCCCGCCGTTTCGCTTCATCATTTCAGCCATTCCGCCAATCAGAAGCGATAAAATGATCAGTTCGGACATCCCGCCGATGCCTTCGGTGATCGCCGTCAAATACGTATGAAGCGTCAGGCTTCCGTCGGAAATTCCGATCACTCCGGCCAACACGATGCCGCCGAAAATAACGGCCATAACATTAAACCCGAGAAGGGCGAATATCAGAACACCGAGATACGGCAGCACCTTCACCCAGCTGTAAGTCCCGGCTTGTGCGGCGGGATGCCCTCCGGCTGAAAACACCATCAGCAGGATGACTGTCGCAACCGCGGCAGGCAGAACGATCAGGAAATTCGTTTTAAACTTGTCCGACATTTTCGTCTTTTGTGTGCGGACAGCGGCAATGGTCGTATCGGAAATAAATGATAAGTTATCACCGAACATCGCGCCCCCCACAACCGCAGCAACCGAATAGGCCGCCGGAACGCCGATTTCGGCACTGATCCCTGCTGCAATCGGAGCGAGCGCAGCAATCGTTCCGGTTGACGTGCCCATCGACATAGAGATAAACGCAGCGATGATAAATAAACCGGCAACCATAAACTGCCCCGGTACAAACGAAAGCGCGAGATTAACGGTTGATTCGACAGCCCCCATCGCCTTTGCGGCTGATGAAAAGGCGCCGGCCAAAATAAAGATCATCACCATGATCATAATATCGGGGTGTCCGGCGCCTTTCGCAAACCACTCCGTCTTTTGGCTGAGCTTCTCCTTGCGGTTCATCGCCAGTGAGACAACCGATGCCGCGAGTGCCGCGGCCACGATTGGCAGGCTGTAAAAATCGCCTGTGATCAAGCCTGATCCAACGAATAAACAAACAAATAAAAACAGCGGCAAAAGCCCTGAAGCTTTTCCGTTTTGATTTTGCATGATGTACACCTCTTCTATAGGTTCATACCGTTTTTTCACCAATATCCAACACTTTAAAAGGCGAACGCTCAAAAGTCAAATGGTAAAATAAGTTCGGGAGAAAATCAAATAAAAGAGGAGTGAAGCTGATGGATCGCAAAACGAACCTTCTTGAATTGACAAAGGAAGTCACAGAAAAGCACGCCAATTTTTCCGTTGCGGAAGTGAACGACCATTGTATGCGAATTGCTGTTTTGGAGGGCGAATACGTATGGCATTTCCATCCCGGCTCAGATGAGCTGTTTATTGTTTTGGAAGGAGAGCTGTTGATCGATTTTCAGGACCGTCCTACAGAAGTTCTGAAAGCGAACGATTCCCTGCTGATTCCGAAAGGCGTCATTCACCGGACGCGCGCTCATATAAGGTCGGTTAACCTTTGTATAGAAAAAACGAATGCGGAAACCGTCACTTTCGCGGAAGGGAATGTGCTGAAGCTGATACGGTGCAAATCAGCCGAACAGCAGCTTCAAGCATTCAGCGAGGCGCAGGCCAAATGGGCTCCGCTGCAATACGTCAGCGGATTTATCAGGCAGTGGGGCGGATGGGCGGAAACAGAAGACGGGCCGGAAGCCGTCGTCCTCGTGCTTTGGAAATCGAAGCGCGATTATTTGAACTTTATGGCGGAACATCATGATGCAATATATGAAAGAACAAATCAGAAAGGCACGTTCGAATCCATCAACATTACCCTGTTTGAAGAGCCTGCCGAGATATCTAATACGCTGCAGAACAATACGCCGGCTCCGGTACCGGAATGGACGGTAAAAGGCAGCGGATGATTGCATGATGCCCGGACTCTTTCGTGAATGTGCTATTTGTGTTTACTCTTTTTGATATGTGGAATGTAAAAACCATAACACTTCAAAAGGAGGAATCGAAAATGGCAAACAATAATGACAACAACAAAATGAGCAGGGAAGAAGCAGGCAGAAAAGGCGGAGAAAAAACAAGCCAAAACCATGATAAAGAATTCTACCAAGAGATCGGTCAAAAAGGCGGAGAAGCCACAAGCAAAAACCATGACAAAGAATTCTACCAGGAAATCGGCGAAAAAGGCGGGGAAGCCACAAGCCGAAATCATGACAAAGAATTCTACCAGGAAATCGGCGAAAAAGGCGGGGAAGCCACAAGCCGTAATCATGACAAAGAATTCTACCAGGAAATCGGTGAAAAGGGCGGAGAAGCCACAAGCAAAAACCATGACAAAGAATTCTACAAGGAGATCGGTCAAAAAGGCGGAGAAGCGACAAGCCGTAACCATGACAAGGAATTCTATCAAGAAAACGGTGAAAAAGGCGGACGCCAAAGAAGAAGCGGTTAATGAGCGGTGAAGAGAGGGGCTGAACATCAGCCCCTCTCTTTTTATGGAAGATGCTACCGCTACCGCTGCCGCGCGAGCGCCCATATTAAAATATTATTAATTATTGATCTTCTGAAGAGATTTCCGGTCTGTTTTGTTATATAATTTACAGATGATGCATCAAATTGTAATTATAAAAGTTTGACTGCTAAAAGTTAAGGACTAAAGTACTGGTGGGAGTGTACCGAATGGCAGCGTTGATTAAATTTTTTCAGCACCCTGGGGTCAGGCGTTTTTCAGTTTTTGTTGTATTGGCGGGAGTTTTATATCTGTTCCGCAGCATGATGAATCTCATATTGCTCACATTTATCTTTACGTTTTTGATGAACCGTCTGGAAAATGTGATCCGCGGTTTTTTAAACCGCTTTATTAAAGTCAGCCAGAGACTGATTATTTCCTGTTTGTATGCGGCTCTTGCCATCGCGCTTTCGATCGGCGGTGTGGTCTATTACCCCATGATCGTCACCCAGATTCAGCAGCTGATCAAACAAGGAAAGTACATCGCTTCTCACCCTGACAGCATTCCTTTTCTCGATATGATCACCGGTATGTTCGGCGATATCAATTTGACATCCTATTTGGAAAAAGGTCTTAACTTTATCTATACATATATCACGGATATTAGCGCGTTTGGCCTGCAGGTGGTTATGTCATTGGTTCTCAGCATGTTCTTATTGATCGAAAAAGACAAGGTCTTGAGCTTAATGGATAAATTTAAGACGAGCAAAATAGCTATTTTCTACGAGGAAATTGCTTACTTTGGGAAAAAATTCACGAGAACGTTCGGAAAGGTGCTTGAGGCTCAGTTTATTATCGCCACCATCAATTGCACACTGACGACTATTGCCCTTGCGATTATGGGTTTTCCTCAGCTTTTCGGCCTTGCCGTCATGGTGTTTTTCCTCGGGCTGGTTCCGGTCGCAGGCGTTGTGCTCTCCCTTATTCCGTTAAGTATTATCGCCTACAGCATCGGCGGAATCGCTTATATCGTATCACTAGTATTGGTCATCATGATCGTCCATGCGATAGAGGCCTATTTCCTCAATCCGAAATTGATGTCCGCCAAGACGGAACTGCCGATTTTCTTCACGTTTATCGTGCTGATTTTTTCTGAACATTTTATTGGAATTTGGGGTTTAATTATCGGTATTCCAATATTTGTTTTCCTGCTTGATATACTTGATGTTACAAATCAGGAGAAAAACCGAACAGCTGGCACCCGGAAATAGCATATATTTGTAAATCAGAAAATTTGGTTTACATATTTCGAATTTTCAGGTATAACTGTTATATAACGAAATAGCGCCACACGTTTAATCCTTTAGTAGGAGTGGGGGACCCGATCATTTGGGGTGAATTTTTCTGTTCCCGTGCGAACTGAAAGACGGACATCTCTTCGTCCGAACCCGTCAGCTAACCTCATCAACGTGAAGAGAGTCATGTGGAACCAATTTTAATGGTAAAAGCCCATGGGAGATCTCTCATGGGCTTTTTTTGGAAAGGGGAGATATGTTATATGAAGTTAGCAACAAAAATTATTATCGCTCTATTACTCGGTGCAGTCGTCGGTATTATACTGAACGTCACTTCGCCGGATTTATTTAGCAAGCTTAATACATTTTTATTCGGGCCGCTCGGCACGATCTTCCTCAACTTAATTAAAATGCTCGTTGTACCGATTGTTTTCTTTTCTCTCACTTTAGGGGTGGCAGGACTTGGAGATCCAAAGAAACTGGGCAGAATCGGTGCCAAAACGATTTCTTTCTTTTTAGTTACAACTGCAATTGCCATTATTATCGGACTTATTTTAGCGTTGGTCATCAAACCGGGAACCATCGGAACGTATGATACAAGCGCAGCGGAATATTCAGCTGAGAAGGCGCCGAGCATTGCCGAAACGCTTTTGAATATCATTCCGACAAACCCGGTTCAGGCAATGGCTGAAGGAAATATGCTGCAAATCATTGCTTTCTCCATTTTGGTCGGTCTCGGCATTACGATGCTCGGCAAAAAAGCGGACGCTCTTCTCAAAGTGGTTGAACAAGGTAACGATTTAATGATGTATCTCGTCAATCTCGTCATGAAGTTCGCACCGTACGGTACATTCGGCTTGATTGCCGGGGCGATCGGAAGCCAAGGCTGGGACGCCATTAAAGCAATGGGGCTTTATATGATCGTCGTCATTCTGGCGCTGTTCATACACACCATCGTCACATACGGCGCAGCGATTGCGTTTCTGGCAAAGCGGAACCCGCTCACATTCTTTAAAGATTTTTCAGAGGTTATGCTTGTTGCCTTCAGTACGTCAAGCAGCAACGCGACGCTTCCGGTTTCGATGGATGTCGCTCAAAGAAAGCTGAAAGTGCCAGAGCCGATCTCAAGCTTTGTTCAGCCGCTTGGAGCTACGATCAACATGGATGGCACGGCGATTATGCAAGGGGTAGCGACGGTCTTTATCGCTCAGGTGTACGGCAATGACCTGTCACTCACACAGCTGTTGATGGTTGTTCTCACCGCAGTGCTTGCCAGCATTGGAACAGCGGGTGTACCGGGTGTCGGACTGATTATGCTCGCCATGGTTCTTCAAACAGTTGGCCTTCCAGTTGAGGGAATTGCGCTAATATTGGGAATTGACAGACTTCTGGACATGATTCGTACGGCTGTCAATACAACAGGCGATGCAGCATGCGCTGTCATCGTCACCGAGACGGAAAAGAAACACGGCAAAATCGAAGCCCCTCATAGTGAAGTGTCCGTGTAACTCAAAAATGATATAATCAAACAGTGCCTTTTCGGCACTGTTTATTTTTTTGGGAAAGAGGAGGGGGCTATGACAAAGCAGCCTGTTTTACATATAGAAAATGTTGATAAAATCATAGACGGCAAAACGATATTGAAGGATATCCGCTTAACGGCGGATGAAGGGGAGATCATCGGCCTGCTTGGTCCGAACGGATCAGGAAAAACGACCCTCATTAAATTGATCACCGGGTTAATTAAAATGAAGAGCGGATCAATTGTCATAAACGGCTTTCCGATTGACAGCCAATTTGAAAAAGCGATCCGGTCCGTCGGAGCCATCGTTGAAAATCCTGAATTTTATCCGTATCTGACAGGCTATGAAAATCTGAAACACTACGCAAATATGCACGCTGGAATCGGTCGGGATAGACTGGCGGAAGTGATCAGCAGGGTCGGGCTAGAAGATGCCGCAGAAGACAAGGTCAAAACATACTCGCTCGGGATGAAACAGCGCCTCGGTATTGCCCAGGCGATTCTTCACCGGCCGAAGCTGCTGATTTTGGATGAGCCGACGAACGGATTGGACCCGGCGGGAATGAAAGATTTCCGCGAACACTTGCGTGAGCTTGCCGAAGAAGAAGGAACGGCGATCCTGTTTGCGACCCACTTGCTGAAGGAAGTGGAAGATTTGTGCGATCGGGTCGTCATCCTTCAACAAGGAAAAATCAAATCAACCGTCGACCTCAATGATGCAGATGAAAAGCAGGAAAAGGCGATGCTGGAGGTACAGCCCCATGACAAAGCGCTTCAGTGGCTGAAAGACCAGGGATACGAAGTTCACGCCGAAAAAGGCCTGCTTACCGTAAAGGTGGCGAAAGCGCAAATTCCCGCTTTAAATCAACAGCTTGTCGCCAATCATATTGACGTCTATTCGATTGCTCCGTTTAAGCAGTCTCTTGAGGATGAATATATGGCGCGTACGAATGGAACGGAAGAGAGGTATGCTGATGTTTAAACTGATTCAAAACGAGCATGTTAAATTGCTGAAGCGGAAAGTAACATTTGTATCGCTGGCGCTGATCGCAGTCTTTCAATTTCTCCTCGCGCTCATAACGAAAAGAATCCTGATGAGCGCCGGGACAGAGGATCATTTTATCGGCTATTTTTCATTCACCCCAAACCTGAATATCCTCTTGCAGGGGCTTTCGATTGTGGTGGCGGCTTCAATTATATCCTTTGAATATGATAAAAAGACGATCAAATTTTTGCTGATCCGCCCTGTCAGAAGAGAAAAAATTCTTGTTTCAAAATACGTGACGAGCGTGCTCGCAAGCATTTGGCTTTTTATCATTTACTACGGATTTTCTTTATTATTCGGTCTGCTCTTTTTCGGCGTGAAGCTCGACGAAAAAGCGGAGCCGCTCTTTATCAATACGGTGACAATGATCGGGACGCAGTGGTTTGAAGTATGGATGATGGTTTCCTTTGCGTTTTTATGCTCTGCATTGTTTAAAAGCAGCGCGCTCAGCATCATGGTGTCGATTGTCGTGCTGTACGGCGCCAAAATGCTTGTGACGATTATGTCGTATTTGGAAAAACCGCTTGGTAAATTTTTATTGTTCGCCAATACCGATTTAACGCAATACGCCGGAGAGGCCAAGCCGCTTTTTGCCGGGATGACGCCTTTGTTTTCGCTCTTCATCGTCTTTCTCCATCTCGTGTTTTTTCTCGGAGCGGCGTGGTGGGCCTTTTGTAAACGCGATATGAAAGTATAAAATAATTTGTCTAAAGTGTGACAAAAGGAATGACATTTTTGTGAAATGTGTCGTAATTACCGTGTGAATTTCCTATTCTCAATTATAATTTTAGGATAAGGGAATGGGGGATGAGACATCCATGAAAAAAGTTATTACGGCATTGCCAATTGTATTGCTGTTGTCATTTTCATTTGTTTCTTTTGCCTTTAATTTCGATCATCTTGTCTATTTTAGACTTGCGCTCGGACTCTTTTCGCTCGCAGGTTTGTTTCTGTTATATAAATTGAAAAACGGCGTCCGCTTCTTTATGGCGTATCTTTATGGAAGCTGGGTCGTGCTGGCCGGAATCGCCGCATATGAAGAACCGCTTTTTTCCGATTTCTTCTTCGGCGGCCTCACGATCACGATGGGCTACTTAACCTACATGCTGATTTATCTCGGTATGAAGGTTGACCGTCGCGGCGGTCAAGCCGTTTAATCCAAAGCGCACCTCGCTGAAGGTGCGCTTTTTTGTTTTGCCAAGGCTATCATTTGCACAACAAGCCGGGAACGAACTATAATACTTATTAAATCTATCGGAATTTGGTCAGGAGGATGCCGGTGTGTGTTCAATATTTGTGAAAACGGAAAGGCAGCAGGAATGGCTCGGTAAAATCGGGAAACTGGCGGATGAATTTGAGAAAACAGCAGCGTACTATGACGAACATGCCGAATTTCCCGCAGAACATATTCAAAAGCTGCGGGATTCAGGCTACACAGCGCTGACGGTCGGAAAAGATTACGGGGGAGAAGGCATTTCGCTCTACGATATGCTTTTGTTTCAGGAACGGCTTGCCAAAGGAGACGGACCGACGGCTCTCAGCATCGGCTGGCACTTAAGCGTGATGGGAGAACTGGCGGAAGGAAACAGCTGGGACCGGCATGTGTTTTCATCGATTTCACATGAAGCATTAAAGGGCGCGCTGATTAACAGAGCTGCAAGTGAAGCGCAGACGGGAAGCCCGACAAGAGGAGGACGCCCCGGAACCCATGCAGTCAAAAAGAATGGCGGCTGGATCGTAAACGGACGTAAAACATTTACAACGATGTCTCCGGTTCTCGACTACTTTCTTGTCACCGCTTGGATTGAAGAGAAGCAAACGATTGGCGTTTTCTTGATCCATAAAGATGCGGAAGGCTTGGCGATAGAAGAAACGTGGGATATGGCGGCGATGAGGGGGACGGGAAGCCACGATTTGGTACTGACCGATGTCCGTCTCGACGAATCCATGCTTGTCGAGCTGTTGGCAAGTAAAAGAACGGATAAAGTCAACGGCTGGCTGCTTCATATACCGGCTGTTTATCTAGGTATCGCGCAAGCAGCGAGAGATTATGCCGTCCAATTTGCAAAAGACTATCAGCCGAACAGCTTGAAAGGTCCGATTAAAGAAGTGCCTGCTGTTCAGCGCCATATCGGCGAAATCGATTTGGAACTCATGAAAGCCCGCCACTTTATGTATCATGTCGCAGAGCTTTATGATGACCCGGAGCGCCGCGTCTTTTTGACTGGTGAGCTTGGAGCGGTTAAGCATACAGTAACGAATACGGCTATTGCTGTCGTAGACAGGGCGATGAGAGTCGTCGGAGCGAAGAGCCTGGCGAGAACGAACCCGCTCCAAAGATTTTATCGTGATGTCCGGGCGGGTCTCCACAATCCGCCGATGGATGATGCGACAATCGGCAAGCTTGCGGGAATTGCATTCAGTGAATAGTAAAAAAGAAGCCGTTCAAAATGAGCGGCTTCTTTTTTAAGTTTGTTTTGCTTTAGACATTGCCAAAAGGCGGTTCTCGTGTCTGCGGTCGATCTTGTCATAAATGACGTCCATTTCTTTCGGGTTCTTGGCGATTTCTTTCTTATATTCTTCGACAAGCTGATGAAAGGTTTTAATCTTCCGTTTTGACATGATTATCCGCCTTTCTTGTTGGATTGGTATTCGCTTTCAAGTTCGCTTAAAGACAATTCGTAAAGGTGGCGCTCTTCTTTTTTATATATGCCAAGCTGGATAAGCCGCTGAATGAGTTGTTTCTTTCTCATTTCCACCGCTTTCTTTAATTGAGGGGCCATGTGATCACCTCGTCAACCCTTTAGTGATATTGATAATCATTATCAATTAAGGATATTATACTAAATACTATCACAGAATGTAAAGAGACATCCTTAAAATCATATTGAACAAAATTGAAAAATATGAATTATTATCCAAAAATGCATATAAAAAAAGAAGCCGACAAGGGCTTCACAACTAGAAAAAATAATTGCAAAATAGGAACAAAAAACATTCTACCTGAATATAAAAAACGAATCAAGAACTTTTTGCGGAATTTCGACATTTTCGTTTCCCGGGAAATACTCGTGTCGAATTATTAATGAAAGCTCATTCTTTTATGAAACAAATATTGCTGCTGTCCCGTCTTGTATAAAAAGGACATGGGTGCTCCCATGTCCGGCGGTTCAGACAAAAAATCAGGACTTAAAACGAATTAGCTAATATGTTCAGCCAGGAACTCGTTCACTTCTTCAGGCGTTTTGGCATTTGCGCTGTGAAGGTGACCCGTTTTTTCGCCGTTTTTGAAAATCAACAGGCTTGGAATACCCATGACCTGATACTTATCGGCAAGTTCAGGAAGATCGTCTTTATTCAGCTCATACCAGTCATTTTCCTGATAAGCCTCAAGAATGTCTCCGATGAACATGTTCATGCGTGTGCAGTCCGGGCACCAGTCAGCGTAAAATTTGACGATGATTTCTTTATCGGATTGGATCAGTTCATTAAATTGTGCTTCTGTTATGATTTTTTTCAATTGCAACCTCTCCTTTTCAATGCCATTTTAATATAAAATGAAAAGGATTTACATACAAATGCTTTTTATATGCTGTTTTTAGACCGTATTAAAATAATTAGATCATTTTCCCGGGAAAGTGATAAGATAGTAAAGATGAATCCAGTGGGGGGAGTACGAATTGAAGACAAGATTAGGATTGGTATACGGCGGAAAATCAGCGGAGCATAACGTTTCTCTGCAAACCGCGCTGGCCGTCACGAAAGCATTAGATACTGAAAAATTTGATATACACCCGATTTATATAACAGAAAAAGGCGAGTGGGTGAGAGGGCCGCAACTGACAGAACCGGTTTCAAATGTGAAAATGCTTCAGTTTGAACAGACGGGCCAGACATTTTCTCCGGCATTGCTGAACCGCGATATGTTTCCGGGCGAAGCTGATGTGAAAGAAGACTCGATTGATGTTGTTTTCCCGCTTTTGCACGGACCAAATGGGGAAGACGGCACCATTCAAGGCATGCTTGAACTATTGAATGTGCCATATGTGGGCAACGGAGTCCTGGCTTCCTCCGCGGGCATGGATAAAGTGGTCATGAAGCATCTGTTTGCACAGGCAGGCCTTGACCAGGCGAAATACGTTTCATTTGTGAAAAAAACCTGGAGTCACTCCAAAGAAGAAAGCTATGATCAAGTGGAATCGGAGCTTGGTTATCCGTGCTTCGTGAAACCGGCTAACCTTGGATCAAGCGTCGGGATCAGCAAATGCAGAAACCGTGAAGAGCTTGACCAAGCCTTTGAACTTGCATTCCAATATGACCGGAAAATTGTCGTTGAAGAAGGCGTCATCGGACGGGAAATAGAACTCGGCGTTCTTGGGAATGATGAACCTGTCTGCTCAGTCGCGGGGGAAATCGCTCCGAAGAAAGATTTTTATGACTATAAAGCAAAATATGAAGACGGCGACACTGATTTGATTATTCCTGCTTCCCTGACAGAGGACGAATACGAAACAATGCGTAGCATGGCTGTCAAAGCGTTTCAGGCGATTGACGGCTCAGGCCTTGTGAGAGCGGACTTTTTCCTTACAAACGAAGGCAGGGTTCTGATTAATGAAGTCAATACGATGCCGGGATTCACACCGTTCAGCATGTTCCCGCTTCTCTGGAAGCAATCTGGGGTTGAGTATGCTGAACTGATTGAAAAGCTTGTCGCTTTGGCAATCGAGCGGCATGAAGAAAAACAGCAGATCAAACATACATTTTAACGGGACGGAGCGGACCGAATCCGGGGAGCTTTCATGGAGAAAGGCGCGGAAGGCGGTTCGCCCTTATATACAGCTGCAGACACTATCCTTATTTGTGGTAGTGTCTCTTTTCCTTGCTGGAGAAAGAGAGGGACATACATGATAACGAGAACGGTAAAAGAAATTGCTGAAATGTCGGAAGGCGTTTTGACGAATGAAGCTTTTGAAGGGCGTCTCGTCAAAGGCGTCTCAACCGATTCGAGAAAACTGGCGAAAGACCAACTGTTTATTCCGCTTGCAGGCGAGCGGTTCAATGGACACGTTTTTGCAGAGCAGGCTTTTCAAGAAGGCGTCGCAGCCGTGCTATGGAACCGGAGCGAACCGAATCCTCCGGAAGGGAAGCCGGTCATTTTAGTTGACGATACGCTGGAAGCGCTGCAGAAGCTTGCGAAGGCATACAGGCATCAGCTCGACGTAAAAGTTGTCGGCGTGACCGGTTCAAATGGGAAAACGACGACAAAAGACATGATTCATGCTGTGTTGGGCACCGAGTATAAAGTGCATAAGACAGAAGGAAACTATAATAACCACATCGGCCTGCCTCTGACGATTCTGGCGATGCCAGAAGATACGGAAATCGCCATTTTGGAGATGGGGATGAGCGCCAAAGGGGAAATCGATTTTCTGACTCGTCTGGCGCGTCCTGATATCGCAGTCATCACAAACATCGGCGAATCGCACCTCCTTGAACTCGGATCAAGAGAAGGAATTGCAGAGGCAAAGCTCGAAATTGTCAATGGGCTTTCAAAAGAAGGCACACTCATTTATGTCGGAGATGAACCGCTGCTCGCCGAAAGGCTGAACCAGCCGCTTTACGAGACAAAGACGTTTGGAGAGGATCCGGCTTTCGACTATCAGCTTGAGGATATGACGCAGACGGAAGAGGGCACGGCATTCCGCGTTAGAGGAATCGAAAACCGGTTCTTCATCCCGGTGCTCGGAAAGCATAATGTGAAAAACGCTTTAGCTGCGATTGCGGCCGGAGACCTTCTGAATGTCAGCAGGGCTCATATTGCAGAAGGGCTGACTAAACTGAAAGTGACCGGTATGCGCCTTGAGCTTGTGAAGACACCGGCCGGCGTTGCGATCATTAATGACGCCTATAATGCAAGTCCGACATCGATGAAAGCGGCGATCGAGCTTGTCGAACAGATGAAGGGATACGGTAAGAAAATGCTCGTCCTCGGCGATATGCTGGAGCTCGGCGAAGGAGAAAAAGTGTTTCATGAAGAAATCGGGCAGGCAGTCAATCCGGACTCGATCGACTTTTTATTTACGTACGGAGATCTCGGTGCATATATTGCAAAAGGGGCGCTTAAACATTTTCCGGAACACCGCGTCCTTCATTTCAACCCGGAAAACAAAGACGGTTTGAAAAAGACATTGAAAGAAAAAGCGAATACAGGGGATCTGATCCTTGTCAAAGCGTCCAGAGGCATGCGTCTTGAGGATGTTATAAAAGATTTGTAAGGGAACATTGAATCATAAAGTCGTTTTTTATGTGATCATCAGTAAAAGAAAACGGGTGAATGGTCATGATAGGATGTTTATGCATTCACGGATTTACCGGAGCACCGTATGAATTGGAACCGCTGGCTTCTCATTTAAAACAAACGGCCGATTGGCAAGTTGAAATGATCACGCTGCCCGGGCACGGGGAGATGCCGGTTTTAAAAGGCGTCTGTTTTCAGGAATGGATCGCTTGCGCGGAAGTGGAGCTCGTCCGCTTGTTGAAAACGTGTGATACGGTATTTTTAATCGGATTTTCAATGGGTGGGATGATTGCCGCCTATTTAGCCGGAAAATATCCGGTCAGCCGCCTTGTCCTGTTGAGCGCGGCCGCCCAGTACATCAGCCCGGGACAGCTGATCCAGGATTTGAAGAATGTGATCAAAGATTCTCTGCAAGGCAAACTTGAAGATAATCTGCTTTACAAAAGGTATAAACAAAAGCTGACAAGCACCCCGGTATCTTCAGCATTTCAGTTTCGCAAGCTCGTCAAGATGACAAAGCCTGCTTTGAAAAACCTCCAGATCCCTGTGCTCATTGTTCAGGGGGAGTGTGATTCAATCGTGCCGCTGTCAAGCGCGTATTACTTGTATGAAACCATACCTTCCGAAGAGAAAGAGCTGTGCCTCTTGCCGGAATCCAAGCACCATGTCTGCCTTGAAGAAAACTCCGTTACCCTATTTCAAACCGTTGAGGCGTTTCTCAAAAAAACGCCGATTGAATCCATAAAAAAATAAATAATTGAACGGCAATCTGCAAAAAATAATCGGGGATGCTGGCAGAGAAAAATGAGTGTATGCTGTCGAAAGCCGCACAAGCCTGTGTTACAATGTGTAAAAGACGTCACCAGGCGGGCTTGACGTTTCGCGGACGGTTGTCCCAGAGGTCCATAGAAGGCTGCCGAACCGGCGAGAGAGCACACCGCTCATTTTCATCTTGTTGAAAAACGTATAACGGAATGGTAATATAACATGTAAAGTAATTCGGGCTTTGCATAAGTATGGACCTGTCCTTTGCACAAAGGGCAGTTTTTATTGATAAAACACGATTACTGAAACAGTAAGCAGAAGGAGTTTGAATACATTGACAATAACGTTTCAAGATTTTCAATTAAGTTCTGATCTCACAAAAGCGATCAAGCGTATGGGATTTGAAGAGGCAACACCGATTCAGGCACAAACGATTCCGCTCGGCCTTGCAAATAAAGATGTGATCGGACAAGCGCAAACGGGAACAGGAAAAACGGCTGCATTTGGCATCCCCCTTGTTGAGAAAATCAACCCCGAGTCTCCTAACATTCAAGCCATTGTTATCGCACCTACTCGTGAATTAGCCATTCAAGTTTCTGAAGAGCTATATAAAATTGGACAGGATAAACGCGCTCGCGTGCTGCCGATTTACGGTGGACAGGATATCGGACGCCAGATTCGCGCGCTGAAGAAAAATCCCCATATTATCGTCGGAACACCTGGCCGTTTGCTTGACCATATCAACCGCCGCACAATGCGTCTTCAAACAGTGAACACCGTTGTGCTTGATGAAGCGGATGAAATGCTGAACATGGGATTCATCGAAGATATCGAATCCATCCTTTCCAATGTGCCTGCTGAGCATCAAACATTGCTGTTTTCTGCAACAATGCCTGCTCCGATTAAACGGATTGCAGAACGTTTCATGACCAACCCGGAGCACGTAAAAGTGAAAGCGAAGGAAATGACAGTATCAAACATTCAGCAGTTCTACCTCGAAGTACATGAACGCAAAAAGTTTGATACGCTGACACGTCTTCTTGACATCCAGTCTCCGGAACTGGCGATTGTATTCGGCCGGACAAAGCGCCGCGTCGATGAACTGACAGAAGCGCTTAATCTGCGCGGTTATACAGCTGAAGGAATCCACGGCGATTTGACTCAGGCGAAGCGGATGGTGGCACTCCGGAAATTTAAGCAAGGCGCAATTGAAGTGCTCGTTGCGACAGACGTTGCGGCGCGAGGCCTTGATATTTCAGGGGTAACGCACGTCTACAACTTCGATGTGCCGCAGGATCCTGAAAGCTATGTTCACCGCATCGGAAGAACGGGACGCGCAGGTAAAACAGGAATGGCGATGACCTTCATTACACCGCGCGAAAAAGACATGCTGCGCGCCATCGAGCAGACAACAAAACGAAAAATGGACCGCATGAAAGCACCGACTCTAGATGAGGCGATTGAAGGACAGCAGCAGGTGACGGTTGACCGCCTCCGGACGATCATCGAGGAAAATAACCTGAACTTCTATATGACGGCTGCAGCGGAATTATTGGAAGACCATGATTCTGTGACAGTTGTTGCGGCTGCCATTAAAATGATGACCAAAGAGCCGGACAACACGCCTGTCCGTTTGACGGAAGAGGCTCCGCTCAGAACGAAGCGAAACAAAAATCACCACCACCGTTCCTCAAAACGCAGAGACGGCGGCGGCTACAGAGGAAAGAACAATCGTTCATCCTATGATAAAAAGCGTTCTTCGAATGACAGACGCCAAAAAAAATCATATAATTCATAAGCAAAAGGCGGATCCTTTTTTACGGATTCGCCTTTTTTTAAAAACTAAAGCCTTTATCCGAAACATTTTCAGCCTAAGACCGTAAATAGAACTAGATTGGGGGAATCGAGTTTTGAGAAGCGAGCCGAAAAATCAAATCAGCCGCGATGGCGTAAAAGTCTGGAGAATCACAGCTTGTATCACATCATTTGTTTTAATGCTGGCTGCAGCAGGCCTGGTTGCCGCAGGGGTGATATTTAAGTGGCCGGTATGGATCGGCGTTTTGTCAGCAGCCGTTTGGCTGGTGATTTCATTTGTCATCATTATGATTATTCCGAATATCCGCCACAGAATCTGGCGCTACGAAGTCCATGAGAACGAAATCGATATTCAGCACGGCATCTTTGTGGTGACCCGCGTGATCGTTCCGATGGTCAGAGTCCAGCATGTTGATACATCGCAGGGCCCCATCCTCAGAAAATATAATCTCGCCTCCGTGCAAATTTCAACAGCCGCGACGACCCATTCCATTCCCGCTCTGGATGTTGAAGAGGCGGATCAGCTCAGGGACTCCATTTCCAGGCTGGCAAGGGTGACTGAAGATGATGTCTGAACCGAGACGCATGCACCCCGCCGCCGTCATTCTCAACTTTATCAAAGGCCTTGTTGAGACCGTTAAAAACTTTATCATTCCATTTGGCGTAGTGCTTTTTTTAAATCAGTCTCACACAGTCAAAATGCTGGCGATCGCCGCGGCTGTGCTGTTTTTCATTGCTTTGGTCGTGACGAGCATCATCAAGTGGAGCAAATTTACATACCGTATCGAAGAGGATGAATTGCGAATAGAGGAAGGCCTGATCAATAAGAAAAGAAGGTATATTCCGATCGAACGGATTCAAACGATCAACACGAGCGCAGGCCTCATTCAGCAAATATTCAAACTGGTGAAGCTGCAAGTCGAAACGGCAAGCGGAGGGACAGAAGCGGAAGTTTCCTTGGTCGCCATTACCCAGGCAGAAGCCGAACGTATTCAGCAAGCGCTTTTCGAAAGGAAAAAGGCGGCGGAAGACACTGGAGCCGATGTCCCGAATCCGCTGGCAGAGACTGCTGAAGAGGCGGAGGAAACTGCGGAAGAGCCGGCAAAGATGTACAAAATGACCGGACAGGAGCTTTTAACCGCAGCGTCAACATCAAGCGGGATCGGCGTCATTATTTCAGGGGTATTCGCTTTTTTCACTCAAGTCGACGACTTCTTTGATTTGGATTGGCTGTATGACCGTTTTGCTTTTTTGAACAGCGCTGGAGCGGCTGTCATCGCCTTGGCCGCTTTTGTTGCCCTTTTCATCGCATGGCTTCTCAGCATTGTCGGGATGCTTTTGAAATACGCGAATTTTACAGTCGTCCGTAAAGAGAAAGAAATCGTCATTTCCAGAGGGCTGATTGAAAAGCATCAAATCACGATTCCGCTGCAGCGGATTCAAGCGATTAAAATCAAGGAGAGTCTGATCAGGCAGCCTTTTGGACTTGCAGCCGTCACGATCGTCAGCGCAGGCGGAAACGTTTTGGAAGAAGATAAATCAGCCGTCTTATTTCCGATTATCAGCAAAAAAATGATCAAACAGCGCCTCGGCGAATTCATTCCGGATTATGCGCCGGAAGACGATTTGAACCGCTTGCCGAAACGCGCACTGCGCCGCTATATCCTGCGCGCATCCTGGCCGGTTCTCGCCGTCGTTCCGCTTTCCATTCTATTTCCGCCGTGGGGCTATTTGTCCGCTGTATTGATTCCTTTTTACTGGATCATCGGCTATCTATCATACCGCGATGCCGGATGGAAGATCAGCGGCAGCAAAATCATCATGTCATCGCGCTTCATCGGCAGAACAACCGCTGTCATTCAGCGCAGGCGCATGCAGGTGTTCGAAGTCAGCCGCTCGTATTTCCAGCGCAGAAGACAGCTTGTTTCGATTCATACATCAACAAAATCGTCTGCTTTAATGGAGAAGTTTTCGGTGGCTGATGTCGAGGAGAAAGATTCGGACGATATTTTTGCATGGTATTCTTATGAAAAAAGAGTGAACGGTTAAAAGCCGTTCACTCTTTTATTTAACAACGGAGGAGCCAGAGCGAGTCCGCCCAGCAGTCCGAAGATGTGCGCCATGATATTGATATTTTGGTTGACAAACGTCATCAAAACCGAAATGGCGAGGATGGTGACGATGATTTGGGAATTGGCGCTTCCCATCAGCTCTTTTCGAAACAGCACGATGTACAGGTACACGCCGAACAGGCCGAATATCGCTCCCGAAGCGCCGACATGCATATACTCCAGCGGTTCGATGAAATATGTGCCGATATTGCCGATCACTCCTGCCCCGATATAAACGATGAGAAACTTGAGTTTCCCGAGCATTCGTTCCAGCCCGGGAGCAAATAAAAAGATCGACATCGAATTAAAGAGCAGGTGGCTGAACCCGGCGTGAATAAAGATCGGCGTCACAAACCTCCACCATTCTCCATTCGCTATCCCCCAGTTAAATCCAATCAATAAATCAGACCACATCTGTACGGCCGTCAACGGAAGTAAAAAAAGAATCCAGATGGCAAGCTGCAGGGCCAGTATGGCGGATGTGACCGGGTAGAGCCTGATAAACGTCTGAAAATTTTCTGTTCTGATAAACATGCTTATGATTTAAGCCCCTTTACAATGATCTCGTACATATATAGTAACACGTTTATGAACAGGCAGCGGCGATTAGTACGGAGGAGAAAAATGATTTTGAAAGGTTGTCATGCTAGTCTGCATATTGTCTGAGACACGCTCATATATTGGGTAGTGCAATAAGGGAGACGAGTCGTTGCAGGCTTTTATGGTACGCACGCCGATACAGCCGGCCCTGTTCTTATGGCGTACCGTTAAAGTCGAACAAGCGGTTTCTTCCTTTTTACATCAATGATTAAAAAGGGGTTGAAAAAAGGTGAGAAAAAGCTTTGTTTTGCTTTTAACGGGGCTGCTTGTAATCCTTATGCTTTCTGCCTGCGGCCAAAAATCGCAAGAAGATGTTGTGACGGGGCTCGACAAGAAGGCAAAAGAATACACGTCCTATAAGGCAAAAGCGAAAATGACGATTGAAACGGGAAATGAACCGCAGGAGTACAATGTGGAAATCTGGCATAAAAAACCTTCTCTTTACCGGGTCTATTTGGAAAACCCGAAAAAAGACCAGAGCCAGGTGATCTTGCGCAATGAAAACGGCGTGTTTGTTTTGACTCCGTCGCTGAATAAAAGCTTCCGCTTTCACAGCGACTGGCCCAATAACAGCAGCCAAGTATACTTATTCGAATCGCTCGTAAAAGATGTCAAAAATGATGGGGAAGCTTCTTTTTCCGCAAAGGATTCAAAATACATTTTTGAAACGAAAACGAATTATCAGCATAATCAGATGCTGCCGACTCAGGAAATCGTTTTCCATAAAAAGACCATGGCTCCTTCATCGGTTAAAGTGATGGATACCGACCGCAAACCGATGGTAAAGGTTGAGTTTACAAGCTTTGAATTCGATAAGCCGCTCGATAAAGACTCTTTTGATGAAAAGAAAAATATGACGCTGTCTCAAATTGACGTAGCGACAAGTGCTGACGTGTCAGGCTCTTTCGCTGTCAAAACGCCGCTCGATGTGCCTCAGGGCGTGAAAAAACTTGAGGAGAAAGAGATGGCGACTGAAGACGGCAAACGGATCGTCATCACATATGGCGGTGAAAAATCCTTTACATTGATTCAGGAAAAAGCCCGCGTCGCCAAAACATCCACTTCCGTATCCATGAACGGAGAGCCCGTTGACCTCGGCTTCACGGTCGGCGCACTGACGGATAAATCGTTGTCATGGACATATGACGGAGTCGATTACTTTATCTCATCAGAAGATCTTTCTCAAGATGAACTTCTGATGGTTGCAAAAAGCATGCAGGGACAGTCTTCGAAATAGACTGTGCCGTATCCGGCAGCCTGTTTTCCGCCCGGAAGCGGAAAGCAGGCTTTTTTATATTTGCGTCGCAAGCGTATGATTTCGACAGCTTTTCCGTAAAATGTATACCGTGCCAGCAATTTTTCTTTTGTTCAGGGCTGATGATCCCGTGCAAAATTTCCCTTTCTCCGAACTTTTTAGTATGATGGGAAGGACGAGTGAAACAAGGAACAGGAAGTGTCATGATGAGCTTAAAACCATTCTATAGAAAGACATGGGCCGAAATCGATTTAACGGCTTTAAAAGAAAACGTCCGCAATATGAAGCGGCACATCGGCGAGCATGTCCACCTGATGGCCGTCGTTAAAGCGAATGCCTACGGACACGGGGATGCACAGGTAGCGAAGGCGGCTCTTGCAGAAGGGGCGTCCATTCTTGCTGTGGCTTTACTGGATGAAGCGCTTTCGCTGAGGGCGCAGGGGATTGAAGAACCGATTCTTGTCCTCGGTGCAGTGCCGCCCGAATATGCAAGCATTGCCGCGGAAAAGCGCATTATCGTGACTGGCTACTCCGTCGGCTGGCTGAAAGACGTGCTCGGTTTTCTGAATGAGGCCGAAGCTCCTCTTGAATATCATTTGAAGATCGACACGGGCATGGGCCGCCTTGGCTGCAAAACGGAAGAAGAGATCAAAGAAATGATGGAGATGACCGAATCGAGCGATAAGCTCAATTGTACGGGCGTGTTCACTCATTTCGCCACGGCGGACGAAAAGGACACCGATTATTTCAACATGCAGCTTGACCGCTTTAAAGAGCTGATCAGCCCCCTCCCGCTTGACCGTTTGATGGTGCATTCGTCAAACAGCGCCGCGGGTCTGCGCTTCAGGGAACAGCTATTTAATGCCGTCCGCTTCGGCATCGGCATGTACGGTTTGGCGCCGTCAACCGAAATAAAAGACGAGCTGCCGTTTCGTCTGCGGGAAGTGTTTTCGCTTCATACCGAACTCACCCATGTGAAAAAAATTAAAAAAGGCGAGAGCGTCAGCTACGGGGCGACATATACAGCTCAGCGCGACGAATGGATCGGGACAGTCCCCGTCGGGTATGCCGACGGATGGCTGAGGCGCCTGGCCGGAACGGAAGTGCTGATCGACGGAAAACGCCAAAAAATAGCAGGGAGAATCTGCATGGACCAGTTCATGATTTCCCTTGCCGAAGAATACCCTGTCGGCACAAAGGTTACCTTGATCGGAAAGCAAAAAGACGAATGGATCTCAGTCGACGAAATCGCCCAAAATTTGCAGACGATCAATTATGAAATTACCTGTATGATAAGTTCAAGGGTGCCCCGTATGTTTTTGGAAAATGGGAGTATAATGGAAATAAGGAATCCGATCTTGCCTGATCAATCCTGAAAATTGATGAATTAGCGGAAAAACAACTTTGCTTGCGAAAAGAATAATGATATGATTATGAATGGAATGGATAGAGTGTTGTATCCGTAAGTTTGGTGGAGGTGTATGTTTTTGTCTGAATCCAGCGCAACAACTGAAATATTGATTCGCTTGCCAGAAGCTTTAGTATCAGAACTGGATGGTGTCGTCATGCAAGATAACGGGAGCAGAAATGAACTGATTTACCAAGCCACAAAAATGTATTTACGCGAACGCAAAAATCGACAAATTCGGGAATCGATGAGACGCGGTTATATGGAGATGGCCAAGATCAATTTGAACATCTCTTCTGAGGCTCAATTTGCAGAGTATGAGGCTGAAAACACAGTAGAGCGCTTAGTAAGCGGAGGATAATCATTTGATTGTTAAACGCGGCGATGTTTATTTTGCTGACCTATCTCCTGTTGTTGGCTCAGAACAAGGCGGGGTGCGCCCGGTTTTAGTGATTCAAAACAACATCGGCAATCGCTTCAGCCCAACTGCTATTGTTGCAGCCATAACAGCCCAAATACAGAAAGCAAAATTACCTACCCACGTCGAAATTGATGCGAAACGCTACGGTTTTGAAAGAGACTCCGTTATATTGCTCGAACAAATTCGGACGATTGACAAGCAAAGATTAACGGACAAAATCACCCATCTCGATGATGAAATGATGGAAAAGGTCAACGAAGCCTTACAAATCAGTTTGGCACTCATTGATTTTTAATATTGATGAAAGTTGCTCGAGGCGAAAGAGCAACTTTTTTTGTGTTCAAAAATAACAAACGATATAATGGAACTGTTAGTCCAAAAAATGTTATCAGATGTAGTCAGGGGGATGAACATGTCGAATCAAGCGGTGTTAAAATTTATCTCGGAACACCAAAATGTACTCGCCGGGAATTTGGCGGATATTCTGAAAGACTTAAACAGCAACATGACAAACGTGAAGCTGACTGAACACATGTATGAGACGATCAGCAATGAATATATTCATATCCTCATGAATGAGTCCGGGGACGGGAATGAAAAATCGATCGACACCATCTACCAGTTCTCTTCAAAAGCCGTACAGCTCGGCGTTCCGCTGAAGCTGCTGTCGTCGGGATTATCAGCTTTTTGGAAGCACCTTTACTATGAAATGAACAAGGATGTGCCGGAAGATCAGCAGTGCTATGATTTGATTTGGGAAATCGATAAATTTATCGAACCGATCAACAGCGAAATCTTGAATCAGTATGCGATCTCCTGGGAGAAAACCGTTGCTCTGCAAAAGGTCGCATTACAGGAGCTCTCGGCGCCGCTGATCCCGGTTTTTGAAAATATTACGGTGATGCCGCTTGTCGGCACGATCGATACGGAGCGGGCCAAAAAGATTATGGAAAACCTGTTGAGCGGCGTCGTCAAACACCGGTCTGAAGTCGTGCTCATTGACATTACGGGCGTGCCTGTCGTCGATACGATGGTCGCACACCACATCATGCAGGCTTCCGAAGCCGTCAGACTTGTCGGAGCTAAATGCCTGCTCGTCGGAATCCGCCCGGAAATCGCGCAGACGATTGTGAATTTGGGAATCGATTTAACTCAGGTTATTACAAAAAATACCCTGCAAAAAGGAATTAAAACCGCATTAGAAATGACAGACAGAAAAATTGTTTCATTGGAGGAATAATCTTTGAGGGTACCTAACATTCCAATTTTGAAGCTGTATAACTGTTTATTGGTATCCATTCAAGTAGAGCTCGATGACCAAACCGCTCTGAAATTCCAAGAGGACCTGCTGAACAAAATATATGAAACCGGTTCGAACGGAGTGGTGATCGATCTGACTTCAGTGGACATCATCGATTCATTCATCGCCAAAGTCCTTGGCGATGTCATTACAATGTCAAAACTGATGGGCGCCAAAGTCGTTCTGACTGGCATCCAGCCGGCTGTTGCGGTGACATTGATTGAACTCGGCATTTCTTTGGACGAGATCGAGACGGCGCTCGATCTCGAAAAGGGGCTCGAGACATTGCAGCGGGAATTGGGGGAATAAATATGGCAGACCAATCCTGTGTGAAGATTTTGACTGAATGGGACATAGTGGCCGCCAGACAGCTTGGGCGAAATGTCGCAAAAGAACTGGGGTTCGGCACAGTGGACCAGGCCAGAATCACAACAGCCATCTCAGAGCTGGCTCGTAATATTTATTTGTATGCCGGAAAAGGCCGAATCTGCATCGAACAGGTTCAGGAAGAAGGAAAAAAGGGGTTGAAAATCGTAGCGGAGGATGAGGGGCCGGGAATCGCTGACATCAAAAAAGTGATGGAAGACGGTTTTTCAACCTCAGGCGGTCTCGGAGCGGGCCTGCCGGGAGTAAAGCGTCTGATGGACCAATTTGAATTGAATTCGGACGCGGAAAATGGAACGGATATACAAGCCATAAAGTGGCTGCGGTAGGAGGGAAGGAATGGATTTCAGGGAAGTGATTGAGCAGCGCTATCGACAGCTGCTTAGCCGTTATATATCTGAATTAACAGAGACATCCCTTTATCAGGGGCAGAAATTCAGCAGAAAAACGATTGAACATCAAGTGCCGCCGGAAGAGATTATCAGTATACACCGAAAAGTTCTGTCTGAATTATATCCGGATCTTCCGGACCATGTGTTCCATTCTCTCGATTTTTTAATTGAAGTGATGATTGGATACGGTTTGGCCTATCAAGAACATCAGACGTTAAGGGGAATTCAGCAGGAAATTAAATCGGAAATCGAAATTGCCGCGAATGTCCAGCAAACGCTGCTCGAAACGAAGATTCCGAAAGTTGAAGCGCTCGAAATCGGGGCGGTCAGTGTTCCGGCTAAGCAAATGAGCGGTGATTATTATCATTTTGTGCGGGACAAGGAATCGATTAACATCGCCATTGCAGATGTGATCGGAAAAGGAATACCGGCCGCGTTATGCATGTCGATGATCAAATATGCGATGGACTCTCTGCCGGATTCGGGCACGTCTCCTTCACAGGTGCTGAAAAACCTGAACAGGGTCGTCGAACAAAATGTGGACCCAAGCATGTTTATTACAATGTTTTATGGCAATTACCATCTTCAAAAACACCTATTTACGTTTTCATCTGCCGGTCATGAACCTGGCTTTTATTATTCTTGCAGGGAAAATAAATTTTACGATTTAAACGCAAAAGGCCTCGTTCTTGGCATTTCATCACAATACGACTATGAGCAGTACGAGCAAAACCTGGATAGTGGCGATATGATCGTTCTTTTTTCAGATGGTGTAACCGAATGCCGGACAGACAGCGGATTTTTGGAGCGGTCTGACTTGCAGAACCTGATCACTTTACATATGGAGAAACCGGCTCAGCAAATGGTTGACTGTATATACGAACATCTGCTCAAGCTTCAGGATTTTCAGCTTCATGACGATTTTACTCTCATTGTTTTCAAAAGAAAGGTTTAAAGTTTCTCTTCGCTGGGTAATAAACCAGTAGCTCATAAGAGAACCAGAGGTGATATTGTGAATTTGGCAGTTGATACGAAAAAAAATGATCATGTGATAGAAGTGAAAGTGGCGGGCGAAATTGATGTGCATACGGCTCCGGTATTGCGGGATGAGCTGATGCCGCTCGCGGAAGAAGGAAAAGATCTCAAGGTTTGTCTGAAAGACGTTTCATATATGGACAGTACAGGGCTGGGGGTATTTGTCGGCATTTACAAAGCGGTTAACAGAACTGGGGGTTCTTTAGTGCTTGAAAATCTGTCAGAGCGTTTGATCCGTTTGTTTGATATTACAGGCTTAAAGGACATCATTGATATTTCTGGAAAGTCAGAGGGTGGATTATAATGAAGAGAGCAGCTGATTACATTGAAATGAAGTCACCTGCCAAACCTGAATACGTAGGAATCATTCGTTTAACCCTGTCGGGGATTGCAAGCAAGATGGGGTATTCTTATGATGACATCGAAGATTTGAAAATTGCGGTCAGCGAAGCGTGCACAAACGCTGTGCAGCATGCTTATAAAGCAGACAAAACAGGAGAGGTCTCCGTCAGATTCGGCGTGTTTGAAGACCGCCTCGAAATCATCGTCGCAGATCAGGGAGACAGTTTTGATATTCAGGATAAACAGAAAGGGCGGGGGCCATATTCCCCTGAGCATACAGTAGATCAATTGTCAGAAGGAGGGCTCGGTTTATATTTAATGGAGACGCTCATGGATGAAGTGCATGTCCAGATTGACTCAGGCGTAACCGTCTCGATGACAAAGTTCTTAAACAGGGAGCGAGTTGATGATGGCACAACCGTCCAAAACTACGAAACTAACTAAAACCGAAGTCGACACGCTGATCAAAAAATATCAGGATAGCCAGGATGAAGACGCTCAGCTGACCCTTGTTCAGACTTATAAAAATCTGGTGGAAACCCTCGCCAAAAAATATTCAAAAGGAAAAAGCTTTCATGAAGACTTATGCCAGGTTGGGATGCTCGGATTGCTTGGAGCCATCAAACGCTATGATCCCGATGTGGGAAAATCGTTTGAAGCGTTTGCGATTCCGACCATTATCGGAGAAATCAAACGGTTTCTCCGTGATAAAACCTGGAGCGTCCACGTCCCTAGAAGGATCAAGGAGCTCGGGCCGAGAATTAAAATGGCGGTGGATCATTTAACGAATGAAACGCAAAGGTCCCCAAAAGTCGATGAGATTGCCGAGTTTCTTGACGTCACAGAAGAAGAAGTGCTGGAAACGATGGAGATGGGCAAAAGCTATCAGGCGCTTTCCGTCGACCACAGCATTGAAGCGGATGCAGACGGCAGCACGGTGACGATCCTCGACATCGTCGGCTCGCAGGAGGAAGGCTATGAAAAGGTGAACCAAAAGCTGATGCTTGAAAGTGTATTGCACGTACTGTCCGACCGCGAAAAGCAAATCATTGAGCTGACATACATTCAAAACAAAAGCCAAAAAGAAACCGGTGACATGCTGGGCATATCGCAAATGCACGTCTCACGGCTGCAGCGCAAAGCTGTCAAAAAGTTGCGGGAAGCTTTGGCTGAAGATCCGTTTATGGAGCTTAAACCATGATTTGGACTGAGTCGAATGAACATATGCAAGCGCTTGTTTATCAGCTTCCTAAAGAAGGAAAAGCCGTCTGCGGAGACAGTTTTTATTTCCATGCGACTGACGAAACCATGGTGTGCGCGCTGGCCGACGGGCTTGGCAGCGGTGCGATGGCACAAGAATCTTCCGCGGTCATCAGCGAAGTTGTCGAAGCGCACGGTCATGAAGAAGTTGCAAGCTTGATGGAACGGTGCAATCAAGAGCTGAAACATAAACGCGGCGCAACTGTGGCGATTTTAAAAGCCGATTTTCGAACAAGAACGATTGCTTACAGCTCTGTAGGCAATATCCGCTTTATCTTGTACGCTCCTTCGGACAAATATATCCACCCTCTCCCTGTGACGGGATACATGTCGGGAAAACCGCAAACATACAAAACATTCACCTACACGTATGAAAAAGGGTCAAGATTCATCATTTATTCAGACGGATTGGAAGTACCCGCCCTCCGGACTTATTTAAAACAGCACCATACACCTGGAGATATATCGAATCAGCTTGAATCATACACACTAATGGGAAAAGACGATCTCACCTATATCATCGGACAGCTTTTTTAAAGAAGCTGCCCTTTGATATAGGTGTTTTTCTGTTTCTTTTGGTACACTAAGAAGACAACATTCTTTTGGAGGCTACAATGGATACTTTAGCGTTAATCGTCAAACAAATCGCAAAAGAAACAGGGCTTGCGCCAAAGCATGTCGAAAGTGTCATTCAATTGTTAGAGGACGGCAACACCGTTCCCTTTATCGCGAGATACCGCAAAGAACAAACGGGCTCCATGGATGAAGTCCAAATTCAAACAATCTCCGAACGCTGGGGATACATCCAGCATTTAAATCAGCGGAAAGACGAAGTCATCCGGCTGATCGACGAACAGGGTAAACTGACAGGACAGCTGAAGCTCGATATAGAAAAAGCGGACAAGCTCCAGGAAGTTGAAGACTTGTACAGACCATTTAAACAAAAACGAAAAACAAAGGCGACGATCGCCAAAAGCAAAGGCCTTGAACCTTTGGCTGATTTCATCATCTCGCTCCCGCGTAACGAAGACATAGCGGCCGAAGCACGCAAATACATAAATGAAGAAAAAGAAGTCATGAGCGCCGAAGAAGCGCTTGAAGGAGCAAAAAACATTCTGGCGGAACGGATCTCAGACGAACCGGAATACAGAAAGTGGATCCGGCAGGAGACTTTTAAAAGAGGAACGCTGAAATCCGCGGCGAAAGACGCCGAAGCGGATGAGAAGAAAATCTATGAAATGTATTATGAATATGAAGAGCCGATTCAAAAAATCGTTCCTCACCGCGTGCTTGCGGTTAACCGCGGCGAAAAAGAAGAGATTTTGAGAGTGTCGGTCGAGCCGCCGGCAGACCGCATTCAAGCGTACTTGGAAAAACGAATTTTACAACACAAGCAAACAAGTGCTGAAGATGTGCTGAAAAGCGCAATCGAAGACGGCTATAAGCGCCTCATTCAGCCGTCCATCGAAAGAGAAATCAGAAAAGAATTGACGGAAAAGGCGGAAGATCAAGCGATTCACATTTTTGCCGAGAATCTGCGCAAGCTGCTGCTGCAGCCGCCGATGAAAGGAAAGCTCGTTCTCGGCGTCGACCCGGCATTCCGCACGGGCTGCAAGCTTGCAGTTGTCGATGAGACGGGTAAGATGCTCAAGATCGATGTCATATACCCGCACCCTCCGGTCAATAAAAAAAGCGCGGCCATTGAAAAAGTGAAACGCATCATCGAAGACTTTCAAATTGAGGTCATCGCCATCGGGAACGGAACGGCATCAAGAGAGACGGAACAATTTATCGCCGATCTTTTGAAGGACATCGACAGAAAGGTGTACTATCTGATCGTCAATGAAGCGGGAGCCAGCGTCTACTCGGCATCAGAGCTTGCAAGGGAAGAATTCCCGGATCTGCAGGTTGAAGAACGGAGCGCCGTGTCGATCGCACGCAGACTCCAGGACCCGCTCGCCGAACTCGTCAAAATCGATCCCAAGTCGGTCGGTGTCGGCCAGTACCAGCACGATGTCAGCCAGAAAAAACTAAACGACTCGCTCCGCTTCGTGGTGGAAACCGTCGTCAACCAAGTCGGCGTCAACATGAATACGGCGTCAGCCGCGCTCTTGCAATATGTAGCCGGACTATCGAAAACAGTCGCGGCCAACATCGTCAAAAAGCGGGATGAAATCGGAAAATTCACGAGCCGGAAAGAGCTGAAAGACATTCCGCGCCTGGGCGCGAAAACGTATGAGCAATGCATCGGCTTTTTAAGGGTGCCTGACGGCGGTGAACCGCTCGACCGCACAGGCATCCACCCTGAGAGCTATAAAGAGACGAGAGAGCTTCTGAAAAAGCTCGGCCTGTCAACAGCCGAAATCGGGGCAAGAGAGCTTCAGGACAAAATCAACGAACTGAATATTTCCGAAGCAGCTGAACAGCTTGGAATCGGGGAAATCACCCTGAAAGACATTTGCGCCCAGCTGACAAGGCCTGAGCGCGATCCGAGGGATGAAGTCCCTAAGCCGCTCTTAAAAACCGATGTGCTTCAATTGGAGGACTTAAAAGAAGGGATGGAACTGCAGGGGACAGTGCGGAACGTCGTTGACTTCGGGGCATTTGTCGACATCGGCGTGAAACAGGACGGGCTCGTCCACATTTCCAAGCTCAGCCATTCCTTCGTCAAGCATCCGCTTGACGTGGTGTCGGTCGGGGACATCGTTACCGTATGGGTGGAAGATGTCGATGCTGCAAAAGGAAGGGTATCCTTATCAATGGTGAGGGATCGATAGTTCAGCTTGCCGGAGCTTTGTTTCTCCGGCGGACTGATCTTTTATACTCCGATTTTTAACAGAATGCGGTGGATGACGCCAGCCACATGAGCCGGCGTCTGAACCATCCCTTCATTGATCCATTCCTCCAAAACGCCGACCACTCCCGAGACGACAAATGATATTTCCATTTCATCGCATGTAACCTCGTTTTCCGATTGCTCTATCATGCTCAATTCTTCGAAAATTTTCCTCTGGAAAAAGTCTTTAAATTTATTGATTGTCAAAATGTTTCCTTTCGGTTTCGTCAATAAAGTGAAAATCGCAGCGTTTTGATAAATATATTCGGTCGTTTTTTCGATGAAGGTGAGCAAATTGTGCGGATCTTCGCTCGGAAAATAATCATCGTAAAATCTCCCCAGCTGATCAAACAATTCATTTTCTATTTGTTCATACAAGTCAAAAATATCTTTATAATGAAGATAAAAGGTTCCGCGTCCTAAATCCGCGCGCCTAGATAAATCGGAAACGGTGATTTTATTGATTTCTTTCTCATGGAGCAGCTTTAAAAAAGCCTCTTTTATCGCTCTTTTCGTCTTGATTGATCTTCTGTCCTCCATCGTTTTGCCCTCCGTTTATAGACAAATTTTTATGTGTTGTTCATTAATGAACAGCTCAATCACGATTGCCGATTGAACATCGCTTTTGCTTCAAATTATAATGAACATGTGTTTATTAATCAATAGCTGTTCATATTATCGAGGAGGTTTTCAATGATTCAATATCGTCTGGCTTCAGCTGATCATTTGGACGAGGTGGCACAACTGTTTCATGAGTCTTTTGACAACTATCCGTTTATGGATTTGCTTGTAAGACCCGAAAAGAAAAACCCCGAATTCTTTTATGAACTGCATAAAGTCATCACTCAGGCATATATAAATAGGCAGGGGTGCTTTATCGGTCTTGTGAATGGTGAAATCGTCACCGCGGCCCTCTTAAAACATCGGGATGATCCAGACGTTGGGGTGATGGATTATATATCAGCCGGAGGAATAAAGTTATTCATAAAAAGGGGCCTTTCCTCGGTATGGAATATGGTGAATGTGGCGGAAGAGGCCAAAAGATCGTACAAGGCCATCAAACAGCAGAAATGGTATTTGGAGGTGTTGGGGGTCTCCCGCTCCCATCAGGGCAAAAGTTTCGGCAGCAAGATGATCAATGACTGCCTGATCCCTTTCATACGAAGAAACGGAGGCGGAATCCTGGCTTTAATCACCAACACGAATTTAAATCGATCGTTTTACAAAAAGAACGGATTCGATGAATTTAGTGCATTTCCCCTTAAGCGATTCGGCCGTGAAATAGGAAATTGGAGTTTTAAAAGAACGATTTACTAATGTATTAGAAAGCCGATATAAAAAGTACGACGGCTTTCTTGTTGATCAGCAAAACACGAATGTTTTGTTGACGGCAGCAATCAGCCGTCTTTTTTTTATGAAAAACCCGCACAGCTCATAGAGGAGGAATAAAACGTCAATGAGAACGATTATAAAGGCGAGATGGATCATTGCGGCGCTCTGGATTGTAATGGCCGCCGTCTTATTCATCACGGCGCCCGATATGGGGCAATTAACAAAGGAGAAGGGCCAGATAGCGGTCCCTGAAGGCTATCCGTCTTCTTACGCGAACAAGCTTCTCGAACAAATGTCAAAAGACGGTGATACGGACAAATCGGTTGTCGTCGTATTTCAGGACAAACAGCTCCTGCCGAATCGGGAGGCGGCTTTAAAAAAAGCGATCACCATTTTAGAAAAGGATTCCTCCCTTCACGTCTCAGATATCACATCTTACTTTGACGCGGATGAGGATATTCAAAAGCAGCTGTTGTCAAAGGATCGAACGACGCTGCTTGTACCTGTCACATTTGATGCGAACAAAATCAGTGCGGCCGATTTTAAAGCAAAAGTAAATGAAAAGCTTAAAACTTTAAAGCTTGACTACGAGATGACCGGGCAGCCGCTCATCGATGATGATGTTATAACAAGCTCACAGGAAGGCCTGAAGAAGACCGAATATATTACGGTCGGTTTTATTTTAATCGTATTGATTCTCGTCTTCCGTTCTGCGGTTGCGCCTTTTGTTCCACTTTTGGCGGTTGCGCTTTCCTACCTTGTGAGCCAGTCCGTCGTCGCCTATCTTGTCGAATACGCTGATTTTCCGCTGTCCACGTTTACGCAAATCTTCATGGTGGCGATCATGTTCGGAATCGGGACGGATTACTGCATTCTTCTTTTGAGCCGTTTTAAGGAAGAGCTTGCCCGCGGGAAAGACAAGATTGAAGCTATCCTGACAACGTATAAAACGGCGGGAAAAACCGTTCTATTCAGCGGATTCGCCGTTTTGATCGGTTTTACTTGCATCGGCTTTGCCGAATTCCAGCTTTACAAGTCTGCGGTCGCAGTAGCGGTTGGTGTTGCGGTCTTGATTTTGGCGCTTTTGACGATCGTGCCGTTTTTCATGGCTGTTTTGGGAAAAGTGCTGTTTTGGCCCGTCAGAGGAAATATCGGGCATCCGCAGTCAAAGCTATGGGAAACCGCCGGCCGTTTCGCTTTCAGTAAGCCGCTGATCAGCCTGTTGATCGTAGCGGCCGTGGCCGTTCCGCCGATCTTGATGTATAAAGGAACACTTTCCTACAACAGCCTTGACGAAATCGGAGATCAATACGAATCCGTCAGCGCTTTTAACACCATCTCCGACAAGTTCGGGCCCGGGGAATCTTTGCCGGTCACGGTCGTGCTCAAAACATCGGATGCGCTCGATACCAATGACGGGCTGATCGCGATTGAAAAAATCAGCCGCGCCATTGAACAGACAAACGGCGTCAGCAAAGTACGCAGTGCGACCCGTCCGGTCGGAAAAGGGCTGAGCGACCTGTACGTCAAAACACAGGCGAATGAGCTGAATAAAGGGCTTGAGAGCGGTAATAAAGGCCTGAAAAAGATCAAAGACGGGCTCGCCGAGGCGAGCAAGTCGATCGCAGATCAAAAGCCGCAAATCGAAGCGTCCGGAAAAGGAATCAACCAGCTGATCAAAGGAACCGAATCGATTAAAGCCGGCATCAGCGACGTTGAAGCCAATATGAGAAAGCTGAAGGACGGTACAGACCAAAGCAAAGAAGGCGTCGCCCGGGCGAAAAAAGAAATTCAAGCTGCGAAAAAACAGCTGACGGCGCAGGTCGATCAATTAAATGGACAAATCGAAAGCTACAAAGAAATATCGAAAGTCTTGAAAGCGGCATTGTCACAAGCAGAAAGTGCCCAAGGTATAACGGCTGACGTGCAAAAGATGATCGAGCAGACAAATCAACATTTCAAAAATCTTGAAAGCGAAATTCCCGAAGTGAAGGAGAATCCTTCTTATTTAGCGATCAAAGGCTCTTACACGGAGCTTGCATCGGCAATCAAGCAGGGATCACAGAAAGCGGCCGTTTACACGAAGCAGGCGGCAAACGCGAAAAAGCAGCTTGAAGCAGCAGATGCATTTATCGCAAAAGCACAGGAAGAGCAAAAAGTATACACAAGCAAAATCGATGCTCTGATCAACGGCCTCGGCCAAATCGAAAAAGGACTTGAAGAGACATCAAAGGGGCAGGGACAGCTCGCCGATTCGCTGCCTAAGCTCGAATCAGGCGCAGGTGATGTCGCTGAAGGCCAAAAGCAGATGAAGGAAAAAGTCGGAGAATTCGCCGGCCAGCTCGATCAATTAACAAAAGGTTTGAATTCAAGCGTGGACGGCCTCGAAAAAATTTCAAGCGGTCTGATGGGGGCAGGCGACTACCTGGATCAGCTGAAAAACGCATCAGATCAAGAAATGTCCGGCTGGTTTGTCCCTAAAGAAGTCCTGAAAAACAAGCAATTTCAGCAGGTGTTTAATTCCTATATGTCAGACGACCGGCATATCACGACGATCGATGTGATATTGGAAGGCAATCCGTACGGAAACGGAGCGATTGCCAATGTCAAAGACATTGAAGCGTCCGTAAAACGGGCTCTTCCCGACACGCATTTGAAAGATGCATCGTTTGGCGTCGGCGGCGTTTCCAGTATCAACGCCGATCTGAAGCAGCTATCAGACCAGGATTTCAGCAACACGGTGATCTATATGATGATCGGTATCTTCCTGATCCTCGTCCTGCTGTTCCGTTCTATTGTCATGCCGGTGTATTTGGTCGGATCGTTGATCTTGACTTACTTTGCGTCCATCGGTGTAACCGAGTTTATTTTCACGGCGTTTTTCGGCTATCCCGGCCTCAACTGGGCGGTGCCTTTCTTTGGATTCGTGATTTTAATGGCGCTTGGTGTGGACTATTCGATCTTCCTGATGGAACGCTTTAACGAATATCGCGGAACGGATATTAAAACGGCGATGACGGAATCGATGAAAAATATGGGTTCCGTTATTATATCAGCTGCTGTGATCTTGGCGGGAACCTTCGCGGCGATGCTGCCGTCCGGCGTTTTATCGCTTCTGCAAATCGCCACCCTAATATTGACGGGTCTCTTGCTGTACGCATTCGTCATGCTGCCGCTGTTCGTCCCTGTGATGGTTCGGATCTTCGGCTCAGCCAACTGGTTTCCGTTTAAAAGAAAAGAATAAACGGCTCGTCCATCCGCGGAAGAATCATTCGCCCATGCTCCCCGAAATCGGGCGGTCAGCTCCATTTGGGGAGTAACGGGCGCCATTGTGTGAGATGATAAAAGGACCGGTGAAGATGATGAGGAAACAGAAGAATGACCATTCGGGCTCCGATGAACACTGTCTATCAGCAGTGTTTTTTTCTGTAAAAATACCAGCACTGATTCAGCAATTTAATCTGGTAATGATCTTTTTCATAAAAAGCTCTCTGCATCTGGCTTTTGAGCCAATTCGGCATTGCTCATCCCTCCTCAGGCTCTTATCATAAGAGTATGGGTGTTGTGTATTAGTTTATGCCGCCCGGAATTTGTCCTGTTCAATGTTTTTAAAAATGAGGTGGACCGAAGCAATGGACGAACAACAACTGCAGCATCTGACAGAACAGCTTTCGCTCACATACTTTAAAAAACCGTTCCGGCACCGCGCTTATTTCAACAGTCGCCTGAAAACGACCGGAGGCAGGTATTTGCTGAATTCCCACAATATCGAACTGAATAAAAAATACCTGACAGAGCACGGGCAAAATGAGCTTGAAGGCATCATCAAGCATGAATTGTGCCATTACCACCTCCATCTTGAAGGAAAAGGCTACAAGCACCGCGACAAAGATTTTAGAACGCTATTAAAGGAAGTAGGTGCGCCGCGATTCTGCACGCCGCTCGCAGGAGAGAAAAAGCCGCAAAGAAAAGTACGCACATACAAGTGCGACGCATGCGGACAAACGTTTCTCCGAAAGCGGAAAATGGATACAAGCCGTTACGTCTGCGGCAAATGCGGAGGGAAAATAAAAGAAATCATAAAAAAGGGTTGACTGATCAGGCTTGTCTATGATAAATTATAAAAGCCGTCGCAAGACGAGCCACAAAGACAAATTGTTCTTCTTGACACATTTTGTCGACATATTTATAATAAAATGAGTCTGATCATTCCACAGTAGCTCAGTGGTAGAGCTATCGGCTGTTAACCGATCGGTCGCAGGTTCGAATCCTGCCTGTGGAGCCAATGGAGAAGTACTCAAGTGGCTGAAGAGGCGCCCCTGCTAAGGGTGTAGGTCGCGTAAGCGGCGCGAGGGTTCAAATCCCTCCTTCTCCGCCATTAGGAAAATATGATGCTGACTTCATATGGCCCGTTGGTCAAGTGGTTAAGACACCGCCCTTTCACGGCGGTAACACGGGTTCGAATCCCGTACGGGTCATTTCTCATATGTTGGGCTATAGCCAAGCGGTAAGGCAACGGACTTTGACTCCGTCATGCGTTGGTTCGAATCCAGCTAGCCCAGCCATTATATTTGAGCCATTAGCTCAGTTGGTAGAGCATCTGACTTTTAATCAGAGGGTCGAAGGTTCGAGTCCTTCATGGCTCACCATTGTTTTTTTACGCGGGTGTGGCGGAATTGGCAGACGCGCTAGACTTAGGATCTAGTGTCTTTACGGCGTGGGGGTTCGAGTCCCTTCACCCGCACTTTAAAAACAACATATCATGCGGTCGTGGCGGAATGGCAGACGCGCTAGGTTGAGGGCCTAGTGGGGGCAACCCCGTGGAGGTTCAAGTCCTCTCGGCCGCATCATAGGAATACCAAGGGTTTAAGCGCCCTTGGTATTTTTTGTTTCTTCAATGAAAATGTGTTTTTGTGTCCAAAAGTGTCCACTAACTTAAAGTAAGTCATATAATTTATCAGCCATTTCCTTTTGTTTGTTGGGGAAAAGGTGTCCGTAACTTCACAATCTCTAATGTATATCTCCTTCATACGAAATGGTTCGAATGGGGATTAATTTACTCCATCAGATTTAGAAACAAGAATTGTGATTCTGCGAAAAGAGGATAAGGCTATGGTGTTACAAGAACACTTATAATGTAATTCTTTAGGTCTTTGTAATTAATTTACAGATGTTATTAATATTCACTCATGAATTCGTGATATTATATTGAAGGGGACGATCAAAGGCTTTGGCGTTAGTAATTAATAATGTTTTAAATATATACGAGTGCTACCTCATGTCAAAGTCAGAAAAAATATTATGGGAGGTAACATATGTTTAAGTTTAAAAAGAATTTCTTAGTTGGAGTAACGGCAGCTTTAATGAGTATTAGCTTGTTTTCGGCAACCGCCTCTGCAGCTGGCCCAGACTACTGGCAAAATTGGACTGATGGCGGCGGAACAGTAAACGCTGTCAATGGGCCTGGAGGGAATTACAGTGTTAATTGGTCTAATACCGGAAATTTCGTTGTTGGTAAAGGTTGGACTACAGGTTCGCCATCTAGGACAATAAACTATAATGCCGGAGTTTGGGCGCCGAATGGCAATGGATATTTGGCTTTATATGGTTGGACGAGATCACCTCTCATAGAATATTATGTAGTGGATTCATGGGGTACTTATAGACCTACTGGAACGTATAAAGGTACTGTAAAAAGTGATGGGGGTACATATGACATATATACAACTACACGTTATAACGCACCTTCCATTGATGGCGAAAAAACTACTTTCACGCAGTACTGGAGTGTTCGCCAGTCGAAGAGACCAACTGGAAGCAATGCTAAAATCACTTTCAGCAATCATGTTAAAGCATGGAAGAGTCATGGAATGAATCTGGGTAGTAATTGGTCTTACCAAGTCTTAGCGACAGAGGGTTATCAAAGTAGTGGAAGTTCTAACGTAACGGTGTGGTAACAGATCATCTTTAATCAGCGGGAGCGGCTGCTGATCGTTTCCTTGAGACATTTTATAATCATTGTTATTGTGAGTTACTAAGAGGCGACGGTCTTTTAGTTGGAATTCCAATATATTCCTCAGAGTGAGGGGAACGATCGTTTAGGCCTTGATAGGAAAACACCGGATGATGAAGAGGATAAAGGGAAAGAAACAAAGTCATAGAATTTGAACGGATATAAATTTTAAAGCAGGCATAGGCCTGCTTTATTTTAATGGGTGATTAATGATTTTTGCGTATATTATCATCTGATTTGCACCCTAAAATTTCCTCAGTTGCTTCTTTCGTAAAGTGAAGTATTCCTTTTATTTCGGCTAATTATTATCTGAAATCTTCTTTAGATGGGTTTAATTTTTTCATAGGAACTCAAGTAAAAGCTTGTCGAATTTTGAAATTTGTTCTTCCGGAAAACCATGTGTTAAGAGAACTAAATCTCTTGTTTTGAAGTCAGGTGCTAGGTGTTCGTGTAAAGAAGTAATAGCATTTCTCATTAACATTAAGCAATTTCATTCGTTATTCATTCTCCAATATCCATCTTGCACATTGTGTAATGAAATAGGCAAGATTACGCGCGGTACTGTTTTTTATTCCGGTATTAAGCGCGCTGGCAATTTGCTCTTCTAAAGTTCCCCAAGCCAATTTTTCATATTTCAGAAGATCATTTAAAGCAGGTTTTACATACTTATCAAATCTTAGTTCAAGAGATTTTCTTGCCCGTTTTCCTAAAATACCTTCTATCATTCTTAAAAACAATGAAATTTGTGTAAAAATATACAGTGAAAACAAGCTTTCACAAATCGTGATAAGCTTCCACTTTATTGAGGGTTTAGTGGATGAATAACCCGTGGAGGTTCAAGTCCTCTCGGCCGCATCCCAAAAATACCAAGGGTTTAATCACCTTTGGTATTATTGGGATGCGGAAAATACGGAAACAAATGAGTATGCAAGTATATTTAGCACTAAAAAAGTGCTGACCTCTGCACAAAACTGTTGCGCGAGTCTGCACTTTTATTCTCAAGATACACTACCTGTTATCATCGATTATGCGGAGTTTATTTAATCCGTTCTTAGCCGTGCTGATACTTGGCTTTTAGAAGCTTTTTTTAAGTGGCTAAAACCAACAAATTTTTTGCTTTCTTCATCCCATAGACGGAACTTTAACGACTTTAGACTTGTTGCCAGTGTAATGGTCGGTACGTTTTGCAATGGTTTAATGTTGTTATGCACTTCTTCAAGCTTATAGTTTGGGACTCTCGGGCTTAAATGATGAACATGATGGAAACCGATATTGCCTGTTAGCCATTGGATGACTTTTGGAAGCTTATAAAAAGAGCTTCCTTCAACTGCTGCTTTTACATATTCCCAATGCTCATCTTCTTCAAAATAAGAATCCTCAAACGTATGCTGAATATAAAACATCCAAATTCCGAGAGATCCCGATATCATAAAAATTGGCGCCTGAACCAGCAGGAAGTTTTGCCAGCCGATAGCCCAGCATAAAAGTGCTGTCAACGCGACGATTCCCAGGTTCGTTACATACGTATTCATCCGTTCTTTGCGTTTTGCCCCTTTACGATTAAAACGATTGGTAATCCCGAAGACGTAAATCGGCCCAATCATAAACATAACAAACGGATTTCTGTACAAACGGTACATGATTTTTGTCTTAGTCGAGGCTTCCTTATATTCTTCAACGGTCAGTACCCAGATATCGCCTGTACCGCGTTTGTCCAGGTTGCTGCTTGTCGCATGGTGGATAGAATGGTCGCGTCCCCAATGATCAAAAGGATGCAAAGTCAGAATTCCTGTGATTGTTCCAAGGATTCGATTCGCCTTTCTGTTCTTAAAAAAGGAATAGTGGCAGCAATCATGAAAGATGATGAAGGTTCTCACTAAAAAACCTGCCGCAACGAAAGAAATCGCTAATGTAAGGAAATAAGAAATCGACAAGCTTTTATATGCCAAACACCATAACAGGAAAAATGGTACCAATGTGTTAATGATTTGATAAACACTTTTTTGTAAATCGGACTTTTCATAAGGTGTAACCAGTTTTCTCAAAGTCCTTAGGTTTTGCTCATTCATTTTTTAATGTTTCCCCTCCTATGATGATCTAGAAAACGTTTTATTGCCTTTGAAGTCCCTGCGTCATCCACCATAAATGATAAGTTGATTTCCAGCTCAATTAAATCTTTATTAGCAGAGCCAGCCGGGATACAAAGGCGTATGAAAATTATACCCGGCTCTTTATCGGGCCAAACGCTCTCCCTGCTCCCCTAGGGAATCGGTTTATTTAGTCCGTGAGCATTGATTGTTTGAGGACAAACATTACAAGTAAGGTTTGAAGACACTCTGATTCATTCACGGTGTTTTTTAACGATGGTTATTAGACCTGTTATAAATTCAATGCAGAATGATTGAGACTCCGCTTCTGCACTGATATCCACATTTAGTGAATAATGCCATGAATAAAACAAAAATATGATTTGCAATTATTTCCGTTTCCTGTTATGATAAAGAAGAATTATTTTTGTTCGGTGTAAAGGATAGTATGAAGATTGACTTTTCGTCTTGATGATACTTTGGGCAAGGATAGTAATACAATGTGCGGTAACGCACTAGGAGGCAACAAAAATGGAACAAGGTACAGTGAAATGGTTTAATGCAGAAAAAGGTTTTGGATTTATCGAACGTGAAGATGGAGACGATGTATTCGTACACTTTTCTGCAATCCAAAGTGACGGATTCAAATCATTAGACGAAGGTCAAAAAGTAACATTTGACGTTGAGCAAGGTCCTCGCGGAGCTCAAGCTGCTAACGTTCAAAAAACTGCTTAATCTTCAATCGTTTATACAAACAGGCTCTTTATATAGGGCCTGTTTTTTTATGTTCTTTGTATAATGCTTAATAAAAAACCCTACTCAACGTTCGAGTAGGGAGGTGGTAAAAGGTAATAGAAAAAGATTTAACGCTTAAAAGGTTGTTTACAGTATAACATACTGAATTGACAATATGCGGAATGTATATCAATTATTTATTTTTCTTTTCGAATACAACTACTTCCTATTCTTTCTTTTTGGTTACATCTCCTTCATGCAAAGTTCAACAGTATTTTTCCATTCAAACCCGGCTGTTCATAATGCTTCAAGGCATCATAAAAATCTTCAAAATCATATATTTTTTCTGGGGCATTGATGACCATTCTTCCGCTCTCAACAAGCTTAATTACCTCCGAGAAGCGATTGCGATATTCAGAAACGGAATGTCTCTCATTCCAAAGTCTTAAGGCGAATAATTGCGGTGACACATGGTATACATCGTGAAGCTTTCTCCAATCGTTTGGTATACCTGACAACAGACCATAACTGACAAACGTCCCTTCAGGTTTTAACGCCCTCGCCAGCAGTTCGCCGCTTTCTCCTCCCACAGAGTCAATTGCATGGTCAACACCGATGTCGCAAGCATCAGAAATCTGTTCATATATAGAACCTTTGGAAGCGTCGATGACTCTCCATGCCCCAAGTTTTTGAAGTTTCTCTATCTTGCGGCTGTTTCTTGTAATGACAATTAAACGGAATCCCAGTATAGTAGAAATTTGCGCAAACAACCCTGCAATAGATGTACCTCCGCCATTCATTAACACAATTTCATTCGGCTGAACACGCAATGATTCCGTACAAATTAGCCAGGCTGTTAATGGATTGATATACAGTTGACTGGCGTCGTGATCACTTATTGATGGAGGCAGCTCTATTGCATAATCAGCTTTTGTGGTTACATATTGTTGCCAAGTTCCCTCTCCTCTTATAGGGAGGACCCTTTTTCCAATCAGTGATGGTGATACATCTTTGCCCTGATCGATAACAATTCCCACACCATCATATCCTGCAACAGCTGGCAGCTTAATTCTATGAGAATAGGCTCCTCTAATTGGAAGCAAATCTGAAGGATTAATTGGACTGGCAATCATTTTGACAAGAATTTCATTTGGCTGAATAGGAAGCTTTTCTCCAGTATATAGCTGTAATTTTTGAAGCGGATCTCCAAATTCCTTATATATTAATGAAACATTATTCATGATTTGTTATTGGCTCCTTAGGTTAATCTTCTATAAATAAACTTGCATTCTTTTGAGATTATGTCAATATTGTCTTTGTTTTTAGCTCCTAGTGTAAGTGCAGCTTCTACTACAGCGCAGACACAACAAAGAAATATCACCCAGACTGTTAGCTATCCATCTGTAGGACAACTATCTCAAAAAGAAATTCATATGTTTTTAAATAATGGCGCTCATTATAAGCCTAAATCATCAAAGAGTTTCCATACTCAGCTATTGAAGAAACAATTGATGCCTTGGAAAAAATAAAAAGTCAGGGGAAAATGAAGTCATAGGTGTTTTTAATTTGGATGTTGAAGACTTAGAAAAAATAATAAGATTACCTGATGGAATAAAATGTGCAACAAATCAAGTATGTTATAATCTGGGAGATCGAGGGGTTGAATTCGATTTAGTACCTATGATAACAAATTTGAAATGCCATTAATCGCCTATGCCCCATAATGTTTTACTCCGTTACTTCAAGTCGTCGTCTAACTAGTCCGCCATTTCTTTCCGATATCAGAATATGATGATGATTGTTTTATAAACACTACAACCATATAATAGAGTGAAAAAAGGATGGCGTATCATGCCGATCAATTCTTTTGAAAACTATCCGATGAGCTGGAAGCCATCGATTGATAAAACTGAAAAGCCCATTTACAAAGCACTTGCAAGGCAATTGGAGCAGGATATAGTAAACGGAGTTTTATTGCCTGGAACAAAACTTCCTCCTCAGCGGGAACTGGCTGATTATTTGGATTTAAATTTGAGTACCATTTCAAAGGCGTTTAAAGTGTGTGAGTTAAAGGGCTTGTTAAGTGCAACTGTTGGGAGCGGCACATTTGTATCGTATGATGCATTATCGAATGCGTATTTACTTGAGGATACAAAGCCAAAGCTCATTGAAATGGGCGCAACACTGCCGGATCATGCTTCTTACGAGCCGCTCATGCTCCATTTGAGCAGCATGCTGCAAGAGACAGATTATGAAAAATGGTTTGGTTATGGCCGGGCGGGCGAAAGCCTTTGGCAAAAGGATGCAGCTGTAAAGCTAATCCGAAGAGGCGGTTTTGAAACAACCGTTGATAACATTTTATTTGCAAATGGGGGACAAAATGCGATCGCTGCCGCATTGGCGGGTCTTTGTAAGCCTGGAGACCGCATTGGTGTTGATCATCATACGTACCCCGGATTAAAAACTGTTGCATCAATGCTAAGTGTGCAAATCGTACCGATAAAATCCGAGAACGGTGAAATGAAGCCGGAGTCACTTGAATATGCTTATAAAAATGAAAACATTGCAGGCCTTTATTTGATCCCGGATTATCATAATCCGACAGCGTCCTTTATGTCTGTAGAGAATCGAAAGATCATTGCAGAAATTGCAAAGAAGTATAATCTGTTTGTTATTGAAGATGCATCGTACCATCTTCTTGGCAAGAATCCACTTCCAGCACTTGCATCATTCGCGCCGGAACAGGTTATCCATATCGCAAGTTTATCTAAATCATTGGCACCGGGGCTGCGACTGGCGTATGTTGCAGTGCCTTGTCAATTTAAGGAGCCGGTTTCGAGGGCGCTTTATAATTTAAATATAACGGTTTCCCCGCTATTAGCAGAACTCGCTGCGCGCACGATTGTATCAAATCAATTTGAAGTCTTAATTGAGGGGCATCGTGAACAAACGATTCGCAGAAACCAAATCGTAAATCGATATTTTGCGGACTATACTTGTTTAGGTGTTGAAACAGGCATCTTTCGGTGGCTGTTGTTACCGGGTGGGATTACAGGTGCTGAATTTGAAAAATTAGCTGCTGAACATGGAGTCCAAGTGTATGCGGCTGAACGCTTCGTAGTTGGAAATAGTTGGCCGGAAAGGGCGGTAAGGGTTTCTGTATGTGCACCAGAAACGCTCGAAGAGCTGGAAAAAGGATTAATAATCCTTAAACGCTTGTTAAACGATCTTGCCTAATATTGTTCGCCATACAATTGCCATATTGTATGGTTTTTTTGCGCGTGTTATGATGATTCAAATCTAGTTGGAGGTTTATCAAGAAAGGCAGGTTAGATCATGCTGCACAAAGAAAGTGTAAAACCGTCAGACGTTCAATCAGCTTCATTACAAAGCTACATTGGTTCCCCGGAAAAACAAAAAACGTTATACAAGCGTACATTATTCGTTGTAAGTGTTTCACAAGTTTTTGGCGGTGCAGGGCTGGCGGCAGGAGTTACTGTCGGTGCACTTATTGCTCAGCAAATGCTCGGAACGGATGCTTACGCAGGGGTTCCGACAGCTTTATTTACTTTAGGATCAGCGGGGGCAGCCTTATTTGTAGGCAGACTTTCTCAGCGCTATGGTCGTCGAACAGGTCTTTCAGCCGGTTTTATGATTGGCGGACTTGGAGCAGTAGGAGTCATCATTGCAGCAATCATAAATAGTATTTTCTTGTTATTTGCTTCATTGCTTATTTACGGTGCCGGGACAGCGACAAATTTACAAGCTCGTTATGCAGGTACAGACTTGGCAAATCGTAAGCAGCGGGCGACTGCTGTCAGTGTGACGATGGTTATGACAACATTTGGCGCGGTGGCAGGTCCGAATTTAGTGAATGTGATGGGGGATTTCGCCCGTTCTATCGGTGTTCCGTCACTAGCGGGCCCTTTCATTTTAGCCGCGGCGGCATATATCTTAGCAGGTGTTGTCCTTTTCATCATGCTTCGTCCAGATCCACTAGTTATAGCAAGAACAATCGAATCGAGCAGGCAAGAGCCAAGTGATAAAGGCCATTTGACAAAAACTGAACACACAGAAAACAAAAGAGGCGTAATCGTTGGTGCAGCCGTTATGGTTCTTACCCAAATTGTAATGGTCGCTATTATGACAATGACACCGGTTCATATGAGACATCATGGACATAACTTGGGTGCTGTCGGTCTTGTTATTGGCTTTCATATAGGCGCCATGTATCTCCCTTCACTTGTTACAGGTGTTCTTGTTGATAAGTTGGGACGTACTGCAATGGCGATTGCATCTGGAACTACGCTGCTTCTGGCAGGCTTAATTGCAGCATTTGCACCGGGAGATTCTATGGTTCTTATCGTAATCGCTCTTTCTTTACTTGGACTAGGGTGGAATTTTGGTTTGATAAGCGGGACTGCACTGATTGTTGATTCAACTGAAACGGCCACACGGGCGAAAACACAAGGTACGGTGGATGTTCTGATTGCGTTGTCAGGAGCTGCCGGCGGAGCATTGTCCGGAATGATTGTGGCAGGCTCAAGTTATCTAACATTATCACTTACTGGAGGGATTTTATCCTTATTACTCATTCCTGTGGTGGCATGGTCTCGTGGCGGCAAAAGTTAAGCCGGATGCATTCAATTCGGGAGTTCAAGACAAATTCATTTGGTATGAGATGTACACCAAAAGGTCGATCCGAAGAGTTTAACTTAGTATAAATCCCTCATTCGTTTCCGATAAGACGACATTCATATTGCTTGAACAGTACCATTTTATGCCCAAAATGCAAATTTCAAATACCTGAAATAACAAGCTTTTGTAACTGACAAAATACTTTCACTTTTATTGAAGTCCTAATGGGGATACCCCCGTGAAGGTTCAAGTCTCTCGGCCGCATCATCGGAATACCAAGGGTTTATGAGCCCTTGGTATTTTTTATTTTCTTTCGTTTTCTTTGTTTTTAACTGCTTTGTAAAAGGTCGAATAACAAGGAGGCGCAAAATGGGGAAATTCTCAACTTATTTATTGAAAGTTTGGCTCGCAATACCTAGATGGTTCAGAAGTTTACTTTAAGTGCAATCTCCATATATGTTTTATGGTCATTGTTCATTAAAGGAGTGAAAAATATATTTAGATTATCTCTCTCTTCCTTGATTGTAAGTCTAATAGCATCCGGAATCATATTGATGATTTTCAATAAAAGTTCTGTGAAAAAGTAGGGACTGGCATTAAAAACATTCTTTATCGTCATGTACGAGCGTCTGTAAAGCGGCCTAGTACTTTTCCAGCAAACGGCATAAACAAATGAAGGACCAGCCCTCCTAAACAAACGGTTAATAAAGTTCCGATGCCAATCGGTCCTTTTAACATGACGGCCGCTGTCAAGAAGACGAGGTAAATGATGGTTCTCGAAACAAATATATTGGTTCTCGTTAATTCTTTTATGATGAATGTGAATCGATCAATTGGCATCGGAGCAAAATTTGTGTATAAGTATGTCGCGGTTCCTAATCCTGTAACAACCAAGCCGATTCCAAAACAAATCATTTTGCTCCACCATTGTTCTGGTGTTACAAAAAAGTGCAGCATAAAAAGCCACATATCAATGCCGATACCCGTTATAAACGCTGTTAGCATCCCCGAAACTTCCGGTCTTTGTCTTTTTAAAAAAGAATTGCAGCCTATGAATAGCAAAGCAATGATGACTTCCCAACTTCCCACAGTAAGCCCCGCATGTATGGACAGTCCCACCAAAAGTGCGTCAAAAGGTGAAACGCCAAGATCTGATTGAATCGTGAAAGCAATCCCAAGGGTTAAGATTAAAATTCCGAATACATAAAAAACATATTTCACTTTAATCGACCTCTTTATTTTTATTGCAAATACAACAAAATTTCGATATATTTAATGTACGGCATTTATATTGCATTTGCAACAAAAAATAAGTTTGAAAGGAGTTTATGATGAAGGATATTCTTCGTGAAATTGGAATGATTGCCCGGGCATTGGATTCTATAAGCAATATCGAATTTAAAGAACATGACCTGACAAAAGGGCAATATTTGTACCTTGTCCGAATATGCGAAAACCCGGGAATCATTCAGGAGAAGTTAGCTGAAATGATTAAAGTAGATCGGACAACCGCAGCCCGTGCCATAAAAAAACTTGAAATGAAGGGCTTTATTGAACGGAGAGATGATGAACATAACAAAAAAATTAAAAAACTCTTTCCGACGGAAAAGGGGAATGAGGTATTTCCTTTTATAAAAAGAGAAAATGATCATTCGAATCGTGTGGCATTAGAGGGGTTTTCCGAGGGGGAAGCGGAGACCATCTTCAATCTTCTTCAAAGAGTAAGAAAAAATGTAGAAAAAGACTGGGAGTTCGTGAAAAAAGGGAACAAGAGAAATTATTGACGGCATAAAGGAGCGGCAGATTGAAATGACAGTAAAGATAAAAAAGTGCACCCTTGAAGACTTAATCAAACTTCAAGAAATGAGTTATGAAACGTTTAATGAGACATTTAAAGATCAGAATTCTCCAGAAAATATGAAAGCCTATTTGGAAAAGGCATTTCACTTAAAACAATTAGAAAAAGAACTGGCCAACAGCGCTTCGCAATTCTTTTTTGTTTATTGTAACAATGAAGCCGCTGGATATTTAAAGGTCAATACTGATGAGGCCCAAACTGAAAAAATGGGTGATGAATCACTTGAAATTGAGAGAATTTATATCAAGAACGAGTTTCAAAAACATGGGCTTGGCAAATATCTGTTCAATAAAGCTTTGGAAATTGCAAAGGAACTGAATAAAAAGAAAATCTGGCTGGGCGTATGGGAAAAAAACGAAAATGCGATTGCTTTTTATAAGAAAATGGGGTTTGTGCAAACCGGTGCCCACTCTTTTTATATGGGTGATGAAGAGCAAACGGACTTTATCATGACCAAAACACTCCTATAACTTTTCTAAAAGGAGGATGACGATGTATATTCCAAAATATTTTAAAGTCGATAATGTTAATGAAATTTTGGATTTTGTTCAAAAAAACTCTTTTGGCACGATCGTTACGACAGAACAGGGGAAGCCAATTGCCACTCATTTGCCCTTGGGGTTCAATAAAAAAGGTGATGATTACTATATCACCGGCCATGTCGCTTATGGAAATCCGCAATGGAGAACTTTTGAAACCTGTCAAGATGTGCTTGTTATGTTTCAGGGTCCGCACTCATACATTTCTTCTTCCTGGTATGCGCAAGAAGAAGTGCCAACATGGAATTATCAAGCCGTCCATATATACGGTCAAGCAAGCATTTTAGAGAGAGATGAATTAATAGAAGAATTAACAGTCATGATGGAAAAATACGAGAAGCATCGAGAACATCCAATTTTATGGGATAACCTTTCTCCTCAACTATTAGAAAATCAACTGAAAGCGATTGTCGGGTTTAAGATTCGGGTGGGAAACATTCAGGCTGCATATAAATTAAGTCAGAACCGAAGTGATACAGACTATATGAACATCATTGATCAATTGCAAAATGAAGGAGATCCCAATGCGGAGCAATTGGCGGCAGTCATGAAAAAGAGGCTTGAAAATTAAATATAAATCCACCTTCAACCCCATGCAGGAATTAAAGGTCGCCGTCATTTATGCAGCATCTTAAAGATCGAGCGGGAAATGAAAAGGCAGGCCGAATGGTTTGCTTTTTTGATGTTGTGCAGAGTTGTCTATTGTGAAAAGGTCGAATCAACCTAAGGGGGGATAACCCCGCGGAAGTTCGAGTTCTTTCGGCCGCACTATCAGAATACCAAGGGTTTATGAGCCCTTGGTATTTATTTCTTCCTCTTGATTCTAGTGAGCAACATGTGAATGTAACATTACAGGCGATATGGAGAGTTTCGACTCCATTATTTTGTTGTTGTCCAGTTTATGAAATTATTGATTTAAAATGGGGATTTCACTAAGCAATTTCTTCAAATGAATAGAATCCCACGGCAAATGCTCGGTTATACCTAATCCAACTACATCCGTTTCGGAAGAGAGTTCTTTCAGAAGATAAAGCAGGTGAGGCATTTGCATTGTTCCCTCAGGAGAAAAATATACAGGTGCTTCAGGATTGGCGAATAATAAAGAACGAAACGCCTTCGGATCAAGCACGTCTAAATCAAGGTGTATTGCCAGATACTTGATGTTGCTTTCGTTTATCCATTCTTTTATAGATTCGGTACTGGTCATTAACTCTTTAGTTCCGGCAGTTCTAATTCCAAGTCTTTGAATCACTTCAATGTCTGGTTCTGTGAAAACTATACCCTGTCTTTGAAGTTCTTTTGATATCACGTTTGTTTCTTCTTCTGTAGGAGCTGCTAATCCCGCAATAAAGACATTTTCAGGTTTAAGAGGAATTTTCACATGTTTTGCGAACTCCTCATCTCCTTCCCCCAAAAGATTTCCGAGCGGTAATGTATGTCCGTTATCATATCCGACATATCTGACTAAATCGCTGTGAGCGTCAATCCAAATTAACCCCAAGTCCCCGCCGTATCTTTCGTTTAAATAAGCAAATGGTGCTTGTTCGACTAAGCAGTCACCGCCAAACATGACAATGCGATCCGGCTTATGAGCATGAATGAGATGCTGAGCAGCCTCCAATTGTTCCAGCAGTTGTTTTCTCCCGTTTATCCCGTTTTCGTTTTCAAGCGGAGTCCCATCATAAGCTTGAACCGGAACATGAATAAGGGGCTGATCATTTTCAGGAGCCAGCCAAGCAAGCAGTTCCGCTCCAAAAGAATAGTTGGGATTGTTTCCCCCTTGCCATTGCGGCATCAACAGACGTATCGTTTTTTTAGCCATGTTATCGTCTCCTTTACTTCAAAGTAAGGTTAGTATAAAATGAGCGCAAACAAAAAAATAGTACGCACTTTAATGACAGGTACTATCCAAAAGGAGAGCGTAAATATGAGTATGGCTGAATATAAAGGCAAAGTTAAAAATATTCAAGATACACCTTTTGGCTACACATTGTCCGTGATCGGCGGCAAATGGAAAATGGTTATTATTTACCTCCTCGCGGAAAATCAACCGGTGCGCTTTAATGAGCTGAAAAGACAAATAGGGGCTATTACTTATAAAACATTGAGCTCACAACTTAAAGAATTGGAAGCGGATGGTCTGGTGAAACGGAAAGAGTACCCTCAAGTTCCCCCAAAGGTCGAGTACAGTCTCACTGGTAAAGCGGAATCACTATTGCCGGTTTTAGAAGGGTTATGTGAATGGGGTTTAAAAAACCAATAAAGTTAAGGTTTTATTCATCTTGGAGAGGGAAGAATCCAAAAACTTCGTTCGATTGCCGACAATCCTTTTGTCTGGCCGGAAATGTCCATAAACATTAGGGCCTTTATTTGTTATTCACCAGTTGCTAAAACGGGGTGCTTGCAATATAACCGAATGTTCCAAGTCTAAAAGGGTTACCTTAATTCAAGGCAAAGAGCGGTTTTGCAGCAGCCGTCTTACCAAAATGACATGACTGAACTTTTTAACTTAAAAATTTATTATGGTATATTTAAATATAACGTAAAATTTGAAATGAGGAATGGCATGAATAAAATCGAAAAACATAAGAAATTTAAAGCGAAAATGATTTTCAAAGTTATAATGGTCATGATCGGAGGAATCATAGCGGCATATGGATTGGAAACAGTGCTGATTCCAAACAATGTATCTGATGGCGGAGTGACAGGACTCAGCATTGTTGGTTCACAACTGTTTGACTTGCCGCTTGGGATACTTATCGCGGCTTTAAACATCCCGTTTGTCTGGCTGGGATATAAGCAAATCGGGAAAAGCTTTGCGTTATTATCGATTATCGGAATCGCATCACTTGCAGCAGGTACAAGTTTTATGCACCACACTCCGGCTATAATCGAAGGGGACACCTTGTTAGTCACTGTTGTCGGAGGGATCATCCTTGGTTTTGGAATGGGGCTGGCGCTGCGTAATGGCGGAGCATTGGACGGAATTGATATGCTTGCTGTGCTGTTATCGCGCAAATTGCCATTTGGAACGAGCGATCTCATTCTATTCTTTAACCTTTTTGTGTTTATTTTTGTTTCCGCTGTATTTGGCTTGCAAGGGGCATTGCTATCAGTCATCGCCTACTACATTGCGTCCAAAGTCATTCATGTTGTCGAGGAGGGGTTAAGCGGTTCTAAAACCTTTCAAATTATTACAACAGAACCTGAGTTGATGGTGGAGACAATTCGTGATCAATTGGGCCGAAGTGCTACATATAAAGAAGCTTACGGTGGTTTTTCCCACGAAAAGTTTAAAGAAATTACATGTGTCATCAATCGCTTAGAAGACACCAAATTAAAGGAAATCATTAATGAAGTTGATAAAAATGCTTTTGTCACTGTATATGACGTAGCTGAAGTTAAGGGCAGTAATTTTAGAAAGCCTAATATTCATTAATTAGGGATTTCCTAAGAAAAAACATACCAAATCTTGTTGGTATGTTTTTTTATATCATGTGGGTTTCCGGACAATTTGCTAATGCTGGACAGGCATGTGCCAGGGCAAAGATATACGGTTCTTACTCAATTTATTAAGAGTACTTTTTTGCCGATCTTTGCCGATTTCCGAACGGCGTCTAACAACCGGTGCAGTTTGACAGCGTCATGAAAGTTTGGGGTTTGGCTTTTATGTTCAAATATATCTTCCGCCAAAATAGTATAGGCAGTTTCAACATAGCCTTTTGCACCATTATCCTTCACTGGGGATATTTTCACTTCTTCAGAATAAACATCTTCAGCATTTAACAAATCATGAGGATGCGTAATCTTTTTGACTTTGAGATTGCCAAATTGTACGTGTCCTGAGGAATGATGCTGTGTTAAACGCAAAACACCTTTTTCCCCTCTAATCTCTAATTGAAAAGCTGGATAAACTCCGCCCTGAATATGGACAGAGGCCGAAGCGCCATTAACGAGCGTCCCCTGGATTAAAATTTGGTCAGCTGTGTTTTTTGGTATCTTTATCCCTGTTTCTTGTATGACGGCTTCTGTATAATGGCTGTTCATTGCAGCTGATAGTTCTTTAAAATCACCCAGGATATAACAAAGAACATCAAGCGAGTGACCACCGTTGATTGTAAGAAGGTTCGCCCCATTTTCTCTTTTTAAAAGGTAACTGCTTTTTTCATCTGTTATTCCTCCCTTTCCTTGTGTTGCTACCTGCATCGTGCAGGAGATGACTTTGCCGATCTCCCCCTCTTTGATTGCCCGCTTTAAATAATTGACTTCTGGAGATTGCCTTCCCTGTAATCCAATCGCATGATGAATGTTTGCGTCATCTGCCAATTTTGCCAGTTTTTCAGCCTGCACAGTATCTATGCCTAAAGGCCATTCACAATATATATGTTTATTTTCTTCTATGGCTGCAAGCGAAGCTTCATAATGGAAAGGAACCTTTATACTAACGACTACCAAATCAACATCTTTTGATTGCGCTAATTCCTTATAATCTGTAAAAGCAGAGGAAGCCTTAAGCATCATAGCACTTTTTTTTGCGGTTTCCATTTTTGATGTTCCAATCGCCGTTATTTGATAAAAAGGATTTTCCTTCAATACCGGAATATGTGTTTGACTAGCCCATTGATTATTCAAAGATCCGCCTATAATCCCTACTTTTATCACGTCGTTCTTCATTAGCTATCCCTCCAAAACTCTTTAAACCGAGTATAATTAAAATTAGAGATCATTTTAAATGTTAAGTTATGATGGTTATATCACTTTTTTTGATGGGAGTTGAAATATGAATGGATATTGAAAACATGAAAGCTTTTGTTTCAGTGGCGGAATTAAAAAGCATATCTGCTGCTGCAATTAAACTGAATCACCTTCAATCCAATATGACTGCAAAAATAAAAAAAATCGAAACTCATTATCATCAACAACTGTTTGTCAGAAATTCAAAAGGAGTAAAACTAACGAAAGAGGGAGAAAAATTATATCATCAATACAAGAAAATATTGTTCGTTTGGGAAGAAACCGAAAACATCATGAAAAAACACGATGAAAAACTCCGTATTGGCACGATGATATCTGTCGGTGGAACTCAATTCTCAAGTGCGTTAAATAAACTTTATCATACATATCCTGATTTATCGGTAACATTAAAAACAGGTTCAACAGAATATATTGAAAATCAAGTTCTTCTTGGAAAAATTGATGTTGCTTATACGATTGGATCGCTAAACAATAAAAAAATAAGTTATAAAAAAGTGGGATATGAAGAATTGGTTATCATAGGCCAAGGTATAGATCAATATACGAGATTTGATGATTATATAAGCGGAAAAAACGTACTTGTATTATCAGATAAGTGCTTGTATCTCTCATTATTACGTAATATTTTTAAAGATTTGAACATTCAACAGGGGGAAATCATTGAAGTGGGCGACCCGGAATCCTTAGTGCAATTTGCAATGATGGGTATGGGGATTTCCTTAGTATCAAAGCGCATAGCAAGTCGCTACAATATCCATCATTATTTAGAAGTTCCATCACCTTATAGATACGTCGATTTATATTTCATTACACGACTAAATCATAAATTTACACCTATAGAAAAACAGTTTATTGAATTAAATAACTCGTTTAGCGACATTATTGAAGGAATGTAAGGTTGATAAAAAAGTTACGCTCTCTTCAAAGCCGATTTTCCTTGCACTAAGGAATCGGCTTATTTGCTTATCACATTTTCAGGTATTGGTTTCTTGGTAAAATTGTATATATTTTATCAGTTCTGCGATGCCTTTCAATTGATTTAATAGTTGGTTATTCAAATTTTGTAAAGCCAACTGAAAGGAATGTTCGATTTTGCCATAGTTTTGTGTGTCCAATTCATATAATAAACTCTTCATATTTTCTATATAATAAACGGTTTTTCTCAAGCTGCTGATAACCAGTATTTTACGCAGTTCAGATATTGAAAACATTCTATAGCCGTTTTCTTTATTTCTTTCTGAATGGACTAAACCTTCATGTTCCCAATGACGGATCGCTGAAGTATTCACGCCCGCTATTTTTGCAGCCTCTCCAATATTCATATATTCTTTTAATTTAACATTTTTATATTTAGCAAAATCGGCATTTTGTATCATCGTTAGTATTTCTTCGACCCTCTGTTTCTCCGCTTGAATATGAAATTGCTGTTCATTAACCAGCCAAAGGGCTTCTTCAACTTTTGCATTTTTACTCATTCTCATAACTTCGTAAACAATGGGTATGTCATATCCTTTTAATAAAGCTCTAATGGTGGTAAAAGCTTGGAAGTGTATCGGTGTATAGAAACGGTGATTACTTTTCGTTCTTGGGACAACAGGAATAAGACCTTGTTCTTCATATCTTCTCAAAGTGGTGGTGCTAACCTTTAAGATATTTGCCATTTGTTTAGGGGTGTATGTCTTCATTTACTGTTAGCTCCTTTTTAAAGTAAAACCTTCAAGTGCTACAATAACATACTTCAAACGAATCCCCTATATATAAAGGGCGGGAAGCAGAAATCCGAAAGATTGCATGAATGTTATATGATGATTGTATAAACAGTTCAGGAGTGGTGAAAATGGAAAAAAACATAAAACTGACCGATCAATCAGAGATAAACGTTGGCTTAGCCGGGAACCCCGACTCTCCAGCAATCATGCTTCCCGTTGCTAAAGAATCTGTATATGGACAAGAAGCTGAAAACTTAAAGTTATGGGGAGTAGACCCTGAATCAGGAAAACATTTTGTCGAGGAACTCATGGACAAGTTTCAGGTTTTATATTTCGACTACGAAGGACATCGTCTGCAACAGCCGAATCCAGAGAGCCTCACACCTGAAAGCATAGTGAAAGATCTACTCACAATTGCTAATGAAATGAACGTTAAAAAGTTTAGCTATTATGGATACTCTTGGTTGGCTTTAGTTGGTTTACAATTAGCCATTCGGACAGACAGGTTAGAAAGCTTGATCATGGGTGGGTTTCCGCCAATAGATGGTCCATATAAAGAAATGATGGTAGTGACAAATCAAACATACGAACAAACATTAAGTAAACAACATTCTTCTGTTATTGATGAACAAAACCTTATCAGTCCAGAAAAGGTTGATTGGGATAACATACAAGTAAGAATCGGCACGAATCAAACAAAACAGTTTGTTACAATGTACGAAAATTTGATGGAATTTGATGATCGGAGCATTCAACATAAATTAGAGATTCCGAGATTGGCGTTTGCTGGGGAAAAAGACACAATTGTTTATGGAGAAAACTTCGGCAATGTAACAGTTGATATTATCGGTATACTTCAAAAAAACAAACAAGAATTAGAACACCTTGGATGGGATATAAAAATCTTAAGCGGAAATGATATGGATCACACAAAAGCTATGCAGCCTGTAACGGTTCTGTCATTGATAAAACCCTGGTTGGTTAAAAATTTGAATATAACCCGTTAAATGACAGACCACTTCAAGATAGGGAACTTTGGAGCTGATTTTTTCAAGACTTATTAAGAAATTGGAGAAGGGCGGCTTCTAAGCTTTTTGCCGCCACAAAATCCGAATATCCTTTACTGTTTTTAGCAAGTTTCTTTTGAGAAATAAGAGTTTAAAACATCATAAACAATCGGCAAAGAAGTAAATCCGTCAGTTTCTAAAAAGTGACCCCCGTGTTGAACTTCGTAAAGCTTAGCGTCAATTTGTTGCGCCAGATCGTTGCTCCATGCAAATGGCACAATTTGATCGTCTCTAGAGGCAATGACAGCACGATGCTTAGCTGACTGAATGATGTTTTGAAAATCAAACGATTCCTCGGTAAATTCATCTAACATCTTTAAATCGGGCAGTGACTTGGCAAAGCCGGAAACGAGCAGGATTCCGCCAAGTGGTTGCTGCAATTGCGTTTGTTCCAAAAACCTCAAAACGGCGGCGCACCCCAGGCTGTGGGCAACCAGATAAGTATGTTCATTTAATGTGTGCTTATTTAAAGAGAGCGTATCAACCCAATCTTTAAGCCTTGGCTGGTGAGGATCAGGCATGTCTAAAACGTCTGCGTGTATTCCGTCTGCAAGCAGACGTTTTTTCAGCCAAGGAAACCAGTGGTTGGTTGAGGAAGCTCTGTAGCCATGAATGATATAAATTTGTTTTGTCATCCTGTTCTCCTTATCAATGATTTTTATTCAGTATAAAATTCCTCCCGTCGGGAAACAAGTACGCACTTTTTTGTAAGTATTTTTCACTCATAAGGCAAGCCTTCTCTTTGTCCCCATCTGCACATTTCATCTATGAGAGGGTACAAAGACAGTCCTCTGTCTGATAACGAATACTCCACTCTGAGGGGATTTTGAGAAATCTCCACCCGGTTAATCAGACCGTCAGCTTTCAACTCCTTCAGCTGGGAGCTTAACATTTTATGGGTGATTAACGGAATAGCCCGTTTAAGCTCCCCGTATCTCATCGTTTTTTCACATGCCAGCTCATAGAGGATTCTCATTTTCCATTTACCTCCTATAAGAGATAAGGTGTATTCAAACGGAGCTTGTTTGCTGCGGCATAAGGTATTCATGGGAATCAAACCTCCTTTTTTAAGATCATAACAAAAATAAATATTGAGCCTGGCTTATACATGAATAGCAAAAGATTCACTTGTTTTCCTTATTTTGTTGATGAGATGTGATATGATACAAAAAAGGAAGCGGATTTCTTCTGAAAAAGGGCGGGAATACTTTTGCGCGAATTTGCACCTCAAGTTTTTCAAACGACAGGGATTATTGGTTTTATTTTAGCTTTTGTCCAGATCCCAATCGGCTGGTTTATCGGATTTTTCTTTTCCGGTTTGTTCTTCATGATGTTGAAATCAAACAATGAAAAATCGGGAACCTTCAACGTGATGGCTAGAGCCGCGTGTTTCTTGTATTCATTTCATTGTTTGTTTACGCAAGTGTTATGACTGAATATAAAACAAAAATAAAAGCAGGCTGATGTCTGCTTTTATTTTGTATATCTGTCTAACCGGCATCCCCACAAACGAAAAGCGGCTGACGCTCTTATGCGTTTTCACCGCTAAGAATCGCAACCGGGCGCGCCCAGCCGGCAGACGCTTTTTCAACTTTTACCGGAAAAGCCATGACATAAAATCCGGTGGAAGGCAATTGATCGAGGTTGGCGAGCTTTTCAATTTGGCAGTAAGGGATGGTGCTTCCTGAATAATGACCTTCCCAAATAATCGACGGGTCTTTTTCCTGTTCAAAGCGCTTGGCGGTTATGCTGAATGGAGCGTCCCAGCTCCAAGCGTCAGTTCCGACAAGGCGCACGCCGCGTTCCGTTAAAAATAGAGTTGCTTCACGCCCCATCCCGCAGCCGCTGTGCAGGTAATCGTTTTGTCCGTATTTAGCGCCAGCCGACGTATTCACAAGAACAATATCGCCGGGCGCAAGGTTATGATTGATGCGGTGAAGCTCTTGTTCGATTTCTTCAGGGGTCACGATATGCCCGTCTTTCAAATGTCTGAAATCCAGCTTAACGCCAGGGCCATGAAACCAGTCAAGCGGCACTTCATCAATCGTCATCATCCGCTTGCCGTCGTCTGTAACAGAACGGTAATGGTATGGAGCGTCTATATGCGTTCCGGCATGCGTGGACATCTTCACTTTTTCCAGCGACCAGCCTTCTCCCCCGGGAAGATCTTGCGAAGAAAGGCCGGGAAAGCTCAGGACCATCTGTTTGGCTCCTTGCTTATGATCCGCATATTCGATTTCAGGGACAAACCCCGGCGGGTCAGAAGGAATATCACCTCTTAACGATACCGACAAATCTACAATTTGATTGATTTTCATCTGTTTTCCCCTTTCTGCCTAAGCGGCTGACCATTGAAATTGTAGGCGATCAAGCTGTTATCTTTTTTATTTTACATGATGAGCCATACAAAAAGCCTGCAGAACATTCTGCAGGCGATTCGCATTTTTCTATACTTGCTGCGACTTAGGTTTCCTCAGCTTGTAAATCGCGATCAGTATGATAAACCAAACCGGCGTGACAAATAAGGCAACCCGGGTGTCGTGGGCCAGTGCAAGTACAATGAGGATAAACGCAAGAAAACCGAGAACCACATAATTTGAAAACGGGTAAAGCGGCATCTTGAATTTGTTTGTTTTCGCTAAATCCGGTCTTGTTTTGCGGTATTTCAAATGGCAGATGACGGTGATTCCCCAAATAAAGATGAAGCAGATCGTCGAGATGCTCGTAATCAGCGTAAACACTTGTTCAGGCATGATATAGTTCAGCATGATGCCAATCAGAATCACGACCGCTGAGAAAAACAACGCATTGCTCGGCACTTTGCGGGAGGTCAGTTTGGTCATAGCGCCGGGTGCATTATGTTCTTTCGCAAGCGAGTATATCATCCGGCTCGTGCTGAAAACCGCGCTGTTGCTTGCCGAAGCTGCCGATGTCAGCACCACAAAATTGATGATGCTTGCAGCCGCAATGATGCCGACCGCTGCAAAGACTTGGACGAACGGACTCTCATTAGGATTGATGACATTCCACGGATAGATGCTCATGATCACAAGGAGCGCACCGATATAAAAAAGCAAAACACGGACGGGGATATTGTTGATCGCTTTAGGAATGACTTTTTCCGGATCTTTCGTTTCCCCCGCTGTCAGTCCCACAAGTTCGAGGTAGTTTGCGTGGAAGTAGACTGATCCTTCTTTTTGTAACCAGATTTTTATACAATGGTCGTTGTTAATTCATCATATTTGGTTCGGATTAAGAAGCGGGAATGAATCCGTCCGTAAGTATTGTCATACCTGTGTACAATGCTGCAAAATACATATCCGTCTGTTTGGACAGCGTGCTGAGGCAAACCCTTGAAATTGTTGAAGCCATTGTCATCGATGACGGTTCTCGCGATTTCAGCAGAGACATCATTCAAAAGTATGCCGCAAAAGATGACAGAATTATTCCGGCTTTCCGGAAAAACGCAGAAATCGTACCCGGCCTGTTTTTAATGGGAAAGGTTTTGTCATTGAGGGCTTAAAATGCCAAGCTGCTGCGCTCGTTCGCTTTCGTGATACAATATAGGCATTGAGAGAGCATGATGTTTTAGGAGGAACAAAAGCTGAACAAAAGGAAATTTCAACGCAGTCAATCGGTTTTTTCGACAATGCTGATCGTCATCGCGGTGTATGTTCTGTATACCTTGTTTGAAAATTTAATTCTTGATCCGCAATCAACAGCTTTTCTCAGCCATAAATCTCACCTGCGGGACTCCTTTCATCTCCCGGTCTGGCTGAAGGTGATGTATGTTCACGTTGTTGCCGCTTGTTTAGCGATGGCTTCGGGCGCTGTCAACTTCTCCAGCGCCTTGTTGACCAAAAGCCGCAACATCCACCGTTTTAACGGCTGGGTCTACATCGTTTGCGTGATGATTGTAACGCTGTCGTCAGGCTATATGGCACCGCATTCTACCGGAGGGAAGGCCGTCAGCATAGCCTTTAACATGGTGAATATGTATTGGCCTGCCGCCACGGTTATTTCCGTCATCAAAGCCCGGCGAAATCAGTTTAGCAAGCACCGGAATTGGATGATTCGCAGCTATCTATTCTGTTTTACCAATATGTTCATTCATTTGATTACTTTCGTGTGCCATAAAGGACTCGGCCTGATATATGACATCAGCTACACGATAGGCGTTTTCGGAGCGATTGTGCTCTGCATCGCGTTGGCCGAATGGATCATTCGGTTCGCCTTTAAAAAGCCAGCGCAAATTTTTCATGCAAATCACAGGGGCTTTTAAGCCCCTGATCTTTTTCCTGAGGCCTCCATATATTGACTGAAGGGATCAAGGAGGCGAGTATTCTCATTGAATACGGGAAAGGATCGTGAAGCCGTTTTGTTTTTGCTTGAGCTGTTTGATTCAGCTCATAGAGTAACAGAAAAAGTGATCTGGCTCACAGTTTTCATCACGCACCTCATGTAAAGTAAATGATAGTTTTTTTGCCGGCGAAAATAAAGAAAAACAGGGGATGAGTCAACCGATGAAAAGAACAGATTTGCCTTTAGTGTATTCGTGCTCCGGGTGTTCCTCGGCCGCGCAAACGGCCAACATGATTGCCATTAAAATGGATCGGGAGAAAACGGCCGAAATGTCGTGCATTGCCGGAGTCGGCGGCGATGTGAAACCGCTTGTCAATACAGCAAAATCCGGGCGGGATATCATTGCGATTGACGGCTGCCCTTTATGCTGCGTCAAGAGCTGTTTAGCTAAGCATGATGTTCAGCCAAAACATCATTTTGTATTATCGGATTTTAACGTGCCGAAGAAAAAAGGAGCAGATCCCGACCCTGTCCTTTATATGAATGCGTATGAACAAATTTTGCAGCTCTTAAAATGCTAGGCCTTTTGGAAATGTTTATTTAGGGTGCTGTTTAGAGTATCAATGAACGAATGCAATTGATTTGAAAATCGAATGCCGATTACAGGCCATACGCTTCCTGCGAACGGCGGATTGATTAAAAATACCGAGGGTTTCATCCCTTGGTATTTTTGTTGTTAAATCTTCTAAAAACCATGTCCAGCCTTTCGGCAAATTCCTCCGGGTATAAAACGCATCCCACATGATTGCCTGGAAAATCGACCACTTTCGTTTTCAAATGACCAGCCAATGCTTCTGCATACTTGTACGGGAGACAGCCTTTTGAATCAATGCCGCCGGCAGGTACGACTGTAACTGATGAAGCTTTAAGCCTGCCGATGTCAGGTGAATATTCTCTTAAACCCGGCACCTCGGACAGGATAAAATAGTCAATGTTGGCCCTGAGCTGCTCCGTCCGGGATTTTGGACGCTCCGGCTGGGCTGTGGACGTAATGCCCATCGCTTTCGCGAATGCTTCTAAAGCCTGTAATCCGCTTCGTTTGTATTGTTTTTCAAGGTTCTCCAAGCTTTCGAACCCTTTGGTGCGGTCACTGCCGGCCAACAATTGCGGAATCGGAGGCTCGTGTGCGACCAACATGCGAATTTGTTCAGGATGGCGGATGGCAAGATCAAGGCCGATGACCGCGCCGGAGCTGCAGCCGAATACATAGGCCGGTTCATCCGTCAGAGCGGCCAGCAGCCGGCTCGCATCATCGCCGTGTACGGAAACCTGGTACTTTTCGTTCGGATCTTCCAGCCTGCTGCGGGAATGCCCGCGGCGGTCGTATGTGACGACCGTGTAACGGTCGGATAGGCGGTCTGTAATCGGGTATGATTCTGCATCGCCATTGCCCCCGTGAATCATAAGCAAGACAGGCCCCGAGCCGCGCACTTCGTAGTAGAGCTTTGCTCCGAGTACTTCCAATACACCGTGTTTCATGACAATATTCTCCTCTCGTTGCATGATCACTTTTACATTACATGACGGAGAAAGCATAGAAAATGCAGAAAATAGCTAATAAACAAACTCGCCATATTAAAAAGCACCGATCACAAGGATCAGTGCTCCAGTTTATTTTGTGTAAACGATTTTTTTCATCGTTTCGATGGAAAGATGATGTTCCGCTGCTAAGTGCTCAATCGTTTCGCCATTTTTAAAGGCCTTTTTTATCGCAGTGTTGCGATCATCGATCAGCTTTCTTGCTCCTGAACGTGCACCCCATTTTTTGTAGGCGGATTCAGTCTTGGGAATATAGATCGTTTCCCCTTGAACATACTTTTGAATTTCCGATATCAGCTTTTCAGGTAGTACAGCGGCAGCCTTTACGTATGCCATGTTTGCCAGCTCCTTATTCCTTTGATTGCAAAATAAGGGGCAAAGCCGATTGCCAGAAAAGCTTACTCTCAGGCGATTTTATTTGTCCACCCCATGCAAAGTATCGCCTTTTCTGATAACAGGCTTTGCATGAGACGCTGCATGATCCGGCATTCTGATGCTTGCCATGTGATCACCCCCTTCGAATTTGCTATTCATTATAAATGAAATCCAGATTGCCGGCACTTGATGATAAAATATTTTTAAAAAAGATGACCAGTCCGCAAACTATTTTTCCTACTCCCGCGTCTATCCTAATGTAACAGCCGTATATACGTATATTCGAAAAAGGAGTTCTTTATTGCAATGAAGAAACAAGCAGCCAGAGCGTCTCTTGTCGCTTGCATAACAGACCGGAAAGAAGACTTTTACCGGCTGGCGTACAGCTATGTGAAAAATCAAGAAGACGCCTTAGATATTGTCCAGGAATCAATTAAAAAAGCGCTCGATTCCGTCGATTCTGTTCGCAATCCGGATACGATCAAAAGCTGGTTTTACAAAATTTTGGTGCGGACGGCAATCGATTTTTTGCGCAAACGGAAAAAACTAAAGGTTATGGATGATCAAACGATCGAATTTTTAAGCAAGGGCAAGGAAGATACCTACCGGGATACAGATCTTCATGAGGCGCTTGACGAGTTGCCGCATCCCTACCATACCATTATTGTTCTGCGATTTTTTGAGGATCTCAAACTGGAAGAGATTGCGGAAATCACAGGCGAAAACTTGAATACGGTCAAAACGCGCCTTTACAGAGGATTGAAGCTTATGCGCATCCAATTGACGAAGGAGGATCTTTCTTAATGGAAAAGAAATTGGAACAGCTGAGAAAAGCATATCAAAACGTCCCCATTCCGAAGGAACTAGATCAGGTTGTCGAAACCGCGCTTCAGCATAAACCGAAGAAGAAGAGAAGGCTGGTGGTATGGCCCGCATCAACGCTTGTCGCGGCGGCTGTTCTATTGGCTGCCGTCGTGAATATTAATCCCGGAGCAGCCCAGGCCATGTCGCGCTTACCCGTCATCGGCAAGGTCGTTAAGGCCATCACATTCACCGAGATCAAACAGAAAGATGGAGAATCGAGTATTGACGTAAAAACACCGGCTCTGTCCGGCTTAAATAACCGGGAGCTTGAAAATGGCATTAACGAGAAATATGTAAAGGAAAGCCATCAGCTTTACCGGGAATTCATGAAGGAGACGTCCCGGAATAAAAAAGGGCATCTCAGCATCTACAGCGATTATGAGACAGTCACGGATACGAAGGATTTGATTTCGATTCGGCGAAGCGTCGAAAGAACGGAAGCGTCCAGCTATACCGAACGGCGCTATATCACCATTGACAAAAAGAATGAAATCCTGCTTACCTTGAAGAGCTTGTTTAAAGACGACCGGTATATTACGGCCATCAGCGAAAACATTAAAGAACAAATGAAACAGCAAATGAAAGATGATCCTGATAAAATATATTGGATCAATGACGAGGAAGTCGAGCCATTCAAACGAATCAAGGCCGACCAAAATTTTTATATTACAGAGAATCATAAACTGGTGATTTCGTTTGACGATTATGAAGTCGCACCCGGATATATGGGCGCGGTAGAGTTTGAAATTCCGACTAAAGCGATTTCGAGCCTGCTGATCGGCGACCGCTACATCCGCTAGTCAAAAAATCCATGATTCGCTGAAATCATGGATTTCTTACTTTTTACAACTTTGTAACACCATATTCAGCTGGAAACTCTTATACTAGAGAGACGGCATCATTCAGGGTAGATAAAAATGACGATTTTTTGAAACAAAAAACCGTCCTGACTTCGTCTATAATATCGGAGCCGTAAAAGGCGCGAAACATAACAGAAGAACCGTACGTACATATCATTGGAGGAATACCATGCGAGATCAGACACAACAACACCGTTACATACCGGGGTTAGACGGGCTTCGGGCTTTTGCCGTTTTGGCGGTTATCGCTTACCACCTCAACATGAGCTGGGCCGACGGAGGCTTTATTGGGGTTGATATCTTTTTTGTTTTATCAGGATATTTGATTACATCGATTATCCTGCCGGCGTATGGAAATGACATTTCCCTCACATTCAGAGATTTTTGGGTGCGCCGGATACGGCGGCTGCTTCCGGCGGCGACGCTCATGATTTTCGCAACCGTCATATGGGTCGCTTTGTTTAACAGAGAGCTGATGCATACCGTGCGGGGAGATGCGATCTCCTCTCTTTTGTATGTCAGCAATTGGTGGTTTATCTTTCACGACCTCTCATATTTTGATAGTTTCGGATCGCCGTCTCCTTTAAAAAACTTGTGGTCACTGGCGATTGAAGAACAGTTTTATTTCATTTGGCCGATCATTTTGCTGTTGGGCATCTACATATTTAAAAAGCGGGAGAGGCTGGCTGCGGCGGTTGTGCTGTGTGCGCTTTGTTCAGCCGTATGGATGAGCATCCTGTATGTCCCTGGCGGCGATCCGAGCCGCGTATATTACGGGACAGATACACGCGCCTTCGAGCTGTTGATCGGATGTGCATTAGCCCTTGTGTGGCCGATGAAAAGACTGTCTGGGAACAGGCTCCCAAGCAGCCTGAAGCACGCGTTGCACGGAACTGAGCTTGCCGCTTTCGCGTTGCTTATGATGAGCATTTATTTTGTCGATGAATTCAGCCCGTTTCTTTATCACGGCGGAATGCTTCTGATCAGTATAATCGCAGCGATTTTGATTGCATGCGTCAGTCATCCGAGCAGCTTCCTGGGCTTTGTCCTTTCCGTGAAGCCGCTGCGCTGGATCGGGAAAAGGTCGTACGGCATTTATCTTTGGCACTATCCCGTCATCGTGCTGAGCACGCCTGTTCAAGAGATTGGAAATCCGGTGTACTGGCATGTTGCGATTAAAGTCGCAGTTACGTTTATTCTGGCGGAACTTTCGTATCGCTTTATCGAGAAGCCAATCCGAAAAGACGGTTTTAAACCGTTTGTCAGCCGGGTTTTTCTGGATAAGATCACGGAATGGAAAACCGCTTCCGTTCCCAGCAAAATATCAATCGGACTGATGTTTGCCGCACTCCTCATTTTTGCAGGAGGCCTGTCGGGATTGGCCGACGAAAAGAAACAGCCGCATCAGGCCTATTCCAAATCCTACGAGGCAAGCGCCTCGGCGGATCAGCCGGCTGATAAAAGTGAAGAACGGCAGGACGATAAGAAAGCGCAAGCTGAAAGCGGTAATGAGGATGAAACTGAAAGCCAGCCGAAAGCCGGCGGGGATGAATCGTCAGATACGAAAGGTGAGCAGTCTGCGGAAAAAGAGCCGGATCGTATCGAGAAAGAAGTATTGGCTGTCGGGGATTCGGTCATGCTTGACATTGCTTCCAGCCTGCGTAAAAAAATTCCGGGAATCACAATCGACGGAAAGGTTGGAAGGCAAGTGAGGGAAGCGCTTCAATTGACATCAACCTACGCTTCCTTTAATCATCCGGACAAAGCCGTCGTGATTGAACTGGGAACAAACGGCTATTTTACGGACAGTCAGATGGACGCTTTGCTTGATGCTTTCTCAAACGCAGATGTCTATCTCGTGAACACGCGCGTCCCCCGCCAGTGGGAGAGCAAGGTGAATGAATCGCTTCGGAAGCAAGCGGACAACCGTCAAAATGTGACATTGGTCGATTGGCATACTGAAGCTCTGAAACATCCCGAATATTTCACCGCTGACGGCGTCCACCTGATGCCGAAAGGGACCGAAGCTTTGGCATCGCTTATCGTCAAAGCGATGAAATCATCTTAAAAGAGGCGCTCCTTCAGGAGGCCTTTTTTGTATGACAATTAAGTCAATTGGGATAACATTTATTTTTCATGCCAACCGCCTTTCACTGTTCAAAAAATATGGTACAATATACAAATGTTTTGCAGCCTGTAACAATAGAAACAGAGATGTTAACTAGGTTGATAGAAAGGTTTTGATGTTTTTATGCTTCATAATCCAGTTGGAAAAGAGAGGTTGGCATTGGCTTTTCTGCTCGGAATGCTTGCCATACTTGGACCTCTTAATATCGATATGTATTTGCCGAGCTTCCCTGAAATAGCGGAGGACCTGGGGGCCGGCGCGTCGCTTGTTCAGCTCAGCTTAACGGCTTGCCTGATCGGCCTTACCATCGGCCAGCTCGTGATCGGGCCTGTGAGCGATGCGAAGGGAAGGCGAAAACCGTTATTAATTTCGATTTCGCTGTTTGCGCTGTCTTCACTGTTTTGCGCGCTGTCGCCGAATATCGTGACATTAGTGCTAGCCCGTTTTTTACAGGGTTTTACCGCTTCGGCGGGAATTGTGCTGTCGCGCGCCATTGTACGGGACGTGTTCACAGGCAGAGAGCTTTCTAAATTTTTCTCGCTTTTAATGGTGATCACCGCGGTTGCGCCAATGGTCGCACCGATGACGGGGGGAGCCATCCTGCTTTTGCCGTTCGCTACTTGGCATACGATTTTTTATACTCTGGCATTGATCGGATTGTTCCTGGTGCTCGTTATCTCGATGAAATTGACTGAAACATTGCCGCCTGAAAAACGGATTCCAAGCTCGATCGGTTCGTCTCTCAAAACGATGGGGAGCTTGTTGAAGGATCGGTCTTTCATCGGCTATGCGCTGACTGTCGGTTTCATTCACGGAGGCAGCTTTGCATACGTGTCCGGAACGCCTTTTGTATACCAGGACATCTATGGGGTTTCTCCTCAAGTGTTCAGCGTGCTGTTCGGCATTAACGGCCTCGCCATTATTTCGGGAAGCTTTATCATCGGGCGTTTTGGGGGAATCATTCATGAGAGGAAGCTCTTGCGGATCGCGGTCATTACAGCTGTCATCGCGACATCCGTTCTCCTGACGATGACGATTTTGAAAGGGCCGCTTGCAGCGATTGTCATTTCCATCTTTATCTACATGATAACCATCGGAATGACGTTGACAAGCACATTTACGCTGGCGATGGAAAACCAGGGACACCGTGCGGGCAGTGCAAGCGCGATGCTCGGCATGCTTCCGCTGCTGCTCGGCTCGATCGTTTCGCCTCTCGTTGGCATGAATGAAACAACGGCCGTTCCAATGGGCGCAATCATGTTTATCACAGCTGTGATCGGATCTTTCGCCTTTTTTGCCTTAACACGGGAAAGTCAGCGGGAGCTGTAAACATAAAAGGACGGAATCTAGTGATTCCGTCCTTTTGTTGTTATAGAGAAGCTCGAAGAATGGCGAGTACGTCATCTTTGTTTAGTTTTTGGAAATTGGCGAATCCGCCGTGCTCGATTTCTTTAGCGGCGATGTCTGCGATCAGATCGAGCTTTTCTTCGCCGATGCCGTAGTCGGCAAGGCGGGAAGGAGCGCCAAGGCTTGTCCAGAACGCGGACAGCTTATCGATTCCTTCAAGCGCGATGTCTTTATCGGTTTTGCCTTCTGTGTCAATGTCAAACATGTTCAGCATAAGGGCTTTGAAGCGGCTGACATTCGTATCAAGCGTATATCTCATCCAGTTTGGGAACAAGATCGCAAGGCCGCCCGCGTGCGGAATGTCGTAAACGGCCGAAACCGCGTGCTCCATCGTATGGGAAGCCCAATCGCCGAAATAGCCCATTTGCAGCGTGCCGTTCAAAGCGATTGTGCCTGCGTATAAAATGGTTTCCCGGTGCTCATAGTTTTGCAGGTCTTCCAACAGCTTCGGCGCCGTTTCGATGACCGTCTGCAAAACGGAAAAACACATTCTGTCCTGTAGCGGCGTGTTTTTGACATTGTGGAAATATTGTTCAAACACATGGCTCATCATGTCAACGATGCCGTAAACCGTTTGGTTTTCCGGGACGCTGAACGTATTTTCAGGGTCTAAAATGGAGAACTTCGGATGCGTGACATCGCTTCCCCATACGTATTTTTCATTCGTTTCCCAGTTTGTAATGACGGAATCGGGGTTCATTTCAGATCCGGTTGCAGCTAAGGTTAAAATCGTACCGAACGGCAGGGCGTCTTTTGCTGTCGTTTTTTTGCTGAAGATATCCCAAGGGTCGCTATCGTATTTTGCTCCGGCAGCGATCGCTTTCGTGCAGTCGATGACGCTTCCTCCGCCGACAGCGAGGAGAAAATCGATATCATGCCGGGCGCACAATTCGATTCCTTTTTTAACCGTAGCAAGACGCGGATTTGGTTCTACTCCGGAAAGCTCGTGCGTGTCAGCGCCTTCTTCTTTCAATACGCGCGTAACTTCGTCATAAAGGCCGTTCTTTTTAATACTGCCGCCTCCATAAACAAGCAATACATTTTTTCCGTATACCTTTAATTCTTTTCTTAACTGTTCAAGCTGGCCTTTTCCGAAGATCAATTTCGTTGGATTGTAATAGCTGAAATTTTCCATTGATGAACAAACCTCCTATGGTATATGTAAAAACAGTTTTCTACTATAACATATTGAATCGTATAGAAAAAGAGGCCGTGTTCTCACGAAGGACAGGGTCAAATTGTACAGAGGAGAGGAAGCACACACCTGATTTACTGCACAAAAAAGCTCGCCGGCTTTGCCGGCAAGCTGATGAGGCCGCTCTGAATATCTTCAGGTTACGACTATACTGAAACGTCCGCCGATTCATTGATAGAAATGACCATTGAGACAGCGGTCCCGCCATCAGGACCACTTTCGATATTCAGTTCGCTCCCGCAGAAATGTTTCAGTCTGCGGTTGATATTTTTCATACCGACGCTATGAGTGAAATGAGAGAAAAAGACATCATGTTGTTTTTCCGGCGGCATGCCGATTCCATTGTCTTCAACCTTGATATAATAGCGGTTTTCGCTTTCTTTTTTTGCCGTCAGCTTGATCCAGCCTCCGCCTCTTTTCTTGCTGATGCCGTGGTGGACGGCATTTAAGCTGTGTTGAAAGGAGCGGAATTCAAGCTGCTCAATGCCGATGGAAAGCCTGTTAAAGCCGCAGGCAACGGGAAAAAGCTGCCGGCAGTCTGGACGACAGATCAAAACGGTCAATTTATTGCGGAAGGATTGGCACCTGGGCGCTATCAATTTGTCGAAACGAAGGCGCCTGACGGTTATAAGCTGGATGAGACGCCGATTCCTTTTGAAATAAAAAAAGGACAGTCAAAACCGGTCGAGATCACAGCGTCCAATGAAAAGCTGAAAACGCCGGCTGTTGACAATGGTACACCAGATCGCAACCCAGGAGACCCTAAAACAGATAACAAAGGCACACCGGACCGAAATTCGAACGGAGATCCTAAAGGTGATGCGCTTCCGAAAACCGGTGACACAGACAACATCATGCCGATCATGATCGGCATCCTGCTGATTTTGTCTGGAGGAGTCTTCTCTTTCTTCACAAGAAAGAAACAAAGAAAGGCGTAAACGAATCATTTATGCACCTGATCATGAAACCGGTCAGGTGCTTTTTTGAAAAACGGCATTCGTTCATTTGACATTAAGGTTAGAAAGGACTGTGAGACATGTATAAAAAAATGATCGTTGCCGTACTTGTCATATCAGGTATACTCTTCGTCTTGTCTCCTTTTATGAAAGAAAGCATCATCATCAATCTCAGCAAGAATAAAAGTTTTGAATTGACTGCTGAACAGGCGGAACAAAACAATGCGCAAAAGGCGTCATTTGATTTTGAAGCGATTCAGCCGCCTTCTTTTATGGAAACAGTAAAAGCCGGTCTCGATCGTGAATCGAAAGCGGTCATCGGCGGGATCACCATAAGCAGCGTCAATATCAAGCTGCCGATATTGAAAGGCACAACCAATCAAAATCTTCTTTACGGAGCGACAACAATGCGTCCCGATCAGAAAATGGGCGAGGGCAACTACCCGCTGGCCGGACATCATATGAAGCGGGAGAACCTCTTATTCGGTCCTCTTATCAACATTAAAAAAGGGGACACCGTTAAAATCACAGACTTTAAAAAAGACTATATATACACTGTGACATCCAAACAATTCATTTCTGAAATGGACACAGATGTGATTCAAGAGACGAAACAAAAAGAAATTACGCTGATGACATGTGACAAAGCCGTGAGAACCGAAGGGCGCCTTGTGGTTAAAGGAAAGCTGATTCATGTTGCTGTTATTCCACACATCACAAAAAAGTGACAAAAAGATCACTATGAAATGACAAGAGTGAAAAAATACTGATAAATAATAAAAAAAGAAATGAAATCATGTGAGTTGGATAGGATTCCTATAATACAGCGCTTTATAAAATAAAAAAAGATAAATTTTCTGAAATTTATGTTGACTGAAAGCGCTTTTAAAATTATGATAATATCAGACCTAACAAAGATGTACCAAAAACATAACTATAATCTAACAATGCATTTAAACGGCATACAAATGAAAGCGATACCAAAATATGCCGTGGTAGGTAATTGGTTGTGCGGAAGCTCCGGCTTCCATCAAAATAAAATTTTCAATTTTCTGTTAAGGGGGGTGGCTGGCGAGACTTTCGAAAGTTAGAAATGAGTCTTTTAGGAAAAGAAATGAGCTCCTATTAAGGATGTTTTCGAAAACCTTTGGAAATAAATCATTTTTTTAAAACAAAGGCGGGGGAAATCAATATGAATGAACAGGGAAATCAGAAATCATTTTTGCGTACTATTATTTTAGTCTCGACGTTCGGCGGACTTCTATTCGGATATGACACCGGAGTGATCAACGGAGCCTTGCCTTATATGTCTGAAGGAGATCAGCTGAACCTGACTGCATTTACAGAAGGGCTGGTCGCAAGTTCGCTTCTCTTGGGAGCGGCGTTGGGGGCGGTATTCGGCGGAAGGCTCTCCGATTATATCGGGCGCCGCAAAAACATCATTTTTCTAGCTGTGCTTTTCTTTTTCTCGACGCTCGGATGTACGCTTGCGCCTGATGTGACGATTATGGTCATCTCTCGCTTCCTGCTTGGAGTTGCTGTAGGGGGAGCATCTGTTACGGTACCGACTTACTTGGCTGAAATGTCTCCTTCAGAGAAAAGGGGACGAATGGTTACTCAAAATGAATTAATGATTGTCTCCGGACAGCTCTTGGCATTTACTTTCAATGCCATCCTCGGAACCACAATGGGGGATAGTTCCCATGTTTGGCGTTACATGCTGGCGATTGCCGCAGTACCGGCTGTATTCTTGTTCTTTGGTATGCTGAGAATGCCCGAAAGTCCGCGCTGGCTTGTCTCTAAAGGGAAAAATGAAGCGGCGCTGGGCGTTCTGAAAAGAATCCGCGAGGAAAAAAGGGCGCATTCGGAAGTTGCTGAAATCGAAGCTGCGGTCATGAAAGAATCTGAAATGAAAAAAGCGAATTATAAGGATCTGGCTGTTCCATGGGTGCGCCGAATCGTATTTCTCGGAATCGGGATCGCTGTCGTTCAGCAGATTACCGGCGTAAACTCTATCATGTATTACGGTACAGAAATACTCAAAAATGCCGGATTTGAAACAAAAGCTGCACTTATCGGAAATATTGCAAACGGTGTCATTTCAGTTTTGGCAACATTCGTGGGGATTTGGCTTTTAGGGAAGGTAGGGCGCAGACCAATGCTGTTGACCGGTTTAATAGGGACGACATCAGCTTTGCTGCTAATCGGCATCTTCTCAAACGCCCTTCAAGGTTCAGTTGCTCTTCCGTATGTCGTACTTACGCTGACTGTAACCTTTCTTGCATTCCAGCAAGGCGCTATTTCTCCTGTAACATGGCTCATGCTTTCTGAAATATTCCCGCTTCGCGTTCGCGGCCTCGGGATGGGCGTCACCGTGTTTTGTTTGTGGATCGTCAATTTCTTTGTCGGATTTTCGTTCCCGATATTGCTTGATGCGATTGGACTGTCATCGACATTCTACATTTTTGTCGGACTTGGACTTCTTTCCATTGCATTCGTGAAAAAATTCCTTCCTGAAACAAAAGGTCTCACACTTGAACAGCTTGAGCATAGTTTCCGCAACTACAAATCGGAAAAAGCACCAAGCGACGCGAGCGCTAAAATCAGCGGATGACAATTTTGTTAAGGGACATACAGGTGGAGTCCCATCGGCGGAGAATATAGATGAAGGATTTTGAAGTTTGCAGGCAGAAATCTTCCTATAACAAGATTTCTGCCTGTATTTTTGTATACGATGCGGAAAAGCAGCCTATTTGAGGCACCTTTAGGATATCTTAAAAGCCGTTCATAAAATAAAAGCTTCATTAAATGATCATGCAAGAGTGATGTCGAAGTTAACGATTTACAGCTTTGGTTCCGTATTATAACTTGATGAAGCGGGGAACATTCAATAAAACATCACATAAGATGAAAAGGTCCGGTAAACGTCATCTATTATGAATGGCTGTAAGCCTAATTTTTTTAGAGGTATAAAAAAACGAAAAAAGTGTTGACGGATGAATTGAAAGCATGATATATTATTATTCGTCGCTGAGACAACGAAGTTAAAACTTCGAAATGCCGATATAATATTCATCATTTAAGGGGTGTACAAAAACCTTAAAATGTGTATAATGGATAAAGTCGAAACAAAAAAGCTTCATCCTTTCGGCAGAAAAACTTCAAAAAAACTTCTTGACTTTAACTGATATTCATAGTATTATAGTTAAGTCGCCTGATGAAGCGCCCGTAGCTCAATTGGATAGAGCGTTTGACTACGGATCAAAAGGTTAGGGGTTCGACTCCTCTCGGGCGCGCCATATATTCGCAACGCGGGTGTAGTTTAGTGGTAAAACCTCAGCCTTCCAAGCTGATGTCGTGAGTTCGATTCTCATCACCCGCTCCAATTTTTAAAATGATCTTTGAAAACTAAACAAGACAAAACGTACCTGTTAATTCATTAAATAAATCGCACATTTATTGTGCGTAGTCATTATCAAACTTCATGGAGAGTTTGATCCTGGCTCAGGACGAACGCTGGCGGCGTGCCTAATACATGCAAGTCGAGCGGACCGACGGGAGCTTGCTCCCTTAGGTCAGCGGCGGACGGGTGAGTAACACGTGGGTAACCTGCCTGTAAGACTGGGATAACTCCGGGAAACCGGGGCTAATACCGGATGCTTGATTGAACCGCATGGTTCAATTATAAAAGGTGGCTTTTAGCTACCACTTACAGATGGACCCGCGGCGCATTAGCTAGTTGGTGAGGTAACGGCTCACCAAGGCAACGATGCGTAGCCGACCTGAGAGGGTGATCGGCCACACTGGGACTGAGACACGGCCCAGACTCCTACGGGAGGCAGCAGTAGGGAATCTTCCGCAATGGACGAAAGTCTGACGGAGCAACGCCGCGTGAGTGATGAAGGTTTTCGGATCGTAAAACTCTGTTGTTAGGGAAGAACAAGTACCGTTCGAATAGGGCGGTACCTTGACGGTACCTAACCAGAAAGCCACGGCTAACTACGTGCCAGCAGCCGCGGTAATACGTAGGTGGCAAGCGTTGTCCGGAATTATTGGGCGTAAAGCGCGCGCAGGCGGTTTCTTAAGTCTGATGTGAAAGCCCCCGGCTCAACCGGGGAGGGTCATTGGAAACTGGGGAACTTGAGTGCAGAAGAGGAGAGTGGAATTCCACGTGTAGCGGTGAAATGCGTAGAGATGTGGAGGAACACCAGTGGCGAAGGCGACTCTCTGGTCTGTAACTGACGCTGAGGCGCGAAAGCGTGGGGAGCGAACAGGATTAGATACCCTGGTAGTCCACGCCGTAAACGATGAGTGCTAAGTGTTAGAGGGTTTCCGCCCTTTAGTGCTGCAGCAAACGCATTAAGCACTCCGCCTGGGGAGTACGGTCGCAAGACTGAAACTCAAAGGAATTGACGGGGGCCCGCACAAGCGGTGGAGCATGTGGTTTAATTCGAAGCAACGCGAAGAACCTTACCAGGTCTTGACATCCTCTGACAACCCTAGAGATAGGGCTTCCCCTTCGGGGGCAGAGTGACAGGTGGTGCATGGTTGTCGTCAGCTCGTGTCGTGAGATGTTGGGTTAAGTCCCGCAACGAGCGCAACCCTTGATCTTAGTTGCCAGCATTCAGTTGGGCACTCTAAGGTGACTGCCGGTGACAAACCGGAGGAAGGTGGGGATGACGTCAAATCATCATGCCCCTTATGACCTGGGCTACACACGTGCTACAATGGGCAGAACAAAGGGCAGCGAAGCCGCGAGGCTAAGCCAATCCCACAAATCTGTTCTCAGTTCGGATCGCAGTCTGCAACTCGACTGCGTGAAGCTGGAATCGCTAGTAATCGCGGATCAGCATGCCGCGGTGAATACGTTCCCGGGCCTTGTACACACCGCCCGTCACACCACGAGAGTTTGTAACACCCGAAGTCGGTGAGGTAACCTTTTGGAGCCAGCCGCCGAAGGTGGGACAGATGATTGGGGTGAAGTCGTAACAAGGTAGCCGTATCGGAAGGTGCGGCTGGATCACCTCCTTTCTAAGGATATTATACGGAATATAAGACCTTGCGGTCTTATAGACAGGTGCGTTTAGATCTTGTTTAGTTTTGAAGGATCATTCCTTCAAAACGTGTTCTTTGAAAACTAGATAACAGTAGACATCACATTCAATTAGTAATGCAAGATATCACGTAGTGATTCTTTTTAACGGTTAAGTTAGAAAGGGCGCACGGTGGATGCCTTGGCACTAGGAGCCGATGAAGGACGGGACGAACACCGATATGCTTCGGGGAGCTGTAAGCAAGCTTTGATCCGGAGATTTCCGAATGGGGAAACCCACTGCTCGTAATGGAGCAGTATCCATATCTGAATTCATAGGATATGAGAAGGCAGACCCGGGGAACTGAAACATCTAAGTACCCGGAGGAAGAGAAAGCAAATGCGATTCCCTGAGTAGCGGCGAGCGAAACGGGAACAGCCCAAACCAAGAGGCTTGCCTCTTGGGGTTGTAGGACACTCTGTACGGAGTTACAAAAGAACGAGGTAGATGAAGAGGTCTGGAAAGGCCCGCCATAGGAGGTAACAGCCCTGTAGTCAAAACTTCGTTCTCTCCTGAGTGGATCCTGAGTACGGCGGAACACGTGAAATTCCGTCGGAATCCGGGAGGACCATCTCCCAAGGCTAAATACTCCCTAGTGACCGATAGTGAACCAGTACCGTGAGGGAAAGGTGAAAAGCACCCCGGAAGGGGAGTGAAAGAGATCCTGAAACCGTGTGCCTACAAGTAGTCAGAGCCCGTTAACGGGTGATGGCGTGCCTTTTGTAGAATGAACCGGCGAGTTACGATCCCGTGCAAGGTTAAGTTTGAAAAGACGGAGCCGCAGCGAAAGCGAGTCTGAATAGGGCGCATGAGTACGTGGTCGTAGACCCGAAACCAGGTGATCTACCCATGTCCAGGGTGAAGTTCAGGTAACACTGAATGGAGGCCCGAACCCACGCACGTTGAAAAGTGCGGGGATGAGGTGTGGGTAGGGGTGAAATGCCAATCGAACCTGGAGATAGCTGGTTCTCTCCGAAATAGCTTTAGGGCTAGCCTCAAGGTAAGAGTCTTGGAGGTAGAGCACTGATTGGACTAGGGGCCCCTACCGGGTTACCGAATTCAGTCAAACTCCGAATGCCAAAGACTTATCCTTGGGAGTCAGACTGCGAGTGATAAGATCCGTAGTCGAAAGGGAAACAGCCCAGACCGCCAGCTAAGGTCCCAAAGTATACGTTAAGTGGAAAAGGATGTGGAGTTGCTTAGACAACCAGGATGTTGGCTTAGAAGCAGCCACCATTTAAAGAGTGCGTAATAGCTCACTGGTCGAGTGACTCTGCGCCGAAAATGTACCGGGGCTAAACGTATCACCGAAGCTGCGGACTGTTCTTACGAACAGTGGTAGGAGAGCGTTCTAAGGGCTGTGAAGCGAGACCGGAAGGACTCGTGGAGCGCTTAGAAGTGAGAATGCCGGTATGAGTAGCGAAAGAGGGGTGAGAATCCCCTCCACCGAATGCCTAAGGTTTCCTGAGGAAGGCTCGTCCGCTCAGGGTTAGTCGGGACCTAAGCCGAGGCCGAAAGGCGTAGGCGATGGACAACAGGTTGATATTCCTGTACCACCTCCTCACCATTTGAGCAATGGGGGGACGCAGGAGGATAGGGTAAGCGCGGTATTGGATATCCGCGTCCAAGCAGTTAGGCTGGGAAATAGGCAAATCCGTTTCCCATAAGGCTGAGCTGTGATGGCGAGCGAAATATAGTAGCGAAGTTCCTGATTCCACACTGCCAAGAAAAGCCTCTAGCGAGGTGAGAGGTGCCCGTACCGCAAACCGACACAGGTAGGCGAGGAGAGAATCCTAAGGTGATCGAGAGAACTCTCGTTAAGGAACTCGGCAAAATGACCCCGTAACTTCGGGAGAAGGGGTGCTCTGTTAGGGTGCAAGCCCGAGAGAGCCGCAGTGAATAGGCCCAGGCGACTGTTTAGCAAAAACACAGGTCTCTGCGAAGCCGTAAGGCGAAGTATAGGGGCTGACGCCTGCCCGGTGCTGGAAGGTTAAGAGGAGCGCTTAGCGTAAGCGAAGGTGCGAATTGAAGCCCCAGTAAACGGCGGCCGTAACTATAACGGTCCTAAGGTAGCGAAATTCCTTGTCGGGTAAGTTCCGACCCGCACGAAAGGCGCAACGATCTGGGCACTGTCTCAACGAGAGACTCGGTGAAATTATAGTACCTGTGAAGATGCAGGTTACCCGCGACAGGACGGAAAGACCCCGTGGAGCTTTACTGCAGCCTGATATTGAATGTTGGTACAGCTTGTACAGGATAGGTAGGAGCCTTGGAAACCGGAGCGCCAGCTTCGGTGGAGGCATCGGTGGGATACTACCCTGGCTGTATTGACCTTCTAACCCGCTGCCCTTATCGGGCAGGGAGACAGTGTCAGGTGGGCAGTTTGACTGGGGCGGTCGCCTCCTAAAAGGTAACGGAGGCGCCCAAAGGTTCCCTCAGAATGGTTGGAAATCATTCGCAGAGTGTAAAGGCACAAGGGAGCTTGACTGCGAGACCTACAAGTCGAGCAGGGACGAAAGTCGGGCTTAGTGATCCGGTGGTTCCGCATGGAAGGGCCATCGCTCAACGGATAAAAGCTACCCCGGGGATAACAGGCTTATCTCCCCCAAGAGTCCACATCGACGGGGAGGTTTGGCACCTCGATGTCGGCTCATCGCATCCTGGGGCTGTAGTCGGTCCCAAGGGTTGGGCTGTTCGCCCATTAAAGCGGTACGCGAGCTGGGTTCAGAACGTCGTGAGACAGTTCGGTCCCTATCCGTCGCGGGCGCAGGAAATTTGAGAGGAGCTGTCCTTAGTACGAGAGGACCGGGATGGACGCACCGCTGGTGTACCAGTTGTTCTGCCAAGGGCATCGCTGGGTAGCTATGTGCGGACGGGATAAGTGCTGAAAGCATCTAAGCATGAAGCCCCCCTCAAGATGAGATTTCCCATTCCGCAAGGAAGTAAGATCCCTGAAAGATGATCAGGTTGATAGGTCTGAGGTGGAAGTGTGGCGACACATGGAGCTGACAGATACTAATCGATCGAGGACTTAACCTAAATACTTTTGTGAATCGTCTGACCGTTATCTAGTTTTGAGAGAACACCTCTCAAATTAGTTTGGTGGCGATAGCGAAGAGGTCACACCCGTTCCCATGCCGAACACGGAAGTTAAGCTCTTCAGCGCCGATGGTAGTTGGGGGCTTCCCCCTGTGAGAGTAGGACGCCGCCAAGCTGTTTATATTATCGCGGGGTGGAGCAGTTCGGTAGCTCGTCGGGCTCATAACCCGAAGGTCGCAGGTTCAAATCCTGCCCCCGCAACCAAATATAATTTCCATACAAAGAAAATAAATAAAAAGTGGTCCGGTAGTTCAGTTGGTTAGAATGCCTGCCTGTCACGCAGGAGGTCGCGGGTTCGAGTCCCGTCCGGACCGCCATGTTGTACACAAACGAAATCTTTGAGGTTTTCGTTTTTTTTTTATGTCTTCTTTCAGGTCTATGCTGAAAGCTTGGCTTCAGCCAAGCTTTCTTTGCATACAGGAAGGTACTAGGCGTTCCTCACAATGTTAGCCGTGTTTCTTTATTTCTTGGATAATTGGTGAGAATTCGATAAACTAATGATAGTGTTTTGATTGGTTGCAACAGCAAAGGAGCAAATGATCTTATGGACGAATTTGAATTGATTCAAAGGATTACGCCCCGTTCGCTTTTTCACCGGGAAATAGAAATCGGTATTGGAGACGATGCCGCTGTTTATCATACAAAGAACGGTTATCAGGAGATTGTTGCGGTTGATACGATGGTCGACGGTATTCATTTTTTATCATCCCATTCATCGCCTGCCGATATCGGATATAAAGCATTGGCTGTGAATATTAGTGATATTGCCGCGATGGGAGGCAGACCCAAGTATTATCTTGTGTCCATCGCTGTTCCTTCCGGCTGGCGCGCGGCGGATATTGAAGCCATGTATGAAGAAATGAATAAACTGGCGACACTATATCAAATGGACTTAATCGGCGGTGACACCGTATCTGCCAACGGGCCGCTCGTTTTGACCGTAACAGTAATCGGCGAGATTGAAAAGGGCAGATCTTGTCTAAGAAGCCATGCCGAACCCGGGGATGTCGTTTTTGTGACGGGAGAACTTGGCTCATCTGCTGCCGGTCTGGCTTTTATATTGGGCCAAGCAGAGATGAAAGACGAGAAGCAGTCTCAATATTTTATAGAGCGGCACAAGAGGCCTATGCCGAGGATTGAGGCAGGTTTGATCTGTTCGCGCTATCATCATGTGGCACTTAATGATATCAGCGACGGGCTTGCCAGCGAATTAAATGAAATTGCCGAAGCGAGCCGTGTTTCCATTGACATATATAAAGAGTTGATTCCAATCCATTCGGATATACATACATTGCACACAAAATGGGAAGAATGGGTCCTTTTCGGCGGCGAGGATTTTGAACTCGTCGGCACGATTTCTAGTGATCAATGGGAACGTTTTAGTCAGGAATGCTCTGAGCGACATGTGCCGGTTTATCAAATCGGCCGCGTCACACAACAAGGGCAGGCGGACGTGTATTATCATAATGGACAGGACCGCGTTCTTCTCGAAAAAAAAGGATATAACCATTTTAAACAAGACAGGTGACAAGTAAAGTGAAAACGTTAGAGTGGAAAACGACAGAGCCTGAAGAGACAAAAAACATTGCCAGACTGGCAGCAAAGTATGTTCTGCCCGGTGATGTCATCACATTGGAAGGCGACCTTGGAGCAGGCAAAACGACTTTTACGAAAGGATTTGCCGAAGGGCTCGGAATCAAGCGGGTTGTCAGCAGCCCGACTTTTACCATCATCAAAGAATACCGGGACGGCTCTCTTCCGCTGTTTCATATGGATGTTTACAGAATGGAAGATGAAACGGAAGATCTCGGATTAGATGAATATTTTGAGGGAGACGGCGTCTGCCTTGTGGAATGGGCGCATTTGATTGAGGAGCAACTTCCCAAAGAACGCCTTGAGGTTAACATTAAACGGCTTGGCGATGATGAACGAAAGCTGACCTTTACCCCTCAAGGCAGCCGCTACGAAAATCTTTGCGAGGAGATCAGCAAACATGACGATACTTGCGATTGATACATCCAATTTAACGCTCGGCGTGGCATTAATTAAAGACGGAAAAGTGATAGCCGAGCATATATCCCACTTAAAGAAAAACCATTCGGTCAGAGCTATGCCGGCGATCGATGAACTCCTAAAAGAGTGCGGCTTAGAGCCGAATGACCTGACCCAAATTGCAGTTGCCAAAGGTCCGGGTTCATATACAGGCGTGCGGATCGGCGTTACGATTGCCAAAACGCTTGCATGGTCATTAAATATTCCGATTAAAACCGTTTCAAGCCTTGAAGTGCTTGCGGCAAACGGCCGTTTTTTCCAAGGCTTGATTTGTCCGTTGTTTGATGCTAGGCGCGGTCAGGTTTATACGGGACTGTACCAGTATAGGGACGGCAAACTCCATGGATTGGAAGAGGACCAGAACATTCTGCTTGAAGATTGGCTAAAAAAGCTGAAAGCCATGGATCAGCAAGTCCTTTTCATAGGAAGCGACACCGGGATTCACAGGGAAATGATCGAACGGATTCTCGATGAACAAGCGGTTATTGCAGACCCTGCCCTGCAGCTTCCAAGACCTTCAGAATTGGCTTTAATCGGAGAACTTAAAGAGGACGAGCCAGTGCACAGCATTGTTCCAAACTATATTCGTCTGGCCGAAGCCGAGGCCGTCTGGCTTGAAAAACAAAAGTAAACGGGTGAAGCCATGAACACGCAAATGGTCATACGCGATATGAATCCAAAGGATTTGGACCAGGTTTTTGAAATTGAAAAAAGCTCTTTTTCTTCTCCGTGGAAAAAAGAATCTTTTCATCATGAGCTTTTTCACAATATGTATGCTCATTATCTCGTTCTCGAAGTTGAGGAGCAAGTCGTCGGCTACTGCGGGATTTGGATCGTAATGGATGACGCCCAGATCACCAATATTGCCGTTTCACCTGCATACCGGGGCCGCCGCTTCGGTGAAGCTCTTTTGAAGGCGGCCATGAAGCTTTGCCGGATGAAAAGGGCGGTTCAGCTTTCTTTAGAGGTGAGGGTATCGAATCATATTGCACAGAGCTTATACAAAAAGCTCGGCTTTGAGCCGGGAGGAATTCGCAAAAATTATTATACCGATAATGGGGAAGATGCATTATTAATGTGGGTGAGACTAAATGAATCATAAAAAAGATCTGTATGTATTAGGAATCGAAACAAGCTGTGATGAGACTGCCGCTGCGATTGTCAAAAACGGGACGGACATCATCTCAAATGTCGTAGCGTCGCAAATCGAGAGTCATAAACGGTTTGGGGGCGTCGTTCCCGAGATCGCATCAAGGCATCACGTGGAACAGATCACGATCGTGCTTGAGGAAGCCTTTGCACAAGCGGACATGACGTTTGATGACATTGATGCCATTGCAGTAACGGAAGGACCGGGGCTTGTAGGCGCTCTATTGATCGGCGTGAATGCTGCGAAAGCGCTCAGTTTTGCCCGGGGCATACCGCTCGTAGGCGTGCATCATATTGCCGGTCACATCTATGCCAACAGGCTTGTTCAGGACATTCAATTTCCGGCGATTGCCCTTGTCGTCTCAGGCGGCCACACCGAACTCGTATATATGAAAGAGCACGGCTCATTTGAAGTAATCGGAGAGACGCTCGACGATGCTGCAGGCGAAGCCTATGACAAAGTGGCGAGAACGATGGGGCTTCCTTATCCGGGTGGACCTCACATTGACAAACTTGCGCAAAAAGGCGAGGCAAATGTGCCGCTGCCGCGCGCATGGCTTGAAGAAGGCTCTTATCATTTCAGCTTCAGCGGATTGAAGTCTGCAGTCATCAACACGCTTCACAACGCTTCACAAAAAGGCGAAACGATAGCTCCGGAAGATTTGTCAGCCAGCTTTCAGGAAAGCGTCATAGATGTCCTCGTGACAAAAACGGAACGCGCTGCGGAAGCTTATGGCGTCAAACAGGTGCTGCTTGCCGGAGGAGTTGCTGCAAACAAAGGGCTGAGAGCCGCGCTCGAAAAAACGTTCAGCAGCCGTCCGGAGATCGAGCTTTTGATCCCGCCGCTCTCGCTGTGTACGGACAATGCCGCCATGATTGCCGCCGCAGGTACGGTTGCTTTTGAAAAAGGAATCAGAGGAAAATATGATATGAATGGTCAGCCTGGCTTAGATCTGACGTCTTATTGAAACCTCACGCTTTGTGAGGTTTTTTTACCCGGAAAAAGTTATTAACAAGTTATCAACACATATCCACAGTCTTGTGTATAATGTTAAAAACCTTAATTTACAGACCTTTTTTACCTGTTAGTAATGTGTATAAATATTATGTTATTTGTGGATATTGTGGGTAAATCGCTTTCTTTCTTTTAAATAAAGGATTTCAATTGTGGACAAAAAAACCGCTCCGGCTTGGAGCGGCTCATCCTTTATTCATTTGTAGATAGTGTTTCCCATTCTGATAACAGCTGTTCAAGCTCCTCATTCAGCTGTTCATTTTCAGAGTGGATTTCCTGAACCTTCTCGTGGTCTTGGAAGACGTCGGGATTGCATAGGAGCTCTTCATTCTTTTCAATTTGTTCTTCAATGGCCGTAATTCTTGTTTCGATGTCTTCAATCCTGCGCTGCCGCTGGCGTTCTTTTCTTTTCAGCTCTTTTTCTTCTTCATAGCTCTTTTTTGCGCCCGGTTTTTCGGAAGCGGCTTTCTGACGCTCTTCCGTCTGTTTTTCTAGTTCTTTCAGTTCAAGCTGCTGCGCTTTTTTTTCCGTGTAATAATCGTAGTCGCCTAAATATTCTTCGGCTTTGTCGCGAGAAAGCTCCAGTACTTTTGTCGCAATCCGGTTGATAAAATAGCGGTCATGGGACACAAATAATATCGTTCCCGGGTAATCGATTAAAGCGTTCTCCAAGACTTCCTTGCTGTCCAGGTCGAGATGGTTTGTCGGCTCATCAAGAATAAGGAAGTTCGCTTTTTGCAACATCAGCTTGGCGAGGGCAAGCCTGGCTTTTTCGCCACCGCTTAATGCATGTACAGGCTTTAATACATCTTCTCCCGAGAACAAGAAGTTGCCGAGGCAGGTCCTGATATCCTTTTCATTCATCTCCGGATAATCGTCCCAAAGCTCGTCAAGCACGCGTTTTGACGACGTCAATTCAGCCTGTTCCTGGTCGTAGTATCCGATTGAGACGTGAGAGCCCGTCGCGATTGTTCCCGACACCGGCTGCAGCTTTTGGATCAATGCTTTCAAAAGGGTCGACTTGCCGATTCCGTTCGGCCCGACTAGTGCAACGCTTTCCCCGCGGGTAATGCGAAAATCCAGTGAACGGAGAAGCGGGGGCTGGTCCTGATAGCTTACCGTCAGGTCTTCCACTCGCAGTACATCGTTTCCGCTTTGCCTTGTAATTTCAAAGCGGAATGACGCCGACTTTTCATCTCCAAGCGGTTTGTCCATGATCTCCATCCGTTCAAGCTGCTTTCGTCTGCTCTGCGCCCGTTTCGTCGTCGAAGCCCTTGCCAAGTTCCGATCGACGAAATCCTGCAGCTTGGCGATTTCGTCCTGCTGCTTTTCGTAAAGCTTTGTTTCCCTTTCCAGCTGCTCGGCTTTTAATTGGAGATAAGAGCTGTAGTTCCCGATATATTTTTTGCTTTGGGACCTGGTAATCTCGTAAACTTGGGTAACCACTTTGTCAAGAAAGTACCTGTCATGGGAAACGATTAAAATCGCTCCGCTGTAGCTTTGCAAATATTGTTCGAGCCATGTCAGGGTGTCGATATCCAAGTGGTTTGTCGGTTCGTCCAAAATGAGGAGGTCGGGTTTTGTCAAAAGCATTTTTCCGAGGGCAAGTCTTGTTTTTTGGCCTCCGCTTAAATCCTGAACGCGGACGGAGTCGTCAAATCCCGCAAAGCCGAGCCCGTGCATGACGGATCTGACCTCTGCCTCATATTGGTAGCCGCCTTTGTCCTTGAACTCCTGCTGAAGCCTGTCATACGTCTTCATCAATGATTCAAGCATGTCCGGTCCGGCCTGCGCCATCTTTTCCTCGATCGCGCGCATTTCTTTTTCCATTTTTTTTAGAAAATCAAATACCGACAGCAATTCCTCTTTGAGCGTCAGCTTGGAATCGAGGCCGGAATGCTGGTCAAGGTAGCCCATCGTCAAATCTTTCGGCTTGATGATGTCCCCCTTTTCATATGAAAGTTTTCCTGCGATAATCTTTAGAAGAGTCGATTTTCCGGCGCCGTTGCGTCCGACGATCGCAATCCGGTCCCGAGATCTGACTTCGAGTTTTATATTCGTTAAAATCGTATCGGCTCCAAACGATTTTGAAAGCTGGTTCACTTGTAAAATCATCATGATCTTTCACCTCTTGTCTGCTATTTTAAGTGTAGCCTATCACTGCGCAGTCAGCAAACAATTAAGTGAAGTCTGGAAGATTTTAGCCAAAGAAAAAGACAGAATGAAAAAAATAGTGTATGATCGTTATAAGGAGAGTTCAGAACATGAATGAGTTTACACATTTTAATGAACAAGGCAGAGCCAAGATGGTTGATATAAGCGAAAAGGAAGCTTCAGTGCGCACAGCTGCGGCTGTTTCAAGCGTGACAATGAATCGAACAGTACATGAAAAAATCAAAAACCGGGAAATCGGAAAAGGCGATGTATTGGCGGTTGCGCAAGTGGCCGGAATCATGGCTGCAAAACAGACATCCGCCATCATCCCGATGTGCCATCCGATCGCTCTGAAAGGAATCGACATCGCCTTTCGCTGGGAGGAGAAAGAACAGAAGAGCATCCTTCATATTCAATCTAAAGTGAAGACCAAAGGGAGCACAGGTGTGGAAATGGAAGCGTTAACTTCCGCCTCCGTATGTGCGCTGACCGTATATGACATGTGCAAAGCGGCGGATAAGGGAATGGTGATAGGACCGACCTTTCTTCTTGAAAAGACAGGCGGGAAAAACGGTGACTATAAAAGGGAAAAAGCTGATGTAGACATGGAGGATTAGTTTATGAACATGGATCATTCAAAAATTCCGCAAGCGACAGCGAAACGGTTGCCATTATATTATCGTTTTTTAAAAAACCTTCATGCATCCGGAAAACAGCGTGTATCTTCCGCTGAGCTGAGCGATGCCGTCAAAGTCGATTCCGCGACCATCCGCAGGGACTTCTCGTACTTCGGCGCGCTCGGAAAAAAAGGATACGGCTACAATGTCAATTATTTGCTGTCCTTTTTCAGAAAGACGCTTGATCAGGATGAAATGACGAACGTAACGCTCATTGGCGTGGGGAATTTGGGGACAGCCTTTCTCCATTACAATTTTATCAAAAATAATAATACAAAAATCGCCATGGCGTTTGACATCAATAAGGAAAAAATCGGAACCGAGGTCGGCGGCGTTCCCGTCTATGATCTAAATAGGCTTGAAGAGCATATGACGGATGATATCCCCGTCGCCATTTTGACGGTTCCGGCTCAAGCCGCACAGTCGATTACAGACAGGCTGGTGGAGCTTGGCATTAAAGGCATTCTTAATTTCACGCCGGCCCGCTTGAATGTGCCGGAACACATTCGCATTCATCATATAGATTTGGCGGTTGAACTTCAGTCACTGGTGTATTTCATGAAACATTATTCAATGCAGGAAAAGTAAAACGGAAAGCGAAAAATAAATAAAGGAAAGGGGGCAGGCTTTATGCCAATCGGTCCTGGAAGCTTTATTTTAATTGTCGTGGTGGCGCTTTTGATATTCGGCCCGAAAAAACTTCCCGAGCTGGGAAGAGCGGCGGGAAACACGCTGAGGGAGTTTAAAAATGCAACAAAAGGTTTGGCTGACGACGATTCCGATAAAAAGAAAGAAGATCAGTAGGATAGGATGACATTTATGAAGGAAAGAGAAATGTCGCTGATAGAACATATCACAGAACTACGCAGACGGCTTGTGATCACTTTTTTCTTTTTTGTTTTGTTTGTTGCGGCAGGCTTTTTATTGGCAAAGCCGCTGATTATCTATTTGCAGCAGACGGATGAAGCGAAGCTGCTGACGCTTAACGCGTTCAAGCTGACCGATCCTTTATTTGTTTACGTCCAGTTCGCGTTCATCATCGGCGCCGTCTTGACTTCGCCGCTTGTTTTATACCAGCTGTGGGCTTTCATCAGCCCGGGGCTGTATGAAAAAGAACGAAAAGTGACGCTCAGCTATATTCCGGTATCGATTATTCTTTTTTTAGGCGGCATTGCCTTTTCTTACTTTATTTTATTTCCGTTTGTCGTGGACTTTATGACAAGAGTCTCAGATGATCTGAATGTCAACCAGGTCATCGGAATTTACGAATATTTTCAGTTTCTGCTTCAGTTGACGCTTCCTTTTGGCTTATTGTTTCAGATGCCTGTGGTCATCATGTTTATCACAAGGCTCGGCCTCGTGACGCCGATGTTTTTGGCGAAAATCAGAAAATACGCATATTTTGTGTTGTTCGTCATTGCGGCGCTCATTACACCGCCTGAGCTTTTGTCGCATTTGATGGTCTCAGTGCCATTGCTCATTCTTTATGAAATCAGTATCGTGATTTCAAGAATATCTTACAGGCAGGCGCAAAAAACAAAGATTCAAGAGGAAAATCAAGCGTTTTTGCACGACCATACAAAATAAGAGCCATTCTTTTTCAGAATGGCTCTTTTCCTTCACATAAAAGGCTATTGATCTTTTCGCTTCATCCTGCCGGCCAGGGCGAACATTTTAAAGGAAATGCTGATATTATAGGCTGCGAAAAGCATCAGCAGGATCGTATAAAAAGACCACATGCTTCCGGGCGAGGTTGCCGCCAGATACGTAAACAGCACACCCGTTAACAAATAAATCGCTCCCCAGAATTTAGGGCTTCTCATCATAGAAATCCTCCAATAATCATTTGCATTTTCTCGACGTGTTTCAAATATTCTTCAATAGGCTCCCGAAATGTCTGCAGCAAGACGACGAAAGTATTCATGGCGACATGGGCGAAAATGGGCACGATAATCCGGTTGGTCCTGACATATAAAAAGGCGAATGTGAATCCCATTGCCGTATAAATGAGCAGATGGCTGAAATCCAAATGGACGACCGAGAAGAGCACCGAACTGAACAGAGCGGCAACGAAAAAATTCGTTTTCTCATAGATCGCACCGAAAATGATCTTTCTGAAAATGATTTCTTCAAGAATTGGACCGAATACAGAAGAGACAAACACCATCAGCGGCAATGCGGTGATGATTTCCATGATCCGCTGCGTATTTTCGGATTCCGGGTTGACCCCGAACAAGTTCATTTCGATCGAAGCGGCAATTGTCTGCGCAAACAAAGCGAGAAAGACGCCGGCTACCGCCCATCCGATTGACGCTCCAACCGATGCTTTCGGACGGTTGCGAAGCGTCGTCTTCGGCACCGTCCGCAAAATCAGCAGCACGATAACGAGACAGAGGGTAAACGCGATGACAGACCAGACGCCTGTCAATGTAAGCTGGGCTTCTGCCTTTGGCTGTCCTTTGCCCACTCCCAAGAAGTAGAGAAGAGGCAAGCCGACATAGGCCGACAATTGCATGAGAACGTATGCCAATATAATAAACCAGTATTGTTTTCTCAAGCTTTATGTACTCCTTTTCTAAAAATCTAAATCAGACTATGTTTATTGTAACACACTCTTTTTAAATTATAGGATGATAAGGATATGCGGAGAAATGTAAGCGTAAAAAAAATTTGACCTTTTCACTTGAAATTGCCTGGGAGATTCTTTATTATAAGAATTGTGTTAGCACTCACCGAGTGCGAGTGCTAAAATTACATATGAAAATATTGAGGAGGTTGTTTCATTGTTAAAGCCATTAGGTGATCGCGTTGTCATTGAGCTCGTTGAGTCTGAAGAAAAAACTGCCAGCGGAATCGTACTTCCTGACTCCGCAAAAGAAAAACCACAAGAGGGTAAAGTGGTTGCAGCCGGTTCAGGCCGTGTGTTAGAGAGCGGAGAGCGCGTTGCATTAGAAGTTAAAACAGGCGACCGCATCATCTTCTCAAAATATGCAGGTACCGAAGTGAAATATGAAGGTACTGACTACTTAATCTTGCGTGAAAGCGACATTTTAGCTGTTATCGGCTAAGTCATAAATAAAAACGAGACAATTATATAGGAGGTTCGAATAACATGGCAAAAGATATTAAGTTTAGCGAAGAAGCCCGCCGTTCAATGCTGCGCGGTGTAGATGCATTGGCGGATGCTGTAAAGGTAACTTTGGGACCTAAAGGACGCAACGTCGTTCTTGAGAAAAAATTCGGTTCTCCATTAATCACAAACGACGGTGTTACCATCGCGAAAGAAATCGAGCTTGAAGACGCGTTCGAAAACATGGGCGCAAAGCTTGTTGCTGAAGTTGCGAGCAAAACAAACGATGTTGCCGGTGACGGTACAACAACAGCGACAGTTCTAGCTCAGGCGATGATTCGCGAAGGTCTTAAAAACGTAACTGCCGGCGCTAATCCTGTAGGCGTGCGCAAAGGTATCGAGCAGGCTGTGGCTGTAGCGGTTGAAAGCCTGAAAGAGATCTCCAAACCAATCGAAGGCAAAGAATCAATCGCACAAGTTGCTTCAATCTCCGCTGCTGACGAAGAAGTCGGAAGCCTGATCGCTGAAGCGATGGAGCGCGTCGGCAACGACGGTGTCATCACGATCGAAGAATCCAAAGGATTCACAACAGAGCTTGAAGTGGTTGAAGGTATGCAGTTCGACCGCGGATATGCGTCTCCTTACATGGTGACAGATTCGGATAAGATGGAAGCGGTTCTTGAGAATCCGTACATCTTAGTAACAGACAAAAAAATCACAAACATTCAAGAAATCCTGCCGGTGCTTGAGCAAGTCGTTCAGCAAGGCAAGCCGTTGCTTTTGATTGCTGAAGACGTTGAAGGTGAAGCTCTTGCAACACTGGTTGTCAACAAGCTTCGCGGAACATTCAACGCAGTGGCTGTTAAAGCGCCTGGATTCGGAGACCGCCGCAAAGCGATGCTCGAAGACATCTCTATCCTGACAGGTGCCGAAGTGATCACAGAAGATTTAGGTCTTGACCTTAAATCAACTCAAATCAACCAATTGGGACGCGCTTCTAAAGTTGTTGTAACAAAAGAAAACACAACAATCGTTGAAGGTGCGGGAGATACAGAGCAAATCGCGGCACGCGTCAACCAAATCCGCGCTCAAGTTGAAGAAACAACTTCTGAGTTCGATAAAGAAAAATTACAAGAGCGCCTAGCTAAGCTTGCAGGCGGCGTAGCTGTCATCAAAGTCGGCGCTGCGACTGAAACAGAATTGAAAGAACGCAAGCTTCGCATCGAAGACGCCCTGAACTCTACCCGCGCTGCGGTAGAAGAAGGAATCGTATCCGGCGGTGGTACAGCTCTTGTCAATGTTTACAATAAAGTAGCTGCCCTTGAAGCTGAAGGCGACGAACTGACTGGTATCAACATCGTTCTTCGCGCTCTTGAAGAACCAATCCGTCAAATCGCGCACAATGCGGGTCTTGAAGGATCTGTCATCGTTGAGCGCCTGAAAGGCGAAGCTATTGGTGTAGGCTACAACGCTGCAACAGGCGAATGGGTGAACATGATCGACAAAGGTATCGTTGACCCTACAAAAGTAACACGCTCAGCTCTGCAAAACGCAGCATCTGTAGCGGCTATGTTCCTGACAACTGAAGCAGTTGTTGCCGACAAGCCTGAAGAAAACAAAGGCGGCGCAGGAATGCCTGACATGGGCGGCATGGGCGGCATGGGCGGCATGATGTAAGCCCAGCGTCCAAAACGCTGATATATCAAGGAAAAGAGGCTCTCAAAAGAGCCTCTTTTTATTTTAACTTGCGATGACATATACTTCGTTTTTATCTATTGAATAATTTCCTTTTTGGAGATTATAGTATAATTAGATTCTGAATTTTTTACAGAAAGGTTAAACAATTGATGTCGCACAACAAACTAATGTTTTTGCTTTTATCATTTTCATCTATTATTCATCTGCTCGGTACAATAGTGGACCCTGCGGCTAGCTGGAAATCTTGGCTGGTGAACATTGCAATCATTTTATTGGCTCTTCTATTTTTAAATCTCACTATAAAAGAAAATCAACAAAAAGTGGCATGCCCTTCTCAAAGAGAAGGGCATATATTTTATATTATGAACATCGGTAAGAGTAGCCTTAATAAATGTCACTCTAATTCTGCATCTGATATCGGAGCCTTATATTGCCCGTAATCTCTTTCAACGGTCAGTGCGTCAGCAAATGGCATTAAAACCGCAAGACCTAAATTTGATCCTTTGTGAGAAATGGGGGGTTTTAAAAATATGGTCAAAAAAATTGTAAATCGATTCAATTCATTTTCCCTGCTGGGGACAATCTTTTTTATCGGCAGTTATTTTACGTACAAATTTAATGGCGTAGAGCTGGTCGGGTTCCTGTACTTAGGTATTATTTTTTTGCTAGCTCTGATCACAACCACCGTAATGTTCATCAGGCTAAAAAGAAAAGGAATCAATGAAGATAAACAGGCTTAGTGCATGCTTTATACTTATTTTGCTTCCCTCCGCTAGTGTAACCTTTTCCAATCCATAATATAGATCATCTTTAAAGCATCACATGTCCAGTACATCAAATGTCATCTCCTGTTCATACTAATATCGGGAGGTACATCGACTTATGCTGAAAATTTGGATGACTGGACTTTTACTATTAGCGCAGCCCGCGGGGCATTCTGACAGCTTAACGATCACCCAGCAAGGGAAGAAAGTGGCCGTTGTGAACCGCGAAGATTTTACAATGCCGCTTCCCGGGACACCGATGATTGATGATAAAAAATACGGCGAGTTCGTTGACAGGCTTGAGCGGAAAGTACACAAGGATCCCGTCAACGCCGTGATCAATGATCAGGGAAGGATCGTTCCCGGCAAGGTTGGCTACAGCCTTTCACGGGAGGGGTTTAGAGAGCAGTTTTACGCGTATTTTTATGGGGATGGCCCGTCCACGATAGAAGTGCCTGAATTGAATGTTTACCCGAAAGTGGACAGCGAACTGCTTTCCCATATCCGGACACAGCGGATCGGCCAGTATGTGACGTATTTTAATTCCGGGAATAAAAGCAGGACGCACAACATTTCACTTGCGGCAAAAGCGATCGACAATCATGTTGTGTTTCCTAATGAGACGTTTTCATTTAATAAAGTTGTCGGAATGAGGACGCCGGACAAGGGGTATATGAAGGCTCCCGTGATCGTGAGAGGCGAATTGTCTGAAGGGGTTGGCGGAGGCATTTGCCAGGTTTCGTCGACATTGTTTAATGCGGTTGACCGGGCAGGACTCGAAATCGTCCAGCGTTATTCCCACAGCCGGCGTGTCCCTTATGTTCCGCCGGGGCGCGACGCGACGGTCAGCTGGGGCGGACCTGATTTGCGCTTTCAAAACAAATATAACCAGCCGGTCTTGATCCGGGCGAAACAGCACGGGGGGACGATGGTTGTGACGCTTTATTCTTCTGATGTGGTCAATCATCAGCTGCGAAAAGTCCCGAAGGCTCCGGCCCAAATTCCGAAAGAAGAGCATCAGAGCGGGGATCACTGAAAGCGAATGTTCAGCTGGCGCTGCACTTGTTCACACAATGTACAATAAAATCCTTTTGCCTGTATGATAGGATGAATCAAGGACACATCTTTAAGACAAGAGGAGATGATCGAGTGACATGGCTTTTTGTAACCTTTTTGGTGATCTTCAGTCTTTTTAAAATACTGGTCACTTGCCTTCCGAGCGGTGTCGTAGAGTGGCTGACCGGCAAATTTCAAGTTCATGTGAAGCTTGAAGAAGCGAATGTTCAAGTGACGTTCGGCGGAGAGCGTTTAGAGGGATCTGACAAGAGTCAATTTATTCAACACTTTAATGAAGCCGTATTTATGGAGCGGTATTACATCTACCCGGGAGACGAGCCGCTTTTTGTAAATCCGAAAAACGCCGGGACACCGTTTGTTATCGAAACAAAAAGAGGAAAAAACGCTGTGAAGCTGTTGGTTTACAGATACGATGATCATATAGACGTCGTTAAACAATATAAGAAAAAAACGGCCGCTTATTGTCTGCGTTCTGACAGTCTGCAAACATTTAGGGGGCTCAAAACGGCGGATTTGGTTTAAAAAGCAGGAAAAAACCTGCTTTTTTATTGTGATAAAAAATAGAGCCTGACAGCGCTGTAACCGATCAAAAATAAACAAGCAGCGATCGTAAAGATACATTCTCCTTTTTTATTCTTCTTCAAAAGAACGAATGAACGCACACCGATGTTCAGTCCAAACAGGATGAAACCCACATTCAAATAAACAGGATTTAACCCGGATGGAATGATGAGGAGAATTATGCCGGCAAGCGTGATATAATGGAACGCTTTGACAAGCGTCGGTTCTTTTTCCCCCGCTGTACGGCTGTCCATTTCACCATCACCTTTCATTAGCAATAAAATCCTTGTATTGCATATTATTCTAATTTAAAATGTGGTTGATGAAAAGTCTTGCAAAGGGAGAAACGCCATGACCATACATATTCAACAGCTTGATGCCCCTCTGAAGCCTGAGTTTGTTGATGAACTGATCAATTTGTGGAATGATAATACAGTGGAAACAGCTGATTGCTCATTGGATGATCAAGATAGAGAAATGATACAGCAGCAGCTGAAACAATATGTTCAATCCGCATACGGAACGGTTTTGGCCGTCGTGAATGAGAAGCAAGAAGCGGTCGGATACGGGCTGGCCTCTATTAAGAAAGATTTGGTCAGCGATTGTCTGTGCGGGCACATCGATGAAGTGTACATAGCCCCGGTCTATCGAAGAAACAAGCTGGGGAAGCTTGTTGCGGATCGTATGATGGATTGGTTTGAACGGCATCAAGTGTCTCACGTTCAAGTATCGGTTGATATCGATAATCAATCGGCGCTGCGTTTTTGGGAAGGCATCGGCTTCAGCAGTGAATTTTACCTTCTGACACATTAATTTTTTGAATAATGGAGGCGATGCCCTCACCATTATGACCCGGCCGCCTCGCTGAAAAGCCCCTTTTTCATTGCAAAGGGGCTTTTTTAATGAGCTCAGGAGAATTATGATGCGGTGAATTGACGAGAGGCGGGACTTCATAAGCTTCCATCTCTTTTGATGCATATGGTTTTAAAAGGCTTTCTAAATACGCAAGGTCTTGATTTTTCGGATTCAGCCATTCTTTTTCAGCCTGACGATCAAGAATGACGGGCATGCGGTCATGAATATCTTTCATTAAATCGTTGGGCATTGTCGTAATGATTGTGCATGTATAGACGGGCTTGCCGCCTGCAGGCTGCCACTTCTCCCAAAGCCCCGCAAACGAAAACAGTCCATTTGTTTTGAGCTTGATCCTCATCGGCCGCTTTGTCTTGGCATCGGTGCGCTTCCACTCATAAAAACTGTCTGCCGGAATGAGGCATCTTTGTCTGATCAGCGGCTTTCGAAAACTCGGCTTCTCAGCCAAAGTCTCGGCGCGCGCATTGATCATTTTATAACCGATTTTCTCATCCTTTGACCATGGCGGAATCAATCCCCACCGCAGCCGTCCTAGCCGGTTATGGGAACCGTCGCTGATGACGGCGAGAATAGACTGGGAAGGTGCGATGTTATAACTGGGGCTGTAATCTTCAATCGTCATTTGATCAATCTCGAAACGGTCAATAATCTCATCAAATTCAGAAAAGAGCGTAAACCTGCCGCACATCTTAGATCACCTTTTTTTGTTTATTGAAAGTTTGAGGCAAATAGATTTTTTATATATAAATGGCCAACAAGGCCGCTGAAACAGCCATGACAAAGCAGTCATCGCCCGTCATGGCCACGCCGTTTTTGATGAATACACTGCAGGTCCAGTTGAGCGCCGATCCTTCCGCGGTCCGGTCAATCAGCTTTTTACCCGCTGTGTAAACACATGCTTTAAATAAAGAAAACGAAATGGAACATAAAATAAAGAGCAAAATAAACTTTACCACCAACGCCAGCATTGCTTTTTCACCCCGACATATTTTGTAAGCTCCACCTTCATTTTACCAATAAATTCATATGTTAAAACCTCATTCTTGTTTTATTATATTGACCGAATGGTCAGCAAACGCTACAATTTATACTAACCGATTGGTCAATAACGAAAAGGAATGATGATCAATGCCTTTACAGCTTTATGAAAAAGAACAAATACTCGATGCCTGTTTGGAGGTTTTTGCAAGGCACGGCTATGCTAAGACTTCGACCGGAATGCTGGCGGAAGCGGCCGGCATTTCAAAGGCGCTGATTTTTCATCACTTTAAAAGCAAAAAAATTCTGTACTTAACTGTGCTCGATTATTGTATTGAAAAGGTAAAGTCGCGCCTTTCCCTTGATGACCTGTCGTCTTATCATGATTTTTTTGAAGCGAAAGAAAAAATAAGCCTGGCTAAGCTTGAGTTTTTCGCGGATTATCCAAACGTATATAAGCTCACGAAAGAAGCCTTTTTTTCACCGCCTTCCGAATTAAAAGAAGAAATCGCCGCAAAGTATGGGGAGCAATTTGCCGTTAGAAATCGTATTCTAAAACAGCTTTTTGCGAAAGTTCCGTTGAGGAAAGGAGTCGATCGTGAAGAGGCGTTCGAACTCATCATGGTCATGATGGGGCATTTTGAACAAAAGTTTCTAGCGAAAGTAACGGCTGAGAACGATTATGATCCAGCCTGGAGCAGACGTCTTCTTGAAGAACGAAAACGGTTTTTGGATATGATTCGTTTCGGTATTGAAGGCGAATAAAAAGGGGGATTTCTGATGGGATACTATGTAATGGGCTTTCATGAGGTCGATCGAGCCGATTTGCCGCTTGTCGGGGGAAAAGGGATGAACTTGGGCGAATTGTCCAAAATGGACGGCATTCAAGTGCCTCACGGCTTTTGTGTAACCACAAAGGCATATGAAAGGATGATTGGCGAAAACAGCAGAGTCAGTGAACTGATTGATCAGCTGTCACTTTTAAAAGTGAACAATAGAGAGGAGATTAACGAACTCGCCCTCCAGATCCGCAATGGTATTGAAAGAGCCGAAATCGCCGAAGAGATCAAAGAAGCGGTTAAAAGCGCTCACTCAAATGCTGGCGGCGGTGCATATGCCGTCCGATCAAGCGCTACGGCGGAAGATTTGCCTCATGCCTCTTTCGCCGGTCAGCAAGATACGTATTTAAATATAAAAGGAATAGAGGCGATCTTGAAGCATATCAGCAAATGCTGGGCTTCACTGTTTACAGAGCGGGCCGTGATCTACCGGATTCAAAACGGTTTTGACCACCGTAAAGTTCAATTATCGGTCGTCATCCAGCAGATGGTGTTTCCGGATGCGTCCGGTATTTTGTTTACGGCAGATCCCGTTACATCCAACCGGAAGGTCACCTCGATTGATGCGAGCTTTGCTTTGGGAGAGGCGCTTGTATCTGGTATGGTTTCGGCAGACAACTATAAGGTTCGTGAAGGCGAGATCATTCAAAAAACGATTTCCGAGAAAAAGACGGCAGTCTATTCTTTGGAAAGCGGCGGCACTGAGGCGCGCGAAGTCGAAGCGGGACGCCGGAAAAAGCAAACATTAACAGATGAACAGATCATACAGCTCGAAAAACTGGGAAGGAGAATCGAAGCTCATTTCGGTTTTCCGCAGGATATTGAATGGTGTCTGGCTGGTGGCGAATTTTTCTTTGTCCAGACCCGGCCTGTAACGACATTGTTTCCTCTTCCGAAACAGAGCGATGACAAGCTGCGCGTCTATATGTCTGTCGGGCACCAGCAAATGATGACAGAGCCGATCAATCCGCTTGGGATATCGTTTTTCGGGTTGATCTCGGATTATGAGCTGACTTGTGCCGGCGGAAGGCTTTTTATTGATTTATCACACGATTTGGCATCTTTTGCTGGTCGGAAAGTCGTCCTCAGCACGGCGGGGAAAAATGATCCTTTCATGCATAGCGCTCTTGTGAATTTTTTGAAAAGAAAGGAGCTTGTCAAAACCCTGCCGAAAGGGAAGCGGATGTTTAGATTAGGGGCTGAAGGGCTGTCATGGTCGCTGCCGGGTAATGCGCTGAAGATTTACCGGAAAAACGACACAGGTGTAGTCAAACGGCTCATGTCCAAAGCGGAAGCATCCATTCATGAGGCTGAACAGCGATTGAAAAATGCATCGGGTGAAACGTTATTTGCACAGATAGAAGAGGATCAAAAAAGCTTGAAAAAAGTTCTCTATGATTCAGAGAGCATGGCTGTGATTATGGTTGGTTTATATGCGGTATACTGGCTCAATCGAAAAATGGAGAAATGGCTTGGTGAAAAAAATGTCGCCGATACCCTTTCTCAATCGGTATTGCACAATGTCACATCTGAAATGGGATTGGCGCTTTTGGATGTTTCCGATGCTGCCAGAGGATACCCCGAGGTTCAGAAGTATTTAGCGCATGCCAATGATGAAACCTTTTTCGAAGATCTCAAACAGCTTGACGGCGGTCTCGCCTTTATCAGCGCATTGCGGGCATTCCTTGAGAAATACGGCATGCGCTGTACCGGTGAGATCGATATGACCAAGACGCGCTGGAGCGAACGTCCTTCCATTCTTGCTCCAGTCATTTTGAGCAACATCAAGAACTTTGATCCCGGTGCGCGAACGGTCAAGTTTGAACAGGGGCGATTGGAAGCGGAGCAAAAGGAGAGGGATCTGTTAAGCCGTCTGCAACATCTAAAGGGAGGCAGACAGAAGGCAAAAAAGACAAAGAAGATGATCAGCGTTTTGCGGAATTTTATCGGTTATCGGGAATATCCCAAATATGCTCTGATCAAACGCTATTTTATATATAAGGAAGCGTTGATGAAAGAAGCCGCTGTTTTGCAGCGAAAGAAGCTGATTCAAGCGAAGGAGGATATTTATTATCTGTCTTTTGATGAATTGAGAGAGGCCGTTTGCGCTAATCGTCTCGATGTGAAGAAGATCGAGGAAAGAAAAGCAGAATATCAGCATTATGAAAAATTAACACCTCCGCGAATGATGACTTCAGAAGGCGAGGTCATCACGGGAGAAGTTCTGGGAGACCACATTCCGGCGGGAGCATTGGCGGGCGTTCCTGTTTCATCGGGAGTCATCGAAGGTAGGGCAAGAGTGATTCTGAAATTGGAAGAAGCTGATATCGAAGAGGGGGATATCCTTGTCACGCCTTTTACAGATCCGAGCTGGACACCGCTGTTTGTCTCAATCAAAGGTTTGGTGACTGAAGTGGGCGGCCTCATGACACATGGCGCCGTTATTGCGCGGGAATACGGGCTTCCGGCGGTGGTGGGGGTAGAGCATGCGACGAAAGAAATTAAAGACGGACAGAAGATCAGGATTAACGGATCGGAAGGCTATGTTGAAATACTTGAATGATAAAAAGCGCAGCCATGAAGCTGCGCTTTTTTCCAAGCCAATATTACAAAAGTGTAAGCCGTATGTAAGGGGATCCGATTTATTCGGGGTGGTGCCATATTTTAAAATGAGTTTGAAAGGAGTGAATGATAATGAAAAAAATGGTTTTCTTTGTTTTGATATTAAGCTGCATGCCCGTTTTTCTCCTTACTGCTTGCAATCAGAAAAATGCGAAGCTTGAAAGCGACTATTATGTTCAGATTCATGATCAGGCGGAAAAAGCGCCGAATAGCCAATATGTTTATAATCTTGAAGGGTACAACAAGGACGGGAAGAAAAAAGTGGTCTCATTTTTTGTTGATAAACCCTATTCAAAAGGGACCCTTGTCCGCGTTCCAAGAAGCTATGACGGATACACGGGAAAGCCTGCAGTGATGAAAGCAGATGAGCTTCCGGACAAGATTAAAGACCAATTCGACTTGAAATAACGTTTCTATAATGAAGCTTGCGCTTTACTGTTAATAAAGGTCGGCGGACAACATCCAATCCATCAAATGCTGATACGGATAATAGGTTGTTCCGTTTAATTCAATTTTAGGTATGTCAGGATACTTACGCAGCATTTCTTTCGTTTCTACTTTGCTTAAGCCTAAATAATAATGTAAATCGCCTTCTTTGATTAAATAGGGATAGCCTGAATAACTCCCTTTTGGGTTTTTAAAGTTTTTCAAGCCGTCACCGATAAAATAGCCTAAAGCCGCTAAACCAAGCCCGATCCAAAACAGGTTCATCTCCATGTTTACCATCCTTTTCGCATATTGCTTTATCTGTCATACGAAAAGGATTGAAAAAAGTTTCAAGGTCAAAGGCTTTGCCGGTTCAGCATCTCATAAAGAACGACGGCATGGTTATGGCGCTCATCCTTTGCACCGTAAAGCAGAATAACGGTTTCGTCCGCAGCCATTTCTTTTAATTCCTTGAAGCTTCTCTGTTTTTCAGGGTGTTGTTTGATTTCGTTTTGATAGGCTTCTTTAAACGATTCGAATTTTTTCGGGTCATGACCGAACCATTTTCTTAAATCAGGACTTGGAGCGATTTCTTTCATCCAGCAGTCAAGGTTCGCTTTTTCTTTTGATATGCCGCGCGGCCACACACGGTCGATTAAAATGCGGCGTCCTTCTGCCTGTTGGTTTTCGTGATAAATGCGCTGGAGAATAATCGGCATTTGGATCACTCCTTCTCATTTTATGATAAACCGGCCGGCTGGAAGGAACAACCTCTATTGAAAATCCAATGTCAAAATCCCTTTTATTCGATGGAATGTTTTAAAGAACTGTACATTTGGCTGACGCTTTCATCGATTTCATCTCTTGACATCCGCAAGGCTTTTTCCGATCTGGCATAACCGATTTCTAATCGGCCTTCTTCCAGCCCTTTAAAGATCGCATCGGCAAATTCATCCAAAGGAGCTCCGGAATCATGCAGTCCGACACCGCCCAGATCTGTATTGACCGCGGGAGGAGCGACCTCTATGACCTCAACGCCGGTCTCGGAAAGCTGATGTCTTAAACTCATCGTAAAAGAATGGAGAGCGGCTTTTGTCGATGAGTAGATCGGTGCGATCGCCATCGGTGTAAACGCCAGGCCTGATGTCACATTGATGATCGCTGTTTTCCCCGGTTTTTCGGCGAAGTATTGGCTAAAGAGCATGGCCAGGTGGATCGGCGCCTCCATGTTGACGGTGATTTCTTTTTTGTAGTCAGCCCAATTGTCTATGACATCTGCTTTTAAAATGTGGTAGCGCTGCTGTATGCCCGCATTATTCACAAGTACGTTTACGCCAGGGTGACGTTCTTTGACCCATTCAAATAATGCCAGTCGTTCCGTTTCATCGGTTACATCGCATACACGCGTGATCAGCTCCGGATATTTTTCTTTTGCTTCTTTCAGCTTGCTTTCCCTTCTCCCGCAGACGATGACCGTATTTCCCGATTTCATAAATCGTTCGGCAAAAGCAAAGCCGATTCCTGATGCACCGCCTGTGATCAGCACTGTGTGTCCCGACAGTTTCATTGAAATCCCTCTTTTCCGTCAAGTTTTTAAACAATAAGTTGAACATCTCTTCTGATCCTATACTAGACCCTTCATTTTCCAAAATGCAAGTATTCCGATTAGACGGTATGTTCCGATTCCATTATCATTGAAAAGTGAAAGGGGTGGAATAAAATGTATGAAACGACTGTCAAAACATGCTTCGGAAAGCTGAAAGGCAGAGCGGAAGACGGTGTCCGTATCTTTAAAGGCGTTCCTTTCGCAAAACCTCCCGTCGGCGAGTTAAGGTTTCGGGAACCGCAGCGAATGGAGGCCTGGGAAGGTGAGCGGGAGGCTTTTCAATTTGGTCCGGTTTGTCCGCAGCCCGACGGGGTATTGCCCCAATCAGAGGGGGTTCAAAAATCTGAGGATTGCCTGTATTTAAATGTGTACGCACCTGAAGAGGCGGATGGGGATCTGCCTGTTATGGTGTGGATTCATGGGGGCGCTTTTTATCTCGGCGCCGGCAGTGAACCGTTCTATGACGGGACTCAGCTCGCAAAGCAGGGAAAGGTGATCGTGGTCACCATCAATTATCGCCTCGGTCCGTTCGGTTTTTTGCATCTTTCTTCAATTGATGATTCCTACCCAAGCAACCTTGGTCTGCTGGATCAAATCGCGGCGCTCGAGTGGGTGAAAGAAAATATCGCTTTCTTTGGCGGAGACCGTCATCATATTACGGTATTTGGAGAATCGGCGGGCTCGATGAGCATCGCATCGCTTATGGCGATGCCGAAAGCAAAGGGGCTTTTTCAACAGGCCATTATGGAAAGCGGGGCCTCCGCAACAATGTCTGAAAAGCTTGCGAAAGCCGCAGCAGAAAGATTCTTAACGATTCTCGATATTGATCATCATCACCTGGAGCGTCTTTGCGATGTATCTGATCAAGAACTTCTTAAAGCTGCCGATCAGCTGCGTGCTATAATGGGAGAAAATATTTTTGAATTGATCTTTCAGCCTGCACTTGACGAAAAAACCTTGCCGCTGAAGCCGGAGGCCGCCGTCGCGAAGGGCGCGGCAAAAGGGATCGATCTTTTAATCGGAACAAACCGCGATGAAGGCGCTTTGTTTTTTGCCTCTGATTCGGAACTTTTGCCTGAGAGCAAGATTAATGAGATTTTAGAAGAATACATGGGAAAAGAGGCCGCTGAAGCCGCGGCGTCTCTGTATCCGAGATCATTGGAAGGCCATGTTGATATGATGACAGATCTGATCTTTTGGCATCCTTCCGTTGTGTTCGCTTCGGCTCAATCACGACATGCATCTGTCTTTATGTACCGGTTTGACTGGCATACCGATTCAGAGCATCCGCCGTTCAACAAAGCGGCACACGGCTTAGAGATTCCGTTTGTATTTGGCAATATGGACAGTTTGGAACAGCTGACAGGTATGAAGGCTGGTGAAGAAGCGCAGCTGCTTGCTAAACAGATCCAGGCTGCCTGGGTGTCTTTTGCCCGCTCCGGAAAGCCGAGCACCGATCATGTCAGCTGGCCTGATTATAATGAAGATTCACGGAAAACGCTCATTTTTGATCAAGAGATCGCGATTGAAAGCGACCCGTATTCAGAGAAGAGGAAGCTGTTGACAGCCCCGAACCTCAAGGTTTAGAACAAACGGCTGACCACAGGTCAGCCGCTTTGGTGGTAGCGTTCGCTTTGAATGGCTTCAAGCGATTTGCCGCGCGTTTCCGGCGCCATACGGAGCCCGATGATCATATGAATGACGAGAAACGCAATCATGACGGCGCCGGCTGTTTTAAAGCCCAATCCCGTAATCATCGCAGGAACGACCAATGAGATGAGTCCGACGCCGATGCGGACGATGAAGAACATGAAGCCTTGGGCGAGCGCCCTGTATTTCGTATGAAAAAGCTCTGCCGCCCACAGCCCGTAAAACGCCTGCGCTCCAAATCCCGCAGAAATGCCCCACAGGCATACAAATAATAAAAGCTCTGTGATGTTCATCGTGCCGAAGGTGAGGATGACCCATGCGGCGGTTGCCATGGCTGCTCCTATGCCAAAAAGCGTTTTTCGATTGACTTTATCGCCGAGACGGATAAAGACGAAGTATGTGGACGCCACTGTCAAAATCCATAAAAATGCCTGCAGCAGGTTGGCTTGCGCCGCTGTTAAACCGCCGACCGTCTCATAAATATACGGCATGAAATATCCCATTGTTCCGGCAACAAGGTTCCAAAACGCGTAAATTCCGATGAGGAGAATCATGGCGCGGAGGTTCGCTTTGTTGGTCAACAGCTCTTTGATCGACGCCTTTTCTTCAACTCCTTTTGCTTTGTCTTCAGCTTCTTTTCGCTTTTGCTCCTCCCAGATGGACGATTCGTGAATCTGCTGCTGCAAAATCCAGGTGACGACCGCGACAACGAATAATTGGGCAAAAATCAACCGGCTTCCCAGCAAACCGAGCGGCGCCAAGGCAACCGATAACAGCAGCGTAAGCGCCGGTCCGACCGACCATGCCAGCTGTCCCCAGCCGACGCGTCCGGCACGTTCATGATCAGGCGCCTCCTCGGCAATGTAAGTCCAAGCAGCCGGAATCGCTGCGCCCACCGCAATTCCCGTCACGATGTAACCGGTTAAAAGCATTGGAAAATTAAACGACACGGCGATCAGCAAAACGCCAAGCATATAGACGAATAGATCGTATTTGTATATGAATTTTCTCCCGTAACGGTCGACTAAAAAACCGCCGAGAAAAGCGCCGATCGCCGCGCCGAAACCATTTGCGCTTAAGGCGCCGAGAAGCCCGACCCGGGCGTCGTCCAACCCTAAATATTCAACCCATAACGAAAGCCCGCCGGCCCCTGCGACGATTGATCCCGCCTCCAAATAGTTGGACATGGCAACCGTGATCGTCGACTTCAAACTGCCTTTTTTTCTCCCTGGCATGATTCGTTCCCCTTTCAAATCAGAATTCTTTTCTGACAGAAGCCGGATTGATGCGTTGAATGCTGGATTTTTCTTTAGTGAGTCATGCGAATATGTAAGCGTTGTCATTTTCTGGTGATACCGACCCTGCACCCGTTCCAGCTTGCACGCTGTTCCGAATGTTTTTTCATATAGTATTACTTTATTCGGAAACCAAAAATAAATCAACATATAAATCAGGATATTGCGTCTGAATATTTTTGTTTTTGTTTGGAATTTTTTCTCGAAAAACTGCCATTATATCAATTTTTTATTAAAAAACCGAAACTTTTCCTCTGGAAAAATAGTATATTTAAACTAAGTATATTTTACTATGAGAAGGAGTTTTTTATATGAGTATATTAAGCAGGTTCAAAGACATTATGGCCAGCAATATTAACGCTTTGCTTGATAAAGCAGAGGACCCGGAAAAAATGGTGGATCAGTACGTCAGGAACTTAAACAGCGACTTAAACAAAGTAAAGGCGGAAACCGCGTCCGTCATGGCGGCCGAGCAAAGGGCAAAAAGAGAACTGGCGGATTGCCGGGCGGAAATCGACAAGCTTGAGCGCTATGCCATGAAGGCTTTGGAAGCCGGCAGCGTGACGAAAAAGCGCCCGGCTATCAGAAGAAGCACGGAAATGCAGCCGTGTTAACGGTTGATATGGAGCATAGAGAAGTCTATCTTGCCGGCTTTAAAAAGGCTGAAGAATATTTGAATGACGCCAGACTGGACAAAATGAGAGAAAAAATCACGCCTGATATATCAGACAATCATTATGAAGCCGCATTCGAAATGTTTATGAAGGCGGCGTATGATGATATGGAGAAGAAACCGTGGGCGGACAGCATCTTTTTTAAGACATGGTTTCAATTGCTTGTGTCAGCAGTCATCGCGGGAATTGCCGTCGCCATTATGAAATACAATTCAGGCGGCAGAGTGACCGTAAGTGCAAACACATATATGAACGGTGATACATCCGGAGTGATCAGAAAGAATGACGAGTACATCAGAACGACCGTCACAAAACAAAGAAAACCGTCCAATAATAAAAGCTCAGGCGGCGGAACGACGAGCGGAGGACATTCGCACAGCGGCAGCCGGGGCAGCTTTTAGAAAGGGAAAGGAAGAGCTCAAATGGTATTTTTTAAAAATCAATTTGCAAATGTAGTAGAGTGGGACGAATTTCGCGATGATATGATTTTCTACAAATGGAACAACCGCGAAATCAAAAAGGGGAGCCGGCTGATCATTCGTCCCGGTCAGGATGCCGTCTTTTTAAACAATGGAAAAATCGAAGGCATATTCCAAGATGAAGGCGACTATGATATCGAATCTGAAATCATTCCTTTTTTATCTACTTTAAAAGGTTTTAAATTTGGCTTTAACAGCGGGATGCGCGCCGAAGTCCTGTTTGTCAATACGAAGGAGTTTACCGTCAAATGGGGGACGAAGAATGCCATCAATATCCCGGCTGCAGGACTTCCGGGCGGCATGCCGATCAGAGCGAACGGCACATTTAATTTTAAGGTGAATGATTATGTCGCATTAATCGATAAAATTGCCGGTGTGAAAGATCAGTATGTTGTGGAAGATATCAAAATACGGATCACATCTATCCTTGATCAGCTTCTGATGAAGTGGATTACAAAAGAAGGAAAAGATATGTTCAACCTTCAAGCCAACGCCTTTGATATCGCAAAAGGGATCAAGGAAGACCTTGATATGGAAATTGTCAGCGACGGCATGACGATAACAGGATTTAACATCATGAGTTTCAATTATCCGAAAGAAATCCAGGACATGATCACAAAGAACGCTTCCCAAGGGATGGTCGGCGATCTGAACAGATATCAGCAGATCTCCATGACGGACGGCATGGCGTCAGGAAAGATGGCAGGCGGCGGTGCCGCATCCGATATGGCCGGCATGATGATGGGAATGAATGTCGCGAACCAAATGATGAATCAGATGAACCAAAGTCAGCAGGCGCAGACACAGACGCCTCAAAGCACGCCGCAGGCAGGGGCAAAGCCGAACTTCTGTCCAAACTGCGGAACGAAAACGGGTGAAGCCAACTTCTGTCCGAACTGCGGGCAGAAACTTGTGTAAGCGGGGGGATCGATATAGAAGATACCGGCAAAGCTGGTATCTTCTTTGTGAATTTATCAATAACAGACCGGCATGATCACCGGCAGACCATGCTGGAAAACAAATGGAGCAGAAGCTGATCCTGATTCATAAGTCGGATCAATTGCATGATCAGAACGCCCGCCGTATTCTATATATAACAATGTGAGTGCCGGGTGAAAAGAATACGGCATACATCAATCAAGGATGTACAGAATAATTAAAGGAAACAATCTGGAGGAAAAGCGACATGGAATTAGGCATCAGCACCTTTGTAGAAACGACCCCTGATATCAAAACCGGAAAAGTCATCAGCCATGCGGAGCGGCTGCGCGAAGTAGTGGAGGAGATTGTCCTTGCCGACCAGGTGGGCTTGGATGTATTCGGAGTTGGAGAGCATCATCGTCAAGATTACGCCGCTTCTTCTCCTGCCGTCGTCCTGGCCGCAGCGGCTGCACAGACGAAGCGCATCAGATTAACGAGCGCGGTCACCGTGCTGTCGTCGGCTGATCCCGTCCGTGTTTTTCAGGATTTTGCGACGCTCGACGGGATCTCAAACGGCAGGGCGGAAATCATGGCGGGCCGGGGGTCTTTCATCGAATCCTTTCCGCTGTTTGGATATGATTTAGACGATTATAATGAGCTCTTTGAAGAAAAGCTTGATTTGCTGCTCGAGCTGCAAAAGTCGGAAAGGATCACATGGAGCGGCAAGCATCGTCCGGCTATTCAGAATACAGGCGTGTACCCGCGCCCTGTGCAGAATCCGCTGCCTGTATGGATCGGAAGCGGCGGAAATCAGGAATCCGTCGTTCGCGCCGGCCTGCTCGGCCTGCCGCTGGTTCTCGCCATCATCGGCGGGAGTCCGCAGCATTTCGCCCCGCTTGTTGATCTTTATTATAAAGCGGCGGAACATGCAGGGCATGATGCCTCAAAGCTGACGGTCGCTTCCCATTCCCACGGCTTTATTGCGGAGGATACCGAGACGGCCGCCGATCGGTTTTTCCCGTCCACACAGCAGGCTATGAATACGCTCGCAAGAGAGCGGGGCTGGGGCCCGTACAGCCGGTCGAGCTTCGATGCAGCCCGAAGCTTTGAAGGGGCGCTCTATGTAGGCGATCCTGAAACGGTGGCGGAAAAAATTATTCATCTGCGCAAGAATGTCGGGGTCACCCGCTTTTTGCTTCACGTTCCGGTCGGTTCGATGCCGCACGAAGATGTTATGAAGGCGATTGAACTTTTTGGAACAAAAACGGCGCCGCTCGTCAGGGAAGAAGTATCCCGCTGGGAGGCAACCGAAAGATCATAATGAGAAAAGGCCCGCGCTTTCTTTGCGCGGGCCTCAGCGTGCCGACAAACCCTCGCATTCGTTGTCAGGCCTGCGCGTCGGTGCTCACGAATTCCAACATTCGCTCCGCTCCGATGCTCGGCCTTCCTAGACTGCAATGGTTTTCAATCACGCTGAAAGGATGACAAAATCCCAAAACTAAGAGCAGTTTTGGAATTTTGTCAACAATTCTGAGGCCCGCGCTTTGCGCGGGCCTTTTATTTCATATAATGCTTTTTGAAATCCGGATGAATCGAAAATTTTCGGCGCAAATGGATCAGGTTTTCGCCGAAACTTTCCTCCAATACCTCTCTGTGCTTCTTCATGATTTCCATCAGGTACAGATCATGAATCATCACTTCGGTAATCGGCATCACCAAGCCTACATGCATCGTCCAGGCTGCGCGGCTGTCTTTCCCGTGCGAGACAATGCCGGCCACGACTTCCGAATCGTCGACACTGAATACAAGCCAGCGTCCGTCGTACTCTTCTGTAATTTGCGTGCTGCTGTCATGAAGATAGACATTGGCGAAATCAGCTTCAATGTCGCCGTACGCAATGATGGTGACGATGACGCCTTTTTTTGCGGCCTGCTTGAGTTCCGGCTCCAATTCAGGAAAATCTTCTTTCCAAATTTCGAGGAGAATCCTTTTTCCGGCTGATGATATACAAGCCTTTACTTTATCGATAATCTCGCTTCGTCCGGTGATGTTCCAAATATTTTCCCGGTCATTTGCAGTGCGTTCAAACTTCTCGAAATATTTTTCTGCCTGTTCAAAAGTCTCTTCCGCTTTCAGCCGCCGGTTTTTAATCAGTTCATTGGCGGGAACGGGAATGTACTGCGGTGTGCCGCCGTAGCTGACAAAGATATCGCCGCGGATCACGAGGCTCTCCAGCACTTCGTATATTTTCGACCGGGGAACACCCGATTTTTTTGCCACCGCATAGCCTGTCAGCGGCGATTCTTCCAAAAGCGCTAAGTATGCTTTCGACTCATACTCGGTGAAATTCAGGTTTTTCAGTACGTCTAATATGTTTTCCTTCATAAGCCCTCCAGCTTCAACAAGAGTCGCTACCTTTGTCACTCATATTTTGCTGGATGTATTGATTTATTTCAAGTCCGCTGATACAATTTTTAATAAGTGGTTACTAAAGTAGTCACTATATAAAAACCAGTATGGGGGGAGACATCTGATGGATAGCCTGCTGTCATACATATCGATTGCCGCCATGATGGTGGTGATACCGGGAGCCGATACGATGCTTGTGGTGAAAAACACGCTTCGATACGGGCCGAACGCCGGGCGCTGCAATGTTCTCGGTTTGGCGACGGGGCTTTCTTTCTGGACGCTGATTGCCGTTCTCGGCTTAGCGGTGGTGATTGCGAAGTCGGTGATTCTGTTCAATACGATCAAATACTTGGGGGCGGCCTATTTAATATATTTAGGCATTAAAAGCTTTTTCGCGAAAAAAATGTTTTCTTTGGAGGACATACAAGCCGAGAAAAACAAAACCGAAAACGCATCAAGCCGGCATTATAAGGATTCGTTTATGCAAGGATTGTTCAGCAACGTTCTCAATCCGAAAACTGTTTTGGTTTATATCACGATTATGCCTCAATTTATTAATTTAAGAGAAAGCGTCAACCAGCAGTTGATCATCCTCGCTTTAATCCTTACCTTTCTTGCTGTGTTTTGGTTCCTCATCCTCGTATATTTGATCGATTTCGCAAAAAAATGGCTGAGAAGCGTGAAATTCCAGAAGATCTTTCAAAAAGCCGCGGGGCTGGTGCTTGTCGGGTTTGGCGTTAAAACGGGTTTGGATTGATATCGTAGAAGGAGTGAGTTTTGACTCGCTCTTTTTTTTGTTTATTTGTCAACGATTATGGGGTGGAATAAGCCAGATAAAACAGAGGTCTATGGTTATTCGTTGACATTTTGACAACGATTCTATATATTGATACCGACTTGGTCTTTTGGCTGATAGATTGATACATTTTTAGTGTGAGAGGAGAAAAGCTCGTGGATGAACAAAAGAAAAATCAGCTGGGGGCGCTGCTGAAAGAGCATTTGCGAAAAAGATCATTATCTTTAAGAGAATTGAGCGAACGCACTCAAATCGATAAAGCGACCATCTCAAGAATCATCAATGGCAAAAGAAAAGCAAACTTGAACCATTTGCAAAGGTTTTCTGAAAGTCTCGGCGTTTCTTTTGATGAGCTGATGACAGCGGCCGGCTATGCGATGGAGAAGGCGCGGGAAAGCGAACGTCCGGATATTCACTCGTCAGTTGCCGAAATTGAAGATGTTTTGCAAACCTCAAATGTCTATGATCGGTCCTTTACCACGGAAGAACTGAAAAACAAATTGAATGAGTACGAACAATATTCCCAGACGGAGGAAGGAAAGCGTACCATTCTGGCTGAGTTTGAATCCAAAGTCGAGAAAGTCGCCGGCATTGGTCCTTTTCTGACCCGTTTGCACGACATGTACAGCAGATTTACCTCAGGGCGCGGAACGCCGCGTGAATTGCTGCTGATGGGCGGCGCTTTGCTGTATTTCATCGTTTCTGTTGATGTCATACCGGATTATATTTTTCCAATCGGCTATATTGATGATGCCGCAGCGGTTCAATTCGTTTTCAACCAGCTGTCACATAAATCATGATGGAGTATGTTACAGATGAAAAGAAAGCCTATCAACATTGACATCAGCCTGCTGCTCATTCTATTTTGTTTGTTTATCATCAGTCTGCTGGCCGTTTACAGCGGGTCCGGCCAGTATGAAACACAGGACCCTTTTTATTTTGCCAAACGGCAGGTTTTTTGGTATCTTGTCGGGTTTGGCGTCATGGCGGGAACGGCCTACATCGACTATGAGCTGCTAGAACGATTGGCGCTTCGTTTATTTGCGGGAGCCGTTTTTCTTCTGATTCTCGTTCATTTTTTTGGAACTTATAAAAACGGTTCGCAAAGATGGATCAGCTTCGGGGTAATCGAAATCCAGCCTTCAGAATTTATGAAGATCATTTTGATTCTTCTGTTGGCTTCGGTACTCAATCAATATCAGCATAAAAGTTTCTCCTTCACCGAGAGCATCATTCCGACGGGGAAAATCATGATGTACACGGTGATTCCGTTTTTCTTCATATTGGTTCAGCCTGATTTAGGGTCCGCATTGGTGATTTTGTCGATCGCATTCACGTTGATGCTTGTCTCGGGGATTTCGGGGAGAATGATCATGTCCCTGTCACTTGGATTCATGGGATTGGTCGCCTTTTTGACGTATTTGCACAATCATTACTTTGAGATTTTTTCAAAGATAATTAAGCCTCACCAGCTTGACCGGATATACGGCTGGCTCAGTCCTCATGAACATGCTTCTACATATGGATACCAGCTGACGCAAGCGTTATTGGGGATCGGATCGGGCCAGATGTCAGGAAGCGGCTTTACTCACGGAACCCAAGTGCAGGGAGGGAAGATTCCGGAGGCTCATACCGATTTTATTTTCGCCGTGATTGGTGAAGAATTCGGTTTTTTGGGTGCCGTCACATTAGTCTGTTTGTATTTTCTGATGATCTACAGAATCATCAGGATCGCGATCTCGTCCAACAGTCTGTTCGGTCTTTATATATGTGCGGGGGTTGCGGGGTTGATTGTATTCCAAGTGTTCCAAAATATCGGGATGACGATCGGGTTAATGCCGATCACGGGGCTCGCTCTTCCGTTTATCAGCTATGGCGGCAGCGCGCTGCTGACCAACATGATCGCTTTAGGTCTCGTTTTCAGTGTGAATATCAGATCTAAACATTACATGTTTGGGAATGATTGGGGATGAAGGTGCGCAAAATAATTCTTTCCCATATAAAGAAACTGGATTATGTATTGATTGCTTCGGTTCTGTTTTTATCCTCGTTTGGCTTGCTGATGGTATACAGTGCCGGTTACCCCCTCGGATATATGAAGTATCATGATGGCAGCTATTTTTTTATGAAGCAGCTGCAGTGGCTGCTCATCGGTTTGACCTTTTTTTCGGCTGCCGTCTTTTTCCCTTACAAAGCTTACAGCAAACTCATCCGGTTTTTGGTGAAGCTTTCTTTTTTGCTGCTGATTCTCGTGCTGCTGCCGGGAATCGGGCTGGAGAAAAACAATTCCCAAAGGTGGATTCAATTTGGTTCGCTCATGATCCAGCCGTCTGAGGCTGTGAAGCTTGTGATGGTTATTTATTTCGCCTATGTGTATGCAAAAAAGCAGAGATACATCGCCGATTTTGGAAAGGGCGTCATGCCGCCGCTGATCATTTTGGCCGCTGTGTTTTTTTTGATTTTAAAACAGCCCGACTTGGGCACCGCTGTTTCGATCCTGTTAAGCTGCGGAGCGGTTCTGTTGTGCGCCGGCCTCAGAATACGGCACTTGCTGCTTCTCGGAACAATGGCAGGGGCGGGCATCGCCTATTTTGCTATGACAGCGCCGTACCGGTTAAAAAGGCTGACATCGTTCAGCGATCCTTTTCAAAATGAATACGGAGACGGCTACCAGTTGATCAATTCCTACCTTGCCATTGATTCGGGCGGGTTATGGGGGAATGGATTAGGGAACAGCGTTCAAAAGCTGGGATTTCTTCCTGAAGCCCATACGGACTTTATCATGGCGGTCATCAGCGAAGAACTCGGCGGTGTCGGGCTGTTGATGATCATCGGGGCCTACCTGTTGATCATGTTCAGAGGCGTTCGGATCGCTGCGCAAATCGATGATCCGTTTGGAAAGCTGCTGGCAGTCGGCATTACTTTCCAGATCATGATTCAGGCGTTATTTAACATGGGCGCTGTTTTCGGCCTTCTTCCCATTACCGGAATTCCTCTTCCGTTTGTCAGCTACGGAGGTTCTTCGTTAATGTTCATGCTGACGTCAGCCGGGATATTGGTCAACCTCTCCTCACATGTTAAGCGGGGAGTTAAAAAAGAGAGGCTTTTCTGATGTAGAAACGCATTTTCCCGATTTTGAAGTTACGATTGACCGGATGTTCCTGTCATCAGGAATTGATCTTCTCATATCGTATGTGACCGTAACTCCGGTTTTATATAAACGCATTCATATTGATAAATAAAGGAAATCGTGATATATTCAAGGTGTGAAACAGAATAATCTTTATATGAATGCGTAAACTGAAAAAAGACCGGAAGATGCGGCAACATCTCCCGGAAGCAACAGAGAGGCTCCGTAAAAAGGAGTCGGCTCTATTTTTAGATCCCAATTAAAAAGTAAGATCGTCTTGGTGTGGGAATCAAGGGCGATCTTACTTTTTTTTTGTCGTTAGATGACAAAATGGCCACGACGAGAATGCCGAAAGAGACCATGAGTTGCAACGCCTCTGATACTGTCACATGCTCACCCCCTTTCTCTCCAAGAGATGGAGGGTGAGCCGACCGCCCTTATATAGAACCGAACTGTTGCTGACCCTTATTATACCAAAAAGAAGAGGCGTTTCCATAAATGCCCTTTGTCAAGGTGAATTTGACAAAACGTGCGGTCAAATACCGCTTTTTAGCCAAAAATCCTGTAAAATCTTCAGAGCTGATCCAGTGCAAAAAAGGCCGGTTCATGAAACCCGGCCTTTTTTGATATGTCTCATTTGTTCATTTATGCGGGACGCGCGGCAAAAATTTGAAAGGTAACGCCGAACGGATCGGTGACAATGCCGTAGGCGGGACTGAAATAAGTCTCCTTCAGCTCAAGCTTGACCTCGCCCCGCTCGCTCAGCTTGCCGAACAGCCGCTTGGCCGAAGAAACGTCAGCTGCCGTTACGCAAATGGACAATTGTTTTCCGCTTTGGAAAGGCAGTTCAGGAATGATGTCGGCGATCATCAGGACGGCGTCGCCGATTGTCAAAACGGCGTGTGCGATGAAATCCAATTCGTCTTCCTTAAAATTCGCCGCCTCATCTGCAGGGCCTTCGCCAATCGTCTGACTGAACTTTACTTCAGCATCGAGTACATGACGATAATAATCAATCGCTTCCTTTGCTCTTCCATTCATTAGGATGTAAGGTGTAAATTGCGTTTTCATAGAGGGAACATCTCCTTTTTTTGTTGATCTAAGAAGATTGTATATTATAATGGTGACAACTTATGTCATGGTTAAAAAATGATTGGAGGTTTTCATGTCTAAAGCGAAACGATTGAATGAAATGATCATGATGGTAAACCGGAAAAAACGATTTACGGTCGGAGAGCTGGCGCAGGAATTCGGGGTTTCCAAGAGAACGGTTTTAAGGGATTTGCAAGAGCTCAGCGAAATGGGGGTGCCCCTCTATTCTGAAACCGGCCCCCACGGAGGATATCAGGTGTTAAATGAAAGGATTCTTCCTCCCATCGCCTTCAGCGAGAACGAAGCGATCGCCATCTTCTTTGCGATCGATGCGCTGAAGCATTATATATCCCTGCCGTTTGACGCCCAGTACGAGTCCATCAAAAAGAAATTTTATTTGAACCTTACAGGAGACATCCGGGATGCGATTGACAGTATGCAGGATCGCGTTGCTTTTTATACGCCTTATGAGCAAAAAGACGACATTCCGATCTTAAAGGTGCTGCTTGAGGCGGCAGTTCAGCAAAAGGTGTTGATCATCGAATATGAAGCAAATGGCGCAGCAAGCAAGAGAAACATTCAGCCGATCGGAATCTATGCCAATCAAGGGAAGTGGTATTGCCCGGCTTACTGCTTTTTAAGAAAGGACTACCGCATCTTCAGGTGTGACCGGATCAAGCGGGCCGAGCTTGATGAACATACGGCCCCGATTGATTTGACCGGTCTTAATTTAAAGAACCGTTTTTCAGCTGTGTCCCGGCCAAGGGAGACATTGGAATTATCCGTGAATCTGACAAAAAAAGGAATAGAACGGCACGGTTCACTCAAATGGCCGCACCTTGAGCTGCATGTAAAAGAAGACGGGTCCGGCGTGCTGAAAGGAGAGATCGCGCCGAAGGATATTGATTTTTTTGCGGATTATTTCATTTCATTCGGCCGGGAAGCAATTATTCAGAAGCCTTCCGAATTAATCGAAAGGATGAAGCGGACATTATCCGACATGCTGAAACAATACGGCTGAAAGGAAGACTCCGGTCAGACTGATCACGAAGACCGCAGCCTGCGTTTTTCCTGCATTTATAGCCCCTCAAAAAAGCGTGAAGACGCAAGTCTCATTCATCATCCCGTTAACGACACTCTCGATTCCTGAGAGTGTCTTATATTTGCCGTCAGAAGAAATTTTTACCCAAAAAAGTTGACGGCGGATTTAAAAGTTAGTATCATTACAAATATGAAATAAATATTACATTTGTGTTACAAAAGAAAATGATATGTTACGAGTTTAAAAGAAGATTGACAAAGGAGCATGCTTATGAAAAAAGCGATGGCTATTTTAGGATTCCTTGTACTCACAGCATCGCTGCTATTCATCATCAATAAAGGAACATCTCAAATAAACGCTTCACAAAATAGAAAAGCCGCGATTCACACGGAATATTACAAAGACATCAGTTCGCTTTCTTTTCCGGTATTCAGCGATTTGAAGGAAGAAGATGCCCAGCTGGCCAACGATGCGGTAAAACTTCATTTAAAAAACTCCTATAAAGAATTTCAAAAAATCGTTAATGATGCCGAAAAGAAGGATAAGGACGAGGAAAACGTCTATGAAACGTCCTACAAAGTCAAATACAACGAGGAAGGCAAACTGAGCTTTTTAATCTATGACTATCAGTTCTCCGGCGGTGCGCACGGCATGTACACCGTTACATCCTACAATTTTGACTTTGACAAGCACAAACAAGTCGTGCTGACTGACGTATTAAACAATCAGGCGAAAATCGAAAAGGCAAAAAACTATATTTTCAGCTATATTAACGAACATCCGGAACAATTTTATTCTGATTTGAAAAAGAGCGATATCCGCTTGGATGAACAGACGGCATTCTATTATACAAGCAGCGGAATTTCAATCATATTTCAGCAGTATGATATCGCCCCGTATGCGGCCGGAAACCAGGAAATAAAGCTTCCGTCGACGCTTTTATATTAGTCCCGGTATTAGAAACAATATTTGTAATAGAAACAGAGAAAGCAAGTCATGAAACAGGAGAGTGAGCAGCGATGTCTGGCAAACCATCATTTCGATGGGTTAAAATGTTGATTTTTTTAACGATATTAATAGGTTTGGCGGGGTACTCTTACAATAAGGTGTCAAGCAACAGCCAAGAGCCCCCTCAACCAAAAAAAGACCGCGGACAATCCGGCCTCGGCGTCGAATCCATGGTCAGCGACAGCAAACAAGAGCGGTATGCCATCCACTATCCGGTGTTTCACATAAAAGAAATCGATGAACAAATAAAAGCTTATGTGAATCAAGAATTGGCCGGTTTTAAAGAGGATAATGCAAAGGCCCAGGCTCAGGATGAAGACGGGCCTTTTGAACTGAACATCAAATATAAGGTTGTCTATTATACAAAGGATACGGCCAGTGTGGTGCTGAATCAATACATAGAGGCCGGGGGCGTTTCGGGTACAACGTCTGTCAAGACGTTTAACGCCGATTTAAAACAGAAAAAGCTGCTGTCCCTTCAAGACCTGTTCAAAGAAAATTCAGATTTTCTGAACAGGATTTCAAGCATTGCCTATCAGGAATTGAAAAATCGGAATCCGTCTGCCGACATGGCTTTATTAAAAGAAGGGACAAGCCCTCAGGAAGAGCATTTCAGCCGCTTCGCGCTCCTGGAAAACGAAGTCGAATTTTATTTTGAGAAAAAACAAACCGGTCTTGAGCAGTCTGTAAAAATAAAAAAAGAATGGGTAAAAGATATTTTAAAAGACCAATATCAAGATATGAAAAAGAATCGTCTTCAGGCAAAACGTGAACAGGAGCCTGTCCCCCTTCCGAAACAAGCGAAAATAAATCCTGATGAAAAAGTGATTGCTCTCACATTTGATGACGGCCCGAATCCCGCTACAACGAATAAAATATTGAACGCTTTACAGAAGCATGAAGGGCATGCGACCTTTTTCGTGCTTGGGAGCAGAGCCCAATATTATCCCGAAACGATAAAACGGATGCTGAAGGAAGGAAACGAAGTCGGCAACCATTCCTGGGACCATTCGTTATTGACAAGGCTGTCAAACGAAAAAGCGTATCAGGAAATTAACGATACGCAAGAAATGATCGAAAAAATCAGCGGACACCAGCCGGCACACTTGCGTCCTCCATACGGCGGGATCAATGATTCCGTCCGCTCGCTTTCCAATCTGAAGGTCTCATTGTGGGATGTTGATCCGGAAGATTGGAAGTACAGAAATAAACAAAAGATTGTCAATCATGTCATGAGTCATGCGGGAGACGGAAAAATCGTCTTAATGCACGATATTTATGCAACGTCCGCAGAAGCGGCTGAAGAGATTATTAAAAAGCTGAAAGCAAAAGGCTATCAATTGGTAACTGTATCTCAGCTTGAAGAAGTGAAGAAGCAGAGAGGATATTGAATAAATGAGAAGAAAGCGCCATATCGGCGCTTTTCTTTTGCAAGAAAATATAGGGAAAACGATATTTGTTAAAAATTCCAAATATTTATACAATAGCATGTGTTTCACTTTGAAAGGGGAGAGGAGAATCATGAAACAGCACAAACGTCTTTATGCCCGATTGCTGCCGCTGTTATTTGCGCTCATCTTCTTGCTGCCTCACTCTGCAGCAGCGGTGGCAAATCTTAATGGGACGCTGATGCAGTATTTTGAGTGGTACATGCCAAATGACGGACAACATTGGAAACGCTTACAAAACGACTCGGCATATTTGGCTGAACACGGTATTACTGCCGTCTGGATTCCCCCGGCATATAAGGGAACGAGTCAAGACGATGTGGGCTACGGCGCTTACGATCTGTATGATTTAGGGGAGTTTCATCAAAAAGGGACGGTTCGGACAAAGTACGGCACAAAGGGAGAACTGCAATCTGCGATCAACAGTCTTCATTCCCGGGACATCAACGTTTACGGCGATGTAGTCATCAACCACAAAGGCGGTGCTGATGCGACCGAAGATGTAACGGCTGTTGAAGTCGATCCCGCCGACCGCAACCGTGTAACATCAGGAGAACAGCGAATCAAAGCGTGGACACATTTTCATTTCCCGGGGCGCGGCAGCACATACAGCGATTTCAAATGGCATTGGTACCATTTTGACGGAACCGATTGGGACGAGTCCCGAAAGCTGAACCGCATCTATAAGTTTCAAGGAAAGGCATGGGATTGGGAAGTTTCCAATGAAAATGGCAATTATGATTACTTGATGTATGCCGACATCGATTATGATCATCCTGATGTCGCGGCAGAAATAAAGAGATGGGGAACGTGGTATGCCAATGAGCTGCAATTGGACGGATTCCGCCTTGATGCCGTCAAACACATTAAATTTTCTTTTTTGCGGGATTGGGTCAATCATGTCAGGGAAAAAACAGGGAAGGAAATGTTTACGGTAGCCGAATATTGGCAGAATGACTTAGGCGCGCTGGAAAACTATTTGAACAAAACAAATTTTAATCATTCAGTGTTTGACGTGCCGCTTCATTATCAGTTCCATGCTGCATCGACACAGGGAGGCGGCTATGATATGAGGAAATTGCTGAACGGAACGGTCGTTTCCAAGCATCCTTTGAAAGCGGTTACGTTCGTCGATAACCATGATACACAGCCGGGGCAATCGCTTGAGTCGACTGTTCAAACATGGTTTAAGCCGCTCGCTTACGCTTTTATTTTGACAAGAGAAGCAGGCTACCCGCAGGTTTTCTACGGGGATATGTACGGGACGAAAGGAGCCTCGCAGCGCGAAATTCCTGCCCTGAAACACAAAATCGAACCGATTTTAAAAGCGAGAAAACAATATGCGTACGGAGCACAGCATGATTATTTCGATCATCATGACATTGTCGGCTGGACGAGGGAAGGCGACAGCTCGGCTGCAAATTCCGGTTTGGCGGCGTTAATAACAGACGGACCCGGCGGGGCAAAGCGAATGTATGTCGGCCGGCAAAACGCCGGTGAGACATGGCATGACATCACCGGAAACCGTTCCGATCCGGTTGTCATCAATTCTGAAGGCTGGGGAGAGTTTCACGTAAACGGCGGGTCGGTTTCAATTTATGTTCAAAGATAGAAGAGCAGAGAGGACGGATTTCCTGAAGGAAATCCGTTTTTTTATTTTGCCCGTCTTATAAATTTCTTTGATTACATTTTATAATTAATTTTAACAAAGTGTCATCAGCCCTCAGGAAGGACTTGCTGACAGTTTGAATCGCATAGGTAAGGCGGGGATGAAATGGCAACGTTATCTGATGTAGCAAAGAAAGCAAATGTGTCGAAAATGACGGTATCGCGGGTGATCAATCATCCTGAGACTGTGACGGATGAATTGAAAAAGCTTGTTCATTCCGCAATGAAGGAGCTCAATTATATACCGAACTATGCAGCAAGAGCGCTCGTTCAAAACAGAACACAGGTCGTCAAGCTGCTCATACTGGAAGAAATGGATACAACAGAACCTTATTATATGAATCTGTTAACGGGAATCAGCCGCGAGCTGGACCGTCATCATTATGCTTTGCAGCTTGTCACAAGGAAATCTCTCAATATCGGCCAGTGCGACGGCATTATTGCGACGGGGTTGAGAAAAGCCGATTTTGAAGGGCTCATCAAGGTTTTTGAAAAGCCTGTCGTTGTATTCGGGCAAAATGAAATGGGCTACGATTTTATTGATGTTAACAATGAAAAAGGAACCTATATGGCAACACGTCACGTCATTGGTCTGGGCGTCCGCAATGTCGTCTTTTTTGGGATCGATTTGGATGAGCCCTTTGAACGCTCAAGGGAAAAAGGCTATCTTCAGGCGATGGAAGGCAGTCTGAAAAAAGCAGCGATTTTCCGGATGGAAAACAGTTCAAAAAAAAGTGAAGCACGCGCGCGGGAAGTGCTTGCATCCTTTGACGCACCTGCAGCGGTTGTTTGCGCTTCGGACCGAATCGCGCTCGGGGTTATCCGCGCGGTGCAATCGCTTGGTAAAAGAATTCCGGAAGATGTCGCGGTCACCGGCTATGACGGGGTGTTTCTCGACCGGATCGCTTCGCCTCGCCTGACAACCGTCAGACAGCCTGTTGTTGAAATGGGAGAGGCTTGCGCGAGAATCCTGCTGAAAAAAATCAATGAAGACGGAGCGCCGCAAGGCAATCAATTTTTTGAGCCGGAGCTTATTGTCCGCGAATCGACTTTGTAGGGTGTCTCATTCTGTTACCGTTAACAAGCTGAAAATGATTGTTCCTGTTACCGCCGTCATGATAATTTCAGAATAAAAGCCGGTTTATCACAGCCGGACAACCAAAAGGGGGAAACATGATGGAATATGCAGCGATACATCATCAGCCTTTCAGCTCTGATGCCTATTCTTACAATGGACGGACATTGCACATCAAGATCCGTACAAAAAAGGATGATGCCGAACACGTCCGCTTGGTTTGGGGCGATCCTTACGAATACACCGGCGGCACATGGAAAGCGAACGAGCTTGCGATGGCGAAAATTGCCGCAACAAGCACCCATGATTACTGGTTTGCCGAAGTGGCGCCTCCATTCAGGCGTCTGCAATACGGATTTATCCTGACAGGCGCTGATGATCGAGACACTTTTTACGGAAGCAATGGTGCATGTCCGTTTGCCGGGAAAGCGGCGGATATAGGCAAACACTGTTTTAAATTTCCGTTTGTTCATGAGGCAGACACGTTTGATGCACCTGACTGGGTCAAATCAACCGTCTGGTATCAAATTTTTCCGGAGCGCTTTGCCAGCGGGCGGGAAGATTTGTCTCCGGAAAACGCTTTGCCATGGGGAAGCAAAGATCCTGAGGCGCACGATTTTTTCGGAGGGGATTTGCAGGGGATCATGGACAAGCTGGACTATTTGGAAGACTTGGGGGTAGGCGGAATCTATTTGACGCCGATCTTTGCCGCGCCTTCCAACCATAAATACGACACATTGGACTATTGCTCGATCGATCCGCATTTTGGCGATGAGGAACTCTTTCGCACGCTGGTCAGCCGGCTTCACGAGCGGGGAATGAAGATCATGCTTGACGCTGTTTTTAACCACATCGGCAGCGCTTCGCGAGAGTGGCAGGATGTCGTCAAAAACGGTGAAAAGTCCCGTTATAAAGACTGGTTTCATGTTCATTCTTTCCCTGTTAAAGAAGGCGGTTACGATACATTTGCGTTTACTCCCGAGATGCCGAAGCTCAATACGGCCAACCCGGAAGTTCAGGCTTATTTGCTTGATATCGCGCTGTACTGGATCCGCGAATTTGATATCGACGGCTGGCGTTTGGATGTGGCGAATGAAGTCGATCATGCGTTTTGGAAGAAGTTTCGGCAAGACGTTACGGCAGAAAAGCCCGACATTTTTATATTGGGTGAAATCTGGCATCAGGCTGATCCGTGGCTTAGAGGAGACGAATTTCATTCGGTCATGAACTACCCGTTCACAGAACCGATGATTGACTATTTTGCAGACGGATCGATTTCAGCTTCGCAAATGGCCAGCCGCATCAATTCGCATCTCATGAGCGGGATGAAGCAGGTCAATGAGGTGATGTTTAATTTGCTGGACAGCCATGACACAAAGCGGATTTTGACAAGGTGCGGAGGCGATGAGAAAAAGGTGCGCTCTCTTTTGGCATTTATGTTTGCTCAGACAGGCTCGCCGTGCATTTATTACGGAACCGAAATCGGGCTGGACGGCGGGGATGACCCATTGTGCCGGAAGTGCATGGTTTGGGAAGAGGAGAAACAGAATCAAGAGATGCTCACATTTATGAAACGGCTGATCGCTTTGCGAAAACAAGAAAATGATGTATTGACTTATGGAGCGCTCGAGTGGAGGCTGGTTGACGACGAAAACGATTTTGTCAGTTTTTCCCGAACGCATGAAGGAAAAGAGCTGATCTACTTCTTCCACCAGGGCAGCGAAGTGCGTCGTGTCAGATTGCGGGATTTGAAGATTGCAAGCGATAAAAGAATATATGATGCGTGGTCGGAAGATACGCTTCATCATGATGATGCGGTCGACATACAGCCAGGCGGGTTTTTCATTTTGGGGGCGGTTTAAATTCTGTTACCGTTAACAGAATTTAAACTATTGTAACCGCTTTCTATCGAGGATTACAATTGTCTCAGATTCTAAGATAGAAGGGGGAAAAAAGATGCAACATTTAAAAAAAGGATTTATAGCGATGCTGGCGTCAGTTCTGCTGTTCGGTCTTGCCGCCTGTTCAAGTTCAAAGGAAACGGGGGGCAGCAGCGGGAAAAAAGTGCTCACCGTGTCTGTAGAAGAGGTCTATAAACCTTACGTTGAAAGCATAAAGGAAGGTTTTGAAAAAGAGAATGATGTGACAGTCAAAATTGTTGAAAAGCCAATGTTCGATCAGCTTGAAGCGCTTCCTCTTGACGGCCCGGCAGGCAATGCGCCCGATGTCATGCTTGGGGCATACGACCGTATCGGCGGCTTAGGGCAGCAAGGGCATTTGTTGGAAGTCAAACCGTCTGATACTAAAAGCTTCGGAGACAAAGAAATGCAGCAAGTAACAGTTGACGGAAAAGTCTACGGAATCCCGCTTGTTATTGAAACTCTCGTACTCTATTACAACAAAGACCTGTTAAAAGCGCCGCCAAAAACCTTTAACGAGCTTGAGGATTTAACAAAAGACAAGAGGTTCGCTTTTTCTTCGGAAAAAGGAAAATCGACCGCTTTTCTCGCAAAGTGGACGGACTTTTACATGTCATACGGTTTAATGGCGGGATACGGCGGATATGTATTCGGAGCTGAAGGCACGGATTCAGGAGACATCGGTCTGAACAACAAGGGAGCCGTGGAAGCGGTGGAATACGCCGAGAAATGGTTCAGTGAATATTGGCCGAAAGGCATGCAGGACAATACGAGCGCTGACGATTTTATTCAGCAGACCTTTATGGACGGAAAAGCAGCGGCTGTTATCGGAGGCCCCTGGTCGGCTTCCAATTATAAAGAAGCCGGTTTGAACTACGGCGCCGCGAAAATCCCGACATTGCCAAACGGAAAAGAATATGCCCCGTTTGCAGGCGGAAAAGGCTGGGTCGCCTCAAAATATACGAAAGAGGCGGAGCTTGCTGAAAAGTGGCTGCAATATGCCGCAAATGACGAAAACGCTTACCGTTTTTATGAAGATACGAACGAAGTTCCGGCCAACCTCGCCGCACGAAAAAAAGCAGGGGAACAAAAAAGCGAGCTGACGTCGGCGGTCATCACACAATACGAAACGGCGACGCCGACTCCAAACATTCCGGAGATGGCCGAGGTGTGGACAGGTGCAGAAAGCCTGATATTTGACGCAGCAGCAGGGAAAAAATCGGCTCAGCAATCAGCGGATGATGCCGTCGGCGTAATCAAAGAAAACATTAAAGAAAAGTATGTGAAATAAAACGGCGGTTTTAGCGTCCGGAAGAATAGAGGGCGAAAAAAATGAACAAAGACCAAACACTTGCAAAACGGAGCCGGAAGGCAGCGCTGTTATCGATTATTCCCGGTGCTGGCCAGATTGCAAACCGGCAGTTTTCAAAGGGGATCCTTTTTCTTGTCATCACAGGCTTGTTTATTTGTGAGTTAGCGGTTTTCGGTTATCAGGCGCTGATCGGCCTCGCGACACTGGGGACTGTCCCGGGAGAAGATCACTCGCTGTTTCTGTTGATAGAGGGCACGCTGCAATTGATATTGACGCTCGTTTTTCTGATGTTTTACATCTTTAATCTGTATGATGCCCGGAAGACCGCCGCGATGAAAGCGGCGGGTTTGAAAATCAGCGAGACGGCCGGGGATATGATCAGAAATGCAGGTGACAAAGGGTTCCCGTATTTATTTACGCTGCCGGCATACCTCATGATGGTGTTTGTGATTATTTTTCCGGTGCTGGTGACTCTGTTTATCGCGTTTACAAACTACGATTTTTATCATATTCCGCCTAACAGTCTCATCGACTGGGTCGGCTTTAAAAATTTCATGAACATCTTTTTCCTTGGCTCGTATCGGCAAACATTCGCCGATGTACTGGGCTGGACGATCATCTGGACGATCTGTGCGACGACGCTGCAAATTGTTCTCGGCATCGTGACAGCGCTGATCGTCAATCAGAACTTTATTAAAGGCAAGCGGATGTTCCGGATCATCTTCCTGCTTCCGTGGGCCGTTCCGGCATTTATTACGATTATGAGCTTTGCCAACATTTTCAATGACTCGGCGGGCGCGATGAACGTCCAAGTGATCCCGCTTTTGAACCAGCTTCCGTTCGTCGATATCCCGGCTGTCGCATGGAAGACCGATCCGTTCTGGACGAAGACGGCTTTGATTATGATTCAGACGTGGCTCGGTTTTCCATACATTTATGTCATGGTGACAGGGGTGCTTCAGGCGATTCCCGGAGAGCTTTATGAAGCGGCAAAGATTGACGGCGCGACATTTATTCAGCGCTTTAAACACATTACGCTGCCGATGATTTTATTTGCGACCGCACCGGTGATGATTACTCAGTATACGTTTAATTTCAATAACTTCTCGATCATCTATTTATTTAATGAGGGCGGTCCGGGGAGTGCGGGGGCCGGAGCCGGGTCAACCGACATCTTAATATCCTGGATCTATAAGCTGACGACGGGAACGTCGCCGCAGTATTCCGTGGCGGCTGCTGTCACACTGCTCATTTCTTTCATTGTCATCGGGGTTTCCCTGATTGCTTTTAAGAAATCGAATGCCTTCGGCAATGAGGAGGTCATGTAGATGAGAGGGATTTTCAAAAATACGCGGTTCACCGGGATGTTGAACAAAGTTTCGACCTATATATTTTTAACGTTTTTAAGCATCGTGATTATTTATCCGCTTTTGATCACGGCATCATCTGCATTTCGGGTCGGGAATGTAGCGGCTTTTACACTCGATTTTTCGGGCGCATGGACATTGGACCACTTTAAGCGGCTGTTTGAAGAGACGCTTTATCTCAACTGGTACGGGAATACGCTTGTAATCGCGCTGTCTGTCATGGTGTTCCAGGTGACGATTGTGACGCTTGCCGGCTATACGTACAGCCGCTACCGGTTTGCGGGCCGAAAAAAGAGCCTCATTTTCTTTTTGATCATTCAAATGGTGCCGACGATGGCGGCGCTGACCGCTTTTTACGTCCTGGCCATGCTGATCGGAGCTTTGGACCAATATTGGTTTTTAACTGCCATCTATATCGGCGGCGGAATTCCGATGAACACATGGCTGATGAAGGGCTACTTTGATACAGTGCCGAGAGAAATCGATGAAGCGGCGCGGATTGACGGCGCGGGGCACCTGCGGATCTTTGCTTCGGTCGTTCTGCCGCTTGTGAAACCGATGCTTGCAGTCCAGGCGCTGTGGGCGTTTATGGGGCCGTTCGGCGACTATCTGCTGGCGAAATTTCTGCTTCGCTCGCCGGAAAGCCTGACTATCGCCGTCGGTTTGCAGACATTCATCTCCAATCCGCAGCAGCAAAAAGTCGCGCTGTTTGCAGCCGGAGCGATTCTTGCAGCTCTGCCGATTTGCATCTTGTTTTTCTTTCTCCAAAAGAACTTTGTGTCCGGTTTGACATCTGGCGGAACGAAGGGATAAACCGATGAACGACATGCGAAACGAAAAGCTGATCGTCCGCTTTCTTAAAGCAGCGGCATCACCGGCGGGCGTCATGCGCTGCAAACATGCATTCAGCTGGCTCGAAATTTCTTTTCTGTTTATGTTTTTGACAGCTTGTTTAACGGCGCCCGTGACGATTGCGTTGATGAAAATGGACCGCTTCAACGCCGGGGATTTGCTGCCAAACGTTGTTCAAAAGGCTGACGCGGCATTCATCAAACAATTAAAAGGCTACCAATTGACAAACGGGAGATTGACAGGCGCAGACGAGCTGTACCGTGTGGAGAAAGAGAAAACCTTGCTGGCGGTCGATTTGAAGCATGAATTGAAAACAAGCGGTGAGAACGGACGGATAAAGGCGGAAGGCGGCTATCAAAACGCGCTCATCTTTCAGTCAGATCATCTGATCATCAGCGATCAAAGCGGAGCGGGGTTTTCTGTCCGCTATCCGGCAAAGGCCGGGCTGAATGATCTGGATGCCGATCATATAGGGGATTTTATCGGTGCCATGTGGTTTGCCCAATATAAGCCGCTTATCATCATGCTGGCCTGTTCGGCGGTTTTCATCATCTCGCTTTTTGTAACAGCTGTTTTGGCGGGAGGCATCTGGATCTCCAAAAAATCCAACATGACCGGGATAAGGTCGTTTAAGGAAGCGGCCGCAGCGGCGGTGTGCGGATCAGCGCTTCCGGCAGCGGCTGCAATGGCTTTCGGTATGATCCGCTTTGACTTCATCATGATGCTGCTCATCCATTCGTGCGGAAGCGCTTTGATGGTCTCTTTCATTTTCAGGCATATATTCAAAACCCGCCATCACAACGAAAATCTTCAGTCAGGAGGAAATCATGGTAAATCAGCGGCTATTTGAGATCGACCAGTGGAAAATCAAAACAAACCAATTTGAAAAAGAACATAAGCGGCTTCAGGAAAGTCTGACATCCCTGGCGAACGGCTATATGGGGATCAGGGGGAATTTTGAAGAAAGCTATTCAGGCGAAAGTCTCAAAGGCACATATATCGCAGGGGTTTGGTTCCCGGACAAAACGCGTGTCGGCTGGTGGAAAAACGGCTATCCCGAATATTTCGGGAAAGTGATCAATGCGATGAATTTCATCGGAATTGATGTATATGTAGATGACGAAAAAGTCGACTTCAATCAAAACGGCATCGAATCGTTTGAATTGGAGCTCAATATGAAGGAAGGCATCTTGCGGAGAAGCGCTGTCGTTCGCGTGAATCAAAAGGCTGTCAAAATTTCGTCGGAGCGCTTTCTTAGCCTTGATGTCCAGCAGCTGTGCGCGATCCATTATGAAGCGGAATGCCTGACCGATGAGGCTGTTATTACACTTGTCCCTTATCTTGATGGAAATGTCGCAAATGAGGATGCCAATTTCGAAGAGCAGTTTTGGCAGGAAGAAGCGAAAGGCGCCGAATCTCATCGCGGTCATCTCGTGACGAAAACGATTGAGAATCCATTTGGAACGCCGCGTTTTACGGTGGCTGCTTCAATGTGCAATGTGACAGAAGGATATTTCAGCGAGCATTTTCAAACGGATGCGATGTACGCGGAAAACCGCTTCTGTTACGAAGTGAAGCCGGGAACAAAGGCTTCTTTAAAAAAATTGATCATTGTCACAACGTCCCGGGACTTTGAAGAAGCAGAGCTTTTAGTCAAGGGCAGGGAGCTTTTGGCTGATGTTCTTCAGCAGGGATATGAAGAAGCGAAGCGGAGGCATACCGAACATTGGATGGAAAGGTGGGCAAAAGCGGACATTGAAATTAAAGGGGATGATGAGCTTCAGCAGGGCATTCGGTACAACCTCTTTCAGCTTTTCTCGACATACTACGGAGCCGATTCGCGCTTAAACATCGGGCCGAAAGGATTCACCGGCGAGAAATACGGCGGAGCCGCCTATTGGGATACTGAGGCGTACGCCGTTCCTGTGTATTTGGCGACGGCCGAGCCGGAGGTGACGAAGAATCTGCTTTTATACCGATATCATCATTTGGAGGCAGCTAAACGGAATGCGGCCAAACTGGGGCTGAAGGGGGCCCTTTATCCGATGGTGACCTTCACAGGCGATGAATGCCACAATGAATGGGAGATCACCTTCGAAGAAATTCACCGCAACGGCGCAATCTGTTATGCGATCTACAATTATGTCAATTATACAGGCGACCGGGACTATATGAAAGAATACGGGATAGACGTTCTCGTCGAAATCAGCAGATTTTGGGCGGACCGCGTCCACTTCTCAAAACGTAACAACAAATATATGATCCACGGAGTTACAGGGCCGAATGAATATGAAAACAATGTCAACAACAATTGGTATACGAATTTGATTGCGTCGTGGACGCTTGAGTACACGCTCGAAAACCTCGCTGTCCTCCCGGAGGAAAACCGCCGCCGGCTTGATATACGGGAAGCCGAAATCGAGAAGTGGAAGGATATCATTGCGAAAATGTACTATCCATACAGTGAGGAATTAAATATTTTTATTCAGCATGATACATTCCTGGATAAAGAGCTTCAGGCAACGGATGAGCTTGAAGCGGATGACCGCCCGCTCTATCAGAATTGGTCATGGGACAAAATTCTCCGCTCCAGTTTTATTAAGCAGGCTGATGTTCTGCAAGGCATTTATTTCTTTAATCACCGATTTACGAAGGAAGAAAAACGGCGCAACTTTGAATTTTATGAACCGATGACCGTTCATGAATCGAGCCTTTCGCCGTCTGTCCATGCGGTGCTGGCGGCTGAACTCAAAATGGAAAAGAAGGCGCTTGAACTGTATAAGCGTACAGCGAGGCTTGATCTGGATAATTACAATCATGACACAGAGGAAGGGCTTCATATTACATCAATGACCGGAAGCTGGCTCGCGATCGTGCAAGGATTTGCCGGCATGCGGACCCAGGAGGAGACGCTGTCGTTTGCTCCGTTTTTGCCGAAGGAATGGGACGGTTATTCGTTTAACATCAATTATCGGAACCGGCTAATCAATGTGCAGGTAGAGGAAAACAGCGTCGCCTTCAACCTTGTAAAAGGAGAACCGCTTTCTATGACAGTTTATGGAGAGCAGATCGCACTGAACGGACGGTATGAAAGGAGGATGCCTGATGAGCCAATGGTGGAAAGAGGCAGTCGTGTATCAAATTTACCCGCGGAGTTTTTATGATTCCAACGGAGACGGATTCGGTGATTTGCAGGGCGTGATTCAAAAGCTCGATTACATCAAAAGCCTCGGAGCCGATGTTATCTGGCTGTGTCCTGTGTTTGACTCTCCGCAGGATGACAACGGCTACGACATCAGCGACTACAGAAGCATATACGAAAAGTTCGGGACGAACGATGATATGTTTCAATTGATTGATGAAGTGCATAAACGCGGAATGAAAATCATCATGGATCTTGTCGTGAACCACACGTCTGATGAACATGCCTGGTTTGCCGAAAGCCGCAAGTCAAAGGACAATCCTTACCGTGATTATTATTTTTGGAAGGATCCAAAGGCGGACGGTTCAGAACCGAACAATTGGGGATCGATCTTTTCAGGGCCGGCGTGGACATTCGATGAGCGGACAGGGCAGTATTATCTTCACTACTTTTCGAATAAGCAGCCTGACTTAAACTGGGAGAATGAAGCGGTTCGCCGGGAAGTATACGATTTGATGACGTTTTGGATGGACAGAGGCGTGGACGGCTGGCGGATGGATGTGATCGGTTCCATTTCCAAATATGTCGACTTTCCCGATTATGAAACAGATGACAACCGTCCTTATGTCGTCGGCCGCTATCATTCAAACGGCCCCCGTCTGCACGAATTTATACAAGAGATGAACCGGGAAGTACTGTCCCGTTACGACTGCATGACGGTCGGCGAAGCAAACGGCTCAGATGTTGAAGAAGCGATAAAATACACGGATCCAAGCAGACATGAGCTGAACATGATTTTTACATTTGAACATATGGACATCGATACAAAACAACATTCGCCGAATGGGAAATGGCAGATGAAGCCGTTTGATCCGATCGCTTTAAAAAAGACGATGACGATGTGGCAGGCCGCTTTAATGAATGTCGGCTGGAACACGCTTTATTTCGAAAATCATGATCAGCCGAGGGTCATATCCCGCTGGGGCAATGACCGCGAACTGCGCAAACAATGCGCCAAAGCATTTGCAACGGTCCTCCACGGCATGAAGGGAACCCCGTTCATTTATCAGGGAGAAGAAATCGGCATGACAAACAGCGAGATGCCGCTCGAGATGTATGATGATCTCGAAATCAAAAACGCATACCGCGAACTTGTCCTCGAAAATAAAACGATGACAGAGGAAGACTTTCGAAAAGCCGTGGCGAAAAAAGGGCGGGATCATGCGAGAACGCCGATGCAATGGGATGACGGAAAACATGCGGGCTTCACAGATGGAGAGCCTTGGCTGGCGGTAAATCCCCGCTATCAAGAAATCAATGTGAAAGAATCGCTCTCAGATGAAGATTCGATTTTCTATTATTATCAGAAGCTCATCGGGCTGCGCAAACAACATAAAGTCATCGTCTACGGAGACTACCGGCTGCTGCTCGAGGATGATCCGCAAATCTTTGCGTATATCCGCGAATACCGGGGCGAAAAGCTGTTAGTTGCCGTGAATTTGTCAGAAGAAAAGGCGCTGTTTCATGCTCCGCCGGAATTGCTTGAAGACAAGTGGGATGTGCTGTTATCCAATTACGCCCGCGAGCGGCTTGATATAAGCGGCAGTATCGACATGGAACCCTATGAAGCTTTTATGATGATCAGCCGGGCAAAGGGTTCGACATTATGAAAGCGGTCATTTTTGACTTGGACGGCGTGATCACGGATACGGCCGAACATCATTATCTCGCTTGGAAACATACTGCCGAACAAATCGGCATTGAGATTGACCGGAGCTTTAATGAACGACTGAAAGGCATCGACAGAGAGCGGTCGCTTGACACGATTTTGATTCACGGCGGTGCGGCCGGAACATATCGTGAGGCGGAGAAACAAGAGATCATGCGCCGGAAAAATCAATACTACCAACAGCTGATCCAAAGCTTGACCCCGCATGACCTGTTGCCGGGAATCGCCGGGCTATTTTCCGAATTGAAAAGGGAAAATGTAAGCATCGCGTTAGCTTCGTCAAGCCGAAACGCGCCCGCTATTTTGGAACGGCTCGGGGTCATGGACGAATTTCAGGCTGTCGTTGATCCGGCAGGACTTGCTCACGGAAAGCCCGACCCCGAAATCTTTTTGACAGCCGCCGCGCTGCTCGGTGTGCCTCCGTCTGAATGTGCAGCAATCGAAGACGCTGAAGCCGGGATCGCCGCGATCAAATCCGCAGGGATGTTCGCCGTGGGAGTCGGTGATGAGACATCGCTGAGCGGGGCCGATTTGATCGTCCCCAACACAAACGAGCTGACATTTGAGCTGCTGAATGAAGGATGGCGGCGCTGTTGCTGCATAAGAGAAGACAAATGAATCGTAAAATGGCAGGCCGCCGCCGGCGGCCTTATTTGCAATCAGAGAGGAGAATTGCAACATCAAAATCAAGGCATTCGGCCGGCCGGAGAGGAAGGCTGTTCGGATATGCTTTTTGCTGTTTATACAACGTTCTTAGCAATTCGGCTTCGAATCGAAACGATCAGATGATTGGATACCGTCCTGTTGCAAATTCTAACGCCTGCGCTTTTCATGAAAAACAGCCTAACGATCCTTTTAAAAGGATGATTAGGCTGATTGTTTATTGAGGCATTTGCAATTTGACAAACTTCCGTTTGCCGACTTGGATCATCATACCGTGTTCGACCGCCACATCCGCATGAATCGATTCTGCTTTGATGCCGTTGATTTTAACGCCGCCGTTTTGGATCATTCGGCGGGCTTCGCTTTTGGAAGGGAGGAGTCCGAGCGTCACCAATAAATCGGTGACAGGTACCGTTCCGTCACCTTGCCAGTGTACAGGCGTTATATTGTCCGGCGCGCTGTTTTGCTGAAAAACCTTTTTAAACTGCTGTTCGGCCGCTTCGGCCGCCTCGCTTCCATGATACATGTTGACGATGGTTTTCCCGAGAAGCATTTTCGCATCTCGCGGATGTACGGCCCCCGTTTCCAAATCTTTGACAAGTCGTTTTTTATCTTCCGCCTCCAAGTCGGTCGCAAGATGGATATATTTTTTCATCAAACTGTCCGGAAGCGACATCGTTTTCCCGAACATTTCATGAGGGTCTTCATCGATGCCGATGTAATTGTTCTTTGATTTAGACATTTTTTCAACGCCGTCAAGTCCTTCAAGCAGCGGCATAAGAATGACGACCTGTTTTTCTTTTCCGTACTTTTCCTGAAAGTGTCTGCCCATGAGCACGTTAAAATGCTGATCCGTTCCGCCCAGTTCAATATCGCTGTCCAGAACGACTGAATCATATCCCTGCATCAACGGGTAAAAGAACTCATGAAGCGAAATCGGCTTTTGCATGGCAATTCTTTCTTCAAAATCATCGCGTTCCATTAAACGGGCGACGGTAATTTTGCCGGCGAGTTCAATGACGTCTTCCAAGGTTAATCGTTTAAGCCATTTTGAGTTGTAGTGAAGCTCGACCTTGTTCTGATCAAGCACTTTTCCAAACTGGTGAAAGTATGTTTCGGCATTGCGGCGGACTTCTTCGTCCGTCAGCTGTTTTCTGGCGGCGGATTTTCCTGTCGGATCGCCGATTTTTCCTGTGAAATCCCCGATCAGGAGCTGGACGATATGACCATTTTCCTGAAATTGGCGCAGCTTATTCAAGACGACGGTGTGGCCCAAATGAACATCAGGTGCCGACGGATCGAGGCCAAGCTTAATTTTCAGCGGTTCGCCGGTCAAAATCGATTTGGCCAGCTTTGCCCGCAGTTCTTCCGGGGGAATGACCTCCTCCGCTCCGTCCATATATAAGTGAAGCTGCCTTTCGACTTCCCGCTTCTCGGCAGTTGTCAGTTGATCAAATTGTTGCTGCATGATAACTCCTCCTTTTTTTGTATAAAAAAAGAGCCTCATCCCGATAAGGGACGTGGCTCAAATGCACGCGGTACCACCCTGGTTGAAGACTTTCATCTTCCGCTTTATTTCAGATAACGGTTTCCCGTTCTTTGCTACTTAAAGGTTCACAAAGAAAGCTCAGGGAGGTAATTCACGTCTGCCTTTGCACCGGCTCGCACCAGCCGCCGGCTCTCTGGAACAGGGAGACAGCCCGCTACTTGTTCCCGTCGTTGCTTATGGTTTATGAAGATTGTCGTTCACTTTTCGAAGGAGCTCGATCAATGTATTCTGCTCCTCTTTTGTCATGCCCTTGATCAGCATGGTTTCCCCTTTGTGGAACGCCGGATAGAGCTCTTCAATAGCGGCTTTTCCTTCAGGGGTGATCTCGGCGTATACGTGTCTGCGGTCTCTCGGATCCGCGCTTTTTCCGCAAAAGTTCTTTTTTTCAAGCGTTTTAATGACATTGCTCGCAGTGGCTGTTGAAATGCCTGACAGTTCAGCGAGTTTTCTCGTTTCAAGCCTGCCCCATACCCATAGATCGTAAAGAATCGAAAAAGCCGTCCATGACAATTGATATGAGGAAAGAATCTCGGTCTCCATTTTGACACGGAGCTTTTGCGCTGACCGGTAAAGGTTGGTGGCGACCGAAATGGCTTCAAGATTCAAGGACTCGATCGGCATGCGTTTCAGCTTGATGAGTGTGTCGTGTTCTTCCTGTCGAAGATGGGGGGATCTATCCAATCGTGACGCCTGCCTTTTTATTTTCAGAATCATTAGCTATGAAACGAATTTTAACAGATGGTTTTCATTCATGCAAGCCCTTTTTTGATATGACGAGAAAAGCCGGCATCATGATGATGACCGGCACTTGTTTCAGCTAGGACTTGGGTTTGGTTCAGGGGTTCCGCAAGCGCGGTGCCTGAGTCATCTATTGTTGCGGTTATTGCCGGCCATTTAAACGTAATAATTGCATTTTAAACGTAAACAAACTGTAAAATACCATTTCTATGAAAAAAGGTATAATTTGAATGTCAGAAAAAAATCCCATTCACGGAGGATATTTTTATATGAAGAAGATACTTTTTTCTGTTTTTGTTTTGGCAGGCAGCTTGCTATTGGCATTCAATTTTGCCGGTGAGGCGAGTGCTAAAACGAAAAAAGTCAGCGGCTACATCACTTGGTACAACGGCGTGGGCAAAGTCGGCGCTGACGGCAAAAGGCTCGGCCATTGGGACTGCGCCACAAAGATGGGCTTCGATGTTCCGAGAAAAGGCACAAAAATAAGAGCCTATTCTAAAGCAAAACCAAAGAAAGTCATTACAGTCTATAAATATGATGTCGGCAGAATGCCGGGCGCTGTGTTGGATGTAAGCCCGAAAGCTTTTAGAGCTTTGGGATTTCCGACAAGCAAAGGAAAGGTAGCCGGACATTATACATATAAAAAATAGGAGAAATGAAGCAAGAAAAATCGTTTTCTTGCTTCTTTCAATTGGCGGGGTCGAATATGAAAAAAGTCTTTGTGTTTTTGTTGGCGGCCGTCATTTTAGCCGCAGGCGCATTTGCGGCCTTCCGCTATTTCGTCCCGGAAAAAGCGGAGCCGGCAAAGGGCGGCGGTTCAGACCTGCTCGTATCGATAACCGATCAGAAGCTGATGACCGCTTACTACGAAAATCAAAATAAGCTGTATGAAGAAAAGATGACGGATTACCCGGCTGTGGCATTAGACCGGAAAAAACGCATTCTTTATTATACGAACACCGATAACAGCAATGTGAAGCATTTGATCAGGCTCTATTTGCAGTCGGGCGAAAAAACAACCCTATATTCAGGGGATGAATATGTTGACGGGCTCAGTTTATCGGCGGACGGTGCGAAGCTGTTCATGCGATACAACCTTGCGGAGGAGAGGAATTTTCACCTCGCTTCCTTTGATTTAAAACAAAAGGCGTTTCACATCATTTATCCATCGTTAAAAAACAAGGACGAGAGCGTTAGCTACTATCAGTACAACAAAGCTAACAATCAATTCGTTATGCTGCATTATTCATTGAAAGAAGACTATCAAAAAACAGATAAGGCGAACAGCAAAGGAGTGCCGCCCGAACCGACGAATATGAACATTTCCCTGGCTGATGAGAAAGATCAGCAACAGGTGAGAACGATCGCAAAATTTATCAATGACACGGCAATTTCGCCGGATGGCAAAACGATCGTCTTTACAGAATCGGCTGATGATCAGAAGGCGATTTATGCGATGGATGCCGAAACGAAAAAATATAAAGCGATCATTTCAGATCAGCGGGCATTTTCATTAGTCGACTCAGCACAGCCGCAATTCTCGAAAGACGGGAAAAAACTTTACTTTCTCGCTGAAGCAAAAGATGCGAAGCTGCTTGAAGATGAAACGGGGAGCGAAGCAAGGGTGAGAACGATTTATTCGTATGATATGGATACGAAAAAAGTGAGCAAAGCCTGGGAAAAAACAAACGGGATTATCAACACCTTTTCCGTTATTGACGAATAATGAGCATCAGCCGGCACAAACAAACTGTGCCGGCTGATTTTTTATCAAGAGCCGTTTGCCTGAGACGCCGCAGCCGCCGAGCTCGTCATAATAGCGATTGCTGCTGTCTGCTGTGCTTGAATAACGGCTTCAAGCGTTTGATAAAGTCCTGTTTCCAGAAGCGCCGGATCTTCCGTTTTTTCGCTCATGTACAAGTTGACAGCCGTTTTCAGATTCATGTCTTTCTGCCACCTGAACAGTTTATCGCTGTTCAATGCGCCTGCTATGATTGTGATGGCATCTATGTCTTTTTCACCGTTCTCAAGCAATGCAAGCAGTCCGATTTCCGGGTAATGGACAGACTTCGGTCTTCTATGCTTTTTTGTCAATTCATCGTATATCCGAAGGGAGCGGGCGACAAGCTGATCGGAATCCCGCTCCGGCACAAGCGAGAGGATGTGGCTGAGAAACTGCAAATCGTTCCCTTTGCGAAAACCCGCTTGGTTCAGCTTTTGGTAAAACGCTTCGATATAGTCAATCAGTTCACCTGTCTCCATGTCTGAACCGGCCAAAAGCACGGCGAGCGGGTAGTCGCCGGCAGATGTTAAAAAGACGTGCTTGTCCTTCATTCCTTTGTAAATAGACAAAGCCCGGTTGATTTTGTCTTCATGATCATGCTCATCAGGATATTTTGTTAAAAGGATGAGTGCGGACAAGTAGGTGAAAATGCTTTTTTTGAATCCGTTGCCGGTCAGTTTTTCGTAAAGAATGAAAAAAGGTCTGATATGCGTTTCAGGTTCTTCGAAGCGCACGTCAAACATAGCGGCGAATGTATAGCGATGGGCCGACTTTAACGGCGAAAATGTCCCGGCGGCCTGTTTGACGGCCTCACTAAGCGTTAAAAACCGTTCTTTATCAAAAGGCCGCTTGTTGACGACATACATGGAAGCAATCATCATCAATGTCCGCTGATCTGTGACTTTCCATTTCAAATCGCTTTTTAACTCAGAGTAAATTGCTTTATATTGATCCAATCGCTGCTGCAGTTTAGCAGATGCCATTTTATCTGTCTCCTTCCTCGGTTTGCGTCGTTTTTGTATATACGAAACAAAGGAAATTAAGTTTCATGGATTTGGCATCATACCGGGCTTTTGCTTAATAATATGGAAAAGGATACAGCGCGGCAATAATAACAAACGGGAAGAGCCTTCTCCTGAACCGTCGGAATCGCCGGCGCGGATATCCGTATCCGCCGTAAAACTGCCTTTCATCTGTCACGTCTTCGGGAATGAGGAGAGATGTTTCCTGACGGTTCACCCCTTCAAGGATGCCGTGAACGGAACGGCCGTCCTTCATTTTCAGCACGACGTGATAGTGCATGTATTTGCGGCATAAATCGTGCAAAGACCTTTGATGATCATGGGGCATTGAGCAAACGGCATCTTTCGGAACACTCATATTCCTTTCCATCTCCTTTTAGATTCATGGTATTCATCTAATGGATGAATGTTCCGGTTTGGAACGGTGGAGCCGTGATATATGTAAAAAAGCCGATATAAATCGGCTTTAAAGATCAATGGTCAGCACTTCTTTCTGCGGCACTTGAAACGGTCGTCATCATCATCAGAAAAACACTTTCTTTTTCTGCACTTGAACCGGTCATCGTCAGAGCTGCGGGTTTTATCCGTTGTATCCGTTTTATTCGTTTTATCCGCTTTATCGGTATCCGCCGAACGCAGCGCGTTCCTTGACTGTCTTTCTTTTTCCCGCTCAGGGCTGTATGGATCGTAATTGTCATAGTACTCTTCGTAGCTGTTCATTTTGAGGCAATCACCTGCCTTTGACTCATGATATGATAATGTATTATAAAGAGGGGCGATTTGCCTGTGCATATATAATGGTTTGTTGTGCCGTAAATAAGCTGATCAACTGACAAAATTCAACATTGAATAAAGGATTTTTTGCTTCAACCGCTAATATTATATGTATCAACCATTTTTTTACGGCTGCGCCTGCCGGTGCTTGAGAGAAAGCATTCAGGCGGACAGTCTGATAGGATAGAAGGAGCGGAATGCCGATGAAGCGATCCGGAAGTGAAGGAGAGTACTTATGAAAAATAGTAGAAAAAAAGAAATCTTATCGTGGGTGAAAACACTTGTCATAGCCGCCGCGCTTGTGATGGTTTGCCGCTATTTTCTGTTTACGCCGTCAACTGTTTTGGGAGATTCAATGTATCCGACTTTAGAGGACGGCAACATGGTCATGGTTAGTAAAATCAGCGATATTCAGCGCTTTGATAAAATTATTTTTCACGCGCCTGATTCGGATGAAAACTATGTGAAAAGGGTGATCGGCCTTCCGGGAGATACGATCGAAATGAAGGATGATGTCCTTTATATCAACGGAAAAGCATACGATGAGCCTTATTTAAAGAAAAACAAACAAAAATTGACGCTTCATGAACATTTAACAGATAATTTCACACTGGAGAAATTGACCGGTGAACAAAAGGTGCCGGAAGACCACTTATTCGTGATGGGGGATAACCGCCAAAACAGCAAGGACAGCCGCTTTTTCGGATTTATTACAATGGACTCCGTTGTCGGCAAAGTTGAGTTCCGTTATTTTCCTTTCAATGAGATCGGCGGAATAGAATAGAAACGAAAAAGGCTTCCCATGATATGAATGGGAAGTTTTTTTTGTTTGTCGGCAAAGTCATCAAAAGTGGTCTAAACCAAGTCGCTATGCTTGAGCGCGGCGGCAATTCTACTATTCAATTAAATTTAAATTAGAGCCCAGTTTTGGATGTCACAGTTGCTCTCTGAATTAAAAGGATTGCCATGTTTGATTGTTGATTATAATTTATGAATGAAACAAAAATAACTAAAAAATCCCGATTTAACAATTTAGTGTATGGTATTCTTTAAGCACAAAAATTGTTCACTTTTACTATACATATTATTAGGGGGATAAATGGAATCAAAAAATAGTAAACTAACACCGTCTATAACTATATTTTTCGCTATGAAAAAGCACAATACCGAATTTCTTGGTTAGTTTTTTAGTTGTTCTAAATCAGAGGTTTCAGCTTTTCTAAGGAGTACTCTTGATTTTTTTATTTTTATCTCAATTCTTACGTTGTTTGCAGCGATGATTGAAGTACTGGTGACACCTTATGTATTACATAAATTCTGATAGGAGGTCATTATGTTTAATAAACAACAGATAGATAAGCTGCCAGAACTGAAGAAAAAGTTTGGAAGTGGTTTTATCGCAGTTTTCTATATCTCTATTCTTCTTTCCATGTGTACGTTTTTTATAGAATACAAATATTTTCTCATTGTATTATTCGCGCCCACTATTATTGTTATGTTAATCAACCCTCCTTTTTCCGAAAAAAAGGGGATGTTTCGTTTCATTGCCGGCCTTTATTTGCTTTTATTGGCACTGGTAACATACTTGTGGCTTCAAGCATAAACAGTCCGGATATAAAGATCAGGACTGTCATCAGCGCGAGGTTTTTTCGAATAGGGGAGAGGTTGGTTATTTTCGGCCCGCGGAGAAAAGATGAATTTACGTTTAACGCTTTTGCTGCCAAAATCTCAAAAATCCAGCAAGCTTGACTTGAAAGGTTCTCATCGCCAAAAAACAGAATGAATGAGATAAAAATAGGGCAGATTATAAAAGTCCGACCTATTTTGTCAACAATCTGAAGGGCTGCCTACAGTGATAATGGGGAGCCTTTTTAGCATTCGCACATTTTGGCGAGCGGGCGGTTTGAAACATTATCTGTACAGTGGAATAATGAAAAAAGAAGCTGGACAACAAGGAGGATGAGCAGATGAAAGTGTTTGTAGTGGGGGCGAACGGACAAATCGGGCGCCGCTTGACAAAAAGCTTGAATGAAAGCGACGAACATCAAGTCAGAGCAATGGTGAGAAACGAAGAGCAGGCGCAGGCTTTGAAACAATCGGGAACAGAAACCGCGCTCGCTAATTTAGAAGGCACCGTGGAAAGCATCGCAGAAGCGGCGAAAGGCTGCGACGCGATTGTCTTTACCGCCGGCTCAGGCGGCAAAACGGGCGCTGATAAAACGCTTCTGGTGGATTTGGATGGGGCGGTTAAAACGATCGAAGCCGCCGAAAAAGCGGGCATCCGCCGATTTATTATGGTCAGCACATTGCAGGCACACCGCCGTGAAAATTGGAGTGAAGCGTTAAAGCCGTATTATGTCGCCAAACATTATGCGGATCGGATTCTTGAAGGCAGCGGATTAAACTACACGATTATCCGTCCGGGCGGCCTGTTAAACGAACCGGGTACAGGCCGGGTGAAAGCGGCGGAAAACCTTGAGCGCAGAACGATTCCGCGAGAAGATGTGGCTGATACCATCTTGGCGGCGCTCACCGAAGAGCATACATTCCGGCGTTCATTCGATTTGGTTTCGGGTGATCAAACGCCCGCCGAGGCGCTTAAATCGATATAAAAGTGATTCGGGGAACCTGTGGTCAGAAGGTTCCCCGGCGTTTTTACAGAAGCGGAATATAGATGGTCATCTTCATCTCGTTCGGCGGCACCGAACGGCACACATCAGTCACTTCAAAGTCCGGTCCTTCTGTTCTCTCGTAATTGGTATTCATCAGCCATGATCCATAGATGTATCTTCTTGTGTTCTGCACGGATTCGGTCGATCCGTTCACATGAAATACGGCGTATTTGCCGCCGGGAATTTTCGTATACATAAGCGGCTCCGGCACTTCTCCGGCTGCTGTTTCGCGAACGGCTTCCCCGATGATAAATGAGAAACCTCCGTCATCCCGGAAGCGGCATGACAGCCCGTAACACATATTCGGAGCCGTTTTTTGAGGGATTTGCATAAAGTATCCATTTCTGCCGAAATCGTTGTAGAATTTCGGGATATCTTCGAAATACTTTTCATCGTTTAAATTTGTCCGGTACTCATATCCGATCATATGTATATCATTTAAATGAGTAATGTGCGGCTTTGGGATGTTCATATCTCCAGTCATCCTTTCTTTATATTCGAGAAAATTAATTTTGGTTTGAAAATCAAGCTTGACCTTTGCTTTGCGATACTTGGCCGGAGTGATGCCGAAGTACTGTGAGAATGCCCTGCCGAAAGCTTCCTGTGAGCCATAGCCGAAATCGATTGCGATCTCGAGAATGGAACGGTCCGTTTTCTCAAGCAGAAGCGCAGCTTCAGACAGACGCCGGTTGCGAATGTACTGATAAACGGAAAAACCGGAAATCGCCTGAAAAAGCCTTTGAAAATGAAACGGGGAGAAACATGATTTAGCCGCAATATCCGTAATGTTTAAATCGTTTTGAAGGTGTTCTTCGATAAAATGAACCGCGTTTTGAATTCTTTCGTAATCATCCATATTCATCCACAGCCTTTACGATTTGATGATCCTATTGTACAGGATCAAGCGATGGTTTTTTTGATGATTTGTGCTTTTTTAAAAGCCTCCAAATGCGGAGGCTTTTTCTTATTGATGACGAACATCCGTCACTTCAAGAGGGCGCATCATATCGTAATCTTCGTGTTCCAGGATGTGGCAGTGCCAGACATATCTGCCGCTGTACGGCGCAAAGGTTGCGATAATGCGCGTCACCGAGCCCGGAGGTACTTTGACGGTGTCTTTCAGCCCTTTTTCATTCTGTGCCGGTGGAACTGCCGGACCTGTAAAGACAAGTTCTCCGTTTTCCTGATACCGCTCGATATCAAACGGCCGGTGGTCGAGAATCAAAAATTGGACAAGATGTAAATGGATCGGATGGATCGCCCTTCCGGCATTGATGATCGACCAGATCTCAGTGCTGCCGAGGGCGGGAGTTTCAGTTACCGGTTCATGCCATTTTGTGTTGTTTAAAAGCAGAACAGGTCTTCCATATTGATCAAGGGACGCGCCCAATGACAGATTTCTAAGGGTATTGATCTTGTGTCTCCGGTAAAATGGGCGTTTTCTCAATATTCTCGGCAATGAACTTGTATCTTTTTGCTTCAATGGTTTTGAGATGCGGAATTGCATGATGTCGGCATCTGTATCGGGATCTGCGTCTTGTCCGCCGCAGCCGATCCGGTTTTTCAATGTCACGGTTTTTCCTTCAGCTCGTGAAAAATCAACGATGATATCGCACCTTTCAGCCGGTGCGATCACCAGTTCATTGACTTTAACCGGATGCTGCAGAAGACCGCCGTCCGTACCGATTTGATGACATGTGATGTCATGATCGAAATACAGCTCAAAGATTCTCGTATTGGAGGCGTTCAGTATCCGAAACCGGTATTTTCGGGGTTCCAGTTCAGCAAAAGGCCATACCTTGCCGTTGACTAAAATGGTATCACCGCAAAAAGCCGGAACAATCGACGGGTCCGGAAGATCCGGCGAAGGGTTGTCAGGCTGCCGCGGATAAAACAATGAACCATCTTCATGAAAGGACTTATCTTGAATCAAGAGCGGAATTTCATATTCTCCCTTCGGCAAGTTCAACGACCGCTCTTCCCTGTCGCGGATAAAATATAAACCGACAAGCCCCGCATATACATTCAGCCTTGTGATGGCCATTGCATGATCATGATACCAGAGAGCCGTAGCATCCTGCTCATTCGGATATTCATACACCTCCCTTTCAAAAAAAGGGCCTTTGGCTTGAAAGTCTTTAGTGTACCAGGCTTCCGGGTAACCGTCGCTATCAGGCGGTGTCCGGCCTCCATGCAGATGAACGACTGTTTTGACTTCATGTTCATGATGGCCGTCGTCATGAATTGTATGGTCGACGGGGAGAAAATGATGATCCGGAAGCTTATTCAACCATTTGACCGCGACTTTTTCGTGTTTTTGCACTTCAAAGGTGGGGCCGGGATAGACTCCGTTATATCCAAACAGCCGGGTCGGCGGCAGATCGCGGTGGAGCTGCTGCTGAAATTCTTTCATTGAGACTTCATAATAGGTCATTTCCTTGCTTTTGCTGTGGGGGTTAAGCACTTTCGGAATGGGGAGTTTGTCAACGAATTTTTCAAGTTTCATGTTTCACCTGTCCTCTTTTGTTCTGATGAAAAGATCATTACATTATAAGACGGGTTGCATGGTCTGGTTCCTCATGATGAGAATAAGAAATGTAATTTGTGCTGAGAATGTTAAAAAAAAGAATCGATCATGACAAGAAGATGAACAGAATATTTCCTAACGATTAAAAATCGCCTTAAGGCATGTTTCGCGGAGGAAGAAAGGCGGGGATGATGATACATTATGTGTAAACCCTTTCTTATGGGGCGAAGCGGTCTGAAAGGAGATACCCGTATTGCAGAAAAGAATAGAGTGGATTGATGTTTCGAAGGGCGTGGGAATTATATTGGTCGTGTTGGGCCATACACCGACGCCGGATTGGCTGAAAACGTTCATTTTCGCATTTCATATGCCGCTGTTTTTCTTTCTGTCCGGCCTCGTTTACCATGATGGGAAGATGACTTTTACATCATTTCTCTTTAAAAAAATAAAGACGCTTCTTTTGCCGTACTTCATTTTCTCCGTTCTTGCCTATTTATTCTGGGTTCTCGTCGAGAGACATTTTACGTTCACCGGGAGTTCGGATGTCGATCCGGTTGTACCGTTTAAAGGCATTTTTTATTCGATGCCTGATGACTACATGCTGACACACAACCCGGCGCTCTGGTTTTTAACATGCTTATTCATCGTTGAAATGCTGTTTTTTATCGTGAAGAGATGGGGGAAAGGCAGGCTGTTTATCGTCATTGCCGTAATGGTGTCGGCCGCTTTGGGCTATTTGAATGACCAGTATGTGGACATTAAGCTGCCGTGGAATATTGAAGTGGCCCTGACCGCCATCGTATTTTATTCGGCCGGTTTTCTGTCGAGAAATAGCCTGAGGGAGATGAAAGACCGAAGAACGCTGCTCCCAGCGCTTCTCTTATTCATCGCGGTCGGCTGTTTACAGACCATGAACGTCAGAGTGGATATGAGGGCCAATGAGTACGGAAACATGGCAATCTTTTATTTGACCTCATTTCTGGGAACGGCAGGCGTCATTTTCAGCAGCTTTAAACTCGAAAAAGCGAAGCTTCTCCAATTTCTCGGCAAAAACTCGCTGATCATTCTCGTACTGCACTACCCGGTCATCAGGATGCTGAAAGCCGTCGTCTACTACTTTACCCAGGTTTCCCTTGATGAGACATACGGCTCCCTGTTGTGGAGCACGCTTTACACCGGCATGACATTGCTTGTTATGGTGCCTTGCATCTTTTTATTGAACCGGTATCCGATCGTGCTTGGGCGGAAGAAATGCAATTAAAAAACTTGCAAAGTTTTCTTTGCAAGTTTTTTTGAATTATTGAAGTTTGAAAGTAATCTTTTTATCATTCCAAAATTCAGGAGTGTAGAGGACCTTATATGTTTTGCTCTTTTTAGACTCGAAAGTGATTGTTCCAGATACCTTGCCGTTTGGTGTCAGGTTTCCAGATGATAGGTCATTATCATCTGATGGTCCAAACGTATTTTGCGTAATTTGTCCATCCTCATTTTGAATTTGAAAATCAAGTGGGTTATAGGAAATATCTTTATCGCTTTTATTTTCTATGTTAAGTGTTACAACTACATATTCATTACCGTTTTTTGGCTTGAAATATTCATTGCCCATCGATTTTTTAACGTTAGTAACTGTGATTTGGGTGCCATCCAGATCAGCTGTTTCATTTAAACCAAATTCAGTTTTTTCTTCTTTGGCATCGTCATTGCTTTTTTCTTCGCTAGTTTTTGCGGCTGTCGTCTTTGCACTGCTACCGGACGACTTGCTTTCTTGAGAAGAAGAGCCGCTTGAAGCGAATATCATGACGAATACGATGGATCCAATAATCGTGACATAGAACCACCATTTTTTAAAGACAAGGCCTTTATTCTCGCCGCTGAACAATGCTTTACATCCGCCGATTAAAAGCAGAATAAGCGGAACGATATATGCCAGGCTGACGCCGACAGTTCCTCCTATTGCAGCCGCGATATAAAAAGTACCCGCTAATTTAGTATGTTTTTTTACGATACATGCACCGACGATGGCCAGTGCAGACAGCAAAATAACCGCCCAGGATGATCCGATAACTTCTCCAGCGCCATCCGCCTCTAAAGCGGCGCCTAACCCTCCGAATAATAAACCTGAAAATCCTGCAAAAATCCCGAAAATACCGCCTAGTAACCCCAGTACAAATTCTGCCGTACGTTTGACAGGGGCTTGAAAATTTGTTTGTTCTGACATGTAATGTCCCCCTTATAATCTATGTCATAATGTCTAAAACATAATAATCCAAAAAAGGAAAAAAGTCCATATATTTTTCATGACTATTTTACTATTATTTTATATTGTCAGAGTGTTAAGGACTATTTTAGACTTTTTTTAATATCGTTTAAATTTTGGGTTTGTTTAATGTTTTTTAGAAGAATCATGCAGGGACACTAAAGAAAAAATATTCAGAAAGAAGATACCGACCTTTTAATCCTATGCAGCGTGAATAAATTGAGGTTTTCGCAAAATCCTTATACAGAGCGGGTTTTACCGGTTTTGACCCGACTGAAATTTGTTTCCTTAAATAAAAAAAGTTCTACTCTGACTATATTTCTGCAAGAAGTGAATCATGTTTCTATAGACTCACTCAAGTTTTGCTTTGTATGATTAAAAGCGAAAACACGGATGGGAAAGGAAGCTTTTTATGGAACGGTATGATGAATTAAAAAAAGGTGAAACCGGGGCATGGGTCAGCATCATCGCTTACATTGTGCTGTCGGCTGTTAAATTGGCCGTCGGGCTTCTATTTCACTCCGAAGCCCTCAGAGCCGACGGACTGAACAATACAACAGATATTATCGCCTCAGTAGCGGTGCTGATCGGCCTCAGGATTTCTCAGAAGCCGCCTGATGAAGACCATCCGTACGGACATTTCCGCGCTGAGACGATTGCCTCGATGATCGCTTCATTTATCATGATGGTGGTCGGTCTTGAAGTGCTGTACAGTTCGGGCGAAATGCTGTTTAATCCGAAAGAAACGACACCGGACATGATTGCGGCCTGGACGGCGGCAGGCAGTGCCATCGTGATGTTTTTGGTTTTCCTCTACAATAAAAGGCTGGCAAAAAAGGTAAACAGCCATGCCCTCTATGCAGCCGCCGCCGATAATAAATCAGATGCCTATGTCAGCATCGGAACGTTCGCAGGCATCTTTGCTTCGCAATTTAACCTTGCCTGGGTCGATACGGCAGCAGCGTTTATCATCGGATTGATCATCTGCAAAACGGCTTGGGGGATTTTTAAAGAGGCGGCCCATTCTTTGACGGACGGGTTCGATATTAAACATATTTCAACGTATAAAGAAACGATCCGGAAAGTTCCCGGCGTCGGCAAAATCAAAGATGTTAAAGCGCGTTATTTGGGCAGCACCATCCACGTGGAAATCATTGTGGAAGTGAGATCAGACCTCAACATTGCAGAAAGCCATGATATCGCCGATGAAATTGAGAGAAGAATGCAGGAGGAACACTCGATCGTTCATTCCCATGTTCATATCGAGCCCTCTGGAGAGAAATAAGAAGCGGTTACTGACCGCTTTTTTTGTTTTTCCACTCTGAAATTCGAAATAAAAAAAGACAAAACTCTATTTTCCTCCAGTTAGTTGTTTTCTGAGAGTACATCGTTTATGGTAAAGTTATATAAATTCGATTCGTCAGCAATGAGGAGGAAGAGGATGGCATACGAAGAAACGCTGCATCCCGTTTTGGGAAAAGTAGCTGATAATATTGACAAAGTAATGGTAGGAAAGAAAGATATTGCCGTTTTAAGCCTGACTGCCATTCTTGCAAACGGACACGTCCTGCTGGAAGACGTTCCAGGCGTCGGAAAGACGATGATGGTTCGCGCCCTGGCAAAGTCAACCGGCGCTGAATTTAAGAGAATCCAGTTTACGCCAGATTTACTGCCTTCAGATGTAACAGGCGTTTCCATATATAATCCCAAAACACTGGAATTTGAATACCGTTCAGGTCCGATTATGGGAGATATCATCCTCGCAGATGAAATCAACAGAACGTCGCCGAAAACGCAGTCGGCGCTTCTGGAAGCGATGGAAGAAGGAAGTGTGACAGTAGACGGCGTGACAATGCCGCTTTCAAAACCTTTTTTTGTAATGGCTACGCAAAACCCCGTCGAGTATGAAGGGACATATCCGCTGCCGGAAGCTCAGCTTGACCGCTTTTTATTCAAGCTGAGAATGGGATATCCGACAGTGCGCGAAGAGCTTCAAGTGCTCGATCTTCAGGAAAACCGCAGCCCGATTGAGGAAGTTGAGCCTGTCATAGAGAAAGAAGAGCTTGCCGCATTTCAAAAAGAGGCTGAAAAGGTGTATGTAGACGCTGCGATTAAAGAATACATTGTTGAGATCGCCCAAAAAACGAGGAGTCATTCCGCCGTTTATCTCGGCGTGAGTCCGCGCGGCTCAATCGCCTTGATGAAGGCTGCTCAGGCGTTTGCATTTTTATATAACCGTGATTATGTCATTCCTGATGATATTCAGTATTTGGCGCCTTTTACCCTTGCACACAGAATGATTCTGCGGTCAGAGGCGAAATTTGAAGGAAAGCGGCCTGAAGCTGTCCTTCAGGACATTATGTCAAAAACGGAAGTTCCGGTCAGAAGGCCGATGAGCAACTGATGAGAGAGCGCATCGGTCTTGTGAAGTACGGATGGAAGCTGTTTATCGTGTTTCTTCTGTTTGCTTCAACGTTTTGCTATGCGATGTTTCAAGGGGGATTTGTCAGCTGGTTTTTGTTCTACTCATTTCTTCCCTTTGTGCTTTACGCTTTCCTGTTTGCCTTTTATCCGCTGAAGAACATGACAGCGGAGCGGAGGCTGAGCCGCGGACAGTATAAAGCCGGTGATCAATTGGAGGCTTTCGTCGTGTTAAAGAGAAAATGGCCCTTTCCGATCATGTTTATGGTCGTGGAAGACTGTCTGCCTGATTCGCTGGGGAGAAACGGGGGTTCGGCAGAAGCCAAACAGTTTCTCTTTCCTTGGTTTAAAAAAGAAATTAAGATGACGTACACGATCAATTCGGTTCCGAGAGGAGACCACCGTTTAGCAAAAATCAGGGTCCGCACAGGTGATCCGCTCGGACTGCTGGAAAGAGAATGCGAGATTCAATTGGAAGACTCCTTTCTCGTTCTGCCTTCCTATCAAGAGATTAATTTCCGCGCCAGCGGAGGCTCTTATGATGAACATGCAGGCCGCGTTTCAGAGCTTCGCCGAAAGGACAGCACACTGGCATCAGGTATCAGGGAATACCAGCCGGGCGACCGGTTTGCATGGGTCGACTGGAAGACGTCAGCACGGCGCAGCCAGCTGATGACGAAGGAATTTGAGCAGACGAAAGGGGATGACCTGCTCGTCTTCATGGATCAGTCTCCCTCTGATGCTTTTGAAGAGATCGTCGCGTTTACCGCTTCCATCATTCGTTCGGCCATGCGGAGCGGGACGAATGCAGGGCTTGTTTCCACAGGAAAGGAGCGGAATGTCTTCCCGGTTCGGCAAGGGGAGGAGCATCTGAGAAAGCTGTTTTACTACTTGGCGCTTGCCGATTGCGATGCGGTCCAGCCGTTTCACAGTCTGCTGGAGGGTGAATTCGGCCATCCAGATATGAGAAAAGCCGTTAAATATATTGTGACAAGCCGCATCACCAACGAATTGGTGCAGGTTTTGAAGAAACCGCTCTCCGGCGGACTGCCCGTCATTTGTTTGGTGAAAAAAAAAGGCGGAGCCCTCTCAAGTGAGGAAAGCGCCGCTGTCCAACAATTAAAAGCGCGGGGGATTGAAGTGAACGTTATTTACGGGGAACATTTTTCCCGGGGTTTTGCTGAAGCGAGGTGAGAAAATGTTGTCCGGGGGAAAAAGAAACAGTTTCGGTTTATTGCTTTTTTATGTGCTAACCTTTTTGCTGCTGTGGGAATGGCTGCGTCCTTTGCAGTATTTTACCGATACGGGGCACACCGTCTTTTTTATTTTGTTTATTGCCTTAGTATTTTTGCTTACATTTTTTAAGGTCCCTTGGTTTATCAGATTTCCGGTCAGCCTTGGCTTCGTTCTGTTTGCGCTACACACGATTTTTTACGAAGGATCGGTGTTTTCACCTTCATGGATTGCCCTGCTTTTTCAGGATTTAAATCAAAATTTCTCCTATATTTTCTCCGGCATGTGGCGGGATATGTCGCCGTTGTTTCGGACGCTGCTCTTTTACGTCCTTCTTTGGCTGCTTGTATACTTGCTGCACTACTGGGTGATCTATCAGCGCAGAATTTTATTCTTTTTTATCATGACCGTTGTTTATATCGCGGTGATCGATACATTTACGCCGTTTGACGCATCATATGCGATCGTCCGGATCGTGCTGATCGGCTTTTTGCTTCTCGGCCTGCTGTATTTGGAACGGATCAGGGAATCAGAAGCGTTAAAATCCTCAAGATCGCGGTTTGCCAAATGGTTTGCACCGCTCTTATTGATGACTGCCGCCGCCGTTTGCATCGGCGCGGTCTCGCCGAAAGCCGATCCCGTCTGGCCTGATCCGGTGCCGTTTCTGCAGACGGCTGCGACCGGCGATTTTGCTTCCTCAGGCAAAAGCAAAGTCGGCTATGGAACGAATGATGAGGCATTGGGCGGGCCATTTTCAAAAGACGATACATGGGTATTTACATGGCAGGGAAATGAACGAAGCTATTTCAGGGTAGAAACGAAAAGCCGCTATACAGGTAAAGGCTGGATTGAAGACGAAAAAGCGGGCGCGTCCATCCAGCTTGACGAGGGTGAGCTGGATTACCAGTGGTACGACGAAGACGTGAAGACCGAAACGCGCAAAGCGATCGTCGATATCGATCCGGCTTATCGGTACGATCACGTCCTGTATCCGATCGGGACGACTGAAATCAAGCTCAACAATTTCTTTGTGCCGCTCCGCATGAACTTAAACACAGAGAAAATAAAACCGGCCGGCAAGACAGGCGCGGACATTCAGAACCTGGAAAGCTATTCGGCCACCTATAAATCACCCGTCTTTGATGTTGAGCAGCTGAGGAAGGTCAGCTTGGAGTCGGAGGGGAAATGGAGCAGAAGCCATGAGAAGTACCTTCAGCTTCCCACTTCCCTTCCCGACCGCGTGAAAACATTGGCGCACGATTTAACGAAAGACGAAGATAATATATATGACAAAGCGAAAGCGATTGAGAAGTATCTCGGTTCTTCCGAGTTTTCTTATGAAACGGAAGATGTGGCTGTTCCTAAAGGAGACCAGGATTATGTCGATCAGTTCTTATTTGAGACGAAAATCGGCTACTGCGACAATTTCTCCACAGCTATGATCGTGCTGCTACGGTCGGCCGGAATACCGGCCCGCTGGGTAAAAGGCTATACATCCGGTGAATATGCAGGAACGACGGCAGACCGGAAACGGACGATTTACGAGGTGACAAACAACAATGCCCACTCCTGGGTTGAAGTGTACTTTGAAGGACAAGGCTGGGTTACGTTTGAACCGACGAAAGGCTTTTTAAATCCGGAGCAGCTCGTTGAAGAGTCCAGCGACCGGCAAGCCGGTGCGGCTTCTGATAAAAAAGAAGATGATAAGAAAAACGACGGAGGTCAGCGTCCGCAGGATGTAAAAGAACAAGACAACAAAGAGAAGCCCGAATCTCAGACAAAGCGTGATGCCGAAGGCGGTTCTCATGCCGGCAGCGGGGATGCAGATCGCTCCCTTTTGACCGGTGCGGCCGTCCTCGGTCTGTTGCTGGCGTTGACAGCGGTGCTTTACTTTACAAGGGCAAAATGGATGCCGCACATCATCATCAACAGGCTGAAAAAACGGCGTGATGGCGCGGTTTTCTTCAAAGCTTACGAAGAGCTGCTCCGCCAGCTGAAGCGCCAAGGCATGCAAAAAGAAGAAGGCCAGACGCTGCGCGAGTTTGCGAAGACGGTTGATGAACGCTTTCAAAGCGGGGAAATGACAGCTTTGACCCGTCAATATGAACGGGCTCTGTATCGAAAGGAAGACGCCGCAAAACTTTGGAATGATTCGGCGGAGTTATGGGAAAATTTAATTAAAAAGAGATAGTCTTGACCGCTTTCAGTCGTATTGTTAGAATAAGTGAATATTAAAAACCCTTATATATTCTTGCTGGCAGGCTCGGCGGCTTATCTATCGGACAAGCCGGGCCTTGTCCCGTGAATGGGGGCAGGACGGCCGTGTGTCTGCCGCCATTTTTTCTGTGCAAAAAGACAATTTGATAAAGAGGTGACACCATGACGAAGTTAGTAAATGAAATGATTCTTGTGTTGGATTTTGGAAGTCAGTACAACCAGCTGATTACCCGCCGTATTCGTGAGTTTGGTGTATACAGTGAATTACATCCTCATACGTTGACGGCAGAGGAAATTAAAGAAATGAATCCGAAAGGAATTATTTTGTCCGGCGGTCCGAACAGCGTTTATGACGAAGGATCTTTCCGCTGCGACGAAAAGATTTTCGAACTGGATATCCCTGTTCTTGGCATTTGCTACGGCATGCAGCTGATGACGCATTACCTTGGCGGAAAAGTAGAAGCGGCGAGCCAGCGCGAATACGGAAAAGCGAACATTCATATCGAGGGTGAACCGGATCTGTTTAAAGATCTTCCAAACGAACAGGTCGTCTGGATGAGTCATGGTGATCTAGTTGTTGAAGTTCCAGAAGGCTTTACCGTTGATGCGACAAGCCATCATTGCCCGAATTCAGCTATGAGCAAGAAGGATAAGAAATGGTACGGCGTTCAATTCCATCCGGAAGTCCGCCATTCAGAATACGGAAACGACCTTTTGAAAAACTTCGTTTTCGGTGTTTGTGAATGCGCCGGCGAATGGTCAATGGAAAACTTTATTGAGATTGAAATGCAGAAAATCCGCGAAACAGTCGGCGACAAGCAAGTGCTGTGCGCCTTGAGCGGCGGGGTTGACTCCTCTGTCGTTGCGGTCTTGATCCATAAAGCGATCGGCGACCAGCTCACTTGTATTTTCGTAGACCACGGTCTCCTTCGAAAAGGCGAAGCGGAAGGCGTGATGAAGACGTTCAGCGAAGGCTTCAACATGAACGTGATCAAAGTTGATGCGAAAGACCGCTTCCTGAACAAGCTTAAAGGTGTCTCAGACCCTGAGCAAAAACGTAAAATCATCGGTAATGAGTTTATCTACGTGTTTGACGATGAAGCGGAAAAACTGAAAGGTATTGACTTCCTTGCACAGGGAACGCTTTATACCGACATTATCGAGAGCGGAACAGCGACAGCTCAGACGATCAAGTCGCATCACAATGTCGGCGGACTTCCGGAAGACATGCAGTTTGAACTGATCGAACCGCTGAATACGCTCTTCAAAGACGAAGTGCGTGCGCTCGGAACCGAACTCGGCATCCCTGACGAAATCGTTTGGCGCCAGCCGTTCCCTGGTCCAGGCCTCGGCATCCGCGTTCTTGGAGAAGTGACGGAGGAAAAGCTTGAAATTGTCCGCGAATCAGATGCGATTCTCCGCGAAGAAATCGCCAAAGCTGATCTTGAAAAAGATATTTGGCAATACTTCACTGTTCTTCCTGATATCCGCAGCGTCGGCGTCATGGGAGACGCAAGAACTTATGACTATACGATCGGTATTCGCGCCGTGACATCGATTGACGGCATGACATCCGACTGGGCGAGAATTCCTTGGGATGTTCTTGAGACAATCTCAACACGGATCGTCAATGAAGTGAAGCACATTAACCGTGTGGTTTACGACATTACGAGCAAGCCGCCTGCAACAATCGAGTGGGAATAAGACAAATGCCTCAGCCGCATAAAGGCTGGGGCGTTTTTTATTGGGAGCAAAAGGTTGGAGCTGATACCGGTTATATTCACCGCTTTCATCGCCGCAACTGCCTTGTCATGTATCTTCTGATCGCGGCGTGACAACCGAAAGGCATCAAAATTAAAGAGTCATTTTCAAACCGTGTGCGAAACGCCATAGCAGAATATGGAACACGAATACGATATCATGATAAATCGTGTTTTATTCAAAAACGATTCACGGTCAGAATCTGGAAAAAACAACGAACGAAGCGAACATTAAAATCATTAATGTTCGTTTTTTTATATTGTGTTCAGCGTTAGATATTGCTACAATAGTATAGTAATTCAAAAAAGACTTGTCGTATAATCATGGGGATATGGCCCATAAGTTTCTACCAAGCTACCGTAAATAGCTTGACTACGCTTGTATACAATATTTTGTCCGTGAAAAAAACATTTTTTCAGTATGAAATATGCCGTAGTCAAGCGTCCCGCCAATTGGGGCGTTTTTTGTTTAAAAGCAAAGGTTTTTGAAACAATAAAAGCGACAGACAAACGAGAGGAGTATACCATTTTGAAGCGTTACTTTCAGTTTGAAGAATTGGGCACAAACTACCGGAGAGAAATGATCGGCGGACTCACCACATTTTTGTCCATGGCATATATTTTGATCGTCAACCCGCTTACCCTTTCTCTGGCGTCGGTGGAAAATTTCCCGGATGCATTGAGAATGGATCAAAGCGCGGTCTTTACGGCAACAGCGGTTTCAGCAGCTGTCGGCTGTTTTATCATGGGGCTGCTTGCGAAGTATCCGATCGCCCTTGCGCCCGGAATGGGGCTTAACGCATTCTTTGCATTCTCCGTTATTCTGAACATGCAGATTCCATGGCAGACGGCCCTTTCCGGCGTTATGGTTTCCGGACTTATTTTTATCGCTCTTTCGCTGTCCGGTTTGAGGGAAAAAATAATCAATTCGATTCCTTATGAGCTGAAAATGGCTGTCGGTGCGGGAATTGGTCTGTTTATCGCTTTCGTCGGTTTGCAGGGCTCCAAAATCGTCGTATCCAACCCGGATACCATTGTGTCGTTTGGAAATATTCATTCAGGTCCCGTTCTTTTGACTGTTTTCGGACTGATCATTACTGTCATTTTAATGGTATTGCGCGTGAACGGCGGCATTTTCTTCGGTATGCTGCTCACGGCGATTGTCGGCATGATCTTCGGTCAGATTGACGTTCCTGACAGAATTGTCGGTGCTGTTCCCAGCCTTGCACCGACATTTGGACAAGCCTTTATCCACCTTCACGATATCTTTTCGGTGCAGATGCTTGTCGTCATTTTAACGTTTTTATTCGTCGACTTTTTTGATACGGCCGGTACATTGGTGGGTGTTGCATCACAAGCCGGTTTGATGAAGGATAACAAACTGCCGCGCGCTGGCAGGGCATTGCTTGCCGATTCTTCCGCAACTGTTGCCGGAGCGATTCTTGGTACATCGACTACGACCGCTTATGTTGAGTCAAGTGCCGGGGTAGCGGCCGGAGCGAGAAGCGGTTTTGCGGCGATCGTAACAGGCGTTTTGTTCTTGCTGTCGCTGTTCTTCTCGCCTGTCCTGAGCGTTATCACTTCGCAAGTGACGGCGCCTGCTTTAATCATCGTCGGCGTGCTGATGGTGGCGAATCTCAACAAAATCGACTGGACGAAGTTTGAGATTGCGGTGCCCGCATTCTTAACGATGATCGCGATGCCGCTGACATACAGCATCGCCACCGGAATCGCGATCGGATTTATTTTCTACCCGATCACGATGATCTTTAAAGGCAAAGCAAAAGAGATCCATCCGATTATGTACGGGTTGGCTGTTGTGTTCATTCTTTATTTCATTTTCTTGAAATAAGGTGTGCTGTGCGAAAAAGGGGCTTGTTCATTTGGACAAGCCTTTTTTATTTTCAAATCATTAAAAACGGAACCTTCCGCCTTCGTTTTTCGTCATATATAAGGGCTGCCGCATCTATGATAAAAAGAGGTTTGTCTTGACTGTTTCACACAGCTTATGTAATTTATAAAAGTGCTTTTCATTTATGTAAAGCTTTTGAATAGAATAGGAGTTGCTTATATGATTGAAGAACATCACAAACGAAATGAAGATGATATAGAAGAACCTGCTTCGAGGATGTCGAGGAATTCCCGGAAAAAAGCGAAGAAAAGCAAGGAGACAAATCCGTCCGCGGCGAAAGTTAAATCGGTGATGGAGAGCGTGATTGCCGCTTTGTTCCGCTATTTCAGCTTTGTGCTCGATATTTTAAAATCCCCGGTGCGCAGCGCACTTGATTTTGATCGGTCTTATTTTAAGTATTCCGTTATTTCAATGACGCTTTTAGCCGTTTTCTTTTCGCTCGGCAACTTTTATCAGCTGCTTGCAGGCAGGGGGAGAATTCTCGGGTTCGGCGTATCAGTGCCGTTCCTGGAAGTGTTTTTGGTTGTGTTTATCTATTGCATGGCTTTCATGTTTTGGATGGCTGCATCGAGCTGGGTTGTATCGAATTTTATGCTCAGGTATAAAGTTTCTTTTTTCGATATCACGGCAAAGTACGGTTCTCTATTGGTTCCGTTTATCGTCCCCGCCGCTTTGTGGATGATATTCGCGATTATCAACTTCACGGCCGCGACGGTGATTCTCTCGATCGTCATCTTTATGGGATTGACATTCGGGACTTTTACGCTGATTCAATCGATTTATGAAAAAAGCGAAAAAGCGCGGTTTGACCTGATGTACTGTGTGTTTACCGTCTTTTTGCTTGAATTGGTATTCGTTGCGGCAACATGGAAGCTGGTAGGCGGATACTTGTTGTCGTCGCTTATCCCGGTTTAAGGAGATATAGCCGGTTCTTCTAGAAGAACCGGTTTTTTCTCCGCATCAATTCTGAGTTGACTCATAAGAATAATGTGTATATATTGTAACCAATTAGATGGGGGAGTGATCGATGGCTAACTTTCTTCGAAAAGCCGTAAAGCAAAAAAAGGAGTATTTAATCAGGCAGCTTGCAAAATCAGGACGGCTGGACAATTTGAAAGACCTCTCGTCATACACGCTGAGCGATTTGGAAAAGGAACACCGCAAGCTGAGCGAATCAGATGAAGATCGTCAGCGGGATCATAAGCACCAGCTCTGAAAGACGTTCATTTGAACGTCTTTTTTAATTGCGTTTCAATGCTTTGAAACCGGCAGAAAAAGGGTAAACTGATGGGAGTGAACAATGTCGAAAAATTTTGTGGTGAAGCAGGGCCATTACAGGATTGTGCATGGAGAATTTCTCTAGTAGAATATGATTGCTTTGCATCTAAAGGAGGGATTTCAATTGCTTCACTCAGCACTATTGAACGGTGTGATCATGGTTGGAATTATTCTGGTTATCAATATTATATACGTAACGTTTTTAACCCTTCGAATGATACTGACTCTTAAAGGCCAGCGGTATCTCGCCGCTTTTATCGGGACAATCGAAATGCTTGTCTACGTCGTCGGGCTGGGGCTCGTTCTAGATAATTTAAATCAAATCCAAAACGTGATTGCTTACGCGGTCGGATTTGGAATCGGCATCATCGTCGGCACGAAAATTGAAGAAAAGCTCGCTTTGGGCTATATTACCGTTAACGCCATTACGAAAGAGCTTGATTTGGATTTGCCGAAACAGCTCAGGGAAAAAGGCTACGGCGTCACCCACTGGGTCGTCGGCGGACTTGAGGGAGACAGAACGGCGATGCAGATTTTGACGCCGAGAAAATACGAACTGCAGCTGTACGAAACGATTAAATCAATCGATTCAAAAGCATTTATCATTTCCTATGAACCGAAGACGATACACGGCGGATTCTGGGTGAAAGCCGTAAAGAAAAGGAGAATTAAAGAATAATGACAAAGCCGAAAAAAAAGCGCTTTGAAGTAACGGAAGGCGAAACGATCGAATCCGTGTTGACGAAGATGCAGGAAGAAGGCTATACACCGGTGCGCCGAATGGAGGAGCCGGTCTTCAAAGAAACAAAGGAAAATGGAACGATTCAGGTTGTTCCATGCGGAAGAAAAATTATATTCGAAGGGAAATTACTCTAAACCCGAACATTAGAACAACAAAATATACTATCGTTCGATAATGTCGTTGACATTATCACAGTCCGTTGTTAAGATAAACATGACATGAAAACACATCCTCATATAATCTTGGGAATATGGCCCATAAGTCTCTACCCGATGACCGTAAATCATCGGACTATGCAGGAAAGTGGACAATAAACTGACATGGAGATCGCGAGAAGCGGACTAACTGACGATACACGCGCCATGCCCGGTTTGTGTTGCTTCCTACAAATGCAATACATGCCGGGCTTTTTATTTGCGAAGAATAACAGCTAAAGGTGGGACAAAAAGATATGCAGCCTCTTCTTGGTGTTATCATGGGAAGCACATCTGACTGGGAAACGATGAAACATGCCTGCGGCATACTCGATGAACTGGGAATTCCGTTCGAAAAAAAGGTCGTTTCCGCACATCGGACGCCTGATTTAATGTTTGAATATGCCGAAACGGCGCGGGAAAGAGGCTTGAAAGTCATCATTGCCGGAGCGGGCGGAGCCGCCCACCTGCCGGGAATGGTCGCAGCCAAAACGACGCTGCCCGTCATCGGTGTGCCGGTTCAGTCAAAAGCGCTGAACGGCCTCGATTCGTTGCTTTCAATCGTTCAAATGCCGGGCGGTGTACCCGTTGCGACCGTTGCCATCGGCAAAGCGGGGGCGGTCAACGCCGGACTGCTTGCGGCGCAGATTTTGTCAGCTTTTGACGAAAAGCTTGCCGGAAGATTGGATGAACGAAGGGAAAGCATCAGAAAAACCGTGTTGGAAAGCAGTGATCAGCTTGTATAAACAAACGATTTTTCCGGGAGCGACAATCGGCATTATCGGAGGCGGACAGCTTGGCAAAATGATGGCGGTCGCGGCCAAACAAATGGGCTATAAAATCGCTGTGGTTGACCCTGTTCCTTCATCACCGTGCGGCCAGGTCGCAGACCTTGAAATTACGGCTGCCTATAATGATCGCGAAGCGATACGGAAGCTTGCCGAAGCGAGCGATGTGATTACTTATGAATTCGAAAACATCGATTATGATGCGCTGAACTGGCTGAAAGAGCACGCATACCTTCCGCAAGGGAGCGAGCTGTTGCTCCTTACGCAAAACAGGGAAACCGAGAAAAAAGCGATTGAATCAGCGGGCTGCAAAGTTGCCCCGTACCGAATCATTCACGACCGGACGGAACTGGAAGCGTCTGTAGCGGAGCTCGGTCTTCCGGCGGTGCTGAAAACTTGCCGCGGCGGGTATGACGGAAAAGGGCAGTTCGTCCTGAAACAACAAGCACAAATCGGCGAGGCCGCAGCACTTTTACAGCACGGCACATGCATTTTGGAAAGCTGGGTTCCTTTCAAAATGGAATTGTCCGTGATCGTGACGAGATCGGTTCACGGAGAGACAACCGTTTTTCCGGCGGCAGAGAACATCCATAAACAAAATATCTTATTCCAGAGCATCGTCCCGGCACGGGTCGATGAAAAGGTTCAGGAACAAGCGGCAGCACTTGCCCTCAGGCTTGCCGAAAAGCTTCAGCTTGTCGGAACGCTGGCCGTTGAGCTTTTCCTGAAAGAAGACGGCGGGCTTCTCGTCAATGAGCTGGCGCCGCGGCCGCATAATTCCGGCCATTACACCCTTGATCTTTGCGAAACGAGCCAGTTTGAACAGCATATCCGTGCAGTCTGCGGACTGCCGCTCGGCAAAACGGACCTTTTGAAGGAAGGAATGATGGTAAACCTTCTCGGAGACGAAGTGTACATGGCTGAAGAAGATCCCGAACTATTAAAAGAAGCGAAGCTTTATATATACGGAAAGCATGAAGTCAAACCGGGCCGCAAAATGGGGCACATCACATTTTTAAGAACACCCGACAATGAATGGATCGGGAAGATGACAGAAAAGTGGATTGAAAGAGATGGAGGACGAAAACAATGATCGAACGTTATTCAAGACCTGAAATGGCTGCGATTTGGACGGATGAAAACAGATTCCAAGCATGGCTGGAAGTTGAAATACTGGCTTGTGAAGCTTGGGCGGAGCTCGGCGTCATTCCGAAAGAAGATGTGAAGGTTTTGCGGGAAAAAGCGTCATTTGACATCAACCGCATCTTTGAAATCGAGCAGGACACGCGCCACGATGTCGTCGCATTTACCCGCGCCGTATCGGAAACGCTTGGCGAAGAGAAAAAATGGGTGCACTACGGACTGACATCAACAGATGTGGTCGATACCGCTCTTTCCTATCTATTAAAACAGGCGAACGATATTTTGCTCAAGGACATTGAGAGATTTGTTGACATCTTGAAAGAAAAAGCGAAGGAACATAAATATACGGTCATGATGGGACGCACACACGGCGTGCATGCAGAACCGACGACATTCGGCTTGAAGCTCGCCCTTTGGTATGAAGAAATGAAGCGCAACCTGGAGCGCTTCAAGCAGGCGAAAGAAGGCATCGAAGTCGGTAAAATCTCAGGCGCCGTCGGAACTTACGCGAACATCGATCCATTCGTCGAGCAGTACGTATGTGAGAAGCTCGGCTTAAAACCGGCGCCGATTTCAACACAGACGCTGCAGCGCGACCGCCATGCCGATTATATGGCTGCACTGGCGCTAGTAGCGACAAGCATCGAGAAATTCGCCGTTGAGATCCGCGGCCTCCAAAAAAGCGAAACCCGCGAAGTCGAAGAATTTTTCGCAAAAGGCCAAAAGGGTTCATCTGCCATGCCGCATAAACGCAACCCGATCGGTTCGGAAAACATGACGGGAATGGCGCGCGTCATCCGCGGCTACATGCTGACCGCCTATGAAAATGTACCGCTTTGGCATGAACGCGACATTTCGCATTCATCAGCAGAGCGCATCATTCTGCCTGATGCGACGATCGCGCTGAATTACATGCTGAACCGCTTCGGCAACATTGTGAAAAACTTGACCGTGTTCCCTGAAAACATGAAGCGCAACATGGACCGCACACTCGGATTGATCTACTCTCAGCGCGTTCTTCTTGCTCTCATTGATACCGGCATGGCGCGCGAAGAAGCGTATGACACCGTTCAGCCGAAAGCGATGGAAGCATGGGAGAAACAAGTACCGTTCCGCCAGCTTGTCGAGGCTGAGGAAAAAATTACGTCCCGACTGTCTCCGGAACAAATTAACGACTGCTTTGATTACAATTACCACTTGAAAAACGTCGACTACATTTTTGAACGTTTAGGCTTAGCGTAGAATAGACCGCCCGCTTTGACAGGCGGGGGTCTAAAAGATGAAATATTTCCAACATTCGGGTTAGGAGGCCTTCTGTGAATATTGTGAAAAATGAACTTTTATATGAAGGAAAAGCGAAAAAGATATACCTGACGGATGATGACAACACGTTGTTTGTCGAATACAAAGACTCGGCGACAGCTTTTAACGGAGAAAAAAAAGCCGAGATTGACGGAAAAGGCCGTTTAAATAACGAAATTTCCAGCCTGATTTTCACAAGGCTTCACGAGAAGGGAATCAACAACCACTTTGTTGAACGAATTTCTGAAACGGAGCAGCTCATTAAAAAAGTGACGATCATCCCGCTTGAAGTCGTTGTCCGCAATGTCGTTGCCGGAAGCATGTCCAAACGGCTCGGCATTCCGGAAGGCACGGAGCTGGAGCAGCCGATTATCGAGTTTTACTACAAGGATGACGCGCTCGGCGATCCGCTGATCACAGAAGACCACATCCGAATTTTAAACGCGGCTGAGCCTGAACAGGTGGAGAAAATCAAATCGATTACGAGACAGGTAAACGAAGAGCTGCAGACGATTTTCGCGGCTTGCGGTGTCAGATTGATAGATTTCAAGCTTGAGTTCGGGCGCGATAAAGACGGCGAGGTCCTGCTGGCCGATGAAATTTCCCCGGATACGTGCCGGCTGTGGGATAAAGAAACGAATGAAAAGCTTGATAAAGATGTGTTCAGAAGAAACCTGGGCGGATTGACGGATGCATACGAAGAAATATTCAAAAGACTTGGAGGCATGTAATATGTACAAAGTTAAAGTGTATGTCAGCTTAAAAGAGAGTGTTTTAGATCCTCAGGGGAGCGCCGTTCAGCATGCTTTGCACAGCATGTCCTACAAAGAAGTTCAGGACGTCCGCATCGGCAAATACATGGAGCTCACAATCGAAAAATCGGACCGCGACCTTGACGTTCTCGTCAAAGAAATGTGCGAAAAACTTTTGGCCAACACGGTGATTGAAGATTACAGATACGAAGTCGAGGAGGTTGTCGCACAGTGAAATTTGCGGTGATTGTGCTGCCTGGCTCAAACTGCGATATCGATATGTTCCACGCGATCAAGGATGAGCTTGGCGAAGAAGCTGAATACGTCTGGCATACAGAAACAAGTCTTGATGAATATGACGGCGTCCTCATTCCGGGGGGATTCTCATACGGGGATTATTTAAGATGCGGCGCGATCGCCCGCTTCGCAAACATTATGCCGGCCGTCAAAAAAGCGGCTGAAGAAGGAAAGCCGGTGCTCGGCGTCTGCAACGGCTTTCAAATTTTGCAGGAGCTCGGTCTTTTGCCGGGCGCGATGAGACGCAACAAAGATTTGAAATTTATCTGCCGTCCGGTTGAACTGGTCGTCCAAAACGATGAAACGATTTTTACATCTTCCTACGGCAAAGGCGAATCCATCACGATTCCGGTCGCTCACGGCGAAGGAAACTTCTACTGTGATGAAGAAACGCTTGCAGGATTACAAGAAAACAACCAAATCGCTTTCACATACGGAACGGATATCAACGGAAGCGTCGCCGGCATTGCAGGCGTCGTCAATGAAAAAGGCAATGTATTAGGCATGATGCCTCACCCTGAACGCGCAGTCGATTCTCTGCTCGGAAGCGCCGACGGTCTTAAACTGTTTCAATCTATCGTGAAAAATTGGAGGGAAACTCATGTCGCTACTGCTTGAACCAAGTCAAGAACAAATTAAGGAAGAGAAGCTCTATCAGCAAATGGGTGTCAGCGATGACGAGTTTGCCATGATTGAATCGATTCTCGGAAGACTTCCAAACTATACGGAAATCGGGATTTTTTCGGTCATGTGGTCAGAGCACTGCAGCTACAAAAATTCCAAGCCGATCCTGAAAAAGTTCCCGACAAAAGGCGAACGCGTCCTGCAAGGACCGGGGGAAGGCGCAGGAATCGTCGATATCGGCGACAATCAGGCGGTTGTCTTCAAAATCGAATCGCACAACCATCCGTCAGCGATTGAGCCTTATCAGGGAGCTGCAACTGGTGTGGGCGGCATCATCCGCGACGTCTTTTCAATGGGCGCGCGTCCCATCGCTGTTTTGAACTCTCTCCGGTTTGGCGAACTCACTTCACCGCGTGTGAAGTACTTGTTTGAAGAAGTAGTCGCGGGCATTGCCGGGTACGGAAACTGCATCGGCATTCCGACCGTAGGCGGGGAAGTTCAGTTTGACAGCTGCTATGAAGGCAATCCGCTTGTCAACGCGATGTGTGTCGGTTTAATCAACCATGAAGATATTAAAAAAGGGCAGGCGAAAGGCGTCGGCAATACGGTCATGTACGTCGGCGCGAAAACGGGGCGCGACGGCATCCACGGCGCCACGTTCGCCTCAGAGGAAATGTCTGACCAATCAGAAGAAAAACGCTCGGCTGTGCAAGTCGGCGATCCGTTCATGGAGAAGCTGCTTCTTGAAGCGTGTCTGGAAGTCATCAAATCAGACGCCTTGGTCGGTATTCAGGACATGGGGGCGGCAGGACTGACAAGTTCAAGCGCGGAAATGGCGTCCAAAGCCGGATCGGGCATTGAGATGAACCTTGACTTGATCCCGCAGCGCGAAACAGGGATGACGCCGTACGAAATGATGCTTTCCGAATCCCAGGAGCGTATGCTTTTAGTCATCGAACGCGGCCGCGAACAGGAAATCATCGATATTTTTGACAAGTATGATCTTGAAGCTGTGGCTGTCGGTCATGTGACAGACGACAAGATGCTGCGCCTTTTCCACAACGGGGAAATGGTTGCTGATCTTCCGGTTGATGCGCTTGCAGAGGAAGCGCCGGTTTACCATAAGCCGTCAAAAGTTCCGGCTTATTATAAAGAGTTCCTTGAAACAGACGTCCCTGCGCCAAAAGTCGAAGATGCGAAAGAAACGCTTCTCGAACTCCTAAAGCAGCCGACTATTGCGAGCAAAGAATGGGTGTATGACCAATATGACTACATGGTCAGGACGAACACGGTTGTCGCACCGGGCTCTGACGCAGCCGTTCTGCGGATTCGCGGCACGAAAAAGGCGCTCGCCATGACAACGGACTGCAATGCCCGCTACTTGTACCTCGATCCGGAAAAAGGCGGGAAAATCGCTGTCGCGGAAGCGGCCCGCAATATCGTCTGCTCCGGAGCGGAACCGCTTGCCGTTACGGATAACCTCAACTTTGGAAATCCGGAGAAGCCGGAGATTTTCTGGCAGATCGAAAAAGCGGCAGACGGGATCAGCGAGGCGTGCAACGTGCTCAGCACACCGGTCATCGGCGGAAACGTTTCTCTTTACAACGAATCAAACGGAAGCGCGATTTACCCGACGCCTGTCATCGGAATGGTCGGACTGATCGAAGATACGGACCATATTACGACCCAGCATTTTAAAGCAGCGGGCGATTTGATTTATGTCATCGGCGAAACATTCCCTGAGTTCGCCGGAAGCGAGCTGCAAAAACTGTCCGAAGGAAAGATTTACGGCAAAGCGCCTGCCATTGACTTGGAAGTCGAACAAGCGCGTCAAAAAGCGCTTCTGAAAGCGATCCGCACCGGGCTCGTTCAGTCCGCGCATGACGTCTCAGAAGGCGGCATCGGCGTGGCGCTGGCGGAAAGCGTCATATCTTCTCAAGGACTCGGCGCCAATGTGACGCTTGCAGGCGAACCTGCATTGTTATTCAGCGAAACACAATCACGGTTTATCGTCTCTGTGAAAAAAGAGCATCAAGAAGCGTTCGAAAAGCTTGTCAAAGACGCCGATCTCATCGGCGAAGTAACGTCAGACAGCGCGCTGGCTGTTCAAAGCCAGGAAGGACAACAATGGATTCATGCGCAGACAGAAGAGCTCGAAAGCGCATGGAAAGGAGCTATCCCATGCTTGCTGAAATCAAAGGCTTAAATGAAGAATGCGGCGTATTTGGGATTTGGGGGCATGAAGAAGCACCGCAAATTACGTACTACGGCCTTCACAGCCTTCAGCACAGAGGCCAGGAGGGCGCCGGCATCGTGGCGACAGACCGCGAAAAAATGTCCGCCCACAAAGGCCAGGGGCTGATTACCGAAGTTTTTCAAAACGGCGAGCTCAAAAAGGTGAAAGGAAAGGGAGCGATCGGCCATGTCCGCTATGCAACGGCGGGCGGCGGCGGCTTCGAAAACGTCCAGCCGTTCCTTTTCCATTCGCAAAACAACGGCAGCCTTGCGCTTGCGCACAACGGAAACTTAGTAAACGCCAGTCAGCTGAAACAGCAGCTTGAAAACCAGGGCAGCATTTTTCAAACGTCTTCTGATACGGAAGTGCTCGCCCACTTAATTAAAAGAAGCGGCCACTTCGAGTTGAAAGATCAGATTAAAAATGCTCTTTCCATGCTGAAAGGCGCTTATGCTTTCCTGATCATGACGGAAAAGGAAATGATCGTAGCGCTTGATCCGAACGGACTCAGACCGCTGTCTGTTGCAATGCTCGGGGACGCGTATGTCGTCGCTTCTGAAACGTGTGCGTTTGATGTGGTCGGCGCGACATATTTGCGAGATGTAGAACCGGGCGAGATGCTGATCATCAATGATGAAGGCATGAAGTCAGAGCGGTTCTCCATCAACATCAACCGCTCGATCTGCAGCATGGAGTACATTTATTTCTCAAGACCTGACAGCAATATTAACGGCATTAACGTTCACAGCGCGAGAAAGAATCTCGGCAAAAAGCTTGCTGAAGAATCAGGCATTGAAGCAGATGTGGTGACAGGGGTTCCGGATTCAAGCATTTCAGCGGCGATCGGCTATGCCGAAGCGACGGGAATTCCTTACGAACTCGGACTGATCAAAAACCGCTATGTCGGCAGAACGTTCATTCAGCCGTCACAGTCGCTCAGGGAGCAGGGCGTGAGAATGAAGCTGTCAGCCGTCCGCGGGGTCGTTGAAGGCAAGCGCGTCGTCATGGTGGACGATTCTATCGTAAGAGGGACGACGAGCCGCAGGATTGTGACGATGCTGCGCGAAGCCGGAGCGACGGAAGTGCACGTCAGAATCAGTTCCCCGCCCATTGCCCATCCGTGCTTTTACGGAATTGACACATCAACGCATGAAGAACTGATCGCGTCCTCCCATTCAGTGGAAGAAATCCGTCAGGAAATCGGCGCCGATACATTGTCATTCTTGAGCATTGAAGGACTCCTTTCCGGGATCGGAAGACAGTATGAAGACGAAAACTGCGGGCAGTGCATGGCCTGCTTTACAGGAAAATACCCGACCGAGATTTATCAGGATACGGTTCTTCCTCACGTGAAAGAAGCTGTTTTGACAAAATAAACCGGCCGGCGCTCTTGAAGCGCCGCGCCTCCTGAAATGAATAAAGGGCAGCAGAAGCGATGCGGCTGCTCTTTTGATTTTGAATATTACGAATGGACAAGCGCGGAATAAGGAGTGGATTGTGTTGTCTGAAAGCTATAAAAACGCCGGGGTTGATATTGAAGCCGGATATGAAGCCGTAAAACGAATGAAAAAACATGTGGAAAGAACGAAGCGAATCGGCGCAATGGGCGGTCTTGGCGGATTTGGCGGCATGTTTGACCTGTCAGAACTGCCGTACAAACAGCCGGTTCTGATTTCGGGAACGGACGGTGTCGGCACAAAGCTGAAGCTCGCTTTTGCGATGGACAAGCATGACACGATCGGCATCGATGCCGTCGCTATGTGTGTCAACGATGTGCTCGCTCAAGGAGCGGAGCCGCTGTTCTTTCTCGATTACCTTGCGGTCGGAAAAGCCGATCCCGTCAAAATTGAAGAGATTGTAAAAGGCGTTGCAGAAGGCTGTGTACAGTCAGGATCAGCGCTTGTCGGCGGAGAAACGGCGGAAATGCCGGGTCTTTATACAGAGGATGAATACGATATTGCCGGGTTTTCAGTCGGAGCTGCTGAAAAAGATGGCATCGTCACGGGCGAAAACATCGGCGAAGGGCACCTTTTAATCGGACTTTCTTCAAGCGGACTTCACAGCAACGGCTTCTCTCTCGTTCGAAAAGTTCTTCTTGAAGATGCCGGTCTGAACCTTGATGAGACGTATACACCTTTTGAACGGCCTCTTGGCGAAGAGCTTTTAGTGCCGACGAAAATTTATGTCAAGCCTGTCCTTGAAGCGGTGAAATCAGGCAAAATCGCCGGCATGGCGCACGTGACCGGCGGCGGTTTTATCGAAAACCTGCCGCGCATGATGCCTGATGGCCTCGGTGTTGAAATCGACATCGGCTCCTGGCCCGTCCCTCCTGTCTTTTCGTTCATTCAGGAGAAAGGCGGCCTGAAGTCCGAGGAAATGTTCAATGTTTTCAATATGGGAATCGGGTTTGTCCTTGCGGTGAAAGAAGAGGATATGACAGACGTGATTCAAACGCTCGAAAACAACGGTGAAAAAGCTTATCTCATCGGCAGAGTGAAAGCCGGAAGCGGCGTTGAGTTTGGCGGTGCCGGCCTTTCATGAGAAAACTCGCGGTATTTGCATCAGGAAGCGGAACGAATTTTGAAGCGATCGCAAGAAGAATGAGAGAAGAGAACTGGGATGCCGAAATCGTCCTTGTCGTCTGTGACAAGCCCGATGCGAAAGTGCTTGAAAGAGCGGAAAAAGCCGGAATCCCGTCGTTCGCATTCCAGCCGAAATCGTTCGAAAATAAAGCGGCTTTTGAACAGGTGATCGTTGAACAGCTCCGCCTCCACGGAGCGGAATGGATTGTCCTGGCGGGGTATATGAGACTGATCGGCGATACGCTTCTTTCGGCTTACCGAAATAAAATCATCAACATCCATCCGTCGCTCCTGCCGGCGTTCCCCGGCATCGACGCGATCGGACAAGCGTACAGAGCAGGCGTGAAAGTCGCGGGCATCACAGTTCACTATGTAGACGAAGGCATGGACACCGGTCCGATTATCGCCCAGCGCGCCGTTGAGCTTGAAAAAAGCGAAACACTCGCGTCTCTTGAAGAAAAGATCCACAAATTGGAGCATGAGCTTTATCCCGAAGTAATCAAAGATCTTCTTGAACTAAATGGCAGAGGTGAAAAGGAATGACGATCAAACGCGCATTAATCAGCGTATCTGATAAAACGAACATTGTCCCTTTTGTAAAAGAATTGACAGAACTTGGTGTTGAAGTGATTTCAACGGGCGGCACAAGCAAACTTCTTCAGGAAAACGGCGTTGACGTTATCGGCATTTCTGAAGTGACAGGCTTTCCCGAAATCATGGACGGCCGTCTGAAAACCCTTCATCCGAATATTCACGGCGGGCTTCTTGCCGTCCGCGGCAACGAAAAACACATGGCGCAGCTCAATGAACAGGGAATCCAGCCGATCGACCTTGTCGTTGTTAATTTATATCCGTTTAAAGAAACGGTTTCTAAAGAAGACGTCACATTCGAAGAAGCGATTGAGAATATCGACATCGGCGGTCCAGGCATGCTTCGCGCAGCAGCGAAAAACCACCAGGACGTGGCGGTCATCGTCGATCCCCGCGACTACAGCCCTGTACTGAACGACTTGAAAGAAAACGGCAGCGTCTCTCTTGAGAAAAAACGCGAGCTGGCAGCGAAGGTGTTCCGCCACACGGCAGCATATGACGCGTTGATCGCTGACTATTTAACAAACGTAACCGGTGAAAAAGAGCCTGAACAGTTCACCGTCACTTTTGAGAAAAAGCAATCGCTTCGCTACGGCGAAAATCCGCATCAGGAAGCAGTCTTTTATCAAAGTGCGCTCCCTGTCAAAGGGTCAATCGCTTCAGCTGAACAGCTGCACGGAAAAGAGCTCTCCTACAACAACATCAAAGACGCGGATGCAGCACTTCAAATCGTCCGCGAGTTCACCGAGCCGGCTGCGGTTGCTGTCAAGCATATGAACCCTTGCGGCGTCGGGACGGGCAACACGATCGAAGAGGCGTTTAACAAAGCATACGCCGCTGACGAAACGTCGATTTTCGGCGGCATCATCGCCTTGAACCGCGAAGTGGATAAAGCGACGGCTGAAACGCTTCACAACATCTTTTTGGAAATCATTATCGCGCCAGCATTCAGCCAAGAAGCGCTTGATATTTTAACATCCAAGAAAAACCTTCGCCTCTTGACCCTTGATGTCAATCAGCCTGTGAAAAACGAAAAGCAGCTGACATCTGTTCAAGGCGGGCTCTTGATTCAGGATCTGGATATGCACGGCTTTGACGACGCCGACATCACAATTCCGACGAAAAGGGAGCCGACCGAACAAGAATGGGCTGACCTGAAGCTCGCTTGGAAAGTCGTGAAGCATGTCAAATCGAATGCGATTGTCCTGGCAAAAGACGATATGACGATCGGCGTCGGCGCCGGGCAAATGAACCGCGTCGGCTCCGCGAAAATCGCAATTGAGCAAGCCGGCGGGAAAGCGAAAGGAAGCGCGCTCGGATCAGATGCCTTCTTCCCGATGCCTGATACGGTCGAAGAAGCGGCTAAAGCCGGTGTGACGGCGATCATTCAGCCGGGCGGATCGGTTCGTGATGAAGATTCGATTCAAAAAGCGGATGAATACGGGATCGCGATGGTGTTCACCGGAATCCGCCATTTCAAACATTAAGGGAGTGACCAGCGTGAACGTATTGATTATCGGCAGAGGCGGCAGGGAGCACACGCTCGCCTGGAAAGCGGCGCAAAGCCCCCTTGTCGGCACTGTATATGCGGCGCCCGGCAATGACGGAATGGCCGGAACCGCCGTACTCGTTGATCTAGATGAAGGCAATCACGAAGGGCTTCTCGCTTTCGCAAAGGAAAACAATATCGGACTGACGATTGTCGGTCCCGAGGTCCCTTTAATCGAAGGGCTTGTTGATGCATTTGAAGAAGCGGGTCTTCCGGTGTTCGGTCCGTCGAAAAAAGCAGCGGTGATTGAAGGAAGCAAGCAGTTTGCCAAAGATCTGATGAAAAAATATCAGATTCCGACAGCAGAGTACGAAACGTTTACATCTTTTGAAAACGCAAAGGCGTATGTTGAGGAAAAAGGCGCTCCGATCGTCATCAAAGCCGACGGGCTTGCCGCCGGAAAAGGCGTCACAGTCGCGATGACAGAGGAAGATGCAGTTCAGTGTCTGCATGACTTTTTAGAAGATGAAAAGTTCGGCGATGCAAGCGCCTCTGTCGTAATCGAGGAATTTTTGAGCGGTGAAGAATTTTCGCTGATGGCTTTTGTCAAAGGGGAAAAAGTGTATCCGCTTGTGATCGCGCAAGATCACAAGCGGGCGTTTGACGGAGACAAAGGCCCGAATACAGGGGGAATGGGCGCATATTCCCCGGTGCCGCAGATTTCGGATGCGGTCGTCGAAGACGCCGTTAAAACGATTTTGGAGCCGGCGGCCGAAGCGATGATTAAAGAAGGCCGTTCGTTTACGGGAGTCTTGTATGCCGGCCTCATGCTGACCGAAAAAGGAACAAAAGTGATCGAATTCAACGCGAGATTCGGAGATCCGGAAACCCAAGTCGTCCTGCCGCGTCTTGAATCAGACCTTGTACAGGTCTTGCTTGACCTCCTCGCGGACAAAGAAGTGGAACTGAAGTGGAAGGATACGGCGGCAGTCACCGTTGTTCTTGCATCTGACGGCTATCCGGAAAGCTATGAAAAAGGCGCGCCGATCGGCATGCTTGAGCCTGATATGGAACAGACCGTCGTCTTTCACGCAGGCACGAAAAAAAGCGGTGATCAGTTTGTGACGAACGGCGGCCGCGTCGCCAATGTCACGGCGTTTGCCGAGACGTTTGAAGCGGCCAGGGAAGCAGCCTATCAAGCGGTGGAACGAGTAAGAAAACCGGGGCTGTTTTACCGGACGGATATCGGCGCGCGTGCGCTCAAGGCAGCGCAGAAATAACCGGTGAAGAGACAGAGCGGGAGCACCCGTTTTGTCTCTTTTTTTGCCGTCAATTTTTTTGGATCATCTTGATCAACGATTCAGCCATCAATTCGGGCGGATAAGGCATGTCGTTTTCAAGCCACCATGCGGCTGTGCCCGCAAAGGCGGAAATCACAAATCGCCGCTGGATATCAAGTGGCACTGAACGGTTAGTATCAGCAGCTGCCGTTTTTTTGATTCCCGTCAAAAAGCTGTCATTCCAAAAATCATTGAGCAGCTCCTTAATGTTCAGCTCATATCTTCTGTTGATGATAATCGCAAAATCATCGCAGTTCTGTTGTAAATGCTGATAAAAGCGCAGCACATACCAGTACGCTTCAGGCTTTTCCCCGCTGCAATCTAAATCAAGCGGCGAAAAAATATCCTCTTTCATCGCTTCAAACATGTCTCCCATATTTTGATGAAGCAAATCGTATTTATCTTGATAATGCTGATAAAATGTCGTTCGATTCAAGTTTGCCCGTTGCGTAATATCCTGTACAGAGATTTTTCCCCATTCTTTTTCAGCAAGCAGTTCAAACAAGGCTTTTTTTAAATTTGTTTTCGATTTTGTGATCCGCTTGTCCCCGCGGTAGCTGTCAGCCACTTCAGCCGCCTCCTCAAACACTTTTTCGACACTTCTCTTCCACTTGTTGGTTGAATGATCCGGTGGAATCTTTTAATTTTAAACTAACATATTGAACTTCATGAATCAGCTGACAAGAACCGAAGGAGTGAAGCGAATGAGTCAAACAAAACAGCAGAACCCCATTCAGAAAGCGCTGCTTAACGGAAAGAACAAACAAGATCCATACGATCCGTTTCCATGGTATGAAAAAATGCGTACCGAATCACCGATTCACTATGATGAAGACAGCAAAGTGTGGAGCGTGTTCCGCTATGACGATGTCAAAAGAGTGATCAGTGACAAAGACTTTTTTTCAAATCAATTCCATCAGCTTGGAGCTAGCAATACGTTTACGAAAACGTTGATCAGCATGGATCCGCCGAAACACACGAGAATCAGATCGATCGTCAACAAGGCTTTTACTCCGCGTGTCATGAAAGAGTGGGAGCCGCGCATTCGCGAACTGACGAATGAACTGCTCGCTCAAATCCGCGGCAAGGAAGAGATCGACCTTGTACAGGATTTTTCATATCCGTTGCCCGTCATCGTCATTTCGGAATTGCTCGGCGTTCCTTCAATGTACAAGCATCATTTCAAAGAATGGTCCGACGTGTTGGTCAGCCTGCCGAAGAGCGATCGGCAAAAAGATGTGAACAAGTGGAAAAACATCAGAGATCAAGGCGAAGAAGAGCTGACCGCGTTTTTTGAAAAGATGATCGAAGAGAAAAGACAAAACCTCGGCAATGACTTGATTTCGCTCTTGATCAAAGCTGAACAAGAAGGGGACAAGCTTTCCCCTGATGAATTGGTTCCGTTTTGCAACCTGCTCTTGATGGCGGGGAATGAAACGACGACGAATTTGATTTCAAATGCGGTCTACAGCATTCTCGAAACACCGGGTGCGTATGACGAGCTTGCCAGGCATCCTGAACTGATTCCGCAGGCTGTCGAGGAAGCTGTCCGTTTCCGGGCGCCCGCGCCGATGATCGTGCGCTTCGTTAAACAGGATACCGAGATCAGAGGAGTGAGTTTGAAAAAAGGAGAAGGTGTCGTCGCTTTCCTTGCTTCTGCCAACCGTGATGAAGCGAAATTTGAGAGGGCGCACGAATTTGATATTCACCGCCATCCGAACCCGCATATCGGATTTGGCCACGGCATCCATTTCTGCTTAGGCGCTCCGCTCGCGAGGCTGGAAGCGGCGATAGCCCTTGAGGCGCTTCTGAAGCAGTATTCCTCGATGGAAAAGCTTGCGATCGCGCCGATGGCCGACAGCAGCATGTACGGCTTGAAACAATTCCATCTGCGGGTGAAGTCAGCAGGGGAAACAGCGCCTAACTAATTAAAGGAGCACCCGAAAAGGTGCTTTTTTGTTATCAATAGAAAAATCGTACAACCGATTTTATTTAGACAGTGATAGGAAAGGAGATAGCATATGAGTCATGTAACCTGCAAAAGGTGCAAAAAACAAATATCAAAAGACGAGACGTTTTATTACGTGGACAAGCCCGTCGGACTATCAGGATTCGCCCATGTCAAAAGGTTTTTGGAAAGCAATGGTTTGATTTTATGTGAAGGCTGTATAAGAGAGCATTTGCAAAAACATTCAATATAAAAAGCACCTAAAAGGTGCTTTTTACGATTGTTCGCCAGCCTCTCCCTGCTGCTTCATATAAGTTTGGCAAACATACGTCATGGGACAAAATCGCAAGATGCCGGAAGCGGCCTTCATCGCCCCCATAAACATGCAGAACAGAGTCATTCTGCACCACGGTTTTCTCGTAAATTTTGCCGCTGCCGCCGACAGGATCGTCAGTCCGCAGGCAATGCGAAAAACGGCGTCAAACAGTCCGATGTTTTGCTTCATGCTTCATTCCTCCTATTTAAATAATTAAATAAAGTGTTTTTTCGAAAAATTGTAACGGATTGGTAATGCGTGACGATAGTAAATGTGTTAACATAGGATCATTACATGTAAAGGAGAGTATGTGAATGTCCGAACGCACCTTAATTTGGAAAAACAAACACATCAGATCGCAAGTTGATGTTGTAAGTTCAAGGCTGCAGCCAACGCTCCTTTTACGAAATGCATCTGTACTGAACCCGTATGTAAAGCAATGGATTCTGGCAAACGTATGGATTCATCATGACAGAATCGTTTACGTCGGCCGTGACTTGCCGAAGACGGCTGTTAAAACTACAATAGATTGTGAAGGAAAATACATTGTACCCGGGTATATTGAGCCGCATGTCCATCCTTTTCAAATTTATAATCCCCAAACTTTGGCTGAATATGTGTCACAGTTTGGAACGACGACATTCGTAAATGACAACTTGTTTCTGCTTTTGCATTGCGGAAAAAAGAAAGCGTTTTCTATATTGGAAGAACTGAAAAAACAGCCTGTCCACTACTATTGGTGGTCAAGGTATGACTTGCAGACTGAAGTGTTGAATGAAGATCAAATTTTATCGATCGATTACCGAAAACGTTGGGGAGAACACCCGGACGTCATCCAGGGAGGAGAAATGACAGGCTGGCCGCGCCTCTTGGACGGCGATGATCTGCTCCTTCATTGCATGCAGTGCACGAAAAGAAGGAGAAAGCGGATCGAGGGCCATTTTCCGGGTGCATCGGAAAAAACGCTGACGAAGATGAAGCTTTTCGGCGCTGACGCAGATCATGAAGCCATGACTGGAAAGGAAGTGCTGAAGCGGCTTGAACTTGGATACCACGTCGGCTTGAGGCAGTCTTCCATCCGCCCTGATTTGCGAAAGATTTTGCGCGAGCTGCACGAAGACGGCTTTCACCATTATGACCATATGTTTTATACAACGGACGGTGCAACGCCGAACTTTTATAAAGAAGGCATGACAAACAAGCTGATTGAAATTGCCATCGAAGAGGGCGTGCCGCTGATCGACGCCTATAATATGGCTTCGTTTAATATCGCTAAGTATTACCATATGGAGGACATCCTCGGCGTGGTGGCACCGGGCAGATACGCGACGCTCAACATTTTGAAGAGCCCTGCTGAACCGAATCCGGAGACAGTTTTGGCAAAAGGGCGGCTGATCAAATCAGGCGGCGCAAATATGAATGCGTTTTCAGTTCCGGATTGGCAAAAAGGGGGTCTTGTCCCTCTGAACCTTTCATATGATCTAACGATGGATGACTTGCAGTTTTCCATGCCGCTCGGCTTAAAAATGAGGAATTCCGTCATTATGGAGCCTTATACGATTGAAATTGACAACTCTGTCAACCAGCTTTCTTTTGACCATGATGAAAGCTATCTCTCGCTGTTCGACAAATATGGAAAATGGCGTGTCAATACGATGCTGAAAGGCTTTGCAACCCGCGTCCAAGGGTTCGTCAGCTCCTATTCGACAACGGGAGATATGATCGTGGTCGGCAAAAACAAGGAAGACATGCTTTTGGCCTTTAAGCGGATGAAAGAAATCGGGGGAGGTATCGTATTAGCGGAAAACGGAAAAATTCTTCACGAAATTCCTCTCCATTTAAGCGGCGGCGCATCAAATGAGACGTATGAAAAGGTGCTTGAAAGGGAAAAGACGTTAAAAGAGCTTCTGTTTGAAAGAGGCTATACGTTTGACGACCCGATCTACACCCTGCTCTTTTTGCAAAGCACTCATCTGCCTTATATCAGGGTGACGCCGAAAGGGATCTTTGATGTGATGAAAAAAACTGTACTCTTTCCATCGATAATGCGTTAAAATATAAAAGAGCGGGAGCTAATCTATGGTGAATCGATATGTAAGAGTACTGCTATGTTTTGCTTCTCTTTTACTGCTTGCATCGTGCCAGTCGCAGGAACAGCAGGAAAAGGAAAAGAACATTCATCCGCTGACAGGATTGAAGGCGGACGGAGATATTCGGCAGCGGCCCATTGCCGTTGTGGTGAACAATCATTCAAAAGCACGGCCGCAGTCGGGATTAAGCAAGGCTGACATTGTCATTGAAGCTCTCAGTGAAGGACCGATCACACGATTGTTGGCGATCTATCAAAGCGACATGCCTGAAGCGGTTGGCCCAGTCCGCAGCGCCCGGGAGTATTTCATTGATTTGGCTCTCGGTTTTGACAGCCTTTTGGTGCATCACGGCTGGAGTCCGGGTGCAAAAAGCCGCCTGTTGAACGGCGACGCCGATCATATCAATGGAATGGATTACGACGGCAGCCTGTTTTGGAGGGCCGATTTTCGGGAAGCGCCGCATAATTCGTACACGTCATATAAAAACGTAAAGCAAGCAGCAGATAACAAAGGATATGCCATCGAAACCCGCACAGAACCGCTCACTTTTAAAGCAAGCCCTGACAAACCTTCGGATGCGCTTTATTCTATACGGTTAGATTACGGAACAAAATCCGTTACAAACCGTGTCGAATATGGTTATGATAAAAAGGTTGAAGGCTATGTGAGAAAGTCAGACGGTGTTTTGACAACAGACCTTGAAACAGAAGAACCGGTTGTTCTTCAAAACATTCTAATAGCGGAAGCCGAACATCATATGAAAGATGCGTACGGGAGAAGGGATATTGACCTTCGTTCAGGCGGAAAAGGACTCCTTCTGCAAAACGGGGAAGTCCATCGGATCAGCTGGAAGAACGAAAACGGCCGGATCATACCGAAGACGGACGGCAAGACCGTTCCGTTCGTGCCGGGAAAAACGTGGATCAATATCGTTCCCGATCTCAGCAAGGTTTCTATTAGCAAAGGAGAAGGTGTGTAAAGATGCAGATCGATAAATTGCGCGGGAGAGAGCTGGACCAGCTTTTTCAATCCATACTATCACTAAAAGATCTCGAAGAATGCTATCGTTTTTTCGATGATTTATGCACAATAAATGAAATTCAATCATTGGCTCAGCGGCTCGAAGTAGCCAGAATGCTGCGCGACGGCAACACGTATCACAAAATTGAGACGGAAACCGGAGCGAGCACCGCGACCATTTCCAGGGTGAAGCGCTGCCTGAACTACGGAAATGACGCTTACATCATGACGCTGGACCGCGTCAAAGCAAATCAATCTGAATCATCTTCATGATGTCATGAAACCGCCTGGCTCAGGGCACTGAGCACCGGCGGTTTTTTTGTGCCTTCTGCCCGTTTATCGTGATTCGTTATCCGTTTTTCGAATGGGGCTGAATTTGTTATAATATTTAAATGGTAAGAACGAATGGAGGAGCTTTTTTCATGTACGATATTACCGAGTGGAAGCATGTCTTTAAACTCGATCCGAATAAAGATATTACGGATGATCAGCTTGAACAGCTGTGCGAATCCGGAACAGACGCGGTTTTGATCGGCGGAAGCGACCATGTCACAGAAGATGACGTCCTTCGGCTGATGTCAAAGGTGCGCCGCTTTTTAGTGCCGTGCGTCCTGGAAGTGTCGACGATTGACGCGATCGTCCCGGGGTTTGACCTCTATTTTATTCCGACTGTGCTCAACAGCAGGGATACCGACTGGATTGCCGGCTTACATAAAAAGGCGATGAAAGAATACGGTGAACTGATGTCGCCTGATGAGATTGTTGTTGAAGGATACTGTATTTTGAATCAGGACTGCAAGGCAGCCGCTTTGACAAACGCAGATACCGAGCAGGACATTGAGGATATTAAAGCATACGCCCGCGTGGCTGAACATCTTTTCCGCCTTCCGGTCTTTTATCTTGAATACAGCGGTATGCTGGGTGATTCGGAAACCGTTAAGGAAACAAAAGCGGTGCTTCAGGAAACGACGCTGTTTTACGGCGGCGGAATCAAAGATGCGGAGACGGCGGTTAAAATGGCTGAACACGCCGATGTGATCGTCGTCGGAAATGCGATTTATGAGAACTTCGAAGAAGCGCTAAAAACGGTACAGGCCGTAAAAGGATGAGCACAACGAACCGGATTGGTTTATAATAGAACATATGTTTGAATAGGCGGTGAACGGAATTGAATTACATTAGCGACCAATTATTAAGCGGATTAAACAAGATGCAGCAGGAAGCGGTCAAAACGACGGACGGCCCGCTTTTGATCATGGCCGGAGCAGGAAGCGGAAAGACGCGGGTATTGACGCACCGCATTGCGTATTTAATGGCGGAGAAGCGCGTTGCCCCGTGGAACATTTTGGCGATTACATTTACGAACAAAGCGGCCAGAGAAATGAAAGAACGTGTGGAAAAAATTCTCGGACCGGGAGCGGACGACATCTGGATTTCGACGTTCCACAGCATGTGTGTGAGAATTTTGCGGAGAGACATCGACAGAATCGGCATCAACCGGAATTTCTCGATTCTTGATACGTCAGATCAGCTTTCCGTCATTAAAGGAATCTTGAAGGAAAGAAACATCGATCCGAAAAAATTCGACCCCAGAAGCATACTCGGATCGATCAGCAGTGCGAAAAACGAATTGATCGAACCGGAAGAGTACGAGAAAACTGCAGGCGGTTTTTTTGAACAAGTCGTCAGCGATGTCTACAAAGATTATCAGAAGAAACTGCGGAAAAACCAGTCGCTCGATTTTGACGATCTGATCATGACGACGATCATCCTGTTTGACCGTGTGCCGGAAGTACTCGAATACTACCAGCGGAAATTCCAATACATTCATGTCGATGAGTATCAGGATACGAACAGGGCGCAGTATTTGCTCGTCAAAAAAATGGCGCAGCGCTTCGAAAACATCTGCGTCGTCGGGGACTCCGACCAGTCGATCTACAGATGGCGCGGAGCGGACATTGCCAACATTCTGTCGTTTGAAAAAGACTATCCGAATGCAAGTGTCATTCTGCTCGAACAAAACTACAGGTCGACAAAACGGATATTGAACGCGGCCAATGAAGTGATTCAGAACAACTCCAACAGAAAGCCGAAAAACCTCTGGACTGAAAATGACGAAGGGGCGAAAATTTCCTACTTCAGAGGCGATAACGAATTTGGCGAAGGCCAATTTGTCGCGGGCAAAATCAGGGAGCTCGTCGGCTCTGGAAAACGATCCTTCTCAGATATCGCGATTTTGTACCGGACGAACGCTCAATCGCGGGTCATTGAGGAAACGCTGATGAAAGCGAACATCAACTACAACATCGTCGGCGGCACGAAGTTCTATGACAGAAAAGAGATCAAAGACATCCTTGCGTATTTGCGCCTCGTCGCAAACCCTGACGACGATATCAGCTTTGCGCGGATCGTGAACGTGCCGAAGCGCGGCGTCGGTGCGACTTCAGTCGATAAAATCGCGGCTTATGCCGATATGAACGGAATGTCTTTATTTGAAGCGCTCGGACAGGTTGACTTTATCGGCCTCAGCGCAAGAGCGGCGAACGCGCTTGATGAGTTCAGACAGACGATCGAAAACTTGACGAATATGCAGGAATACTTATCCGTCACAGAGCTTACGGAAGAAATCCTTGAAAAAACCGAATACCGCGAAATGCTGAAAGCGGAAAAATCCTTGGAAGCGCAGAGCCGTCTTGAAAATATCGACGAGTTTCTCTCCGTAACGAAAAACTTTGAACAGCAAAGCGAAGATAAATCGCTCGTCGCCTTTTTGACGGATTTGGCGCTTATCGCCGATATCGATCAGCTTGATCAGAAGGAAGAAGAGACCGGAAGTCAAGACGCGGTCATCTTAATGACGCTTCATGCCGCAAAAGGACTCGAATTCCCGGTTGTGTTCCTGATGGGGCTTGAAGAAGGGGTATTCCCGCACAGCCGCTCCCTGATGGAAGAAGCGGAGATGGAAGAAGAGCGGAGACTCGCATATGTCGGCATCACGAGGGCTGAGGAAGAACTTTATTTAACAAACGCGCGGATGCGGACATTGTTCGGGAGAACGAATATGAACCCTGAATCAAGGTTCATTGCGGAAATACCGGAGGAATTATTGGACAATCTAAACGAGAAGAAAAAAGATCTGAAAACGCCGTTTGGAAGAAAGCCGGAGCGGAGAGGCCCGGTTACCCGGCCGGCTGCATCGTACAGCAAAACCGGCGGCGACGGTGTCAATTGGGCAGTCGGCGACAAAGCCTCCCATAAAAAGTGGGGCGTCGGAACCGTTGTCAGCGTTAAAGGATCCGGCGAATCGACTGAGCTTGACATCGCCTTCCCGAGCCCGACCGGAGTGAAGCGTCTTCTCGCGGCCTTTGCGCCTATTGAAAAGCAATAAATGGCAAAAGACCTGAAATGAAAGGACGAAACCAATGGAAAAAGAAGCAGCTAAACGCCGTGTGGAACAACTGCATGCATTGATTAACAAATACAACTACGAATATCACACCCTTGACGACCCAAGCGTGCCTGATTCCGAATATGACAAGCTGATGAAGGAGCTCATTGCTCTTGAAGAAGAGCACCCCGACCTGAAAACGCCGGACTCTCCTTCTCAGCGCGTCGGCGGAGCCGTTTTGGACGCCTTTCAAAAAGTGCAGCATAAAACGCCGATGCTGAGCCTCGGCAACGCGTTTAATGAAGAAGATCTGCGCGACTTTGACCGCCGCGTCCGCCAGGCGGTCGGAGATGTTGAGTACAACGTCGAATTTAAAATAGACGGTCTTGCTGTTTCACTGCGCTATGAAAACGGCGTATTTGTCAGAGGTGCGACGAGAGGCGACGGAACAACGGGCGAGGATATTACGGAAAATTTGAAGACCATCAGAAACATTCCCCTCAGAATGAAGCGCGACCTTTCAATTGAAGTGCGCGGCGAGGCATTTATGCCGAAGCGCTCTTTTGAATTGCTGAACAAAGCGCGGCTCGAACGGGATGAAGAGCCGTTCGCCAACCCGCGGAACGCCGCTGCCGGCTCATTAAGGCAGCTTGATCCGAAAATCGCCGCGAAACGAAATCTCGACATCTTCGTCTACAGTATAGCGGAGCTTGACGAAATGGGCGTTGAAACGCAAAGCCAGGGACTCGATTTCCTCGACGAACTCGGCTTTAAAACCAATCATGAAAGAAAAAAATGCAGCACGATCGAAGAAGTCATTGAGATCGTCGAAGAGCTCAAGACAAAACGCGCCGACCTCCCGTATGAAATCGACGGGATCGTCATTAAAGTCAACTCCCTTGATCAGCAGGAAGAGCTCGGCTTTACGGCAAAAAGCCCGCGCTGGGCGATCGCCTACAAGTTTCCTGCCGAAGAGGTGGTCACAACGCTTTTGGACATTGAATTAAGCGTCGGCCGGACGGGCGCAGTAACCCCGACTGCGATTCTCGAACCTGTAAAAGTGGCGGGAACGACCGTCCAAAGAGCCTCTCTCCACAACGAAGATTTGATTAAAGAGAAGGATATCAGACTGCTGGACAAAGTCGTCATTAAAAAAGCGGGAGATATCATTCCTGAGGTCGTCAACGTCCTCGTCGAACAACGGACGGGCGAAGAAAAAGAATTCAACATGCCAAAGGAATGCCCGGAATGCGGAAGCGAGCTTGTCAGAATTGAAGGAGAAGTCGCGCTTCGCTGCATCAATCCGGAGTGCCCGGCTCAGATCAGGGAAGGCCTGATCCATTTCGTTTCCCGGAACGCGATGAATATAGACGGTCTTGGCGAGCGCGTCATCACCCAGCTGTTCCGTGAAGACCTCGTCCACAATGTCGCCGATCTGTATAAGCTGACGCGCGAGCAGCTGATCAATCTCGAGCGGATGGGGGAAAAATCGACCGACAATTTATTGAAGTCGATTGAAAAATCGAAGAAGAATTCATTGGAACGGCTTCTTTTCGGACTCGGCATCCGCTTCATCGGCGCCAAAGCGGCCAAGACACTGGCGCTGCATTTTGAAACGCTCGACAGGCTCAAAAAAGCGACAAAAGAAGAATTGGTCGAAGTCGATGAAATCGGCGAGAAAATGGCGGACGCCCTCGTCACTTATTTTGAAAAAGAAGAGATTCTGAAGCTGTTGGACGAGCTCGAAGAACTCGGGGTGAACACAGTTTATAAAGGCCCGAAAAAAGCGGCCGCTGAAGCGAGCGACTCGTATTTTGCGGGGAAAACGATCGTCCTGACCGGGAAGCTCAACGAATTGTCGCGGAACGACGCGAAAGCGGAAATCGAAGCGCTCGGCGGAAAAATCACAGGCAGTGTAAGCAAAAAAACCGATCTCGTCATTGCCGGCGAAGCGGCAGGCAGCAAACTGGCGAAAGCTGAAGAGCTGAACATCGAAGTATGGGATGAAGCAAGACTGATCAGTGAGCTAAAGAAATAAGAGGAGTGTTTTCTATTGAAAAAGATATTATGTTTGGCGGCTGCTGCGGGTATGCTCATGCTCTCAGCCTGTGCGCCGAATTTTGGGGGAGAAGAAGAGCAGGAGATGGTGCAGAAAACGGATAAGTCGAAAGAAAAAGCCATCATTCCGAAATATAACATCTCCGATTCTTATTATAAAATGGTTCTTCCTTTCAAGGCGGGGAAGGCCCGAGGCTTGACGACCGAACGTCTGAATACGCGGCTGGATATCGATGAATTTGAGACAGGCATGATGCGCCTTGCGCAAGATTCATTTTCTACTGACGATTACCTTTTTCAAGAAGGACAATACTTGGATGAGGATACAGTTACGAGCTGGCTCGCCCGCAAAAAAACGGGGGAAGACCTGAAAAAAGCCGAGAAAGACGATAAAAACTTCAAAAACCTCGGACTGAACCCCGCCCTTTCCGGAAGCGGATCAACAGAGAAGCAAAACGAAGAAAGCCCGGTATACCTCGCCCATATGCTTGAGCACGACTACCTCGTCCGCAAAGACAAGGATACGATTGAGCTCGGCGGCGTCGTGATCGGCCTTGCGCTGAACTCTGTCTACTACTACCGCGAAAATGTCGGCGACCCGCAAAAAGAAGTGACCATCAGCGACAAAAAGCTGAGGCAGGAAGGCGAAAAAATCGCCGAGGAAGTGGCGAAACGGATCAGAAACATGGATGATTTGAAAAACATTCCGCTGACCATCATGCTCTACAAGCAGGCGCCTAAGTCATCGATCGTCCCTGGAAACTTTATCGCCAAAACCGAGGTGAAAGCAGGGACAAGCGAGCTCGGCGGCTGGGATAAAATCAATGAAGAGTACACGTTCTTCCCTTCAACAGAAGGTTCGGAGAAACATCCGGATGACGCGGAGCTCTTCAAACGCTTTAAAAACAAAGTCGACACGTATTTTCCAAACTACACAGGGGTTGTCGGCACGGCTCTCTATAAAGACGACCAAATGCAGGACATGAAAATCAACATCCCGATGCAGTTTTACGGCAAAAGCGAAGTCATCGCCTTTACCCAGTTCTTGACCGGTGAAGTGATGGATTACTACGGCAAAAGCGGACTGAACGTTGAGATCAACATTACTTCGTCAGCCGGGCAGGAAGCCGTTATCCTGAAAAAGCCGGGAGACAAGGAACCGACCGTCCATATTTATGATTCATAAAAAGAAGCAGCCAAAGGGCTGCTTCTTTTTTTAAAGCGTGTCGCATTTTACGCCGACGACGCCGTCGATCGCTTTGATATCGTAATAGACATCGGTGACATACCGTTTCTTATGAACCATGATTTTCGTTTCCATGATCGGAAATTCATTATCGCGCATATCATCGATCCGGACGGAATGAATCCGGATTTTTTTCGCTTTCATTTCTTTGATGATATCCGTCAGTTTATCCTTGTCATTCAGGGACATGCGGACGCGGATTTCTTTTTCCTGCAAGCGGTTCGGACCGATTTTGCCGACGATCCACGGCAAAAACTCGACGCTGATTAAAATGAAAATGAGACTGACAAATGCTTCTTTATAAAAGCCCGCTCCGATGGCGACGCCGAGGCCGGCTGCTCCCCAGATCATCGCTGAAGTGGTCAGGCCGGAAATGACGTCGTTGCTTTTGCGTAAAATCACGCCCGCTCCGATGAAGCCGATCCCTGATATGATTTGTGCGGGAAGCCGCAAAGGGTCCATCATGATTCTGTTCGACCTTGGAAAATGGTATGCCGCATCAATGCTGATCATTGTCAGAACACAGGAACTGATCGCAATCACAATGCACGTTTTTAAGCCGAGCGGCTTGTTTTTCAGCTCCCTTTCGAGACCGATGACCATTCCGATTAATGTTGCGATGCCTAGCTTCAACAGCGTTTCTGTTTCAATATGCCAATCCATGCCCATGATCTCCTTTCCGACAATATCTTATATGATTGATATGATTTTCTCACAGACGCTATGGATCGACAACTGTTTTTGAAGGGTGTGTCCAGGAACCATTCATCTGCAAGAAGCCCTATACTCTTACCATTATATTGCCGGCGTGGCATCAAAAGAATTCAGTCTGAGCAAAAAAGCCGCCGGATGTCACCCGGCGGCTTTCATTGCCTGATCATTTAAGAATGTTCTTCCTCATGCGTCTGTTCCATTTCTTCAAACATATCTCTTGCTTCTTTTGCCGGCTTGTTCGTGATCATGCTGACAGCGTAAACGACAATCAAGCTCAGGAAGAAACCAGGGATCATTTCATAGATTCCCGTCTTCTCCTGCAGACCGGTCAGAATGCAAATCAGCACGGTCACGGCTCCTGTGATCATACCGGCCAATGCGCCCCACTGGTTCATCCGCTTCCAGTACAAGCTGAGAAGGATGGCGGGTCCGAATGCGGAACCAAACCCGGCCCACGCATAGCCGACCAAATCAAGGATCGTGTTGTTCGGTGTCAGAGACAGAAGGATCGCGATGACGGCGACAAGCAGAACGCTCAGACGTCCGACAAGAACGAGCTCTTTATCCGAAGCATCGCGGCGGAAAAAAGTCCGGTAAAAGTCTTCCGTCATGGCGCTTGATGTGACAAGCAGCTGGGAAGACACCGTACTCATAATCGCCGCGAGCAAAGCGGAAAGCAAAAATCCGGTAATCAGCGGATGGAATAATACCTTTGAGAACACGATAAAAATCGTTTCCGGATCTTTAAGCGCTGTACCCGTCTCATGGACATACGCCACACCGATCAGTCCGACAAGCAGTGCGCCGATTACGGAGATGATCATCCAGCCCATTGCGATGCGGCGCGCAGGCTTCAGCTCTTTTACGGATGAAATCGCCATAAAGCGGACGATAATATGCGGCTGACCGAAATAGCCCAGTCCCCAGGCGAGAAATGAAATAATGCTAATGACGGTCGTTCCTTTGAAGAAATCGAGCAAGCTTGGATTGATTTCTTCGATCACATTGAAAGTCGGCGTAATTCCGCCTAATTGAGTAAAGGCAACGATCGGCACGAGCACTAAAGCGATAAACATAATCAAACCTTGCACAAAGTCAGTGAGACTGACGGCCAAAAACCCTCCGAACAGCGTATAAGCAATCACGACTGCTGCCGTTAAGAAAAGACCGATTTTATAATCGAGGCCGAACGCCGTTTCAAACAGTCTTCCTCCGGACACCATACCCGCCGACGTGTACAGTGTGAAAAACACCATGATGACGATGGCTGATGCAAGGCGCAAGATTCTCGTCGTATCATTAAACCGATTTTCGAAAAAATCCGGAATTGTAATCGCATCGTTTGCTACTTCTGTATATGTGCGCAGCCGGGGAGCGACAACCAAGTAGTTCACATAAGCTCCGATTGTTAAACCGACGGCAAGCCAGGCGCTCGAAAGTCCTGTCACATACATGGCTCCGGGCAGTCCCATCAGCATCCAGCCGCTCATGTCCGACGCGCCGGCCGATAAAGCCGTAACAGCAGGCCCAAGACCTCTGCCGCCGAGCATGTAGTCGTTCAAATTGGATGTCTTTCTGTAGGAATACCAGCCGATTAAGAGCATCGCGGCAAAATAAATCCCTAACGAAATAAATATTTCAACACTCACGTTTCATATCTCTCCTCTTTAAAAATAATGTGGCATCACCTCTTTAAAATTTTCGACAATACTGACTTGCGGTACGAAGAAAATTGCAGGGCCCCCTCTTTAAAAAATCAAGTATTGGAATTAAGGCGCTGCCGATTAGATCGTACTTAGTTACCTAACCTATCAAACTATTCCCCATCAATCAACCGTGAAAAACATCCGATTTTATTGAAAAAGGGCGTGATGGTTCTGATAAGCGTCGTAATGAAAACGCTTACAAATATTATAAAAAGTAAAAATATTCTGAATATTAGTACGTGCTATTTTACTGAATTTTTCATGTGCGATAAAATAAAAGCCGCCAATGGGGCGAAGATCGCGGTTTTGTTGATTTAGAAGGCTAAAATTTGATATGATCAGTATTATGACTAAGCGAGAATAACCTTGGAGGTGTTTTTAGTATGTCGCGTATTTCTATAGAAGAAGTAAAGCATGTCGCCCATCTTGCCAGACTGGCGATTACGGACGAGGAAGCGGCGATGTTTACCGAACAGCTTGACAGCATTATTTCATTTGCAGAAGAGCTGAACGAAGTCGATACAGAGAATGTTAAACCAACAACGCACGTATTGCAAATGAAGAATATCATGAGGGAAGATGTCCCTGATAAAGGACTTCCGGTTGAAGACGTCGTCAAAAACGCGCCTGATCATAAAGACGGCTACATCCGCGTGCCGTCAATCTTGGACTGAATAAAGGAGGGAGCGAGAGAACATGTCACTGTTTGACCATAAAATATCTGAATTAAAACGTCTCATACATAATAAAGAGATCAGCATATCAGATTTAGTCGATGAATCTTACAAACGGATTCACGAAGTTGACGGAAAGGTACAAGCCTTTTTGCAGCTTGATGAAGAAAAAGCCCGCGCATACGCTAAAGAATTGGACGAAGCGCTTGATACCCGTGATGAGCACGGCCTTCTTTTCGGGATGCCGATCGGCATTAAGGACAATATCGTAACAAAGGATCTGCGGACAACGTGCGCAAGCAAAATTCTCGAAAACTTTGATCCGATCTATGATGCAACCGTTGTTGAGCGTCTTCACGAAGCTGAAGCGGTCACCATCGGAAAGCTGAACATGGATGAATTCGCGATGGGCTCTTCCACGGAGAACTCAGGCTTTAAAAAGACAAAAAACCCGTGGAACCTCGAAACTGTTCCGGGCGGATCAAGCGGAGGCTCAGCGGCTGCGGTTGCGGCCGGGGAAGTGCCGTTTTCACTTGGATCTGACACGGGCGGATCGATTCGCCAGCCGGCATCTTTCTGCGGCGTCGTCGGCTTAAAGCCTACATACGGACGCGTTTCCAGATACGGCCTTGTCGCATTTGCTTCTTCATTGGATCAAATCGGCCCGATCACAAGATCTGTCGAAGACAACGCTTACCTTCTGCAGGCGATTTCAGGCGTCGACAAAATGGATTCGACGAGCGCCAATGTGGACGTTCCCGACTATTTGTCAGCGTTAACCGGCGACATTAAAGGACTTAAAATTGCCGTGCCGAAAGAATACCTCGGCGAAGGAGTGGGAGAAGAAGCGAGAAATTCCGTCCTTGAAGCGCTGAAAGTGCTTGAAAGCCTTGGCGCGACATGGGAAGAGGTATCGCTTCCGCACAGCAAATACGCGCTGGCGACTTACTACCTGCTTTCTTCATCTGAAGCGTCGGCAAACCTGGCGCGCTTCGATGGCATCCGCTACGGCTACCGCACGGACAATGCCGACAACCTGATCGACCTGTACAAACAGACGCGTTCCGAAGGATTCGGAAACGAAGTGAAGCGCCGCATCATGCTCGGTACGTTCGCGCTCAGCTCAGGCTATTACGACGCATACTATAAAAAAGCGCAAAAAGTCAGAACGCTGATCAAAAAGGACTTTGAAGACGTATTTGCAAACTATGACGTCATCATCGGACCGACAACGCCGACGCCGGCATTTAAAATCGGCGAAAAAACGAGCGATCCGCTGACCATGTACGCCAATGACATTCTGACGATTCCTGTCAACCTTGCGGGCGTACCGGGAATCAGCGTACCGTGCGGATTGGCGAACGGCTTGCCGCTCGGCCTGCAAATCATCGGCAAACACTTTGACGAAAGCACAGTATACCGCGTCGCTCATGCATTCGAACAGGCGACAGACCACCATAAAGCAAAACCTGAACTGTAAGGGGTGAAAAAACATGAACTTTGAAACGGTAATCGGACTTGAAGTCCACGTGGAGCTCAAAACAAAATCGAAAATTTTCTCCAGTTCTCCAACGCCATTCGGCGCGGCGGCCAACACGCAGACAAGCGTTATCGATTTAGGCTATCCGGGTGTACTGCCTGTGTTGAACAAAGAAGCCGTCAATTTCGCGATGAAAGCCGCGATGGCGCTCAACTGTGAAATTGCGACAGAAACGAAATTCGACCGGAAAAACTATTTCTACCCCGACAACCCGAAAGCTTATCAAATTTCACAATTTGATAAACCGATCGGCGAAAACGGCTGGATCGAAATCGAAGTCGGCGGAAAAACGAAGCGCATCGGCATCACCCGCCTTCATTTGGAAGAGGATGCGGGAAAACTGACGCATACAGGCGACGGCTACTCCCTTGTCGACTATAACCGCCAGGGAACACCGCTCGTTGAAATCGTCTCCGAGCCCGATATCAGAACGCCTGAAGAAGCTTACGCCTACCTTGAAAAACTGAAATCGATCATTCAGTATACAGGCGTTTCCGACTGTAAGATGGAAGAGGGCTCGCTCCGCTGCGACGCCAACATCTCGCTCCGTCCGATCGGACAAGAGGAGTTCGGCACAAAGACAGAGCTGAAAAACCTGAACTCATTCGCCTTTGTTCAAAAAGGCCTTGAGCACGAAGAAAAACGCCAGGCGCAAGTTCTTTTGTCAGGCGGTGTCATTCAGCAGGAGACGCGCCGCTATGATGAAGCATCCAAAACGACGATTTTGATGAGGGTCAAAGAGGGATCTGACGACTACCGCTACTTCCCTGAGCCTGATCTTGTCGAGCTTTACATTGACGATGAGTGGAAACAGCGCGTGAAAGACAGCATTCCTGAGCTTCCGGACGAGCGCCGCAAGCGCTACATCGAAGAGCTTGGCCTTCCTGCCTATGACGCGAAAGTGCTCACTTTGACAAAAGAAATGTCCGACTTCTTCGAAGCGGCCGTCGAAAAAGGCGCAGACGCGAAGCTGGCGTCGAACTGGCTGATGGGTGAAGTGTCGGCTTACTTGAACGCCCAGCAAAAAGAGCTTGCGGATGTCGCGCTAACGCCTGAAGGCCTTGCCGGATTGGTCAAGCTGATCGAAAAAGGCACGATTTCATCGAAAATCGCGAAAAAGGTCTTCAAAGAATTGATCGAAAAAGGCGGAGACGCAGAAAAAATCGTCAAAGAAAAAGGCCTTGTGCAAATCTCTGACGAAGCGACGCTCAGAAAGCTTGTCACAGAAGCGCTCGACAACAATCCGCAATCGATCGAAGACTTCAAAAACGGAAAAGACCGTGCGATCGGCTTCCTTGTCGGCCAAATCATGAAAGCCTCAAAAGGACAAGCGAACCCGCCGATGGTCAACAAGCTTCTTCTTGAAGAGATTAATAAACGATAAAAACAGATTTATGCTACTTAAATGGAGGTCCTCATATTGGGGACCTTTTTTATTTGTGCAAAGATACAAATGAATAATAAATAAAATTAAATTTTATTTGAATTTTATTTATAAATATATTATCATTAATTTGAATTTTGTTTTTAAATTTGTTGATAAGAGGGGCTGTCTATGGAAAGAAAAGATGTACCCGAGTGGATATTAGCTTTAGAAGAAGAGGACGTAGAATTTATTAAAAACTTTATGCTGAAATCTGGTTCGTTAAAAGAAATTGCAAAGAGTTATCAAGTATCTTATCCAACAGTCAGGGTTAGATTGGATCGATTAATACAAAAAATTCAACTCATTGATGAGTTGGAAAATGAGACTTTTGTTAACTTTATTAAACAGTTAGCTATTGATGATCAGATAAGTCTGGAAAATGCAAAGTTAATCATTGAGAAATATAAAAAAGAACGGGGCGTTCATAAATGAATACTATATATATACTACTGATCGGATTTACAATACTAGGAATTCAATATTTTTTATCTACCAGGAATCGTACTTTTTGGGGAGCTATACTGCCAACAGCTTATATCATTTTTCTCGTTGCATTATCCATTCATGAAGGAAAATCTTTCGCATCATTCTATCTTCCTCTTATTGGCGGACTAGCTTTATTGCTAGGGGAATGGATTAAAGGCAGAGAAGCTTTGAAAAAAAAGCAGGAAAGAGAAATGAGAGTAATGAAAGCCATGGATATTAAATAACAGGATCAGCCTCAAAAGGACAGAACAAGCTGCTTAAAAAACCTTGGAGAATAACTCTCCAAGGTTTTTTCATTATTCCACGACAGGCGTCAAAGAACCGCCGTCCCATATGTCTCCCTTATTCAGCGTCCATGGATGAAGATAGAGGGTGTCCGCTCCCTTATTCACAGCAGGGCTCCACTCATCGTTCCACGCTAGGAAGTACGTCGTTTTCGGGTATTTTTCTTTGATTGCATGGATAAACCGCGCGTAATCCAGGCCGCCGTTTGTCGTTTGCGGTCCGACCTCTGTAAAGGCAAACGGCTTGTTCAGCGATGTGAGCTGATCGTAGCCATCAATGGCGTACGGGTCATCAAAATAAGCGTCAAGCCCGACAATGTCCACATATGATGCCCCCGGATAAAAGTCTGTTTTAAAGTCTCTGTTGGCGTCAGGCGCATACACCCACAACAGATGATCCAAGCCTCTTGTCTTTGTCATATAGTCATAGATTTTCATATAGAGCTGTTTGTACAAGGAGATTCTCGCGCTGTCTTTTTGATTATATTGCGTCAGCCCCCACCAGAACCATTCGCCGTTCATTTCGTGAAGGGGTCTGAATAGAACGGGCACACCTTCATTTTCAAGCTCCTGGAGGCCATCTGCGATTTTGCTCAGCATCGCCTCAAGCCGTTTTCCTTCGGGCGTGGAAGAATCTAAAATTCTCTCATACTGGCTGTTTGAAATCTGAGTTTTATAATGACCCGAAGTAAACGCGGGGTTTGCGAGGTGCAGACTGATTTGCGGAATGCCTCCGCTTTTCCAGTATGCGATCAAATCACGGTTGCAGCTGTAGTTAATCGTATCGGCGATCTCTTCCGGCTCCAGCCATCCTCTTGCATAATCGCAGCCGTATATGGCTGGCAGCTGTCCTGTTGCCTGATTGATCCGGTCGGCTTCAGCCGTTGAAAATGTGTCGAGGCTGTATCCTCCGAATGCCCCGGACATTACTCGGTTTTCTGTCCGATTGGGCAGGTGGGCAAGCCAGTTCATCACCGCTTTCGTCGTCGGTTGGGCATTCGGGTTCACCGGAGAAACGGTGTGTGCGTAGCTCGGCTGCGAAACGGCAAAAGCAAGGAGCAGCGCGAAGATAAAGCAAACGATGTTTTTTTTCACTAAGGTAAAACCCCCTAAAAATCTAGATTGTCTTAAGCGATCTTATTATACATGCTGCTTCCAAAATATTCATGGTCAGATCGTCGTATTGTAAGGAAATAAAAAAACAGCCATAAGGCTGTTTTATGAATGAAGGAAACGGGTGACCATTCCATATAGATGCTGAACATTGTCCTGATGCTCCAAGTTTGTCAGCATGCCCTGGAGCACGGGTGTGCGGGGCGAATCTTTTCTCAGCTCTTCCTCGATCACATCCAGTGTAATGAGAATGTCTTCCGGCAGGGCCGGCTGACGTTTGGCATCTTCAAGCTCCCGCAAAATCGTATGTTTATCGGCCGTATTGCCGGCGTTCCGGTAATAGCTGTACGTGCGGCCGGCCAGGATCGGCCGCTCCCCGTTTTGAACCATGCCATCAATCATGTCATCGATTCTTCTCATAATAAAATCCGCAAGTTCGTAAAAATCGATGTCCAGTTCATTAAAGATAAACAAATTTTGATAAGACTGCACGATGCCTTGAACGATCACGGACAAGTCTGACAGATAAGGCTTCACAATGTCACCGTAGGCGGCTGACAGCGCGTTTTGATACGTCTCGTGGAATTTTTGGCTGACATTTTTAAAATATTCTTCAATCTTGCTGTTTTCCGGGATGCTGTGTTCGCTGATCATCACGAGAATAAAGTCGCGGTGCTCCTTGCTCTCACTGAATTGATAAGCAATCTGTTCCTTGAATGTTTCCTTCGGAGGAAAATTCTTTTGCTGAATGATCTTCATATTTTCCATGGTTCGATCGATATAATACTTAATGATCGCAAGCAAAAGCGCTTCTTTCGACTTGAAATGCAGGTAGAAAGCTCCTTTTGAAATGTTGCATTCATTGGCGATGTCCTGAATCGTTGTGGAAGCAAACCCGTTTTTCGCGAACAGGTGCAGGCCTGCTTTAATGATTTTTTCTTCTTTTTCTGTCATGAATGTACCCCTTTAACACTTCTTTAAAATTGAATAAATTTTAACATATATAAGTTGACGCTGTTTACTTTTGAAGTTTATTATTGTATAGAATGACCAGTCAGTCAATCTGTATTCTGAAAATGATATACACAATGGAGGTCGTAATGAATTCTATCATTAATTTTGTACTAAAGAACAAGTTCGCTGTGTGGCTGATGACGATTATTGTTACGGTTGCCGGCATTTATGCGGGTTTAAATATGAAGCAGGAATCGATTCCTGATGTGAACATGCCTTATTTGACCATCAGCACGACATACCCCGGAGCCACTCCGAGCCAGGTAGCTGATGAAGTCACAAAGCCTGTTGAACAAGCCGTGCAAAACCTGGACGGCGTCAGCGTTGTGACATCCACATCGTATGAAAATGCATCATCGGTGATGATTGAATACGATTATGAAAAGGATATGGACAAAGCGAAGACGGAAGCCGCTGAAGCATTGGCGAATCTCGTTCTGCCGGACAATGCGAAAGAGCCGAGCATTTCGCGCTACAGCATGAATTCTTTCCCGATCCTCGCGCTCAGCGTGTCCAGTGATAAAGATGATCTTCAAAACTTGACGAAAAAAGTGGAAGACAGCCTCCTGACGAAGCTTGAAGGCCTTGAAGGCGTAGCCTCCGTTCAGCTTTCCGGACAGCAGGTTGAAGAAGTCGAATTTTCATTTAAAAAAGACAAGTTGAAGCAATACGGGCTTGACGAGGATACAGTCAAGCAAGTGATTCAAGGTTCTGATGTGACGACTCCGCTTGGGTTGTACACATTCGGCAAAGAAGAAAAATCGGTCGTCGTCAGCGGCGATATCGAAACAATTAAAGACTTGAAAAATATGAGAATTCCAGCGGCGTCTGCCGGAGGCGCAAGCGCGCAAGCCGGAGCGCAAAGTGCGCAAGCGGCCCAGGGAGCGCAGGCTCAAGCCGGAGCACAGAGCGCCGGACAAGCTCAGCAAAGCGCGGGAATCCCGACGGTTAAGCTATCTGACATCGCAACGATTAAAGATGTCAAAAAAGCCGAATCCATTTCACGCACCAATGGTAAAGACAGCATCGGCATCAGCGTCATTAAAGCAAACGACGCCAATACCGTCGAGGTAGCCGACAATGTAAAAGCTGAACTCGAACAATTCAAAAAAGACCACAAAGGCTTCAAATACAGCTCGACATACGATCAAGCCGAACCGATCACCGAGTCGGTCGAGACGATGCTGAGCAAAGCGATTTTCGGAGCGATCTTTGCGGTTGTGATCATTCTCTTATTCCTTAGGGATATTAAATCAACATTAATCTCGGTCATTTCGATTCCATTGTCATTGTTAATCGCACTGCTCGTCCTAAACCAGCTTGATATCACGCTGAATATCATGACGCTCGGCGCCATGACGGTCGCCATCGGACGGGTTGTCGACGACTCGATCGTCGTCATCGAAAACATTTACCGCCGCATGAGGCTGAAAGATGAGCCGCTGCGCGGAAAAGCGCTCGTGCGCGAAGCGACAAAGGAAATGTTCATGCCGATCATGTCATCAACGATCGTGACGATCGCGGTATTCCTGCCGCTCGCACTCGTCGGCGGTCAAATCGGCGAATTGTTCCTGCCGTTTGCCTTAACAATTGTATTCGCGCTTGCCGCATCCCTGCTGATCGCAATCACGCTTGTCCCGATGCTTGCGCACACCCTCTTTAAAAAGTCGTTGACAGGTGCGCCGGTGAAGGCGAAAGAACACAAGCCTGGGGTACTGGCCAACTTCTACAAAAAAGTGTTGAATTGGTCGCTCAGCCATAAATGGATCACTTCGATCATCGCGGTTCTGATGCTGGTCGGAAGCTTGTTCCTCGTGCCGTTAATCGGAGCGAGCTACTTGCCTGCTACAAAAGATAAAATGGTGCAGATCACGTATACCCCTGAACCGGGAGAAACGAAAAAAGAAGCGGAAAAGGAAGCGCAAAAAGCTGAAAAAGTCCTATTGGACCGCAAACACGTCGATACGGTTCAATATACGTTAGGAGCGGGAAATCCGCTGATGGGCGGAAGCTCAAACGGCGCGTTGTTCTATATCAAATATGAGGAAGACACGCCTGACTTTGATAAAGAAAAGGACAACGTCCTAAAAGACATTCAGAAGCAATCCAAACGCGGAGAATGGAAAACCCAGGATTTCAGCTCGTCAGGCAATAACAATGAGTTAACGTATTATGTGTACGGAGATTCAGAAAAAGAGATTAAAGGCACTGTAAAAGAGATCGAAAAGATTATGAAAGACCAAAAAGACCTGAAGAACGTAAGCTCAGGCCTGTCCAGCACATATGACGAATTTACTTTTGTCGCTGACCAGGAGAAATTGAGCAAACTCGGGTTAACGGCATCACAGATTTCTCAGGCGCTCATGAAAGAAACATCGCAGGCGCCGCTTACAACCGTGAAAAAAGACGGAAAAGATCTTGATGTCACGATTAAAACAGAAGAAGAAACTTATAAGAGTGTCAAAGATTTAGAAAACAAGAAAATCACAACTCCGACCGGCCAGGAAGTAAAAATCGGCGATGTCGCGAAAGTGAAAGAAGGCACGACATCTGACACGATTTCAAAACGCGACGGCAAAATCTATGCCGATGTCACGGCGGAAGTCACATCTGACAACGTCACGGCCGTATCAGTCGACGTACAGAAAAACATCGACAAGATCGAACTGCCTGACAACGTCACAATCGATACCGGCGGCGTATCCGCTGATATCGAAGATTCCTTTACAAAACTCGGACTCGCAATGCTTGCGGCGGTTGCGATCGTCTACCTCGTGCTTGTGATTACATTCGGCGGAGCACTGGCGCCATTTGCGATCCTGTTCTCGCTGCCGTTTACGATTATCGGCGCCTTGGTCGGACTATACGTATCAGGAGAAACGATCAGCCTGAACGCAATGATCGGAATGCTGATGCTGATCGGAATCGTCGTCACAAACGCGATTGTCTTAATCGACCGCGTCATCCATAAGGAAGCGGAAGGGCTCTCAACGAGAGAAGCGCTCCTTGAAGCCGGCTCTACAAGGCTCCGTCCGATCCTGATGACGGCCATCGCCACAATCGGCGCCCTGATTCCATTGGCGCTCGGATTTGAAGGCGGCAGCCAGGTCATTTCAAAAGGACTCGGCGTCACTGTTATCGGCGGTTTGATCAGTTCAACGCTCCTTACCCTTCTGATCGTACCGATCGTATACGAAGTACTGGCGAAATTCCGCCGGAAAAAACCGGGTATGGAAGAAGAGTAAGTCGATAAAACATAAACCCCTTGGAATGGTCCTTCCCAAGGGGTTTTTTCTTTGATGAGACGATCGGCGGTGTTTAACAAAAATATCCTGTGTTATGCTTTGTCAAAGGTAACGTGATGAGGAGGCAGTGAATGGAATCGAAAGGAAACAGCGAACCAAGCCCCAAAATTGTAAAGTGGCTCACCTGGATCATACCGATCGTGTTGATCGGAGTCATATTTCTCTTAAAAAATATGAGAAACCCTGTGACTGATGTTTTATTTTATATTGTATGCGCAGGTGTTATCATCTTAGTGATTTTCAGCATCATAAAAGAGACAAAAAGCAGATGAAGGCTTATTTTGTACTTGTCGATGAAGGTTGAATGATCTTCATCGACAAGCTTTTTTAATGCTGCTGATTTCGTTCTCCAGCCCCGCAAAAAAGCGGTTAATCATGCGGATTGATCACAGCCAGCAGCTGATGATCTTCCCATTTTCCGTTGATCTTGACGTTTTTCCGGGCGATACCTTCTTTGTGAAAACCCGCCTTCTCCAGCACCCGGATCGAGGCAAGATTACGGGGCATGACGCCGGCTTCGATGCGATGGAGCTTGAGATCGTGAAAGGCGAACTCGACCATCAGCTTGACGGCTTCTGTCGTGTAGCCTTTGCCGTTGTGCTTCTGATCCAAAAAATAGCCGATGAAGGCGCTTTGCAGGGAACCGCGCAGCACCTGGAAAAGGTTAATCGTTCCGATCAGCGCATCGTTTGCAGAATCAAAGATGCCAAAATAGTAATCTTCATCGTTCTGCATATTTTCATATAATCTTTGAAGCCTCTTCTTTTGTCCTTCGATTGTATAAAACGCTTCGTTCCGCTCCATTGAAAACTGTTCAAAAAACGGGCGGTTTGCGTTCTGCAATTCAAGGCATGCCTCGGCGTCTTCAGCCGTGAGCGGCCTGATGTAAATGTTTGTCCCTTTTTTGATCATGGAAAGTCTCCTTTTATCAAGATGGAATGCGGTCGGCTTTTTTCATCAACTCTTCAAAATACGCAAAAAACTGCTCCCTGTCGACTTGATCGACGACTTTGACCATTCTGCCGCGAGGATGCTCTTCTGTCGTTCCTTGGCGCGGGCTTTCCGTATGGACAACAGCCTTGACGGTGCGCGAGCGTGTCATATCGACGGCGCCGAGCGTCAGCGTCGTCAGCACATCCCAAAGGTAGTATGTCGAATTTGTCTCGTTATGGATAAGCGGCGGACACATCGCATAGCACTGGCCGATAAAATCGATCCCGACATGCTTTCTGAGGCTCGCCCAATGGGAGCGGATATCGTTTGTCAATGGCACCTGGTTCGTGCTTTCAAGCGCGACCATTTCGATCTGAATATCGCGTTCAAACACCGTCTTGACGCTGTAAGGGTCCCAAAAGGCGTTCCATTCCGCCGTCCCGTCGTGCTCAGGCTCTTCCACATTCCCTTTCTCAAGGAAGGTGCCGCCCATCCAGACAAGCTTTGCAATGTGCTTGATGATCGCCGGTTCTTCCTCAAGCGCCCTTGCCAAGTCTGTCAGCGGGCCAGTGAACAGCAGTGTCACCGGTTCCGGGCTCTGTTTGACGCATTCAATCAGATGAAGGTGGGCGGGCAGGTCTGACACAGGGGTCCGGACTTCGCCTTTTTCATTTAAAAGCGGCAGAGCGTCGACATAAAAAGCGTGCATGCGCCACTCCTTCGGGAACGGATGCACCCCTCTTGAATCGGATGCCGCCATCTCGACCTGGTACGAACCGAAGCGGTCAATGATTTTTCGACTGGCACTGAGAGCCGGCTCCAAATAGCAATCCGCCGGTATGACGGATGTTCCGATCAATTTGATGTCTTCCATCTGCAACAGCAGAAACAAAGAGACGAGATCATCGACGCCTCCGTCATGGTTAAAATAAACGGGCTTTTTCACAGCAACATCTCCTTTTTTCTTAATATTGATTATTTTACATCAATTAGATCCCGAAGTCTTTTTTACCATGAATTAGGGTATTTTATCTAAAATTAAACAAATAATAAAACCCATTTTGTTGCGATTTTTTCAACAACTAGTATAATTAAAGGTTGTTGGTAAAGAAATGATACGGATACTCTAATAGGATGATGAAAACATGAAACGTGCACGAATCATATACAATCCGACTTCCGGACGCGAAATCTTCAAAAAAAACCTTGCCCAAGTTCTGCAGAAATTCGAGCAGGCAGGCTATGAAACGTCATGCCATGCGACAACAGGGGAAGGGGATGCCGTACAGGCCGCCAGACACGCCGCTGAGCGGGAATTTGACTTAATTGTTGCGGCCGGAGGAGACGGCACATTAAATGAAATCATCAACGGACTGGCGCCGTTGGAACACCGCCCCAAGCTCGGAGTCATTCCGGTCGGAACGACGAATGACTTTGCGAGAGCGCTCGGCATTCCGCGCGAGGATATTTTAAAGGCGGCTGACACAATAATAGAGGGAGAAGCCCGTCCGATTGACATCGGCCGCGTCAACGGCCAATATTTCATTAATATTGCCGGCGGCGGACGCCTCACCGAACTGACATATGACGTACCAAGCAAATTGAAGACGATGCTCGGCCACCTTGCCTATTATTTAAAAGGAATGGAAATGCTCCTTCCTTCGCTGAGGCCGACCGAGGTTGAAATCGAATACGACGGCAAGCTGTTTGAAGGAGAAGTGATGCTGTTTCTCGTCATGCTGACGAACTCCGTCGGCGGCTTTGAGAAGCTCGCCCCCGACTCAAGCTTGAATGACGGCATGTTTGACCTCGTCATTTTAAAACGGGCAAACCTCGCCGAATTCATCAGACTTGTCGGACTTGCCCTCCGCGGCGAACATATCAATGACGAGCATATCATCTACACGAAAGCGAACCGTGTCAAAGTGACGGTCAAAGACAAAATGCTCCTGAACCTTGACGGCGAATACGGCGGCGAACTGCCGGGCGAATTCGAAAACCTCTACCGCCATATCGATGTCGTCATGTCAAAAGAAAAAGCGAGAAAATTGGATGATTGAACTTGGTCTAAAGAGCTGGCCAAGTTTTTCTTATAGCAGGTGAAAAAGATGAAACAAAAAGCCCCCGTTCAAAAAAATGAATATTACAATGTCGTATTTGAAGATTTAACACACGAAGGAGCCGGCGTCGCCAAAGTCGACGGCTTCCCGATTTTCGTGCCGAACGCGCTGCCTGACGAAAAGGCGCAGATCAAAGTGACCCGGGTCAAAAAAGGCTTCGCCTTCGGCCGCCTCATCGATTTGAAAGAAGAAAGCCGCTTTCGTACGGACGCGCCGTGCCCGATCTACAAGCAGTGCGGCGGCTGCCAGCTGCAGCACATCAATTACGAAGGCCAGCTTCTTTATAAGCAGAAGCAAGTCAAAGGCGTGCTCGAGCGAATCGGCAAGCTCGATTTAAGCCGGATCACTGTCCACCAGACCCTCGGCATGGAAAACCCGTGGAACTACCGAAACAAAGCGCAGGTCCCTGTCGGCGAAAGAGAAGGCGGTCTGATCGCAGGCTTCTACCAGCAGCGCAGCCATGAAATCATCGATATGAACGAATGCCTGATCCAGCAGTCGGAAAACGACCGCGTCGTTCAAGCGATTAAAGAGATTTGCGGCAAATACGGCATTAAAGCGTACAACGAAGAACACCACAAAGGCTGGCTCAGACACATCATGGTCAGATACGGCGCCGTCACAGGCGAAATGATGGTCGTCTTCATCACAAGGACAAACGACTTCCCGCACAAAGCGAAAATCGTCGAGGAGATCACAGCGGCATTCCCGCACGTCAAATCGATCGTCCAAAACATCAACCCGAAAAAAACAAACGTCATCTTCGGCGACGAAACGCACGTCATCTGGGGAGAAGAATACATTTACGACACCATCGGCGGCATCAAATTCGCTATCTCAGCCAGATCCTTTTACCAAGTCAACCCCGAGCAAACGAAAGTGCTTTACGACAAAGCGCTTGAATACGCGGAATTGAATGGCGAAGAAACCGTCATCGACGCCTACTGCGGCATCGGCACGATCTCGCTATTTCTGGCGAAGCAGGCGAAAAAAGTATACGGCGTCGAAATTGTGCCGGAAGCGATTGACGACGCGAAACGGAATGCTGAGTTGAACGGCATTGAGAACGCTGAGTTTGAAGTTGGCGAAGCTGAGGTCGTGATTCCGAAGTGGTATGAGGAAGGCATTAAGGCTGATACGCTTGTGGTTGACCCGCCGCGCAAAGGCTGTGACGAGGCGTTGCTGCGGACGATTATTGAAATGAAGCCGAAGCGTGTAGTGTATGTGTCATGCAACCCGGGAACCCTGGCGCGCGATTTGCGGGTGCTGGAGGATGGCGGGTATGCGACGCTTGAAGTGCAGCCTGTTGATATGTTTCCGCATACGAGCCATGTGGAGTGTTGTGCGTTGATAAAATTAATTAAATAATTAGCAGAAGAGTCCGGGAATCGATAAAAAATTCTCGGACTTCCGTTTGTTTTTATTTCAATTCTTTCTATGTAAGTAAGCGGTGTAAAATATCAGGTGTTAGTTCTTAGAAATTAACGTATTCGTCAAGCTGTTGTTTTAGTTCAAGTAATGCTAATTGATCTTATTTAGTTTCAAGAGCTGTTTTCATTAAAAAAACGCTCAACTTTCATATGAATATCCTCCAAATTCATAAAGAGGTCTAGACCTAATTTTGAATAATTTCCTGTAATCTCAGTTGATTTTTAGTAGTAATTATAAAAACAATCTGAAAATCCGACTATATTTTACTTGGTTGTGAAGAGTATTCACATTAAACGGTGTGACGATACCAACTTTATAGTTCACAAAAGTAAATCCTCCAATTTTCTCTATTATTCTTAAAAATCCCTTATATAGATAAAAATTTTTCTGGGGTACTAGGTTTTTATAGTGCCTTTGGCTAATGGCCTTTTGTGCCCCCCCAAGAAAATAACAGGTGGTAGCCGGTGACCAGCAGTTGCGTGAGGAAAACCAGAGTACCTCAGCGAGGCGGACTGAAATTGTTATAGATAGCTAAAATAACTTTATAGTGGGGAGAAATCTCAGTTAAAAAACGCTACAAGGAAATTGGCACAATTGGTCTGTTCTTCTAATATACATATAGAAGTACTCTAATTCTGTTGGTATAATAGTATTATGAAATTTAAGTTTTTTGTAATTTGTATGGTGAATCCAACGATTTTACAAATGAGAGAAGGAGATAGATGTTGTATAGCACATCAGACAAGTCTTTAGTACATTGTAGTGTACCTCAGCAGATATTTTATCGAGCCGAAGAGTGTATGGGTGATGAAATTGTTGGGTCCCTGTTGTGCAAGGAAAACATATTGCTCTGTACACCGAGAAAGTACATATTTCCACATCTAGTATTGAGAGCGCTTAATATGGATGAAACAATGGGGTTTCAGAAAAGAGAGAATCCATCTAAAAGGGCGGAAATCTTGGTGGTAACCAATCGCTTAGAGATGCTGGCCTTCTTGGAGACTTGCCGTGTGAATGCGGAGAGGCTCTTTCAAATATGCAGTAATATTCATCAATATATTGGGTATTGCAATATGGGGGATACCTACTTTGCTCGAGTGTATTGGAGGCATATTCTTTACCATTACTACGAAGGCAAGTTACCCCAAGATGTTCCCTTGCACTACATATATCCTGTTGCATCAGGCTACCGCAAGTTTAATGCGCTTTCAAGGGGGAACAGAAATATATTGGGGAGGAAGGATAGTCAAAATCCCACAATTTATGTTACGGAGAATTTGGACATGCTCAATGAGCAGGAACATAGTTTTGATTATATTTTTGTGGATTGTTCTTACATTAAAAAGGGCTTATCGAACTTACCTAAGAGCACTTTGTTGTTCTTTGACAACCTTTTAGATGACCGCATCCCATATCTACAGAAAAGTGCTGTTAAGAATTATATAGTTGATGGGGATTGTATCCAGAATATTGATGAAAACGAAATACAGCAACCTATGATTAATATAGAAGAATTGCTACATAAAGTGAGCATTCATTCGCTGGATGTAGAGTATGTTAAAAGTAGTTTTGAGCAGGAAATTGAGCGACTAATCCACCTATTGGATAAATTAAGAAAGGGGAAATTTTCAAGATATGATACGAATGTTGCGGCAAAGCTGGTGTATATTTTAATCCGACTTCCTATCGGTGCTGGACTTTACGATTTAATTGCATCAATGCAGCCATATTGGGACACTGTTCTCGGATTACTCCAAGAATTAAAGGATAGCGAAAGTCGTTATGAAAATGATTCTTTTGAGGAAATGGTGTCATTATTTGAGGATATTTTGTACAAACATTCTCTTGACCGTTCTAACCCTAAGGGGGATGAATTGAAGGCATTCATTCTAAACGAAGTAAAGCAAGGCAAGAGTGTTTGTGTGGTCTCCAATAGTCGAAAGAACCAACTTGCTCTAAAAGAGTTCATCTCGTTGGCAATGGGAATGACAATAGAGGAATTGGCTGAATACGATTTGCAATTCTTTGTGTCTAAAGATATTTGGGCCCAAGATATTACTGTACATTGTGATTCTCTTGTCATGTACTCTGCAATAAATTTTAGAGATTTACAGTCATTGTTGAAAATTTCTTATAAGAGAGCCAAATTATATTTGTACAGTTCAGAAATTAACTTAATTACTCAAAAATTGAAAACGATATTGGAAGCGAAAAATTATGCATTAAGGCATTTTGTTCAGAACTCAACTCAACAGGATAGCACTAACTTTTATAGGTATCTCTATAATCGATTCAACAAGTTTGCTCGTCAGAAAGTCATTGGTTTAAATAGTGCTGCTGCTGATTTGTTAGAGAAGAGTACAACAGTGTCCCCTGCTGTTTACCGTGGGGAGAAGGATTATAAAGGTACAGATGCTGTTAAAGCAACTTTGGTTCATTTTACAGATGGAAGTGTATCCTTCTTTACAAAGAACAGTGCAGTTTATGTGCTAGATAACAAGAATAAACGAGTTACACATAAACATTTTCACGAAATAGGATTAAAAGACACTATTCTTTTTGTCGATAACGATGCTAGGAAAGATTTGTATAGGATATTCATTCAATCTGTTGACGCGAAGGACACTAGTAAACAAGCATATCTGTCTATTAAAAAGTGGAGAGAATTATATGAAGAAAAGTTTATGGAAAAACGGATGGACGATGATAGGCTTTTCCGATTGATGCGAACTGCAGGTTGGAATAAAACCACAAAATCCGTTCTGCGAAACTGGAGGACGGGATATAGCTATGGCCCTCGGGACAGGGAGGACATTATGGTATTGGGTGAGGTACTTGGAATAAATACTTTTGTGGAAGATGTCCAAACCTACTATAATGCAATGTCGAAAATTAGGGTGGAGCGACGCAAAGCTTCTAGAATTTTAAATAAATTGATTTATTCCTCAAAACAAGTTCTTGGTAATGAGGACTCAGCTATATTGGCCAGATACAATCTTACTTTAGAGCAGTTAAATGAATCGTTAGTTACCAAAAGCATTAAGGAAATTGTTTCAGACAGGATGTATTACATAAAACCTGCGGAAGTTGGCCTTTTATACAATGTAGATGCCAAGGAGTGACAGTATGAGTAAAGCAGAACGTGAAATGTACAAGAAAGTTCGCCGTATTATGGTTAGTGATTTAAAAAGGGATTTAATTGGACCAGCACATGACGAGTCTGATGTGATTTATGAAGCACCATCCCAGGCATATATTACGGGAATTTTATATCCTCTCGAATCCGAGGTAGAAACAGAAAAATCTTTAGAAGATGTTCAATTTGCTGACGTGTACGATGAACCTGAGTCGGGAATGGAAGAAGATGTGGAACAACAAAGAAATTCTGAACTTGAACAAGAAGCTGAAGAAGAGAAGATTACACCGAATAAGAAATTCAAGCATCAAAACTCTCTGGGAATAAGGTGCTATGTGCGAGAAACAACTGATCATATACGTGCATCAATCGCATGGGGGCGATACACATCATCTAAGAAATTTGATTCCGAAAGGAAAAGAGAAGTTATTTTATGGACACGTCAAATTGAGTGTTTTGAGGAGTATATTTCCTTGTCCTCATTCGATCAGAATATTGATATCCCTATTACACAGGAAGTATCACTTGTTGTTAGCAAAAAAAAGCTTTCAGGTACAGATGTATTCCTTGTTTCAGTTTTCCTTGTAAATAAACGAGTTGATAAAAATAGCAATAATGCCATGTTCCAGTGTGAGCTTACTCTAACTCATGAAGAAGGTAAAGGTATTTTCCTATGTGAAAACGAAGCAAGGAAGGATAAAAATGACTTTAGTGAGTTCCTATATCGGAATAAGCCTGTGTTTGCAAAAGGGTTTGGCTGTGCTGTTACCTGGAAAGCAGAGAGCAGCAACTACGCAAGTGAATTAAAGTCAGCCTTTATCCCAGAACATGAAGTCGAGAGTATGAGCACAGACTTACCGTACGATGAAAATTATGGTGAACTCCCTAAAGGTTATTTTTCCATTAAGCAATTTGCAGAGGCTGATGACCAACGTGAGACTATAGACAAGCTGAATAACCTAGCGAATAGGTATGAGAGCTGGATCAACAAGTTGCCTGTTGATAAGGTAGCAAATAAAGAAGCAACTGAGCGAGTTATTAAAGATTGTCAAGCAACTCTAACACGTATCAGAAGAGGCATTCAGCTGTTAGCGAACGAAGAGAATAATAAGGCATTTGTTGCTTTCAAATTTATGAATACAGTCATGCATACACAGGATGCCATGAAAAGATATTCTAGGAATAATAAGACCACCACACTCGAGACAGAGATACGCAAGGAAAATCTTGAATGGCGGCCTTTTCAGTTGGCGTTTATTTTGCTCAACTTAGAAGGGTTAGTAGATTTAAAATCAAAAGATCGTAAAATTGTAGACCTTCTTTGGTTCCCAACAGGTGGAGGAAAGACAGAGGCATACCTAGGCATTTGTGCTTTCCTATTGGGATATAGACGACTATTTGCTTCTACTAGCAGCGCCTATGAGCGTGATGGCGGTGTGACGATTCTTCTAAGATACACTCTCCGCCTTTTAACTACTCAGCAACGTGATAGATTAATGCGTATGATAAGCGCATGTGAGTATACACGTCAAAAAACCAATGCCTTTGGACAGTCAGAGTTTTCGGTTGGCTTCTGGGTAGGGGCACAAGTGACGGTAAATAAGCTAGATGACCTTACTGAGAACGAGTACTACCTTGACAGGGACAAGGTGCTGAAGGAATATGAAAAGATTGAAAAGCAAGTAATTGAATGCCCTTGCTGTGGGACAAAGGGCTTAGAGTATAAGTTTTTGCCAAGTAGAGACACCAAGACAAAAAAGACCGGAATTAAAATCTTTTGCACAAATGAGTCATGCTTCTTTTCAAAAACACATATCCCAGTCTACTTGGTGGACGAAGAGATTTATCGTAAATTGCCTACTGTGGTTATATCTACAGTTGATAAGTTTGCGCGGCTACCTTGGGATGAAAAGACCGCAGCTTTATTCGGAAAAGTAAATAGGTTTTGTGAACGGTGTGGCTATATTGCTGAGGGGGAAAAGCATGAAAAATCTCATCGAAACCCTAAGGCTAGTGTTCACGATGTTAAACCATTTTATCCACCAGAACTTATAATTCAGGATGAGTTACATCTCATAACTGGGCCACTAGGAACTGTGTACGGCGGGTACGAAACGGTTATTGAAGAGCTAAGTACAGCTCATGAGGGCGAAGATTATCTCAAGCCTAAGTACATTGCTGCGACTGCTACAATTAAGAATGCTGAGGTGCAAGTCGAAAAGGTGTTCGGAAGGAAACTCACACAGCAATTCCCGCCTCCTGGATTGAAGGTAGAGGATTCTTTTTTTGCGCGAGAAAGAAACTTAGATGAGTTTCCCTTCAGGCTTTATGCAGGTGTTTGTGTATCTGGTCACTCAATGAAGACAGTCCTATTACGGATATATGCGGTGCTACTTCAAACAACAGAGCACCTTTTGGAAGATGAAGAACTTTCAAAATATATTGATCCGTATAGAACCCTTGTTGGTTATTTCAACAGTATCAGGGAACTAGGTGGTGCAGTGCGTTTGTTAGAGGATGACATAAAAAAGAGAATTCAAACCCTGCAGAAGAAGTATAAGTACAGTAAGCAGAGATACATCAGCCGTAAGCCAGAACTCACCTCCCGTGTGCCATCAAGTAGAATTCCTAAGGTATTGGAGCAGTTGGAAAAGGAGATAGGCAACGAGGAACTAGATGTGGTTTTGGCTACTAATATGATTTCTGTTGGGATGGACGTTGACCGTTTAGGACTTATGGTAATTACAGGTCAACCAAAGCAAACTTCTGAGTATATACAATCATCTAGCCGTGTGGGTCGTAGTAAGCCAGGACTCGTAATTACTGTGTACAACCCTTACCGGCCTCGTGATATGTCACATTATCAGAATTTCAAGGGTTATCACCAGCGATTATACCATTTTGTAGAGGGAACTACAGCAACTCCATATGCTTCTAGGGCTAGGGACCGCTTTTTGCACGCTATTGCAGTTGCTTTGCTGAGGTTGAGCTATCCAGAGTTGGCAAAGAACTTGGATGCAAAGAATATAAAGGATATGGACTTGAACTATCTCAAGGATGTAGTTAAAAAGCGTGTATCCACTGTGGAATATCGAAATGTCTCGGATACTATGGAGCATTTGCAACATTTCCTAGACGAGTGGATCAGTCGGGCCGTATCGGAAGACAATTTGCAGTATTACTTCAATCCTAAGACAAGAAGCGCAAGAATAGGAAACCAAAGTCGTTTACTAGCACGTTTTTCTGAGGAGAAAAAACATGGCGGAAAGCCAACTCTCGATTCAATGAGGCAAGTAGAGGGTACATCTTCGTTGTATATCTATGAAGGGTGGAATAGCAGTGAAGAATGAAGTAGGGGAAGTCCGACCAGGGCAATTAATTACAACATACGGTCCAGGAGCAATTATGGATTCTGTAAATGACTCACTTGTGATTTTGGACATAAAGTATTGGACTAATCATAATAATAAGAAGATATTTGATAAAAATTTGATGAAGTTCCTAAAAAAGGACTATTTCAGGAAAATCCCATCTACGAAACACAAGGATTTGCCAGCAATTCCATTTCCAAACTACCATGTGTGTAGCAATGTAAAATGCTCACGTCTCTTTGACCTTAGAGATAATTTTGTAATGAGCGACTATCTTAAAGGTGGTCCCAAGTGTCCTGATTGCTCACGAAAGTCGTATCCTGCCCGTTTCGTGGTCTCGTGTCAAGAGAATCATTTAGATGATTTTCCTTGGAGATGGTGGGCGCATGGTAAGCAGGATACGGAATGTAAAGGAAAACTGCGTTTATGGAGTACAGGTAATACATCTAGTTTGGATTCTCTGTATGTAGAGTGTGAATGTAAAAAGAAGAAGAGCCTTCGAGGTGCGATGCAAGATAGTTCCTTTGAGAACTACAAGTGTACAGGTAATCATCCCCATAAATTAAATGAGAAGTCAAATTGTAACGAACCTGTAATTCCTTTGCAGCGGGGAGCTTCAAATGTTTACTTTCCAGCTTTAAGAAGTGCTATTGTTATTCCTAGCAACGCCAGTGAGGATAACAATCTTGATGATTTTTTTACTTCAGTTAAGGAAGTTATCAATACTTATGCTGACCTTATAGGTGAAAACTGGCATTATAAATTCTACAGTGATCGTTTAACCGGTCACAGTGAGTTCTCAGATGCTGAGGATTTCATCGCGAAGTGGACTGCATATCTTAATAGTAACGATTCAGAAGAAGAAATTGAGTATAATCAGATTAAGGAAGCTGAGTATAGGGCTTTTACTGCTTTTGATAGGAAGGTAAAGATGGGAGACTTCGAGGCGGAAGTTGAAACAGTTCCAGATGATTTTCAACCTTACTTCAATAGAATTGTAAAGGCTCACAGATTAAAGGAAATTCTTGTGCTTCTAGGGTTTATGAGGAATGACAGTCCTGAACCGGATGTCAATGAACCGAAGAAGATTGTATGGTTAGAGTCAGATGGGTATGAAAACTGGTTACCAGCAATTGAAGTGCACGGAGAAGGGATTTTTATTGAATTTAACCATACGACTATAAGCAAGTGGCTCGAAGAAAACAGTGAGCTTCCTAAGCGATCAGAGAAGTTTTCATCCTTGTACGCAAGTTGGATAGAGAGTAAAGGATGGGAAGTACGTGATGAAAAAGATATTGTGTACGTTATGCTGCATACATTTGCACACCTATTGATTAAACAGTTATCTTTGCAATCGGGGTACTCGTCAGTGGCGATTAAAGAAAGAATATATTGTGGAAAGAACATGGCTGGTGTTCTCTTGTACACTGGAAGTACTGATCAAGAAGGTTCCTTAGGTGGTCTTGTCGAAATGGGTAGTATAGATAAACTTCGGCCACTAATTGTAGATGCACTTGAAGAGGCCATATTCTGTTCTAATGACCCATCTTGTGCGAGCTTAGAGCCGAGTGAGGATAACCAGTTAAACGGCTGTGCCTGCTTTGCTTGTTCCATGGTTGCTGAAACTTCTTGCGAAACAGGAAACCGATTATTAGACCGTTCACTGTTGGTAAAAACAATAGACAGCAAGTACTCACCATTCTTTAAGGGGTTATTGTAGATGAGGAATCTGACTCGTTCGCATATGGTACTTTACCAAATTCAAAGCGTACTGAAGAAGTATGAGGAAGTTAGTGCACAAGATTTCTATGAGTCCTTAGATAAAGGGACTGTACAAAGAGAATTTGGAGTACGACCAGTCGATTTATCACGCTTAAGTATTTCCGAAGAGCAGTTTTCAGAACTGCTCTTGCTTTTTAAGCTCTACAGTGAGCAGCAACAACAGAGTAGTATTGAGTTTGTTGCAACAGTTCCAAGTGAAGTAGACGTTAGGCTTAGAAAAACTATTGCTGTCATTAGAGAAATGATTCACGGTGCACAAAATACTATCCTTGTTACAGGATATGCAGTGTCAGAGTATGTAGATGAAATTATGGAAAGGGTTTTAGAAAAGGCACTTGCTGGAGTTAATGTTGATATTTTTCTTGACCGGAATTCCCAGACTGATCGCTATATAGAAAACATAAGAGGGAGAAATCTTCCGAGTAACTTTAATGTGTATGTATATAAAGGTTCTCAAGGATATTCATCTCTGCATGCAAAAGTAATTATGGTTGACGAAGAAAAAGCCTTTGTCTCATCCGCAAATCTTTCCTATAATGGGATAGTAAATAATATAGAGATAGGTACATTGGTTGGCGGAGAAAAAATTTTGGTAATAAAAAATGTTCTCCTAGAATTGGTTAAGAATAATTATTTCGAAAAAATTATATGGTATGCATAGGGAGATTGAAAATGATTGTAATTGATTTATTTTCTGGAGCGGGAGGGCTGAGTGAGGGATTTCATAAGCACGATTTTAAAATTGCGGCGCATGTTGAAAAAGAATACTGGGCGTGTGAAACAATTAAAACGCGTTTGTTTTACCATTTTCTAAAGGCACAGAACGATTTAGAATTGTATCACGAATACTTAAGGGTGTCAGACAATTACCGCAATATTGAACAATCGAGAGCTTTTGTCTTTCAACGTTATCCTGAGTTAAGAGAGAAGCTTGAGATGGAAGTACTAAATCGGAAGTTTGGCAATCCCCATAATGACCCAACAGCGACTTCTTCAACACAGATGATACAACTTATTCAGAATTCGTTACAGTATAGCCGTGCTACAAGTGTAGATTTAATTATTGGTGGACCGCCATGTCAAGCATACTCTTTGGTTGGGCGAAGCAGGATGAAAGATAGTGTAGGTAAGGACTCAAGAAACTATCTATTCCAGTATTATAAAAGAATTGTCGATGAGTTTAAACCCAAAGCGTTTGTGTTTGAAAATGTTCCGGGGATACTTACTGCTAAGCAGGGGAAGGTGTACCAAGAGATTAAAGAGTCGTTTGATCAAATTGGTTACACAGTGTTATCAGGAACAAGCCAAGAAGACAGGAGTAATGTAATCGATTTTGCTGATTTTGGTGTACCTCAAAGAAGAAAAAGGGTTATCTTGTTTGGCTTTCAAAAGAAATTAAATTATGAGTACCCTAACTTTGAAAGACATAAATTATCTTGGAATAGTCCTTTAACCACCCGAGATGTTATTTCAGACCTACCAGTCTTGAAGCCAAAACAAGGTCATGATCTTCGACTTTTCGAGTATGATACGACACAGGGTGTTGATCAATTGTCGCCTTATGAACTGATGATGAGAGAGGACAGTATTGGATTTACTAATCACTTTGCAAGACCTATTAAAGAGCGTGATGCAGAAATATATCAAATTGCTATAGAACATGCCACCCAAGGAAGACAAATCAAGTACAATGAGTTGCCCGAGAGATTGAAGACACATAAGAATGAGAAGGCATTTCTAGACCGATTTAAGGTACATTGGTGGGATATTATTCCACACACTGTAGTTGCTCATATATCAAAAGATGGTCATTATAACATTCACCCTGACATTGAACAGTGCAGGTCTCTAACGGTAAGAGAAGCTGCCCGGATACAGGGTTTCCCTGATAACTATAAGTTTGAAGGTCCGCGTACCGCTCAGTATACGCAGGTCGGAAATGCTGTGCCACCTCTCATGTCTGGAGTAATTGCGAGAGCAGTGAAAGATGTTATTAATGGTCACCATTAAAAGACTGACTAGTAATTCTTGTATCTGCAAAAGTAGATGTTTCATGAAATTGGAATAGACCTAGTAACGTGACTTAAACTTGTTAAAAGAGTTTTCTTATTGAAAAGATGAAGTGGTACTGGAAGACACTTAGCCTTTTGGCGAGTGTTTTTTACTATGTAAGAGTAAAATAATCCCCACCAGAATTTTAGAAAATGAGAGAGGAGACGACAGGATCTTATGAATGAGATGTAAGTAAGGAACGGACACAAGAATATTTTTGGATTGTGACTGATTCTTGGTCTATCTTTTAGTGGTTTTAATAATTCATCTCTAGTATGAAATGTTTGTAATTGAAATCAAAACAAGGAGCTCTAAAAATGAGTTCCTTGTTTTCAGGTAATTAATTGTACAATGCCCCTGTGCAATAGGAAGTATTAAATTGAGTATTCATTTGAAATAACGAAGCCCGCCTTGATTCCTTATGAACTCCTCTGCATTGTCATTCCATTTAACAACAGGTTTTTTGAGTTTGCTTTGAAAAAGTACGGCAGAGTCCTTGGAAACAACATTGTTTGTCAGTTATTATAATAAATAGAAGAAAATATTTTTAAGAATTCCTCTCGTGTGTATACGTCAATAAATACTTGGTTTTTCACATTTTTTTAAAATACTCACCTTCCTCCTCATCTGAAAGATCTCCATCTAAAGCCATTGTTAACTTACCAATTTCAATATCCGTGATAAGGTTTAAATTAATATTGGAAGCACTCTTTTTACTAGGGAGATCTAATACGGCTAAGTATTTGACATCAGATTGTCCACTAGCTTTTTGAATCTGGTAAATAAAATGCCTTAATCTGTTTTGCACATCTTCAGATTCTTATAAGTGTATTTTTAGATTAAATGCTACCAATAATCTTTCATCAACAAAATTAATTAAAATTAGCCTTTGCAAATCAGTAATATGTCCATTAATAGGATCCTGTTCAAATCCTAATCGTATACAAATATTGTTGATCCGCATTTAACCAATTTAGTTTGTTTTGTCATTACTGAATCTTCCTTCAATCCAATGAAGTAATACATTTTTTGATACTTTGATCCGCTTTCAGATATTGATCACATGAAATCTGCCGGAATGAACAAGTTCATATGCTTATTTTCTTCCAATTCCAAGTATTGTTTGGATATCAGAAACATTAACGATTTCTGGATAATCATCAAATTACTTGTGCATATTTAATTAGCTCCTTGGGTTATTAATATAATATGGAAGCATGGCTATTTCTCTTTTTCACCATTCCAAATCATACTCGATATGGGGACAGGAGGCGGAGAATTTTTATCCAAATTGGGACCGCTTCCTTCGTCAGCATATGCTACTGAATGTTATTTCCCTAATGTGCCAGTGGCAAAGGAACGATTGACGCCTTTAGAGGTTCAGGTCGTTCAAATTGATAATGATGAAGATTCTTCCTTTTGAATCTGGCCAATTTGACTTGATCATCAATAAACACAAGTCATATTCAATTCAAGAGGTTAGGAGAATCCTTTCAAAAGGAGGACTCACTCAGCAAGTCGGCGGGCTTGATTGCCAAAAAATAAATGAAAAACTTGGCGCGCCGCTAAATGAAGAATTTAAGGATTAGAACTTGAAAACAGCGTTAAAAAAAATAGAAAAGCATGATTTTAAGATTTTAAAAAGTTGAGAAGAGTTTCCGACTCAAAGGTTTTATGATATTAGGGCTCTGGTCTATTATTTAAAAGCCATTCCCTAGCAAGTACCGGTTTTTGAAGTGAGTCAATACGAGGAAGAATTATATACGATTCACCAAATGATTACAGAAAAGGGTTATTGTGATGCAACACAGCACCGTTTTATCATTTTAGCGAGAGGGATGTAAGCTGTTCTTGTGCGAATTGTCAACACATTTATATATGAGTCTTTTCTAGGCAATGGATTGCGGTCAGCGGCATTGTATCCATTGCCTTTTTATATTTTTGAAGATGAATCTATTACAGTTCCGAACTGGACCGCTTGTTCTTTAAAAGGTGCGTGTCAACTGTGGTGTCATGGATGCTATGTAACATGATGGTGACCTGATCCAACACTTAAAGCAAACATATGAGGATGTATATGATCGCCATTAGGAAATAATTGTAGGCCATTAGACTTAGGAAAAATTCCTTCTTTCAAAAAAACCAAAATAAATGTTGACGCTTTCATAAAACCGATATATACTTTAATCAAATCCAATATTGATAAATTAGACATGTGACTGGTCATGCAGGCAGGATCTAAAACCGATAAATTTTTTAATTTGTCGGTTTGGGTCCTTTTTTTATTGCCTAAATATAGGTCTCATGTTTCAGAAAAGGGGGAGAAACAGTGAATTACACACAAACAGCAAGAGACGTATTGCAGCATGTAGGCGGTAAAGAGAATATTGCCCACTTGGAGCATTGTTCGACACGACTCCGTTTTACACTGATTGATCAAAACAAGGCGGATGTACCGGCACTTGAGAAAACACCAGGTGTCATCGCTGTCCGTATGTCGGGCCAATGCCAGGTTGTGATTGGAAACGATGTCATCGAAGTCTATGAGAAATTGACCGGCCTTCTCGGCGGATCATCTTCTGGACATAATGGGTCTTCCAATCAGCCAAAGGAAAAGCGAAAGATGGGGACTGTACTTTTAGACTTTATTGTTGGCGTTTTTCAACCGCTTGTTCCAGCCATTGCGGGTGGAGGGATTTTAAAATCGTTTCTCCTCCTCTTCTCGTTATTCGGATTAATTGATGCCAAAGGGCAAACGTATCAAATATTAAATATGGTTGGCGATGCGCCGCTTTACTTCCTGCCATTGCTGGTAGCGGTGACAACAGCCAATAAGCTAAAAGTGAATCCGCTTGTTGCATTATCGGCAGTCGGCGCTCTTATTCTGCCAAACATGACGTCTATGCTGACAGAAGGCGCTCAATTATTTTCATTTGATTTGAAAAATATTGCGTATGCCTATCAGGTGTTTCCGGCGATATTATCTGTCCTCTTGTATGCACAGATGGAAAAATGGTTTACTCGTATTTCGCCAAAACCGATTCGAATTTTCTTCGTACCGATGATGTCATTGGTTATTACAGTTCCGATCACTCTCCTGTTGCTGGGACCAATCGGTTTTACAGCTGGGCAAGGCTTAACAGCAATCATCCTTGCTATGTTTGACAAAGTGGGCTGGGTTGCGGTTGCGATCCTGGCAGCAGTCCTTCCATTTATGGTCGCATCAGGGATGCACAAAGCGATGGTGCCTTACGCTGTAACAACAATGGGCAATCTCGGAAAAGAAGCACTTTACTTGCCTGCATCACTTGCACACAATCTCGCCGAAAGCGGGGCGTGTTTCGCAATTGCCCTTCGTACAAAAGATAAAGTGCTTCGTTCAACTGCCATTTCTGCAGGGATTTCCGCATTCTTTGGCATTACCGAACCGGCATTATACGGGGTGACACTGCAAAATAAACGTGTGCTTAGCAGTGTCATGATCGGTTCTTTCATCGGCGGTATCTTCATTGGACTTGTCGGACTTCAAGCGTTTGTTCTTGTTGGACCTGGTCTTGCAAGTATGTCGATGTTCATATCTGACGAGCTTCCACGCAACTTTATGTTTGCAGTTATCGGTTTTGGCATCTCATTTGTTGTTGCTTTTGCTGCTGCCTTTATTTTAGGAAGAGATCGAAAGACAGAAGAAACGGAAAAAGCAGCAGAGCAAGGTGTTTTCGCTGAAAAACTTGGCGCAGATGAGACATTCAAAAGTCCAGTCATCGGTCAAATGATTTCACTATCTGATGTAGAAGATGACATATTTTCTTCAAAGGTAATGGGAGAGGGAATTGCCATTATTCCTTCAAAGGGTGAACTATATGCACCGGTAGATGGCGAGATTTCCCTTCTCTTTGAAACAAACCATGCGCTCGGCATGAAAACAGCAAACGGAGTTGAGGTTCTTTTCCATATTGGGATTGACACCGTTCAGCTAGAGGGCAAGTTCTTTAAACCATTGGTGCAAGCAGGGGATCAAGTCAAAGCAGGTGATCTGCTCATTCAATTTGACGTGGAAAAAATTAAAGAAGCAGGTTATGATCCAGTTACACTAGCAGTTATTACGAATACGGATCAATATGATATAAAAGTAACGCAATTAAAAGAGGTCAATCGTCAAGATACGTTGATGGTTGTTACACAATTAGGAGGGTAATCATGATGACAAAGACAAAAGGATTTCCGAAAGGTTTTTTATGGGGCGGTGCGATTGCCGCAAACCAGGCAGAAGGCGCTTGGAATGTTGATGGAAAAGGACCGTCTGTTGCAGATATTGCCATGTACCGTTCGAATTTGAGTGTAGAAGATTACGAAGGACATCTTGCTGTTACTTCTGAAAACATTGAACGCGCAATGAAAGACCCGGACGTAAAAAAATATCCGAAGCGCAGAGGCATTGACTTTTATCATCACTATAAAGAAGATTTGGCTCTCTTTGCAGAAATGGGCTTTAAAACATTGCGTATATCGATTGCATGGAGCCGAATTTTCCCGACAGGGGAAGAAGCTGAGCCGAACGAGAAAGGCCTTCAGTTTTATGACCGTCTGTTTCAAGAAATGAAAAAACATAACATTGAACCGATCGTGACTCTATCACATTATGAAATGCCATTAGCACTTAGTGTGAAATACAACGGATGGGTTGAAAGAAAAGTGATCGACCTCTTTGTGAAATTCGCCAATGTGTGTTTTGAACGCTATAAAGATGTTGTGAAATATTGGCTTACCTTTAATGAAATAGACAGTATACATCGCCATTCTTTCATTACAGCGGGAATCATTCCTGACCGCTGTCCTGAAGGAAAAATAGAGGAAACGGTTTATCAAGCATTGCACCATCAATTTGTGGCATCCGCTCTTGTGACTGCAGATTGTCATCGCATCATTCCCGGCAGTCAGGTGGGATGTATGCTAACGAAACTCACGACATACCCGCACACTTGTCATCCGAATGATGTTGAACGCGCACTGAAGCAAAACCTTGATAACTATTTCTATGCAGATGTTCAAGTGTTTGGCGAATATCCGCCATTGATCAAACGCATGCTGGAACGAAAAAATATCAATATTAAGATGGAAGCGGACGATCTTGCCATTTTGAAAGAACATACGGTAGACTTCATTTCATTTAGTTACTATATGTCCCTGACAGAATCTGCACAGGAAGGGCTGGAAAAAACAGATGGCAATACAATTCGCGGTGTGAAAAATCCATATTTGCCTGCAACAGATTGGGGTTGGCAAATCGATCCGGTCGGTTTAAAAATTTCGCTCATTGAATTGTATGATCGCTATCAAAAACCTCTTATTATTGTGGAGAACGGCATGGGTGCGAAAGATGTTGTTGAAAGCGATGGATCGATCCATGACGATTATCGCATTAACTATTTCAGAGAACATTTCCGTCAGATGAAAGAAGCCATTGAAGAAGGTGTTGATCTCTTTGGATATACGAGCTGGGGATCCATTGACATTATTAGTGCGGGAACATCTCAAATGTCCAAACGATATGGGTTTATCTATGTTGATCAAGATGACGATGGCAACGGCACATTGAAGCGCTCACGTAAAGATTCATTCTACTGGTATAAGAAAGTGATCGAGTCAAATGGAGAAGTATTAGACTAAAAAACCGCATTCATGAAAAGGTGATGGCGATGTTTAAAATAAAAAAAGTTTTAAACTCGAGTGTGGTACTGGCTGAAGATCAGAACCGACAGGAGATGGTTTTATGCGGCAGGGGCATCGGTTACGGACGAAAACCTGGGAATATGATTGAAGAAAAACAGGCTGATCAAGTGTTTATGCCAGTAGACAATATGAAGGCAAAGGAATTTCTCCAACTGTTGGATTCAATACCGCAAGAATTTATTGAATTAACACAGCAAATTGTTCATTATGCAGAAGAAAAATTAAAAACAAAGCTAAATTCCGGTGTATACTTCACATTAATGGATCACTTGAATTTTGCAGTAGAGCGTTATAAAAAGAACATCAATATTACGAATCGCGTCTACTGGGAAATTAAAAACTACTATACAGAAGAGTTTGAGGCAGGGAATTATGCGCTGCAGCTCATCAATGAAACACTCGGGATCCAATTGCCGAAAGAGGAAGCGGCAAATATTGCGTTCCACTTAATTAATGCATTAGGAGAAGAAACAGAATCAAAAAATGGAATGAAGTATGCAAAAATGATCGGGAGCATTGTCAATCTTGTCCGTTACACATTAAATATGAAATGGGATCAAGAAAATATTCATTACAGCCGATTTATCACACACGTTAAATTTTTCGTTGAAAGATTTTACGCTGATAAATTGCTGGCAGATCAGGAGAATGAATTGTTTGAGCAAATTGCTAATTTATATCCGCAAGCAATGGATGTAGCTTTCAAAATCAAGGATTATATCAAACAGGTACACGGAATCGTCATTCCGAACGATGAACTAACTTACTTGGCTGTTCATATTCATCGATTGATTTCTTATCAACAATTAAAATAAACTAGAACCACTTGCCTCTTTGGAAGGCGAGTGGTTTCTTGTTTTTGGAAAAAGAAGGAGCGCTTCTGTTTATAGGCCAGATGTGTTGATTGATCTATACCAACAGTTAAAATTGATAGCAAAAGGCTTTTTCCTCAATCGAGAAAGGTCTCATATCGAATTGTTGACAAAAACATAACACTAATTGACAAAAGGTCATTACAAAAATTTACACATGTGATAAGATCATTTTACAGATAGAGAACAATCTTAAAGAGAAAGAGGGGGGTTCGGCATGAGCAAGGTCGCTTCAGAGGTGGTTGCGGGGGTGTTGAACGAATTCCATTTGGCCATTAAAAAGCATGATATTGAGCAGGCAAAGCATCTTTTTGATGAGGCGAAGTCGATGTTTTCCGAGATGGAAGAGGATCAGAATGTGCTGGCTTATTTTTCGCTTCTTGAGGAGCGGTACCGGATGATGCTTTATGATGCGAGGGGAGAGCGGCTGCCGCGGGAGTCTTACTTTAATGATTCGCAGATCGAGTGCATGGAGCAGACGGATCATATGATCGATTATTATTTCTACTTTTTTGAGGCGATGCATGAAGCGTACAACAAGAATGTTGAGCGAGCGATCAGCCTGTACAAGGTTGCCGAGAAAAAACTAGCAAAGGTGCCCGATCAGATCGAAGCGGCCGAGTTTTATTTTAAAGTGTCCTGGCTGTATATGTCTCTCCGGCAAAATGCGGTTTCTCTCAATTATGCGAGAGACGCGATGAATATTTACAAAATGCATGGCGGGTACGAAAAAAAGCTGGCGATTTCCCAGGTTGTGATGGGGACAAATTACATGCAGATGCAGCGCTTTCAAGATGCGGAGAAGTACTTTGAAGAATCGATTGAAATTTCCAAAAAGATTGACGATTCGTTTTTAGAAGCGATGCTTCACCACAATATCAGCATTCTGTATTCCAATTCCGGCCGGTCTCAGGAATGCATTCTCGCCGTCCAGCATGCTTTGAGCAACCCCGCATGGTGCGAGTCAAGCTACTATATCAACTCGCTTTACATGCTGATCAGAGAGTTTTTCAAAATCGGCGAAACAGAAGCGGCCCTGTTCTATTATAAAAAAGGACAGGAGGAATTAAAGAAAAACGGGAATAAGCATTATGAAAAGAAAATAAATATTATTTATGAGCTGTATTGCCATGAAAACGTCAAAAGCATCAAAGACGACATCGATTCCTTGGACGAGATGAATGATTTAGACGGTGTCTGTGACCTTTCATTGCTCATCTCAAGCTATTTCGAGAAAAAAGGAGATTTCAAGGAAGCGCTGGAATTTGTTAAAATATTCATGAAAGCCGAAAACAAAATGAGATCATTAGGGAGTGAGGTATTGTCATGAAAAAATTGATTCTTTGCTTGTCGTTAACTGCTATGGTCTTAGGCGGAGCAGCTTTATCCCAAAGCCACAATCAGGCGTCAGGCGGCGTTCAAACAGCTGAGCTGCCGGTTGGGGGTTAATGTTCGCTGAAGTCCTTTTTACAGGGCTTCTTTTTTAAAGCCATGAAATGGGGTGCGATGACAGTGAATCTGCAAGAGCATGATATATAAAAACCTTCCATATTCGCGAGAGGCCCTCCAATCGTTTAAAACATATTTAAACTTCAAAATTGGAGGGGAATATCATGAATGACAAAACATTTCTTTCATATTTAAAACACGCAGATAAGCCTTTCAGCGGCTGGGATTTTTCTTTCATTGATGAAACGGGAAGAATGAAAAGCGACCTGCTTTCATGGTCATACGGAAGCATGGCTCTGTCTCTTATACAAGATTCCAAATCCATGCTCGATATGGGGACAGGCGGCGGAGAGTTTTTATCGAAATTGGGGCCGTTTCCTTCGTCAGCATACGCTACGGAATGTTATTTGCCAAATGTGCCAATCGCAACGGAACGATTGACGCCTTTAGGGGTTCAGGTCGTTCAAATTGATGATGATGAAGCTCTTCCATTTGAATCTGGCCAATTTGACCTGATCATCAATAAACACGAATCATATTCAGCACAAGAGGTGAGGAGAATCCTTTCAAAAGGAGGACTGTTCTTCACTCAGCAAGTTGGCGGGCATGATTGCGAAGAAATAAATGAAAAACTTGGTGTGCCGCTAAATGAAGAATTTAAGGATTGGAACTTGGAAAAAGCGTTAAAAGAAATAGAAATGCATGATTTTAAGATTTTAAAAAGCAGGGAAGAGTGTCCGGTTCAAAGGTTTTATGATATTGGGGCTCTGGTCTATTATTTGAAAGCCATTCCCTGGCAGGCGCCCGGTTTTGAAGTGAATCAATACAAGGATGAATTGTATGCGATTCATAAAATGATTAAAGAAAAGGGTTATTTTGACGTTACACAGTACCGGTTTATGATTTTAGCGGAAGCGATTTAGATTTTGATCAAAGATTGTGCCTAAGAAGGGTGTCTCATATTATATGGTGGCATCCTTTTTTTCGTAAAGCCAGTTATTTATCCATACATCAGGAGGAAAAGCGATGTCATCCCAAACTGTTACCAATTATTTTCTCGATAGTGCGGCTGAGTCTATTATGCGTTGATTGTTATGGTGCTTGCTTTTTATTGCATTCGTTCATTTGTCCGGAATCGTGTTTGTGATTGCCGGAATCTTTGTCACGGTTGTAAAGAAAGGCAGCGGAACTCGCGTCTTAGGGCGGATTTCCAAAAAAATGTCGTAAATTCGATGCATCAATTTGATGAAATCGCCCGGCCCTGCGGTATAATAGATTTTGTGAATGAAAGATTCAATGTTGAAAGAGAGTGGTTACATCATGGGCCGTAAATGGAACAATATAAAAGAGAAGAAAGCGTCCAAGGATGCGAATACAAGCCGAATCTACGCCAAGTTCGGCCGCGAAATCTATGTGGCGGCAAAGCAGGGAGAGCCCGATCCCGAACTGAACCAGTCGCTGAAATTCGTGCTTGAGCGCGCCAAAACATACAATGTCCCGAAAGCGATTATTGAGAGGGCGATCGAAAAAGCGAAGGGCGGCTCTGAGGAAAATTACGACGAGCTGCGTTATGAAGGTTTCGGTCCGAACGGAGCGATGGTGATCGTCGATGCGTTGACAAACAACGTCAACCGCACGGCTGCCGATGTGCGCTCCACATTTGGCAAAAACGGCGGAAACATGGGTGTGAGCGGATCTGTCGCTTACATGTTTGATCCGACGGCCGTCATCGGCTTTGAAGGCAAAACGGCTGATGAGACGCTCGAATTATTGATGGAAGCGGATATTGATGTCCGTGATATTTTAGAAGAAGACGATGCGGTGATCGTCTATGCCGAACCCGATCAGTTCCACGCCGTACAGGAGGCGCTGCAAAACGCCGGCATCACAGAGTTCACGGTGGCCGAGCTGACCATGCTCGCGCAAAATGACGTCGCCCTTCCAGAGGATGCGCGCGCACAGTTTGAAAAGCTGATTGACGCGCTGGAAGATTTGGAAGACGTTCAGCAAGTTTACCATAATGTCGATTTAGGGGCGTAAAAAGAAATCGTGAAGTAAAAAGATAGATGAACAGGCGAAAGTCTGTTTTGTCTATCTTTTTTTATTTGTAAAGTTAATTTGACACCCAATTTTTTGTTAAGTATACTTTACGTATAGTAAACTTTACATTCCAATGGAGGAAAGATGAAAACGTTAATAAAGGAAAAGCGCACTTCGCTGAACATGACACAAGAAGAACTGGCTAAAAGGCTTAATGTGTCGAGGCAAACGGTGATTTCCCTTGAAAAGGGAAAATATAAACCTTCACTCGTTCTGGCGCATAAACTGGCTCAAATTTTTGAATGTCTGATTGAAGATTTATTTATTTTTGAGGGGGATGAAAATATTGACTGAAACGATGACAAACACACTGATCGCTTTAGCAGGTTTAGGAATAGGCGTGCTCGGGATCGCAATGATTTACAGTGTGAACAGAAGGATTGGCAAAAAAGAGAGGCTGTTCGATGAACGCCAGCAGAAAATTAATTATCAGGCTAAGGCGCTTTCCTGGAACATTACAATGGCGGCTATTTTAATTGTCTGGGCATTGGTGATTATTTTCCAAGGGATTTCCTTTTCATTTTTCTTAATAACAGGTTTATATATCCTGCAATGTTTATCAATGCTGATCACAACCGTTTACCTTGCGCAGAAAAACTAAGATGGTGCTGTTCCCCTTGCATCCGGATTTTACCGATTTATCGGTAAAATCTTTTTTTATATCCAAAAGACTCATAAGATTGAATTTTCTTGAAAGACTGCCGATACATAAGATGTAGTCTAACTTTTCCCAAAACTGTTTGATAGGAGATGGACTGAATGATTCAAATGACTGACCTCAACCGTCAATACATAGGAGGGGAATGGAGAGTCGGCCAAAGTGAAAGCGTCTTGGACGATCTGAATCCTTTTACCCATAAAACGATTACCTCTTTTCGGAAAGCGACGCGGGAGGATGTCGATGCGGCGTACAAAGCTGCGCTTGAGGCGAAAAAGAAATGGGATAACGTCAATCCCTATGAAAAAAGGGCGATTTTAGAAAAAGCCGCGGCTTATATTGAAGACAATAAAGAAGCGATCGTGTACCTCATTATGGAGGAACTTGGCGGAACACGGCTGAAAGCGGCTTTTGAAATCGATCTTGTCGTCAATATGATCAAAGAAGCGGCAGGTTTCCCGCTCAAAATGGAAGGAAAAATTCTCCCTTCACCGGTTGATGGGAAAGAAAATCGGATATACCGCATTCCGGCGGGAGTGGTCGGCGTCATCAGTCCGTTCAACTTTCCGTTCTTTTTATCTGTAAAATCGGTTGCGCCTGCGCTTGGCGCCGGGAACGGCGTTGTTTTAAAGCCGCATGAAGAAACACCGATTTGCGGCGGCACGCTGATTGCAAAGATTTTTGAAGAAGCCGGTCTTCCGAAGGGACTGCTGAATGTCGTCGTTACAGATATCGGGGAAATCGGCGACAGCTTTGTTGAGCATCCGATTCCGCGAATCATCTCGTTTACCGGTTCAACGAAGGTCGGCAGCTATATCGGGCAGCTGGCGATCAAACATTTCAAAAAACCGCTGCTTGAACTCGGCGGAAACAGCGCCTTGATCGTTCTCGAGGATGCCGATTTGGAATACGCCGTCAATGCCGCGACTTTCAGCCGCTTCACACATCAAGGGCAAATCTGCATGTCGGCCAACCGGATTCTTGTTCAAAAAGAAGTGTATCCGGAATTTTTAAAGCTGTTCAGCCAAAAAGTATCCGGGCTTAAAACGGGCGATCCGCTGGACCCTGAAACCGTTATCGGCCCTGTTATTAATGAACGCCAAGCTGAACATTTAAGAAAATCGATTGAAAAAGGCATCGAAGAAGGCGCCACACCGCTTCTGAAAGGCGATATTAAAGGCAATCTCGTCGAGCCGACGATTCTTGCGGATGTCACGCCTGATATGTCTGTCGCCAAGGAAGAGCTGTTCGGTCCGGTTGTATGCGTCATGCCGTTTGAGACCGAAGCAGACGCGGTTGAGATCGCGAATGACACGCCTTTCGGACTGAGCGGAGCCGTACACACGGGAAATGTGGAGAGCGGCGTTGCCATCGCAAAGCAAATCGAGACGGGCATGATCCATGTCAATGACACGACGATCAACGATGAGCCGCATGTCGCTTTCGGCGGTGAAAAGCAATCGGGGATCGGAAGGCTGAACGGAGAGTGGAGCCTTGACGAATTTACGACATTAAAATGGATTTCCGTCCAGCACCAAAAAAGGAGTTTTCCATATTAAGAGGAGGATTTGATACATGAATGAAGCAGTAAAAACGGACATCCACCCGCTGCTGGATGCTTTTGTGAAAGTGGCGCCGTTCCTGAATCAGCTGATTCAGGACGATGTGACAGTGGGGATTTACGATACCGAAAAGCTGATCGTCAACATCCCGGGAAAGACATTTTCCCTGAATGTCAAAGCGGGTGACCCTTTGCAGGAAGGCGATATTATTACAGACGCCATCCGCCAAAACAAAAAGAAAGTAAGCATGGTGCCTAAGGAGCTGTTCGGCTTCCCTCTTGCGGCGAGAGCGATCCCGCTCCACGACGAGAACGGAAGGGTTATCGGCGGAGTCGGGCTCGGCACGAGCCTTGAAAAATCGGATCAGCTTCACCGCGTCGCGGAAAGCCTGTCGGTCATCGTCGAGCAGACGGCTTCGGCCATTCAGGATATCGCCGAATCTGTCAGCGGCTTCTCCGGACAAATGTCCGACATCTCCAAGCAGGCGAAGGAAGTCAGTGAAAGCGCCGGAGAAATCGAGAAAATTTCAGTCACCGTAAAAGGCATTTCAGATCAAAGCAACCTGCTCGGGCTGAACGCGGCGATTGAAGCGGCGAGAGCCGGAGAGTCAGGAAAAGGGTTCTCCGTCGTCGCCGACGAAATCCGCAAGCTTGCGACACACTCAAAAGAAAACGTCGGCCAGATTGACCAAATCACGAAGAAAATCCACGCGTTATTAAAAGACCTTGAGCATTCGATCGAAGTCATCAATGAACATACGAGCGGCCAGGCCGCCGGCGTTGAACAAATTTCCGCCACCATGCAGGAGATCAGCAGCAACGCGCAAAACCTCGCCAAGATGGCGGAACATCATTTTGAAGACTAGAACATTTACAAGCCCGTCGGCAAAACTGGCGGGATTTTCTCATATTTTCAATTATTAAAATTTTATTTTAAATTTTTTAGAGGAATTTTCCCCGGGCGAAGCGAAAGTGATGAATGGGAAATCGCTTTCAAAGGGGGAAGGGGTAAATGAGAGTATATACACCGACTAAACTGACCGGATTGTTATTGGGGCCGATCAGTTTTTTGCTGATTCTCGGCTTGATACCGGAAGCTGAGCTGGCTTACGCGCCGCGGATCGTTCTTGCGGTTACAGCTTGGACGGCAGTCTGGTGGATTACGGAAGCCGTGCCGATTCCGGCGGCATCGCTCTTGCCAGTCATTTTGCTGCCGACATTGGGCGGTTTAGATATGGAAGCGACGGCCAAAGCATACGGCGATCCGATTGTGTTTATGTATATGGGGGGATTTATCATTGCGATCGCCATCGAAAAATGGAATCTTCATAAACGGATGGCCTTGCATATTTTGAAGCGGATCGGGACTGAAAGCCATCGAATCGTGCTCGGCGTGATGGCGGCGACGGCGTTTTTATCGATGTGGATTTCGAATGCTGCGACCGCTTTGATGATGCTTCCCGTAGCGCTTGCAGTTATTAAAGAAGTGCAGGAAAAAGAAATTTTAAAAGGCGAATCGCTGCAGAAGTTCAGCAAAAGCATTTTGCTGGCTGTCGCGTATGCGGCTTCGATCGGCGGACTTGCCACATTGGTCGGTTCCGTGCCGAATGCGGTCTTTGCCGCGATGTCCAAACAGATGCTCAATCACGAAATTATGTTTTTTGAGTGGTTTTTATTCGGGTTCCCGGTTTCCGTTCTGTTTCTTGCCATTTTATATGTTTATTTAACGAAAATAAAATTTAAAGTGAGCACTTTTCAAGGAAAAAAGCCTGATTTTATCGATCATGATTTAAAGGCGCTTGGCGCAATGACGAGGGAGGAAAAATCGGTTTTTGCCGTTTTTTTGTTGACCGCATGTTTGTGGATGTTCAAATTCATCCTGCCGTTTCAAATTTCAGATACGGCGATCGCGATTTTCGGAGCGGTTTTGCTGTTTTTAATTCCGAGTACAGAGGATGAACGGATTTTGGAATGGAAGGATATGCAGACACTGCCATGGGGGCTGCTTCTGTTGTTTGGAGGCGGCTTGTCGCTTGCAGCCGGTTTTTCGGCGACCAATCTGACGGCGTGGATCAGCGGCAAGCTCAAGCTGTTGGAAGGCCACCCTTACTTATTAGTGCTGATTATTTTGACGGCTGCGATTTTATTTATGACCGAAATCATGTCTAATACGGCTGTCGCCAATATGGTGATTCCGATGACGATCGGCCTTGGCGCCGCGCTTCAGGTCGAGCCGTACGGGCTGATGGCGGCAGCTGCGCTTGCTTCATCATGCGCCTTTATGCTCCCGATCTCCACCCCGCCGAATGCCGCCGTCTTCAGCGCCAATCTGCTGACGATGAAGGATATGGTCAGGGCGGGCTTTTGGCTCAATATGGCAGGTGTCGTCTTGATCGTGATCAGCGTATATTTCTGGCTTCCGGCCGTCTTCCTGTAATGTCCGTGAAAAAGCTCTCACTAGTTTTCTCGCATCATCTGCATTAAAATAAGGTTATGACATTACGTTAGGATTGGTAGACAGATGAGCATTTTTAAAGCGGAAGGTTTATATAAAACTTACGGAGATAAAACATTATTTGACCATATATCGTTCCATATCGAAGAAAACGAACGGATCGGCTTGATCGGACCGAACGGAACGGGAAAAAGCAGTTTGCTGAAAGTGATCGCAGGCCATGAATCGACCGAAAAAGGAGATATCACCAAGCCCGGCAGCCTCCATATCGAGTACTTGGATCAGGATCCTGATTTGGACGGCCCGGAAACCGTGCTTGAGCACATTTATTCGGGAGATTCCGTGATGATGCGGACGATGAGGGCGTATGAGCAGGCGCTTCAGGAGCTGAATGCTTCGCCTGATGATCCGAAAAAGCAGGAAAACCTGCTGGCGGCACAGGGGAAAATGGACGAACACGGCGCCTGGGACGCGAATACGGCGGCAAAAACGATTTTAACGAAGCTTGGCGTCGCGGATGTGGCAAAAGAAGTGAGCTCGCTATCAGGAGGGCAAAAAAAGCGGGTTGCGATCGCAAAAACATTGATTCAGCCTGCTGACCTCCTCATTTTGGATGAGCCGACAAACCACCTTGACAATGAAACGATCGAATGGCTTGAAGGCTATTTGAGCGGGTACCCGGGCTCGGTCGTTCTCGTCACCCATGACCGCTATTTTTTAAACCGGGTGACAAACAGGATCTATGAACTGGATCGCGGGCGCCTATACACATACAAAGGGAACTACGGAGTGTTTTTGGAAAAGCGGGCCGAAAGAGAAGCGCTCGTCGAACAAAGCGAAACGAAGCGGCAAAACCTTCTCCGCAGGGAGCTTGCCTGGCTGAGAAGGGGAGCTAAAGCCCGTTCGACAAAACAAAAAGCAAGAATCCAGCGGGTGGAGGAACTAAAGGAACAAGATGCGCCTGAAACCGGTTCTTCCCTTGATTTCGCCATCGGCTCCCACCGTCTCGGCAAGCAGGTGATTGAAGCTGAAGGTGTTGACATCAGCCGCGGCGGCAATCAGCTTGTCCGTTCATTCGATGAACTGATTGTGCCGGGGGACCGGATCGGCATCATCGGACCGAACGGGATCGGCAAAACAACGCTTTTAAACGCGCTTGCCGGCCGCGTCAAGCCTGATGGAGGGCAGATCACGATCGGCCAGACTGTAAGAATCGGATACTATACACAGGATCACAGCGAAATGAACGATGCGCTGCAGGTCGTCGAATACATTAAGGAGACGGCTGAGGTCGTCAAAACGGCCGACGGACAAGTGGTCACAGCTGAGCAGATGCTGGAAAGGTTCCTTTTTCCGCGGAGCATGCAGCGCAACTTGATTCGCAAGCTGTCAGGCGGAGAAAAGAGGCGCCTTTATCTTTTGAAAGTGCTGATGGAAGAGCCGAACGTCCTGTTCCTTGATGAGCCGACAAACGACCTTGATACCGAGACGCTCGGAGTGCTGGAAGATTATTTGGAACAGTTTCCCGGCGTTGTCGTGACCGTTTCCCATGACCGCTATTTCCTTGACCGTGTCGTCGACAGGCTGCTTGTATTTGAAGGCAGCGGAAACGTTTCGCGTTTTCAAGGTTCATACAGCGAATATATGGAGAAGCAAAAGGAGACCAGCCGTCAAAAGCCGGCGCCTGAAGCCGCAGAACCTGCCAAACCTGAGAAAAAGAAAAGAAAGAAGCTGTCTTATAAAGATCAGCTGGAATGGGACGGCATCGAAGACAGAATCGCCGCTCTGGAAGAAAAGCATAAACGGCTTGAAGAGGAAATCGCCGCCGCCGGCAGCGACTTCGCCAAGATTCAGACATTGATGGAAGAGCAGGCGCAAACAGCCGCAGAGCTTGACGAGGCAATGGAGCGTTGGACCGAGCTGTCGCTGATGATCGAGGAGCTGGAACAATTGTAATGGAAGCTGCCGGGAAATCCCGGCAGTTTTTAATTTGTCGGGCTTTTTTCAGCATCGTTATAAAAATAGCCGATTAATTTTTCCTTTAATAAAGACTCCGCCAGACTCAGCTCTCTGTCTTGATGGACGATGAGCCCGTGGGTGGAGACAATCGGAGCAGTCACAGGCAGCAGTTTGAATTGCTTGGCTTCAAGTTCTTGTTTGACGGCGATTTCAGGAATGAAGGCAAAGCCGATGCCGCATTTTACCGCCTCTTTGATCATGGCGATGCTTGGGTACTCCAGGGCGCTGTTTCCTTCAATCCCGGCATCTTGCAATAATCTGCCCGCTTTTGTGTGGTAGACGCAGCTTGTGCCGAAGCTGATGAATGTTTCACGACTAAGAGCGCCAAGGCTCTCAGTTTCAACCTTTTCAGCGAGATCATTGGAAGCGATGAACACCAGCTTTTCTTCGAGCAAAGGGGTAAAAAGGATGTCGGGCCTATTCGGATTTTGCGGTACGATTCCGAAATCGACGGCATGATTTTGCACCTGCTGAACGATATCGTGCTGAAACCCGTTTTCCAATTGCAATCTAATCTTTGGATATTCTTTAATAAAATCCCGGATCAGGAGAGACGTGCGCGTCAGAAAAAACGATTCCTGCATGCGGATGCGGACGGTTCCTTGCGGCTGATCCAGTTCATTCATCGCTTCTTCCAAGGTGCTGCCTAAATGAATAAATTGATAGGCATATTTACTTAGCTTCAAACCGGCCGGTGTCGGCTTCACACCTCTTGACAGCCGGTGAAACAAACGCTGTCCGCAAGCCTGCTCCAAAAGCTGAATATGGCTGGTGACTGTCGACTGTACATACCCCAGCCGATCAGCGGCGCGGCTGAAGTTTTTTTCTTCCATGACGGCGATGAAGGTTTTAAAAAATTTACCCTCTAAAAGCTCAATCATAGCTTGTCATCTCCTTGATATCGAAAATCAAAATGATTTCTATCGTAATCATTCATAAGTAAAATGTCTCTCCCCATGATATCGTAGGTTTTGCAAGAATAAAAGAAAAATTGAGGAGGAAAACAATGAAAAGAACGAGAGGATTCAGACTTGGCGTGTACATTTTCAAGGATGCTGAAATCATCGACTATGCCGCCCCATACGGAGTGTTTTCAGTGGCGAGGAGGCTCGATCCTGAACTGGACGCCTTTCTTGTGGCGGATGCGATGAAACCGGTTCAGACGCAAGCCGGGCTTACCGTTCATCCGAATTACAGCTTCAATGACCAGCCAGATATGGATGCTTTCTTAATTCCGGGCGGTTTCGGTACACGACAGGAGACCAACAACAAACGGCTGCATCAGTTTATCCGCTCTCTGCCTGAGTCGACGCTTTTGGTGAGCGTATGTACAGGTTCATGGATTTACGGGCGCATGGGGCTCTTAGACGGGCTTTCCGCCACAAGCCGGAAAGAGCCGGATCGGCTTGAGGCGTCAGAGATGGGGCAAGTACCGATCGACCGCTTGGCGGACATCGCGCCGACCTGCCGCGTCAGCCGGGCGAGAATCGTCGACAGCGGACGGATCATCACCGCCGGGGGAATTGCTTCAGGCATGGAAATGGGCTTTCACTTATTGAGAAGAGCGGGCTATGATGAAAGCTTCATAGAAGAAACAGCGCGTGTTATGGAATATCAAGAGGGGTACAGCCAGTATCAGGATGATATTGAATACGTGCGGAAAGAGAAATAAGTCGAAGCTGCCGGGGAGAACCCGGCAGTTTACAACGGTTCGTCTGCCTGTAAAACGATTTGAAGCAACCCCGGAAAACGGCTGTCCAAGTCCTCTAGGCGAAGCCTAAATAAACCGTTGTGTTCTTTCTATTCTTGTATGAATGACTCCCGATTCCCTAAGGACTTTAAAGTGATGAGACAGGGTTGATTTTGGAATGGGAACGTTAACAGCGCTGCACGATTGTTCGCCGGCTTCTGCAAGATTTTTTATGATTTGAAGTCTGATTTGATCACTGAGGGCGTAAAGAACAGCGGATAAACTGATGTCAGGGCGGTTTGTCTGTTTGCATCGGTATTATACATTTCTTCAATGCTCCTGTTTAAAAACAGCCGGGCGCTGAATCAATCAAAAACTGCATAAGGATCGAGTCTGCCGGAAAAACCGGCAGCTCTTTTTGATTTATATTTTGGAAAACGACAGCCGCGCCACCGCATCATGCATGTGAATCGATTCTTCGTTCCGGCATTCGATCTCAAAGGCGGAGATCCAGTTCATTTCGTATAAGTCGGCAGCCGTTAAGCGGATGACGTCTTCTACAAATCTTGGATTTTCATAAGCCTGTTCAGTCACTCTTTTTTCGTCGGGCCTTTTTAAGAGGGGATGGAGCTTTGCGCTTGCGTTCGTTTCCGCTGCGGCAAGAAGCTCGGTTTTGAAATCGTCCGGCATCTCCGCCTGCTCATTGATATGTGCGGTGATCTTGATTATGCCGCGCTGGTTATGGGCGCTGTATTCGCTGATTTCTTTTGAACACGGGCAGAGCGTCGTCACATGGGCCGTGATGCCGACGGTTTGTGAAAAGCCTTTGTTTTCATGATAAGAGACTGTCATATGGATATCGGCGTGCATCAATCCTGACAGTTTGGTTTCCGGGCTAAGGCGCTCGAAATACCATGGAAAACTGACAGAGACGGATGCGCTTTGCTGTTCCATATTGTCGGCTAAATCCTTTGCAAAATCTTTCAGTGTATGGACATCAATCGTCCAGTTTGCTTCGTGATAGCGCTGCAGCTGTTCTGTCAGGCGGCTCATATTGATTCCTTTGCGGTCGCGCGCAAGGCTCGTCGTAAAGGAAAAAGCGCCGATCGTCGTTTGTGTAAACGGCTTGAGCGAGGAAGCAATCAAAATCGGATGCGAAACGTTTGAGACACCGACATGGTCAATGTCAAAAAAATAGTCGTTCGGTGTATTTTGAATATCCTTCATCTGTTCTTTATCAGTCGGTTTTATTCCTTTCACGGCTTCGACAGATCCGAAGCGGCGGTGGCGTTCGGGTTTTGCGGGCAAATGCAGTTTGCGTTCCATTGATGAGACCCCTTTCTGTGGTAAATCGAAATAGTTACTATTTATTTTGAGGCAATGCTGTGATAAAATCAAGTGGTCATGTCTAAAGCATGCAATTTAAATCGAAATGATTTCGTTTAGGGAGTGGTTGTTATGCAGCATAGCGAAATCGTCATTGTTGGAGCGGGACCCGCAGGTATTGGAATGGGGATCGTTCTGAAAAAACTCGGTTTTCAATCGTTTACGATTTTGGAAAAAGACCGTGCAGGAGCTTCATTCCGAAGCTGGCCTGAAGAAATGAAACTGATAACACCGTCCTTTACCGGGCAGGGATTCGGAGCTTTGGATTTAAATGCTGTTGCTCCAGGAACATCCCCTGCCTTTACTTTTCACCGCGAGCACTTGAGCGGGCGGGAGTATGGAAATTATTTGTCGCTTTTGGCCGATCATTTTCAGCTTCCAATTCAAGAAGGCACATCGGTTCGCAGCGTTCATAAAGACGACGGCGGTTTTTCAGTTGAAACTAATAAAGGCATGATGAAGGCCAAAGACGTTATTTGGGGAGCCGGTGAATTCCAATTTCCGAAATATTCGTTTCACGGTGCGGAGATTGGCATCCACAACAGCAAGGTCGCCAGATGGAGCCAATTTGAAAAAGCTCATTATTACGTGGTAGGCGGCTATGAAAGCGCAATGGATGCGGCGGTTCAGCTGGCGTTCTATGGCAGCGATGTGACGGTTGTGATGCCGAATTCGCTCAGCGAAAACGCTGAAGCCGATCCAAGCCGGTCGCTTTCACCTTATACATGGGAGCGTCTTGAAGATGCGTATGAAAAAGGGCAGGTTCAGTTTTTGGAAAAAGCCGTTGTAGAAAAACTGGCGGCAAACGGACCAGCCTATGATTTATATTTGTGTGACGGGAGGAAAATCCGCTCGGAAACACGGCCGGTTATCGCGACAGGCTTTCATTCCGGGACAAAACAAATCGAGCATTTGTTTGAATGGGGAGAGAACGGCAAGCCGCTTTTAACGAATGAAGATATGTCGACCGTGACGGACGGTCTTTATTTAATCGGGCCGAGCGTTCAGCACCAAAACGCCGTCTTTTGTTTCATTTATAAATTCAGACAGCGATTCGCCGTCATCGCTGAGCGTTTGCTGAAAAAACGAAAGTTTTCGATCGATGAAAAGGTGCTGACAGAATACAGGGAAAATCAAATGTTTCTCACGGATTTGAGCTGCTGTGAGGTGCAGTGTGAATGCTGAAAGAGCCAACGCGGCGGCAGCGCATGCTCTTCATCGGACTCGAATCAGTCGGAAAAACAACGCTTTTTTCCGCGATCACTGATCATAGAGCAGGGGAAGCAGCCAATGTGAAAGGATCGACGATATTTGCGGCTGAACGGGAGGTCAAAAGCCTTCCGGGCTGGCAAGCCATTGATACACCGGGCATTCGCGAGGATGACAGCGTGTCGAAAAGAGCGCTGAAAAAAGAGATCGAAAAGGCCGATGAGGTGATTGCCGTCTTGCGCGGCACCCATTTTTCAGAAGAGCTGAACGCGGTCTTGGACCTGATTCCGCCGGATGCCAGGCGCGTCTGCTTTATCGTTACGTTTCAGGATAAAATGACGGACACCATGCGCCGGACGCTTTCTGAGCAGGTCGCCAAGCACAGTCTCCCGATCCTGCTGGTTGATACGAGAACCGTGACAGACGATAAAAAAGAGCGGATCATCGCTTTTTTAAGAAAAGAGGCTGAATTTCATCTGCTGAAACGGAGGCGGATGAAACAGATTGAACTTGAAAGTGTGGCTGTTCAGCAGTTTGTGTTTCATCGTCCCGTAGTTGGGCCTGTTGTGAGCACTGCACTTTTATGTTTGTTATTTATGGCGCCGATCGTATTGGCTTATCATACATCAGAGTGGATGCAGCAATACGCGGACGAATGGGCGGTTGAACCGCTCCAAAATGCGGTCGGCGGCTTGCCGTCATGGCTGAGCGCGGCATTGGCGGGGAATTATGGCCTGTTATCCCTCGGTATTTACTCGTTTGTTTGGGCGTTTCCTGTCGTTTTGTTTATGTCTATAGCAAATGCGGCAGCAGATGATTCGGGTTTAAAGGACCGGATCGTCGATTCACTGGACCCGCTGATGCGGAAGATCGGTCTGAATGGCCGTGATTTAGTTCCGCTTTTGACCGGATTTGGCTGCAATGTCGTTGCCGTTCAGCAGACGCGGTCGTGCAGCATGTGTACGAGAAAGCGTTGTGTATCATTTATTTCTTTCGGATCAGCGTGCAGCTACCAAATCGGTGCGACGCTGTCGATTTTTCATGCTGCGGGAAGGGAGTGGCTGTTTATCCCTTACCTCGCTGTTCTTGTTGCCGCAGCAGCCACTCATAACCGGATATGGTATCGCATCGATCAGAAATGGGCCGCTTACTTCGAGCGCCGGCAAACGTTTTTACAGATGCCGTCCTGGAAAGGGATTGTCTTTCGAGTAAAAGAAGTGCTTCAGCAATTTATCTTTCAGGCGATGCCGATCTTTCTCATCATTTGCCTGGCGGCGACAGTATTGAATGAACTCGGTGTCATCCGTCTTGTGACATTGCTTGTCTCGCCTGTTTTAAGCCTGTTCGGCGCTCCGGAGGATGCGGCGCCGGGCCTAGTTTTTTCTCTGATCAGGAAAGACGGCATTCTCTTGTTTAATGAAGGGAATGGGGCGCTTCTTGATGTGCTGCCGGGGGCAACGCTCTTTCTGCTCATTTACTTGGCATCGACTTTTACTCCATGCATGGTGACGGTTTGGACAATTGCCAAGGAACTGGGGATGAAAACGGCGGCAGGCATTATGGGAAAACAGATGGCCACTTCAGTCGTTTCGGTTTTGATCATCATGATCATCTGGAAGCTGACGCTTTGCATTTTTAAATGAATTGTGATGAAATAAAATATAAATCGTAATAATTACGATTTGATAAGAGGAAGGAGAATGAAAAAATGAGTAAAAAGATTCCTGTAACAGTATTAAGCGGATACTTGGGGGCGGGTAAAACGACGCTGCTTAATCACATATTGCAAAACCGCCAAGGGCTGAAAGTCGCCGTTATCGTTAATGACATGAGCGAAGTCAACATTGACGCCGGGCTTGTCAAGCAAGGCGGCGGCCTGTCGAGGACGGATGAAAAGCTGGTCGAAATGTCAAACGGCTGCATTTGCTGCACACTCAGAGAGGATTTGCTGGTTGAAGTCGAAAAACTGGCGAAGCAAGGAAATATTGATTATATCGTGATCGAATCGACCGGTATCAGCGAACCGATCCCGGTCGCTCAGACGTTCTCTTACATCGACGAAGAATTGGGCATAGATTTGACCCGATTCTGCCGCCTAGACACAATGGTCACGGTTGTCGATGCTAATCGCTTTTGGCACGATTTTCAGTCGGGGGACAGCCTGCTGGACCGGAAAGAGGCTGTCGGTGAAGAGGATGAACGCGACATCGCCGATCTGCTCATCGATCAAATCGAGTTTTGCGATGTTCTGATTTTGAATAAATGCGACCTTGTCTCTGAGGAAGATCTGAAAAAGCTTGAGAAAGTGCTGAAAACGTTGCAGCCTAAAGCAAACATCATCAGAGCGGTCAAAGGAGAAGTCGATCCGAAGGTCATCTTAAACACCGGTCTCTTCAATTTTGACGAAGCAAGCGGTTCAGCAGGCTGGATCAGGGAATTAAACGAAGGACACCACCAGCATACGCCTGAGACTGAAGAATACGGAATATCTTCGTTTGTATACGAAGCGCGCCGTCCTTTTCATACCGAGCGGTTTTATAACTGGATTCATTCGCTGCCGGAAAACGTCGTCAGGGCGAAAGGAATCGCCTGGTGTGCGACGCGCAACAGCCTTGCCCTTTTGATGTCGCAGGCGGGACCTTCCGTGTCGCTGGAACCGATCTCTTATTGGGTGGCCGCGCTGTCCAAGCCGGAACAGGAACAAATCCTCACACAGAACCCTGAGCTATTAAAAGAATGGAATGAAGAATTCGGAGACCGCCACACAAAGCTCGTCTTTATCGGATTGGATCTGTCCCCGTCAGAAATTACCGCCGAAGCGGATCGCTGCCTTTTGACAGATTCGGAGATGGCGGACGACTGGTCGCTATTATCTGACCCGTTCGATTGGCAGATTGAAAGAGCTAGATAAATGAATTCCACATTAAGACAAAAGAGATATCTCTTTTGTCTTTTTTTATTTCAAACAAACCCGGTGATTTGTACACCATGTTGACATATCAGGAAAGGAATACTAATATTTTATTGTAATGTTAACTTAAATTATTTATAGGTTAACATATAAGTGCGGTGTTTAGAGGGGGGATGAAAGCATGAAAGGGGAAGCGTATTACAGTGTGAGAATGAGAGCCTCCGAGAATGGTCCCCATGAAGAGGGGGGGAAACACATATCCGGAGGAGAGCGGCTTGCGCCTTTTATCGGTTTAAAGGATGCCGTCAGCGATTTATTGGAAAAAGCATTGTCTCATTCGCGGGGCAAGCCGGACTTTATGCAAATTCGCTTCGATCTTGTAAACGAACCGATAAAGTTTGTTCAGCCTCTGCGCATTGAAACGAATGAAACAAAATCAGCGGAAGAAGGACAAGCGCTTGCCCGTGAGCTGATCAGCCGCGCCGGCGTACCGAAAAACGCGGTAGACAAAGCGTTTCAAGGCATTGCCGAATACTCGGACGTAAGGGGCGCCGTTTTGGTTGACATTCATTCAGGCCGGAGGATTGACGGAAGAAAACAAAAAGGAGTGCGCGTCTCACGGCTCGATTGGCCGGAAGCCGATTTTCAAAGGTGGGCGGCTTCGTGCGGAATGCCGCCAAATCCGCGGTTGAAAGAGGCGCTTGCTATCGCTTCTAAGGTATGTGAGCACCCGGCTGTCGTCGCCGAATTATGCTGGTCGGATGACCCTGATTACATAACGGGCTATGTTGCCGCTAAAAAGTTAGGTTATCAGCGGATAACAAAGATGAAAGAGCATGGAGACGAGAGCGGCTGCCGGATTTTTTTTGTTGATGGATTAGCAGATATCAAGAGCTGTATAGACGGTTTGGAAAAACAGCCTGTATTCATTCGGTCGGGAGGTAAAACATGAATCAATCATTCGTTGAAAAAAGCAAAAAATATCTTTGGCTACCTTTTACACAAATGAAAGACTATGACGAAAACCCGCTGATCATCGAAAGCGGAGAGGGCATCAAGCTGAAAGATATCGACGGCAGAGAGTACTATGACGGATTTTCTTCCGTATGGCTCAACGTCCATGGCCATCGCAAGAAGGAACTGGATGAAGCCATCAAAAAACAGCTCGGCAAAATCGCTCATTCGACATTGCTGGGGATGACAAATGTTCCGGCGACAGAGCTTGCCGAGGTGTTAATCAAGATCACGCCGGAAAAGCTGACGCGTGTTTTTTATTCGGACAGCGGCGCTGCAGCAATGGAAATCGCGCTGAAAATGGCCTTTCAATATTGGAAAAACATCGGCAAGCCGGAGAAACAAAAATTTATTTCGATGAAAAACGGCTATCACGGCGATACGATCGGCGCTGTCAGCGTCGGTGCGATCGAGCTCTTCCACCATGTATACGGGCCGCTTATGTTTGAAAGCTTTAAGGTAAATGTTCCTTACGTATACCGCTCGAAAAGCGGCAACCCGGAAGAGTGCCGCGATGAATGCCTCGCAGAACTCGAACGGCTCCTGAGCGAGCGGCACGGTGAGATCGCCGCGCTGTCGGTCGAATCGATGGTCCAAGGGGCATCGGGGATGATCGTGATGCCTGAAGGATATTTGGCAGGCGTCCGGGAGCTTTGCACGAAGTATGACGTTTTAATGATTGTCGATGAAGTGGCGACAGGATTCGGACGAACCGGGAAAATGTTTGCCTGTGAGCATGAACGTGTTCAGCCGGACTTGATGGCGGCAGGAAAGGCCATTACCGGAGGCTATTTGCCGATCGCCGTAACGTTTGCGACAGAGGAAATTTATCAGGCATTTTATGATGACTATGACAAACTGAAAACGTTTTTCCACGGCCATTCTTACACGGGGAACCAGCTTGGTTGCGCTGTTGCGCTGGAAAATTTGCGCCTGTTCGAATCGGAAAAAATCGTCGCTCAAATTGCCGAAAAGTCGAAAATACTGGAATCGCTTTTTCATGATCTGGCAGCGCTCCCTCATGTCGGCGACATCCGCCAGCTCGGTTTAATGAGCGGGATCGAGCTCGTTCAGTCGAAAGAAACGAGGCAGCCTTATCCGCCTGAAGAGCGAATCGGATACCGGGTGTCTTTGAAAATGAGAGAGCTTGGCATGCTGACGAGGCCGCTCGGGGATGTTATCGCATTTCTTCCTCCGCTCGCCAGCACTGCCGATGACCTGCGTGCTATGGTGTCCATTATGAAAGAAGCGATTCAAGAGGTTACAGGCTGTGCACATTGACGAATGGCTCAGCAGCCGGCTCGCAAAGACGAAGGCAGCCGAGCTTTACCGCTCGCTTAAACCGCCTCAAGCTGACGCGGAAGCAAAACGTACGAATTGGGCGTCAAACGATTATTTGAGCCTGGCGAACGACAAACGGCTGATTCACGCCGCAGAAACGGCGCTCCGCCGCTTTGGAGCCGGAAGCACAGGATCAAGGCTGACGTCCGGCAATACCAAATGGCATGAAAAGCTTGAGCGGAAAATCGCCGGTTTTAAGCAGACAGAAGCCGCTCTCTTGTTTTCAAGCGGATATTTGGCCAATATCGGCGTGCTTTCGTCTTTGCCTGAAAAAGGAGACGTCATATTAAGCGATCAATTGAACCATGCGAGCATCATCGACGGCTGCCGCCTTTCAAAAGCTGATCCGGTTGTTTACCGCCACACGGATATGAATGATCTTGAAGAAAAACTCCGTGCCGCACAGAGCCGTGCACGCCGCTTTATTGTGACAGACGGCGTGTTCAGCATGGACGGTACAATTGCACCGCTTGACGAAATCATGCTCCTTGCCAAGCGGTACCGGGCCTTTGTCATCGTTGATGATGCCCACGCAACAGGGGTTTTGGGAGAAGCCGGCAGGGGAACGAGCGAGTATTTCGGCGTCTCCCCAGATGTTGTGATCGGCACGTTAAGTAAAGCTGTAGGCGCGGAAGGCGGCTTCGTCGCGGGCTCTAAAGCATTGATCGATTTTTTGCTGAATCATGCGAGAACGTTTATCTTTCAAACGGCTGTCCCGCCCGCAAGCTGTGCGGCGGCATGCAAAGCTTTTGACATCATCGAAGATAGCCGGGATAAACGCCGGCTTTTGCAATCATCGGTGACCACGATCAAACGGGGTCTCGAGGATATCGGGTTTACGGTCAAAGGAGAAGATACGCCGATCATACCCGTTATGATCGGAGACCCTCTAAAAGCCGTTCGATTTGCAAACGGCCTCAAGGAGAAAGGGATTGATGCCCCGGCCATCCGCCCGCCGACTGTTGCGGAAGGAGAGAGCCGGATCAGGCTGACCGTCACCGCAGACCGCAGGTTAAGAGATATTGAAGAACTATTAGAGGGGGTTAAATTAGTGGGAAGAGAGTTGAACTTGCTGAAATGAAGGGTTTTTTTGTAACGGGAACAGATACGGGAGTCGGGAAGACGTTTATCGCTTGCGGCCTAGCCGCTTTGTTGAAAGAGCAGCAAGTTGATGTCGGCGTGTTTAAGCCGTTTTTGAGCGGCGAGCTCAGCAGCGATCCGCAGAGTGATACAGCACTTTTGAAGAACAGCTCTGAAACGTCTCTTACTGATGAGGAGATCACGCCTTTTGTGTTTAAAGAGCCGCTTGCACCTTACACAGCTGCGAAGCTCGAAGGGAGGACCGTCGGGCTGGAAGATGCCGTGAACCATTGGAAAAAGATAAAGGATCGGCACGATTGCTTCATCGTCGAAGGGGCAGGCGGGATTGCGGTGCCGCTCGGAGAGGATTATTTCGTCAGCGACTTGATCAAAGCGCTCGATTTGCCGGCTGTCATTGTGGCGCGCCCCAATCTCGGAACGATCAACCATACGTATTTAACCGTCCAATACGCAAAACAAATGGGGATACGCGTGATCGGAATCGTGATCAACGGCATCAGCAGCCGGCCCGGACTTGACGAACAGACGAATCCGGACATGATTGAAAGATTTTGCGGTGTGCCGCTCCTCGGCGTTACACCGAAGCTTGAAGACGCTTCACCAACACAAATTCACCACATGATTAAGGAGCATGTCGATGTTTCCTTGATTATGAATCAAATGCAAATGGGGGCAGAAACATGAATCAATGGATGGAACTTGCAGAACGGGTGCTGGATGGCGGAGAAGTAACTGAAAAAGAGGCGCTTTCCATCTTGGAATGTCCGGATGACGACGTTCTCCTGCTTCTGCATGCTGCATTTCATATCAGAAAACGCTACTACGGAAAAAAAGTGAAGCTCAATATGATCATGAATGCAAAATCCGGACTTTGTCCGGAAAACTGCGGCTACTGCTCGCAGTCTTCAATATCAAAAGCGCCGATCGACAGCTACAGGATGGTCGACAAAACGACCCTGCTTGAAGGTGCAAAGCGTGCGCACGATTTAAATATCGGAACGTATTGCATCGTGGCGAGCGGCAGAGGCCCGTCCAACAGAGATGTCGATCAAGTGGTCGGCGCCGTTAAAGAAATTAAAGAAACGTACGGCTTAAAAGTCTGTGCATGCCTCGGACTGCTAAAGCCCGAACAGGCCGAGCGGCTGAAGGAAGCCGGAGTGGACCGGTACAATCACAACATCAATACATCAAAAAGCAACCATTCAAACATTACAACGTCCCACACGTATGATGACAGGGTAAACACTGTGGAAACAGCCAAAAAATCCGGAATGTCCCCATGCTCGGGCGTCATTGTCGGGATGAAAGAGACGAAGCAGGATGTCGTCGATATGGCGAACAGCTTAAAGGCGCTTGATGCAGACTCAATTCCGGTTAATTTTTTACATGCGATCGACGGAACTCCGCTGGAAGGGGTCAATGAATTAAATCCGCTTTATTGTTTAAAGGTTTTGGCTTTGTTCCGCTTTATCAACCCGACAAAGGAAATCCGTATTTCAGGGGGGCGCGAAGTCAACCTCCGCTCCTTGCAGCCGCTGGGGCTGTATGCCGCCAATTCGATCTTCGTCGGAGACTATTTAACAACGGCAGGGCAGAATGAAACAGAGGACCATAAGATGCTCCATGATTTAGGATTTGAAGTCGAATCGGTGGAAGCCAGTTTACAGCGGTAACACGGGGGAGATATAACATGACGACAGAACTGCACGAGGCAGGGCCGCGTCTGAAATCGGATTCGGATTTTTGGAGAGATCCATATTTGTTTTACGATAAACTGCGGTCCGTTCATCCTGTATATAAAGGAACCGTTTTAAAGCATCCGGGATGGTATGTCACCGGATATGAGGAAGCGGCGGCGATTTTGAGGGACGCGGCATTTAAAAACCGCGTTCCTCTCCCTGAAGCCTCTACAAAATATGAACAACTTCACGAATTGCAGCGGAATATGATGCTGTTTCAAAATGAGTCCGGCCATAAGCGGATGCGGACGATTGTCGGCAAAGAATTCATGCCGCAGAAGACGGCATCTTTCCGCCCTGTTATAGAAGAAATCGTCCATGAATTGCTCGATCAGCTTGAAAACAAGAAGACGGCGGACATGGTATCCGAATTCGCCTTTCCTTTGGCAAGCTTTATCATTGCCGACATGCTCGGCGTCCCCGCAGAGGAGAGATATCAATTCAGGCAATGGACGGCGGATCTCATTCAAACGATCGATTTGACCCGCACACGAAAGGTGCTGGCAAAAGGCGGGGATACCGTTGCCAAGCTGACGGCGTATTTTAAAGATTTGATTGAAAAGCGAAAAGCTCATCCTTCTCAAGACATGATCAGCACATTCGCCGGTCATGAGCAGCTCGCCGAAGATGAAGTGCTTGCGACGTGCATTCTGCTTGTGATTGCCGGGCACGAGACGACGGTCAACCTTTTGACGAACGGATTGTTTTTGCTCATCAACCATCCCGGCCAGCTCAGCGCGCTGAAAGAAAGTCCGCTGCTGATTGAGTCAGCTGTTGAAGAATGCCTGCGCTATGAAAGTCCGACACAGCTGACAGCGCGCACCGCGTCAAAGGCCTGCGAAATCAACGGGAAAGTGATCAAAAAAGGAGACCACGTATACATCCTTTTAGGCGCCGCCAATCGCGATCCGAAGATATTTCAAAACCCGCATGTATTTGACATCACGAGAAAACCGAACCCGCACCTTGCCTTTGGAGCCGGTGCACACGTATGTTTAGGTTCGGCATTGGCGCGGCTCGAAGCGCAAATTGCCATTCCCGCACTGTTGGAGCGGCTGCCTAAGTTGAAGCTTGCTTCAACAGACGTTCCATTTCGCAGGTTAATCGGCTTTAGATCGCTGGCCGAGCTGCCTGTTATCCTCAATTAAAGACGAAAAAGGGGGCTGGCATACAGATGCCGGCCCCTTTTAATCTTTCTTTTCATTTTGCGTGATATAGGTTTTCAGAAGCGCTTTTAATTCTTTAACCTCCGCGCGCAGTTCTTTGATTTCTTTTGTATCCTCTTTCAGCTCGCCCGTCTCATCTTCTATTTCCTGAGAAATTTTTTGTGCATTATTCACGATTTCCCCGACGATCAAGTTGATCATAATGAAAGTCGCAATGACGATAAATGAAACGAAATAGAGCCATGACCAGCCGCTCTCGGCAAAAATCGGCCTGAATATGCCGCTTGCCCACGATTCGAGCGTGAAGGTTTGGAACAGTGTCAGAAGGCTGAGCTGCAGGTTGCCGAAGTATTCCGGTGCGATGGCAGAAAAGAACATCGTACCGATGACGGCGTACACGTAAAAAATGATGCTCATTAGGATAATGACGCTGCTGATAGTCGGAATCGCCATAAACAGCGCATTGACGATCCGTCTTAATGAGGGAACGGAAGTGATCGTCCGCAACACCCGCAGCACCCGGAAGATACGGAGAACGCTGACAAAATTCGTGTTGTAAAGAATCAAACTGCCGGCGACGATTACAAAATCAAAAACGTTCCAGTTGTTTTTAAAAAAGTGCTGTTTTTGAACGAATAGTTTAAGAGATAGTTCGATTACAAATATCGTTAAAAACAAGCAATCCACAATAAAAAATACTTTTTGATAAGGTTTAAAGAAAGCGTAAGTTTCCAAACCGATCGAGATTGCATTCAACACAATGACCGTCGTGATGAATGACTGAAACAGCCGGCTTTCAATCAATGCCGAAACTTTGCTTTGAACTGAAAATCGATTTTGATGAGTGTTCACTCTAATTATTTGTCCTCCTGTTTTGTTGTCCATTTCTATGATACGTTACAGCAGCAGGATGATGTCAAGTCAGTTCTTTTTTTTGCATCAAAAAACTTAACGTTTACGTAAAAGTATAATGGTAGTATAATAGAAAAGAAGAAAAATCTCGGGGGGATATGAACGTGGAGTGGATGAAGATTGATCAAATGGCCAAGCGAAGCGGCCTGACGAAAAGAACGATCCGCTTTTACGAAGAAATCGGTCTGCTTTCTTCACCGAAGCGGACGGAAGGCGGTGTCCGTCTTTACTCTGAAGACGATCTTGAAGAGCTTGAAAGAGTGATCAGCGCGAAGGAAGTGCTGGGATTCTCGCTGCAGGAGCTCCAGCAGTTCATGGAAACGGGCAAGCACTTGGAGATGAATAAAGAAGGATATCTTTTATCGCTGGACAAACGGGAACGAAAAGAAAAGCTTGAAGACATTCAGAGGATGCTGAATGAACAGATGAGAATGATTGATGAAAAGATTGAAAAATTTCAATCATTCAAGAAGCGCTTGGAGGGTATGCAGGCAAAAGCCGAGAATGCGCTTCAATCAATTGATTAAACAAGAAAAACGCTATTTTAAACGCTATTTTTATAGCGTTTCTTTATTTGCAAAGAAAGGTTTGATAGATCATGAATGAACAACCACCTGAGAACTCAAGTATGTTTAAACAGCCAAAAGCGGTCTGGGCCGTGGCCTTTGCTTGCGTGATCTCGTTTATGGGGATCGGGCTTGTCGATCCGATTCTGCCGGCGATTGCGCGGCAGCTGCATGCTTCCCCCAGCCAGGTTTCGCTTTTATTTACAAGCTATCTGCTAGTCACAGGTTTCGCCATGCTTTTATCAGGCGCCGTATCGAGCCGGATTGGGGCAAAGCTGACGTTAATCAGCGGCTTGATCCTGATCATCGTTTTTGCAGGCTTGGGCGGGCTTTCGCATTCCATTTCTCAGCTCGTCGGCTTTCGCGGCGGCTGGGGACTCGGAAATGCCATGTTTATCTCAACTGCGCTTGCCGTCATTGTCAGCGTGGCATCTGGCGGAAGCGCAAAAGCCATTATTTTGTATGAGGCTGCTTTGGGATTGGGCATTTCGGTTGGACCGCTTGCCGGTGGAGAGCTTGGCACAATATCGTGGAGAGCGCCGTTTTTCGGCGTATCGGTTTTAATGGCGGCCGCTCTTTTGGCCATCTTTTTTCTTTTGCCGCCTGTCCAAAAGCCGCGGAAGAAAATTTCCGTCAGCGCGCCGATCAAAGCGCTTCGTTATAAAGGGCTATTGACGCTTTCAGGCGCCGCATTCTTATATAACTTCGGTTTCTTCACCCTGCTTGCATATTCGCCGTTTGTTCTTGACTTAAATGAACGGGGCCTCGGCTACGTCTTTTTCGGCTGGGGGCTGTTTCTTGCGATCACTTCCGTTTTCATCGCTCCGGCCGTACAGCGGATCTTTGGAACCGTCCGCTCGCTGATCTTTCTGTTTATGCTGTTTGCAGCTGATTTGCTCGCGATTGGAATTTGGACGGAGCACATGGCGCTCGTCATCGGGGCGATCATCATAGCCGGAGGGATTCTGGGCATGATCAATACGATTTTGACAACAGCGGTGATGGAAGCTGCGCCTGTCGAACGGTCTGTCGCTTCATCTGCCTACAGCTCCATCCGGTTCATCGGCGGGGCCATTGCGCCTTGGATCGCCGGTGTGTTAGCCGATCATTTTACTGCGCATACTCCCTATTTTGCAGGATGCATTGCCGTGCTTGCCGGCATGGCTGTTTTGACTGGAGGCCGCCGTTATTTGGCAGGCATCAAAGCCGGTCATTAATGAAAACAGCGTGTCGAGAAACCCTCGCATTCGTTGTCAGGCCTGCGCGTCGGTGCTCACGAATTCCAACATTCGCTCCGCTCCGATGCTCGGCCTTCCTAGACTGCAAAGGTTTTCAATCACGCAGAAAGGATGACAAAATCCCAAAACAAAAAGCCGTTTAGGGATTTTGTCAACAATCTGAAAGCTTGTTTCCCTAAAAGGAAACAAGCTTTTTTTGTTTATAAAACTTTCGTTGTCCATGACTCGCAATTCCATGTTTCTGTCGCGATGTCCATATAGAATTCAGGTTCGTGAGAGATGAGCAGGACGGAGCCTTTGTATTCTTTCAAAGCTCTTTTTAATTCTTCTTTTGCTTCAACATCAAGGTGGTTTGTCGGTTCATCGAGTACAAGCAGGTTCGTTTCCGAATTGATAAGCTTGCATAGTCTGACTTTTGCTTTTTCCCCGCCGCTTAATACGGATACCCTGCTTTCGATATGCTTTGTCGTCAGTCCGCACTTCGCCAGAGCCGCGCGGATTTCGTACTGTGTAAAGGACGGAAAGTCGTTCCACACTTCTTCTATGCATGTGTTGTTGTTGGTCTCTTTGACTTCCTGCTCGAAATAGCCGATATGAAGGTGTTCGCCGCGTTCGACTTCTCCCGACAGTGGTGAAATTTCACCCAGAAGGCTTTTCAGCAATGTCGTTTTTCCGATGCCGTTGGCTCCGTACAGAGCGATCTTTTGGCCCCGCTCCATTCTCAAGTTCAGCGGACGGGACAGCGGCTCATCATAGCCGATGACGAGCTCTTTCGTTTCAAAAATCAGCTTTCCGGATGTTCTTGCTTGTTTAAAATGAAATTCAGGCTTCGGTTTTTCCGAAGGGAGCTCGATCATATCCATTTTATCGAGCTTTTTTTGCCGGGACATCGCCATATTTCTTGTGCTGACGCGCGCTTTGTTGCGGGCGACGAAATCTTTCAGCTCCGAAATCTCCTGCTGCTGTTTCTTGTAGGCTGCTTCAAGCTGCTGTTTTTTCACTTCGTATACTTCGCGGAATTGGTTGTAGTCGCCGACATAGCGGGTCAGCTCCTGGTTTTCCACATGGTAGATCAAATTAATGACGCTGTTTAAAAACGGAATGTCGTGAGAAATCAAAATAAAGGCGTTCTCGTACTCCTGCAAATAGCGTTTCAGCCATTCGATATGCTGTTCATCCAGATAGTTTGTCGGCTCATCGAGCAGCAGGATGTCGGGCTTTTCCAAGAGCAGTTTAGCAAGCAGCACCTTTGTCCGCTGGCCGCCGCTCAAATCCGCGACATCCCTGTCAAGGCCGAGATCGTTAAGCCCGAGGCCGCGGGCGATTTCTTCAACTTTTGCGTCAATCGCGTAAAAGTCGTTGTTGGTCAGGGCGTCCTGGATCGTTCCGACTTCTTCGAGAAGCTTTTCAAGCTCATCGGGGTCAGCCTCGCCCATTTTTGTGTAGATGGCATTCATTTCTTCTTCCATCGCAAATAAATAATGGAAAGCGTTTCTGAGCACGTCGCGGATTGTTTGTCCGCGCTCAAGTGATGTATGCTGGTCAAGATAGCCGACCCGGACCTTTTTGGACCATTCCACTTTTCCTTCGTCAGGCTCAAGTTTGCCTGTAATGATATTCATGAAGGTCGATTTTCCCTCGCCGTTTGCTCCGATGAGACCGACATGTTCGCCTTTCAGCAAGCGAAAGGATATATCATGAAAGATCGCCCGGTCGCCAAAACCGTGGCTCAGCTTTGTGACTGTAAGTAAACTCATGTTTTGCACCTCAAAAAATATAATCTGTATTCTATAAGATTATATCGAACTCAGAGGGAACAATAAAAGAAAAATTGCGCAGCCGCTTTTGTTTTGAGATACTAGGAGCAGAATCAACCTGATAAAAGGAGAAAAACATGACAGAAAGATGGCCATTTTTAAATAAAGCAAAACCGTTTATTCAAGAAAACTGGAAGGCATCGGGCTTTCAAGAGCCGACGAGTGTCCAAAAAAATGCAGTCGATCTGATTTTGGACGGGCGTGACGTGATCGCCGAGTCGCCGACTGGAACGGGCAAAACGCTCGCTTATGTCCTGCCGATTCTGGAAAAGCTGGAGGCGGATCAAAAGAACGTGCAAGCTGTGATTTTGGCTCCGTCCCGCGAGCTTGTCATGCAGATTTTTGATGTGATCGTCGAATGGAAAAAAGGATCGGATATCAGAGCCGCTTCCCTGATCGGCGGCGCCAATGTTAAAAAGCAGCAGGAAAAGCTGAAAAAACACCCGCACATCATTGCGGGCACACCTGGACGCGTATTTGAGCTGATTAAAATGAAAAAACTGAAAATGCATGAAGTGAAAACGATCGTCCTTGACGAAACCGATCATCTGCTTACACCGGAGCATCACGGGACGATACAAAGCATCATCAAATCGACGCTCCGCGACAGGCAGCTCCTCTGTTTTTCGGCGACTTTAAAAGACGACGCCGAACGCGAGCTCCGCAGCATGACGACAGAAGCGGAAGTTCTCAGGATCAAGAGGTCGAAAGAAGAATCTGCAAAAATCAAACACCAATTTCTCGTATGCGACCAGCGGGATAAGGTGAAGATCCTGCAAAAATTCTCGCGGCTTCCGGGCATGCAGGCGCTCGTCTTTGTCAAAGACATCGGCAACTTAAACGTGTATGCCGAAAAGCTCAAATTTCATCATGTCGACATCGGCGTTCTTCACAGCGAGGCGAAAAAAATCGAGCGCGCCAAAATATTGCAGGCATTTGAAGCAGGCGAATTCACGCTGCTTCTCGCGACCGATATCGCAGCGCGCGGAATCGACATCGAAGATCTCCCTTATGTCATCCACGCCGATTTGCCAAACATTGAAGGCTATATCCACCGGTCGGGAAGGACGGGAAGAGCGGGGAATGAAGGAACCGTGATCAGCCTTGTCAACCGCATTGAAGAGGAAAGGCTGAAAAAGCTGGCGAAGAAGCTTGAAATCCCGCTTCAGCGGATCGTGTATGAAAGAGGACGGATTATTGAAAGATAAAAAAGAGGCCTGCTGCCGGCAGGCCTCTTTTTTATATGAATGCTCAGGCATTGTCGGAATCGGCGACTTTGATCAGCTGTTTGCCGAGGTTTTTTCCTTCAAACAAGCCTAAAAATGCCTCAGGTATCCGCTCGAAACCTTCTGTTATCGTTTCCTCATATTGAAGCTGCCCGCTTTTGACCCATTCGGCGAGCTGTTTGGTTCCTTCAGGAAAGAGGTCCCTGTAATCGTTGACAACAAATCCTTTCATCAGGGCGCTTGTTTTAATTAAGGCCGTTTGTACACGCGGCCCCATATCATCTTCTGCGCTTTTGACGTTATAAGAAGAAATCGCCCCGCAAACCGGAATTCGTGCAAACTTATTGAGCAGGGGGAAGACAGCATCTGAAATCGTGCCTCCGACGTTGTCAAAGTAAACATCGACACCGTCCGGACAAGCTTGTTCAAGCGCTGAGGCCATATTTTCCGTTGTTTTATAATTGATTGCTTCATCAAAACCGAGCTTTTCTTTTAAGTATGCCGTTTTTTCGTCAGAGCCTGCAATACCGACGACTCTCGCCCCTTTGATTTTGGCAATTTGTCCGACGGCGGAGCCGACTGCTCCGGCGGCACCGGAGACAACAACCGTTTCACCGGCTTTTGGCTGTCCGATGTCCAAAAGTCCAAAATAAGCCGTCAAACCGGTCATGCCGAGAATCCCAAGAAAAGCGGTAACAGGCGCGAGGGACGGATCGATTTTCTGCAGATTGTCTTCGCGAACCGCTGAATACTCCTGCCAGCCCAAGCGGCCCAAAACAATGTCCCCTTTTTTGAGCTTGTCTCCTTTTGCAGATATCACTTCGCCGATCACGCCTCCGGTGATTACTTTATCAAGCGGAAATGGCTCGACATAGGATTTCGTGTCCTGCATTCTTCCCCTCATATAAGGGTCCACTGAGACATAAAGCGTTTTTACAAGCACTTCACCGTTTTTTGCTTCCGGAATTTCCGTTTCTTTTATGCGAAAATCGTCCATAACAGGTATGCCCTGCGGACGTCTTGCGAGTTCAATTTGTTTTTGCGACATAATGATTCCTCCTTTTACTTATAACTTACCACGTAAAAAAGAGGTTTAGCAAAAGATCAGCGGGTTGCATGAAAGGTTTTTTTCAGCACAGCATCGGGCAGAAAAAGATGAAAAACATCAGCATTTCTTTCATTTAAAAGATATTGATTGGCATTTTCTCTCGAAAATTGAAACATGTCTTTTGTGATAAAAGGAAGCAATGACAAGAGATATGAAGAGAGGAGGTCTTCGGTGCTGCTTGCCGTTCTCCTTTCTTCCGGATCGCCGATGTTCATGATGATTGAAAAGACGTAATCGATATTAATGCCGAATCGTCTGGCGGCAAAAGATTCAAATCGATGAGTATCAACTTCTTGATGACCTTCCCTTGAAAAAATCTGCTTGACCAAATCGCTAATGATCCATGCGTTATATTGCTGTTCCGGTGAAAAATAATACACGCTTCAATCACCCCATCTCAAAGCCTTGTCTATTTGTAATGTACCTGAATTGGCAATCCTTTCAAACGTTTTGTCTGAAAATTTATAACAATTGTAACATTGAAATGAAAATGTCATGACAGAGCATTCATCCGTTTAGCCGCGCAAACAAAGGGTAAGTGTTAAATACAACATGAAAAAAGGGAGGAGATTCATATGAAACCAGTAGTAAGACAATATACTAATGATGAAAAACTGATGAAGGATGTTGAGGAACTCAGGGAAATCGGAGTTGCAAGAGAAGATATTTACGTTCTGTCACATGATGACGACCGTACTGAAAGACTCGCAGACAACGCGGATGCCAATACGATCGGAGCCGAAGAGACAGGCCTTAAAAATGCCGTGGGCAATATCTTCAACAAAAAAGGGGACGAACTTCGCAATAAAATTCATGAGATCGGCTTTTCAAAACAGGAAGCAGAACAATTCGAGAAGCAGCTTGATGAAGGAAAAGTCCTCCTCTTTGTCACGGATCATGAAAGAGTGAAATCCTGGGTATAAATTGAGACTGCCGACAAGGTCGGCAGTTTCAGCGTGTCGAGAAACCCTCGCATTCGTTGTCAGGCCTGCGCGTCGGTGCTCACGAATTCCAACATTCGCTCCGCTCCGATGCTCGGCCTTCCTAGACTGCAAAGGTTTTCAATCACGCTGAAGGGATGACAAAATCCCAAAACTAGAAGTCGTTTTGGGATTTTGTCAAAAATCTGAGACTGCCGACAAGGTCGGCAGTTTTTTTAATAAAATAAAATTTGAATGATAGCAGGAAAGGAGTAGAATAATAAACGAAAACGATATGAATAGGAGGAAAAGGTTTTGGCTAAAGAAAAAGATGCAGAACAAAAATCGGCATTGAACATCATTCCTCTTGCGGTCACGATTTTAGTCGGAGCGGTGATTTGGTTTATTCCGTCGCCCGCCGGATTGGACCCGAAAGCATGGCACTTATTTGCAATCTTTGTGGCAACGATTATCGGCTTTATATCAAAACCGCTGCCGATGGGGGCAATCGCCGTATTCGCATTGGCGGTTACGGCGCTGACCGGAACGCTGTCGATTGAAGAAACGCTCAGCGGTTTTGGAAACAAGACGATTTGGCTGATCGTCATTGCCTTTTTTATTTCACGGGGATTCATTAAAACCGGTTTAGGTGCGCGAATCGCCTATTTATTTGTGCGGATGTTCGGCAAAAAAACACTCGGACTCTCGTATTCACTTCTTGTCAGCGATTTGATTTTGTCGCCGGCGATCCCGAGTAATACCGCACGGGCCGGGGGAATTATTTTTCCGATTATTCGTTCGTTATCCGAAACTTTTCAGTCAACGCCCAAGGACGGCACGGAACGGCGCATTGGCGCTTTCTTGCTGAAGGTGGGCTTTCAGGGGAACTTGATCACTTCAGCGATGTTCTTAACGGCTATGGCGGCAAATCCGCTGATTGCCAAACTTGCCCATGATGTGGCAGGTGTGAATCTGACCTGGACAAGCTGGGCTGTGGCGGCCATCGTCCCGGGACTTGTCAGCTTGATCATCACCCCGCTTGTCATTTATAAACTGTATCCGCCTGAGGTGAAAGAAACACCTGATGCGGCGAAAATCGCAACAGAGAAGCTGAAAGAAATGGGCCCGTTCAAAAAATCGGAACTCTCGATGGTCGCGGTCTTTTTGCTCGTCCTTTTTTTATGGATTTTCGGCGGAAACCTGAAAATTGACGCAACGACAACGGCATTGATCGGTTTAGCCGTCCTGCTTTTGACACAGGTTCTGACGTGGGACGATATTAAGAAAGAGCAAGGCGCATGGGATACGCTGACATGGTTTGCCGCGCTCGTCATGCTGGCGAGCTTCTTGAATGAACTCGGCATGGTCGGCTGGTTCAGCGATGCGATGAAATCGTATGTTTCAGGATTCTCCTGGGTCAGCGCATTTCTCATTTTAATTGCGGTTTACTATTATTCGCATTATTTCTTTGCGAGTGCAACCGCTCATATCAGCGCGATGTATTCGGCCTTTCTCGCCGTGATTATCGCTGCAGGCGCTCCGCCGCTCCTCGCAGCATTAAGCCTTGCTTTTTTCAGCAACCTTTTTGCTTCGACGACACATTACGGAGCTGGAGCGGCTCCCGTCTTTTTCGGGGCAGGCTATATTCCGCAAAGCAAATGGTGGTCAATCGGCTTTATCCTGTCGATTGTTCATATTGTGACATGGCTTGTTGTCGGAGGATTGTGGTGGAAATTTTTGGGTATATGGTAAAATGAAGGGCAGGAGAGATCCTGTCCTTTCTTTTATGTCCATTTCGATGCTGTTGATTTGAAATTCCACACTTGCGGTTAAAAGTCGTAATAAATTAAAAGCTTTGGAATTAGCCTATCTATCATCATATATCCGTTTTATATTAGTTATTTCTTTGAAACAAATGATGGATATAGAAATCTAATTTATGCATTGACTTACATTATTTTTCATATTAACCTAATATATGACAGATCTGTTTCTGATTGGACAATCAAAAAGAAGATAAAAAGGAAGAGGGGATTATTTATGAAAAGATTATTAAAGAGAAAGAAAATATTTGGTACTTTCTCTGTGGTAGCTTTGGTCTTTATTTTCGGCTTTAGTACGGTGAGTTTAGCTTATAATGAGCCATATTCTTTCAATATCCGATCAGCAGTAACTGGAGAAGCTAAACATAAACTAAGCAATAAATCTACCACTATAACTGCTAGTGCAAGAACTATTAAGGCTGAAACTGGTGAAACTCTGTCACAAACTCATAAATATACTGTCACAATTAGCAAAGGAGTATTTACTAGCTACAGTACCGGTAGATTAACCACCGGAAAAAGTTATAGCAAAAATGTAGGAAAAGTGGCTAAAGGAACTTACAGAGTTAATGTTACGAAGCACACATATTCAGATTACGGAATTAATATAAAAGGTGGAGGAAGGATTAAACAATAAGAATATTATGAGACAAGATAATAGAATTATAATATCGACAAATCAAGTAACAAAAACATATGGGGAGGGTGCTTCATTATTTAATGCGTTGCACCCTACTACTCTTTCTATAAGCAAGGGTTCAATTAATGTAATCTTAGGGAAAAGTGGATCAGGTAAAACAACTTTGCTGAGTCTTCTTGGTGGCATGGAGGAACCTACCAACGGCCATGTGTGGTTTAAACAGCAAAATTTTTACAAATTAAAGGATCCTGAACAAGCTAATATTAGAGGCAATAATTTCGGTTTCATTTTTCAAAATTATCATTTAATACCTGAAATTTCAGTGTTTGATAATATTATCCTACCACTAATGATTAATAAAAAGGAAAAAGACATTTCGGACATTAAGAAACTGACAAATATTTTAGGGATTGGGCACAAGTTGAAATCTTTTCCTTTCCAACTGTCAGGTGGTCAGCAACAAAGAGTTGCTATTGCAAGAGCAATGGCAAATGATCCAGAAATCATTTTTGCGGACGAGCCTACTGGTAATTTAGATCAAAAAAATGCGGAAAAAGTTATTGAACTTTTAGTTTCTTTATGCAAAGAATTTGATAAAACATTAGTGATTGTTACACACGAAGAGAACTTGATAGAGAGGCCAGATCAGCTTTTTTTAATTGAAGATGGACGAGTCAAAACTTTATAAAGGTGTTGAAATATGTTTTGGGTTAAATTAGCTTTTAAGTCGTTGTTCCAAAGAAGAAAAATATCTTATTTAATGGTTTTAATAATCTCTATCTCAATGGTCTTTCTTATTATGGTGAACAGCGCTACAGAAGAAATTCTGAAATACACAAAAGAAAAGGCCTATGAAAAATATGGTGAGCATCATGCTATAATTAACAATCTTAGTGAAAAGGAGTTCAAAGAGTTAAAAGGAATACATAGTGTAAAAAAAGGAGGAGGAATTTTTTTAGTTGGTTACACTGAAGATTTTAATGAATCTTCAGTCGGAGCTTCTATTGGATGGTTTGACAAAAGTGCTTTAGAATTAGGGCATATACATATTTTACATGGGAGGATGCCTGTACACAAAAATGAGATTGCCATTGAATCATTTTTAACTGACTCTTTTAAAACAAATGACGTTATTGGAGCGGATGTTAAATTAAAAATAGGTGCTGTTGAGGAAGTTTATCAAATAGTAGGTATTGTGAATAACTATTCCTCAAATTGGTCTACTCCAATAAATATAGAAAAAGGAAAGAATACATATCCAAATGTTTTTATAAGTCCGACAAAATTTAATGCAGATAAGCACATTGATATACAAAAAAGTTTTATCTTTTCACTTCAAAATGAAAATGTAGAAAAGATCGAACAAGAAATAAATGAAAATTTTGAGCAACATTTGTCTAGCCCTGAACAATTATATGAAAATGAGAATCTTTTTAATGAAGGATATAAAAACTATAATAGGATTTTCTATATATGTTTATTTTTTTCGATCATTCTAATATTTGGTTCGTTGTGTTGCTGTTTTCGAATATTTGAGGTGTTCTATCAGAATTACCGGCAAAAAATTGCGATACTGAGATCCCACGGAGCAAAAAAAAATCATATAAGGCTTCTTGTTTTTTTTCAGAGTACCATTATTGTTTTAGTGAGTTTCTTAATATCTTTTCCTGTTGGGGTGTACTTGAAAAAGATATTAAATCATCAAACATATCGTACTGAAAACTACAGTTCTTCACCTCTGTTGGAATCTACTCTGTTCGTCACGATTTGGCTCACCTTATTATTTTTTTCATTATGTATAACAGCACTAATTGTAACGGAAAAAATAAGCAAAGAAACAATTCATACTAATTTAAAAGGGAATCCGCTTATAGCAAAAGGATACCGTGTTTATCAATTTATAGAAAAGTTTCCTTTTAAATTGAAGTCTTTGGTGATTCAACTTACGTTTCGATGGAAATCTTCTATATTATTTATTGTTATACTGTCTTTCTCGATCATGATTTTTTTCTTCACCCAGTTAATAGCCGATGAAACAATTGAAAAATCCGAAGAAACAACACCGGATTTTATACTTTCATCTAAGCAACTGACTGCTGAGGAACATGTAAATGGCTATATTATCGAAACCAATCAATCTGTTTCTTTTGATTATAAAAGTGTAGAAGATCTTCAACGCTTGCCAGGAGTTGTTTATATTGATAAAGTTCCAAACTCCCTAGGGAGCACCTTGCTCCTAACCAAACAACAACTTTCACCCAATATTAAATCTTGGATAAATACCTATAAGCTGGAGAATATAAATGTTGAAATATCTGAGGACACAATAGATAATTTAGTACCAAATAATCTTATACCTATTCCTAACGTGAATTTTGTATTAGTGAATGACAGTGAACTTAAACATCTCCAACGCATGTATAGTTTTGATGAAAGTTCCGTAAGGAAAGTGAAAAAATCAAGATCAGCCTTTATTTTCTTTCCTGAAATAAATCAAAAAGAAATGAATAATAAAATTATAAATGGAGACGAAGTGAAAATCGGCAGGATTGCATATTCTGATGAAAAAAAACCAAAATTTGAAAATTGGGATTTGAAGGTAGAACGGATTATCTTGTCTCCTTACTTGATGAAACAAAATCAGATTTCTCAAGAACGTGAGGGAATTACAGTTTTAATTTATGAAGAAGTGGCTAAAAAAATTGGGGTTTTTGATGGCTATAAAGAATTGACAATATATACTGACCATTCAATTTCTAAACAAAAAAAGAAGGGGATTATTAATAAGACGAAACAAATGGTTTCATCAATTCCTGGAAGTCTGTATTATTCAGAAACAGAAGATAATAAGAGACTTGAGTCAATTTCTAATTATCTATCCATACTTGGGACTGTGTTATTTGCGGTTACTGCATTTTACTCTGTTTTAACATTAGCTGCAACAATGTATTCTAGAATCATTCAAAGAAAAGCTGAAATTGCAATTAATCGAGCTTTTGGAAAAAGCGTCACAGCCGTCTTGAAAGACCTGATAATTGAAATGACTATTTATTTAATATTAGCTTTTCTTTTAAGCGGAACGATCATTCTTTTTCTTACATTATCAATGCCTGAAAACTATAATAATTATAATTATTTTTTCAAATATTATTTTTATTCAGTTGCTTTCACAAGTACTTTATCTTTGATTTCACTGTCTATCTTATTTTTTGTATTGAAAAAAATAAGTATTTCTGACGCTTTAAAAACTAAGGAAGAATAGTTTGGTAATTAGTGTTTATGAGCTATGGTGAAAATCCACAAAACTTGTTAGTATAGTGACTAAAAATAAAGGTGTGAATTTTAATGTTTTGGTCAGTTGATTTAATGCTGCTCGGTTTCATGTGCGCAATCGTCTACTTTTTGTACGACATTGTGAAAAACCGAAAAAAAACAAGTTTTTTTAGAAAAATGGTGTTTGCCAGTTTTATTGTTTATTTGAGCGTCGTTTATCACTATACGATAGGCGGAATCAACATTCCGCCGCAGCCGGCATACGCTCAAATGAACATTCAGCTCATTCCGTTTTATTTTGTTGCTGAATGGGTGCAAATGCATCAGCAGAGCGGGTTTGATTGGTTTTTTTGGAATTCTGTCAAGCTTACATTTTTTAATGTTTTATTGCTCATTCCTTTAGGTGTGTATCTTTCCGTTCTATGGAGGAAAATTCCGCTGAAAAAAGCGGCGGTTTTTGTTTTTTTGACAAGCTTTTTGATTGAGAGTCTCCAGCTTGTGCTATCTGTGACTGGATTCATAATGGCGAGAACCTTTAATGTGGATGATTTAATTTTAAATACGGCCGGCGGTGTAATGGGTTTCTGCCTGACGTCTTTCATGTTCGGAGCTAAAGGATCAGGTTACCGCAGGAAAGGTCTGCATTTTTGAGGAAAGCGCGAAAGATGATTCCCGGCTGGGCAATCATCTTTTTTAGTTAAAACTGAAAACTAAGGCTATTGAATCGGTGCGTGCCTGTGCCGTGTTTTGCCAGCCCGTGTTTCTTTAAGTGCAGTGCCGCATGCCCGGCTTCCTGCAAAATGTCAGGGTTAAGACCGAGCTGATGATGCCCGCCGAAAACCTTTTTCACGCGCCCGATAGCCGAGATTTTTTCAAGCGACTGAATCAATTGGACCGGATCAGTCGTCGGGTAGAATGCATAGATGGGGGCTCCGGTATACAGCAGGTCGCCGGTAAACAAGTAGCCTGACGCTGGATCAAAGATACAGATATGCCCCGGGGAGTGACCGGGCGTGTGATAAATAACGAGCGGCCTTGAATCGCAGCCGACTGTATCGCCGTCTTGCAGCGTTCCCGACGGTTCGCCTCTGAACGGGGTGTATGTATCAGCGGAAAAGCCGGCCGGTACAGGCTTGGTGATATCTCTCGAGACATCACGGCGAATTTGTTCGATCGGAAGCCCTTTGATTCCGTCCATCAGCCATTCTTTCTCAGCTTCATGGACGTAAATGCGCTGATATTCACCGTGGCTTCCGATGTGATCCCAATGGACATGGGTTGTGATGACGCTGACCGGCAGATCGGTCAGACTATCCGTTACCGTCTTCATGCTGCCGATACCAAGCCCTGTATCAATTAAAACGGCTTCCTTCGCCCCTATAAGCAAATAAGAGTTTACTTTTTCCCAATGCCCGTATTCGCTGATCGCATATGTGCATTCATCAAGCTCTGTCACAGTAAACCACTGACCATCTCCCATTGGTTTGTCCCTCCTTCATTTTTCAAAGGTGCTCATCCATGCATATCCTACAGTCAAATGTGCAAAGTAATAAAATATATAATAAGTGAGTGTGGTGAACATAATGAGTGATCCTTACATGCCTTTGACATCCATCAACAGCGGGGTCCTGGAAGAGTATGCCGAAGGCGTATTCGGTTTGACGGTGCAAATCGTCAATGTGTATTTTATTTTTGATCCCGATTCGCGGGAAGCCGTTTTAATCGATGCCGGAATGCCCAAGTCCGCTCCATTTATTTTAAGAGAGGCGAAGGAGCGGTTCGGTGATTTTCGCCTAAAAGCAATCGTTTTGACGCATGGACATTTCGACCATATCGGCGCTTTGGAAGGTCTTCTCGAAACATGGCCGGTTCCAGTTTACGCCCATGAGAAAGAAATGCCTTATTTAACGGGAAAAGCCGATTATCCGCCTGCCAAACCGCAAGTAAAAAGCGGGCTGGTTGCAAAGATGTCTCCGTTGTTTCCGAGGCACTCAATCAACATTTCATCCCATGTAAAGCAGCTTAATAAAGATGGTTCGCTTCCGTTTCTTAAAGGGTGGAAATGGATTGAGACGCCGGGCCATACACCGGGTCATGTTTCGCTTTTCAGGCAGTCGGACAGAACCTTGATCGCAGGTGACGCCGTTACAACTGTAGAGCAGGAATCTCTGTTTGAAGTGGCGATTCAAAAGCAGGAGCTGAACGGACCCCCGGCATATTTCACAATGGACTGGACAAAAGCGGCGGACTCAGTTCGGAAGCTGTCGGAATTAAAACCGGCTGCATTGTTGACGGGACACGGTGTACCGATGAAAGGAAACGATTTTTCCAAAGAGCTCCTTGATCTGTCAGGCCGCCTTCCCGCTTCTGATTCGTAAAATGCCATATGCTGCCCTTAAAACATTCAGCCAGGCTGAATGTTTTTTATAGGGAAAAACTAACCATTTACATGTGATGATGGCCATCCATCGTTCTATATTTCGGATGTTGTTGTATACCAAAGGAATAATTTTCTGAAATTTTAGACAAAACAAGCTGATATTTCATTTATAATGCAGGTATGCCTGAAAGGAGCTGAGAAAAGATGAACATTCAAAAAAGGGTCCAAGCTTTGCTGGCAGCTGCGGCAATGTTTGCAGGACTGATGGTGTCTGATGCGGTTCACGCTGCGGAAACCCCTTACTATGGAAAGAACTATACTCAGCCAGAGCAAGTGTCATCATTATATCCGGAGCCTGAAGAAAGATTCTCAACCCCTGCTTTTGTAAAAGAAGGGGAAGCCTTTACGACACAAGAAGAAATGATGAAGTTTATAACCAGTCTGACAAAGAAAAGCCCGAATGTCAAAATCGGGAATATCGGTTTTTCAATTGAAAAAAGAAATATTCCCGTGCTTTATTTCACAAAGGATAAGCAAATACGTTTCATATCAAAAAAACCGACCGTCTGGCTGCAGGGACAGATACACGGAAATGAGCCGGCAGCGGGAGAATCGGCCCTGGCGATGGCTGAAAAACTGGCCGGACCGTACGGCGACAAAGTGTTGGACAAGATCAATGTCATCGTCGTTCCGCGGGTCAATCCTGACGGCTCGTATCAGTTTAACAGACGGCTGGCGAGCGGAATCGACGGAAACAGGGATCATGTCAAGCTCGAATCTCCGGAAGTCCGCGCCATTCACCAGGAATTCAATAAATATTCGCCTGAAGTCGTTATTGATGCCCATGAATACGGTGTCGGCCAAAACGAATTTCAAAGCGTAGGCGAAAAAGGGTCATTAAAATACCATGATATTTTAATTTTATCAGGAAAAAACTTAAACATTCCCGAATCGATCAGGTATGCGTCTGACAGCCTTTATGTGAACGGCGTCAGAGCTAAACTTGATGAAAAAGGTTTTTCTAATGATGCATATTATACGACGGAAAAAAGCAAGGACGGAAAAATCGAAATCTATGAAGGCGGTACAGAAGCGAGAATCGGGCGTAATGCATTCGCCCTCCAGCCTGCCCTTTCCTTCCTGGTGGAAAGCAGGGGGATAGACATCGGACGCGAAAATTTTGCAAGAAGAGTCGCGGCTCAGGTTGCTACGCATGAGACGATCATCGACACGACAGTGAAGCATGCAGCCGAGATCAAGCGCCTTGTCGCCAAAGAAAAATTAAAGCTGATAAAAAATGGCGCAAAAGTGAGCGATAAAGACAAAGTGGTCATCAACAGTGAATTTGCAGGCCCGTTTAAAGACACGCTGAAAGTCGCTGATATTGCCTCTGGACAAGCAGTTGACGTTCCTGTCCAATATTACAGCGCCTCAGAGGCCGTTCCTGTGCTGTCGAGAACACGGCCGACCGCTTACCTTGTTCTTCCGGGCCATCAAGATATTGAGCAGAAGCTGAAGGATCAGGGATTAAAAAGCGTGACACTGCCTTTCAAACAAAAGCTCACCGCTGAAGCGTATGAGGTTTTATCGAAAGAAACAGCAGGAGAATCCGAGGGCCGGCCTGTGATCAAGGTGGAAACGAAGCTTAAAAAACAGAAAAAAGAGTTTCCAAAAGGAACAAAAGTCTATTTTACAGCTCAACCGCAAAGCAATCTGCTGTCGATTGCGCTTGAGCCGGAATCGGTTGACAGTTATGTGAGCACGGGTTACATCCCTTCTCAAACAGGCAAAGAGCTGCCGGTTTACCGCTTCATGCTGAACACCAAAACGCTTAACATGAAGGAATAATCATCAGGCATCCGTCTTTGACGGATGCTTTTTAGCGGTTTTTTGTCTTTTCATACATAAAGGTTTTAAACTGAGATCGAAACCTATACAATAAATATCAGTCTGAAATCTGGAAGGAGAGAATCCGGTTGGAATCATATGAAGAATTATGGAGGGAAGCTAAGACCTTCATCGAGCTCTGCTACGGGGAACTGTCGAAGTCCGAAGAAGAAACAAGGATGCGCTTACATAAAATAGACGAAGAAATCAGAGAAACCGGAAGCTATACACATACATTAGAAGAAATCGAACATGGCGCCAGAATGGCGTGGAGAAACAGCAGCCGCTGCATCGGCCGGCTGTTTTGGCACTCTCTTACTGTCATCGATCAAAGAGGCGTTCAAACCGAGGCAGAGGTGCGGGATGCGCTTTTTCACCATATAGAGCTTGCGACAAACGGAGGGAAAATCAGACCGTTCATTACGATTTTTCCCCCGGAACAAAGCGGGCAAAAAAAAGTGTCCATTTGGAACCATCAGCTGATCAGGTATGCGGGGTATGAAACGGAGCAAGGTGTCATCGGCGATCCGGCGTCATTGGAACTGACAAAAGCGTGTGAAGCGCTCGGCTGGAAAGGCGAAGGTACGCCTTTTGACGTTTTGCCGCTTGTTTTTCAAATAGATGGCCGTTCCCCTGTGTGGTATGATTTGCCTCGTGAAATCGTCAAAGAGGTTCGGATTGAACATCCGGAGATTGAAGGCTTCAAAAGTTTGGGGCTGAAGTGGTACGCTGTGCCGATTATAGCCGATATGAAGCTGGAAGTCGGAGGGATTCATTATAATGCCGCCCCGTTTAACGGCTGGTATATGGGAACGGAAATCGGAGCGCGCAACCTCGCGGATACAGACCGCTATAATGTGCTCGAAAAAGTGGCAGCCATTATGGGGCTTGATACGGAGCGGAATACTTCGCTGTGGAAAGACAAGGCGCTTGTTGAATTAAATACGGCGGTGCTTCACTCCTATAAAAAAGCCGGCGTCAGCATTGTTGACCACCATACCGCGGCAAGCCAATTCAAGCGGTTCGAGGAGCAGGAAGCTGAAGCGGGAAGGGAGCTTTCAGCAAGCTGGACATGGCTGATTCCGCCGTTATCTCCGGCAGCGACCCATATCTTTCACAGCTATTATGAAAATAAAACGCTTAAACCGAATTACTTTTATCAGGAAAAGCCTTATTTGAACGATTGAGAGGATAAATAGACAATGAGAAAAATCTACTTGCTATGCAGCGTATTCGCTGTATGTTTAACGATGCTTACATATACAGCAGAAGCAAAAGCGGCCAAAATCGTACTCGGCTATACAACAGGGGAAGCGGCATCCTATCAATCGCTGACGGCATACCATCACTATATCAATGCCGCAGCTCTCGACACGTACGCGTTTAATAAAAAAGGAGATATCATCGGAGACACTCCGAAAAAGCAATTATCGTTTGCAAAGAAGAAACGCCTCAAGACGTGGGCGGTCATTTCAAATTACAATGAATCTATTCACGATTTTGACGGGAATCTGGCATCAACGGTCATGTCCGGCAAAACGGCGCGGCAGCACTTTACAGAACAGCTTATTACGCTTGCGAATACCGGAATCAATATTGATTTTGAAGCTGTGAAGCCGAACGAGAGGGCTAAATACTCAAGCTTCATCCGTCATGTCGCAGCAGCTTTGAAAAAACACAAGATCAAAACGATGGTTTCGGTACCGGCGAAGAGCGCAGATGACCGAAAAGATGGATGGAGCTGGCCGTATGATTATGCTGAAATCGGAAAGTCAGCTGACTATGTACAAGTCATGACCTACGATGAACACGGGATCTGGAGCGAGCCGGGCTCTGTTGCCGGAATGAACTGGATCAAAAGCTCATTAGCATATGCGGTGAAAACGATCAAAGCCGAAAAAGTCATTATGGGCATCCCCTCATACGGGAATGATTGGGATTTAACATCCCGAAAGAACAGCAAATTGAAGCAGTGGAACGACATAAAGGCGCTTAAGAAAAAAGTGAAAGCTAAGCCTGTATATGATAAAAGATCGGGGTCGATGAGATTTTCTTATACAGATCAACACAAGCACCGCCATGTCGTTTGGTATGAAGATGAAAAAACGATTGCGGCGAAAAGCCGCCTTGCCATGCGATATAAAATCGCAGGAGTTTCCGTCTACTCGATGGGACATGAATCGGCCTCTTTTTGGCAGGCGGTTCGGAAGGGAATAAAATAAAGGCTCCAATTCGGAGCCTTCTTTTTCATTTGTTCTCATGTCAGCTTTTCATATTGATTTCTTTCCGGTACAGGACATAAGAATAAATATAGGGCGCGAAAACCGTTGCCAAAATAACCGGAAGCATGATTTCTGGGCTGATCGATAACAATCCGTCCGCAATAATCAGCAGTCCTGCTAAAGTAAATACTTTCGCCGCAAATCTGTGGGTTTTTTTCCAGATTGAATCGCTGCTCAATGTCCAAGGGTTTTTGATCCCGAAAAAAAAGTTTGAGCGGACTCTCGGGAGGTAATTGCCTATGACAATGAGTAGAGCGCCTACTAGAACCGGTACAATGCTGCCCGCGGGCAGATCATACCCGAGCCCTGTCATGATGACAAGCACGTTGATCAGGGAAAACAGAATCAGCATGGCATTGATGAGAAGGTAATAAGTCTTTGAAAAAAGCTGATAGTTTTTTCTGCGCGGATCGATTTTTGGCGTTAAGAACATTAGGATATACATAAAAACGAGCAGCCCAATCATGGCAAGCATCGCTTCCATTTTTGAAGCATACCTGTCGACTTCTCCCGAAAATGACCAATGGATTGGAACTTGAGTTGAAATATGCGGATAAGCGATTGCCCACATGATTAGATTGACGGCAATTAATGCGAGTGAAAAGATGTGTTTTCTCATTTGGCATCCCCTTTATCTTTGCCGGCTTGTTCAGTAAAACTGAAGGCCCAGCCGATGATTTCTTGAAACATTGTGGTGTTCAGCGAGTAAATGATGTATTGGCCTTTTTTTTCATCTTGAATTAATTCAGCCTGTTTTAAAATTTTTAAATGCTGAGATATACTTGGTTTAGACATTTGAAATTGGTCAGATATTTCACCGGCAGTCATATCCCGATCCTTCAGCAGATTTAAAATTTTTCTTCTCGTCGGGTCGGCTAGAGCTTTAAAGGTTTGATTCATATTCAGCATCCTTGGAATTAAGTAATTAGCTATTTAACTAAATACTAAAATAAAAGAGGAATTTAGTCAAGATCCGTTTGAAAAATCCGCCGTAGATGGCGGATTTTTCAATAGCTGATATTAAAGTTGTGGAATCCGTCAATTTCTTTTTTTTCTTCGACATTCACGTCCGTTACTTTTGAGAAGGGACTTCCTTTTTGAATCGCTTTTAAAAATTTCTTCAGGCTTTCCTCGGGTCCTTCGGCGCGGATTTCAACTGTGCCGTTGTCGCGGTTCCGGACCCAGCCGGTCAATTTGTGCTTATCTGCTTCCATTTGAACAAAATAGCGAAATCCCACGCCCTGAACGCGTCCGTCTACAATCATTCTGTATTGAAGCATCGAGAACACTCCTTTTCTTTTATGCTACCATATTTCTCATTTTGAGATCATGGGATAGACATGCTTTGGATAAATCGTTAAAATATGAAAATAAAGGAAGGGCGTGAGATTTTGGAGCATCAGGAGTATGAAATTTTATCTATTCATGTAGGCCGTCCGTGTACATTCGAATTCGACGGAAAACAGGTGGAAACGGCAATCGTGAAGGAGCCTGTCGGCGGACCCGTATATTTGAGCCGTACGAATTTTGAAGGGGACGGGCAGGCGGATCTGATTCACCACGGAGGAGAGGATAAAGCGGTTTGCGTCTATCCGGCGGATCACTACATGTATTGGGAAAGCGTCTTGAAGCGGAAGCTGCCGGAGGCGGCATTTGGAGAAAACGTGACGGTTAAAGGGCTCACCGAAAAAGATGTGTGCATCGGTGATATCTTCAAGCTGGGGGAGGCTCTTGTTCAAGTCAGCCAGCCGCGCCAGCCTTGTTTCAAGCTTGCCAAACGGCTGAATCAAAAAGATATGGTTTTAAAGGTGAGGGACACCGGGTTCAGCGGATTTTACTTCAGGGTTCTCGAAGAAGGTATCGTTGCGCCCGATTCCCGGCTGCAGCTCGTTTCAAGAGATGCGCATGAAGCCACAGTTTCGCACGCCAATCATTTGATGTACCATGACAGGGGCAATCATCCCGCCATTCGGAAGATCCTTGAGGTTGAAGCGCTGTCGGAAAGCTGGAGAAACTCATTTTTAAAGGAGCTGAGCACATAAAAACAAGCCGTGTCCGAAAAGGAGCACGGCTTTAACATGTTTATTTTTTGACGCTTTCAAGCAGGTTGGCCAAAAAGTGTTTTTTATAGCTTTGAAGCTTTCTTCCTTCATACTTTGTCATTCCCAGCTTTTTCAGTTCTTCTACATACCAGCCTTTGCTTCCGTAATGCATGGCAGAAAACTCCCTTCTATAATTCGATGCAATTGGCATTCTAACATCTATAGAAAAACGCTGAAAAGGGATAGGCGGCAATTTTTAAAAACTGAGTCTTTCGTCGTGGTTTGGAAGTTTGAGGCAGACTTCAGCCGTGTGTCAAACTGGTGACGATCATCACAATGATCGAGATGCTGAGGACGATTCCGATATATTTTAAGAAGCCGTTCTTTTTTTTATGAGCATATACGATTAACAGGATGCTCTCGATGAAAAAGATCAGCCCGATGATGGCAAACAGCATGCGGTAAAGCTCCTTTCGGCACAGTTTGTCTTTTATTTTAGCATAAAAGCCCGGACTTCTATGATCCGGGCTTTTTCACGTAATCAGTCAAGCTGTGTTAAAATGATCGGTTCGTTTTTCGTAATGACGATCGTATGCTCGATTTGGGCCACAAAGCTGCCGTCAGGCGTTTTGAATGTCCATCCGTCTCCGGCTTCGATTGTATGCTCGGCTCTTGTGGAAACAAACGGTTCAAGGGCTATGACCGTTCCATTTTTAAAGAGCGCATTATCAAACGGGTCATAGTAATTTAGGATATGGTTGGGCGCTTCATGGAGGTTCTTTCCAATCCCGTGTCCCGTCAAATTTTTAATGACGGTGAACCCGTTTGCTTTTGCTTCATTGTATACGGCTCTGCCGATTTGGTTTTGTTTCTTGCCGGCGCGCGCCTGCAAAAGCCCTTTTTGAAAAACGCTTTCTGCAGTTTGGCAAAGCTTGTGGAGCGTTTCATCGCCTTTTCCGAGGACAAAAGAAATGCCCGTATCAGAATAGTAGCCGCCAAATTCAGCGGAGATGTCGATGTTGATCAAATCCCCTTCTTTTAAAATTCTGGATTCGCTTGGGATGCCGTGGGCGACTTCGTCGTTCACACTGATGCACGTCGTTCCCGGGAAATCGTATTCTTTTTCCGGACCCGATGCGGCGCCATGAGCTTCAAGCACTTCTTTACCGATGAGGTCCAGTTCTTTTGTGCTCATGCCGGGTGCTGCTTTTGCCTTCATTTCCTCCCTGGCTAAAGCGACGATTCTGCCGATTTTCTTGAGCCCTTCCAGCTCTTGGTCATTTGTTACAATCACAATTCATTCCCGCTTTCTTTTTTTATATTCTATTTCAAGCTTACCATATTTGCTCGCAAAAAAGGAACAGAGCGGCTTCAAGACAAAAAAAGCACCCGCTTTTAATGAAGCGGGTGCTGTCTGTTTATTGTCCGGAATCCGATTTCGTAGTTTGCGCCGCATCAGATTCTGATGTTTTCGGATTGTGGTTGGTGTAGTCGTAGTCGCTCGGGTTGATCGCTTTAAAGCCTTTCGGTTTATAGAAGCGCAGCAAATCTCCGTCGACGATTTTATCCGACATTTCGAGTTCTTTTTTCACGGACTCATCGATGTTCGGATCGATGTCTTTTTCGTTCAGAAGCTCTCCTGTTTTCGTGTCGTAGTAGTTTCCGTTCGTTTTCGTATATTCCGGAGAAACGAAATCGCCGTTGCGGAACGGAATAACTTCACGGTGTTCCGGTGACAGAAGGTCTGAACCGCTCATCAGGTAATCTTTCGTATTCACGCCCATCAAATGAAGCAGGGTAGGGGCTACATCGACTTCGCCGCCGTATTTATTGGATTTGATTCCCTTGACCCCAGGCGCGTGGATGAACAGCGGAACCCTTTGCAATTGGGCATTTTCATATGGTGTGATGTCTTTGCCCAATACTTTGGCCATCGCTTTGTTGTGATTTTCCGAAATACCGTAGTGGTCTCCGTACATGACGACAATCGTATTATCATACAGTCCGGATTTTTTCAGATCGTTGAAAAATTGTTCAATGGCCTGATCCATGTAGTTGGCCGACTGGAAATAATGGTCAACGACGCTGTCGCCGGTATCGCCGGCAGGGAAGTCTGTATCGCCTTCATCCATTTCGAACGGAAAATGGTTCGAAAGGGTGATAAACTTCGTATAGAACGGCTGTTTCAGGCTCTTCAACAGCGGCATTGATTCTTCAAAGAACGGTTTATCTTTCAACCCGTAGTTTTTCGTTTTATCTTCGCTCATATCGTAATACGTAGCGTCAAAGAATTTGTCATAACCGATGGCTTTATACATTTCATTGCGGTTCCAGAACGTTTTGTAGTTGCCGTGGAATGCCGCTGATGTATAGCCTTGAGACTTCAAAATGGCCGGAGCCGACTGCAGCGTGTTTTGCGCTTTATTAATGAACACTGACCCTTGTGATAAAGGATACAGCGAGTTGTCCATCATAAATTCCGCGTCGGATGTTTTACCTTGTCCTGTTTGGTGGAAAAAGTTATCAAAATAAAACGTTTCATTGTCGTGCGCCAGTGAATTTAAGAACGGCGTGACTTCCTTGCCGTCGATCTTATAGTCGATCGCGAACGTCTGAAGTGATTCCAGTGAAATGTAAACCACGTTCATGCCTTTCGCTTTTCCGAAGTATTCGGCATTCGGCTTATCATGATTGGCTTTAATATAGTTCTCTACTTCTGTCACGTCGCTGGAGCTTGCCAGTGCGCGCTGGCTGTTTGACTTGATATTCTGCACCGCATCATAGATTGTGAAGTTGTAGGTTCCCAAATATTTCACAAGGTAGTTGCGGTCAAAAGAACGGGTCAGAAGCTCCGGACGATCAATCTCGGCAACGGCCAGGTTGGCGAGGAAGACGAGGATGCTTGCTCCCATCACAATTTTAAACGGGCGCTTCGTTGTTGTTTCAGAAGGTCTGTTATAGAAAACAGCCAGCCCGATTAAAATAAAGGTGTCGATGAAATACAGAACATCGAGCGGGTGCATGAGCGAGAAGATGCTGTCCCCGAGCTGCCCCCCGTTTGTTTTTGCCTGCATGATCGTAGGCAGCGTGATAAAGTCGCTGAAAAATCTGTAGTATACGACGTTTGCATATAGCAAAAAAGACATTAAAAAATGAATCACTATAATCGCTGTCTGCTGTATTTTTTTCTTGAACAAGAGTCCTAATCCAAGAAAGAACAAGCTTGAGCTAATCGGATTCACAAAAAGCAAAATCTGTTGTACTGTGTTGGTTATTCCTAAATTAAATTCAATTACATACGCAGCATAAGTTTTCAGCCATAGCAATATGGCGGCTATCAGGAAGAAGGCAAGACCTCTTTCCTTAATAAATCTTTTCAATTGTTACACTCCTTTTTTCCGGATCAGTAAAAAACCATCGGAACGAAAGAAAAAAACGAATGTATAAAATATACCATGAAATACCGATTTAGAAAAGCGGAAACCAACTTTGTGAAAAGAAGCGCAAAACCCCCTTTAAATCAGGGTTTTACAGTTTTCTAAAAAATATTTGGGAATATTTTACGCTTGTCTTGCATTGGCGGGAACGCATCTTTATGGCAGACTGTTGTTAGTATATGAACGAAAGGGGAGGATGTAGACCATGGATTTTTCGAGCATCGTTTCTGAAGACAAGATTAAGCGGGCCATTATGGACGGCGAATTCGAAGGGCTTCCGGGAATGGGGAAACCTTTGAAAAAAGACGATGCCGCCCATGTTCCAGAGCATCTCCGCATGGCTTACCGGGTGATGAAAAACGCCGGAATGACGGAGGACGAAGGGGCTTTGAAGAAAGAGCTGATGACAATTGACGACTTAATCGCAAAGTGCGCGGACGAAGACGAGCGCGATCGTTTAATTGAGAGAAAAACAGAAACGCGGCTCAGGCTCGACAGGCTCGCCGACAAAAAAGGCATGTTTTCCAAACCTGCCTCAGCGTTTTATAAAGAAAAAGTGTACCGAAGGCTCAGTGGGAAATAAAAAACGCTGAAGCAGGTTTATTTCTGTCCTGTAGTGGTATTGACCCATAAACGAATAAAAGGGTGATAGGATGGAACGATTGTTGAACTGGGTTGAATACATATCAGATTGGCTCTGGGGGCCTCCGCTCATCATACTGCTGACAGGGACAGGAGTCTATTTAACGATCCTGCTGAAATTTTTTCAATTTCGCTATCCTCTCTATATCTTTAAACAGACGATCGGAAGCGTCGGCAAAAAGCCGAAAGGAGAAGGGACGGTTACACCGCTGCAAGCTTTGACATCAGCTCTCAGCTCAACAGTCGGCGCCGCCAATATCGTCGGTGTGCCTGCGGCGATCATGTTCGGCGGTCCGGGAGCCGTGTTTTGGATGTGGCTGGTCGCGCTGTTTGCCATGGCGATCAAGTTTTCGGAAAGCGTCCTCGCCGTCCACTACAGAGAAAAAAACGAAGAAGGCGAATATGTCGGGGGGCCGATGTATTACATTACAAAAGGGCTCTCTATGAAATGGCTCGGCGTCTTTTTTTCGGTGGCACTGATGATCGAGCTTGTTCCGAGCATCATGGTGCAGGGAAATTCGGTTTCCGCATCATTAGCTGAGGCGTTCTCGTTCAATCGTTTATACACCGGAATCGGGATTGCTTTTTTGATCGGTTTAGTGGTGCTCGGAGGGATTAAACGGATTGGAAAAGTGACAGAGCTTGCGGTTCCGCTTATGGCAGGGGCGTACATCGGGGCCGGTTTCCTGATTGTCGTCATGAACCTTTCTTCTGTACCCGCATTTTTCTCTCTCATCTTTTCGAATGCGTTTACATCTTCTTCGGCATTCGGCGGCTTTGCAGGTGCGGCAGTTGCCGAAACCGTTCGCTGGGGGTTTGCCCGGGGCCTTTATTCCAACGAAGCCGGGATGGGGACGGCGCCGATCGCCCACGCGGCGGCGATGACCGACCACCCTGTGAGACAGGGATTCTGGGCGGTGATCGGCATCGTGGTCGATACGCTGCTGATATGCACGACCACAGCCTTCGTCGTGCTCGCATCAGGCGTCTGGACCGGTGAAAATGCGGCGAGCAATCCAGGGGCACTGGCGGCAGCCGCATTCCGCAGCTATTTCGGCCCTGTGGGCGGATACTTCGTCTCCGTCGCGCTCGTTTTCTTTGTTTTATCAACGATCACAGTGGTCATTTTTTACGGGGTAAAACAAGCTGAATTTCTGTTTGGACGGTTCGCGGGGCATATGATTAAATTCGTCTATCTGGCCGCCGTCATCATCGGGGCTGCCGGAGGAGCAAAGGCGATATGGGGATTCCTTGATCTTGCGCTCGTTTTCATTCTTCTTCCGAATATTTTGGCGGTGCTGCTTTTGAGCAGAAAAGTAAGGTCTTTATATGATGAGTTTTTTACATCAGAAAAGTATTATTTGAAAGACATCGGTCAGCAGGACGACGCTTATGAACGTGATGAAAAAGTGAACAATTTATGATCACAGCCGGTTGTTCCCGGCGCATAAATCGGAGGAAGCCTTGCTGTCCTTCGTTTATGAAGGGAACGGCGGGCTTTTTTTATTTTTGAAAGCGCTATAAAAATATGTTGACTACTTGTATATACAGGAATACAATATAGGTATAACATGTATATACAAGTTATAAAAGGAGAAGGAGGGATTGGAATGACTGATTTACATCAATCAGCGCGACGGATTGTCGATGCTGTCGGCGGTGCGGACAACATTGCAGCGGTAACCCATTGTGTGACGCGGCTGCGATTTGCATTGCTCGATGAAAGCAAAGTCAATCAAGAGGTGCTGGAGCAAATAGATGTTGTCAAAGGATCTTTTTCAACTAACGGCCAATTTCAAGTAGTGATCGGCCAAGGAACGGTCAACAATGTATACGCGGAGCTGGTGAAGGCCACAGGAATCGGCGAATCGTCAAAAGATGACGTCAAGAAAGCCTCAGAGAAAAATATGAATCCTTTACAGCGTGCTGTGAAAACGCTTGCAGATATTTTTATTCCAATATTGCCGGCGATTGTCACCGCCGGACTGCTGATGGGAATCAACAATATCCTGACGGCTCAAGATATTTTCTTCAGCGGAAAATCGATCGTTGAAGTCTATCCGCAATGGGCGGATCTCGCCAATATGATTAACTTGATTGCGGGAACGGCTTTCGCATTTCTCCCGGCATTAATCGGCTGGTCGGCCGTCAAGCGGTTTGGCGGAAATCCGCTGCTCGGCATCGTGCTGGGCGTCATGCTTGTGCATCCTGATTTGTTAAACGCTTGGGGATACGGGGCTGCCGAGCAAAGCGGAGAGATTCCTGTCTGGAATTTATTCGGCCTGGAAGTGCAGAAGGTCGGCTATCAGGGGCAGGTGCTTCCCATTTTGCTTGCATCTTATTTGCTGGCAAAAATTGAGCGCTTTTTGACAAAGCGGACGCCTGAGAGCATTCAGCTCCTTGTCGTGGCACCGATTACGCTGCTTGTCACAGGTTTTGCTTCATTTATTGTCATTGGACCGATTACGTTTGCCATCGGAAATGTCTTAACATCAGGCCTTATTGCTGTCTTTGAACAATTCGCCGTGCTGGGCGGACTGTTATACGGCGGACTTTACGCCGCTCTCGTCATTACCGGAATGCATCATACATTCCTTGCCGTTGACCTTCAGCTGATCGGATCAAAGCTCGGCGGAACATTTTTATGGCCGATGCTGGCGCTGTCCAATATCGCACAAGGTTCAGCCGCGCTTGCGATGATGTTTATTGTCAAAGATGAGAAGCAGAAAGGTCTGTCCTTGACATCCGGCATTTCAGCTTATCTCGGAATTACCGAACCGGCGCTGTTCGGGGTGAATCTCAGATACAGATTTCCGTTTGTGATCGCGATGATCAGCTCGGGGATTGCCGGAATGTTCATTTCCTCGCAAGGGGTTTTGGCAAGCTCGGTCGGCGTCGGCGGTGTACCCGGAATTTTCTCTATCATGAGCCAATACTGGGGAGCGTTTGCAATCGGGATGGCGATCGTGCTGATCGCGCCGTTCGCCGGAACATACCTCTATGCAAAATTAAAAATGAAATAAGAGAGGGAGAGGGGCGCGCATATTTGTCAGCCCTTTTCCCATTTCATAAAGAAGAAAACGGTGGTGTTGAAAAGTGGAAACGAAAGAAAATCCATGGTGGAAAAAAGCAGTTGTCTATCAGATTTATCCGAAAAGCTTTAAAGATACAACAGGGAACGGTGTCGGCGACATTCGCGGCATCATTGAAAAGCTCGACTACATCAAGGAGCTCGCCTGTGATGTCATTTGGCTGACGCCGATTTATCAATCGCCGCAAAACGACAACGGCTATGACATCAGCGACTATTACAACATTCATGAAGAATATGGAACAATGGCCGATTTTGAAGAGCTTCTAGAAGAGGCCCACAAGCGCGGCATAAAGGTGATCATGGATCTTGTCGTCAACCATACATCAACAGAGCACAAATGGTTTAAAGAAGCAGCGTCCGGAAAAGAAAATCCGTACCGCGACTTTTATATTTGGAAGGACATGAAGCCGGACGGTACTCCGCCGACAAACTGGGATTCGAAGTTCGGCGGCTCGGCGTGGGAGTTTCATGAAGAGACCGGACAGTATTATCTCCATCTCTATGATGTCACACAGGCGGATTTGAATTGGGAGAACGATGAAGTCAGAAAAAAAGTGTACGAGATGATGCATTTCTGGTTTGAAAAAGGAATCGACGGCTTCAGACTTGATGTCATCAATGTGATTTCAAAAGACCAGCGTTTCCCTGATGATGATCATGGGGACGGGCGCAGATTTTATACGGACGGGCCGAGGGTTCATGAGTTTTTGAATGAAATGAACAGGGAGGTCTTTTCAAAATACGACAGCATGACGGTCGGGGAAATGTCATCGACCACAATCGCAGATTGCATCAGGTATACAAACCCTGAAAGCCGGGAGCTCGATATGGTGTTTAACTTTCACCATTTAAAGGCCGACTATCCAAACGGGGAAAAATGGGCGCTTGCGGATTTTGATTTTCTAAAGCTGAAGAAGATTCTTTCTGAATGGCAGACTGAAATGAATAAAGGAGGCGGGTGGAACGCATTGTTCTGGTGCAACCACGACCAGCCGCGGATCGTCTCACGCTACGGAGACGACGGAAAATACCGCATAAAATCTGCGAAAATGCTGGCAACCGCGATTCATATGCTTCAGGGGACGCCATACATTTACCAGGGAGAAGAGCTCGGAATGACCAACCCGAAATTCGAGGACATCTCTCTTTACCGGGATGTCGAATCTCTCAATATGTACCGTCTGCTGAAAGAAGCCGGAAAGCCGGAAGCCGAAATCATTGAAATCCTGAAATCAAAGTCCCGCGATAATTCGCGTACGCCGGTGCAGTGGAACGGGGAAGAAAATGCCGGGTTTACGACGGGGACACCGTGGATTCCGGTGCCTGACAACTACAAAGAAATCAACGCAGAAAAAGCGCTCAGCGATCCTGATTCGATTTTCTACCATTATAAAAAGCTGAATGAGCTCCGCAAGGAATTCGATATCATCACAACCGGCGATTATCAGCTCATACTGGAAGACGATCAAGAGCTTTACGCGTATTTGAGAAACGGAGCGGATGAAAAACTGCTGGTGATCAATAATTTTTACGGGAAAGAGACCGAGTTTCAGCTCCCTGATGATATTGATATTGAAGGCTATGATGCCAAGGTTCTCATTTCCAATGACACCGATCTTCCCGAGTCATTTACACGCTTTAAAGTGAAACCGTATCAATCGATTGTTTATCATCTCGCCAAACCATGCTAAACTAAGCGTGGTGGTAAAAAAATGAAGATCAACAAGTATATGATGATTTACAAACAAATTGCAGAACAAATCGATCAAAGCATACTGAATGCCGGAGATATCCTGCCGTCTGAAAACGATCTTGCCGAACAGCACGACACCTCGAGGGAAACCGTTCGGAAAGCGCTGAATGTGCTTGCCCAGAACGGATATATTCAAAAGATCAAAGGAAAGGGGTCAGTCGTGCTGCACAGGGAGAAAATGCAGTTCCCGGTTTCCGGTTTGGTCAGCTTTAAGGAACTTTCAGAAACGCTTGGCAAAGAGACAAGCACGACGGTCCACGAGTTCGGCTTGACGCATCCGGATGCATATATTCAAAAGCAGCTTCGCACTTCCGGAGATGAAGAGGTATGGCGTGTCGTCAGATCGCGGAATATTAACGGAGAGCGCATCATCCTGGATAAAGACTATTTTATCCGCAAGCATGTGCCGCTCTTGACGAAAGAAATATGCGAGGACTCGATCTACCAATACCTTGAAGATGAATGCGGGCTCGTCATCAGCTATGCCCATAAGGAAATTGTTGTCGAGTCATGTACGGCTGAGGATCAAGAATATTTGGATTTGAACGGATACGAACACATTGTGGTTGTGAAGAATTTTGTTTTCCTTGATGATACAACCTTGTTTCAATATACGGAAAGCAGACACCGCCTGGATAAGTTCCGGTTTGTCGATTTTGCAAGAAGAGAAAAGTAGCACGGTGCGCCTGACGGCGGCCGTGTTTTTTTATGCAGCCGTTTCTCATCACGTCGGCATTGAATATGCTACAGCAGGTGTAAATGAGAAATGGAGGATGTAAGCAATGATTCATGAAACCGTAAAGATCGGAAAGAACGTGGTATTGGGAGAGCACGCTGTCATTGAAGAAAACGTGGTCATCGGGGACAACGTAACAATCGGTCATCATGCCATTATTAAAAAGGATACTCAGATCGGCAGCGGGGTGAAAATTGGCGATTTGGCCGTCCTTGGCAAAGCGGCTTCTTCAAATAAAAAAATGGCCCGCCAGCCGAAGCAGGCGGGAGCGCCTTTGCGGATAGAAGATGATGCCGTAGTCGGTGCGAGTGCTGTTATATACCGGGACGTGCTGTTGGAAAAAGGTGTTTTCGTGGGAGACATGGCGAGCATTCGCGAAAATGTCGCGATCGGAAGAGAAAGCATTATAGGACGCAACGCGATGGTTGAAAACAATACTAAAATTGGAAAGAGAGTAACGATTCAAACGGGCTGTTATATTACCGCTGATATGACGATCGAAGATGAAGTGTTTATCGGTCCTTGCTGTTCCACATCAAATGATAAATATATGGGAATGGGAAACTACCCGTATCAAGGTCCAACTATTAAAAGAGGAGCGAAAATCGGAAACAACGCAACATTGCTGCCGGCGGTCGTCATCGGGGAGCATGCGGTCATCGGAGCGGGCGCCGTCATCACAAAAGATGTTCCCGCACGCAAAACGGCTGTGGGCAATCCAGGCCGGTTGCTGAAATGACGGTTTTTCAATCTTAGCCGTGTTAAATAATGTGACTGATGGCGGAACAGCCACTTCATATATTGCTCAATTTGTTCCGGCAAGAGGGGGTGAAGGGAAAGAGTTTATAGAAACGGAACTTTATTTCAAATCAGAATATTCAATAGAAGTCTCGCAGCGGATGGTACACAAAGATTTCCATTGGCTAGTAAAATTGTTGATACAGCTCCGCAGCAGCATTCAATAGAGATTTAAATCTATTCGGTTCCCTTTAAGGGAAGGGGAAAGCTAAATGGAGCTTTCCCCTTTTGAAGTTTCATATTAAGTAAAAGGACGTTGTTGTTAAAATTAATATATTTTGCTTCTCTCGGATTTAGCTGCTATAAATGTGTTTTAATCATATGGAAAATAACGTGACCGAGCTTAGCAAGGAGACATAGTATATGTTAGCTTCATTCTCGAAAAGGGAATTGAAGCTAATCTAATGAAAGGGAGGTAAAATCCTAGATGTCGATCCAAAATTTGGTTGTAAACGGCAGTTTTGAAAACGGGGCACTTCCACCCTGGGTAGGCCAAAATGCAACCGTCACAACTCAATTTTCGCATTCAGGTTTTTGGTCGGCAAGATTACTGGGCGGGGCTGTTACTTCTTTTATTGCACAATTTGTTCCAGTAGATGCAGGAGAAGGTTTGGAATTTTTAGTTTCTCTAGCTAAAGAAGGTTTTCCTGCTCCATCGCCTCAGGTGCAAATTCAAGTGTCTTATTTTGATAGTTCATTTAATTTTCTAGGCCAAGGTCTCTTTTTAAATATCCCGTTCAACAGACTACCAATTGTTGAAAATAATACATGGCTTGAAGTCTATCAAACGACGACCCCAGCTCCAGCTGGATCTACTATGGCTTTCATTTTGATTAATACTTTGCCGCAGGCAGGTACAGCGAATGTCATTGTAGATGATGTAGCACTATTAGATGTAGAAGGCGGAGGAACAGGTCCAACCGGCCCAACAGGTCCAACAGGTCCAACAGGTCCAACCGGCCCAACAGGTCCAACCGGCCCAACAGGTCCAACCGGCCCGACAGGTCCAACAGGCGCAACCGGCCCAACTGGAGCAACCGGCCCAACTGGAGCGACAGGCCCGACGGGAGCGACAGGAGCAACTGGAGCGACAGGAGCAACTGGAGCGACAGGTCCGACGGGAGCAACCGGCCCGACGGGAGCAACCGGCCCAACAGGTCCAACAGGAGCAACCGGCCCGACCGGAGCAACAGGTCCGACGGGAGCAACCGGCCCAACCGGTCCAACAGGCGCAACCGGAGCAACGGGAGCGACAGGAGCAACCGGCCCGACGGGAGCAACCGGCCCAACCGGAGCAACAGGTCCGACGGGAGCAACCGGAGCGACAGGAGCAACAGGTCCGACTGGAGCAACCGGAGCGACAGGAGCAACCGGCCCGACGGGAGCAACCGGTCCAACAGGAGCGACCGGAGCAACTGGAGCGACAGGTCCGACGGGAGCGACAGGCCCGACGGGAGCGACAGGAGCAACTGGAGCGACAGGAGCAACTGGAGCGACAGGTCCGACGGGAGCGACAGGTCCAACGGGAGCAACCGGCCCAACCGGAGCGACAGGTCCGACGGGAGCAACCGGCCCGACCGGAGCAACAGGTCCGACGGGAGCGACCGGCCCGACAGGAGCGACAGGAGCAACTGGAGCGACAGGTCCGACGGGAGCAACAGGTCCAACAGGAGCGACAGGAGCAACTGGAGCAACTGGCCCGACCGGAGCAACAGGTCCGACGGGAGCGACAGGTCCAACGGGAGCAACCGGCCCAACCGGAGCGACAGGTCCGACGGGAGCAACCGGCCCGACAGGAGCAACCGGCGCAACAGGAGCAACCGGCCCGACAGGAGCAACAGGTCCGACGGGAGCGACAGGAGCAACAGGTCCGACGGGAGCGACAGGAGCAACCGGCCCGACCGGAGCAACAGGCGCAACTGGCCCAACAGGTCCAACAGGAGCGACAGGAGCAACAGGTCCGACGGGAGCGACCGGCCCGACAGGAGCGACAGGAGCAACAGGAGCGACAGGTCCGACTGGAGCAACGGGAGCAACTGGCCCAACAGGTCCAACAGGAGCGACAGGAGCAACAGGAGCGACAGGTCCGACTGGAGCGACAGGAGCAACAGGAGCAACGGGAGCGACAGGCGCAACGGGAGCAACAGGTCCGACGGGAGCGACAGGCGCAACTGGCCCAACAGGTCCAACAGGAGCGACAGGCGCAACCGGCCCAACAGGTCCGACGGGAGCGACAGGAGCAACAGGAGTAACCGGCGCAACAGGAGCGATAGGAGCAACCGGTGCAACCGGAGTGACAGGTCCAACGGGAGCAACAGGAGCAACAGGAGCGACAGGTCCAACGGGCGCAACGGGAGCAACAGGTCCGACCGGCCCAACAGGAGCAACAGGTCCGACGGGAGCAACAGGAGCAACCGGCGCAACCGGAGCAACCGGCGCAACGGGAGCGACAGGAGCAACCGGCGCAACCGGAGTGACAGGTCCAACGGGAGCAACAGGAGCAACCGGCCCGACAGGAGCGACAGGTCCGACTGGAGCGACAGGAGCAACAGGCGCAACGGGAGCAACAGGCCCAACAGGCGCAACAGGCGCAACAGGCGCAACCGGACCGACGGGAGCGACAGGCGCAACGGGAGCAACAGGTCCGACCGGCCCAACAGGAGCAACAGGTCCGACGGGAGCAACAGGAGCAACCGGCCCGACAGGCCCAACAGGCGCGACAGGTCCAACGGGAGCGACAGGTCCGACCGGCCCAACAGGCGCTTAATATTTAACGGCTATTAACAAATATTTTCCGTTTGTTTTTCCGGAACTTCGCTGCAATGCTATGCGAATGATTCAGGGGGCAGTAAACCTATGGTTTACTGCCTTTTTTCTATTTTTATTCTTGCTTATTTCTAAGAATAAAAAAACATCCCTGTCACTATTTTGTGAAAGGGATGTTTTTGATTGATTAACCTTTACGTTGGCTAAATGATTGAATGGCTGAGACTACTTGATCCACATTGACTTGGTCATGACAGGGGAGGGTGATCGTATTTTGTTCAAGAAAAATGGAATTGGGTTTAATCTGCCTGTATTTGCGGCGGTAATAGGTAGTGCCGCTTAAGCAATAGGTGCCGAAAGTCGACTCTATATGGCAGTCGCTCAAATATTGAATCAATTCGTCGCGAACGATGTTTTTTGGAACTTTGAAAACGGCGGATTGTATGTTGTGTACAACGTCAGGACCGATTTTTTGACTTTGAAATCCGAGGGGTTCAAGCCGTTCACTATATGCTTTCTGCTGAAGGTTTCTGCGATGAATGATGTCATCTAGTTTTTGGAGCTGTTTAATTCCAAGAGCGGCTTGGATATCAGATAATCTATAGTTATAGCCGAAATCCATAAAATCCATTTGGCCGTCAGCGATGGCGGCGCCATGATTTAATTTGACGGAAAGCCATTCTTTCAACTCTTCCCGGTCGGTTGTAATTGCCCCGCCTTCGCCTGTCGTAAGCAGCTTTCTGGGGTGAAAGCTGAAACAGGTGAGATCGGCAATTTTTCCGGATTTACAGCCGTATTCACTGCTGCCGATCGCACACGCGGCATCATCCACAAGCGGTAAGCCGTACGCTTCACAAATGTGTTTGATGTTGGTGATGCCTGTCGGGTTTCCCAGAGCATCTACAAAAAGAACGGCTTTTGTGCGGGACGTGATTTGACTTTCCAGCTCTTCTGGAAGCATGTTAAATGTTTCAAGATCGACATCGGCAAAAACAGGCTTGGCACCTAAATCTTCTATTACATTGACAGTGGCGGGAAACGAAAAGTCTGAGACGATTACTTCATCTCCGGGTTGCACGTTGAGGCTTTTAAGGCACATCGATAAAGCAGTTGTAGCCGATGTTGTTAAAAAAGCATGCTTTGCATTGATATACTGACTAATATGGTCTGCAAATGTTTTGACGAAAGGGCCTTTTGTCAGAATGCCGGAGGAAAATATTTCTTTTAATTCTGCTTGCACTTCTTCAAACGTAATATACGGCTCGATCAATCTGATCATGAGAGCTCCTCATCTTTCATCCTTCGGTTTTTAATCACCTTTGCCGGCACGCCTACCGCTATGCTGTACGGAGGAATATGACGATTGACGACGGCATTTGCTCCGATTTTGGAGTGGGCGCCTATCGTAACGCCTGCTAAGATAGACGCACCGATCCCGATGTTGCAGTTTTCTTCAATATGAATAGGAGCGAATGTAAGCGGCGAAAACAAAATGGTACTATCGGGTTTATCAGGATCGGTATGGTAGGCGGCGTGTATCCGGACATTCGGACCAATTCCGGCAAATTCTCCGATTGTAACTCCTCCGGCACCGTGTATGAAACATTGCTGTCCGATCCAGCTGTTTGCGCCGATGATCAGGTCATGCTTATAATAGCCTTTTAAAATCGTGTCATGGCCGATATAAACGTTATCTCCGATATAGATGTTTTCCGGATGAAAAATGCGGACCCCGTCTTCAATAACGACATTTTCGCCGCATCCTCCGAGCTGGGAAAGGGTGAATTCACCTTTTCCTTCGCTTTTCCATTGTTTCAACAAAAGCGCCTCCTTTCTTATTGATCCAAATTTTTTTGAATGCTTTCAGCTGTTCTTCTGATCCCTTCTTCCAGATCCACTTTTGCGTTGAAACCGAGCATTTCTTTTGCTTTATTGACCTGAGGGATGCGAAGTTCAATATCGGCTTCTTTTTTCTCCCCAAAGAAGATTTGCGATTTTGATCCAAGAACTCTGATAATCGTGTTTGCCAATCCGTATACAGTGATCACAGTGCGTTCATTGCCGATGTTGAAAGACTCTCCTATGGCTTCTTTCATCGTCAAACAGCGCAATATTCCGTCGATCATGTCATCTACATAACACCAGGCCCGGATTTGCGTTCCATCGCCGTGAATATAGATCGGCTCATCTAACAGAGCTCTGTGAACCATCGTTTTGATGGCGCCTTCCCCGACTTGTTCCGGTCCATAAACATTAAAAGGGCGGACGGTGACGGTCGGGAGCCCCAGTTCTTTAAAATAGGCATATGCCATATGTTCCTCGGCGAGTTTGCTGACAGCATATGTCCAGCGAGCTTCTCCCACAGCTCCTAAAACAGTATGACTGGTCTCGCGTGCTCTGAAAGCGATTTGGCCGAAAACTTCACTCGTACTGAAACATACGACCCTTTTGCATTCGGTTAAACCGGCAGCCGCTTCAAGCAGATTGGCTGAACCGATCATGTTGACCTGCATCGTTTTAACCGGGTTTTGAATGACCGTGTCAATCCCCGCGATGCCAGCGGCATGGACAATGTGACTGGCCCCCTGGATCGCCTTTTTAAGCGCGTTCAAATCCAAAATGTCTCCCTGCACCACTTTCAAGTGAGGATGGTCCCGGTAAGGTTTATACCGGAGGGAGTCTCTTGAAAAATTGTCGTATACGGTGACACTGTTGCGCTCTATCAGCTTTCCTATTAAAGAGGATCCGATAAAGCCTGCTCCGCCAGTTATGAAAATATGCTGGCCGGATAACTCTGTCATATCGCTCATCAATTGTTCACCTGCTTGTTTCGTTTTTTTTTGAATTACAAATCCCGCGACGCGAAAGGTGTTCAACATCATCCCGAAAGTAGCGCCTGATAAACAGCCAGCGCTTTTTTGCTGTTTTTCACCATATCATGATGAACTTCTGCATACTTTCTTCCTTTCTGGCCGATTTCCGGCAGCATATCCCGGTTTTTCAGTACATTTTCAATCACTTCTGTAATGTTGTCGGGATTTGCTCTTATGAGAGGCAGTTCGGAAGGGTAGTGATCCTTCATAAAATCACTGACCCAGCAGATAACGGGTTTCCCCATTGCCATCGATTCGACGGCAAATAATCCGTAGCTGCCGATATGAAGCTGATCAATGATCAAATCTGCCTTTTGATAGATTTTCTTTGCCTGTTCATGAGAGACCCCTCGTACTAGGTGAAAATGAAAATCGTATTTTTCTTTTAAAGACTCCACCGCCTTAAGGATATGGCGGGTTCCTTTTATTCCTGGAGAGGTGGGGGCATGAACGATGAGCGGCTTTTCATTTGACCTGTAGTCAGGAATATAGCGGTCAAGCTGGATCATGGTTGGAATCATGTGGATATGCTCATAATAGTCTTTTACATACTCGTAAAGTTCCATATCGGCAACGATGCAGTGCTGGACATATTGTGAAATTCGTTTGAGGTGATATCGAATTCGCGCTTCATTTTTCGTTTTTACAACGGCGTATGGATTTGTTTTAGCCAATGTTGAATAAAGCCTTACATCGCTGCCCCAATGATGCATGATCATTGGTTTACCCGCCTGTTTTAAAATGGGATAATCCGACATGTCCAGTGTAAAGCTTGTGCCAAAATGAAAATGGAACAAATCATAGGATGGCAAGAGATCACTGGCAAGCCTTCTCAGCCTCGCATTCATGACGGGCGTATTGCGTTCTTTCAGCAATGACCAGGTGTAGTCGGCAGCGTAATTTAAATAATAAGGATAGTAATTTAAAGTGTGGGCAAGCGCGCCATGCTGTGAGAGCCCTTTAGCCAAGGTATTCATTTGATTGGCGATTTCCATTGTGCCTTGCAAAACGCGGATTTGCCCAGCCGGAGGCTCGGTTTTTTCATGAACAGGAAAATCAAGCTTTGGCCCGCTTTCGGTTTCTGCTCTATCTCCTTTTTGAAGATAGGCCACGCTCTCTTTTTCCCTTCCGGTGCGCAGACACACTTTTCCCATCAGCAGATTTAAAGATCTGTTATCAGGAAAAAGGTCAAGCCCCCTCCAGAGCCACAGCCAGGCGTTATGGTCATGGCCGAGATAAACAGAAAGAGAGGCTTGAAGAAAATAAAAATAAGGCTCGTTATGCGAGCCGTCGGCTTCCCACTCTTTTAGGCGCTTCATGGCTTTGTTCCAATCTTTTTGTTCCAGACAATGAATGATGTCTGATTTGAAATCTTTCATGATGACCTCCCATCGATCATGCCGCTTTCAATTTCTCCTTTATATGGCAGAATAAAAACGCTTTGTGCGCTCTATCATACGTATAAATGAATCTATATGACTGTGTATTTGTGCGAGAGTGTAAGAGAAAAACGTTAAACACATGTTCACTAGTAGTATTCCATTCAAGCGAGAAAAGAAAGTTCTATAAAAAACACTTCGGAAATGGCGCAGCCTGAAATGCTAAAACAGTGACAGCGGCACAAACGCGATCAGCTGCTGGTTCATATTTTATGGGTAGATTTTAAAAATAGAGTCTTGAAAAAACGGGGAGTGAAGGCTTTGGTTACAATCAGTCTATGTATGATTGTCAAAAATGAAGAAGAAGTATTAGCGAGATGCCTTGATACAGTGAAAGACATTGTAGATGAAATTAATATTGTGGATACGGGGTCGACAGATAAAACTGTAGAGATTGCGAAGCGATACACAGACCGCGTCTTTTTCTTTGAATGGATCGGCGATTTTGCGGCTGCCCGCAATGAATCGTTCAAGCATGCCACGAAGGATTATATTCTCTATCTGGATGCGGATGATGTATTGCTTGAGAAAGATCAGAAAAAATTAAAAGAGTTGAAGGAAACGCTTGATCCTTCCGTTGATTCCGTGTCCATGTACTATGATGCGGGAACTGACGAATTCGGAAATGTGACCTTAAGGTACCGCCGCAACCGCCTGGTGAAAAGGGAGAAAAACTTTAAATGGAAAGGCGACTGCCATCAATATTTGGAGGTATTCGGGAACATCATCAATGCCGATATCTCGGTGACGCATAAAAAAATCCGCCACTCTGTCGGACGAAACCTCAATATTTACCAAAAGAAGATCGACCGCGGCGACACGTTTACCCCGCGCGATTATTTTTACTACGGAAATGAATTAAGAGAAAACAGGCACTACGAAAAAGCGATTGAAAGCTACAATAAAAACATTGAAATGAAAGAAGGATGGATTGAAGACAAAGTATACGCCTGCATCAACAAAGCCGACTGCCACCGCTTTCTTGGCGACTTGGACAATGAGCTGAGATCGCTCTTCCAGTCATTTGAATTTTCCAAAACGCCTCGTGCCGAAACATGCTCAAGAATCGGCTATAACTTTCAGCGGCGGCGGGAATACAATGCCGCTATCTACTGGTATGAGCTGGCGACAACACTCGTGCCTGATTCAAATAAATGGAGCTTCACCTATCCGGCATACTACACTTGGTACCCTCACTTGCAAATGTGCGTGTGCTACTACAATTTAGGAGACTTTGAAAAGTCGTATCAGCACAATGAAGAGGCGAGAAAATACCGTCCCGATGACAAATCCGTCCTTCATAACAAACAGCTGCTCGAAGGGAAATTAGGCATTAACAAATAGCATGGTCAAGACTTACTGAACAAGTAGGTCTTTTTTTATGAAAAAAATCAAGCCGTGCCAAATTACCGGCAGGCATCATAACTTATTTTGGAACTTTTTGATTTTGGAGGAGGAACAGAGATGATCCCGTTAATCAATTTAAAACGCCAGTTTCAAACGGTAAAACAAGAGATTTTACAAGAGTTTGAGCATGTGTTGGACAGCGGCCAATATATATTGGGGCCCAAGGTTGAAGAGCTGGAGAAAAGAACAGCCGAAAAGCTTGGTGTAAAAGAAGCGGTCGCGGTCGCCAACGGAACGGACGCATTAGTGCTGACGCTCGAAGCTTTCGGCATCGGCAAAGGGGATGAAGTGATTACGACGCCGTTCACTTTTTTCGCCACCGCCGAAGCTGTCTCAAGAGTGGGGGCTAAGCCTGTGTTTGCTGATGTTGATCGTGAAACCTGCAACCTTGATCCGAAAAAAATAGAAGAAAAAATCACCCCTGCTACTAAAGCGATCATTCCCGTCCACATCTTCGGACAGCCGGCTGATATGGACGAGGTCATGGCGGTTGCCAAAAAACACGGACTGCTTGTGATTGAGGATGCCTGCCAAGCGTTCGGCGCCTCGTATAAAGGGCGGCCTGTCGGCAGCATCGGGGATGCCGCCTGTTTTTCATTTTTCCCGACAAAAAACTTGGGAACGTTGGGAGACGGGGGAATGGTGACGATTTCAGATCCGGATGCGGCCCGGCAATTAAGAACACTCAGAACCCATGGCACAAGCAAAAAATACTTCCATGACAAAATCGGTTTCAACAGCCGTCTTGATGAATTACATGCCGCAGCTTTGCTCATTCTTCTTGAGAAAATCGACGGCTGGAATGAACAAAGAAGAAAAGTGGCCAGCCGCTACAGGGAAGGTTTGAAAACGGCGGAGCATCTCACGCTGCCTGCTGAGAAAGAAGACCGCACACATATCTATCATCTCTATTGTATCGGCGCGAAAGACCGCGACGAATTCATTCAATCGCTGAAAGAGCAGAACATTCATTCAGGCGTGTATTATCCTTGCTGCCTTCATCTGCAAGCGGTCTATTCTTCATTGCAGTACAAAAAAGGCGATTTTCCTATAGCCGAGTCCTTGTCCGAAACCCTTTTCGCGATTCCGATGGATCCTTTTCTAGCCGCTGAGGAACAAGAGCAGATTATTTCCGCGCTGCTGAAAAAAGGGGGAGGGGAAAAGTGACGGTTCATTTCGGTTTAATCGGCTGCGGCTATATGTCAAGAAAACATCTTCAAGCACTGGCCGGGTGCGATGATGCAAAGTTGTCGGCCGTCAGTGATTTGCAGGAAGAACGGATGAAGGAAGCGGAACAATACTATGCTTCCTTCGCCGGGGATGAAAGCCGAGTGACCTGTTATCAGCAGTATCAAGCGCTGCTTTCAGATTCTAAAATAGAAGCAGTCATTATTGCGGCGGTTTCGGGGCTGCACGCCGAAATGGCCAAAGCCGCGCTGCTGGCAGGCAAGCACGTCATCGTCGAAAAACCGATCACCTTGTCATTGAAGGATGCCGATGAGCTTATTGAACTGGCGGAACAGAACGGGCTGAAGCTCATGGTCTGTCACCAGATGCGCCACCGGCCGATCATGAAAAAACTGAAGGAAACGATTGAGAGAGGAAAACTGGGAAGGATCTACTTAGGCACAGTATCGCTTCGCTTAAACAGGTCACCCGCTTATTATGAAGCGGCATCTTGGCGAGGAAGCTGGGAAAAAGATGGCGGGATGCTGGTCAATCAAGGGATACATCTGATCGATCTGCTGCAATGGTTTTTAGGTGATGTAAAAGGTGTTTACGGAGATATACTGGGCGGCTCAGGAGTTAAAGAAACGGAAGATGTTGCTGTCGGTGTTCTGACGTTTGCCAGTCAGGCGAAAGGAGTAGTAGAAGCGAATATCGTCACACAGCCAAACAATATCGGAAGCTCTCTCTCGATTTTTGGAGAACATGGAACGATTTCATTGGAAGGCCCGGCATTAAACAGGATCAGCCGCTGGTATATCCAAGGGGAGAAGGCGGCTGCTGAAGAAGCGGCGCAACTGATTGATCTCGGCGGCGAACAAACCGCCATGTATCAAAACTTTATAAGCGCCGTCAAGCGCCAAGACACACTATTGGTTGACGGCTATGAAGGGAAAAAGGCGATTGAAACGATTTTCGGAATCTACCAGTCTGTGCTGCAGAAGCAGCCGGTGCAGCTGCCTCTTTCTTCATTTCAAACATCTGATATGAAAAATAAATAGGTTTTGATTTGGTAGATCGTCCCTTTCAAAAAAAGATTTAAAACATAGTTTATTAAAGGAATGTACAGAAGGGGCGATTTGATAAATGAGCAAACAGGAAATGCATAACGAAACGATAGCGGTCATCGGCTTGGGGTTTGTCGGTCTGCCCTTGGCCATGTTGTTGATATCAAAAGGAATTCGGGTTATCGGTGTTGATTTGGATAAAAAGAAAGTCGAGGCATTACGGAAAGGGAACAGCTATATTTCAGATATCAACGATCAAGCGGTGCAGGACGGAATAGGCACCGGTTTCTTTCGTCCTGTTTCAGACTACGGTTTAATCGGCGAAGCGGATGCCGTCATCATCTGCGTACCGACGCCGCTGAATGATGATGCGGGTCCTGATTTGACTTATGTGAATAGAGCGGCGCAATCGATTGGAGGGCACTTGAAAAAAGGGCAGCTCGTCGTGTTGGAAAGCTCGACATATCCGGGTACGACAAGGGACATCGTCAAACCGATCCTCGAAAAAAGCGGCCTTGTATGCGGAAAGGATTTTTATTTGGCTTATTCTCCAGAACGCGTTGACCCGGGCAATCAATTCCCGATTGAAGTCGTGCCGAAGGTAGTGGGAGGAGCGACGGAGGCATGCCTTGAAAAGGTGCATCAATTATACAGCGGCATTTATGAAGAGGTTGTGCCTGTCACATCGCCTGAAACAGCGGAGCTGACAAAGCTGCTCGAAAATACGTACCGGTTTATTAATATTTCATTCATTAATGAATTCGCGATGATCTGCGACAAGCTCGGGGTGAATGTATGGGAAGTCATCGAGGCGGCAAGCACGAAGCCGTACGGCTTTGCGGCGTTTTATCCAGGTCCCGGCATCGGCGGCCACTGCATCCCCGTCGATCCGCTGTATTTGCAGTTTGTCATGAAACAAAGCGGTTTATCGAGCGACTTTATCGAGCTGTCGGAAGCGACAAATGAAAGAATCGTCCGCTATATCGCAGAGCGTTCCTTGCAACTGGCAGGGAAAGATCAGGCGACAGACGCCCGCATTTTAATCTACGGCGTCACCTATAAACGAAATATAGCGGATGTCCGCGAATCAAAATCGCTTGATATTATAGAGAAGCTGATCGGCATGGGGGCGGATGTTTCCTACCATGATCCGCACGTTCCGGAACTCGATCTCAGCGGCAAAAAACTGGCAAGCATGCCGATAGATTCAGAGATGCTGAAAGAGTACGACTGTGTTGTCGTTTTGACCGATCATGACGCACTTCCGAAAGAGCTGTTACTAAACCATGCAACCGTGATATTTGATACAAGAGGCGTATTGAGGGAAGCAGCCGGAAAAGCGAAAGTCATCCAGCTCGGAAACGGGTGCTCTTGACGCCAATTTTTTGCCGCGACTCACGCCCAGACCCGTTCGGAATACAATAAGTTAAAACAAGAACGTAAAGGGTGAGGGCAGTGTGGATCGGAATTTTGTTGATGGTCTTTGGAATTGGGATCAGTATTTTTGCCGTCAGTCTGATTGTCAGCTATTTGTTTGTTATGCCGAACAGGAGCACATATGAAGAAACCTTTTTCAGCGGACTCAAACACGGCGAGATCATCGATGATGTGTTTGAGTCACACGACAAAGAAGAGCTGTTTTTGACGGCGGGGGATGGATGCCGGCTGCATGCGCTGCTTTTTCCCGTTCAAAAGAGCAGGAAAGCCGTTATCGTCTCCCACGGCATCAAGTGGTCGCTGTTTGGAGGGTATAAATACGTCGAGCTGTTCCAGTCCATCGGCTACAATGTCCTGCTTTGCGACAGCAGGTGCCACGGGTTGAGCGGCGGTTCACACGTTTCTTACGGATTTTACGAAAAGGACGATTTGGCGAGGTGGGCTGACGAGCTTGAGAACAGGTTCGGCAAAGACCTTTGGATCGGGGTGCTTGGCGAATCGCTCGGTGCCGCGGCTGCCATCGAGCTGATGAAACAGGACCGGAGAATCAAGTTTTGTATTGCCGATTCCTGCTTCAGCGATTTAACAGAGCTATGCCGCTTTCAGCTGAAAGCCGCCGTCAAATTGTCTGTGCCGTTTCTCATCCCGTTGGCAAGCGGGCTGATCAAACGGCGCCACGGCTGGAGCCTTGCCGACATATCGCCGGTTAGCAATCTTGAACAGTCAGACACGCCGCTGTTTATCATCCACGGCACAAATGATCAGCTTGTTCCGCCGGAAATGGCCAAAAGCCTGTATGACCGGAAAAAAGGGATAAAGAAACTGTATTTGATTGAAGGCGCGGGACATGTCGGCGGATTTCGCCACGATCCTGAAGAATACTTAAGCAGAATCAAAGACTTTCTCTTAAAAATCGAACCGGCCAATTAGCCTTGCGATTCCAGCATTTCAGCGGCAGCCGATCTTTGGCGCGCTTCCTTGATTTTGCCGGCATAGGAAGCTCCCCAATTCATCATTTGACTGATGATCGGGATCAGCGTCTTGCCGAACTCAGTTAAACTGTACTCGACTTTCGGGGGAACCTGCTTATAAATCGTGCGGCAGACGATGCCGTCGCGCTCAAGTTCGCGAAGCTGGAGGGTCAGCATCCGCTGTGTCACGGCGGGAATTAAACGCCGCAGCTCATTAAAGCGTTTTTTATCATCGATCAAATGATACAGAATGACGCTTTTCCATTTGCCGCCGATGATATCGATCGTTGCTTCCACCGGGCATGAATAACCGTCCGGTGCTTCACATGCCTTCGGATTCTGTTTCATTTTCCTCTCTCCTTAGTATAAAAAATGATACTATGCCACAAAAATGTGCGTACTTTCTTATTGCTATTATAATGATTAGAATGAAATTAAGAAAGGAATATAAACTATAGACAAAAGGAGAGAGCCAGAACATGACACAGCAATCCAAGAAGCAGGAGATTCTTGACGCATTCCAATTTAGACACGCGACTAAAGAGTTTGATCCGGACAGAAAGATATCAGACGAGGATTTTCAGTTCATTTTAGAAGCGGGCAGACTGTCGCCAAGCTCGGTCGGCCTCGAGCCGTGGAAGTTCGTCGTCGTCCAAAATAAAGAGCTGCGGGAAAAACTGCGCCAGGTCTCATGGGGCGCGCAGGGACAGCTTCCGACGGCCAGCCATTTCGTTTTGCTGCTCGGACGCACGGCTAAGGAAATGCGACATGATTCCGGATATGTTGCAGATCAGTTAAAGCATGTGAAAAAAATGCCGGAGGACATCATTGAAAATATGCTGAAAGAAGACGGCGTTCTGAAAAGTTTCCAAGACGGCGATTTTCATTTGTACGAAAGCGACAGAGCGATGTTTGACTGGGTATCAAAGCAAACGTACATCGCGCTTGCCAACATGATGACGGCGGCCGCCTTGATCGGTATTGACTCCTGCCCGATTGAAGGCTTTAACTACGACAAAGTCCACGACATCCTTGAAAAAGAAGGATTGTTGGAGGACGGCCGCTTTGACATCTCGGTCATGGCCGCCTTCGGTTACCGCGTGAAAGAGCCGCGTCCGAAGACGAGACGGGCGCTTGATCAAATCGTGAAATGGGTTGAATAAGAAAAGTGCGGTTCTGCCTTTAGCAGACCGCCTCAGCGTGTCGACAAACCCTCGCATTCGTTGTCAGGCCTGCGCGTCGGTGCTCACGAATTCCAACATTCGCTCCGCTCCGATGCTCAGCCTTCCTAGACTGCAAAGGTTTTCAATCACGCTGAAAGGATGACAAAATCCCAAAACTAAAAGTCGTTTTGGGATTTTGTCAACAATCTGAGTGCGGTTCTGCCTTTAGCAGACCACACTTTTTTTTATTTAGATTTGGAGCTTGCGCCGCTTCCTTTGGTAAAGGTACAGGCCGCTTCCGGATATAAGCAGCAACAGGCCGAGCATCAGCCAATGATAGGCGTTTGAAGCGGTGTCGGGCAAAAACCCGCCGTTTGAACCATCTGAAGGTTCATTTCCGTCATCTGACCCGCCGCTGTCATGACCGCCTGATCCGTCTCCGCCGTTTCCGGCGCCGGGCGAAGCAGGGGGTTCACCGCCGCTGCCGCCATCCGAACCGTCATCATCGCCTGAACCCGGCGGAAGTGAAGGAGACCCGGCATCATTGTCATTCATCACGGTATACTCGCTGAAATGGTCGACATAGCCTGCAACGGTACGGTCTTTCGTATAGCCGTTTGTCACTTTTGTGAAGCTGTTGTTTTTGCGGTCGACATAATAGACGCTCAAATGTTTGTCAGGAGCATCGACTTGGAAAAACAGTCCGACAGGCTCTTTAAATGTGCTGACCGTTTTTCCATTCTGCTGAATGTTGAAATCATATACCTTTGTGACCGCCTGTTTGATATTCTTGGCAATTTTGATGCTGATTTTTGTTTTTTCGCTTGCCAGATTAACGGCTGGAAGCTGCATCGCAATGCGATCGTTTTTCAGGGTGATACTTGGATCATCAGTTCTTTCTTTGACAAGGTCAGTCTGTGCTTTTGTCATATTCAGCTTGATGTGGTCTTTTTCTGTGTCAGGGAAATAAGCAATCACCTGATTTGCGTTTTTCGCGTATGTTTCGAACGGCTTTTCCGCAAGCGTCCAAGTGCCGTCTGTCTGACGGTCAGGAAGGAACACTTCTGTGATTCTGTTTTCGATGTTCGGTGAAACAGAATCGTACAAGGCAAGCTGTTCTGTAAAAATGTCGTAATCGGTAAAGCCGAGATCGACACCGTTTTTCGCTTCTTTAAAAACGGAATAGCCGTCTCCGCCGCCGCCCATGAAGTTATTTGTAGCCACCCGGTAGGTTTTGTCCAAATCGAGCGGAACAGCGTCCCCTTTGTCATTGACAAGGTTCACATCAAGGATGCGCTCACCTTTTGGCTTGCTCAGTGTAAAGGTGAAGGATAAACCCGCGACATGCGGAAACGCGCCTCCGCCTTCTTCGACTTGGCTCACCCCGTGCTCAAGCGCTTCTTTAATTTGCGCCCCCGTCAGATCAGCGGCATAAAGGGTGTTGCCGAACGGCATGACCGTCAGCACATCGCCGAGTGTGATGTCGCCTTTGGCAATACCGCTTCTGATTCCGCCGCCGTTTGTGATTGCGATGTCAGCGCCGCCGGCTTGTTTGGCTTTCTTCAGCATGCCGTCCGCGATAAAATTGCCGAGGTTGGTTTCTTTTGAGCGGACATGCTCGCGTTTTCCGTCAAGCGGGACATCGGCATAGCCTACTTTTTTCTTTTTCAGTTCGTCAATATCTTCTTTAAAGCCGTCAAGCACTTCTTTCGCAGGAGGGTCTTCGTCCACTTTGCCGTCGATCGCGATCAAATTGAACCTTGATTGATCCGTTTGAACGACGCCGTTCTCATCAAACACAACATCGACACTTCCTAAAAACTGCCCGTAGTCTTTCACTTGGGCGACGATTGTCGGTTCTTCGCTCTCCACCACTTTTAAATGATCGACGAGTGTATGCGTATGCCCGCCGATAATCAAATCGATGCCCTTCACTTTTTTGGCCAGCTCCAGATCCCGGTTGTAGCCGAGGTGGGTGAGGGCGATGATTTTGTTGACCTTTTCTTTTTCTTTCAGTTCCTTGACCGTTTTCTCCGCTGACAGATAAGCGTCATGAAACGCAATGTTCGGACCGGGGCTTGACGTATATGACGTATCTTCCGTCGTCAGGCCGAATACGCCGACTTGTTCGCCGTTTACATCAAGCAGAATATAAGGATAGATGCCGCTTTCTTTCTTTTCTCCCGCTGTTAAGAGTGCAGGCTCTTTTTGAAAGCTTCGCAGCTGAGGCTCCTTTGATACATCGACATTGGAGCTGACGATTGGAAAATCGGGCTTTTCCAGCTGGTGTCTGTTTAACGGATCGACGGCCGCATTGTTTCCGCTGAGAAAGTCTGCGAGCACTTTTGGCCCTTTATCAAATTCATGGTTGCCGAAGGTCATGGCGTCATAGCCCATCATGTTCATCAGCTTCAAATCGGCGAGTCCGTTCCATTTTGTAAAATACAAGTCACCGGAAAAGACGTCGCCGGCATCGAGCAGCACATTGTTTTCTGCTTCACTGCGGATTTCTTTCACTTTGGCAGCGCGCCTTGCCGCTTCATCTAGGTGGGCGTGCGTGTCGTTCGTGTGCATGACTGTTAACGTCCAGTTTCCATCATCAACCGGAGGCTCTGAACCTTCAAAGTTCAGCTTATAGACGCCATATCCGCTGTTTTCGGATTCTCTGACAAAATCGATGTCCTTCGCTTTTTCAGCAAACGGTTTGGCGAGGAGAGAAGATTCGAATGTCACATCGGCTCCTTTAATCGGAGCGATCGACCAGTTGTTGTCGGCGGCAGGATTGACCGTTTTCTTTTCCATGATGTAGTTCATGAGCACCTGCCTGTTTTCATCAGCCGCCGCATAAACGACTTTGTCCTGAGTCAGATGCGGGAATCCGCCGCCCCCGGATGCGCGGTAATTATTTGTGACCACAAGGAATTCCTGATCATTGCGGACGGGTTTTCCGTTGTAAGACAACTGTTTGACGCGGTTTGCCTGCGGATTTTTCACCCCGCCTGACGCATTGTATTTTGCCGGTTGTGTGACATCGATCTGGTAGGTCACACCGTCAATGACATCGAAATTATACGACCTGAAATCGGGGTTGAGGAGCGCCTGTTCACCCGATTTTGAAGGGTCGATCTGGTTGAACTGCCCGGCCGACATTTCGATCCAGTCCTTCACTTCGCTTCCCGTCAGCTTGACGATATAGAGTGTATTGTCGTACAAATACAAATCGCCGATGTTTTTGATCGCAAGGTTTCCTGCTTTAATGTTTGTATAATAATCAGCACCGTTGCGCCCTCCTGCTTTAAACGGCGCGCCCGCTGATAAAATCGGCAGGTTTTCGTATTCCGTTCCCTTCATGACATCTTCCGCATACCATTTTTGTGCGTCTGTGACAATCTGAATCGAAGGGTCATCTTTTACCTGTGCGAAAAAGCTGTTAATATCGGCTTCCGTTTGGCCTACCGGCGCGCGGACGTATTCAAGCGTTTTTTCGTGCGTGTCTTTAATCGCGGAAACGACGGTTTCGTGTCGTGACGTCACATTTCCGGCAATCGCTTCCGTTTTTGCGCTGGCATCTTTCACTGTCCATTTGCCGCCGTCCTGTTCAAGCTGCATATCGATGATTCCTAAATGGCTGCCCCAGTTTTTCGGCATGACGACAGGGATGCCGTTGATCGTTCCTTTTTGATTGTCGATCACGCCGTTTCCGGGATAGTCGGTGCCGGGGAACAGACCGTGCTGGTGTCCGGAGATGATCGCATCTATTCCTTCCGTCTTGAGAGCCAGATCATATACGGCGTTTTCTGCTCCCGCCGCCTGTTCGCCATTTTCAATTCCGGAGTGGGCGATTGCAATGATCACGTCGGCGCCTTCCTGCTTCATTTTCGGAATCGTTTCTTTCGCTGATTCGGTGATGTCCTGCACCGTGATTTTGCCGTCCAGATGCTTTTTATCCCATGTTAAAATCTGCGGCGGAACGAAGCCGATGTAACCGACTTTAAGCTGGTGCTTTTGGCCGCTTTCATCCGTCAGCGTCCGCTCTTCAATATGATATGGCGTATATTTGTTCTTTCCGTCCGGTGTTTTAATATTGGCATTGACGATGGGAAATTCGGCGCCTTTTATCGTGCCGTCAAGGAATTCAAGGCCGTAGTTGAATTCGTGGTTTCCGAGCGTGCCGGCGTCATAGTGCAGTTTGTTCATGACATCAATGATCGGGTGTGTTTTCGTTCCGGAGATAATCGCTTCACGTTCGTGTTTGAAGATGTATTCCCCTAGAGGGTTCCCTTGAATTAAGTCGCCATTGTCGACAAGAATCGTGTTCGGGTTCCGGCTCCGGTGCTTTTCAATCAGCTTTGCCGTGCGGGCCAGTCCGAATTCTGCCGTTTCTTTGTCGGCATAGTAGTCATAGTCCATGATATGGGCGTGGATATCTGTCGTACCCAGGATGCTGAGGTTGATCAGCGGGTGTTCATTTGGTTCTTCTGCATATGTCTGGGTGTTTGGAATGAGTAAACTGAGTATCATCACTGAGGTTAGCAGAATACGGAGAATGTTTTTCCTTGAAAACCGTCTTTTCTGTATTCCCACCATTTCTCCACCTTTCAGATTAGAGTAACAATTTCTATTGTAAGAACTTTTTGTAAAGTTTTGTAGAACTTTCGTTACGAATATTGTAAACACTCAGAAAATGATTCCAAAGTCTGTCCCTGTCTGCCGGATGATTTAGGTACTTTGTCGCGAGGAACGTGCGGATGTTTTATATAGTGTGGCAGGGGGAAATGGATTTATGTAGACAGAAGCTTTTGGGAGGGTGATCAATATGAGCAAAAAAATTGCAGTTGTTCTGACAGATTACTTTGAGGATTCGGAGTATACCGAGCCTGCGAAAGCGTTCAAAGACGCCGGGCACCAGCTTACGGTTATTGAAAAAGAGAAAGGCAAAACGCTGAAAGGCAAGCAAGGCGAGGCGCAAGTGGAAACAGATGCGTCCATTGATGAAGTCAGCCCGGCCGATTTTGACGCGCTGTTGATTCCGGGCGGATTTTCACCGGATATTCTCAGAGCCGACCAGCGTTTTGTATCGTTTGCGAAATCCTTTATGGATGACAAAAAACCGGTGTTTGCGATCTGCCACGGCCCGCAGCTTTTAATCACCGCCAAGGCTCTGGACGGACGCAGTGCAACAGGCTACACATCGATTCAAGTCGATTTGGAAAACGCCGGGGTTCAATTTAAAGACGAGGAAGTTGTCGTCTGTCAGAATCAGCTTGTCACAAGCCGGACGCCTGATGACATCCCCGCGTTTACACGCGAATCTTTGAAGCTGCTCGGCTGATGAAAAAAGACCGGAATAGATTCCGGTCTTTTTTATGTTTATTTTCGGAGTGCAGCCAGTTCTTCTGCGATTGCCTGCATTTCGCTCGGACTGAAAGATTTCTTTTTCATCACCATTTGGTGGAGGTATTCAAGATCTTCAAGCTTTTCATTGCTGAAGGCTTCAGCTTTGATGACGCCGATGTTCAGCATGTTTAGTTTTTGCGAGATCTCTTCGATCATTTTATTCAGCTCGGCTGTTTTCTGCTCTGACAAGAAGGCACATCCTTTCTCACTGATTTCGTAGTCTTTATTGTAACAGAATTAAGCGAGAAGAAAAGGACGGCTGTCAAAAAGCATCTCCGGCTTAAACGGATACGCTGTTTTGCTTTTCCGCTTTTTCGGCTTTGATTTTGGCGAGGATCTGTTTGGACTCATAGATGACAATCCCTGTCAAACCGAGCAGGCCGATCAGGTTCGGTATCGCCATCAGACCGTTCAGCATATCGGCGAGCGCCCAGACAAAGTCATTTTTAAAGACCGCTCCGAAAAAGACGGCGATCACAAAGATGACACGATAGACGATCGCATATTTTTCATTCAGCAGGTAGGTGAAGCATTTTTCTCCGTAGTACGACCAGCCCAAAATCGTCGAATAGGCGAACAGCAGCAGTCCGATCGCGACGATTGTCGATCCCGCAGGGCCGAGAAAATGTGCGAATGTCATCGATGTCAGCGCATCGTTTTTTTCTGTCAGATACATGTTTCCCATGACAATCGATATCCCCGTAATCGAGCAGACAATCAATGTATCGATGAAAACCTGGGTCATAGAGACAAGCGCTTGGCGAGCCGGCATATCGGTTTTTGCCGCGGCTGCCGCGATCGGCGCCGAGCCGAGACCTGCTTCATTTGAAAATACGCCCCGCGCCACGCCCCAGCGGATCACGGTTCCGATCGCGCCTCCTGCCACAGCCTGGCCGGTAAACGCGTCAGAGAAAATTAAACCGACCGCGCCGGGGACGAGTTCAAAGTTTGTGACAAGAATGATCAATCCGGCGATGACATAAAATAAAGCCATGATCGGCACGAACAGCGAGGTGACTTTGCCGATGCTTTTAATTCCCCCGAGAATGACAAGGGCTGTAAAAATCGTGACAATGATGCCGGTTACCCAGGCAGGCACGGAAAATGTGGAGCTCATGACTCCGGATACAGAATTTGACTGAACCATATTGCCTATTCCGAAAGCGGCAAGCGCCCCGAATATGGCAAATAACACGCCAAGCCACTTTTGCTTGAGGCCGTGTTCCAAATAATACATCGGACCGCCTGACATTTCGCCGTTTTTGTCTTTCACGCGGAATCTGACGGCAAGCACCGCTTCGGCATATTTCGTCGCCATTCCGAAAAAGGCGGCGAGCCACATCCAAAACACGGCGCCAGGCCCTCCGGCAATAACAGCTGAGGCGACACCGACGATATTTCCAGTACCGACCGTAGCGGCAAGGGCAGTCATCAGCGCCTGAAAGTGGGAAATATCGCCTTCGGAGGATTTATCCTGATGTCTTGAAAAGGCAAGCTTTAATGAGTAAGGCAAAAGTCTGATCTGCAAAAAAGCCAGCCTGAAAGTCAAATAAATACCTGTTCCAACAATGAGGATCAAAAGCGGAGGTCCCCATAAAAAACCGTTCATTGTATCTACAATATGTGAAATAAAATCCATAGGCGAAATATCCCCCTTTAATTTTGTGTCTAACTAGAATATTCTGAAAGTTTGTTAGATTTGTCAATAGCATTGTCATTTTTTCTTCCCAAAGTTGAAAAAAACAAAAAAATCTTTAGTATAAAAGCAAAAGTGTTTTTTCTTTCTGAAATGTGGGGAAAGAATAGAGGAGGCTCTTGGTTGATGATCAAAGTGCTATTTGTCTGCCTCGGCAATATTTGCCGCTCTCCGATGGCAGAAGCTGTATTTAACGACATGCTCAAAAAAAGCGGACTGGAGGACCGGATCGAAGCCGATTCGGCGGGGACAGGGAGCTGGCATGTCGGCAAACCGCCTCATGAAGGCACACGGTCGCTGCTGTCTGCAAAAAAGATCAACTGCGAAGGCCTTTACGCGAGGCAGATTACCGACAAAGACCCGGAAGCGTTCGATTATATCATCGCGATGGATGCCGAAAACGCGGGCCATGTGAGAAGCCTTGCCGGCTACGGGAGCAAAGCCGTCATCCGGAGGCTGCTCGACTATGTCAAGGACTGTGAGACGGCAGATGTTCCTGATCCATACTACACCGGGAACTTTGAAGAGGTGTACGAACTCGTCGCGAAAGGGTGCAGCGAATTGCTGAAGGACATTCGAAAAGAGCACAATTTATAAAAAACGAAGGGAGAGATTTTTTATGAAAAACGACCGTGTTTTCATCAGAAATATCCTCCTCGGCGCTTCGGTCGGGGCGGTTATGTCACTGCTGCACAAACCGACTAGAGAAGCGTGCGGCGCAAAGCTTGATGCGTGCAAAAACAAAGTCCGCCTTTACCGCGCAAATCCCGGAATGTTCACCGAATGCGTGAAAGAAAAAATGGACGAAGCCAAAAAACTGACCGCTTCCATATCGGACGATTTAAGCTTCTTAAATCAACAGATGAAAGAACTGAAAGAGACGACGCCAAAAGTGATCGGTCTGATCGAGGAAACGAGGGATCACTTCACAGCCAAATCCAAAGGGCGTACGGAGCCGGAAAAAGAATGAGCTTTTTGAAAGAGCTGGCTTGGCGTTTTTTCCTTCATGAAGGGCCGAGCAAATCGGCGGAACTTGCCTACTTTTTCCTCCTGTCCCTGTTTCCGTTTATGATTTTCCTATTGACTTTGATCGGCTACCTGCCTGTCAAAACGGGCGATGTCATCGGGCTGATTGAACAGTATGCCCCAGAAGACACGATGTCCGTTATTGAAGAGACGCTCAATACAGGAAACAGGGGCCTGCTTTCTTTCGGGATCATCGCGGCGCTCTGGTCTGCGTCAAACGGATTGAACGCGATTGTCAGGGCCTTTAACCATGCTTATGAAGTGGAGGAAAACCGCTCATTCATCATGGTACGGCTGACATCGCTCCTCCTGACCGCCGCGATGGTTTTCACCATATTGGTCGCGCTTCTTCTTCCGGTATTCGGGAGGGCCATCGGCCATTTCATCGCCAATCTGGACGGTACGCCGGAAATGTTTCTAGCGGTATGGTCAGCGCTCCGTTGGGGAATCAGCCCGCTTGTGCTGCTGATCGTCTTTACGGCTTTATACTTTTTTGCCCCGAATAAGCGGCTGTCATTTAAATTCGTGCTTCCGGGAGCCGTTGCAGCGACAGCCGGCTGGATCCTCGTCAGCATGCTGTTTTCATACTACGTCAGCGAATTTGCAAACTACAGCGCGACATACGGAAGCCTCGGCGGCATCATCGTCCTGATGATCTGGTTTTATTTAAGCGGAATGATGATTATTCTTGGAGGGGAGATCAATGCCCTTTTACATAAACGTAAAATCATTCCTGAAGAAAATCCGCAGAAATGAGCAATCTATAAAAGAACGTTTCATGAGTTCAAAAGCGGAGGGATCATCATGACAAAACACACGAAAAAAGGCGGCAGCCATAATAAACAAAATTCAAAGCAAAGTTCGAAAAACAAAACGAGCGGAAGCGCCAACGGACAAAACGGATATCATTAAAACTGCCTGACGTTTTCGAAAAGGCCGGCTGCCTATTGTAAGCAGCCGGCCTTTTTTACATTGGCGCTGCCTCAGATTGTTCGAGAGCACTTTTCTTCTTCGTTTTGCCAAAGAGCACCCCGGTCCAGATCAACACCATCACGCATGTAATCAAATAAAACAGGTTGCTGTTATGAAATGTCTGCATATACCAGCCGCCGGCAACCGGGCCGAAAATGCTTCCGAAGCTGAAGGTTATTCCGCACATCAAGTTTCCGGCCGGAAGAAGACGTTTTGGAAGAAGGTCGGCCATAAAGCTGATGCCAAGTGAAAATGTTGAGCCCACAGCCATGCCGGCTATGAAAAAACATGCCGCAAGCAGGGGGACGGAATCGAAAAAGCCCGCCGCAAAGAAGCAGCCTGCCCCGACAGCCAATATGACAAGGAGCACATTTCGTCTTCCATACTTGTCGCTCAACACGCCGAGCGGATATTGAAAGACGATGCTTCCGATCGCAAAAGCCGGAAGAATAAATGATACGCCTTCGACGGAAATGCCCGAGCGGAGCGCATAGACGGGAAAATTGCCGTTCAGGGCGGTTTCCAAAAAGCCGTAGCCGAATGTCGGCAAAAACGCGACCCATCCTAGCAGAAAGGCTTGGACGAAGCGCTTCAAGCTGTTATCGCTGCGGCTTTCAGAGCCGCTTTTCTCAGGAAAATCGTTTTGAAGGCAAAAAATAAACAGCCACGCCAGCAGGCTGAATGCACCTGAGACGATAAACGGCAATGACGGGGCGATGTTGACAAGCGGCGTTAAAAAAGGACCGGCAGCAAACCCCAAACCAAACGAAAGGCCGTACAAAGAAATATTGCGGCCGCGGTTTTTTTCAGACGATAATGTGGTCACCCAAGTTTGCGTTGAAAAGTGAAGCATATGATCCCCGATTCCAATCAGGAGCCGCAAAAAGAACCAGACGATAAACGACTGAATAAAAACAAAGGCGAACAAACTCGCGCACACCATGATCCCGCCGATGACAATCAGCGGTTTAAAACCGAGCCTGCGAAGCGGCGCTTCCATAAACGGCGAAGCGATCAGGACGCCGATGTAGAGGCCTGTCGCATGAAGCCCATTCAGCGCAGCCGAATGGCCTTCCTGTTCGAAAATAACAGAGATGACCGGAAGGAGCATCCCTTGCGAAAAACCTGATATACTGACAATCAAAACGAGAATGAAAAAGTGAAATCTAGTCATCGGCCGATTCTCCTTATCCGTAATCCTTCTTTGATCGTACAACTTTCAGAAGTTTTTAGGCAAGGCGATTTTTCTTTTTCTTTCAAAAGAGGTGTGAATCATGGAAATCGTGTGGAATCAGAACGGCTTTGAGGCTGATCTGGAATATGGAAAGCTTAAGATATCAGTCAATGAAAAAGCAGGATTCAGGCCTTATCAATTGCTGGCCGCTTCGATTGCGGCATGCAGCGGAACCGTTCTTCATAAAATATTGGAAAAGAAAAGGATACAGCTGAAAGATATGACCATCGAGACAAAAGAAGAACGCATTTCCGAAGAGGCGGGCCGCATCAAAAGCATCCATCTTCACTTCATATTGAAGGGAGAAAACCTCGGTGCAGAACAAATTCAAAAGGCGCTGAAAGTAGCGCTGAAAAACTGTGCCATAGTGAGGTCTGTTGAAAAGAGCATCGAGATCATCGAAACATTTCAAATTCGCTGATGTTTAAAAACCTGCGCCAATGCGGAATAGATCAGTATGCTGTATATAAACTGAAAAGTTCGCACAAAAATAACCTACACCAAAATAGAAAAGAGGAATGAATAATGGGCCGTTTTTTCTTTTGGATGATGGCTGCGGGAGTTCCCCTTTCTGTCGCAGGGAGCATTCTGCATTGGCCGCAAGTTTTATTGTTCATCATATACTGCCTGACGATCATCGCGCTTGCAAGCTATATGGGAAGAGCCACCGAAAGCCTTGCGATTATTGCGGGCCCGAGGATCGGGGGCCTTTTAAATGCGACGTTCGGAAACGCCGTTGAGCTGATCATTTCGATTTTCGCGTTGCGGGAAGGACTGATCGGCATTGTGCTCGCATCGCTGACAGGATCTGTCCTCGGCAACCTTCTCCTGGTCGCCGGCCTGTCGTTTTTCATCGGGGGCCTGAAATATAAGCGCCAGGAATTCAACGTGTATGATGCGAGACACAATTCAGGTTTGCTCATGTTCGCGGTGATTGTCGCTTTCGTCATCCCTGAAGTATTTTCAGCCGAAATGACAGAGCCGAGGAAGCTGTCGATGAGCGTCGGCATCAGCATCATCATGATTTTGCTTTACCTGGCCGCGCTTTATTTCAAGCTTGTCAGCCACCGCGGGGTTTACCAGACGAATCAAAATGAGCGGGAAGAATCGCATGAAGAGCCGGAATGGTCGGGAAAGAGGGCAACATTGATTTTATTTTTGGCGACCGTTGCCGTTGCCTACATTTCCGAGCACCTCGTCCATACATTTGATACGGTGGCCGAACAATTCGGCTGGTCGGAGCTTTTCATCGGGGTCATCATTGTCGCGATCGTTGGAAATGCGGCAGAGCATGCTTCCGCCGTCATTATGGCCTATAAGGACAAAATGGATGTCGCAGTTGAAATTGCGATCGGATCAACGCTGCAGATCGCGATGTTTGTCGCACCCGTTCTTGTGATCAGCTCTTTGTTTTTTCCAGCGAGCATGCCGCTCGTCTTTACCTTGCCGGAGCTCGTCGCCATGGCTTCCGCCGTCCTTTTGATGATCATCATTTCCAACGACGGGGATACGAACTGGTTTGAAGGCGCGACATTGCTGGCCGCTTATATCATCATGGGAATCGGTTTTTTCCTTCTTTAAAAAAATTGGGATAAACGGAGAGCATCCGGAAAACAATAAGGGAAAAGAAACAGAAAGAGTGATAGTATGAAAAAGCTTTTGTGTTTTACGCTGACTGCGTTTTTATCCTTTAGTTTTTTCGCTGTACAGGAAGCTGATGCAGCCAAGCCGATCAAGATTCCAAGCTCTGTCACGAATATTTCCAAAGAGAACACATACCCTAACGCGTCTCAGGATCAGCCGAGGCTGCAGCCGAGCGAACTCGCCGAAGAACTGCTGAAAACAACCGATATCGCGATTGAAAATCCGCATCTCATCAAAATGCTGAATGAGTCAAGCATTTCCGGCACACCGCTGGCAATCGGCTACAGAGCGACGATTTATTTGGGCAGATGGGCGCTCGGGTATACCTCGAATGAAACCGTTGCGAACTGGGAATACCGCAAAATCAACACAAACCGCTTTGACAACCGGGGCGGGAAAGCACCTGCCGAACTCACGTATTCCCAGGAACAGACGAGCAAAATCAAAGGCGGCTTAACAGCGAAAGTTCCGAAAGCGGACGATGTGAAAAACATGATGATGCTTGAAGCCATGGAAAAAACAAAGCTGCCGCTCGCCTTTGAAACAGTCGTCGGCGCCGGTACAAAACGCGATCAGATTTATAAAGTACAGCCGAAAAAACTGGGGAATTTACACGCCTATGCACCGGCCGTCAATGAAAAAGGAAAAGTCACCTACGGCGAAGTGTACATCGTATTAAAAGGCAACAAAAGAAAGCTGGTCGTCAAAAATATCACCTCGCAAGGAATCGGCGCCTGGATTCCTGTACAGGATCACCTCACATTCGGCTTTCAGCTTAGCCATCAGCCGAATTAAAAAAGCAAGCCTTTTTGAGGCTTGCTTTTTTCATACTCTTGCTGTTCTGGAAGTGAAATCAACATCTTGATAATAGCTGTTTTTGACGAGTACATTCGGTCCGAGGCACCGGACGTGCGGGCAGTGGCAGTTGAGCTCTTTGGCAAGCTCTGTTTTTCTCCACTTCGCGTAGGCGCTTGGCAGGCTGTCTGTCTGAATGTTGCCGAGCGGCGGAGTATCTCCGAAATCGGTCACGATGATATTGCCATCAAAAATATTGACGTTCAGGCGCGATCTGCCGTCAGGGTCGTTTCTGACGGTGACGTTTTTCGCTTCGCGCAGCCGCTGTAAGAGGGCGTGATCTTCAGGATCAGGGCTGCACGCGTAAAACGGCAGGGTGCCGAACAGCATCCACGTATTTTCGTCGCGAATTTCAAGAAGGCGGTGGATCGCTTTCCTCATGTCTTGTAAGCTTAAAGATTCAAGTGCGCTTGCAAAGTCACTCGGATACATCGGGTGGACCTCATGGCGCTGGCATTTCATGTCTTCGACAATTTGCCGGTGAATATGCTCGATGTGAGGGAGCGTCCGTTTGTTGAGCATCGTCTCGGCGGATACCATAACCCCTTCATCAACAAGCGTCCGGCTGTTTTCGATCATTTTTTCGAAATAGCGCGCCCGCTGGGCAAATGTCGGCTTTTTATCCATCATGGCGAAGCCGATTTCTGCAAAGTCTTCGACTGTTCCCCAGTTGTGGGAAATATGAAGTACATCAAGGTAGGGGATGATCAGCTCGTAGCGGCCGATATCGAGCGTCAAGTTTGAGTTGATCTGCGTCCGCACGCCGCGTTCATGAGCGTATTTTAATAAAGGAACGACATATTCCTTTACGGATTTTAATGAAAGCATCGGCTCGCCGCCCGTAATGCTTAAAGAACGAAGGCGGGGAATCTCATCAAGCCGTTTCAACAGAAGGCTGACTGGCAGCGCGTCCGGGTCCTTCGTCTGGAGCGTATACCCGACGGCGCAGTGCTCGCAGCGCATATTGCAAAGAGTCGTCGTCGTAAATTCAACGTTTGTCAGCTGTATATCTCCATATTGGTCAACGTCCATGTAGGCTTCCCACGGATCATATTCCGGGGTAATCGGACGAACCTGCGTTTTTTCTGTCATGACACATCTAACTCCTTTATGATAGGACATACTAATATAGCCCAACTATTCATTTTAGACCTGATCCTTGAGGCGTGCAAGTCATGGATGATTGAAAAAAGGCCGTTTATAGGCTACGATAAAGGAACAAAAGGAGGAGAATCATGGGTAACGCAGTACATGACAAAGAACAGCAAGTCAATTATTTAAAAAACAGATTGGATATGTTTATGTCAGTCATCGATTCTTTAGACCCGGAATCGACCGACCTTGAAGATATTGACAGACTGATCAGCATGCTCGACGATTTGGAAGCCAAATACGAGCGCTTTAAAAAAGACTGGAAATAAAACCGCGCATTCTCTGCCGCGGTTTTTTTGTTTTCCAAGTGTTGCTTGGTATGAAAAGCTCCGTCCTTCTGCACAATAAGAAAAAATAAAACTAGGAGCGAGAAGATGATGAAACGAATCTGTGCCATATGCTGCGGATTCCTGCTGACGCTGGCCTTCAGCTGCAATGCTGAAGCAATTTCCAACAAGGCGATTCATTGGGGCTTTTCAAAAAGCAAAAACCATCAGCCGGCAGATGCGGGTCAAGAGCTGAACAGCCTTTTACAGCAGTATGACGCCTTTTATTTGGGCAACACAAAGGAAAAAACGATCTATCTGACCTTTGATAACGGCTATGAAAACGGCTACACCCCTAAGGTGCTCGATGTTCTGAAAAAACAAAACGTCAAAGCTGCCTTTTTTGTGACGGGCCATTTTGTCAAAGATCAGCCGGAGCTGATCAAACGAATGGCCGAGGAGGGGCATATCATTGGGAATCATTCATATCACCATCCGGATCTCACGACGAAAACAAGCCGCGTGATACAAGAGGAATTGGAATCGGTCGATGAGGAGGTTTACAAAATTACAGGCGAAAAAAACAACCTCTACCTGAGACCGCCTCGGGGCGTTTTCAGCGAGCGGGTGCTTGAAGAAACGAAAAAGCTCGGTTATCAAACGGTATTCTGGTCTGTTGCTTTTGTCGATTGGAAAATCAATGCCCAAAAAGGGTGGCGCTATGCGTACGACAATATGATGAAACAGGCCCATCCCGGCGCCATCTATTTGCTTCACACCGTCTCGAAAGACAATGCAGAAGCGCTTGATCAGGCGATCACCGACTTGAAAAAAGAAGGTTATACATTTAAAAGCCTTGATGACCTGATGTTTGAAAAATCTATGATGCTAAAGCCCCTATGAAGTCAATGCCCCGGTTGCTGAGCCGGGGTTTTTGCTTTGATCGGAAAAGTTGATGGTTCAAGCTCTTTTATTTCCCCTAGTCAATTCCATAGAATAAAAATCCATTCTATATACATATATTACTAGATTTAAAAAGAAAATAGGTATATCATTGATAGTGAAGGGGGAATTACCATGTCAAAATTAGTAAAATCAGTCACATCACCTAAAAAATTTATTACAGGAAAACGACTCCTTGAGAACTTGAACGATTACATTGAAGATTATGGCGATCACGCATATATCATTTGCGATGAATTCATTTTGGAACGCGCTCAAAAAGAAGCGGGGAATTCGATTCAGAAAGCCGGCAATCAAGCTGTTTTTGAAAAATTCAATTACGAATGCACACAGGAAGAAATCGATCGTAACCGGGAGCTTGCACGCAATGCAGGCGCTAATATCATCGTTGGGATCGGCGGGGGAAAAACGCTTGATACAGCAAAGGCCACCGCTTATTACGAGAAGCTTCCGGTTGTGATTTTCCCGACAATTGCTTCAACAGATGCTCCATGTACGGCCCTTGCCGTCATTTATAAACATGATGGATCGTTTGACCGATATCTGTTTTTACCGACGAACCCGGATGTCGTTCTCGCGGATTCTGACATTTTGGCATCCGCGCCGCCGCGCTTTTTCGCAGCCGGTATCGGAGACGCCTTGGCGACATATTTTGAAGCGCGCGCCTGCTTTAAAGCAAACGGCGACAACCTCGTGCTGATGAAGCCTTCAACAACTGGATTGGGACTTGCCCGTCTTTGCTATGATACGCTATTGGAAAACGGCGTAAAAGCGATGCAGGCGGTCAAGCATGGCGTTTCTACACGAGCCGTCGAAGATACAATTGAAGCGACCATCTATTTAAGCGGCGTCGGCGCCGAATCAGGCGGTCTTGCCGCTGCACATGCGATTCACAACGGTATGACAGCCGTTCCTTCCCTGCACAGGGCTCAGCACGGCGAAAAAGTTACGTTCGGCCTTTTGGCACAGCTTGTTCTTGAAAACGCGCCGGCCGAAGAGCTGGAGACCGTGATTGACTTTATTAAAGGCGTCGGTCTGCCGTTGACATTACAAGACCTCGGAGTCGACGAATTTGTCGAAGAAGAATGGCGCCAAGTCGCTCAAAGCGCTTGTGCGGAAGGCGACACAATGGGCAACATGCCGTTCCCGGTCACCCCTGACGACGTCTACAATGCGATCGTCGCCGCCAACGCGATTGCAGAATCTTATCGCGATTAATAGACGAAAAGCCGCTTCCGTGAAGGAGCGGCTTTTTTCTTTGAGGGTTGTCTATTAGTTTGTGAATCGGCTGTTTGCAGTTCGTTTTTTCTGTATACCTTTTCATTCTAAACTTTCTCTTCCGTGCAATATATTTAAAAGTTCCCAAAAACGTGCTGTTTGACTCGAGTGACAGCCGCTCATTTCAATACTTTAATTTTGATTCTCGGTTCTTCTTCCATCCCTGACTCATACACATCCTCATTTCCCGGAGCCGTAAAAGTGACGCTGTACATTTCCTGTGAATGCGGAGACAGTTCCAGCTCTTCCGGCTGAAAGTCAAATTCATTTCCCATATCAGGGGTGAGCTGGACGCGTTCGGTATTTTTCCCGTAGTTGTTCACTTTGACCTCACAGTCCATGCTTCCTTCCTCCATATCGCCCTCATAGCTGCAAGTGCTTCCCCTTGTCATATATTCCACGGCATCATCGCCTTGTGCATTCCATTTTTGAAAGAGCATCAGCTGTTCTGTGACCAGCGGGTAAAATACTGAAATGCCGATAATAAACAAAAACAGCTTAAAGCGGATCCACGGTACTCCATCATAATGGCGCCACGCCATAATGAAGCCGATGATGAGCATCAACATGCAGATCAGAACCACTAAATTCCGGACAGGCAGTCCGAAAAAGCCCAAAAGCGCGTCCGCTGCAGACACGCTTTGATGATTCTCGGCGCTAATCAACAAGCCGAGAACGATCAGGATGATGCCGGCAAGCCCTGTATGTACCTTCATTTCTTTCCCTCCTCAGTTGTAGGAATAGTCGAACAGAGAGGAAAAAGGTTTCCGGTTTTACTTGAAAATGTCAAACCATCCTTTATGCCGGAACCAGAAGATCATGCCGGCGACAACGGCTCCCATCATGACGAGGATGAAAAAATAGCCGTAGCGCCAATGCAGTTCAGGCATGTTGTCAAAGTTCATGCCGTACACTCCGGCAATGAAGGTGAGCGGAATAAAAATCGTTGAGACGATTGTCAGCGTCATCATAATGGCGTTCATCCGATTGGAGTTGAGCGTCTGGTAGCTGTCCCTCAAATCGGCTGTCATGTCGCGGTTGTTTTCAACGATTTCGGTCAGCTTCAAGAGGTGGTCGTAAATGTCGCTGTAATACGCTTTTCGTTCGCGGTTTTCTTTTGAAATTTCAATGTTTAAAATCCGGTAAAGCAAATCCCGCATCGGAATAATTGTTTTCCTCAGCTTTAGAAGGTCGCTCCGGATATCAAACACCTCATTCATCAGCGTTCCATACGTTTTTCTGCTGTCGCTTTCAGCAATTTCATTGAGGCGGTCTTCTATTTTGTAAAGAATCGGGAAATATTCGTCCACAAGCTGATCCATGATCATATAGGCGATATGGCTCGGGCCTTTTTTCCACAACTCGCTGTTTTCCGAAAGCTGTCTTCTAACTTTTTCAATGCCGTCTGAACGATGAAAGTGAAATGTGACGATGAAATCTTTTCCAACGAATAGATCAACTTCTTCAGACGCCAAAGTCCTTTGATTCAACGCATGAATGACGAAAAAAAGATATTCTTCGTATTGATCAAGCTTGGGACGCTGCAAGCGATGTACGCAGTCCTCAACTGATAAAGGGTGAAAGTGAAAATGGCTTTTGAGCATGGAGACTTCTTCATCCGAAGGCTGATCGAAATCGGTCCAAAACCACTCAATATCTTGATCTGTCAGCCTTTCTGCTTTGTTGTCGGATAAAAGCCGTCCGTCCTTTGTCATCGCAAAATGTTTAATCATCGACACCCCTCCGCTTCCATAGGATGCTGCGCTGTGCTGTGATTCATTCGATGAAAAATAAAATGTTGTTCTTTTTTAAGAGAATTTGAAACATGGTATACTGTGGACAAAGAAGAAAAAGGGATGGGAAGCGATGTGGAAGGAAACTGTAAGCGTATCACCGCCGTATCATTTTGACCGCGTCTTGGACAGGCTTTCGCTTGATCCGCTCAATGCGGTCAACCTCGACAAAAGGGAGGTCAAGCTGCCGCTCCGCAATCAAAACAAAGAGCCCCGGATTGTCGCTGTGCAGGCGACGGGAACTGTCGATACCCCGGTGTTTGCCGTCAGCGGTACAGACGATCGAGACGACATGATGAAAGAAGTGAAACGGATCTTCAGATGGGAGGAAAATCTTCAGCCTGTACTGGATCACTTTTCACAATCGAGCTTATCATCAATTTTTGCAGAGCATGCCGGAACGCCGCTGGTGCTCGATTTTCATTTGTATCATTGCTTGATGAAATGCATAATCCACCAGCAGCTGAATCTGTCTTTTGCTTATACGCTCACGGAGCGGTTCGTTCACACTTTTGGAGAGCAAAAGGACGGGGTCTGGTTTTATCCGCTTCCCGAAACGGTTGCACAGCTCGACTATAACGACTTGCGCGAACTTCAATTCAGCATGCGGAAGGCTGAATATGTCATCGATACATCAAGGATGATCGCAGACGGCCGTTTAAATCTTGATGAGCTTGATCAATTATCAGATGAAGACATGATGGAAAAGCTGGTGAAAATCAGAGGCATCGGCCCGTGGACCGTCCAAAACGTTCTGCTGTTCGGACTGGGCCGCCCCAATCTGTTTCCGGCCGCCGATATCGGCATCCAAAACGCCATCAAACGCCATTTTGGCTTAAACGATAAACCGACAAAAGAACAAATGCTTGAAATGAGCAAAGAATGGCACCCTTATTTAAGCTATGCTTCCTTGTATTTATGGAGGAGCATTGAGTAGAAATGGAGAGAACATCAGTGAAACGTGATAAAAAAGGATCATCAGCAGAATTAAAAGTCGGACAGCAATTTCCGCTGACGATCAAGCGCCTCGGCATCAACGGCGAAGGCGTCGGCTACTTCAAGAAAAAAGTCGTCTTCGTCCCCGGCGCACTGCCTGGTGAAGAAGTCGTCGTCGAGGCGACAAAGGTTCATCCGAAATTTTCCGAAGGGCGGGTCAAAAAGGTGCGCAAGCGTTCAGAGCACCGCGTCAAGCCGCCCTGCATCATCTATGAGCAATGCGGGGGCTGCCAGCTCCAGCATCTGGCTTATGAAGAGCAGCTGAAAGGAAAACGGGACATCGTCATTCAATCGCTCGAACGGCATACCCGTTTTGACATCGGCAAAATGGACATCAGGCCGACGATCGGCATGGAAAACCCGTGGCACTACCGGAATAAAAGCCAGTTTCAGCTCGGGCTTTCGAAAAACGGGAAGATGGTGGCCGGGCTGTACGGCCTTGACTCGCACCGTCTTGTCCCGATTACGGAATGCATTGTTCAGCATCCGGCGACGAACAAAACGACGCAAACCGTCAAGCAGATTCTTGAAGACTTCGGCATTTCCGTCTACAACGAACGGAAGCGCACGGGCGACGTCCGCACGATCGTGACGAGGGTCGGCTTTGAGACGGGGGAAGTGCAGGTTGTCCTTGTCACGTCAAAAGAAGATCTGCCGCGCAAGGAGCTCATTGCAGAAGAAATCAAAAAGCGTCTGCCTGAAGTGACCTCCGTGATTCAAAACGTCAACAAAGCCAAGACATCGGTTGTCTTCGGCGAGGATACAAGGCTCTTAGCCGGCAATATGGTCATTCAGGAATTTCTCGGCGAGGTTTCATTTGAGCTGAGTGCCCGCGCTTTTTTTCAGCTAAATCCGATCCAGACGGTCAAGCTGTATGACGAAGTGAAAAAAGCGGCGAAACTGAGCGGGCGCGAAAAAGTCGTCGACGCCTATTGCGGCGTCGGCACGATCGGAATGTGGATCGCCGACGGGGCAAAAGAAATCCGCGGCATGGACGTCATTAAAGAATCGATCGATGACGCCAACCAAAACGCCAAAAAGCACGGAATCGAAAATGCGCGCTATGTCACAGGGACGGCGGAGCACTGGCTGCCGAAATGGACAAAAGAAGGCTTCAGGCCGGATGTCGTCATCGTCGATCCGCCGAGAACAGGCTGTGACCGCACCTTCCTTGATACGATCAGGCAGGTTAAGCCGAAACGGTTCGTTTATGTCTCATGCAATCCGTCAACACTTGCGAAAGATTTGCAGTACTTGGCGAAGGATTACCATGTCGAATACATTCAGCCTGTCGATATGTTTCCGCAGACGGCGCACGTCGAATCGGTCGTATCGCTGAAGCTGAAATAAAACGCCTTTTCAAAGGCGTTTTTTAGCGGAACCAAAAGGGGGATACATGATGAAAAGACTCTGCATCATCCCGTGCGGGGCGAAAAAGATCTGGGATGTCGATCCGGGCATCGGCCCGTCCTCCGCAAAAGATGTCTATCTGAGCCCGTTTCATCGGGCGTGCCGCGCATATGCGCAGACGTTTTTTGCGGATTGGGTGATTCTTTCAGCAAAACACGGGTTTTTAAAGCCAGAAGATATCGTTCCTGAAAACTATGACGTCACATTCGGGATGCGCTACCCGGAGATTATGGCGGATGATGAACTGAAAGCTCAAGGTGAACGGAAAAACCTGATGGATTACGATGAAATCGTCATGCTCGGCGGAAAAAAATACAGGCCTGTTTTGAGGAACGTGTTCGGCAGCCGCCAGCAGATCACTTACCCGCTGGCGGGATACCGGGGAATCGGCTATATGCTGCAGGCGCTGAAAGCGGCTGTCGATGAAGGACGGGAGCTAAAGGTGAACTGAAGCAGCTTGAAGTTTATTGAAATATAACCTGTAATCGTTTACCATTATTATATAATTAAATTTTAGGGAGAAGTCAGTATGTGCAATTTTGAAAATGGTGGAGCAATTGCTATTAAAGGATTTAATTTTCAAAAAGCAGCGATAACATTTATAGCAATAAAAAACTTTGATAAACCAAATTTCCATATTTTGGTTGAAACGAAAGATGATTTTGAAGTTAAATATAATGGTTATGATGCATATATTCAAGTGAAAAGTCAAAAGTTAAGTTTAAAAAAACTTTTAAATAGTAATGATGGAAAGTCAATACTTGAAAAAAATCTTAGTAATGGTAGCACTAATTCGCATTTTAAAATATTTGTTAAAGGATTTGTTGAGTCAGATATAAAAAAAATGGTGCAAATCACTGAGGGCAATATTTGTAGCCCTCTATATTCTTATAACGATGAACAAAAAAATACTATACTTGAAAAATTAAAGGGTAATGAAAACATCAAAGAATTTGAGGGAAAATTGTTAACTAGTTATTTGTATATACCACCTTTTAAAGATAAGTTGTCTGAGGCTATCACAGTTTTACTTGGAGAAATGGCCCTAAGAGATATTGATGTTAGCCATAAAAGAGGCCAAGTTGCAATTAATGAACTTTTTACACTCATTGACCAAAAAAGCGAATTCATTATTAAGACTCAAGAAGACTATAAAAAAAAAGAAATATTAAAAAAAGACTTAAAAGAAATATTTAAACTTTCTTCTACTTTAGATGCGTTTGATGAACTTCTAAAATCGACATCTTATTCTTTCTTTTATAAAAAGCAGATAAAAAAAGAACAACTTAAAATAATTCATTCGTACGCAAATGAAAAGCAAACAGCTAAAGAATTACTCGAAGATTTTGATTTATTTAATGGAACAGAGGAAGGAATTATTGATAGTGCCATTGAGAAGTGTAATTGTAATGAAAAATTTAATAACATAAATGAATTTGCTAAAAAAGCAATTGTAATTGAAGTTTTAGTAGAAATGAGTGAAATTGCATGATAGTAGAGAGATTAATTATTTTAGATTATGAAAATGAAGTAGCAAATGAATTTTCTTTCTCACAAAACGCAAATATAATTACAAGTGATAGGACTACAATTGGAAAATCAAGTTTAATCAAATCTTTATATTATGCTTTAGGATTTGAGATTAAACAATTTCCGCATGGTTGGAATTTTAACACTATGCGATTTCGGGTCGACATATTAATAAAAGGTTCAGCTTATTCAATTATTAGGGATAACACTTTATTTTATGTTTCAGACTCTGACGGTGTTTTAAGTCTTAAAGAGTTTTCTGAATGGCTAGAAGAAAAACTATCCATCAATATGAAATTAAAATTGAAAAAGTCAAAAACTAATGAACTTTCTTCTGTGTATGCTACCGAAATATTAACATCTTTTTATCTTGATCAGGATAAATCATGGAATGGGTATATTTTTAAAAACTCTTCTGATTCATTGGGGAGATATTCGAACATACCAGGTGATATTTTGGAATATGTTTTAGGCATTTCAAACCAAGGAATTCTTGAGAAAGAAAATGAAAAAAGTAAAAATCAAAAAAAAGTTAAGCAAATTAAATCTAAAATTGAAGTACTAAATAGTTTGCAAGAAGAATATGTTAAAAACACAAAAATGATCGATACATCACCTTACGATCTTAAAAAGCTTAAAGAAACCTTTAATAATTATTTGAAACAGTTAAGTAGAATTTCAAGTGAAATTTCTGTGAAAAAGAAAGAGATATTTGCTAAAAAAACGAAACAAGATTTAAATTCTCAAGATAATGTTGAACTTGAAAAAATAATGACTGTTAACAAAAAAACATACAAGGACGTTGAGTTAGAATGTATACATTGTCATTCAAAGCTAACCTTAGAACAGTCATTAACAAGGCTTAAATTAAAAAACAATTTGTTAGAAATACAAAACATGCTTGATTTTAACAATAAGGAGAATGAGAAATTACAAAATGAAATTGAAGAGTTACAAAATGAAATTGCCGAATTAGATTCAAAATATAGCACTCTTTCCAAACGAAAAATGGAAATTAAAGAGATTCTAAATCTAAAAGAATATATTGATTTGGAATCTAAGAGATTAGCTAATGAAGAGTTTTTAAAAACAATCGACAAATTAAGTGATGACAGAAAAGATTTGGAGGTATTGATTAAGACTTTAGCAAAAGAAATTAGAGAACTAAAAGAAGATCAAAAGGACAGAAAATCTAATATAAGTAAAAGGTTTTATGAGATATTAAGTGATATTAATTTGCGATTAGGAAGTACAAAACTAAGTGAAATTGAATTCTTTAATTTTAGTGAAGTTAAAGGCAGTGGTATGGATAACAATAAAACTCTCCTTGCACTGTATTTGACATACATAAGATTAATTTCAGAGTATGGTGTATATACTATCCCATTTGGAATAGACTCTTTTGTAAAAAATGAAATTGATAAAGAAACTGTGAAAATCACGTTTAAAGAGGTTGAAAAATATTTTCTATCGATACCAAGCCAAACTTTTTTTGTAACTATTTCGGAGAACTTACAGTATTTATCTAGTTTGGATAAATATAATGTAATAAGATTGAAATATCCGATACTTGATAAAGAAAATTATCAAAAGTTGTTATCCATGGTTAGAACAAGCAATCAATAAAAACTTCTTGTATGCAATTAGTAGGGTTAATCGTAGTTAATATGAGAGTTTGAGTAGATCAATTATTTTTGTTTGTATTTTTTAATTAGAGGAGAGAGTATAAATAAAGGTTTACAGGGAGGCAAAATGAAACTTTCATTTTGCCTGTTTTGGTTTGCAAGTCAGAGAGCGCTAGCGGGAGTAATTTTGTGTCTCATACGAATTGAAATTTGTGTGGTTACACCGAAAGATATGACATAGTTTTTATGAATTTCACCATGCACATTGAAAACGTCGATTAGACGAATAAAGAGGAGGATGAGATACACTGATGAAAAGTGTGCCAAAAGAAAAGATTTATACGAGTAAACAGTTACAAAAGAAATTGAAGCAGGTGTAGATGTCACCTATAAATGCTTCACGGACTCGTCGCACTGGTTCAAGTTGAGAGACAAGGTGGCTGTGGTGGAAGGACGGCAGATGATGATCGACCATTTGAACAGCTGTCTAGATGAGGTGTCTTTTTGCCTCCTTTTCATACCGCGGGCAGACTGCTACGGATACCGGAGATAACATGAATGTTTCGGTGTTGTCTCTTTTTTTATGCGATTTTTTGTAACAAAAAGAAGTTCAGCGGTACTAATAAGTGAATAGAAAAATAGCGGCATGCCCAGCCAGGGAGGGGCTTTATGAAGCTTGAGGAAGTCTACAAGAGTATTCAGCCTTCCGTTTATGCCTTTTTCTACGTTAAGACATTCCATAAAGAAATGGCGGAAGATTTAACACAGGAAGTATTTTATCAGGCTGTGAAAGGCTATCATACATTTTCGGGAAAGTCGACAATCAAAACATGGGTGTTTGCGATTGCTAAAAATGTGTTGAAAAAACACTTTCGTTCAGGAGCGTCAAAAGCCGGGGCAAACACGATATTTCAGCATGAGGAAGCGGCTTGCTTATCTCCTGAAGAACAACTTCTGAAAACCGAGAAAGAGCGGCGGCTTCTCGAGGAAATCAACCGGCTTGATGAGGATTCAAAGGAAATGGTCACCCTCCGTATCTACGGAGAATTGTCATTTAAAGAAATCGGCATGCTCACAGGCAAAACCGAAAACGGTGCCAGGGTCGGGTTTCACAGAGCGAAGCTCAAGCTGCAGCAAGAAATGGAGGGGTATGATGAAGGATAAGGAACGCAGTGTATTCAAAGATTTGCTTCCTTTATACCATGAGGGGCTGTTAAGCAAGGAGACGGCTGAATGGATTGAGGAAGCGGCCGAAAACGATGAAGAGCTTCATAGGCTTTTGAAGATGACGGAGGCCGAGCTTCCGAAGGAACATATCGAGTCGTCTGTTCATGAAAGTCAAATGTTTAAAAAAATCAATCGGAAGCTCTCCTTGTACCAATTGATGTTTACAGCCATTTCGTTTTTTCTCGCGATTCACACATCCCTGTTAAATGAGAGCTTCGGCTTTATTTTGTGGTACGCCGTGCTTGGGCTTGCGGTGTACTTGTTTTACCGGGATATGAAACTCGTGATGCTCCTCTCCTTTGCGCCGATTTTCATTTGGGGGATGGGGGATATTCTGGCCGGATGGGACGCAGCTGACGGTACAGGGGTTGTGGAGCACCTGCTGTATGCCGTCTTTGGCGCTTTCATGCTTGCTGCTATTCACTGTTTTTTCGCCGCGGCCGGGATGATGATCGGATGGCTGTTCTTAAAGCTGAAAGAAAGTAGTTGATATGATGAAAAAGAAAATCTTGTATAGCGTATTGATTGTGCTGCTCGTTTCCTTTGTACTTGCCGCATACAACGCCTTCAACGGAAATCCCGTAAGCAAGAAGCTGTCTCAAACGGCGCTTGAGCATTATTTGACTGACCGCTATCCTGAAAAAAACTTGCGGATCGACAACGGACTCTATCATTTCAAGTTCACCGAATATGTATTTGAAGTCACTGATACCGACGATCAAAAGCGCAAAGATCCCTATCTGTTTTCTTTGAGAGGATTTGTTCAACCTGAAGTGCACACGGACGGGATCTATGAAGAGAACCTCAACGAACCGCTGATGGAACGGCTTGGAGAAGAAGCCGGAAAAGAAATCAAAACATTTTTATCGAAAACCATAAACGATCTGAAAGACGTTGACGTGCATGTGGAAGTATTAAAAGGAAAGCTGAAAAATGACGCAAAATGGGAGAAAAGCCTCCGCTTAGAGCGGCCGATGGAGATTCATATTTTACTTGATGCCGCAAATGCCGACCGAAAAGACGTATACAATACAGCGCAAAAAATTCAGCGCCTGTTGAATAAGGAAGGGTATGACTACGAAAGCGTGATGATTAATGCCAACATTTTTGAGGGGGAAGATATCAAAGACGAGGAGATCGGCTATGTCAAATACAGCACCTCCTTTGAAAAAAATACGGATATCAAGCTGAAGGATGTTGAAGAGCTGAATGAATAGCGATCCATCCTTCAGTTGAAGGGTGATATCATATTTGCAAACCGTCGCAGAAAGCGGCGGTTATCTGTTTAATATAAGTGTCTTTAGCGGTTTTTTGAAACCGGCCGTCAGCCAATGCGCCAGAAGAGAAGTATCCGTATAAAGATGACAGAAAAGCGAAGGCCTGTGAATCTGGATCTCCCTTTTTCATCAGGTTTTTGTCCTGCATCGTCTGAAAGTAGTCTGTTAAATAACTGAGGAGCTCTTCCATATGCTTTAACAGAGAGTCGAAAAGATCAGTCATCCTTCCGCCGTCTTGAACAGCGATGAGGTAGAGCGGTTTGTTATTTTCCATATGGAGCAAATACGATTCCGCAATCAATGTTAAATCTTTTTCTAGGTTCCAAGTGATATCGTTTTCAAATACGCGCTGAAAGGCTGGGATATAAGAAAATTGTTGAACGGCCGCTTCCAAAAGTCCGAGCTTTGTGTTGAAGTGCCGATAGACGGTCATTTCGCTGACGCCTGAACGAAGCGCGATATCCTTTATCGTCACCGACTTGAATCCGTATTTTTGCATTAAGTCTAAAGCAGCAGATATGATCCGTTCGTTCGTCTCTTGCAAAGGTGTTTACCCCCATTTTATGATAGTTAGTAGCAACTAACATCAGTCTAATCAGGCGCTGAATTGATGTCAACCCGTTTCAAAAAGGATAAAAAGGAGTTTTAATCATGAAAAATATTTTAATCGTCAATTTTCCGGCGGAAGGGCATGTCAACCCTACATTAGGGATCACCAAAGCATTTGCTGACAGAGGCGACAATGTGCACTATCTTTCAACAGAAAAGTATAAAGACAGGCTGGAGGGCGTCGGGGCTACCGTCCATTTATACAAAGATCTGGTAAGAAACGCGCATATTGATCCGAATTCACCGTCCGGCCTTCTTGAATTTTTAAAAATTCATCTCAAAACCTCGCTGTATATTCTAGACATTGTAAAAGAGCTGTCCAAAAGCATTTCGTTCGACGTCGTATATTATGACACATTCGGTGCGGGTGAATTGGTCAGGGATTATTTGAACATTCCGGGAATCGCTTCGTCGGCTTCATTTCTCTTCGGACAAGAACATATGAAGATTCTGCCGCTGCATCCGGATTCAGGCGCGGAGCTGCATTTGGACAAAGAATGCGAAGACCTGCTAGCGGAACTGAAAGAAAAGTACGGCGTCTCACCTAGGCATACAGGACAGTTTATGAGCAATCAGGCGGAGTTGACCGTTGTGTATACAAGCCGGTATTTTCAGCCTGACAGCGACCGTTTCGGGGATGATGTGCTGTTTATCGGCCCGCGTTTTCCGAAGCGGCTCGACAAGACCGATTTCCCGGTAGAATCGTTAAAGAATGAGAAAGTCATTTATATTTCAATGGGAACCGTACTTGGTAAAACCGCTGACTTTTTCAATATGTGCATCGATGCTTTCCGTGATTTCGACGGCAAGGTTGTCATCGCCGCCGGCGAAAAGTCGGACTACGCGGATATTAAAGAAGTGCCGAAGCATTTTATCATCGCCCCGTATGTGCCGCAATTAGAGGTTCTTAAAGAGGCCGATGTGTTCATTACGCACGGCGGCATGAACAGCGTCAATGAAGGCATCCATTACCGTGTCCCGATGGTCGTGCTTCCGCATGATAAAGATCAGCCAATGATCGCCCAACGCCTGAAAGAGCTGAATGCGGGATATCCGCTGTTTGCAGAAGAGGTCAATGCTGAAAGATTAAGAGATGCAGCAGAACAAGTACTCACTGATGGAAAATATCAGGAAGGCATTCAAAAAATTGATGAAAGCTTCAGCAACTGCATGGACATGAAAGATGCATTGGCGCGCATTGATGAATATACGGCGCGGAAATCGCTGCAGCCTTAATAGAAAGCCAAGCCGCTTTATCAAGCGGCTTTTTTTATGCATAAACTCCGCAAAAAAGATAAAAATAGAATGAATCATAGATCAGAAAGGATGTTGCATGATGCGCAAACTGTGCGTCAGCCTGCTTCTCGTCATTCCGCTGTCATGTACGGCTGTCATGTCTTCTGCCTACGGGGAAACACGCGTTTATCAAGAGTTGACCGACAAGCAAAAAAATGAACTGGCTTCTTTGCAAAAGGACATTATGGAAAAGAAAAAACAGCTGATCAATAAGTATGTGGAGTACGGAATCCTTGATCAGGAAAGGGGAAAAGAAATCAAATCTCATATTGAAAAGCGCTATGAAAAAGAGCGGGAAAACGGGTTTCTGCCAAAATTGAAGCACCAAAAAGAAAAGTTTCACAAGCATCATATTCATTAAACTGAAAAAGACGGCGCCTCATTTTCTTCGTGACAAAAGTGTAAAGACAGGTGTAAACTAATACTCATGTAAACTGCTAAGAGAGTAAAGAGGTGTTGTGAGTATGAAGAAGAACCGTCCTGTTTCAGAGCGCAGACTGCTTGGCATCGCCGGTCTCGGCTGGCTTTTTGATGCCATGGAGGTTGGCATATTATCGTTTATCATCGCTGCTTTGCACGCGGAATGGAAGTTGACGCCGCAGGAGATGAGCTGGATCGGCAGCGTCAACTCAATCGGCATGGCTGTCGGGGCATTTGTCTTTGGCCTTTTGGCTGACCGTGTCGGAAGAAAATACGTTTTTATGATTACGCTGCTGTTTTTCTCGATTGGCAGCGGGTTGTCCGCTTTAACGACGACATTGTGGGCATTTTTAGTGCTGCGCTTTTTCGTCGGTATGGGTCTTGGAGGAGAGCTTCCAGTCGCATCTACGCTCGTATCCGAAACGGTTGCGCCGGAGCGGAGGGGAAGAGTCGTCGTCCTGCTCGAAAGTTTCTGGGCGTTCGGCTGGCTGGCTGCCGCGCTCATTTCGTATTTTATTATTCCGGCCTACGGCTGGCAGATTGCTTTATTAATAACCGCGATACCGGCTATTTACGCCTTATATTTGCGGATCGCCCTGCCGGATTCTCCGAAATATGAGAAGCTTGCGCAGGAAAGGAAGCCGACCGTCGCGGAAAATGTGAAAAACGTCTGGTCCCGCAAGTATGCCCGGCCTACGGCCATGCTGTGGATTGTCTGGTTTTGCGTCGTCTTTTCCTACTACGGCATGTTTCTTTGGCTGCCGAGCGTCATGGTGATGAAAGGATTCAGCATGATCCAGAGCTTTGAGTACGTCTTGATCATGACGCTGGCTCAGCTGCCCGGCTATTTCTCCGCGGCATGGCTGATTGAAAAAGCCGGCCGGAAAATGGTGCTTACCGTCTACTTGTTAGGGACGGCTGTCAGCGCCTACTTCTTCGGATCGGCTGAATCGCTGGCGCTTCTGCTTGCGTCAGGCATGTTTTTATCGTTTTTCAACCTTGGTGCCTGGGGCGCGCTTTATGCTTATACGCCTGAACAATACCCGACATCAATCAGGGGGACCGGTGCAGGAATGGCAGCCGGCTTTGGCCGAATCGGCGGCATCCTCGGCCCGCTTCTTGTCGGCTATCTCGTCGCCCGGGGGACAGAGATTTCAATGATCTTTTTGATCTTCTGCGTCGCCGTTGTTGCAGCTGTCGCGGCCATCTTCTTTTTGGGAACGGAGACGAAGCAGAAAGAGCTTGCCTAATGTCCGAATTCTTCTTCATAATGGACGGGACGCGGGAATTTGGAAAGAGTTGATTGAATTGAAAAAGAAAGCCTTCATTACAGGTCTCTCGTTGTTGATTCTTGTGACGGGCTGTTATGTGTATAACGCCTTTTACGGAAATCCGGTCAGCCGCGCGCTGGCTGAACAAAAGCTATCGGCATACTTGCAGGAAGCCCACTCCGGCGAAACCTTAAATATGAAAGGGAGCTCCTATAATTTCAAGTTTGCTGAATACCTTTTTCGCGTGTCAGATGAGCGGAATGATGAGTACATTTTCAGCGTAAAAGGAGGCTTGCACCCGGCTGTCACAAACGATGGCATTAAAGAAGTCAGACAGGAAAAGACGAGAGCCAGAATAAGCAAAGAAGCTTCAAATGAGATCAAGGCAGAGCTTGAAAAAAAGCTGAAAAACGTAATCGACGTCCAAGTTTCTCTATCTGGAAGCTATATGTCAATACAGATTGGAAAAAACTGAAGCAAACAGAACCGATCGCTGTTACAGTTACCTTGAATTCAGGCCGGGACGGCCAGAGGCAGGTCTATGACCAGGCAAAAGCGGTGAAAAAGTTATTGAGCGGCTACCATTATGAAAACATTGAGATTGACAGTATGGGCTTAGACGGGGAAGACCGGCCCGGCTATGTGAAGTACAGTGTGCATGTTTTAAAGGACCGCGCGATAGCCATTGAAGATGTAGAGAAGGCGCTTTAACGCCTTCTCTTTTTTATATGCAGGATATATAGGCGGTTTGCACTATTGATGTCCATGCCCGAAGCGAATAGAATCATATTAAGAACAAATAAATATCGACGGGATTGTTACTGGTAAGGCAGGCAAGACCTAAAATGTGCTAAAGGAACTACAGACCTTAGTGTGCTTTTTTTGCGCCTATCGGCTGTTGCTTTCGCATGTTTTAGGTCTTTTTTTATTCCTTTCACCGGGGGTCTTTAGATGTGATGGCACATTTTTCATTTTGATCGTCTTCTGTTGATTTGATAGGATAGAAAAATTGGAGGAGGTAGATCCGGGTGCTGCAAAAAGAGATTGCAAGAGTTCTCTTGCCCCTCATTGGAGGCGCGGAGAATATCATCAGCATCAGCCATTGTACGACAAGGCTGCGCTTCAATGTCAGAGATGAAGAAAAAATCGATATAGCTGCTATTGAAAAGATGGAGTCTGTGCAGGGGACTTTTTTCAGATACGGTTTGTTCCAGATTATTTTCGGTACAGGTGTAGTCAATAAGATTTATAAGGAAATGATCCAATACAGCGATCCGGCTCCTCTTGAAGAAGCCCGCCGGGAGGCGCGGCCAAACATGAACATATTGACGCGATTTGCCAAAACGCTGTCAGATATCTTTGTGCCGATCATTCCTGCAATCGTTGCGAGCGGATTGCTCATGGGTCTCATCAGTGTGCTTAAAGAATTCAGCCTCGGCGCCTATGGCGGCCCGCTGATGAAAATGCTCGACATTTTTTCAAGTTCAGCGTTTGTCATTTTGCCTGTGCTGATCGGGTTCAGTGCAGCTAAACAGTTTGGAGCGAATCCGTTTTTAGGCGCTGTCATCGGCGGAATTCTGACCCATCCCGATCTGCTCGATCCTTCATTGCTCGGCAGCCAAAAGCCGGAATCCGTCGAAGTATTCGGCCTTGAAGTTCCTTTGATCGGATACCAGGGGACGGTCATTCCGATTCTCTTATCCGTCTATATAATGAGCAAAATCGAAAAATTCTTAAAAAGAATCGTCCCCCGTTCTTTAGATTTGCTCGTCGCACCGTTTATTACAGTCATGGCTTCGGGATTTGCCGCGCTGTTTATCATGGGGCCGCTCTCACTGATCATCGCCCATTTTGTAAGCGACTGTCTCGGGTTTGTTTATCATTTTGCGGGGGCTTGCGCCGGATTTTTATTTGGCGGGCTTTACTCCTTACTCGTTTTGAGCGGCCTGCACCACAGTTTTTATGTGATTGAAGCGTCGCTGCTCGCAGATCCCGAATACGGGGTTAATTTTCTGCTTCCAATATGGTCGATGGCCAATGTCGCGCAGGGGGGAGCGGGACTCGCCGTGTTTTTGAAAACAAAGAATGCCGGCATCAGAAAGATTGCGATTCCGGCTTCTCTCACCGCTTTTTTGGGAATCGTCGAACCTGTCATGTTTGGCGTCAACCTGAAGCTCGCCAGGCCGTTTATCGGTGCATCGATCGGAGGCGCCATCGGAGGTGCATACGCTGTTTTCACACACGTTGCGGCAAACTCTTACGGATTGTCCGGCATCCCGATGATTTCAATCATTCTTCCTCTTGGCACCGCCAATCTCATTCATTATTTAATCGCTTTTGCGATTGCGGTGATTTCAGCATTCATTGCGACTTTGTGTCTTGGCTTTAAAGATGAAAAAGAATAATTCCGTTTTCATTCATTAAAACAGGATGAAAGGAAGGCAGCTATGAAAGTAAAAAAAATCTTAAATAACAATGCGCTCGTCGTCAAGGATGGCGGCGAGGAAAAGATCGTATTAGGTTCCGGAATCGCATTTCAAAAAAAGAAGAATGATATTGTCGATAGATCTAAAATTGAAAAAATATTCGTAATGAAAGATTCATCAGAATACCGCCAATTTGAGGAGATCTTAAAAACGTTGCCGGAAGATCATATTCAGGTGGCGGAGGATATTATTTCTCATGCGGAAAAAGAGCTCGGAATCAAAATCAATGAGCGAATCCATGTTGCTTTTTCAGATCATTTATCATTCGCGATAGAACGGTTAAGCAAGGGAATGGTCATTAAAAATCCGCTGCTTCAAGAAGTCAAAGTCCTCTACACGAAAGAATTTCAAATCGGCCGCTGGGCAAAGGCCCTCATTAAAGAAAAGCTGAAGATCGATATTCCGGAGGATGAAGTCGCCAATATTGCACTTCATATTCATACAGCCAAAACAAACGCGGGAGATATGACAAAAACGCTCGATCTCACAACGATGATCAAAGATATTATCGAGATCATCGAAAACAAACTCAACATTAAAATAAAGGATGAGACGATTTCGTATGAGCGGCTTGTCAACCATCTCCGTTTCGCCATTCAGCATATCGAATCGGGAGAGACATTTTACGAAATGGATGGTGAAATGATCAGCCTCATTAAAAAGAAGTTTGGACAAGCGTTTATGTGCGCAGAAGAAATCGGGGCATTTGTGAAGCGGGAGTATGGTTTTGAATTTCCGGAAAAAGAGCTGTGCTACATTACCATGCATATTCAGAGATTTTATCAGCGGTCTGCTGTCGTGTAAAGAATGGTGTGTTTAAGAAAACGGAGCCCTGTTATCGGGCTCCGTTTTTGTTTAAGGCTTCAATTTCCGTTAAAACCGAATTTTCGATTAGAAATCCTTTCACTTTAACGTGCGAAGGGATTAACGGGTGCCGGCGGATGGCGGCGACACTTTTGTGTACACCTTCGGCCGCGTTTTTGCTCGGTGACAGCCATTCATCGATGCTGCTCTGCGTAAACTCCGGACTGCAGTTTTGGAAAAGGTACTCTAAAGTTTGCATTCTATCACTTAAATCTTTGTTTCTATTTAAAAGGTCAGAAATATCTTCATCTGCCGTTTGCTCGTGCTTATCGCGGACAATCCAGATTTCTTCCGCTTTGTTCCGGTGGACAAGGGTGATGATATCTCTCATCAAATCACCGTAGGGCTGTGAAATATCAGGGAAGACGCTTTTTAAAACGAGGGCGTTTTCAGGCTGAATATTCGCTGCCCGGCAGATGGTCTGTTCAAGCTGCTTCTCCATTCCGATAATCATCAGTATTTTTTTGTCTTCTTCCATGACATTTCACCTCATTTATTTATCGTGTGTGTCCAGTTCTTCCATTTTCCCTCCGGGTTAATAGATGCCAGGTGGATCCATCCGTTCTCGGCCTTTTGCCGGAAGCTGTGATCGCGGTCAAGGAGACGTTCGATAGCATCATCCGGCGCTTCGATCACGATCAGGAGCCTGAGAGGCGCATGATATATTTCGTCATCTGACCGCATGACGGACTGCCACGGGAGGCCGGCCAAAAGATCGCTTGCATTTCCTTGCATGACGCCGAGGCCTGAAGTAACGGTTTGGGTTGCCTTATTTCCGCTTCCATAATAATGCGGCGCAACGGTTGACGCGTAATACTGCAGATTGATCCATTGGGCAACTGTTCCAGGCCCTGAAATGATGCCGCTGAGGATGGAGCCGTCCTCGTCATTCCGCCAGTCATAGCTGTGCAGAAAAGCTCTTCCTTCAAGATCAGCTCCGCGTGTAAGCCGGCGTGTGCCGATGATGAATGAAGCATTTCGGGCCAGCCCCCATTCGGGACGGATTTCGCTCCAATCTTCGGCGAAGCGCTCAACTTCACTCCGCGGATTTTGGTAGCCGAGCTGCGGCAGCTCTTCTAAACGTTCGGCTCCGACAGTGCGGCTCACATCGGGAAGCACCGAGTTGATGCGGTCGAACGCTTGTTGAGCTTTAGCCGGAAGCTCAGGTACATAGAGCCACTGCAGTTCGTCCAATGTTGTAATGTGCTCTGCGGCGGCGAATACCGTATCATCCGGAATAAAAATGCCGTCGGAGCGGAGTCTCTGTCTGACGCTCGGAAGGTTGCATAAAGCGGCTAGGACGCGTGCGTTGAAAGCGCCTGATGCGCCTCCGCAGGCGCCGCAGTCCAGTGCTGATGCATAAGGGTTATTCGTGCTTCTGCTGGCGTGCCCGCAAATGACAACGAGCGGAGCGAACCGGTCAGTGATCCCCATCATCTTTAATGCCTGTCTGGCATAGGCGGCTTTTTCTTTATCCGTAAATCCGACCGGAATGCCGGATTCAGATGTTTCCATGCGATCAAGCGAGAGCTTTGCCTGAGGCTTCTTCAGCCATGTTTTCCGCGCATTCCGGAAAGCTTGCCCGGCTGCGCGGGGGACCAGGCTGCGCGCGGCCATTTGCACGCTCAGCCACGGCCCGCTCACTTCGGGAAGCAGCATACCCGCCAATAGATTCTGTTTCATCTTTTTAAAGGCGGAGCTCAGCGAGGATGCCGCTTTTTTATGTTCTTGGTACGATTTGAAACTTGATTCATCGGCCGTTTCATTTACTCGATGCTGAGGTTTAAGGATGACCGGCAGAGAGCTGTGAGTGTGCTTAGTGCCAAGCTCGCACGTTTCGATCGCCAGATTGAAAAAGCCCGCTGTTCCATACGTTTCAAAAGGGCCTGACTTTTCCAATGCCCGTCGGAACGGCTCTGAACGGACATCAATACAAAATGCAAGCTGGGCCAGCGCCGCTTCACTTTTGGCGGCAGCGGCAGGTTTGTTTGCCGTGATGAGATTTCTTACCTCAGCAGCGTATGATTGTTCCCACGCTTCCAGCCAGATGCGCCTGCGTGTTAGATCATCAAAGCGGCGGGCGAGTGTTAATCTCGCTTTTTGCTCTGCTGCTGAAAGTTTGAGCCATTCGTCAGGCGTCAGGAGGCCCCAATGCAGCCAGGCCGCAATCAAAGGAACGACCTGCATCTCTTTTTCAGGTTTTGGCTTAGACAGCGGCAAATAAGGTTCAATAAGCATCCATTCCATTGAAAGCCGGATGGCTAAATACTCGAGCAGCAGCCCTTGTTCATCCTGCGATTGCTGGGAACGCCAAAGCATCATCCCGGCCCATCCCGGAAGAGAGAGCAAATGAGCTTCAAGGTATGCCTGAACGTCTCCATCAGAAATATCAAGCGCTCGGAGTGCTCTTTTCATCGCGTCCCGAGGCTCTTCCGGCCACCCTTTCAGTCGTTGACGTTCCGCTCGCGCCAGGGCGGGATCATGTTCAACAAGCTGCCGCCAAGCGCTGTAAAACCCTTTCTCGCGATGCGGAAGCCGCCATGCCGATTGTGATTCATCGAGGAACAGCTTGCACCATTTAATCACATGATGATCAAGAAGGTGAGCGGTTTTCTGTCCGGCAAAAACGCTGAGCGGTTTGATTAAGCGTGTTTTTCGATCATCGATTGTCCCGCGCGCCGCTTGTTTGGCAAGCTTTTCGACTTGCCGGGATCTCAAGAGCTGTTCAGGGATTTCGTCGAGCTTGAGCGCAGCTTTGCAAAACGCTTCCGCTGTTTCCCTCTGCATGCCGGGCTGATATGAATCGAGCCAATGCGTCAGCTTTTTTTCAAGAATGGCCTCATCGATTTCTCCCCGTTGTTTTGCGGAGCGGAAAATGGAGGACTTTGGGTAAATATCAACATGAAGCTGCTGTTTAAGCTGCCGGGCCGTCTGTTCAAATGTCTGTTCTTCAAGACCCATCCACGGATGGCGCGCGGCAAAAGTTTCAATCGGCCATAGCGGCGCAATGACCCGTGCTGCTGATTGAACCGATTCATCAATATTAAAGTCCGCTGTCTGATGTTCATATTTGAAGATCAATTGTTTAGACAATGTGGGTGCTGCTTTCATGATTGACGACCTCCTTGAGTAAGATATTGGTCAAGATAATTCGGCCGTTCTTCGACCGATTCAAAATGAGGCTCACCCGTTTTTACAAGACGCAGATAAAGTGCGCCGGACCATGAAAAGCGCTGCCGAACGATCAAGGCGCCGGCCGCACTGCCGGCTAACAAAACGACTGCCGTTATAACGGCCGCCATTGCAGGCGGCTGCGCTCCTTGTACAACAGCTTCCTTCAGGAGCCCGTGTAAACCGGAATGAATGATGGCAAACGCGAGTGAAGCCCCCGATAAAATGAAAAGCCCGGCCATTCGTGTGACGCGTCCGTCATTGGCTGTGACAAGCTGTCTCCAAGCAATGAACAGTGCCCAGCCTAAAACAAGGGCGCTGATCAATTGATAGCCATCGTCCGCAGAGGAGACCCAGATTCCGATGACGACAGTAAGAGCAAAGACGCCGCCTATCATGTCCCAGAAAAGAGCCGGTCTGCCCCGTTTAGATGCGAACGATTCATAACGGCGCACCGCTGATCCGGCTTGCAGGAAAAGGGCGGCTTTGAACAGGCCGTGTAACATGAGGTGAATAACAGCCGCAATATAGGCCCCTAATGCGCATTGGACGAGCATAAAACCCATCTGCGCGACCGTTGAAGCTGCGAGCTGCCGCTTGTAGTCCGTCTGGACGATCATCATGCCCGTTCCGAGCAAGACGGAAAAGACGGCGGGAACAAGCAAAATAAGCTGCAGCCCATCACCGCTGAACATCGGTGCGAAACGGGTCAGCATGACGCCGCCTACATTTACGAGTCCGGCGTGCATGACCGCGGAAACGGGAGTCGGGGCGATTGCCGAATCGAGCAGCCAGCGATGAAACGGCCACTGTGCCGCAGGAATCATCACCGTTAAAATGATAAGGAGGCCGATCCCGGTTTTCTCCCATGAGCTGAGCTGTACAAGGCTTTCTTCCGCTATGGCGGATGATAATCGCCAGTGTCCCGTCGAAAGAGACAGCCAAAGAGCGGCAGCTGCTATCGCCAGCCAGCTGAGCGCAAAGATCCGGCCCGCATACAAAGCGGCATTTTTCGCCGCCTGCCACGCGCTGTTTAAGCCGATTAGCGCGGTCAAGCCGAAAAGCGTAATACCCCAGCATAAGAGGAGCCAGCGAAGATCATCGTTCAGCCAGGCGCATGAAGCGCCTCCTGTTGTAAGCGTAAGCAGCACAAAAAATTTACGGTAGGAGCGGTCGCCGAACAAATACCGGACAGAGTAGCGCTGGACGATGAAGCCGATGGTCAAGACAAACAAGGCGATCAGCCAAGCCAGCGAATCCAAGCGCCAAGGAGCTCCAGCTTGCCCGGGATTCACCGTTATCAATGCTGCCAGCGCGGCAAGCGGCGGCAGGGCGATGATCTTGGCGTGAATCCGTACATATGCCAATGGAACCTTTCGATTCAGGACGAGCAGTGCGCTGAACAAACAAAGCGCAAGCGACGCGAAAAATATTTTCAGCCAAAATAAAGAATCTAGCAGATCAAACATCCGGCATCCCTCCGTCGGGATGATGGAAAAGAACATACTGTTTCATGTCTTGCCTTCCTTTCTGAAAACGTAAAAAAAGCCGGTATATTCAGGATCGGCCTATTTCAGCCAATCTTTCTGAATAATACCGGCTTATCTTTAACTCATGTTCATGCTTTAAAGATCTTCCGTTTTTCTATGCCAATTTTTTTTGCAGGTCGTTTGCCAATTTAAATACCATGATCCGCTCGCCAGTGCGGGTGCTGATATCCGTGTGAAAGCTGATCGTCTCTTCACCGGTCAGCTCCTTCATTATGCGGCTCAGTTGTTCTATACCCGATTCCACCAAACCGGAGCGGGTTCTTTTAATTGACAGCAGGCCTTCTTTTGTACTGCAAAGTTCGTATTCGGCGGGCGTCAAAATACCGTTCAGGGAAATGATGACCATATTTCTGAGAATGTCTGTTTTAACAGACACGGAGCCGCGGCCCAAATAGTCTTTTTCCCATTGGGTTAAGGTTTTGCTGATCTCCGCCTCCAAAGACCCCTTCGTCACTTTCTGTTTTTTCAATGTTATATCCTCCTGAAAAACGGTATATTTCTTTTCCTTATACATGAATATAGGGAAAATGAAATATACCGTCCTATCAAAATGTTAATGTCATACATGGCAAAGGTTGCTTTTTCACGCGACCATAATGGGATTATAGCCGAATGCTAAAGCTCTTTTGCATGAGATTACAATTATTGATTTTACGGAATTACTTTTTAAATATCATATCTTTTAAGATTTATGATGTCAATACCGTTCTTTTATTGGATAAAAAAGAGGAATGCCGTCTTAGCAGACGAGCATTCCCTTGGCAACTGCATCGGCTTTTTCTTTGCCGTTCAGCAATTCGGCAAGCTTGAGGGCAAATGGAATCGTGGTCGCCGGGCCTCTGGAAGTAATGATGTTTCCATCCACGACAACAGTTTCATTTGCAGTGACATCCGCTCCTGTCAAATGTTCTTCAACTCCGGGATAGCAGGTCGCTTTTTTTCCGCTGACAAGCCCCGTTTTTCCGAGCGTCATCGTTGCGGCGCAGATAGCGGCGACATATTTTCCTGCATCCGCCGCTTCTGTCAGCGTCTTGTGCAAAGCTTGGTGTTCCAGCATTTTTTTGCTGCCTACATTTCCGCCCGGAAGAATCAGCATATCCGCTTTTTGAAAATCAGCATCCTCAAACATGACGTCTGCCTCGACGATGATGTCATGCCCGCCTTTCACGCTGCGGGATGGATCAAGCGAGATGGTGACAGTCTCGACTTCAGCCCTCCGTAAAATATCAATCGTTGCTATCGCTTCGATTTCTTCAAATCCGTCGATTAAAAAAACATACGCTTTCTTCATGAAAAAAACCTCCTTCGTCTCTACCGTTCATTCTAACTGCGGCAAAGACATTTCCGCAACCGACGAAGTAGACAAATTGAGACACCCGTCTCGTTTTGTCTCTTGTTCTGGAAGGATGTCCGCCTGAAAAGCGGCTTATGTTCGCGTCGAAGAGTTGGCACGATTTTTGCATCATAATGTGTGTGAGTAAAAAAAAGACAGGAGGTTTATTCATATGGAAGAGGTACTGACAAAGGAAAAAGCGGTGTGGATGTATCAAAAAATGCTGGAAATCCGCCATTTCGAAGATCGGGTTCATCAGCTGTTTGCTAAAGGAATACTGCCGGGCTTTGTCCATCTTTACGCCGGAGAAGAAGCGGTTGCCGCGGGCGTCTGCGCCCATTTAAATGACGAAGACACCATCACGAGCACACACCGCGGCCACGGGCACTGCATTGCAAAAGGGTGCGACTTGAAGGGGATGATGGCCGAGATATACGGAAAATCTGCGGGACTTTGCAAAGGAAAAGGCGGATCGATGCATATCGCAGACTTTAACAAAGGGATGCTTGGCGCAAACGGGATCGTCGGCGGGGGATTTCCCTTGGCCTGCGGAGCTGCCCTCACTGCAAAGTATAAAAAGACTAAAAATGTAAGCGTTTGCTTTTTTGGCGACGGAGCCAACAACCAGGGGACGTTTCACGAAGGGATCAACCTTGCCGCCATTTGGAAGCTGCCTGTCATATTTGTCGCCGAAAACAACGGGTATGGCGAAGCGACGCCGTTTTCCTATGCGTCAAGCTGCGAGTCGATTGCAGATCGTGCGTCCGCCTATGGGATTCCGGGCATTCGCGTGGATGGAAAAGATGCGGCCGCGGTTTTCCAGGCTGCGGGCCGGGCGATAGAGCGTGCCAAAAACGGAGAGGGACCGACGCTCATTGAGTGTATGACATACAGGAACTACGGTCATTTTGAAGGAGATGCCCAGCGCTACAAAACAAATGAAGAAAAGGCGGTGCATCAGGAAGAAAAAGATGCCATTGCCGCGTTCAAAAGCGAATTGTTGGCAAAAGGGCTGATGAGTGAAGAAGAGCAGTCGCGGATTGAAAAAGAAGTTGAAGAAGCGGTGGAGGAAGCGGTCGCATTCAGCGAAAAAAGCGCTTATCCGGAAGAAACCGAACTGCTGACAGATGTATATGTATCTTATTAATTCATGAAGGGGGAAGGAAACATGACAAGGGAAATCAGCATGTCAGCCGCATTGAATGAAGCGATCAAACTTGCGATGAGAAAGGACGATCACGTCATTTTAATGGGGGAAGATGTCGCAGGAGGAGCGAATGTTGATCATCTGCAGGATGATGAAGCATGGGGCGGTGTGCTCGGCGTCACGAAAGGGATTGTTCAGGAATTTGGACGGGAGCGCGTCCTTGATACGCCGATCAGTGAAGCGGGGTACATCGGCGCAGCCATGGCGGCGGCTTCAACAGGTTTAAGGCCGATCGCGGAATTGATGTTTAACGATTTTATCGGAACATGTTTGGACCAGGTGCTGAACCAGGGAGCGAAATTCCGCTACATGTTTGGCGGCAAAGCGGAAGTTCCAATTACGATCCGGACGACCCACGGCGCGGGCTTTAGGGCAGCCGCCCAGCATTCGCAAAGCTTGTATGCCCTATTTACAAGCATTCCCGGCCTGAAAGTGATTGTTCCGTCGACCCCGTACGATGCGAAAGGCTTATTACTCGCTGCGATTGAGGATCAGGATCCGGTTATCTTTTTTGAAGACAAAACGCTGTACAACATGACAGGCGATGTGCCGGAAGAATATTACACGCTGCCGATCGGAAAAGCCGATATCAAGCGGAAAGGCGCTGATGTAACGATTGTCGCAGTCGGCAAACAGGTTCATACGGCGCTTCAAGCGGCGGAACATCTCTCACTTCGGGGAATCGAAGCCGAAGTCCTTGATCCGAGGAGTCTTTCGCCGCTTGATGAAGAGGCTGTCCTTTCATCTATAGAAAAAACAAACAGGCTTGTGATCGTCGATGAAGCCAATCCGAGATGCAGCATTGCCGCGGATATCGCATCATTGGCGGCAGATAAAGGATTTGATTCGCTTGACGCACCGGTTAAAAAGGTGACGGCTCCGCATACGCCGGTGCCATTTTCACCGCCTCTTGAAGACCTGTATTTGCCGACACCGGAAAAAGTGGTGAACACCGTGCTTGAGATGCTAGGAGAAACCTCAACACATACGGTGTAAAGATTGGAAAGGAGAGGAGAACATGGCTGTCGAGGTTGTCATGCCGAAATTGGGAATGTCGATGAAAGAAGGTACGGTTTCCGTCTGGAATAAAAAAGTCGGTGAAGCCGTTGAAAAAGGAGAAAGCATTGCCAGCATCAATTCCGAAAAAATCGAAATGGAAATCGAATCTCCGGCAAACGGAACCGTGTTGGACATCAAAGTGTCCGAAGGAGAGGGAGTGCCGCCGGGAACGGTCATCTGCCAGATCGGGAATGAAAACGAACAAACGCCGGAAAGTCAAACAAAACAGCCGGATCCCCCGAAAGAACGGATTAAAATTTCTCCGGCTGCACGCAAAATCGCGCAAAGCGCAAATATAGACATCAAAACGCTGAAAGGCACAGGGCCCGGGGGGAGAATTACGAAAGCGGATGTGCTGCAGGCGCTTCCCGACAGGCCGAACAAGCAGGCGGATAAGGCGGAAGATCGTCCGCCGGCAAGCCCGATGAGGAAAACGATTGCCGCAAGAATGACGGAAAGCCTGCAAAACAGCGCCCAGCTGACGATTACGATGAAGGCGGACATCACGAAATTAACAGCCCTGCAAAAACAGCTCAATGAAACAGCCCAATCCAGGTATGATACAAAGCTGACGATCACTGATTTTGCCGCAAGGGCAGCTGTTTTTTCGCTTTTGGATCATCCGGCCATGAACAGCGTTTATCAAGACGGAAGGCTTGCGACCTTTGAGCACATTCATTTAGGAATGGCGGCCGCTTTGGATGAAGGCCTGGCCGTTCCCGTCATCCGCCATGCCGAGCGGCTCCCGCTGATCGATCTGGCCAAGAAAATCAAATGGTACGCCAAAAAAGCGCGGGAAGGCCGGCTTCTGCACGACGAAATAGAAGGATCGACATTTACGATTACAAATCTCGGCGCATATGGTGTCGAGCACTTTACGCCGATCTTAAATCCGCCGGAAACCGGGATACTCGGAATCGGCCAAATGTATTCGGCCCCCGTTTATCAAGACGGAGAACTGACAAAGGGCGCCATTCTGCCGCTCAGTCTGACTTTTGATCACCGCGCGCTTGATGGTGCGCCTGCCGCAGCATTCCTTTCAGATGTAAAAAAATATTTGGAAGATCCTGCATCGATTCTTTTATAGAGAGAAGGTGGATAGACTGTGACACTCGCGATTATAGGAGGGGGACCTGCGGGTTACGTGGCGGCGATAACAGCCGCCAAGAATAGCAGAGAAGTCATCCTGATTGAAGATGGCCCCCTCGGAGGGACGTGTTTAAATGAAGGGTGCATACCGACAAAAACGCTTCTTGAAAGCGCCGATATGTTCGAGAAAGTAAAGTCCGCCGGCGCATTCGGCATCGGGCTGTCAGGCGAAAGCCCGACGGTTCAGTGGCAGGCCGTCCAAAGCCGTAAAAGAGAGATCATTCAGCGGCTCGCCGGGGGTATTAAATATTTGATGAATAAAAACAAAATCAAGGTACTGCAAGGAAAAGCATCGTTCTTGTCGGAACACGACATACTTGTTGAAAAGGGCGGAAAACAGGAGGTCATCAATGCCGGTCATGTGATTATAGCGGCAGGAGCGGAACCTGCCGCACTGCCTTTTGCGTCTTTTGACGGGAGCTGGATCATCCACAGCGGAGATGCCATGTCATTGCCGTCCATCCCTGAAACGATTTTTATTATCGGCGGAGGAATCATCGGTTGTGAATTTGCCAGTATATACAGCAGGCTGGGAGCGAACGTAATTATAGCCGAGCAAGCGGAACAGATTTTGCCTGAGGAAGATCCGGATATTGCCGCCTTTCTGCACACAAGTCTTGAAGAGTCCGGCGTCCGTGTTTTCACATCTGTACAAGTGGAGCGTCTTGATCCTGCCTGGCGGCGCGTCTTTCTGAAAAATGGCGATGATAGCTTTAATATTCAAGCGGATCGATGTCTGGTCGCCGTCGGCCGAAAACCGAGAACTGCTGATCTGAAGCTTGAGCATATTGGTGTCCAATATGACAGGAAAGGGATTCAAGTCAACCAACATATGCAGACAAACATTCCGCATATTTATGCGTGCGGGGATATCACAGGCGGGGTTCAGCTGGCGCATGCCGCTTTTCACGAAGGAATCGTCGCCGCATCCCATGCCTCAGGCAAAGACATGAAGGCCAACAGTGAAATCATTCCGCGCTGCATCTATACCTCGCCTGAGATCGCAAGCGTCGGCTTAAATGAAAAAAAAGCGAGGGAGCGCTACGGGGATGTTCGTATCGGTGAATTTCCGTTTTCTTCAAACGGAAAAGCGCTTATTTTAAATGAGGCTGCCGGTAAGGTCAAGATCATCATAGAGCCGGAGTATCAGGAAATTGTCGGGGTTTCGATCGTGGGTCCGAGAGCAACCGAACTGATCGGCCAGGCAGCCGTGATGATGCACGCTGAGCTGACGGCAGACGCAATGGAGCACTTCATCGCGGCTCATCCGACTCTTTCGGAAACGATTCACGAAGCTTTGCTGCAAGCCGCAGGTCAGGCGGTTCACTGCTGAATAATGGAAAACTTCGCACAGCAGGTAAGTGCGAAGTTTTTTTATCGATATTGAAAGCGCTTTTATAATATAATGAGGAAAAAGCATTAGGAGAGGATGGAATGAATCCGACGCCCTGCTATTTAAATACGTGGAAACGTTTTGTTCAGGAGGGGCTCCTTGACCAGGCCCGCTTGAACAAAAGAGTCATGGAATCATGGTACCGCTGCAAAAGCCGAAATGTAAATCCGTATTTAGATAAAGGACAGTCAATTTTAAAAAAGGATTTATTCAACGCTCAAAAAAAGAAACACTCGTTATTCCTCGATATCGCCCTGCCTTATTTACACAATATCAGCCGTGAATTAAAAGAGTCGGAAATGATGGCGCTCCTGATCGATGCCGACGGGTACGTATTGAGCTTGGCCGGATGCCTGAGGACGCTTGAAGAGGCGAAAAAAATCAATTTTGTTGAGGGGGTGCGCTGGACGGAAACAGAAGTCGGCACGAACGCCATCGGAACCGCCCTTGAAATCGGCGAAGCTGTCACCATTCACGGGACCGAGCATTTTTCAGTGGCATCCCATCATTGGAGCTGTTCTGCTGCACCGATTCGCGATGAAGACGGCACCGTTATGGGTTTGATCGATATTTCCTGTCTCACGGATAGAAGGCATCCCTTTATGCTTGGGATGGCTGCTACTGCCGCACACGCCATCGAGCGCGAGGTCAGCGTACACACGAAAAAAAACGAAGCCGAGCTCATCAGCCATTGTCTGGAAAAAATCGATTCGGATCAGCCGTTTATCGTGTGCAATGAAAAAGACAAAATCGTAGCTGCGAGCAGACCGGTGCGGGAACGTTTTTCTGACTGGAGGAGAATGGATGTCAATGATCTGTATGAGCGCGGGTTTACCGGCGTGCACAAGCAGCCGATTTTCTCCGCCAAAGACGGGAGGCCCCTCGGAAAGTCGATGGCACTGGCTGAAGTGTCCCGCAAAAAAACAGCTCCATCACTCGTACCCCGTTTCATCTATCCGGGAGAAACAGGAACAAGCCGGGCGTTTCAGCAGGCGCTTAACGACATGAGGCTTGCGGCTCAGACGGATGCGAATGTATACATATGGGGGGAGACGGGCTCCGGAAAGGAACTTGCCGCAAGGGCCATTCATCAGGCAAGCGCCCGGAGAAACGGCCCTTTTATCGCCGTCAACTGCGGCGCCATTCCTGAAAGCTTGATGGAGAGCGAATTGTTCGGCTATACCGAAGGCGCATTTACAGGAGCAAAGCGCCGCGGTTCAAAAGGAAAGTTTGAGCAGGCTCACCGCGGTACGATTTTTCTCGATGAAATCGGTGAAATCCCTTATCAGATGCAAGTGGCGCTCTTAAGGATCATCGAAGAGCGGAAGGTCACTCCGATCGGCGGAACCCGTGAAGTTCCCCTCGACATCAGAATCATCACAGCAACACACCGTGATCTGAAAGATCTTCTCCAAAAAGGAAAGATACGTGAAGATCTGTATTACCGCCTTCATGTTTATCCGGTAAAAGTACCGCCGCTCAGAGAGCGCAAAGAGGACATACCTGATTTGTTCCGCCACTATCAGCAGCAACACGGGTGGAAGGCCGATTTTCCGCCGATTTTTTTCAAGCGGCTTCAAGAATATCACTGGCCGGGAAACGTCCGTGAGCTCTTTAATACGTTTGAAAGGCTCAGGGTTTTATTTCCGGACGGCGGGCTGATCGCCCCCTCCCAATACAGTGCGGTGCTGGACGGACTCCATTGGAAAAGCGGCGCGCCTTCTGAAGAAGACCGGCTCACATTCAGAGAACGTGTTCAAAAACAAACGATGATGGAAGCTTTGCAAAAAACGAAAGGAAATGTGTCCGAAGCGGCCAAGCTGGCCGGAATTCCAAGAAGCACATTTTACAAGCGGCTTCGAAAATATAACCTTTAGCCTCTCGGCGCCCAAAGCATGACGCTGACGCCGGCTAAACAGATCACAGCCCCGGCCCAATCATAGAGGTCGGGGGTTTTTTTGTCGACCAGCCACCCCCAAAGCACAGCCAGAATAATAAATACGCCCCCGTACGCGGCATAGACGCGCCCGAACGATGGAAATGCCTGAAAAGCCGGGATGACGCCGTAAATGATTAAAGTCAGCCCTCCGGCCAACCCGTACCACAATGGTTTGGATTCCCTCAGCCACAGCCATACGAGATAGCCGCCCCCGATTTCAGCCAAACCCGCCAGTAAAAATAAACCGATTGCGATCATCATCAACAACACACTCCAATTCACGTGAATTGTCTCTATTCTACACGACATAAAACGGCCGGGAAAGTTCCCGTTTTTCGGGAAAATAAACAGAACGCGAGTATAGGAACTGTCTCCCCCGAACCTGTTGGAACGGCTCCTTCAGCATGATATAAGTAAATTGTAAACGCTTATAAGGGGGCTTTAAAAATGGATAAAACGTATTCGATTGTCATTGCAGGCGGAGGAAGCACATTTACCCCGGGGATTGTATTGATGCTCTTGGACAATCTGGATGATTTCCCGATCCGACAGCTGAAATTGTATGACAATGATGGAGAGCGGCAAGACAAAATAGCCGGCGCCTGTGAAGTGTTGGTTAAAGAAAGAGCTCCGCATATTCAATTTTTAGCGACGACCGATCCGGAAGAGGCGTTTTCCGATGTTGATTTCGTCATGGCTCATATCAGAGTCGGTAAATATGCAATGCGTGAGCTCGATGAAAAGATCCCTCTGAAATACGGAGTCGTCGGCCAGGAGACGTGCGGACCCGGAGGGATTGCGTACGGAATGAGGTCGATTGGCGGCGTGCTTGAGCTCATTGATTATATGGAAACCTATTCGCCTGACGCGTGGATGCTGAACTATTCAAACCCGGCTGCAATCGTCGCCGAAGCGACAAGAAGGCTGCGGCCGACATCAAAAGTGCTGAACATTTGCGATATGCCGATCGGTATCGAAGACAGGATGGCTCAGATTCTCGGACTGTCTTCGCGGAAGGAGATGGTTGTCCGCTATTACGGCCTTAATCATTTTGGCTGGTGGACGTCAATTTGTGATAAAGACGGCAACGATCTGATGCCGGCGATCAAAGAGCATGTCAGGAGGTTCGGCTATATTCCGGAACAGGAGCATGAAAAGGCTGAGGCGAGCTGGAATGACACGTTCAAAAAAGCGCGGGAAGTATTTGAACTCGATCCTGAGACGCTTCCAAATACGTATTTGCAATATTATTTTTATCCTGATGATATGGTGAAAAAATCAAACCCTGAATTTACCCGGGCGAACGAAGTAATGGAAGGGCGGGAGAAATTCATTTTCGGCGAGTGTGAAAAAATCGCAAAAGCCCAATCCAGCGCCGGCAGCAAAATCGAAATTGATGATCATGCTTCATATATTGTCGACCTTGCGCGCGCCCTTGCATTCAATACCGGTGAACGGATGCTTTTAATCGTTGAAAATAACGGAGCGATCCAAAACTTCGATTCATCGGCGATGGTAGAGGTGCCTTGCATTGTCGGCAAGAACGGTCCGGAGCCGATCACAATCGGCAAAATACCGCAGTTCCAAAAAGGGCTGATGGAACAGCAGGTGTCGGTTGAAAAGCTTGTCGTTGAAGCCTGGATTGAAAAATCGTATCAAAAGCTTTGGCAGGCTCTGATTTTGTCGCGGACTGTGCCGAATGCACGAACAGCCAAACTGATTCTCGATGATCTGATTGAAGCGAACAAAGGCTATTGGCCGGAGCTCTCCGCGGAAAATCTTCAGCTGTCGCTTTAAGGATGAAAGCGCCTGGGGCTCCTGAGCCAGACCGCCAGCCCAGGCATATCCCCCCATTTATTCTCGTATTTTATATAATAGAGACAGAGAATAAATGGGGGGAAAATGATGCAGTTGGAAGAATTAATGAACAAGCATTATAAAAAATTGAACGAAAACGATTTTCATGTTTTGAAATATATTTTGAACCATCAAGACACTTGCTACAAGCTGGGCATCAACGAATTAGCAAAGAAGTGCAATGTATCCCGCACATCGATTTTAAGACTTTCTCAAAAACTGGATTTCAGCGGGTACAGCGAGTTCAGGGTGTTTCTGAAGTGGGAGGCCGAGAAGCGGGAAGAAGAGCGGGAAGATTGCCGTTCCTTTGAAAGCCTCATGAGGGATATGGAAGCGAGCATGAAATATTTGAAAAATACGGATTTGCGAAAGATGTGCCAGCTCATTGACGAAGCGGACCGGATTTTTGTCTATGGTTCAGGCACGGCTCAGACGACGTGCGCTTATGAGCTGCAGCGAATGTTTGTTTCTCAGCACCGTTATTTGACGGTGATCAAAGATCAAATCGATTTCGACCTCATGTTTCCTGATTTTAGCACGGCCGATCTGATCATCATCATTTCGCTGTCAGGAGAAACCCCGTCGCTGATTCCGCAGGCACAGTCTTTGTCGGCTAAAGGCATTCCTTTTATCTCTTTGACGAATTTGAAAAATAATCTGCTCGCCCAGCTCACTCCTTACAATCTCTATGCGCCGAGCCAGACGGTGACGGTTTATCCAAAAACAGAGCTGACCGCTTTTGCACCCTTTTTTCTCGTTGGGGAAGCGCTGTTTCGCAGCTATGTCGACTATGCTGAAGAAAAGAAAAATCAGGAGTAACAGGGGGGATTCGCATTGATGCAAAAAGTACAGCGGTTCGGAAGCGCCATGTTTGTGCCGGTTTTGCTATTTGCTTTTGCCGGGATCGTCGTGGGCCTCAGCACATTATTTAAGAATGAGCAGCTGATGGGATCGCTTGCCAGTCAGGATACCTTTTGGTATCAATTCTGGTATATCCTTGAGGAAGGCGGCTGGACCGTTTTCAGGCAAATGCCGCTGTTGTTTGCGGTCGGAATTCCGATCGCACTGGCAAAAAAAGCGCAAGCGCGGGCATGTTTGGAAGCGCTTACTACTTATTTGACCTTCAATTATTTTGTCAGCGCTATTTTGACTGTATGGGGCGACTTTTTCGGAGTTGATATGACTCAGGAAGCAGGAGGAACAAGCGGGCTTGCAGAAATTGCCGGCATCAAAACCCTTGATACGAACATTATCGGGGCGATTCTGATTTCATCGATTGTCGTTTATATCCACAACCGCTATTTTGATAAGAAGCTGCCCGATTTTTTAGGGATTTTTCAAGGCTCTTCATTCGTCGTCATTATTTCATTTGCGATTATGCTTCCGGTAGCACTGGCAACCGCGTGGATTTGGCCGATGGTGCAGGACGGCATTGCGTCGCTGCAAAGCTTCCTTGTCGCCTCAGGTGCTTTCGGTGTATGGGTTTACACATTTTTAGAAAGAATTTTGATCCCTACGGGCCTGCATCACTTCATATACACGCCATTTGTTTTCGGCCCGGCCGTAGTTGAAGGCGGGATTGTCACCTATTGGGCGCAGCATCTCAGCGAGTTTTCAGCAAGCTCTGAACCGTTGAAAGAGCTCTTTCCTCAAGGCGGATTCGCGCTCCACGGAAACTCCAAAATCTTCGGAATTCTGGGGATCGCACTAGCCATCTATGTAACAGCCAAAAAAGAAAAGAAAAAAATCGTTGCCGGTCTGCTGATTCCGATCACGCTGACAGCGGTAATTGCGGGGATCACGGAGCCGATTGAATTTACGTTTTTGTTCATTTCGCCGCTGCTGTTTTTCGTACACAGCCTCTTGGCCGCGACGATGGCAACCTTGATGTATGCTGCAGGGGTGGTCGGAAATATGGGCGGCGGTTTAATCGAGATTTTAACGCTCAACTGGATCCCTCTGTTTCATCAGCACGGCAGCACTTATGTTTTTCAAATTTTGATCGGCTTGTCTTTCACCGCCATTTACTTCTTCGTATTCAGGTTCTTGATTTTAAAATTGGATATTGCCACGCCGGGGCGTGAAAAAGACCAGCAGCAGGAGACAAAATTTTATTCGAAAAAAGATTACAAGGCGAAAAAAGAATCCGAAAAAGAGGTTTCTGCGGCGCAGGAAATTGCTGAGACCGATCAGGCGGTTCTTTGCATCAAAGCGCTCGGCGGAAAAGAAAATATAGCTGAAGTGACGAATTGTGCGACAAGACTGAGAGTCAGCGTGTATGACGAATCGAAAGTGGAGCCGGACAGTACGTTTAAGTCCTTTGGCGTTCACGGTGTCGTCAGAAACGGAAAAGCCTTGCAAATTATCATCGGTCTTTCGGTTCCGCAAGTCCGTGAAAGGGTTGAGAAGCTGCTGGATCAATCATAATTGTGCCGGGGAAAATAGCATCTCCTGAAACGACAAATGCAAGTTGCGGAGACTTGCATGTACGATTGGGGGGATGCTCTTTTGATGCAGAGACAAGCTAACGCTTCACAGGTTATCCGCATTAGCTCGCTGCATGCCAATTCCCGCTTATTATCTTTTTTTGCAGTTCAGCACGTAAATTTCATTCTTCAGCTGTTCAGATGTTTTAATGACGACTTTTTCGCTGCCATGAAAATCCAATATGCCGTCGTATCTTTCGATGACTTCGTCAATATGTTTGAAGTGGCGGACATGGGCGCGTGAATCATAGTTAGGCACAGAAATCACCATATCGCTTCCTTGAGGAAGACTTGATAAAAACGCTTTGTCTTTCTCTATATGCTCTAACACTTCCAGCAAAACAAAAACATTGTATTTTTGCAGCATCCGGACGATCGTCTCGTCATATACATTCCCTTCGATGAAAGTAAACGAGGGATTATACCTTTTGGCTTCTTCAAGCATTCCTTTGGAAAAATCGATGCCTAAATATTTTCTGTATCCTTTGTCATATAAAAGCTTTGCGAATCTCCCTGTGCCGCAGCCGATATCAACAATCGTTTCATCTTTGGACTCCGGCAATAGACGTGCAGCTTCTTCATACACCTTTTTCCAAGGGCTTTTTTCAAGCGGAATCAGATGTCGGTCAATAAATTGATCATAAAACTCAGCGGGCATTTCCGTTCCCATGTTTTTCACCTCGAAATCTTTTAAATCATCAGTAATAGAAATTATATGTCCGGAAAGAAAATGCGTGCGGGAACAATCCCGCCGGATAAGAAAAGTGGATCCATTCATCACCGTTTCCGCTGCTCCAAAAAATCTATTATCGCGTCTGCTATTTCTTGTGCGCGCGCATGATAGGTATGCCGCGAATGAACGAGACGGTAGCCGTTGTCTGTGATACGCTGCCTTTCTTTTTCCTTTTGAAGATAGTATTTTGCTTTGTCATAAAAGTCTTCAACTTCACAACCAATGAAATGGGTGCCGTCTTTAAAACCAAGATCGTAAATATCTTGATTTGGTTCCGCCAGCAACAGCGTTCTGCAGGCAGGAGCTTCAAAAAATTTTAACAACGGGTAGCGAAGGGTGCTTCCGCACGTGAAAAATATCTTGGCCCTGTTCAGTTCCTGGGCATACTTTTCATTTAAAAAAGCCTGCTTGATTTCTTCTTCATCAGTTATGACATTGCCGGGATGGGGGTGGTGAACAAACCCTTCTTCATGCTTCATGGTCTGCAGTACAGCTTCCCTAAAATGGTACTTTCCTTTTGGAGGGTATCTTTTGTTTCCTTCATGCACGAGCCCCATGAGCAAATAGTCTATCGTTTTTTTTAACTTCCAGTCCTTGAATATTTCTGGATCAACTGCCCATGGGACCCATCTGAATTTTTCTTCGTACTGGGGATATTCATTTAAAAAATGCTCTTTTGTCACTGAAAAAATTAAATCAATCTGGTTTTCTTCGAAATAACTGCTTCTGATATGTTTATTAAAATGAGAATCGATCACAAACGCGCCGGTGGGGATGTTTGTATCCTTGAGCCCCCTTATGTTTGGGGATAATGAAAAGCCGTAGGCAATGTCGTAGTGGAAAATGAAATCAGGGCGAAATTGGATTTTGTCCAATATATCCGGAAGATAGCCGTCTGTATGCCAGTACATGACTTCGGCAAACTCCTCCAGAGATTTCATCATTTTATACTTTACTTCATGTTTGGGCATGGTCTTCCAAAACGTTTTAATCAGAACCAATATTTTTAAGCATCTCCGCATTTCTTTCTCCTCTCAGGATGTAATCTTTCCCTATTTAATATATGAGGATTAAAAATTGATGTTCAGGCAAGCATGAAAAAGGCGGGAACTGAAAAATATGCGGAATAAAACGGCAAAACAAAAAGGCGATGCACCTGAGATGCACGCCTTTTTTAATGATTTTTCCGTTCATTGGTATCGTCCAGATCGATCCATTCCTGCGACCATTTTTCCATTCCTTTAAGGACCGATTCGAGCGCCTGTCCTTTTTCAGTCAGGGAGTATTCGATCCGCACCGGAGTTTCTGGATACACGTGCCGGTGGATGATGCCCTCGTGTTCGAGTTCTTTTAATCTTTCGGATAACAGCCTTCCGCTGATGGGAAGGGAAGATTCTATATGGCAAAACCGCTGCGGGCCGTTAAGAAGCTGGTGAATGATGAATCCGTTCCAGCGCTGACTTATCATTTTCATTCCTTTTTCAAATTTTGGACATAAAGATGATAGGCTCATATTCCTCACCTCTCTAGGTCTATTATAACGGTATATCAATGAATGAGCAAAGCTCATAAAATGTCTTGACGTAAGTTTGTTATTTATATATACTAACTTACACAAAGTAAGTAACGAACGAAAAAAGGAGGACACTGCAGACTTCTTATACGGATGATATGTTGATAGATGGATAAAGTTGGCGTTCGTCATTGGTTTTTAAAATAAAAAATAAACAAGAGGAGAAAATAATGAACAACAAATACGAATTAGGTGCATTAATTTTACGTTTGGTTACAGGTCTTACATTTTTGCTTCACGGGCTTTCAAAATTTCAAGGCGGGATTGAAAATACTGTAGGATTTTTCAGCAGTGTCGGAATTCCGGGCTTTCTCGCCTATATCGTAGCGATTATCGAATTGGCCGGAGGGGCTTTAATGATTCTCGGGCTCGGTACGCGTGTGATTGGCCTTTTATTTGCGATTGTCATGCTGGGGGCCATTTTCACTGTTAAGCTTTCCGCCGGATTCATGGGAACGGATGGAGGCGCAGGCTATGAATTTGATGTAGCGCTTCTTGCCATGTCTGTATACCTGGGCTTGAGCGGAAGTCGGATGCTATCCCTTGGGGAAGTGATCCTGAAATCAAGGAAAGAAGGAAAAACAGATGACGCAGCAAATTCACCCGGGCACTGAGCTCGGATATGTCAAGCTGAAGGTGAGCCGTCTTGAAAGATCGGTTTCTTTTTACAGGGATGTGATCGGTTTTCAAGTATTAAAACGGGACGGCAAAACGGCGGAGTTCACAGTTGACGGGAAAAATCCGCTTCTGATTATTGAGGAAATTCCAAATGCTGTTGTGCTGCCTGAAAGATCGGCAGCAGGCCTTTATCATTTTGCCATTTTGCTTCCAAATCGAAAGCAGCTCGGCATGGCTGTGAAGCATTTGCTCCGCTCCGGTATTGAACTCGGCCAGGGAGATCACCTTGTCAGCGAGGCGCTTTACTTGTCAGACCCTGATCAAAACGGAATTGAAATCTACCGGGACCGTCCACGCGAGGGATGGAAGCGTGATGAACAGGGGAACTACGTGATGGGTACGGAGCCGGTTGATGTCCAAGGGCTTCTTGAAGAAGCCGATGGTCACGAATGGCAAGGTCTTCCCCCTGAAACAAAAATCGGACACGTTCATTTTCACGTCAGAGATTTGAAGCAGGCGAAAGAATTTTACCACGCTGTGCTGGGATTTGATATCACGGGAGATTATCAGCACATGTCAGCGCTTTTCGTCTCTGCCGGAGGCTACCATCACCATATCGGCTTAAACATCTGGGCCGGACAACATGCGCCATTTGCTCCACGTGATGCGGCAGGCATGGCGTATTACACGGTTCTTCTCCCGAGTCAGGCGGAACTGGACCGAATCGTAAAAAAACTGAAAAGCTCAGGTTATGCCGTTGAGCATCAAGAAAACGCATGGTTTGTTCAAGACCCGGCTTCAGGCATTGATATCAGGTTGACTGCTTGAAAAGGCGAAACTAAGGTGAAACTTTAGTTTCGCCTTTTTTTTATGCCATTCAATCAAAGGACAACAATAGCAAAGAATGAGAATAAACAGACATTAATAACAAAGATTCAGGGGCGGCAGCTGTGCTAACATGAATTTGAAAAATTAACAGGGGTGAAGGTTGATGGCAAAAAGCCTGACTGGCAAGGCGAAACATCCGCCTGTCTGGAATCCGAATATTGACGGCGGACGGTTTTGCAATCCCGTTCTTTTCATGGACTACTCAGATCCGGATGTCGTTCGGAAAGGCAGCGACTTTTTTATGGCGGCCTCGAGTTTTTCCTGTTTTCCCGGAATTCCCGTTTTGCACTCGACAGATTTGGTGAATTGGTCTTTGATCAGCCATGTGTTTGACGAACTCCCCTTCGACGAATACGAGGCCCCTGCTCACGGCAAAGGAGCATGGGCGCCGAGCATTCGGTACCATAACGGGGAATTCCTCGTGTATTTTGCAACGCCTGATGAAGGAATCTTCATGAGCAAAACATCAGATCCGTTTAAAGGATGGGAGCCTCTTATACACGTCAAAAAGACAAAGGGCTGGATTGATCCTTGTCCATTTTGGGATGACGACGGAAATGCTTATTTGATCCACGCCTACGCCAACAGCAGAATCGGAATCAAGAGTAAGCTGAATCTATGCCGAATGAAAAAAGACGGAACGGCATTGAAAGACGATGGCGAGATCGTCTTTGACGGTACGCTGAGCCACCCTACCATTGAAGGGCCGAAACTGTATAAAAAAGACGGCTATTATTATATCTTTGCTCCGGCCGGAGGGGTGAAGACAGGCTGGCAGACGGTTTTGCGTAGCGAGCAGATTTACGGTCCCTATGAAGACAAGGTTGTCCTCCGCCAAGGAAATACAGCGATTAACGGCCCGCACCAGGGAGGCTGGGTTGAGCTTGATTCCGAAGAATCATGGTTTATCCATTTTCAAGATCGCGGAGCATTCGGCAGAGTAGTGCACCTTCAACCTGTCCGCTGGATCGACGGCTGGCCGCTGATGGGCGAAGACATAGACGGCGACGGGATCGGCGAACCGGTTTTGCAATGGGAAAAGCCGAAGACGAACGCCAAAGAAGTGAAACAGCCCTTTGACCATGCCAATGATGATTTTTCTTCAGATCGCCTTGCGCTTCATTGGCAATGGGAAGCGAATCCGCAGCAAGACTGGTACTCTCTCAGCGCCAGTCCCGGCCAGCTTCGCTTGTACAGCCGCGGCATCCCGCATCCGTTCAAACTGAGCCGTCTGCCGAACCTTCTGATGCAGAAATTTTCGGGCCCAAGCTTTACAGCAACGGTCAAATTGTCGCTAAACGCCTTGTCGGACACGATGCTGGCCGGCTTGGCTGTTATGGGAAGGGAATACGCCTATCTCGGCTTTTCGAAATCGGAAAACGGTTATCGGCTTTCTGTATACAAAGGCCGTATGGAAGGTGAACAGGAAGATGTCAAAACAGAAGAGCACGGCGTACAGGCGGAAACGGTCTATTTGCGCATGACTGTTGATGAACAGGCGGTGTGCCGTTTCAGCTACAGCATGGATCAGCGTCATTTCACACAGATTGGTGATTCGTTTCAGGCTGTACCCGGGCTGTGGACAAGTGCCAAGGCAGGTGTATATTGCACTGATACCGAAGGAGCAGACGGACAGGACGGCTGGTGCGATGTTGATTGGTTCAGTGTCGAACCGGCAGGAGGGGAATGTCATGAACGGTGATCACACATATACGAATCCGGTGTTGACCGGTTTTCATCCAGATCCTTCAATTATCAGAGTCGGGGAAGATTATTACATGGTGAACTCAACGTTTCAGTATTTCCCGGCAATCGTTATTTCCCACTCAAAAGATTTAGTCCATTGGAAGATCATCGGCCACGGAATTACGGAGAATGACGGATTGGACCTGTCTGATATCAATGATTCGCACGGCATTTGGGCGCCCGATATCTCGTATCATGACGGAACCTTCTACATTTTCGCGACACACAGGCTGAACGGACCGACCGTCATCAACGGACGAGAGCTGATCCGCAGACAGATTATGATCAAGTCCAGCCGCCCTGAAGGACCTTATTCAAAGCCCGTTTTCATTGATGAAGGCAGCGGCATCGATCCGTCTCACTTCGTTGACGGCGACGGGAAACACTATATGCTGCTCAGTCCTGCCTGCACGCTCTTTCCTTTAAATGACGAGTGCACAGAAGTTTCCGGCGAACCGGTTCAGATTTGGGAAGGGACCGGCAGAAGGGCGCCTGAAGGGCCGCATGTGCTGAAAAAAGACGGGTATTACTACGCGATATTGGCGGAAGGAGGCACCGGATATTCCCACTCGATCACGACAGCCCGCTCGACGCATTTGTACGGTCCTTATGAGCCCTGCCCGTATAATCCGATATTAACGCAGACAGACCCGGATGCTCCGATTCAAAGAGCGGGGCACGGCAAGCTCGTTGAAACCCAGAATGGAGAATGGTGGGCGGTGTATCTATGCGGACGGCCCAATGAGGGAAACTATACAACGGTTGGCAGGGAGACCGCTTTGGATCCCGTCGAATGGAAGGATGACGGCTGGTTTGTCATCAATGGCTTGAACGGCCCTAGCCTGATCCAGCGCGCTCCCAACCTTTCTCAGGTCAAATGGGATGAAAAGAATTTCGACGATTTTGACGATGTTACGCTCGGTCTTGACTGGCAGTTTGTCAGAAATCCCGACCATTCAGGCTGGTCTTTGACCGAAAGACCGGGATATCTCAGGCTGTGGACAGGTGATTGGGATTTACACGACATCCGCGCAAAAAATACGATCGTCAGAAGGGAAAAACACCACCAATACAGCGCCGGCGTGAAACTCGACTTTTCACCTTCGGCGTCCGGCGAGCAAGCGGGGATCGTCTGCTACTACAGCACGAATAATTATTTGAAATGCTGCCTGACCTATGAAGAAGGATTAAAGATCAAGGTCGTGGAAAATCGCTCCGGCTTCCAAAAAACGCTTGGGGAAAAACATGCCGAAGCCGGCCCGCTGTATTTAAAAGCCGTCATCAATAAGCAAAAGAGGGATTTTTACTACAGTTATGAAGGGAAGCATTGGCATCACGCAGGCGGTACTGATGACGCCCGTTTCTTAAGCGATGAGGGTTCGCGTGACGCAAAGGGGCATACGGGAACGATGGTCGGGGTATTCGCCAATAACGGCGGAAGCGGCAGAAAGGCCGCCGCTGATTTTGACTGGTTCCGTTATACCGCATATTAAATGTCTCTGCTTTTTTTCCTGTATTGAAGCGGCGGGATGCCGACGATTTCTTTAAATACTTTATTGAAATGGCTGATATGCTTAAAACCGGTATCCGCGGCGATGTCTAATATTTTCTCGTCTGTATCACGAAGCCGTTTTTTCGCTTCGCGGATCCTGATGTGCCGGATATACTCCTGAAGATGAAAGCCGGTCACTTTTTTAAACACTCTGCTTAAATAGGATGGGCTGATATAAAATTGTCCGGCCAGCCTGTTTAATGTCATCGTTTCTTGAAAGCTGCCGTTGATATATGAAGCGATTTCCGAGATTTTTTCATCCATCGGGTGAAGTGTACGTGTTTGATTGCGTCCGCCGCCCGCAAGGCTCCGGTAAATGGAAAAAAGCAGCTGAAACAGCAGCGCCCTGACGACATCTTCGTGTCCTTCTTTTTTCAGCTTGCACTCCTTCTTCATCTCCATCAGCAGATGTTCGACTGCCGCCTGTTCACGGAGGGAAAATGCGATGAAATTTTGATTTTCCGGGAACGGAAGCAGCCGATAATGGCTGCACTCAAGCAATGGTTCGATGAAATCGTGCGAGAAATTAATCAGGATGCGTTCGAACTCTTGAACTTCTGTGCTTGACGTTCGGTGGAGGTCGTGGGGGTTGATGATGATCATCGAGCCTTTTTCCGCGGTATAGACGCTTTGGTTAATAAAATACGTGCGTTCTCCGCTGAGCAGATAATACAGTTCATAGCCTTCATGAACATGCGGCGCGTTCATCTCGGTAAATCCTTTTCTCTGCATATATTGAATCGAAAAAGAATGCTCGGCTATGAAATATTTAGGATGAAGCATGTCGGGCATTCCTCCTTGAAAACGTTTTCTTATCAAGCGGGAGGGATCATATGAAAAAGTTATGTTGCCTGATCTTGATCTTGGTTTTTTCAGCGGGCTGCACGCAGCAAAAGGCGTCAACAGAAGAGGACGGGGCGCTTGAAATCGATTGGCTCGTACCGCTCCACACGCCGCAGCCTCCGAAGGAGAAGGCGCTTGATATCATTGAAGACAAAACGAATACAAAGCTGAAGCTCATTTGGGTTCCGGATTCAACAAAAGAAGAGCGGATCAATACAACGCTTGCCGGCGGAAGCATGCCTAAAGTGATGACATTGCCTGATCTTGAAGATTCAGCGGTGGTCAGCGCGCTGCGATCGGGAATGTTCTGGGAAATCGGTCCGTATTTAAAAGACTATCCGAATTTAAGAAAGCTTGATAAAACCATTTTAAAAAATATCTCGGTTGATGGCAAAGTTTACGGGATTTATAGAGAAAGGCCGATGGCCAGACAGGGAGTCGTGATTCGGAAAGATTGGCTCGACAATCTCGGCTTGGAAATGCCGGAAACCGTTGATGACCTTTATAAAATAGCAAAAGCGTTCACCGAACAGGACCCCGATCAAAACGGAAAAGACGACACGATCGGTCTTGCCGACCGCAATGACCTCACCTTCGGAGCGTTTAAAACCCTGGCTTCGTACTTTGGCGCACCGAATGAATGGGGGACGGAAGAAGACGGAAATCTGTTTCCTTATTTTAAGCATGAGGCCTATAAAGACACAATGGCATATATGAAAAAGTTTTATGAAGAAGGCCTGATGAACCGGGACTTCGCGGTGACAAGCAAAACGCAGCAGCAGGATTTAGTGATTCAGGGAAAAGCGGGTATCTATATCGGCGCGATGAGCGATGCTATGAACTTGCGTGATCAGGGACTCGCTTTGAATCCCGAATTTCAGCTTGATATCGCAAACCGGATCAAAGGCCCCGACGGCAAGGAGCGCACATGGGCGCTCGGCGGTCATGGCGGGATGTTCGCCATTTCGAAATCAAGCGTCAAGACTGAAGAAGAGGTCAAAAAAATTCTCGCATTTTTTGACAGAATCGCTGAAGAAGACCTCAACAATTTAATGTTGTATGGAATAGAAGGCGTACACTATGAAAAGAAAGGCGACAGCGGCTATTTTCGAAAACAGGAAAACTACCACCTGTGGGAAGCGGAAATTCAGCCGTTAAACCAGCTGATCGGCATCAATAAACAAGCTTTAAAAAGCGCTGAAGATCCGCTGCGCGCCAAAAATGAAAAGCTTGAGGAGGACAACCGGGCAATCGCAGTCCAGAATCCGGCCGAACCGCTGTATTCCGCCGCACAGATGGACAGGGGAACAGAATTGAAGAAAATCATCGATGACGCCACATTCAAATTTATTCTCGGGGAAATCAATGAAAAAAGCTTTGACGAGGCAGTCGTAAAATGGGAGAAGCATGGCGGCGGAAAGATCATGAAAGAACTGAATGAAGATCTGAAAAAAGCAAACTAAACAGAAAACCCTTTCCATTTTTTTGAAAAGGAAAGGGTTTTTCATCGTATTCGCTCCAAGTTCATTTTCTTTAAATTCTGCAAAATAAACAATATAATTCCATCATAGGACGAAAAGGAGGAAGCGATATGCAGACTGCCGTTATATATGCACACCCAAATCCAAACAGTTTCAACGGAGCCATTTTAAATCAAGTCATAAAGGCGCTTGAGGACGGTAAGCATTTTTATGACGTCATTGATTTGTATAGAGACCGGTTTGATCCCGTTCTATTATTTGATGAAAAGAAAAGGCGCTCAGATATGAAACGCGATCCGGAAACTGCCGAATATCGAAGAATTGTCAAAAACGCCGACCATCTGATTTTCATTTATCCGCTTTGGTGGGGCGGAATGCCAGCGATCATGAAAGGCTTTATTGACCGCGTTTTTGCCGCCGGAGAAGCCTATACATATCAAGGAAAGCTGCCAAAAGGCCTGCTGAAGGCGCGCACGGCATCAGTTTACTACACGGCTGACGCTCCGTCTTGGTATTTGCGGTTTTGGCAGCGGGATGCCGACTGGGTGACGGTTAAAGATGTGATGTTGAAGTTTTGCGGCGTACGGCGGGTAAAGCGCCTGCTGTTTGCCGGCGTGAAAGACAGCTCTGAAGAAAAACGCACGCAATGGCTTGACCGTGTCTACCGGTCTATAGCTCCTGCAGATCGGGGGATCAGCAAATGACAAAGGAGATGAAGTGGCTGGATTGGGCAAAGGAAATTCAAGCTATCGCCCAGGCGGGGCTTGCCTATACAAAAGATGACTTTGATCGTGAACGTTTTGAGCAGCTTCGCGAGCTGAGCTGCGAAATCATCGCCGATTATACGGAAACGGACTTCTCTAAAGTGAAAGAGCTTTTTGCCGGGGAATCGGGCTATCAAACGCCTAAAGTCGATGTGAGAGCCGTAATTTTTAAAGATCATAAGCTCCTCCTTGTCCAGGAAAAAGCAGACGGCAAATGGGCGCTGCCAGGCGGATGGGCAGACATCGGCTTTACGCCGAAAGAAATCGCGGTTAAAGAAACGCTTGAAGAGACAGGTTTGAAAGTCAAGGCGCATAAACTTCTGGCGGTCATGGATAAAAAGCGCCACAACCACCCCCCTTCTGCCTTCCACATCTATAAGCTGTTTATCTCCTGTCAAATTGTCGGAGGCAAGGCGGAAGCGGGGACTGAAACACAAAACCTTGTTTTTTTCTCATTGGAGAATCTGCCTGAATTATCGGCAGCAAGGAATACCTATGAACAGATCGAATATCTTTTTGAAAAACATGATGAAGTGTATTGCGACTAAGGGAGGAACAGACAATGGATCAGTTGAAATATCCGATCGGCACCTTTTCCAAACCGCTTGAAGCGGACGAAAGGGAACTGGAAAAATGGATCGGGGATCTGAAGCAAGCGCCGCATCTCCTGAGAAGCGCGGCGGCGGGACTAAATGAAGAACAGCTTGATACGCCGTACCGGACCGGAGGCTGGGCTGTCCTCCAAGTCGTTCACCATCTTGCCGACAGCCATATGAACGGGTATATTCGAAGCAAATTGGCGCTGACAGAAGAGACGCCTTTGATCCGCACGTTTGACGAACAGAATTGGGCCGGGCTTACCGATGCCAGAACGCTCGATCCGGATTTGTCGCTGGCGCTTTTAGACACGCTGCATCTGCGCTGGGCTGCTCTTTTTTGAATCTTTGACAGAAGCGGATTTTGAAAAAGCGTACATTTATCCTGGCACAGGTGAGGAGATGAAGCTGTATCAAGCGCTTGCTCTCTATGTGTGGCACTCACAACACCATATTGCCCATATTAAAGCGCATCGAAAAAGAATGGGCTGGAATTGAAAAAAACGCGCCGCGGGCGCGTTTTTTGTTTGCCGTTTGTTTTCAGAGGGGATTGTTAACAATAACATAACAGCGGAATCGTTGGTTATTGCTTTTTCTAGCCGGTAAATTAAGGTAAGATATATGAGTTATCACCCAAAACGTGATGGATTTATCTTGCGATTAGATTAGAGAGAAGTGGTTTTTCATGAAAAAAAATGCGCTGGCGATTTTAAGGATCGTGATTCCGGCGGCTGTTCTTTTGTTTGTCTTTTTTCAAGCGAAAAAAGAACTGGCCGGGCTGTCTTTTAAAGAAACATTTTTGATTATCGATCAAATTAATCGGATTGACCTATTCATCCTTGTTTTTCTCGGACTTGCCGCCATTTTGGCGATGACATTATACGATTTTGTTCTGGTCCGCTCCCTCGGAATGAAGGTTTCGAAATGGAAAACGATCAAAGTATCATGGATCGCCAACTCACTTAACAATGTTCTCGGGTTCGGCGGATTGTCCGGTGCAGGATTGAGAACGATCCTTTACAAAGAGCATGTTGATGATGTGAAGAAGCTGATCAGGGGGATCGCTTGGCTTGCGTCTTCGGTTCTTCTCGGGCTGTCTGTCCTCAGCCTTCTCGTCCTTGCCGGAATTCTGCCTGCCGGGGATCTGTTTACAGAAAAAACGTGGGTGCTGCTGGCTGTTGCCGGTACGGCGATGATCGCTCCCGGTGCGGCCGTCATTTTAATGATCAAAAAGAAGAGAAGCAGAGGAGCCGAAAAGGGCATGCGGCTTTCGGTCTTCTTTTCTTATCTGGGTGCATCGGTGATCGAGTGGGTTGCCGCAGCAGCGGTCATGTATTATTCCCTTGCAACGATGGGCGTCGAATTGGACTTAAAAACCGTCATCGGCGTTTTTACGATTGCTTCGGTGGCCGGAATGATCAGTCTCGTTCCCGGCGGATTCGGTTCGTTCGACCTGCTTTTTTTGGTCGGAATGAGCCAGCTGGGGGTTGATCAGGAAATCACTCTGACGGCGATTGTGCTCTACCGGATCGCCTATTCGTTTATCCCTTTTGTGTTCGGTCTTATTTTTGCAGCAGCCGATTTGACTGGAAATACGATGAAGAGGCTCGAAGAAAAACCGATTATTGCCCCGGCAATAGAAACGACCAATATTCTGTTGATTTTACACAGAGCGCTCCTATTCAGACTGCTGAACGGTTCGCTTTCAGTCATCGCATTTTGCAGCGGAGCGATTGTGATCGCATCTGTGGCGCTGCCGATTGACAGGATTACATTGATACCGAATATTTCGAAGTTCATGCTGGTGTTTTTTAACGGTTTGTCCCTCAGTTTCGGCTTGATTTTGCTGATTCTGCCGCTTGAACTTTATCGGAGGACAAAGAGATCTTATTATATGACGCTGACCGCTTTGGCGCTTGCCTTTCTGTTCACGCTTTTTAAAGGCTTTAATATTAGCGCCGTCTTCATGATTCCTGTGGTGTTTGCCCTGTTTGTATTGCTGAGGGGGCAGTTTACAAGGGAGCGGGCTGTCTACACATTCGGGCAAATCGCATGGGGAGCTTTTATCTTCCTCTTTACTTTATTGAATTACAATATTATCGCTTCACACATTTGGGAGGCGCTCGGCCATCTTCTTGTGAAAGATTATTTCATTCACAGTGAACGCCATGTCGACTTCGCGACGTTTTTTGCGTTATTTTTCGTTCCGCTGTATTTCGCTGTTTTCATCTGGGCGTTTAACAGGAAAACGAAAGAGATCGGTGAAGAGCCTGATCCGGAGAAACTGGAGGCATTCTTAGAAGAAAAAGGCGGCAACGCTTTGAGCCATTTAGGCTTTTTAGGGGACAAGCGGTTTTTTTATTCAAGCGACGGGAATGCGCTGATTCAATTCGCCAAAGTCGGCCAGCGCCTCGTTGTGCTCGGCGACCCGTCCGGCCGGGAAGACTCGTTTCCGCTCGTGATCAAAGAATTCCTTCATGCGGCTGACCAAAAAGGGTATCTTGTCATTTTCTATCAGATCGAACGCGAAGACATGGCGCTCTATCATGACTTCGGATACCGCTTTTTCAAGCTTGGAGAAGAGGCGATTGTCGACCTTGACACCTTTACAATCAGCGGAAAAAAGCGGGCCGGACTAAGGGCGATCTACAACCGTTTTGAACGGGAAGGGTATACGTTCCATGTCGAACAGCCGCCGTTTTCGAGAGAATTCCTCAACGAGCTGAGGCAGGTGTCTGATGAATGGCTCGGCCGCAAAAAAGAAAAAGGCTTTTCGCTCGGGTTTTTTCAAGAAGATTATTTGCAAAAGGCGCCAATTGCCGTTTTAAAAAGCGAAGAAGGCGAGATCGTCGCGTTTATGAATATCATGCCGATGTACCGCGAAGGGGAAATATCCATCGATCTGATGCGCTATTCGAAAAAGGCGCCGAAAGGAATCATGGATGCGCTGTTCATCTATTTATTTCAATGGGGAAAAGAACAGGGCTACACGGCCTTCAATATGGGAATGGCCCCTTTATCGAATGTAGGGACAACGTTTCAGTCATTCTGGACGGAGCGGCTGGCCGCCGTGATTTTCAACAATGTCAGCTACATGTACAGTTTCAGCGGACTGCGGTCTTTTAAAGAAAAATATAAGCCGGTTTGGCGGGGGAAATATTTAGCCTATCGGAAAAACCGATCTCTCCCGGTAACGATGATCCTTGTGACAAGGCTGATCGGAAGGAGAACGAAATGAGGCCGTTTATTAAAACGGCCTTTTTTTTATATTGCCATTGTAAGAAGCACTCAAAAGGCGGTATACTGCAAATGATTGGAAGGGAAGGATCGAATCGACAAATGGGGGATCAAAATGAAGCCAATTGAAGTATTAAGATATGACGCATTTTCAAAGACTGCGGGTCAAGGAAATCCGGCGGGCATCGTGCTTGAAGCAGACGGGTTGACCGATTGGGAGATGCAGAAGATCGCTGAACAGGCAGGCTATAATGAAACGGCTTTCCTGCTGCCGAGCGAGTCGGCCGACATAAGGATCCGCTACTTTACGCCGGGCCATGAAATGAATTTATGCGGACATGCGACTGTTGCTTCTCTTTATGCGCTTTTGGAAAAAGGCGCGATTGAAGCTGGCGCGGAGCTGAAGGTCGAAACAAAAGCGGGCGTCCTTTCTGTGTATACCGCCTCAGACGGCAATCGGCGTTTTTTGGTGACGCTGGAGCAGGCGCCCCCGTGTTTTCAGTCTTTCACAGGAAGCAGAAGCCAATTGGCGGAAGCGCTGGGGATCAGCGAAGCGGACTTTCATGAAGCATTGCCCGTTGTTTATGGAAGCACAGGTATATGGACATTGCTTGTGCCGGTGAGAGATTTGGCCGCAATCCGCAGGATGAAGCCCGTTCAAGCTGAATTTCCGAACGTTTTAACCGAGATGCCGCGAGCATCTGTCCACCCGTTTTGCCTGGAGACGATCCATCGGGATTGCCAGCTTCACGGCAGGCATTTTTCATCGCCTTATTCCGGAACGAGCGAAGATCCTGTCACAGGAACGGCATCAGGAGTGATGGGCGCTTATATGAAAACGTTCGGAAAGGAATTCTGTGAAGAGGGCCAGACTGATTTTCAGATCGAACAGGGCCAGGAAATGGGGAAAGACGGAAAAGTGAAAATCGAAGTTGCGGAACAAAACGGCATCATGAAAGTGCGCATGACAGGAACCGCTGTATTTGCTGAAAAGCAAAGCTTTGAAGTGTAAACAAACACCGCCTTTTTTAGCGAGTGGAGATCATTGCAAACGCCAGCAGTTAACATTATAATCAACAATGATAATCATTTTCATTAAGGGGGCGGCCACATGAACGACACGCTAGAAATCCAAAGTATTCGCGATTGCGTCAGAAATAGAAGAACGATTCGAAAGTTTAAACAGGATCCGGTGCCGAAGGAAGTGGTGCTGGAACTCTTGGAAGATGCGATTTATGCTCCGAACCACAAGCTGACAGAACCGTGGCGATTCATTTATATCGGGACGGAAAGCGGGAAAAAGAAGCATGCCGACAATTTAAAAGCGGCGTTTAAAGAGCTCAAGCCGAATATGCAGGAAGAACAAATCAATAAGTTCAGGGAGCATATTCTCAGCGTTCCGGCTTTTCTCTTCGTTATTATGAAAGAAGACGAAAACGAACGGGTCAGACGGGATGATTTTGCAGCCGTCAGCTGTTTAATCCAAAATCTGCAGCTGCTCGCTTGGGAAAAAGGCATCGGCATGGTATGGAAAAGCGGGGAAGTTCTCTCTCATGAAACACTGCACAGGTTAATGGGACTGAAGCGCGATGAGCAGGTAGCAGCTCTCTTGCAGATCGGATATCCTGCGGAAATTCCTGAAGCGAAGCACAGGACGCCGGCCGCACAGCTTTTTACCGAATTAACTTAAAGAATGAGGCCCGGAACGTCGAATCCCGGGCCTCGATTATTATTTTGACTGCCGCTTTTTCGCGCGCTTATCAGCTGCCTGCATGCGGGCTTGTGCTTCGCGGTCATCCTGATCGGCGAGTTCTGCTGAATATTCCTCATACACTCCGTCAGCTTCTCGCTTATACTGATCAGGAACTTGAGGGAGTTTTTGCTTGTTTTTATCCCGGTTTTTGTGGATTGCATTTCTGCCCATATGATCACTCCTCATCAATAATCGGCCGGTCAAGCCTTATTGTTCGCTGATCAGGCTCCCGCTATGCATTACGATTTTTCCCTTGCGGCGCGCTCTGCCATTTTAAATTCGCGCGAATATCTGACTTCCTGCGTCTTGTTCAGAGTGGATTTAAAACGTTCGCGTTTTTTCTTGTCAGCCATCTTTTAAGCCTCCTAAAAACCTAAGTTATTCACAGGCTGTCCGTTTCCGCGGCATTTATACAAGTTTTAAGCTTCTTTTAACCGGCTGTTTTCCTCCTCGAATGTTCTCATGCTGTACAGCGTGTACAAATCTTTCGGGATTTCATACAGGTGAAATGTATCGCTGCCGGCCCAGTCAAGATCAGTCTTGACGGCATATGGGAGCTTTTCCGCGGCTTTGAGGGAGCGCATATTTGTTTTTCTGATTTTCATAAAAACGGCTTCAATTTGCTTTTCATAAAAAAGCTCGCAAAAAAACGCGTCTTTCGCCCGCTGGTTATAGCCTTTTCCATGGTAAGGCTTGCCGAGCCATGTGCCGAGGAAGCCTTTTTGCTCTTCGATTTCATACAAGCTGATGCAGCCGATCGGGTTTTCCCATTCATCAAGTATTGTTCGCGATATCAGCTTTCCCTGTTCTTCCTCTTCAATCATGTTTTTGACATGAAACATATACTCTTCAATCGTCTCCGCTTTATTTCTGACAAAAGGGAAGACATCCGGATGAATCATCAGTTCAAAAAGTGCATAGCAGTCGGTCAGTTCCCGTTTCTTCAGCATAGCAGCCCCTCCTTAGTTTGAGGGCGGCTTTTACAGCAGAACGGGACGCGTGAATCCACCCTCGGAATTTTTTAATTAGCGGAAGCAGTTGTCCGCGTATCTTGCACATCCATTAAAAAATTCGGGGTGGGAATCGAACCCACTAAAACCAGAGATCTGGTGGCGCACCATTTGCCTTCCCTGTACGTGTATGCTGCTAAAAAGATACTTACATTTTACGCAGCTGGGAAAGGAAAAGCTACAAGGATTTTGCCGGAAAACGCCTTTTATGCCAGAAGGTTGTGCAGGGCATCTTCCAGATCGGGATATAAGAAATGATAGCCGTTCTGAAGCGCTTTTTTCGGGAGGACGCGCTGTCCTTTCAGCACGAGCATGCTCATTTCTCCAAGTACGCCTTTTATCGCAAATTCGGGAACCGGGAGCCAGTGTGGGCGTTTTTCTACTTTCGCGACGGTTTGCCCGAATGTATCCATCTGAACGGGATTCGGTGCCGTGACATTGACGGGGCCGGACATCAGCGTCTGTTCAATCGCAGATAAAATCATGCCGACGGCGTCTTCGATATGAATCCATGGCACCCATTGCCGCCCCGAGCCGATGCGTCCGCCTGCAAACAATTGATAGGGGAGCGCCATTTTCGGGAGCGCGCCTCCGTCTTTTCCAAGCACAAGGCCAAAACGCATCCAGACGGTGCGGATGCCAAGCGCTTCGATTGGTTCGGCTGCCTGTTCCCACAAAGCTGTCGTTCTGCTTAAAAAATCCTCAGCCGAAACTGGAGATTCCTCCGTGAATGTCTGTTCAAGACTGGTTCCGTAAATTCCGACTGCGCTCGCCTGAATGAGGGTGTTCGGCTTCTTCTGAAGACTTTGTATGATGCGGGCCGACTCCTCCACAGAGCGGAGGCGGCTTGTCGCGATCTCCGCCTTCGTTTTTTCATTCCAACGGCCGAAAAGCGATTTTCCGGCTAAATTGATCCAAACATCGATATCGGTCAGATCTTTTTCAGGACGGGCGCCGTTTTTTTGCCAGAGAACGAAAGAAGTGTTTTTTTGTTCGGTTTCGGCCGGTTTTCTTGTTAAAATATAGACGTGATGTCCCCGGGCGGTTAAGGCGTTTGTCAAATGTCTGCCGATAAAACCTGTCCCCCCGGCAATCGCAATCTTCATCATGATTCCTCCCTTTCATGATCATTAACCTTATTGTAAAAGAAGAAAACAAAAGAAGGGAGTTATTTATGCCATATATTACAAAGATTTCTGCCCAGAAAAACAATGAAGAGCGGGTCAATATTTTTCTGGATGAAAAATATGCGTTCAGCGTCGACCTGGACGTGCTCGTCAAGTTTGACCTGCGAAAAGGCAAAGAGCTTGATGAGCTTGATATCATTGAGATTCAATACGGAGACGACGTTAAAAAAGGGTTCAAAAAAGCGCTCGATTATTTGTCATACCGGATGCGCTCGACAAAGGAAGTTCAAGACCATCTTAAGAAAAAAGGCGTCGCAGACTCCGCGATCACAGAAATTCTGCATATGCTTAAAGGTTATAAATATTTGGACGACCGCGAATTTGCGGCTGCATATGTCAGCACCCACAGAAAAACGAGCGGCAAAGGCCCTGATGTCTTATTCAGAGAGCTTAAATTGAAAGGGATCGATGATGAACTGATTCATGAAGCGCTCAGTTCGTTTTCGTTTTCCGATCAGGTCGAGGCCGCGGTCAAGCATGCGGAAAAAGTACTGAAAAAAGAAAAAAAGCTGTCCTCCAAAGAGACGAAGCAGGCCATCGAACAGCACCTTGTCAGAAAGGGTTTCTCCTTCGATGTCATTTCGGCCGCGCTTCAGGAAACCGATTACGAAAACGACGATGGCGCTGAGAGAGAAGCGCTTGAGAAGCAAGGAGAAAAAGCAATGAAGAGGTACGGTTATGACGGATCATACGAAACGAAAATGAAGGTCAAACAGTATCTGTTTAGAAAAGGATTTTCAATTGACTTGATTGACCAATTTTTAGATGAAAAGGGATGAGAAGATGGAGAAAAGATACAGTGAAATGACTGCACACGAACTGCACCAGGAAATTGCGGGTCTGACCGAAAAGGCAAGAAAAGCAGAACAAATGGGGATTGTGAATGAACTGGCCGTTCACGAACGGAAAATCGCGATGGCGAAAGCCTACCTTCTTGATCCGGCCGATTTTAAAGCCGGCAACGTATACGAAATCGAAGATGGGGGCGACGATTTCCATATCCGCTATTTAAACGGCGTATTCGCCTGGGGATACCGTCTTTCGTCACCGGATCATGAAGAGGCTCTGCCAATTTCTTTATTAAAAGAAAAGGGCTAAGACAAAAAGCCTAAACCCTTTTCATAACTGCTATCTTGTCCGGATGCGCGTGTTGCGCTGGAGAATGATGAGATCCTGAGTCTGCTGCGTTTCTCCGTTCACCTGCGCGCGCGCATGCTTTGTGTTTGCCCATGGCTGCGGATAGTTTTGCGTTTTCATCTGGTTAAAATCGTTTGTATACGGTTTGCGATTTGCACACAACAGAAATCACTCCATCCCAGAAAAGTTTAGCGTTTGCCGGAAGCCCTCATTCTTTCTTGAGGATGAGTATTTGTGCTTCCGTCAGGGCGCTTTGAAGCAAAATCATCTTTGGCCCGGGGCTCGCCTTCAAATTTATTGTTGTTCATGTTCGGAAAGCCTCTTGATTTATTTCGCATCTCTTTTTAGGCTCCTCCAATCAAGTCCAAAATATTTGCGTCTTCGGTTCGGAAGACGTAAGGTTAGTATATGAAAAGGACGACGTTTTCAAAAAGAAAGTTTTTTCCTTAGGGAAAGGGGGAAAAGCCAAGTGGAAGAGTACTTTGAAAAACTGACAAATGCGCTTCTTGAAAAAAATCATATGCTGAGCTACGCACAAGCCAGAACATGGGTTGAACTGCTGTGGGGGGATTTCGAGGCGACATTTGCAAAGGCCGGCCACCCGTACAGAGGAAAAGAGCTGACAGAGCGAGTCGTCAAAGAGTGGATTGAGCACTACGGCAGCCAGTTGCATTTATTTCAAAATGACAAGCCTTCTTACCAGGATCTGTTCTCCGGAGCCCGCGGGCTGCTTCATTGAGCATTGCTTTAGAAGGAAATGATGCATTGTCTGACTGTGCCGCCTGGCACTGGCCTTACTGGATGAGGACGGTAAGGGTACACTAAAACAGGTGCGCTCCGCGTCAGCAAATATAAAGAAAATGAAGCGGCTTTCGCGCCGCGAGGTCAAATCGTCCGGTTAACGAACTGTGAAAGAAGAAAGCTTTTTCCTCCGCTTGCAGAGAGAGCCGAGCAAGAGCCGAAAAGCTCTCCTTCGGGCGGCAGAAAACATGTTGCCGTTTTGCGGAATGGGAAAGTGAAGCTGTCATGCGAAAACGGCCGGCGGCGGAGCCAGATCCGGTTTTCGCCCGATGACAAAGACTTGCTCCCTTTTGCCCGAACATATCAAGGAAACGGATTTGATTGCGGCGGCGGGGTTTGGCCCCTAACAATCAGTCCTGATGCAAGTTCTCTTGCGGCTGCTTTGGTTTCGGGGAAGATTGAACTTATGTGAAAAATGTCGCAAAAGGAAAAATTGTTATGTTGCCCTGATTGAAGCTAAAGGAATATCATTTTTTTACCACTTGTTCATAGATGTCTGATATAATGACAAAATAATCTTGTAGAAAATAGTACAGCGTGCCCACAGTTTTCCTTTTGTTGTGTGGGAAGCGGCTAGATGCAAGTATCCTGCCAAGCGGATGCCGGATGCAATTTTATTATGTCCAAAAGAGGTGCCTTTAAGTGAAGAAAGGATTCGTTTCAATCATTATTCCTTCATACAATGAAGCAAGCAATATTAAATTGATTTATGAATCGTTAAGGAACGAATTTCAATCCATTGATTATGATTATGAAATTTATTACATAAATGATGGAAGCACTGATCGAACATTGGAGGAAATTAAAAAACTAGCCGAAAAAAGCGAGCATGTGAAATATATTTCGTTTTCACGGAATTTCGGCAAGGAGGCAGCCATCCTTGCCGGTTTTCAGCATGCCCGCGGCGATGCTGTTGTGGTGATGGATGCGGATTTGCAGCACCCGACATACCTCCTGCACGATTTTATTAAAGGGTATGAGGAAGGCTATGATCAAGTGGTAGCCCAGCGCAACAGAAAGGGAGACAACCCCGTGCGCTCCTATTTGTCATCCCTTTATTACCGCTTTATCAACAATGCGGTAGAGGTTGATTTAAGGGACGGCGTCGGCGATTTTCGTCTTTTAAGCAGAAAAGCCGTTAATGCGATGCTGAAGCTGAGCGAAGGCAACAGGTTCTCAAAAGGGCTGTTTTGCTGGATCGGTTTTGACCAAAAGATTGTTTATTACGAGAACGTCGAAAGGAAAAACGGAAAATCCAAGTGGTCGTTCCGCCACTTGTTGAACTATGGAATCGACGGGATTGTGTCGTTCAACAACAGACCGCTGAGAATGTGTTTTTACGCCGGTATTTTTATCCTTTTTCTATCGCTTATTTATATCGCGGCCACATTCATCAGGATCTTAAAATACGGTGTGATTGTTCCCGGCTATTTTACGATTATTTCCGCCGTCCTGTTTCTCGGCGGCGTTCAGCTTCTCAGCCTCGGAATTATCGGCGAATACATCGGGCGCATTTATTATGAGACGAAAAAGCGGCCTCATTACTTGATACAGGAGGCAAACATCGCTCATGGAGAAACTCATGAAAATCGTGAATCCTGAATTTATTCGCTTTGCCGTTGTCGGTGTAGTGAATACTTTGAATTACTATGCGGTTTATTTGCTGCTGCATGTTTTGCTTCAGTTGAATTATATGGTTTCGCATATTGCAGCTTTTTTCGTCAGCCTTGTGATTTCCTTTTTTCTGAACTGCTATTTTACTTTTAAAATCAAGCCGACGCTGGCAAAGTTTTTGCAATTTCCGCTGACACAGCTCTTTAATTTGACGGTATCTTCTTTGTTCGTCTACACGTTTGTGAATTTTTTCAAGATGAACAGTGAGGCAGCTCCGCTTGCCTCCATGTTTTTAACCGTTCCTCTGACATTTTTAGTGACAGGGAAGATTTTGAAAAAAGACAGGGGAAGAGTATGAAGAAAACAGTTTTTCTATTTGTGATCGCAAGCATTGCAGTTTCAGTGGCCGCCCATTCTTTTTTTCTGTATGAATGGGCGCATGACCGCTATATGACGGGGAACGGCGACGGACTTGCACAAATGATCATTTTTAAGTCGTTTCTTTTTGAGCAATACAAACAAGGGAACTTCTTTTATTCGTATTCTTTCGGTCTCGGGGGCGGCATCTACAGCCAGCTCGGCTATTATTTCACGACTTCTTTTGTCTTCATCGCTTCATTCGCGGCCGTTTTTCTGATGCAGCTTTTGCATTTGGCCGGGGATGCGGATCCTTTGTTTTGGGCGCAGGCCGCCGTATTCATCAGTGTCATCAAGCTCAGCCTGATCATTTTAGCGGCAGCGTATGCGTTAAACGGTATGGTGAAAAACAAGCTTGCCGCCTTTACGGGTGCGGTTTTGTATGGCACATCGGTCATCTATTTCAGGCACACGGTGTTCTGGGAATTTTTCAGCGACGCCATGCTGTGGCTGCCGCTGCTTGTCGCCGGAGCTGAGAAAGTCATCAGAGAAAAGCGGACAGCACTGTTTATTACCGCTTGTTCTTTGACGCTGATCAATAACTTTTACTTTGCCTATATCAACTTGATTTTCATTGCGATCTATATCATCTTCCGCTGGCTGATCAGGCTTGACCCGGAAAAGGAGGCGCCGAGGTGGAAACAATTCAGAATGTTCGCCGCTTCAGGCCTGATTTCTTTCGGAATCAGCGCGATTTCCTTTGTGCCTGCAGTTTACGGCTTTTTAAACAATTTGCGGCCGCCGTATGACCAGGCTGTCGCTGTATACGATCTGACGGACAACATTCTGTTTTCCAGCCGCATTGTCTTGCTGCCGGCTGTCTTTATGCTGTTCTTGTTCGCATTTTCCTTCTATAAAAATAAAACGTTCAGGCTGTTTGCCTCAATCAGTGTGCTGCTTGTGCTTCTGCATTACAGCCCGCTTGCGGCAAGCGCATTCAACGGTTTCTCCGCTCCGCAGAACCGCTTTGAATACATGCTCGCTTTTACGATCGGGGGAGCGGCGGCCGCAGGAATGACCGAACTGAAAAACATCAGGCGGAAAGAGATGATATGGTCTATCCTGCTTGTCCTTCTGGTTTATATCGCGGTCATTTGGCGGAAAGACTTGGATTTATCACTTATGCAAAATTGGAGCATTATTGTGCTTCTGTTCCTGACAATCGCCATATTTACGGCGGCGGGGTTTCAATATAAGAAATCGCAGCTTTTTTTGCACGTCTGCATTTTATTATCGTCCGTCCTCGTGGCGAACACGTATCAAAAGTATGTTCTGTCTGAGTCAAGCGGCATTAAAAACGTCACGAAAAGCTATTTGACCAGCAATGAGTACAATGGCGAAGAACAGCGCCGCCTCCTGAACAACATTCGAAAAGACGATAAGGGTGACCCCTATACAAGGATCGACTGGATGAACGGCGTCCGCAACAATACTCCGCTGATGCAGGATTTTAACGGCTTCAGCGCCTACTCAAGCATTCTCAATCGCGATCTTCTTCTGTTTTATTGGGAAGACCTTCAAATCGATATGGGAAGGGAAAGCGTCAGCCGCTACGCATCGATGGGCGACCGGGCCAACTTGTACAGTCTGCTGTACGGCAAGTATTACATGACGGAAAAAGACAATGCCGCCAATGTTCCGTACGGGTTTATTCAAACGGATGAATCAGAGCACTACACAGTTTATAAAAACAAATACACCTTGCCGTTTATCCGGACGGCGCGAACGTTGTTTACGGAAAAAGCTTTAGCAGATGCGCCAGTTTTAGCGCGGGAGCATGCGATGCTTGAAGGAATCGTGCTTGAGAATGGCGGTAACGGAAAAGAGCAGCCGCCGAGCGTTCCTGATTTGATGAAGCAGACGAAGCTGAAAACCGAGGGGGCGAGCTATCATAACGGCTTCCTCGACGTCACCGCTGAAAACGGAGGCATCGATCTCATTCCCGAAGGCGGGGTTCCAAAAGAAGGCGACTATTATGTCGGATTTTATTTAAAAAGCCTTGCAAAAGACCAGTTCTTCAACTTGCGGGTCAATGATTATGTAACATCAAGAAAGTCAAACCAGTCGATTTACAAAACAGGTGTTTACGATTTAACGATCAGGGTGCCGAAAACAGATAAAATTTCAATCAGGCTGCCAAAAGGGAAATATCAATTGGACCATTTGAGGCTGCACCAGGAAGACTATCAATTGCTGAAAAAAGCCGCCGCCAAAAAAACGCCGGCCGCCGACTTGAACTGGCGGAACAATCAAGTGTCCATCAGCTTTGACAATCAAAACGGAGACCGCTACATGGTGCTGCCGGTTCCGTACGAAAAAGGCTGGGAAGTCACTGTAAACGGAAAAACGCAAACCGTTCAAAAGGCAAATTACGCGTTTATTGGAATCCCCATCGAAAAAGGGAAGAACAACATCCGTCTCGTTTATTACCCGCCGTACTTCAAAGCTACCTTGGCGGTTACAGTCATCAGCCTCATCATCGGAATCTGGTACAGCAGAAGGAGAAAAAAGCTTGGCTCTTAAACAGAGCCAAGCTTTAATTTTTTTTGAAGTTTTTCCTCGCTGAAAATCCATCCGGTATAGGAGGTGATTAATTCGAGCGTGTCCCTGTCGATGTGTGCGATCGCCACGAAAGGGTAGTGTCCTTTGCTGCGGTATCGCAGATCGATAAAGCGGACTTCGTAATGATCCTTATACGTATCGATCTCCCATTTGTAAACCGGTGAGAACGAAAGAAACGCCGAAATGTTCTTATCCTGTTTCGCCGCTTTCATCACATCCGTATCCGGTAAAGGCACCCTGTTGAATGTGTCGACGATCACGACGTTTCCATCCATGCTCCGTCCGACGTAAAAAGCCGATTTTGCTTTGACGGCGATTCGCCATTGCCTGAATTTCATCGTAGGCGAAATAATGATTTCTTCAATATCATCGATTTTTTCACGGAGCTCATGCTTGATTTTCCTCTGCATGAAATACCTCACCAGATAATAACCGGCCAAGACGATGTAAAGAGCCAAAAATGTATAGCCTTGATGCGCGCCTGCCAGCCAAAAGGCGATGGCTATGAGATGGCTGACGAAAATAAACGGATCAAATGTATTAATCAAGCCGAGCGCTACCCATTTCCTTGAAAACGGTCTGACCGCCTGTGTCCCGTATGCGTTAAAAATATCCACGAACACATGAAGCGCGACCGCGGCAAGGGTCCAAAGCCACAGGTGAAGCAGATTGGCTTCGGGATAAAACAGCATGAGAATGCCCGGAATCATCAGCGACCAGGCGAGAACAGCGGGGATGGAGTGGGTGAATCCCCTGTGGTGCCTAATATAAACAGCGTTGTTTTTCAATTTCAAAACGGTATCGATATCCGGAGCCTGAGATCCGGCGATTGTCGCAATCATCACGGCTTGAGCCATTGATGGGTCCATTCCGACAACTGGATCAAGCGTCGCGATGCCTCCGAGTGCAACGCCCATGACAACATGTGTGCCAGTATCCATTGGTGACCTCCCCTAATGGTGCTAGAAAATCATTTTTATTTTCCAAAAACAGAACGAACGATGGACCTTGCCTGAAATATTTAACGCTTTTGCTTTCTTCACTTTTAATGTAACATGTTATCGTATATGCATATAGTTTACAACAAAAAGCCGAAGTAACAAAAGATCGGTATGCAAATGTGACGTGCACAGGCAAGGAGAAGTTTCATGATGGATCTGCAAAAGAAATTAGAGCAAAAAAACATCAAACAATTTCAAGAAGATTTAATTTCTTGGTATGAGCAAGAAAAACGGGATCTGCCATGGCGCTCAGACAGCGACCCTTATAAGGTATGGGTGTCAGAAGTGATGCTTCAGCAGACGAGAGTGGACACGGTGATTCCTTACTTCAACAACTTTATTGAAAAGTTCCCGACCGTTGAAGCGCTCGCTGAAGCCGACGAAGAAAAAGTGCTTAAAGCTTGGGAAGGACTGGGATACTATTCAAGAGTTCGGAACTTGCAGAGCGCTGTCAGGGAAGTTCACGAACGATACGGGGGAGTGGTTCCTCCTTCAAAAGAGGAATTCGGCAGCTTAAAAGGTGTCGGCCCTTATACAAGAGGCGCGGTGCTGAGCATCGCCTACAATCAGCCGGTCCCCGCGGTGGACGGAAATGTCATGCGGGTCATGTCACGGATTCTTTCCGTATGGGATGATATCGCAAAGCCTAAAACCAAAACCCTGTTTGAAAAAATTGTCGAAGCGTTTATTTCCGAAGAAAAACCGTCCGAATTTAACCAGGGGCTGATGGAGCTTGGCGCTGTCATCTGTACGCCGAAATCGCCATCCTGCCTTCTCTGTCCCGTCCGAGAACACTGTTCCGCTTTTGCAGAAGGCTGTGAAAAAGAGCTTCCGGTTAAAAGCAAAAAGAAAAAACCTTCGGTAAAAACTCTTGCAGCCGTTGTCCTGACTGATGAAGAAGGATACATCTATATCCATAAAAGACCGGCATCAGGCCTTTTGGCAAACCTTTGGGAATTCCCGAACACAGAAACGCAGAAAGGACTGAAGCACGAGCGCGAACAGCTTGCGGCTTTTTTGGAAGAAGCAGCCGGAATAGAAGCCGAAATCGGTCCGCTTGAAGGAATCGTAGAACACGTGTTTACACACCTTGTCTGGAACATTTCTGTCTTTTTCGGGAAAACGCTCGATCAACCGGATGATTCATACTTTAAAAAGGTCACGAAAGAAGAGCTCGCTGAATATGCCTTCCCGGTATCGCATCAGAAAATATGGAATATGTATATGAAATAGGCAGCTTGACTGTGCATGCTGCCCGTTAGTCGTACTGGATGGTGGTGCCGTGCGTATAATCGGCTTCCTGGCGGCGCAGTCCGCCTCTTGCTTGAATTTCTTTCACAACCTCCAGGTACTCGGCATGCCCTTCTTCATTAAGGAATGGCATGATTTGCTGGAAGGCGCGGTGAAAATAGAGAAGCTCCGCATCTTTCCACTCGTTTTTCGGCGTGTGATCGAGCTCGCTCATATCGCGTCCTACGTACATAAGGCGAATGCCTCCTTTTTTGATCGTGTTATGAGCTATTTTTTATCAGATTTTCAATCACTATACTAGGAGATGAATGACAGATGGAACAAAGAAAATGTGCCCTTATTACAGGAAGCAGCCGCGGCGTCGGCAAAGCAGCCGCCCTGAGGTTTGCCGAAAACGGCTACAATATCGTCATCAACTATGCAAGAAGCAAAAAAGCGGCCCTTGAAACGGCTGAAGAAATCGAAAAGCTCGGTGTCAAAGCATTGGTCGTCAAGGCGAATGTCGGGCAGCCGGCGAAAATAAAAGATATGTTTCAGCAAATCGAGGAAGCCTTCGGCAGACTGGACGTGTTCGTCAACAACGCTGCATCCGGCGTATTGCGCCCCGTCATGGAGCTTGAAGAAAGCCATTGGGACTGGACGATGAACATCAATGCGAAAGCTCTGCTATTCTGCGCGCAGGAAGCGGCAAAGCTGATGGAGAAAACGGGAGGCGGCCACATTGTCAGCATCAGTTCGCTCGGTTCGATCCGTTATTTGGAAAACTATACGACAGTCGGCGTTTCAAAAGCTGCGCTTGAATCATTGACAAGATATCTCGCTGTTGAGCTTGCGGCGAAAAACATCATCGTCAATGCGGTTTCGGGAGGCGCGATCGATACAGATGCCCTGAAGCATTTCCCGAACCGCGAAGAACTTTTGGAAGATGCCCGGCAAAATACGCCTGCCGGCCGCATGGTTGAGATTAGCGACATGGTCGATGCGGTGGAGTTTTTAACGTCGGGGAAAGCGGATATGATCCGCGGACAGACGATCATTATTGACGGCGGCCGTTCACTGCTCGTATAAATTTTTCGCGTTCAATGAATAGGATATCATCCTCCTGCACAATCTAATGGTCGTGGAGGTGATATACAATGGCTAACCAACAATCCAAAACAAACGCACAAAAAGTAAGACAACAAAACCAAGCTTCTGCACAAGGTGGTCAGTTCGGCACTGAATTTGCCAGCGAAACTGACGCGCAGCAAGTAAGACAAAATAACCAACAAGCTGAGCAAAAAAAACAGCAAAACAGCTAATCACTGAAACAGGAAAAAGCACTTCACCATCGGATGAGGTGCTTTTTTCTTTTCGTTTTTTGATCCGACAAAACATCCGAATCTTAGCCAGAATCAGTCAAAGGACATCCGGCATGTATAGAGAAATGTTAGTTAGGCAATAAATGGAGTAGAGCATAGAATGGAGGATCCCGAATGCCGGAATTTGAAAACTTGGTTCAGGGGCAGATGGAGATTATGGATAAGCTGTTGTATCTGCAAGCGGAGATTGAAAGATGCCAGAAAATTGAAAAAGAACTGGCAGCCCTTGAAAAGAAAGCCCAGCTTTTATCGATCCGGGAAGATATATCCCAGAAGCGGAAAGATCTTGCTCAAATTCAGGATTTATTCCAAAAGCAGACGGAGCAGGTGATTCAGGCTTATCAAAGAATCGAAGCATGAGCCTCTCTTTATCGTTTTTTAGAAAAGAGCCATTCCTGTTCGGGAGTGGCTGTTTTATTTTCATTTTTTATTTTCAAACGTTATAATAAATAAAAGAACTGTCGGACAGGCGATGTGACACACTGACTTGTAAGGCTTTTGCAAAGAAAGTAGGGGAGAAAAACATGGGCTTTCCCAAGGAAGGAGAAACCATTCAAATTCATAGCTATAAGCACAATGGACAGATTCATCGGATTTGGAATGAAACAACGATTTTAAAAGCAACGGAATTGTGCATCATCGGCGCCAATGACCGGACAATGGTCACAGAATCTGACGGCCGGACATGGGTGACGCGAGAGCCCGCAATTTGTTATTTCCATGCAAAGCAGTGGTTTAACGTCATCGGCATGCTTCGCGAAGACGGGATTTATTACTATTGCAACATCAGCTCGCCGTTTGCTTTGGACGATGAAGCCATCAAATACATCGACTATGATTTAGACGTGAAAGTCTTTCCGGATATGACGTATCATATTCTTGATGAAGATGAGTACGCTGATCATAAAAAGGCGATGAATTATCCGAAGGAAATCGACGGCATTTTAAGGTATCACTTAAATACGTTGCTGCATTGGATACACCAAAGAAAAGGCCCGTTTGCATCTGAATTTATTGATATTTGGTATGAACGGTATTTGCATTATACAAAATAATCCTAAAAAACCTGTTGAGGCCAACAGGTTTTTTGCGGTGTACTCACACATCAAGATATAGAGGGGGGAAGACGTGTGGGGGTAATCAGAAGGTACATGGAATTTGTGAAGCCGTATAAATGGAAAATCGTTTTGACGGTTTTAATCGGTATTATTAAATTTTCTATTCCGCTGGTCATCCCGCTTCTGCTGAAATACGTCGTGGACGACATCATCCAGGGGAGCGGGACTGCTGAGGAAAAAACATCCACATTATTCATGGTAATGGCGGTTATGTTCGCCATTTTTTTGGTGCTTCGGCCGCCTGTCGAATATTACCGTCAGTATTTCGCGCAGTGGACGGCAAGCAAGGTGCTTTATGATATCAGGGACAAGCTTTTTGCGCATATACAAAAGCTGAGCCTCAGGTATTATGCGAACACCCGCGCAGGAGAAATTATTTCAAGGGTCATCAATGATGTCGAGCAGACGAAGGAATTCGTCATCATCGGATTGATGAATGTATGGCTTGACGTGATGACGATTTTTATCGCCATCGCCATTATGATGACGATGGACGTGAAGCTGACGCTTATTTCGATCGTGCTGTTTCCGCTTTACGGACTGTCTGTTAAATTCTTCTACGGCAGGCTCAGAAAGCTGACGAGAGAACGTTCCCAAGCGCTGGCCGAAGTGCAGGGCCATCTTCATGAAAGGGTTCAGGGAATGCCTGTCATCAGGAGTTTTGCGATCGAGGATTATGAACAAAAGCAATTTGATCACGAGAACGGGAATTTTCTCGGTAAAGCAATCCGCCATACGGCCTGGAATGCCAAAACATTTGCCGTCGTCAATACGGTTACAGACCTCGCTCCGCTGATCATCATTACGGTTGCAGGTTATCATGTGATTCACGGGAACCTTACTGTAGGAACGATGGTGGCGTTTTTCGGATATATCGAACGCCTCTACAACCCGCTGCGCCGCCTGATCAATTCCTCGACAACATTGACGCAGTCGATCGCATCAATGGACAGGCTGTTTGAATTTATTGATGAACCGTATGATTTAAAAGATAAGCCCAATGCTGTAAAAGCAGAGCGATTAAAAGGGATTGTTGAATTTAAAAACGTTTCCTTTCAATACGAAAAATCGGAGGAAATGATTTTGCAGGATCTTTCTTTGAAAGCCGAACGGGGCGAAACGGTTGCGCTCGTCGGGATGAGCGGAGGCGGCAAATCGACGCTTGTCAGCCTCATTCCGAGATTCTACGATGTCTCAGCCGGAAGCCTGGAGATCGACGGCATCGATGTGCGCGATTATGAGGCGCGAAGCCTTAGAAACCAAATCGGCATGGTTCTCCAGGATACGTTTTTATTCAGCGAATCGGTACGCGAAAACATATCGATCGGGAATCCCGAAGCTTCGATGGAAGACATCATTGAAGCGGCAAAAGCTGCGAATGCCCATGATTTTATTATGGAGCTGCCGCAAGGCTATGATACAAAGGTCGGAGAAAGGGGAGTCAAGCTGTCCGGAGGCCAAAAACAGCGGATATCAATCGCCAGGGTGTTCCTGAAGAACCCGCCGCTCTTAATTTTGGATGAAGCGACGTCAGCGCTTGACCTTGAAAGCGAGCACTATATCCAGGAAGCGATGGAAAAGCTCGCGAAAGACCGGACGACCTTTATCGTTGCTCACAGACTGTCGACGATTACCCACGCTGACAAAATCGTTGTCATCGAAAACGGACGTGTCGCGGAAATCGGCACACATGACGAACTAATGAGCCGCGACGGGCACTATAAGCATTTATTCACCATTCAAAAATTAAACTAAAACCGCAAAAAGCCTGACTTTCGTTTGAAGCTGAACGGGTGTCAGGCTTTTTCTTTCCCCGCAAATTTCGTACATATTTCCTATCTCGTTTAAATACAATTTAAAAAATACAAGCTCCGGAGGTGTATAAGTGACAAAAGAAAAATTGCTTGAAGTATCGGATTTATCGATTTCGTTTCAAAAGAAAAAGTCCGAAACCCCGATTGTGCAAGGCGTTTCTTTCGATCTCCATCCCGGAGAAATCATGGGAGTCGTCGGAGAGTCCGGCTGCGGCAAAAGCGTCACCTCTTTGGCTTTAATGGGGCTGAACGCAAACACCCGGACGACGGGCCGGATCAAGTTTCAAAACAAAGACCTTCTCATGCAGTCTGAAAAAGAATGGAGACAGATGCGCGGCAATGACATCGCGATGGTTTTTCAAGAGCCGATGACCTCCCTCAATCCCCTTTTTACAATTGGCGATCAACTAACAGAAGCACTCTCCAGCCATACCAATATTCATAAAAAAGAAGCAAGAAGAAAAGCCGTTCAAATGCTGGATACCGTCGGCCTGCCGAGGACGGACCAGCTGATGAAGCAATATCCCCACGAACTGTCGGGAGGCATGAGGCAGCGGGTCATGATCGCAATGGCATTAATTTGCGAACCGAAACTGCTGATTGCCGATGAACCGACAACAGCTCTCGACGTCACCATCCAGGCTCAGATTCTGTCCCTTTTGAAAAAAATGAATGCCGAATTTAACACAGCCATTCTCCTTATTACCCATGACCTTGGCGTCGTTCACAATACATGTGAACGCGTGATGATCATGTATGCCGGGCGGATCGTTGAAGAAGGCGGTGTCACCGCTGTTTTTGACAGCCCGAAACACCCCTATACAAAAGGCTTGTTCGCCTCTATTCCGGCATTCACAGGCAAATCCGAGCGTCTGTCTTCGATTGAGGGGCAGGTGCCGAAACCGGGGTCGATAAAAAAAGGCTGTATGTTTGCGCCGAGGTGCCCTCATAAACGCGAACGCTGCGTAGAGGAGGAGCCTGGATTGAACAGGCTGGCGGATGACCATGCTGTAAGCTGCTTTCTCTACGAAGAGGAAGGTGCTTTCACATGAATCATGAACTGCTGAACGTCCAAGAGCTGAAAACGTATTACCGCGTGTCCCGCAAGAAAATCGTCAAAGCGGTCGATGATGTTACACTGTCAGTCAAAAAAGGCGAAATCGTAGGGATCGTCGGGGAATCCGGCTGCGGAAAATCAACCTTGGGAAAATCGATACTGCGGCTGACCGAACCGACTTCTGGAAAGGTGACGTTTCTCGGGCGGGAGATGACCGGCCTTGATGCAAAACAGCTTCGCAACATGAGAAGGCATATACAAATGATTTTTCAAGATCCGTACGCTTCATTGAATCCGCGCATGAAAATAAAAGATATTTTGGAGGAACCGCTGATCGTTCATAAACTCGGAACGAAGGCGGAAAGGAGAGAAGTCGTTCGCTCGATGCTTGAAATTGTCGGTCTTGATGCTTCATACGGCGACCGATATGCACACCAATTCAGCGGCGGCCAGAGGCAAAGGATCGGTATTGCAAAAGCGCTGATCACAAAGCCGAAATTAATCATTGCCGATGAGCCTGTTTCCGCGCTTGATGTATCCGTTCAGGCGCAGATCTTAAATCTGCTGTCTGATCTGCAGGAGGCATTCAATTTAACGTTTCTGTTTATTTCGCATGATCTCGGGGTCGTCCGCTATATCAGCGACAGGGTAGCCGTGATGTATTTCGGAAAGATTGTCGAGATGGCGGACGCCGACTCTTTATTTAGAGAACCGAAACACCCCTATACAGAAACACTGTTAGCGGCAGTACCCGTCATCGGCAAAGGAGAGGCGGTTCATACGGCGCCGGATATTGCCGCGCCCCGCATGAGTGAAAAGGGCTGTCCTTTTTACAGCCGATGCATGAAGCGGGCGGACGTCTGCCTTGAAGCGGAGCCGCTTCTTGAAGAGACTGCGGACGGGCATTATGCTGCATGCCATTTTACCAATAAGGAGGCTGTACGATGAAAAAGAAAAGCTGGCTGATCTGTTTGGGAATGATTCTGTCTGTTTCCGCTTTTTTAATGGGATGCTCCGGTAACGAAAGCGGAAAGAACGACGGAGGGACGAACGGCGGAAAAGATACGCTGATCATCGGCAGAGGAGGTGATTCGACATCGCTTGATCCGATCACAACGACAGAAGGCGAAGCGTTTAAAGTGACGATCAATATGTTTGAGACCTTGCTGAATTACGGGGAACAAGACACAACGCTGAAGGAAGGCCTCGCGGTGAAATGGGACGCTTCAGATGACGGTTTGACCTACACATTGGAGCTGAGAAAAGGCGTGAAATTCCATGATGGAACGGATTTTAATGCAGAAGCCGTCAAATACAATTTTGAGCGGTGGATGAACGGGGATGAAGAAAAATTTCCTTACTACGGCATGTTCGGAGGCTATAAGAAAGATGAGGGGCACGTCATCAAAGACATAAAAGTTCTCGACGACCATAAGATTCAGTTCATTTTAAAACGCCCGCAAGCGCCGTTTTTAAAGAACCTTGCCATGACTTCTTTCGGGATTGCAAGTCCTGCCGCCATTGAAAAATACGGCGAAAAATTCAGGGAGCACCCCGTCGGCACTGGCCCTTACAAATTTGTCGAATGGAAGCCGAACGACCGGATCGTCCTTGAGAAAAATGAAGACTATTGGGATCAAGGCAAACCGAAATTGCAGAAGATCATTTTCAGAGCCATTCCTGAAAACTCAGCCCGCTTAAATGCATTGAAGACGGGCGAAATCGACCTAATGGATGGCGTCAATCCGTCTGATATCGAAAGCATCAAAGCAGACGCCAATCTGAAAATATTTGAAAGGCCTTCAATGAACGTCGGGTATCTCGGAATGACAACGACGAGAAAGCCATTTGACAATAAGCTGGTCCGCCAGGCGCTGAACCATGCTGTCGATAAACAGGCGATTATCGACTCCTTCTACGGAGGTCTCGCTGAATCTGCAAAAAACCCGCTTCCTCCGTCGCTCGAAGGGTACAACGACCAGGTTAAGGAATATCCGTATGATTTAAAAAAGGCAAAAGAACTCTTAAAAGAAGCCGGCTACCCGGACGGGTTTAAAATGAAGCTTTGGGCAATGCCGGTACCGCGGCCGTATATGCCGGACGGTATGAAAATAGCCGAAGTGATTCAATCAAGCTTTGAAAAAATCGGAGTCAAAGCGGAAATCGTCACTTACGACTGGGCGACGTACTTGGATAAGGTGAGCAAAGGGGAAGCTGATGCGTTTTTAATGGGCTGGACCGGCGACAACGGAGATCCGGACAACTTCATTTATACGCTGCTTGATAAAGATAATATCGGCGGTAACAACTATACGTACTTCAGCAATGATGAGCTTCATGACATCTTAATCGAGGCGCAGTCAGACCCTGATCAAAAGAAAAGAAATAAACTGTATCAAGATGCGCAGGAGCTCCTCCATGAAGAATCGCCTTGGGTTCCGCTTGTCCATTCCACGCCGATTTTGGCCGGTTCAAAAGATATCGACGGATATGTTCCGCACCCGACAGGGAGTGAAGTATTGTCCGGCGTAGAGTTTAAATAGGTGGTGACAGCCATTGCTTGCGTACTGTTTAAAACGGACGGCCATGCTGATCCCCGTTCTCATCGGCATGACATTGGTCGTTTTTTCGATCATCCGCTTTATTCCCGGCAACCCCGCCCAGGTTATTCTCGGCCAGAGGGCGACAAAGGAAGCGGTGCAGCAGCTGACCGTCCAGCTCGGCCTTGATCAGCCGTGGTATATGCAATATGCCAGATATATAGGGGATTTGCTGAAAGGGGATCTCGGGACATCAATCCGCACGGGAGCGGCGATTACGCAAGAAATAAAGCCATATTTGTTCGCCACTCTCGAACTTGCCTTTTTCGCGATGCTGATCGCAGTGTTTGTCGGCGTGAATGCCGGAATCATCAGCGCGTGGTTTAAGAACTCGGTATTCGACTATATCGCGATGCTGGTGGCTTTAATCGGCGTGTCGATGCCGATTTTTTGGCTCGGTTTGATGGGCCAGTGGTTTTTTTCGATCGAGCTCGGCTGGCTGCCGACAACAGGAAGGGAGAATGTCAGAAATCCGGTCGAAGCCATTACGTACATTCATACATTGGACACCCTTTTGCACGGAAGATTTGATCAGTTTGCAGAAGCCATCCGCCATTTAATTCTGCCGGGAACGGCTCTTGCCACCATTCCCGCAGCGATCATTGCGAGAATTACGAGAGCCAGCATGATAGAGGTGCTGCAGTCCGATTATATCCGCACGGCAAAAGCAAAAGGCGTGCATATGTTTTTCGTCATCTATAAGCACGGTTTAAAAAATGCATTCATTCCGGTATTGACCGTCATCGGCCTGCAAACCGGACTGTTACTGGGCGGCGCAATTTTAACAGAGACTATTTTTGCCTGGCCCGGCATCGGCCGGTACATTTATGATGCGATCAGCTACCGCGACTACCCGGTTATCCAATCGGGCATCCTCGTGATCGCCTTCATCTTCGTCATGATTAACTTCATCGTTGATCTGCTGTACGCCGTCATCGATCCGAGAATTAAATATTAGGAGGCGGGAAACATGGTTGTGCTTCAAAATGAACAGCAGAGGGAGGACGTGAAGGTGCGTTCGCCTTTGGCGGAACATATTCGGCGGTTTTTTGAGCATAAATTGGCTGCCGCCGGCACGATTCTAGTCGCGCTGTTTATCCTGCTAGCCATCTTCGCGCCGCTCATCGCACCATACGGAATAAACGACCAGTCACTGTCAGACAGGCTCGCCGCTCCGTCTGCGGAACACCTTTTTGGCACGGATGACTTTGGCAGGGATATTTTCTCTAGGGTGCTTTACGGCGCAAGGCTGTCTTTATGGGTCGGCTTTTTCTCCTGTTTGGCATCGGCCTTGGCGGGGACGCTGCTAGGGCTGATCGCCGGTTTTTACGGCAGATGGGCTGATGCATTGATTTCACGGCTGTTTGATATCATGCTCGCGTTTCCGAGCATTCTGCTGGCGATCGCCATTGTAGCGATTCTGGGGCCTTCTCTTGAAAATGCCCTGATTGCCATCGCCATCATCAACGTTCCGACGTTTGGCAGGCTCGTTCGTTCAAAAGTGCTCAGCATCAGGCAGGAGGAGTATATCTTATCAGCGCGTGCTGTCGGGATGTCCAATATAAGGCTGATGTTTAAACACATTCTCCCCAACAGCATGGCCCCGGTTATCGTTCAAGCGACGCTGAATATTGGAACCGCGATTATAGAAGCGGCCGCGCTCGGATTTTTAGGGTTGGGGGCGCAGGCGCCGAACCCCGAGTGGGGAAAAATGCTTGCGGATGCCAGGCCTTACTTGGCGCAGGCTCCATGGACATTGTTTTTTCCGGGATTTGCGATCATGCTGACCGTTCTCGGCTTTAATCTGATGGGAGACGGCCTGCGCGACACCCTTGATCCGAAAATGAAGGAAGGAAAATAAAAAACCGGTTAACATATTCTTTAACCGGTTTATTCTTCCTCAACTTCAAGCTCGCTGTCTTTTTTGTGGTACGTCTGAAAGCTTGAGAGCAAGGTTTCCAAATGCTCAAGCTGTTCTCGGTATTCTACAGTGCTCGCCATAATGGTCAGCATATTGTAGTCCAACAGTTCTTCTTTTAATTTGTCCTGGTTTTTCAGGAATGATTCGGTCAAGTGCTGTTTGTACACGTCTCCTTCTTCGTGCAGGTCGACGTGATCCTGCGTTTTGATCCTGCCGACGAATCTCATTAAAATTCGTTCGTGCCAATGGAGGAGATAATCGAGCTCTTCGACCAGCGTTTCTTGAAATTCTTCAGGCATGTGATAAAACTCGTTTTCAAGCCGGTGCAGCTTTTTCAGGGCATCAAGCGCACGGTTGGATGCAATGATCGCCTGTCTGAACAGCACGAGCTTTCGCTGTTTTACATATGTGGAACGTTTTAAATAGCTTCTTTCTTCTTTGTAGAGCAAGTAAAGGTGGTCAACCTTCATCATTTTTTCTTTCAGTTTTTCAATGTCTTCTTTCAGCATGGAATGTTCCGTTGTCTTCCGCGTCAACAATCTGATCCATTTAATGACTTCATCTGTATTTTCAACAATATGGCTGACGAGCTTCGTTTCATATTTAGGCGGCAGAAAAATCAGGTTGACCAAGAACGCAGACAACACGCCCAAAATAACCGTTCCGGTTCTCACCAAAGCAAACCATAAAAAGTTGTCGCCGGAGCTCTCCAGTATGGCAATAACGGTGACAAGAGCGATCGAAATCGTGTTCTCGATCTTCAGCTTCAAGTTGATCGTAATGACGATTACCGCCGTCAATCCGATGATGATCGGACTGGGTTCAAAAATAAGTCCAAAAATAATGGCTGTGGCTGCTCCGATAATGTTCGCCTGCACTTGATCGACAATCGTCAAAAATGAACGATAGATCGAAGGCTGGATCGCGAAGATAGCCGCGATTCCCGCGAAGACAGGAGTCGGAAGGCCGAGCCAAGACGCGAGGTAAAGCGCAAGCGTAATGGCAATGCCTGTTTTGAAAATACGGGCACCAAGTTTCATTAGGCTGTACTTGCATCCCTTTCTATAATAAAATTCGTTCTTTACAGAAAATGAATTGTAGTGAACATTCCCTCTCTGTTAATTTGCCAAACAATAAAGTAATATACAGCGATCTTCCGAAATATTCAACCCATTTTTAAGAAAAAACAAATCATTGACAAAAAAGAAAGACAAGCCGGCGGAAAGTGCCTGTTCACCGCGCTTTCAAAGTGCTCCGCATTTGATAAAAAAGAGAGCGGATCCGCTCTCTTTTTACATGCGCTGTTTCAATTGTTTAAATGAGTCATCCACGGCTTTGAGCGTATCTTTAATGTCCTCTTCCGTGTGCGCGGTGGTGATAAACCATGCTTCATATTTTGAAGGCGCAAGATTGATTCCGCGCTCAAGCATCAGTTTGAAAAAGGCCGCGAACATGTCTCCGTCCGTATTTTCGGCTTGCTCATAGTTTTCGACTTTTTCGTTCGTGAAGTATACGGTGAGCGCGCCTTTTAGACGGTTGACAGTGATGTCGATGCCGTGGGTCTCGGCATGTGCCAGGATGCCTTCTTCAAGCATGGCGCCGAGGCGGTCAAGTTTTTCGTATGTGCCTTTTTCTTTCAGCACTTCAAGGCAGGCGATGCCAGAGAGGATGGAAGCCGGATTCCCCGCCATCGTGCCCGCTTGATAAGCAGGTCCGAGCGGTGCGACTTGTTCCATAATCTCTTTTCTGCCTCCGTAGGCGCCTATCGGCAGGCCGCCGCCGATGATTTTGCCGAGCGCCGTCAAATCAGGTTTGACGCCAAGAAGATCCTGGGCGCCGCCGTACATAAAGCGGAAAGCGGTAATGACTTCATCGTAGATGACCAGGGCTCCCGCGTTATGCGTAAGTTCATTGACCTGCTCGAGGAATCCGCTCTTCGGTTCGACGATCCCGAAGTTTCCGACAATCGGTTCAACGAGGACTGCCGCAATATCGTTCCCCCATTTATCGAGCGCTTCTTTATAGCTGTCGATATCATTGAAAGGAACGGTAATCACCTCGTTGGCGATGCTTTTTGGAACCCCGGCGGAATCAGGCGTGCCGAGCGTTGACGGTCCTGAACCGGCCGCCACCAGCACAAGATCGGAATGGCCGTGGTAGCAGCCGGCGAACTTGATGATTTTCGTTCTGCCTGTATAGGCCCGGGCGACGCGAATCGTCGTCATCACAGCTTCCGTTCCCGAATTGACGAATCTCACTTTATCCAAGGCAGGAATCGCTTCCTTAAGCATCTTGGCAAATGTCACTTCATGCTTTGTCGGCGTACCGTAAAGCACCCCGTTCTCAGCAGCTGTTTGAATCGCTTTCGTGATATGCGGGTGGGCGTGGCCCGTAATAATCGGTCCGTACGCGGCAAGGTAGTCTATGTATTTGTTGCCGTCCACATCCCAAAAATAAGCGCCGCTTCCCCTTTCCATCGCGACGGGAGAACCTCCGCCGACCGCTTTGTAAGACCTTGAGGGGCTGTTGACGCCTCCGACTATATGTTGAAGAGCTTCTTCATGAAGCTTTTCAGATTGAGTATGCTGCATAATATCCTCCTCATTTTTGCACCTTTATCTATTTCTATATTTTCTATATTGTAACACGAGGCGGACAGAGCGCAAAAAAGAAGCCGCCGAACATTTGAACAAGAGGGCGCTGTTTTTTATAATGGGGGAAAGCAAGCGATTAAACATAACAGGAGGCAAAACAATGACTGTTGAAATTGGACAAAAGGTGCCTGATATTGAACTGCTGGGCGATCACGGAGAAAAAGTAAAGCTGTCGGATTTTGAAGGAAAGTATGTCGTGCTCTATTTTTACCCGAAAGATATGACGCCGGGATGCACAACGGAAGCGTGCGATTTCAGAGACCGTCATGAAAGCTTTGCGGAACTTGATGCCGTCATTATCGGAGTCAGCCCCGACGATCAGGCAAGGCATGAAAAATTCAAGCAAAAACACGATCTGCCGTTTCTGCTGCTCGTCGATGATGAACACAAGCTCGCTGAAAGCTTTGACGTATGGAAGCTGAAGAAGAATTTCGGCAAGGAATACATGGGTGTCGAACGGTCGACATTCCTGATTGATAAAGAAGGCCGCCTTGTGAAAGAGTGGCGGAAAGTAAAGGTAAAAGACCATGTCGCAGAAGCGCTTCAAGCAGTAAAAGAAATCGCGGAAGCATAAAGCTCGCTGGGGAGGCCGGACTGTATTTTAGTTTGGTCTCTTTTTACGCTCATATTCGCCTGTCTGATCGGCCATGCTGATCATAGCGGCATTTTTCGCCTTAAAAATAGCTTTTTCACAGGGATTGGAATTGACAAAGATTCTGATCAGGAGTTACACTAATTATAAACGTTATAATGTAAGAATTTTTTTTAGAAGAGAGGTGCATGACGATGGCTGAACATAACCTGAAAGAAGCGTTGGAAGCGTTGAAGGAAACCGGGGTGCGAATTACTCCTCAACGTCATGCCATTCTGGAATTTCTCGTGAATTCTATGTCTCATCCAACTGCAGATGATATATATAAAGCTCTGGAAGGGAAATTTCCAAACATGAGCGTAGCAACGGTCTACAACAATTTGCGGGTTTTTAAGGAATCAGGGCTCGTTAAGGAATTAACGTACGGAGATTCCTCCAGCCGGTTTGACTTCGTGACTTCCGAGCATTATCACGCAATTTGCGAACGCTGCGGGAAAATCGTCGACTTTCATTATCCCGGCCTCGACGAAGTGGAGCAGCTTGCTTCACATGTGACAGGATTTAAAGTCAGTCACCATAGACTGGAGATATACGGTTTATGTCAGGAATGCGACAAAAAAGAAAGCCATTAAAAAGAGCTGGCCGCTTTTTTAACGGTCAGCTTATTTTTGTTGCAGCATTTACTGAGACTTTCGATTATACGATTCGTTAAACTCTTTTCCTTCGAGGTTTTTGTCCAATGTCAAAGGCTCCCTGCAATGCATGCACATATCAACCCGGCCTAAAATCTTGGTCGGTTTTTCACAGTTTGGACAGACGACTTGAACCGCTTTCGTTGAAAGCATGCCGATCCAAAAATAAACCGCTGTGCTCAACAAGATAGACAATACCCCCAAGATCATAAACACCGACATCAAGAGGACCGAGGACCTAAAAAAGACCCCGACATACATAATAATGAAGCCTATAAATACAAGGCTCAACGCAAACGTTCTGATTTTGTTGATTTTACTAGAGTATTTGGCCATATCCATCCCCCTGTCTCTAATATAGCATATCAAAGATGTGTTATTCTTTAATTAAAACGAATCAATTGGAAAATTTCTATAGAGAGTTTTGGGGAAATTGATTATAATAATTCAATGTGTTTTCAAAATAAAGGAGTTTTTATTGGCTCGTAGAAATAGGTAGAAACAAGAGAGAAGCTTTTATGCAACGTATTTACATCGTATTGGAGGAATGGTGATGGAAAATCTTCTCCGTCCGATTTACCAAGAAAGAGCAAGCCGCCCTGACACACTCGCTGTCATGCTGATTGAGAGGAGAAATCAAACTTCATCTGCAACAGATAATTTTGATGCGGCATTGTTGATTATCGTTAATAAGGCTGAAGACCCTGTATTCGTGAAGCATTATGAGTTCGACGGAAAAACGGCTTCTCTTCATATTATTTCTGTTGAACAGCTTCAGGAATGGATTCTGCTTGGAACAAACAGGAGAATCATAGACTGGGTTCTCAATGGAAAGGTGCTTTTCGACCGAAACGAATTTATCGCCAAGCTGATTGAGCAGCTCAATACATTTCCGTTTTCAGAAAGAAAACTAAAAATCGGACTTGAATACGGGAAATTAATCAGAAGATATATAGAAGGAAAATCGTTTTTTGAGGACGGTCAATTTTTGGATGCCTACAATTCCATCGTACACGCCCTCCACCATTTGGCCAGAATCGAAGTGATCGATAAGGGGTTTCACCCTGAAGTTACGGTATGGAACCAAGTCCGCCACATGGAACCTCAGGTTTATAAATTGTATAAGGAATTAATTGAAAGCAATGAAAGCTTGCAAAAACGGCTGGAGTTATTATTCCTCGCAAGCGATTTTCTCATTCATTCAAAAGCCGAAATAGGGGCTGCCTATATTCTCAATGTCATGGATGAAAAATCGGTTTGGCAATTTGCCGAACTTCTTAAACATCCGGATCTCAAGTATTTCACGACAGACCTGGGAGTTATACTGGAGTTCTTGGCTGAAAAGGATTTAGTCGGAGTAAAGCCGATAGAGACAAAGGGCCAAAAGATTTTTCACCGAGGATATTTTATTAAAAAAAGTGTTGACACTAATTTATAACGGTGATATATTATTAAGCGTCGCTGTTAGCGGAACGGTTTTTGAACAGAAAGCAGCAGCGACGAAAAATCAAAAAAACATTTGACACTTCTCGTTGAAAATGTTATACTAATAAAGTCGCTTCGGACAGAAGTGGAAATGATCTTTGAAAACTAAACAAGACAAAACGCACCTGTTAATTCATTAAATAAATCGCACATGCGAATGTGCGTAGTCAGGGGCCTGCACGATGCAGGCCATGCAGATGTTGTCACAGAATGTGACGAATTTAATCTGCTCTCCATTACTTCATGGAGAGTTTGATCCTGGCTCAGGACGAACGCTGGCGGCGTGCCTAATACATGCAAGTCGAGCGGACCGACGGGAGCTTGCTCCCTTAGGTCAGCGGCGGACGGGTGAGTAACACGTGGGTAACCTGCCTGTAAGACTGGGATAACTCCGGGAAACCGGGGCTAATACCGGATGCTTGATTGAACCGCATGGTTCAATTATAAAAGGTGGCTTTTAGCTACCACTTACAGATGGACCCGCGGCGCATTAGCTAGTTGGTGAGGTAACGGCTCACCAAGGCGACGATGCGTAGCCGACCTGAGAGGGTGATCGGCCACACTGGGACTGAGACACGGCCCAGACTCCTACGGGAGGCAGCAGTAGGGAATCTTCCGCAATGGACGAAAGTCTGACGGAGCAACGCCGCGTGAGTGATGAAGGTTTTCGGATCGTAAAACTCTGTTGTTAGGGAAGAACAAGTACCGTTCGAATAGGGCGGTACCTTGACGGTACCTAACCAGAAAGCCACGGCTAACTACGTGCCAGCAGCCGCGGTAATACGTAGGTGGCAAGCGTTGTCCGGAATTATTGGGCGTAAAGCGCGCGCAGGCGGTTTCTTAAGTCTGATGTGAAAGCCCCCGGCTCAACCGGGGAGGGTCATTGGAAACTGGGGAACTTGAGTGCAGAAGAGGAGAGTGGAATTCCACGTGTAGCGGTGAAATGCGTAGAGATGTGGAGGAACACCAGTGGCGAAGGCGACTCTCTGGTCTGTAACTGACGCTGAGGCGCGAAAGCGTGGGGAGCGAACAGGATTAGATACCCTGGTAGTCCACGCCGTAAACGATGAGTGCTAAGTGTTAGAGGGTTTCCGCCCTTTAGTGCTGCAGCAAACGCATTAAGCACTCCGCCTGGGGAGTACGGTCGCAAGACTGAAACTCAAAGGAATTGACGGGGGCCCGCACAAGCGGTGGAGCATGTGGTTTAATTCGAAGCAACGCGAAGAACCTTACCAGGTCTTGACATCCTCTGACAACCCTAGAGATAGGGCTTCCCCTTCGGGGGCAGAGTGACAGGTGGTGCATGGTTGTCGTCAGCTCGTGTCGTGAGATGTTGGGTTAAGTCCCGCAACGAGCGCAACCCTTGATCTTAGTTGCCAGCATTCAGTTGGGCACTCTAAGGTGACTGCCGGTGACAAACCGGAGGAAGGTGGGGATGACGTCAAATCATCATGCCCCTTATGACCTGGGCTACACACGTGCTACAATGGGCAGAACAAAGGGCAGCGAAGCCGCGAGGCTAAGCCAATCCCACAAATCTGTTCTCAGTTCGGATCGCAGTCTGCAACTCGACTGCGTGAAGCTGGAATCGCTAGTAATCGCGGATCAGCATGCCGCGGTGAATACGTTCCCGGGCCTTGTACACACCGCCCGTCACACCACGAGAGTTTGTAACACCCGAAGTCGGTGAGGTAACCTTTTGGAGCCAGCCGCCGAAGGTGGGACAGATGATTGGGGTGAAGTCGTAACAAGGTAGCCGTATCGGAAGGTGCGGCTGGATCACCTCCTTTCTAAGGATATTATACGGAATATAAGACCTTGCGGTCTTATAGACAGGTGCGTTTGGATCTTGTTTAGTTTTGAAGGATCATTCCTTCAAAGCGTGTTCTTTGAAAACTAGATAACGAAAGTAGACATTCACATTCAATTGTAATGCAAGATATCACGTAGTGATTCTTTTTAACGGTTAAGTTAGAAAGGGCGCACGGTGGATGCCTTGGCACTAGGAGCCGATGAAGGACGGGACGAACACCGATATGCTTCGGGGAGCTGTAAGCAAGCTTTGATCCGGAGATTTCCGAATGGGGAAACCCACTGCTCGTAATGGAGCAGTATCCATATCTGAATTCATAGGATATGAGAAGGCAGACCCGGGGAACTGAAACATCTAAGTACCCGGAGGAAGAGAAAGCAAATGCGATTCCCTGAGTAGCGGCGAGCGAAACGGGAACAGCCCAAACCAAGAGGCTTGCCTCTTGGGGTTGTAGGACACTCTGTACGGAGTTACAAAAGAACGAGGTAGATGAAGAGGTCTGGAAAGGCCCGCCATAGGAGGTAACAGCCCTGTAGTCAAAACTTCGTTCTCTCCTGAGTGGATCCTGAGTACGGCGGAACACGTGAAATTCCGTCGGAATCCGGGAGGACCATCTCCCAAGGCTAAATACTCCCTAGTGACCGATAGTGAACCAGTACCGTGAGGGAAAGGTGAAAAGCACCCCGGAAGGGGAGTGAAAGAGATCCTGAAACCGTGTGCCTACAAGTAGTCAGAGCCCGTTAACGGGTGATGGCGTGCCTTTTGTAGAATGAACCGGCGAGTTACGATCCCGTGCAAGGTTAAGTTTGAAAAGACGGAGCCGCAGCGAAAGCGAGTCTGAATAGGGCGCATGAGTACGTGGTCGTAGACCCGAAACCAGGTGATCTACCCATGTCCAGGGTGAAGTTCAGGTAACACTGAATGGAGGCCCGAACCCACGCACGTTGAAAAGTGCGGGGATGAGGTGTGGGTAGGGGTGAAATGCCAATCGAACCTGGAGATAGCTGGTTCTCTCCGAAATAGCTTTAGGGCTAGCCTCAAGGTAAGAGTCTTGGAGGTAGAGCACTGATTGGACTAGGGGCCCCTACCGGGTTACCGAATTCAGTCAAACTCCGAATGCCAAAGACTTATCCTTGGGAGTCAGACTGCGAGTGATAAGATCCGTAGTCGAAAGGGAAACAGCCCAGACCGCCAGCTAAGGTCCCAAAGTATACGTTAAGTGGAAAAGGATGTGGAGTTGCTTAGACAACCAGGATGTTGGCTTAGAAGCAGCCACCATTTAAAGAGTGCGTAATAGCTCACTGGTCGAGTGACTCTGCGCCGAAAATGTACCGGGGCTAAACGTATCACCGAAGCTGCGGACTGTTCTTACGAACAGTGGTAGGAGAGCGTTCTAAGGGCTGTGAAGCGAGACCGGAAGGACTCGTGGAGCGCTTAGAAGTGAGAATGCCGGTATGAGTAGCGAAAGAGGGGTGAGAATCCCCTCCACCGAATGCCTAAGGTTTCCTGAGGAAGGCTCGTCCGCTCAGGGTTAGTCGGGACCTAAGCCGAGGCCGAAAGGCGTAGGCGATGGACAACAGGTTGATATTCCTGTACCACCTCCTCACCATTTGAGCAATGGGGGGACGCAGGAGGATAGGGTAAGCGCGGTATTGGATATCCGCGTCCAAGCAGTTAGGCTGGGAAATAGGCAAATCCGTTTCCCGTAAGGCTGAGCTGTGATGGCGAGCGAAATATAGTAGCGAAGTTCCTGATTCCACACTGCCAAGAAAAGCCTCTAGCGAGGTGAGAGGTGCCCGTACCGCAAACCGACACAGGTAGGCGAGGAGAGAATCCTAAGGTGATCGAGAGAACTCTCGTTAAGGAACTCGGCAAAATGACCCCGTAACTTCGGGAGAAGGGGTGCTCTGTTAGGGTGCAAGCCCGAGAGAGCCGCAGTGAATAGGCCCAGGCGACTGTTTAGCAAAAACACAGGTCTCTGCGAAGCCGTAAGGCGAAGTATAGGGGCTGACGCCTGCCCGGTGCTGGAAGGTTAAGAGGAGCGCTTAGCGTAAGCGAAGGTGCGAATTGAAGCCCCAGTAAACGGCGGCCGTAACTATAACGGTCCTAAGGTAGCGAAATTCCTTGTCGGGTAAGTTCCGACCCGCACGAAAGGCGCAACGATCTGGGCACTGTCTCAACGAGAGACTCGGTGAAATTATAGTACCTGTGAAGATGCAGGTTACCCGCGACAGGACGGAAAGACCCCGTGGAGCTTTACTGCAGCCTGATATTGAATGTTGGTACAGCTTGTACAGGATAGGTAGGAGCCTTGGAAACCGGAGCGCCAGCTTCGGTGGAGGCATCGGTGGGATACTACCCTGGCTGTATTGACCTTCTAACCCGCTGCCCTTATCGGGCAGGGAGACAGTGTCAGGTGGGCAGTTTGACTGGGGCGGTCGCCTCCTAAAAGGTAACGGAGGCGCCCAAAGGTTCCCTCAGAATGGTTGGAAATCATTCGCAGAGTGTAAAGGCACAAGGGAGCTTGACTGCGAGACCTACAAGTCGAGCAGGGACGAAAGTCGGGCTTAGTGATCCGGTGGTTCCGCATGGAAGGGCCATCGCTCAACGGATAAAAGCTACCCCGGGGATAACAGGCTTATCTCCCCCAAGAGTCCACATCGACGGGGAGGTTTGGCACCTCGATGTCGGCTCATCGCATCCTGGGGCTGTAGTCGGTCCCAAGGGTTGGGCTGTTCGCCCATTAAAGCGGTACGCGAGCTGGGTTCAGAACGTCGTGAGACAGTTCGGTCCCTATCCGTCGCGGGCGCAGGAAATTTGAGAGGAGCTGTCCTTAGTACGAGAGGACCGGGATGGACGCACCGCTGGTGTACCAGTTGTTCTGCCAAGGGCATCGCTGGGTAGCTATGTGCGGACGGGATAAGTGCTGAAAGCATCTAAGCATGAAGCCCCCCTCAAGATGAGATTTCCCATTCCGCAAGGAAGTAAGATCCCTGAAAGATGATCAGGTTGATAGGTCTGAGGTGGAAGTGTGGCGACACATGGAGCTGACAGATACTAATCGATCGAGGACTTAACCTAATAAAATAAGTGAACGCTGGCTAAATACGCCACATCGTGTGGCAACGCCTGCATGACCCACATCCTGTGGGCCTCGTCTGCCCGTTATCTAGTTTTGAGAGAATAATTTCTCAAAAAATGCACTTGCATTTTTTCAAATACATAGTATAATGATCTTTGTCACTAAATTGTCTGGTGATGATGGCGAAGAGGTCACACCCGTTCCCATGCCGAACACGGAAGTTAAGCTCTTCAGCGCCGATGGTAGTTGGGGGCTTCCCCCTGCGAGAGTAGGACATCGCCAGGCAGGCATTATTCCGCAGTAGCTCAGTGGTAGAGCTATCGGCTGTTAACCGATCGGTCGCAGGTTCGAATCCTGCCTGCGGAGCCATTTATTGGAGAGCTGTCCGAGTGGTCGAAGGAGCACGATTGGAAATCGTGTAGGCGGCCAACGCCGTCTCAAGGGTTCGAATCCCTTGCTCTCCGCCACTTTAAATACATCTGGCCCGTTGGTCAAGTGGTTAAGACACCGCCCTTTCACGGCGGTAACACGGGTTCGAATCCCGTACGGGTCACCATTCTTTTTTGGACAGCACGCTGAAAAGTATCAGGTTTACACCAAAGCTTTTTAAAGGAAGGCATGCTAAGATCGCAACGTCCTGCTGCAACGCATGCACTTGTAGGTCCTGTACTTCGGAGGATTAGCTCAGCTGGGAGAGCATCTGCCTTACAAGCAGAGGGTCGGCGGTTCGATCCCGTCATCCTCCACCATTTCTATGAAAATCATATTATCGCGGGGTGGAGCAGTTCGGTAGCTCGTCGGGCTCATAACCCGAAGGTCGCAGGTTCAAATCCTGCCCCCGCAACCAAATTACTCATTAATGGTCCGGTAGTTCAGTTGGTTAGAATGCCTGCCTGTCACGCAGGAGGTCGCGGGTTCGAGTCCCGTCCGGACCGCCATTTAAATAGAGGCTCGGTAGCTCAGTTGGTAGAGCAACGGACTGAAAATCCGTGTGTCGGCGGTTCGATTCCGTCCCGAGCCACCATTTGCCGGTCTAGCTCAATTGGTAGAGCAACTGACTTGTAATCAGTAGGTTGGGGGTTCAAGTCCTCTGGCCGGCACTGTTTTGGAGGGGTAGCGAAGTGGCTAAACGCGGCGGACTGTAAATCCGCTCCCTCAGGGTTCGGCGGTTCGAATCCGTCCCCCTCCACCATGTTTTTAGGGGCATAGTTTAACGGTAGAACAGAGGTCTCCAAAACCTCCGGTGTGGGTTCGATTCCTACTGCCCCTGCCAATTTTAATTCACAATTTATGGCGGTTGTGGCGAAGTGGTTAACGCACCAGATTGTGGCTCTGGCACTCGTGGGTTCGATTCCCATCAATCGCCCTTAATATTGGGCTATAGCCAAGCGGTAAGGCAACGGACTTTGACTCCGTCATGCGCTGGTTCGAATCCAGCTAGCCCAGTTTTCATCTTTCTTTATCATCCTGCATATGATAAGATGAATATTAGTTAAAATGCGGAAGTAGTTCAGTGGTAGAACACCACCTTGCCAAGGTGGGGGTCGCGGGTTCGAATCCCGTCTTCCGCTCCAATTCTTAAATGATGGCGGCATAGCCAAGTGGTAAGGCAGAGGTCTGCAAAACCTTTATCCCCGGTTCGAATCCGGGTGTCGCCTTATTTCCCGTGCCGGGGTGGTGGAATTGGCAGACACACAGGACTTAAAATCCTGCGGTAGGTGACTACCGTGCCGGTTCAAGTCCGGCCCTCGGCACCATTGATCACACACATGCCGGTGTGGCGGAATTGGCAGACGCGCACGACTCAAAATCGTGTTCCTTCGGGAGTGTCGGTTCGACCCCGACCACCGGTATCACTAATCATCGTATTGCCAAACGATGAAAGAGCGTTCCTTACAAAAGGAACGCTCTTTTTATTTATTCCTTATCTTGGAACGAGTCCGTAAGAATTTTTTCTTAAGGACTGCGAGCTTTGGAATCTGCAAGAGCACACCATAGAAAAATGAGCTTAATAAGGTGCAGAAACTCTTACAGAAGCAAAATAATTTGGCGACCCTTCCTAAGGTGCATATAAAAAGGAAGGCAGGAGGCTTTAGCAACAAAACATCAAACCTTCGTATACGATCACTACGGAACCAAGCTTCAAAGGATGTTCGAAGGTTAGGAAGCATGACAACGGGGTGCGGCAGCATTACATCAAGTGTCCGCGGTGTTGTCATACGTGAATACACGTCCTACTACAGGAACGAGAAGATCAGGCGCATGCAACAGAAGGTGAAGAAATTAACCGTGTGGCGAATGAGGTCAAACGATTCCAGCTGATGAACGATGTTTTCTGATGGGATTTACGGGCCAAAAATGAAGGCTAAATTGAACCGTCACTGAAGTAATGAAAAAGGCCCTCTTTTCACAGAGAGCCAATTCATACTGACATATTTAATCTTGTTGCTGGGGGGTATACTGTTTTAACCATTCTTTTGCATTTCCACATGCACTTAGTATATCGTGATGGTTAAAACTTAATAAATAATCATTGTTTTTATTAGTGACATAGAATTCGACATTAAACATTTCAGATAATATCTTTACTACATTATTCCCCCCATCAATTTTATAGGAAGATTTTTCATCAGAAGGGTTAAACATTAGAATTGCTTCAGAATCTGCAATATAATCGGCTATCCATTGCCAAGCATCTTGATTTTGTACAGAAAAATCGTTCTCTACAAACTCCCACAACGGAAAATGCTTTTTCCCATTCGCGTATTTATTAGCCAAATTATGAAATATGATTTCTGTATCATTTGTTGATAATTCATTTACCTTAATGTCAACTGACTTAGCGGCAGTTAAAATTTGTTCTTTAAGATCCCACATACTAACTCCTCCAAAATTATCTGTTTATAGGGACTGAGTCTACTAAAATATGACCTCTAATTGCTCCTCCGCCCCCTCTTTTCCCAGCGGTTTGATATCCAGTGTGAGGAACATCCGGGCCGTTTTTGGTATGGCCAACATCTATATTAACTTCTGCCCCATTTTTAGATCTCCATTCAACAGGGAATGATTTCCCATTTTCATCTTTTCCCCATTTTGTAACTTTGAATTCTTTTTTAGGTACTCCGGTTCTTTTAAAGGTTTCATCTAATGCATCTTTATATGTCTTACCTGTTCCTCTAAAATCCAAGTCTATACCTTTTTTAAACTTATATCCTGTTATACTTTCCAGCTTAGTGTTTTTTTCTTTGGTTGCACCCGGAGCGGTCCTCTTACCAACATCTCCAGCTGTTTTAGCCCCTTTATCCACCTTCGAAACTTTTACTAGCTTATCTCCCTTGCGAATCCATTTGACAATCCTCAATGGAGGCGTTAAATTAGCAGCGGCTTCCAACCGCTCAAGGAACGAAAGCTTTTTGTATGAATCAGGATCATATCCCAATGCAGCTCGTTCAAAGTCACTTTCACCTAAGAGCTCCAATCCAAATCTTGCATATTTATCCAACTCGCTTACTTCTTTATCCTCTTCAGGAGGATCGTCAACCAGCTGTATGCCGACGACATATTTACCATCTAAATAATAACAGTATTTATGACCATTCACATATTTATAAACCTTTTTAAGTTTTTCTAATTCTTTTTCACTCAGGTTTTCTAATTCCTCGTCAGTATACACTTTTTTGGACACTTGTGTCGCCAATTTTTTTAATCGATCTGGATCGGCGAGAGTGTTAATGTCCGCATCTTCTTTGTCTCCGACTTTTTTCAGCATGGCACACATCGCTGTTTCTTGATTTCCACTCAGGTTATCCATCTCATCCGGTTTTAAAATCGAACCTTTTTGGTAGCCGGTGATTTCAATTTTTGGCCCGGTATACATCTTTTCGAGCCTTGAAATGTATTTTTGCATCGTTTCTAGGTCGTTTTCAGCCGTTTTGAGCGCGTTTGTCTGTTCGCGGTCAAAAGTGTGCAGCTTTTCAAGAGTCGTGCTGATTTCCTTTAACGCTTTCTGATTCTGTTCATGAAAACCGCTGTCATTCAAATCTGGTAAGTCGACGATATGGCTGACTTTTGCGATCGTGGCGTTGGTCTTAGAAACTAAATGTTTTGTTGTTCGATCAGCCGCATTTAAGCCATTCTCAAGTTCGTGTTCGAGAAAGGACTGTGAAATAAATCCGTTATGGTTTGGTTCCAAGGAATTCAGCGCGCTTTTCATTTTCTTCAGCGCGGAACTGTATTCCTCTATGAAAGTATCATAGAACTGTAGAAAAGGGGTGTGGCATTCTTTGTAAAATGCACGGATCGCGTCGCCGCCTTTTCCTTTTAAAGCATCATCAAGTGATGTGATGCCCTCAACGGCTTTTTTGACTTTAGCGAATTCGTCTGATTGTTGTTTTAATTGTTCCAGCGTTTGATCAATTGCATTGTGTAACGCCTGAACATCCAGCGTCTTCATGGCATTCTCCTCTAATCCTTTTGGTTACCATCAGTATAGAGTTACCACTTTACGGAAAGGAATTGGTGAATAAATCCTGTTCATCCATGAAAATGAATCATTAGATTTGGGTTTATATTCCTATTTGGTGATATAAGATTGATGTTTATTTCGGATCAAAAATAGGGGATGCGAACGGCGGTTCAACTGATGCACGGGCTGTCTGCTGATGGCATTTATGGGGCGAAAACGAAAGCGAAACTTGAACCTATATTGAAGTGACAAAAACCCTCTCTTTTTTTCAAAGAGAGGGAATTTTTTTATATAACCTCTATACAATTGTATAGAGATAATGAGAAGCCTTCTCGAAAAAAGAAGGGATCTTTTATTTTAATGCCTTCAATACATATAAATTTTTACTCTTGAATATAATGTTACAAATACACTATTTCTTTTATCTCATTCAATAATTTTCAAATCATGATATAGTGTGAGTGGAAAGTTCGAAGAAAATACAAGAAAACTTAAAATAACCTTAAACATCAATTTTTGTATTGAAAATACAATATTGGTAATTTAAACTAGAATTCGAATTAGATACAAATTCTAGGAGGTATAAAATGAAAAGGTTTTTGAGTTTTTTCCTTGTATTCTCTATGGCTGTAGGATTTACATTACCGGGTTTTGCAAGTGCGAAGTCGCAAAGCGATTCACAAAAGTCACCAATTGAGGTCCTTAAACAAACGGAAAACAGTTCTACTTTTATTCTAAAAGACAATGACGGTAAAGAGTATTTATTTGAACAGACAACGAAGAATCCCGGAAAGTCAACAGAAAAGATTGTTGTTAAACAATTTCTTTTGGAAAACTCTAAAAAGACACTTGTAAAAACAAGTTCTGCAGATGTCCAAAAAGCAAAAGCTAATATTATGAAAAAGTGTCACGGAATATCAGGGAGAAAAGGAAACATTCTCTTTTTAAATTCTTGTGTAGTAAAAAAAGTATTGGACATTGTTGATGATGCTAGTTCCGCGAGCGGCGCCATTGCAGGGATCACAGCTCTTCTTAGAACTATTCCGCAAGTTAGTGTGATTGCTGGTGCTGTGGCTGGTGTATTATGGGTCGAAAAATTTTTAATAGATAAAGTGTCTGCTGGGGGAAAATATGGTATTTATTTTGTGATTGTGTTTAATAAACCTAGCCCGATACCAATTCGTCAGTAATAAAAGATAGGGTGATTTAATGACTGAAAGGCTATTAGTTTCATTTGCTATCCTTATTTTTATCGCAGAATTCGTTGTTGCTAAATGGATGAATTATAATACAAATGAAACTGGATTATTTGTTGGTTTGATTTTGCTAAGTATTGCTGTTATTCGTTTGGCAGACAAAAATAATAACGAGAAAAAGTAAGATTAAAAGCCCTTCTTTCTTCGAGAAGGGTTTATTTCATTTCCACGTCAACAATATCTTCTAATTTAATAAGGTTAGTGTCTCCTTTTGAATCCACAACATGGAACAGCTTGTGCAGCTGATTTATGTAATGGATATAGCCCTCTATTTGAACGATCTCCCCGGTTTCCGGTCCGTTAAGCATTGGTAGCGGCTTAAATACAGAAAACTGAACTGGATTATTAAACTCCATTGCTTCGTTTATGATCATTTCCATATCCTCGATCTGAGACATGTCAAGAACCGGCCTTTTTACTTTGTTTTGGTTGCTTTCTAACTCGCGAAGCAGGCTGACATGCTCCGGCAGCATCATAGCTGTCCATTTGATTGATCCCCGATCTTTTAAGTTGTCATCTTTCATGGTGTTCATCTCCTTGAGGTGATTATGAGGGAACGTTTGTTCAGTTTTCAACAAGAAAAATAATCCTTTAAAAACCCTTCTTTAAGAGAAGGGTTTATCTCGGTTCGATTTTTATTATTACTGCTGTATCTGGAAGTTTGGCCAGATGGACAGAGTAATCCCCATCTTCTATATCCAACATATCTTGATCGCTTTTTAAAAGGTCATTTAGATGTCCAATATCAATTCCTAAAATTTGAAAAACTACGAGTGTATTAAAGAGACCCATATCGGATGCCATATTATCTGAGCCAAAAGTGGATAAATTTAAACCGTTGAAATTTTGATCGTTATCATACCATGCATTCAAAGTAAAACTGCCACCGGAGTCATCACTTTCACTTATTAGCTCTCTTGTATAGATATTTTTATTTTCGTCATATTCAAAATCCCCAATATCATCAAAAATAATTCGATTGAGAATAGGAGAGTTCATTTCTTCATCGTTTTCAATTTCCTCAGCTTTTTCATTGTATGCCTGTGCAAACTCTTCAAGGCTGAAATTAAATGCTATTTGGCTACTCTCAACGTTATTTGTTTGGATGTTATTGTCTTCACTCTCAGCGTTCTTTGTCTCTTTTTCTTCAGAAGACGTATTTTCACTGCTGCACGCGGATAAAGTGAAGGATAAAAGAAAAATGGATAATAAAAAAATAAAGTTCTTCATAAAAAAATCCCCCTCTTGTTTTAAAACGAACATTTACATTTTAAAACAAATGAGGGGGGGTTTCTACATAGACTCGTTTGAACAGCTTGTTAAATAGTTGGTTTTCAGCAGCTCTTCTCACTACGCTTTTTCCTAATTATACGAAAGTAAGTTCTTATTATCTGATTTTGTTGATACTCATTTTCTTCTTCCCTTTTGTGTTGGTGATTTTATTATAAAAAAATTCGATATACGGCTGTCTGTAATACAGAAAAACCTCCGAAAAATTTTTTACACAAATTTTGCACAAAGGTAAACAAAAACCTTGATAAATCAATGGTTTAAAGGGTATGTTCGACCCCGACCACCGGTATCACTAAACATCGTATTGCCAAACGAAGAAAGAGCGTTCCTTACAAAAGGAGCGCTCTTTTTATTTATTCCTTATCTTGGAACGAGTCCGTAAGAATTTTTTCTTAAGGACTGCAAGCTCCGGAAGCTGTGGGAACATACCGTGAGATATTATCGAAATGGCTTAATAAGGTGCAGCTTACAGGAGCAAAATATATCTGGCGACCCCTCGTCAGGAGCATATACAGTGGTATATCATTGGATATATACGCAGAGGAGGACTAAAACTCCTTAAAGACCGGAAGCAGATCGTCACTACATTCAGTCGACAATAAGAGAAGCAACTTTTAAGCCAGCCGAATCTTAGAACATTTACAGGTAACCGAGACTATTCAATGATGCTGCTTTTATTGAAGACAGGTATTCGGGAGAATGAGTTCGCAAGCCTAAAATTTAACATATGTAAAATCGAAGAGAAGAATCAGTCATATAAGAAATGCAAAAGGGAATCAAGAAAGAATGGTATCGATTACATCTACAATGAAGAAGCAGCTTAAAAAGTATATTTCTATCCGAGGGTATGTCGAGACAGACGCACTGTTTATTACTCTCGATAGAGAGTCTGTCATTAAAATAAGAAACATTTGAGAAAAGGACAGATAAGTTTGCCGTAACTTCCATCGGGCGGCAATCGCACAGTTAATTATATAGGCAAGCCTTTTATTATCCATTTATAGGATGAAAAGTAAATTATACAAATTCCTTTGCAAAGATTGGTAACTTTCTGTAAAATGTTCTCATAGCGATAGAGGCAGTAAAGTGTGGGAGGTTTGACAATGAAAACAGTAGCCTCTGTGAACGTAGCCAATCTCATCAATCAGTGGTATGTTCACATAAAAAAGAGAGATGTCTCAAATGCCGTAGAACTTAGGGACAGAATAAAAGGCCTTTTAAACGTAATGGAAGAAGATCAGGATGTATTGCTTTACTTTAATCTACTTGATTACAGGTTCAGAGTATTAATGGAAGACGTCGCGGGGGAGCCGCAGCTTCCGCCTATTGCTGAGGATAAGGCGAAGACAGACGGTTTGTTAAGATACTATTACTTTCTCTTTAAAGGAATGTATGAAAGTGCGAGGAGCAACTACTCTAAAGCGCTTAATTGTTTTAGAGTTGCCGAGCGGCAGCTCGATAATGTCGAAGATGAAATCGAAAAGGCCGAATTTCATTATAAGCTTGGAAATCTCTATTATTTTACGAAAACAACTCTACTTTCTTTTCATCATCTTTCAATCGCGAAGAGCATTTATAGGGCTTATGAAGAATATAAGACACAGTCGATAAACTGTACGGTGCTGCTCGCACTCAATTATATAGACGACGGACGTTTAACAAGAGCTGAAAATATGCTTAAGAGTTGCGCAGAAAGACTGATCAAGATGGGCGATAATCATCTGCTGGCGGCTGTCTACTATGATCTCGGCTTTTTAAAAATTCAAGAGGATAAACACGAAGAAGCACTCAAGTATTTCGACCTCTCATTTAATACGGATGACATCGAAAAAAATGCGCCTATTATGTACATGCAATGCATATACGAGTCAGCTAGGTCAACTTATAAGATAGGTGAGGTTGATAAGGCGCTTAAGTGGGTTCATCTTGGTTTTGAGTTTGCTCAAAAAACGAATAATATCAACTTTTCGCTCAAATTCTCGATTCTAAATATATGCTATAGTGCTCCCCTCGAGGGTGTACCGCAAGTAAAAGAGTTTATCGAAATGCTCGAGGAGAGGGAGGCTTACGTAGACATTGAGGCGCTTGCTGAGGATGTGGCCAACGTCTACAGCTCATTAAATAATTACAAATATTCCACATACTTCTTGGAAAAAGCAATAAAATCAAGTAAACTAACAGGAAAGGAGGTTCTTTAAATGAAAAAACTTATTGTAACTGCTTTCCTTACTACATCGCTTGGACTCGTTTTAACCAGCGCAGCAGACTTCCTCGCAGAAAGTATCCAAACAGCAGACTCAGTAACATTACTTGCCTCAAGAGGAGCGGGCTCATAAAACAAAAATACAACAGTAAGAGGGCGGCTATTACAGCCGTCTTTTTTATGATTTCAGTCGTCTTGGTAACTTGAATGCTGTACTATAGTTATATCTAAAATGCGAATTTAACGCTATGCTAGACCGTAATGGCTTATTATATCGAATATACCGCGGGCTAGGGCTTTCCGATAGAATCGGCACGACTCAAAATCGTGTTCCTTCGGGAGTGTCGGTTGACCCCGCCCACCGATATCGCTAAACACTGTATTGCCAAACGATGAAAGAGCGTTCCTTTTGAAGCAACGCTCTTTTTTGTTTATTCCTCAACAAAGCGGAAAGCCGCGATAAACACAATGATCAATTGTTGTTGTCCGCACTCTCACTCTTCATTCATCGCACGTGAAATGAAGCGCCTTGTCATCAGCAAGGTGCTTTTCTTTATGCAATGATATGTTCCAATCCTCCGATCCACCTTTTTACGTTTTGTTTACAAGTTGATCAAACTTTAGCGACATCCGCCCGCTATATTGAATACAGCAAGATCTTATCCAAATATAGACAAAGGAACAATGGAACACGTAAAGGATTAATTTTTTGAGGAGGAATACAGTTGTCAATTAGCATTAAATTGCTTGACGGGTCTGTCAGAGAATTTGAGGAGGAAGCAAGCATTGAGGATGTTGCTGCTTCTATTAGCTGCGGTCTGGAAAATGCGGTTGCCGGCAAATTAAACGGAAAGCTTGTAGATTTATCAACTCCGCTTCAGGACGGTGCGCTCGTTGAAATTGTCACCCGGGACTCAGCAGAAGGGCAGAAGATCGTGCGTGAAAAAGCGCGGGGGACAGGGCGTATTGTGGCTCTCGATGCAGCTCGGGGGCTGGCGGTCATCGGGATGTATTTGCAGCACTTCGCCTTGAACGAAACGAACGGTTCAATCGTTTCCGGGAATACGACGCTTCTATTTGTGCTTTGCGGCGGCATCTCCTATTCGATCATGGCCGGACGCATGTTGGGTCGAGGAATGGAGCCGGCAGCATTTCGGACGCGGATGCTTGCCCGCGCGGTATTTATCGATATTATAGGATATCTACTCATTATGCTGAATACTCCGTTCGGGGTGATTTTGCCCGCTTATGCGGCACTGTTTGTGCTGGCGTTGGTGCTGATTCGTCGTTCGACACGTGTGCTTGTTACAACAGCAGCTGTTTTGCTTGCGGTGAGCCCGCCGCTGATGATTCTCGGAGGCAGCGTCCTGTCGGGAGCATACTTACTCGGTGATATGGCAGGCGGCCCGATGTCCGCGCTCGCACTTGCACCCGCTTTCGTCGCCGGTATGGCGATCGGGCGCTTCGATTTGACCAAGTTGCGTACCGCACTTTCGCTAGTAAGCAGCGGCGCAATCATGCTTATCGTCTCTAAATTATTGGGCACTTTCGTTCTTCCAGGGCTGAGTCGTTCCTTTGAAGAGTGGCTCGTAAGTGTTCAAGGCACCGCCGGCGCCGAGCCGGATCAGTATGCAATCTGGCCGCACAACGTGGCACCGCCGTTGTGGCACAATCTTCTTTCGATAGCTCCGCATAGTGCGTCAACTTTCCAGACGATGCTGGGGCTTGGGGTTGCCTTTCTGGTGCTTGGATTGGTATGTCTCGTGCCGCGGAAGACTGCTGCCGTGTTAAAGCCGTTTGCGGGAGTCGGACGTGTAGCGTTGACGATGTATGCAGCTCAGTTTGTTGTCATATGGGCTCTTGAAATCTCAGGGGCCAAGTATGATATCGGGGCAATTCCATTCGGTGATCTGTTTGTCGCGGCCGCAGCGACGGTGACAGGGTGGCTGATTGCACGGCTTCCTGCCGGTCCGCTCGAGACAGCGATGCGACGCTTTGACCGGGCATTCAGCAACTTGGGACCCGTCACGGGACCGACGAGACTGAGATAGGCGGTCTTCAACATTGTTGCCTGAAGGAACCGTCTGAGAGGCAGCTCCTTCAGGCTTTTAGCCTATCGGGAATTCCGGAAGATATCGGAGAACAATGGATGAGTGCATGCTGAATCAGAGTGCGAGGCAGGCTCTTGTTATCCATCAATGAAATGCAGCCAGAACCCCTCATCCTTGTATTGGCTTTTCTCTGATCAGATTTGCAATTTGAAAAAATCACGAAATGGGGATGGCATTTTTCTATGTTTAAAAAATCGTTCACAATATTGGTTTTATCGCTTATGATGCTGCTTGGAGCGATAACCCCCGGCGTTGCTATGGCGCAGACTGCCAAGGGGGCGGCGTCCGGTCAGCAGACAAAAACAAAGACTAAAAAATCTCAGAAGTTAAAACTGGACAACAATGTTGCTTCGATGACAGAAAAACGAACGCTTCATGCTGCGTTTAAGCTTCCGCAAGGTGTTGACGTGAAAAGCATAAACTGGACGTATGACGGCAAACCGCTGTCTCAATGGAAAAAATATAAGGTCCGTGATTACACCGGTGCACCTTTCATTACTGTTAGCCATGTTAAATTAACCAACGGCAAAGTTCATGCTAACATCAACTTCGATCTTCCATACGATACAGACAACCTGTCAGAGCCGCGATTGCAGCGGCCGCTATACGCGTCTCTGATGGGCACATATGATTTGGCGGCAACAGTGAACGGACGAGTGGTTGCCCATGCTCCCGTAAAATTGACGCCATATGACAGCTTCCGCACTTACGACGAGCTGAAGCCGGAGATCGATGCCGTTACAGCAAAAGCTGCGCAAAAAAACAACAGATATATCAAAACGACTTCCATCGGTAAATCGGTCGAAGGCCGTGATATCTATTTGACAGTGCTTGCCAAAGATAAAGCCGCTGTCGATAAGTATCAGAAGGTGACTCACCCTGCCATGCTGAATGACCCGAAGAAATTGCAGGCCGACATTAAATCCGGCGCATTTGGCGACTATCAGGTGCCGATCTGGCTGAACAATATTCATCCGAATGAAGCGCCTGGAGTCGACGCGATCATGAATTACTTTAAGTCAATGGCATTGGATAAGAGCATAACGTATGATACAGTCCTGCCGAATGGCAAGAAAAGCAAGACAACGTTGAATATAGACGATGCATTGAAACATGTTTTCTTCCTGTTCGTTTATACGGACAATCCGGATGGCCGGGTTCATACGACACGTTCCAATGCTGAGGATTTCGATTTGAACCGGGATAATTCATATCAAACCCAACCTGAGACGCGCAGCGTAACAGAACAAATCGCGAAGTGGTCGCCGCTGTCTTTTCTGGATATGCACGGGTTCGATTCCAATTTCCTGATTGAGCCCTCTACTCCGCCTCATAACCCGAACGTTGAGTATGATCTTTTAATTGATCACATGGTGGAACAGGCAAAGGCTATGGGGGAGGCCGGGATTGCAAATACGAAGTACGACTACTATCACATCCCTTATGAAGAACATCGGAAAACTGCGGAAGATCCGAATTATGTGTCAAAAGGCACGGCTTCGGGATGGGATGATGCATCTGCAGCATATACCGCTGCATTCGCCATGTATCACGGTGCGATGGGGCACACGCTGGAAACGCCCGAGTCGAATGAAGAGTCTACCAAAGCTCTGTATTACAGTTCTGCGGCAGCTGCAAAATATGTAGCCGGAAAGAAAGAAGAACTGTTCCTGAACCAATTAAAAATATTCGAGCGCGGGGTAGACAATATCGATGATCGCGCTGTCGATCATTACTTGGTCAACGCCAAAAACGAAGAGATCGGCCGTCCGCGGCAGGGCAACCAAAACTTCTTCCCGGAATATTACGTACTCCCGGTCGATAAAAACATTCAAAAGAATGTGTTGGAAACCTATAAGATGGTTGAGTACTTTCTTCGCAACGGCGTAAAGGTTGAACGATCAACAAAAGCGGTAACCGTTAACGGAAAAACATATCCGGCAGGATCATTTATTGTAAACATGCACCAGGCAAACCACGGCCTCGCGAACTTGGTCTTGTATGATGGAATAGATGTATCTGATTATGAAATGATAGCCGGTGAGATGATTCAAAATTTCCATGATATGCGAGGTTTTGACCGTTATGTAATTCGCGATGCCGGGGTGTTCAAAGGCAAGACTTCTCCCATCACATCCGTATCGTTTCCGGGGACTAAAATGCCAAAACGCTCAGCTTATGTGCTGATCCAAAACACAAACAATGATGCGATAAAGGCGGTCAACGAGTTACTGGCAGCCGGCAAGACCGTTACAATGCTCACCAAGAGCGGATCAGGCTATCAAGCGGGCGACTTCGCGGTTGCCTATAAGGACCTGTCCACATTGGCTTCCAAGTACTATCTTGATGTGAGCGCATTCGGCCATAAGAAACCAAGCGGCAAAGTTCTCAAGGCTTCTACTGTAGGAGCATTGGGTGAAGCGGCATATGTACTGAAAAATCTGGGCTTTAACGTCACATCAGAACAGGCGGGCGCAGATGTGCTTGTCAATACGTTCGACTCTTCTAAATATGTTAATAAAGGAAAGCCTTACATTGCATTTGGAAACATGGGGATGACGAATGTTCAGAAGTGGGTACCCGGATTTTCTTTTAAAGGTCCTGAATGGGAGAGATACGAAGGCGTCTTTTTGGCAAATGTCATGCAAGATCATGCTATTACAGCCCCTTACAATAAACAGGAATACTTCTACACAGTCACTGGTTCTTATATTACCGCTGTTCCTAAAACGGCAAAAGTGCTTGCGGTGATTGCTGATGAAGATCACTTCTTTAAGGCAGGCTGGTGGCCGGGACATGATGCTGCCAAAGGAAAGATAATGGCCTTTACGTATAAAGATCACAACAAGAACTTAACTGTTTTCGCTAACGATTTAACCAATGACGATCATCCGCAGCATCAATATCGGCTGCTGGCGAATTCGATTTTCAATGCCGCTCCTGGAAAAACTGAAAATGCTCCATCATCAAAACGATGAGAGGCTGGAAAGCTGAAGTGCAAGCGGCTGCTGCAGTTGAGGCGTCTCGTCTAAACAGCCGGATAGACAAGCTTTGAAACGAACATTGAATCATCGTTAGCAGTGCCATGATTTATAGAACATACTGCCTTTCTTTTGAAGGGCAGTTTTTTCGTGGCTGACGGGTCTTCGTCGTTTGCTTTGCTTCTAGTCAAAGAGCCGGAGGTTTCCGTAAGTGCCTGCTTTTCATGGGCGGCCATATGCTTCCAGCCTTTCTTGAATCCTTCCTATTTTATTATGCAGAAACTTAAGGTTAAAAAAGACGATAAGTGTTCCGGATATGGCTGATAAGATCATTGCAGGAAAACTGAATTTTTCTATCTCTGCGGCAACGGTCAGCAGATAGCAACAAAGTGGCAGCATAAAGATCGATGTTAATATGCCGGGTACATAATGTTTAAATGTGAACCATAGGACGATGTGAACAAGGAAATGAACAGTAAAAGCAAAAAAGAAACCAAACCATAAGATATATTGATTAAAATAAATACTGATGACAGTTACACCAACAGCTAGAATAAATTCTTCGAGCACAGCGCAAACAAAAGAAGCGGTTTTGGCATGTCCGAATGAAGCTTTTTTCAGTTGTTTCAGTTTGCTTCGATATCTTTTGCCCCATGCCTCGACCATCACCATCTCTTCAAAATCATGCAGTATAAATAAGATCGGCAGCATCCAAGCGATAAATTGCATGTTTTCCATTTACTTTCCCCCTCTTATGTGCCACAATTGTGACATTTCATAGAGAACAAAGTCAATAAGCCAACGAAAAGTGCTACATTGCCATAAAAAGTGCGACAGGAGCGAGAATATGAAGCAAATGCCCTCAAAAACAGCTCAGCAATCTAAAAGCTGGCTGACGCTATCATTGTTGGAGCTTATGAAGGAAAAAAGCTTTTCAGACATTACCATTACAGAGATAGCGGAAAAAGCGCAGCTTGACAGAAGAACATTTTATCGGCATTTCCATTCAAAAAAAGATATATTAGACCGCTATTTTGAGCAGCTTTGCAGTGAGTATTCCAATTACATTGTTCAGGAAAAACATATTGACTTATCCAGTCTTGGACATGCATACTTCAACTTTTGGAGCCGACATGCTGATTTTTTACAAGCCCTTCATCAGAATCAATTGTTTTATTTGGTTGTTGAGAAATATAATGAACTACTTCCGGATCTTCATAAAAAGTTTAAAGAAGAAACCTTTCATTTTAAAAGCAAAATCGATTTGGAGTACGGGCTTTCGTTCAGCGCAGGGGGCTTTTGGAACATCCTTTCAAAATGGTTTGAGAGAGGCCGGAAGGAAACTCCTGAAGAAATGAGTCGTATTCTGCAAGGAATAGTAGATTCATTTTTAAATAAGCAAGCTTTCGAAAGGTGATCTCATGTTGGTATATGAGTGGTTTAAGCGTTTAGCCTTCTTTCTTAATTTCTGCTTGTGCTTACGGCCAATCTTCGGTACCGTTAATGCAAAGACCCTTGTAATATAGAGAACAGGAGTGAGGCCGTTGTTGAATACGGTGAAGATACGAGGGGTGGCCATCGGAGAAGGAGCCCCGAAAATTTGCGTGCCGCTCATCGGAAAAACGCATGAACAATTGAAAGAAGAAGCTGCTTTTCTTCTATCCATTAATCCGGATCTTGCCGAATGGCGGGCGGATTTTTTTGAGGATGTCGAAGACGTTGACAAAGTGAAAGAGGTATTGGCTGACATCCGGGAGATCTTAAAGGATATCCCGTTGATATTTACATTTCGCAGCGCGGAGGAAGGCGGCGAAAAAGAAGTCGGTAAGGAATTTTACTTTGCCTTGAATCATGCCGTAGTCAAAACAGGGCTGGCAGATGTGATTGATGTCGAGCTGTTCAATGAAGAGCATAAAGTGGAAAAGCTGGTTCAAGCGGCTCATATGCAGCATGTCTTTGTCATTATATCCAACCACGATTTCGGGAAGACGCCGAGAGCGGAAGAGATCGTTTCCCGTCTCCGAAAAGCCCAGGATCTTGGCGCCGATTTCCCTAAGATCGCGGTGATGCCTGAAACACCGGCAGATGTGCTGGTGTTGCTTGAGGCGACTCATATGATGCATGAGCGGTATGCGAAGCGGCCGATTATCACGATGTCGATGGCCGGAAAAGGCTTGATCAGCCGGCTCGCCGGAGAGGTATTTGGCTCGGCCGTGACGTTCGGCGCAGCTAAAAAAGCATCCGCACCTGGCCAAATTGAGGCGGCGGATTTGAAACATATACTCGATGTGCTTCATCGCAATTTATAATCATTGGGTGCGCCGCTCTGATCCCTTTTATAGTGAAAAAGATTCATATATTTTTCCATCCTTTTCACTTGCCAAATCGGTGTGTTACGATAAAAAATGAATTGAATAGCTTTACTAGGGGTGCCCGAATGCGGGCTGAGAGAGAAACATGTGTTTCTTAACCCTTTGGACCTGATCTGGTTCGTACCAGCGTGGGGAAGTAAAAAGGATTCGGGAGAAGATGGGGAATTGGTATGGTCCGTCTGTCTTCCAGTGATTTTACTGACTGTAAAACCAGGTTCATCATATGAGCCTGGTTTTTTTGTGCTGGTGCTGTTCCGGAGTTTCGTCCTGATCAATTTTTTAGAGGGGAAGGATTTTTACATGAAACAGGAGTCAGTACAGCAAAAAAACATCTCGATTATGTCAAGTTTTTCAGGGAGCCGCAAAGTGTATGTCGAAGGGGCGCGGCCTGACATTCAAGTGCCGATGAGAGAAATTTCGCTAAGTCCGACGACAGGTTCGTTTGGCGCCGAAGAAAATCAGCCTGTCCGCGTCTACGACACGAGCGGTCCTTATACGGACGTCAATGCGGAGGTTGATATACTCAAGGGGCTGAAACCTTTGCGGGCGACCTGGATCAGGGAGCGCGGCGATACCGAAGAATATGAAGGCAGAGAAATCAGACCGGAGGATAACGGCTATAAAAGCAAAGAGAAAGCGAGCCACAGCTATCCAGGGTTGAAACGAAAACCGCTGCGCGCGAAAAAAGGACAAAATGTCACCCAGCTGCATTATGCAAGAAAGGGGATCATTACGCCCGAGATGGAATTTATCGCGATCCGAGAGCACGTATCCCCCGAATTTGTTCGTGATGAAGTGGCAAGCGGACGGGCGATTATTCCTTCAAACATCAACCATCCGGAAAGCGAACCGATGATTATCGGCCGCAACTTCCATGTCAAAATTAATGCCAACATCGGCAATTCCGCTGTCACCTCTTCGATTGAAGAAGAAGTGGAAAAAATGACATGGGCGATCCGCTGGGGCGCTGATACGATGATGGACTTGTCTACAGGTAAAGATATTCATACAACGAGGGAGTGGATCATCCGCAATTGTCCAGTTCCTGTAGGGACTGTGCCGATTTATCAGGCGCTTGAAAAAGTAAACGGCGTCGCGGAAGATCTCACTTGGGAGATTTACCGCGATACATTAATCGAGCAGGCTGAGCAAGGCGTTGATTATTTTACGATTCATGCCGGCGTCCTTCTTCGGTATGTGCCGCTGACGGCAAAGCGCGTCACCGGAATCGTATCCCGCGGCGGGGCAATTATGGCGCAATGGTGTTTGGCTCATCATGAGGAAAGCTTTCTGTACACCCATTTTGAAGAGATTTGCGAGATTATGAAAACATACGATATCGCATTTTCACTCGGGGACGGCCTCCGGCCCGGCTCGATTGCCGATGCGAATGATGAAGCCCAATTTGCCGAATTGGAGACGCTCGGTGAGCTGACGGAAATCGCCTGGAAGCATGATGTTCAAGTGATGATCGAAGGCCCGGGACACGTGCCGATGCATAAAATTAAAGAGAATGTCGACAAGCAGATGGAAATTTGCAAAGAGGCGCCGTTTTACACGCTCGGCCCGCTGACGACCGATATTGCACCGGGCTATGATCATATTACATCGGCGATCGGAGCGGCGATGATCGGTTGGTACGGTACGGCCATGCTTTGCTATGTGACGCCGAAGGAGCATTTGGGACTGCCGAACAAAGACGATGTCCGCGAAGGCGTCATAACATACAAAATCGCGGCCCATGCGGCTGACCTTGCAAAAGGGCACCCCGGCGCGCAAATCCGCGATGACGCGCTTTCCAAGGCGCGCTTTGAATTCCGCTGGCGGGACCAGTTCAATTTGTCGCTCGATCCGGAAAGAGCGCTTGAATACCATGATGAAACCCTTCCTGCGGAAGGCGCCAAAACAGCACACTTTTGTTCAATGTGCGGGCCTAAATTTTGCAGTATGAGGATTTCCCAGGATATTCGCGACTACGCCAAGGAAAACGACCTTGATGAAGAAAAGGCTATTCAAAAAGGATTGGAAGAGAAGGCGAAGGAATTTAAAAAAGCAGGCGGCAGCATTTACAGTTAAAGACGGGCAATACAGCAGATGAAAGGGGAACCTTTCATCTCAGCGTGTCGGCAAACCCTCGCATTCGTTGTCAGGCCTGCGCGTCGGTGCTCACGAATTCCAACATTCGCTCCGCTCCGATGCTCGGCCTTCCTAGACTGCAAGGGTTTTCAATCACGCTGAAAGGATGACAAAATCCCAAAACTAAAAGTCGTTTTGGGATTTTGTCAACAATCTGAGATGAAAGGGGAACCTTTCATCTGTTTTTTTATAATATGGGGTTGACAGGTCGGAATAATATGAATTAGTATGTTGTTTAATATTTCGGAAAATTCCATTAGCGCTGATCGGTCAACCGAAGGCTCTTATCTCAATTGGGATAAGAGTTTTTTATTTTCAGTTTAGAAAAGAAAGGGGAACAAAATGTCTTTATCAATTCGTGTGAATGAAAAAGCATTTGGAAACGGCAGCCTTAAAACAAGCGTGCTTCAAGACGTGAAACTGACGGTCGAAAACGGCGAATTTCTGACTGTCATCGGTCCAAGCGGGTGCGGGAAAAGCACGCTCTTAAAAATCGCTGCCGGTCTTGACGGGGATTATGAAGGGCGAATCAGCATGAACGGAAGAGAAATCAAAGGCCCGGGGATTCAGCAAGGTTTCATCTTTCAGGAGCATCGGCTTTTTCCATGGATGACGGTCGAGCAAAATATCGCCGCAGATTTAAGCCTGAAAGAACCGGCGGTGCGAAAAAAAGTCGATGAGTTGATAGAAACGGTGCGGCTGAAAGGCGCGGAGAAACAGTATCCGCGCGAGCTGTCCGGCGGTATGTCGCAGCGGGTCGCGATTGCCAGAGCTTTGCTCAGGGAGCCTGAGATTTTGCTGCTTGATGAACCCTTCGGCGCCTTGGACGCCTTTACGAGAAAGCATCTGCAGGATGTACTGACAGACATTTGGCGAGAAAAGAAGATGACGATGATCCTCGTGACGCACGATATTGACGAGTCGGTCTATTTAGCTGAGCGGGTCGCGATTCTTACCGCAAAGCCGGGGAGAATCCACAAGCTGATTCCGGTCGATCTGCCATTTCCGCGCAGCAGAACATCGCCCGTTTTTCAATCAATCAGACAAAAAGTGCTGAAAGAATTCGAGACAACGGAAACATTCAGCTTTCAGGAAGGTTCAGGGATTTGAGCAGAAAGGAGCGGAAAAACGTGAAAAAATGGCCGTTGTATATGCTGGGCTGCCTGATGCTTCTTGCGGGCTGTTCAGCAGCCCAATCAAGCGGAGGGGGCGGAGATTTAAAAGAGATCAACATCGGAGTGCAGCAAAGCTTAAGCCCGTTGCTCCTTGCGAAAGAAAAAGGCTGGTTTGAAAAAGAGTTCGCAAAAGAAGGGATTCAAGTGAAATGGACAGAGTTTCAAAGCGGTCCGCCGCAGTTTGAAGGTCTTGCCGCAGGTAAACTTGATTTTTCCCAAGTCGGAAATTCACCGGTGATCGCAGGGCAGGCGGCCGGCATTGATTTTAAAGAAATCGGTCTTTCGCAAGACGGATTAAAGGCGAACGGCATTCTTGTGAAAAAAGGGAGCGGCATCAATGACATAAAAGATTTGAAAGGAAAGAAGGTGGCGGTGGCAAAAGGCAGCAGCGGGTTCGATTTTCTGTATAAAGTGATTGATAAAGCAGGTTTAGAACCAACAGACGTCAACATCATTCAGCTTCAGCCTGACGAAGCCATGCCGGCATTTGACAGCGGCGCGATTGATGCATGGTCGATTTGGGAGCCGTTTTTGTCTCTTAAAACGATCAAAAGTGACGCGGAAATATTGGTTGACGGGGAACAAATCGACAAGTATTCCCCGGGTTTTACGCTTGTACGAAGCGAATTTGCTGAGAAGTATCCGGATGAGGTGATCCGTTTTCTGAAGGTGTATGACAAGGCTGTGAAATGGCATAAAAACCATAAGAAAGAAGCGGTTGAAGCGTACGCGAAAATTAAAAATCTTGACAAAAAGGTCGTTGAAAACGTGCTGAATAACACCGAACCGTTAAATGAACCGATCACAGACCGCATTATTGAAACGCAGCAGCAGTCTGCCGATTTTCAATACAAATTAAAAGCGATTAATAAAGAGATTGATGTAAAAGAAGTGGTTGACAATTCATTTATTAAAAAAGCGCTGAAAGGGGGAGATGACAAATGAGGGCTGTTTCATCAAGCACCCCCTCGATCCAGCCGAAAGCAGGCGCAAAACTGAGACCGGCCGCTTTTCGGCTGGCATGGGGGAAGGGAATTGTATTACCCGTGATGTTGGTTTTATTATGGCAGCTTGTCGGGTCATTTGAGCTCATATCAAAAACCGTGCTTCCGGCCCCTTTAGATATATTGCTTACATGTCGGGATCTCATCGTATCAGGAGAGCTTTTCACTCATTTAGGCATCAGCATTCAGCGCGCCGCGCTCGGCTTTTGCCTGGGAGCCGGACTCGGGCTCCTGCTGGGGCTTGTGATCGGGTTTTCAAAAATCGCCGAGGATTATCTCGATCCATCTCTGCAAATGCTGAGAACCGTTCCGCATCTCGCCGTCACGCCGCTGTTTATTTTATGGTTCGGTTTCGATGAGCTGTCAAAGGTGCTCTTGATCGCGCTCGGCGCCTTCTTCCCGGTATATATCAACACATTTTCAGGGATCAGGGGCGTCGATTCGAAGCTGTTCGATGTGGCGAGAGTATTGGAGTTCCATTGGCTGAAGCAGGTGACTAAGCTGATTCTTCCCGCATCGCTCCCGAACATCCTCTTAGGCATCCGCCTGTCGCTCGGTGTTTCGTGGCTGGGCCTTGTTGTTGCCGAGCTGATGGGATCAAGCGCGGGAGTCGGCTATATGATTATGGATGCCAGACAGTTTTCGCAAACCGATAAGGTGTTTGTCGGAATTTTGATTTTTGCCGCCGTCGGCAAGCTGACGGATTCATTCGTCAGAATTCTGGAGAAAAAGTGCCTTGGCTGGAGAAACAGCTATCAAGGTAATCAAAAGTAAAGGGGAGATCTTTTTGGACATTTTATGGTTTATTCCTACTCATGGCGACGGACGTTATCTTGGCACAGACACGGGAGGAAGAGCCGCAGATCACACCTATTTTCAGCAGGTAGCGCAAGCGGCTGACCGGCTTGGGTATACAGGGGTTCTTCTGCCGACGGGAAGATCGTGCGAAGATCCGTGGATTACCGCCGCCGCTCTGGCGCCAGTCACGAAAAATTTGAAGTTTTTAGTCGCTGTAAGACCCGGTTTGATGCAGCCGTCGGTTGCGGCGCGGATGGCTTCCACATTCGACCGGCTTACAGAGGGCAGACTCCTCATCAATGTGGTCGCCGGCGGGGATCCGTATGAATTAGCCGGCGACGGCCTGTTTATCAGCCATGATGAACGGTATGAAGCGACAAATGAGTTTCTCGACATATGGCGGCCGCTTTTAAAAGGCGAGACTGTCAGCTATTCGGGGAAACACTTGAAGACCGAAAACGGCCGCTTGCTCTTCCCGCCTGCCCAACACCCTCATCCGCCGATCTATTTTGGCGGCTCGTCAAAGGCCGGGCAGGAGACTGCCGCCAAACACGCGGATGTTTATTTAACATGGGGAGAGCCGCCCCATCTCGTTAAAGAAAAAATCCAATCTGTCAAAAGACAGGCTGAAAAAGAAGGGAGGAACGTCCGTTTTGGAATCAGACTGCACGTGATCGTCAGAGAAACGGAACAAGAGGCGTGGCAGGCGGCAAATAGACTGATCAGCCACTTGGATGATGAAACGATTGCCGCAGCCCAAAACGCGATGAAACGGACGGATTCATCAGGGCAAAAGAGGATGGTTCAGCTTCATCAGGGAAACAGAACCGATCTTGAGATCAGCCCGAATCTTTGGGCGGGCATCGGACTGGTCAGAGGCGGAGCGGGGACAGCGCTCGTCGGTGATCCGGAAACGGTGGCCAGCCGGATAAAAGAATATGCTGACCTCGGCATCGAATCCTTTATCTTCTCAGGTTATCCTCATCTTGAAGAAGCGTACCATTTTGCCGAAAAGGTTTTTCCGCTCCTTCCGTTTCGCCCGAAACTTCAAAGAGAAGCGTCAGGTGAAGTCATCGGAAATGACCATTTTCCGACGAGGCAAAAGGAAAGAACGATTTAAATAAAAAACTCCAGAATGTCTGGAGTTTTTTATCTGTTTTTATAAAATGAAAACATATACGAAAGATGCTGAATAATGATCAGCACAAAGATGACGATGATCGGGAAATACGGGATCCTGACTTGGAAAAACGGATAAAAGATCAATAGAAGCGCTGCGACTGGCATCGCCACATACAGCACGATATAAGATGTTCTGCATGCTTTTGCGGTAATCATCTGTTCTCTTTCATCCTGTTCTTTAAATTCGTCAGGGACGAGCATAAAGCGCTGCTTGCGTGAACCGCTTTTTTTCTCCAAGTATGTGTAAATCGAAAGCACGAGCCCAAAGAGAAGGATGGGAATCAGATTAAAAACAAAATGGAGCTCTGAAGCGTTTGTTTTCAGGCTTTTGGCGATTTGTTCCGATGTGTGAAAAAAGGTTATAAACGTCCAGCATGCGAGTCCGAACAGAAGGATGTGAAAGAAAGTTCGTGTTATCATATTCATTCGTGTTTGCCTCCCTCTAACCAAAATACGTCTTCCATTTTTAATTGAAATTCCTCGCAAATTTTCAAAGCCAAAAGAAGCGACGGGATGTAATTGCCTTTTTCAATGGCTGCAACTGTCTGCCTTGTAACCCCGATCGCATTTGCAAGGGCTTCCTGTGAATACCCGTACCTTGCTCTCAATTCTCTAACCCTGTTGTTCATCCTACCACCTGCAATTCTTCGTTTATATAGTATATTTGACATATTGTTAAATAGGTTTGACATAATGTTAACTTGATTTTACAATGCAATCAACATCTTTTGATCTAGGATCGGCAGGTTATTAACTGCAACATTTAAATTTATACATAAAATTAACAGAAATGAAATAGGTAAAATAGAATCATCTCGACTTTTAAAAAAGGGGACTTTAATGGTATTTTGGGATTTGGATTTCAGGATAAGAAGGGTCTTATTAACCGGTTCTTTTTTCTTAATACCCTTGAAAGACATGAGATTTATAAAAAGAAAAAATGAGAGAGAAAGAAGGAGGAGAAATAAGACAAAAAGATTATAAAGACATCGTAACATGGAAACGGGGCTTTAATCTTCTCTTCCAAGCCGAAAAGCGTGGGCCATTAGGTTGAAAAACCGAGAGATCCTTAAATAAATAGTTGGAACGTAGTGTTTATGAAATAGGAAATTTCATAGATTTCAGTATGATTTTGGATATGTTACTCTTTGGTTACTTGATAGAAAGGAGGGGGAAAAATGACATACGCAGCACCTCAGGTTGACTATTCTGTCAATCCGTCGATCGAAGATCAGGCTTGGTTCTTGGTGTTTGTTGCAGTGCTTTTGGCACTTGGCGCAACTGTTGTTCTTGGCGCCGCTGTATGGTGTGTAGTTAACGGAAACGGCAGCTTCACAGGATCCGTCCAATGGGTCAGCGGTTTGAAAGTCAACATTGAATGCAGGAAATAGCCATACTTAAAGTATCTGTTAACAACAAGAGACATATTTAATGAGGCTTAACCGTCTGTGGGGGGCGGTTAAGTCTTCCTGACATTAATCATACCCTGGAGGCATTATGTTTATTATAGATAACCTATCTAAAACATATAAAAACAATGTGACTGCCGTTAGCGGGTTTCATATAAAGATTGAAAAAAACCAGATTGTCGCGATAGCGGGTCCGAACGGTTCAGGAAAGACGTCGATCATTAATTCCATTTTAGGAATCATTACGCCTGGCGAAGGAACCATTCTATTGGATGACCTGCCGAACACGACGGCGGAATTCAAGCAAAAGCTGGCGTATGTTCCCGATGAACTGCTTTTGCCGGATGCCCTTTCAGCTGCCGAATATTTGGATTTTGTTTCTTCTATGTATAATTGTACATCAAATGAAAAGCGGAGACAATTAATTGAGCTTTTCGATATGAAAGAGGCTTTGCAGGAGCCGATTGAAACATACTCACACGGAATGAAAAAAAAGACGCAGCTGATCGCTGCTTTTATGCTGGAGAGCGAATTTGTCATTATGGATGAGCCGTTTCGCGGGCTCGATATAGAAGCGGTCATCAATACGAAAAAGCTGATGAAGCGCTATGCGGGCACACAAGGGTCGATACTGCTCGCGACTCATGACATGCTTTCTGCGGAAGAATTGTGCGATAAGATTGCGATAATTTCCAAAGGCGTCAAGATGGATGAAGGAAAAGTCAAAGAATTAAAGGTTAAATACAGCTGTAATTCGCTTGAAGAAGTGTTCTTGAAAGCTTCGATGCTGAGTGATAGGGGTGCGCATTTTGATCAAATCATTCGAAATTTCTAAAATGATGCTGAAAATGTGGCAGAAGGAAATGGGCAAGCTCTTAAATACCGGCACCAAAAAAATGATCGCCGCCCTTTTTTTAATTTTGGCGGTTGCGATGGGGAGCATCATTGGCTACAGCTTTACGGGGATGTTTTTAAGCGCTTTTCTGAATGGAGAAATTCGCTCACTCGGGTTGTTCGTGATTTCAATGTTCATGAACGTCTCGATTTTTACGTTTGTTTTCTTCATTTTATTTAAAGTAAGGACGCCTGAACAGAACAGCTTCTCCATGCAGCTGAGCTGGTTCCCGCTGACGGTTTTCGAGAGGAGTCTCGGATATTTTATTCCGTTTGCCGGTGCGGTTTCATTCCTTGTCCTGTTTATCATGTCTATTCTGCTGATTCCGAATTTTATCGCCAGCGGTGTAGGCTTTTGGTTTGCTTTTACGTTTTTTGTCCTGCTTTTTGTGCAGATCATTTTTTTCTTTTCGCTTCTCAACCTTGTTTATAACCTGGTGTATATGGTGATCTTGAAGTTCGGTTTTCCGCTGCAAAAATTTTTTTCAATGTTTGTTCTTGTCGTATTAGCTGTTATTTACGGATTCACCTCTTTTGATATGGGGAAGATTCAGAACGCTTATTCAACCTTTGATTATAATCTGACGTATTTTGCAGCGCCGCTGTTTCTCGTGCTGAACGGTCAGTCGGCAGGCGCCGGAATCATACTGGTAGTGCTGATCTTGGCAGCTGCTGTAACTGCTTCGTTTATGTCGCTGAATGTTGTGCCGATCCTCACTGAAAAAAAATCATCCAAACTGTTTTCATTTATTAAAATCCCGTCGTCAAAACCGCTGTCTTTGGCGGTGAAAGAAATAAAATCACAGGCCAGAAATGAAGAAAATATTTTAAACTTCATTTTTTTACTTTTGGCTCTATGCTTTTTAAAATACAAATTTCAGTTCGGATTTACCGGGGAGAGCTATTTGGTGCTTGGAGGCGTGACAGGCATCATCGCCTTCAATTCATATGGGAATGATCTGCGGATGATGCAGGTGTACAAGGCGATGCACTTGAAAATAACAACGGTTTTGTGGTCAAAGTATCTCGGGCTGTGTGTGCTTGGTCTCATTCAACTCTGCTTGTTTTCCGTGTTGACGTGGACTTTTCCGGAGAGCTTTGCGGTCTTTGTAAAGACGATTGCCGTGCTGTTAAACGCGATTGCGATGTTCTATTTAGCGGGCATTATTTTTCCGCTTGACCGCAACAACCCTTATATGGGGATCTTCTCTTTCGGAATGCTCCTCATCTTTATGATCCCGCTGTTTTTCATCGTGAATTATGCGGTCGATAAAGTCACGGGCGAAGCGCTGCTGTTTTTCATACCGTGTCTCGAATTACTGCTGATCCTGCTGTTATACGGAGGGTTTAAATGGAGGTACCATTATGATCATTAGGATGTTGAAAGCACTGGTCGGAATCAAAAAAATTCCCTATTTTCCAGAGCATGTGAAGCTGGATCAGAGGCATATTTCAGATCGGGATCTCGATACGGATTTTCCCATCAATCCGACAGCCTATCAAATGCTGAAAGAAGTTGACGGAAAAAAAGACGAACTGGAGATAGCCGGGGATCTGGCCGGCGTCTTTCGCGTCAGTGAAGAGGTGTTGCTAAAGGATTTGCACCAATTGCTGACAGGGCTCAACCGCAATTATTTAATCAATTGGAAGTACGGCGAACGCCCGTCTTTCCTCGGTTTTCTCTATCAGTTTTTCGGCCAGTACCATATTCGCTACAAGGAAAGGTTTTCAAGCGATTCTGATTCATTTCTGTTTTTGTACATGAAATTTCTTCATGTGATTTCTAAGAAAATTATTGTTTTCTGGCTCGTCTTTTTGATGCTGTCGCTTTCGGCTTACATTTTCGTTCCGGACGGTTCAATCATCAGCATCGCCGCTTATTTTTCCGTCATCTATTTCGGGTTGATCACCGGCACAGCGCTTCATGAAGTGGTGCACGGCATCGCGCACCGGAAATTTGTCGGAAAAAACGGGCCTCAAGGGTTTTTAGCGGCTGATATGATGTCCGTCAAATTTATCAGGCCTGTCATATCGCCGTATGATAAAAAGTCGATTTGGATTACGGCGTTGGGGCCGCTTATACCAGGGGTGCTCGGAATAGCCGGCGTACTGTTTACGATCTTTTTTCTTCAGGAAAACGCGGTCTCGGTCGGCATGCTTCTGTTCTTTTCCACTTATGCTCTGCATATGATGTATCTGCTTCCGTTTATGGGTGACGGGAAGTCGATTATGAAACAGCTGATGATCAGAGGAATTGGAGGTAAATCATCATGAATACAAACTCTTTAAAGCAGGGGCTGATCTTTGCCAGTTTCTCAAGCTTTCTCGCATTTCCGATGCTTGCGGCTGCGCTATTGTTTTATCACCTTTTTTCAAATCAAACGAGCAACGATATCCTGTTTAACAGTTTGTCGTTTGTCATGGAGAGCGAATCGGCTTTTTCATTCCAGGTGAAGCCAAACTTTTTCTTCATTATGATCGGGCTGTTTATCGGCATTTTTATGATAACGGCCGCGATTTCATCAATTTATCAGAAAAAAAAGGGTGAATCTTAAAAGAGCTTGCTAATTGAGGCAGGCTTTTTTATTTGCATCGGCAGACGGGTTGTGATAAATTTAAATCGTAATCATTACGCTTTATTGAGAAGGAGGATACTCAGAGTGGCCAAGAAATCAAAAATTGCTAAAGAAAAAAAGCGCCAAAAGCTTGTTGAACAATATACAGAACTCAGAAAAGAACTAAAAGAAAAAGGCGATTACAGAGCTTTGAGCAAGCTTCCGCGCGACTCGGCGCCGTCAAGGCTGCATAACCGCTGCGAAGTGACCGGAAGGCCGAGAGGATATATGAGAAAGTTTAAAATGTCGCGGATCGCGTTCAGAGAGTTAGCATATAAAGGCCAGGTACCAGGTGTGAAGAAATCCAGCTGGTAATCTGTCAATGTCCGGAAAAAAGCTGCCGATGTTCATATCGGCGGCTTTTTTCGACAAATTTTTAATATACCCTTGACGAAATTTTAATAAACGTGTAACATAATAAAAGTCAAAACGATGATGTTGTTTTTAGAGATCATATGCGGGTGTAGTTTAGTGGTAAAACCTCAGCCTTCCAAGCTGATGTCGTGGGTTCGATTCCCATCACCCGCTCCATACATACTGTTTATAACGCAGTGTTTCGTTTCTCAGATTAAACGAAGCATTGCGTTTTTTCATGTATGAAATCATCGTAAAAAACCTGCTCTCTTTAAGAACAGATTTTTAAGGAAAGACGGCTGAGATATGTTTGCCGCCGTGAATTTGTTCGAACATTTTTGTCAAAGACTCGAGCAGGCGGCGGGATTCTTCTATAGATAATGAGGGCCTGAAAAAGACGAGCTGCAAGGCATCTTTTGTTTCCGTTTCTGCATGATGAAGGCTGATGTTTTCGGTGATCGTACCGAATGTTCCAGCATCATCGGAGAATGTGATGATCTCGCCCGGACTTCCGGGTTCGATTTTGATCGGACCGTTTAATTTCCGGGCATCATATATATGAACCGGTATCAAATATTTGAGAGAGAAAAAACGGCTCAGATCAACCGCTGAATTTTCCGGCTCGGCAAAGCGCTGTTCTTTGATGTCTTCCAGCATCCGTTCGAGTCCGCTTTCCCGGCCTGAAAAAGACGGGTTCAGCTCCCGGAAGGCATCATGCCATTCTTTTACGGCCGATTCATCTTCGGGACTTCGATCGGCATAGTCGAAAAACAGGGATTCCTGAAAAAGGCGGAGCCGGCCTTTGAGCATTTGCGGGGAGCCGGTGATCTCAATTCCTTGATATAACACAGCGCCAACCTTAAATGAAGGAATGCGGTTTAAAATAGCAGGCGCGATTTGCAAACGAAGTTCCAATTTAAATTCATCTCCCGTGTCATGGTACACTCTATTATACAGAGAGCGAAAACGAAAACAAAGAAAGGAGGCTCTGCACGATGGATGTGAAAAAACTGAAACAGGATGTCATCGAATTCGCACAGGAAATCGGCATCGATAAAATCCGGTTCGCCAGTGCAGATACATTTGAAACCTTAAAAGAACGATTGATTGAGAACCGGGCCCTTGGCTATGAATCAGGCTTTGAAGAACCCGATCTTGAAAAGCGAACGAACCCGGATCTGCTTTTGCCGAAGGCGAAATCGATCATCGCCATCGCCCTTGCTTACCCTTCAAAAATGAAAGATGCGCCGAGAAGCAAGAAAGGCGAACGGAGGGGCATCTTTTGCAGAGCTTCCTGGGGAAAGGATTATCATCATGTCCTGCGGGAAAAGCTTGATCAGCTGGAAGAATTTTTGAAAGCGCAGCGCAGCGATGTCAGAACGAAATCGATGGTTGACACCGGTGAGCTGTCGGACAGAGCTGTTGCAGAGCGCGCGGGCATCGGCTGGAGCGGAAAGAACTGCATGATCATTACGCCTGAATTCGGGTCTTACGTTTACTTGGCGGAAATGATTACGAATATTCCGTTCGAGCCTGATGAGAGAATCGAAGATCAATGCGGCTCATGCAACAAATGTATCGAGGCATGCCCGACCGGTGCGCTCGTCAACCCCGGGCAGCTCAACTCCCAGCGCTGCATCGCTTTTCAGACGCAGACAAAAGGTTTTCTGCCCGACGAGTTCCGTACGAAAATCGGAAACAGGATCTACGGCTGTGATACGTGCCAGATGGTATGCCCGAAAAATAAAGGGGTCGATTTTCATCTGCATCCTGAAATGGAGCCGGACCCTGAGATTGCCAAGCCGCTGTTAAAACCGCTTCTGACGATGTCGAATCGCGAATTTAAAGAAAAATTCGGCCACGTGGCCGGCTCATGGAGAGGCAAAAAGCCGATTCAGAGAAATGCGATTATCGCACTTGCCCATTTTAAAGAAACGGACGCTCTCCCTGAACTGATTGAGCTGATGCACAAAGATCCGCGGCCGGTCATCAGGGGAACCGCCGCATGGGCGGTCGGAAAGATCGGCGGAGCGGATGTGATGGGTGAATTGGAGCGCGCGCTCGCGCACGAGCAGGATGAAGAAGCAATAGCTGAAATCCAAAAAGGCATCGGTCTTTTAAAAGAAACGAGTGCGACTAATTGAGGGCTGTCCTGACATATGTTTAATGATGAGAAATGAATTAACAAACATATGGTGGTGTAGCCCTTGAAACAGATCATCGAGCAGCTCCTGAAAGCCAGACTTCATTACTTAATCAACGGCAATGATGAAACAAACTGGCGGGATGCCGGGGGTTTTGAAGTCATTGAACGGAAGCGGAGGCTTTTTCAAAAACGCGGCGTGCAGATCGTGAAGGCCAATATGAAAGCAGCTGTAAAAGAGCTTTGGCTTGATGAAGACGGCGCGTCACATGTGAACTATCAAACCCATACCGCATACTTATGCAAAGACGGGGATGATATGTATATGGAAGAACATATGGAAGACAGAAACGCCCTTTTGTACGATCAGATGGTCATCACAGACTCCGAGACCCCGCGTCCGGCCGCACAGTCTTATCCAGAGCCTGAAAGCGGCAATGATGATATGCGCGAATTGCTGGGAAGGGCGTTCCGCTATGACCGGCTGGCCGCGGTGCGCTATGCGGAAACGTATTGGAATAAACGAAATCCCGCTTACAAAAACTTTGAAGACAATTGCACAAACTTTATTTCCCAGTGCATAAGGGCCGGAGATGCGCCGATGCGCGGCTATCCGAACAGAGGCAAAGGCTGGTGGATGCAAAACCATTCCTGGAGTTACAGCTGGACTGTCGCTCATTCGCTCAGAACCTTTTTGAAGCAGTCAAAAGCCGGCCTTCGAGCGGTTCAAAAGCGGGCCGCGAAAGAGCTGATCGAAGGCGATGTCATCTGCTATGATTTTAACGGAGACGGAAGATTTGACCACGTGGCTCTTGTGACGGCAAAGGATAAAAGCAATATGCCGCTGGTGAACGCGCAAACGCACGACTGTCGGATGAGGTACTGGTCTTACGAGGATTCGCCTGCTTATACTTCATCGATTCGATATGCGTTTTTTCATATATCAGATGATACGACAAAATCGTAATGAGTGGTATAATAAACAGCGGATCAGAAAAACAGAGGTGAATACTTTTGGCATTGCATGTCGTACTATATCAACCAGAAATTCCTGCAAACACAGGAAATATCGCACGGACTTGTGCAGCAACAGATACAACGCTTCATTTAATCAGACCGCTCGGCTTTTCAACCGACGATAAAATGCTCAAGCGGGCAGGTCTTGATTATTGGGAATTCGTCAATGTCGTCTACCACGACTCATTGGATGAATTGTTTGATGCCCATCCTGAAGGCCGTTTTTTCTTCATTACAAAGTTCGGTCAAAAACCGCACACTTCATTTGATTATTCAGATCAAAACGAAGATTACTTCTTTGTCTTCGGCAGAGAGACGAACGGCTTGCCGAAAGAGCTGATCGAACAAAACATGGATCGCTGTCTGCGCCTGCCGATGACAGAGCACGTCAGATCACTGAACTTATCAAACACTGCGGCAATCCTCGTGTATGAGGCGCTTCGCCAGCAGAATTACAGAGATTTGACTTAATAGGTAAAGAGCCCTTTTTCAAAAGGGGCTCTTTTTTTTGTTTTCCAATGTAACAGTGTTATGTTACAATGTGTGTGAAGGAGCTGAAACAGATGGTTCAGGATGATTTAATTTCAAAAAAAGAGCTGCTGGATTTGACTTCGATCTCGTACGGACAGCTCTATAGATGGAAACGGAAAAATTTAATACCCGAAGAGTGGTTTATCCGGAAGTCTACGTTCACCGGACAAGAAACTTTTTTTCCGAGGGAAGACATTTTAAAAAGAATTGAAACCATTCAAAGCATGAAAGAAAACCTTTCCCTTGATGAGATGGCGGAAATGTTTTCGCCCGATTTGACCGAACTAAACGCGAGCCGCGGGGAGCTGCTAAAAAAAGGCATCGTTTCAGAAGCGGTCATGGCGTTTTTTGAAGAATGCACCGGAAAACGCGATCATCCATTTAATTTGACAGAAGCACTTGCGGCTTATGTGCTGGAAGGCCTGCTCCAATCCGGCGACATCAGCCTGGATGAAGGAAAAATGGTGCTGGATGTCATCATGTCGCACGAGGCGGAAAACAAAGGGAGGCTGATTGTGCTACGGAAACTCGGCGTTGCAACATGTCTGATTACCGAGGGCAGCATCGTGTTGGAAAAAGGAGTCAAGGTCGCCGCTGACATTAATCTCGCGGCGAGCAGCGAAGAATTGAAAACAAAATTCATGTAAATGGAGGATCAAAGATGGAGAATTTATTGATAAACGGATTTGGCAGTTCAGGCGGAGGCACGTATCAAACGGTTGAATTAAACGGCAAAGGAACGATTAACGGCGATATTGACTGCGAAAGGTTCAGCTGCAGCGGCACCGGGACTGTAAACGGAGACGTGAAAGCGGATGAGCTGAGAATCAGCGGCCACGCCAAACTAAACGGCGCAATTGCAGCTTCCAAGGTTAGAATCGACGGTTCTGCAAAGGTGGATGGCGATGTCGAAGCAGAACAGCTTAAAGTCTTAGGCTATGCCGGCATTAGCGGACATGTGAAAGGCGACGAAGCAATCGTTCGCGGAAAAACGTCAATCGGCAAAGACTGCGAAGTGGAACATTTTTCTGCGGAAGGATATTTTACAATCGACGGGCTTTTAAACGCGGAACAAATCGACATTAAGGTTCACGGCGGTGAAAGTAAAGTGAAAGAAATCGGCTGCCGGCGGATCGTCTGCACTGCACATCAATCGAAGCTGTTCTCGTTTTTAACGCCGCTTATTTCTCCTCCGAGACTGTCTGCCGAGCTGATTGAAGGGGATCAAATTGAACTCGCCAATACGGTCGCGAAAGTTGTCCGGGGCAATTCGGTTATCATCGGCGAAAATTGCGATATCGGCCTGATTGAGTATAAAGAAGATATCCAGGTGGCGGAAACGGCAAAAGTCGGAGAGAAAAGGAAAATATAGCGGAGGGATAGGACATGAAGAAACACGACTTGAAAATACACGGCTCCGGAAATGCCGGAGGCGGATCATTCCATCATGTTCTTATCAGAGGTGAAGGAACGATCACAGGAAACATTGAATGTGAAAAATTCAGTACACACGGCACAAGCGAATTGTCAGGCGATGCGACAATCAAAAGCTTTAGTGTACACGGGGAAACAGAGATCCGGGGGAGGCTGAAAGCTGACAAAGCCAGAGTGTACGGGACGGCGGATGTTTCTGAGGACGCCAACATCAGCGATGCAGCCGTAAAAGGCATTATCAATATCGGGGGTAATATGGCGGCTGAAACGTGCGATGTCAAAGGCGCGCTGAACGTAAGAGGCGATTGTGAGGCAGAGGATTTTACACTGACGGGCAGCCTGGATGTAAAGGGTCTGCTGAACGCCGGCGCGATTGACATCGGCTTAAAGTTCGGAAACAGTTCGATTGGCGATATCGGCGGCACGCATATTAAGGTCGTCAAAAAACGCGGGCTCTTGTTTAATAGAAACGGAGGTTTTCTCTCGGCAGGGACAATTGAAGGAGACGATATTTACCTGGAAAACACGGAGGCCCGCATGGTCAGGGGAAACCGCGTGCATATAGGGCCCGGATGCAAGATTGAGAAAGTTGAATACAAAAGCAGCTACCGGGTATCTCCTAAGTCTGAAGTGAATGAAGATCAACAGGAATAAAACAGTGTTATGTTACGAAAAAAGGATGGCTTCAAAAGTGAGCCATCCTTTTTCTTTTGAATGTTATTTGCCGGGTTTGCTTTCGTATCCGGCAGTAAAAATGGATACGAGGAACGCGAGGATGACCCCCATCATGATCAACGTTCTCATTAAAATCCCTCCTCATCCTTATTCCCTTGTTGTCATCTGCACCGATGCGGTCAGCCGTACCGCAGGAGCACTTGCGGACGGAACTTTTCTGCTTTTATTATGAATGGTTTGCTCCGTCCTTGTCAATTCGGGGAAAGTGCATTTCATTTTTCTTAGAAAAGCATCTAAAGGGACATCTCCGCATAGAGTGAATGTAACAGTGATTCACTTGGCACCTTGCATTTATCATCAAATAGGAGGTTCTTATGGATATATTGAAAAAGATTGAACAGTATAGAGAGGGAGAGCAGCGTCTGAAATGGGAAGGAACCTTCGCTGAATATTTGGAAATCGTAAAAGAAAATCCGACTGTCGCGCAATCTGCTCATTCCCGCGTTTACAATATGATTAAAGACAGCGGCATTGAAGAGAAAGACGGCAAAAAAGTATACAGCTTCTTTGACAAAGAGCTGTTTGGTCTTGAAGAGCCATTGGAACGCCTTGTTGAAGAATACTTTCATCCGGCCGCGAAGCGCCTTGATGTCAGAAAACGAATCCTGCTTTTGATGGGGCCTGTCAGCGGGGGAAAGTCGACTTTGGTCACCATGCTGAAAAGGGGGCTTGAAGCATACTCTCTTACAGATGAAGGGGCTGTCTACGCGATTCAGGGCTGCCCAATGCACGAAGATCCGCTTCATCTAATTCCCCAGCATCTGCGGGACGATTTTTACAATGAATACGGCATCCGCATTCAAGGCAACCTGTCCCCGTTGAACATGATGAGGCTGGAACAGGAATACGGAGGAAGAATAGAAGACGTGAAGGTTGAAAGAATCTTTTTTTCAGAGGATAAACGGACGGGGATCGGCACGTTCAGTCCGTCGGACCCTAAATCGCAGGATATCGCCGATCTGACGGGAAGCATTGATTTTTCGACGATTGCCGAATACGGATCGGAATCCGATCCGCGCGCATACCGGTTCGACGGAGAATTAAACAAAGCGAACAGAGGAATGATGGAATTTCAGGAGATGCTGAAATGCGATGAAAAATTCCTCTGGCATCTTTTATCGCTTACACAGGAAGGGAATTTCAAAGCGGGCCGGTTCGCGCTCATCTCAGCGGATGAATTGATCGTAGCCCACACGAATGAAACCGAATACCGTTCATTTATATCCAATAAGAAAAACGAAGCGCTCCATTCGCGGATTATCGTCATGCCGATTCCATATAATTTAAAAGTATCAGAAGAAGAAAGAATTTATGAAAAAATGATCGCTGAAAGCGATGTGTCTGATGTTCATATTGCGCCGCACACGCTAAAAGTAGCCGCGATGTTTTCGATTTTGACGAGGCTGAAAGAGCCGAAGCGGTCAGACATTGATCTCGTCAAAAAAATGAGGCTGTATGACGGAGAGAGTGTTGAAGGCTACAATTCAGTCGATGTCGAGGATTTGAAAAAAGAATACACTGACGAAGGAATGAGCGGAATCGATCCGCGCTATGTCATCAACCGGATCTCGTCGACGATCATCCGCAAAAACATGGAATCGATCAATGCGCTCGATGTCCTCCGTTCTTTAAAAGAAGGGCTTAGCCAGCATCCGTCGATTTCGGCAGAAGACCGCGAGCGTTATTTGAACTTTATTTCCGCCGCCAGAAAAGAATACGACGAAATGGCGAAGAAAGAAGTCCAAAAAGCGTTTGTATACTCTTATGAGGAATCTGCGAAAACGCTGATGGACAATTATCTTGATAATGTCGAAGCGTACTGCAATAAAATTAAGCTTCGCGATCCGCTGACGGGAGAAGAGATGAACCCGGATGAAAAGCTGATGAGGTCAATCGAAGAACAAATCGGCATTTCCGAAAATGCGAAAAAAGCATTCCGCGAAGAAATTCTTATTCGTATTTCTGCCTATGCAAGAAAAGGGAAACGGTTTGACTATAATTCGCATGAGCGGCTCAGAGAAGCCATTCAGAAAAAGCTGTTCGCAGACTTGAAAGATGTCGTCAAAATCACGACATCGACAAAAACGCCGGACGAACAGCAGCTCAAGAAAATCAACGAGGTCGTCGCCCGTCTCATTGATGAGCACGGCTACAACTCGACAAGTGCAAACGAACTCTTAAAATATGTAGGAAGCTTATTAAACCGGTAACTTGAAGACCCGTCCGGAGAAGGGCGGGTCGTTTTGTCCCATTTTCAAAATTATTTGTCAAAAGTTATTTATACCTGCATAAGATAACAATAACCATTTTTAGACTTGCATCCGCAGGGCTATAAACCGAAGCCATTTAAGGGGATTATAAATAAGGAGGGGAACTCATGTCCCATAAAGACAATGGCCATTTTATTATTTCTCAGGAAGACTGGTCCCTCCACCGAAAAGGGTATGATGACCAACAGCGTCACCAGAAAAAGGTGCAGGACGCGATCAAAAACAATCTGCCTGACCTGATTACAGAAGAAAGCATTATTATGTCCAACGGCAAAGATGTTGTCAAAATTCCGATTCGATCGTTAGATGAGTATAAAATCCGCTATAACTATGATAAAAATAAACATGCCGGCCAGGGAGACGGCGACAGCGAGGTCGGAGATATCGTCGCAAGGGACGGTTCTGATAAACGGGGCGCCGGCAAAGGCCAGGGAGCGGGCGATCAGGCCGGCGAAGATTATTATGAAGCGGAAGTTTCGCTCATCGATTTGGAAGAGGCGCTCTTCAGCGAAATGGAACTGCCGAATTTAGAACAGAAAGAACGGGATGATATCGTTGTCGAAGATATTGAGTTCAACGATATCCGCAAAACGGGTTTGACCGGCAATATCGATAAGAAAAGAACGATGCTCAGCGCTTTTAAGCGAAATGCAATGACGGGAAAACCTTCATTTTATCCGATCTACCCCGAAGACTTAAAATTTAAAACGTGGAATGACTCCGTAAAGCCGGAATCAAAAGCCGTTGTGCTCGCAATGATGGATACGAGCGGATCGATGGGTGTTTGGGAAAAATATATGGCGCGAAGCTTTTTCTTTTGGATGACACGTTTTTTACGGACAAAGTATGAAACGGTCGATATTGAGTTTATCGCCCATCATACTGAAGCCAAAGTGGTATCAGAAGAAGATTTCTTTTCGAAAGGGGAAAGCGGGGGCACGATTTGTTCATCTGTATACCGCAAATCCCTAGAACTGATTGAAGACAAATACCATCCGACACGCTATAACATTTATCCGTTTCATTTTTCGGACGGCGATAATCTGACATCCGACAATGCGCGGTGCGTCAAGCTTGTCGGAGAGATTATGGAAAAAGCGAATATATTTTGCTATGGCGAAGTCAACCAGTACAACAGACATTCAACGTTAATGTCAGCCTACAAAAATATTAAAAACGAAAAATTCAAGTATTATGTGCTGAAACAGAAAGCCGATGTTTTTCAGGCTCTGAAGAGCTTTTTCAGCAATGAAGAACGGCATCAATATACATGAAAAAACGCGAACGAAACCTCCACTGCCGGAGGTTTTTTGTTTGGAAAATATTTAAATCAAAATTTTAAGTGCAAGGTTATTGACATTCTTTATTACTTTAACTAATATTTAATCTTGTTAACTATTTATTTTGTTGTGCAGAGGTAAAAACAAATTTACCGCTTCCGATCTTTCTTGCTCAGTTTTGAACAACTTTTTCAGTACACGTCCCGCAAGTTGCTGGGCAGGAAATAGGAAAACACAAAACCGCGGAAGCCGATCAAACCGGCTTCATCCAAAATATAAGGATATGAAAGGAGAAATAAACATGAGCAAAGGACGTTTAATTGCGACGAACATTATCGGACTCATCATCGTGCTTGCCATCTTAGCAGGAGGTGCGTATTTCTATTATGACAGCATCAGCTATGTGAAAACCGACGAAGCACACGTGGCAGGCGAGATGGCCGACATTACGGCGCCTGCATCAGGGAAGCTCGCAGATTGGGATTTGAAAGAAGGATCAAAAGTTTCAAAGGACGAAAAAGCAGCGAAAATCAAAGGGGAACAAACGGTTGACGTGAAGTCGATCATGGACGGAACGATTGTCAAAAACGAGGCGAAAGAAGGCCAGATCGTACAAGCCGGTCAAACGCTTGCGAAAACAATCGACATGGATCATCTGTACATTACAGCTAACATTGAAGAAAACGACCTGAAAGACATCGAAAAAGGGGACAAAGTCGATATCGTCGTTGACGGTGATTCAGGCACTACATTTGAAGGAAATGTCGAAGAAATCGGCTATGCGACAAACTCAACATTTGACTTGCTTTCTCAAAGCAATTCAAGCGGAAACTACACGAAAGTGACGCAGAAAGTACCTGTGAAAATTTCAATCAAAAACCCGTCTGACAAAGTGCTGCCGGGAATGAACGCATCCGTGAAAATTTCAAAATAACCGGGGGAAATAAAAACGAGCGAAAGGAGGATGTCATAAGTGGCTTCTCAGAAAAAAGGAAATATGTCACTGCTCATCATTTTAATGGGCGGCTTGTTTCTGGCCATTTTAAACCAAACGCTGCTGAATGTGGCGATGCCTCATCTCATGACAGAGTTCAATGTGAGCGCCACAACGATTCAATGGCTGACAACCGGATATATGCTTGTCAACGGCGTTTTGATTCCTTTATCAGCCTTCCTGATTATGCGGTTCGGCGGACGGAGCCTGTTTTTAACGGCGATGCTACTGTTTACGGCCGGAACGCTGATATGCGGAATTGCGCCTAACTTCTCGACGATGTTAACCGGACGCCTCATTCAGGCAGTCGGCGGAGGCATACTACAGCCTTTGGTCATGACGACGATTCTCTTTATCTTTCCTCCGGAAAGCCGCGGGAAAGGAATGGGAATCTTCGGGCTTGCGATGATGTTTGCTCCTGCTGTCGGTCCGACGCTATCCGGCTGGGTCATTGAAAACTACAGCTGGCGGATCATGTTTTACGGCCTTGTGCCGGTTGGTGTGATCGTCATCATTTTCGGTTTTTTCCTATTTAAAAATATGACGGAACCTAAAAAAATCAAATTGGACACAGCAGGCGCGATTCTTTCAATTGTCGGATTTGCGGCGTTGCTGTATGGTGTGAGCGAAGCCGGCTCAGACGGCTGGGATGATCCGCTCGTACTTTCCACAGTTGTGATCGGTGTGATCGGCATTGCCGCTTTTATCATCCAGCAGTTGAAATCGAAAGAGCCGATGCTTGACTTCAGAGTGTTCAAATACGATATGTTTTCACTGTCAAGCGTGATCAACGCCATCATTACAGTTGCTTTGTATGCAGGAATGTTCCTGATTCCGATTTATTTGCAAAACCTGGTCGGCTTTACAGCGCTTCAGTCGGGGCTTCTGATGCTGCCGGGCGCACTCGTCATGCTTGTGATGTCGCCGATCTCAGGAATTTTATTTGATAAAGTCGGCCCAAGACCGCTGGCGATTGTCGGATTATTGATCACTGTTGTGACGACCTACGAATTTACGACGCTTACGATCGATACACCGTATATGCACATCGTGTTAATCTATGCGATTCGGGCGTTTGGGATGTCCATGCTGATGATGCCGATCATGACTGCCGGCATGAACCAGCTTCCGCAGCATTTAAACAGCCACGGAACGGCGATGTCGAATACGCTTCGCCAAATCAGCGGTTCGATCGGAACGAGCTTGATCACGACGATTTATACAAATCGCACGACATTCCACTATGCATCAATGGCCGATCAGACAAATACGGCTGATCCGTCATTTATGAGCACATTGCAGTCAACCATTCAGTCAACGGCGCAATCGATGCATATATCTCTTGAACAAGCACAACAATATGTCGTGAAATATTTGACCGGACAGGCCCAGCTCAACTCGAATGTCATGGGCATCAATGACGCATTTATGTGGGCGGCCGGGTTCTGTGTCATCGGTCTCGTTCTCAGCCTGTTTTTGAGGGATGTCAGAAAAGACAAGCTGCGCAGGAAGAACAAGGCGGAGGAGCTGACATTGCTTCCGGCTCCTAAAGAAGCGAAAGAATCTTAAAATGAGGAGGTTCTGACATGAAAATTTATGTTGTGTACGACAGTGAAGGCGAGCATACGAAAAAGCTGGCTGAAGCCATTGCAGAAGGCGCAGGGGAACATGAGGCTGCAGACGTGCTGATCGATCATGTCAGCCAGGCGGATATCAGAAAGCTCGAAGAAATGGACGCTATCATCTGGGGCTGCCCTGGCCATTTCGGTACAATCAGCTCCGGCTTAAAAACTTGGATCGACAGGCTGGGCTACCTTTGGGCGGAAGGCAAGCTGATCAATAAGGTCGGCGCAGTCTTCTGCACAACAGCGACGACTCACGGCGGTCTTGAGGCGACAATGCTCAACTTAATAACACCGATGCTTCATCAAGGCATGATGGTCGTCGGCTTGCCTGGAAATGTACCTGAAAATGCTTTATACGGGTCTTATTACGGTGCAGGCATCACGTGTCCTGTCGACAGTGACGAACTGATCGGCGAAGAAGGCCTGGAGCTGGGCCGGGCTTTAGGCAGACGCGTCGCCCAAGTGACAGACCGCTTTACAGCAGGACAGTAAGGAGCGATTTGACATGACCATTATATTGACCATCATCGCTGCTGTCCTCGTCATTATCGGTCTGGTGGTATTTAATGTGCGGTCGGCGTCTTCGCAGCATAAACCCGAACATGAGGATAACGCGGCAGCTGAAGCTGACATTCCTCATGTTCAGGAAGAAGAAGCGCCTCAGCAAGTTGAAGCCGCTCAGCAAGATCCGTTCGAAATGAATGATCAAACCTATCGGGCGATTCTGCAAAAACTTCAACATCCAAAAGAGGAAAAAAACCATTCCGAGAAAACGGAAATGGACGATATGGATTACCGAAAAGCATTAAAATCCATGAAAAAGCGGGAACAGGATTAAAGGCAAATTCGCTGGGAAACAGCGGATTTGCTCTTTTTTTTGCATTTTTTTGTAATATTTGATTGCGATTTTCACTGTATCAGTGTACTATTGATATAGTACACTGATACAGTGACTAGAGGAGGATATGTTTTGCAGTCTTTCAGCGGTTTATTTAAAAAAGATTTTCTCATGGCAAGGTTTTGGTTTTTGGTTTGGATGCTGTGCATGATTTGTGCGATTATTGCAAGCTTTTGGTTTGCTCATTATACAGGCGAATCAATGGCTCTTTTTGGGGCGCTAGTGACCATTTTATTATTTCATAGCCTGTTTTGTCCTTTAATGATCCTTGCTCAGCTCCGTCTGGAAGGGAAGACGCAGCTTTGGTTATATAACCCGAACAACAGTGCGTTATTGCTGCTGTCAAAGCTTGCTTCAGCTGCCGTATACCAATTGATTTCCCACGCTGTTTTATTCATTTTCGGGCTGATTGTCAGAAGCGTTCTGCTCTCCAGCAGCGCCGGCCTGTTTTCCGTGTCAGATTTGCTTCTCGTCAATATCGCTGTCTTTTTAGGCTCCGTAATTTTTTCCACATGGGTGATGTTTCTGTGGACGATATATGAAGCGCTCAGAAAATATCCGGCTATCAAAAAAATCCGCTGGATCATTCCCTTGCTGATCTACAGTGCTTACGGATTAATCGAGGCGCTGTTCATCGAGAGCGGCTTATTCCAGGAATTGCAGAAATTGTGGAGCATTTCTTTAACAGCTGAATTCAAATTCCATTACGAACATTCAGGATGGACTGTTACATTTTCTCAAGTTGATTTGCCGGGTATTCTCCTGGTGTATTACACAGTCTTAGGCGTCTGTCTCTTCTATCTCTCCTGCAAATTACTGAACAGAAGAGTTGAGGTGTAAAAGATGGCAAATGAATTTTCTGCTTCAAAGCCGATCTATAGGCAAATAGCCGAACAGCTCTTTAAAAAAATGATCCGCGGAGAGATCAAGCCGGGAGAAAAATTACCTTCGGTCCGTGAGCTGGCTGTTCAGACGCAAGTAAATCCGAATACGATTCAAAGAACCTACAATGAAATGGAAAGGATGGGCGTGGTGGAGACCAGAAGGGGACAGGGCACCTTTGTTGTTGAACATACGGAAGTCATCGATGATTTAAAGCGGGAGATGAGATCGGAAGTTATCGGGCAATTTGTCCAGAGCATGGAAGAGCTTGGCTTGTCTAAACAAGACATGTTGTCAGAACTTGACCGTTTTCTTCAGAAAGGAGATCCAAATGAAGATTGAGCTGAAAAATGTCACGAAGAAGTATGGCAAAGAGTATGCGCTCAAAGAGGCCGATCTGTCTCTTTCTCCCGGGAAAATTTACGGGTTGACAGGACCGAACGGCAGCGGCAAATCTACGATCTTGAAGCTGATCACAGGGCTCTCGTTTCCGGATTCGGGCTCGGTGCTGATCGGAGGACGGCCGGCAGCCAGAAAGGAGACGAAGAACATCGCCTATTTAACAGAGCTTGATATGTTCTACGATCCATTTCGGGTCAAGGATATGATTCACTTTTATGAAACCCAGTTTTTCGATTTCCGTATAAATAAAGCGTGGGACCTGTTAAAGGACATGAAAATCGACGGGGATAAAAAAATCGGCAAGCTTTCCAAAGGCAACCGGGGCAGGCTGAAGCTCGCGCTCACATTGGCGCGCGATGCAGCGGTCGTGCTGCTTGATGAGCCGTTTTCCGGTCTTGATCCGATGGTGAGAGAATCGATCGTCAAAAGCCTTCTTACATATTTGGAGCTTGATAAGCAGACAATCGTCATCGCCACCCATGAGATTCATGAAATTGAACAAATTTTGGATGAGGTCGTCGTCGTCTTAAATGGCCGAATTGAAGAAAAAAAAGATGTCGAACAGCTGCGCGAGGAATCAGGAATGTCGCTTTTGGAATGGCTGAAACGGTTTATTGAAGAAAAAAATTGAAAAGGCTGGAGGAGAAACAGTGGAAACACTTTTGGAATTAAAAAATGTATCAAAAACGATCAGGGGGAAAAAGATCATCGACGGCTTGAGCTTTGACGTGCGGGCAGGCGAAATATTCGGCTTCCTGGGTCCGAACGGCGCCGGAAAAACGACGACGATCCGGATGATTGTCGGACATATGAGCATTACCGCCGGTGAAATCGCCGTGTGCGGCGTCAGCGTAAAAGAGAACTTTGAAAAGGCTGCACGGCATATCGGAGCGATCGTTGAAAACCCGGAGCTTTATAAATTTTTAACGGGCTACCAAAACCTTCAGCAATACGCGCGCATGACGAAAGGCGTGACGAAAAAGAAAATTGACGAAATCGTCGAGCTCGTCGGATTGAAAAACAGGATCAACGACAAGGTCAAAACGTATTCGTTAGGAATGAGACAAAGGCTTGGCCTTGCCCAAAGCCTTTTGCACGATCCAAAGCTGTTGATTCTCGATGAGCCGACGAACGGGCTTGATCCGGCAGGTATCCGGGAAATCCGTGACTATTTAAGAAAGCTGACGAGAGAAAAGGGAATGGCGGTCATCGTTTCAAGCCACCTGCTTTCAGAAATGGAGCTGATGTGCGACAGGATCGCCATTATTCAAAACGGAAAGCTCCGGGATATTCAGCATGTGCACGGACCCGCTCGGGATGAGAAGAAGCGCTATTATATTCAAGCGGACGACACCCAGGCTCTCACACGGGAAGCGGCTGCTTTCAGAAAGGTGAAGGTTGACGAAGCGGAAGGCGGGATAGAGCTCAGCATTCAAAAGGATGAAGTGCCTGATTTGATTAAACACTTGACAGACAGCGGTGTTCGCTTATATGAAGTGAAGGCTGTGAACAAATCGCTGGAAGACCGATTCCTGGAAATCACCGCAGATAAGGAGGAAGCTCAGCATGTTTAATCTCATCGTAAATGAATGGATCAAAATTTTTAATCGAAAAGGCACATACGTCATGATCGGAATTTTGCTGTTAGCTGTCATCGGGCTGGGCGTTCTCACAAAGACGATCGGAGAGACAGACCAAAACACGGACTGGAAAAAGGAATTGGCGCAGGAAAATAAGGACATGAAGGAACAGCTTAAAGGGAACAGCAATCCAACACTTGAAAAAAATTATGAACAGTCGATCGCAATTAATGAGTATCGAATCAAGCACGATTTACCGGCAGATGGGGATTATTCAGCTCTGTCTTTCATCAGCGATACGAGCGGGCTCATCTCGCTCGCCGGTTTGTTTGTAATCACGGTGGCGGCGGGAATCGTTGCGAATGAATTCAGCTGGGGAACGGTGAAGCTGCTTGTCATCAGGCCGATCAGCCGCTTTAAAATCCTGCTGGCAAAATATTTTACGGTCCTGCTTTTCGCATTGGCTTTGCTTTTCATTCTGTTCGCAAGCGCAGGGATCACAGGCCTTGCTTTATTCGGGGCAGGCGACAGCAGCCAGGTTCACTTGGTGTATGTCGGTGGAACGGTTGAAGAAAAAAGCCTGCTATTGCATTTGGCCGGCAGCTATTTGCTGAATTCGATTTCGCTTTTGATGATGGCGACAATGGCCTTTATGATTTCAGCGGTTTTCAGAAACAGCTCGCTCGCCGTAGGTATTTCGATTTTCCTTTTGGTTATGGGCGGAACGGTGACAGGCCTGCTCGCGACGAAATTTGCTTGGGCGAAATACATCCTGTTTGCCAACACGGACCTCACTCAATACTTTGACGGATCTCCGGTTGTTTCAGACATGACGCTGGGATTCTCGATTGTGATGCTGGCTGTCTATTTTATCGTTTTTCATGTGCTCGCCTTTGTTGTATTCACAAAGAGAGACATCGCTTCATAAGCGGTATACGTTTAAAAAAAGCCTGACACCGGTTTCCGGGCGTCAGGCTTTTTTTAAATATAAAAAGACTGCTGACATTCGGTCAGCAGTCCTGTATGAAGATCAGCGGTTCACAGCTTACGCTTTTGTTACGTTAGCAGCTTGTGGTCCGCGGTTTCCTTCAACGATTTCGAAAGATACAGATTGGCCTTCTTCCAAAGTTTTGAAGCCTTCGCCTTGAATAGCAGAGAAATGAACGAATACATCGTCTTGTCCTTCAACTTCGATGAATCCGAAACCTTTTTCAGAGTTAAACCATTTTACTTTACCTTCTAGCATGAAATTTCCTCCTAAAGCGATAACGCTTAAATTCACTATTCTTGCTCTAAAACAAACTTCCAAGACGAAAACTCTTACAAAACTTTCTTCTTAAAGATAGTTCGAACAAAAATAATTACCTTTACTTTACCAGTGTTTAAACGAAATTACAACTGCTAAACACAATTTTTTTAAAAAAAGTGAAATTTAATGCTCAGGGTGAAAAACAATGAGTAAAAAGGGAGTTTTTGAAATTTTCACGAATCTGATTGACAACATTTCAAAGAAGCTGTAAAGTTAGGTAAAACTTCATGCAACTATACTTCTTATTCAGAGAGGCGGAGGGAATTGGCCCTGTGAAACCTCGGCAGCGGGTTCTGCATACAGCAGAATACTGTGCCACATCCAACAAGCCGTACGGGCTTGGAAGATAAGAAGAGAGCGGACTCACTCTATTTACTTTGTGTCGTCAAAGGCTTCTTCTTATTTTTTAAGAGGAAGCCTTTTTTGTTAGCCCTAAAAGAGGAGGAGATCATCATGATTACATTTGAAGGCGTTGAAAAGGTCTATGAAAGCGGCGGACAGAAGGTTCATGCGCTCAATGGAATCGACCTTCATGTGGATAAAGGGGAAATATACGGCGTCATCGGCTTCAGCGGCGCAGGAAAAAGCACGCTGATCCGCTGTGTGAACTTCCTTGAAAAACCGACGGCCGGAAAGGTTTTCGTCGGCGGAAGAGACTTAATGTCCCTGTCGAAAGCTGAGATACGAACTGTGAAAAGGAAGATCGGCATGGTTTTTCAGCATTTTAACCTGTTAAATTCAAAGACGATTTTCGCTAATGTCGCTGAGCCGCTTGCGCTTGTTAAAACACCGAAAGCCGACATAAAGAAAAAAGTGACGGAGCTGCTCCGTTTTGTCGGACTTGAGGATAAAGCCCGCGATTATCCGGATCAGCTTTCGGGCGGACAAAAGCAGCGCGTCGGGATTGCCCGGGCGCTGGCGACAAATCCGGAGGTTCTGCTCTGTGATGAAGCGACATCAGCGCTTGACCCGCAGACGACCGGCGATATTTTGAAGCTGCTGAAGCGCGTCAATGAACAATATAACATCACGATTCTGTTAATCACTCATGAAATGAATGTGGCAAAAGAAATCTGCGACAAAGTTGCGGTAATTGAAAAAGGAAGAATCATTGAATCCGGCAGTGTGTTTGACGTATTTTCCGCGCCGGAAACCGAAACGGCCAAAAGCTTTGTCAAATCAGCCATCGACCACGAGATACCTGAATCGATTCAAAAATTAAATCTGAAGCACCTCTACCAGCTTCAATTTGTCGGCGAATCTTCTGGGAAGCCTTTTCTTTCTCAAGTGTCAAAGCGGTATGACGTAGAAGTCAACATTCTGCACGGAACGATTACAGAGCTTCAGGGAATTCCGTTTGGCAGCATGACGGTCGAGCTGCAGGGGGAAGATGGTGAAATCGGGCGGGCGCTCGAATATATACGCAGGGAAAACATTCGCATCAGGGAGGTATAAGCATGCTAGTTACATATGACCAAATCATTGACGCACTGGTTCAGACGATTCAAATGACGGTTTTTTCGCTTTTATTTTCAAGCGTGATCGGCATTCCGCTCGGCATTTTGCTGGTAGTCACAAGAAAGGGGCATCTGCTTGAGAATCCGGCAGTTTTTACGTTTGTCAATATGATCATTAACATTTTCCGGTCCGTCCCGTTTATCATTTTAATGGTTGCTTTAATTCCAGTGACAAGGCTGATTGTAGGGACGTCGATCGGCACATCGGCAGCGATTGTTCCCTTGACTTTTTATGCGGGGCCTTACATCGCTAGACTCGTCGAGAACTCTCTGCTTGAAGTGGATCCGGGAGTCATTGAAGCCGCTGAAGCAATGGGAGCGACTCCGAGACAGATCATCTTCAGGTTTCTGATTCCAGAAGCGCTCGGTTCGCTTGTGCTGAGTTTTACGGTGGCAACGGTCGGATTGGTCGGGGCGTCGGCGATGGCTGGTGCGATTGGTGCAGGCGGTCTTGGGGATTTGGCGATCACATACGGCTATCAAAGATTTGACACGCTGACGATGATCATCACGGTTGCAATTCTCGTCATCGTAGTGCAAGGATTGCAGACATCCGGAAACGTTCTGTCAAAAAAATTGAGAAGAAGATAGACAGAGAGGGAGACGGCTATTATGAAAAAATTTGCATGTGTTGTGATCTTCCTGCTGCTTGCGGCAGTGATCGCGGGGTGCGCGGCAGACTCTGATGCGAAAACCATTAAAATCGGCATCAGCGGAACGGATACGAGAATTTGGGACTTTGTGAAGAAAAAAGCCGAAAAAGAAGGCTTAAAGCTTGAAATCGTCAAATACTCCGACTATGTTCAGCCAAACCAGGCTTTGGCGAGCGGCGACATTGACGCCAACGCTTTTCAGACGATATCCTACTTTAATGCATTCAAAAAGGAACGCAACCTTGAATTATCGCCGGTCGGCACAACGATCATCGCTCCGATGGGCATTTATTCCGAGAAATATGATTCGCCTGGCGATATACCAAACGGCGCGGAAATTGCCGTTCCAAGCGAAGCGACGAACATGGGCAGAGCCTTGCTTCTGCTGGAGTCCGCCGGCCTGCTTCAATTAAAGGACGGATTTGACGGAAATGGAACGCTTGATGCAATTAAAGAAAATCCTAAAAAACTCAAAATCACAACGGTGGCCGCAGAGCAAACGCCGCGCGTGCTTGCCGATGTCGCTGCATCCGTCATCAATAACGGCATAGCGGTTGACGCCGGCTTCCATCCTGTCAAAGATTCGATCAAACTGGAAGATGAAACAGCGACACCGTACATCAACATTATTGCGGCCAGAACAGAAGACCGGGATCGCGAAGATTTGAAAAAGATCGTCGAGCTGTATCAAGCAGACGACACTGCTGAATTGATTAAAAAAGAATTTGACGGAGCACAGCTGCCGACTTTCGTTCCTCTAAAAGACATCGGCGAATAAAATGTCAGTCGCGCAATTGCTTCCCGGGTCATATATTGAAATACATCGATAATTCCTACTTGACCAATCAGGTTTGTTGTACTATAGTTTTTAAATGTAAAAAATTCTGGGGGTGCTTTTGTTATCATGACATTATTTGTTGTTATTAATATTATCGTCATGCTCGGCCTGATGGCGCTCCTTTATATGATGCAAAAAAAGCATGTTTCTTTTTCTAAGCGGGTATTTACCGCTCTGGGAATCGGAATTGTTTTTGGATTCGCTTTGCATTTTATATATGGTTCGTCTTCAGAAACGATTACGCAGACTTCTGATTGGTTTAATATCGCAGGCGGCGGCTATGTCAAGCTTTTGCAGATGATCGTTATGCCGCTTGTATTCATCTCGATTTTGGGTGCTTTTACAAAGCTTAAGCTGACGCACAATATCGGAAAAATCAGCGGATTGATCATCGGGCTCTTAATCGCGACGACAGCCGTCGCTGCTGCGGTGGGTATCGCGTCCGCGCTTGCTTTCGACCTGCAGGCCGTCCATGTGGACCAAGGCCAGGCGGAGACAATGAGAGGGGCGGAACTCGAACAGAAATCGCAGGACATGGAAGCCAAAACGCTTCCGCAGCAAATTGTCGAGCTTCTTCCTGGAAATCCGTTTTTAGACTTTACTGGAGCAAGACCGACATCAACGATCGCAGTTGTTATTTTTGCGGCTTTCCTTGGGATCGCTTATCTCGGGGTCAACCGAAAACAGCCTGAACAAGCTGAACTTTTCAAAAAAATGGTTGATGCCGTGTATGCGATCATTATGCGTGTGGTCACCTTAATTCTGAGGTTGACGCCTTACGGTGTATTGGCGATCATGACAAAAACGATTGCAACGAGCGACCTCGACAGCATTGCCAAACTCGGCAAATTTGTCATCGCTTCATATGCGGCGCTGATCGTCATGTTCATCATTCACCTGCTGCTCATTACATTCAGCGGTTTAAATCCTGTCACATACTTGAAAAAGGCGTTTCCAGTTCTTGTATTCGCGTTTACATCAAGATCAAGCGCAGGCGCTTTGCCGCTGAACATTAAAACGCAGCGAAGCCTTGGTGTTCCAGAAGGCATTGCGAACTTTGCCGGATCCTTCGGACTGTCCATCGGTCAAAACGGATGTGCCGGCATTTACCCTGCAATGCTCGCGATCATGATCGCGCCGACTGTCGGCCAAAATCCGCTTGATCCGTCATTCTTGTTCACGGTTATCGCAGTTGTTGCGATCAGCTCTTTCGGAGTGGCAGGCGTCGGCGGAGGTGCGACCTTTGCAGCGCTTCTCGTCCTTTCGGCATTAAACATGCCTGTAGCGCTTGCCGGACTTCTGATTTCTGTTGAGCCGCTGATCGACATGGGGCGTACGGCTCTCAATGTCAGCGGCAGCATGACGTCAGGACTTGTCACGAGCAAAGTGACAAATGAGCTTGAAAAAGACACGTACCAAGACCGTACAAATATCATTGAAGCAGAAGTGTAAAAGAAAAACGGCCCGCACAGCTTGAGAGCTCGTGCGGGCCGTTTTTTATGAATAGCTTTGATCGTCATCGAACATCGTCTGAGCTGCAGCCTGATCGTTCATAACATTCACCGGAGCAGTCATATGGCTTGATTGATGCTGGTCATTTGCCGTATGGCCTGACTGGCGGTGTTCATGTGATTGTCCTCCCGGATTAAAAGCCTGCTTGATCATGTCAGCCGGATTCATCATCGTCTGATTGCGGCCGCTTCCTTGCTGCCGTCCTCTCATGCCATTCGCGAACATGCCGGTCAATCTTTTGCGGATTTCGGGAGAAAAAGCCGCGGTTAATGCAGCTGATCCTAAAACTAATACAGCGGGATGGATGCCAGATCTTCTTCTAAACAAAGGGTCAACCTCCTTTTTACGTATACCATCCCCAGTCATGATCGGTTTTATTCTTCAACCTTGGCCGCGTGATATAAGCGGTGCTTTTCAAAAAATTCGAAAATGGCGCGGTAGACTTTCATTTTATTTTCTTTTTTGGAAAAACCGTGCCCTTCATTTTCCAAAACGAGATACTCGATATTCCGCTCCATGTTCCTCAACTGATCGACGACCTGATCGGACTCTTCCTTTACGACGCGCGGATCGTTTGCGCCTTGGATGATCAGCATCGGCTGAGTCATATTCTCCAGATATGTAACAGGAGAATCGGCTTTCATTTTTTCATAATCCCGCTCCGGATTGCCGACCCATTTTTCCATCATCGGCTGCCAGAAATCAGGTACGGTTTTGACGAACGAAAACAGGTTGCTGACTCCGCATATATCGACGACGGCGCGGAAATACTCAGGATGCCTCCCGTGGAGCAAAAGCGACATATATCCTCCATAGCTGCCGCCCATTAAAAAGAGTTTTTCGCGGTCTGCAAGCTTTTGATCGATAAGCCAGTCGATGCCCGCGGTCATATCGAGGCGCGGCCCGTCTCCCCAATCTTGTTCAACCATTTTAAAGAATGAATAACCGTAATTCGCTGATCCCCTGAAATTAGGAGCGAATAACTGGTAACCCATTTTTGCAGCGAGTTGAAAGAGATCGTAGAACATAAAGGTTTCTGCATCTTGCGGTCCGCCGTGCGGCCAAATAATCGTCCAGCCGTTCGCTTCTACCGGGGAGGGCTTAAACAGCAGTCCTTCTATTGGCAGGCCATCAAAAGAAGGATATGTCACAACTTCAGGATAAGACAGCTCCTGTTCGGAGAAACCCGGAACCGAATGTTTCGTTAATTGCCGCCATTTTGACTGTCCTTTCGTTAATACGTAGAGATTAGTCGGCCTGGTCGGCGTTGAGCCGAGAATGTACAGCGTACCAGAATAGGCGCAGTGTATTTTCGAAATGGATGTGCAAGGGCAATCGATCTGCCGGCTTTGCCCCGTTGCTGTGTTGTACTCATACATCACCTCTTTGACACCTTTTTTTCCAATGAGATAAAGGAAAGTTCCATTCGGGTCAGCGTGGATGGATGTTAAATCAGTTTTATCAATCGAAAGCACCGGCGTAAAAATACCGGATGAAACAGTGTACAAGGCAAGATATGAGAACTCGGCTTCGTAGTTTGTCGTGACGAATAACCGATCATCAGATGCAAAATGGGAAGAATAAACCATGTGAGGCAGCGTCTCATCCGGGAAGATTCCTGTCGTCACGCCTTCAGCTGTATGGACCATACAGACAGAATGGCTGTTGACATAGTAGACATGTATGCTGACGGCTTTCTCGCCCGGGCTTACATCAGACAGCATTGAAGTTCCGTCTTTTCCTTCAAAAATAAGCTCTTCTTTTTCAGTGAGACAATCATATCTGTATGTATTTAAAAATGTCGGATTGTCCTTTGTAGAGGAGTAGTAAACTGCGTTTTGCACAGGGATGGGGGCGAAGTGGCGGTCTGTTTGATTTCCGTTTAATGATTGGAACGTCCCGTTTTTTAAAGAAAGCTTGTACAGTCCGCTTTGTTCGTTTCCGTCATTGTCAAAACCAGCATAAAGGATTGAGCCGTCGGGATTGTAGGCAATTCCTTTTGAGTCCTGATTCAAGAATGACAGCTGGTACGGGTATGTATCGGGAAGATCCATCGCCCACAGGTTCGATGTTCCGTTGAGGTTTGTATCAAAAATAAGCTGAGTCTCATCGGGATGTACCGCAAAGTCTTTAATGCGCAGCGCATGCAAAATGCTATCCGCTTTTTCCATTTCATATACACCTCCGGATTTATTTGGATATTTTTTCGTCCGTTATGATCATAACAAAATAAGCGTATAAAAAATATATTTTAGACAAATAAATAACACGAAAAAGAAAAAAACTATACGTAAATCATTAAAGGAGGCAATTTTAATGTTCAATATGAAAAAAGGCGCGATTGCTGCTTTGCTCCTTCCGCTGCTGTTCACAGCCGGATGCGGCATGGCAAACCAAGGGGCAGATAACAACCGGCGCAATCAGGACAATGCGCTTCAAAATGTAACAAACAGAGATAACGACGCTACGAATGTCAATGACGGCAGAAATGTCAATGACCGAATGAATGTGACAGACAACCGCGATGCCAATCGTGAAGACAATAATATGGAAGTGGCGGATAAAGCCGCAGATAAAGTGGCGGAACTTAAAGAAGTCAGTAGTGCAAACGTGATTACGACAAACCGCAACGCTTATGTCGCGGTCGTTTTGAAAGGCAATCCGAAAGGCAACTTGACGAATGAGCTGAAAGGGAAAATCTCGAAAAAGGTTAAAGAAACAGACAATAACATCAACAATGTGTTCGTTTCGGCAAACCCTGACTTTGTTGACCGGATGAGAAACTATGGCGACAGAATTCAAAATGGCGAACCGATCGAAGGACTTTTTGAAGAATTTGGTGAAACGATCAACAGAATTTTTCCGAATCAAAGATAATGAAAAGCCGCAATGAGCGGCTTTTTTTGTTGGCTGCTTTTCATACAGGCCACTTCCTGACCCTTTCCGCATAGTGTGTAGTACAGAGAAGCACATCGCGGATGGAGGGAAGACATGTGACAGGAGAGATGAAAGCAGCCTTTATTTTAATTATGGCGGGCACTCTATCCGCTTTGTTATTGGCCGTTTTTGTCGTGTTCAGCCAAGAGAGCCCAGAGGCATCTGTTCTTTCGGGGAAAATAGAAAAACTGAAAGAATCGCTGGAAATGGTTAAATATGAAAGTGTCAGCATTTATTACGCTGAAGAAGATAGGACGATTCTGGAGCTGACAAAGGAGACGCTTCGGGATGCCGCTGACATGAATCGGGAACTGTTTGCCAGCCCTCTTCAAGACAGCGTTGATTTGATCTTTTTTTCAAACCGCGATGATATGGAGTCATTTTCAAAATTAAAGGATATCACCGGATTTTACTCAAATGATATGCAGATGATCGGACTTTTGCCCGAGGAGAGAAAGCATCTGAATAGCGGCGAGGGATTCGCCGTCTTCCTGTACAAACGCGTGCTGATACATGAGTATACACACTATGCTTTTCACGTCAAGCTGAGAGAACTGAAAGCCGACCCGGCAGCTTACCCGCTCTGGTTTCACGAAGGAGTGGCGGAATGGGCTTCTGCTCATGACGCTATTGAGATCCGGACTTTGCCGTCAGCCGTTCCTTTGAGTAAGCTGAAGACCGACAGGCAATGGCAAAAAGCCCGCACTGGATATGAAACCGATATTTATTTGCAAAGTTATTATTTGATCGAAGAGCTCGCGGAGAAAAAAGGAAGGGGTGTCATCCTCGACATCATCGAGGAAACGGCTGAGCGGGGAAGTTTTGAAGACGGATTTAAGGCCGCCGTCGGTCAGTCGTTATCCGCCTTTGAAAAAGAATTCAAGCGGAAATATGAAGCGAAAAAAACGGCACGGAAGTTTCGTTCTTCCGTGCCGTTTTCATCATCAATGAATGGGTCTCTGCTGCCCGTTTGGTGGCATTTGCGGCTGACCTTGCACCGGAGCGAATGCTGAAGTCATCTTCTGCATGTCTTGCGGTGCAAGCTGAGGAACTTGATAGTATCCGTGCTTGTTCTGATAAAGGAAAATTTCATAAGCCATTTCGATATAGTGAGGAATCTGGTCTGCCAGAACCCTTCTGCAAACAGGGTTTGTCACCTCGGGAGCCGCCATGGCCAATGCTGAACAATTGGTTTTCATCAAGCCGAGCATAAAGCTGCTGATACAGGCGTCATCAATCGCCTGCACGGATTGCTTCGGCTGTTTCGGCTGAGCGTCTTTTAACCCGTAGACAAATTGACGATCCTCTTTCATCATATATGTTGCCGTTTCCTGGCTCGGCTTTTGCCCTGTTCTGAAGCATTCTGTTGTGATGTTGTACTGAGACGAAATAAACCGGTGCTGCCTGTCCAAAATATCGAGCAGCTCCGGATCTTTGACATGCTCTCTGAACATCATATATTGCTCAAGAACGCCGATCATACCGGACAACACTTCATGCATGTCAAACACTTCGTGGCCCCCGTGATTCATATGCTGCATTCCTTCATTGCCTTGATTGATTTGCATTTGCGGCTGGTTTTGCTGTTCCACTCTAACGTATCCTCCTTAAATGTAATTCAACTATTATATTTCGTTTTTGCCGTCATATTTATTCAAAAAAGGAATAATCGATAAACTGGATTTAAAGGGATTTTATTCTAACCGTCGAATAGTTTAGTTCAGAGAAAATATTATGGGGGTCTTGTGTTCAAGACAATATATCATCTCATTGGTCGAAAGTGGAAGTGAGGTCATTTTGGCGTCAAACTGAAAAAAACTGAGGATCAGGAGAGGAAATTAAGCCGGTTTAGAGATCCCTCGTACCTTTGTAAACGGAGCACATATCTGCCGGGCGGTGATGAGAAATGTTCATGCATGCTTCCGGCAGTTAAGGAATTCGGTGAGTGGACGGATGTCTGATATCCGAAAAAACAAATGAGCCGAAACAGGTCGGATTCAAATAAAAGCTGCCGGAAGAAAGAATAAAAGACGATGTCGGTCTTGTGTTCACGCACTTTGTTTAAATATGGACTGAAAAACAATCGATTTGCAATGCCCGGGTGGATATCGGCATGAAGAACTTTGTCATTTTAAGAAGGTGCCTGCAAACTTTTTATTGCCCCTGCGCGATCTGTAAAGGATTCTCCCTCCGTAAATGATTTCAGCTGCCAATCATCATGAAAATGCAAAAAAGGTGTTTTCCTTTTTGATTTTGCACTTAGAAAAGGAGGAGTTTTGTAATGCTGGGCTCAAGTGAGACGGTTGGAAAAATGTCAGGTTTATTTGGTAATGATTCTGTGTATCCGAAGGTGCAAACAGAAGTATATAAAAAAATCAGTGAACTGAGTGGGTTTTATAGGCTGGATGATATTTATCTTTCCTTGATCGACCAGTATATGTTTCCTTGTCTGATCCTGAATGACCGGGGAGAAATTGTCGCGTCCTCAGAAAGTGCCGATCAATATTTGAAAAGTTCAAAAGGCAACATTCATCAAGCTTTTCCCGCGAGCTTATCCGTGCAGGTCAATGCCGCTTTACAGCGGGCAAAGAAAGAGAAAAAAGTGTCGTTTAAAAACGTTCCGATTTATTTAAGCGGAGAACTATCCTTTGTTCATTTAACATTAAAAAGTTTCTTCCGCCAGTATCACAAGCTTTATGTGCTGTTTATCGAAAAAGCAAAAGAAGAGGCAGCCCGCGTTCCGGTATCCGGCGGAGAAGACGGCCAGCTTCATCTTCAGCATCTGTACCGGACGGTAAAAGAGCTCGAAGCGTCCAATGACGCTTTGGTGTCTGCCAACCAAAAGCTTCAGGAGGAGAACAAAAAATTAACGGCGCTAAACAGGGCGTTTGAAAAGAAAGTGAATGAGCTGAACACCCTTAAAAATGATCTGAACAATCTGCTGACCAGCACGAACATCGCCGCCGTTTTTTTGGATCAGGAATTGAAATTGAAATTATTTACGCCGGAAGCCGCCAACATGTTCGACCTGAAAAAGGAGGACCTTTCAAGGCCTGCCGATAAGCTGACAGAGAGGTTCAACTATAAGGAGTATGCCGATGACATAAAGCGCACGCTTTATGAAAACAAAACGGTCGTAAAAGAGTTCGAAATGCCAAACGGCGGCTGGTATACCGTGAAAATGATCCCTTATTATGCTTCGGGGAAAAAGGTTGAAGGCATTGTTGTCACGTTCACGAATGTCACTGAATTGAAAATGACGAACGAGGCGCTGCATATCAGCTCACAGGCTATTGATCAAAGTCCGGCCAACATATTGCTCACTTCGGTCGACGGTTCGGTCACTTATGCAAACAAACGCTTTTGCCGGATGCTCGAAAAACATCCGGATGACCTCATCGGCGGCGATGTATTTAACATTTACCGCAAGCATTTTCACTGTGATGATCTCAATCGCTTCTGGAAGCATGTCCTTGATAAGAAACCATGGTCAGGGGAGCTTAATTACCAGGATAGGGAGCAGCAGGACAGGTGGGAGCAAATCTCCCTTATTCCTGTGGAGGACAGCGCGGGGAACGTGCATCAGGTTATGCTGATATCCGAGGACATTACAAACCAAAAGCGATCTGAAAAAATGCTCATGAAATCGGAAATGCTGTCAGCGGTCGGGCAGCTTGCTGCCGGGATCGCTCATGAAATACGGAATCCCCTCACATCTCTGAAAGGGTTCCTCCAGCTGATGATCCAGTCTAAAAAATATCAAAAAGATTATGCGGAAGTGATGATGTCCGAATTCATCAGACTTGAAGCGATTATCAACGAATTTCTCGTATTGGCCAAAACGAAATCGAATACATTTGATCCGGTTCAGGTCAACTCGATTGTTGAAGATGTCTGCATGGTATTGGAGTCGCAGGCCGTGCTGAACAACGTAAGGATCGAGAAACAGCTGAGCGGAGATCTACCTGAGATTCTCGCTGTTTCAAATGAGCTGAAACAGGTTTTCATCAACATATTAAAAAATGCAATCGAGGCGATGGAGGATGCTGAAGGCTTTATTACGATACGTTCCTATTTTGAAAAAGACAGCGTATTCATCACCTTTGAAGATCAGGGAAAGGGCATCTCAAAAGAAGTGCTAGAAAAGCTTGGGGAGCCATTTTATACAACGAAGGAAAAAGGAACCGGTCTCGGATTAATGGTTACATTTAAAATTATTGAAAATCACGGCGGAAGCATTCATTTCGAAAGCGAAGAAGGAAAAGGAACGATCGTAAAATTGAAGCTTCCGATTAAAGAATGAGAATGCGGTCATCCCTATTCTCATTCTTTTTTGAAATTTTTACAAAAAAATCATATAGCCTTTATAATCATCAGATAAATTTGACAGGAAGCAAAAAACGGGAGGCGAATATATGGTCAATGTTGTAAAGAGCCGTTTTATGGCTGGTTTGACAATCACGTTTATGATGATTGCGTCTTTTTTGACGCCGTTTGCGGACGTAACGCACGCTTCAGAAACGATTTCAGTAGAAGAAGCCATTAAGCATAACGAAGGGCATGCAGCCGTTGAAGGCTATGTCGTCGGGCACACTGTCTCGAGCGGCCATTATCGTTTCAGCGGAAATTTCGCCAACGATTATAACATCGCAATCGCTGATGAAAAAGAGGAAACATCACCTGAGAACATACTCCCCGTGCAGATACCCGCATCTTTCAGAGACCAGTTCGGTTTAAAGACAAACCCTCATCTCATCGGAAAAAAACTCATCATCGAAGGCGAACGCTCTACATATTTTAATTCCCCCGGTTTGAAATCCGTTCAATCCATCACATTTTCCGGAGGCGATGCACCGCCTGCCAAGCCTGAGATCAAAACGATAGCTGAAGCGCGCAAGCTTTTAAATGAAACGGTCAAAATCACAGGAATCGTCACTGCGGATCAGGCGGCTGTCGGAGGAGGAAAGCTGTCAACATTTATTCAGGACGAAACGGCGGGCATCAATATCTATTCCGCTGCACAAGACGATTTTCCGGAGCTGAAAGAGGGAATGTCCGTTTCGGTCACGGGGAAGATTACGACATACAAAGGATTGACAGAAATCGTTCCCGTACCGTCAGGCATTGAAGTAACCGGAGAAGGAGCGGTACTGCCCGACCCTGTTCCGCTGACCATTAAAGATGTGCTCGATCAGGGAACGGCAGTTAAATACGAAGGCCGGCTAGTGAAGATGAAAGGATTTATTGAAACAAAGCCGGATGCGCCGGCAGGCGGCGGCTATAATATCACGATGATCGATGAAAACTATCATCCGCTCACACTAAGGGTGATGGAACAAACGAATGCCGCCGATTCGATAGAACAAGGACAATGGTACGAAATTACCGGCATATTAAGCCGTTATGATACGGTGCAGCTTCTGCCGAGAAAACAGGAAGATCTTCGAAAATTAGACGGCATCGCGCATCCTCCCCCCGCTGCTGAAGGGGAATACGAAAGCGTTGTCGAACGAGTTGTCGATGGGGATACGATCTACTTAAAAGAGCCGGTTCTCGGATCTACAAAAGTCCGCTATGTCAACATAGATACAGCCGAAACTTACCATAAGCCGAAAAATGAATTAGATGAAAACCAGCTGAAACACGGCAACAAAGCGAAGGAATATTTGCAGTCTATATTGGCTCCGGGAGACAAAGTCACCGTGAAAGTGGGCAAGGAAGCAAAAGACAGCTACGGCCGCCTGCTTGCCCAAGTCATCACTGAAGACGGCGTCAATACGAATTTGCAGCTTGTTCAAAAGGGGATGGCCGTCACCTATTTCATTTGGCCGGTTGGAAGTGATGAAGACTATCAATTGTTTCAAAGTGCCGTCAAAAAGGCGAAAGATGAGAAAATCGGCATTTGGAATCCCGCTGATCCGCTCCTCGAAATGCCGTTTGAATTTCGTGCCAGGGAGCAGGGCAAAGGGCTGACGCGGCATGTCGGTGACTCTGCGGAAAAAACGTATGTCGCGCCTGAGAAGTGGCGAGAGATTCCGGTGGAAAGACGAATTTTCTTTGCGTCGGCTGAAGAAGCGGAAGCTGCAGGCTATTCGAAAAAAGAGCAAAGCGGCAATATTCCGCTGCGCCTGTTAAGCATGAATGATCTGCACGGAAAGATCGATCAACAATATGAGCTCGATCTAAACGGCGATGGCCGGACGGATGGAACATTCGGCAGGATGGATTATGCAGCAGCATTGATCAAAGAGAAAAAAGCCGAGCGGGAAAATACGCTGATCGTCCACGCAGGCGATATGATCGGCGGAAGCTCGCCGGTTTCTTCCCTGCTTCAGGACGAACCGACAGTTGAAGTCATGGAGGAAATCGGATTTGACGTAGGAACCGTCGGGAACCACGAGTTTGATGAAGGAACCGAAGAGCTGCTGCGCATGTTGAACGGCGGCGAACACCCTGAAGGGAAAGGGACAAAAGGCTATGACGGACAGGATTTCCCGCTTGTCTGCGCCAATTGCAAGTTGAAAACAAACGGGGAAAGCTTTCTTCCTCCATATGAAATCATTGAAGTTGAAGGAGTGCCTGTCGCTTTTATCGGTGTTGTGACACAGGCGGCCGCCAATATGGTTATGCCCGAAGGAATTCGCTCAATTGAATTTACAGATGAAACAAAGGCCGTCAACCAGGCTGCAAAAGAACTGAAAGCGAAAGGAGTCCGAGCGATAGCGGTGCTCGCCCATATGACAGCTTCCCAGGACGGCGGAGTTGTGACCGGTGAATCAGCCGAACTTGCTAAAAAAGCAGATCCTGAGATCGATGTCATCTTTGCCGGCCACAATCATGAAGTGGTCAACGGCCAAGTCAATGATATTTTAATCGTCCAAGCATACGAATACGGGAAGGCAATCGGTATCGTCGATCTTGAAATCGACCGGGAATCGAAAGACATCGTACAAAAGAAAGCGGATATCGAATATGTGAATCAGGAAAAGCTCAAGCCTGATCCGGCAGTCGGTCAGATACTGGATAAATATGAGCGGATGGTTGCGCCGATCATCGGCGAGAAAGTTGGTGAAGCAGCACACGATATGGCAGGAGGTTATTCAAACGACGGAGACACCCCTCTCGGGAATCTGATTGCTGACGGGATGCGGAGCGCGATGAATTCAGATTTCGCATTAATGAACGGGGGCGGCATCCGTCAAGATTTAAAAAAAGGAACGATTACATGGGGAGACTTGTTCAATATCCAGCCTTTCGGCAATGTACTCGTCCGGCTTGAAATACAAGGCAGGGATTTATACGATATTATAGACGCGCAAATATCCCCATCATACGGCCCGGATTACTCGATCAGCGGCTTTACCTACACGTGGGACCCGAAAACAAACAAAACCGCGGATATTTTTCTTGAGGACGGAACGCCGATTGATGTAGACCGGACATATACGCTGACCGTAAACAACTTTATGGCATCTGCTTCAGGCAGCAAGTATTTGCCGATTTCCCGGCTTGGAAAAAATCCGGTCACAGGGCCGGAAGATATCGAAGCTACAGTAGAATTTGTCAAAAGCTTTAAAGAACCGATCGCTTATGTTGCCGAAGGACGAATCAAAAAATTAGCAGAAGATGATTCACGTCAGGGAGAAGAACCCGGACGCGGGGCAGATCCTGATGACGAAGAAAAACCGGGAAGCGGAGGCGCTGATCCGAATGACGAAGAAAAACCGGCTGGAGATAAGGGCGATGGAGAAAAGCCCGGCAATGACAGCGGAGAAAAGCCGGTGCATGGCGATACCGGTGATACGTCAAAGAGCGGTGCTGTTCCTGTTGCAGGCGTGACGATCGGTGAAGGGGCGGATGCGCCGGAGGAGAAGATGGACGGTCTGTCAAATGATGCATTTTTGTCAGATTCGCGTGAAGAGCACAAGCTGCCCGATACGGCGGCTTCTTACGGCGGTTTTCTTTTGTACGGCTTCCTGACGTTTATGTTCGGAGCGATTCTTTATATGCGGAAAAGGGGTATTGCAAAACTATGAAAGTCAAGATGTTATCGTTTCTGCTGATGACGGCGGGGCTTGCCATTTTTGCATATGGCGGCTGGAAAATATTCGATATGAACAGACAGACCGATATTTCTTTAACTGAAGCAAAAGAAGCCATTGCATCGAGTCAATCCGTCCGTTCAGCAAAGCACCCCTCAGCGCCCGCATCGTTTAAGCCCGCCAACGGCGAAGCGGCAGGCATCCTCCATATACCCAGACTGGGCGCTGAGCTTCCCATCGTTGAAGGAACAAGTCCCGATGATTTGGAAAAAGGCGTCGGTCATTATAAAGACAGCTATTATCCAAAACAAAACGGGCAAATTGTTCTTTCAGGGCACAGGGATACGGTTTTTCGCAGAACAGGGGAGCTGGAAATCGGAGATAAGCTGAAAATCGAGCTTCCATACGGAAGCTTCGAATATGAAATCACACACACGAAAATTGTTGATCAAGATGATACATCCATCATCACGCTGCAGCACGAAAAAGAAGAATTGCTGTTAACGACATGCTATCCGTTTTCTTATGTCGGAAATGCGCCTGAGCGCTATATTATGTATGCAAAACCGCTTTAGGGCTGTCCTTAATGGACAGCCTCAGCGTGTCAACAAACCCTCGCATTCGTTGTCAGGCCTGCTAAGTCGGTGCTCACGAATAGGAGAAGGATCGGCGGCTAACCGCCCAGGCGTCCTGCCTGAACGCCGCCGTCATCACATCCTGTGAAAGTCAGCTTCCGATGCTCGGTCTTCCTAGACTGCAAGGGTTGCGGGTCACGCTGAAAGGATGACAAAATCCCAAAACAAAAAGTCGTTTTGGGATTTTGTCAACAATCTGAGGCTGTCCTTAATGGACAGCCTTTTTATGTTTAATCAATCGTGCCGAACAGTCGTCCGATTTCGTCTTTCAAGTCATCCGGCAGCGGTGCTGTGACAGTTACGCGTTCTTTTGTGATCGGATGGGTGACATTGATTTCGATCGCGTGAAGAGCCTGCCTCGGAAAAAGCCCTTCTGAACCGCCGTATAAAGTGTCGCCTGACAAAGGATGACCGATGCTTGCAAGGTGAACACGTATTTGGTGGGTCCGGCCTGTCTCCAGCTGCAGCCTGCATAGTGTAACATCGTGCCGGCTGTCATACCCTATCGATTCAAAATGGGTCACGGCGGGCTGTCCGGAATTGGACACCCTTCTTCTGACGGGATGGTACCTGTCTCTGCCGATCGGCACCGAAATGGTTCCCGTTTTTTTTCTGAATTTCCCTTCCGCTACAGCTAGATATGTCCGCGCCAGTTCTTTTCTTTGCAGCTGTTCGTCTAAAAGGGCGTGGGCGAGGCGGTGCTTTGCAAAAACGACAGCGCCGCTCGTATCCTTGTCAAGACGGTGGACGTGCCGGATTTTTCGCTCCTCCCCGTTCATTTGAAAATAAAACGCCACAAGGTTGCTCAGCGTGCCGGTCTGGCCAGCTTCATTCGGATGTGTCGCCATTCCCGCCGGCTTATTGACAATGAGCATATGATCATCTTCAAACAGAACGGGAAGTTCCCCGTATTCAGGGGCGATTCCGCTTTCTTCTTCCTCTCTAAGATCGATCATCACGCTGTCTCCGCTCTCAAGCTGAACGTTATGATCCACGGGTTTATGATTCACTTTAATTTTCTCATTTGCGATCCAGTATTGAATGACAGGCTTCGATGCTTTCGCTTCTCTTTTTAAATATGCAAATAAATGTTCGCCGTGATGCCGGCTGCCTGCATTAAAGATTAAGCCGTGATTTTTTTGGTTCATTTTTACTGCTCCTTTCTGTAAAAAGCGTTGAGCCATTAGGAAACACTTACCTTCACAGCCCATTGTTTATGTATGCTATTCTGTTTGAAGAGATTTGAACAAGGGATGAAGGGTGATCAATTTGCGAATTGTAAAGGCAGCAACTGAAGAACAAGAAATTTATATAGAAGAGCTTGTATCAGAGCTGTATCAAATATTTCCATTGTACTTGAATAAACAAAAAATAAAAGAACTCAAAAAGCAGGGCGTGCTTGAATTGAAAGAGGATGAATACAAAGGAACGCTCGATGAAGCGTTTCAGATTATGACAAGCCTGCAATTGATTCATGCCTTATTAACTAAGGCGAAGCGCCGGTGGGTGCTGAAAGATCGTGATTTGTTCGATAAAAACTGCCGCAAGCTGAATGACTGCGGTCTGTACTTCCCTCTGACATCTGCCGACTTTCATATCGTGAATACCGACAATAAAATGCTGATGTAAAGCCGGGTTTGTCTGAATTGAAAGAGCTTGTTCCGTTTTCGGAAAAGCTCTTCTTTTTATGAAAAGATGATATAAGAAATAAGCGGAAAACACAATGAAATGGTGCCAACTTCCTTTTTAGCATGTGCATGACCTGTACATACTAACAATCGAAAGGGGTGCAGTCTATTGACGACAATCAGCAATGCGATGTCTAGACAAGTGGCAACAATTTCTTCCAATCAAACGGTTCAAGAAGCGGCTGAGTTGATGAGCCGCCATAATATAGGGGCGATCCCGGTCGTGGATCAAGGCGTGTTAAAAGGAATGATCACAGACCGTGATATCACGCTCAGAACGACAGCGGAAGGCCAGGGTGGGCAGACACCTGTTTCAAACGTGATGACAACAAATGTTGTGTCAGGGAACCCGAACATGAGCCTTGAAGAAGCATCACAGATGATGGCTCAGAGTCAAATCCGCCGTCTGCCGATCGTCGAAAACAACCATTTAGTCGGGATTTTGGCGCTCGGGGATCTGGCGGTAAACGAAATGTCTAATGAATCTGCCGGACAGGCGCTTACGAACATTTCCACTCCGGCACGGACTCAGTAAGAACGGAAGAGCTTGCCTCTTACAGCAGGCTCTTCTTCATTTATACATACCGGTTTTTAGTGTCTTCTCTTTTCAAGGGGCGGCAAGAAGGATACAATGAATGGTGCAAACAGTCAAAAGGAGTTGGGCTAAAGCGCGATGATTAAAGCAGTGATATTTGATTTTGACGGTCTTATTTTAGATACAGAAACGCACGAATATGAAGTGCTCCAGGAAATTTTTGAAGAGCACGGCTCAGAGCTGCCAATGTCGGTTTGGGGAAATGTCATCGGCACGGCCGCCGGATTCCAGCCGTTTTCTTATTTGGAGGAACAGCTGCAAAAAAAGCTGGACCATGAGCAATTGACGAAATTGAGGCAAGAGCGTTTTACGAAAAGAATGGAAAGCGAAAAAGCGCGTCCCGGTGTGGAAGCTTATTTGTCCGCGGCGAAAGAGCTCGGTTTAAAAATCGGCCTGGCGTCAAGCTCGGATTATAAATGGGTTTCTCAGCATTTGAAACAAATCGGCCTGTACGATGATTTCGAGTGCATCAGAACGGCCGATGATGTTGAGGAAGTTAAACCGAACCCGGAACTCTATTTAAAAGCGGCGGAATGTCTCGGTGTGAAGCCTGAGGAATGCATTGCATTCGAAGATTCTGTCAACGGATCAATCGCCGCGAAAAGAGCCGGAATGAAATGTGTCATTGTACCGAATAAAGTAACGAAAAGCCTGCTGTTCGAGCATTATGACCACCGTCTGGAATCAATGGCGGAAATGGAGCTGGAACAGCTGATCGAAAAAATTTCCGACCCATCATAAAGAAGGCAGAGGAGGAATGGGACGTGTCTGAAAAACTGGATCTTTCCCGCTTTGAAAAAAAGATTGTCATCCGCAATATTGAAGAAAAAGATATCGACAGTATCATCGGGCTTCAAGAGCTGTGTTTTCCGGGAATGATCCCATGGAAACGGGAACATCTGGAAAGCCATTTGGAACACTTCCCGGAAGGCCAGTTTTGCGCAGAGCTTGACGGAGAAGTGATCGGTTCCTGTTCAAGCCTGTTGATCAACTTTGATGAATATGATGACAGACATACATGGCAGGATATTACAGACGACGGGTATATTACGAATCATAATCCCGACGGCTTAAACATGTACGGGATCGAGGTTATGGTTCATCCTGAATACAGACGGATGAAGATCGGCCACCGTCTCTATGAAGCGCGAAAAGATCTGGCAAGGCGCTTAAATTTAAAGAGCATTATCATCGGCGGCAGGATTCCGAACTATCATAAGTACGCTTCCGAGATGACGCCGAGGGAGTATGTCGAACAAGTCATCCACCACCAGATCTATGATCCGGTCCTTTCGTTTCAACTGTTGAACGGTTTTACGATGATGAGGATCAACCCGAACTATCTCCCGGATGACAGAGCATCAAGCAAATATGCGACATTGATGGAGTGGAATAATGTCGACTATTTGCCGCAGACGAAGCGCTATTACAAATCAGCTTTTCCGGTGAGAATCTGTGTGATTCAATATGAGATGAAGCAGATTCATTCCTTCGAGGAGTTTGCCAACCAAGTCGAATACTATGCAGATGTAGCTTCAGACGCGGGAGCGGATTTTGCCGTCTATCCCGAAATCTTTACGACGCAGTTGATGTCGTTTCTTGAAGAGCGTTCACCGAGCCTGGCCGTTCAGCGGATTACCGAATATACAGAAGACTATATCAGCCTGTTCACAGACCTTGCCGTTAAATACAATGTCAACATTATCGGCGGTTCCCACTTCGTTGAAGAAGAAGGGAAGATCTACAATATCGCTTACTTGTTCAGAAGAGACGGAACGATCGAAAAGCAATATAAGCTTCATATTACCCCGAATGAACGAAAGTGGTGGGGCATCAGCAGGGGGGACGAAGTGCGCGTCTTTGATACAGACTGCGGCAAAATCGCGATCCAGATCTGCTATGACATCGAGTTCCCGGAGCTCGGCAGAATCGCAACCGAAAAAGGGGCCAAGATTATTTTTACCCCTTTCTGCACGGAAGACCGCCAAGGCTATTTGCGAGTCAGATACTGCGCTCAAGCAAGAGCGGTTGAAAATCAGGTGTACACGGTTATTTCCGGTACGGTCGGCAATCTGCCGCAAACCGAAAATATGGATATCCAATATGCGCAATCCGCGATTTTCGCTCCTTCAGATTTTGAATTCGCAAGGGACGGAATCGTCGGTGAATGCAATCCGAACATTGAAATGGTGGTCATCGGCGATGTCGACCTGGAAATTCTCAGAAGGCAGCGGCAGGACGGAACGGTCCGGCAGCTCAAGGACAGACGCCATGACATCTACCGGATTCATTATCAAAAATAGCAGATTCGTGTGCCGGCCGCTTGAGGCCGGCTTTTTCATGTTGACTTTTCTCTCTATTTTTCATATATTGTAACTATTAAAAGGAGGTGGAAAAGATGAATCAAACTGGTAAGCGCATGACGGATATGCAAGCTCATCTGTATATTTGTCGCGCGATTTTTTCCGGGGAATGCGTATTACGGGATCAGTCTGCCCTTTTTTACACATTCAATTGGAAAAAATACCAGTGAGAGACATCTGCCCACAATCGGATTTTCTGATGCTGACGGCGGGGTGTAAGCTCTGCCGTCTTTTTTATGCTCAGTGTCTCTTCACGGGATGCGGAGGAAAGATAGATGATAATATGCAGTTTGCAACGTGTCGGGCAAACATACGGAGGACATACGATTTTCAGCGGGCTGTCATGGGACCTGCACCAGGGGGAGCGAATCGGTCTGATCGGACGAAACGGGGAAGGGAAAACGACGTTGTTAAAGCTGATCGGCGGCCAAATGAAACCTGATGAAGGCCTTGTGACTTGGAAAAAAGGATTATCAACGGGGCTCTTGGAGCAAAATCCCGCATGGGACGGCAGGAAAACGGTAAAAGAGCTGCTCTATGACGTTTTTCATCATTATGGGACACACAGCAGAAGCTTTCCCGGATTGAACGGCAATTGGCGGTTGAAAAGGACGCGGAAAAACTCAGTCTTCTTTTGGAAAAGTACGGGGCTTTGCAAGATGAATTTCAGCGAAAAGGCGGCTACAGCATCAGTGCGCAAATCGAACGGGTGGCGCACGGTTTGAATATTGAGCGGCTACTCGATGCCGAGTGGCGGGAGTTAAGCGGAGGAGAACGGACGAAAGCGGGTCTTGCCAGGCTTCTCTTGGCAGCTCCGGATCTGCTTTTGCTGGATGAACCGACAAACCATTTGGATTTGACAGCGATCGAATGGCTGACATCTTTTTTAAAGCAGTACAAAGGCACAGCAGTCATCGTATCGCATGATCGCTATTTCCTGGATGAAGCGGTCACCTCAATTCTTGAAATCGACCAGGGAGAGCTTCACTTTTCCAAAGGCGGCTATACACATTATGCCGATGAACGGGAAGAGCGCCTCATGAGAGAATTTCATGACTATCAGGATCAGCAGAAGAAAATCAAAAAAATGAAGGAAACGATCAAGCGGCTGAAGGAATGGGCGAATCGCGCCAATCCTCCGAATGACGGCCTGCACCGGCGAGCGAAAAGCATGGAAAAAGCTTTGGAACGCATGGAGAAGGTGAAAAAACCCGTACTGGAACGCAAAAAGATCGATTTAGCTTTCAGCATGGATGAACGAAGCGGAAAAGATGTCGTCAAGCTTGAGGATGTCTGCAAAAGCTTCGGTGAGCGGGCGCTTTTTGACAATCTCAGTATGCATGTCCGTTTTCAGGAGCGCGCCGCCATCGTCGGGGAGAACGGCAGCGGCAAAACGACGCTGCTCAACATCATTAGCGGAAAGGAAACGCCGGACAGCGGTGACGTGCAGCTTGGCAGCAATTTATCGGCCGCATATCTGACGCAGCATGTCGGCGAAATGGAGGAAGAGCGCACGGTTTTAGCCGAATTCCGTGAACATGTTTCTGCATCAGAAGGCGAAGCCAGAATGTTGCTTGCAAAGTTTTTGTTTTTTGGCCAATCCGTCTTTCAAAAAGTGAAAGATTTAAGCGGAGGCGAACGGATGCGGCTCCGCTTGGCCCAGCTCGTTCACCAAAACCATAATGTGCTGATCCTCGATGAGCCGACAAACCATTTGGACATCGAATCGAAGGAGATGCTTGAAGAAGCATTAAGTCAATTTCAAGGGACGATTATTGCGGTTTCGCACGACAGATACTTTCTTGACCGGCTTTTCAATGTTACCTGGTGGCTTGACGGCAGGAAACTCATCAAGTACGAAGGGAACTATACATTCGCAAGAGAGAAACGGCGGCAGGATTGACACATTTTTATCACATTTGATAGGATATTGCTACAGTTATAGAAGGCAAAAGCAATGGAATGTATGCACGGACTGTATATATTCTCTTTCGATATCTTAATTCTGCTTGATTTTGTTGTATGGGTATGCATACAAGTTAGGCAGCATTCAAACGCCTGGTTGACACAGGTTATTTGAGTGCTGCCTTTTTTTATTGTCTTTCTGCCATAACTGTGAGAATAGAAGAAATCATGGAGGGGTTTAGTATGGCTTTTCGAAAACCGGATGAAATAGCGGATGCGGCAATTGAAGCAGGAATGAAAAAAATACAGCTCCCGCTGCCGTCTCTGCTTGTATTGGGGTTTTTAGGCGGCGCATTTATCGCGCTTGGGTACTTGCTTGATATCAGGGTAATCGGCGATCTGCCGAAAGAATGGGGAAGCCTGTCCAGCCTAATCGGAGCTGCGGTATTTCCTGTCGGTCTGATACTTGTGGTGCTCGCTGGCGCTGAATTGATCACAGGGAATATGATGTCCGTTGCGATGGCTTTATTTTCAAGAAAAATATCACTGAAACAATTGGCGGTTAACTGGGGAATCGTTACGATGATGAACTTAATCGGCGCACTGTTTGTTGCTTACTTTTTCGGACATTTGGTTGGATTGACTGAAACAGGCCCTTATTTAGAAAAAACGATCGCCGTTGCACAAGGAAAACTGGATATGAGCTTCGGCAAGGTTCTCATTTCCGGCATCGGCTGTAACTGGCTTGTATGTCTTGCGGTATGGCTTTCTTTCGGCGCACAAGACGGAGCAGGAAAAATCCTTGGCATCTGGTTCCCAATTATGGCTTTTGTCGCAATCGGATTTCAGCACGTTGTCGCCAACATGTTTGTGATTCCCGCAGCCATTTTTGCAGGCTCGTTCACATGGGGGCAGTTTATCGGAAACATCATTCCGGCTTTTATCGGCAATGTCATTGGCGGAGCCGTGTTTGTCGGTCTCATTTATTTTATTGGATACCACAAGAAAGACCGCTCTAGACAAGAAATAAAGCGGGTATCATAAACAAAGGGCAAATCCACTCGATGAAACATACAAATGCCGACCGTTTTTGGAAAAAGATGATGATGAAATGGGATTAGGCGGGTGTGCTTATAGAGTAAGAAAAAAGTAACGGAGGCTGAACAACATGACAATGAGACAGCTGAATGTGATACACAAGGAAAAGCTCATGGCTCATTCAGCCTGCGGAAGAATTCGTGTCCTTCCTTAACCAATGCTTATCGCACCCATTAAAATCGGAATAGACGGACATCCGCAACTCCCCGCAGACAGTAGAGGCATTGGTTGTCTTCTTTTGTCTGCGGTTTTTATTTGCCCGCGGCAGAAAAAATGATGCCACTTGAAAGGGGGGAGAGTGATATATGGAAGTTTCATGATGACAGTGAAAAAGGCAGTTGCATTTGCCCAAACCAGCAAGACTGAAAAGGCTGCCGGTCATATAAAAATCCTGAAACATGCCTATTGCTTGAGCACTGCCAAGATCAAAGAACCGCCAGAAAGTCATCACCCGGCATATATGGGAGGCCCGCAAAATCGTTTGTCTGTTTCAGGGAAAACGGAATGTGAGTGAACAAGTTCTCCTTACAGCCGCATCCCAGAACATGAAGAAGATTGCCGCACACCTAGCCAAGCAGGGCCGGGTATACGGGAGCTCTTTTTCTGCAAACGGGCTGGAAACACCGTTGAAAACAAACGGAATTTTCTATATGATTGATAGTATTAATGAGAACGGTTATACATAAAAAGAAGGTGCATCATGGAGTTTGTGCTTGTTTTACTGCCGGTTTTCGGGATATTTGCGATCGGGTTTATCGGACAAAAGCTGCTTCATTTTGATATTCAGAACCTATCTAAAATGTCCCTGTATTTAATGTCTCCGTTTTTAGCATTTGATACGTTTTATGAGAACAAGCTGACGATGGATTATATCTATATGTCTGTCTATTGTCTCGGCCTCTGTTTCACTTTGATTCTATTTGTCTACCTCATTTCATATGTTTACGGGTATTCCAATCAGGAGCGGTGCGCTCTCGTTTTATCATCCGCTTTCATGAATAACGGAAACTACGGCACTCCCGTCGTCCTGCTAGTCTACGGCACGGCCGGGCTTGATATCGCCGTTGTGCTGATGGTGCTTCAGCAGCTTGTCATGAGCACGATCGGCATATATTATGCAGCGAAAGGAAGCCCTCAAGCGGGCGGATTTAAAATCGTGATGACAAGGGTTATCCGGATGCCGGTCGCATACGGTGCGCTGCTCGGCATATGCTTTCAGCTGGGGCATATTTCGATTCCCGAACAGTTAATGACGGGAATTAAATTGGTGGGGGATGCTGCGATTCCGACGATTATGATTATTCTCGGCATGCAGCTTGCGGTGATCTCCTTTCAACATATCGAATACCGGAAAATTTCTTACTCGCTCTTGCTGAAATTATTCGTGTCTCCGCTCATTGCCTTGGGGTTTGCGCTGATTCTTCCCGTCGACGGACTGGTCAAAGAGATCATGGTGTTGGCGGCGGCCATGCCGACGGCGGCGAATACGACTTTGATGGCGGTTCAGTTTGAAACAAAGCCGGAAATCGTTTCAAGCGCGACTTTTATCAGTACAATGCTCAGCATCGTCACCCTTCCGGTCGTGCTGTGGCTGCTTTCATTATGGGGCTGACCTGAATCTTTCAGGCGGCCTTTTTTCCGGCGAAAACAAAAAGGCAGCTTGAAACGGCGGCTGATGACATGGCAAGCCGCCGTTCCCCAGAGTTTACCCGCCTATTTGCAAAGCGATATTTCCAAACTGCTCCCCGTCTTTCATCCGTTTAAAGGCCGCAGCCGCTTCTGATAAAGGAAACACTTGATCAAGTACCGGCTTAAGCGAATGGCGTTCGATAAAATCAATCATTTGCCGAAATTCTTCGAGGCTGCCCATCGAAGTGCCGATGATGCTGATTTGCGGGAAAAAGAGCGAGCGCAGCGGAAGCTGGATGCTGTCTCCCGAGCTGGCGCCGAAATTGATGATCCTTCCGTTCGGCTTGATGACATCGAAATAATTCGCAAAAGTTGCCGGGCCGATGCTGTCGAGGATCAAATCAACCCGTTCCCCGCCCAAGCTTTCTTTCCACAGGCCGCGGCTTTCAATTGCGAGGTCCGCCCCATAGCGGAGCGCTTCTTTTCTTTTTTCTTCGCTTCGGGAGGTTACAGTCACCCGCGCGCCCGCTGCCTTTGCCATGAGTACCGCATTTGTGGCGACGCCTCCGCCGACTCCCGGTATTAAGATATGTTCGCCTTTTTTTAAATGTCCTTTTGTAAATAAAGCCCTGTAAGCGGTCAGAGCGGATAAAGGCAGGACGCCTGCTTCCTCCCAGGAAAGGTGCGCCGGCTTTTTCAACACGTGCTTCGCCGGGACGATGACATGCTCTGCGAAGGTTCCGTCAGATGGGCCGCCGAGAATGTCGGGTACTTGCGGAACAGAATCCGTATATTCCCAGCCGATGCTCGGATTGATGATCACCTCTGTATGAACGGCGAGGCCCTGAATGCCTTCGCCTGTCTCTTCGATCGTGCCTGCTCCGTCGGAGCCGGGTATAAACGGGGCATCACCCGCCTCCCTGGATTGAAAGAGGAACAAGTCACGGTGGTTCAGCCCGGCCGCTTTCAGTCTGATTTTGACTTCGCCCGGACCGGGCGTTTTGTCGGAAACGTCTGTATATTTCAGCCCTGAAAGGCCCTTGATTCCTTCATGGATGATCGCTTTCATAAAAAATTCCCCCCATTCGAGTTGGTTGTGTTAAATTATGGACATGAATGAAGGTAAATGTAAAATGATTTGCCCGGGGACCGTGAGAGGCTTCTGTTTATAAAGGATTGCAATGAGGCGGAAATTCCATTAGTGTAATACAGAAGCAAGATAGCAAGTGAAGGAGATGGAACATGAGTTTTCACGATCAAAAAATTTTGCCTGCGGTACGTAATATGAAGCAGTTTGATACATTCTTGGACAGCCCATTTTCATACGGGGTCCTGCTTGACATCCACCTTGGACAGCTGGGAGGCGTCATCAGTGCGGCCAGATCCCATGGGAAAAAAATGTTTGTGCACGTCGATCTGATCCAAGGAATTAAGCATGATGAATACGGTGCGGAATTCATTTGCCAGGAAATGAAACCGGCGGGCATTCTTTCTACAAGATCAAGCGTTATCGCAAAAGCAAAGCAGAAGAAAGTGTATGCGATCCAGCGCATGTTTTTAATAGACACAAGCGCCATGAAGAAGAGTATTGAACTGGTGAAAAAGCACAGACCCGACTATATAGAAGTGCTTCCCGGAGTGGTGCCGGAACTGATCAAGGAAGTCAAAGAAATAACCGGCATTCCGATCTTTGCGGGCGGGTTTATCCGTACTGAAATAGACGTCGAGCAGGCGCTTGCAGCAGGGGCATCCGCAGTCACCACCTCAGACACTGATCTATGGAAAAAATACTGGAAGTAAAAATTTAAAATGTGAAAAATTATTGACAACGCTTTCACTATACGATACGATCTTACTAAGTTAATACATTGTGACGGAGACTCGGAGACCACAGCAGTTCTTTACTCAGTATGATGTAAAGAAAGTTTGCTGTGTTTTTTTATGGTCTTATAGACACAGTGGAAAAGGTGAGCCCATGGTGTTCATCTTTAAAATAACACTTCATAATAGATTTTAGGAGGGATAGCCTTGACAGCATTTTGGGGGGAAGTTATCGGAACGATGCTGCTCATCGTCTTTGGAGCTGGAGTTTGTGCAGGAGTTAATTTGAAAAAATCGCTGTCCCATCAATCCGGATGGATTGTGATCGTCTTCGGCTGGGGGCTCGGCGTGGCCATGGCGGTATATGCCGTCGGCGGCATCAGCGGAGCGCATTTAAATCCCGCCGTGACATTGGGGCTGGCATTTGTCGGAGATTTTCCTTGGGAAGAAGTGCCTTCCTATATTTTGGGGCAGATGATCGGCGCATTTTTAGGGGCGGTGCTCGTTTTTATTCACTACTTGCCGCACTGGAAAGAAACCGAAGATCAAGGCGCGAAGCTGGGAGTATTTTCGACAGGTCCGGCGATTCCAAATACATTTGCAAACCTGTTCAGTGAAACATTGGGGACTTTTGTTCTCGTTCTCGGACTTTTAACGATCGGTGCAAACAAGTTTACTGACGGACTGAATCCGCTTGTTGTCGGATTTCTGATCGTGGCGATCGGGATCTCGCTCGGCGGAACAACAGGCTATGCGATTAACCCTGCCCGCGATTTGGGGCCGAGAATCGCCCACTTTGTCCTTCCGATTGCAGGCAAAGGAAGTTCAAATTGGAAGTACGCGTGGATTCCTGTTTTAGGACCGGCGCTCGGCGGTTCATTTGCAGGCGTTTTTTACAATGCCGCATTCAAAGGGCACATCACCAACACATTTTGGATTGTAAGCGTTATACTAGTTGTGATATTGTTAGGTTTCTATATTCATATGAAAAAACAATCGGTTGATCAATCGGTCAACATTTAAAAAAACGCAATCTAAACAGACATATAAGGGGGAGTTTCAAAAAATGGAAAAATACATTTTGTCTCTTGATCAAGGCACCACAAGCACAAGGGCGATTGTTTTCAACAAAGCAGGCGAAATCGTCCATATTGCGCAAAAAGAATTTCAGCAATATTTTCCAAACCCCGGCTGGGTTGAACATAATGCAAATGAAATCTGGGGCTCCGTTCTGTCGGTGATCGCTTCTGCGCTTTCAGAATCGGGGATCGAAGCCGGACAAATTGCCGGAATCGGGATCACAAACCAGCGGGAAACAACCGTTGTTTGGGATAAACATACCGGCAAACCGGTCTACAATGCGATTGTGTGGCAGTCCCGCCAATCGGCGGAAATATGTCAGGAATTGAGAGAACAAGGCTATGAAGAGACAATCAGAGAAAAAACAGGCCTTTTAATCGATCCTTATTTCTCAGGCACGAAGGTGAAATGGATTTTGGATCATGTGGAAGGGGCAAGGGAGAAAGCTGAAAACGGCGACCTTCTCTTCGGTACGATCGATTCTTGGCTGATCTGGAAAATGTCCGGCGGAAAAGCGCATGTGACAGATTATTCAAATGCCTCAAGAACACTGATGTTCAACATCTATGACCTCAAATGGGATGATGAACTTCTCGATATTCTCGGCGTGCCGAAATCGATGCTTCCAGAAGTCAAGCCTTCATCGCATGTATACGCTGAAACGGTCGATTATCATTTCTTCGGCAAAAACATTCCGATTGCAGGTGCAGCCGGCGACCAGCAGGCAGCATTGTTCGGGCAGGCTTGCTTTGAAGAGGGAATGGTTAAGAACACGTATGGAACAGGCTGCTTTATGCTGATGAACACCGGCGAGAAAGCGATCAAATCAGAGCACGGCCTGCTGACGACAATCGCCTGGGGCATCGATGGAAAGGTGGAATATGCGCTGGAAGGCAGCGTCTTCGTCGCAGGTTCCGCTATTCAATGGCTGCGAGATGGGCTGAGAATGTTTAAAGACGCCAAGGAAAGTGAAAAATACGCTGTAAGAGCAGAATCTGCCGATGGTGTTTATGTGGTTCCTGCATTTGTAGGTTTAGGCACGCCTTATTGGGACAGCGATGTCCGCGGCGCTGTATTCGGACTGACCCGGGGTACGACGAAAGAGCATTTTGTTAGAGCAACGCTTGAAGCGCTTGCCTATCAAACGAAAGACGTGCTTGACGCAATGATGGAAGACTCCGGGATCTCGGTGAAAACGCTGAGAGTCGACGGCGGAGCTGTCAAAAACAACTTCCTGATGGATTTTCAGGGCGACATTTTGGATGTCCCTGTAGAACGTCCTGAAATCAACGAAACAACCGCGCTCGGTTCAGCCTATTTAGCGGGTCTTGCTGTCGGCTTCTGGAGTGATCGTTCCGAGATCAAAGACCAGTGGCAGCTTGACAAACGTTTTGAACCGAAAATGGAAGAAAAAGAGCGCGAGAGTCTGTACAGCGGGTGGAAGAAAGCTGTAAATGCAGCTAGGGCTTTTAAATAAGCCGCATGTATGTTACAATCTAATTAAGTTAATAGAAACGGTTGGAGAAGAGGAGAGACCGCAGGCACCAAAGCAGTATCAGCGCTTTGGATGTTTGTGGTCTCTTTTTCTATTTTTTTACCGTGACAACAAGGGAGGACATGAACATGGAATCATTATTTTCAAGCCGTAAACGGGACGATATTTTACAGAATATGACGAAGCAGAAGTATGACGTGTTTATTATCGGCGGAGGTATTACAGGTGCAGGGACGGCATTGGACGCCGCTTCGCGCGGAATGAAAACGGCGCTTTGCGAAATGCAGGACTTTGCGGCCGGAACGTCAAGCCGCTCCACGAAACTCGTCCACGGCGGACTTCGCTATTTAAAGCAATTTGAAGTGAAAATGGTAGCTGAGGTCGGCAAAGAGCGGGCGATCGTCTATGAAAACGGGCCGCATGTGACAACGCCCGAATGGATGCTGCTTCCGATGCATAAGGGAGGCACTTTCGGCAAATTCAGCACGTCAATCGGACTGAGAGTGTACGACTTTTTAGCAGGCGTCAAAAAAGCTGAGCGGAGGAGCATGCTGAATGCCGAAGAAACTCTTCAAAAAGAGCCGCTCGTGAAAAAGAACGGCCTGAAAGGCGGCGGCTATTATGTCGAATACCGGACGGATGACGCCAGGCTGACGATCGAAGTCATGAAAGAAGCGGTTAAATTCGGAGCCGAGGCTGTCAATTATGCGAAAGTAAGCGATTTTATTTATGAAAACGGCAAGGTCACCGGCGTGGTCATTGAAGACGTCTTCACGAAAAAAACATACCGCGTCCACGCGAAAAAAATCGTCAATGCCGCAGGTCCGTGGGTTGACCGTCTGCGGGAAAAAGACCATTCAAAAGAAGGCAAACACCTTCAGCATACAAAAGGCGTGCATCTTGTTTTTGATCAATCGGTCTTTCCTTTAAAACAAGCCGTTTATTTTGACACGCCCGACGGCCGTATGGTGTTCGCGATTCCGAGAGACGGAAAGGCATATGTCGGCACAACGGACACCGTCTACAACGAGGATCTGGAACACCCTCGAATGACGACTGCAGACAGGGATTATGTCATTAATGCCATCAACTATATGTTCCCTGAACTGGGAATCAAGGCCGAAGATGTCGAATCAAGCTGGGCTGGGCTCAGACCGCTGATTCATGAAGAAGGAAAAGACCCGTCCGAGATTTCCCGGAAAGATGAGATCTGGACTTCTGAATCCGGACTGATCACAATTGCCGGCGGAAAGCTGACCGGCTACAGAAAAATGGCTGAGCATATCGTTGATCTTGTCAGAGACCGATTAAAAGAAGAGGGCGGCAGAGACTTCGGTCCTTGCAGAACAAAAACGATGCCGATCTCAGGCGGCCATATCGGCGGCTCCAAAAATCTCGAGGATTTTATTCGAGCGAAAGCAGCCGAAGGGATCAAGGCTGGACTGTCCGAAGAGACGGCCAGACAGATCGCCGCACGATACGGTTCGAACGCAGACCGCCTGTTTGATCGTGTTCCATCTCTAAAAGATGAAGCAGCAGAACGCCGCATTCCTGTCCATGTACTGGCAGAAATGGATTACGGGATCGAGGAAGAAATGGCTGCCGTCCCGGCAGACTTCTTCGTGCGCAGAACGGGTGCGCTGTTCTTTGACATCAATTGGGTCCGCACTTACAAAGACAGCCTTACGGACTACATGAGCGAGAAGCTGAACTGGGATGGCGAAACGAAGGCCCGGCATGTCCAGGTCTTGGAAGGACTTCTTCACGACGCTGTTGTCCCGCTGGAAAGCAGATGATTGATCGGGTTAAATGACCTTGATGAAATTTCGTTAAAAATCAACCGAATGGCCTAACGTGAGGCTGTCTTGATCAGGCAGCCTCATTTTTGTCGTTCGGCATGCTAAATTTGGACAAAGCGGCTGTTTGTCGATATGATAAAAGAAAAGCTGCAATTACTTAGCTGGAATATTGGAGGTAATCATGAGCTGGAGAACGAGCTATGAACGCTGGAAAAACAAAGAAAACTTAGATTCCGAATTAAAATCGCTTCTTCTGGAAGCTGAAGGAAATGAAAAAGAATTAGAGGATTGCTTTTATAAAAAACTTGAGTTTGGTACAGCCGGCATGCGCGGAGAGATCGGACCCGGTCCGAACCGCATGAACGTTTATACGGTTCGCAAAGCATCGGCGGGCCTTGCCGCATACATAGGAGCGAACGGCGAAGAAGCAAAAAAGCGCGGCGTTGTGATTGCGTACGATTCCCGCCACAAATCGCCTGAATTTGCAATGGAAGCTGCTAAAACGCTCGCGGAAAACGGCGTTCAAACGTACGTGTTTGACGAACTGCGCCCGACACCTGAACTTTCCTTTGCGGTAAGAGAACTGAATGCGTTTGCAGGTATTGTTATCACGGCGAGCCATAACCCGCCTGAATACAACGGCTATAAAGTCTACGGAGAGGACGGCGCGCAGCTTCCGCCTGCTGATGCCGACAAACTCATCGGCTATGTCAATGCGATTGAAAACGAACTTGAGATCGAAGCCGGTGATGAAGCTGCATTAACCGAAAAAGGCTTGATCAAAATAATCGGCGAGGAAATCGATCAAGCGTATCTCGATAAACTGACATCGATTTCTGTCAACCCTGATCTGGCAAAGGAAACTGAAGTCAAAGTCATTTTCACCCCGCTGCACGGCACGGCAAACAAATCCGTGAGACGCGGCTTGAAAGCTCTCGGGTATGAACATGTCACAGTCGTTCCGGAACAGGAACTGCCTGATCCTGACTTTTCGACCGTGTCTTCTCCTAATCCGGAAGAGCACGCCGCTTTTGAATATGCGATCAGGCTCGGAGAAGAAAAAGGAGCCGATATTCTGATCGGAACCGATCCCGACGCGGACCGCCTCGGCGTCGCTGTAAAGGATCAAGAAGGCCGTTACGCGGTGCTGACAGGAAATCAAACCGGCGCGCTGCTTTTGCATTATCTGCTATCGCAAAAACAGCAGAAAGGCACGCTGCCTGATAACGGAGTCGTTCTAAAAACGATTGTGACGAGCGAAATGGGGCGCGACATTGCCGCTTCTTTCGGACTTGACACGATCGACACGCTGACCGGCTTTAAATTCATCGGAGAAAAAATCAAACAATTTGAAGCATCGGGCGAATATGCTTTCCAATTCGGTTATGAGGAGAGCTACGGTTACTTGATCGGCGATTTCGCAAGAGACAAGGATGCCGTCCAGGCCGCACTGCTTGCGGTTGAGGTATGCGCCTTCTATAAAAAGCAGGGAAAATCGCTGTATGATGGGCTCCTCGAATTGTATCAAACGTTCGGCTTCTATAGAGAAGGCTTGAAGTCCCTGACCTTAAAAGGAAAAGAGGGAGCGGAGCAAATCGCGGCCATCCTCAGCACATTCAGAGAACAGCCGCCTCTTTCCATCGCTGGAAAAGACGTTGTATCCGCAGAAGACTATTTGACAGGGAAGCGGACGCTGCTGAAGGAAAACAAAACAGAAACGATCGATCTTCCGACATCCAATGTTTTGAAATATTTCCTTGAAGACGGCTCATGGTTCTGCCTCCGTCCATCAGGAACAGAGCCCAAAGTGAAATTTTATTTCGCGGTCAAAGGCCGAACCAATGAAGACAGTGAAGCGCTTCTCCATCAATTGACAGATGAAGTGATGAAAAAAATCGATGATATTGTAAAAGCGACTTCAAATTGATAATCGCTGAAAACCCGCCTTGCTACATGGCGGGTTTTCAATTTTTATTGATAAGCGGCCATAAATAATGTAATATATATTTAACAATAAGTTAGATATAAATTGCATATGAAAGGGGAAAATGGCTGACATGAAATGGATCAAAACCGGGGATGAATACGTAGAAAAGAAAATGACGCAATTTTTTAGCGAAGCCGGTACGATTGTCGCTGCTATCTTATTTTTGGATATGATCATCCGGGGCCTCATTTTAGGGAGACCGGCATCCGAATACATCGTCAGTGCCATCGGTTTTGCAGTCTATGCAGGCTGGATATTGTTCCGCTATCTTTTGTCGGGGTTTGAATATCCGGAGATTGCAGGTCAAGCGGCGTACAGGAAAAAAAGAAAAGAGATCACGGCTCTCAGCCTCGCTTCCGGCATCATATTTGCCATTTTAGTGCTTATTTTTACCGGCATACCAAAACACCCCGGCAGTTGGTTTGACTTTATTATGATGGTGATGTTGTTTGTATTTTTTCATTTTCTGATCAACTTTATCTCGTTGCGCAAATCCTTTCGGAAAAATCAAGATCTATTAGATGATTAATTGAAAACGGCGGGTGAGCATATGGTTAACCGGGTCAAACTCGCCCGGGTCGAAAAGTCTTTGACACAAGCCCAGCTTGCCGAGCGGGTCAATGTGACAAGACAGACGATCGGGCTGATCGAAAAAAATAAATACAATCCGACATTGCACCTATGCATCGCGATCGCAAAGGCGCTGGACAAAACGCTTGACGATTTGTTTTGGGAGGAAGAAGCTTAACGATTCGCTTTGTCCCTTCTCGGTCAAAAGTCTTAGAAAAGTTCATCTCATGAGGTGGCCTTTTTTTTAGCAAATATCGATATAATAAAAGAAACTCCGGGTTAAGGGGATGAATCTTTTGCGGGAAGACACGCAGTTTGAAAAATTGAAAACGCTCAAAGAAATAGCGGAAGCTTTAAACGAAGGGAACCATCTAAAAGAAACGCTTCATGCTGTTTTAAAAAAGCTGCTCCGCTTAACAGGACTCAAAACGGCGTGGCTTTTTCTGATCGATGAAAAGGGGCGCTTTGAACTGGCCGCTTCGGTCTGCCTGCCTCAGGCGCTTTCTTACCGGCACAACCGTTTATTATGCGAAGGAAGCTGCTACTGTCTTGAACAATATAGGGACGGAAAGCTGGACAGGGCGAAAAATATCATTCACTGCCGGCGAATTACGACGGCCATGAGACAGAAGACCGGAGATCCGGAAGGCATCACACATCATGCAACTGTCCCACTCAGCGACCAGAAGAAACGGTTCGGTTTACTGAACGTTGCGGCTCCGGGCAAAATTCATTTCAGCCGCGGAGAACTGGCGCTTCTCGAAGCTGTAGCTCTGCAAATCGGAATGGCGATCAAACGGATGCGGCTTGCTGAACAACAGCAAAAACACATGCTGCTGACCGAAAGAAACAGATTGGCTCAGGACTTGCATGATTCCGTCAATCAAATGCTTTTTTCGCTTAGCTTGACCGCTAAAGCGGCGGGTGAAATGACAGACCAGCCTGAGGTCAGGGAAATGCTCGAGTTTATGCAACATCTTTCTCATGAAGCGCTGCTTGAGATGCGGGCGTTAATTTGGCAGCTCAGGCCCCAGGGCCTTGAAGAAGGGTTGGCGGCTGCTCTTGAAAAATATGCGGAAGTGCTCGGCCTTCAGGTGATCTTCAAGCTCAGCGGTGTGCTCCGGCTGCCGCCTCCTGCTGAGGAATTGATGTGGCGGCTGAGCCAGGAAGCTCTCAACAATTGCAAAAAGCATGCCGGTGCAAGCCGCATACAAGTGAAAATCGATGTATTCCAGTCCTCTGCCGTCTTGGAAATCGAAGATGACGGCAAAGGGTTTCAGTACGATCCTGACGCGGGGCTTCCGACGCTTGGGCTGAAAGGAATGAAGGAGCGGACGAAAAAAGCGGGCGGCACGTTTTTGATCAACTCCGCAATCGGTAAGGGGACGAAAATCCGGGCGGTTTTGCCTTTGAAGGAGAAGGGGGAGGCAGGATGGAAAAGGTGAAAATCATCATTGCCGATGATCATCATATTGTCAGAAAAGGCCTCTTGTTTTTTTTCAAAACAAAAAGCGATTTTGACGTTGTCGGAGAGGCTTCAACAGGAATTGAGGCGCTCGATGTCTTGCGAAGACGTGAGGCAGACATCGTATTAATGGATTTATCAATGCCTGAAATGGACGGAATTGAGGCGACAAAGCGAATAAAAAAGGAATATCCGTCAGTCAAAATCATAGCGCTGACAAGCTATGCGGATGAAAGCTATGTGATTCCCGCCATCCAGGCGGGAGCCTCTGCCTATCAGCTCAAAGACGCCGAGCCTGATGAACTTGTCGAGACGATACGCGCTGTTTATGGAGGGAGATATTCCTTGGATCCAAGCATCATGTCCCACGTCTTTCACCATGTGTCACAGGCTGATGAGAAAGAAAAAATACATCAATTGACAAATAGAGAAAAAGATGTTTTATTGGAAATTACAAAAGGGAAAAGCAACAAGGAAATTGCCGCATCTTTATTTATCAGCGAAAAAACAGTGAAAACTCATGTATCCAATCTGCTGTCAAAGCTTGGCTTATCCGATCGCACGCAAGCCGCGCTCTTTGCAGTTAAACACGGACTACAACAAAATGATGGGAGATGATCAAATGAAAATAACCGTAGTCAGCGGAACCGCTAGAAAACAGGGCAGAACGCGGATTGCCGCTTCCTATATCGCCCGCACGTATCAGGCGGAGCTTATCGATTTAAGCGAGTTCATCCTACCGATTTTCAACGGGGATGAAGAGCAGAGCTCGCTGGAGAATGTTCAAAAACTGAAAACTTCTGTCAAAGAAGCAGACGCTGTCGTTTTATTATCTCCCGAATACCACAGCGGTATGAGCGGCGCTTTGAAAAATGCGCTCGATTTTTTAAGCAATGAACAGTTCTCGGGCAAACCGGTTGCGCTTTTTGCTTGTGCAGGAGGCGGAAAAGGCGGGATGAACGCGCTCGCCAATATGCGCATTGTCGCGCGCGGAGTTTATGCGAACGTCATCACAAAGCAGCTTGTGCTCGATCCGATTCATATTGATGAGGAACACCAAACGGTTACTGAAGCAGCAAAAGCCAATATCAAAAATGTAATGGAAGAGCTTCTGCTCTTTGCCGAATTTCAAAAAGCCTGACGCCGATTAGAGCGCCAGGCTTATTTTATTTTACGTAAAAACAAGCACGCCGTTTTCATGTTCTTGTCCCGAAAATGAGGCGTGATCAATGTACTGCAGCAGATCATAAAGCCTTTTTTCGACAATGGCGTCATCTCTTTCAAAATTGTAGGCGTGCAAAAAATGTTCGATCCGCTTTGATAATAAATCGTCTTCTGTCCGCACCATCAGGATCAGCAGATTGTCCCACTGCGAGCGGTGCGTATAGTACAAAGCTTTGTCATAATCAGCGTAATTCAATTTCGCCACTCTCCCTTCTTTCTGAGGAGTCATGATTATTTTATGTGGCGGGATGTTTTTTTCTCCGGGCAAAACTTGGTCTCCCTTGTTTGGCGGCCTAGAAATATGAGGATGGTATACGCTAGACCGCGAAAAATGTCTGCATGACATTCGCCGTTTCCGGTCAAGCTAACGTATGTACAATACATGCGGAGCGAATGGAAATGAAAAAACGATATTGCACGTACTTTTTTTGCATACTAACGCTTTTATCATTCCCGGCGAAAAGCCACTTTCAAGCAGGTGTTTCCGATACGCCTGAACGGTGGGAGAGAATCGCCTGGAGTGCGCTTGAAGAAAAATACGAAGGCGCAAAGTTCGAGGATTATGAATATTTAGGGCGCACTCAAGTCAATGATGACGAGACAAAGGATGTCTTCAGGGTAACCGTCAATCAGAAAGGCAAATCATTTTCGGCGCACGCCGAGGTGTATTTTCACCCGGTGACCAATGCGATCATCAATGTGAATATTTTTACCTTATAGCAAAAAAAACGAAGGAAGCCGCTTCCTTCGTTAACTCAATAATTTACGTATATGGTCCTGATTAACGATAATATCCTGCAGAGTGTATTGATCCAATACGTCCAAATAGGCGGAAAGGGCTTTGTTTAAAACATGCTTTAATCCGCAGATCGGAGAAAGTATACAATGGTTTTTTTCTCCGTTAAAACACTCGACAAGGTTAAAATCATCTTCTGTATGTCTTATGACTTCACCGATATTAATCAGTTCAGGCGCTTTTCCGAGACGAATCCCGCCGTTGCGGCCCCGAATCGTTTCAACGTAGCCAAGCTTGCCAAGCTCGTAAATCACCTTCATAAGGTGGTTTTTTGAAATGGAATAAGAATCGGCGATGTCTTTAATATTGACAAGCTCGTTTGAGTTTTTGGTTGCTAGAAAAATCAGTACCCTCAATGAGTAATCCGTATAATTTGTTAATTTCATCGCATGACCTCAATCAAACAAGTTTCCATTATCTTATCACATTTGCCTTCGGTTATGAGGGTGGAGCGGAAATTGTTACAAAAATATAAAACATTCCTTGAAAATATTGCTTTAATTCCATTAAAAGTCTAGTATAAAGATGTATCTAAAATACATCTTTAATCAAAAGTAACAGTCCCATTTAAAAAAGATCTTATTGCACCTTTAAAGATGTATTTCAAATACATTTTTAAAGTGACTGGAGAGGAGAAAGCGTTATGCTATCTGAAAAAACCATGCAAATTGTCAAATCGACCGCCCCTGTTTTAAAAGAAAAGGGAACAGAGATCACCACTTGTTTTTACAAGCGGATGTTTAATGCGCACCCTGAACTGAAAAATATCTTCAACATGTCCCGCCAGCAAACCGGCGGACAGCCGAAAGCTTTGGCTTTCACTGTTTTGCAGGCGGCTGAGAACATCGACCGGCTCGGAGACCTGCTGCCGGTTGTCAAACAAATCGGGCATAAACACAAAAGTTTGCATGTGAAACCAGAGCACTATCCTATTGTCGGTCAGCACCTTTTGGAAGCAATTGAAATTGTGCTCGGCGAAGCTGCGACAGAGGACATTCTCCAGGCATGGGCAGAAGCCTATGAAGAGATCGCCCGCGTATTTATTGAAGTCGAAAAACAAATGTATGAAGAAGACAAAAAGCAGGATGGAAACTGGGAAGGATTTAAACCGTTTGTCATCATGGATAAGCGGGTCGAATCCGCTACGATTGCTTCCTTTTATTTGAAGCCTGCCGATGGAACGGATTTGCCCGCTTTCAGTCCCGGACAGTACGTATCTGTCCGCATTAAAATTCCCGGTGAACCGTATTTCTTAACAAGGCAGTACAGCTTGTCAGATGCCTGGAATAAAGACTACTACCGCATTTCAGTCAAATTGGAAGCGGAGGAAGGGCAGCCGATCGGAAGGGTATCAAGCTATCTGCATGAGAACATGGAAATCGGGGGCAGCTTGGAAGTGAGCGCTCCGGCCGGAGATTTCACCCTTTCCGAAGGAACGGATCATCCGGTTTACTTCATCAGCGCCGGATCAGGCATCACGCCTGTCATGAGCATGGTGCAAACATTGGCTCAAAAAGAAAGCAGCCGCGAGATCACATTCGTGCACGCTGCGAAATCTGAACAGCATCACGCTTTCAAGGAAGAAACGGAGAAGCTGCTCGGCGACAATCCGGCGAACCGTCTCCTGTTTGTCTACAGCAGGGATGCTGGAGCGACGGAAGATCATATTGTAAAAGGCCGGGTGAATGAAGAGCTTTTGGAATCGATCGTGAAAGATCCAAATAGCGAATTTTATGTATGCGGTCCGCTTTCATTTATGAAAAGCGTGATTGAAGGATTGCAAAATCTTGGCGTTTCGATGGAAAACATCCGCTATGAGAGCTTTGCTTCATCCCTTGACATGCAAATAGCGAACTAGCCAAAGAGGCAGCTGTCAAACCGACAGCTGCCTTTCATCTTTTCAAAACCCGGCTCATACAATAAAGAGAAGTCCAACCGGGGGGGATTTGAGTATTGAGCATACGGGAACAAAAAGAGCTGCAGCGGGCGATAGCAGAAATTACGGAGATCGCGGAAGGATTCGGCCTGGATTTTTATCCGATGAGATATGAAATTTGTCCGGCTGAAATCATTTATACATTCGGCGCATACGGGATGCCGACAAGATACAGCCATTGGAGTTTCGGCAAGCAATTTCACAAAATGAAGCTTCACTATGACTTTGGCTTGAGCAAAATATATGAGCTTGTCATTAATTCAAATCCGTGTTACGCGTTTTTGCTGGACAGCAATTCATTGATTCAAAATAAGCTGATTGTCGCACACGTCCTGGCTCATTGTGATTTCTTTAAAAATAACTGCCGTTTCCAAAATACGAAGCGCGATATGGTTGAAAGCATGTCGGCGACAGCAGAGCGGATTAAACATTATGAGACGGTTCACGGTTCAAAAGAAGTCGAAGCATTTCTCGATGCGGTGCTGGCGATTGAAGAACACATTGACCCTTCGCTCGTGAGGCCGAAGCTGTCGTGGAGCATAGATGATGAAGAAGAAGAAGAAACAGACGCGCCGCCCACTCCTTATGACGACCTCTGGGAACTGGATCACAAAGGATCGAAAGAGAAGAAGAAAAGGACGAAAAAAAAGTTTCCGCCGAAGCCGGAAAAAGATATTCTGCTGTTCATTGAAGAACATTCGCGGGAGCTGGAGCCTTGGCAGCGCGACATCTTAACGATGATGAGAGAGGAAATGCTGTATTTCTGGCCGCAGCTTGAAACGAAAATCATGAATGAAGGATGGGCGTCCTACTGGCATCAGCGGATCATCCGCGAGCTTGAGCTGACATCAAGTGAAGCGATCGAATTCGCCAAGCTCAACGCGGGAGTGGTTCAGCCGTCCAAAACGGGCATCAATCCATATTATCTCGGATTGAAAATATTTGAGGACATAGAGGAGCGCTACAACAACCCGACAGAAGATATGAAGAAGATGGGTGTAAAGCCGAACTCGGGGAGAGAAAAAATATTTGAAGTCAGGGAGATCGAATCAGACATTTCATTTATCAGAAACTATTTAACGAAAGATCTCGTGATGAGGGAAGATCTCTACTTGTTTCAAAAACAGGGAAGGGATTATAAAATCGTTGACAAGGATTGGGAGGCTGTGCGCGATCAGCTTGTCAGCATGAGAGTCAACGGAGGATTTCCTTATTTGACAGTTGAGGACGGAGATTACTTAAAGAACAATGAATTATACATTAAGCATTGGTATGAAGGGATCGAACTCGATTTAAAGTATCTTGAAAAAGTTCTGCCTTACCTTCACCAGCTATGGGGAAGAAGCGTGCATGTCGAAACCGTGCTCGAAGATAAGCCCGTCATGTTTTCCTATGATGGAAAGGCTGTCCATCGCAGATATTTATAAAAAGTTTCAGGCTGCATTCGGGCAGCCTTTTTTATTTTAAAGCGCAACGACGACCGTCACTATGCCAAATAAAAGAACGTTTGTCCAGTTTTATAAGTTAATCATAAAAATGTAAAATAAAGTATTTAATACTCTTTCTAAAATTGTAATTTTGGCTGCTGGAAAGTGCGAAAATGTAGTATTTAAGTTACCTTTGAAATGTAAATGAAATATTATCTACCCTTAAAAACTTTTTTTAAAAACGAATAATTAAGGAATTTGACATAGTAAGTCAAGACTATACCTGATGGAATTCCCTCCTTATAATAGAAACAGAGGAAGGGCTGAAGCAGCCGTTCTCAAAAAAAAATGAAACTGCTAATTTTTCCTTTAAAAATATAAAATATTCTGCTAGTGGGAGGACAACATGAAAAAACAAGTAATAACAGCAGCATCAGCGGTTGTTTTAGGATCGACTTTATTTGCGGGAGCGGCTTCCGCGCAAACTATAACTGTGAAAAAAGGGGATACGTTATGGGGATTTTCGAAGAAGTACGGCACAAGTGTCAGCAAGATTAAACAGGAAAACAAGCTGAAATCCGATATCATTTACATAGGTCAGAGGCTGTCGATCAATGGAAGCAGCTCTTCGTCTGCAAAAGCGTCGCAAGCTTCATCAGCTACGCATAAAGTGGTCAAAGGAGACAGCCTTTGGAAAATTTCTCGGACATACGGCATGACCGTCAATGAACTGAAATCTCTGAATGGTTTAAAAACAGATTTAATCCGGATCGGACAAGTATTAAAAGTTAAAGGGACGAAAAGCGTAAAAGCTGCATCAACGACAAAGCCTTCTGCATCAAGCGGGACAAGCAAGGCGCCTGCGCAAACCTCTTCAGCGCTGAATACGTCAAAACTTGTTTCAGATGCAAAAGCCCTTATCGGAACGCCTTATAAATGGGGCGGAACATCTGCATCAGGATTTGACTGCAGCGGGTTTGTCTGGTACATCCTCAACAAACAGACAAATGTGGCGAGAACGAACACAGCCGGATACTGGAATTCGATGAAGAGCGTATCAAGCCCCGCAGTAGGTGATTTCGTATTCTTCACGACATATCAGCCGGGACCTTCGCATATGGGGGTTTACATCGGAAACAATCAATTCGTTCATGCCGGTTCTGACGGCGTAACGATCAGCGATATGACAAACAGCTATTGGAAGCCCCGCTATCTTGGAGCAAAACGCTTCTAATGTTGCAGGGACAAGCCCGTTCATCATGGTGAACGGGTTTTTTCCCGTTTAGAAACGGAACTCGGCTAAAAACGCCAAAAAGTGTTCGACCTTCTCATTATCTTTCAGACTAATCGCATATCCCCCTGCAACAGGAAGCTTCATGAAATCGCACGGCACCTCTATTAATCTTCCTTCCATCAGCTCGCGGCGCACAGTCGACAGCGGCAAAAATGATATACCGAGTCCTTCTGAAATAAATCGTTTCGTAATATGCGTCTGGCTTACGAGCATTGTTCTGACAAACGGAAATTTGATCCTCAGCTGCCTGACGAGGTCGTCCCAGTATTCGGGGTGATTATGGGTCAACAGCAAATATTCTTCAAGCAAATCTTCGACATCGAGCGGCGGCGCTTGTTCTGAATTGCGGCCCTCATGAGGGGCAACCAAAATCACGGGATCGCTGTACATGGAATAGCAGTTCAGGTTTGACGATTGCACGTTTAAGCAGCTTAATCCGATATCTGCATGGCCGGCTGAAATCAGGGGAGCGATTTCAGCTGATTCGGCGATCTTTACTTTGATCTCCGAATTCGGATGCAGCGCTGTGTATTTTTTTAATACAAATGGGAGAATCGTATCGGCGATAAGCGGTGAAACCGCTAGATTCAATGTCTGCGAATAGCCTTGTCTGATTCTGTGAAGCTCTGCCATGCTCGATTCATAGTCTTCCAGCAGGCGAAGGGCGAAAGGAAGGTAAGCGCGCCCTTCTTTCGTTAAATGAATGCTTCTTCCTTTGCGGGTGAACAGCTGGCACCCGAGTTCTTCCTCAAGCAGTTTAATTTGGACGGTGACGGTCGGCTGAGAAATAAATAAGGTTTCCGCCGTCTTTCTGAAATTTTCGTATTTTGCGGCAGTAACAAAGGTATGAAGCCATTTAAAATCCATTGCAGTCCTCCTGATTAATTTTGTTAATCAAAGACATCAATATAATTCAATATTTTTTAAATATTATATCAACTATAATGATATTTACAAAGGAAAAAGGAGGAATTGATATGGTTTATCATGGATTAAAAGGGATTACTTGTGTTGAAACAGCCATCAGCCGCATTGACGGTGAAGAGGGAAAGCTGATCTACAGAGGGTACAATGCTGATGAACTGGCGCTTACATCCACATTTGAAGAAGTCGCTTATCTCATACTCAACGGGGCATTTCCGACGGAGGCGGAACTCAGTCAATTCAATGAGATGCTCGCTTCATTCCGTGTGCTGCCAGAAGCATGCGAGCGATTGATCCGCAGCCTTCCTGCCGAATTAGACGATATGGCGGTTCTTCGCACGGCCGTCTCTTCATTCGGGGACAAATCGTTTGCGTTCAAGCCGACAATGGAGCAGGCTCTCAGACTGATTGCAGCCGCCCCGTCGATTATCGCGTTCAGAAAAAGGCTGACTGATGGAAAAGAGCCTGTTCAGCCGCTGGATGAGCTTGGCTTTGTGGAACATTATTTTTACATGCTGAAAGGAAAGCGCCCGACAGAAGCTCAGAAAAAAGCGCTCGAAACGTACATGATTCTTGCGATGGAACACGGCATGAACGCTTCAACTTTTTCGGCAAGAGTTACGGTGTCTACGGAATCCGATCTTGTTTCTGCCGTCACATCTGCACTTGGCACGATGAAAGGACCTTTGCACGGCGGAGCGCCGTCTGCGGTGACTGATATGCTGGAAGGCATCGGGGAAAAACAGCACGCAGAAAGCTATATAAGAGAAAAGCTTGAAAAAGGCGAGAGACTGATGGGATTTGGACACCGCGTCTATAAAACGCATGATCCGAGAGCGAAGGCTTTAAGGGTGAAAGCTGAGGAAATTGCCGGGGGCGACCGGGATATCGACCTTGCTCTTCATGTTGAAAATACGGCGATCCGCCTTTTGGAAGAATACAAACCGGGGCGCAAGCTTTATACGAATGTCGAATTTTACGCAGCGGCTGTCATGAAGGCGATCGATTTTGATGCCGCATTGTTTACCCCTACTTTTTCGGCAGCGAGAATGGTCGGCTGGTGCGCCCATGTGCTGGAGCAGGCTGATAACAACATGATTTTCAGGCCGTCGGCTAAATATATCGGAGAATTGGTTTCTCAGTAATGCGGACACACGCCTTCTCAGCGAAGCGCGTGTTTTTTAATAGATTTTTGAATGTTTAAGTAGGGAATTATGCCGGTGTTCTTGAATGTATTCATCAAGAAAATCCTTTAAGGGGGAGACGATGAAAAAAGGATTCCTGATGTTGATCATGCTGTTTTTTCTAGGTGCATGCTCGGAAGGCCGGGATTTTGATGCTGAACATGAAGCGGCGGCCGCAAAAGAAGGCGGAAGCGGCGCCGAAGTTATCGCAGAGCGCTTGGATGTGCCTTGGACGATCGCTCACACTGGCGAGATTTTTTACGTGACCGAAAGAAACGGGGGAATCGTGTCCATTGCTGACGGCAAAAAGGAGCGCATGCAGCTTCAGCTGAAAAAGCCCGTTCATCAAGAAGGGGAAGGCGGGCTGCTCGGATTTGTACTTCATCCTGATTTCAAAAACAATCAGGAGGCATACGTTTACCATACATACAAAGACGGGGGCCATCTGAAAAACCGGATCGTAAAATTGACGCTTGACCGTCTCACTTGGACGGAAACGGAGGAGCTGCTTGCCGATTTGCCCGGAGGCGTGATTCATAACGGCGGCCGGATGGCGATCGGGCCCGATCAAAAGTTGTACATCACGACAGGTGATGCGGGGGAAAGGGAATGGGCCCAGCAGCCTGAAAAGCTGGCGGGGGTGATTTTAAGGATGGACCTTGATGGTGCGATCCCTGCTGATCAGCCTTTTCGCTCGTCTTATGTATACAGCTTTGGACACCGGAATCCGCAAGGCCTCGCATGGATCGGCCGGCAGTTTTACAGCTCCGAACACGGGCAGTCTGGACATGATGAAGTGAACAAAATAGAACCCGGAGCCAATTATGGCTGGCCGGTGATTGAAGGAAGCGATAAGAAGCGGGGAATGAAAGCGCCGCTCATCCATTCGGGAGAAGAAACGTGGGCCCCATCCGGTTTAGCGCAGAAAGGGGATATCCTCTATATGGCCGGGCTGCGGAGTGAGGGCGTTTTCCGGATCGATCCGGCGGAAGCCAAAGCGGTCAAATGGCTTGGCGGATACGGCAGAATCAGGGATGTAAAAGTAATCGGAGATGATCTGTATTTCATTACGAACAATGGCGACGGAAGAGGCGAAAAAAAACAGACAGACGGATGGACAGAAAGCGCAAAAACAAGAAAAACAACCCGGGGCTGAGCACAAGATGGTGCCCCTTCCGCTCTCGGAAGACCGCGACTACAAAGGAAGCGGCAAATTAAAAGGAAAAACCGCCATTATCACCGGAGGAGACAGCGGAATCGGAAGAGCGGCCGCCATTGCATACGCCAAAGAAGGTGCCGACATTGCCGTCATGTACTTGGACGAACACAAGGATGCCGAGGAAACGAAAGAACGAATCGAACAAGAAGGCGCAAAATGCCTCTTGATTCCCGGAGATGTCGGGGATGAAGCACATTGCAAAACATCTGTCGAAAAAGCGGTGAATCACTTTGGCGGGCTCGACATTCTCGTGAACAATGCTGCCGAACAGCATCCGCAAAAAGGGATCGAAGATATTTCGACCGAACAGCTTGAACAAACGTTCAGAACGAATATTTTCTCCATGTTTCACATGACAAAAGCCGCGCTCCCGCATTTAGGGGAAGGCAGCGCGATTATCAATACCGCATCGATCACAGCTTATGAGGGCAGTCCGGCGCTGATTGACTATTCGAGCACAAAGGGTGCGATTGTCGCGTTTACCCGTTCGATGGCTGCATCCCTTGTCAAAAAAGGAATACGCGTCAACGCGGTAGCGCCGGGGCCCATTTGGACGCCGCTCATTCCGGCTACTTTTTCGCCGGAAAAAACGGAAAAACACGGTACAAATACGCCGATGGGAAGGCCCGGACAGCCTTCTGAACACGCTGCGGTGTATGTTCTGCTCGCTTCAGACGATTCCTCTTATATGACAGGACAGACGATCCACATCAACGGCGGAAGATATGTGACGACATAATTTCAACCGGCTGCTATTGTAAGGCAGCCGGTTTTTTCTGTTTGTTTTTTCGGAAAAATAAGAATTTGAAAGATCACTTTCAAAAAAGCTGCCCTGTAAGAGATAATAGAAGCAGAAAGAGAAAGGATGTGTATGAATGAGCGATCGCAGAATGACAGCAAAATGGGCATCCAAACTTGGATTTGTTCTCGCGGCAGCGGGATCCGCCATCGGCCTGGGGGCGATTTGGAAGTTTCCCTATGTGGCGGGAACGAGCGGAGGAGGCGCATTTTTCCTTGTCTTTGTCCTATTTACGATACTGCTGGGATACCCCCTGCTTTTGGGGGAATTTATATTAGGCCGAAAAAGCCAATCGGATGCTATCGGCACCTATCAAAAAATAGCGCCGGGGACGCCTTGGGTGATCACAGGCTGGATCGGAATCGCCGCCTGCTTCCTTGTCCTGTCGTTTTACAGTGTGATCGGCGGCTGGATTTTGCTTTATATCATCAAAGCAGTAACCGGTTCATTGTCGGGTCTCACACAGGCCGGATACGGGGAGCTATTCGGGTCGATCATCCAAGATCCGCTGCAGACACTGGCAGCGCAGCTTGTGTTTATCATCATGACGATCCTCGTCGTGGCGAAGGGTGTGCAAAAAGGAATCGAGCGCGTCAGTTCGATTATGATGCCGCTATTATTTATTTTATTTATTGCGCTCGTTTTAAGGGCTCTGACGCTTGAGCATGCGATCGACGGCGTGCGTTTTCTGCTTGTGCCCGATTTTGGCAGCCTGACGCCGCAGGCGATTCTTTTTGCGCTCGGACAAGCTTTCTTTACGCTGACGCTTGGCGTATCTGTGATGGTAACGTACAGCTCCTATTTGTCAAAGTCACAAAACCTTCCGAAGTCGGCGGTCTCGATCGTGATCATGAACCTTACCGTCACGCTGCTTGCCGGCCTGGCGATTTTTCCGGCCGTCTTTTCATTCGGGCTTCAGCCCGATCAGGGGCCGACTTTATTATTTGCGGTTCTGCCGGCAGTTTTTGACCGGCTTCCATTCGGGATGCTGTTTTTTATCGGGTTTTTGACGGCCTTTTTATTTGCCGCGCTGACTTCGGCTTTTTCGATGATCGAGATCATTGTTGCCGCAATCACAAAAGGCGATCAAACGAAAAGGGGGAAATGGACGTGGGCGATCGGCCTTTTGATTTTTGCCGTCGGCATTCCTTCCTGCTTGTCTTACGGAGTGCTCGATGAGCCGTTCATTTTTAAGAAGACGTTTTTTGATGCGGCGGATTATGTCGTCAGCAATATTTTGATGCCGCTTGGAGCGCTTTTTATTTCGATTTTTATTCCGCTGAAATTGTCCAAACACGATCTATATGAAGAAATGAAAAGCGGATCAAAAGCGGGGAAAGGCTTTTTTATCGTGTGGTTTTATCTTCTCCGTTTCCTTGTTCCGCTTGCAATTGTACTTGTCTTTTTAAATTTAATCGGAGTGTTTTCATTTTAAAAGATCAGGAGATGGGTGAATATGGTGTTAGACTTTCAACAGATGTTTCCGAGCGAGGATGGCAATCATGAGGCGCGGTATCAGCTGCTGGCATTGCTTGAAGCGGTATTGGCCGGAATGGACAGGCTGAAGGATCCCGCCCGGATGACGCTTGGCCGCGAGTCTGAAGTTTCCTCTGACTACTATCAAAGCGTCATTGAAGAGGCCGCCTTGCCGGAAAAAGGCTTCGGGGCGGAAAAAAGCGTCGAAGAGCTATTGAAATTGCTTGACGGCCACCGTTTTTTAAACAGGCATTATGTGGCCAACGCGACGCCTTTGCCGAACAACGCCAGCATCGCCGGGAATCTTTTAATGGTTCTTTTAAACGGAAACAATTTATGGGATGTAGACGGCACGGCTGCAGCAAGGACGGAAGTGCAGATCACGGCGATGCTTTCAGACATTGTCGGTTATGACAGGCACAAGAGCGGCGGTTTTACCACATGGGGCGGGCAGGGAGCTGTTTTTCAGTCGCTCAGGCTGGCGATCGCAAGCGCGTATCCTGAAGCGAATCAGCAAGGAACACCGCATCACCTGTACGCATTCTGTTCAGAGCTTTCGCATTTCAGTCTTTACAAATCGCTGGAAGCTTCCGGAATCGGGACGGACCATTTGATCAAGGTCAAGACGAATCGCGATCATTCGATGGATCTGACCGATTTGCGGGAAAAAATGCAAGCCGTGATTGAAAAAGGCGGACATCCGATATATGTTTTGGCAACGCTTGGCACAACTGACTCATTTGGCATCGATGATTTGGCCGGAATCAAAAAAGTGACTGAGGAAATAGAGGCCGCCTACGGTTTGCCTCCTGTCTATATTCATGCCGATACGGCGATGGGCGGGATGTACGGTTTTTTTAACGGATACGATTTCACCGGAAACCCGCTTCATCTTGAAGATGAGGTGCTTGAGACGCTTGCCCGCTACAAAAAACATTTTCAGCATTTGCACCTGGCGGACAGCTTGGTCTTTGATTTTCATAAACTTGGACAAACGCCGTATATCACAAGCCTTTTCTTGGTGAAAAACCGTGAGGCACTGAAAGCCGTTGATTTGGATCCGGATGAGACGCCTTATGTCGGTAACAGGGGGTTTGGCAGCTATCATACGAGCTATACGCTAGAGTGTTCGCGAATGGGAAGCAGCATACCGATTTATGCTTCTCTGCTCGCATTCGGAATCGAAGGCTACCAGGAGATCTTGGCCAATTACATCAGAGTTAACCTGGCGTTTCGAAAAAAACTTCTGCAGGCTTTTCCGAATGCAGCCGTCACCAATGATGTATCACCTGTAACGACATTCCGCTTCTATCCGGGAAATGTCCGCTACCATGAAGAAATCAGCGGCGCCATCACGGAGGAAGAAGTGCGGAATATTAACAAATTCAATGAAAAAATCGCCGAAACATTGGGAAGGTACCGCAGTTACACCTATTTTGGCAGCACGAAAAAGCAAACATACGTTTATCCTGCTGACAGCCGTTTGCCGGTGCCGCTTTATGTCCAGAAATTCTACAGTGTCTCACCTTACACGACAGTTGATACAATTGACCATTATATCGCCTTTTTAAAAGCGCATGTTGAACCGTCCGATGTAGCAGCCGGATAAAAATTTGAAAATGAAGTCGCATATCATGCATATCATAAAAAAGTTCAGTTGTTATGTGAGTTTCCTTAAATCGAATGCCAATGTAAAGTCGATCAGCGTGGAAACGTGTGTCGAAAAAGATGGCAAGATTCACGGTGACAGAATGCCGCTGAATTGGTCGTTGAAACGGTGCAAGCTGATGCAAGAACTGTTTGCGGACGGTATTTACGGGCCAAAAACAAAGGCGAAAATTGAAGCTTTATTGAAGTAATCAAAAAGGCCCTTTCTTGTGTAAAGGGCCACATTTTTTTCGCTTCATTAAGAGCACCATTTCTGCGTTGAATTAAAAAAGAAGGCGCCAGTTGTGGCGCCCTCTAAAAAACATTTATATTTATTCTAATCCTGAATATGGATTTTCAACGTTTCCTTCCAATTCCTCAATAGTTTCCTCTATAAGCTCTCTAACTTCTTCACTAGGGTTTTCTTTAATCATTTCCTGTAATGCTTTAAAGCTTTCTGGAAGTCCCAAATAAGCTATTATTGATGTAGCATTGTCTATTAGATCATAAGAATTTGCATCCAAGATATTTTTTATTAAAATATCTATTTTATGTTTAATTTTGTCGTCCAGAATTTTATAAGTATGCCATTGTCTTTCTGAAAGTTGGTAAATTGCTTCTGATAATTCAATATAACTGACACTATCTTTTGCACTTTCATAAATATCAACAATCTGATTGAAATACTTCTCTAATGTATCTTCAGGTAAAGAATCGGGTAATTCATCAAACTTAGAAAAATCCATGTTCGTTTCACTCTCCTACAACTGGAATGTGGGTTATGTTACTCGGTTTTTTATGGAGTTTACCATCTTGTCCTAGAAGTTTTTTTTGTATTTTTATTTGGGCAGTCCACATATTTCCGGAATTACTGTCCGGAAATTTCTCTTTTGCGTTTAAATCCGGTGAATGCCACTTGACTTCTACTTTTTTTCCATCAATTTCAAAGTTGTATTTGTATCCTTTTTTTATAGTTTCACTTGCTTTAAAATTGTTTGGTGTACCCTTTGGTATCATGGATTCTAAATCATTAACGGAAATCTTTCCATTCTTGAGCTTGCTAGTCGCAAAACTCAGATCAAAATCTTTAACTTTGTCTTTTCCCTCAGAAGATTTTTTGGGCGTTTCCTTTGCTGATTTAGAAGGGTTTTGCTCAACTTTTCCAACATCCTTAGCTGCTTTCGATCCTTTATCTACCTTCGCAACTTTCTTTCCCGCTTCTTCACCTTTAAATAACTTGAAGCCGCGCTTTCCGTACTTAAATGCCTTTCCGAAAGGGGTGACATTCAATGCGGCCATCAAACGGTCACCATTACCTTTAACGATTTCACCTGTCGCAAGGTCGTATCCAAACGCTGCTCTTACTGCATCATACACACCTGTAAATTCCATCGCCGTATCGAAATATTTAGCAAAGTCGCTTTTTTCCACATTCTCTGGAAGGGTGTAGGCGGGTTCTATCTTAACGATTGTATCCCCATCTATGTATGCCCGGTAAAGCGTATCGTTAAATACTCTATAATCTTTTTTTAGTTCATTCAATTCCTCTTGAGTGTACTCTTTTTTGGAAACCTTTTGTGTCGCCAATTTTTTTAATCGATCTGGATCGGCGAGAGTGTTTACGTCAGCATCTTCTTTGTCTCCGACTTTTTTCAACATGGCACCCATCGCTGTTTCTTGATTTCCGCTCAGGTTATCCATATCATCCGGCTTTAAAATCGAACCTTTTTGGTAGCCGGTGATTTCAATTTTTGGTCCGGTATACATCTTTTCGAGCCTTGAAATGTATTTCTGCATCGTTTCTAGGTCGTTTTCAGCCGTTTTGAGGGCGTTTGTTTGCTCGCGGTCAAACGCATGCAGCTTTTCAAGAGTCGTGCTGATTTCCTTTAACGCTTTCTGATTCTGTTCATGAAAACCGCTGTCATTCAAATCCGGTAAATCTACGATATGGCTGACTTTTGCGATCGTCGCGTTGGTCTTAGAAACCAAATGTTTCGTTGTGCGATCGGCCGCATTTAAGCCATTCTCAAGTTCGTGTTCGAGAAAGGACTGTGAAATAAATCCGTTATGGTTTGGTTCCAGGGAATTCAGCGCGCTTTTTATTTTCTTCAGCGTGGAACTGTATTCCTCTATGAAAGTATCATAGAACCGCAAAAAAGGGGTGTGGCACTCCTCGTAAAAGGCGCGGATCGCGTCGCCGCCTTTTCCTTTTAAAGCATCATCAAGTGATGTGATGCCGTCAACGGCCTTTTTGACTTTGGCGATTTCGGCTGATTGGTGTTTTAATTGTTCCAGCGTTTGATCTAGTGCATTGTGCAACGCCTGAACATCCAGAGTCTTCATGGCACTCTCCTCTAATACTAAAGTTACAATCATTTTAGAGTTTACCACTTTATAGAAGGGAATTGGAGAATAAATCCTGTTTATCCATGAAAATGAATCAATCTGCATAGAACATTCGGACTAGATCTCAGCTTTTTTCGATTTGCTCCTTATAACCCCCATGAACAAAATGTAAATTAATACAATGATGATATTATACAAAGGTTCAATTTTTAAAAAGATAGTACTAAGAGTCATCACTAGAAGCATGAGGAGTGTTGCAACCTACCATATAAACTCATATTTTTTATCACTCTGTTCTTGACTCCTCTTAGATAGGGATTCAAAAAATCCCAGGAGATTATACAAACGGGTGTAAAATTGTTGAGGAAGCGAACCGTCAATATGAATGCGCTTGGTTGTTTCTCATATTAACGGTTCGATTTTTTATTATTATTGTCGTTTTTGGAACATTAGCCAAATGAACAGAGTAATTCCCACCCTGATGAATCCGATTAAGAATAGGAGCTTTCATCTCTTCATCGTTTTTCAAAGTCTTGCGCTACTTTATTGTACGCCTGTGCAAATTCTTCAAGGCTGAAATTAAATGCTATCTGGGTATTCTACGACATTTTCTTCAATGTTATATCGTCACTCTCAGCGTCATTGTCTCTTTTTCTTCTGAAGCGATATTGTGAAGTAAAAAGAACTGATATCTTGAGCTTTTGTTTTTTTCTTTAATCCTTACATGCCGTTCTTTTTTGAACCGGTATCCATATTTCGCTTTTAAACGTTGGGGAGCTGATATCTTGATCCTGATTCCAGAGGATTTCCGGCCCTTTCGTTTGCTCGTAATGTGATGACGGGAACCATTCAGCATAAATGCGTCCCCAGACATTTTGAAGGGTGTCCGGAAACGGACCGGCCGCTTCAAAGACAGCCCATGTTGAGGCGGGAACTTCAAGCTGTTCATATCGGTCCGGGCATTCCTTCGTTGTCGCTGCACCGATATAATGGTCAAGCTCTCCCTGCTCTTCCATCCGGCCTTCGGAAAAGTTCGCCGATGCTTGAATCAGTCCAAGCGGCTTGACATTTGACAGCTCTTTTAATTCAGCGATGTTTTCACTGCTTAATGCTTTCCACATCGAGGCGATTTCCGGATTGATTCCGTGAAAGACGACAGGGACCCTTTTTTTGATTCCGACGATCCGAAATGCTTTCTTTTCTACAATTCGGTAGTTCATTTCGTTTCCTCCTCTAATTGTTAACTGGAAGGTCATCGGAGGATATGCTTTCAGTGTACTGATATCGTGCCGGGCCTCTGTCGGCGTAATGCCGTGCAGCTTTTGAAATGCGCGCGTAAAAGCATCCGGCGAGTGATAACCGTATTTCACCGCGATATCAATCACTTTTTGATTTGTGTTTTTCAATTCAAACGCTGCAAGGGTAAGCCGCCTGCGGCGAATGTATTCGGACAGCGAAATCCCTGCAAGAAAAGAAAACATCCTTTTAAAATGATATTCAGAGCAGTAAGAAAGCTTCGCAACCGTTTGAAAATCAATACTGTCTGTCAGGTGTTCTTCAATATACGCCATGGCTTGATTCATGTTCTTCAGCAAATCCATTTGATGACCTCCTCTGTTTACAAGAATAGCAGGAGCAGAATCCCGGCATCCGACTTTCCGTGCCCGATTATGCAGGGTCATTCCCGAGACTGTCCGCCGTTCAACCATGCTGTCTTCAGCTTTTTGATGCCGTCTGCGATGCTTTTTTCAGAAAGTCCCCCAAATCCGAGGAGCACCGCGTGTGTTTCAGGAGGAGTCACATACGAGACAGAGGCTGGATATACTTTGACGCCTTTCTCCAGTGCTTTTTGAGTCAGCCACTCTTCACTCGGAGCGCTTTTCACCTCAAGGATGATGTGAAGACCGGCGTTCTCTCCTCTGACTGCGGCATGAGCGCCAAATTCACGCTTGATGGCGTCAAGGAGCGTTTTTCGTTTTTTTCGGTAGAGTGTTCTCATTCGGTTCAAGTGTCTTTGATAATCCCCGTTTTTCATAAAAAGAGCAATGGCATGCTGCACATGGCGGGAAACCGTTTGTTTAAATAAAGATGCCATGTTAAGCCCTTCTTTGACGAGCGGAAAGGGGAGAACCATATAGCTGATCCTGAGGGAGGGAATCAGCGATTTTGAAAAGGTCCCTAAATAGATGACCCGGTGGTTCCGGTCAAGTCCCTGTAGGGAAGGGATCGGCTGTCCCGCATAGCGGAATTCCCCGTCATAATCGTCTTCGACGATATAAGCTCCGGTCGATGCTGCCCAGTCAAGCAACTGCAGCCTGCGGCCGACCGGCATGATCATTCCGAGCGGAAACTGATGGGACGGGGTGGTGTATGCGAGCTGCGGCTGATATTGTTCAAGATCTTGCACGGAAATCCCGCTCTCATCGACTGCTATAGGCACCACATTGAAGCCGCCGGTTTTCAGGACCGTTTTCGAGCGATGAAATCCGGGATCTTCAAAACCGACAGTTGTGCCTTTAGGAAACAGATGGCACAGCAACTGCAGCAAAACCGGTGTGCCGGCTCCGATGATGATTTGCTCGGGTGAACAGACCACGCCGCGCGACTCTCTGAGATAAACCGCAATCATTTTCCGCAGCGGAAGGTCTCCGGCCGGGGGGCCGCTTTGAAAAAGGTCATGCCCTGATTCACCAACGGTTTTGGCGAGCGTTTTTTTCCATTGGGAAACAGGAAATGACGCGAGGTCTACATGGCTGTGGTGAAAATCGATCATGCCCGCCGCCGTCTCAGTTTCTTCCAGTTCTTTTTCGGCAGGGGGAGGGGGTGCAGCCTGTGCAAAGTCTCCTTCCGCTTCAGCCGCAAACCAGCCCTTTCTAGGCTTGCTGAGCAAATATCCTTCTGCAGCCAGCTGTTCATACGCGTGTTCAACAGTTGTCAGGCTGACATTTAAATGTTTGGAAAGCATTCGTTTGGAGGGAAGCTTTGTTCCAGGCTTTATGTGTCCCGAATGAATGCTGCGTTTGAAAAACGTGTACAGCTGCTGATAAAGCGGCTCGCTGCCGCTGCGGTTTAAAAAAGGGGTTATATCCATTCGATCAGCCCTTTCAATTCATCTGGTATGTTTTATTTTATCAAAACTGGCCATTTTAAAAAGACCAGTTTCCGGGTTAAAGTAGTTCCATAACCAACAGAAGGGAATGACGATGGTGCTTGATTATAGGGAATTGCATTGTGAAACAGAACTCAAGGAAGTCTATCCGATTATGAGACAGCTCCGCCCCCATTTGGATGAAACGTCTTTTTTGGAGCTCGTCAAAGAAGCGCGGGAGGCTGAAAACTACACGTTATTTGCGCTGTACGACGGCGATATTCCGGTGGCTTTGGCCGGCTTTTTGCCGAGGGTCTCTTTGAATCAAGGCCGTCATGTTTGGGTAGCAGACCTGGTGACGTGTGAAAAACACCGTTCAAAAGGCTATGGAAAGAAACTTTTAGGCGCTGTTGAAGAGTGGGCCAAACGGAACGGATTGGCTTCAGTCGCTTTATCATCAGGCTTGCAGCGCGCAGCCGCCCACCGTTTTTATGAAGATAAAATGAGGTATGAAAAAGCGAGCTACCTATTCCACAAGGCTCTGAAATGAAAAACTCCCCGGTATAACCGGGGAGTTATTAAAAGCCGAGCTGCAGATTCGTATCGATGGAGACGATGGTCCATACGCAAACGAGAATGAAAATGTTCAGGACGACGCCGAGAAATCCGAGACCGGTCCGTCCTTTTTTTATGAACAGCTCGATAATTCCGAGCGGAACGGCGGCCATCGCAAAAGGAAGCATCTTATACGAATATGCGATCGTGTCGCTTAAAATGGCCAAGTTTAAGACGAACAGGGACAGAATGGCCGTTCCGACAGACACCCATCCAAATACGTTGTGCTCCTTAAAGATTCTTACCAGTTCCATAATTCCACCTCACCTACTTTAGCTGCTTTGACAGGCCCTTTTTTGATCAGCCGTTCAACCTCTTTTGACGGTCCGGTAATGACGGCTCCATACACGTTCACACCGTTTTGTTCCACATAGTCAAGCCGTTTGGAAAGCTTCAGGTTTTTCCTGCCTGAAATCGTTTCAGCCCATTTATTGTGCTTGATCATGTAGGAAAGCGCCGCTTTAAACTGCTCGTCATCGTTTTCGGCAGGATGCTGAATTTCAAAAATCCGGTTTGAATCTTTTCCGGGAAAACCGATCGGCTCTGCGTATGGATGATCTTTTAAATCGCCCTCTGTCTCAATCGCATTCCACAGAACGCGAACATCATAGCCTTTTAATTTTTCATACAGCTCTTTTGTCGGATATGCTCTTTCAAAGGAAAGGAAAGCTTCGGTTACGGTTCCGTCAGGCAGCTGTTTTAAAATCGACTCGGCTTTGGACACTGATTTTTCTTTGATGCCGTCAGGGTAGACAAAATGACGTTCTTCTTTTGAAAGCTCCTGATTGTATTGATGAATCTGCGGAGACTTCAGCTGATCGAAGAACATTTCCACTTCTTCATTTCCAACTACTTTTGTGACGTTTCCGATTTGCTTCTTTAACTGGAACTGTGTTTCGATTCCAAAGAGTTTTACTTTGTTGACAAGGGCTTCGGTATCGACTTGAATATTCGGATTTGTGACGGCAACTGTCATTGAAGCGGTTTGCACCAGTTCATTCCCTTTGCTTTCATGCCCGCCCAACCCGTAGTATAGATAGCTGCCGAGTGTGCAGATCGGCAGAATAATAAGCGTAGAAATAACAGCAAGGGTGGAAATCCGCATATATGATTTATTTTTTCCGTATCTTAAAATCGCTTTTTGCTTTTCAGGACTGATCGCCAAATCCCAGTCTTCGTCTTTCATTTCCTGTTCCAGCATGTCCTGGTATTCTTCAAGCTGTTCAAGCTCTTCTTCGACCCGGAGCATTTCCGATTCGGAAAGTTCGCCGTTTTTATATTTTTCCCAACGTTTTTTAAAATCTTCATTCATCGTTAACACCTCTGTTGTAAAGTGCTTTCAGCCGCTGTCTGGCACGAAATAAAACACTTTTAAAATTAGCCTCTGAGATATTCATCAAGCTTGACGCTTCCTTGTAGTTCAATTCTTTTAAATAGTACAGCGTAAGCGCTTCCCGGTAGTTATCGGGGAGCTGGTTCATATATAAGGTTAACACTTCCTTGATTTCGACCTGGTGAGCAGGGCTTTGCACCGCGTTTTGAAACAGGTTTCCGATCATGTCGTCAGAAATCGTCACTTCCTTTTTATGCTTTCTGACATAGTCGATAAACGCATTGCGCGCCACTTGAAAAAGCCATGGCTTCACCTTGCTGTGGTCGTAAGAATGGATGTGTATGTAAGCTCTCATAAAGGTTTCCTGAAGCAAATCCTCTGCTAGATGTTTATCTTTCGTCATGGAGAGCAGGAACCTGTAAACATCATTCATATACATTTGGTAAATTTCGTCGATAGTCACTGCCTTTTCTCCCCTCTATGTTATAAACGCATAAGAAAGGTTTGAAGTTGCACTAAATATGCCCACGGCTCATTTTTCCTCCAATTTCTTACCTTTAAAAATCATCTATCCTATATAATAACTGAACACGTTCAAAAAAACTAATCTTCATGGTGTAAAAAGACGATTTTAACGACTGAACGGCCGAAATATAAAACACAGCAGCAAAATAAGCCTTTTAGCATATCAGATCTTTATTATATGCTAAAAGGCTATTTGATTAGAGGATATCCTTCATTATCAGCTGTTTTTATCGTCTGTTAAAAATATTGGCCGTGACCGCGGTGGCCTTCTGCAGCCAGCGCATCGGCTTTCGTTCGATGGACGGTGCCGAATGGGTGGTTGGGCGGAGCATAGATTGAATAAAGTTTCAGCGGAGTATGGCCTGTATTGGTGAGATTGTGCCATGTTCCGGCAGGGATGACGATAGCGGTGTCATCATAAACATTTCTTTTAAATTGCAAATGATGTTTGCTCGGCCCCATCTGTACAATTCCCCTGCCTTGTTCAATACGAAGAAACTGATCAACGTGAGGGTGCATTTCCAATCCGATGTCTTCGCCGGGGTTGAGGCTCATCAGGGTAACTTGTAAATGCCTTCCTGTCCATAAAGCGGTCCGAAACGTTTTGTTCTGTTTTGCCGCTTCGTTGATGTTCGCGGCAAACGGCTTTTGTCCATAATCTCTTAAGACGATGCGTTCTTCACTGCCGGGTGTTCGAAAAGCGCCTGCATAGTCTGATTCGTGAAACCGAACCGGGTTGTAAGAAAAAGGAATATAATATGGGTATTGATTTGGATGCATTTGTTCTAGGTCCCTTCATTAGCTTTATTGGGATCATCGTATGCAATAGGCATATGAAGTGTCCCGCTTAAAGATGGTTTTTAGTCAAAATACGTTTTTTAAAAAAAGCTTCCGGGAAAACATGATATCAGACTCACAACAGGAGGGAGAGGAGCATGGAATACACCAACATATCCGGTACATCGATCGAATCGTCGCGCATCGGTCTCGGAACATGGGCCATCGGAGGTTTCATGTGGGGCGGAAGCGATGAAAAAGAAGCGATTCAAACGATTCATGCTGCGCTTGATGAAGGAATCAACCTGATTGATACCGCTCCGGCATACGGTTTCGGACAGTCGGAAGAAATCGTCGGCAAGGCCGTACAGCAATACGGAGAGCGCGACCGAGTCATTCTCGCGACAAAATCGGGGCTTGATTGGAAGCAGGAACAGCTGTACCGCGACGGATCGAGGGAGCGGATCATCAAGGAAGTTGACGATTCGCTGAAAAGGCTCAATACGGATTACATCGACCTGTATCAAGTGCATTGGCCCGATCCGCTCGTCCTGATCGAGGAAACAGCGGAAGCGATGAAAGATTTATATGCTGCGGGGAAAATCAGAGCGGTCGGCGTCAGCAATTTTTCCCCGGAGCAGATGGACACATTCAGAGCCGCGGCCCCGCTTCATACCGTACAGCCGCCGTACAACATGTTTGAAAGGGAAATCGAGCAAGACATTCTTCCGTATGCGCAAGATCAAGGGCTGACGACGTTATTATACGGTAGCTTGTGCAGGGGGCTTCTGTCGGGAAAAATGAATGAAGACTACACGTTCAAAGGAGACGACCTTCGAAAGCGGGACCCTAAGTTTCAAAAGCCGCGATTTAAAGAATATCTGGAGGCCGTCAGGAAACTTGATGAGTTTGCAAACGAGCGCTTCGGCAAATCGGTTCTTCATCTGGCAGCAAGATGGGTGCTTGATCAGCCCGGCGCAAGCATTGCTTTATGGGGAGCGAGACGCCCTGATCAAATCCGTCCCGTCAGCGAAATCACCGGCTGGAGCTTAACAGAAAGTGATCAAAAAGCAATTGACGACATATTGGACAATACGATTTCAGAACAGATCGGGCCTGAATTCATGGCTCCGCCGACAAAAGAAAAAGTCTGAAAGTACCGGGGAGGAAATTCCCCGGTTTTTTTGTGAAAAATCATTTTTTAGTACCAGGTAATAAAAAAAATTGTTATAATAATAAAGGGAAACCTCATACGACTACATCAATAAAGGAAGTGCCATATGTATAAATTTACTGGTTATGCTGCAAAAGCGATTCTTTCTTTGCGCGGCGGAATTAAAGTATACAATAAAGAAAATCTTCCTAAAGACACAGGTTTCGTTATTGCGTGCACACATGCAGGATGGGTGGATGTCGTCGCACTGGGTGTCGGCATTTTGCCTATGGAAATTCATTACATGGCGAAAAAAGAGCTTTTTGAAAATAAATTAAGCGGTTCTTTTCTTTCAAGCATCAACGCATTTCCCGTTGACAGGGAAAATCCCGGGCCAAGCAGCATCAAAACCCCGATCAAGCTGTTGAAAGAAGGAAAAATCGTCGGCATTTTTCCAAGCGGAACGCGGTCATCTGAAGACGTTCCATTGAAAAGAGGGGCTGTCACGATCGCCCAGATGGGAAAAGCGCCGCTTGTGCCGGCCGCATACAGCGGTCCTTCCAACGAAAAAGAGCTTTTCAAAAGAGGCAAAATGAAACTGGTCATCGGAGAACCGCTCAATCAGGAAGATTTCGCTCAATATTCGTCAAAAGAAAAGCTGGTCAAAATGACGGAAGCTTTGAATGAAAGTATTAAAGCTTTAGAGAAAAAGCTGGAACAGCTATAATTCAAACATACGCAAGGAAAAACAGCTTCTCACGCAAAGAAGCTGTTTCTTATTTTGCTAAAATTCACCTTGCACTCCATTTTTTATGGTGAAATAGCAGCGTTTTTATTTTTTGTGCAGTATTTTAGAACGATGTTTATTGGTGGGAGAGCTATATTATGAAATGGTATTTGAAAGCAATAAAAAACTATGCAGGATTTACAGGAAGAGCGAGGCGTAAGGAATTTTGGCTGTTTTGTCTTTTCTCATACATGGTTCTGGTCATCTACGGTTTTTTTAAAGCCATTCTGCATCTTCCGGAATATGAAATAGAGACATTTTTAGGGATGGTTTATTTGCTCGCCATCCTTGTGCCGGGCTTGGCTGTCACGATCCGCAGATTGCATGATACAGGTAAAAGCGGATACTGGATCTGCATCGGTCTGATTCCTCTCATTGGAAAGATCGTTTTGCTGATCATGCTTTGTCAAAACAGTGTAAAAGAGGAAAATCAATACGGGCCGAACCCGAAGGCAGCTATCTAAGCGAAAACCGCCTGTCCCCAGGCGGTTCTTAGTTGCTTGGGGCAGTTGCTTTTTCTAAAAACAAAAGCAGTTCCCGCCAAAATGTTTGAGCTGCAATGGCATCGGCTTCAGTTTTTCCCCCATAGGCTATTTTTCGGCTTTTCCGCCCGGATGTCGGAAAGTATGGAGGCCTGATATTATGGCCGGCATCTTCAAAATATAGATGTTTAACAGAATAGGGAAATCTCTTCTTTTTCAGCCGTTCAACGATTTTCTCGTTCATAGAGGCGGAGGGCCATACCAAATCATCAGTACCTGAAGTTAACAGAATAGGCCCATTAATATGTTCCGCTTTTATAATTGCTGGATGATCCTCTTTCACTTTTCGTAAAGCCTTTTGGTAAAGATCAAGAAAAGCATGAGGCCGTCTTGTAAGCTTATGTTTCATCATATTCCAAAGCTGAGAAAGCGAGAACAGCGGCAGCGGAGCAAAGGCGAGCGGTGCGCCGTCCAGACTCCAGGAAGATGTCTGCCGAAATTTTTTTAATCCAACCCCTTGAAAGACGACTCCGCCGCCTACATGAGAAACCGCAAAACGGATTTCAGGAAAATGGGAACCTATCAGCAGCGCCAGTTCGCCGCCTTTTGACCGTCCGCATATTCCGATTTGACGATGATGAAGTCCTTCTTGGCGTCCGAGCCAATCGATCGCTTTCCGGAAATATTCAAGCGGGATTTCAACCAGTTTTTTAGGAAGCTGTTTGTATTGAAAATAAGGGATTGCAAATGTTGCATATCCGTAATTTGCTAACATGCCTGCCATTGTTTCATCAAGGCCGCCGTCAGATCCCCCTAATACGATGATTGCGGGAGGCCGGTTGACAGCAAGCGGACGAAAAAAAGTGCCGGACAATCCATTTTCGCTTACTTCCTGCCTCTCTACTGTTTCAGAAAGCAGCACTCGTTTTATTTCTTTACTCAGGATCATGCGTTCTTTTTGCTTCACCTCAATCCTGTAAACGGAAGGGTCAACCGATTTTTTATGGAACGAGCAGGAGGATTCAACCGCCTGCATTGACCAAAAAAGCCCCATTTGATCTTTAGACCGGTAGGTTCCTTTTATTGGGGCTGCTGCTGCAGAGTCGACTTCTCCCAATCGATTCGCTTGAAAAACAGCGTGTGATCTCCACTCTGCGTCAGCTTCATCTTTCACAGTCACGATGATTTCAATGATGTCAAACGGTCGGAGTCCGCTTATCTTCAGGTTTATTTTTTCATCCCATTTGGAAACTGCAGGTATGTGCAAAACCGGTTGCAGAGTAATCAAGACGGCACTTCCTTTTCAAGTTTTGTGTAAAATAAATCGACGCACTCCTCAACATAGTCATCAATACGATCATCGAACGACTCCTTGAATGCGGGCAAATGTTGAAACATAATGTATTGATTCAGCAAACCGAAAAACATTTGGCTTAACATTTGAAAATTGCCGCCCGAAATTTTTTTTTCGGCATAGAGGTTCGCAAAATAAGTCTCTAAAAAGCGGTTGAGACGGCGGGGAATATCCATGATTAATTCGCAAACTTCCTTATCCTGTACGGCATCATTAAAGTAAAGTAAAAAAACAGTCCCTTTTTCCAGGTTTTCTTTTAAATACGCTTTCGCAATGAATGAGAGGTCTTTTCGTAAATCGCCGGTTAATATTGCTTCAAGTTCTCCAATAAAATCTCCTGATGCAACATGTTGAATCACACTTTCCCGAAATAAATTCTGTTTATTTCCGAAGTGTCTAAAAAGGGTTAAATGATTGACGCCTGCTTTTTGGGCAATTTCTCTGGTGGATGCGGCTTGATATCCTTTTTCTTTAAAAAGGGCAAGCGCCGCTTCGATTAATCGATCCCTTGTAGATTGTGCTGACATAAGTCCCTCCTGAAATGTAACCACTTGATTACATGATAATTGAATTTCGTTGTGTAATCAAGTGGTTACATATTTTGAATGCGAAAAAAAAGAGGATACAAATGCATTGTATCCTCCGGTTTGTTCACAATGTTATTCCGCTTCTTCAAGCAGCGTTTCCGCAGCTTTTTTCACCTCTACGTATGAAACGTGGTGGCCGTCTATTTCGTTGATCGTGAATTCAAATCCCTGATCGGTGATCATGTCGCCTTTTTGGACGTCATATTTTTGCGTCAGGAACCATCCGCCGATCGTGTCAATTTCCTCATTGTCGAGCTGAATGCCGAGGAGATCATTGACTTGGTTGACGAGCACTTTACCGTCGAGAATGTAGTGGTTTTCGCCAATCTTGCGGATTTCATTAATTTCATCAATATCGAATTCGTCACGGATTTCGCCGACGATTTCTTCAATAATGTCTTCGACCGTCACGAGTCCGGCCGTTCCGCCGTATTCATCAGAAAGGATCGCCATATGAACGCGTTCTTTCTGCATTTTCAGAAGCAGATCGTGGATCGGAACGGTCTCGATCACATGAATGATCGGATTGATAAACTGTTCAATCGTGTCTTCTTTGGAGCATTCTCCGCTGATGCAGGCCGTCAGTATTTCCTTGACATTGATGACGCCGACGATGTTGTCCTTATCTCCGTCTTCGACGGGATAGCGGGTATAGCCTTCGACCTTCGTGATGTCGATCATCTCGGCGATTTTCATATCATTTGGAAAGCTGACGACTTCTGTTCTCGGGATCATGATTTCCTTGGCAAGACGGTCATCGAATTCAAAAATTTTGTTGACATATTTGAACTCAGATTGATTGATTTCGCCGCTTTTGTAGCTTTCTGACAGAATAATTCGCAACTCTTCCTCTGAGTGCGCCATTTCATTTTCAGAAACCGCTTCAAGGCCAAACGCTTTCGTCAGCAGCCTTGCCGATCCGTTCAGCGCCCAGATGAATGGGAACATGATGCGGTAGAACCAGATCAACGGTTTTGCAAAAAGGAAGGAAACGGCTTCCGCTTTTTGGATCGCAAGCGTCTTTGGAGCAAGCTCGCCGACAACCACATGCAAAAACGTAATAAAGCTGAAGGCGATCACGACTGAAACGATGTGTGATACAGAGCTCGGAATGTTCCACTTCACAAATAGCGGTTCAAGCAGCCGGGCGACCGTCGGCTCCCCGAGCCAACCGAGACCGAGAGCCGTCAAAGTGATGCCGAGCTGGCAGGCCGATAAATATTCGTCTAAATGTGTAATGACTTTTTTCACCGAAACCGCTGTTTTGTTTCCTTCAGCAATCAATTGATCAACCCGCGAGCTTCTGATTCTGATAATCGCAAACTCAGACGCTACGAAAAATGCTGTTAAAGCAATTAATACAGCAACAAAAACCAAATTAACTATTTCCAATTAGGACCTTCACTCTAGCGTGAGAATGAAGGTAACACCTCCTGTTTAGTAAAAGATTAACTAAAGCAGCAGTAAAAAGGACTGGATGACCGTCATTTTTTCAGGAGAAAGCCGGCTTTTCAGAATCCTCCGTTCATCGGGATTCAGCCGTTTCAATCTGTTTATGATCACGGAAATATTGTCATTGACATGATCAATTTCCGTTGTCAGGCTTCCAATTTCATCATCATTCACAGTTGAAGAGGGAAACTGGTTTTCCAGCCTTACTTTAATGTCGGACAGGGCCAATCTCTGCTGCTTGCAGTCCATAATAAACTTCAGCCGTTTGAGAGCGGCTTCATCGTAATAACGGTAGTTTGAACATGATCTGTCAGGCGTTAACAGCCCGAGATTCGTATAATAATCGACAGTCCGTTTTGTTACGCCTGCAGCAGCTGCTAATTCGCCAATGCGATATTTCTCTGCCCCATCTGCATCCCTCCTCAACCATCACGTTATAGTTATAAAACATTTTAATATATTAGAAGCTGTTTATACAAGTTAATTGATCAAAAAAAGGCGTAAAATTGATGCGAAAACCTTTATTTATCTAAATATTCGAGAAAATATTGTTGGATTTAAAGTTTAGACATTTGACTGACTCTTTTTTAATAAAGTAAGATAATAGTATATATTTGGCTTGGAGGTGGTTAGATGGGGCCCTCTGCATAGTCATTTTTACAGAACGCACATCAGCCTTATTAAGGGAATTTGAATTCATCAGGAGGTGACTCCTTGTCCTTTGTGAAGGATAAGGTTAAATGGACGATATTGTTAGTCTGATAATCATCGGGGTTCTGATTGCATTAACCGCTTTTTTCGTAGCATCGGAATTTGCGATTGTCAGAGTCAGAAGCTCCCGCATTGATCAGCTGATTGCTGAAGGAAACAAAAAGGCGGTTCGCGCAAAACAAGTGGTATCGGATTTGGATGAATACCTTTCAGCTTGCCAGCTCGGCATTACGATTACAGCACTCGGACTCGGCTGGATGGGGGAACCGACGGTTAAAAAGGTGCTGCATCCGGTCTTTGAAAGCTTGCATGTTTCTGGCGCTGTATCGCACGCTCTTTCAGTTGCCATTGCATTTTTAGTGATTACATTCCTGAACGTCGTGGTTGGAGAACTTGCTCCAAAAACCATCGCGATTCAAAAAGCCGAACAGATGACACTGTGGCTGGCGGGACCTCTGCACTTTTTCAATGTTGTGATGTTCCCGTTCATTTGGACGCTGAATGCCTCAGCCAGAGTGCTGACCGGGTTATTCGGTTTGAAGCCTGCTTCGGAAAAGGATGAATCCCATTCGGAGGAAGAACTGCGAATCCTGTTATCAGAAAGCTACAAAAGCGGAGAAATCAATCCGTCTGAATATAGATACGTTAATAAAATCTTTGAATTCGACAATCGGATCGCCAAAGAAATTATGGTGCCGCGCACGGAAATCGCCTCTGTCCCGCTGGATATGCCGATCGCTGAGGCCATTTCGGTCATGCTGCAGGAAAAGTATACGCGCTGGCCTGTCTATAAAGGCGATAAGGATCATGTCATCGGTATGATCAATACGAAACAGCTGTTTACGGATATGCTCATGATGTCAGAGGCTGAGAAAAAGCGATTGTCCCTTGAAGCCTATGTCCGTCCGGTTATTGAAGTCATTGAAACCGTGCCTGTTCAAAAGCTGCTGATCAAAATGCAGCGGGAGCGGATTCACATGGCGATCTTAACGGATGAGTACGGGGGGACATCGGGTCTTGTGACGGCCGAGGATATTCTTGAAGAAATCGTCGGAGAAATCAGGGACGAATTCGATGAAGACGAAAAACCGCTTATCGAAAAAGTCTCCGAGCATGAATACATCATGGATGGCAAAGTGAGAATCGATCAGGTTAATGAACTGTTTGAAGACGATCTCGAGGAAGAGGAAGTCGAAACAGTCGGCGGACTTGTGCTGAAAGAAAACATAGATATCGCGGAAGGCCAGGCGGTGCATATCGGCTCTTACACGATAACGGTTCTCGAAATGGAAGGGCGTCTGATTAAGCACGTCGAAGTGAAGCGGGAACAAACAACAGAACATGTAGAGCTGGCACCGGCAAATCCGGTCGTCGTTAACGGAGTCACCTTGAGCGAAAAATAGCTCAAGGTGATTTTTGATTTTAAGAAAAAAGTCATTTGAACAGGAACATTCGTTCGTATATAATGGGAACAAATGTTCAGTTTGAGGGGTGATTGATTTGCTGTGGTACGAAATCATTTCGGAGGAAGAAAGGAAAACGTATATTAAGCGGATCGAATTTCATTTGCGGAATTGGAAAAATTACAAAGCCGCCGTGCTCAATTTAGAAAGGAGGATGGAGAAGGAGCAAAAGAACGGGCTCGCCGTCAAAGAAAGAAACGCTGAATATCAGATCGACACGGAAAAAAGGCTCTATCAATTTTTGCTTGATTCAATGGAAACGGCTGTCTCCGAGTTGGATGAACTCGAGCGCAAGCTGGTGGAATGCCGGTATATTCACAATTGGAGCATGGGAAAATGCGCGATGGAAATCGGCTACAGCGAAAAAACGCTGTTTTTAATGAAGAAATCGCTGCTGGACAAGCTGCTTGTCAGCTTGGCGGCGATCACGAATATTTAACGGATGCGGGAAGGGCTTGTCTCAAACAAGCCCTTCTTTTCTGCGCCGCTTCAGTTTTTTTTCAGGTTCTTGACGCGATGATGACACGGGAGAGAGCAGCTTTTCTTTTATGATAAAGACAAGCTTTAAACAGCGGGGAGGTTTGACACATGTGATGAAACAAATGCCGGTCATTGTTTGAGACAAACGCTTCAGGAAAGGAGAGGAAGAACATGGATTTTTCTGAAATTGCGCTCGTTCCGCTGATTACGGGATTGGTGCATACGGTAAAGCTTGTCGGCATTCAGAAACGATTTCTCCCCATCTGTGCAATTGTCTTCGGCATCTCGATTTCTCTCTTGTTTACCGCAGGGGACTGGAAGGAAGATATGATGATCGGAACTTGGCTTGGATTGTCATCAGTTGGATTTTACTCCGGTTCAAAAAACGTCTTGAAACCATTATCAAAGGAGGAGATTGAACATGAAGATTTATTTGGATCCGGGACACGGCGGAAGTGATCCGGGAGCATCGGGAAACGGTTTGCAGGAAAAGGACGTGACGCTTGCCATTGCTCTCAAAATCAATGAGATTCTATTAAAAGAGTATGATAACGCAGAGACGAGGCTGAGCAGAACAACAGACAAAACGGTCACGCTTCAGGAGCGCACAGACGATGCCAATTCGTGGGGGGCCGATTTGTTTGTCTCCATTCATACAAACGCTTTTGACGGTACGGCGTACGGGTATGAAGATTATATCTACAGCGGCTTGACCGATGAATCAGTTACCGCTCTTTATCAACGGATCATTCACGGCGAAGTAATTAAACAGAACGGACTCAGGGACAGGGGAATGAAGAAGGCGAACTTTCATGTTCTCCGGGAAACAGCGATGCACGCCATATTGACGGAGAACGGCTTTATCGATCATCCCGAAGATTCGGCAAAAATGAAAAGCGCCGCCTGGATCGAACAGACGGCACGGGGACATGCAGCCGGCATCGCACTCTGCCTCGGTCTGACACACAATGAGTTTCCCCTGTATAAAGTGACGATGGACGGGGGACAAATTGGAGCTTACCAAGATAAAGACGATGTTTTGAACGTTATTTCTGCGAATTGGGACAGCTTTCAAACAGCGGCCATTGAAAAAGGGTAAAAAGGGAAGAATCCATTTTGAATGCTTCAAAATGGATTCTTTAATGTGTACGTGGTATTCCTTAAAATCAAACGTAGCGGGGTACCGCTTTTGTGACGGCGGGCGCAAGAAAAAACGGAAATACACACGCCAGTGCCTGTTCATAGCCGAACGAGCATCATTGTTTCATCATAACACCATCTTTTCACAAAATCAGCATGCAGCCGGCCCAGAATCCCCCGAGTGAGCAGGCCATTGTGAGCAGCATGTAAACCGCTGAATCCTTTACACGCTTTGCAGCCAAAAGCTGAACCGCTTCGACGCTGAATGTGGAAAATGTTGTGAAGCCTCCGAAAAATCCAGTTCCGACCACGATAGAGACCGTTTGATTGTCAATGCCGAGTCTGACGAATATGCCGAGGGCGAATGAGCCGACAATATTGACCACCATCACGCTGACCGGAATGCGTGGGTGCGGAAACATGGCCATGAGCATATTGCCGAGCCAAAATCTTAAAACGGAGCCGATTCCTCCCGCGATCATAAATCCAACTGCCATCATGATTGATACCGCTCCTTTTCTTTCCCTGACGCTCCGCTGATCCTTTTGCCGATCATGATGCCCAAAAATGCGAAGCACACCCCGCAGGCAAGCGACGCCATCAAGTACAGACCCCCGATGTGCGGAGCGGCCGATTGCAGCAAAAACACGGTCTCTTTAGAAAAAGCGGACATTGTCGTATACCCTCCGCAAAACCCCGTTCCTAAACATAGCTGGACGAGCGGCTTTTTTTCCCGAGCCGCAAAAAAACCTGTCAAAAGGCCGAGCAGAAGGCTTCCAGACGCATTTTCAATAAAAGTCGGCCAAGGAAAACCGGCGGTGCCGCCATGCAGATTGACGAAGTAGCGCAGCAGCGAGCCGAGGGCTCCCCCGATAAAAACGGCAACAGATGATTTCATACTTTTCCTTCTTTCTCAAAAATAATCCGGGTAGTCGGTAATGATCCCATCGATTTTCCAGCTTTTGAGGCGGCGTCCCGTTTTCTGCCCGTTGACCGTCCAGGCCAGCGCCTTCAAATCACAGCTGTGAATCGATTTGATCAGAAAAGGGCTGACCATCGTAGCTTTCAGGCTGACGTACTGGGCAAACCCCGCGATTTGCCGCAGCCGGGCGCGCGGCAGCATTCCGAATCGCGGTCTGATCAAAACGGCGGTCGGAATCGAAGGATACATGTGATGAAGTGCCCTCATGGCGCCTGCGTCAAACGACTGGACAATCGTGTTCATCGAATGGCCGAACCGGCTGATCAGTTGTCCCGCCGCTTTTTCGATTCCGGGCTGGGTTTTGGACGACTTGATTTCGATGAGAAGGCCAGTCTTGTTGTGATACTTCCCCAGAACAGCTTCAAGTGAAGGGATTTTTTCGTCTTGAAATTCCGGGCCGAACCAGCTTCCCGCATCAAGCTTTTCGAGCTCTTTCATCGTATACTCGCGAACGAAACCGGTACCGTTCGTCGTTCTGTCAACTTTGTCATCGTGGATGACGGCAAGTCTGCCGTCTTTTGTCAGCTGTACATCGAGTTCGATAAAATCAGCCCCGAGCTCCACCGCTTTTTCAAAAGCGGCAAACGTATTTTCAGGGGCGTAAGCCGAGGCTCCGCGATGTGCGATAATATGCAAGCATGTCAGCTCCTCTTGATAAAATCTTTCCATCACAAGGATACCCGATTTTGGCGATGCAAGTAAATCATTAGACTGAAGCGGACAAAAGGCAGGAGAAGAGGCAAGCGACAAATTTCGGCAAAATGGTACAAAAGGATCATTTACTAAAAATTCAGATATTTTATAATGGACAAAAGGAGGCGAGATGATGGGTAAAGGGAGAATTAAAGTGGAAGAACGGATTAAGATCGAAACAGATGCTGAAATGTTTAAAGCGACTCTCCTTGATCAAACACAGTCTCAGAAGAAGAAATAGCGGTGTTGCCCGAATCACGTTGTCTCTGGAACAATAAAATATGATGATCATCAGGCTGCCGAAGTGTTCGGCGGCCTTTTATGCGTGTCGACGGATATTTTTGGCGCACAATAAAGTGAGAAATTTTTTGCTCGTTTTAGTATAATAAAAGCTTGATGAGTGAAATAAGGGAGAGAAAGCAATGTTCGAAAAGTATATGACAATAGATTTCGCTGTCGATATCGGAATCAGCATCGGTATCCTTCTTTTATTTTTCGCGTTTCGAAAAATATTTACGAAATACTTATTCAACCTGATACTGAAATTGACGAATAAGACGAAAACAGACTTTTTCAATCAGGTGGTGCTGGCGTTTGAAAAGCCGGCCCGGTGGTTTTTTGCGATACTCGGTATTTATCTGGCCATCATTTATTCCCCGTTTTTTGATGGGCATATGGCGATCGTTCATAAACTGTACAGAGTGTCCGTGATTTTGGTCATTGTAAGCGGCCTATACAACTTAACGGCGGCTTCGTCGGTTTTGTTCGATAAAATCAATAAGCGGCTTGAGCTTGATATGGATGATATTCTTGCGCCGTTTCTGTCCAAGATTCTCCGTTTTATCATTGTAGCGCTCGGAATCAGCGTCATCGCCGGAGAGTTCAATTATGATGTCAACGGATTTGTTGCCGGACTCGGGCTCGGCGGATTCGCTTTTGCTCTTGCGGCAAAAGACACTGTCGGCAACTTTTTCGGCGGAATTGTCATTATTATGGAGAAGCCCTTTACAATCGGCGATTGGATTGAAACAAATATCGTCACCGGATCTGTTGAAGATATATCCTTCAGAAGCACGAAAGTCCGCACGGCCGGAGAAGCTCTCGTGACCGTCCCCAACTCGGTGCTGGCTAACGAAGCGATCATGAACTGGACGAAAATGCGAAAGCGTCAGGTCACCTTTACGCTCGAAATCGATCCGTCCACCCCGCGCGAGAAAGTCGAACGATGTGTGGAGCGTTTCAAAGAAATGCTCAAGTCGCACGAAGGGGTCAACCCGGATGTCATTATGGTCAATTTCGATGTCCTGAAGGATACGCATTTAAGCATCTTCTTCAACTACTATACCAATACGACGGTCTGGGCCGAAAACTTAGACGTCAGACAGGATGTCAACTACCGCATTCTTGATATTATGAAAGAGGAGCAGGTTGATTTTGTTTCTCCGGGGCACAGCCTTTTTGAGTTGAAGAAAATGAAAGATCAGCAAGGAAATGCTTAGGTAACGCTTTTGGAAGGGAGACAAGCCAAATGGAGGAAAAAGCCCTGAGATTTGCGGAGTTGATCGAAAATGCCGAGCGCATTACCGTTTTGACAGGCGCCGGTATGAGCACGGAATCAGGTATTCCTGATTTTCGTTCAGCCGGCGGCATATGGACGGAAGATCTGTCAAGAATGGAAGCGATGAGCCGTGATTATTACGAACGATATCCAAAATTGTTTTGGCCGAAGTTTAAAGAGTTTTTTCAAATGAAAATAACTGGAACTTATCAGCCGAATGACGGGCACCTTTATTTAGCCGAACTCGAGAAAAGCGGTAAGGATGTCAAGGTGTTCACGCAAAATATCGACGGACTGCATCTCAAGGCGGGAAGCCGCCATGTATATGAACTGCACGGTTCGATCCAAACAGCCGCATGCCCTAAATGCGGGGCGCGCTATGGTCTTGACCACATTCTTCAAGAAGAAGTGCCAAGGTGCCATCGCGTCAATGGCAAGGGGAGAGAATGCGGATTCATATTAAAAACGGATGTCGTGCTGTTCGGCGATGCCGTTCAGCATTTCGACACGCTTTTTGAAGCCCTCAACGAATCCGACCTGCTTTTGGTGATCGGCACTTCACTTGAAGTGGCGCCTGTCAGGTTTGTTCCTGAAGAAGCTCACCTGATCCCCGGGTTGAAGAAAGCGATGATCAATCTCGATGAGACACCTTACGATCATTTGTTCGATATTGTCATCCATCAAAAAATTGCCGAGTTTGTTCGGAAGCTTAACTGTTAAAAAGGCGCTCCAGACCGGAGCGCCTTTTTCTGAGCTTCATCACAATTTTTTATAATAAAAAACGGATGCATCGAATCCGCCGTCTGCAGATTCCGCGTATGCGGGAATGCGTCCGGCTTCGGCAAAGCCGAGCGAAGCGTAAAAGAGGTTGGAGGGGTCTTTTTCCCTTGTATCCAGCACGAGAAGAGATCTGCCTTCCTGTTTCGCCCTGTCGATCGCTTTTTGCATTAACGATTTGGCGACGCCCTGCCGCCTGAAGGCGGGATCTGTCATTCACTTGCAGATTTCCGCTCTGTGGCGGCCGTTTTGTTTTGTGCATAAGTGCAATTGAACACTTCCTGCGATCCGGCCATTTTGTTTGGCAATCCATAAAACCGAATCCGGTGCGACGGCTGTTTTCCAGTAAGCCTCCGCCAGCCGCTTTTCGAGCGGAGGCAGAAAGCCGACTGATGCCCCGTCATCGACGACGCGGATGAGAAGCTCGGCCAATTGATTGGCATATTCCGCGGTTGAATGCAACTCTTCGATTTTCATTTACCCACCCCATGGTATAAAGATAACTGCATCATAATCAGAAAACTGTTTTTTTGGCAACAAGTGTGTCAGATAATCACACTCGAGGGAGGAAATAAAAAAATCCCCTTCATCAGGGGATCAGACAATGGATGTTATTCATGAACGGGTGTCATGGATTCATCAAGTGTTGCAAATGAATACCCCATGTTTTTTAAATTTGTCAGCAATAACGGCAATGATTGAACCGTTGAAGGAATATCGTGCATCAGGATCACGATCGGCTGTTTTGTCTGCCGCTTTTCCAGGATATTCAGCTGGTTCATGACTTCCGGAACGAATTTTTGGCTTCTGTATTTCCAGTCCAGGCTGTCAATATTCCAGTCCCAATAAATAAATCCGTTCTTTTTCAGCACTTTTTTCTGCGCTTCGGTCAGCGACGGTTTGCTTCCGTACGGCGTTCTGATCAAATGGGTTTCAACCCCGGTGATAGACTTCAGCGTTTTTTGAGCCTGCTTCATTTCCAGATTAGGAGAATTGGCGCCTTTATAAAATTGCTTTTGGTCATGGGTCACCCCGTGAAGTCCAAGTGCATGGCCCTGCTGCTTCATATTGAGAACGGCTTCTTTGTGAAGCTTCATGTTCGGTTCGAGCATGAAGAATGTCGCTTTAGCATCATGTTCGGATAAAATTTGCAGCAGCCTTTGGCTTACGGCTGAAGGCCCATCGTCAAACGTCAAATAAACCGTTTTTTCCTTCGATTTTTCTTTCTTTTTTTCCGCAGCAGCTTTTTGCTTCTCTTTTTCCTGCTTGCGCTTTTCGATCTGCTGTTTTGTGCTCAAGTGATCGAGAAGTTCGCCTTGCGTTGCTTTTTTGAGCGGAACGCTGTCTCCTTCATGCCTCATTTGGCTGTTTTCCGACACCGTAAGCTCTCTTTTCTCAGTAGCGGCAGAGGACTGTGAAAGGTCCCACACGTACAGGAGAATCAGACACAACACGAAAAAGCACGCTGCTTTCGTCAACAAATAAGCTACAGATGGGGCAGTTTTTTTTGATACTTGGCGCATGTCACTCTCTCCGTATCATTTTTCTCGTTCCGATTCCATTATGAGATAGAATGCTAGTCTCATAAAATAATGGATCACAATGTCTAAGTATACAGGATTGGAAAGAAGATGAATACAGGATGAAGGGAAAAATATATCAAATTTTAAGAGAAAATGTTGAACGATAAGGAATGCTGCTTTTTTGATCCTGAAGGCGGAAAAAAGTTTTTGGAAATATTGCACTATTTTGATCGGCAGGGTCGTGTTAGAATGGAATGGAGAAAATTCAGAAGTCAACAAAAATAAGGGGATGGAGAAATGAAAGTTCTTTTTAACGGCCGGCTGATTGAACGGAGCGAGTGTGCGGTTGATATTGAGGACAGAGGCTACCAATTTGGAGACGGCGTCTATGAAGTCATCCGCATTTACAATGGAATTTTGTTCACGCTTGATGAACACATTGCCCGCTTATATAAAAGCGCAGCCGAAATCGGAATCGACCTGTCTTTTTCAGAAGCCGAGCTGAAAAGCCAGCTGAAAGAGCTCGTCGACATCAATCAGATGCGGGAAGGCGGGCTGTATCTTCAAGTGACAAGGGGAAAAGCTCCGAGGAAGCATCAATACGGAGCAGGGCTTACGCCTCAGGTGACGGCTTATACATTTCCTATTCAGAAGCCTGAAAAAGAACAGCAAAACGGCGTTTCGGCTATTACTGCGGACGACATGCGCTGGCTGAGGTGCGACATTAAAAGCTTAAATCTGTTGTACAACGTCATGATCAAGCAAAAAGCGCATGAAGCTTCTTCATTCGAAGCGATCTTAATTCGCGACGGTTTGGTGACGGAAGGGACGTCTTCAAATGTTTATGTCGTCAAACAAAACGTTATCTACACCCATCCTGCGACAACGCTCATCTTAAACGGCATCACGCGGATGAAAGTTCTTCAGCTGTGTGAAGAGAACGGCTTGAATTATGTAGAAAAAGCGGTGACAAAGGATGAATTGCTGAATGCGGATGAAGTATTCATCACGTCAACGACAGCCGAAGTCATTCCGGTCACCTCGATTGACGGGCAAACAATCGGCTCCGGAGCGCCCGGACCGCTCACAAAAAATGTGCAGACCGCTTTGCAAAACAGCATTTTGTCGGAAACAGCCAAAACGGTTTAACAAAGAAAAACGCCGTCTCCTGGGGAAACGGCGTTTTTTTATTTGCGGAAACCGAACAAAATCGAAAAGAGCGGCGATAAATAAAGGAAAAACACAAACGGCAAATATTCAATGACGGGAACGTCGAGCGCTGTGGACATGAACGCGCCGCTGACTCCCCATGGGATCATCGGATTAATTAATGTCCCTCCGTCTTCAAGTGATCTCGACAAATGCTTCCGGTCGATTCCAAGCTTGTCATACAGCTTTTTAAAGGACTGACCGGGAATCAAGATCGATAAATACTGTTCTCCTGTCGCCAGGTTCATGCCGATGCTTGATGAAACGGTTGAGAACACAAGCCGGCCTTTCGTATGAATGCCCTTGATTACGCCTTCAAGCAGGCTTGTAATCATGCCGATCTTTTCCATGAGACCGCCGAGCGCGAATGCGATGATGATGAGAGAAACAGAGCCCATCATCGATTGAAGGCCGCCGCGATTTAAAATCTTTTCAACGGCTTCAGTATCGGCTGAGAAAACCGGGCCATTCTGCATCGCTGACAAAAACGATGAAATGCTGGCGTCAGGCTGTATCAACGCGGCAAGTATTCCGGCGGAAACGATTCCCGCTGCAAGCGACGGAATGACGGGCGTTCGTCTGACAGCAAGTACAATCACAAGAAGAGGCGACAGAAGCGCCCAGACGCTGATGTTGACTGTGCCTTCTATTCCGTTTATGATCGCTTGAATGTTTTCGGTAGAAGCCGGTGCCGCCGTTAAAGAACGGCCCATGAAAAAGAAAAGCAAAATCGTGATCAAAAGAGCGGGGATCGTCGTTCCCGCCATATGTCTAATATGCTTGAAAATGGGAAGCTCCCCGACTCCTGCGGCAAAATTGGTCGTGTCAGACATCGGAGACATTTTGTCGCCGAAACAGGCGCCGCAAATCACAGCTCCCGCCGCCCATGTCAGGGGAACGCCGGCCGCCGCGGCCACGCCGATGAGAGCGACGCCGATCGTGCTGACCGTCGTAAAGCTGGAGCCGACCAATGAACTGATCACAAGACAGCTGAAAAGTGCGGTGAGCAGCAGGTGCTGCGGTTCAATCAGGTTCAACGCGTAAACCGTTACCGTCGGAATCGCGCCGCTGTACTCCCAGACTCCGATTAAGATGCCGATTAAACAAAGGACGATAATCGGCTGAACGCCATTCCGGATGCCTGAGACAATGCCGCTTTCAAGGTCTTTCCAGGAATGGCCTTTCACCGCGCCGACCGCGGCTAAAAAACCAACGCAAATCAACAGCGGTATGTGCGCTTCTGCTTTAAATATGAATAAGCAGGTGAAAATAATGAACAATATGGCCAAAAACAATAGAGCCGATATGGAAAACGATAGACGTTTTTCGTTTGACAAGTCACACACCTCATTAGAAGAAATATCTCTCTTTAATACTTTGATGCTTTTGTGCATAAACGTATTATAACAGAAAAATAGATTATATACTTAAATTAAAATATTTCAAACATTTTTCAAAGGTTCGCCCATTCTATTTTGAAAGCGCTGACTTTTTTAAGATATAATAGATTGGAGATAGGCATGTTCTTGATACACGTTTCACAAAATAGGGGGAAATGCGAATGTCTTACACTGTTCTTAAAAGCCGTTTTTTAGATGAGGAAGCGATATGGTTGGAAAATGATGATTTAGAGGCTGTACTTGTGCCCGGGTGGGGAAGCAATTTGATTTCACTGAAGTGGAAGCCGGGCGGTTTGAAATTGTTGAAAGCGCCTGAAACAAAGGAAGAATATGACGCGAATCCGTTTTTATTCGGAATTCCTGTTCTTTTTCCTCCCAACCGGATCGATCACGGAAGATTTACATATGCGGGAAGAACGTACGAGCTGCCGATCAATGAACAGCCGCTCGAAAACCACCTGCACGGATTTCTTTACGATAAAAAATGGACGGTGGAAAAAGTAGAGGCAACAGATGAGAGGATCATCGTGCAGACGAAGCTTGACTCTGATGATCATCCCGATATTAAAGCGATCTTTCCGCACTCGTTTTCCATCACCATCACCTACACGTTAGAAGGACAGCATCTGAAAATCGATGCATCGGCTGTCAACCGCGGTCAAGACCCGATGCCGATCGGATTGGGGTACCACACATCTTTCCGCTATCCTTTAAACGAAGCAGGAGATAAAGAAAGGTGCCTGTTTACTCTTCCTGCCTCAAAGCGATGGACGCTGACAGACCGCATGCTGCCGACAGGCGAGTATCGGGTGACAGAGGAGTTCAAAGCGGGAAAAATGGCAGCGGGAGAAAGACTTGATGATATATTGGCAGCTGAACAAGACAAAGAAGGAAACAGCGCTGCCGTCATTGCGGACAGCCTCGCCGGCATTCGCGTCCGCTACCAATGCGACGGTCATTTTAAGCACTGGGTCGTGTTTAACGGTACATCTGATCAGGATGACCTGCTTTGTATAGAGCCATATACTTGGATGACGAATGCACCGAACCTCAACCTGCCGAAGAATGTGACCGGATTTCGGGATTTGGGGCCGCAGGAAGAACTGACGATGCGAAGCAAAATTGAGGTGGGCGGAATTTAATCGATATTCCGCCTTTTACCATGAGCTTTTATCAAGCGTAAATGCTGTATGGGACGCTTGTTTGCCCTTTCGCCAATCCAATTGAACCGTTACCTTGCGGCCGGCGAATTCGGCTTCTTCAAGCCCTTCCAAGAAAGAAACGGATTGTTCTTTTGACCCTCCGCCGGGGAATTCGCCTCCCGCGTAATCTCTCATCGGCGTCTCGACTTGGGTGTTCAAAACGATTTCATCACCAAACCTTACGACCAATTTTTCCAAATATATATCGTCCAGCTCCCCGCGGTCGCCTGTCCAGTAGAGGTCTCCGCCAAATAGCGCGCGGCCTTCTATCTTTTTGATCACGGCCTCCCAATTTCCATCGGCGCTTTGTCCGTTCCATTTCGGGTATTCCGTCATATAGAAACCGATCAGTCTGCCGCCGAAATAAACGGCGCAAAAGGCCGTGAAAAGGGAAGCAATGAAAAGAAGCGGCCGCTTGTATTCCTGTTTCATATGAACCACCGCCTAAAAAGTTCTGCTTTATGATCATAAAGCAGAACAATCGGAAAAAAAAGCCACTCTCTTAAATTTTAAGGGAACGGGTGCGGGTGCAGGTTCAACTGTTCTGGTGTTAACGGCTCTTCCGCAAAGCCGAGCTCCTTCGGCACCGTGAAGATTCTCTCAAGTCCTTCCAGGCGGATGAAGCGCTGTCCGAATGTCATCGGAATCAGGCCCGGGATAAGCACTTTCACACAGTATAGTCCGTTCCGTTTGATAACAGGTGAAGTCTGGTCAACGACGATCACTTCAAGGTTGAGACTTCGGAAAGCTTCAAGCAGGTCGCAGAGATCTTCGGTTAAATCAAGGTGCTTCTTTCTTTTTTTAAAGGCATCGTCGAATGTTTGCAGAGGCCGGCTTTGATTCAGCAAAAACCGGAGGCGCTCTTCAGCTTCGGGCAGTCCGTACATGAAGCTGTGATCCTCCATTTCCTGCACTAAAGCAGGATTGCGGAGCATCTGGTGATATTTGCTCCTTTCAGATTCAAATTTGCGGTCGTGCTTCAACATCATGCCTGCCAGCTCATGAAGGGTGCTTTTCACCGCTTTTACGGGGTCGGGGTGGGCGCCTGCGGAACAAAGCAGATTCAATCCTTCCCGTTTTCTGTTTTTGGCGATCGCCCAAATGCTTGGAATGCCGTACTCCATCGTTGAATTAAAGACATGCAGATCATATCCCGCCACACTTCGCACCCTCTCTGTCATGAGGCGTAATTCCGGATCTCCTGAAGAGTCGAGATCCAGCTGCCGAAGTGGAAGCCTGGTGTACCAGGCAAGCAAAAATGAATCGCGCTCAGCCGCTTCTAATATGCCGTGGAAAATCGCTTCCTCCAAACTCCCTCCGAGTGCACAGCCGTTCGATGTTTCATAAACGAAGCTGTCTTCGCGCCCCAGGCTGTAATAGGCGAGCGATTCAGGAACGAGAAGCGGCCGTTTCTGCAAAAATGAATAGCCCCATACCCAGCGGAGCGGGCGAGCCGGGTGAAATGGCTGGAAAGGAAAATCGGGATGCATGTATTGTTCGGCTTGATGAAGCCCGACTTTTGCCGGGTCGAGCGCACGATCCTTTACATTTTCGTAGGTGTCATGTACGACCGTCCGTTTGCCGCGCGGTTCAATTCCGGAATAGCGTTCCAAACCTTCTAAAATGGCGGTTAATTCGCTGTCTTCATACGAATGGCTCCGCCCTCCGACCCCTTCATTTCCCGTCCATAAAGGCATATTGACGATCATATCGGCGAACGGCAGAATCGCGTCATAAATTTTGGCGTTGAATATCCCCGTTTTATGATCTAGATAGTCTTTGGCGAGCGTTTGTTTTAAATCGTCCGTGTTTCGCACGCGAAAGCTGTCCGGGTTCGTTTTCAGGCTGGGCCGAAGCGATATCCGTGCGGATTCCGCTCCGTCTTCTGGCAGACTGCCGCATATAGGGCATGTCGGTTCCGGGATGAAAGCGTGGAGCGAACTATCTAACGTTTTCAAATTGACGATGTAAAGGTTTTTTTTCAATCGGCCGCGCCCGCCGTTCATGATGTTGTCGACTTCTGTGCAGATCAGGCTGACCATCTGGCGGCAGCCGGTCTTTGAAACCCACGGATCGCGGCTTTTACCATTGCTTTTTTGTTCCAGTTCAAGCGTCTCTCTGCTGTCAGGGCCGGAGATATACCGCCTCATATCGGCGCATTGGGAACATCCTGACGCTGACGGATTAACGAGCGGCCCGATGACCCCTTCGCCAAAAGATGCAAACCCGCGAAGCCACGGAATCCCTGCCGCCCTTAGCACCTTTTCGGCCTCGCGATATAATAAAGGCCGCCAAGCATCGTGCAGCATAAGAGCGAACGCAGTCTCCTCCGGTATGCTGTTCTCAAAATCAGCCCTTCGGATCACGTTATATTCAGCAGATAATTGTTGTGATGCGCCTTCTGCCAACAATCCTTCACCAACGACCAAAATGCAGCGGTTCATCAAGGTTCCTCCTTTCGCAACTGCACGCAGTAAATACCTGCTAGTTTTTCTTTTAAAAATGGTTCAGCAGGCAGCTCATAGACATAAAGCTCCAAGCCGCAGTTGTTTTTCAAGGCGGAAAGCAGTGTTTGCTGCAAAGCAGCCGAAACGGGGATCGCGAGCTTCAGGTCACTAGGCTCCAGCAGAACATCCGCGTTTGTCAAAGGATCTTTGTCTGTCAGCGCCCGTTCGAGCGCTTTTCTGAGAGCCAACGTGATGTTGAGTCCGGAACTTCCGTACCAGCGGCCGCGAATTCCCGCCCATGCGACAGGGAAGCCTTCTATGTTTTTTCCTAAACCGATTTCCGGTTTACCGTACAAGACTGTCAGCGCTTCTAAATAAAATGAGGAATGCCGGTCTTCCATCCCGCCCAGCTGAACGAGGGAAATCGTTTCTTTTCCGCTCTTTATCCGTTCGCGCAACCGGTGTTCCAGGCATTTCTCCAATCCTCTTAATACGCCTTCAGCCAGCGTTTCTCCGGCGGCGATCGCGAACTCCCCGTTATTCGGATAAGAACGGGTCAACCTTGATGCATACATTTCAATACCCGTCAGCCCGGCTTCCCGTCGCGCCTCTTGATGGGTCAAACCGACCGACACCGTCTCAGGCAAAAGCTCCGCAGGTCCGGAAGAGAGCGGGTCTGCTGTCTGAACAAAGCATTGTGCTAAAGGAAGCTGCCGCAAATGTTTTTCTTCCCACAGATGAAAAATGCCCGTTACGGGTGAGGTCAGTTCGCTGAAACATTGGAATAACCGGCTTTCTGCTTCTCTTCCGGGGCGCTCCGAAAGTTTCGCTTCAAGGTCGCTGATGAGTTCAGGCGAATCCTTGCCGCAAGCGAAGTCCGGATGCGGAAGAAACATATGCCAGCCGCCTTCGAGCGTTGCCAAATCAATCAGGTACACTTGATTCTTCTTAGATAATGGCGCAAGCTCAGCAGTTGCTTTCATCAATTCGAACACAATAACGTTTGCCAGCATGTCTTTTCCTGCCGAAGAAAAAGTTCGAAGCGTCCGTTCTTCATGGAGTGCAGACCGATGGAGGCGCCTCCAGGCATCCTCCAGGCAGCCGTCTCCTTGTTGATGAAAGACAGGGCCGGCCAGTCCGACTTGTTTCAGGCAGATGCCGGGTATGAAGCCTTTGTTCTCTTCGAGGCAAAACGTTTGAAGAGCGCGGAGTTCATCTGTGAAGCCGAGATCAGAGACATATAAAACCCAATCGGCAGATCGCACCGCTTCCCGCCAGTGTTGCGTTTCGGCGCAGCCAATCTCCAGTCCGCTTTCTGTTTGCCCTGATATTTCTGCCAGTTCGTCTAAAGCGTGCCCGGATGCATCCGTCACGATCGCACGGATTCTTGAAAAACCGGAATCGATCAGCGACCGGACCAATTTTGTGAGAAAGGAGCCGGTCCCTATAGCCGATATTTTGGTTTGACGCGACAGCTGAAAGCGGTAAGCGCCGGAATCGGCAAAGCTTTCAATAAATTCGATTTGGGCTTCAAACGTTTGAAGCACTGAGCTTTCCAGTTTGTGCGGGTGATCCCGGCTTACGTCGCGAACGAACCCGTTTTTATAAAGCATTTCTCCGATTTCATATACTCTCTTTCGGTACGGAGCCTGCAGCCCTTTTGTCAAGTCTTCAAGCGAATGTTCCCCGTTGAACATCGGCAGAAGTTTTTCGATCCATTGAGCAATCGAAGATCCTTTTATGCGAAACGACCCGGAGTTATTTCTAAAATATGCGCCGCCGTTCGGATCAGGAAGAAACCATGTATCCTGGTTTACTTTCAGGCGAGCGGAAGCAGTCAGGTGTGTCATGCTCTTCCTCCTTCCATGTTTTAAAAACAAGACATACCATTATATGTAATTTCGTTTGTCCTTTATGCAATAGAAGACCCCTGCGGCAAAAGAGGCAGGGGAAGTCTTCTTTTTTATAAAAAAACTACATGCCTCCGTGCCAACAGCTCCAACAGCAATGGCCCGCGCAGCTCCAACAACTGTGGCCCGCGCAGCTCCAACAGCTGTGGCCCGCGCAGCTCCAGCAGCAATGGCCCGCGCAGCTCCAGCAGCTGTGGCCCGCGCAGCTCCAGCAGCTGTGGCCCGCGCAGCTCCAACAGCTGGCACAGCTTCCGCAGCTCCAGCAGCTTGCGCAGTGTTTAACATTGGCGTGATGACGGTCCGCATCCCAATGCGTCATATCTTCTGCCTGGAATTGATCCATCTCCAACGACTGCAGTTCATCATGGAATGGTTGCATTTTAATATCCCCCTTCATCGGTAAAATTTTTTGACCAAAACACAATAAAAGAAGAATGAAACATAAGCAAAGTCAGATTAAGTCAAATACCCCGGGTACTCACAAGATCAAATTATGAGGTCTGTTAGGTGGTTGTTACTAAATTGAACGCCTATTTTTCCTGTTATTGGATTTCGCTGAAGAGGGGCTTTTATTTTGCAGCCATACTTGCGGCAGTTTATTGAGACCGGTGGGGGCTGAAGAGAGGAGGACAATAAGTAAAACCAAAGAATCCGAGGCAAGGTGGAGAAAAAAACAATTGTAAGTCATGTGGAGGGAAAGTCTAAATCGAATACAAATACAATTTATGAAAACACCTAAAGTGAAGAAAATATAGAGGGGAAAGGCAACCATTCGGCTTAGCAGGAAAAAATCAATTGGCGTTGTATATAGCAGCGGAGGATCATTCGCGGGAACAGTGCCCTTGCAGTTTTATACTGATGCAAATGCTTATGTATTACTACAAAAACAGGTTCTTTCAACAAGTATGTTTTCATAGAGAAGGAGAGATTGCATTGATCAATTTTTCAATAATAAATGCTTTCATAGTATTAGGCGTCTTTCTATTCATTGTGTGGGGAATGATCTCCATTATTAACAGGTTAAGAAAATCAAGAAGATCATAACATGATGAGAGGCCGGACATTTGACCGGCCTCTTTTAAAATCGTTATTTTACAATCAGTACCGGGATCTCCGATTTTGTCGATATCTTGTCGCTGACGCTGCCAAACAGGAGTTTTTTCAGGCGGTTCTGGTCGCGCGTACCCGTGATGACGAGATCAGCGCCGATGTTTTCAGCATGTTGCAGAACTGCGTTGGCCGGGTCTCCTTCCAACACCTCTATTTCCGCGTCGTACTGGTTTTCGCTTAACATGATTTTCGCTGCCGCAATCGCTTCTTCCGCGCTGTCCTCATAGATCATGGGTTCACCGGCCAAGTCTGAATCGTGGGGGACCCGGGGCGCGGCCGGGAAGCCGCTGTAAAGGTACGGCGCGCCGGCAGCGGGTCTTTCGTCCGCAGCCTCTGTTCGCACTTGCCTCGGTTCATGGACATGGGCAACGGTCAATTGTGAACCGAGCCTTTTCGAAAGGTCGATCGCTTTTTTCAGCGCTTTTTTGCTTTCCTCTTTTCCGTCAAACGCGACAATGATCCGGTCAGCTTTAAACAAATTGATCATTCCTTTCAGAATGGATTTACTTTTATATTACCCGTTTTCCCAACAAATCTAACGAAATATTAGAATATGAATCAAAAGCCCGCCATTCGCCAAAAAAACAAATTGACAATTAAAGGGCCGTACTATAAGATGGAAAATATTAATAAGATTGGAGGGTATCGTCATGTTTAGAAATATCAAAGCATCAGTTCAACAACAAAAGCACCTTAACGTGACATTTTTATACCTTCCTTACGCTCAGGGATCCGTTTCACTCTAACCATTTTCAGAAGGAAGGCGCATGTCGCGTGAACAAGCGTACATGCGCCTTTTTATATAAAAAAAGGCATGCTGGTGCACAGTGTGCCTTTTTTTTTCTGAGAAAAAACATTCTGTTCCCGATGCGGAGCAGCATGTTTTTCTAATAAATCAACCGCACATAAGGAGGAATTTTTTATGCCGAGTATCAGAAAAAACGAAATCAAAGATTGTAAGGAAAAACTTGAAGGCGGCTAAAAAAGGAGAGGATATCAATGTTTTCTGTTTTATGGAAGCTGGGCTGGTTTTTTAAAGCCTCTTGGCGGCGCTATACGATAGCGGTCGTCCTGTTGATTATTGTAAACGTATTTGAAATGTTTCCGCCGAAGCTGCTTGGCAACGCGATTGACGACATGCAGGCGGGCACTTTTTCAAAGGCCGGCATGCTCGGCTATATCGCTTTATTTCTCGCGCTTGGCGCAGTTGTTTATATCTTGTCTTATTATTGGATGTATCAGCTGTTTGGGGGAGCGAACCTGGTCGAAAAAATTCTCAGATCCAAGCTGATGGGCCATTTGCTGAAAATGACCCCGTCATTTTACGAGAAAAACCGCACAGGGGATTTGATGGCGAGGGCGACAAATGATTTAAAAGCGATTTCCATGACGGCGGGCTTCGGCATTTTGACCCTGGTCGATTCGACGCTGTATATGCTGACGATTCTGTTGACAATGGGTTTTTTGATCAGCTGGAAGCTGACGCTTGCTTCGATCATTCCGCTTCCGCTGATGGCGGCTGCCATCAGCATCTACGGGAAAAAAATTCATGAGCGTTTCACGGAAGCGCAGGATGCGTTTGGCGATTTAAATGATCGAGTGCTCGAGTCCGTGTCAGGGGTAAGGGTGATCCGGGCCTATGTGCAGGAGAAAAACGATGTCAGCCGGTTCAACAGCATGACGGCTGATGTGTACAAGAAAAATATGAAAGTCGCTTTGATCGATTCGCTGTTCGAACCGACGGTGAAGCTTTTGGTCGGGATCAGCTATTTAATCGGTCTTGGCTACGGCGCCTATCTTGTTTTCCGCAGCCAGCTGACATTGGGAGAGCTCGTCTCTTTCAACGTATACCTCGGCATGCTGATCTGGCCGATGTTTGCGATCGGAGAGCTGATCAATGTCATGCAGAGGGGAAATGCTTCGCTTGACAGGGTAAATGAAACATTGGCATATGAGCCTGATGTGAGAGAACCCGCTGAACCGGAAACAGCGGAGCCGGGCGATATTGTATTTGACGGGGTCACTTTTGCGTACCCGAGCTCCGCGTCAGAAAACCTGGCCGATATTTCATTTACCGTATTAGAAGGACAAACGGTCGGAATCGTCGGAAAGACGGGAAGCGGCAAAACGACGTTAGTCAAGCAGCTGCTGAGGCAGTATCCGAAAGGAAAAGGAACGATCACCATTTCGGGCGTGCCGATTGAGCGCCTGCCGCTTGATCAGCTTCGCAGCTGGATCGGATATGTGCCTCAGGATCACGTGTTGTTTTCAAAATCGGTGAAAGACAATATTTTGTTCGGCGGACGCCTCGCCGAGGAACGCGATTTGTACGATGTCATCTCTGCGGCACATCTGAAAAAGGATATTGAGATGCTTTCAGACGGCTTGGAGACAATGGTCGGAGAGAAGGGCGTTGCTTTATCAGGGGGGCAGAAACAGCGGATTTCAATTGCGAGAGCGATGATTGCGGAACCCCATATTTTGATCTTGGATGATTCGCTGTCGGCTGTCGATGCGAAAACGGAAGCGGCGATTATTGAAAACATCCGCAGCAGGCGGAAAGGCAAAACGACCTTTATTACATCACATCGGATGTCGGCCGTCGAACACGCCGATTTCATTCTCGTCATGGAAAATGGAAGGATCGTTGAAAGAGGGACGCATCAGGAACTGATCGGCCGGAAAGGCTGGTATTTTGAACAATACGAAGCACAGCAGCTTCCTTCGGGAGAAGAAGGGGGGACTGTAGCATGACAACAGGAAAAAGGCTTTTCCAATATGCGCTTCTTTACAAAAAAATTCTCATCTGGGCGCTCGTCATGCTGACGATTGCCGTCACAGCCGAGCTGACGGGGCCGATGATCGCCAAAAAGATGATCGACGATCATATTCTCGGAATTGAAAAAACGTGGTATGAAACGACAGAGAACACGAAATATACCGTTTCCTATAAAGGAAAGGAATATATCAGGGAAGACAGGACAGACCCTTCAGCTGAAAAGCTGCAGGAAGTTCACATCTTTCAAGTCGGTATGAACTACTACTTTGTGGGGGAACCGGTTTCCTTTGACGGAGAGCGGACGGTTTCCGGAGAAGAGCTGAAAATGACGAACGGAGAGCAGACGGCAACCTACAAGGCAGATCGCCTGTCTTTGTCAGAAGTGTATGCTTTTTACGAGCCTGAAATAGGAGGGCTGATCTCGCTCGTTTCTGTTTATTTCGGCCTACTCGTCTTCTCGATCTTTTTCCATTACGGCCAATTCTACCTTTTGCAGATGAGCGCAAACCGCATCATTCAAAAGATGAGACAGGATGTATTCGCCAACATTCAAAGGCTTCCTATCCGCTATTTTGATAATTTGCCGGCAGGAAAAATCGTTGCAAGGGTAACGAATGATACCGAAGCGATCCGCGACCTGTATGTGACCGTTCTTTCGACGTTTGTCACAAATATCATTTATATGGCCGGAATATTCGCCGCGCTGTTTTTCCTTGATGTCAGGCTGGCCGGCGTCTGTCTGTTAATTTTGCCCCTGATTGTCATTTGGGCGGCCGTTTATCGAAAATTCGCTTCTGGCTACAATCACAAACTCAGGTCAATCAACAGCGAGATCAACGCCAAAATGAATGAATCGATTCAAGGCATGCCGATTATTCAGGCATTCCGGCGCGGACAGGACACAAAAGAAGAATTTGAACAGCTGAACGAGAGCCACTTTCATTACCAAAATAAAATGCTGAAATTGAATTCGCTCATGTCCCACAACTTGGTCAACATTCTGAGAAATGTGATGTTCACCGCTTTAATCTGGTATTTCGGGGGAGCTGCCCTGAACGCGGAAGGAATGATTTCAATCGGCGTCCTTTATGCATTCGTTGATTACTTGAATCGTTTATTTCAGCCGATTACGGGCATTGTCAACCAGTTTGCCAAGCTTGAATTGGCGCGCGTATCATCGGAGCGGGTTTTCCGCCTGCTGGATGAGCCGGGCGTCGACGTCAAAGAGCCGGGCAGCGAAAGAGCGCGGGGGCGAGTCATATTTGAAGATGTATCTTTTCGCTATCATGACGGTGAAGATGTGCTGAAAAACATCTCATTTGAAGCGAAGCAAGGGGAGACCGTTGCATTGGTCGGCCATACAGGCTCAGGGAAAAGCTCCATTTTGAATGTACTTTTCCGCTTTTACGATATTGAAAAGGGCGATGTCAAAATCGATGGGAGAAGCATATACGATATGTCAAGGCAGGAAATCAGAAAGCAGATGGGCATCGTTCTTCAAGATCCTTACTTGTTTTCCGGCACGATTGCTTCAAATGTCAGCCTTGACAATGCTGATTTGACCAGAGAGCAAATAGAAGCCGCCTTGAAACAGGTCGGGGCTCTTGAAATGCTCGCCCGCCTGCCGAAAGGTCTTGACGAGCCGGTCATCGAAAAAGGAAGCACCCTTTCTTCAGGGGAAAGACAGCTGATCTCGTTTGCGCGTGCGCTGGCATATGATCCTGCTATTCTTATTTTAGACGAGGCGACGGCCCATATCGATACTGAAACAGAAGCGGTCATTCAAAAAGCGCTTGATGTCGTTAAACAAGGGCGCACGACCTTTATCATCGCCCACAGGCTGTCAACGATCAAAAACGCCGACCAGATTCTCGTTCTTGAAAAAGGCCGGATTATCGAGAGGGGAAATCATGAAGAGCTGATGAAGCAAAAAGGCCAATACTATCAAATGTATGAACTGCAAAAGGGAAAAGGAACCCTGACAGGGTAAGCCGGATCTTCACCCGGCTTTAATAAGCGAGCCCCACCCTTGCCTTGACAAACTGGTCAGACTCAAGCTGTTTGAAAAGAAAATGGGCGGTGTCGCCGGTCGATATTTCTTTTCCGCCGGCCGGCAGAACATCCTGTTCAAAACGGTATGTCTTCAATGCCGGCCCGTCGGGGAGATATGTCGGGCAGACGATCGTCCAATCCAATTCAGACCCGCGGAGACGTTCGTACACACGGGCATGTTCTTGCGCTGCGCGCGCCGAGCGCCGTTTTGATTCGTTTGTTTCAAAGCGGTAAAGGTCCGGGTTCTGCCTCGCGTTTAAAATACCGGCCGTTCCGATGGTAATCAGCCGTTTAATCCGATGTGCGTTCATGGCATTTATCATATGTTCGATGGAGACGGTCAATGTATCGTCTCCATCTGTGTTTAAACAGCTGACAACGATATCCGAATCTTTTATTAAAGACTCGACGTCATGCTGGTTCCTGGCGTTCCCTGTAAGCGCTTGGCAGCATTTATCCGGAATGCGGGCGCCTTCCGTCCTCCGGACAAGTGCGTAAACGGAATGACGCCCATCCTCTTCAACAAAATTGAGAAAGGCCTGTCCGACACGGCCTGTACCTCCAAAAAGCGCAATTTTCACCATGATCACTCCCATCGGATCTATCATACGTCAGATCGTCCGGAAGAAAAAGCCCCGCGAAAGCAAAAAGTTCCATGATAAGGGCGGACATTTGAGACATACTCATTCAATAGAGAAATCCCGACAAATTGAATCAATTCCCAATTGATGCTCAACATCAGCTGCATGCCGACTCCTCCTTTATATCAGCATATGAAAAAAGGAGAAGCGGGTGCGGGCTTTCATAAGATATGCCAGAGGTGCGGGCCGCCGCCTCGGCAATGAATGTGAAGATTTATCGACACGCTAAAGAAGGTGCAGGATATGCACCTTCTGTTATCCATGAATATGAAGTTGTTTAAAATTGTTGACCGCCCATAGATGCTTGAGCTTGGGAAACTAAACGTTTTGTAATTTCTCCGCCGACAGAACCGTTTGCACGGGAAGTCGTGTCAGCGCCAAGGTTTACTCCGAACTCAGAAGCGATTTCGAATTTCATTTGTTCGATCGCTTGAGCTGCTCCTGGGACAAGCAGTTGATTTGAAGAATTTTGATTAGCCATTTGTATCAAACTCCTTTATAAAAATGGTATGGTTGGGCTGACTGGAGTTGCACCAGCTGCCGGCTTTCACCAAAAGAAAACCGCTGCCTTCTCGGCTAAAGCCCAATGTTGGATTGTACTACGTATTATGGTGGATTCGATAAAATAAATGCGTGTTTCAATCTGGTAAATGTTGAAAGGCGAAAAGGCTGGGAATGGGGTAAGCTAAGGAAAAAAGCAGGAGGATGGAGCAGATGATGTGTCCAGTGTGCAATGGCATTCTCGTCCAGACAAGGCATTGTCCGGAGTGCGGCGGGGAAATGGCGGACGCGGGGAGAGCAACCGATTTTTACGGTCCGTACAGTCCGTATATGGAGTTCGATTCATTTAAACAAACACAAACCGTATGCGTTCATTTATATACTTGCCAGGATTGTACTTATGAAGAAACCGTCGAAATTGAAACGACCGAAGCATAGCAGCACGGAGGGCCGCAGCATGCTTCGGTCATGGAGAGTGTTTGAATCCGGGTTATTCTTCAGAGCGGATGCGAAGCTCCGTTTCTTTATCAAAGAAGTGGGCTTTATTCATGTCAAGCGCAAGAGGAAGCGTATCGCCGGCCTGGACGTCGGTCCTTGAATCGACTCTGGCGATGAACGGCTGCGTGCCGGCTTGTGAATAAAGCATTGTTTCGGCGCCCATCAGCTCAGCTACCTCAATTTTCGCATCGATTTTCGAGTCTTTTGACGCTTCAATGAAAACAGGCTCGTCATGGATATCCTCAGGCCTGATCCCCATGATGATTTCCTTGCCGGCATAGCCCTGGCTGCGCAGAACTTTCATTTTTCCTTCCGGCACGCGAACCGAAACGCCGTCAAATGTAAACAAGTTTTCTTTTAGAGTGCCGGTGAAAAAGTTCATTGCGGGAGACCCGATAAAGCCGCCGACAAACACGTTTTCCGGATTTTCATAGACTTCCTTCGGAGCGCCGACCTGCTGGATGATTCCGTCTTTCATGACGACGAGCCGCGTAGCCATCGTCATCGCTTCAGTCTGGTCGTGGGTGACATAGATGGTCGTCGTCTGCAGGCGCTGATGAAGCTTTGTGATTTCAGCGCGCATTTGTACGCGCAATTTGGCGTCAAGGTTTGATAACGGCTCATCCATCAAAAACACCTTTGCGTCCCGAACGATTGCCCGGCCTAAGGCGACGCGCTGGCGCTGTCCGCCGGAAAGCGCTTTTGGCTTTCTGTCCAAATATTGTTCAAGGCCCAGAATTTTGGCCGCTTCATGGACGCGCCGTTTGATTTCATCCTTCGGAAACTTCCTCAGCTTTAAGCCGAAAGCCATATTGTCATAGACGTTCATGTGCGGATAAAGGGCATAGTTTTGGAATACCATCGCAATGTCGCGGTCCTTGGGAGCGACATCATTCATCCGTTTGCCGTCGATTGTGAATTCGCCATCCGTAATTTCCTCAAGGCCTGCGATCATTCTGAGCGTTGTCGACTTGCCGCAGCCTGACGGTCCGACAAAGACGATAAATTCCTTATCCTCGATATGAAGATTAAAATTATCCACAGCCGTGACTTTGTTGTCATACACTTTGTATATCCGATCGAGCACGAGTTCCGCCATTTTTTCTCCCCCTCTTTTATGTAAGCGCTTTACCTGGTTTAAGTTTATAAAAAACGGCGGGGCGATGTAAATGGACATGGTGCACAATTTCTTTTCGTGCATATTGCTAAAGCCGCTAAAGGAGATACATCATCAAATAAACAGCGGCTGCTTCTTCAAACTGTCTGATGTCGATCGCCGTCCGTTCGATGAATTTATCAATTCTGTACTGCAGGCTGTTTCGGTGGATAAACAAACGTTTTGCTGTGAGAGAGGCATTCAGGTTGCATCTCATATACGTTTTGATGGTCAGGGATGTCTCGGGATCAGATAGCGCTTCTCTTACGGCGTCCGAAAACGAAGAAGCATGAACCCGCTCGGGTTTTGCCGTCAAAAAAGACGGGAGGCACTGGCAAAACGTGGCGACGTTTCCGATGTCGCCCGCTTCCAGCATATAATGAAATATTTGTTTTTCAAAGCGGATTTTACCTTGAAGCGATCCGTTGACTGGATGAAGCTGGCCGCTGAAAAACACAGGGTTTGCCATGAAATCGCTTGTCAGTGCATGCGCAAGCTCGGACAGCTCTTTTTTGGCGAGAAACGGCGAAGGATTTTCGTGGACGATGACAGCTTCATGCCGGTCGTACCAAACAACAAGCGGGTCTTTAAAAAAGCCGCTGACCGCTTCTTTGATCGACTGTCTTTCTTCAGGTACATGTTCCATTTTAAAAAAATGTCCTTGCATAAGCTGAATGTTCCCCGGATTTGGAAGCGGGACATCGTGAAAAAAATATTGATGCCATTCTTTCTCCCGCTTTGTCAGCTGCTGTTCGGGATGGGGTTCTGAAAAAGGCCGGAACAGGCAATGGAGCAGCTCTTTTTCCCGGTCGGTGACCGCGTTTTTCAAAACGCCGAAGGTCTCGCCTTCGTCCGTTTGAAACCATATTGCGTCGTGTTTTGAAACAGCCTCAGATACAATCATCCGTTCACCGTAAAGCGTCTTTAATTTCTCCAGCATACGACAACGTCCTTTTCTTTATTCGTAAATATGGAAGAGCATTAATTCATGAATTTCGCTTTTCAGGGAAGGCTCGTCATCATGCGGGGGATAGGTGCTGCCCCACTCGATTTCCCCTGATTTATGATAGATTCCTTCATAGTGAATCCCTTTATGATAAAACGATATTTTCCAGCCGGGAAGCCTTTCTTTTTTAAACAGCGGCTTCCATTGAAAATGAGAAATCATAAACGCCACGCTCCTTCATTGATTTCAGGTGGGTCAAATCCAGCGAGCTGACTACACGTTGATTTGTTATCATTGTATCTCATTCACAGAAAAGATCATAGATTCTTTTCAAATGGAGCTTTTCAAAAAAATACCGTGAAGAAGCAGATTCTTCACGGCTTGAGGTCATGCCACATGTCCTCCGGATTAAGGATGGACTGTTCAGTTAAATAAGAAGCATATTCGAAGCTTCTTTTCTTCGTTAAGCGGCTGACAGATGCCAGACGGGGATGGGAGAAGATCCCCCTGCCGGGCCGGGAGTTGGCTTCAAACAGCCACATCTTTCCCGAACGGTCCAATCCGAGGTCAAAGCCGATTTCCCCGATGAAACCGTCAAGCTTTTCGTCAAGGATCCGGCTGAGGAGGAGCGCCGCTTTTGTCAGCTTTTGCAGAGTGTGAAGCCTTTCCTGAGGATCATCATAAATCTCTGCAAGCGTTTTGACGGCGCCGCCGCTCGACATGTGGGTTGTAATTCCATCCTTTCCAGCGATTTTGGCCGCGATGGCTGTGACGGTCCATTGGCCTTTTCCGTTTTTGTTTGTATGAACCCTGAAGTCTGCCGGGTGATGATCCACTTCGATCCGTTCGATCCCCTGCTGGGCGAGATAAGAAGTATGTTTGTGCAGTCTCTGCCATTCATCTAAACATTCAGCAGCGGACGAATAAGATGTGACACCTTCGGCATGTCTGGCGAGAATGCCGTTTTCTTCCCGTTTTGAAAGCTGGAGTATGCCTTTGCCCAAACTGCCGCCGGCGGGCTTTACATAAATGAAGCCGTATTGACCGATCATGTCTTCGATTTTACCGGCATCGGGCTCCAATGCCGAAAATGGAAGCAATTCCGCTGTCCTCTCATCTTGCTGCAGACATTCATAGATCTCCCATTTGTTAAAGAAGCCCGGGTTGAACCACGGAATCCGGTATTCATCCATAAGGCGGGTTTTTGTTTCCCGCAGAGCGGCGGATTCTTCGGCTTTGCGGTTCGGCAGTCTGTCGTAAACGACATTGGGAAGGGGGACTGTGGCTTCCTCCCAGCCGTTTTCCCTGAAAATGAGAGCCTGCACCGTACCTTCTTCCCAATTTATCTGGTGCGCTCCGAACAGATAGCTGTAGCCTCCTGCCGGGAGATCCATTGTCAAAAGCTTCGAAAAAAATAAAGACCTGCCTCTGACAGGGTCCAGCTGCGATTTTGTAAAACCGGCCGTGAAAATCCCGATTAAAGGTCCGATATAGACGGTATTGTCGCGAAAAATCAGGGAGGCTTTGCCGCGGTACGGAATCCGCAGGTTTTTGTACAGATTTTCAGATAATAAAACGGTGCGCTTCAAATGGCTGTCAAATGAGACGTGGCATCGTTCAACACTTGTACCGAAAGCCGCGAATAACAAACCGTCCTGTTTAAAAGAAGCGGGCAGGAGCATCGTGTTTTCGCTCGTCTGGTGGATGCCGACGGTCAGCGGTTGACCGGTCATCTTTTCTCAGCCCCTTTCGCGCCGGCTGAAGCCGTTAAGAATGAGCAGTACTCCAAAGGACCTCTATACAAAAGCTCCCTTTTTTCAGGAGAGTGCTTGATAAAAGCGTGCTTTCCGGGCTTTGAATTGACATCCAGAAGCCAGACTTTTCCGTCTTTCGTCAGGCAGATATCAAGGCCGAGCTCGAATAGTGGCCCGTGATTTGATTCAAGCACCAGGGGCACGGCCTGCGCCATTGTCTCTAAATCATCGAGAAGGACGGCCTGGCGCTTTTTCGGCACCGATAAAAGCCAGCTGTCAAAGCTCACCGCCTCAGAGCCCCCGGCCAGGTTTGCCAGCAGTCCGTGCTGATAGCTCCGCCTTACCGTTTTACCGGCTGTTTCCCATTCACCGCTGCCGTTTTTCTGAAGCAGCAGCCTAATATCGCACGGAAAACCGTCTTTGTCTTGAATATCGAGGAACGATTGCAGCAAATAGCGGTGCTGAAGAACTTTCTGACACCACGTTTCAAATGAAGCCTGTTTCGAAAATGACTTCAGCTGTTTGTGTTTTCCGGTTTGGTAGGCGGCCTTCACCGTTTTTCCCGTAAGCTCGAGGTGAATGATGCCGCGGCCTCCTGATCCGGATGCCGGCTTCAAAATGCACGCTTTTTCTTTTGCAAGCTTGCGCAGGATATCCTGGGCGTTTTCTGCAATCGTTGTGGCAGGAAGGTAGGACTTGATGACGGGATCGGCATTCAATGCTTTGAAAACCGTCCATTTGTCAGGAAGTCCGAGTCCTAAAAATGTCGTTTTAGGATACTTTTTGAGCCATTCGACAATCGGTTTTGCTTTTTTCGATTGCTGATCTCTGCCGTAAAAGCAGCGGTCATAGATCAATTCCGGGATTTCTCTTTCAATTTCATTCCACTGTCCTGACTTCGGATGAAAGGAGAGCCCTTTCACAAGCAGGGAACCGGGGGAAATATCCAGGGGCGTGAAACGGATAAACCGGATTCCATAGTCCGAAGCCATTTTGGCCAGTTCTTCGGCATAGGCTTTTTCATGTTCGTGCGACAGCGACATAAATCCAAGCGTCATCATGATTATACCTCCTTCATGAAAAACAAGGCTTAACAGGCTGAGACTGTCAAACTTCGGGCAAACTTTAATATATAGACTTCTGTTTCATGATACGCTTGAGAGTGCAGAAATAGGCTTTTGTAAATTGGAAATGATTAAATTTTTAGAGCGCCCTTTATACAATTGCCATCTGACACATTGTATTTTGAAGCGGCTTGCTCCATTCCGTTATTTGCCCGTCTTTTATTCAGCTACTATAATAACGTTAGGCAAGACGGCGAGGGTCGATCGTCAAGACCCACGCTGTACAGCTATGATGTCAGGTAAAAAGGAAGGCAGTTGAAAAGAACATGTATGTATTTGGGATTTTTGCCGTTATGATTGCAGTCGGTGCACTTATCGGCGCTGTAACGAATCATGTTGCGATTAAAATGCTTTTTCGCCCATATAAAGCGATCTACATATTTGGAAAGCGGGTACCTTTTACACCCGGATTAATTCCGAAAAGGCGCGATGAATTGGCGAGACAGATGGGACAGATGGTCACAGGCCATCTGCTGACAACAGAAGGGCTCAAAAAAAGGCTTGCATCCGATGCGTTCAAAAGCCAGGCGGTGCAGGTTGGAGAGAGGCTTTTGACCCACCTCTCGCAATCAACGGCCACCGTTGAAGAAGCATTGGAAAGCATCGGGATTTCAAACCCCGCCCAAAAAGCGGATCGAGCGGTATCCAGATTGGCGGATGAGAAGCTGTCCGCACTTTTAGAGGCGTATGAAAATGAACCGCTGAAAGAGCTTATCCCTCTTGAGGCCCAGGAAAAGCTGAAAGAAAAAATTCCGATGGTGTCCGGCTATATTTTAAGCCAGGCTGTCAGCTACTTTGAAAGCGATGAAGGCAAGGACCGCCTCGGACATATGATTGACGATTTTTTGAAAGAACGGGGCATGCTCGGCAGCATGGTGCAGATGTTTTTAGGCAACAGCAGTCTGGTTGACCGGGTTCAGCCGGAGATTGTGAAGTTTTTAAAGAACGGCGAGACCGCGCGGCTTTTACAGGATCTGCTTGAAAACGAATGGGACAAGCTGAAAGAATATACGTTCAAGGAAGCAGATGACAAATGGAACCTCAAACCTCTCATTTTCGATTTGAAGGAAAAGCTTTTGAAACGATTCTCGCTTCAGCCGTTTTTCGAAAAGACGATCGGCTCCTCTATTTCCAGTTTTGAACAGGATATTGCTTTGCGCCTTCCGCAGATGGCCGACCGCCTTTTAGAAGAAGCGGGGCGCCGCCTTGATCAAGCGCTCAAACAGCTGGAACTCGAGCAAATCGTCAAGGAACAGGTGGACAACTTCCCCGTTGAACGTCTTGAAGAAATGGTGCTGTCCATTTCCAAGCGGGAGTTCAAGATGATCACGTATTTAGGCGGCCTGCTTGGCGGAATCATCGGAGCGGTGCAAGCCATCTTTGTGATTTTGATCTGATGCTGAAGACGGCCTGTTCAAACGGAATTATCGTATAACTGTGAAAAACACTCCATAGTTTGTTATAGTGGAGTGGTGCCGATTCCATAAGAAGAATACAGGCAGGAAAGGAGCGGATCAGGATGACGGTCAATTTACATGACTCGGCTTATGACTTGGGGCAAGCCTTGCGACAAAGCGATGAATATTCCCGATTGAAAAATCTTTATGATGAGGTGAATGGCGACCCATCTGCTAAAAAGATGTTTGATAACTTTCGCGATATTCAAATGAACCTTCAGCAAAAACAGATGAACGGCGAAGACATCACCCAGGAAGAGGTCGAACAAGCGCAAAAATCCGTGGCGCTCGTCCAGCAGCATGATAAAATCTCGCAGCTGATGGAAGCGGAACAGCGGATGAGCATGCTGATTGCTGAATTAAACAAAATCATCATGAAGCCTTTGGAAGAGCTTTACGGAAACCCAGAGAGCTGATAAAAAATCCCCCCTTGTCAAGGCAAGAGGGGATTTTTTCACTAAGTGAACAAATAACGTTCATAAAGATTTAAAAAAAGACTTGTCAATTCGTGAAATAGTTGCGATAATACTAAATGTAAGTGCTTTCATTTTTTGCCGGGATACGATCATGAAAAACGGACTGGCGGCAAAATGATAAGGGGTATAGAGGAAATTACAGACTGAAAGCACGTCTGCTGGTCAAATAAAGGGGTTATCAATATACGGTGAATTGAACGAAAGGGGCGTTGAATTCACTGTTTTGAATATGAGGGAGAATCATGATCGTATCCACAAGATGCGAAGTAAAAAGTCTGTGAAAACAGGCTTTTTTTAGTATGTGCATCAAGAGGGCTGTTCTAAAAAAAGGGACCGGGACATATCCTCTATAACAGATTCAGTCATCAAAGAAGGGGGACCTCCTGGTGTCAAAACAAATGCTTGCGCTGAATATAGACGGAACGCTGCTTCGGACAAACGGACGGCTTCATCCCGCAACGAAGGAAGCGATCGAATATGCAAAGAAGAAAGGTGTATATGTTACGCTTGTGACGAACAGACATTTTCGCTCCGCTCAAAAAATTGCCAAATCTTTAAAGCTGGATACGAAGCTGATTACGCACAGCGGAGCCATCATAGCGGAAAAAATCGACGATCCTTTATTAGAAAAAAGGATTTCTGAAGAACAGACATTTAACCTTGTTCAAATACTGGAAAGCTATGATTGCAATATCAGAATCCTCCATGAAAAATATTCGATTGGAAACCGGAAAAAAACGAATTCAAACCTGCTGGGGAAAACGATGATTCACCCGTCTGACCCGATTTTTTATCCCGTCCAGTTTGTCGATTCGCTGAGCGACATGCTGATGGATGAACCGGTCAGCGCACCGGTGATCGAGGTTTATTGCTCAACAGGACAGTCCGAAGAAATCAGGCAGACGATCACAAATGCATTTCCTCTCGTCGACATCATTGGAGCGGGGGAAAAAATGCTGATTGTCCATAAAGGGGTTTCGAAAGAAGCGGGTTTGACGATGCTCGCCGCCGACCTCGGTCTAAAAATGGAAGATGTCGTTGCGATCGGCCATGAAATCGACGACCTTCCGATGATCGAGCTTGCCGGGCTCGGAGTCGCAATGGGCAATGCCCCTCAGGAGGTCAAGCAAAAAGCGGATTGGGTGACGCGCTCCAATGATGAACAGGGCGTCGCTTATATGATTAAAGAATACTTCAGAATGCAGCAAAGCAAAGGGTTTCTTAAAAAATTCCATATTAAAAAAGTCTGATTCTTATAGAATCCCCGCTTTCAACTTGAATGCGGGGATTATTCATTCATCGCTGCCCTGTAGGAATGTTTGTTTCCCGGATTGATTTTGGCCATTTATTTTTGTACACTAAAGAAAGTTTTGAAACGAAAAAGGTGATGACATTGCGCATTTATATAGAAGGGCTCCAAGATGAAAGGTTCCAGAGACCGCTTGAGCATATAGCCAACTTATTCTTTGAAGAAAGCGAAGTCGTTTTTGGCGAAGAAGCGCCGGCAGACCTTGCGATCGTTCTCGGCTACGACCGGGAAGAGAACGGCGTCAAGGCTTCGGGTATGATAAAAGATACGGACATTAGAGCAGAATATACGAAAAACATTGACCCCAAACTGACGGAAAAGGAAGCGTTTAAGCAGGTGAAGAATACCGTTTCCTACGTTTTTTTGAGCATGCTTCAGGAGCATACCGGAATCATTCAGAAATGGGGGATTCTCACAGGTGTTCGTCCGACAAAGCTGCTTCATAAAAAGCTGGAGAGCGGCATGCCAAAGGAAGAGGCACATGCCGAGCTGAAGCGGGATTATTTAATTCACGACGAAAAGATCGAACTGATGCAAAACATCATTGACCGTCAGCTGAAAGCGGTACCCGATTTGTATGAGCTGAGTCAAGAGGTCAGCATTTACATCGGCATCCCGTTCTGCCCGACGAAGTGCGCCTACTGTACGTTTCCGGCGTATGCGATCAGAGGACAAGCCGGACGGGTCGGCTCATTTTTGTGGGGGCTTCACTATGAAATGCAAAAAATCGGCGAATGGCTCAAGGAGAACGATGTCAGAATAACGACCGTGTATTTCGGCGGCGGAACGCCCACAAGCATTACGGCTGAAGAAATGGATCTATTGTATGAAGAAATGTACCGTTCATTTCCCGATGTGAAAAACATCCGCGAGGTCACTGTTGAGGCTGGACGGCCCGATACGATCACAGAGGAAAAGCTCGCGGTCTTAAAAAAATGGAACATCGACCGAATCAGCATTAATCCGCAGTCTTACGAGAATGAAACGCTGAAAGCGATCGGACGCCACCATACCGTCGAAGAAACGATCGAAAAGTATCATCTGTCGCGAAATGCCGGCATGTCGAACATCAATATGGATTTGATCATCGGCCTTCCAGGCGAAGGGGTAAAAGAATTCAGAAACTCTCTTTCCGAAACCGAAAAATTAATGCCTGAATCATTGACCGTCCATACGCTGTCATTTAAGCGCGCGTCTGAAATGACGAAAAACAAACATAAGTATAAGGTGGCTGGTCGCGAGGAGATTGTCGCGATGATGGATGACGCTGTCTCGTGGACGAAACAGCACGGCTACCATCCCTACTATTTGTACAGGCAGAAAAACATTCTCGGCAACCTGGAGAATATAGGATATTCACTTCCCGGCCAGGAAAGCATCTATAACATCATGATCATGGAGGAAAAACAGACGATTATCGGGATCGGCTGCGGAGCTGCGAGCAAATTCGTCGATCCGGGAACGGGAAAGATCACACATTTCTCCAACCCGAAAGACCCGAAAACGTACAATGACAGATTTGAACACTATACAGAAGAAAAGCTTCGCTACCTGTCCGGGCTTTTTGACAAGAATGCTAAAGGCAGTTAAAAGGTTCGGTTTAAAACGGGACAGTCCCTGGGCAAAACGAAAGGAGACTTCGCCAATATCCTGGCGAAGTCTCCTTTTCTGTCATCCTCTTTGTTTTGTTTCGGATTTTTTCCACTTAAATATTTTGTTCAGTATATGAAAAATCCGTTTTGATTCTTTTGTCAAAAGCGGCCCCAAAATTGCCAGGATCAGTACGTACAAAGCGGCAAACGGCTTTAATGTGGCCGAAAGTCCGCCGGCGATTCCGAGGTTGGCGACAATGATCGAAAACTCGCCGCGTGAGACAATCGTTAAGCCGATATTGGATGAAGCTTTATGAGAAAGTCCGGCCCTTCTGCCTGCGATCATGCCGGCGATAAAGTTCCCGGCCAAGGTGAGGATGACGGCGCCGATTGAAAGCCATACCGCATCTCCCAGTGTAAACGGGTCGATGCTCAATCCGAAGCTGAAGAAAAACATTGCACCGAAGAAATCGCGAAACGGTACAACCAAATGCTCGATCTGGCTTGCATGTTCTGTCTCGGAAAACACGAGTCCGAGAAGCAGGGCGCCGATTGCTTCGGCAACGTGAATCGTTTCCGAAAAGCCGGCGACAAAGAACAGCAGCGCAAAAATCACAATAATAAAGACTTCGTTTGAACGGATATTAAACAGCCGATTTAACAATTTTGGCAGCTTCCTGGCAACGATAAAGAACAATATCATGTAGCCAAAAGCGATCAAAATCGAAAGCAGCGCCGATCCGACTGAAGTTGAGTCACCAAGGACGAGCCCCGAGACGACGGATAAATAAACGGCGAGAAAAATATCTTCGAACATAATGATTCCGAGAATCAGTTCGGTTTCCGGATTCGCTGTCCTCTTTAGGTCGACAAGTACTTTGGCGACAATCGCACTCGAAGAAATCGTAATAACCCCGGCGATGATCAGTACTTCGAGAAACTCGAAGCCCGCGATGAACCCGAACATGAGGCCTAAACTGAAGTTGATCAGAATATAAATGCTTCCTCCGACGGCGATGGACCGTCCTGATTTAATAAGCTTTCCGATCGAAAATTCCAGTCCGAGATAAAAGAGTAAAAACAAGACGCCCATTCTGCCGAAAAAGGCGATGATCTCCGAGCTCTCGATAAACTTCAAGTTGATGATACCGATCGTCGGAGCGTGCGGGCCTACGATCATCCCGAGAACAATTAAAAAGGGAATGATCGAGAATTTAATCCGATTCGCAATTAAGGCAGCAATCGCGACAAGCAAGAGTGCGGTGCCGACTTCAAATACTAGATGATCCAAAGAGCATCACCCTTCCTTTCGGGAAAGAAAAGCCTGCTTCATTTCCTTGAGGTTTTTTCTTTCACCGGACAGGACGAGTGTATCATTTTCATCAAGAACGGAATCTGCCCCGGGATTCAAGAATTTTTCCTGATTCTTTTTAATGATCGCGATGACAGTGACGCCGTAGTTTTGCCTGACGTCGATTTCACCGAGAGTTTTGCCGACGGCATTTGCTCCTTTTTCGATTTTGAACCACTCGATGATCAGGTCGTTAAACGCCATTTCAATCGATTCAAGCGCCTGCGGCTTATAGACCATTCCGCCGAGGATGGCGGCGATCTGCCTTGCTTCGCTGTCATCAAGCGAGATGTTGGTCACGATTTCATCGGGATCTTCGTCGTCAAACCGATAGATTTCTCTTCTTCCGTCGTCATGAACGACAATCGTCATTTTTTCATGGTTTCTCGTTTCTATTTCAAATTTTTTGCCGATACCCGGCAGATCACTTTCTTTAATATTCAATCATATCCCTCCAAAATAAATTTCCCCATTCGGCTGAAAAGTTATGCAGGTGAAAAAGGGAAAATCAGGAGAGGTAATTAGATTGGTATTTCACAGGAATAGCGCAAGTTTTTTTTAGAATTAATTCATTTGATTGAACCTCGAATCGAGGAATGAAATGAGTGTAGAAACGTGCGTCAAAGACAGAAATATTTGCGGCTCTTCCTGGATGATTAAGAAAGCTTTTTGTAAAAGGGGAGGGGTTCACTGCATGTGCCTCAAACTTTGAGGTGTTTAGAGACATATGGTATTCCGCTTCGGGATCAAAAACAGGGTTTTGCTCCTGATCGGCGAATGGTACTGTTAACATGCATAAACTAAGCATCAACGTCAAAAATGATTTAATTACGCCCATCCCCCTTTCCTCACATGCTTTCTATAAATAACTATATATAAACAAAGAAAATCATTCAACTAAAAAGGCTTATTTCAGTATCAATTGATCTTGAAATGGAAAATCATTCAGCTGATTTTCACATGAAAAAAGGTATTGAAAATAAAAGGTGGAATTAATTAAGCTAATATCTTACAAAATCGTATTCACGGAGGTGCAAGATGGAATATATCAAATGGAAAGACGAAGACGGGATTTTTGAAATTGTACTGAATCGCTCTGAGGCGTACAATGCCTTGAATGAAAAAATGCTTGAAGAACTGAATGAAGCTTTGCGTGTTGCAGAGGAAAGCGAATCGCTGCTTCTCCTTGTGAGAGGCAGCGGCAAAGGATTTTCGGCAGGCGGAGACATTAAGATGATGCTGTCTTCCGGAGATCAAGACAGCTCCGCCCGCGTCATTGACACAATTTCTGAAATTGCGGTGAAGCTTTACAGCATGCCGAAGATGACGACAGCGGCTGTCCACGGTGCGGCTGCGGGTCTGGGATTGAGCCTCGCGCTCAGCTGCGACCATGTACTGGTCGAAAAAGAGGCGAAGCTGGCGATGAATTTTATCGGCATCGGGCTTGTTCCCGACGGAGGCGGACACTTCTTTTTAGAGCGGAGAATCGGTGAAACTGCGGCCAAAGAATTGATTTGGAGCGGGAAAAAATTGACGGGGGCCGAAGCGCACGAGCTTCGGATCGCAGACGCCGTATTCAGCGGGGACTCCGGCCGTTTTGCGCGCATCTATCTTGAAAAGCTTCTGCACGCTCCGCTGGCAGCGATGATTGAGACAAAAAAGATCTATCAGGCGTTGAATGGAGGTAGGCTGCAGAAAACGCTTGAACTCGAGAAAACGGCCCAGATGAAAATGAGGCTGACAAGCGACCATCAGGAAGGGATCCGCGCATTTTTAGAAAAGCGCCAGCCGCAATTTAACCGTCAGCAAGTATAACAAGAGCGGTCCGGCAGGAAATTGACCTTGGGAAATGATGTGCAGAAGCAATTGTAAAAAAATTTAAGTTTCCATAAAATGATTCATAAGATACAGATCTGTACGAAGTCTTGGGAGGCGGCGAAATTGAAACAGAAGATTCCATCTGAATACGTTGCTAGTAAGCTGAATGATTGGTACAACGCCATTCGGAAACATCAGATCGCCGCCAGTGAATCATTGAAAGCGGAAGGAAAATCAGGACGTCCTGCTCTACTATTAGCTGCTTGAATTCAGGCATAAGCTGATGCTCAGCTATTTGAAACCGCAAAAGACTGAAAATATTGAAAAAAATCTCCGCGTCTTAGAAGAAAAAAAGGACCAAATGACAGGTTTACTAAACTATTATTGCTGGTTTTTTAAAGGGATGTCTGAGTTCAAACAAAAGCGGTTTGTCAAAGCAATCGGCTGCTATAAAACGGCTGAACTAAAAGTCAGCGCATTGGAAGACGAGGTTGAAAAAGCGGAATTTTATGATAAGCTGGCGGAAATCTACTACTATATCAGCCAGAGATACTTATCGATCAACTATGCGACGCTCGCATCCGACATTTTCAACCGGGATGAGACGCTAAAAGAAAAAAAGATTTTCTGCGATTTTATCATTGCCGGCAATTGGGTTGAATCGATGACATACGGACCCGCGCTGAAAAGCCTGGCCAACGCGCTTGAAGACGCCACGAAAATCAAAAACAGCCATTTGACGGCAGCCGCTCATTTTAATTTGGGAAATTGCTATTTCCAAGGATCGTACCGAGAAGCCTCAGATCATATGGAGAGCGCCCTTTCCATTTTTGAACTGGAAAGTTCATCATATATTCCAAAAGTGCTGTACAACTTGATGTACGTCCGTCTAAAACAGGGAAACCATGTCGGAGCGGCCGACTGTTATGAAAAAGGCATCCGAAGCGCGGCATCGCTCGGGGAACACGCGGCAAAGCTTAACATTCTGTGCGGACTGTATTTGGACAGCGGGGATCGAAAGCCGTGGAAATCGGATTTGATTATTTGGAGTCAAACCATTTATATGACGCTGTTGAAGAGCTGGCTTTAGACGCAGCCCAGTACTATAATCAAATGTAGCGGCTTGAAGATGCCATTTTTTACTATGAGAAGTGCGCTCAGGCAAGACGAAAAATCAAAAGGGGAGATGCGTTGTATGAAAGCTAAACTGTTGTTCGTCGCGGTGTCGCTGGCTGTTGTGTTAACGTCTTCAGGCTTTTTGGCAGATGCGGGAAAAGCCCCTTCCTTGTACGCGGACAAAATGATTACGACTGACAAGGAGGCTCGAGTTTAAGGACATGATTTCATCTGAGAATAAGCGGGCTGACGCAGCGAAAGAATGGACGATGTATATTACAGTTTCTTGCCTTTTCATCCTGATCGTCTCTGTGATTGGTTTTTTCGCTCCGGCCTACAGCTTGCAGGATCTGCTGTTTCGACTGTTTGATGCCGTCATCATCTGTGTGCTGGCGGTCAATGGCCTTTATTTTCTGCGGAAAAATAAAGGCGTCGCTTGCTTATCGTTTTTACTCTGTTTCATCAACATGGGTCTGCTCATTGTTATGATGATCCACTAGTGTTTGGCGGATTAAAGGGCAGGCGGCAGCGGGAGACTTTCCCTAACAGCGCCGCCTTACCCCGTATTTTAGTCAGCTGCGGAAAACAATGATTTTACCGGACGAATGTACTACCCGGTGTGTATGCTCCAAAAATTGCTTTTCCTTCAGCATTCCTCTTCCTTTCTCTTTCGCTTCTTCATCATCAGCCGCTTCAAATCGCTCATTCAAAAGCGTTTCTCCACTAGTATCGAAAACGGTTACATAATAATTTTCCATTTCTCTTCCCCTTTCTCAAAATATAATCTATTTGTTTAAAATTATATAAAAATCAAAAAAATCCTTTTTAAAATGGTATGACTAACGTATGATTGTAAATTGGAAGGAGGAGTTATTATGCTCAAAATCGATCACGTCACGAAAAGATTCGGTTCATTTACAGCTGTAAACGATCTGACGCTGGAGATTCCAGACAAGCAAATGTTCGGTCTGCTCGGCGCCAACGGAGCAGGGAAAACGACGACATTCCGAATGATATTAGGCCTTTTGAATGCGACAGAGGGTACTGTCACATGGAAGGGACAGCCGATTAACTACGGTATCACAAACAGCATCGGCTATTTGCCCGAAGAGCGCGGACTGTATCCGAAGCTGAAGGTGAAAGATCAGCTCGTATACCTCGGCCGCCTGAAAGGCATGACAAAGCAAAATGCGCTCAAGGAAATGGAGAAGTGGCTCGAACGGTTCCATATTACGGAATACGCCGACAAAAAGGTTGAGGAGCTATCCAAAGGGAACCAGCAAAAAATTCAATTCATCACGGCCGTGCTGCACAAGCCGGAGCTTTTGATTCTCGACGAGCCGTTCAGCGGTCTCGATCCGGTGAATGTCGAGCTTTTAAAAGACGCGGTCATTTCTTTGAAAGACGACGGCACTTCGATTGTATTTTCAAGCCACAGAATGGAGCATGTCGAAGAGCTGTGCGAACACGTCTGCATTTTGCAGCGCGGGACGCCTGTCGTTCAAGGGAAATTAAAAGAAATCAAACGTTCTTTTGGCAGAAAGAATGTCACGATTCACGCAGACGGCGACTTGAGCTTCTTGAAAGAGGCGGATGGCATCGTCAAATGGCGGGATCATTCCGAAGGAGTCCGCCTGCAGGTCGAAAATGAGGAAGTCTCTCAAGAGCTGTTTACAATGCTTCAAGGACGCGGGTTTATCAGAAAGTTTGAACTTGAAGAGCCTTCTTTGCATGATATTTTCGTCGAAAAGGTAGGTGCCCGTTATGAATAAGTTTTGGATTGTTCTTTTTCATACATATCTCAGCAAGCTGAAAACAAAGTCATTCATCATTTCAACGGCCATCACGCTTGCGCTTGTCGTGCTCGTCACAAATCTTGGATCGATTATTTCCATGTTTGATGACGGCGGAGAGGGTGATAAAATCGCCGTCATTGACCGCTCAAATCAGCTGTACGACACGTTTGCCCAGCAAGTGAAAGCACTCGACACCGATGAAGCGCTGGAAGTCGAGAAAGCGGATAAGCCGGAAAAAGAGCTTGAAAAAGACGTCAGAGACGAAAAGCTCGAAGGCATTTTAATCCTGGACAGAGATAAAAAAGGCGTGCTGAAGGGAACGTATAAAGCGCTCGATATCGCTGATTCCACAGCTGTATCCACGATTGAACAGGCGCTCTCACAAGCAAAGATCGCCGTTGGTACGGCTGAATTGAACGTACCACAGGAAAAGCTGAGCGAACTGTTTACACCGGTAAAAGTCAACAGTGTCGCCTTGAAAGAAGGCGCGAAAACCGAGGAAGAGCTTCAAAAGGCGACAGGGCTTGTCTATGTTGTGCTGTTTGTCATCTATTTTTCCGTTTTGATGTACGCTTCAATGATCGCGACAGAAGTTGCGACGGAAAAGTCTTCCCGCGTAATGGAAATTTTAATTTCCAGCGTGCCGCCTGTCCAGCAAATGTTCGCCAAACTGTTCGGCGTCGCCCTGTTGGGCCTGACACAGCTTGTCGCGCTCCTTCTTGCCGGCTACCTGTCGCTTCAGTCCAGCCAGGAAAGCGGAGGGGATGCGGCTGAGCTGATTAAAGGATTTTTTGACGTTTCCGGCGTACCTACTGCAACGCTTGTGTACGCGGTCATTTTCTTGATGCTCGGCTACTTCCTCTACGCAACTCTTGCGGCATTTCTCGGAAGCGTCGTCAGCCGGATTGAAGATGTTCAGCAAATGATTTCGCCGATGATTCTGTTGGTCGTCGCCGGATTCATGATTGCCATGTTCGGACTGAATGCTCCGGATTCGACGTTTATTACCGTCACTTCATTCATTCCGTTCTTTGCGCCGATGATCATGTTCCTCAGAGTCGGCGTGCTTGATATTCCGTTTTGGGAAGCGGCACTCGGCATCGGCATTACCGCTCTTACCATTGTGATTCTCGCCGTCATCGGGGCGAGGGTGTATAAAGGCGGCGTGCTCATGTACACGAGCGGCGGCGGATTGAAAAATATCAAACAGGCGCTTCGTCTGTCAAAAGATCGATAATGAAAAAGAAAAGCAGCTTGAAAGAAAAGCTGCTTTTTTCGCGCAAAGAGTAGAACGTGCATTCGCTTTCAACCCGTGATAGAATGGGAGCAGAATATTTTATGAAAAGGAGCAGAAGATTGACAAACATCACTTTCATTCATGCGGCCGATCTGCACCTGGACAGTCCGTTTCACGGCATCAGCCGGCTACCCGAAGAGGTTTACCGGCGGATCAAAAACAGCACATTTAAAAGCGCTGAAAATGTGTTTAAGCTTGCGATTGATGAACAGGCCGACTTCATTTTGCTTGCCGGCGATCTTTTCGACGAAGCAAACCGCAGTTTAAAAGCACAGATGTTTTTGAGAAAGCAATTTTTAAAGCTGAAAGAGAACAACATCCAAGTCTATGTGATTTTTGGCAATCACGATCATTTGGGCGGCGATTGGACGCCGATTGAATGGCCGGACAACGTCCACATTTTCTCGTCGGAAGATATTGAAGAAAAATCGTTTTACAAAGGCGGCCGGCTCGCCGCAAGCATCTACGGCTACAGCTATCCCGAGCGCTCTGTTTTTGCCAATAAGGCTGCCGAAATCAAAAAAACGACCGACGCGCCCTTGCATATCGGCATGATTCACGGGACGCTTTCCGGGGAGAGCGGCCATGATCCGTACTGTCCTTTTTCCCTTCAAGATTTAAAAAACGGCCGGATGGATTACTGGGCGCTTGGCCATATACATAAAAGACAGGTCATTTCAGCCTCCGACCCGGCGGTGATTTATCCGGGAAACACGCAATCACGGCACATGAAGGAAACGGGGGAGAAAGGCTGCTATCTCGTCAATGTTTGCGGCGGAGAACTGTCTTTCGAATTTAAAGCCTTATCGGATGTTCTGTGGGAAACGGCCAGCATCGATATCTCCGGGACAAAGCAGATGACAGAGCTGATCAGCCAGATGCAGGATGCCCTTCAATCTTTCAGAAACAGAGGCAAGCCCGCATGCGTCAAGATGGTATTGACAGGAGAAACACCCTCTTATTTGGCGGAAGGACAGGCCGGCATCGCGGACGAGATCCTTGACATCTTCCATGAAGAAGAGCGGGAGGAAGACGCGTTCATCTGGCTTACCGCGATCGAGGATCAAACAGATGCCGCCTTGTCTGGAATCGAACGGGACGCTTTTTTTCAGGAGCTATTGCAAGAAATGCAGGAATTTCAGGATTTCAGCCTGATTTTTGACGATTTGGAGCGGCATCCGGTCTTTAGAAGGCACGGAGAGCGGTTTAATGAAGAAGACTACCGTGACATTCGCGCGCAGGCGGAAAAACTGCTGCTTCATGAACTGAAGACATTGAAAAGATAAAGGAGGATGCAGGGTGAATATACATGCGATACATATATACGGATTCGGTAAATTTGCCAATCAGACATTTCGCCTGTCTCCTTCAAATCTGCATTTGGTCTACGGACTCAACGAAGCCGGGAAAACGACGCTCATGTCGTTTATTGAAAGCGTGCTGTTCGGTTTTCCGAAGACGAAACGGTACGAGCCGAAAACGGGCGTCATTTACGGGGGGATGCTTGAGGTCGGGCACCCTGATTTGGGGCGGATCCGGATCGAACGGACGGCCGGAAAGCCTGAGCGGGTCACCGTTTATCTGGAAGACGGCAGCACGAAGCCGGAAGGTTTTTTAAATGAGCTGCTGTCAGGCGTCGACAGACAGCTGTATAAAGCGATCTACTCATTTGACGTGTTCGGCCTTCAGGAAATTCATAAATTCAACCGTGACAAAATCGGCCGTTTTCTGCTGTTTTCGAGTCTGTTCGGCTCTGATGCGATTTCCAAGATGGATGCCGGCCTCGTGAAAAAGCAGGAAGAGCTGTTTAAACCGAACGGACGGAAGCCTGAACTGAATCAGGAGCTCGACCGGTTAAAAAGGCTTTCCGAAGATTTGAAAAAGGCGAAAGCGCGGGAAGGCGACTACCACCGTCTGTTAAACGAAAAAAAAGGCGCTGAGGCGTCAATAAAGGAAAGCGGACAACTGCTGAAAGATCTTGAGCACCTCGTCTCACAAATCGAGCAGGCCATTGAGATTCTGCCGGCGGCCGCGGAAAAACGCCAGCTGGAAGAGCAGCTCGCATCTTTCGGCGGCTCAGGAGAAAGCCGTTTCCCCGAAGGCGGACTTTTTGAGCTCGAAAAGCTTGAATCCCACCTGCATCCAAAAGCGGCTCAGCTGAAGGCGCTGGAAGAAAAAAAACGCCGTTTGGAACAGCGCGCCGCCGCTTTTGCACCGGCTGAAGACTTTCTCGAGCACGAAGCGGAAGAGCTTTTAAAAGCATATCCGTTTTACCAGTCGTATTCCGAAAAAATCGCGTCTTTGACTGATCAGCTTCACCAGATAAACGGACGGGTTCAAGCGGGGCTTGAGCGCCTGAAAATCGAGGAATGCGATATCCTCAATGCGGACACCGCGTATGAATACGAGTGGAAGCTGCAGGAAACCGCTCAGGCATACATCGAGCTGCGTGAACTGAAGCGGTCGCTTGATGAACGGTTTGAGCAGGCGAGGGCTGATCTGGAGGAAGCTGAACAGGCTCACGCCGCTCTCAGCAATGAAGTGATGCCGGAAGATATCCGCAAGCAAAAAGAGGAAACCCTCAGCCGCCTTGCGTCCGCCGGCGGCCATGCCGGAAGACGGGAAGAGCTGCTTCTTCAGATGTCCTATCTGAAGCAAGAACAAAAGGTTAGGATGAAAAGAAGAAAGACCGCTTTTGCGGCAGCGCTTTGTGCTGCTTTTGCGGCAGCTTTTGCGGCGCTCTTTTTCAAGGAGTGGTTCCCGGGCGCTTTACTCGTGCCGATCTTGCTCATATTTGCCGCTGTTGTTCTAAAAAAGCCCGAGCCTTCCGCGGCAGCGGCTTTTATTCAAAAACAGCTGGACGACATTGAACGCAGCGGTTCAAAAAGCGGAGTGAGTGACAACGCTTTGAGGGAAGAGCTGTGGAAGGACGACCAGACCCGGCAGCTCTTCATCGCAAAACAAGCTGAGCTCAGACAGAGAGAAGCGGAATATGAAAGAGCGATTCAGAAGTTCGAAGCGTGGGAAAAGGATATCCGTCCGTATCAGGAGAAGATCGAACGCTATTTGAGAGAGCTGAACCTGTCAATCGACCCGTCATTTTTAGCCGATGCGTACGCTTTAATCAAGGAACTCCGAGAGGAAATGTTGAAAAAGCGGGATATCGAGAAAGAGCTGAGCCGCCTTCAGGCTAAAAAAGCATCTTTTGAAGCGGAATTGAGAAAGCTTGTCTCATCTCTCGGCCGCGCTGGCGAAAGTGTCCAAGAGCAGGTGTTTCAGCTGAAAAGCACGCTTGATTCCCAAAAAGAAAAACTTCGGCAAAAACAGGAAGCGGACGTGTCTTTAAAGCATACCGCCGAACAAATCAAAGAGCTGACAAAAGAGACGGAATACTTCCAATCCCAAATTGGCGAACTCTTTCAAAAAGCAGGGGCGGACGGCCGTGAGATGTTCATCGGTCTGGCGAAGCGCGACCAAGCCAAAAAAGAATTAACGGCAAGGCTCGGGCAGCTCAAAAGAGAGCTCGGCAGGCAGGACGAGAAGGCCGTCATGCTTGCATCAGAACACTCTCTTGCAGAACTGAAAGGAAAGCTGACCGAGGCGCAAGAAAAAAGGGCCCGTATAGAAAATAAGCTTGCAGAAGAAAGACAAAAGGCGGCGAATGTCCATGCGGAACTGGTCAGACTTGAGGAATCGGGAGCGGTATCCGAGCTCGCCTATCAGACCGGAATGCAAAAAGAGCGGGTCGCCGAACTGGCCAAAAAGTGGGCCGCCGTCAAGCTGATCCGGCAGGCGGTCAAAAACAAGATCGATGAACATAAGAAGGTTCGGCTTCCGAAGCTGTTACAGACGGCTGAAACATTACTGAACCCATTGACTGCCGGGCAATACGAAAAAATTTATTTTTCTGAAACAGATGATTCCATGATGGTCATGCGGAAAGACGGGGCTGTTTTTTACGCCCACGAACTGTCCCAGGCAACTTGTGAACAGCTCTATTTAGCGATCCGATTCGCTCTGGCCCTCTCCCATCAAAAGGAAGTCAAATTGCCGTTCCAGTTGGATGACAGCTTTGTCCACTTTGACCGGGAGCGGTTTAAACAAGTGCTGAACATCTTAAAAAAGCTTTCAGGCGAAGATCAGCAAATCTTGTATTTTACGTGTCATGAACATGTAAGAGAAGCTTTTCACGACGAAGATGTGATTCTGCTGCCATCCGTCATGAAAAAGGTGGAAGTAAAGGGGATAACTAACAAATAAAAGTGTGTGCTATAATGATTTTATGTAGGAAAACGGAGGGAGCTTTATCATGGCAAAAGGTATCATGCTGCACGAAGTTGGCGAGCAGGTGGATTTGTATTTGCTCATTAAATCGTCAACGAAAGGAATCGCGAGCAATGGGAAACCGTTTTTAACGCTGATGCTCCAGGATCAGTCCGGAGAAATAGAAGCGAAGCTTTGGGACGCCAAACAGCAGGACGAAGTGACCTACGGCCCGCAGACGATCGTGAAAGTGGTCGGCGACATTCATCATTACCGCGGGCGGAACCAGCTGAAGCTGAGAAACATCAGACCTGCGGGCGAGAATGAAAATGTCAAAATCGATGACTTTCTTGAGACTGCACCGATTCCCAAAAACGAAATGATGGATGCGGTCACTCAATATATTTTTGAAATGAAAAACCCGAGTATTCAGCGAATCACGAGGCACCTCGTCAAAAAATACGGCAAGGAATTCATTGATTATCCGGCTGCGACGAAAAATCACCACGAGTTCGTATCAGGTCTTGCATACCATGTTGTCTCCATGCTGAACCTGGCCAAATCGGTCGCAGACCTGTATCCGTCGCTCGATCGCGACCTATTGTACGCAGGCGTTATTCTGCATGACCTTGGAAAAGTAAAAGAACTATCCGGACCGGTGTCCACGACCTATACTGTCGAAGGGAATCTGCTGGGGCACATTTCGATTATGGTGACAGAAATTGCAAAAGCAGCCGAAGAGCTTCAAATTGATTCAGAAGAAGTGCTGATTCTCCAGCATTTGATTTTAAGCCATCACGGCAAACCCGAATGGGGCAGTCCGAAGCCTCCGATGGTCAAGGAAGCGGAAATTCTTCACTATATCGACAACCTTGATGCGAAGATCAATATGATGGACAGAGCGCTCGAACGGGTCAAGCCGGGAGAGTATACCGAACGCGTCTTTGCATTGGATAATCGTTCCTTTTATAAGCCCGTTTTTCACAAATAAGCGGCATAACTTGTCTCCCTTTTGCATAATGTCTGATATACAGTTTATTCAAAAAGGGGGAAAAGCCGTGCTGCTGTTTCCGTGGTGGGTGTACCTTTGCATCGTCGGCATTATTTTCAGCGCCTATAAGCTGATGACGACGGCAAAGGAAGAGGAAAAGATCGATCAGGCTTTTATCGAAAAAGAAGGCCGCATTTATATCGAACGGATGGAAAAAGAAAAAGCACAGCGTATGAAGCGTTCATTGGATGAAGATCAAGAACAGCATGAAAAATCGGCTGACAGTCATTCCATCGCATAAAAAAAGCTGTCCGGCCCCGCGAGGGGAGGACAGCTTTTTTGGCGTCAGCTGCTGCTGCTTGTCTGAGCTTGGCGCTGGTCGACTTGTTTTTTCAACTCTTTGTCTTTTACTTTTAAATCAGCATCTTTGACAAGTTTGTCAATGACAGATTGCAGTTCAGTTTGATCGTTTTGCTTTTGTTCTTGGACCTCTTTTTTGAGCTCTTTTTTCATGTCTTCATATTTGCCGCGCTCTTCGTCTTTCTTAATGATGTGATAGCCGAATTGCGATTTCACAGGGCCGCTGATTTCGCCGGTTTTCAAAGCAAATGCCGCTTTGACGAAATCCTTGTCCATGTTATCGTCCTTGCCGACCCATCCGAGGTCGCCGCCTTTTTCGGCTGTTCCGTCAGTTGAATACTCTTTTGCAAGGTCTTCGAATTTTTCGCCTTTTTTCAGCTTTTTCTCAACTTCTTCAGCCGTTTTCTTTTCCTTCACAAGAATGTGGCTTAAGTGGATTTTGCCTTTCAGGCCGTCATAGTATTCTTTTACGTCATCATCGGTTACTTTTATGTTATCCTTTGCGGCTTTTTGCATGAGAAGTTCGTATTTGATCTGTTCTTTGACGAAGTCTTCGCCTTTCTGGTCAATGAGCTGGTTGAGCTGGTCACCCATCGATTTTTTGTACTCGTTCAGCTTTTTGTCGATTTCTTTGTCGGAGACATCGTATTTATCGTCGAGTACTTTTTGCTGAACGAGCATGTTCAGTGCGTCCGCTCCGGCATTGTCTTTTAATGTTTGATAAAGGTCTTCTTTTGTAATATTTCCAGCTTTTGTTTCTGCAACAACCTCAGAGTCTCCCCCGCTGCATGCGCTGAGAGCCAGCACACTTGTCGCTGTAATCGCCGCAATTGCAATCTTCTTCATAAATGCAAACACTCCTAATCATAACAGTTTAAACTTTCCTTTGAATTGTATCATATCATATTCTGACATGCTGTAAAAAGATTTTCAACAGAGGGGCATCCGTCTAGTCAAATTTTCTTTTCGCTCATACAAATATATTGATCAAGAAAAGGAGGTCAATAACATGAGCGGAGGATACTCAAGCGGTTTTGCTTTATTGGTCGTGTTGTTCATTTTATTAATCATCGTTGGTGCAGCTTATCTGTACTAAAACCTTAGAAAATGAGAAAAGAACCGTTATTTTTTCAGGCGGTTCTTTTCTTTTGGACGATAGCCTAAGCGTTTCATGACATTCGTGCATACACTAATGTAACGACTGGGGCAGAGGAGGTGTCAATATGGGCGACGGTTATGCAGGAGGTTTCGCTGGCGGCTTTGCGCTGCTTGTGGTACTGTTCATCTTATTAATTATTATTGGTGCTTCTTGGATATGCTAATCAACAAAAGGATAGCTGCCGGATCAATACGATCGGCAGCTATCCTTTTTTTCTTTACACCGTAAAGGAAATCTCAATGAATGATGAGATCAATAAAATTAAGATCAGCACATTAATCATTCTAAACACCTTATCCTGCCGTTCTTCAGGAATCTCTCTGACAAGGCATAAAGAGTTTGTAAGCTTGTTTATGTTGAAGACAGTAAAAACCGCAAACAAGATGAAATAAAAAAGGATGATAGGAGATCCCCCTCTCTGTTTCTGCTCCATACTACATTACCAAATATTTATTAAAAAAGATAGAAAATAGACTGAAAAAAGGATTTTCCAAGAGCTGAGCGGCTGGATTATTTTTGTATTAAAATATCAAAATCGTCGGCTTCCTGATCGACATAGCAGTTTTTAGGCGCTTTGATCAGTTTCCAGGCGAACAGAAAATCAGGCAGACAATAGCCGAAATGAATGCTTGAAATGATGCAGAAATAATGAGCAAAGCTCGGCATCACAGCCCCCGCGTAAAATAAAGCAGGCGTGATGACGAAAAAAGGGCAGAGAAGAGAGACAAGCATCGTGTTTTTTGGAACTTCTCTCCATGTTCTCATTTTCAACCAATAAATCTTTTTTTCTAATTTTTTCTTGCTGATCACCGGCAAGATATGAAGAATTTTATGGGCAATTATAGCCGCAACCAAAAGCCCTGCAAACAAAAGGGCATGATCGCCTCTCTGAACAGTTTGCGGATGAATCAGCTGCATCGCTAAATATTCGGGAATAAAAAATAAAATCATTAAACTGACGGCAGTGAGCACGATGCGCATGCCTCCATAATCTTTAACGAGATTGATGGTTTTCCAGCAACTCATAAATGACATCCTTCCGTTTCAACAAACTGTTATATGAAATCCTCAGAATAATTTACTCCTCTGGATGAGAAAAATCAATCCCTTTTCCGAAAAAAATTTCGTCATTTTCCAAAGAATTTAGAAGGGTGTAAAAGGAACAGAAATCTCCCGTGTTGAACTTTCATCAGAAGGGAATATCGGCTAAAATAAGAGAAAGGGAGAGAAGGGACAAATATGAACTCTATCGAGCAACGCCTTGAGCGGCTGGAATATTACATCAAACTGTTATTGAACAATGCGGATATGGAAGAGTATCCGTATTATAAAATGTTGATCGAAAAGGGCTTATCAGAGGAAGAAGCAAAGGAAACGGAAAAGCTGTGCGAAGAGCTCTCAAAGGAGCTTGAAGCACAAAAAGCGCAAGGATATGTGATGTTCGATCATCTCCTCACGCTTTTTGCGGGACAGTTAAATGAAAAACTTGAAGTGCACGAAACGATTTTCGCCCTTCACAGACAAGGTCTGTACAAACCGCTGATGAGCGAATTCATCAGCATTATCAGGCAATACGATCTGGCTTAGTTTTTAAGAGGCTCAAGCGGTTTGTCCATCTCTATCGATTCCCCGGCTTCTTTTGCTTCTTGTTTTTTCTTCATTTTGCCCTCTTCGCTCGTAAATTCACTTTCGATGTTTGAAAACGATTTTTCGAAAATTTCCATGAAATCATCGCCGTAAATATGGCGGATGATCGACATCATCTCGACGATTTCTGGAAACTTCCCGTACAGCTGATGAAGGGGCTGAGCGCCTTTTAAGACGGCATTCCGGGTCGGATCGTAAGACTCGAGGATTTTAAGGAAAACGTCTTCACCTTTCGGAGTCAGCTGAATGTAAGTGTTTCGTTTGTCATTCAACTTTTTGGAAAACTCCAGGTAACCTCTTTCCTCAAGTTTTTTTGAAAAATTAAACGCTGTGGATACGTGCATGACGCCGAACTTGGCGATTTCTGAAATGGATGCACCGTTCAGCTGGTAGGCGATCCACAAAATATGATGCTCGTTAATGTTCAGATCATAAGGTTTAATCCACTGCTGCCAATCCTTTTCTATTGACTTCCAAAGCGCCTTGCTAAGCTGTGCCATTCTTTGACTGAATAAAAGGGCTTCTTTCACCGTATAGGGCTCTTCCGCTCGATTCATTCACTTCACCTGCTTCTCTTTATCTTATAATTTCTATTATGCCAATAAAATAAAGATTAATAAAGATGTAAATTTACGAAATTTTTAAAAAATCCAGCTTTACGGTGTGAAATCAGGATTTTACCCAAAAAAAGAGCGTGAAAATTTTCCATTCACACCCCTTTTTTAAGGTTCATTTTTTTCGCTGAGTATATTAGTTTTGTAAGGTTTTCTCCAGCTGTTTTATCTTTTCTTCAATCTCAGCGATTTCCTTTTTTAAGTCCTGCTGGTGAGGTTTGATTTCCTCGCGCCATTCCTGGATGGACGTTTGCAGTTCGCTGCCGACGTCTTTGATGATTTCCGCGCCTTCTATGGCGGTTTTGACGAATTGCTCTTTTAATGCGATTCCGTCGTTTTTCAGCCTTTTGACGGTGTCTTCCCATTTACCGCAGCTGGCTTTAAGCTGTCCTCTCAAGTTTTTTCCTGAAGTCGGCGCGGTCAGCAATGCTGCAACACCGCCGATAACACCGCCTACAATCAGTCCGGCTGCTAAAGATCGGCCTTTTGACATGTATATCACCCCGGTTATATTTTTAAAGATCAGGCTTGGCAGGCGCCCGTCTTCTCATGATTAGATATTGGCGTCTGAGCCGGGCCATCCGTTTTTCTTCTTAGAAACTTCTGCATAGCTTGCTTTATTTTAGCATACTTTTTAAAAAAGGAGGGAGAGGGTTGTCTGTCATTATCATTGTTTTGACAATTTTAAGCGCTGTGTTTACCGCCGGCTCCTTTTATTATTTAAGGCTTCTCGGATATTCTGCATCTTACCCGCCGAAACGCATTCTTAAACAAAAAGCGCTTTTTTGCACGGGAAGCGCAGGATTGGCGCTCCTGCTCCTTTTTTTTATTCAGCTTCTTATATAAAATATCGGGCGGATTCCCCTTTTTTTGACCATCAAAACGAAAAAAACCTCTTCGAAAAAAGGATATCCCTTTTCAAGAAGAGGTTCTGGTTTTATTTGACTTGTTCAATCAGCCTTGAGCGCTTCATGATCGACTGCACGATCGGGAAGATGACCGCCATGGCGATCGTGTTGATCAAGGCAGCAGGTAAAACGACAACAGAAAACAGGGTGATGAACCCCTGGTTTCCAGGCAGGCCGACGATGAACAGCGCAGCCGTAAGGAAAATGGTTCCGGAAAGAACCGTTCCTGCAGCAGTTAATCCGGCGGCGGCAAGCGTTTTGCTGTTCAGCTTTTTCACAAGCAGAAATACGCCGAAGAACATCAAGGCTGTTAGCGGTTTGTCGATGATGTTAGGCAGCTGTCCTCCCGGAAAAGCCGTCGTCAACGCGGAAATGACGCCTGTCACGATTCCGATAACGAGAACATTTTGCAATCTAGGGAACAAAAGGATTCCCATAAACATCATGATCAGCATCATATCCGGCTTCATTCCGTAGAAAAAAGGCGGAATCACAGCGTGAAGCGCCGCTCCAATGGCGACAAACAGGGCCATAGCCACTAATTCTTTTGTTTTCATGTCTATTCTCTCCTCATCTAGGCTCTTTTTACGCTTTCCAATAATATGCTCGTCATTTATTGCGAAAGCTTTCTAGTAGTATATCAAACTTTCGAAGGAATGGGGAAGCCTTTTTCGCCATCCTCCGTCATCAGGATAACCATCAGTTTTCATCGCGGAATTTCTTCATAAAGGCCGCCAGCTTTTTGCAGTCTTCAACCGATACGGCATTGTAAATCGAAGCGCGGCAGCCTCCGACCGAACGGTGTCCGCCAAGCCCAGACATTTTTTCTTCCTTTGCCTTTGCGATGAATGATGCTGTCAGCTCATCATTTTTGAGCGTAAAGGTGACGTTCATGTTTGAGCGGCTGTCTTCTCTCGCATGGCCGCGGTAGAATCCGCCGCTTTCGTCGATCGCGTTGTATAAAATACCGGCTTTTTCGCGATTGCGTTTCTCAATGGCATCAAGGCCTCCTTTTTCCTTGAGCCACTCCAGCACGAGAGACAGCATATAAATCGCAAAAGTCGGAGGGGTATTGTAGAGAGAATCCGCTTTGGCATGTGTTGAGTACTTCAGGATTTTGGCAACTTGCTCGTTTTCTTTGCCGAGCCAGTCTTTTTTCATGATGACAACGGTCACCCCTGACGGTCCGAGGTTTTTCTGCGCGCCGGCATAGATGATGTCAAATTGGGAAACATCGATTTTTCTGCTTAAAATATCGCTGGACATATCAGCGACAACCGGAATCGGAGCGTCAGGGAACTTTTGCCACTGCGTTCCGAAGATCGTGTTGTTGGAAGTCAGGTGGAGGTAAGCCCCGTCTGCCGGAATCTCCGGTACTTCGGGAATATAGCTGTACGTATCTTCTTTACTGGACGCGATGATCGATGTGTTTCCGAAGAGCTTCGCTTCGGCCAGCGCTTTTTCAGACCAGGCGCCTGTCATCATGAAGTGGGCCGTTTTGTCTTTGGAGAGGAAGTTCATCGGAATCATTGAGAACTGAAGGCTTGCTCCGCCTTGCAGAAACATGATTTCATAATCATCAGGTATGTCCATCAGTTCCTTTAACAGAGCTTTCGCTTTTTGATGAACGGCGTCATACTCTTTGCTGCGGTGGGACAGCTCCATCACGGACATCCCCGCACCGTTGAAATCGAGAAATTCGTCTTTCGCCTTTTGCAGTACTTCTAAAGGCAGTGCTGCCGGTCCTGCGTTAAAGTTCGTTGTACGTATCATCACAATCGCTCCCTGTTCATGTATAAAAATATAAAACAATCCTATCATAAAAGGTTCCGGTTATACATAAAAAATTTGAATTGTGTGAAATATAGAACAAAGTCTATTTAGTCGTGCCGGGCGATCTGATAAATGTGGAGTTTTTTTGAACGAAAAAAAGACGCCGGCAGCTGCCGGCGCTCTTGGACAATGTCTCGATTACAGGTGCTTGTTGATGGAAGCTGCAATGTTCTGCAAGTCTTCCGGTGAATAGTCGTCCGCATGTGTTTTCCAGACGGCTCCGAATCCGTCTCCTTTGCCGTAGCGGGGGATGATGTGCATGTGATAGTGGAAGACGGACTGCCCCGCTTTTTCGCCATTGTTATTCAGAAGGTTTAAGCCGATCGGCTCGTATTCGTCTTTGATAGCCTGGGCGATTTTCGGAACCGCTTCAAAAAATTCTCTTGAAACATCAGGTGTCATTTCGTAAATATTGGTTTTATGAACTTTTGGAATCACAAGTGTGTGCCCTTTTGTGACTTGGCTGATGTCGAGAAAAGCCAGTACATGTTCATTTTCAAATACCTTTGCACAAGGGATTTCTCCGTTTATGATTTTGCAGAAAATACAGTCGCTCATACTTTTCCTCCTTTTTCCATTAGGGAAAGGTTATGTATAAGCAACATATTACCACAATTTGCGCGAAAACACGAAAAACAGGATGAACGGCTCCAACGTTCACCCTGCCTGAAGAAGGTACGCTTTAATGAAGAAACGTTAACTGCCTTTTGCAAGCACCCCATTTTCGTCAAAATGAAAGCTTGTAACGCCTATACATTTCTTGCGACAAACACCTCATTTGATCGTCACACCTTTTTTATATGACGGAGATGTCAAATAAAGCAGGTGCTTTCTCAATTCAGTGGATGAAAGAAATTTCTAAGCTTGACATGTTTCATACTCAGGAACTCTTGCCGATTTTGTCTTTGACAAACACCTCATTCGCCAGAGTTGATAAGCTTTTCCTTCTTCAAGAATTAGAATGTCCTGATGCGCATTCGATTATTCGTTTTATTTTAAGGCCGAAAAGCGGGAGGGAAAACGTTTCAAATACATTCTTGTTTTTGGTACTATTAAGAAAAATGCAGGAAAGGAACGAACGTATGTCACTACTGACTGTTAATGAGTTAACTGGAGGGTATACAAGAAACCCGGTGCTGCGCGATGTTTCATTTGCGATTGAACGGGAGCAGATCGTCGGGCTGATCGGTTTGAACGGAGCGGGGAAAAGCACGACGATCCGGCATATCATCGGCTTGATGGAACCGCACAAAGGATCGGTTGAATTGAACGGCAAAACGTTCATGGACGATCCGGAAAGCTATCGTTCCCAATTTACGTTTATTCCGGAAACGCCGATTTTATATGAAGAGCTGACATTGAAGGAGCATTTGGAGCTGACGGCGATGGCGTACGGCCTTTCCAAGGAAACGTTCGAGAAAAGGCTTCCGCCGCTTTTGAAAGAATTCAGAATGGAGAAGCGCCTGAAATGGTTCCCTGCCCATTTTTCAAAAGGAATGAAGCAGAAGGTTATGATCATGTGCGCTTTCCTTGTTGAACCCGACCTGTACATTATAGACGAACCGTTTCTCGGTCTTGATCCGCTGGCGATCAATGCCCTTCTCGAGCGGATGAACGAAGCGAAGAAAAACGGCGCGGCCGTTTTGATGTCGACGCATATTTTGGCAACGGCAGAGCGGTATTGCGACTCCTTCATTATTCTCCATAACGGCGAAGTGCGGGCGAAAGGAACGCTTGATGAGCTCAGAGAACAGTTTTCGATGGAAGAAGCGAGCCTCGACGACCTGTACCTTGAACTGACGAAGGAAGAGAGCTATGAATAGCATTCTGGGGATTTGGAAGACAAGAATTGAGGAGTATGTCAAAGAAACAAGATCATATTTGAAATACATGCTGAATGACCACCTTGTCATCGTCATGATTTTTTTCCTTGCAGGAGCTGCGAGCTGGTACAGCAAATGGCTGAAAGAGATGCCCGAAGGTTTTCCCGCTTATTGGGTGATGGCCGTCATCTTTTCGTTCATTTTGACAGGCTCGTACGTCTGCACACTGATTAAAGAAGCGGACCTCGTCTTTTTGCTGCCGCTCGAAGCAAAGATGGAGCCGTATTTTCAGCAGGCTTTCCGATTCAGTTTGTTGACGCAGCTGTTTCCGCTGGCCGCCGCGGCCCTCGCTTTGGCGCCGCTCTATTTTGAAGCGAGCGGCAAGGCTTTTTCCGCGTACTTCATCTTGCTGATTCAACTGCTCGTCTTAAAAGGATGGAACACGGCGATGCAATGGCGGATGACGTTTTTCGGCGAAAAAAACATGAGGGTCACCGACTGGATTGTCAGACTGCTTCTCAACACGACCGCGATCTATTTCGCTTTAGCGTCTTCATACGCATTTGCAGCAGCTGTCTACCTGATCATGGCCGCTCTGTATGTGTATTTTAAAATGATCGATAAGAAAAAATCGTTTAAATGGGAGCTGCATATTGAAGACGAAATCAGAAGAAAGCAGCGGTTCTACAGAATTGCGAACCTATTCACCGACGTTCCCCATCTTAGAAAGCAGGCGAAAAGAAGAGCATATCTCGATTGGATGCTCCGGTTTATTCCGTATGAACAGCGCCGGACATTTACATATATGTACGGAAGGGCCTTTATCAGATCAAACGACTATTTCGGTATCGTCGTCAGGCTGACCGCAATTTTTGGTATCATCATCGCTTATTTTTCGACATATGAGTGGGTTTCTGCCGCGCTCATCGTCTTTACCGTATTCATTACAGGAATTCAGCTGACGCCGCTGTTTGATCATTTTTCACACTTGTCATTGCAGGAGCTTTATCCCGTCAAAGCGGAAGAAAAGCGGAAGAGCTTTTTCGGCCTGCTTCACATTGTTCTGAGCGTTCAGGCGCTTGTTTTGTCTGCCGTTGCCGGAGCCATGATGCAGTGGACCGGGATGCTCGCCGGACTGGCCGGCTCCGCATTGCTTATATTTGTAATTTTGAAGCCTTATTTCAGCAGCAGATTAAAGAAAAATGCCAAGAGATCATGAATCCTTTTCTTTTTAAGCAAGTATCATGAAAGAAGAGGTGAGTGGCGCATGAATGAAAACCAGCTTTATTTGGAGGAAGCGATCCGCTGGAAAATGAAGTTTCTCAGAAAGCCGTCGATGGCTGAGCGGATGTCGAAAGGCGTGCAGTCGAAAATTAACGCACGCATTCCCGCCAAAGTTCACAAAGCGATAACAGAAAGCATTAAAAAGATGGTCGAGGCCACTTTGCTCGGCTCGAATTTGACGACTTTTGACAAGAAAACAGGCGCGCTTTCACTAAGGGAAAAAGATGAGCTGGCTCAGAAGACGATCGCCCAGTATCAAAAGGCGGCTGCCGTTGAAGGGATCGGAACAGGCGCAGGCGGGATTTTTCTCGGACTGGCGGACTTTCCGCTTTTGCTCGGCATCAAAATGAAATGCCTGTTTGAATTGGCGTCGATTTACGGATACGATATTAAGGAGAAAGAAGAGCGGATGTTTCTTTTGTATATTTTTCAGCTCGCCTTCTCCGGGGAAGCGCACCGAAAAGAAATTTTCCGCATGATTGAACATTGGGAAACCGAAAAGCGCGAAATCGATTGGCAGGCTTTTCAGCAGGAATACCGGGACTATCTCGATCTTGTAAAGCTGTTTCAGCTTGTGCCGGGCTTCGGCGCAGTCATAGGCGGAACGGCTAACTATAAGCTGCTTGGGCATCTTGGGGAAACAGCGAGGCACGTTTTCCATATGAGGTTGATACATGAGACAGCCGGATATTGATGATCCGGCTGTTTTTTGCTTTTTCGGCTGTTACATTGCAGGCGTTTCGCGGAGCGCCTGCTCTTTCTCCTGATAGGAGATCGCGGCATTTGCCAGCACCTTGGCTGCGATCAGCAGCGCTTTTTCATCAAGATCGAATTTCGGATGGTGATGGGGAAACACCGCGTCCGGATTTTCAGGACGGGCGCCTGTAAAGAAGAATGTCCCTTTGACGCGCTCCAGGTAGTAAGCGAAATCTTCCCCGCCCATTTGCATGCCGCTTTCCTCAACGTTTTCGACGCCTTCTGTCTGTTTGGCGATTTTTGCGAGAAAAGCCGTTTCTTCCGGATGATTGCAGACAGGCGGATAGCCCCTTTCGAAGGAATAGTCACAATCAGCGCCATGCATGCCGCATATCCCTTTTGCAATCTGTTCAATTTCGTTTTCAATCAAGGTGCGGATTTCTTCATTGAAGGAACGCGCCGTCCCGATTAAAACGGCTTTATCAGCGATTACATTAAAGGAGTTTTCGGCAACAAATGAACCTATCGAAACGACTGCCGGCTGAGTCGGATCGAGCCTGCGGCTGACAATCTGCTGGAGTGAAGCGACGATCTGCGATCCGATCAACACGGCGTCTTTTGTTTTATGAGGCTGTGCGCCATGCCCGCCATTGCCTTTAATCGTAATCGTAAAACGGTCCGCAGCGGCCATGATCGGTCCTGTTCGATATTGAACGGTTCCCGTCGGCTCCGTAGCCCACAAGTGGGTTCCGAAAATCACGTCAACACCGTCAACACAGCCGTCTTCAATCATCGGCCTGGCTCCGCCCGGCGAATATTCCTCGGCGTGCTGATGGATGAGGACGATCTTTCCTTTTAAACGGTCGGCATGTTCATTCAAAATTTTCGCGAGGACGAGCAGGGTGGCCGTGTGCCCGTCGTGTCCGCAGGCATGCATCACTCCCGGCACCGTCGACCGGTAAGGTACATCTTTTTCATCATGGATGGGCAGCGCGTCAAAATCGGCTCGAAGCGCAATGACGGGGCCGGGCGTTCCGCCTTCGATGTGCGCGAGAATTCCGCCCCCGCCGACATTGGTGCGGATAGGAATACCGAGCGCTTCATAGTAAGAAGCGATAAATGCGGCTGTTTTCTTTTCTTGAAAAGAAAGCTCCGGGTGCTGATGAAAATGGCGCCTCAATTTGACCATTTCATCGTAGTGTGCATCAAGCTGCTCATTGATTTGTCGGATGAATGCGGATGCGCTCAAAAAAATTCCTCCTTTTAGGAATGGTAAGTTTTTATAATTTTATGACAACTGAAGCCGCTGTTCAACCTTGCTGTCACGTTTTATAGAAGAAAAATGGCGGCAATCGTTGTGACAGTTAATCCGGCTGCTACAGGAATAAAGTTTTTTCTGGCAAGATCGAACGGGTCAACTTTACAAATCGCTGCAACCGGAATGAGCGCCCATGGCACAAGTGTACCGCCGCCGACCCAAATGGCTGAGATTTGGCCGAGTGCGGTCAGAACGGCCGGGTTGCCGTCAACAGCCGCAGCAAACATCGAAGCGGCTGATCCGGCTAGAGAAATTCCTGAAAAACCGGAGCCGTCAAGACCGGTCACTGCTCCCGTGACAGTGAGCGCCACTGCGGCGAGTTCTGGAGAGAGCGGAACGCTGTGGGCAAAAGCTGAGCCGAGGTCCTGCACGATCCTATTAGAAAAACCGGGCATCTCGGCGGTCAGTACTTTTTCGAAACCCGCGTCGCCCAAGTAAAAAAAGGCGGCGATCGGAATGACGGGGGCAAACACTTTAAAGCCGAACTGAAATCCGCGAATGAAATAACCGGTGATTTTCTCAAGACGACGGTGTTTGTGGACGATAAAATGAATGAGAATCATGACGAAGACAGCCGTTCCTCCGACAAGCGCCGTCGCTTCGTCTCCTTGCAATTCCAGGATCAGCATCGCGGCGATATCCCCTAAAAAAATGACCGGAATCATCAGTGCGAGCCATTTTCTTGGGGCCGGGGGAAGAAGCCATTCAGGCTCGCTTTGCCGCCGCTCACTGTTTGCCGCTGCTTTATTGCCTTTCTCTTTCCTGAGCATCAAAAAGGCTGCCGCCGTTGTCGAAAAGCCCATGATCAGGACGAGCGGAACGCTTGCAGACATCACTTCTGCAACGGACAGTCCGGCTGCATCTCCGGTCAATTTAGGCGCTGCCTGGATGATGTAATCACCTGATAGAGCGAAACCGTGGCCGAACAAATTCATGGCGCACGCTACCGCTATCGGGGAGAGACCGGCTTTCAGCGCGGCAGGCAGGAGGACGGCGCCGATCAATGCGACAGCCGGGGAGGGCCAAAAAAATGAAGAAATGATAAACATTAAAGCTCCGGTGATCCAGTAGGCCAAGGCAGGGCCTTTCATCCATTTGGCGATCGGAGTGACCATTGCTTCATTAACGCCGGTCTTTGCCAACAGTTCGCTCATCGAAACGGTAAAGCAGATGATGAAAATGGTCGGGAGAAGTTCTCCGGCGGCGTAGATTAAGCTGTTGAACAGGCCCATCACAGAGGCAATGGCAGAATGGGTCGCTGCTAATGAAATGAAAAAAACCCCGGCAAGCGATATAAAGGTGGTATCAAGACGAAGAAGCATAAATGCGAGAATAGCTGCGATAAAGCCCAAATATATAAAGTGAACGGACGTTAATTCAAATTCCATTTCCCGATCCCCCCGTTAACATAGCCTCATACAGCTTATTCCTGGGCTGTCAGAGTGTGAAGGAAGGGCTCATTTCCTCGGAAATAAAAAAACTGCCTTAAAAGGCAGTTATTCGACAGAATGATACGAAGAAATATAGGATGGGCGGGAAAAAATCGTTCCGCCTTGGTTGATTCCAGCTGAAGATTCCTTCTTTTGATGGGCTTCGCCGAACGATTTGGAGCTTTTCCAGTCCTGAAATGACTGTTCTGTGTCCCACAACGTCAGTACGATATACGTATCGCTGTCTTTCGGCCTCAGCACCCTGAGGGCTTTAAAGCCGAGCTGATTTTCGATTTTTCCGGCTCTGTTTTTAAAACGGGTTTCGAAAAGCGGTCTTCCTTCCGGTGTGACAGGGATGTTGTTGAGGACGGCGAATCCGGAATGTTCCAAAGTTCCCGACTGATCGATGATTTCGTAGCGGTGAGGAGAATGAAAGACGCTTTCTCCGTCGGTTTCGTGAAAGAGAATGGCGGAATCGTGGCTTTTCATAAATAACATGTTTTCAAGACCGTGCTGTTTGGCGAGCTTTTTTAAAAACTCGACAGTTCCGTATGTAATGTAAAAATTCAATTTCATCACCCCTTTTTTGATAGTATAACAAAAGGACGATTTAAAATTCTATCTATTACCCGCTATAAATGCTGCAACATAATTTAAAGAAAAAATTCCCATACTAGCTATAGAAAGGAATGAGGTGACCATATGAGAAAGAGATTTTTCATTCCAATCATCATTACAGCGGCGATATTCCTTTTATCGTTAATCGGATATATTACGATTTTGTTTCTGGGGGATTATGTGATTGATGAAAAGAAACTGATTTTCCATGCTTCTTCTAAAATCGTCGACCAAAATGGAGAAGAAGTCGCAAGCCTCTATACCGAAAACAGAAGACCTGTTTCAATTGCCGAGGTGCCGGACGGCGTAAAAAATGCCTTTATCGCGGTTGAAGACAAGCGCTTTTATGAGCACCACGGCATCGATTTTAAATCGGTGAGCCGTGCGGTCTATAAAGATATATTAGCGGGAGGGAAAGTGGAAGGTGGAAGCACGATCACCCAGCAGCTCGCAAAAAACACTTTTTTAACACACGACAAAACGTTTTTAAGAAAAACGAAAGAAGTCATTATCGCGATCAACTTGGAGCGGGACTACAGCAAAGACAAGCTTTTGGAAATGTATTTGAACCAGCTTTATTTCGGGCACGGCGTCTATGGAATCCAGGCGGCTGCAAACTACTTTTTTAGCAAAGATGTGAAAGACTTGACGGTCAGTGAGGGAGCGGTGCTTGCTTCCATTCCTAAAGCGCCGTCCACGTATTCGCCCATTCTCAATCCGGACAAAAGCCGTGAGCGGCGCAATGTCATTCTCGGCATGATGAATGAGCAGGGATATATCAGCTCAAAGGAAACCGTCAGAGCCCAAGGCAGCACATTGGGTCTCCATGTGAAAGAAAAATCAAAAAATCCGTGGCTTGACAGCTATATTGATCTGGTCATGAAAGAAGCGGAAGACAAATATTCGATTTCGAGTGAACAGCTTCTTCAAGGCGGATACACGATCAGTGTTCCGCTTGACGTTTCGATACAAAAAGCGGCTTACACGTTGATGAAGCAGGACGGCTATTTTCCCGGAACAGACAATAAAGCTGAAGGGAGCGCCGTTTTTATCGATAACCGGACAGGCGGCGTAGTAGCCGCTCTCGGAGGTCGACAATACGCTCCAAAAGGCTACAACAGGGCAACAGCCCCGCGTCAGCCGGGTTCGACTTTTAAACCGCTTGCCGTTTACGGCCCCGCTCTTGAAGAAAAGCGGTTCAAGCCGTACTCCATGCTTGAAGATAAACAGCTGTCATACGGCGGCTACTCGCCGAAAAACTATGACGGCCAGTATGAGGGCAAGGTCTCAATGGTGGATGCGCTGACCTACAGCAAAAACGCGCCTGCCGTATGGACGTTAAATGAGATCGGAATCGAAACGGTGAAGCCTTATCTCAGCCGCTTGGGCATGAACGTTCCGGATGAGGGCCTGGCATTGGGGCTGGGCGGCTTAGAGAAAGGAGTGTCGCCGCTTGAGATTGCCGGGGCATACCGGACCTTCGCAAATTCAGGACAATACACCCAGCCGTTCTTTATTAAAAAAATCACGGACGAAAACGGGGATGTCATATTCCGCCACGAGGAAAAATCAGAAAAGGTATTCAGCAAACAAACAGCTTGGAACATGACGCGAATGCTAGAGGAGGTCGTGAAGAGCGGAACGGGAAAAGCAGGTGATTTTTCCGGAGAGATTGCTGGAAAAACGGGTTCGACCACGTATACCGGAAAAGAGGGCGGAACAAAAGATGCCTGGTTTGCGGGGTATACGCCCGAAGTGACGGGAGCTGTCTGGATGGGCTACGATAAAACGGATGAATCCCATTATTTAAAAGGCGGCAGCGCTTATCCGACAAGGCTGTTTAAAGACATTTTAAAACGCTCCAACCATAAGCCTGAACGATTTAAGGCGCCTGAAGGTGTAAAAGATCTGGACAGGCCGATCCGCCTCGAAGATTTGGAAAGTGTTAAAGCAGACTATTCCTTTACGCCGATGGGGCTGATTACGGTGTCATTAAAATGGCATGAACAAGAGGATAAAAGAGTTGAATACCGAATATATGAAAGGAAAAACGGAAAAGAAACGCTCATTGATACGGTTAAGGGGAAAGGAAGCTATTCAATCCCTTATGCAAACATCTTTTCCAATGCTTCCTATAAAATTGTTCCATACAATCCGCAGACGAAAACAGAGGGGAAAGGGACTGATTATGTCGAACCGAAAGTGTTTCCTTCGGGTCATTAGGTACCCGAAATTCATCAATTTCTTGAACAATAAGTCTCATGAGTATACCGTTCAATAAAAAAACGGTATATTGGAAGGAGTAATTTTGCGAACGTATGGTTGCAGCTTGAAAGGTGGATATCATGATGAAAAACGACAAGGCTTTTAATGACACATTCTTAAAAGCATGCCGAGGAGAAAAAGCCCCCCATGTACCGGTATGGTACATGAGGCAGGCTGGAAGATCACAGCCTGAGTACAGAGCGCTCAAGGAAAAATACGGACTGTTCGAAATTACGCATCAGCCCGAACTGTGCGCTTACGTGACAAGGCTCCCCGTCGAACAGTACGGTGTCGATGCGGCAATACTTTATAAAGACATAATGACACCGCTTCCAGGTATTGGCGTTGACGTCGAAATTAAAAACGGCATCGGTCCTGTCATCGATCAGCCGATCACATCTCTCGCAGATGTTGAAAAACTCGGCGAACTCGAGCCGGAGGAGCATATTCCATATGTGCTGGAGACGATCAGGATTTTGACAGAAGAACAGCTGAACGTTCCGCTGATCGGTTTTACAGGGGCGCCGTTTACACTGGCCAGCTATATGATCGAAGGCGGCCCGTCCAAAAACTACAATAAAACAAAAGCGTTTATGTACGGCCAGCCTGCTGCATGGGACCTCTTGATGAAAAAGCTCGGGAAGATGGCGGCTGTATACGTCAAAGCCCAAATCCGCTCCGGCGCCAAAGCCATTCAAGTGTTCGATTCCTGGGTCGGCGCGCTGAATGCCGGTGATTACTGCCGCTATATCAAGCCGACGATGGACATTCTTTTCAAAGAGCTGAAAAAAGAAGGCGTGCCGCTGATTATGTTCGGGGTCGGCGCAAGCCACCTCGCGACTGAATGGCACGATCTTGACCTCGACGTCGTCGGGCTGGACTGGCGGATGAGCGTGCAGGAAGCCAGGGATAAAGGGCTGACAAAAACGCTTCAGGGGAATTTGGATCCTTCGATCCTGCTTGCCCCGTGGGAAGTCATTGAAGAGAGGACGAAAGCCATTCTCGATCAGGGCATGCAGACGGACCGGTTTATTTTCAACCTCGGTCACGGGATTTTTCCCGAAGTCAGTCCTGACACACTGAAAAAATTGACGGCATTTGTTCATGAGTATTCCGCCTCAAAAAAATCGAGCCTGATGACATGAGCATTTCAGTTGGTCTTTTCAATATAAACTGTCAAAATACGTATAGATCATGATCTTTAAAGAGGTGTTCACGTTGGGTAAAAAGAAAATGGGGCTTCTTGTTATGGCGTATGGGACGCCGTACAAAGAGGAAGACATTGAACGTTATTATACACACATCAGAAGAGGCAGGAAGCCTGAGCCTGACATGCTTCAGGACTTAAAAGACCGCTATAAGGCAATCGGCGGAATTTCTCCGCTTGCAAAGATCACGCAAGAGCAGACGAAGCAGCTGGAAAAACGCTTAAACGAGCTTCAGGATGATGTGGTATTCAAGTCATATATCGGTCTCAAACATATCGAACCTTTCATTGAGGATGCCGTTCAGGAGATGCATAAAGACGGGATTACAGAAGCCGTCAGCATCGTGCTCGCGCCCCACTTCTCCACCTTCAGCGTACAGTCGTACAACAAGCGGGCGAAAGACGAGGCTGAAAAGCTCGGCGGATTGTCGATCACATCGATCAACAGCTGGTATGATGAGCCGAAATTCATCGCATATTGGGCGGATCAGGTGAGAAAAACCTATGACGAAATGCCTTCAAAAGAGAGGGAAAACGCCGTCTTGATTGTATCGGCGCACAGCCTTCCCGAAAAGATCGTCGAAATGGGTGATCCATATCCTGAACAGCTTAAAGAATCAGCGAAGCTGATTGCCGAAGCGGCGGGTGTAAAAGATTACGCCGTCGGCTGGCAAAGCGAAGGAAACACCCCTGATCCGTGGCTTGGGCCGGATGTTCAGGATTTGACGCGCGACTTGTCAGAGCAAAAAGGGTACAGCGCTTTTGTTTATGCTCCCGTCGGCTTCGTAGCCGACCATCTGGAAGTCCTTTATGACAACGACTATGAATGCAAAGTCGTCACGGACGATATCGGAGCAAGCTATTACAGACCTGAAATGCCTAACGCAAAACATGAGTTTATCGATGCTTTAGCGGATGTTGTATTAAAACAATTGGAGAAAGAACAGTAAAGAAGGCGATTGTAAATGAGTGGAGAACGCAGGCAGATTGTCATCATCGGCGGCGGTATTACCGGATTGGCCGCCGCCTTCTACTTGGAGAAGGAAATCAAAAAGAACGATCTCCCGGCCGAAGTCACGCTTGTTGAAGCAAGTCCGAGACTGGGCGGAAAGATACAGACGGTACACAAAGACGGCTATGTGATTGAACGGGGGCCGGATTCATTTTTGGAACGGAAGCAAAGCGCACCTCAGCTCGTGAAGGATCTCGGACTGGAGCACTTGCTCGTGAACAACGCGACAGGCCAGTCTTATGTTCTTGTCAGTGAAACGCTCTATCCGATTCCGGAAGGAGCCGTGATGGGGGTGCCGACAAAAATCGGACCTTTTCTGACAACCGGCTTGTTTTCCTTGCCGGGGAAGTTGAGAGCCGGAATGGATTTGCTGCTTCCAGCGAGCAAGCCGCAGGAAGACCAGTCGCTCGGAGAATTTTTCAGAAGGCGCGTCGGCGGTGAAGTGGTGGAGAACCTGATCGAACCGCTTTTGTCAGGCATTTATGCCGGGGACATTGACCGCCTCAGTCTGATGTCGACTTTCCCGCAATTCTACCAGACAGAACAGAAGTACAGAAGCTTGATCATCGGGATGAAAAAATCGCGCGGCGCCCAGAGCGCCAAAAAGCCTGCGAACAAAAAGAAAGGCCAGTTCCAGACGGTGAAAACCGGCCTGCAGACGATTGTAGAAGAACTGGAAAAGCAGCTCGATATCACAAAGGTTTATAAAGGCACAAAGGTCGTCAGCATTGAGCGCGCGGGCTCGGGCTACAGCATGAAGCTTGACAACGGCAAGGTGCTTCACGCCGATTCGGCCGTGGTCACCGCTCCCCATAAAGCAGCTGCCGCGATGTTTCCAAAAGCGGATTGGCTGAAGGGTTTAGAAGATATGGTGTCAACATCTGTCGCCAATGTGGCGCTCGGATTTCCGGAAGAAGCCGTCCACATGGAGCATCAAGGAACAGGCTTTGTCATTTCAAGAAACAGCGACTTTTCGATTACGGCGTGCACTTGGACAAACAAAAAATGGCCGAGTACAACGCCTGAAGGAAAAGTCCTGTTAAGGGCTTATGTGGGGAAAGCCGGCGATGAGTCCGTTGTCGAACAGTCTGATAACGAGATGGTGAAAATCGTCCTCGACGATTTAAAACGGATTATGAAGATCGACGGCGAGCCGGAAATGACCTGCATCACTAGATGGCATGAAGCGATGCCGCAATACCATGTCGGCCATAAGAAAAGAATGAAAGAGATCAGGGAAGGGTTACAGGCGTCATATCCGGGCATTTTCATGACGGGGGCCTCTTTTGAAGGGGTCGGCATCCCGGATTGCATCGACCAAGGCAAGCAGGCCGTAGCCGATGTACTCTCACACCTTTTCGAATAAAGAAGAGCAAATAAAGCTGTCCGAATCCATTCGGCGGCTTTTTTTATTTTCACTCTTTTTACAGCTTTCATCATTTTAAAGTTTGTTTAGGGAAAAGATAACATTTAAATTATTGCATTTTATATTCAGGTGTGTTACATTACTCTTTGTACTTAATGACCAAAATGTTCAAATAGTCAATTTCGGGGTGAGAAACCGTGAGCAAAGATCGAAAAGCACTGATTTTAGAAGCGGCGACAAAATCGTTTACACAATTCGGCTACAAAGCGACGACGATGGATCTGGTGGCGAAGCTTGCCAATGTCGGCAAAGGTACGATTTATACTTTTTTCAAGAATAAAGAGGAACTGTTCGACGACATTTTTTCTTCGCTTCTGATTGAAATGAAGCAAACGGCTGATCAAGCGATTGAACCTGATCTGCCTTTTCACGAAAATGCCCATCGCGCGATGATGGCGATATTGGAGTACAGAAAGAAGCACCAGCTGACCATTAAGATCTTTCAGGAAGGTGCGGAGCTCGGCACACCGGCGGCCCGCGAAGTGATTGAAAAGCTGGAACGCATGGTCGTCAGCTATATTAAGAGAAAGATTAAAGAAGCGATTAAAAATGACGATATTAGACCGTGTGACCCCGAGCTGAACGCGTTTGTCATCTTCAAGCTTTACATCGCGCTCATCTTTGACTGGGAAAAAAACCATGAACCGCTGAAAGATGAAGAGTTGGCAGAGATGCTGAAAATGTATATTTTAAAAGGATTATCTCGTTAGATATCCTTTCTTTGTTTAAAGGGGTGCTTATCCGCATAGAGAGCGGCTACTAACTAGGAGGCGTATCAACATGAATGTTTTCAAAAACCAGTGGAGAGAACTGATAACCAATAAAAAACTACTGATATCCGTGATCGGGGTTCTCTTTATACCGCTGATTTACAGCAGCATATTTTTGGCGGCGTACTGGGACCCATACGGAAACGTCGATCAGCTCCCCGTAGCGGTTGTGAATTCCGACAAGGGAACGACATATGAAGGAAAAGACCTTCACATCGGCGACGACCTTGTCAAAGAACTGAAAAAAAACGATAAATTCGACTGGCATTTTACGACGAAGGAAAAAGCGCTGAGAGGCTTGCAAAATGAGGAATACTACATGGTTGTAGAAATTCCTGAAAACTTTTCGAAGGATGCCAGTACGGTGATGGATAAACATCCGAAAAAGCTGAATCTGATTTATCATACCAACGCCGGACGAAACTATGTCGGCGCCCAGATCAGCGATAAAGCGATTGAACAGCTTCAGCATTCAGTCGGTTCTGAAATCACGGAGCAATATGCTGAAGTCATCTTTGACAATTTCGGCAAAATCGCAAAAGGTCTCGGTGAAGCCAGCGAAGGTGCCGGAAAACTGGATAAAGGACTGAAAGATGCGAAAGAAGGAAGCGAAACGCTGAAAAAGAACCTTGAAAAGCTTGCGAAAAGCCAAATTCAGTTCAACAAAGACGGAATGGAGAAGTTCGGCGCGGCATTCAATACGCTGAACGACAAAATTCATGAACTTGATTCAGGACTTGCGCAATTTTTGGAAAAAAGCGGCCAGCTGCACAGCGGTGCTCAACAGCTCCAACAAGGCATGCCTCAGATTGTGGCGGGATTGGAGCAGATGAATGAAAAAGCGCAGATGATAAGCAAACTAGAAGAGGCCATTTCAAATGAAAAGATTCAGCAGCTTGAAACGGCGCTTTCAAACGCCGAAAAGGCGAAAAAAGAAATCAGCCAGATTTCAAAAAATATTGATGAGCTTGAAGCGGCATTGAAAAACCAGCACAGCGAAGTCAAACAAATTATTGAATCCAGCAACATGCTGACACAAGAACAGAAAGCCGCGCTTATGAAACAAGTCGATGAAAAAATGGGAACAGTGAAGCTTCCTGAGTTTGACAAGTTGAAAGCGCAAATTCCTGATGTCAGCGAACTTCCCGATTTATCCGGGCTGAAACAGAAGCTCGAGGAATTGAAGCGAGTTCCTTCGGATGTGAATAAGCTTTATAAAGGATCGCAAAAGATTCAGCAAGGGCTCGATGCGCTGACAAACGGTTTGGGTGCTTACAACGAAAAATTCGCGGAGGCGAAAAGCGGATCATCCAAAATCGCCGAAGGCAGCCAGACGTTAGTCGGGAAATTCGGCGATCTGCAAAGCGCGGCTGATAAACTGAAAGACGGTTCTTCCAAGCTTGCAGAAGGAGCTAAATCTCTTGATGAAGGTCTTGGCAAGCTGTCTGACGGAAGCGGGGAGCTGTTTGACAAGCTGTCTGACGCTGCCGATCAGACCGGCGATATTCAAGCGGGAGACGAAAACTACAATATGTTCTCAGATCCCGTCGATGTGAAAGGCGATAAAATCGATCCGGTTTCCAACTACGGAACAGGATTAACCCCGTATATTTTGTCGCTCGGCTTGTTCGTCGGTGCATTAATGATCACCGTCGTCTTCGATGTGAAAGAACCGGCCGTCCGGCCTGAATCAGCTTTCGGCTGGTTTATGAGCAAATTCAGCGTACTTTTTGCAGTGGGGATTCTTCAAGCGGCGATCGCCTGCACGATCATTCTCTCTGGCATCGGGCTTGAAGTGCAAAGCGTCTGGAGATTTTATGTGTTCAGTATGATCATGAGCATTACATGTCTTGCGATCATTCAGTTTTTGGCTGCGACCATGGGAAATCCGGGACGTTTCATTGCCGTCATTTTGCTCGTGCTTCAGCTTGGAGGAAGCGGAGGAACATTCCCTCTTGCACTTGTTCCCAAGTTCTTCCAAGTCATCCATTCCGCACTGCCGATGACCTACAGCATTGCGGGATACAGAGCGGTGATTTCAAGCGGAGACTACGCGTATATGTGGGAGCAGGCTGCCGTGCTCGGCGGTGTTGCGATCGTTATGATGGCCTTGACGCTGATTTATTTTAAAGTGCTGCTGAGAAAAGGAAAAGTTGAAGAGCAGCACGCATAAAAGAAAAACATCTTTTCAAGCCCGGCAAGGGCAAGAAAAGATGTTTTTTTTTGAAATCAGGAAGCTGGCGCGCCCCATTTTACAATCAGTCCCGTATATGTAAGACCTCCGCCGAAACCGAACAGAATCAAGGTATCGCCCTCTTTCAACTTTCCGTTTTTGACGGCTTCATCAAGGGCGAGAACGATTGATACGGATGAAGTGTTGCCAAACCATTCGACGCTCGTCAGCGCTTTTTCGAGTGGAATTCCGGTTTTTTCGCAAATTGATTCGACCATTCGCAAATTCGCGCTGTGCGGGACGAACCAATCGATATCTTTCAGCTCCATTTCAGCTTGGGTAAGCAGCTTTTTGACGCCTTCGGGAATGGACCTGACCGCCCACTTATACACTTCGCGGCCGTTTTGAACCATTTTTCCTTCGCCTGAGAGCGGCTCCCCTTTAAGGTCGCTTCGCAAGCCGGTTCTGTATAAATGGCGGGCTCCGTCACCTTTCGTATCCTGGGCAAAAGTAATGAAGCTTGGGGCTTTGTCGTCCCGTTCGACAAGCAGGGCGCCCGCGCCGTCGCCGAACAAAATGCAAGACGCGCGGTCTGTGTAGTCGGTTGTTTTTGATAAGGTTTCACCGCTGATCACAAGAATTTTTCTATGCAGTCCGGAAGTGATGAGGCCGTTGGCGATATGCAATCCGTATGTTAATCCCGCGCAAGTCGCATTTACATCCACCGCGCCGACTTCGTTCCATCCGAAGTGCTCCTGAACCTGGCATGCCGTGCTTGGAAAAGCGTAGTCCGCCGTTGTGGTAGAGACAATGATCATGTCTATATCGTCAAGCGTGCCGTTGTATCTGCTTTGTAGATTTTCAACAGCCTTTATGCAAAGATCTGATGTGAATTCGTGACTTCCCGCGATTCGCCTTTCTTTCATTCCTGTCCGCTGAACGATCCATTCATCAGAAGTATCGACGATCTTTTCAAAGTCTTTGTTTGTCATGCGCTTTTCTGGAACATAGGTGCCGATGGCGGAAATTCGCGCTTTTGATAAAGTTTTCATGAAGTTCACTCTCCTTTTTTTTATTATAACACCTAGTATTAGTATCTGGTACTAAAATATTGATCTGATGTATACTATAAACATCACAAGTTGGGAGGAAGGAAATATGTCAGGACAGAAAACGCTGGAGCTCATCAAGGAGCTCGTCTCGATCCCGAGCCCTACCGGAAATACGTATGACATCATAGACTATATCAATCGCCTATTACAGGAAGAAGGAGTCGAAACAAAGTTTAACCGTAAGGGGGGCCTGATCGCGACGATACCGGGCCGCGACAAATCCCGGCACCGGATGCTCACCGCTCATGTCGATACCCTCGGAGCGATGGTGAAAGAGATTAAACCGAACGGAAGGCTGAAAATTGACTTAATCGGGGGGTTCAATTACAACTCGATTGAAGGCGAGTATTGCAAAATTGAAACAGCATCAGGGAAAACTTACACCGGCACTATCTTAATGCATCAGACATCAGTGCATGTTTACAAAGACGCCGGAAAAGCCGAGCGGAACCAGAAGAATATGGAGGTCCGCATTGACGAACCGGTCCGCAGTGAAGAAGGAACCCGGGCTCTCGGCATCAATGTCGGCGATTTTATCTCCTTCGACCCGCGCGTTGAGATCACACCGAGCGGATTTATCAAATCGCGCCATCTTGATGATAAAGCAAGCGTCGCCCTCCTCATTGAGCTGATCAGAACGATCAACACAGAAGGGATGACACTGCCTTACACAACGCATTTTTTAATTTCCAACAATGAAGAAATCGGTTATGGCGGCAACTCCAATATCCCGCCTGAAACGGTGGAATATTTGGCAGTTGATATGGGAGCGATCGGCGATGGACAGTCAACCGACGAATATACGGTATCCATTTGTGTGAAGGATGCCAGCGGGCCTTATCACTACGGGCTTCGAAAGCGTCTGACAGCCCTTTGTGAAACACACGGAATCGGTTATAAGCTTGATATTTACCCGTACTACGGATCAGATGCTTCAGCAGCCGTCAAAGCGGGCCATGATATCGTCCACGGGCTGATCGGCCCGGGAATTGACGCATCCCACGCGTTTGAAAGGACGCATCAATCGTCCTTGGAGCAGACGGCAAAGCTGCTGTATCACTATGTTCAGTCTGACATGGCATAAAAAAGCTCCCAAAGGACCCCGGTCCCTTGGGAGTAAAAAAAGAGTGGAAGTCATCCATCCGTAAAGGATGGCGTTTACTTACCAGTAATCATAGTGTTTTTTCTTTTTGCAGTGATCAAAGTGGTCAAACTTCTTGTAGTCATAGTCATAATCGTACTTCTTATAGCATGGATAATAGTAGTAATAATAGTAGTAGTAGTATTTCTTGCAGTCGTGGTCTTTCTTGTGGTAGTCAAAGTCATAATCTTTCTTGCAATGGTCATGGTAAAAATACATTAAACTTCCCTCCAGTTTTCTTTTCTAATTTAACTACAGTACATCGTATGTAAAGGAAAGGAAGTTGTTTGGACAGGTTTCTTGAGTAATTTGCATATTTTTGAAAAAACGTATGTTTCTCCAAAAGCGGGAAACATACGTTTTTTTGCGGGCTGTCAGCCGGATACTTCTATATCTGCCGGCTCCCTTTGATTTAAGACGGCCTGTCCTTTAACGGCGTCATATTCACCTTCCCATTTTGACATGACCACAGCGGCAAGAGCGTTTCCGGTCAGGTTGACGACCGTTCTCGCCATGTCCATAATCCGATCGACTCCGGCAATGAAGGCCAGCCCTTCAGCAGGAACGCCGATCGTGCCCAGGGTCGCAAGAAGAACGACGAATGATGTGCCGGGAACGGCAGCCATTCCTTTAGAAGTGACCATCAGAACAAGGATGAGCGTGAGCTGCTGTCCAATGGACAGATCGATGCCGTAGACCTGCGCCAGAAACAGCGCCGCGATCGCCTGATACAGGACAGAGCCGTCAAGGTTAAATGTGTAGCCGATCGGAATGACAAACGACACAATGCCTTTCGGACATCCGATTTTCTCCATTTTTTCCATGACGCGCGGAAGCACAGTTTCAGAGCTTGATGTACTGTATGCAAGAAGAAGCTCATCTTTCATATAGGCCAAAAATTTAAATATATTGATACCGCACAGCTTGCCGACGATCCCAAAAATGACAATCAGGAAGAAAGCAAGAGCAAGATAGACAAGCAAAACGAGCTTTCCTAATGATAAAAGCGAAGAAAAACCAAATTTTGAAACCGTTACACCAATTAAAGCAAAAACGCCGAACGGCGCGAATTTCATGACGATGTTCACGACGTGGAACATGGCTTGAGACGTTGCCTCAAAAAAGGAGAGCACAGGCTTGCCTTTTTCGCCTATGGCTGACACTCCGAGTGCGAACAGAACAGTGAAGCAAATGATCGCAAGCAGATCGCCTTCAGCGAGCGATTGGAAAAAGTTTGTCGGCACAATGTGCAGGAACGTGTCTGCGACAGATTTGGTGCTTGCCTCTTTTTCTGTTTCTACATATTGGCTGATATCCTGTTTTTCAGCACCAGAAAAGTTTACGCCGTGTCCAGGTTGAACGATGTTTCCAAGGAGAAGTCCGAGCACGATCGCAAAAGTCGTAATGATTTCAAAGTACAGAATCGTCCGAAAACCGAGCCTGCCGACCTTTTTGCCGCTGCCGGCCCCTGCAACCCCGACAATCAAGCTTGAAACGACAATAGGAATCACAATCATTTTGATTAATCTTAAGAACAAATCACCGACGGGCTGCAGATACGTTGCGACTGCAGGGTTTCCGAACCAAATCGCTCCTGCTGCAACACCTAAAATCAGCCCCAGGAAAATTTGTGTGGCTAATCCGAATTTAAGTCTTTTCATAGATGCCCTCCCAACGCATGCTTAATTTTATACTAGAATATTAAACTTGAGATCGTAAATTAAGTATAGCGAAAGAAAATGCAACTCGTCCATTAAAAAAATAACGTCTGAATATATTGAAAATTCAAATATGAGATGATTATCCCAGCTTAAATTCAAATCGGGACGTTCATCGGTGTATATTTCCCTAAGTGAAATAGTAAAAAGTTATTAAAATAATGAATTTTGACAAGAATCTCTCTCTTTATAACTAACTTTATGACAAAAAAACGCCCCGGGGAATCACCCGGGGCGTTTTTTAATGACGTCTATATATCTTTTACATTTAAGCATTTAGAGCAAGTGTTTCCGTAGCATTCGTGTTGCTCATCAATATCGTGGCCGCATTTTGAACATTTTTTGGAAGGCAAATTTCTGAAGAACTCGGTGATTTTAGCGAGCATGTTGATTCCCCCAATTCATTTGTTGTCATCATTGTATTATAACAGAAGCTAGAAAATCAATGTCTGTTTTATGACAAAATATAAAACATGCAATTTTTAAGAAAAATGGGTATATTGAATAGGGGGACGATAGACACGAAAAAGAGGTGTGTATATATGAAGATGACAGTCATCGGCTGCTGCGGAGGATTTCCGGCTGCAAATGAAGCGACTTCAGGCTATCTCTTTCAATCCGGGGATTATTCCGTTTTAATCGACTGCGGCAGTGCCGTTTTATCGAAGCTTCAGCTGTTTTTGCCCGTTGAGGAGCTTGATGCCGTTATATTATCCCATTATCATCACGACCATATTGCGGATGTCGGCCCTTTGCAATTTGCCAAACTGGTCGGCTCATTCCTCGGCAAGGGAGCGAGTGTACTTCCGATATATGGACATCCTTTTGATGAAGAGCAGTTTTCAAAGCTTACATATAAAACGCATACCGTTGGATTGGCCTATGATCCGAAACAGTCTTTAGCAATCGGACCGTTTACGTTCACGTTTTTAAAAACGGTTCATCCCGTTGACTGCTTTGCCATGAGGGTGACGGACGGTGTTCATTCTGTCGTTTATACGGCCGATTCGAGCTTTCAGGAAGCTTTCATCCCGTTCAGCAAAGGAGCCGATCTATTGATCTCAGAGTGCAATTTTTATGCGGATCAGGATGGGAGAAGCGCCGGTCATATGAACAGCCTCGAAGCCGGACGCATCGCTGCGGAAGCGGGTACGGGACATCTGCTCTTGACACACCTCCCGCATTTCGGGGAACATCAAAAACTAGCAGAAGAGGCCAAAACCGTTTATAAAGGCGCGGTTGATCTGGCGCGCACCGGTTATGTGTGGGGAGAATAGAAGGAGGAACTGACAAACATGCTGTTTATCGATAATCAAAATATTACAGATCCGAGGATCAACTTGGCGATTGAGGAGTACTGCTTAAAGCACCTCGATCCTGAAGAGACGTATCTGCTGTTTTATATCAACCAGCCGTCGATCATCATCGGCAAAAACCAAAATACGATCGAGGAAATCAACACAAAGTATGTGGATGAAAACGGGATCATTGTCGTTCGCAGGCTGTCAGGCGGCGGAGCTGTCTACCATGACCTCGGGAACTTGAACTTCAGCTTTATTACGAAAGACGACGGCAACAGCTTCCACAACTTTAAGAAGTTTACGGAGCCCGTTGTGGCCGCTTTACAGCGGCTTGGCGTCGATGCGGAGCTGAGCGGCCGAAACGACTTGATGGCAAACGGCCGGAAAATTTCGGGAAATGCCCAGTTTTCAACGAAAGGGAGAATGTTCAGCCACGGCACGCTGTTGTTCGATTCTGAGATTGAACATGTCGTATCGGCTTTAAAAGTGAAAAAAGATAAAATCGAATCAAAAGGCATTAAATCGATCAGGAGCCGTGTAGCCAATATCAGCGAGTTTCTCGATCAGAAGATGACGACAGTGGAATTCCGAAGCATGCTTCTCCGCTATATTTTTGATACCGAAGGGGAAATACCGGAGTATAAGCTGACTGAAAAAGACTGGAAAATCATCAATCAAATTTCAAAGGAACGCTATCAAAACTGGGATTGGAACTATGGGAAGTCTCCGAAATTCAATCTTCAGCATTCAAAACGATTTCAAGCGGGATCGGTCGACATCCGCCTGGAAGTGCAAAAAGGCGTGATCCGCGAGTGCAAAATATTCGGTGACTTTTTCGGAGTCGGCGATGTCAGCGACATTGAAGAGAAGCTGACAGGCGTACAGTATGAAAGAAAAGCGATTGAAGAAGCCCTTCAAGGCGTCGACATCAAGCATTACTTCGGCAATATTCAAAAAGAAGAATTTTTGGATCTTGTCTACTAAAAGAGAGGCTGCGGTTTCCGTGGCCCCTTTTAGACATGAGAGGAATGGAAGATATTTCCCGGCAGCCCTTGAGTGTTTTCTGTTCATTTACTATAATGGGAATAGATTTTGATTATCACAAAATGAATGGTCATTCATTCATTTTTAAGGGGTGGGAGAATGAATTTAGTTTCAAAATTAGGGGAAACAGCTCAATCAAAGCCTGACAGAACCGCTTATATTTTTGGGGAACAGACGGAAACATACGGGGGATTGCAGCAGAAAATTGATTGCTTTGCAGAAGGTCTGCGCGAAATCGGCGTGGAAAAGGGAGATCATATTGCTTTGCTTCTCGGCAATACACCGCATTTTGTGATTGCGTTTTACGGTGCGCTGAAGGCCGGAGCCGTTGTCATACCGATCAATCCGGCCTATACGCCGACTGAGATCGGCTATATGCTGACAAATGGCGATGCAAAAGTGATCGTGGCTCTGGGACAGCTGCTTCCGCTTTACGAAAAGGTGCATGAATCCCTTCCGAAAGTCAGCTGCGTCGTGCTTTGCGAAACGGGAGAGCCGCTTCGCGAACCGGAAAGCACCGAGGTTCAGATGAAATTGAAATCGTTTACAAGCATCATGAAACCTCCTAGCCGGCCGTTTCCTGAAATCGACGCCGAAGATACAGCCGCCATCCTCTATACGTCAGGAACCACGGGAAGACCAAAAGGGGCGATGCTCACACATCAAAATCTATTTTCAAATGCAAATGATACAGCCCGCTATCTGACAATGAATGAATCTGACCTTGTCGTCGCCGCCCTGCCGATGTTCCACGTTTTTTGTTTAACGGTCTGCATGAATGCGCCGCTCATGAACGGCGCAGCGATTTTGATCGTGCCGAAATTCAGTCCCGCCGAAGTTTTCAAGCTGATTAAAAAACATCAGGCGACGATCTTCTCAGGCGTTCCGACAATGTACAATTACCTGTACCAGTATGAAGGGGCGGATGAAACCGGTTTTCGATCCATCAGGCTTTGCATCTCAGGCGGAGCGGCCATGCCTGTCGCTCTCCTGAAAAGCTTTGAAGAAAGATTCGGCGTTCTCGTTTTAGAAGGCTACGGTTTGTCGGAGGCTTCTCCTGTTACATGCTTTAACCCGTTCAGCACCGGCCGCAAGCCAGGATCGATCGGCACGAACATTCTCAATGTGAAAAACAAAGTCGTCAATGAACTCGGGGAAGAGCTGCCTGCCGGTCAAGTCGGGGAGCTGATCGTTAAAGGGCCGAATGTTATGAAAGGGTACTACAACATGCCGGAAGAAACGGCCCATACGATTAAAGACGGATGGCTGTATACAGGTGATTTGGCAAAACGGGATGAAGACGGTTATTTTTATATCGTCGACAGAAAAAAAGACATGATTATCGTCGGCGGCTATAATGTCTATCCGAGGGAGATCGAAGAAGTGCTCTACCTTCATCCGGAAATCGCAGAAGCGGTGGTGATCGGAGTGCCCGACCCGAATACGGGAGAAGCCGTCCACTGCTATGTCGTTCCGAAGAATAAAACGCTGACAGAGGATGATGTCTTGTCGCACTGCAAAAAGCATCTTGCCAAATACAAGCGCCCGGCGGCGATCGTCTTCATGGATGAAATACCGAAAAATTCGACCGGCAAAATTTTAAGGCGCGCTTTAAAAGACATTTTGACAAATCAATCTTGACACGTTAAAAGGGACGCCTGCCGCGTCCCTTTTCTGCAGTTCTCTGAGTAGAGCGTCTTTTTCCCTTTGTCGGAGAACAAAATATGTACCCTCCTCTTCTTTCAGGATGACGGCTTCATCTTTCTTCAGCCAGACGGTGAAGTGAACGCGATGTGTGTCGGTCATGCTGATGTATCCGTGATACGCCGGAGAAGGCAGGCTATGCGCCGTCTTTTCCTTCATTCTTTTCCCTTTGTTAAATGTATCAAGCAGAACGTCTATGTTGTGTCTGTCTTTGATGCTGACCGTTTTTTCGCTGTCATCCGCCTGTTTCAAGATGATTTCTTCGGCATTTCTTGAGTCGAAAGGCTCCGCCATCAAGTGGAATACATAAAAGACAGTGATGAATAAAATACCGAAAAAAAGTATGATCCCCATTATTTTTTTCAGAATGATCACCCCAGGCATTTATTTTCTCCGTTTAATGGCTTTTCATCCTAAAAAATTATGCTATAATGTTCAATAAATTATACAAATGTTCAATTTATTGTGAGGAGGCAGAAGATGAATTCGATTGAAAAACAAGTCGCAGAAAACATAAAGAGGCTGCGAAAAGTCCGCAATTACAGCCTTGATCAATTGTCATCGATGACCGGTGTCAGCAAGGGCATGCTCGCGCAAATTGAAAAAGGCTCTTCAAGTCCGACAATCACAACTTTGTGGAAGATCGCAAACGGGCTGCAAGTATCATTTACTTCCTTGGCAGAAAAGCCCGCGGGGGAGCCGACGGTTGTCAGAAAGCATGAGAAAACGCCCGTTTTGGCCGGAGAAGAAAAATACGCGGCATTTCCGCATTTTCCGTTCGATCAGAAAAAGAAGTTTGAAATCTTTTATATTGAACTTGCGCCCGGCTGTGTGCACGAATCAGAGCCTCACCACGGAGGGATTGAAGAGTATGTTCTCGTCTCTAAAGGGGCGATCGCGGTGACGGCGGGTGATTACACCTGTAGTCTAAACGAAGGCGATGCGATGCATTTCACCGCAAACACCGTGCATACGTACGAAAACAACACGGAACAAACGGCATCATGTTATACACTCATTTATTATCCGTAAAGAGGTGTCAAGATGGAAAAGCAGGATTCACTCAACTTTCTAGACGGGCTTCGTTCAGGGGTTTCCCTTGCCGTCGGCTACATTCCGGTCGCTTTGACATTCGGGCTTTTGGCGAAAACAACGGGACTGTCGCTTTTTGAAACGTTTTTGATGAGCGCCCTTGTTTTCGGAGGAGCGTCCCAGTATATGTCTTTAAGCATGCTCGCCGTTCAGACGGGAATCATCGAAATCGTGATGACGACGTTCATTGTGAATATCAGACATTTTTTATTTTCAGCGACTTTGAATCAATTGGTAGAAAAAGATTCGCCTTGGAAAAAAGCGTTTTACTCATTTTTCGCGGTGACAGATGAATCGTTTGCCGTCGCTGCTCTAAGAAAGGAAAAGCTGACGACCGGGTATATGATCGGCCTCGGTTCGATCGGCTATGTAAGCTGGGTTTTTTGGAGTGCGGCCGGGCATTTTGCAGGGGCCGCCATGCCGGCTGTTCTCCAGGAAAGCATGAGCATCGCCCTTTATGCCATGTTTATCGGATTGTTGGTGCCGCCTTTGAAAAAACAGCGAAAAGTCCTGCTGCTGGCGGGGGCGGCTGCGCTATTCAATACGGTTTTCCAAATGAACGGAATATTGTCGGCAGGATGGTCGATCGTCTGCGCTACGCTTTTATCCGCCGTCCTGATCGAATGGCTGTACCAATTTAGAACAGAGGGGAAGAGAAACTATGTTTAGCCCGATCATCTGGATGATTATCGGCATGGCAGCCGTTACATATGTGCCGCGGATGGTGCCGCTCATTGCTTTTGAAAGCCTGAAGCTTCCCGGATTTTTGGAGCGAGTGCTGAAAAATGTGCCGTACGCCGTTTTAGGGGCTCTCATTTTTCCGGGAATTTTTTTGGTGCAAAGCGGTATGCTCTACGGACTTGCTGGCGCTCTTATCGCATTTTTATTTTCCTATTTTGGAGCGAGCGTCATAGTCGTCGTGATGGGGACGATTTTGACGCTCGCAGGCGCCGGCCTCTTGCTCTCATTGTAAGGCTTGGTTCTAACTTTCGCATGAAAAGCTTACAATAGAAGTAACTGCTATGTGAGAGGAAGTGATTCGCCATGCGGAAATGGATCGCGGGAGCCGGTCTCCTGTATGTGCTGTACGGCCTTTTTTTCTATTGGTATCTCTTTATGGCCGGTGAACCCTCCGTTCCCGAGGCGCTGAAAGGGACAAGCGCAGACCCGGCGGCATTTATGAACGAAAGGGAACTTATGCTGACGGAAGAGTACTCGAAAATAAAGGACTTTCTGTTTTTTATCCGGATTCCGTTTGAGTGGTTTTTATTTTTTATATTGTTGATTGCCGGTTTATCCAGGAAAATGAAGAATTGGGCGGAGCAGACGTCGAAGAGGAGAACGATTCAAATCACAGCATATGTTTTTGCTTTGTTTCTGATCATCACGATCGTTTCTTTGCCGCTTGACTGGATCAGTTATCAATATTCGCTTGACTACGGTATATCAACCCAGACAACCGCAAGCTGGATCAAAGACCAGGTGATCGACTTCTGGATCAGTTTTCCGATCACGGCTGCGGCGGTGATCGTCTTTTACTATTTGATCAAAAAGCATGAAAAACGCTGGTGGTTTTATGCCTGGTGCCTGACGGTTCCGGTTACGCTGTTTTTATTTTTTCTCCAGCCGGTTGTCATCGATCCTTTATACAATGACTTTTATCCGCTTAAAAATAAAGATCTCGAACAAAGCATTCTGAAGCTGGCCGACCAGGCGGATATTCCTGCGAATCACGTCTATGAAGTGAACATGTCTGAAAAAACGAATGCGTTAAATGCTTATGTGACAGGAATCGGCGCCAATAAAAGGATAGTGCTCTGGGATACCACCCTGAACAAGCTGAATGAGCCGGAAATTTTATTCATCATGGCGCACGAAATGGGACATTATGTGATGAAGCATGTTTACATAGGACTCGGCGGGTACTTGCTTTTATCCCTTGCCGTCTTTTATGTGATCGACAAGTTGTACAAGCGGATCATTTCCCGCTATGGAGGAAGTCTTCATATTGCGGGAAAATCCGATCTAGCCGCACTTCCGCTTCTTCTGATGCTGATGGGGGTCATCTCTTTCGCGTCTTCTCCATTTACGAACGCGGTTTCGAGGCATCAGGAAAAAGCCGCTGACCAGTATGCGATTGAACTGACGAACAACAGCGATGCAGCGGTTTCGACGTTTCAGGAGCTCTCAAAAGCCGGGCTGAGCGAGGCAAACCCGCCGTTTCTCGTCAAGATTTTTAAATACGGCCATCCGACGATCATGGAACGGATTCAAAATATTGAACAACCTTCAACTGAATGAAGAAAAAGCTAGTGCTAAAAACACTAGCTTTTTCTATATGCTATTTGTTAGAATATGTTATTGAGCGGCAGCTTCGACATTGATCAGACCTTTCCCATAGTAGAAGGAGCTTCCCAAATAAGTCGCCGTGCTGGAGAGACGGTTGCGGACTTGTGAAGCTGAAAGGTTCGGATGTTTTGACAAGATCAAAGCTACTGCTCCCGCTACATGAGGAGAAGCCATTGACGTTCCGTTCAATGTTGCATAAGTGTTCGTTGGGTAAGTGCTGTATACGCCTGCGCCAGGAGCCATGACTTCAAGCTCTGCTCCCACGCTGGAAAATGAAGCTCTGCTGCTGTTAGAGTCTACCGCACCAACTGCGATGACAGAATCGTATTTCGCAGGATAGCCGATTGTATTCGTGTTTCCTGAAGATCCGCTGTTCCCCGCTGCAGCCACAACGACAACCCCTCTTGCATATGCATTGTCGACCGCCTGTTTCATCGCTGTCGAGCCTGATGGTCCCCCAAGGCTCATGTTGATAACATCCATGCCGTTTGTTGTCGCCCACTCGATTCCGCTTACAATGCCGCTGTATGATCCGCTTCCGCTTGAATTCAGCACTTTAACCGCGTACAAGGATACGCTCGGCGCAACGCCTAATACACCCGTTGTATTGTCAAGCGCAGCTACTGTACCGGCAACATGGGTGCCGTGTCCGTTGCCGTCGGTGTTATAAGCTTCGCCAGCCACAAAGCTTGCTCCGCCGACTACGTTCAATTCCGGATGAGAAGCTTGGATTCCTGTATCCAAGACGGCTACTTTTACATTCGCTCCCTTAAAGCCTTGAGCCTGCACTTTGTCCGCTTTAATGAGAGGAATGCCGTAAGGAACGGTTTGCGCCAAAGCATGGGCAACGTGATCCTCTTCCACATAAGCGACATCCGGATCATTTTTGACTTCCTCAAGCGCTTCTTTGTCTAGCTTCGCTTTTGCCGCGTTGATGATTCTAAACTGCTTGTCCACTTTTCCGCCGCTCTCTTTGATGATGTCCTTTTTGACGGATGTGGTTTTTACCCCTGACTTAAATCCGACAATATAATCCTTTTCAACATTTTTCGCCGGCTGAGCAGCAGAAGCGGAATCGCTGAATGCCATCGTGAACACGAGCATGAAGGCCGTCAGCATCCCAAGCCAAAAACTCTTTTTCCTCATCATTACTCACTCTCCTCCGTTTATTCAGAATAATTGGAATAGAAGAATAATATACTATATTCGAATTATTCTGTTAATTTATTATAGAAAAAAAATGAATTATATGGAAGACCTATTTTTTTGAAAGACCAATTTAAATTTTTTTGGTTATTAATAACTGTTTTAGAAAAAAGTTCAGTTCGAAAGTATGAATAGACCGCTTCAGCCTGAAAGGGAAAGAGGTCCCGGAGGCTGCGAATGACAGGAGATTGACTCATCTGATTCATTTTATGAAAATACTATTCATTTATTTTATGAGATAATTTTTTGCCGAAGGGGGTTGCGGCCTTGTCGACCATCTATTAGAATATGCAATATATCGCATACAGAAACGGGTGAAAGATATGAAATCAGCTTATGTGAAAGGCGTATTGATGGTGCTTGCAGGGGCTTCATTGTGGGGATTATCGGGAAGCGCTGCACAGTACATATTTGAAAGGGGAGCGGTTGAAGCCGGCTCGCTTGTCTCTGTCAGGCTTCTGGCATCGGGAGTCATTCTCTTGTTATATGTTTCAATGAAAAACGGTTTTCAGCATGTGTGTCGGATATGGAAGAAAAAAACAGATATTTGTTCGATTTTAGTATTTTCCATTTTTGGAATGCTTGCTGTTCAATATACGTTTTTTGCTTCAATCGAAAAGGGCAATGCCGCGGCTGCTGCAATTCTTCAATACTTGGCACCTTTTTTCGTATTGTTTTACCTATATGTTAGAAAAGAACTTCCGCCTAAGTGGAAAGATGCCGTACTTACTTTATTGGCGCTTTCCGGCGTGTTTCTTCTATTGACAGGCGGAAGGCCGGACAGTTTGTATATTCCGGCCGAGGCCGCCGTTTGGGGCATTTTGTCCGGCGGTGCGCTTGCTTTCTATACGGTTTTTGCAGGAGGATTAATTCAATCGTTCGGTGCTTTGACGGTTACGGGATGGGGTATGCTCGTCGGAGGGGCCGGAATTTCTTTTTTGTTTCCGCCGTTCCGGTTTGACCTTTCGCACATTGGGGCAGGGGAGGCGGCAGCGATTCTGTTTGTTGTATTGTGCGGCACAGCTTTGGCGTTTGCTCTATACATCGGCAGCCTCTCTTATCTTTCCGCAAAAGAAACGAGCTGCCTGAGCTGCGCCGAACCGCTTGCGGCTGTTCTGTCATCGGCGGTCTGGCTGGGTGTGCCGTTCAATGCCTTTCAAGGTGCCGGTACGGTAATGGTGATCATCACGGTTACCATCCTTTCCCTCAGCAGAGAAAGCAAAGCGGGGGATTCCGTGAATGAACGGGTGTAGAAAGGAGAAGGAGGCTACTTTCTTTTTTTATAATGATAATGATTATCGTTGTCATTGATATGAAGTGTTGCTATAATAATTTCGTCTACTACCAGAAAAGGAGATACATATGAAGCCCAAGTATTTTGCTATTTTATTCCTATTGATGATATCAGTGTTGACAGCCTGCACGGGGGGAATCGAAAGTACGAAAACCTCCAGTCAGAATTCCGTGACAGTTAAGCACGACCTAGGAGAAACGAAAGTAAAGAACAATCCGAAAAAAGTTGTGGTTCTTGAATTGGGTTTTATTGACGCGCTCCTTGATGCGGGCATTAAGCCTGTCGGGATTGCTGACGACGGCAAACCTAAGTTTATTAACGAGAAGGTCAGAGAGAAAATCAAAGGGTATACTTCAGTCGGTTCGCGCACTCAGCCAAGTTTTGAAAAAATTGCTGCTTTAAAGCCCGATTTAATAATTGCCGATTCGAGCAGGCACAGCGGCGTCTATGATAAGCTGTCGAAAATTGCGCCGACAATCGCGCTGAAAAACTTGAATGCCGATTATCAGGACACGCTTGACGCGTCTCTTACGATTGCAAAAGCCGTCGGCAAAGAAAGCGCAATGGAGAAAAAGTTGGCTGAACATAAACAAAAGCTGAATCAATTGAAACAGAAATTCGGCAGCCGGAAACAGAGCATTCTTCTGCTCGGAAACACAAATGAAGCAATCACTGTGCGCGACGAAAACTTTTTCACGTCTCAGCTTCTGACGAAAATCGGCTATACATACGGTGTCGGAGACAGCAGCAAAGGCGATGCCGAAAACGGTGAATCCGTCAATATTAAAATGACGCTTGAGCAGCTGCTTGAGAAAGACCCCGACACCATTGTCCTGATGACGGGAGAAAAAGATAAAGTCGATGAAGACGGGAAAAGACCGATCGAAAAAGACCCTCTTTGGAAAAAGCTCAGCGCCGTCAAAAACGGCAAGGTTTATGAAGCCGACAGATTCGCCTGGTCGCTCCGCCGCAGTATTGACGGAGCAGATGCGCTGATAGATGAAATCGGTCAGCATCTTCTGTCTGAGGATCAAAAGAAATCTTAAGAGCCTGCCGGCTTGCTGGACGGGATGACGCATGCTTTTTACAAAAGCATGCGCCAGCGTGTCGACAAACCCTCGCATTCGTTGTCAGGCCTGCGCGTCGGTGCTCACGAATAGGAGAAGGATCAGCGGCTAACCGCCCAGGCGTCCTGCCTGAACGCCGCCGTCATCACATCCTGTGAAAGTCAGCTTCCGATGCTCGGCCTTCCTAGACTGCAAGGGTTGCGGGTCACGCTGAAAGGATGACAAAATCCCAAAACTAGGAGCCGTTTTGGGATTTTGTCAACAATCTGACGCATGCTTTTTACAAAGCATGCGCTTGTTTTTTTCTAAAGGAGTGACCTGTTTTGACATATATGAAACGTTTTGCACCGCTCATTTTTGTTTTTCTTTTGCTCGCGGGTTTTGCACTTTCTGTTTCAATCGGTTCGTCAACGATTGCGCTGCCCGACATTTGGGCAGCTGTGTTTATGTACGACGGTTCAAAATTGCACGCGATTATTCAGTCCATCCGAATTCCGCGCGCCTTGGCTGCCGCATTCATCGGCGCGAATCTAGGGGCCGCGGGCGCACTGATGCAGGCGGTGACAAGAAATGCGCTCGCATCTCCGAGCATCTTCGGAATCAATGCAGGGGCCTCTCTTGCTGTCGTATGCTTGACGGTGATGTTTCCTGCGCTTGTCGCTCCCCAGACAGCGATGGGAGCCGCTTTTGCCGGCGGTGCCGCGGCCGCGCTGGTCATGTACACGGTTGCCTCAGTATTCAGCGAACACGACAGGGATATCAGCTTTGCCTTGATCGGTGTCGTCATTCAGGCGATCATTGCTTCGATGACGCAAATGCTGCTCATTTTTCATGAAGAGTCGACGGAAACGCTATTGTTTTGGCTTTCCGGTTCTTTAGCGGGGAGCTCGTGGGATAAGCTTCATTTGTTGATTCCGGTAAGCATTGCAGGTTTGTTGACAGCTTTGGCCTTAGGGAGGGCGGCTTCCGTCATGAGTCTCGGAGATGATGTTTCACATGGGCTGGGGCAAAACGTATGGCTCAGCAGATTGTTCATCGCCATCACTGTTGTCGCGCTGGCGGGAGCATCCGTTTCCGCTGCCGGACCGATTGGTTTCATCGGTTTGATGGTTCCTCATATGATCCGGTATCTGATGGGGGCTGACTATCGGGTAGTGATTCCGTATTCGGCATTGCTTGGAGCCGTTCTTTTGCTGTTTGCCGATATTCTGTCCCGCTTTGTCTATTTTCCGTACCAAACACCGGTCGGAGTTGTCACAGCAATGATCGGGACGCCGTTTTTTATCTATTTGGCGAGAAGACGGAAAAAGGGGGCGGCATGATGAACAATACGGCAAGAAAAACGAAAAGACGGCGCGGGCAATCGGCGCTTGTCCTCTCTGCGTTATGCGCCTGTTTGTTGATGCTCATTGTGCTCAATTTGGCGATCGGCGATGAAAACATCGGACTGTGGGAGGTAATGAAATCACTGGCAGGGCAAGGGGATGCGGGAGTCCGCTTCTTGGTGATGGAATTTCAAATGCCGCGCATCCTTCTCGCTGTGCTTGCCGGAGGGGCGCTTTCAATCGCAGGTGTAGTCGCACAATCGCTGATGAAAAATCCGCTGGCCGCCCCTGACACGCTTGGAATTACAGGAGGAGCGGGTTTGGGCGCTGTGATCGTTACGGTCTTGTTTTCACAGCAAAGTCCGCTTCTGCTGACAGGCGCCGCCTTTTCCGGAAGCGTTTTGGCTGCGGCCCTCGTCTATTTATTAGCTTATCGAAACGGGATTTCTCCTGTGCGGCTGGCGCTTGTCGGGATCGCGGTCAATGCTTTCTGCCATTCAGGCATTCAGCTATTCATCTCAACGGGGAGCCCGAATGTCAACAACGCATTAATTTGGCTGAACGGAAGTCTGTGGGGGAGAGGCTGGGATGATGTACTGTCTCTTTTCATATGGTGCTGTCTGGTGATTCCTCCGATATGGTTTGCGGCAAAACCGCTCGATATCATCAAATCAGGGGACGGGATTGCCGTCGGCCTCGGCCTCCGGCTTGAAAGAACGCGGTTTCTGCTGCTTGCCGGTGCGGTCCTGCTGACAGCTGCGGCTGTGACCGCCGTGGGAACAATCGGTTTTATCGGGCTGATGGCGCCCCATATCGCAAGAAAACTGGCAGGGGCTGAATCGAGGATATTGATTCCCGTTTCAGCTCTCGTCGGCGGCATCGTTCTTTTGATAGCCGATGCTGCCGGAAGAGGCCTTGTTCCGCCGCTTGAAATACCGGCTGGATTGATCGCAGCCATTATCGGCGGTCCGTATTTTATCTATTTGCTGCGCCGCGAAGCGAGGCATGCCGTCTTTTTTTAATCTGACAAATGTTGTGAAAGATTGTAATCCTTCACATGCCATTTATTTTCATGGAATTTGATGTTGCTTAGGCAGGCATTGACGAGCTTCGTATTTTCCAGATTGATGTCGCCGTTTGAGATTTTTGACAGAAGAGCGTGTATCGCGGCTCCGTGTGCGACGATCAGCACTTTTTTGTTCGGATACCGCTCGCTGACCTTTTGAACGCCGGCCATCAGCCGTTTGGCAAGCGCTTCTTTTGATTCCTGATTCGGATATTCTTTATCGGGATAGAGCCTCGTTCTTTCTTCGAATGGCATCCCTTCTGCATCTCCGTAATTCCTTTCGATGAAATCTTCCATTTCGATGATTTCAAGTCCCAGGTATTGATTGATGATTTCAGCGGTTTCTTTCGCTCTTCTTAAAGGGCTTGTAATGATGACGTCCCAGTCAGACCCTTTCAAAAACGCTCCGGTTTCTTTTGCTTGTTTTTGACCGGTTTCATTTAAAGGGATATCGGTTCTTCCCTGCAGTTTTCCTAAAGCATTCCAGTCCGTCTCGCCGTGCCGGATCAAACAAATCGCAGTCATTCTGAAAAATCTCCTTTCGATGTCGGCTTTCGCGTTTTTCGGTGATATGGCTATTATACTAAATTTAAAAAACAGAACCACGAAATATGACTGGCACAGAACAACATTTACACGATTTTTTCAAACAGGAGCGCAGCGCCGATTATGCGGATCTGCAAACATCGCTGAGCGTGGCCATGATGGCTGTGAATGTCATATCTTTGACTTGCATAGAAGACTTTCAGATAACGCAATAGAATCAGGTTGCAAAAGGATGAAAGAAAAATACACAGGTCATGAATTGACCTGTGTACGGTAACGGCTTATTTTTTTGTCAGCTCTACGAGAGAATCGACTGAAACCGCGACTTGTGAGACGGCGGCATTGACATCTTGAAGGCCGCTTAAAAACGCCTGCAGGTCGCCTTCGATTCGGCCGCTTTGCTCTTTGCTCGTTTTCATATTGGAGACGATATCATCGAATAGATGATTGATCTCCGACATCTTGTCTTTGCTTTCGTTCACGAGCTGGTTTACATCTGTAATATGCTTCGTGACGATCGAGATTTGCGCGTTTGTGTTATTGACGAGCTCAGATACGGTGGAGACGGTTTTTTTCGTATCATCGGACAGCTTTCTGACTTCGTTTGCGACGACTGCGAACCCTTTGCCGTGCTCTCCCGCTCTTGCCGATTCGATCGAGGCGTTGAGCGAAAGCAAATTCGTCTGCTCGGCAATGCCTGTTACGATTCCGAAAATCTTTTCGATCTGCAGCGCGATTTCTTCCAGCTTTTTAATTTCCTGCTCGATTTGCGTCATGCTGCTTCCCATTTGATTCAGCTGCTGTTCCTGCTCTTCAAGCTCCTTTTTTCCGCCGATCGATTTTTGTTCGACAGAAACGGCTGTCTTCGTTCCGGCTCTTGACGTTTCGGCGATTTCGGACGATTTGTCGACCAATTCCTGTACAGCGCCCGTTGTTTCGGCAAATAAAGCGGCCAAAGAACCGGAAGTATCTTTGATTTGCCTGTGAAGTTCATTTTTGCTCTCTTCATCAAGTCTGCGGAGCCTTGCATGCTCGTCTTCAAAGGCTTCGAGGACGATCTGCTGTTCAATGTTGAGAATTTTGGTGACGGCTTTGACTGACCGCCTGTATTCCTCACCGGATAATGCGTTTTCAAAGATTGTCAGCATGGAAAGAAGGAGATCTTGAAATGCCCCCAAATACCACTTTGGCAAGAGCCCAATGCGAAGATGAACGTGGGCGATCCGGATTCTTTTTTCTAAAAAGGCTTCGTCGATGACCCCCGAAAACATTTCCTGGATGTGGATCGTCAATGTCTTTTTGAGACGGTCGACTGAGCTGTGGTCATGGATGATCTCCATCAAAGAGTTTTCATGCTCAAGGTTTTGGTAAAACCGGGTGACGATGGTTTCGATATGTTCAGTGACTAAAGGCTTCAGCCTGCTCAGCACCCAAAGATCCTCATCCGTCAAATCGACCATTGCCAGCTGTTTTTTAAATTCTGCGTGCTGATTGAGCCTGATTCTTTTTGTTTGGTCAGGGCCTTCTTCAGCAAAGAATGATCGTTCTGTCTTTCTATCCTTTTTGAATAACACGATCGTATCCCCCTGTAATCGTTAATGATAAAACTGCCGTTTTTATGAAATTTCCAGCATTTATCTTTTTATCGGCAATTTTTCATTACTTTTTAACTTGTACACCTCAGCTTTCCGGATCTTTCAGAGGTTCTACGGCAGGACCCTCGATGACATCGCCGTCGATCGAAAACCTTGAGCCGTGGCACGGACAGTCCCATGTCTTTTCTCCGTCATTCCACTCGACTTCGCAGCCCATATGGGTGCATGTTGTGTCAACCAGATGAAGCTCGCCTTTTTCATCGCGATAAGCACCCGCACGCTTCCCGGCATGCGACACGACCGCGCCTTCTCCGTTGATAAGGTCTTCCGGCTTCCTGATCGGCTGTTCAAGTTTTCCTTCGGCAAAGTGTTTTGCAACATCCGCGTTATAGGAAATCACTTTTTTGATGCTTGGATCCGGGTGGAAACGGGCCGGTTGAAAGACGGCTTGATAAGGATTGTCTTCGCCTGCGATATGATCTGTCATCAGCTGCGCGGCGAGGGTGCTCGTTGTCATGCCCCATTTCCGAAAACCGGTGGCAACGAGAATGCGCTTTTCTTTCGGATAGATCGGCCCGATATACGGAATTTTGTCAAGCGTGATTAAATCTTGCGCTGACCAGCGGTAAGGGATCGATTCAATGCCGAGCACGCCTTCCGCAAATGATTCAAGCGCCTGATAATGCTTGATTGTATCTTCTCCCTGGCCGGTTTTGTGGCTTTCACCTCCGACAAGAACCATTTTTTCTCCGTCGATCGTCACCGAACGGAGCGAGCGTGAAGGCTGATCTATACTTAAATACATGCCGCCTGGATACGGCGTTTTTGGCTTGACCGCGAGCACGTATGACCGGCTCGGCTCAAGCCTTGCAAAATAGAAGCCTTTTTTATCATGAAACGGAAAGTGCGTGCAGCACGCGACATAATCGCTGAAGATTTGATGCCCGTTTCTTGTCAGCACTTTCGGCCGGTCGCCTTCTTTGATTTCCTTAGCCGCCGTGTTTTCGTAAATTTTTCCGCCGGCTTCCCGGACGGTCTCTGCAAGGTGTTTCAAATAGTGAAGCGGATGGAACTGGGCCTGGTTTTTCATGACAAGTCCTGCTTTTATATCGATGGGTACGGGGAGATCTTTGATGAATTCCCTGTCAATCCCGAGCTTTTGGTATGCCTCATATTCCTTTCTGATTTTTTGGACTGATTGTTCTTCAGTTGTGTAAATGCACGCGTCCTGTTCTTCAAAATCGCACGGGATCTTTTGCTCAAGCACGAGGTTTTTGATAAAGGACAGCGCCTTGACGTTTGCTTCATAATACAGTCTCGCATTCGGCATTCCGATATGCCCGATCAGCTCATCATAGATCAGATCATGCTGCGCGGTGATTTTCGCTGTCGTATAGCCGGTTGTTCCGTCGAGTATCCGGCCGGATTCGATCAAGACGACACTGTAGCCTTTTTTCGTCAGTAAATAAGCAGTCGTCAGTCCGGTCATGCCGCCCCCGATGACGGCAACATCTGTTTTGACATCTTCAGACAGTTCCTCGAACGAAGGAAGGTCTGTACTGTTTCTCCAATACGATTCAGGCGAGTCCGGCAATTTTCGTTCTTGATTGCTCACAAAATTCCCTCCATCATGCATCTGTTTTGTTCTTAAATTTTCCCAATTGAGAAATAATCATGCATGTGAAACGGCTTGTCATAAAAAAGGGGCGTTTTCATAAAATAGTAAGGTTGAATCGATGTGAAGGAGGGAATCGTTTTGAGCAAGCAGCCGAAGAAAGTACTGCCTCCCCAGCACCAAACGCAGCGTCCGGGATTGGAGTATTTGATGGATCCCCGGCCCGTTTTTGACCGGCCGAAACGAGAGCGGAAACTGGCCGGGAAAACCGCGATTATTACGGGGGGAGACAGCGGAATCGGCCGTGCCGTGTCCGTTTTGTTTGCGAAGGAAGGCGCGAACATTGTCATCGTTTACTTAAATGAACACCGCGATGCAGAAGAAACAAAGGGATATGTGGAAAAAGAAGGGGGCGGATGCAAGCTGATCGCAGGAGACATCGGAGACGAGGCTTTTTGCAACGATGTGGTGCGCCAGGCAAAGGAAGCATTCCCAACGATCGATATACTCGTCAATAATGCGGCTGAACAGCATCCGCAAAAGGGAATCGAAAAAATTACAAGCCATCAGCTGATCCGTACGTTTCAGACGAATATTTTTTCCATGTTTTATTTGACAAAAGCTGTGCTGCCGCATTTGAAAAAAGGCAGCTCAATCATCAATACCACTTCGATTACGGCTTATGCCGGCAATGAAAGGCTGATCGATTATTCTTCGACGAAAGGAGCGATTACATCATTTACGCGTTCGCTTGCTTTGTCGCTTGTCGATCAGGGTATCCGTGTGAATGGGGTGGCGCCGGGTCCGATTTGGACGCCGCTGATTCCGTCGACGTTTACGGAGAGAGAGGTCGAAATATTCGGTTCAACAACGCCGATGGAACGGCCCGGACAGCCTGCTGAAGTGGCGCCGAGCTATTTGTTTCTAGCCAGCGACGATTCTTCTTACATGACGGGCCAAGTGCTCCATGTCAACGGTGGAACGATTATTAACGGATAAAAGGGCCGGGACTATTCATAAGCCGGCTCTTTTCGCGTAAAAAAGCCAATCCGGGAGGGATTGGCCGTTATGCGTGCTTTTTCAGCGCTGTATATTCTCTTGAAAGTTCAAGGAAAGATTGCTTATCTCCTTTGTCTAACGCTTCATTAATCTTCTTGTTCAGCGTGTGCAAACGCCGTTTAAAAAGCGATTCATCAAGGACCATTTGAATGTAGATATCCGTGATGGTTACATCAAGTTCTTTCACCTTTTGGGTATTGCGGGACTTCATGAGCTCAGCGTACGACTTTTTCTCTTTCATAAAGATTCCCCCTGATGCCTTTTTTATAGTATATGGATTACGTAACAAAAAATCAATAAGTATTTATAATTTTTAGATAATTATTCGGAGATGCGTGTTTATGAGAATAAAAGTTTGTATATTTGGACAAAGAAACACGGATTTAATCGAACAAAACATAAAAATGGAATTTCAAAAACATATTTTCAAATTAATTGGAAAAAATCCTGTCGTTTTGTAAAGGATAATGTTAGATTAATAGTATAAATTTACTAACGATTAGGAGGATCATGATGAGCACAGAGGATATGACAAAAGATACGTATGAAGTAAACAGTTCGACAATGGCTGTCCTGCCTCTGGGAGAGGGGGAGAAACCCGCCTCAAAAATACTCGAGACCGACAGGACTTTCCGCGTCAATATGAAGCCGTTTCAGATCATCGAAAGAAGCTGCCGCTATTTCGGATCGAGCTATGCGGGGAGAAAAGCGGGCACATATGAAGTCATTAAAGTTTCCCATAAACCGCCGATCATGGTGGATCACTCAAACAATATTTTTCTTTTTCCCACATTTTCCTCAACTCGTCCTCAGTGCGGGTGGCTTTCCCATGCGCATGTTCACGAGTTTTGCGCGGCAAAGTATGACAACACGTTTGTCACGTTTGTCAACGGTGAAACGCTGGAGCTGCCCGTATCCATCACATCTTTTGAAAACCAGGTTTACCGAACGGCATGGCTGAGAACAAAATTTATCGACCGGATTGAAGGAAACGCCATGCAGAAGAAACAGGAATTTATGCTCTATCCGAAGGAAGACCGGAATCAGCTGATATACGAATTCATCCTCAGGGAGCTGAAAAAGCGCTATTGATCGGGAGCGGCTTTGAATAAATAGTGCTCAAGAAGCCTGGATACCTGGTTGCGGATGCGGGGATTAAAATAGTTATGCTCTTCTTCGTATCCCTCATATATAAAGGAATACATCGTAAAGGCTTCGTCCCGTGACACTTCATGCACCTTGATTTTCCGCCGGCGCAGTTCATTTTTTACGTCGTACAGATCGCGCTGGGCAAGCTTTAACGCCTGTTCGATCAGACGCTGATAGGGGTCTTTCAGCTTGAACGGCCCCTGCTGGATGATTTTCATGTCCCGGTTTAATATGCTGATGGTCATCGGGAGGTAAATTGCCTTTTCAATCATATCCCTGGCTTCGGCGGGAATTCTTGTCATGGCTTTTCTCCTCATTTCTTTTGTTGATTAGGAACGTTTGTTCTGTTTTTATTTTACACGAAAGACGGTCTTTTAATCAAGAACGGGAAAAAATGACTAAAATGATCAAGTTGTTTCAGACTAATACAGAAAACACCGAGACGGATGATTTAAAGTTTTTGATTTAAAGTGTAGAATAGAAGTAGACAACCGCCCTGAGGAGAATCAATGTTGGAGCAATTATTCAGCTATTTTACAGAAGAGAATTTAACAGAGTTTTTTCAGAGCTACAGGGCTTTTGGTCCTTTTGTAGCCGTACTGCTGCCGTTTATTGAAGCGCTGCTCCCGTTTTTACCCCTGCTCGTGTTTGTTGTCGCCAATGTAAATTCGTTCGGTTTATGGCAGGGGTTCTTGTTGACGTGGATCGGGGCATCTTTAGGCTCTATAGCGGTTTTTCTTTTTATCCGCCATTTCGGCCAGCAAAAAGCACTCGGTTTTATCCGCAGGCATCCATCCGTAAAAAAACTGATGATCTGGGTGGAAAAACGGGGCTTCGGTCCGCTGTTTCTCCTGCTTTGCTTTCCATTCACGCCTTCGGCGGCGGTAAATGTTGTGGCAGGACTTTCGAGAGTCAGCCTGCTGCCTTTTTCACTGGCGGTGCTTTGCGGCAAGTTCGTGATGATATTTATGGTGAGCTTTGTCGGCCATGATCTGAAGGCGCTTTTTACCCAGCCTTTGCGGACAGCTGCCGTGATCATCGTCATGCTGATCTTATGGTACGCCGGAAAACGGGTTGAACATCGTCTGAACGTGAGATTCAGCCAGAGAGAGAAAGACTAGGGGGACACAGAATTGAAAAAGCGTTTTTTGGTCATAGCCGGGGTGCTGCTTGTCATCGTCGTCGGGATTCAGGTCAAAAATGCCGTTTTCATTGAATATAAAGTAGAAGGCGTCAGCATGAATCCGACCTTTCAGGAGGGCAACGAACTTTTGATCAACAGGTTCGCCCACCACTTTAAAACGATCAGCCGATTTGACATCGTGCTGTTTAAAGGACCTGACAAAGATATATTCATTAAAAGGGTGATCGGGCTTCCGGGCGAAACCCTCCGGTATGAAGATGATCAGCTGTATATCAACGAAGAAAAGATCAAAGAGCCTTATCTGGACGATTTAAAGGCCGTCACTGCCGGAGGGGACTTGACAGGGGATTTTACGCTGAAGGAAGTGACCGGAGAGGAAAAGGTGCCTGAAAACGAGTACTTCGTCCTCGGGGACAACCGGATCCACAGCTTTGACAGCCGCCATTTCGGCTTTGTTTCAGACCGGGACATCGTCGGGATTGTGACGGAAAGAATTAATAAAAAGTGATTGGAGAATGCGGCGGAAAGCAAGCGGCCGGCCGAAAGGAATACGATTTCGCAGATGTCGTGTCCGAAAATGTCAATTTGCAGAACAGGATCAAAAAAGACGTATTCGCAAGAAAAGCCCGGGATTCCGGGCTTTTTTTCTTGCTATTTCAGTTTGATCGCATTGATTCGTTTTTGCAGCTTCATTTTTTCGGCGGATGCTTTCAGCTTGCTGACCGCTGATTGCGCTGCCGATTTTGTTTTTTTTGTTCTCTTTTGTTCGGCCGTTTTAACTTTGGCTTTCGCCGCTGCCACTTTTTTGTTATAGGCTGCTGCGGCTTGCTTTTTCGCGGTGTTCAGCTTTTTTTGCAGATTTGATTTGTCTTTTCCGGCAGGCAGCTCATTGATCGCTTTTTGCGCTTTGCCGAGGTTTGAGTCTGTGGCCGCTTTTTCAGCTTTGGCAACGGCCTGCTTTGCGGTGTTCAAGAGGCTTGAGCGGACCGCGTTGATCCGTTTTTGCAAATTCGTTTTGAAAGTGCCGCTGTCGAGTTCATTGACCGCTTTTTGGGCTGCGTCGGCATTGGTTTTCTTTTTTTGCTTCTCTGCGAGTTTCACTTTGCTTTCGGCTGTCTTTTTAAGCTGCTCTTTAACAGCATCAAGCCTCTTTTTCAAAGCGGTTTTATCGGCGTTTGCAGGCAGCGGTTCGATCGCTTTTTGCGCGGTTTGAATGTCCGCTTTTTTCTTTGTCTTTTCCGCTTGTCCGACTGCTTTTTGCGCTTTCTCCAACGGCTGTGTGATCTCTTTGAAGCGGATTAATCCGTAGCCGAACAAATGATCACGGCCGGGAGCGCCCAAGTCGCTTGTATAAATCTGCATTTTCTTGCGCAGCTCAGCATTTGAAGCGGTTGGGTACAGCTGTTTCAAAAGAGCAAACATTCCGGCGACGTGCGGCGTTGCCTGTGAAGTGCCGCTTCCGATTGCATAGCCGCGGTCGGAAGATGTACTGATAATCGATGTGCCGGGAGCGGCAAACTCGACGGCGCTGCCGGTGTTGGAAAATGAGGCGATCTTATTTTTTTCATTGGTGGCCGAGACGGCAATGACGCTGCTGTAGGCGGCCGGGTAATAAACGGATTTTCCGTTTCCGGCATTTCCGCTCGCGCCGACTAAAATCATTCCCCTTTTGTACGCTCTATCTACTGCATCGTGGAGCACTTGACTGTCGCCTGAAACGACGAGGCTCATATTGATGATATCGATTCCGTGCTGGATCGACCAATCGATGCCTTGTAAGATGCCTTTCAGATCCCCCGTACCATTCCGGTCCAGCGCTTTTACGGTATACAGCTGCGCGCCGGGCGCGATGCCGTCGATCCCCCGTCCGTTATGCTTTGCTCCGATGATTCCGGCAACATGTGTTCCGTGGCCGTTATCATCACGGTATGAAGCGGTATAGCCGACCATCGATGCACCGCCTGCGATCGACAGCTCCTCATGGGGGGAAATCCCGCTGTCAATAACCGCAATTTTCACCTGTTTTCCGGTCAAACCTTTATTCCAAGCCAGTGCGGCTTGAATCGGCTTGATGTTCCACTGTGAAAACGCGGAGGCGGTTTGCGCTGTACTGCTGGAGACAGCTTTTAGAGCGGTGCTGTCGGCAGCAGCTACCGGGAGGTTGTCTTCGACATACAGGACATCGGGATCTTGTTCAAGTTCCCGCACAGTTTTGTCGTCCGCAGTGACAGCGGCTGCGGGAATGTGCCGGTAAACGTGTTCTATTGTGTCTGCTTGTTCGATGACGTTTTCTTTTCCGCTGGCATTTTTATATATGACAATGACTTCGTTTTCCTGCTTATTGCTTTCCGCTTGAATGCGGGGTGAATTTGCGAAAAAACCGACGAACATTGCAGCGGACACCGCGATTTTCCATAACTTTTTCATCCGGCTCTCCTCCTTATTTAGCGGCATTCGCTATATATATCGGAGAGTTTTTGAATTTTCAAAGAGAAAGAAAGCCGGTCTTAAGGGCGCTCGTCGTGCACCTCAGTTCTTGAAATGTTAAGAACACTGCTATATCAACGTTTGTGGAGCCTTTCTATTTATTTGGGAAGTGCTTTTTTTAATAAATTGGGCACTCCCAGGTTTGTTTTAAAAAAGAGCCATCTTTTTACCTGTCATTTATTGAACAGCTCTTAAGTGTTTTGCTTGTAAAATAATATGTTAATCATTATTACTTTTATAGAAATGAGAGAACTGGAAAAAATAAGACTAGCTTCTCTTGATGTATTTTTAAGCATACACCTTTTGTCTAAAATGTATAATGTTACTTTTGTTTTTGTTGAAAGTGAACAATGTTATTGACTGGCTTATAACCTACAATTTAATTAAATAATAAAAAGGGAGCGTGTCATACCGTGGAAAAAACAATTAAACATGACCCCAATTATTACAAAAAGATAATTATTGCATTGTGTTTAGGGTGGGTCGCTATTTGGATTTATCGTACAATACTTACGCCAATATATCCGCAGATTCAAGAATCATTAGGGAATATTAGTGACACGCAAATAGGGTTGGTTGCTTCTATTTATTTCTTTGCATATACGGGTATGCAAATTCCATCAGGAGCACTTGTCGATAAATTTGGACAAAAAAAGGTGTTAATTCCTGCATTTATCGTTTTTGCGCTGGCTACATTTGTGATTGGCACAAGTTCAACTATCATGCAAGTATACATTGGTTCGTTATTGGCTGGTATTTCGACTGGTTCATATTACGGTGCAGCCTTTTCCTTATCAGCTAAACATACGCCAAAAGATAAAAAAAGCTTTTCCAATGCGATTATAAATAGCGGTTCAGCATTAGGGATGGTAATTGGACTAATCGGATCATCGGTTTTAGTAGGCGGTTTTGAAATTCAATGGAATTATATGCTTTTTATAACAGCTATCGTTATCGTAGCTGTAACATTTGTGTTTGTGCTGTTTATTAAACAAGATAAAACATCAGATAAGGAAGTGGCTGAAGAGAAGAAAGACACTGTACAAAGCACAGATATTCAAAATGAAAGCTTATTTTCTCCAAGACAATTAGTTGTATATTTTGTATATTTTGCAACATGCTATGGCTATTATATGATTGTAACTTGGTTGCCGTCCTTTCTTGTAGCAGAAAAAGGATTTGCTCAAGGTTCAGTAGGATATGTAGCTGCACTAGTTGCGGTCACTGCAGTGCCTGGTGCTTTGATATTTACTAAATATATAGACAAAAATGCACATTTGCGTCTGCGTTTAATTTTATTTTTATTAATTGCAGCAGCAGTAACAATTAGTTTGACAGTGTTTGCACCAAATCCTGCAGTACTGTATATTGCGTTAATTTTATATGGCTTATTAGGTAAACTTGCGATTGATCCAGTTTTAATAACCTATGTATCTGATTCCGTATCAGGAGACAGAGTTGCCAGAGCATTAACTCTCTTTAACTTCTTTGGAATGAGTTCATCTGTTATTGCACCAACACTTACTGGTTATATTGGTGATGTAACCGGCTCGCGAGTATTAGCATTCTATATTGCAACCATTCTTCTTGCAGCAGCAGCGTTGCTATTTTTCCTTGTGGTTATGTTAAGACAGAATAAAACAGCAGCTAACTAAGAGAACTTCCAGTGGTGCTCCTTTGTATTCACAACGATATTTTCTCTGAAGCAAATAACGCCAAACGAATGCTCAGTGATGTATCAGGAGACTCTACAGATTGACCTAATATTTCTTCGCATTTTTTAATACGATATTTCACAGTATTACGGTGAATAAAAATATCTTCTGAGGTTTTTGTAAGATCACATTGGTTTGCCATATAGACACTTAATGTGAATCTTAGTTCTTTTTCCTTCGTTGTCTGAGGATAGGCTAAAGGACCGAGTGTATAAATGATAAATGGCTTTAATTTATTCGTTGGAATGAGTTGTAATAATTCTTCTACGCTTTTGGATTTGTAGGGCTCTATAAATTCCATTTCGCCTTGTTCATATTTATTATCATAAGCCTCATTCGCTTCGAAAAAAGACAGTGGCAATTGTGAAAGCTCGGAAACCTCATTACCAATGCCAAATGAAAGGGAGCTATTAAAAAATAGCTGATACTCTTTTTGGATATATCTGCAGTATTCCAAATAATAATGATGTCTTCTTTGCAGAAGTATCGTAAATCTGCGTTCTCCCTGAGACATATATATGCTAATGGAAGGGTCAATTCCAGTAAACTTATGCGTCAGCCACTCAAAAGTCATCTGATATCGCTCATTTAAGTAGGCGCTATTTTCTACATTCTTTTCTTTGTCAATCCCGCAAATAATCACTTGATAGAATGTAGAAGGTTGAATGTGATATTTTTTTAAAAGATCAGTGTGTTGTGCTAGTGAAACAAGGTTGTCAGGATGTTCGGACATAAGTGTTGTGAAAAAATGGTTCACGTCCTGCTGCTCTGCTTCCTTGATTTTACTATTTTTATAAATAGCGAGACTAAGTGTGTTCACTGCCTGTTCTATTGTTAATAAACTAATCGGATAGTTGAGCAAATTAACATTTGAAATCATAAGATAATACGGAAAATATTTAAATGCAGGAACCTTAAATACAGCATATTCTTCCTGGAAAACACCATTATGATTTGGTTCGGTTTGCTCTGAATTTAAATATCTTCTGAAATAATTAAGGTTTTTTTGAACATGTTCTGAGTTTTGATGAAAGTGATGACTCGATGATTCAACTTGATGAAAAGAATTTAGCAGCATTACAGGAACCTTTATGAGTCTACTTAAACGTTCAATCATCATGTTCAGGCTAAACCCTTGCATTAGCATAGCATTTAACTCTTGTTGGATATCTAATGCGAAGTGTAATTTTTCTGTTTCTTCATCCAAGATAAATGAAGATATATGATGAGTAATGGATCCCAAATTCCAACTTTCCGGAATTTCAATAATTGGGAATTTTAATTTATTTGCAAATGCAATAACCTCATCATCTAATTTTTTTAAAAATCGGGATAGCTTGATACCTAGACCAGCAACTTGTATATCATTTAACTCTCTAATAAGATTGATTAGTCCGGATTGATCATCCTGATAGCTCATTCCTGTTGTGACGATAAGTGAGTGCGGCGTTGTAAAATTTTTAATATCAGGCGTTTCTGTAATATCAACCATTTCTACCACTCGTTCCAAATCGCCCTGCTCATTCAGCAATGTTAAATCTGAAAATTGCAGTACAGATAATATTTCTTTTAATGTTGTCATAAAGGCTGCCTCCTTATCTTTGTTAGAAAAAGATAAAATAAAAATGAAATATGTAAGATATTACAAGGATAACTTTTCAATCTGATAGTACACTGTTTTTGAAGGTTATTATACGTATAATCCTTTAGTTAAAAATATTAAAGGAGAATCATTATGCTTGAACAAAATCAAGATATTCATCATGATTCTTCGTTTTTTGAAAAGTGTGGTTATTATAAAGATATCATGCCGAAGATCACTTGAACAAAGAAATTCATCCTCATTTAACGTTGCAGTGGGAGCAGGGCGTAATATTCAGAATGATATAGCCGTTGGTGGTCTTTTTAAAACTGGGATCATTACCGCTAAAATTAATGGTATCCCTTATTATAAGTTCCTTCTTAGATAGTCTTAAGACTCGCCGTAAACGGATACAAGGGTTCAAAACATATGCATTTAAGATATACCTATGGTGATATAGGTGCTAACTGCAAGGTGTATTACGTGGTGCTGCGGATTGGATCTCCTCGGTTTGATTGCAGACATTTGCTGGTTCACAAGCTTTATTGAGTGGTTCCGGCTCCACACAAATAAAATCAGCAAAAACATAAATTATTGGACAAGTTTCCGGTATTGTTGCTGCTCACGTTTTATTTGCGTTTTCAACTGTAACCATTTTAATTGGATGCTCTATTGGGTCAACAAGGACGGAATATACTGAATGTTGTTAATCAATAGGATATATATTTGCGGTTTCCTTGCTACAGGTGTACTTCTATTTACAGAAATCTCTATCAATGCAGCAAGTAATATTATTCTTGCAGCTTAAAAAAGAGGAGGATGATTTTGATGAATTTTGATTCAATTATCAAAAATGGATTAGTCATTCTAGAAAATGGTGAACAAGAAGTCGAAGTAGGGATCAAAGATGGCAAAATCGCAGCAATCGGTAAGGATTTGGGTACAAGTGCAAAAATTATCGATGCAAAAGGATCTATTGTATCTCCAGGTATGATTGATGCACATGTGCATATCACAGAGCCGGGCGGCGGCTATCGTGATGAATGGGAGGGCTATGACACAGGAACACGTGCCGCTGCAAAAGGCGGTGTAACGACGTTTATTGAAATGCCATTAAATCAAGTGCCAGCAACGGTAGATGAGGAATCTATTCAAGAAAAATTTAAAGCCGGAAAAGGAAAATTATCAGTAGACGTTGCGAGTTACGGCGGTTTAGTACCATTTAACTTAGATGGGGGTATTCAAGAATTAGATAGCAATGGTGTTGTTGCATATAAATGTTTTTTAGCAACATGTGGCGACCGTTCTATAGAAGGAGATTTCATGAACGTAGATGACTATTCCCTCTACGAAGGCATGAAACAAATTGCGAAGACAGGCAAAATATTATCTATACACGCTGAAAATGCCGCAATTACCGATAAGTTAGGGGAAATAGCATCTAAAAATGGGGAAACTTCATTGCGTGCTTATGTAGATTCTCGACCCGTATTTACTGAAGTAGAACCGATTAGAAAAATTATTCTATTTGCGAAAGAAACGGGATGTCGTGTACACATCGTTCATATAGCTTGTGAAGAGGGCGTAGACGAAATTGTCAAAGCACAACAGGAAGGGGTCGATATTACATGCGAAACATGTACACACTATTTATATTTCTATAAAGAAGAACTAGATAATATCGGACCGGTTGTAAAATGCTCTCCGCCAATCCGTGAGCAATCACGCTTAGAAGGCATGTGGAATCGGGTATTAAACGGAGATATTTCATTCGTAACATCAGACCATTCACCATGTACCCCGGACTTAAAAGCTACGGATAATGCATTTGAAGCTTGGGGAGGTATCGCAGGTTTACAAAATAATGTCGATGTATTATTTGATGAAGGTGTGCAAAAACGTAATATGCCATTATCCAAATTTGCAGCCATTATTGCTACAAACCCTGCGAAACGTTTTAATCTCGCATCAAAAGGCAGTATTGCAGTAGGGAAAGATGCGGATTTCGTATTTATTAAGAAAGATGCACCTTATGAATTAAAAGCTGAGGACTTAGCATATCGACACAAAATTAGTCCGTATATTGGCCGCAAAATTGGTGCTCAGGTAGTGAAAACAATCCTTCGCGGTGTCGAAATCTATGATAAAGAAAAAGGAATTTCAAATGAAAAAGTAGGAAGATTTATTCCTTAAGTGACGGAATAGCCATCCCGTCAGGAATTTGAGGCATAGGAAGATGTGAAGGCGACCTGAGATTGTGTTACACTCGCAAATCAGTGTGTCATCAGCATTTCTTATGGCGGCTATACAGCTGAAGTGAGCATGGTAAAGTGACTTCACCGCAATCTCTCGCTATTACAGCAGCAGCTGTTAATCAAATTAAAACGAGTAAAAAATTTCCAATATACACTAACAGCTTAGAATTGCTGCTGCTCGTATGTATTCTGACTCTTGGCATATCATTTTAAACTACCCTATAAATCAATGTTTTTTATTGATTTATAGGGAAGTTTTTTTATTTGCACCTTATTTATTAATGGGTAGGAGAGATGTGTCGCTCCCATCTATAAATTTTTAAGCGAGCGATCTGTGATTTTCTTTAGGAGAAATTCGATGCAAATTTAATTTGTTATTTTTTGAGTTTTTATGTAATCGAAAGCCAACAGTTTCTTTTTATCTCTGGCATTAGCCCATTATTTAGATACCGTAAATTGATTAAAAGGTGTCTTTGTTAAAAGTGCATAAAATGCTTTTCTATTATTGTTGGTTATGTCAATGAATGGTCGTAAACAGGGTTCTATGATGAAAGTAAATAGAGAAAGGAGGAGAAAAAAATAGATATTCGATCAACCTTTGAAACGTTGGATAAGAAATTCACAAGTTTTGGCGGTTTAGAACAAGGGGGTATTACGCGTCTGTTATACTCTCCTGAATGGATTGCTGCAGTTCGCGAACTGGAAGCGACATTCAAGGAAGAAGGTTTAGAAGTAAGCTTTGATGATGTTGGAAACTTATCTGGTCGCCTTGTTGGAAGTAAGTATCCTGAAGAAACTATTTTAACAGGATCACATATCGATACAGTTGTAGAAGGCGGTCATCTGGATGGACAATTCGGTATCTTATCTGCATTGGTTGCTGTGAAATATTTAAAAGAAAAACATGGTCAACCATTACGAACAATAGAAGTACTATCTCTCGCAGAAGAAGAAGGAAGCCGATTCCCATATACATTTTGGGGAAGTAAAAACTTCTTTAACTTAGCCAAAAAATCGGATGTTGAAACAATAGAAGATGCTGATGGAATTAAATTTGAAGATGCAATGCACGAATCGGGTTTTGATTACCGTAAAACAGATCATGTTCGTGACGATATTAAAGCATTTGTTGAAGTACATATCGAACAAGGGAAAGTATTAGAGGCGGAAAATAAAGCGATAGGTTTGTAACTGGGATTGTTGGCCAAAAACGTTACACAATTAACTTGAAAGGTGAAGCAAATCACGCTGGCACGACACCGATGTCATTACGAAGGGATACAGTTGTTGCATATAGTGAAATTGTAACAGACTTAACGAAACGAGCTAGAGAAATTGGGGAGCCTCTTGTATTAACGTTTGGACATGTCACTCCTGTTCCAAACACGGTAAATGTCGTCCCTGGAGAAATTACTTTTTCGATAGACTGTCGTCATATTGATCAACAACTATTAAATAATTTTGCGAAAGAAATTGAAGATAAAGTTAAAGCGGTTGCAGAAACAAACAACATGACTTATGACATTAATTTATGGATGGATGAAGCACCGTCATTGATGGATAAAGAAATCATTAAAATAATTGAACAAGCAGCTAAGGCCAATGTGGGGGACAGCTATAAATTGATGCCATCTGGTGCAGGTCATGATGCGCAAATTTTTGCGGATTTTGTCCCAACAGCAATGCTGTTTGTACCTTCTATTGGCGGAATTAGCCACAATACCAATGAAGAAACGAAGATAGAAGACCTTGTGAAGGGGATTGAAGTATTGAAAGATGTATTGTTTGAACTAGCTTATAAGGAATAATAATGAAAAGGAGCCAGATACTCATGAGTTACTTAAATCATAATCAAGGATACAGAGAAGGTTTATTAGAAACACGTTCAGTAATAAAAAAGGATAATTATGCGGTAATCACACCTGATGGCTTGGTTAATAATGTTGTACCTGGCTTTGAAGATTGTGATGTAACGATTTTAGGATCCCCGCGTTTAGGTGCAAGGTTTGTAGATTATTTGGTAACAGTTAAAAACAAGGGCGGAAACAAAACAGGTTTTGCCGGTGATGGTATCCAATCATTTGTGTACGTTGAATATGGTAAAATCAACGCTTTTGCGGATGGTGAAAAATACGAATTAGCAAAAGGCGGATTCTTATATGTGCCTCCACACTTACAATTGACATTTGAAAATAATAATAATGGTGAGGACAGCCGTTTGTTTTTATACAAAAAGCGCTATCAGCCGCTTGAAGGACATACACCAGAAATCGTTGCAGGTAATGTGAATAACATTAAACAAGAAGCCTATGAAGGTATGAAAGAAGTATTAATTCAAGATTTACTGCCAAAAGAAATCGCATATGACATGAACATTCATATTCTTTCATTCGAGCCAGGTGCTTCGCATGGTTACATTGAAACGCACGTTCAAGAACACGGTGCCTATATATTAAGTGGACGAGGTGTTTACAACTTGGACAACGAGTGGATGCCAGTTGACAAAGGTGACTATATTTTTATGGGAGCTTATACGCCGCAAGCAACCTATGCAATTGGTTTGGATGAACCATTCTCGTATATTTATTCTAAGGATGCGAATAGAGATATTAATCTATAAAGAGGGGCAATTTTAATGAGTGAACCATTAGTGTATGTAGAACGTAATCGTCTCCGGCAGCTAATGAAAGATAAATTAGTGAAAGCAGGTTTACCTGAAGAACAAGCGGATAAAACAGCTGATTTACTCATTTTTGCAGATGAACGAGGTGTTCACTCACATGGTGCAGTAAGAATGCAATACTATTCCGAACGTGCATTAAAAGGTGGATATAACCTGAAACCAAACTTAAGCTTCGAAAAAACGGGCCCTGCATCGGGGATTTATCACGGAGATAATGCATTAGGGCATTATGTGAGTTATCAAGCAATGAAAAAGGCAATCGAATTAGCAAAAACATCAGGGATCGGTGTTGTCGGTGTTAAAGAAATGGGACACAGCGGTGCTATTGGTTATTATGCACATCAAGCAGCATTAGAAGGTATGGCGGCATTAACAGTATGTCAATCTGATCCCATGGTCGTGCCATTTGGCGGCACCGAACCATACTTTGGCACCAACCCAATTGCTTTTAGTGCGCCTAGAAAAGACGGTAGTCCAATCCTTTTTGATATGGCAACAACGGTACAAGCCTGGGGGAAAATCTTAGATGCAAGAAGTAAAAACAAATCTATCCCAGACTCATGGGCAGTGGATAAAAATGGAGCGCCAACAACAGACCCGTTTAAGGTAAATGCATTATTACCAATGGCTGGGCCTAAAGGATACGGGTTAGCGATGATGGTTGATATTTTATCGGGGAGTTTGCTCGGCTTGCCATTTGGCAAGCATGTCACTTCTATGTATAAAGATTTATCGGAGTACCGTCGATTAGGGCAGCTTCATCTCGTAATCAATCCTGAATACTTTGGTGGGAAGGAGCAATTCCTGGAAAAAATATCTCAAATGGTTGAAGAATTACATGACAACCCACCTGCTGAAGGATTTAACAAAGTGTATTATCCCGGTGAAATTCAAATAGATGTGATGAAACAGTATAAAAAAACAGGTATCCCAGTTACAAAGGAAATTTTAGATTATTTAGAGTCAGACAAAATTTACTAATCATGTAATGAAGGGGGAAGCAGATGCGCGTATCTAAGCAGGAGCTGTTTCATTTAATCAAACAGAAGCTGATCAAAGCTGGATTAAACGAAGGAGCCGCACACGATGTTTCAGATGTATTGACATTCGCCGATCATAGAGGGATCCATTCCCATGGTGCAGTACGTGTGGAATACTATGCCGAACGAATCGCAAAAGGCGGTATTACAGCAAACCCAAACTACACATTTGAACAAACAGGACCTGCATCCGCCGTCTTTAGCGGAGATAATGGTCCAGGTCACCAAGCAGCAAAACAAGCGATGGAAAAAGCAATCGAAATGGCAAAAAATTCAGGTGTTGCTGTTGTAGGCATGAAGAATATTTCGCATAGTGGTGCATTGGGTTACTTTGTTGAAATGGCAGCAGAACAGGACATGGTTGCTTTAAGCATGTGCCAATCAGATCCAATGGTCGTACCGTTTGGAGGAACAGAACCATACTTTGGCACCAATCCAATTGCTTTTAGCGCACCATCGGCTGATGAACGCATGATCACATTTGATATGGCGACAACTGTTCAGGCATGGGGAAAAGTATTGGATGCAAGAAGTAAAAATGAATCGATCCCGGAAACATGGGCAGTAGATGCAGCCGGTGCACCAACAACGAATGCAAGAGATGTTCATGCACTTGTGCCAATTGCTGGTCCAAAAGGTTATGGATTGATGATGATGGTGGATATTTTATCGGGCAGTCTTCTGGGATTACCTCATGGCGTACATGTATCCTCCATGTATCAAGACCTGACAAAAGGCCGCGATTTAGGGCAAATTCATATTGTTATCAATCCAGCATACTTCACAGATTTAACTGCTTTTAAACAACAGATTTCGACGATGCTCGATGAATTAAAAGCACAACCGGCAGCAGAAGGCTATGGAGAAATTTATTATCCGGGTGAGCGCGGTAAATTAAGAAGTGCCAAATATGATAAAGAAGGAATTGAAATTGTAGACGATATTTATAACTACCTCGTTTCAGGCGATGTTCATTACAATCGCTATCATGGAAAGAATAGATTTGCAGAATAACAAAATGGAGGATCATTATGTTATACACAATTATAAAAGAAAACACCTATCAAGATTCTATCGTGTTAATGCTTTTATCAAACAAGTTATCTGCAATAGATGGTGTAAACAAAGTATCGATCATGATGGGAACACCAGCTAACAAAGATATTTTTAAATCTTCGGGTTTGGGCACAGATGAATTGGAAAAAGCAAACCCAAATGACATCGTTATCGTTATAGATACAAATCAAGAAGAAAAAGTGTCGGAAGTGAAAGAAGAAGTAGAAGCAGCTTTAAAAGGTGATTCCGCTTCACAAGACACATCTAAAGACCAAGAAGCACATAATTGGAAGCGTGCAATGGAGCTTGCGAACAACCCTAATTTGGCATTGATCTCAATTCCTGGTCAGTATGCAGCAATGGAAGCGGAAAATGCATTGAATGAAGGGTTACATGTATTTGTATTCAGCGACAATGTATCTAAAGAAGATGAGGTTAAGTTGAAACAAAAGGCGCATGAAAAAGGATTATTAGTAATGGGACCAGACTGCGGTACCGGAATTATTCATGGTGTGCCACTTGCATTTACAAATATCGTGAATGAAGGAGATATTGGCGTTGTGGGTGCATCAGGTACAGGGATTCAGGAAGTGACAAGCATCATTGACCGTTATGGTAAAGGTGTAACAAACGCAATTGGTACAGGTGGTCGGGATTTATCAACAGAGGTTGGTGCTATCACGGTTTTAGATAGTATCAAAGCATTGAATCAAGATCCAAAAGTAAAAGTGATTACAGTAATTTCCAAACCACCTGCAGAGGAAGTGCAGCAAAAAGTATTAAACGTATTAAGAAATATTGAAAAACCGGTTGTTACATTATTTTTAGGAGATAAACCAACTTATCAGGAAGAAAGTATTTATCATGCGTATACACTTGAAGAAGCAGCGGTTGTATCTGTTCAATTATCCAATGGTGACAAACCGAATTTTAAACCGACAGTGGCTGAAGATGTAAACGTGTCGTTAAAAGATTCACAAGTTGGTATTAAAGGTTATTACTCAGGCGGTACTTTGGCATCTGAAGCAGCTATGTTATTGAAAGAGGCATTCAAAGAGGAAGTACTTGAAGAGAAGAAAGAAGCCTATATCCTAAAAACAAAACATCATGAAATTATTGACTTAGGCGATGATATGTATACCCAAGGGAAGCCGCACCCGATGATTGATCCTGAAAAGCGCATCGAAATGCTTGAAACATCTGGAAACGATCCTGAAACAGCAGTCATCATGATTGATAACGTCATTGGCTATGGCAGTCATGATGATATGGCAAGTGAATTAGCACCGGCTATTAAACGTATTTTAGCCAATGCACATCAGGGAGGCCGCGAACTTGCAGTACTTGTAACAGTTGTAGGTACAGATAAAGACCCTCAAGGTTATGAAAAGCAAATTGAAACCTTAAAAGAAAGTGGTGCAATCATTTGTGAGACGAACGACCAAATGGTTCGTACAGCGATTAAACTGGCAGGAGGAAAAGTGGAACAGCCAGTCCTTGATATACAAAAATTTGATCATACCCAAGAAGACTTAACAGTAGACGAAAAAATTGTGTCCTTAATCAATACGAAACCAAGTGTCATCAATATTGGGCTGAAAAGTTTTACAGCAGCTGTTCAGAACAGCGGATCAGAGTGTGTTCAATTTAACTGGCGTCCAATTGCTGGCGGTGATGAAAAGTTAATGAAAGTACTTCAATTTCTAAACTACTATGAAGGAGAGACAATCTAATGGGGTACAAAACAATAAATGAAGCGAACGAAGCTGTTATCCAGAAGATCATAGCAGCTGAACCATTCTTAACGGATGTTGTACCTGCCAAGTCTGTGATTCCTGAATTAGAAGATTATGTGTTATTACATGCCGGGCCTCCAATTAAATATGAAAATATGACAGATCCTATGCAAGGCTCTTGTGTTGGAGCGATTCTTTTTGAAGGATGGGCAGAAGATGAAGAGGGAGCGCGTGAACTGCTTGAAAACAATAAGATTACATTTATTCCATGTCATCATGTGAATGCAGTTGGACCAATGGGAGGCATTACATCACCTAATATGCCGGTTCTTGTTGTGATTAACAAAGAGAGCGGCAACGAGGCGTACTGTCAAATGAACGAAGGCATCGGTGCAGTATTACGCTTCGGTGCTTATCATGAGCAGGTAATCAATCGCCTGCACTGGATGAAAGATGTGTTGGGTCCGGTGTTAAGTAAGGCATTAAGAAAAATTGATGGAGGCTTAAACGTTAATGTATTGATTGCTAAAGCTATTGCAATGGGGGATGAATTTCACCAGCGCAATATTGCAGCGTCATTGGTGTTTTTAAAAGAAGTTGCTCCAGTAATTGCAGCATTAGATGATGTTGAAAACGAACAAAGTACAGAAGTGATCCAATTTTTAGCTGATACAGACCAATTTTTCTTAAACATTGCCATGGCGACAGGAAAAGCAATGATGGATGCAGCGCGTACAATCAAACATGGTACAGTCGTTACCGCAATGTGCCGAAACGGTGAAAACTTTGGCATCCGTATTGCAGGTATGGGAGATGAGTGGTTTACAGCACCTGTTCATACACCGCAAGGGTTATATTTTACCGGCTACTCAGCGGAAGATGCAAACACAGATATCGGAGATTCAGCGATTACAGAAACAATTGGTGTTGGCGGCATAGCAATGATTGCTGCCCCTGCAGTAACACGTTTTGTTGGAACAGGCGGATTTAATGATGCGCTTGAAACAAGCAATCAAATGACTGAAATCTGTGTTGGAGAAAATCCGAACTTTGTTATTCCGACGTGGAACTTCAAAGGTGCGTGTTTAGGTATTGATGCACGTAAAGTTGTTGAAACAGGCATCACGCCGGTAATCAACACAGGTATTGCACATAAAATTGCGGGCTATGGGCAAATTGGTGCTGGTACAGTTCATCCTCCAATTGAATGTTTTGAGAAAGCAATCACAGCATATGCTGAAAAACTAGGTTTTCAAGGATGATTTTACAGGCAAGTGCGATTGGTTCAATCGCACTTCAGCTATTAATTGAGGGAAAAACGTTTACTGTGCACAGCATTTTTGAAAAAGGTTTAAATATTGTTGATCAGAATGATGAATTGATATTTATCGGCACAAATGAAAATGGGACCTTTCCATTTGGAATTTTGCTTGGCTCACAAACGAAGCAAACTTTAAAAGCAGGTCTTGAGGTGGGAGATTCATTACACGTTCGCAATAACCATCTTTCCCACAACTGTTTTAAACTCAATTTTAATGCGAAAATACTTCCGTTATATACGGATTTTAAACATGCAAACATCAATAAATTAAAAGAAAACGTGAAACAAATTTCATTTAAATCGTATGAATCTACTGATTTTGAAACAGCTCATGTGTCGGACTTGATAAAAAAATTACACGATCCAACAGAAAATTTGGAAGAGGAGTTTCGTTACTTTATCGGACGAGGCCAAGGTTTAACGCCAACAGGTGACGATATACTGGTCGGTATATTATATGGACATTTTATCAACTCTTTTATCGCACAAAAACACCTTGAAACATTAGGGAATTTAATCAAAAAACCCTTAACAACACTTGTTAGCACGCGCTTTTTAACTTGTGCTATAGAAGGTTTATTTAGTTCGAAAATTACAAGATTACAACATGATCCATCTTTAAAAAGTATGAAAAGCCTTATAAAAGTAGGTTCTTCTTCTGGGATGGATACTTTATACGGAATTTATATGGCTTTAACAGAGGAGTGAAAGAAATGGGGAAAAGAGTAGTACTGGCACTAGGAGGTAATGCAATTTTACAGCCAAAACAAGAAGCAACTTATGCCAATCAACTCAAAAATGTAATCTCTGCAACACGTCATATGATTGAAATAAAAGAAGCAGGACATAAAATTGTGATTACACATGGCAATGGTCCGCAAGTGGGGAATATTATTGCTCAAAACGAAGCTGCCAAAAATGTTGTTGAACCACTGCCAATCTATGCCTGTAACGCAGAATCACAGGGATTCATTGGTTATATGCTGGAGAAATCTTTAAAAAACCATATTAAAGAACGGGGCATTGCTGCGAATGTAGCTACATTTCTAACAATGGTTGAAGTTGACAAGGATGACAAAGCATTTGAAAAACCAACGAAACCAATAGGAGTATTTTATTCAGAGGAAGAGGCGAAGCAATTAGAAGAGAAAGGGTTTACGATGTCAGAAGATGCAGGGCGAGGCTACAGACGAGTTGTGCCTTCCCCGGAACCGAAAGTGATCCATGGGATAGAAGAGATTCGGCGTTTAATTGATGAAACGATTGTTATCTCCTCTGGCGGCGGTATACCTGTATATCGTGACGACAGCGGTCTATTACACGGACTTGAAGCAGTAATAGACAAAGATCGTTCAGGATTAAAGCTTGCACAACAAGTAAATGCCGATGTTTTCATGATGTTGACTGACGTACCAAATGTATTTATCAATTTTGGCAAAGAAAATGAGCAAAAACTAAGCCGAATAACAGTAGAAGAAGCAGAACAATATGTGGCAGAAGGGCAATTTCCTGCTGGCAGTATGCTGCCAAAGATCCAAGCGGCTATAGAATTTGCAAAGTCAGGTAAAGAGGCAATGATCTGTTCATTGGATCAAGCGGTAGCTGCGCTAGATGGAAAAGCGGGGACGCGCATAACAAAATAAGACAATCCGTGTTGTTCATAAGGAGGATAAAAGACAAAATTCCTCCTTTTTCCAGATGCGACCGCATTTGATGTGTCATTTACTTTAAAACTTTCTCTTAATGCTGCGCAGACAGATTTCGAAAAGAAACAATCTATGAAGTCTAAATCGAAAGTCAAGGATGAGTGGGGAATAATGGATCATTTAAAAGTTGAAGGAGGAAGTTTGATGACAAAAGAGGCGGGATCAGTTGAAGGTAAAGGAAAACAACCACTGGTTCCCTATTGGGTAAAAGTTGTTATCGTATTTTTCTTCGGTTGGGTGGCTCTTTATGCAACGCGAACAATATTAAACCCCATTATGGGGGATATTGAATCAGCGTTTTCATTAAGCAAGGCACAACTTGGCTTAATTATGAGTATATTTTTCATCGGTTATGCTGGTATGAATGTTCCTGCAGGAATATTAGGAGATAAAATTGGGAAAAAACGAGTGTTGGTTCCAGGTGTTATTCTATTTGGCTCGCTTGCAGCAGTTACAGGGATGATGCCCACATTCTTTCTGTTTATCTCTGCATGGCTTATGGTTGGTATGGCTCAGGGGGTATATTATGGGCCGCAATATGGAATATCATCCGAAATTATCCCGAAGAACCGTCTAACATTAGGCAGTGCTGTGATTAATGCAGGGATGGCTTTTGGTACTTCAATTGGCTATTATATCTCCAGTTATGTTGTAGGAGAATGGGGATTCGGATGGAGAACCCCATTTTTTGCCATCGCAGTGCCGGTTGTACTTATCGGCATCGCAATGGCAATTGTAATTAAAGACAAACCAAAAACTGATAAAGAGGTTAAAAGGAGCGCTGAACCGTTTAAGTTTTCATCTTTATTTAATAGAAACTTAATTTTGGCATATATTATTATTTTCTGCTCTATTTACGGATTCTTTATGATTATTACTTGGTTGCCATACTATTTAGAAACAGCACGCGGTTTAACCGGAGGAAATATTGCCTTTGTTGCATCACTTGTTCCATGGGCAGCAATTCCAGGTTCATTATTTTTTAGTTGGCTGTCAGATAAGTTAGGCCGGCGCAAACCAGTATTGCTCATGATGTTGCCATTTGGTATTTTATCAACAGCTGCAATTGTTTACTTTGATAGCTTACCAATTCTGTATATGACACTAATTGTGTATGGAATTGTAGGGAAAATTAGCGTTAACCCCGTTTTAATTGCTGTTGTAGCAAATAATGCACCAAAGCAGTCATTAAGTACAGCATTTGGATTCTACAACTTTGTTGGAATGTTAGGTTCCATTTTAGCTCCATATATTACGGGCTGGCTTACAGACAATACAGGAAGTATGAATATAGGATTTTATTTTGCGGCAGCTCTGTTAGTCATCGCATTGATTGCAACATATTTAATAGATGAAAGTAATTTGCCCTCTGTAGATAAAGCAGCTAAAGATCATTAGTCAGTAAAAGCTTATGACTTCTTCACTGTAATTGCGCTTCAAGCGGCATAACAAAGGCGACAGCCAGACTGATAGATGCAAATAATAAACAATTCGGGAGCGCGGTTTTAAAATTCAGCAACGTCTGCAAAACAGCATGGGCTAAAATGACGCTGGGAAAAGCAGCGCCCTCAGGCTTGGAGGCAAATGCATATGTGAAAAGAAACACAGACGGAAAAGAACTGAGCTGCAGCTCAGCTGGAGGAAACGGAAAAGTGCTCCCTGGTCAGACAAATCGATGGTTTATGTTCTCGATCAGCGTTCTTCATATGCGATGTGGAAATATTATCATCCATCAAGCGGAACCCTCGCTTATGCCTATATAAGTTCGTATTCATATTGAAGCAGCAGTGTATGAAAGCACCCTTTCAGCAAGGGTGCTTTTTGCTGTCTTATCAGTCCCGGTTTCTCATCTCTTGAAGAGTCATTTGACCTAATAAAGGAGCGGGAACAGTGGGGGATTCAAAAAAACTGTGCAAAATGAACTATTACTATTAATTTATATAAGGGGAAAAATATAGTATGATAAGAAATGAATAAAATACAAAAAAATTGAATATCGGCAGAAAGGAGCTCCATATGAACAAAATCGCCGCGGAAGAAGTCGCCAACATGCTCAATACATGGTACCGCGCAATTAGAAGAAGCGATGCTGAACAGTCGATCAGGCTGTTTGAACAAATCAAACCGCTGCTGGCAGACATGGAGGAAGATCAGGAAGTTTTGATCTACTATTCCTTGCTGGAACTGCGGCATAAAATTATGCTCTACGATGCGAGAGGCAAAAAGATAGAGCAGCACGACGTAACGGCCGGCGACAGTGCTGCATCACATATGACATCCTATTACTACTACCTGTTTTCAGGAGCTTATGAAGTGTATAAAAAAAATTATGAGCAGGCAATCAGCTTCTATAAAATTGCCGAGAAGAAGCTTGCTCATGTACATGATGAAATTGAAGTTGCCCAATTTCACGATAAAGTCGGAAAGCTCTACTATTACTTGGGCCAGAATATCGTCTCTTTAAACCATACCCGGCAGGCGATGGAAATTTTCAAAGGACATGGCGACCATGACATGAACCTTGTCTCAACTTATATTACAATGGCCGGAAATTATACCGAGATGGGGAAATATACAGAGGCGGAAGAATATTTAACAGAAGCAATCCATACTGTCAGAAAAGCCGGCGACCATTTTAAAGAAATGCAGCTCCTTCATAATTTTGCCTTGCTTTATGCGGCGATGGACAAATCGGACAAGAGCATTCAATTTTTAGACATCGTTTTGAATGATCATGCATATGCTGCATCGGATTATTATTTCAATGCCGTGTTTTTAATGATCAAAGAGCTGTTTAAAACCGGAGACTATGAACGCGCCGCAGCCTTTTACAAAGAAGGGAAGGAAAGGTCGCAATCTGCGGCGAATGAAATATTTGACGCTAAAATCGATATTTTATATGCGGCTTATGCTGGAGGTGGTGAACAGGCGGTTAAAGACTGCAAAGACAACATAGAAATCCTCTTTCAAGCAAAGCATTACGACAGTGCCAGAGAACTTTCACTCTTAACGGCCAATGTTTACAGATCAAAGTCTCTTTATAAAGAGGCCGCACATTTCTTTTTGGAAGCGATTAAAGCGGAAGAAAAAATGAAAAAAGTGGAGGGAATGTGATGAAAAAACTGTTCATTGTTGCTGCGATTGCTGCCGTCGTATGTTCGGGATGGTTTGCGGCAGAAACTCATTCGCCATCCGGCGACATGCAGATTGCTGAAAAGATGGTCGGTTAAATCGGATACCCGGAATGAATTTTGAACATCCGCTCCTGAGCTAAGGGGCGGGTTTTTTTGTAGAGAAATCTAATTTCTGATTTTTTTAAAATATTGAAAACTTTTTCTTTGTTTGTTATGATGTCTTTAGTAAAGTTTAGTGAATATGGATTCTAAAGACAGGACGGGATGAAAATGGCGACGATTAAAGAAATTGCGCTTCAGGCTAAAGTATCAAGCACAACGGTTTCAAGGGTTTTGAACCATGACCAGTCATTAGCAGTGGCTCCTGAAACAAGGCAGCGGATTTTGGATATAGCAGACCGGCTCGGCTATAAAAGCACGCGCAGGCGCCGCGACGTATATGCCACAGAAAGCGGGGAAAGCCCGCGAATCGGCATTGTTGTCTGCCAATCACAGGAAGAAGAGCTGAACGATCCATACTTTTATTCCATCAGGCAAGGAATTGAAAGCGAGTGTTTTGATAGAGGAGCGTTTATTACGAAGTTTTTTCAGCTGAGCAGCATCCGCTCAAATCAGCCTGCAGGCGATGTCGACGGCTTAATCGTCATCGGAAGGATCGATTTTGCCGGCTTGCAGCAGTGCATGGGGGCGCTCAACAACGTCGTGTACATCAACCATACAGACAATGAAGAACTGCGCGACTCGGTTGTCGTCGATTTTGAGAAGGCGACGGGGAGGGCGCTGAACCATTTGAAATCGCTCGGCTATACAAGGCTCGGTTATATCGGCGGAAGAGAAAAAGAGCACTTTCGAATCAGCGATCAGGAGACAAGCGCCATTGAAATCGAAGACAAACGGCTGACTGCGTTTCTGGAGATGGCCGGTTCGGAAAACGCGAAGCACATTTATGTCGGCGAGTATTCGATGCAGCAAGGCTATGAGCTGATGAAAAAAGCGCTTCTTGAGAAAAACGTTCCCGAAGCTTTTTTTATCGCCAGCGATTCAATGGCCATCGGCGCGCTCCGGGCTCTTCGAGAATCGGGACTCAAGGTTCCCGAAGATGTTGCCATCGTCAGCTTCAACGGCATTGAAGCATCCGAATTTGCTAATCCGCCATTGACTACCGTAAAGGTTCATACAGAAGAGATGGGCCGGACGGGTGTGAAACTGCTGCTCGACAGAATGAAAGGACGGGAACTCCCGCTGAAAGTGACCGTACCTTCAGAGCTGATTATTCGGGAAAGCTGCGGATTCAGCAAGCGGAGCTAATGGTAAGGATCAGGCGCTTTTCAAGGAGGTGAGGCAAACAGGTTTACTAAATTATAGTAAATGATGAAAGCGCATTATCCACCGCCCAAAATTTCATAATTGGAGTGAAATTGATGAAAAAAATCATTTTCTCTTTTATTCTCCTGATCATTTTGCCTGCACTAGCAGCGGGCTGCTCGGGAAAGAATGCCGGAAAGAACGGAGAGGTCACACTTACAATGTTTTCGACAATGACAAACGACAGTGAAAAAAACACGCTCAGAAGCATCGCAGATGATTTTGAAAAAGAAAATGAAGGCATCAAAATCGATATCAGCTTCCCCGGCCCGGACTATGAAAATATGCTGCGCGTCAAAATGGCGGCAAATGACATGCCTGACTTGTTCGATACGCACGGCTGGGCAAAAATCCGCTACGGGGAATACACCGCAGATTTAAAAGACATGGATTGGGTGAAGCATCTCGATCCAAACCTCGATCCGATTTTGAAGGATGAAAAAGGCAAAGTATATGCCTACCCTTTCAATCAGGCAAAAGACGGGATCGTCTACAATGCCGGTTTGTTGAAGAAATACGGTCTCAAGCCTCCGCACACGTTGGACAAACTGATGCACGCGCTGGAAACGATCAAAGAAAAAAGCAATGGGAATGTCATTCCTTTTTGGTTCGCCGGTTCAGATAAAGGCGCTTTAGCTCAGTTTTATGATCAGTTTGCCACCCCGCTTCTCATCACAGATGATCGCCGCAATGAAAAAAAAGCTTTGGAAAACGGCACATTCGACTGGTCCGCCTACACACTTCTCGCAGAAACCTTTAAAGAAATGCAGGAAAAGCAATTGATCAATAAAGATGTCCTAACGGCAAAACCGTCGCAATTGGTCGAATTAATGGCACAAGGAAAAATCGGCTTTACCCTCTCGGTCACATCGATCGGCCCTGATACGAGAGAAGTCAACCCCGATATCCAGTTAGGCGTGATGCCGACGCCAGCCGTTTTTGAAGGCGACAAACCGAGCTGGATTGGAGGAGAGCGCCATACCGTTGCTGTCTGGAAAGACTCAGAACACCTCGAAGAAGCAAAGCGGTTTATTGAATTCGCCGCACAGCCCAAATATGCGAAAAAGATCGCCAAAGCCACCTCATTTCCTCAAGCGTTAACCAACACAGAAGCAGAAAACTACTATTCTAAGTTTTATGATCAATATAAAGAAATCGAAATCGAACCGTACTTTGACCGTGTTTACCTCCCGAGCGGAATGTGGGACGTCATGGGGACGACGGGACAGGAACTTTTGGCCGGCACGTTAACGCCGAAGCAGGTATCGGAAAAAATGAAACAGGAATACAGCAGATTACAAGAACAATAGAAAGGGTCGTTATCATCATGATGAAAAAAGAAGGGTGAAATGATGAGCGAATTAGCTAAAGGAAAAAGTCTGACTATTGCGGAAAGTAAAAGGGGATTTGTGAAGAAAAACGGATCGCTCTGGTGGATGTATCTTCCCGCCTTGGCGCTTGTATCCATCTTTATGATTTATCCGTTTGCGAGCGGCATAAAAATCACGTTTACGAACTGGAACGGTTTTTCACAGTCGTATGACTGGATCGGCTTTGTCCAATATAAACGGATGCTGGCCGACCCGGCCACATGGCTTGTCGTCAGAAACACCCTGCTGTATGGACTGGGCAGTACGATTTTGCAAAATGTCATCGGTCTTCTCTATGCCCTCCTGCTGTTTAAAAGCATCAGAATGAAAGCGCTGACACGTACGGTTGTCTATTTGCCCGTCATCATCAGCCCGCTGATCATGGGGTATATCTGGTATTTTTTCTTCACCTATGAAGGAGGCGCCTTGAACGATGTGCTGAAATTATTCGGGGCAGGTCCTGTAAACGCCTTGAGCAGCCCGGAAATCAATCCGTGGATCATCGTATTTGTCAATTCATACCAGTTTGTCGGTATTGCGATGGTCATTTATTTAGCTGGTCTCGGAAGCATTCCGAAAGATTTTTATGAAGCGGCGCAAATCGACGGGGCAAGCGGTTTTCAGCAGTTTTGGAAGATTACGCTGCCGCTGTTGATGCCTTCTGTCACAATCAATATGGTCATCAATATCATCGGCGGACTGAAGCTGTTTGATGTCATTTTAGCGCTGACAGGCGGCGGTCCGGGAAATGCTTCGCAATCGATGTCGACTTTTATGTACGATTTGTATTTTAAAAGGCAGGATGCAGGTTATGCAGCCGCTCAGGGGGTTTTCATGGCGGCGTTGATACTGCTGATCAGCTTTACGGCTCTTATTTATTTTAAGCGCAAGGAGGTCGAAGCCTAGATGAATCGCCAAGAGAAAAAGAAGCGGGCGCTGTGGACGGCGCTGGCCGTATGTATTACCGTTTTTCACCTGATTCCATTTTATATTTTGCTGACGACCGCGCTGAAAGCAAAGGGGGATTTCAGCTCGAAATGGAAGTTTCCTGACGAAATCAGCCTCGGTAATTTCGCAGAAGCATGGGATAAAGCAGGTCTGGCCGGCTCGTTTTTCAATACCGCTGTGATCACTTTTGCTTCGGCGGCTCTGTTGATTGTGATCGGCTCTCTGGCGGCCTATCCGCTCGCCAGGCGCAGAACAAAGCTCAATCAAGCCGTTTACTTCCTGTTTATCGGCATTATGATCATTCCGCCGCTGACATCCATGGTTCCTTTATACAAAATGGTGGTGGAGCTCGGCATGCTGAATACGCTCGAAATCGCGATATTGAATAATACGGCGGCTTATATGCCCTTGACGATTTTTTTGTATGCCGGATTTATCCGCTCGACGATTCCGAAAGAGCTTGAAGAGGCGGCAAGAATCGACGGGGCGAGCACGGCGGGCATTTTCTTCAGAATCGTCTTTCCTTTATTAAAACCGGTGACTGCGACGATATGCATTATTGCCTGTGTATTCATTTGGAACGACTATCAGTTTTCGATCTTTTTCCTTCAAGACAAAAGTGTGCAGACTTTGACTGTGGCGATTGCCGGCTTCTTTGGGCAAAATGCGAACAACCTGCACTTGGTGGCTGCGGCTTCGCTGATGGCGATGCTGCCGATGACGATTCTATTTTTATTCCTGCAAAAGTACTTTATAAAAGGATTATCAGCAGGAGCGCTAAAAGGTTAGCGGAAATTTCTCGGGGAAAGGAAGATATGAATGACTAAAATTGCTTTTATCGGAGCTGGAAGCACGATTTTTGCGAAAAATGTGCTGGGGGACTGCCTGATGGTTCCGGCGGTCAACGGATTTGAATTTGCTTTGTATGATATCGATCCGCAGCGTCTCAAAGAATCTAAAGAAATGCTCGAGCATTTAAAAAACCGCTATAATAACACGGTATCGATCCGTGCTTATGACGATAGAAAAGAAGCTTTGGCGGGGGCGAAATATGTGATCAATGCCATTCAGGTCGGCGGCTATAAACCGGGCACAGTCATCGATTTTGAGATCCCGAAAAAGTACGGCCTCAAGCAGACGATTGCCGATACGGTCGGAATCGGCGGGATATTCAGGGCGCTGCGGACGATTCCCGTTTTGTTGGATATGGCAAAAGACATCGAATGCGCGGCGCCCGACGCCTGGCTCTTAAATTACACAAACCCGATGGCTTCTTTAACCGGTGCGCTGCTTCGATACACGGACGTGAAAACGGTCGGTCTTTGCCACAGCGTACAAGTATGCACAAAAGACCTTTTCAAATCCCTCGGCATGAAGCATGAACGAATCGAAGAAAGAATCGCCGGCATCAATCATATGGCTTGGCTTCTTGAAGTAAAGCAAGACGGAAAAGACTTGTATCCAGAAATTAAAAAACGGGCAAAAGAAAAACAGAAAACGAAACATGGTGACATGGTCAGGTTTGAACTGATGGATAAATTCGGCTACTATGTGACCGAATCGTCCGAACATAACGCGGAGTACCACCCTTATTTTATCAAAAGCCGTTATCCCGAACTGATTGAAGAGCTGAATATTCCGATTGACGAATATTTGAGAAGGTGCGAGAAGCAGATTCAAAACTGGGAAAAGATGCGCGGCGAAATCGTCGGCAACCGGCATTTAACCCACGAGCGGTCAAACGAATACGGCTCAAGAATCATCGAAGCGATGGAAACCGGACAGCCGTTTACATTCGGCGGAAATGTCTTGAATAAAGGATTGATTACAAACCTTCCGGAAAAAGCCGTCGTTGAAGTGACGTGCGTCGCTGAGCGGAACCGGATCACTCCGTGCGCCGCGGGCGAGCTGCCTGAACAGCTGGCGGCTTTAAACCGCACCAATATCAATACACAGCTGTTAACGATTGAAGCGGCAATAACAAAAAGAAAAGAGCACATTTACCATGCTGCATTGCTTGATCCGCATACCGCTGCGGAATTATCGATGGATGATATCGTAAGCATGTGCGATGAATTGATCGAAGCACACGGCGACTGGCTGCCGGAATTTGAATAAAAAAATAAAGCCCGAGCGAAGGGATCAGCCTTCAGCTCGGGCTTTTTTCAGGCGGGGGTGTGAATATTTTTCCGACTTTTGATGAAGCAATCGGAAGAATGGAGGAAGCATTGCGATCACGAGCACCACCCTCAACACTTGGACGGCGACGACGAACGTAGAGTCGGCGTGAAGCGTGACAGATGTTGTCGCCATTTCCGCGATTCCCCCCGGAGCAAATGCCAATATGGCCGTTGTCAGCGAAATGCCTGCCGCTTTAGCGGTGACGGCGGCGCTTAAAATCATCGCAATGATCAGTCCGACGGAGCTGGCAAGTGCGACGATCAGCGTTTTTCTGACGCCGATAAACATTTCTTTGCTGATTTTTGAACCGATCGTCGCGCCGAGACAAATTTGCGACAGCACTGAAAAGCCGTGGGGCCACCAGGCTGTTGCGCTGAGCCCGGTCATTGAAGCGCCTGCGATTTGCAGAACGGCCGCACCGGTCATGCTTCCGAGCAGCCATGGCGCCGGAAACCGCAGTGCTTTCATCGCTTTGCATACCCCGAATCCGCCCAGCACGATCAGCGCAGTCCAAGCGAGATGAGGCGCTTCAAATGCCGATGTTCCCGCGGCGATCACTTGACTGCCGGCAGCATGGGCGTCAGGCTGCTTCGCATTTATGAAAAAAACGAAAAAGGGAACGGTCATGACGACCAGAAGCACACGTATCATCTGCACGAGACTGACGATTGCCGTGTTCGCTCCCACTTCCTGAGCGATGCCCGGCATCGCGGAAAGCCCGCCGGGGGCCGTTCCCACAAAACTCGTCAGCATATCGGTCTTGCTGAACCGCCACAAGACAAAGCCTGACAGCATGGCGAACACGACGGAAAGGAGGAGCATGACGCCGACAATCAGCCAATTTTCCTTAAAGATCGAAATCACGGACATGTTGATTTTCTGGCCGAGCTCAATTCCCAATAGCATTTGGCCGAACTGAAGCCAGCCATGATGGATGCCGTTTTGTCTGACAGCAGCCTTTAACGGTGACGGGCGAAACAGCGACAGACAAGCGGCTGCTGTCATTGTGCCGACCATCCAGCCGATCGTCATGCCGGTCAAAGAGAGAAGAAATCCCCCAAAACTGCTGATTAATATCAATAATATATCCCGAAGGAAATCTCTTTTTTCCCTCAAATGAAAAACCTTCTTCCTGATTACTGCAATCATTTTGTTCACTAAGTAAAGTATTTCTATATATCACTATATAATAATTTTAGTGATTGGTAAAATACGAATTTATTTAAAAGATTAATAAGAAAAACTGATCGTTCATTTTGAACATAACAGATGGAACATATGAATACATTAAATTAGATTCGATCACAAATAGAGGTGAACCGATATGAAACATTCCAAGGAATCATTCACCAAAGTCAAATCGTATCGTCCGTTTCACAGCGCTTTTGATCCGTGTCCTCCGATCGGTAAAAGATATTACAGAACCCCTCCAAATCTATATCTAGGTTTTCAGCCCCGCGGCCTTCCGCAGTTTTCCCCGATGGAGGCGCTGCAAAAAGGGACGCTTTGGCCCGTATTTTACGATCATTATGAAAATCCGTATGAAGATGGGAGGTAAGGGGGGTGACGAACTCTTTACCGCAAGACTATTATCAAAGGCTCCATGAAATTCAGGCCGTCGATTTTGTCATCGTTGAGCTGATGCTTTACCTTGATACACATCCCGATGATACCGACGCCATCAGACAATACAACCAGTATGCCGGATATTCAAGAAAACTGAAAGCGAAGTTTGAATCAAAATACGGCCCTTTGACGCAAGGGAGCCCGGATCAGACGGAATCCTATTGGAGCTGGAAAAAAAGTCCCTGGCCGTGGCAAGTTTAATAGAGGAAGGGAGTCAGGTTCATGTGGCTTTATGAGAAAAAACTGCAGTATCCTGTTAGGGTGAGAGAATGCAATCCGAGACTTGCCAAATTTTTGATTGAGCAATACGGCGGAGCGGACGGCGAATTGGCTGCGGCGCTTCGCTATTTGAACCAGCGCTACAGCATTCCTGACAAAGTCGTCGGACTGCTGACGGACATCGGTACGGAAGAGTTTGCTCACCTTGAAATGATTGCGACGATGGTATATAAATTAACAAAAGACGCGACACCCGAACAGATGAAGGAAGCCGGGCTCGGCGATCATTACGCAGACCATGACAAAGCCCTGTTTTACCATAACGCTGCCGGCGTTCCGTTCACCGCTACATACATCCAGGCAAAAGGCGATCCGATTGCCGATTTATATGAAGATATAGCGGCTGAAGAAAAAGCGAGGGCTACGTATCAATGGCTGATTGACATGTCGGATGATCCGGATTTAAATGACGGGCTGGCATTTTTACGGGAAAGGGAAATCGTTCATTCACAGCGCTTCCGCGAAGCTGTCGAAATTTTGAAGGAAGAGCGCGACAGTAAAAAAGTATTTTAAACAGCAAAAAGCCGAAAATACGATTGGTATTTTCGGCTTTTTGTTTACTGCACAGGGCTCGCAAGCAGCTCTTCTGCGCGGTCGCGAAGCACATACTTTTGGACTTTTCCGGAAGCGGTCAGCGGGTATTCGTCGATCAGAAATACGTACTCCGGAATTTTGTAATATGAAAGCTGTCCTTTGCAAAAATCTCTGACATCTTCAAGCGTCAGCTTTTTGCCCGGTTTGCATTTAATAAAGGCCGCCGTTTTTTCCCCGTATTTTTCATCAGGAACGCCGACAACCTGTACATCGACAATATCCTCATGTTCATAAAGGAATTCCTCTATTTCACGCGGGTATATGTTTTCACCGCCGCGGACGATCATATCTTTTAAGCGGCCGGTAATCCTCACGTATCCGTCCCGGTCCATTTCGGCCAAATCGCCGGTATGGAGCCAGCCGTCTTCATCAATGACCTTTTTGGTGGCTTCGTCCATTTTATAGTATCCCTTCATGACGAGGTATCCTCTTGTGCACAGTTCACCTTGCTCGTCCGGGCCGAGCGTTTCCCCCGTGTCAGGATCCACAATTTTCATTTCTACATGCGGATGCACTTTACCGACGGTTTCAACGCGGCGTTCGATCGTGTCGGTGACCGTTGTCTGCGTAATCACGGGTGAAGACTCCGTTTGTCCGTATGCGATTGTGATATCCGTCATATTCATTTGCTTCATCACTTTTTTCATCACTTCTTTAGGACACGGGGAGCCTGCCATGATCCCGGTCCGCAATGAAGATAGGTCATAGTTTGCAAAATCGGGGTGGGTGAGCTCGGCGATAAACATTGTCGGCACACCCTGCAGTCCTGTACATCGCTCTTTTTCGACCGTTTGCAGGACGATGTCCGGTTTGAATTCGATGATCGGCAGCATGGCCGCGCCTGACGCGACACAGGCAAGCGTGCTTAGCACACAGCCGAAGCAGTGAAACAGAGGAACCGGAATGCACAGCCTGTCTTCGCTCGTCAGCCCCATTCTGTCGGCAACGATCGCCGCATTATTGACGATATTGTAGTGAGTCAGCATAACACCTTTTGGAAAGCCTGTTGTTCCCGACGTATACTGCATATTGATCACATCATCGTGTGTGAGTGATTGCTCTCTTTCGAAAAGGTCGGCATCAGAGACCGTTTCGCCCAGTTTGGCGATGTCGGCAAAAGCCGTCATATGTTCAGGGACTTTATTCTTGCCAAGGTAGACGAGATTTTTCAGCTTCGGCAGCTTTTCCGGATTTTTTATGATCTCGTCGACCATATCGATATAGGATGTCCCTTTGTAGCCGTCCATTAGAAAGAGGGTGGTGGAATCGGAATGTTCCAATAAGTACTCAAGTTCTCTCGCCTGATAGCTTGTATTGACGGTGACGAGCACAGCGCCGATTCTTGCCGTCGCAAACTGGAGCAGAATCCATTCCGGTATATTGGATGCCCAGATGGCGACATGCTCTCCTTTTTGAATGCCGAGCGCGAGCAGCCCTTTTGCAATTTTAGAGGTTTCTTCAACAAGCTCCTGATACGAATATCTTAAATCGAGCTCAGAATATACAACCGCTTCATGATTCGGAAACCGGCCGGCGGTTGATTTTAAAAGCCCGCCGATCGTTTGTTTTTTTAATGTAATCATAATGCCTCCTTGCCTCCCGAATAAAAACTGTTTCTATTATAGCACTTTGTTCTAGTACCAGGTACTATAAAGAATTAGTTTTTTCTTAGCCAGGAAGATAATGTTAATACTGTTCGGTATTGTGCAAGTCCGCCGGCAGCCACGATTCCTGCAATAGCAAGAAATAGCGCTGCCCCGCCGAACTTGATGAACATCATCCCGCCTAAAAAAGGACCGATTGTCCGGGAAATATCCCAATGCAGGCCGAAAAATGCAAAATATCTGCCCCGCATATGATCGGGAGCAAGGCGCGAGACAAAGGTTTGCATGTGATTCAGCAGCATGCTTTCTGCCGCCGTAAATAAAACGGCAGTCGAGAGCAGCCAAAAGATCGATGATGAAAAAGCGAAACCAATCGCTGCCACAGCGTAGCATACATATGATATGGAAACGACCGTTTGGATGTTCAGTCCTTCCGTCCATTTGACAAGCGGAATTTGCATCGTAATGCTAAGAAGGGCGCGGCACACTGTATAAACAGTCAAGGTGAATAGGAAATCTTCAAAAAGAGTTTCGAGATAAAGGCGGTAGTTTGACTCCAGTTGAGCATAGAACAGGCTGACGGGGACCGACAAGAACATCAAGGACAGAACCGGACGGTGCTGAAAAAATACCTTTTTTGCGGAAAGAAGTTTTTCCCTCTCCAAAATCTCCTTTTGCCTTTTTGACCGCCATACCTCGGGCATTTTAAAATAAACAGCAAGCCAATACAGAAAAAACGCACATGCCTGAAAGCCGAACATCAGGCTTGGCTGATAGGAATAGACTGCAAGTCCGGCGGCCGGACCGACCGCTGCGCCCAACCCTTCAATGGCATGAAGGACAGCGAACGCTTCAGAGCGACGCCCGCTTTCGGTGCTGTCCGTTATTTGGGCCCGCTGCGCAGGGATGTACAAAGCTCCCCCAATGCCGTTCAGCACATAAAAAAGAGCGAACAGCCAAATGTGATCTGCCATCATAAAACCGGCGGCAGAGACGGTCTGAAAGGCGAGCGCCGCCAGGATCACCTTCCGTCTTCCGATCCGATCCGTCAGTCCACCTGCGGCAAGCGTCACCGCGACCTCGGTCAGCGGTCTTGCTCCGATGACGAGCATCACCGGCAATATGCCGGTTCCAAGCACATCATACAGATAAAAAAGGAGGAAAGGGGCCAGCATGGCTCCCGTTATTCCGGTCAGGAACTCTCCGAAGAAGCAAATCAGCACGGGAGAACCGTACCTTTGTTTTAAACGGTTCATTTCATATCCTCCTTCAACATAGCAGTGCAATTAGTGTAAAATGGAAAATCATCAGTAAAAAGGACAGAAAACCAGGGGAGAAATTTCCCCTTTTATAAAGAGGGGGATAACGGAGATGAAATCGATCGAACATTACATGGAACTTACCGCGGGAATTAAATGCGAAAGCGAAGGGGAGGCAGAAGAGATTTCAGTCAGTGAAATCGCGGATATTCTGTATTGCACACCGAGGAACGCAAAACTGATTTTAGCGAAACTTGAAGGTTTGCAGTGGATTGCTTGGAAAAGGGGAAGGGGGAGAGGAAACAAATCAGAAATCCGCTTTTTAAAAGAACCTTGTGAACTGCTGCTTGAAACGGCGAAAAATGATACGAAAGAAGGTAAAATCGACCGGGCGAGACACCTTCTCGAAGCATATCAGCATTCGTGTCCGGACGCATTGCCGTCATATAAAGAGTGGCTTGAGCGCGTTTTCGGCTTTCAGACCGAATCGGAGGGCAGCAAGCAAAAAGATGTGCTGAGGCTCATGACCGCGATGGAGCCAGAGCATTTTAAGCGTCTTGATCCGTGCCGTATTTATCTGCGTTCAGAGAGCCATGTCGTTAAGCAGGTATGTGATACATTGATCCGTTTTAATGAAAAGGAAGGAGGTTTTATGCCGCATCTTGCCCACCACTGGGAATGTGACGCCGACCAAAAAACGTGGACGTTCTATTTGAGGAAAGGGATCTATTTCCATGATGGCACAACATTGACAGCTGAGGATGTTAAATACTCGTTTGAGCGTTTTATGCTGGATGATGAAAATAAATGCAAATGGCTCGCAGAGGATATCGGAAATGTTGCGGTCAGGGATGAATATAGTTTTGATATTTGTTTAAAGGCAAAAAACTCGCTGTTTTTGCATCATCTTTGCGATGAAAGGCTGTCTATTTTAAACCGCCATCAGAATGACGGACTGTTGATCGGGACGGGTCCTTTCAGACTTGTCCGCCGGGATGACCGGATTCTCGCGCTTGAAGCGCATGAGCGATATTTTCAAGGGCGGGCTTTTTTAGACCGGATCGAACTATGGTATATGGATGGCAATTTTTCTCTTGTCGACTACGGTTTTTATATGGAAAAAGAAGAACAAAGTCAGGTTTTCGATGAATGGCACGAGGAAAGGAATGTTCAGTACATCTCGGTGAATGCAAACAAATCGGGGCCTCTCAAGCATAAGGCGTTCAGGAAGGCTTTGCGGCAAATCATTTCCCCTTCACATATGGTCAGTGAATTAGCCGGACAACGGACGGCTCCGGCGGGAGGCTTTCTAAACCGGGATCTTCCGCCTGAATACGGGGACGACGACATCGGCAAGCTGCTTATGGAAGGCCATTACAAAGGCGATCCGCTTCGGCTTTATACGTTTTCCGAACCGGATCACCGGGAGGATGCGTCATGGATCCAAAAGAGGTGCAGGCGGTACGGCATCGCACTAGAGGTTTGTTATATGAAAGCGGATGAGCTCATGAAGGAAGAAGTGATCGCAAAAGCCGATTTGATTCACGACAGTGCGACATTCGGACGTTCGGAAGAAATGAGCTGGCTTCACCTCCTTTTAACGGAAAACAGCTTTTTACACGTCCATATGCCGGGGGAATGGCAGAGGAAGTCCGCCTTGATGAGGGATCAGCTTCGTTTCATTGATGAGCATTCCAAGCGGATCAGCCTTCTGTGTGAGGCGGACCGCGCCTTGGCAGAAGAGGTTTACACGATTCCGCTATATCAAAACAATATTCGCGTTAAAGCGGGGGAAGCCATTCAAGGCATTGTGCTTAACGAAGAAGGATGGATTGATTTTTACGGCATCTGGTACAAAAAAGAGGCTCTTCTGTAAGAGCCCCTCCATTGTGTTTCTTAATGACCGGAATGTCCTCCATCCACTGACTTAATTTCCAATATGTCATCAAGAACGCCTTGCGTTCGAAATGAAATCTCATTTTCTGATCCGAGAATGAATGCATGGTTATAAGGGCCGTCCTGCGGTCTGTCCCGAAAAGAAGGCTCGATCTCGGATAAATAGCTGTACATCGTACTGTCTGCCTGTCCATTTTTGAGTAAAAGCAGAGGAGCGTGTTTTCCCAAATGGGAAAATGGCGCTCCGGCAAGCGCCAGCTCGGGCGCGGCCGTTGATGCGAACGACAGTCCGTGTCCCGGATCTGTGATTCCCCACCCAAAACCGGTGTTTTTATCGCTGAATTTCGCAAACGCAATCGAATTTGCGACAGGCGTATCTCCGGAAATTCTTTTGACTGTTCCATATTCCTTTAATGCATCCTCCGTTTTTTCTGAAACGGCTTTTTTAGGGCCGAGAATATAGATGTTTGCTTTGCCGTCCCTTTTCTTTAATGCTGCGGCCGTCTCTTCGGGAATGCCTTTTTTGTTCACGTACAGGATCGGCTCAGGCATGTGGGCGATCCAGTTTACAGCCGGGAGCGAATAAAGTTCCGCATCTTCCTCAGATGATCCGATGATAACGCTTTTCGGATACTCATCGGCTGCATCCGCGTATTCTTTGTCAATCTCTTTTGCCAGATCAGCCTCGTTCTTCCCTTTCAGCTCTTTTATTTTAAAAGAGTTCAAAGCTTGAAGCGCTTTTGACTCGAACTCTCCGACAGCCATGATTTGCGTTCCGTCTGAAGTGCCCGTCGGGTTCAAGCGCTTGATTTCATTCTGAATCTGCCCGGAGATTTTCCCTTTTTCTGCGATTAAAACAGGTCCGTTATTCGGGTGATGGATCAGATCAGCTGATGCAAGAGTTGCCTGCCATGATCCGCCCGAAACTAAAATCACTGCGCCCGGCCTGTTTTGTTTATGAGTGGCCGGCCATATCGTTTGAGAGGTTTTGATGCTCATTTCTTCCGGTGTATTTGCGTCAAGTCTTGTCGTGTTCTTTGTGTTTTTCACCAGAAGCCCTTCTTCCGCCCGCTTATTGAAATCATTCGGAAGAGAAGCGGCGTCTTTTTCTTTCATCTCCGAATGATTCTTCGTATGATGCTCCTCATGTCCGCCCGTGTTTCCCGAGCCGGAATTTTGGCATGCTGCGAGCGGAAGCGCGAAAACAAGCATGACAAAAAGTAAACCGGATTTCAATTTCATGGTGTTTTCCTCCTTTTTGGTTCAGATTACTGAGTAGTATACCCGGGAAATGTGCAAAACTGGTGCAGACATCTCGACATTTGTTACACATTAGAAGGCAGCGTGATGATAAATTCGCTTCCTTTCGGGGTTCTGTTTTTCACTGCAATCTGCCCGCCGTGAAGCTCGATGATTTCTTTCACGATGGCCAGGCCCAGCCCGGTACCGCCGGTTTGTCTGGATCTCGACTTATCGACCCGGTAAAAGCGCTCAAAAATATAATCCCGTTCTTCTTCCGGAATGCCGCAGCCTTCGTCCGCTACCGTAATCTTGACCTGGTCCTCTGCTTTTGCTGCGGTGACGACCGCTGTTGAATCAGGATCGGAGTATTGGCGGGCGTTGTTCAGCAAATTTGAGACCACTTGTGAAAAACGGACTTCATCGACTGAGACATAAAGAGCCGTCGGGATGTCGAATGAAAGGCTGATTCGTTTTTCTGAAAAAGCGACCGCCGCTTTCTGAACTTCTTTTTTTATGAATGTGTGCAGGTGAACCTGTTTCTTACTGATTTGAAATCCCGGCTGTTTCAGTTTTGTCAGCAAAAATAAATCGTCAACAAGGGTGTTTAAATTGTCCGCTTCCTCTTTGATGATCGACAAATACTGATTTCTGGCTTGTGGATCGAGTTTATCTCTCATCGCGACATCTGTGTAACCTTTTATATATGTGATCGGAGTCCGCAGCTCATGAGCGACGCTTGACAGAAAATCGTTTCGTTCTTTTTGAAGCCTGCTGAGATTTGAAGAAAGGCTTTCGATCGATGCGGCGAGCTCGCCGAGTTCATCGTTCCTTTTGATATCAAGCGGAATCGAAGCTTGACCGTTTTTGATGCCTTCGGTTGCCTCCTTCAGTTTAATAATCGGCTTCGCTAATACACGGCTGAACCAAAGAATAGCTGCGGCCGTTAAGACGCCGGTTAAGCCGAAGCTGAGGAAAAACCGCTTCGTAATGCTTGTCACCAAGGATTTTATCGAGGAGGTCTCCAAATACATGAAGACGTAGCCGGCCGTTTTCCGCCCGTTCATGATCGGACTGATCGTACAAATGTACTTTGATGTATTCCAATGGGACGATAAAGCGGTCCCTTTCCTCGGGATGTTTTTTTCTTCGAAATGAAGGTGTTCCGTCATGTCTCCCGGGGCAGACTGCGCCAATACGCGTCTATTTTGGTCCGTTATGATCACGTTTGTCCGGGCTTCGGTTTCCATCAGGGTGACGTGGTCTATCGTCCTTTTGTCAAAATGTTTTTCGAGGACGTCTCTGTGGCTGTTGCCCCTTAGTTGGAGCGCGCGGATTTCTTCGTTTATTCTTGTGTTGATAATCGTTGTATACAGCGCCGCAAAAAGGATGGCTTCGATGAAAAGGATTAAAATGAAAAATGAACCTGCGAGCTTAAATGAAATCTTTTTCATGCGCCGGTTACTTTGCTTGTCCATTTGTAGCCGACGCCGTAGACGGTCCGGAGATGATCTTCAACCGGAAAGCCCGCTTTTTTCAATCGGTTTCGCAAATTTCTCATGTGCGAATCGATGGTTCGGGCCTCGATATCAGAGTTGAACCCCCAGATGTTCTCAATCAATTGGTCTCTCGAAAGCGCTTGATCCGTGTGGTTTAAGAGCGTTCCGAGCAGATCGAATTCACTTGGCGTAATGCCGATTTCCCGTTGATTGACATGCAAGGTATGATGCTGTTTATTCCAGATTAAACCGCGGAACCGGATTTCATGAAACCGGCGGGTTCTGCGCAGGACGGCTTCTATTCTGGCAAGCAGCACTTTTTCGCTGAACGGTTTTGTTAAATAATCGTCTGCGCCGCAGTTCAGTCCGCGCACAATGTCATCCTGCCCGTTTTTAGCGGTGAGCATGATAATCGGAACGCTTGTCAATCTTCGGATCTCTTGGCAAATCATCCATCCGTCCATCTCAGGCATCATAATATCGAGAATAACAAGATCAAAATGGCTCATTTTTATTAAATCCAGGGCTTCTTTTCCGGTGGCGGCTTTTGTGCATGAATAATGTTCTAAATAAAGCTCCAGCAGATCGAGCATCCGGATTTCATCATCTACAAGCAGCACGTTCAATGTTTTAGCACCTCTTTAGTCAAAATAAAAGTCCGCTACTTAAAAAATATACCCTATAAGGGTATATTGATCAAGGCGGGAGGAACGGGATCACCTCTTTGACAAGAAGTATAAAAACCAGACTGCATGGTTTTGTTCGTCAGCTGCCGCGCGCTTGAACGCCTCCCGTATCGCCCGGTCTTTCACATAGTCTGCGATGTCCAAATAAAAATCAACCGTTTCTTGTTCGTCTTTAAATGCGGACTCCAGCGCGTTTCGATACTGTTCCGGACAAGGTTCCGTAATGGAAATGTCAGGCTTTCGGCCGGTAAGAGACGTATAAAATGTTAGGAACACATTAAAGTGGCGGATTTCATCTTCTCTGATTTCTAAAATCTGCTTTTTTGTTTCGGAATCCGGCGCCTTTTGGGCGATTTTTTGGTAGCAGACGACCGCGCTGTGCTCTCCGTTTATCGCTTTTTCAAGATCTTTGACCAGCCTGTCGTTTTGCCTGGCGGGATATGCGGGAAGATACGGCTGAACATACCACATGTTTTTCACCTCAACACTTTATATTTGACGTCCTGCCATTATATGTATGTGATGGCTTGCATGTGCCTATGGTAAAGTTTGAGCCTCGAACATGTGTCAAAATGATGTGCGGTGAGTACAATCTATTTTAAAAAAATGAAGTTTGACGTAAAATGGTTGTTAGTGCCGAATTGGTGATATACATATCAAAATGGAGTGAGACTATTGAAAAAGGTAATATTGACGGCCGTGGCCGTCTTGATGTCGGTTGTGTTGTTCGCCGGCTGCCAGGCGGAAAAAGGGGGATCAGCCAAGGGGAAGTCTGAAAAAGTTCAAATTACGGTTTCCGCGGCTGCGAGTCTCAAAGATGTATTAGCGGAACTTTCCTCCGTATATGAGAAAGATCATCCGAATGTCTCCATAAAGTTTAATTTTGGTTCATCGGGTGCATTGCAGCAGCAGATCGAACAGGGCGCTCCTGCTGATTTGTTTTTTTCTGCTGCTGAAGACAAATTTAATAGAGTAGTTGATCAAGGTTTAATTGACAAAAAAGACTCTGTCAAGCTGGTCGAAAACAGTCTGGTGCTGATCGTTCCGAAAGGGAAAAATCAGCATGTCAACAGCTTCAAAGATTTGGCGGAGGGCAAAATCGAAAAGCTTGCGGTCGGTAAACCCGAATCAGTGCCAGCCGGAAAATACGCAAAAGAAACGTTGACGAACCTTGACGTATGGTCTAAAGTGCAATCTAAAATCGTCTATTGCAAAGATGTAAGGCAGGTCCTTTCTTATATCGAAACAGGCAACGCGGATGCCGGAATCGTTTACCGGACGGACGCCCTTTCATCAGATCAGGTTGAGACCGTCGAGACGGCGAAAAGTGATCTGCATACACCGATTGTCTACCCGCTCGGAATTGTAAAAAATACAAAGCACAGGGAACAGTCTGAGGAATTTTATCAATTCCTGCAAAGCGACGAAGCCGTTAAGGCAATGGAAAAGTACGGATTTAAGAAGGGCTGACCGCCGTTATGCTTGAGGAATTCTTTTCCCCAATTGAAATTTCGATTCAAGTATCAGCTGCAGCGGGCATCATCGCTGTTTTGCTTGGAACTGCTGCAGCGAGGCTCCTGGCGAATCGAAACTTTAAAGGCAAGTCCGTTATCGAGACGGTGATGATGCTGCCGCTCGTACTGCCGCCGACCGTTGTCGGATTCTTTTTAATCGTGATCTTCGGAAGGCAGAGCGTGATCGGACGCTTGATAGAAAACGTATTTCAAGCACCGGTTATTTTTACCTGGTGGGCAGCCGTGATCGCCGCTGCGGTTGTCGCGTTCCCGTTAATGTATCAGTCAGCAAAATCGGGATTTCTGGCTGTCGATCGCGACATCGAGGATGCCGCGAGGGTTGACGGCGCAAGCGAATGGAGGGTGTTCCTCTTTGTCACCGTTCCCCTTGCATCAAATGGAATCATGACGGGGGTTGTGCTCAGCTTTGCGAGGGCGCTTGGCGAGTTTGGCGCAACGCTGATGTTTGCGGGTATCATCCCGGGGGTGACGCAGACGGTGCCGACGGCGATATACTTGGCGATAGATTCTGGGAATATGACGCTTGCGTGGATGTGGGTCGCCTCTATCGCGATCATCTCGTTTTTGATGCTGTTTTTTGTGCAGTTCAAGCAAAAATAGCCGTATGGGGTGCAAGTGCTCATACGGTTTTTTCCCAGTTTTGGAGAATGGTTATTTTGCAGATGTTTCGATAGAATAAAGAGTAAGAAACAGAAAGGAGACGGGCTTAGTGGGAGCAGTATTTTTATCAGGCAGATCCGGGAGTGGGAAAACGACCTTTATCCTGAATGAAATCAGAGAAAAACTTCGCGATGAACCGCTCGGAAAACCGATCATTTTTCTAGTCCCGGATCAAATGACGTTTTTAATGGAATACGAGCTTAGCAAAACACCCGATTTGGGCGGTACCATCCGCGCCCAAGTGTACAGTTTTTCAAGGCTTGCCTGGCGAGTGCTTCAGCACACCGGAGGCATGAACCGGCCGTTTTTGACGGGGACGGGCATTCAGATGCTGCTTCGGAGACTGATTGAAGAGCATAAGGGCGAGTTTAAAGTCTATCAAAACGCAAGCGATAAAAGCGGATTTACGGAGCAAGTGGAACGGATGCTGACCGAATTTAAACGGCATTGTCTGCCGCCTGAAAGCATCCGGGACATGATAGAGGGGACGGGCAAATCGGAATACGAAGATGAACGGATCCTTTCTGATAAATTGCACGACTTATATATTTTGTACAGCAAGCTTGAGGAAAATCTGGAGAATCAATATGTTCAATCTGAGGATTATTTGACGCTTTTGGCCGAGCAGATTCCGTATGAGGATGAGATTAGAAACGCTGCCGTTTACGTGGACGGATTTCACCAATTTACGCCACAGGAGATGAACGTGCTGGAACAGCTGATGGTACATGCGGAAGAGATCACGTTTTCGCTGACGGCGGATAAGCCGTTTACGGCCAACAGCCCGAATGAGCTCCATCTGTTCAGGATGACCGGGAAGGCGTACTATGACCTTTACCAGAAGGCGAAGGAACTCGGCCTTGATCCGTCTGAAGTGCGGCTGGAAGAGACGAAACGGCACCAGCAACATCCGGAGCTCCGGCACCTTGAACGCTATTTTGACGAGCGTCCTGCGAAACCGTATCGCGGACGGACGGAATCGCTCCGCATCATGCAGGCGTCGAACAGAAGAACCGAGATTGAAGGAATTGCGCGCGAGATTCATTCTTTAATCCGCAAGGGCCGGTTCCGGCTTAGGGATATCGCCGTCATCGCCCGCAATGTCGAAGATTATAAAGATACGATAAAAGAAGTTTTTAAAGACTGCGAACTTCCTTTTTTCATAGACGGCAAGGAATCGATGCAAAATCATCCGCTCATTGAGCTGATTCGTTCGACGCTTGATATCATTAAAGGAAACTGGCGGTATGAAGCGGTGTTCCGTTGTGTCAAAACGGAGCTTTTATTCCCGGAGGGACAGCCGAAGGAACGGCTGCGCGAACAGATTGACCAGCTTGAAAACTACTGTATTGCGTATGGCATTAAAGGAGACAGATGGACAAGCAAAGATCCGTTTGTTTACAGAAGATACGCTTCACTGGATGAGGATTTCGCCAAGACAGATAAAGAGATTGAAACGGAAAATATGCTCAATGAACTAAAGGGCTGGATCGTTCCGCCGGTCCACAGGCTGCAGAAGCGCTTGAAAAAAGCTGAAACCGTCAGGGAAATGGCCGAAGCCGTCTACCTTTATCTTGAAGAAGCCAATGTTCCGATGAAGCTTGAACAGGAAAGGCGGCTGGCCGAAGAAAGCGGTAGGATTGCCGAGTCGCGCCAGCATGAGCAAGTATGGGATGCCGTTATTCAACTGTTGGACGAGTTTGTTGAAATGATGGGCACAGAGCGGATATCGTTTGCTTTATTTCAGCAAATGATTGAAACCGGCTTGGAGTCTTTGAAATTCGCGCTGATTCCGCCCGCTCTTGATCAAGTGTTTATCGGCAATATGGACCTTTCAAGGATGTACGGCACGAAATGCACATTTCTCATCGGTGTAAACGACGGCATACTACCGGCGAGGCCTGCGGACGACGGCGTGCTTTCAGACGATGACAGAGAGTGGCTGAAACGAAACGGCGCACAGCTGGCGGCGACGGGGCGAGAGCAGCTCTTGGATGAGAATTTTCTGATCTACATGACGCTTTCCAGCCCGTCTGAAAAGCTCTATGTCTCCTATCCGATCGCAGATTCGGAAGGGAAGACGCTGCTTCCTTCAACAGTGGTGAAACGGCTGAATGAGCTGTTCCCGGACGGCGAAGAGAAGATGCTGATTCATGAACCCGAGCAGCTGGACGATGAAGCCCAGCTTGAATTTCTCGTGAATAAAGGCGCCGCCTTGAGCCATTTGGCAGGACAGCTCGGCATCTGGACGAGGCAGTATGCGATCAGCGATGTATGGTGGAGTACATACAACTTTTTAATGAATGAACCTGACCGCATTTTTTCTCAAAATATCCTGTCCAGCCTGTTTTTCAGAAACAAGGTCGAAAACTTGAACCGGCATGTGAGCCGCGATTTATATGGGGAGCACATTCAGGGAAGCGTGTCGCGGATGGAGACGTTCAAAGCCTGTCCGTTTTCCCATTTTGCTTCGCACGGTTTAAAGCTGAAGGAACGCCAATTTTTCAAGCTTGAAGCTCCGGATATCGGTCAGCTGTTCCACTCGGCGCTGAAGCTGATTTCAGACCGGCTTCAAGAGCTTAAACTGGATTGGCGCGACTTAACGAAAGCCCAATGCGAGACTTTGTCAAGCGATGCAGTTGAACGGCTCGCGCCAAAGCTGCAAAAGGAGATTCTGCTCAGTTCGAACCGTCATCATTATGTGAAGCAGAAGCTGCAAAAAATCATTGCCAGGGTATCGGGCATTTTAAGTGAGCATGCAAAAGCAAGCGGCTTTGCCCCCGTCGGCATAGAGCTCGGATTCGGGGGGAAAGGTCCGCTTCCTCCAATGCGTTTTACCTTGAAGAACGGCTGCACGATGGAGCTTGTCGGCCGGATCGACAGAGTGGATAAAGCGGAGAGCTCAAAAGGGCTGCTGCTTAGGATTGTCGACTATAAATCAAGTGATAAAGGCCTCGATTTGGCCGAGGTGTATTACGGCCTCGCCCTGCAAATGCTGACATATCTCGATTTGTCGATCACGCATTCAACCGATTGGCTCGGCATGAAGGCATCCCCGGCAGGCGTGCTTTATTTCCATGTGCACGATCCGATGATCCAGGCTTCGGTGCCGCTCGGCCTTGATGAAATAGAAAAAGAGATTTTCAAAAAGTTCAAGATGAAAGGGCTGCTCTTGGGAGACCAGGAAGCGGTCAAGCTGATGGATACCACACTGGAACAAGGCAGGTCGAACATGATCAGCGCCGGTTTGAAAAAAGACGGCTCGCTCCGTTCGGATTCTGACGTTATTGCAGAAGAGGATTTTCATGTGTTGAGGCGCCATATCCGCCGGACATTTCAGAAGGCCGGCGAGGAGATCACAGACGGCAAAGTGTCGATCGAGCCTTACAAGCTAAAAGACCGGACACCGTGCACATATTGTTCATACCGGTCATTCTGCCAGTTTGACGAATCGCTTGAGGAAAACGAATACCGGATATTAAAACCCGAAAAAGACAACGTGATTTTGGAGCGGCTGAAAAAGGAGGATGAGACAGATGGAGATTTCTAAACCGAAGGGCAGCAACTGGACTGATGACCAATGGAAGGCGATCGTCTCATCCGGCCGGGACATTTTAGTTGCGGCAGCGGCCGGCTCCGGAAAAACGGCCGTGCTGGTTGAGCGGATCATTCGGAAAATAACGGATCAGGAACGTCCCGTAGATGTCGACAGGCTGCTCGTCGTCACCTTTACGAATGCATCTGCGGCTGAAATGAAGCACAGGATCGGCGAAGCGCTCGAAAAAGAGCTTGCCGAAAATCCGGGATCGCTTCATTTGCGCAGACAGCTTGCTTTATTAAACAAAGCGAGCATATCAACATTGCACTCATTCTGTCTTCAAGTCATCCGCAAATACTATTATTTGATCGATGTTGATCCGGCTTTCCGGATCGCCGATCAGACGGAAGGCGAGCTGCTTGGCGATGAGGTGCTGGACGAGCTGTTTGAAGAAGAATACAAAAAGCAAGATCCGGCCTTTTTTGAACTTGTGGACAGATATACGACAGACCGTCATGACCTCGATTTGCAGCATCTTGTCAAGCGGGTCTACGAGTTTTCCCGTTCGCATCCCGATCCGGAGGGCTGGCTTCACACATTTGTTGATCTGTATGACGCTGCTTCAGATACGAAAGTTGAGGCTCTGCCGTTTTATTCTTACATTAAAGAAGACATCGCACTCGTTCTGGAGGGGATGCGGCAAAAGCTGACGCGTGCGCTTGATTTGACAAAGCAGCCCGGGGGACCTGCTCCGCGCGCCGAAAATTTCCTCGATGATTTAGCGCAGATTGACAGGCTGATTCAGCAGCAGAATGATTTTTCGGCCCTGTACGAGCTTGTGCCTGCCGTTTCGTTTCAAAGATTGAAGCCGTGCAAAGGAGATGCGTACGATCCTCGCTTGGTTGATGAGGCGGCAGACCTCCGCAACAGCGCGAAAAAGCAACTTGAAAAGCTGAAAAGCGATTATTTTACGCGAACTCCCGAGCAGCACCTTGAGAGCCTGAGGGAAATGAAGCCGGTCATTCAGACGCTCGTCCAGCTAGTGTTGGAGTATGGCAAGCGGTTTGCGGACGCGAAAAAGGAAAAAGCGATCGTCGATTTCTCAGACCTTGAACACGACTGCCTTGCGATTTTATCCGGGAAAAACCAAGCCGGCGAAGCCGTGCCGAGCGAAGCGGCGAAGTTTTACCGCCATCAGTTCCATGAAGTGCTTGTTGATGAATATCAGGATACGAACCTGGTCCAGGAAGCGATTTTAAAGCTCGTCGCCAAAGAGGAGCATGAGGGGAACCTGTTTATGGTGGGCGATGTCAAGCAGTCGATTTACCGGTTCCGCCTGGCAGAACCGCTTTTGTTCCTCTCGAAATATAAACGCTTTACAGATGAAGGCTCTGGTTCCGGCCAGAAAATCGATTTAAATAAAAACTTTAGAAGCCGTTCAGATATTTTGGACAGTACGAACTTTTTATTCAAACAGCTCATGGGAGAAAAGGTCGGGGAAGTCGAATATGACGAACAAGCAGAATTGAAGCTTGGCGCTTCTTACCCGCCGAACGAAGCGACAAAAACGGAGCTTCTGTTCATCGAAAACCAGAGCGGCGCGCCGGATGAAGAGGCTGAAGAGCTTGAGGCGGTCCAGCTTGAAGCAAGAGCGATGGCCGGGCAAATCCGCAGGCTGATTACAGAAAAATTTCAAGTATATGATGCCAAAGCGAAAGCGTCGCGAAACATCCAGTACCGTGATATCGTGGTGCTTTTGCGGTCGATGCCTTGGGCGCCTCAAATTATGGACGAGTTTAAACAGCAGGGAATACCCGTATACGCGAACCTCTCAACAGGTTATTTTGAAGCGACAGAAGTATCGGTCACACTGTCTTTATTAAAAATCATCGATAATGCTTATCAGGACATCCCGCTTGCGTCCGTTCTCAGATCGCCTGTTGTAGGTCTTGACGAAAATGAGCTTTCCTTGATCAGAATCAAGGATAAAAAAGCGCCGTTTTACGAAGCGATGAAAGCATACCTTTCTGCAGCAGACGGCGATGAAAGGCTCAGCGAAAAGCTTCGCCGCTTTGACGCCCTGCTCAAAAAGTGGAGAGCGTATGCGAAAAACCACTCTGTGGCAGAGCTGATCTGGGAAATTTACCGGGATACGAAGTATTTGGATTATGTCGGCGGAATGCCGGGCGGAAAACAGCGGCAGGCCAATTTGCGCGCGCTTTACGACAGGGCGAGATCCTATGAAGCGACATCGTTCCGCGGTTTGTTCCGCTTTTTAAGGTTTATTGAGCGGATGCAGGAGCGGGGTGATGATCTCGGAACGGCAAGAGCTCTGAGCGAACAGGAAGACGTTGTTCGGCTGATGACGATCCACTCAAGCAAAGGGCTTGAATTTCCTGTCGTATTTACCGCCGGTCTCGGACGGAATTTTAATATGATGGACTTGAACAAGTCTTATCTGCTGGATAAAGAACTTGGTTTCGGAACGAAGTTTATTCATCCGAAGTGGCGGATCAGCTATCCGACACTGCCGCTAATCGCGATGAAGAAAAAGCTCCGCCGCGAGCTTTTATCAGAGGAGCTGCGCGTCTTGTATGTCGCTCTTACTCGGGCCAAGGAAAAGCTGTACCTGGTCGGGACGGCGAAGGATAAAGAAAAGCTGCTTGCCGACTGGCGGTCACAAGCGGCCGGGTCTGAGTGGCTGCTCCCGGATTATGAACGGTTTCAGGCGAAATCTTACCTGGATTTCATCGGACCTGCTTTGATGAGACACAGAGATATGGATGAATCCGGCGCGCCGCAGGTGATTGATGAGATCCGCGAACATCCGGCGCGCTTTCAGGTCAGCTGGCTGTCCGCCGCAGATCTTCAAGCAGAGGATATTGATCAGGCCGGTGAAGAAAGACACGGCCGGCTCTCCCAAATTCAAATGGGGCTTCCGATCGACGGTTCGTTTGAGTATGAGCAACAAGTCAGAGAACGACTGACATGGTCATATCCATACAAAGACGCCGCCAAAGTCCGAACAAAACAGTCTGTCTCAGAAATGAAAAGGCAGAAGGAATATGAGGATGAGTACGGCGACCGCTCGCTGATTCGCCCAACCAAGGAGGCTCTCCTGTTTAATCGGCCGTCCTTTATGATGGCAAAAGGCCTGACCGCGGCCGAACGGGGAACGGCGATGCACACCGTCATGCAGCATATTCCGCTGACCCGTACGCCTGAAATAAATGAGCTCAGCCGTCTCCTTGACAGACTTGTTGAGAAAGAGCTGTTAACAGAAGACCAGCGGGCAGCGATTGAAGAAGACGATATTCTCGCATTCTTTGATACGGAAATCGGACAAAAGCTTCTCGGCGCCCGCCGCGTCGAACGGGAAGTTCCCTTTAACATGACGCTGTCCGCCAAAGAGGTTTACCCGGATCTCGAGTCAGCCGACGAACCTGTATTGATACAGGGAATTATCGATTGTTTATTCGAGACGGAGGACGGTTTTTACCTTCTTGATTACAAAACCGACCGGATACACGGAAAGTACCGAAACGGCTTCGAAGGGGCCGAACCGATTTTAAGGAAGCGTTACGAAACACAAATTCAGCTTTATGCACGAGCCGTTGAAACGATGATTAAAATGCCGCTCAAAGGGCGTGCACTGTACTTTTTTGACGGAGGACACGTGCTCTTATTTTAATATGAAACCGGCTTCCCCCTGACGATTTCGGGGGGGAGCTTTAATGAAAAGAGAGGTGAGGCACACATGCGAATTTTACATACAGCGGACTGGCATTTGGGAAAAACGCTTGAAGGGAGAAGCCGCTTGAAGGAACAGGCGGACTTTCTTGAAGAGCTCACAAGGATTGTAAAAGATGAAAAGATCGACGCCGTTATCATGGCCGGAGACGCATTTGACACAGTGAATCCGCCTGCACTGGCTGAACAGCTTTTTTATGAAAGCCTCTCTGCCTTGTCTGACAAAGGAAACCGTCCGGTCGTCGTGATTGCCGGCAACCATGATAATCCGGACCGCCTTTCCGCGGCCTCTCCGTTAACGACAGACCATGGCATCCACTTGATCGGGTACCCGAAGACTGAGCCAGTTGATATAGAAGTCGCTTCTAGTGGGGAGATCCTGTCAGTCGCAGCACTCGCCTATCCTTCCGAGTCCAGACTGAATGAAGTGCTGTCGGAAACATTTGACGAAAAACTGCTGCGCGACCAGTATGATGAGAAAATCAAGCAGACCTTTCAGCGTATGTGCGGCAAGGCGAGAAAGGATGCGGTGCAGATTGCGGCAAGCCATATCTATGTGGCGGGCGGCAGCCAGACGGATTCTGAGCGGCCGATCGAAGTCGGAGGCGCATATACGGTGGCTGCGGAAAGCCTGCCGGAAAACGCCGCCTATGTCGCACTCGGGCATCTTCATCGCCCGCAGACGATCAAAAGGGCACGAACGCTTGCCAGATATTCAGGCTCACCGCTTGCCTACAGCTTCTCCGAAGCGGGATACGCAAAATCGGTCACCATTGTCGAAGCCGCACCCGGTCAAACAGCATCATGGGAAGAGGTCCATTTGACGAGTGGAAAACCGCTCGTCAAATGGGAGGCGGAAAAAGGGATATCCCAAGTGTACAGCTGGCTGGAGGAAGAGCGGGACAAAAACGCGTGGATCGATCTTGAAATCCATCTGACAGACCAGCTGTCGATTGAAGAAATTCACCGTTTGAGAAAAGCGCATCAAGGCATCATCCATATTCGTCCGGTTTTTGAGGAATCCGCCTCGGTTGAAGAGAAGATCCGGTCCAGAAACGTTCCGATTGAAGAACGGTTTATAGCGTTTTATGAAAGACAAACCGGCGGGGCGGTTCCCGATGAGGAAACCGTCAAACTGTTTCTGGAGCTCGCCGCAGGATCGGAACAGGAAGAGGGTGATGAAACATGAAGCCGATTTCCCTGTCTATTAAGGGGCTGCACAGTTTCAGGCAGGAGCAGGTAATCGATTTTGAGCGCCTGTGCGATGCCGGTGTGTTCGGCATCTTCGGGCCGACCGGAAGCGGCAAGTCGTCGATTCTTGACGCGATGACTCTCGCTTTGTACGGGAAAGTGGAGCGGGCCGCCAATAATACGCACGGTATTTTGAATCATGCCGAAGATGAGCTTGCCGTATCGTTTACGTTTAAGCTGCAGACAGGCCATGAGACGGCTTATAAAGTGGAACGGGTCTTTAAGCGGACAGATGCCGTCAAGGTCAAGACGTCGATCTGCCGCTTCATTGAAATGAAAGAGGAACAAATCGTTCTGGCCGATAAAGCGAATGAAGTGAACCGGAAAATCGAAGAGCTGCTGGGCTTGACGATCGACGATTTTACAAGGGCAGTCGTCCTGCCGCAAGGGAAATTCGCCGAATTTCTTTCCTTAAAAGGAGCGGAGCGGCGGCAGATGCTTCAGCGCCTGTTCAACCTCGAACAATACGGGGACAGGCTCGTCAAAAAACTGAAGAAACAGGCGCAAACAGCGCAGGCCAGAAAAAATGAGATGCTTGCCGAGCAGGCTGGATTGGGCGATGCGGGGAAAGAGGCGCTGAAACAGGCGGAACAGCATCTTGAAGAAGCCGAAAGCCTTTTGCAAAGCAAGAAGCGCGAACGAGACGCAGAAGCACAGCGCTTTGCGGAGTATCAGGAGATCTGGAACCTGCAGCAGGAAAAAGAAAGCTATCTAAAAAAAGAGGCGGAGCTTTTAAAGAAACAGGAACAGATTCGGGAAAAAGAAAGTCGCCTGCACCTCGCCGAAACGGCAAATACGCTCAAGCCTTATGCTGACGCCTTTCTGGCAGCGCGGGAAGATGCCGAACGCGCACGCCGGGAAGAAAAACAAGCGCGGGAACAATTAGAACAATATGAAGAGCTTCATAAAAAAACAGAACGCGAGTACGAGGATTTCAGGCGTCTTAAAAATGAAAAGGAACCGGAGCTTCTCAAGCAAGAAGAACAGCTCACCGCTTTGAAGGAAATTGAAAACAAGCGGCTAGCCGCACAGGCCGAAGCCGAAAAAAAGCAGCGCGAACAGCGTTTGAAAGAAGAGGAAATCAAGCATACGGCAGACGAGCTGGCCAAGGTGAAAAGCCTGCTTGAACGCGGGACAGCCAAGCAGAATCAGCTGAAAGCGGAGCTGAAATCTGTCCAGGTATCTAGCGAAGAGCGTAAAAACTGCCGAAATGCCAATCAGCTTGCTTTTCACATTCAGCAGCTTAACAACGATGCCGCTCTAGAAAAGGAACGGTTTGATCAGCAGGAGACGCTGATCAAAGAGCTCCAGCAAGAACAGCAAGCAGTAGATCAAAAAGTAAAGGCTGAAACCGAACGTATCGAGGCATTGTTTGCCGCTGTTGAACGAGCGTACGCGCTCGTTTGCGAAACAGACAGATCGCTCTCTGAGACCATCCGTCTCGCGTCGCAAAAAAAAGAAGAGATTGCGGCAAAACGGGAACAGGCAAACCGTGATCAGCTGGCAATCGAACTGGCAAAGCAGCTCAAAGACGGGGAGCCTTGTCCGGTCTGCGGATCTGTACATCATGAAATGCCCGCCCGCGTCGGCACAGAAAGCCTGTCATTTAAAGAGACGGAATCCGAACTGGAGAAAACGGAAGCCATCATCGCCGAAGCCGGCGCGCTGGCTCAGGAGTTTCTTTCCGCCAAAGTGGCACTCGAACAGCAGTCCGACCACCTGGTGAGCGAATGCCCGTTTTTAGTGAAAAGCAAACATGAACTGCCTGAAACCGCAGCATCGTTGGAAGAAGGCACCATTCCCGAACGGTACAACCGCATCAGCTTTGAATGGAAAGGAATCAGGCAGGATCTCGCCGAGACAAAAAACCGGATGTCCAAGCTCCTTCACACATATAAAGAGCTCTGCAAGAAACACGATCAAATCAGCGAGCGCCTCAGCCATGAAGAAAAGGAGCGTAACAGGCTTCAAAACCGCGTCCGCGATTTAAATGACCAGTTAAATGAACGCCGAAAAAGCTTCGGCGAACAATTCGACGGCCTCTCTTATGAACAGGCTGAAAAATGGCAAAAAACGATTGAAGAAAAAGATCTGGCCGCAGAGGCATTCGAAAAGCGTATCGAAACGAGCGTCGACTTTCTCACAAAACATGAACAGCAAAAAGAGAAGCTCACCGAGCGCTTGTTTGCGCTTGATAAAGAAAAGCTCGACCTTCGCTATGCGGTCGAAAGCCTTAATAAAGAAATAAACGATTATCAAAAAGAGCTGATGGGCTATCCCGATACAGCCGCGATCGACAAAAAGCTTCAAGACGTGAAAACGCAATTGGCCAAGCTGCATGAGCAGGAACAGACGCTTTACGGACAGCTCAAAGAGACCGAATCCGAGGTCAGCCGTTTAAGAGGACAGACAAAAGGGTGTGAGCTCGCTTTGCGTGAAGCTGAAGCAAGGCTTGCGAAAGCGGAGGACATTTGGCAGGAAAAAGCCGGAGGTACACCTTTTGAAAAGGGTTCTGAAGTGAAAGCGAGCATTTTAGACCGCGATGAGCTTGCCCGGCTGAAAGAAGACATTCAAATGTATTGGGATCAGACAAAGCAGTGCGAGTCCAATATCAAGCGGATTACGGAAAAGCTTGATGGGAGATCGGTTTCTGAGGAGAATTGGGAAAAAGCCGCCGTCACGAAGGACAAGGCGGAGGAGGCATTCAGCAAAGCCTTGGAGGAAAGAGGAGCGGCCGGCAAAGCTCTCGCCGTCATCCGCGAGAACCATAAAAGGTTTAAGGAGCTTGAAGCATCATTGGCTGAATGGCAGACATACATCGACCGCCTTGATAAACTCCAAGCCGTCTTTAAAGGAAACAGCTTTGTTGAATACTTGGCAGAAGAGCAGCTTGAAAGCGTCACAAGAGACGCATCTGCAAGACTCGGCGAACTGACAAGACAGCGGTATGCGATTGAAGTCGACTCCGAAGGCGGCTTTGTGATGAGGGACGATGCCAACGGCGGGGTCAAGCGCCCTGTTACGAGTCTGTCAGGCGGGGAGACCTTTCTGACTTCACTGGCGCTTGCGCTTGCACTTTCGGCACAGATCCAGCTTCGGGGAGAGTATCCGCTCCAATTCTTCTTTTTGGACGAAGGGTTTGGCACGCTTGATCAGGATTTGCTGGATACGGTCGTGACCGCATTGGAGAAGCTTCAGTCTGACAATCTGTCGGTCGGTGTGATCAGCCACGTTCAGGAACTTCGGGCCAGGCTGCCGAAGAAGCTGATCGTCCATCCGGCTGAGCCAAGCGGCAAAGGTACAGCCGTATCGCTTGAAATGATTTAACCTGATAACCAAAAAGCAGCCTTCTCCTAAAGGAAGAGGCTGCTTTATGCATTTCCGACAACATTCTGGTCGCTTACATCCGGGTCTATATAATTTGTCGCGTTTATACCATTGTTGACGATAAGGAAATCTCCAGTATTACCAGCACCAGAACCGAGTGCAGACTTTGAAGAGCTTTTTGGAGATAGATAAAAAGAATCGCCGAAATTCACTACTCCTCCTGAGATTTCATTGATTTTAATGGGTCCGACAATGGCTGGCATGATTGATCGACATCCTTTATAGAAGTCTCTGAACCAGTATATGTCGGGCGGGCTGCTATTGTGAGTTCCTTGGAGGAGGAAGCTTTCTGATATGTTTGATTCTCGCCTCAGCAATGATTCGGCGCGTCGAACCAACCTGAAAAACTGAAGAAGAGGAAACCCCGGCAATTTTTACAGCTCTGACTCGAATGACGGGAACCTCATGGAAAAACGCTGATGAGACGCCGGTTTCCGGTAATAATTGTGGTATCGGCTGCTGAAAAAGAGGGAAATCTTCCTGATTAAATGAGCCTTCATTTCCGAAAAAAAGTGAAAGGTAGCGCTGGACAGCGAGAATTTTCACTTTAGGAACAATCTCTTCGACATCCCCGATTTGCAGGGCGCTGGTGATCCCTACTGATTGTACTTTCAAAAACTTTACTTTTGATGTTCTGATCATCTTGATTCCGGCGCCAGCGGGACAAACGGCCCGACAATGAGAGAATCAGGCGGTGTATCAAAAATTGATGACAGGGAAATGCATTCTGTATCTCCGATTAAAAAAACAGATGAGCTTGAAACCGCGGTAATGTTAATGTTGCCTACATCGAAACAGCGGTTCACAACGGTAAAATTCATTTGTTTTCATTTCCTTTCATTTCGTCAGGAATCGATTTGAGAAAGTGCTCGATTGCCCGGGCGATATCACGTTTTACATAATCGGCCAGCCGTTCTGCATGCTCGCGGGGCTGGATGTTTTCGCCAGGCTGCACATGTTTGACGTAATAGCGGATGCGGCTGTCGATTTGCTTTCTGATGTCTTCGATAATGTGGTGGCGGTTTGTATCGTCCAATTTACTGTCATACCGGTCTTCCAGCTGTTCCAGCAAATGAGGAGTTTCTTCATTTAAGTAGGCATCGACAAGCTGTCTCGTTTGCTGCATCAGCTGGCCGTCGAGCTCCTGCTGCAGCATTCCGATACCCGGCGGCTGCTGGCTGATTTCAAAGTTCTCCACCTGTTCAGGATCTGTCGGATTAAGCCCGATGTTGAGCGTTCCTTCAAGACGCTCGATCTTCAGCTGGTCAAATTTGTATTCAATCCGGTCAATCCTTGTGCCGGGATTTTCTTTCAGGTTGTTCAATTCTGCCTGTAATACGGCCATTCGCCTTTCGAGATTTTCAATCAGAGCAGCCTGCTGCTGCACATAGCTGTACCAGTTTTGAGAATAGGAGGGATTGTTTTGCTGCATAAGTGATCACACCCCCGTTTAGCCTGTTGTAACAGATGGAGCCATGAGAGGAACGAAGGTCGACTGCGGCCCCTCTGCCTCTTGGAAAACTTCGCCGGTGACAGGTGGGGCTGCTTCCGTGTAGCTCCCTGTATTATAAAGGTTGGCAAGTGTTTTAATGGAGCCCGCGCTCCCGATCTGCAAGACGGAAGAGTTGCTGATGCCTTCGACTCTTAAATAGTTGATTTGAATCGATTGGTTGATATAAAAATTCATGCCCCCACCTCCTTACAGGTTGCCTGCGACCGGCTGATCAATCATATCGTTGTCATATGTGTTGGTGATGCTGTTCTGGTTGTAGACGCTGAGTCCGTCTCCGGTATTGAAACTGCCGGCGCCTGCGAATGTTTTAACTTCTGCATAAGGAGAAATCGTGATGCAGTCTCCGACATGAACAACGCCGCTCGTACCGACGGCATTTACTTTAAAAGCTCCGACAATAGCTGGCATGATGGCACACCCTTTAAGTGATCAAACGTTTTTTATGGGCTATACACCATATCCTATGTTGTATGGGCACTTTTGTGATAAAAAAAGAGGTTTTTCCGTGAGTGCTGATCACATGCGGGTGAAACGCATCAGATGGGAAAACGTATGAATAAGAAAACGGTGCGATAAGGGGAGGAGACGTATGTATTTTCAATGGAATGCGATGTCAATCACTGCAGCCCTGCTGTTCTTTTCAGCAGCCTATGCAGTCGGAATCAAAAAACAAACTTGGATATTGCGGGGATTTCGCCGGGAAAAGATAAGGGATCAGGATAAGCTGGCCAAAATCGCAGGGTATTTCTTTTTAAACAGCGGATTTTTGTTATTCTTGAACGGGTTTGTTTATATCCCGTATCAAGAGTCCTTTACGCCTTCAGTCATTCTTGCCTACGGTGTGTGCACGATAATTTATGTTCAAAAAACAATGACCGAATAGCCAAAGCTGCGTCCTGAAATCAACGGATGATGAAACGGAGGAGAGGGAAGGCCGGGCATCAGGCGCAGCTTGCAGTCGGAGGTCATGACGTGTGGCGGCCTTTTCTTTCTTCCGCATGTATCACGCAGTTTTCATCCTTTTGCATTCGTTGGTTCAGCAAGTTGTCCAATTCCTGACTGCATTGAATGGCCTCTTTGGAGTTGATGCCGAACTTTTCGGCAGCTTCAAATAAGGCCAGTCTTTTTGCTTCAATTTTATTGTTCATCATGGCAGTCTCCAACTTTCGATTTGTATTTTGAGTCGGTAATTTCAGGTATTCAGCGCATTGATGTCCTTGATATTGCTAGTATACCTTATTTTGTGTAAAAGGGATTTTTTTCGCCAATATGAAAAAAAATGTGACATTTTTTTCGGAGGACAGCGACAGTCTATTATCGGGAAAGCTCGAAAAGCAGGAACCGCTTCCTCTGATCGATAAAATGAAAAATTTGTTTTTGCTCATCTTCGAGCCGGCTGTATGTGACGGTTGTATAAGGATCATGTTCAAGAAAAGGCGCGATTGTCTCGTGCCAGTTTACCGCATACCGCGAAAGCCGGCTGATTGTAAATTGGCGGTGCAAGACATTTTTCATTAAATTAAAGTATTGGGATTGAAAAGCCGGGATGTCGAGCAGCCTTGCAGACAGCGTATTATAGCCTTTCGCCGGAATCCGGTTGTGCTCCATTTCTTCCCCGTGAATATTCCGTCCCCATGTCGCGTCATAATCCCATGGAATGATTTGAAACGTTTTTGTGCGACCGTTTAAATAAAGCGCGTAATTATGGACAAAGCCGTCGAAATTTTGGGTGCAGACGGCGCCGATGAGCCACAGCAAATATTGTTTGACATCGAGATAGCGTTTGATTTCTTTTTCAAATATGTCGTCTTTGGCGGTATTGATAAAGTAGATAAACTCCTGGAGGTAGTCATCGTGGCGGCTTGAACCCGTTTTTCTTTCGTATCCCTGCATGAGATTTTGCTTAGCCTTTTTATCGAAGGAGCTCAGCAGAGAAAAATTAGCATCGTCATCAACGGCATAATAAATGGCCCCCCTTTCTAAATTTCTCCTCTTTAAGAAATGATCGTCAACAGATTCGATTTTTAAATAGATGCCTTCTTTTTTTTCATTGAGATAAAGGAAAACGTGCGATGCTGCCGGCGCAAGAACGCCGATTTGTTCAAAAAAATGAAAGGACAGCCTGTTTCTGATGAAAGACGGGTCGTGATATTCCGCGTTCAAATGAAGCGCAGCCTCTTCAGCCTTTTCTTTTCTGTCCGGATATTGAATGAAATAGGACTTTTTTGTCAGTTTGCGGGTATGGGCCCCTCTGTATGACACTGCGACAGGCGTCTTTGCTGAACCGGTCAAGAGCATGCCAGGAACAGCTTCATCACTCCAGACGTCTTTTTTCAACTCAAGCAGATGCTTCGGATGAATGTGCAGCCTGAAGGCCGGCAAGGCAGTGGCACTCATCATCATTTCCTCCTTTTTCAGCTGACATATCATATGTGAAAACAGCTAGTCCCGGAAGCGGACCGCCTAAGTTTGAACAAAAACAGTCATTTGCCTCAGTACACTCGTCTTTACGGTGCGTATGATAAATCAGGACATAAAAAAGGAAGAACAGGAGGTTACAAGATGAGTGGTGTCCATGATCATGACATTAAAGAGGCGGTAGATCAGCTGAAGAGCGAAGGCAGAGACCATTATTTAGACCGGGAACCCGAAGAATCCGCCGGCTCGGGAAAAGAGCGGCGTCCGCATAACATTTGGGATCTTTGGTGGGGGATCGAGCCGGACAGAAGCAAAAAACATCATAAAAGCAAGAAGCATGACGATCATGAAAAACCGGATAAAAGCAAGCCTGACAAAAGCAAAAAACCTGACAAAAGCAAAAAGCCTGACAAAAGCAAAAAACCCGATGACTGCAAAAAGCCTGACAAAAGCAAAAAACCCGATGACTGCAAAAAGCCCGACAAAAGCAAAAAACCCGATGACTGCAAAAAGCCTGATAAAAGCAAAAAACCCGATGACTGTAAAAAGCCTGACAAAAGCAAGAAACCCGACGACTGTAAAAAACCGGATAAAAGCAAAAAGCCTCACGATTGCAAAAAACGGGATAAATGCGGCAGCAAACGCCCCGACCATCATCGCTGCAAGAAAACTCACCATCACAAACGAGGCGGCTATGAAACCATTACAAAATGGTCTGACGGAAATCTGACCGAAGTCATCTACCGGAAAAAATAAGAGAAGCGGCTTACTGCATGGTGAGCCGCCATTTTCTTTTCCGGGAAGGAACGCCCGGGACTTTCGAAGCTGTTTGCAGAAAGCGAAAAGGAATTTTCGTTTTTTTAGAGAATATGTAGAATAGTTTAAATCATACTGCGGGGGAATATTTATGAAGTTTGCGACAGCAAAGCTACACAGCCGTACATTTGTAGGGCTTGTCATGGGTGAGAAGATAATGGATTTGCAAAAGGCGGAAAAAAAGCTGTTTGAGCTTGAAACGATACCTGGAACGCTTATCGAATGCGTAAGCGAGGGAGAGAAGTTTGTCCGCCATGTCGAACAGCTAGTGGAATGGTCAAAAAAGAAAAACAGCGAAGAGAGCGGTTCGTATATTTATCCGCTGTCAGACGTTGATTTGCTTGCGCCGATTCCCGAACCGCGGAAAAACGTGATCTGCATCGGAAAAAATTATCGGGATCATGCGATTGAAATGGGTAGTGAAGCAGATATTCCCGAACATATCATGGTGTTTACAAAAGCGCCGACTTCGGTTATCGGCCACATGGAAGGGATTGATGCCCACGAAGGCGTGACAGAGGCGCTCGATTATGAAGGCGAGCTCGCGGTTGTCATCGGCAAAACGGGAAAGAACATCCCGAAAGCTGAAGCGCTCGACTATGTGTTCGGCTATACGATCATTAACGATGTGACGGCGCGCGACCTGCAAAAGAGGCACAAGCAGTTTTTTATCGGCAAAAGCCTTGATGCGACTTGCCCGATGGGGCCGTTTCTTGTACATAAATCAATGATTGAAGACGCAGGCGACTTGAGGGTGGAGACGAGAGTGAACGGCGAACTCCGCCAGTCGGGCAGCACAAAGGATATGATTTTTCCGATTGCGGAAATGATCGAAACGCTGTCCAAAGGAATGACGCTTGAAGCGGGGGATATTATCGCAACCGGTACGCCGTCAGGAGTCGGCAAAGGCTTCAATCCGCCGAAGTTCCTCCGAAAAGGCGATCAAGTCGACATTACGATCGAACCGATCGGAACGCTTTCCAATCCAGTTAAATAAAGGATTGTCAAAAGGATGGCTTTAGCATATAATGAAGCTGTCAAATTTTTTAGAAATGAGGGATGTGTGATGAGAATGGATATTGTCTTTTTTGCCCAACAAACGATCATTACACAGCCCATGTAATATTTCGACTGGTATTCTTCAAATGGATCTGGTGATATATCCATGGGCTGTCGAAGCGGCTCATGGAGTGTTTATATGTTGAGAGAGCCGTGTATTTGCGGCTCTTTTTTTGTTTGAAAAATCATCAGATCTTTAGGAGGAAACCACATTGAATTTATCTGCATTAGGTATCAAATATATCATGGAAGCTTTAAAGGACGAGGAAGGTCTGATTTTAGGAAGGATCGCCCTTGAGCATAAAAGGTTGTACCGGGTATGGACGGAAGATGGAGAATGGCTGGCAGAAATCTCAGGCAGGCTGCGGTTTGAAGCGGAAAGCCGCGGAGACTACCCCGCTGTCGGCGATTGGGTGTATATGCGTCCCCGCGGCGGCGAAAAGAAGGGAATGATCACGGAGATCGTTCCCCGATTCAGCAAATTTTCGCGCAAAGCGGCGGGGGAGCCTGCGGAGGAACAGATCACCGCAGCAAACGTCAACACGATCTTTCTCGTCAATGCGCTCGGTCTGGATTTTAATGTGAGAAGAATCGAACGCTATTTGCTGCTGGCGTGGGAAAGCGGAGCCAATCCCGTCATCGTCTTGAGCAAAGCCGACATCGCTGATCGGATTGAAGAAAAGGTGCGCCAGGCGGAATCCGTGGCATTCGGGGTGCCGATTCATGTCATCAGCGCTCACGAAGGCAATGGGATGGATGAGTTGAAAGCGTATGTGAAACAAGGAGAAACCGTCGCCCTTTTAGGGTCGTCAGGCGTCGGCAAATCAACGATCATCAACTTTTTTCTAAACGAAGACAGGCAGGCGGTGCAGTCCGTTCGTGAAGATGACGACAAAGGACGGCATACGACGACACACAGGGAAATGTTTTTGCTGCCTGAAGGCGGACTTTTAATCGATACGCCGGGGATGCGGGCCTTGGAGCTTTGGGAATCGGAAGAAGGATTCAGACAGAGCTTCAGCGATATTGACCAGCTTGCGAAAAACTGCCGATTTTCAGACTGCCTGCATCAAACAGAACCCGGCTGCTCCGTGCAGGAGGCGCTGGCTGACGGCAGACTCGATGCCGGCCGGTTCCAAAGCTACCTGAAATTAAAAAAAGAGCTTGAATACCTCGAAAGAAAAACGGATAAACGGGCGGCACAGCAGGAAAAAAAGCGGTGGAAACAGATAACGAAAAGCATGAAAAAGAACAAACACAAATAAATGAAAAAGGCGCTGATGAATGGTTTCAGCGTCTTTTTTGCTGCGAAAATGACAGCGTTCACATTGTTTTGTTTAATGGACCGGTTCATGATAAGATAAGAACGATACCTGATTTGATAGGGGGAAAAATGAAGATGACGCATATGCATATCACGTCTTGGGTGATCGCGCTCATTTTAGTGTTCGTTGCTTACGGACTTTACTCATCTGGAAACAGCAAAGGCGCAAAAATTACACATATGATTCTCCGCTTATTCTATATTATCGTTATCATTACCGGGGCGCAGTTATTTTTAAAGTTCACGGCATGGAACGGAGAATACATAGCGAAGGCCTTGCTCGGCCTCATCACCATCGGATTCATGGAAATGCTTTTAATTCGCAGGAAAAACGGAAAAGCGGCCACCGGGATCTGGATCGGCTTTATTGTCGTTCTGCTCTTGACGGTTGTGCTTGGACTCCGGCTTCCACTCGGCTTTAAAGTGTTTTAATTAAAAGACATCGGTTCTTGATGAGAACTGGTGTCTTTTTATGTCGGCGGCTTGAAGGTTGAAATCATCACGATTCGTTCCCCGTCTGAAGCAGTCCATTCGAATCTGTCCTTCCATTCCTCTTTTCGTTCGTAATGATGCTGCAGGGCGCATTGTTTCATATCATGAGAAAACTGATAAAACGAAACGCCCTTCACATCCTTTTTCCCGGGCCAAAAGCTCAAGCCGTTATAGGCGAAGACGCAGTCAAAGACGGAAAAGCCGAGACTGTTCAGCTGATCCAAAAAAGAATAGAACTGTCCGTCTTCCAGATCGTTCAAAAATTCGAGAAATGCCTGTTTTACCGTTTTTAGATAACGGATCGATTCTCCGCCTGTCAGCTTCACGGTCTCCGGCTTTTCCGTGACGGCGAATTGATCAAACAGTTCGGCTTTTTGCCATTCTCCGTCTATGCTGATGAAAACTCCGGGACTGTTCAGGCTTTCAACCAAAAATAAATCTCCTTCTTCGTTTTCAATCAGGCAGATCCCGTCTTCCATTAAAATTTTGCCGTAAATCCATTTGCGCTTTTCCGCGTAAATTCGTTTTTGGCGTTCGGTGTCCATAGGCGGTCTCCTTTCTTATTTCGTTTTTTCCAAAACGGGCTTGTCTCATACAAGACTCTGTTGGACAATTCAACTATTATTTTAAGGTGCATAAAATAGGTAAAGTGACAAAGGAAGTGAAGCCTAAAGCAGAGGAAGAACATTAGAATTGGAGCTGATCGACAATGTGTGGAATAACGGGGTGGGTCGATTTTAAGAAGCCGCTTGTCCGGGAGCAGTCCATCATGGAGAAAATGACTGAGACGCTTTCGAACAGAGGACCTGATGATACGAATATTTGGGGAAAGCGCCATGTTTTATTCGGACATAAACGCTTGGCAGTTGTGGATCTGGAAGGCGGCAGACAGCCGATGACCCGCACACACCAAGGATACGATTATACGATTTGCTATAACGGCGAGCTCTATAATACGGAGGATTTGCGGAAAGAGCTTAGGCAGCGGGGGCATCAATTCAAGAGCCACTCAGATACAGAGGTTTTGCTTCATTCATACATGGAATGGAAAGAGGAATGCATCGACAGGCTGAACGGAATTTTTGCATTTACGGTATGGGATGAAAAGCGCGATCTTCTTTTTGCGGCACGCGACAGGCTCGGCGTTAAACCGTTCTTTTATACGGAACAGGGCTCATCATTTTTGTTCGGATCTGAAATCAAAGCGATTCTCGCTCACCCTGAAGTGAAAGCAAAGGTCGACCGTTCAGGGCTGGCCGAAATTTTCGGCCTCGGTCCGTCGCGATCTCCGGGGAGCGGTGTTTTTAAAGGAATAAAAGAGATCCGCCCGGGGCATGCGATGATTTTCTCAAAAGACGGTTTAACGGTTTGGCGCTACTGGAATGTGAAAAGCGAGAAGCATACGGACAGCTTTGAGGAAACGGTGGAAAATGTGCGGTCGCTGTTTCAGGACGCCGTCACAAGGCAGCTTGTGTCTGATGTGCCGGTATGCACGTTTTTATCTGGCGGGGTTGATTCGAGCGCCATTACCGCAACGGCCGCCAAGCATTTTGAGGAAGAAGGGAAGGGGCCGCTTCATACGTTTTCGATCGATTATGAAGACAATGAACAATATTTTACGTCAAGCTCATTTCAGCCTAACGCCGACGGCCCGTGGATTAAAAAAATGTCCGATGCATTCGCAACGGTTCACCACAACTGCGTGATTTCCCAGGAGGAGCTGGCCGCTTATTTGGAAGAAGCCGTACTGGTCCGGGATTTGCCGGGGATGGCTGATGTCGATTCTTCTCTGCTGTGGTTTTGCCGTGAGATTAAAAAGGATTTTGTCGTAAGCCTTTCCGGGGAATGCGCGGACGAAATTTTCGGCGGCTACCCTTGGTTCCATTCGGCAGAAGATGTGAAAGGTTTCCCATGGATGAGATCAATGGAAGAACGGATCGGACTTCTGCAGGACGGCTGGCAGAAAAAACTGAACCTCGGCGAATATGTGAAGGCGAAATACGAGGAAACGGTTAAAGAAACACCGCTGCTTGAAGGAGAAACGGGTGCGGAGAAACGAAGGAGAGAGCTGTTTTACTTAAATATGCTCTGGTTTATGACAACGCTCTTGGATCGAAAAGACAGAATGAGCATGGGGGCGAGCCTCGAAGTCAGGGTTCCGTTTGCGGATCACAGGCTTGTCGAGTATGTCTGGAATATTCCGTGGGATGTCAAAATGCATGGCAGCCGTGAAAAAGGCATCTTCCGCAAGGCGCTTGAAGGCATTTTGCCTGATGAAGTGCTGTACCGCAAAAAAAGTCCATATCCGAAAACGCACCACCCGGCCTATACGAAAACCGTCATTCGTTGGCTGGAGTCATTGCTGGAACAAAAAGACTCGGCGCTTTATGTTTTCTTAGACAAGAAAAAACTGAAGCGGCTGATTGAGACGGAGGGCGCATCATTTCAAGTTCCCTGGTACGGACAATTGATGAAGGGACCGCAGCTGATCGCGCACCTTGCCCAAATCCATACTTGGTTTGAGAATTATCGAATTGATATCGAGGAATAACATAAAACACCCGGCATAAGCCGGGTGTTCCAGATTGTTGGCAAAATCGCAAAACGGCTTTTTGTTTTGCGATTTTGTCATTCCTTCTGCGTGACCCGAAACCCTTGCAGGTCTGACAACGGATATGAGGGTTTGTCGACACGCTGAAAACAAAAAGAAACGGCTGCGTTTTTTAAACACCGCCGCTGATTTCAATGATCGGCCGGCGAGCCGGATGGATGAGAGTCAAACCTGTTCTGTTTTGGAAGACGGTCCCGGCTTTAAATTGTTGAGCCGTGAGACAAGATCCGTTCCGAAAGCGGTGCTGACGTCAACATCGCCCTGATCGATGTAGCTTTCTTTATACTCGTACGCCGAAGAACCGTGTTCGGCATAATCGAGTCCGGATATTTCCTCTTCTTTTGATACCCGGATCGGAGTGATAGCTTTCATTACCGCAGTGACAGCCGATGTGGCAGCGAGGGTCCAGGCTGCGATCGCCAAAATGCCGACGGCTTGAACGCCGAGCTGTGCGGCTCCTCCTCCGTAAAAGAGACCGCTCGATGTATTGAAAAGCCCGACTGCAAGCGTCCCCCAAACACCGCAAATACCGTGAACGGCAATGGCGCCGACGGGATCGTCAAGCTTCAGCACCTGATCGATAAACTGAACGCCGACAACTAAAATGACACCGGCGATGAATCCGATTAAAATCGAGCCTGTAAATGAAACGCCGTCCGCGCCCGCGGTAATTCCGACAAGGCCGCCAAGCGCGCCGTTCAGCGTCAGGGAAGGGTCGATCCTGCCGTAGCGGAAATAAGTGAACAGCGCCGAGCTGACGACTCCGCCCGATGCCGCTAAAAGGGTTGTGGTGATGACGTGCGGGACGGCGGCGGGATCAGCTGCAAGCGTGCTTCCGCCGTTGAACCCAAACCAGCCGAACCACAGGATAAAGACGCCGAGAGCGCCCAGCGGAATGCTGTGCCCTGGAATGGCGTTGACCTTGCCGTTTGTATATTTTCCGATCCGCGGCCCGAGAAACATGACAGCCGCAACTGCGCCCGCAGCGCCTGTCAAGTGAACGATTGAAGATCCGGCAAAATCGACAAATCCGAGGTCGTACAGCCAGCCTTCCCCCCAAGTCCAATGGCCGACAACCGGATAGATGAGACCGGTCATAAACAGCGTCAAGATCATGTAGCTGCCAAGCTTCATCCGTTCAGCGACAGCGCCGGAAATAATGGTGGCGCACGTAGCGGCAAACACGGCCTGAAAGACGAAAAATCCGACATCCTGATCACCCGCTAAAGCAAAACCGCTTGTGCCGATGAACCCGCCGGCGCTGTCTCCGAACATGAATGCGTATCCGGCGAAGAAATAAAGGATGGAGCCGATAGAGACCGTCAGGAAGTTTTTCATTAAAATGTTTAACGTGTTTTTAGCTCTCGTAAAGCCTGATTCAACCATCGCGAAACCGGCGTGCATAAAAAAGACGAGCAGAGTGCCGATGGCTACCCATGTCATGTTGACCGAGTCATTGACCGATTGCGCCGTCGGTTCGGCGGCCAGAGCTGATGCTGTGAAGAAAAAACTGAGGAGCAGGACGGCAGATACCTTGGTTTTCATAAGAATCACCCTTTCTTAAAGTATCGGCTAAAAGAGGCGGGATGGAGCCGGTCGTTTTACACAATCGCTTCCTTTCCGGATTCCCCTGTCCGGATTCGAATCGCATTTTCAATCGGGAGCACAAAGATTTTTCCGTCGCCTACCGTATTTGTCGAACATGTGCTTTCGATGATTTGGATAATTTCATCAACGCTCTCCGATTCAATCACCATTTCGACTTTCACTTTAGGCAGCAGCCTGATTTCGTAGGAGGTGCCGCGAAACAAAGCCTGTTTCCCGCGCTGCTGCCCGCAGCCGGCAACCTCTGAGACCGTTAATCCGTTTATGCCAACCTCTTCAAGCTTTTTGCGGAGGCGGGGAAACTGTTCAGGGCGTATAATCGTTTCGATTTTTTTCACAATGTATATCCTCCTTTTGGTGTAAGGTTTTATTACGTGTATTGTTATGTTTATTATCATACGTAATATCAAATTGAAAATCAATACGAATTTTCAAAAAAATTAATCTATTAGACCTATTCTTTGAAAGGCTTGTGTTCATAGAATGAAATTCTTGTGATGTTTTTTAACATGAAAAAACCTGCTTTCAGTTGAAAGCAGGTTATGCCGCAAAGCCTTTTTGTAGCCACATTTTAGATCTCCATCTTCTGTACATCAAAATTCCCCTGACCCACTCGTCGGCGATGAAGGAAAACCATATTCCAGCCAGGCCGAATCCGAGCTGAATACCGAAAATATAAGCGATCGGAAGGCCGATTCCCCACATTGAGACAATTGCCATATAAACCGGATATTTCGCGTCTCCAGCAGCTCTGAGAGAATTAATGATGACCACATTAAACGAGCGGCCCGGCTCCAGGATAATCGTCAAAAGGATCAGTATACTGGCCGTTGCGATAATATCGGGATTGCTGCTGAAAATGCCGATCAGCTGTTTGGAAAACACAGCGAAGAGAACGGAAGTAAATGTTGTAATGGCCAGAGCCCACCACAGGCTTTTCAGGCAGCGGCTGTATGCTTCATCAAATTGCTTCGCGCCGATATGGCGTCCGATTAAGATTTGCGTTCCCTGGCTGATCGCTGTGCCGAAAAGCATGATAAACATCATCAAATTTTGGGTATAGACTTTTGTTGTCAGCGCCTGCGCGCCCATCAGCGTGATAAAATAGGTGACAATCATCTGTGACGCGTTATATGACAGCTGCTCCCCTGCTGAAGGAATCCCAATTTTCAGCAGTTTTTTCAGGTGACTTTTCTTTAAGACAAACAGCCGTTTGGACAACAGCGGCATGCCGACGCGCTTTTTGACGAGCAGAGCGATCGCCAAAAGGCCGATGATGCGCGCGATTGAAGTGGACATTGCCACGCCGGCCACGCCTAAAACCGGAAAGCCGAACGGTCCGAATATGACAAGATAGTTGCCGGCGATGTTCAGGATATTCATGCCGATGGTTACAACCATTGTGTCCTTTGTATACCCGTAGCTTTTCAAAATGGCGCTGAACGTCATAATGAGCGCTTGGACAAAGGACAGCCCGCCGACGATCTGGAGAAAGATGCCGGCTTCAGCAAGCAGGTTGGCGGAAAGGCCCATCATCAATAAAAGCGGTTTGGCAAATATATAAATCGCCGCACTGATGAATAGACTGATGATAAAATTGGCGCTGATGGAAACATAGCCGACTTCCATTGCTTCGGCTTTTTGCCGCGCCCCTAAAAATTGAGAAATAATGACGGTTGTTCCTGTTGCGATAAAACCGAACATCACAATGATCAAGTTCAGCATTTGGTTGCTGACGCCGACGGCTGCCACGCTGTCGTCGGAATATTGGCTGAGCATCAGGGTATCTGCGTTGCCCATTAACATATATAATGAAACCTCGATAAAGATAGGCCAAGTCAATGCGAATAAAGAGAGGTTTTGAGGTGCTGTTTTTTTCATGGCGTTTGACCCCTTTCTTTTAAAATTCCGTTTTATAGTGTAACGCCATTTTCTTATAATAAGAAGAGACGAAACCGATACTTCTTGGAGAAATCCGACTTGATGAAAAAGGGGAGAGAACATGGAACATATCATCTTTACAATTCCGCCGCTCCCTGTGTTGATTACCGGCGGAGAAGGGCTGTTCAAAAAAGGGGAAAAGCATGTGAGGCGTGAATATTCCGTGTTTGATCTCTTATATGTAATACAGGGGGAACTATTTTTGACTGAGGACGGCGACCCCCATCAGATCCGGGAAGGGGAATACATCATCCTTGTACCGGGGCTTGAGCATTATGGACACAAAGGCTGTCAAGACGATACCCGCTATTTTTGGCTGCACTTTCAGGAGCCGTCTTATGGCTTCGCACAGCAGGGAGGTGAGAACTGGACCGAGCTCAAGCTGAAGAAGGGGACGTTTGAAACGCCGACATTATATCATTTAAAGATTCCGAGAAAGGGAAAGATCGACCAAAAAGCGTTTATTGAACAGCAGTTTAGGCGTTTGATTGACGATTCCGCCCAAAATTCCGACCTGCCTCTTCGGAAGCAGCTCTTGTTCGAAGAGCTGCTGATTCACCTGCAGAAGGAGGCGTTCCACATTCCTTCGGCGAGTGAGCGTGTGGCATCCGAAGCGCAGCATTACATCGACCGCCACTATAAGGAGAAGCTCAGCATGGAGCAGCTTGCGGCTGCCCTTCACTATCACCAGGACTACATTACCCGCTGCATGCAAAAGGCGTTCGGCATCACACCGGGCCAATACGCCAATAAGGCGAAGGTTTTTGAAGCGAAGCGGCTCCTTTCTTCGACAAACGACAAAATGTCATCGATTGCCGAACAAGTCGGAATCGATGATCCGACTTATTTCTCAAAGCTGTTTAAACAAATAGAAGGGATTTCGCCTGTTGAGTATAGAAAGATGATGAAGAGAAATATTGAGTGATATTTTCAAAGCATAGGAGGAGAAAAGTTTGGCATCCATCAATGGTGAAAAAGTAAAGCTGCGCACGATCACAATGGATGACCTGCCCGGATTATGGAGAATGATTTACGGAACCCGAAACCCTGAATGGAAAAAATGGGATGCCCCTTATTTTCCGCTTCAGCCCGAACCGTTTCAATATTTTCTCGACTCTTTTGTGCCGGCTTTAAAAGAAAAACCGCCGCGCTATTTGGCGATTGAGATCGAAGGAGAGCTGAAAGGAACAGTTTCTTACTATTGGGAGTGCCGGCCGACACGCTGGCTGGAATGCGGGATCGGCATCTATGATCCGCGGTTCTGGAACGGAGGTTACGGCACGGAAGCCGTAGAATTATGGGTCGGCTTCCTATTTGAAAACGTCGATGTGCCGAGAATCGGAATGACGACGTGGTCCGGCAACAGGCGGATGATGAGGTGCGCCGAAAAAGCCGGGTTTAAGATGGAAGGCCGGATTCGCAAAGTCAGATATTATGACGGAGTCTATTATGATTCAATCAGATACGGAATATTGCGGGAGGAGTGGGAGCTGATTTGCGGCGGTAGCTGACACGCTCTATAATGTAATATTAGATATCTTTCATCAGCGGACTAGAGGGGACCAAAATGAAAAAAACCATTTATGATGTAGCGGAAGCGGCAGGCGTTTCGATTTCCACGGTTTCCCGGGTAATCAACAATACCGGGAGAATCAGCAGGTCGACAAGGCAAAGAGTGCATGCCGTCATGAAAGAACTCGATTATCAGCCGAATGTTCACGCTTCTGCGCTTACCGGAAAGCGCACGAACATTATCGGCCTGTTGACGCCCGATATTGCAAACCCTTTTTTCGGAGAGCTTGCCAAAAGCGTTGAAGAGCGGGCGGGCGAACTTGGCTTCAGCATGATGATATGCAGTACCGACCGCGATCCGAAAAAGGAGACAACGTATTTCTCGGTGCTCAAGCAAAAAAGCGTCGACGGCATCATTTTTGCGACTGGCATCGAAAATCAGGAGAGCATGGATGCGCTCGAGGATATTGCAAAAGAGGGCATACCACTCGTGATGATTTCTCAGGATCGCGCCCTTGTTCCGCTGGATGTCGTGGTCATTGACGATTTTATGGGCGGATACTTAGCGACGCGGCATTTAATTTCCCTCGGCCATAAGACAATCGCCTGCATCGCCGGCGACGGATCGACAACCGGAGAAAAAGACAGGCTGAAAGGCTTCCAAAAAGCGATGGATGAAGCCGGCATCAAAGTGGATGAATCGCTCATCGCCGGAACCGGTTTTTCCTTGGAATGCGGCAAAAAAGCAGCCGCTCAGATTTTCGAAAGCAACATTCCGACCGCCGTTTTCGCCATGAATGATGTGCTCGCGTGCGGAGTCATTCAGACTGCAAGGGAATGGGGGCTCCAAGTTCCAACTGATTTATCTGTCATCGGCTTTGATAATACGTTTTTAGCCGAAATGACCGATCCGCCGCTTACGACAGTGTCGCAGCCGATTGAAGAAATGGGCCGCCGTGCGGCCGAGCTGCTGGCCGAAGAAATTAGCGGTAAGAAAAGCTCGAAAAGCAAAATCATTCTCATGCCTGAACTTGTCGTCAGACAGTCGACGGGCCCTCCATTTAAAAAAGAAGCATATGCCGAAAAGAGCGGGTTTTAATAGAAAAACGCTCTTTTTTCGTTTATAAAGAGCAAGCGCTTGACCTGATGAAAACCTAAAAAATATTGCAGATAAAATAAATAAAGGGTAAAATCAGAATTGAAATGAGCAAGCGCTTTCTCTAATTAATAAAGCGCTTTCATGAGATGCAAAGGGGGAGAAGAAAATGACAGAACGAGTGAGATGCGCCGTATTGGGGCTCGGAAGGCTCGGCTATTACCACGCAAAAAACCTCAAAACCGAGGTGCCCGGGGCCCTGCTCGCCGCTGTGGCCGATCCGGCAGAGGGAAGGGCGAGGGAGATTGCCGCTGAACTGGGTGTTGAAAAGTGGTTTGAAGATCCGTTTGAATGTCTCCGCGATCCAGAAATTGATGCCGTCGTCATCGTGACGCCGACATCTACCCATGCCGAAGTGATCAAACAGGCGGCCGAATGCGGCAAACAGATTTTCGTCGAGAAGCCGCTGACATTAAATCTTGAAGAATCGATTGAAGTCATTTCTAAAGTCAAAGAAACGGGCGTGATTTGCCAGGTAGGGTTTATGAGGCGGTTTGATCCTGCTTATGCGGATGCCAAAAGGAGGATCGATGCCGGAGAGATCGGCAAACCGATCTATTATAAAGGGTTCACGCGCGATTTTGGCTCTCCTCCGGCCGAATTCATTAAAAAAAGCGGCGGTATTTTCGTCGATTGTTCGATTCACGATTATGATATCGCGCGTTATTTAATGGGGGCTGAAATTACTGCGGTTTCCGGCCACGGAAAGGTTTTGAAGCACGCGTTCATGCCGGGATGCCATGATGTCGATCAAGCGCTCACCTATATGGAGTTTGATTCGGGGGCGACGGGTGATGCGGAAGCAAGCCGCAATTCGTCTTACGGCCACGATATACGCGCCGAAATTATCGGGACGGACGGCAGCATCTTCATCGGGACGCTGCGGAACCCGGCGGTTACCGTGCGGACCGGACAGGGGAGCAGCTATAATATCATTCCGGATTTCCAGGCGAGGTTCCATGAAGCGTACTGCTTAGAGCTGCAGCACTTTGCCGAGTGTGTTCGCAACAAAACGAAACCGATTGTGACTGAAGTGGATGCGGCAGTCAATCTGGAAATCGCGCTTGCGGCCACAGAATCCTGGTCAACAGGCAAGACCGTCAAGATTCAGTATCAGACGAAACAGCTTACGGTATGAAACGGGCTGTGATAAAGACAAAGTATGCCGGAGATCATCCTGTGGTCAATAGGATCAACAGAAAGAAGGGCGGAAGGAAGTGTTTCTCCGCCCGATGCCGCCTTTCTCTCAGCGTTTTCAATCAACCGCGCGCCCTTATTGCACATTCACATTCGGTCTCAGATTCACCTGATAGTCCACCTCGACATCCATCTTCTCCCAACGATTCAGCCACGCTTTGTCGCTTATCGGCTTTGTAAACGGAAACAGCGCTTCACCGCCGACTTCAAGCGGATCAACCCGAATGTTTTGCATGTCCTTTATCATGTCCGCTGTTTTCTTTTCCAATTCGGATTCCACATCATGGACAAGTGCGCTGAACTCGCTTTGATCCTGCAGGTTTTTGTCGCCTGTGTATTCTTCAAGGCCCGCGTTTATGCTGACTTTCATTGATAAAGCTGTATTGTTTTGATTCAAGTCAAATGTGACGGTTGAGCGGGCTTGGCCGATTACGATTGACAAGCTGGGAATCGTGAGGAACTTCAGATACCTGTTATTGTTGATCAGCTGAAAAATTTGATCGTCTATGCCGGTCAGTGTCTTCACGAATTTGTCGTTTCGGAAAAGTCCTGTTCCTTCATATGTGAACTGGTTACCATCGGTTCTGAAAACAGGTACGTAAGGATCTGAATAGTGGGTGTACAGCTGGTTTTTGAATTGATGCAGGTTGACGATGCTCATTTCACCCTGGTTGGCTCTTTCAAAATGCCTTAACGTCTGATAAAGATAAAAGTCAAAATTCTCGCTTTGCTTCAATTCGCTCAGTATATATTTGTCAAAATCGCCGTTGACGACGATGAGATAAAGGCGGGGGCCGATTTTCGGGTCTGACAGAAGCGTGTTGATAATCGGAAGTATGCCTTTGTCGGCGAGATTTTCTTCGATCATCACCATTCTCAGCTGCCCGTTTTTCAGCTCGTTGTAATAATTTAAATTAAACCGCTTGCCGACTTGTTTGATCATATCGACTTCGGTGCTGAACAGCCGCTTTTTTTCAAGGTCCACCGGAGGGACGGTGGTGCTCATTGAGATCTTTCCTTTTTTTCCTTCTTTGATGTACCAAAAGGTAACCGGTGAGATTTCTTCAATCTCATTGTTTTCAACAAATGGAGAGCAGCCCTCAATCGTCATGAAAATTACAAGTGCGATACAGCAGTTTAATATGAGGCGTTTTCCGCTGATCATTGCATGCGCCCCTTTCGTTTTCCGGCGATGACAAGAATAGCCGGAATCAATGCGTAAGTGACGGCTCCGATGGATACTTCGATCAAAAACCACATATCTTGCTGCTTTCCGGATTGCCAAAACCAGGTGCTTAACACGAGCGAACATCCCATGAGAAATATAAAGCTGAACAGAAATCCTCTTCGCGTCACAGGCTTGGCCATCCTTTTAAACAAAATGCGGAGGCCTCCATAAAAGCAGAGCAAAAAAATCGCGATCACAAACGCAAAATGAAACATATGGGCAGACAGAAGAAACGTATCGATCCGCTCCAAAATCGGCGACTGCAAATAGCGGAGCATGTTTATCACCGGAAAAACGGTTTCCCGCAAATAAGAGGAGCCGTAGAAAAATAATGCACCGATAAACAAAAACAAATATTCGAAGAGTGAAATCGCATTACCGACCGATAAACATTTCAGCACATTAGCTTCCTTGCTGAACCACGGAGCCAGACAAATCAAATACTCGGGACTGGAAAAAGAAGACCACATGACGAGCAGCGCCTTCCAAGAATGTTCAGTCCAGTCAAAAGGAATCAACGGATATAAAAGGAAGCGATCGGGGGTATGTAAAACCTGATAAAAATGAACACGATCCAAAATGATGACATAAAGGCAATGATGACAAAGCGCATCGTATTTTCCATGCCGCGGGAGGCCGCATATCCGCTGATCACCAGAATCAAGATCACAAGCCAGTTGATATTGATGGCGGGAAAGATGAAGTGTCTCACCGTTTCGGCGTAGCTTGTGATCATGATCGCGATCTTTAACGCGAGCTGAATTAAGCCGATCAGGATAAAAAAGCGCAGCTTGCGTTCGCCGAAGAGAGCGGCGAAGCCTTCATAGCCTTTTGCGGCCGCTGGAGAAGACATCCATTTGGACAACAGGTACAAGTTGAACTGTGACAGCATTCCGACAGCGAGCATAACGAACATCATGTAAGGATGAACGAGATACATCGGCAGAACCAAGATGAAAAAAAGGACTTGCATACGATTGGCGATAAGGGTGATGTAAATTCCGCCGAGAGGCCGTGTCTTGTGAAATAATTGAAAAGAACTCAAGCCGTTTCATCTCCTTTTAACGTACCGCCACTTTTGCAGGGGATGCAGATATTCGGGGCGCTTTTTCAGCCAGATCAAAGGACTTCGTATAAAAAGATCGAGCCAATCGCGCCAATATAACGGAGTAATCGGCGCAAAATAAGGCTGCTTGAGAGAAGTGAGCCCGTTCAAATGAACAAACAGCCCAATCATGCCGAAGATCAATCCGAAAAAACCGAGGCAGGCGGAGAACACGAGCATCGTAAAATGAATCAAAGTGTGCCCTTTAGCTACGATGTAGTTGGGCACCAAAAATGACGCGACCGTTGAGATACCGACCAAAACGATCAGTACTTTGCTGACAAAGCCGGCCTGCACCGCCGCTTCTCCAATCACTATCCCCGAGATAACCCCCAATGTTGAACTTGATTTTGTCGGCATCCGCACGCTGGCTTCCTTAATAATTTCAATGAGAGCAGCATAAGGACCGCTTCCCAAAACGGGGTGAACGGCACTTTGCTCCTTGATTCGATCAGCACATAAAGGATCTGGAGCGGAAACATATGATAATGATGAGTCGACAAAGCCACATAAAAAGGAATTAGCAAAATAGACAGAAAAAAACTGGCGTAGCGCAGCATTCTAAAAAAGCTGGCAACCGGCCAGCGCGTCGTATAATCTTCAGCGGAGTGAAAAAGGTGAAAAAACGTGATCGGCGCATGTAATACAAACGGGGTCTGATCGACCAAAATGGCGACTTTGCCAATGCTTAAATTGTATGCGGAAATGTCGGGACGCTCGGTCTGCTGGAACTGCGGGAAAATCGAATGATGATGATCTTCAATCAATTCAGTGAGCTGTGCGGAATCGAAGATCATGTCAAAATCGGTTTCCGCGATTTTTTTTCTGGCTTCCTCAATCAATTCCGGATTGGTTAATCCGGCAATATAAACGATAACAACAGATGTTTTGCTGAGCGAACCGACCGTCAGCCTTTCCGCTTTTAAATTGGTTAAAGGCAGCCTGCGCCGCAGCAAAGAAAGATTGACGTCGAGCTGTTCGGTAAAACTGTCTTTCGGACCGTACATCACCGTTTCGGTTTGAGACGGTTCGATCTGCCGGCCGACCCGATTTTCAAGCGGGATTGCAAACCACTGCTGCCTGTCCGGATCATGGATGATGATCGAACCGGACATCAGCCACTCTTTTGCGCTTTCTAAAGATACGATCGGTTCAACGTGCAAAACAAAGGTTTTTAAACAGCGATATATTGACTCTTCTTCGGCGCTCATGATCAGAGGCCTGATGATCGATTGCTGCAGCATGACCCGATCAATGATGGTATGTAAATAGTAAAATACTGCTTTTTGTCCGCCTTTTGTTTCATGCTCTTCGATCACCGCATCAGCCATACCGGCGGTGGCGTTAAGAAGGGCATCTTTCGTAATGGGAGCGCTTCGCAATCCGGCTCCCTTTCTTTTATATTTTCGAAACATGGACATCCCTCATCAGCGATTGATCAATGCCGGGTTACCGGATGTCCTTATTGTGCTCGCTGCTTCTCAGGTTTATGCGGACAGAAGCCGCGTTCCCACAGGATCAGGTAAACAGCGAGGCGCCGAGGTAGGCGGCAAGCCCCCACATGACAGCCGCCGATCCTTTATTGAACAAGGTCATTACGAACCCTTGCGAATCGAGCTGTTTGAGAAGTCTTCCCGCTGCGGCAAGTCCCAGGAACCATAGCCACGAAACGATCATGCATGCACAGGTGAACAGCCAAAGATCCGCTCCTTCATACGCTAAAGAGTTCGTGCCAATCACGCCGACGATATCGAGCAAGGCGTGCGGATTTAAGAGCGATACGGCCGCAGCAAAAGCGATTTGCTTTTTGGCCGGCATAGCTTCGGACGCGTTTCCTACCGCCGGTTTGCTCCTCCATGTGATCCATCCCATATAAATGAGAAACAGAAATCCTCCGGTCAAAAGGACAAATTTAACTTCGGGAAGGCCGGCGACAGCCGCGGAAATACCTGTGACTGCCAGTATAATCAGGAGAGAATCGCACAACGAGGCGGAGATCACAAGCGGCATGACACGCCAAATGCTCGATGATGCGGCCCCTTGCTGAAAAATCAGGACATTTTGCGCGCCGAGCGGCAAGATCAGTCCAAAAGCGAGAATCATTCCGTGAATAGCTGCGTTCATTACTGCAAAAACCCCTTTCATTCAAAACATCCGTTTTATTGTAGAGCAAGAAGCGGGGAATGTCTCCGGCCATTTGGCTGGTCTAATTGCCCAGCCAAATGCTATCTTTTAAAAAAGGAGCTGAACATGAAGTGCGCAGACAGCTGAACAGACATTCAGACGTTCCGTTATACCAGCAAATCGAACAGATCATAAAAGAGAAGATTTTACAGGGCGAATGGCCGGCCGGGACGAAAATCCCTTCACAACGCAAGCTGGCCTCCATCTTTCAAGTGAATAGAAGCACGGTTACCGCGGCTCTGGACGAGCTGACAGCCCAAGGATTTCTTGAAGGCAACCGGGGCGGAGGCACAAAGGTGGCCAATCAAACATGGTCACAATTGACGGCGGGGCCGCCGCTTGACTGGACGAGTTATGTACGTTCGGGGATTCACCGTCCCAATTCAATGACGGTTCAGGAAATTAACAGGCAGGAGTTTACAGAAGGGATCATCAGGCTCGGCACAGGTGAATTGGCGCCTGAACTGCTGCCCTATCAACAGATGGAAGAGATTCTTCACGGCGCTGCATCTGATAGGCTGATGCTCGGGTATGAAGAACCGAAAGGAAGCCGCTATACAAGAGAGGTGCTGGCGGAGCATCTGGGCCGGAAGGGTGTGCGTGTGTCGGCCGACTCGATTCTGATTGTCTCCGGAGCGCTCCAGGCGCTGCAGCTCATATCGATCAGCCTTTTGAAGCGGAGAGCCGTCGTGTTGACGGAAAAGCCGTCATACCTATACTCGCTGCACGTTTTTCAATCGATGGACATGCGGCTTTGCGGGCTTCCCATGGATGCCGGGGGATTAGACCCGTCCGTCATTCCGGCGGAAAAAAAACGGCATGGCGCCGATTTGCTGTACACGATTCCGTCATTTCACAATCCGACGGGCAAACTGATGTCGGAAAACCGGAAGCGCGAGCTGATTCAAATGAGCAAGCGGCTGTCGCTCCCGGTTATTGAAGATGACGCATACGGCGACTTGCGGCTTGACGGTCCGCCGTCATCGCCGCTGAAGGCCATGGACAGAGAAGGCAGCATTCTTTATGTCAGTACACTATCGAAAACCGTCAGCCCCGGCCTTCGCATCGGCTGGGTCGCAGGCCCGGAGCCCGTCATCGAGAGGCTGGCCGATATTAAAATGCAGACTGACTACGGATCAAGTTCATTGTCGCAATGGGCGGCTGCAAAATGGCTTTCAAGCGGACTTTATGATGAAAATCTCAGCCGGATCAAAGGCGAACTGAGACAAAGGCGGGATGAGGCGCTCCGGTGTCTTGAGAACTATTGCAGAGGAATCGCCCGCTGGGAAAAGCCTTCAGGCGGGTTTTACATTTGGGTCACATTTCTAAAGCCGCTCTCGCTCAGCGTTTTGTTCGAACAAGCATTACAGAAAAACATCCTCATCAATCCCGGCACCCTCTACGATAAAGAAGCCAAATACAGCATCAGATTGTCCTATTCGTACGCCTCTTTGCCAGAGCTTCGCTACGGCATTCAAACGATCGCAGAACTCGCTGGGAAGCTCATGTGAGTTCCGGCTGTACCGGCTGCTGAAACCGACGTTCAGCAGCCGCCCCGCTTTATTTCAGGCCTCGGGTTATTTAAAAACAGTCCAAAAAATTCCATTAACATATCATTCAAGAAACTATTGATTCATATTAGCAGATGAATTTGCGGCAGAGAAAATCTTCATGTTGCCTCATTGTGAGAAACGTCCTATTTTTCTGAATCTTATTGACATGCCGGTGTCACAAAATATACACTTTTTTTGTCATTGAAAATGATAATCTTTATCAATTGGAGGAATGCTTTCTATGCCTGTACAAACGAGTTCTAAAAATCAAGTGTTTTTGGAGCAGCAAAATAGAAGAGAGTCTAATGCGCGTTCATATCCGAGAAGATTTCCGCTCGCCATGCAAACCGCGGAAGGCGTCTTGGTGACTGATGCGGATGGAAAGCAATATTATGACTGCCTGGCAGGAGCGGGGACGCTTGCGCTTGGTCATAATCATCCAGTTGTGATTGAAGCGATTCAAAAAATGATTGATGAAAAACGCCCGCTGCACACCCTTGATATCACTTCGGAAATCAAAGAAGAGTTTGTCAGCGAAGTATTTGCAAGCCTTCCTGAGGCGTTTGCCAAACGGGCGAAGATCCAGTTTTGCGGTCCGACCGGCGGTGATGCGATCGAAGCCGCTCTCAAGCTTGTCAAAACGGCAACGGGGAGAAGAACCATCTTGTCGTTTCACGGCGCCTATCATGGAGCAACTCACGGAACGATGGCGCTGAGCGGTAATTTATCACCAAAGGAAAATGTCCAGGGACTCATGCCTGATGTGCATTTCCTGCCATATCCGTATGAATACCGCTGCCCGTTTGGAAGAGGAGGAGAGGCGAGCCACAAGCTGTCGAGCGCATATATCGAAAATATGCTGGATGATCCGGAAAGCGGAGTTTTACAGCCGGCAGGGATGATCTTTGAAGCCGTACAAGGAGAAGGAGGCTCAGTTCCGGCTCGGGCTGAATGGATAAAAGAAATGAGAAGAATCACAAAAGAACGCGGAATCCCTCTGATCATTGATGAAGTGCAGACCGGCATCGGCAGAACCGGAAAAATGTTTGCGTTCGAGCACGCCGGCATTATACCGGATGTCATCGTCCTTTCAAAAGCGATCGGCGGAAGCCTTCCTCTGTCTGTCGTCATCTATGATCAAGACCTTGATCAGTGGGGACCGGGAGCGCACATCGGTACATTCAGAGGGAACCAGATGGCGATGGCGGCCGGAAGTGCAACGTTAAAATATATAAAAGAGCACGATGTACTATCACATGTAGAAAAAGTCGGCGCGAAGCTCATGCAGGAATTGCAAGACATTCAGGAACACGTTCCTGAAATCGGCGATGTCCGGGGACGGGGGCTGATGATCGGCGCCGAAATTGTCGCACCGCATAAAAAACGAAACGCTAACGGCAGCTATCCGGCTGATGCGGAGCTTGCAAGCGTGATTCAAAGAAAATGCTTTGAAAAAGGACTGATCGTTGAAACGGGAGGCCGCCACGGAAGCGTGATCCGCTTCTTGCCGCCGCTCATCGTAACAGAGGCGCAAATCGACGATATCATCACGATCTTCAGAGAGGCCGTCTATGAAGCAGTCAAGTAAACAGAAAAACTTTGATTCCCTGTTTATGCACAACGGTGAACAGGGGATCAAAGCATACCGTGACGCGGCCGAGGCCGCTATAGAGACGCTGTGGGCCGATTGGAAGAATAAATCGAAGCCCTACAGCGGGAAGATGCCGAATGAATTAAAGCACGAAATTAAAAACTTGTTTTCGTTTAAGGAAGCTGGGGAACCGCTTTCGGATGTTCTTAAGGATCTGAAAGAAGCCTATTTGCCGCACCGGATTCATGTTGAAGATCCAAAATGCGCCGCACACCTGCACTGTCCGCCGCTCATCCCGGCACTCGCTGCAGAGATGCTGATCAGTGTGCTGAATCAGTCGATGGATTCGTTTGATCAAAGCGGAGCGGCTTCATTGATCGAGGAAGAAATGGTGCAGTGGCTTTGCCGAAAGTTCGAGTACGGAAAGGATGCTGACGGAACATTTACGAGCGGAGGCACACAGTCTAATTACATGGGGCTTCTGTTGGCTCGCGATGCTTTCTGTGAAAAGCAGTGGAACTGGAACGTACAGAAGGACGGACTGCCGCCGGAAGCGAACAGGCTGCGGATCCTCTGTTCAAAGGATGCTCATTTTACCGTGAAAAAGTCGGCTTCCCAGCTCGGACTCGGAGAGCGCGCCGTCGTACTCGTCGATACAGATGATGAAAAGCGGATGAGCCTTTACGATTTAAAGCGAAAAACAGCGCTACTGGAGAAATCGGGCTTACATCCATTTGCGATTGTTGCCACATGCGGTACGACAGACTTCGGAAGCATTGATCCGCTTTCCGATCTTGCGGATGCCGCGCATGCCGGCGGGCTTTGGCTTCACGTTGATGCCGCGTATGGCGGGGCGTTGATTTTGAGCAGAACCCGCCGCTATAAATTGGCCGGGATCGACAGGGCCGACTCCATCAGCGTCGACTTCCACAAGCAGTTTTATCAGCCGGTCAGCTGCGGCGCTTTTCTTGTCAAAGACAGAAGGCATTTCCGCTTGATTGGTTATCATGCCGATTATTTAAATCCTGAAGAGGATGAAGCGGAGGGAATCGTTCATCTCGTCAATAAATCGATTCAGACGACGAGGCGTTTTGACGCTTTAAAGCTGTTTGTCTCGCTGCGTGTGCTTGGAGAAGATACATTCGCCGAGATGATTGACTGGACATTCGCATTGGCCGAAGCGGCAGCGGAAAAAATCTCCGCAAGCGATCGGTTCGAACTGCTGAATCCGCACCCTGAACTGAACGCTGTCGTCTTCCGCTGCCTCGCCTCAGAAGAGGACGCAGAGAACGACCGTTTGAATAAATGTATCCACAGAGAATTGTTCAGAACGGGACAGGCGGTGATCGCCAAGACGGCAGCAGCCGGGAAAACGTATTTAAAATTCACGCTGCTGAATCCGCGGACGACGCTTTCGGATCTTGACGACATTCTCGGCAGGATTCAAGAGCTGGCAAGTCTTTATACGAATAGCAGGAGGGTAACAAGATGAGTTCATTTAAAGAAATAGCAGAAAACGCTACGATTCAAAGTTTTTTAAATTGCTATTTGCGTGAAACCGGCATCAAAACCCGTGAGATCGCGGACGGCTCTCAAAAAACGCTGATTGTCCCGCTAAAACGCCAGCAAATCGAGCTGATCGTTCCGATCAAGTACTGGTCGAAGACGGGAAGGCACCTTTTCTCATTTCCGCTTTACTATCAAACAACCCAAAACAAGCCGCTTCCGCTCGACTATGTCACGCTCGTCTCCCTCGCTTCAAAAGAATTGCTTCTTCAGCAAAACCGCGGGGGTGCCGAGGATGAATTCATGCTCAGAGTCATTTTGAGCTGCCGCAATATCAGCCGTTATGTTGAAGAACGGGCCGGTGATCAAAATGAGCTTAGCCGCGCTGATTTTACGTTTATCGAAGCGGAGCAGTCGCTCTTGCTCGGCCATCTGATGCACCCGACGCCAAAAAGCAGGCAGGGCATGAAACCTGAAGAGGAAAACATTTTCTCACCTGAATTGAAAGGGGAGTTTCAGCTTCATTACTTTAAGGCGCATGCCTCGCTCGTTCTGCACGATTCAAGTACAGGAACAAAAGCGCCGCTAGTCATCCAAGAGGAATTGAAGAACGATTCGATGATTGATAACGCGTGGCTGGACGAGCAAACGGCCGATCCGGATTTTGCGCTTCTTCCCGCACACCCGCTCCAGGCGAGAGCCCTGCTGGAGGAGCCGTATGTTCAAAAATTGATCGATCAAGGCCTCCTTACATATCTCGGTGCAAAGGGCCGGACGTTCACGGCGACATCCTCCGTCCGCACGGTTTACAGTAAGCACTCGCGCTATATGTACAAATTCTCGGTCCCGATCAAAATCACGAATTCGCTTCGTGTGAACAAGCAGAAAGAATTGGACAGAGGTGTTGAAATGGCCCGGCTGCTTCAGACAGAACTCGGTCAAAGGTTAAAACAGGAGTTTCCGGGCTTTCGCGTTATCACAGATCCTGCCTACATCTCGATTCGGGGGGAGAACGGGGAGTCCGGCTTTGAAGTCGTGATCAGGGAGAATCCGTTTTATGAAGATGACCGTTCTGCCAGTCTGGTCGCCGGGCTTTGTCAAGATCACGCCTTTGGGAAAGAGTCACGGCTGTCCTCTGTTATCCGCGGGCTTGCATTAAAAGAAGGGCGGACGACGGAAGAAGTGAGCATCGATTGGTTTGACAAATATTTATCCATTTCGCTTGAGCCTGTTTTATGGCTGTTTGAAACATACGGGCTGGCGATTGAAGCGCACCAGCAAAACGCCGTTATCCGCTTAAAAAACGGCTATCCGGAGACGTTTTACTACAGGGATAACCAAGGCTATTACTACAGCGAATCAAAAGCCGGGATTCTTTCCAAGCTGATCGAAGGCTTAAGCGAAAGGAGCGAGACGATCTGCTCGGACGGCGTGGCTGTTGAGAGATTGCGCTATTATTTCTTCTTCAACCATCTGTTTGGGCTGGTGAACGGCTTTGGCTGCGAAGGGCTGATCCGGGAAGAAACGCTCCTGTCCATGATCAGAGAGCGGCTTGAAAAAGCGGAACAAATTTACGGCATCACTGAGTTGACGGACAGCCTGCTTCGGTTTTCGGAGCTTCCGTGTAAGGCCAATCTGCTGACGAGATTTTACGACATGGATGAGCTGACGGGCTCGCTTGAAACCCAGTCTCGCTATACGTCTGTCGGCAATCCGCTGTTAAAGGAGGCGGCGGCCGTCCAATGATTGACCGGATCACATTTCAAAAAGCGGACTATGCAAGAGACGTATCGCTCGTCTACCGCTGGATGCAGGAGGAGCATGTCATCCCGTTTTGGCATTTAAACATGCCGTTTGCAAAATTTGAAGCCCATTTTCACAAGGCCATCACAGACCCCCACCAAACGCTGTACATCGGCTCTATCGACGGTGTGCCGATGAGCTACTGGGAGTCGTACTGGGTCAAGGGGGACGTCATTGAACACCACTATGACAATGAACCTTTTGACCAGGGCATCCACCTGTTGATCGGAGAAAAAGAGTACTTGGGAAAAGGGCTAGCCCTTCCGCTTTTAAAAGCGATGGTCTGCATGCAATTTGCCGAGCCTAAGACAAAAAAGGTCATCGCAGAGCCGGATATCCGCAACAAAAAAATGATTCATGTTTTTGAAAAATGCGGGTTCCGCCCGATTAAACCTGTGAATCTCCCTGATAAAACCGGATTATTGATGTTTTGCGAACGAGAACGTTTTTTTGAAAAGGAGAAAAAAAATGAACTCTACAAAGAGACCCACTGATGTATATGATGTCATCGGCGTCGGCATCGGGCCGTTTAACCTCGGTCTTGCCGCATTAGCCGATTCCGTGTCTGAAATTAATGCGCTGTTTTTTGAACGGAATGAAAGCTTTAACTGGCATCCCGGCATGCTGATTGAAGGGACGACACTGCAGGTGCCGTTTTTGGCCGACTTGGTGAGCATGGCCGATGTGACAAGCGAATACAGCTTTTTAAACTATCTCCAGCAGCATAACCGTCTGTATTCATTTTATTTTCTGGAAGACTTTCATATTCCGAGAAAGGAATACAACCACTACTGCCGCTGGGTGGCAGAACAGCTCGACTCGTGCCGCTTCGGGATGAATGTTGAAAGCATATCGCTCATTGAATCGAATCCGGAGGCACTTTTTAAAGTGCGGGCCGCGAATCGGGAAAACGGCGGGGAAGCCGTATATTACGCGAAGCATATTGCGCTTGGCATTGGGACGGGCCCGCACGTTCCCGAAACGCTCTCAGACGCTTTGGGGGGCTCGGTGTTCCATTCAGCTGAGTATTTAATGAGAAAGCCCGGCGGATTTAAAGGGAAAAGGGTGGCCGTCGTCGGCTCCGGTCAAAGCGCGGCCGAGGTGTTTTATGACCTGGTCGGTGAAGATGAAGCGGAGCATGTCAGCTGGCTCACCCGCTCAAAAGGCTTCTTCCCGATGGAATATTCGAACCTCGGGCTCGAATATTTTTCGCCTGACTATATCGATTTTTTCTATCAGCTTCCGCAGTGGAAAAAAGATGAATTGCTAACACAGCAGGGTCTGCTTTATAAAGGAATCAGCGCGAAGACGATCAGCGATATTTATCATCTTCTGTATGAGCGGACCTGCGGAGGGCGGGAAGCGGCTTTTGATCTTCAGTCCATGACAGAAGTCGAGCAGATCGAACAGCATGGGGAAACGCTGATTCTGCACTGCGCAAACCGGGTGAATGAAGAACGGTTTGAGCGGCAGGCAGATGCGGTCGTCTTGGCGACGGGCTATAAAGAGAGGCTGCCGGAGTGTCTGGCACCTGTTGACAGCCTGATTGAAAAGGACGCGGGCGGCCGCTATGTCATTACGCGCGACTATAGACTGATGACAGCTGCAACATCAAAAAACCATATTTTCGTTCAAAACGGAGAGCTGCACACGCACGGTGTCGGAGCGCCTGACCTGGGACTCGGCGCTTACCGGAACTCGGTGATCATCAATCAGCTAGCCGGGAGAGAAATATACAACGTCAGCCACAAAACGGTTTTTCAGACATTCGGAACAGGAATCGCGGAAAAAACGGCGGTGCCAAACGGCTAATAAAGGAGGCATTTTCATGTTGTTTCAAGATGAATTAAAGAGGGTCCTCAATCCGGACAGGTGGACAGAAGTCAATCGGCGATTGCTGGCGAAGATGCTTTCTGAATATATGTATGAGGATATCATCAAGCCCGATTTCATTGAAACTGAAGACGGGATCAACCGGTATGAGCTGAGAACGGCGGAGGATAAGGTGTACCGGTTTGCCGCCAAACCCCGCATGTTTGACAGTTTTGACGCGGTGCCGGAGACGATTGAAGTCTTCAAGAGCGGACAATGGACAAAACAAGTGAGCGCGATTGAATTTCTCCTCGATATCCAGCCGCATATCCCGATGAGTCCGGAAACAGCGGGGCATTTGATCAAGGAGTTCAACCATACGATGCTGGCGGATGCTCACCTTTTGGCAAAGGATGCGCTTACGGCTGACGAGCTGACTGAAGCCGATTATGCCGTCATTGAAGGCGAGATGACAGGCCATCCGTGGATCGTCTACAACAAAGGAAGAATCGGTTTTGGCTATGATGACTACCTCCGGTTTGCACCGGAAAATCAGAGGGCCGAACGGCTGCTGTGGATCGCTGTACACAAAGAGACCGCGTCATTCCACTCGGTTGAAGGACTCGATTATGAAACGCTGATTCATAAGGAGCTTGATGAGCTGACTTTAAGGCAGTTCGCTAAAGTGATAGAAAAGCAGGGCGCAGCCAGTGAAGACTATTATTATCTGCCCGTCCACGAATGGCAGTGGACAAATACGATCATTCAGCAGTTTCCGGAAGAAATTGCTTCAAAAGCGATCATTCCTTTAGGGGAAGGCGGAGACGACTACCTGCCGCAGCAGTCGATCAGGACCTTTACAAACATCACAAACAAACACAAGCATCATATTAAACTGCCGATGAGCATTTTAAATACGCTTGTATACAGAGGACTGCCGGCGGAGCGGACGGTGATCGCGCCGAGAATTACTGAGCATATTAAAGGGATCGCCAAAAAAGACACATTTCTAAAAGACGAATGCAGGGTGATCCTGCCGGGCGAAAATGCCAGTCTGAACGTTGATCACCAATACTATCATGCTCTTGAAAAAGCCCCGTATCAATATTTGGAAATGCTCGGCGCTATTTTCAGAGAAAGCATTTATACGTATTTGGAAGATGGAGAGCAGCCTGTTACGCTCGCTTCTTTAACATACATTGATCAAGACGGCGTGCCGTTTATCAGGCGCCTGATCGAAAAGTCGGGGCTGTCAGCGGAGGAGTGGATCGGAAAGCTGTTTAACATCGTGATGCCGCCGCTTCTGCATTTCATGTACCGCTACGGAACCGTATTTTCGCCGCACGGACAAAATACGATTCTTGTCTTAAAAGATCATCAGCCGCACAGGCTGGCGATTAAAGATTTTGTAGATGACGTCAATATCAGCGACCAGCCGCTTCCTGAACTGAGCGGTTTGACAGAAGATTTAAAAGCCGTTCTCAGAAGCGAGCCGCCGGAAGGGCTTGTGCAGTTTATCTTTACAGGGCTTTTCATTTGCCATTTGCGCTATGTGGCCAACATTTTGGAAAATGACGGTCTGCTTCCTGAAAAGCGCCTGTGGAAAGCTTTGGCTGATGCGATTTTGGATTATCAGCAGAGATTCCCTGAACTGCATGAGCGCTTCGAATTGTTCGACTTATTCAAGCCGGAATTGACGAAGCTCTGCCTCAACAGAAACCGGATGGTCGACTACGGCTATAAGGACGGCGATGACCGTCCGCACGCCTCCGAATTCGGAAAAGTGACAAACGCGCTTGCGCAATTTAAAAAAGAGGCCGCAAAGCTGTAATGCTCATGCGGCCGAGAATGCCCCGCTTCCGGCGGGGTTTTTTATGTCAATTTCTTATACATCAAAATATGAGGTCCGATCGGCGGTATATCGTAGACCCCGCCTTGTTCGCTGAAGCCGAGCTTTTTATAGTACCCGCTCACAGATGTCCTGGCGTTGCACCACAAAAGGTCTGCGCCTTTTTTCCGAAGAAGCTCTTCGGCATGGCGGATAAGCGTACTGCCCGCTTTTTGCTCGCGGTACCCTTCAAGTGTCGCCATCCCTCTCAGCTGATACTGTTTTTGGCCTTCAAGCTCTGAATGTTCGGCTTTATGAAAGGAGGCGATGCTGATCAGCCTGTCCCGATAATATCCGCCGAGGTGAAACGTGCCCCCGAGCAAATCGGTTTCATACATGCATGCTTCCAGCGGCTGATTCGGCCGGAGAATGCGGTGCCTGATCTCATACGTATCTTCCGCGTTTATTGGTTTGACTTCAATCATATGATTCCTCCTTCAGTTGCAGTTCAGATGAGGCGTGCTGTTGAAATCATGACTGTCATTCCATTATATAACGCTGGCGGAAACGATCAAAGCAGGATGAACACCTTCATCTGATCTGCCTTTAAAGAATCATTTCCCCCGGGAGGCGATCCCTAATCCCTATATCGTAAATGGCGGAATATATCGTCCATCCACATCTGTAAACTGATATTCTTTGGCTAAATCACCAACTCTTAACGCACGTCCGCTTTTCTCCATCACATCCGGATCTTTGGCCAATGCTGTGATTCCGCGTCCGACATAATAAGGCGTTTCGGTTTTCCTTAAATCTTCTGACTCCTGCCAATGCGCCTCATCTGATTCATGGTGCTTCAGCACAAGTTCGGTTCTCATAAATCCCGGCGAAACGGCAAGAACGGCAATGTTGTCCCGTTTTAATTCCAATGAGAGACCGTACGCCATGCGGACGATTGCGTTCTTGGCTAAATCGTAATAAAACTGTCCGGTGTATTTGTTCTCATCCCAAAAGGTCGTATGAATGATAAGAGCTTGTTTATTTTCGCGAAGGAGCGGCACGGCGAAGTGGTTCGTCGCCAGCTGGGCACGCACCCCTGCGGTGAACATCGTATCCCAATTTTTTAATGACAATTCCCAAAAAGGCTTTGCCTCGACACCCAGATCGTGCGCACCCCATACATTGTTGATCAAGATATCCAGTTTTCCTTGTTCTTCGCGAATTTTAGCGATGACAGCCTCTGTTTCTGAATCGTTCGTATGATCACATCTTACAGCAATACCCTTTCCGCCGGAAGCTTCAATTTGTGACACGGTGTCATCAATTGTACCGGGCCATTGATTCGTGGAAGCCCCCCTGATGCTGCGCCCTGTAATATACACGGTTGCACCGGCTTTTCCAAGTTCGACAGCGATGGCGCGGCCGGCGCCTCTGCTTCCGCCTGTTACGAGAGCGGTTTTTCCTTTCAGCGGTTTCATTCATCCCATTCCTTTCATCATAAAAGATATGCTCATTATAAAAGCTGAATCTTGACAACCATTGTCATATTTTATTAAATAAGTTCATCCATTGATAAAAAAGGTGGTCATATGAGAGGAGATCGACTGATATCTATTCTTTTAATGCTTCAGGCACAGGGACAAATGACGGCGAAAGAATTAGCGGAAAGGCTGGAAGTCTCGGAGCGGACGATTTACAGGGATATGGAAGCGTTAAGCGGAGCGGGGATTCCCGTTGTGGCTGAACGCGGGATAAACGGAGGCTGGTCATTGCTTGATGATTACCAAACCACTTTAACCGGTTTAAAAGAATCGGAAATACGCGCATTATTTGTCCCGCTTTCTGAACAATTGCTGGACGATCTCGGATTAACCCGCATATCCGAAGAAGCCCGAAATAAACTGATAGCCTCGCTGCCTTCGGTATATCGTCAAAACGCGAAAGACGTATGGAACCGAATATATATTGATACCCGTGCATGGCGCCATAAGAAAGAAAAAGCAGCATCCTTTGAAGTGCTGAAAGACGCCATATGGAAAGATCAAAAATTAAAAATCGTTTATCAGCGGGCGGATGGACAAACGGCTGATCGAATTGTAGCACCGCTTGGACTGGTAGCTAAAGGGTCAAACTGGTATCTGATTGCATCTAAAGAAAATGGGGAGATTCGAAATTACAGGGCTTCACGCATTCAATCTGCCATTCCTGTTCGCGAAACATTTGAAAGGCCCGAAAACTTTGATATTGCTCACGTATGGCAGTCTTCAACAAAGGAATTTATCGAAAGGCTGCCGACGTATGAAGTGCGGGTGAAGGCGGCGCAGGCCATCTTGCCGAGGCTGTCGTTTACCAATTATTTTGTGCGGATCATCGAAACAAATGAGGTCGATCAGGAGGGATGGATACCCGTTACATTATCTTTTGATACGGAAGAAGAAGCGAAAAGGTATATACTCGGATTCGCAGAGCATATAAGGATCATTGAACCTAAAGAACTGCACGGGAAGATACTCAACATGGCTGAATCCATTGTTGCTCATTATAAATCCTGAAATATTCGCGGCATATGTTACGAACATACAAGAAGACCCTGCAGGCCGCAAACGGCAGGCAGGGTCTTCGGGTTAATGAACATTGAAATATCTCGCTTCCGGATGGGAGACAACGATCGCTGATACGGAAGCTTCGGGCTCCATCATAAAGCCGTCTGTTAAATGAACGCCGATTCCTTCGGGCTGGATGAGTCTGAAGAGTTTTTCCTGATCTTCGAGATTCGGACAGGCCGGGTATCCGAAGGAATAGCGCTGTCCTTGGTATTTCGCCTGAAAACGCTGTTCCATCGTGAAGTCTGGTGCATCAGGGAAGCCCCAGCGGTCGCGGATAACCTGGTGCGTCCGTTCGGCGAGTCCTTCGACCAGCTCAAGAGCGAGCGCTTGTACCGCATGGCTTTTCAAGTAGTCGCCTTCTTCCTTAAAGCGGTTGGCGGCTGCTCTTACATGTCTGCCCGCTGTCACGGCAAAGAACGAGACATAATCAAGCTCTCCTTTCGGTCGGACATAATCGGAAATACAGCGGTACGGAAGCTTTCCCTGCCTAGGAAAAACAAACGTTTCAAGGATGCTGTCTTTGTTCCCGGGGTCTAAAATATGGAGCGAATCCCCGTCGCTGTACGCAGGGAAAAACTGATAGACGACCGCGGGATCGAACCAGCCGTGCTCTTTCCCGTCTCTCAGCAACTCGTCAATCAGCTCTTTCAGCTCCAGTGCTTTCGGATGCTGTTCAGCCAGGAGTTTTTTCACTTTTCCTTTCAAGCCGAGGTGATGGCCGAGCAGCATTTGTTCATTGACATACGGCACGATATAAGAAAGATCGATGTTTTTCAAATAGTGCCGCTTCAAGTCTTCCGGCTGAAAGACCGGCGCCTGCGGAACGTGCGCCCGTTTTTCAAGCATTTCAATCACGGCTTTCGTCTGCTTTTTTTCCGCGACGGCGGCGGGTGCAGCGGCTTCTTTTTTCTCGAGAAACTGCGACGGGTCCGTCCGCAGCTGATTGGCGAGCGATAAGCCGTCCATGGCGTCCTTCGCGTATAAAACCGGCCCTTTATATTCAGGCGAAATTTTCATGTTCGTGAACTTTCTTGAAAGCGCGGCTCCGCCGACCATAATCGGGATGGAAATATCCGCTTTGTCGAGATCTTGCGCTGTAACGACCATTTGCTGCGCCGATTTGACGAGCAGGCCGGACAGACCGATGATATCGGGATTCTCTTTACGGACCGCTTCGATTAATTCCTGTGGTGTCACTTTAATCCCAAGATCGACAACCTTGTAGCCGTTGTTGCTTAAAATGATGTCGACTAAGTTTTTGCCGATATCATGGACATCGCCTTTAACGGTTGCCAAAATGATCTTTCCTTTGCCGCTGTCGTCTTTCTTTTCCATATACTGTTCGAGAAAGGAAACGGCAGCTTTCATGACTTCTGCCGACTGGAGCACTTCAGCGACGATCAGCTCATTGTTGTTAAACAGCCGTCCGACCTCCGCCATGCCGTCCATGAGCGGACCGTTGATCACGTCGAGCGGGGCGGCGAATTTTTTCAACGCTTGTTCGAGATCGGGAATCAAGCCTTCTTTCGTACCCTCGATGACGTACTCAGCCAAGCGCTCTTCCAGGGAAAGAGATGTTTTCGGCTGTTTGTCCGCTTTTTTCTTTCCGCGGTAGAAGTCAGTGAAGGATGCGAGCGTTTTGTCATCAGTGTGAAACAGAAGTTTTTCAGCCATTTCGACTTCTTCTTTAGGAATAGAAGCGAACCGCTCAAGCTTTTCCGTATTGACGATCGCGTAATCGAGCCCGGCCTGTGTTGCGTGGTACAAGAATACAGCATTTAAGATTTCCCGGCCGACTGGCGGAAGACCGAATGAGACATTGCTGACGCCGAGAATCGTTAAACATTCAGGGAGCCGCTCTTTGATGAGGCGGATGCCTTCAATCGTTTCTTTAGCTGAGCCGATGTATTGTTCATCACCTGTTCCGACCGGGAAGACGAGCGGATCGAAGATGATATCGCTGGCCGGTATTCCGTACTTTTCGGTGAGAAGCTGATGCGACCTGACGGCGACGGCCAGCTTCTTTTCCGCGGTGACCGCCATTCCCTCTTCATCGATCGTGCCGACGACGAGTGCGCCTCCGAACCGTTTGACGAGCGGAAGGATGTCAGCGAACCGTTCTTCGCCGTCTTCAAGGTTGATCGAATTGATGATCGCTTTTCCCTGTGAGTATTTCAGCGCCTTTTCGATCACCGTTTTGTCCGTCGAGTCGATGACAAACGGGGCTTTTACTTTTTTCATCGCTTCTTTTAAGAAGCCTTCCATATCTTCCGCTTCATCGCGGTCCGGGTCTGCAAGGCAGATGTCGATGACATGGGCGCCGTTTTTCACTTGGGCTCTCGCGATTTCGGATGCTTCCTCAAATTTCTGTTCGGCGATCAGCCGCTTGAATTTTCTCGATCCGATGACATTTGTCCGCTCCCCGACAAAAAGGGGACGCATCGTTTCTTCATAAATTAGTCCGTCGATCCCTGAGACGGTGTGCGGCTTTTTTTCCGAAGGGACCGTCCTCGGCGGCAGCGAGGCTACTTCATCGGCCAAAGCTTCAATATGGGCGGGCGTCGTTCCGCAGCAGCCGCCGACAATGTTCAGCCAGCCTTCTTCTGCAAACGCCTTGATTTTTTTCGCCAGCGATTGCGGTGATTCATGGTATTGTCCCTCCTCATCGGGGAGGCCGGCATTCGGATAGCAGCTGACGGCCGTCCTCGCAAGGGAAGAAAGGGTTCTGATGTGATCTGTCATAAATTCCGGGCCCGTCGCGCAATTTAAACCGACGCTGACCGGCTTCATATGCTCGAGTGAGATATAGAACGATTCGATATCCTGGCCGGCCAGTGTCGTGCCCATCGGTTCGATCGTGCCTGATACCATGAGGGGAAGGGTTTTTTCGGTTTTTTCAAAGGCTTGTCTGATGCCGATAAAGCCCGCTTTAACGTTCAGCATATCCTGGCTCGTTTCGAGCAGCAAGAGGTCGGCTCCCCCTGTGATCAGCGCTCTTGCCTGTTCCTCATAGTTATCGATCAGCTCGTCAAAGGTCGTGCCGCCGGTGACGGAAAGGGTTTTTGTCGTCGGACCCATCGCGCCGGCGACAAACCTTGGCCATTCAGGTGTTGAAAACTTTTCGGCAGCCGCTTTGGCGAGTTTGACTGAAGCGAGGTTGACTTCATAGGCGCGCTGCCCGAGGTCGTACTCGTCCAGAACAAGCCGGGTGGCTCCGAATGTATTGGTTTCGATGATATCGGCTTTAGCGGCCAGATAGGCTTCGTGGATGCTCTGAATGATATGGGGTGCCGTGATGCTTAGAAATTCATTGCACCCTTCATAGGCCTCGCCGCCGAAGTCAGCGGCGGACAAACCGGCATTCTGGATCATCGTTCCCATCGCACCGTCAAGGACGAGGATTTTTTTCTTCAGCTGGTCATTGATGTTAGACATTTGTTTTCTCCTTTTCTTTCTGGTGGATATATGCCGTCAGCTCGACGGTTAAATCAGACCGCAAAAACGGTGTGATCAGATAAATGCCGTTGAACAGGTCGCACGCCGCATCAAGCAGGGAGCGGGCGATCGCGAGCCCTTCCTCGGCCTGTTTTTGTTTGTCATTTCCAGCCAGCGCCATCTTTTCGCGGATTGAATCGGACAGCTTGATACCGGGGATTTCGTTGTGGATGAATTCCGCGTTGCGGCTGCTGGTCAGCGGCATGACGCCGATATAGATCGGTGTTTCAAGATGCTTTGTTTCCTCGTGGATTTTGATGAGCTGCTCCTCTGAATAGACAGGCTGGGAAATGAAATAGTCTGCGCCGCAGGCGATTTTTTTCTCAAGCCGTTTCACCGCTTTGTCAATGTGTCTGACATTCGGATTGAAGGCGGCCGCCACTGAGAAATTTGTTTTCTTGCCGAGCGGTTTACCCGAATATGACAAGCCTTCGTTAAACTGTTTGATCAGGCTAATCAAATCGAACGATGTCAGGTCATAGACGGAAGTCGCTCCCGGAAAGTCGCCGATTTTCGACGGATCGCCGGTAATCGCCAGCACGTCTGACAGCCCGAGTGTATCGAGCCCCATTAGATGGGACTGCAGGCCGATCAGGTTGCGGTCTCTGCATGTGATATGGATCAGCGACCTCATATCGAGGCGCTGTTTTAAGAGCGCGCCGCAGGCGACATTGCTGATCCTCGGTGTGGCAAGCGAGTTGTCCGCCAATGTCAGTGCATCGATTCCGGCTGATTGAAGTTCCTCAGCGGCGTGCAAAAATTTATCAAAGTTTAATTGTTTTGGAGGATCGAGCTCGACGATAATGGACCGTTTCTGCTTGGCCAGATCGTCAAGAACGGGCTCTGTCCTTTCATTTTGAACGGCAAGCGCCGCTTTCTTTCTAATTTTCACGCGCTTTTCGGTGACTGGAGGAAGCCCTTTGACCGCCTCAGCCATCGCCCTGATGTGGTTCGGCGTCGTTCCGCAGCAGCCGCCGATGATCCGTGCGCCTTGATTGCGGAATTCCTCCGCGCTTTCCCTGAAATATTCATCATCCGTCTCATAAACAAGCCTGCCTTCGACAAGGGACGGGAGGCTGCTGTTCGGATAGACGGAAAGATAGGCGTCTTCTAAAAGCGGGACTTCTTCAAGCGCTCTGATCATATGATAAGGGCCGAGGCGGCAGTTGATGCCAACGACGTCTGCGCCGAGGGATGCCAGCTGCTTCAGGCCGTTCGCAAGCGGGGTCCCGTCCTGAAGAACGCCTTCTTCGTGCATTGAGACATTCAAAATGACCGGCAGCTCGGTTTCCTTTCTGGCAATCTTTAAAACTTCGCGCGCTTCTTCTAAATCGTAATAGGTTTCGAGCAGAAGTCCATCCGGCTGCTCATTTAACAGAAGATAGAGCTGTTCGCGGAAGCTTCTTTTAATGTCCTCGAGAGAATACGAGTTTTTGTTGAACGTCCGGATTCCGCCGAGCGTACCGAGAACATAAGCAGAACCGGCGGCGGAGCGGGCGAGACGGACCGCTTTTTCGTTGATTTGTTTTGTTTCGTCTTCGAGTCCGTATCTGGACAGCTTGATGAAGTTTGCGCCGTACGTATTCGTTTGAATGATATCGGCGCCGGCCTGTACATACGCTTCGTGGACGCGTCTCACTTCTTCGGGCTTGGAGATGTTCAGTTCCTCAAAACACCTGTCGATCCCGTAGGAATACAGAAGTGTGCCCATTGCGCCGTCCGCAATTAACGTTTTGCTTTTTATATCCTCCAAAAAACCCATCGTTTTCCCCCTTAAGCATTTTTGATAAACAAAAAAGTCTTCTGTGAAGCAGAAGACTTTTCATCGACATTTGTCCGTCTTCTTATCTTCCAAGCAGACTGCTTGCTGGATTTAGCACCTTGGTCATGAATATTCATTCACCGGTTGCTGAGGCTTCATCGGGCCAGTCCCTCTGCCTCTCTTGATAAGAACAGCTATTCAGTTTCTATTGATTACTTTTACTCAATTTACCGAAAATCGGAGGAATAATCAACAGTAAATTAAGAATTTATCGAAAATTTATAAATTGAACATCAATCGGCAGGTCGGCTTCTCTCACCATCGCAATGATTTGCTGAAGGTCGTCTTTATTTTTTCCGGTTACGCGGACTTGATCGTCCTGCACTTGCGATTTAACTTTCAGACCCGATTTTTTTATCAGGTTATTGATTTTTTTTGCGTTTTCTTTGTCGATGCCCTGAACTAGTTTTCCGCGCTGTCTGACCGTACCGCCCGAAGCGTTCTCAAGCTTTGAGTATTCGATGTTTTTCGTCGGGACGTTCCGCTTGATCAGTTTGCCGACAAGCACGTCTTTCAGCTGGTTCATTTTAAATTCGTCGTCCGATACAAGAACGAGCTCGTCTCCTTCGAGTGTGATGCTGCTTTTTGACCCTTTGAAATCATAGCGTGTGCCGATTTCCTTAAGAGCGGTCTGGATTGCGTTTTGAACTTCAGGCAGTTCAACCTTTGAGACGATATCAAATGAGCTTTCTTTCGCCATGTGAAAAACCTCCATCCATTTTACTTATGAGTCAATTATAGTAGAATAAGGTGAAACTTCCAATATCGAGCGGTTTGTCTGGCCGCGATCCGGCAATAATTTGAACATTGGAGGAATAATAAGAAAAAGAAAAACAGGCGGATAAGAAAGGAAGAAACAGTATGAAACCAGGACAGCAGCTAACATTGAAAATAGATCATAAAGCCGATTACGGTTACTTTTTGACGGACGGCGAAACGGCGGTCCTTCTGCATCAGAGCGAGATCACCGAGGATATTGAAGACAGAGAGGAGGTCGATGTCTTTTTATATGTCGATCATGAAGATCGCCTGGCAGCTACGATGAGAAAGCCGATCATCAGCGCTGAACAGTACGGCTGGGTGGAAGTCGTTGATGCCGTCAGCGGCATGGGGGTTTTCGTCGATGTCGGGCTCTCCAAGGACGCCCTCGTTGCGACAGAGCATCTCCCGCCGTATGAATCAGTATGGCCGCAAAAAGGGGACAGGCTGTACTGTATGCTGAAAATCACGGGGCACGGAAGGATGTTTGCCAAACCGGCGCCGGAGGATAAGATCAGCGAGCTGTTTACTGAAGCTTCACCCGGTTTGATGAATAAAGAGCTCACCGGGACGATCTACCGCTTGATCGCATCAGGCTCTTTTATGATTTCCGAAACCGGCATCAGAGGCTTTATCCATTCTTCTGAGCGAAAGGAAGAGCCGAGGCTCGGCGAAAAGCTGACCGCAAGGGTGATCAAAGTAAAAGAAGACGGTTCTGTTAATCTGTCGCTTCTGCCAAGAAAGCAGGATGCCTTGTCGGTTGATGCAGAACAAATTTTGACTTATATGAGAACGAGAAACGGCGCGATGCCGTTTTGGGATAAAAGCGACCCGGAGGATATCAAAGAGCGCTTCAACATGAGCAAAGCAGCATTTAAAAGGGCGCTCGGCCATCTGATGAAACAGGATAAAATCTATCAGGAAGAGGGCTGGACATACGAGAAAAAATAAATATAAGGCGGCGTTCCGATGAGGACGCCGCCGGTTTTTTACAGGTGATCAGTCTTCTTTGATTCCTGGTGTTTACCGGCTTGTCTGTTCTTTTCGGCGAGCCGGTTTTTCTGCTGGTTGACGGCGTTATTGTCAACCGGCTTTTTATCATCATCTTTCATGAGGAAGCACCTCCTGTCAAAATGTCGCTTTTAGCTTGCACACTGTCGGCGAAACTATGTACTCTCCCAGCCGCGATGTTTTTTGCCGGGAAGTTTATGCCTTCTTGTACCGCCAGCATACACATATCATAAGACTCAAAAAAGGAGACTTGGTATGAAACATTGCTGTTCAGTTAACATTCAACGTGTCTCGGCAGGAGGAGTCGTCAATTTCGGCGGTGCGTTCAAAATTTGTCCGATCACAATGGAAAAAGTGGTCGAAGGGTCTGGAGGTCCTGATGTCGCGACAGCGGCTGCCGGCTTTCTTGGTGGAGCGCTTACACCTGCCGCTGATGGAGAAACAGTCACCGAAGACAGCTGACGAAGAAGGCCTGCTTTTATCAAGCAGGCCTCTGTTTTACCTTATCTTTTGTCTTTCCCCGGAAAAAAGACCGCCAATGTTCCGGGTCCGGAATGGGCGCCGACCGCTGAACCGACCATGTTGATGACGATTTCCCCCGGCTGAAATTCGGCTTCGATCATCCGTTTGACCTCTTCGGCCGTCTCTTCGTCATCTCCGTGGCTGATGCCGACCGTCTGTCCGCTCAAATCGACGCTTCTTTCTTTCATCAATTCGATCATCCGTTTGAGCAGCTTCTTTTTGCCCCGGATTTTTTCCAAGGGGACAAGCTTGCCGTCTTCAACATGCAGGAGCGGTTTAATATTCAGCAAACCGCCGACAAATGCCGATGCTTTGCTGATTCTTCCGCCTCTTGCCAAATAAGTCAGGTCATCAACGGTAAAAATATGTTCAAGATGTTCGCAAAAGTCCTTTACAGACGATTCAATTTCTTGTATTGTATTGCCGTTAGTTGCGAGTTTAAGGGCGTGCTTGACTGCGAGCCCATAGCCTAATGAAGCGCATTTTGAGTCGATGATCCGCAAATCGAAATCAGGGAACTCTTCCTTGACTTCGTTTGCCGCCATCACAGCCGTCTGGTATGTTCCGGAAAGCTCTGAAGAAAAGGCGATATAGAGAGCGGGTTTGTTTTCGCCGGCCAGCTCGCTGAATGCATTTTTGAACCGCATCATGGACGGCTGGGACGTTTTCGGCGCTTTGCCTTCGCGCATCGCTTCATAAACATCCAGAGGCTGAATCGTCAGAAGGTCATCGTACTCTTTTTCATCAAGCAGCACCCTTAACGGAATAAATGAGATGTGATGTTCATCATAAAAAGATTTCGGCAAATCTGCCGCACTGTCTGCTAAAAGGTGAACGTTCATTTGAACCCCTTCTTTCTAAAAAATGGTTGAAAAGGACGCCAAGCTGTCCTTCGGTATACTTCGTTTTTTAGGTCAACTATATCATATATTTTCACATTGACGTTTTCAAAATATTGTTTTAAGGGTAAACCAAATATATACGAAAGTAGCGGAGGAACTAAATATGGTCATAGCTGAAGCAAAAAAATTGTTCATTGTCATCATCGGCGCCTTGTTAAATGCCATCGGATTGAATCTGTTTCTGATTCCCGCCGATGTTTACGCCAGCGGCTTTACGGGGGTGGCGCAGCTTTTATCGAGTGCGCTTGACCAGTACAGCCCGATTTATTTTTCAACGGGGACGCTATTGTTTATTTTAAACATTCCCGTCGGCATTTTGGGGTGGCTGAAGGTCGGGCGTTCTTTTACGGTTTACAGTGTTTTAAGTGTTGCGCTGACAACGGTGTTCCTTGGCATGCTGCCGGAAACAAGCCTTTCAAACGATATTTTGCTGAATGCCGTTTTTGGCGGAGTGATCTCTGCGGTCGGAATCGGCCTGACCCTTAAATACGGGGCTTCAACGGGCGGTTTGGATATTATCGCGATGATCCTGGCGAAGTGGAAAGACAAACCGGTCGGTACCTATTTCTTTATTTTAAACGGTGCGATCATTTTAACAGCAGGATTATTGAACGGGTGGGAGAAAGCATTATATACGCTCGTTACACTATATGTGACAACCAGGGTGATTGATGCCATCCACACCCGCCACGCCAAGCTCACCGTTATGATTGTCACAAAGAAAGCGGAGGAGATCAAAGAAGCGATTTACGGAAAGATGGTCCGCGGCATTACAACAGTTCCAGCGAAAGGCGCCTTTACGAATGAACAGAAAGAAATGATGATCATTGTCATCACAAGGTACGAATTATACGACTTGGAAAAAATCATTAATGAAGTGGATCCAAATGCTTTCACAAACGTCGTCCAGACAACGCAGGTTTTAGGGTTTTTCCGCAAAGATTAATGAAAGGGTGAATGAATGCGGCTGATTTCCATGATTGTAATGTTGCTGTTTGTCGGTGGATGCGGGCAAAACGGGGATCAAGTCCCCGATAAGGAGGTATCAGGGGAAGTGGATAACGGGAGTGTGACATTGACGGTTGAACCCGTCCAGAAGCAGGGAGAAATCGAATTTCGGATGTCGGTTGTCAACCATACGGATGACGTGGCAGAGTTTGAATTCAGCAGCGGACAGAAATTTGAGCTGATCGTCAGCGACAAAGAAGGGAATGAAAGGTACCGCTATTCGAAAGGAAAAATGTTTACGCAGGCGTTCCAGACGATGACGCTTAATCCGAAAGAGTCTTACGATTTTACTGATGTATGGAAAGAGGTGCCTGAACCCGGCACGTATGAAGTAAACGTGACATTTTTGGGAAGATCGGAACAGTTTGCAACTTTGAGGGCCGGCAAAACATTTGAAGTGAAATAGCCGTCAAAAAAGGCATCCCGGGAAGGATGCCTTTTTTGTATGCTGTCAGGCAGGAAGGGACGGCGGCTGCCTGAACACCACCCTGTGACCGTTAATATTGATCCCCATTGAAAATAGAATTTTTAACGATAACGTAATCTACGTTGCGGATCGCATCGAGCTTGTTTCCTCCCGCGTAAGAAATGGATGACTGCAGATCCTGTTCCATTTCTGTCAGCGTATCCATGATCGCGCCTTTATGCTCCACGTACATTTTTTTGCCTTCGACATTTTTCTTTTCACCTTTTTGGTACTCAGAAGCGGAACCAAAATATTCTTTGTAGAGCCTGCCGTCTTTTTCGATCGTTGCCCCGGGCGATTCTTCGTGTCCGGCAAACAGCGAACCGATCATGACCATCGTCGCCCCGAATCTGACCGATTTGGCAATGTCCCCGTGGGTGCGGATGCCGCCGTCTGCAATGATCGGCTTGCTCGCCGCTTTTGCACACCAGCGCAGCGCAGCCAGCTGCCAGCCGCCCGTTCCAAAACCGGTTTTGATTTTTGTAATGCAGACTTTTCCGGGACCGATGCCGACTTTTGTAGCGTCGGCGCCGGCGTTTTCAAGTTCTCTCACAGCTTCGGGCGTTCCGACATTTCCTGCGATCACGAAGCTGTTCGGAAGAAGTTTTTTAATGTGCTGAATCATATTGATGACGGCGTTCGAGTGACCGTGGGCGATATCGATCGTGATGTAATCAGGCGTGAGATTCTCTTTCACCAGCTCTTCGATAAACGCATATTCGTCATCTTTGACTCCGACGCTGATTGAAGAAAACAAACCGCGCGCCTTCATGTCTTTCACAAAATCGATCCGTGTTTCCGGCTCAAAGCGGTGCATCACATAAAAGTAACCGTTTTCCGCTAATGAAACAGCCAGCTTTTCATCTATAATGGTCTGCATATTGGCGGGCACCACAGGCAGTTTAAATGTTCTTCCGCCGAACTGCACGGACGGATCACATTCAGAGCGGCTCTTGACGATGCACTTTGCAGGAATTAGTTGAATATCCTCGTAATCAAACACGTTTTCCAATATAAAAACCCCCAAAAACGAATATTTATTTGTTTTTAATATAAAATGTTCGCCTTTTATAATGTACTTCCTTTTGCTTCCGATGTCAAATTTTTATGTTTTGAAATTAGAAACATAAAAAAGGAGCCGTGCCGATGGCACAGACTCCTTTCCGGCTGTGAAAAAAGCCGGTGGGTGTTTATGATAGTTGATCTAGCTGCTCCTGAAGATTGTGAAGCTGGCGCCGTTCGGCATCAGTTGAATTGGCAAATGCTGAGGAAAGGGCGTTTTTGGCTCTTGCAACGGCTTTCGCCTTTTCACCTGAATCCGTCGAAGCTTCAGCTTCATGAACGGCTGCTTTGGCCATTTGAAACAGTTCGTTTCTCATGTTACAGCCCTCCGCATTCCGTCGGGCCGCTCTTTTGTTCAGCCTCTTCTAATGTGGAGCGGTAAGGGAACCTGGCGGCATGCTGTTTAAGCGAATCCTTGCCTTGCTGAATAAACCGTTTTGATTTGCTGCGTTTACCCATCTTAAAATTCCCCCTTAACACGAGTGACGGTCCGGTGCGGCCGTCTTCTCATAGTATTGCCGTTTTGAAAAGCCGTTTATGAATGGCAAATTATAAAATTATAAAGCGAAGTAATCCTTTAAAAAGACTGCGATACCGTCTTCTTCGTTCGATTTTGTAACCTTGTTTGCAACGCTTTTTACCCCTTCGATGCCGTTGCCCATCGCCACGCCGCAGCCCGCGAACTCAAGCATTTCAAGGTCGTTGTCTTCATCGCCGAAGGCAATGACCCGCTCTGGCGGTATCCCGTAATAGTCTGTGATTTTCTCTAAGCCGACCGCTTTATTGATGCCGCTTTTAATCAGTTCGATCACATGCCACGGGGCTGCCCATCTTCTATGGTCGACCATCTCCGCGTGAACGTCTGACAGGTAGGAGCGGATCGCCGGAACATCCTCTTCTTTTGCGTGGATCAGTACGCTTGTCACATCTTGGCCGAGGTTTGTCCTTAAATCTCCGACCGTAATATTCGGGCTGCCCATCGTAAAGACATCAATCAGTTTTTCGTCATGATAATGAAAATAAACATCATCGACAATTTCAGCAAGGATATTATGTACGTTGTATGTCTCGCTGACTTCAATGATCTGTTTGACCACCTCGAGATCAAGAGATGTATGGAAGCGTCCCCAGCTTTGATCTTTAGGATGATGGACAAACGCCCCGTTGAAATTGACGATCGGCGTATCAAGCTGGAGCTGATCATAATACACGGAGCTTGCTCGGAACGGTCTTCCCGTAGAAATGCACACGTAATGTCCATCTTCCCGCAGCTTGCGGATGACGTCGCTGGAGCTTTCCGAGATGGTCTTGTCGTCTTTTAATAATGTACCGTCTAAGTCCAATGCAATTAAATATGGTTTTGTCTCCATAAATGCTCCTTTGTTGTGAATTTGAAAGTTCTGGCTTACCTATAGTGTATCTTTTTACCTTCTTTATTGTCTACATGTTAAACTTATGATGATGGACATCCTAAAAGGAGGAAGAAACAGTCGTGATCATTATCGAGAAGCAACATATTTCAAACATTCCTCTTTTGCATATTGTAAAAGAGGAGAAAAAAGAGAAAGCTCTTCCTCTTGTTTTCTTCATACATGGGTTTACAAGCGCAAAAGAGCATAACCTTCACTTCGCATATCTGCTTGCCGAAAAAGGAATGCGCGTGATCCTGCCTGAGGCTCTTTGTCACGGGGAGAGGGATGAACAGCTCACTCAGGAAGAGCTCGCCCCGAGGTTTTGGGAGATCGTCACGAATGAAATCAAAGAGCTCGAAGTGCTGAAAAACCACTTTGAACAGGAAAACCTGATTGAAAAGGGCCGTATCGGCGCCGCCGGAACTTCGATGGGCGGCATTGTCACGCTCGGCGCTTTGACCCAATACGAATGGATTACAACTGCCGTCAGTTTAATGGGCAGTCCCGCCTATGTAGAATTTTTTGATCAACAGCTCGCTTTTATGCGTGAAAAGAAAATTGAACTTCCTTTCACAGAAGAACAAATCGAACAGCAGCGCAATAAACTGAAGCGTTTTGACTTGAGTCTGCAGCCGGACAAATTGAAAATGAGGCCGCTTTTATTTTGGCACGGCAAACAGGATGGCACCGTTCCGTTTGCTTTGGCGCGCCGCTTCTATGAATCGACGATTCCGCTGTATAAAGCTCAGCCTGATCTGCTGCATTTTATCGAAGATGAGCGGGCCGGACATAAAGTATCGAGAGAAGGCCTTTTGAAAACAGTCGAATGGTTTGAAGCGCACCTTTAAGTGCTATCGTTTTAGAAAATGAACGAAGTGCGTTATACTGATGAAAAAAGGAGTGAGGAAGAGTGGATGAAGCATTAAAAGAGAACATCATGGGCGCCCTTGAACAGGTCGTTGACCCTGAACTGGGTGTCGATATCGTCAATCTCGGCCTTGTATATGACGTGGATATGGATGAGAACGGCAAAACAGACGTGACCATGACTTTAACTTCAATGGGCTGTCCGCTGGCGCCGATCATCGTAGATGAAGTCAAAAAAGCGCTCGCAGATATTCCAGAAGTCAAGGAAGTTGATGTTCAAATCGTCTGGAATCCGCCTTGGACACGGGACAAAATGTCGCGATATGCGAAAATCGCACTTGGCATCCAATAAACATTTTCAGAGCCTGCTCATTCGTTGACAGGCTCTTTCTTTTTCGAAAAGGGAGCCGCCGAAATAGATACGCGGGCGTATCCTGGCAGATCGCCACTCCTGTTATAAATAGAACGCTTGTAATAAGGCGTTCTTTTTTTATTGCAAAAACGCCAGTCGGCACATTCTCAGGTTTGAAAAACGGAGAATCCGGGAAGATGGGAACGGAGCACGACCAAGCCGCCGAAAGGACCGCCAGCGGGAGGAAAGAACCAATATGAAAGGTGAATGAAAAAATATTAAATATACAATTGAATTAATTTTTATTCATGTTATAATGTTAAATAATTTCACGAAGACCAAGAAGGTGAACTTGTTTTGAAAATAGGTATTATAGGTGCTACTGGCTATGGAGGGGCAGAGATTATGAGGATTATGAAGTCTCACCCTTATGCAGATGAATGCATATTGTATTCATCAAGTGATGAGGGAGCCCGCTATGATGCCGCATACCCGCACCTTATGAAACTGACAGATCAACACCTGCAACCAATCGAGGTAAAGAAGATTGCGAATGAAATCGATTTTTTATTTATGGCTGCGCCTCCGGGGGTATCCAGCCGGCTGACGCCACAGTTTAATGCATATGACATACCGATCATTGACCTGTCCGGCGATCTCAGGCTGCAGAACCCGAGCGTCTATGAAAAGTGGTACAAAAGGGAAGCCACGCCAGAACACGTGCTTCAAAAAGCGGTATACGGACTGTCTGAGCTGAATCGGGAAGACATTAAAACGGCGCAGTACATAGCCAATCCAGGATGTTTTCCGACAGCGGTTCTTCTAGGCTTGGCGCCGCTCGTCAAAAGCGGCAGCATCAACGAATCTTTTGTCATCATCGATGCGAAAACAGGGGTATCGGGAGCAGGCAGAAAGGCGTCGATGGGCACTCATTTTTCAGAGGTCAATGACAATTTCAAAATATACAAGGTAAACGAACACCAGCATACGCCTGAAATCGAGCAGACTGTTAAACAATGGGACTCCGCATTTAAACCGATCACATTCAGCACGCATTTAGTTCCGATGACAAGGGGCATTATGGCGACCATCTACACAGAGCTGAAAGACAGCATAGATGCCGAACAGCTCCAACTTATTTTTTCTAAATTTTATAAAGATTCATACTTTGTCAGGGTGAGAGAACCCGGTGCATTCCCTGCGACTAAAGAGGTGTACGGCAGCAATTTTTGCGATATCGGCGTTACCGTTGATGAACGGACGAACAGAGTGACAATTGTGTCAGTGATCGATAACTTGATGAAGGGAGCCGCGGGTCAGGCTGTTCAAAACTTCAACATTATGAACGGCTGGAGCGAAACCGCCGGGCTTGAATTTACGCCTATTTATCCATAAGACGGGAGAGAACAAACTTATGATTCAGGTGAGTCAAGACAGCATAAAAAAAACAGACGGAAGCGTCGCTTCGCCTAAAGGCTATCTGGCAAAAGGAGTTCACTGCGGCCTCCGCTATTCCAAAAAGGATCTTGGAATCATCATCAGCTCAAGACCGGCGGTGAGCGCCGCCGTTTATACGCAAAGCCACTTTCAGGCTGCGCCGATCAAGGTGACGCAGGAAAGTCTCAAAAAAAGCGCGCATTTGCAAGCCGTCATCGTCAACAGCGCCAATGCCAACGCATGCACGGGAGAGCAGGGCTTAAAAGATGCATATGAGATGCGCCGTCAAAGCGCTGATATGCTTGGGGTCGAGCCGGAACTGGTGGCCGTGTCCTCAACCGGCGTCATCGGCGAATACCTCAATATGGCGAGCATTACAAAAGGCATCAGCCTTCTCGCCGAGACTGAGCCTGCCGAAGGCGATTTCGAAGAAGCGATCTTAACGACAGACACGGTGATCAAACAAACGTGCTATGAACTGATGATCGGCGGTCAAAGAGTGACGATCGGCGGAGCGGCAAAAGGGTCGGGGATGATCCACCCGAATATGGCGACGATGCTCGGCTTTGTCACAACAGATGCATCCATCGAAGAAAGCGCGCTGCAAAGGGCATTGAGGGAAATTACGGACGTTTCATTCAACCAGATAACGGTCGACGGCGACACATCGACGAACGATATGGTGCTCGTCATGGCGAACGGATGCGCCGGAAATGAGCGCCTCCATGAAGAACACGAAGATTGGCCGATTTTCAAAAAAGGCCTGCAGCTTGTCTGCACAGACCTCGCCAAACAAATCGCGAGAGACGGGGAAGGGGCGACAAAGCTGATCGAGGTTGAAGTGAACGGCGCGAAAAGCAATCTTGAAGCGCAAATCATCGCCAAAAAAATCGTCGGCTCAAACCTTGTAAAAACCGCGGTTTACGGCACGGATGCGAACTGGGGCAGAATCGTTGTCGCAATCGGGGACAGCATGGCTGCTGTGACACCGGAGAAGGTGGAAATCCGCCTAGGCGGCCAATGCCTTTTTAAAAACAACGAACCGCAGCCTTTTTCAGAAGAGCTGGCCAAAACATATTTAGAAAACAGCGAAGTGAAAATCGAGGTTCACTTGCAGGAAGGTGAAGGAAAGGGTACGGCGTGGGGCTGCGATTTAACTTATGAATACGTCAAAATCAATGCGAGCTATCGTACGTAAAAAGGGGATCACAATGGATAAAACAATCGTTTTTAAATGCGGCGGAAGCGTCATCCGCGAACTATCGGACGAATTTTTTCAAAATCTGAAAGAGCTGACTGAAAGCGGCTGGAAAATCGCACTCGTCCACGGGGGCGGGCCCGATATTACAAAGATGCTGAAGAAACTCAATATTCGAACCGAATTCGTCAACGGACAGCGCAAGACGACAAAAGCGGTTCTTGAAGTTGCTGAGATGGTCTTGTCCGGTTCGATCAACAAATTTTTCGTTGCCGAGCTGACAAAGCACGGCCTTCCGGCTGTCGGCGTATCAGGAAAAGACGGGGGACTGCTCCTTGCCGACTATTTAAATGAAAAAGAATACGGTCAGGTCGGGCGCATTAAAAAAGTGAACGTCGGAATGGCCGAAGCGCTCATGGAAAAAGGGTTTATTCCGGTTATCGCCCCCCTCTCGATGACGGATGACTGTGAGACTTTGAATGTGAACGCCGATTTGGCGGCGTCGGCTGTTGCGGCAGCCTTGCGCGCTGACAAATTAATCTTTGTGACAGACGTCAACGGGATTATGAAAAACGAAGAAATGCTGAAAGAGCTGACGCCAGCAGACATCGAAAGCCTGATTGCTGAAGACGTGATCTCGGGAGGCATGATACCAAAAGTGGATTCTGCAAAGGAAGCCCTCACAGATGAAGTGGATGAAGTGATGATCGTGAGCGGAAAAGGATCTTTCCTCACGAAAGACGATTTCATCGGCACGAAAATCATTAAACAAAAGGAGGCCGTATTGTGAGTCATTTATTTCAGACGTACAGCCGCTGGAATATCAATATTAAAAAAGCGAAAGGCACGATCGTTCAGGATGAGAAGGGGAACGCCTATCTCGATTTCGTCCAGGGAATCGCGGTCTGCAATCTCGGGCATTGCCCTGATTCAGTGACAGCTGCTGTCAAAAAACAGCTTGATGATGTCTGGCATGTTTCCAATCTGTTTCAAAATGAACTTCAAGAAAAGGTTGCACAGCTTCTTGCCAAAAACAGTGCAGGCGATCTTGTCTTTTTTTGCAACAGCGGGGCGGAAGCGAATGAAGGGGCGGTGAAGCTCGCGCGAAAACACACGCAAAAAACAAAAATCGTAACGTTTCAGCAATCGTTCCACGGACGCACGTATGCGGGAATGGCCGCAACCGGACAGGAAAAGATCAAGCTCGGATTCGGACCGATGCTTGAAGGATTCCACTACTTACCTTACAACGAGCCGAAAGCATTTGCCGAATTGCAGGATGAAAAAGATATCGCGGCGGTGATGCTCGAGCCGATTCAAGGCGAAGGCGGCGTCATCCCTGCGAGCAGGGAATTTCTGCAGAGCGTTCAAGATTTTTGCCGCGAAAAGCAGGCTCTTCTTATCATTGACGAAGTTCAAACCGGAATCGGCCGCACCGGTAAAGCTTTCGGATATGAACACGAAGGGCTGTCACCTGATATCATCACCGTCGCGAAAGGGCTGGGCAGCGGTTTTCCGGTCGGAGCCGTCATCGGGAAAAAAGAGCTTTCAGAAGCGTTCTCTCCGGGTTCCCACGGCACGACATTCGGAGGGAACATGCTGGCGATGGCTGCGGCACACGCCACGTTGGAGACCATTTTTGAAAGCAGCTTTCTTGAAGAAGTGAGCGCCAAAGGAGCATTTTTGCATCAACAGCTGAAAGATAAGCTTCAATTTCCGTTTGTAAAAGATATCCGCGGGAAAGGGCTGATCGCCGGAATCGAGTGCAAAGAACCTGTGCAGCCGCTGATCGAAGCGCTTCAAAAGGAAGGCTTGCTCGTTCTTCCCGCGGGTCCGAACGTGATCAGACTACTGCCGCCATTGACGGTTGCGAAAAGCGAAATCAAAGCGGCCGTGGAAAAGCTGAAGGCTGTCATGGCAGATCATTCAGCTGTAAAACAGTAATTTTTTTTCGATATATCAGTATAAAAATTCATGAATATCATTATTTATTCATCAAAGGTGGGCATAAGATGGAAGGATATTTAGTTCTTGAAGATGGTACATCCTTCAGCGGTGAACTGGACGGTCTTGACGGCTGCACCGGTGAAGTCGTCTTTTTTACGGGCATGACCGGCTATCAGGAGGTTTTGACAGACCCTTCTTATAAAGGTCAGATTATTGTCTTTACGTACCCGCTGATCGGCAACTACGGAATAAATAAAAGCGATGAGGAGAGCAAACGGCCTCAGGTAAAAGGGGTTGTCGTCTATGAAGCGTGTGACAGGTTTTCCCATCATCAGGCGACAGAAAGCCTTCGGGAATACTTGGCGAAGTGGGATGTTCCGCTTTTATCGCACGTGGACACAAGAGCGGTTGTCCAGCATATCAGGGCAAAGGGGACGCTGAATGCCAGACTGACGAAACAAAAGGACGGCATTCCGGCTCCGCGCCAGCTAGAAAACTATGCGGCACAGGTTGCCGGACAAAACGAAAACGGCGCCTTCGGGGAAGGCAATACGCATATTGCGGTGATCGATTTCGGCTATAAAAAGTCGATCGCTTCATCGCTTGCAAACCGGGGCTGCAAAGTAACTGTCGTTCCCTATCAAGAGATGGACGGCATTTCAAAACTGAATCCGGACGGGATCGTCCTTTCAAACGGGCCGGGCGATCCGAAAGCGATCCTTCCATATATGGATGTGCTCCGGGATATCATCTCTTCCTATCCGACTCTCGGCATCTGCCTCGGACACCAGCTGATCGCGCTCGCATTCGGAAGCGATACGTATAAGCTTCCGTTCGGCCACAGGGGAGCTAATCATCCGGTCATGGACAAAGAGACCGGACGCGTGTTCATGACAAGCCAAAACCACAGCTATGTCGTCGATCGGGACACCATCAGCGAAAATGAATTTTCCGTCAGGTTTCATCATGTCAACGACGGTTCAGTAGAAGGGCTGATGCATAAAACACTGCCTGTCATTTCCGTTCAGTTTCATCCGGAAGCCCATCCGGGACCGGCTGAAAGCGAGTGGATATTCGGCGAATATTTGCAGAAATTGAACGAAGCAAGGAGAGAGATCGCCCATGCCTAAAGATCAAACCATCAACAGCATTCTCGTTATCGGATCGGGGCCGATTATTATCGGGCAGGCCGCTGAATTCGACTACTCCGGAACCCAGGGCTGCATGGCGCTGAAAAGCGAAGGCTACCGGGTGATTCTCGTCAACAGCAACCCGGCGACCATCATGACCGATGAATCTTTTGCAGATGAAATCTATTTTGAGCCCTTGACAGTGGAAAGCCTCACACAAATCATCAAGCGCGAAAAACCGGACGGACTGCTCGCCAATCTGGGCGGACAGACAGCGCTGAATTTAGCTGTCGAGCTCGAAAAGGCCGGCATTCTTAAAACATACGGGGTAAAGCTGCTTGGAACATCTGTCGATACGATCGAAAAGGGCGAAGACAGGGAAAAGTTCCGCGCCTTAATGAAGGAGCTGAACGAACCTGTGCCGGATTCAGAAATCGTTGACAATCAAGATGATGCGCTTCGTTTTGCGCTCTCAATCGGTTTTCCGATTATCGTGCGGCCGGCCTATACACTGGGCGGAAAAGGAGGCGGCATCGCGGCGACGAAAGAGGAGTTCCTGCCTTTAATCGAAAGCGCCCTCCTCGCAAGCCCGATTCATCAATGTCTTGTCGAAAAAAGCATTGCCGGTTTTAAAGAAATCGAATACGAAGTCATGCGTGACAGAAACAATACATGCATCACCGTCTGCAATATGGAAAACATCGATCCGGTCGGCGTCCATACGGGGGATTCGATCGTTGTCGCCCCGTCGCAGACATTAACGGATGCGGATTATCAATTGCTTCGTTCTGCCAGCTTAAAGATCATTTCCGCGCTCAATGTTGTCGGCGGCTGCAACATTCAATTCGCCCTGGACCCGGAAAGCAAAAATTATTATGTCATCGAGGTGAATCCGAGAGTAAGCCGTTCATCGGCGCTCGCCTCAAAAGCGACCGGCTATCCGATCGCAAAAATGGCGGCTAAACTGGCTGTCGGCTACACGCTTGCCGAGCTGAAAAATCCGCTCACAGATTCGACATACGCCAGCTTCGAGCCTGCGCTTGACTATGTCGTCGTCAAATTTCCACGCTGGCCGTTCGACAAATTCAAACAAGCCGACCGTAAGCTCGGCACGAAAATGAAAGCGACGGGAGAAGTCATGGCGATTGACCGCAATCTTGAAGCGGCCCTGCAAAAAGCGGTCGCATCCCTTGAGCTGAAAACGTCAGGAACCCACTTGCCCGAACTTGGCGGCGTATCTTCAGAAGTGTTGTGGAAGCTGCTTGAGACCCCTGATGACCGCCGTTTCTTTGCGGTCATGGAGCTGCTGAGCAGGGGGGCTTCCATCAGCGAGATACACGAGAAAACGAAAATCGATAACTATTTCCTTCATGTGTTTTCTAACATCATTCAGCTGGAAAACATGTTGATGGAACAGGGAGACGCGCTGTCCGTCAGCCTTTTGAAAAAGGTGAAAGAAAAGGGATTTACCGACTTTACGATCGCTTCCCTCACCGGAAAGACGGAAGAAGAAGTGCGCGCACTCCGCAAGAAAATGGGCATTGCCGCATCCTTTAAAATCGTCGATACATGCGCAGCTGAATTTGATGCGAAGACAAACTATTTTTACTCGACGTATTTCGGGAAAAGCGACGGAGACATTTCTCAAAAAACGAATAAGCGCGCACTGATTATCGGTTCCGGCCCGATACGGATCGGCCAGGGAGTCGAGTTTGACTACAGCGCCGTGCACGGCGTCATGACGCTGAAAAATCTCGGGTTTGAAACGATCATGCTGAACAACAACCCGGAAACCGTCAGCACGGATTATGAAATGGCAGACCGTCTGTACTTTGAACCGATTACACCCGAGCATATTCTCAATGTCGCTGAAGCGGAAGACATCGACTTTGCGATTGTTCAATTCGGCGGCCAATCCGCCATCAATGTGGCTGAAGCGATTGAAAAAGCGGGCATCACCCTGCTTGGTACATCATCGGAAACCCTTGACATACTTGAAGACCGCGATCAATTTTATCAGCTTCTTGACGAGCTCGGCATCTCCCATGCCAAAGGAGAAACGGCTTCATCAAAAGCGGAAGCGGTGCAGAAAGCGAACGAAATCGGCTATCCTGTGCTGATCAGGCCGTCATATGTGATCGGCGGCATGGGCATGATGATCGTTCACTCCGAGGCGGAGCTCAGAGAGCTGCTGGGCGGAGCATCGCAAATGCCTTACCCGATTCTGATCGATCAATACGTATCGGGAAAAGAGTTTGAAATCGACCTTGTCAGCGATGGCGACGATCTTTATATCCCGACTTATATCGAGCATATTGAAAAAGCGGGCGTGCATTCAGGTGACAGCTACGCGATTTTGCCGGGGCCTTCGGTCACTCCGGAGATGAAAAGCGCCGCGCGGGATGCTGCCGCAAAAATCGTCCGCAAGCTCGGATTTAAGGGCATTATGAACATTCAATTTATAGCGGATGCGGATGAACTGCTCATCCTTGAAGTCAATCCGAGGGCGAGCCGGACGGTTCCGGTTGTCAGCAAGGTGATGGGTGTTCCGATGATCCCGCTTGCGGCGCAGCTGTTGGCCGGTTCGTCACTCAAAGAATTGAAGCCCGCCGCCAAAAATTCACGCGGCGTTGCCGTGAAGTTTCCGGTCTTTTCATCGCACGCTATCCAGGATGTCGATTTGAAGCTTGGGCCGGAAATGAAATCGACCGGAGAAGGCATGTATGTCGGCTTCAATCCGGAAAGCGCCCTGAAGAAAATCTTTGCGGGAATCTGGCAAACGAAAGGCTGCATTTACATGGAAGGGGCCGGCGAGCTTCGTTCTCTCGCAGAACAGGCGGGCTTCACCGTACAGTCGGACGATTTTCCGGGCTGGATCAAACGGAAAGACAAAGCGCTGCACATCCATTTAGCCGAATCAAAAGAAGCGAGCAAGCAGCGAATGGAAGCCGTCACCCACGGTGTGGCGGTGATGACGGAGGAAGAGACGGTGCGGGCATTTTTGACGAGCGGGCATGGAACGACTAAAGCCGTGTCCCTTAAAGATTTATATATAAAGGAAGTGGAGACATGTCTACTGTAAACATCGGGGCGACCCGGGAAATCAATCTGTCGGGCAACGATTTTTTAAGCCTGAAAGACTTTTCAAAAGAAGAGATCGTTTATTTGCTGAAAGAGGCAGCAGAGATGAAGCAAAATAAAATTCAAGACATCTTTAAAGGAAAAACATTGGCGATGATCTTTGAAAAGTCGTCGACGAGAACGCGCGTATCATTTGAAGCCGGAATGGCGCAGCTCGGCGGAAACGCCCTGTTTTTAAGCAGTAAAGACATGCAGCTGGGCAGAGGGGAAACGATCGCAGATACCGCGAAAGTGCTTTCGGGCTATGTCGACGCGATTATGATCCGCACATTCGAGCACGAAAAAGTCGAAGAGCTTGCCAAGCATGCCGAGATTCCCGTGATCAACGGATTGACCGATCTTTTTCATCCGTGTCAGGCGCTTAGTGACCTCTTGACGATTCAAGAGATGAAAGGAACATTAAAAGGGCTGAAAGCCGTTTATGTTGGAGACGGAAACAATGTCGCGCATTCGCTGTTAATCGGCTGCGCGAAAGTGGGATGCGACATTACGGTCGCTTCGCCTGAAGGGTATGAGCCGAATCAGGAAGTGGTAAAACTGGCCGAGGGATTCGCCGAAGAGTCCGGAGCGGCCGTCACAATCACAAATGACCCCGTGTCAGCCGTTCAACATGCGGATGTCATCTATTCTGATGTGTTTACAAGCATGGGCCAGGAGAAGGAAGCCGAAGAACGGATGAATATCTTTGCTCCTTACCAGGTCAACGGAACGCTTGTCTCCCATGCCAAACCGGATTACGTCTTTCTGCACTGCCTTCCTGCCCACAGGGAAGAAGAGGTCACCGCAGAGATCATCGACGGCCCGAATTCAGCGGTATTCCAGCAGGCTGAAAACCGCCTGCACGTCCAAAAAGCTTTATTAAAAGCACTGTTATCTTAAAATAAAAAACAGCTGATCACAATTGATCAGCTGTTTTTCTAGGCGAATATCAAAACGGCGATGCCGATGACAAAGCAGTAAATCGAGAAATAAACCAAGTTTCCTTTCGCCATAATATTCATGAACCAGCGCAATGAAAAGTATGTAGCGATAATCGATGCGATGAACGCAAACAAATAAGGAAGGAAAAGCACCCCTAAACGCGGATCATGAAAAATATCGGTAATGCTTAAAATGGTCCCGCCAAGACTGACCGGTATGTACAGTAAAAATGAAAACCTGAGCGCGGTTTCAGATTTGAGGCCGAGCGCCATCGCAGGCACGATCGTCGCTCCCGAACGGCTGATGCCGGGAACAAGTGCCACCATTTGCGACAAGCCGATGATCACGGCGTCTCTCAGCCTGATTTCGCCGTCGTTTTTGCGGCCGCGCAAATTGCGAATGAGAAACAATGCCAGACCCGTGATCAGCAAAGTAACCGCGGTAATCCGGACGCCGTCTTTAAAGAAAGCCGAAATCTCATCATCAAATAAAACGCCGATGACACCGGCAGGAATCGTGGCGATGATCAGATAGATGATAAACCTGAAGTCCGCTTTTCCTTTTTCATTTTTTGATGTGACATAAGACAGTCCGTTTACCGCCAGCCTGAAAATATCGTTTTTATAAACGAGCAATACGGCAATTAAAGAACCGGCATTCATCAAAAGCTCAAAACTGAAGCCTTCAATGTTCAGGCCTAAAAAGTGCTGTGCCAGCACCAAGTGGCCGCTTGAAGAAACAGGGATCGGTTCTGTGAACCCCTGAAGCAACCCTAAAAGGATATACTTGATCAACATTAAAAAATCCATGATACTCCTCCGTTTCCCACAAGTTGTGACGCCTTTTAAAAGACGGAATGAACGGGCGGTTCGTTTCAATTTTCGGAATACTTTTCTCATTAAACTACACAAAGCAAACAGATGTAAAGATAAAATCGACATGTTTTTTGGGAGAGTGGGGCAATCTAATCATAAAAGGGAGTGAAGCAAATGGGACAGCAGCGTCAATTCCGGCCGGGCCAAAAAGCGCCCAATAATGGAGTGTATGTGGAGATCGGCGAAACGGGAAGCATGGTTCAGAACCCTCAGCAAATCAAATTGAGCGCCGGCGAGTTCTTCCCTGAAACCTCCAACCATAACCGGCTCTGGACTTATAAAAGAAAGCCTTAAAAAACAGCCGTCTTTTTCGGACGGCTGGCTGTCTAAAGCAAAAAACCCCGCTTTCAAAAGCCGGGTTTTTAATGTTGACTTGCATCCTGTTTAACAGGCATAATTTCTCCAAGAACAATAACGGCTGCGGTGATGATAAAGCCCATAATGACACTGGTTTGAAGGTCATACCCAGCACCGTTCATGGCGCCGACAATATAGCAGGCCATCTGCGTCAAAAGAAATGTCCAGAAAAAAGCGACCACAAATCGCACGTTTCCCACCTCGTCCTTCTCATTCAATTCTAAAACTTATCATACCATATACATAGCCAGCTGGAAAAGACATTTTAGTGAACAAGACAGGGCTTTCAACCTCTGTTTTCAGAAATATCAGAAAGGACATTTCATTAAAGTTCATTTTTCATCATGAAGACTGGGACTTTTCCTTATTCGTTTGCTGCACGTACGACATAAAATAATGAGCAGATTACGGCAGGAAGGAGGCAGGCAAGTGATGAAAATAACCGAACGTTTTTTTCAAGTGGATTCAGAATGGAACGTGGTTCATCTTCCGTACAAGCCGAACGGTTTTCTGGTGTTCATTTTCGGCGACCGGAACCATTTCGTCGGGGAAGATTCGAGCTTCTGGCTTCAGCATTACGGGAGAAATCAGCTTCTAACGAGCCTGAGCAACAAAGGCTACACCCTGGTAAACAGCAATTTGTTCGGCAGGCACTGGGGCTCCGAAAAAGCGGTTGCATACGCTAAACAGCTGATTCATTACGTGTTCAAACAAGAGATTTTAAATGAAAAAATTCATCTATTGGCGGAAGGCACAGGCGCCCTCATTGCAGATGAGCTCCTTCGCTCGATCCCGAACCAAATACGTTCTGCAGCGATGATTAATCCTTGCCTCGATCTTCAGGCTCATCATAAACGAGAAAAAGAAAACAAGTTTTTCTACAAACAGTTTATTAAAGAAATTGCCGAAAGCTACGGAATTACGGAGCGGGAGGCTGCCGATTATCCGTTCAAAAGCATCTCCCCTTATCACAATCTCGTACCCGTTCATATTTGGCAAAGACTGAACGGCTCACCGTATCCGTATATGATTCATGCCAAAACGTTTGAGGAGCGCCAGATTAAAGGCCGTCACAGCGTGGGGCTTACCCTGCACCTGCCTGAACATCCTCAGCGCATTCATTCAGCAATCGCGAACTTTTTCAAAACGCATGAAAAAGTCTTATAGAGAATAGAATAATAGCAGCCCGAAAATGGTGAAAAGGGCTGTTTTTTGCTTGGTTAAAAAAGCTGAAACGAAAGGTGGTCCATCGAATGAAGCCGGCACTTGTATATGGAGCAGATGAGTTCTTCGGCCTTTCATTTTGTGAACATCTACTTGAAGAGGGTGTTGACATCGATGTAAAGCTGGAACAGACAAGCGACGAAAAAAAGCTGATGTACCTCGAAGAGCGGCTGATGTGGCTTGGAAGAAACCAGCATTTCCGTCTCATCGAAAAAGAGCTTGAAGCCCCGTACGAACAAGTCTTCATCCAATACACAGGCTCAGTGCCGGAAGAAGCGCTGGCTGCCGGCGTTGAAAACAAGCCTGTTATTCTGTTTGTCTATCAAGAACAATTCGAAGAGGATTTACGCGCCGGCATGGAGGAAAAGGGCGTTGAACTGATCGTGCTTCCGGATCTGTTCGGTCCGTGGGACGTCAGGGCAGAGGATAAACAAAACAGGGACGGAGCGCTTTTTGTGAACGACGCGGCCGCACAAGCCGCTGCCTGTGCTGTTGAAAAAGATTTTTCAGATTTGCAGTTTGTACAGGAGACGCCAGCCGATAAAGCCAATGAGATCATTGAAGAATGGAGCAGACAAATGTCTACATTTTTCGACAAAAAATAAGAAAGATCTTCCTAATTTACACTTGAAAGGATACAATAAAGATAGATTTGAATTGCTGTTTTTTTCGAAAGGGAGTTGAACATGGCATGGTGTACAGGCTTGTCGCGATTTTTTTCATTCTCCTGGCGCTAAGCGGCTGCGGACAATCGCCGCTGAAAGGGAAAATTGAAAAAGTCGGTTTGCTTGTCCCTGATACGATAAATGACCAAGTATGGGGAACCAAAGGATATAAAGGATTATTAAGAATACAATCCGTCTATAATGTCGACGTCTATTATAAAGAGGGAATCGATAATGACGCTGCCATTAATATGGCTGTAGAAGATTTTCATAAAAAAGGCGTCAACCTCATCTACGGGCACGGAAGCGAATATGAAAAAGCCTTTAATGAGATATGCAAAGATTATCCTGATATTCATTTTGTTTTAATGAACTCGAAAGCCGACCACCAAAATGTGACAAGCATATCGCTTGAAGGTGAAGCGATGGGGTTTTTCGGCGGAATGACGGCGGCCCATCAGTCAAAAACAAAGAAAATCGGCGTCCTCGCAACGTATAAATGGCAGCCTGAAGTAGAAGGGTTTGCCGAAGGGGCAAAATACCTCGATCCGGACATTGAGGTGATGACAGAATATGTCGGCCAGTGGGACGACAGCGAAAATGCCGTCAAACTGTATGAAAAAATGAAGAAGGCGGGCGCGGATGTTGTGTATCCGGCCGGGGACGGGTATAATGTCCCTGTCATTGAACAAATCAAAAAGGACGGGCTGTACGCTATCGGCTATGTTAGCGACCAGTCGGAATTGGGTGAGAATGTCGTTTTGACAAGCACCATACAGCATGTAGACGACGCTTATGAACTCACCGCCGATGAGTTTAATAAAGGAACGCTTAAAGGCGGCAAGCGCTCATTTGACATTCAAGACGGCGTCATCGAAATGGGAGAATTCAGCCCTGTTGTCGATCAGTCATTTCAAGAAAAGATGAATCGGCTGATTGACGAATACAAAAAAACAAACAAACTGCCAAACGAACATTGAGGTGATCAAGATGCACGAAAAATCGATGGAATTTTTGCAAATTGCCATGAAGTACGTTCCGGAAGCGAAAGCAGAGATGGAGAAAGCGGGAATCGAACTTTCCCCGGAAATGCTTGAGCCGTTCATGAACTTGTTTACGAAAGTGATGGCCGAGGCTTACGAGCTCGGTAAAGCGGAAGCCGGTTCAGACGCCTGACTTAAACGCCCGCAAACGCTTAAAAAGCCACTTTTCAGAAGAAGTGGCTTTTTTATATGGAAATCTTATTTTTCAAAGCGCTGACCATTGAGCCGATTTCTTTAAACACAGGCTTCAGCTCATCGATCGAATCCATGATTTCTCCAACCTGATTCAACACGTGCATGTAATCGGCTTCCTGGGGAACTTCAGCGTCTTCGGCAGTTTCCGCATCCGCATCCGTCTCCGTCTCTTCATGCCTGCCGGGTGCGTTTGCGCCAAACATCATTTTTGTGAAAAAATCGTCGTTCGCCACTCTTCATCCCTCCTTTTTCATATATATCACTACTATATGAATGTTTTGGTCTGCTAGATTAGACGAATATATTGCCAACTAAAAAAAAATAGGGTAGGATTAGTACCAGATACTAATAATAACTCATAACATTAGTTGGAAAAAATCATGAATAAAGGAGTCTTTCCTATGAAAGCTGGAATTATTGGAATCGGCCGGTACATCCCTGAAAAGGTGCTGACCAATTTCGACTTGGAAAAAATGGTTGAAACTTCTGACGAGTGGATTCGTACAAGAACAGGCATAGAAGAAAGAAGAATCGCAGCTGAAGATGAGAAAACATCCGACATGGCTGTGGCCGCCGCTAGAAGAGCGATGGAAGACGCAAAGATCGAGGCGGAAGATCTTGATATGATTCTCGTCGCCACCGTTACTCCTGATCAGGCATTCCCGACAGTGTCCTGCATGATTCAAGAAAAGCTCGGTGCATTCAATGCCTGTGCGATGGATATCAGCGCAGCGTGCGCCGGTTTTATGTACGGTTTAGTCACTGGAAAACAGTTTATCGAAGCCGGAACGTATAAGCATGTGCTTGTCATTGGAGTTGAAAAGCTCTCAAGCATTACCGACTGGGATGACCGCAATACCGCTGTTCTGTTCGGAGACGGTGCGGGCGCCGCAGTTGTCGGGCCTGTCAGCGACGATAAAGGGATTTTGTCCTTTGAGCTCGGTGCAGACGGAAGAGGCGGAAAGCACTTGTACTTGGATGAAAAAGATCATACAATCATGAATGGCAGAGAAGTGTTCAAGTTTGCCGTCCGCCAAATGGGTGAATCCAGTGTGAATGTCATTGAAAAAGCCGGATTATCCAAAGAAGATGTCGACTTTTTGGTGCCGCATCAAGCCAACATCCGGATCATGGAAGCGGCGCGCGAACGTTTGGAGCTTCCAGTCGAAAAAATGTCTAAAACGGTTCATAAATACGGAAACACATCAGCTGCTTCTATTCCGATTTCTCTTGTGGAAGAGCTTGAAGCTGGTAAAATAAAAGACGGTGACGTCATTGTGATGGTCGGCTTCGGCGGAGGTTTGACATGGGGAGCCATCGCCATGCGCTGGGGCCGCTAAAAGAAAGGTGAGGTGCAACTTATGAATAGTAAAAGAGTAGTCATTACCGGATTAGGAGCTTTATCACCTCTTGGTAATGACGTCAAAACGAGCTGGAACAACGCGGTCAACGGAGTTTCCGGAATCGGCCCGATTACAAGGGTGAACGCGGACGAGTATCCAGCTAAAGTAGCTGCGGAACTGAAAGATTTTAAGATAGAAGATTACATGGATAAAAAAGACGCGAGAAAAATGGACCGCTTCACACAATATGCCGTTGTGTCGGCGAAAATGGCCGTGGAAGACGCGGGGCTCGACATTAACGAGAGCAACGCAGACCGGGTCGGCGTCTGGGTCGGTTCCGGGATCGGCGGCCTTGAAACGCTTGAACAGCAGTTCGAAACATTTTTAACAAAAGGACCGCGGCGCGTCAGCCCGTTCTTTGTACCGATGATGATTCCTGACATGGCGACCGGCCAGATTTCGATCTCTCTCGGTGCAAAAGGGGTCAACTCTTGTACAGTGACGGCTTGCGCGACGGGTACGAACTCAATCGGCGACGCCTTTAAAGTCATTCAGCGCGGCGATGCAGATGTCATGATCTCCGGAGGAACGGAAGCCCCGCTTACAAGAATGTCGTTTGCCGGCTTTTCCGCCAATAAAGCGCTGTCCACTAATCCGGATCCGAAAACGGCAAGCCGTCCGTTTGACAAAAACCGCGACGGCTTCGTCATGGGAGAAGGAGCGGGAATCGTCGTTCTTGAGGAGCTTGAGCACGCGTTAAACCGCGGAGCGACAATCTACGCGGAAGTGGTCGGCTACGGATCAACGGGAGACGCCTATCACATCACGGCTCCTGCGCCAAATGGGGAAGGCGGCGTCAGAGCCATGAAAGAAGCGATCAAAGATGCGGGTCTGTCCCCTGAGAGCATTGATTATATCAATGCGCACGGAACAAGCACGCCATACAATGATAAATTTGAAACGATCGCCATTAAAGAAGTGTTCGGAGAGCATGCCTACAAGCTTGCCGTCAGCTCGACAAAATCGATGACAGGGCACTTGCTCGGGGCTGCCGGAGGCATCGAAGCGATTTTCTCCGTCCTTGCCATTAAGGAAGGCATCATTCCTCCGACAATCAATATCGAAACGCCTGATGAAGATTGCGATCTGGACTATGTACCGGATCAAGCCCGCCGCCAGGACGTGAATGTCGTGCTCAGCAACTCGCTCGGTTTCGGCGGACACAACGCAACACTGATTTTCAAAAAATATGAATAACCGCAATATAAACGGCTGCCATTTAGATGGTGGCCGTTTTTTTTAGCGTGCATACCATACAGATGAAAAAGGAGTGTGATCTAAAATGAGCATAGCAAGCACGTATGAATGGCTTGAACAGGCTTCATCCGTGCGGGAATTGTCAAGCTTTCTCCTGCCGTATTTTAAAGGCGCTTCAAAAGCGGATGCGGCGGCGATTGTCAGCCACCTGCAGACCCACGGTATGTTCCGTTCGTGGACGGACGGCGAGCGTACGATGAAGCAGCTTAAGAAAAACGGCGTATTTCAGCATGTCAGACGGGAAGAACAGCTGCTCTGCAAAAGATGGAACGGGCCGGATGTTCCGATTTTCATCCTGCCGGTCGATGAAAGAAACCGCAAAATCCGCGTCGAATTCGGCTCGAAATCAGGCCTCGCGTTCAGCGACAAATTATTTTTGTTTTTATCAGCCGATCTTCCCCGGTCATCGATTTCTGCGATCATGACGCACGAATATAATCACGTTTGCCGGTTAGAAAATATGCCGAAAGAAGAAAAAAAGATGACGCTGCTTGATACAATCATTCTCGAAGGCATCGCGGAATATGCCGTTTTCGAACGGTTGGGGGAAGCCGAAACAGCTGCATGGACGTCATATTACTCCGAAAAACAGCTTCGTCATTTCCAGGACCGGTTCGTAAAGCCTCATTTCGAGCTGCGCCGACATGATAGCCGACTATTCTCCAATATTTTATTTGGAAAAGGGCACTACCCCGACATGCTCGGATATGCTGTCGGTTACAGTATTGTAAAAAAATATTTATCGGCTCGAAATTTGAAGGTTGCCGACGTTTTATCCTTTCCGTCAGAAGACTTTATAAAGCTATCGCTTTAAAATACTAAAATTATGGGATTAAATTAATATTATTACAAAAAATCAAAAAACTCCTTGCTTTTGTAATGATTATGTAATAATATACAACTATAAAATTTTAAGACAATTCAGTCATATTAAGAAAATTCTAAAAAAGTAATATATTAGTTTTTCGTAATATTTAACTTCTGGTCTATGGAAGGGGAATCTGGATGAGCGCATTGCTGGAAGTCAATGATTTAAAAACTTATTTTTTCAGAAAAAAACAGCCGATACCCGCAGTGGACGGCGTCGATTTTTCAATTAAAAAAGGAGAAACCGTGGCGCTGGTCGGTGAATCGGGATCCGGTAAAAGCATCACGTCTCTGTCAATCATGGGACTCGTCGAGGGCTCGGGCGGAAAGATCATGAACGGTTCCATCAAGCTCGAAGGACGGGATCTCGTTACATACAAAGAACAAGATTTATGCAAGATCCGCGGAAATGAAATCTCGATGATTTTTCAGGAGCCGATGACCTCGCTCAATCCGGTTTTGACGATCGGCGAACAAATCACAGAGGTGCTGATCTATCATAAAAAGCTATCGAAAAAAGAAGCCGCCAAAAAAGCGGTAGAATTATTAAAGCTTGTCGGCTTTTCGAGGGCAGGCGAGCTGATGAAGGAATATCCGCACCGCCTGTCGGGCGGCATGAGGCAGAGGGTGATGATCGCCATTGCCTTAAGCTGCAATCCGAAGCTGCTCATCGCGGATGAACCGACAACAGCGCTTGACGTCACCATTCAAGCCCAAGTGCTGGAACTGATGAAAGACCTATGCGACAAATTCGATACCTCCATACTTCTCATTACCCACGATCTCGGCGTTGTGTCCGAAATTGCGGACCGCGTGATCGTCATGTATTGCGGACAAGTTGTTGAAAATGCCACAGTAGACGAACTATTCGACGAACCCCTGCATCCCTATACAAAAGGACTGTTAAACTCCATCCCTGTTATTGAAGGCTCCATTGAAAAATTAACAGCCATTAAAGGAAATGTGCCGACGCCTGACAATCTTCCGGCCGGCTGCCGGTTTGCTCCGAGGTGTCCGAGCGCGGTCGACAAATGCTGGGGAGCGCAGCCGGGCTTGAAGACGCGTCCGGACGGCCGATCTGTCAGATGTTTTTTATATGAGGAGGGAGAATAAGGGATGACTTCATCAGCTGAACGATTACAGCCCGGACAGGAAATGAGCCCGCAAGAATCCCTTCTGGAGCTGAAAGATGTCAAAAAGTACTTTCCGATCCGCTCAGGGATATTTCAGAAAAAAATCGGCGACGTCAAAGCGGTGGACGGCATCAGCTTTTCGCTTAAACGCGGCGAAACGCTCGGCATTGTCGGTGAATCGGGCTGCGGAAAGTCGACCGCCGGACGGACGATGATCCGCCTTTATAAACCGACGGCAGGGCAGATCTTTTACAAAGGCCGCGACATTTCAAGTTTGTCGGAAGAAGCGTTGAGAAAGAGCGTCCGCAAAAACATCCAGATGGTTTTCCAAGATCCGTTTGCCTCACTGAACCCGAGAAAAACGCTACGTTCCATCATCAAAGAACCCTTCAACACGCATCATATGTACAATTTCAAAGAGCGCAACGAAAAAGCCGAAGAGCTTTTAGCTAAGGTGGGGCTGCACCCGTCGTTTGCGAACCGCTACCCCCACGAATTTTCCGGAGGGCAGCGCCAGCGGATCGGAATCGCGCGGGCGCTGGCTTTAAATCCGGAGCTTATTATCGCCGATGAACCGGTATCCGCATTGGACGTGTCGATCCAGGCTCAAGTGATCAACCTGATGGAAGAGCTTCAGGAAGAATTCAATCTGACATATTTGTTCATTTCCCATGATTTGAGCGTCGTCCGCCATATCAGCGACAGGGTCGGCGTCATGTATCTCGGCAAAATGATGGAGCTGACAGACAAGCATGAGCTGTACGACAACCCGCTACATCCATACACGCAGGCGCTTCTGTCCGCCGTTCCCGTCACTAGGAAGAAAGGCGGGACAAAGCGGGAGCGAATCGTTTTAAAGGGCGAGCTGCCGAGCCCCGCCAACCCTCCGAAAGGCTGTGTCTTTCATACGAGGTGTCCGGCCGCAAAAGCGATTTGCGCGGAAGCCGAACCCGCTTTCAAGGAAGTGAAAACAAACCATTTCGCGGCGTGCCACCTTTACGAATAAAGGGGAAGGGCGTCACATATTAAATCCTTGAGAGGGGGAATGTCTTCTTAAAAAACGGGGGTCAATCGGGTGGAAAGAAGGACAACAGTTTAATAAGGGGGAATTCATAAAATGAGCAAACGCAAAACAGGATTTTCAATTTTAAGCTTGTTGCTGATCTTATCGATCTTTCTAACGGCCTGCAACAGCGGCGAAGTCGGAGGGGACGAAAAAGAAGGCAAATCTGACGGAAAGCCGCAGCAGGGCGGAGATCTGATTGCTGGATCCACAGGTGAACCGACGCTGTTTAATTCACTGTATTCAACTGATACAGCAAGTTCAGATATTGAAAGACTGGTCTACAACACTTTGTTAGACGTTAATGAGAAACTTGAAGTGGAGAACCAGCTTGCTGAGGAAGTAAAAGAATCGGAGGATGGTTTAACATTTGATGTTAAGCTCAAGAAAGGCGTCAAGTTTCATGACGGTGAAGAAATGACAGCTGATGATGTCGTATTTACTTACAGCATTCCGATGAGTGATGACTACGTCGGAGAACGCGGCTCGAACTTTAAAATGATAGAGTCTGTCACGAAAAAAGGTAAATATGAAGTACAGTTTAAATTAAAGAAGCCGGATCCGTATTTTTACAATGTTACACTTGCCAGTTACGGTATTCTGCCTAAGCACATTTTAAAAGATGTACCGATCAGCGAGCTTGGCGAACACGAATTTAATCGAAAGAATCCGGTTGGAACGGGACCGTTTAAATTTAAAGAATGGAAAGAAGGACAATATGTCAAGGTAGAGGCTTTTGATGATTATTATGCCGGACGTCCTCATTTAGATTCGATCACGTATAAAATTATCCCGGATTCAAATGCAGCGCTGTCACAGCTTCAAGCTGGAGATGTCGATTACTTGGTCGTTACGCCAGGACCAGACTATAAAACGACCGAGAAATTTAACAATGTGAAGATGGAAACCGATTTAGGTCTGAATTATACGTATATCGGCTGGAACGAAAGAAATGAGCTGTTTAAAGATAAAAAGGTTCGCCAAGCATTAACACATGCGCTTGACCGCCAGGCGCTCGTTGACCAAGTTCTTGATGGAGATGGGGAAATCGCAAACATCCCGGAAAGCCCGCTTTCATGGAACTATCCGGATAACAAAGATAAGTTTAAAACGTTTGAATACGATCCAGAGAAAGCAAAAAAACTGCTCAAAGAAGCCGGATGGACAGACTCAGATGGTGATGGGATTTTAGATAAGGACGGCAAAAAGTTTTCTTTCGTTATTAAAACGAACCAAGGAAACAAAACACGTGAAGACCTCGCGGTTGTTGTTCAGCAGCAATTAAAAGAAATTGGTATTCAAGCAAAACCGCAGATTGTTGAATGGAGCGCTTTAATTGAACAAATGAACCCGCCGAATTGGGATTTTGATGCGATGATCATGGGCTGGAGCCTTGCTACGTTCCCTGATCAGAGCAACATTTTCCATTCGAAAGAAGCTGAAAAAGGACTAAACTATGTTTGGTATCAAAATAAAAAGCTTGATAAACTTCTGGATGAAGCTAAAACGTTGAAGGACCGTGAAGAATATAAAAAGGCGTATGAAGATATTTACGAAATTCTGGCGGAAGATCAGCCGTATACATTCTTGTATTATACGAATTACCATAGAGCGATGCCAAAAAATATGAAAGGTTACGTATTCCATCCGAAAGAAGATTTCTATAAAGCCGAAGACTGGTGGCTGGATCAAAAATAACGAGAATCCCTTGAGGGAAGTGTAGCTTGCAGCTTCCTTCCCTTCATTCTTAATGACTTTTAAAAAAGGGGATAAAAAATGATTACATATATCATTCGAAGGACGCTCATGTCGATTCCAATATTATTTGGCATTACGATTTTGTCATTTGCGATTATGAAAGCAGCGCCGGGAGATCCAATGGCATTGATGATGGATCCGACCATCAGCGCGGGAGACCGCGAAAAATTCATTGAAAAATACGGGTTGGATGAACCTGAACCCGTTCAATATTTAAAGTGGCTCGGAAATATGGTTCAAGGCGACTTCGGTACTTCAATCGTCAGAAAAGGAACGCCAGTGACCGATTTGATTATGGCGAGACTGCCGAATACGTTATTGTTAATGCTCGTTTCAACCATTTTGGCTCTCCTCATCTCGATCCCGCTTGGAGTGCTTTCAGCTAGGCGGCCATATTCTAAATTGGATTATGGCATCACATTCACATCATTTATCGGTCTTGCCGTCCCAAATTTTTGGCTTGGACTGATTCTAATCATGTTTCTTGCTGTCAATTTAGGATGGTTTCCAACCGGAGGCGTTATGACTCTAAATGCTGATTTTAGTTTATGGGATCGCATTCATCATTTAATTTTGCCTGCATTCGTTCTGGCGACCGCAGATATGGCGGGACTCACCCGCTACACGAGATCGAGCATGCTTGATGTGCTCAGACAAGACTACATGCGGACGGCGAGGGCAAAGGGTTTTAAAGAAAATCGTGTCGTGTACAAGCATGGGCTTCGAAATGGTTTGCTTCCGGTTATTACGATCTTTGGTCTGATGATTCCTTCTTTCATCGGCGGAGCTGTCGTTACTGAACAGATTTTCAGTTGGCCAGGACTTGGCAAGCTGTTTGTCGACTCTGCTTTCCAGAGGGACTATCCTGTCATTATGGCAATGACGGTTATTTCAGCCACGCTTGTTGTCATTGGGAATTTAGTTGCGGATATTCTTTATGCAATGGTCGATCCGCGGATTGAGTATTAATGAAGGAGGGAATTGATTCATGACACAGCCAAATCCATCGACACCTTCGCCGGAGATCACATTGCAGGAAAATGTCGCACCAAAGCCCGAGACAATGACAAAAATCTTTTTTGAAAAGTTTTATAAAAACAAGCTGGCGGTAATTGGAGGAGTTTTATTATCTATTATTATCCTATCAGCGATTTTTGCTCCGGTGATCGCTCCATACCCGCCGGAACAGCAAAACCTGCTGAATAAGCTAAAACCGCCAAGTGGTGAACATCTAATGGGAACAGACAAGTTTGGCCGAGATATTTTCAGCCGTTTACTTTATGGGGCTCGGGTTTCTTTACTTGTAGGCTTTGCCTCTGTACTTGGATCGATTACGATAGGTACGGTGGTCGGCGCAATCGCCGGCTACTTTGGCGGAATAATCGATGCCATTATGATGAGGCTGGTGGATATTGTATTATCCATACCCGACATCTTTCTGTTAATCACACTGGTCACCATCTTCCAGCCGGGCATAGATAAACTGATTTTAATATTCGCCTTGACGAGATGGACGACGACGGCGCGCCTTGTGCGGAGTGAATTTTTGTCCTTGAGGTCGAGGGAGTTCGTCTTGGCGGCGAAAACGATCGGCACAAGAAATTACAAAATCATTTTTTCTCACATCCTTCCGAATGCGATGGGGCCGATTATCGTTGCTGCGACGCTTTCCGTCGGTACCGTAATCCTTGCGGAATCGGCATTAAGCTATCTTGGATTCGGGGTTCAGCCGCCGATGGCAAGCTGGGGCAATATGCTTCAGGATGCACAGAACTTTACGATCATGATCCAGGCGTGGTGGTACCCGCTGTTCCCGGGCCTGATGATTCTGCTCACTGTGCTGTGCTTCAACTTCTTAGGCGACGGACTCCGCGATGCGCTTGATCCGAAGAATATTAAATGATCTGTGCAGTGTATTATAGGGGCAATATTTAAACAAAAGGGAAGGTTATAAATTTAGCTTTCAATGAATCTTCCCTTTCTGTTAATGATGAGTGATGTACCAAAGGTAATCATCATTCGTAAATCTTTGGCTTCTCACTTTGTTCGCAGGTCTTCCAACTCGGAACTGTTAGATGAGGAAATGGGCGCCGTAGCAAAAAAATAAATCGCTTTGTTAAATGAATAGAGGTTTTAACGATGTTAAGCGTATTGAAAAATAAAAACTTTTTATTCTTGATATTGGGGCGTTTGGTAACCAATATTGGGGACAGTATGTATACAGTTGCGGCAATGTGGCTTGTGTTTGATTTATCAAAAAGTACATTTTATTCCGGATTAGCTGGTTTTTTGACGATGTTCCCAACTGTTTTGCAGTTTTTAACAGGTCCGATTGTTGATAAAGTCAGATTAAATAAAGTTTTGGTTTGGAGTCAACTCATCCAAGCTATTTTGGTGCTGATTATTCCGCTTTTTTATTTCATTGGATATTTGAACATTTGGATCATCATGATGATTATGCCTCTTATCGTATTCATTGAGCAATTTACTTATCCTGCGCAATCTGCCGCACTGCCTAAAATAATCAAAAGTCAAGATCTGGTTAAAGCAAACTCACTTATGTCATTTTCATATCAGGGTACAGATATTATATTTACTGGTATTGCAGGTATTGTGATTGCTTCGGCAGGAGCTATAAGCATATACTTAGTTGATTCTTTCACTTTTTTGTTAGCGGCGCTGTTTTTTAAGTGCGTAAAATTAGAACAAAAAAATGAGATAGAACATAAGCCCCGATTCCACTTCAAAAAAGTCATACACAATTATACAACGGATATAAAAGAGGGATTTACACTCATTCGTCATTCCCTCATTCCAAAAATCCTCTTGGGCTCGATGATTTCTAACTTCATGCTTAGTGCGACGATTGTGATTTTGCCAAGCTTCTCTTCGATTAGAGGAGGAGAAGAATACTATGGATATTATTTGGCTTCCATGTCATGCGGTTTACTGTTAGGTTCAATATTAGCAACAGTGTTTGGTCGATTCGCGATAGGATCACTTACGATATACGGATTTTTCATTTCAGGGGTTTTATGGAGTATTTCGGCGGTCGCCACCTCTTCATACATATCGATTATTTTATTTGGTTTGTCTCAAATATCCATCGGCGTGACAAACGTCATTTTCATGTCCATTTTGCAAAGCATACTGCCGGAAGAGTTTATAGGGAGAGTTTTTTCTTTTATCGCAAGTTTGACAAGCATAGCAGCTCCTTTTGGATCTTTGCTGGGAGGGTTTACCGCGTCATTGATCGGCAGCGATAAGGTTTTCTTTATAGGAGGAATTGCAATGCTGTTTGTATCTGTTTATTGGGTGTTTCAGTCTTCTTTAAGATCAATTCCTTCATCAGAAAAAATAAACGCTAAAGAATACAGCTTTTTTACAAACGTGTTGAATAAATAATGTGTGAATTGCTTCATTCAGTCATCATGATTTTGCCCATTGTCTGGACTCCGCGATGCGCTTGATCCGAAGAATGTGAAATAAAAAGCTGAGGGATTGCCGCCCTTGGCTTTTTTTGATGGCGATTGCCATAATCTCATCCGCTTGGAATAAATTCCTTCCCCCTTGCCTATACTGTGGACAACAGTTTTTATTAAAAGTGAGGGGTTAGAAATGTTGTTTCTTCATGATGTGTGGGTGAATTGGTTTGAGGGAGAAGAAAATGGCTACAACGTCTGCCACTTTCATGAATGGCGGAAGGAAGACAGTGTTGAATTGCTTGACCAGGTGCCTTTGTTAAGGGTGTCGTCTGTTTTGTTTCACTACATAGAAAATGATTTGTCAGAACTTCCGGCCGAATTATTGAACGAGGTTCATCAAAAAGCGTATATTCGCAAAAATCATGAGCGGACACAGCTTGATCATTGTTTCGTCGTAACGGACGGCATTGGTATTCTCGCGGTCGATACGGCCGGTTACACAATACCGGTAAGAAAAAGCCGCCTCATCCCGAGACAGGAGCAGCTCGTTTATGAAATGGTGAAGGACGTTGAAGCGGAAACTTACGAGTTTGCACCAGAGAAGCTGCAATCTTCCAAAGAATACCACATTTTATCTTTATCACCGGAGCATGTCAGAGGATTAACGAGAAAAGAACGCCAGCTCAAACAGCTGCTGTTCATGGCGCTCGATCAGCTCAAAGGGCTCCAAAACCGGGCCGAGATCGCCTATTGGTACACCGAATGGAATCCGTATATGTATGAACAGATCAAGCGCATGACATTTGAAGAAATTTGGGACATGCTTTTCAATGAGACAATCGACGGATGGTCAGACAAACACAGGGACTTTTGTGAAAATTTGATTAAAGGACAGCCGTTTTTTGAAAAGCTTTGGGAAATTGAGAATGAGTCTAAAGTCAACTAAATTAAGAATCAAGACTGCCGGAAGTGCGGCGGTCTTTTTATTTGCAAAAGCAAAAATTCTATATTGAAAAATAAAAAATATGAGCTGTCTTTCTGACAAAGCGGTCAATGAAGGACTGGAGACATGTGTTTTGAATCATTTATTATAGAAATATCGTGATCCGGAGGCAAGTGAATGCGGAGCTGCGGCTGTTCTCTATGAAAAACACCTTCCGATTATCGTACAATCAGAAGGTGTTTTTGGATCAGCGTCTTTTTCGGCCGAGCCCCATCGCGTTTTCCATTTTTTTCAGCATCTTGTTTGCTGTTTGATTTGCGCGTTCGGCGCCTTCGTCCAAAATCCGGTCCAGTTCTTCAGATTCGATCAATTCGTGGTAACGGTCTTGAATCGGCTTCAGCGCGCCGATGACGACTTCAGCAAGGTCTGATTTAAATATGCCGTAGCCTTTGCCTTCGTATTTTGCTTCAAGCTCTTCGATTGAGACTTGTCCGAGAATCGAATAGATCGTTAGAAGGTTGGATACACCGGGTTTGTTTTCTTTATCATATTTGACGATTCCGTCGGAATCCGTGACAGCGCTTTTGATTTTTTTCTCAAGCTGTTTTGGTTCGTCGAGCAGGGTGATGAACGCTTTTTGGTTCGGATCGGATTTGCTCATTTTTTTGAGCGGATCGGCAAGCGACATAATGCGGGCGCCGACCTTCGGTATTTTAACCTCCGGAACCGTGAAAATGTCATTATATTTCTTATTGAAACGCTCCGCCAAGTTCCGGGTTAATTCAAGATGCTGCTTCTGATCTTCTCCGACAGGGACGACGTCTGTTCCGTAAAGCAGAATGTCCGCCGCCATTAATGGAGGATATGTCAAAAGCCCGGAGACGACGGCTTCTTTTCCGGCTGATTTATCTTTGTACTGCGTCATCCGCTCAAGCTCGCCGATGTAGGAGACACACTGAAGCATCCATCCCGCCTGGGCGTGTGCAGGCACTTCCGATTGGATAAACAGCGTCGCTTTTTTCGGATCGAGGCCGATCGCCAAATACAGTGCGGCAAGGTTCCGGATGTTCTTTCTCAGCGCGAACCGGTCCTGCGGGACTGTGATCGCGTGCTGATCGACGATGCAGAAGTAACAGTTGTAGTCATCCTGCAAGTCGACAAACTGCTTCATCGCTCCGATATAGTTGCCGAGGGTGACAGAGCCGCTCGGCTGGATACCGGAAAAAATCGTTTTTTTCATGTGAATCCCTCTTTCCATTTCAAAATAAAAAGGCCCATTCTTCCCTTAAAAGAAAAGGGACGAATGAACCGTGGTACCACCCTGATTATTTCATTATGGTCAAAATGAAATCGCTCTAGACGTTTGTAACGGAGTCTTCTCCGGCTGAGCCTACTTAAACCGTGTTCGGTCAGCTGCTCCGAAGCCCATTCCACATTCGCCATTATCCGCTCCCAGCACCGCGGACTCTCTTTAAATGGGGAGAAATGTGTACTCTTCTTCTTCATCGCATGTTATTCATAATTTTATTATATATAAATTTTAAATGAAAGTCGACAGCGTCGGGGAAAAGAAAACGAATACCGGGCTGAATAAAGTTGGCGCGGCATCGTGCGGTTCGATATAAAGAATGGTTAATGTTATACGTGTAAAACGTTTTAACCTGTAAAACATAAACTTTCCTTTTAATGTGGTTACGCTTTAAAACAGAGAAGTGTATTTGTACATTTGGCAGAAAACCTGACAATCATAAATAGTTTGAATAAAAAAATAATTGAAAATTAATATTGCAATAAATTATTCTATTAATTATAATGAATTTGTTCACCTCGGTGTTACAGGTTTCTTACATAACAAATATTCAGAAAAGACGAAACAGAGGAAAAAGTATGGCAAGTGGGCCTATTACTTTTTTATGATAAATCTGAATGTTCAGGAGTAAGGAACTAAAAAAACAAGAAATTGGGGGGGTTTCTCTTTGAAGAAGCGTTTGTCATTTATCAGTTTAATGCTCATTTTCACACTCGTCCTCAGCGCCTGCGGCTTCGGCTCAAGCTCCGGTGACGGCGGTAAAAAAGACAGCAAAGGGAAAGACACATTAAATGTCAACATTAAAACAGAACCGTTTTCACTACATCCGGGACTCGCAAACGATTCGGTGTCTGCAAACGTGCTTCGTCAGACTTTTGAAGGATTGACGACAATCGGTAAAGATGGAAAGCCGGTTGAAGCGGCAGCCGAAAAAATCGAAGTCAGCGACGACCAAAAAACATACACATTCACGCTCCGCGACGCGAAATGGTCAAATGGAGATCCTGTGACAGCAGAGGATTTTGAATACGCATGGAAATGGGCGCTCGACCCTAAAAACGAATCGCAATATGCGTATCAGCTTTACTACTTAAAAGGCGGGGAAGCAGCGAACACCGGCAAAGGGAAAATTGAAGATGTCGGCGTTAAAGCTGTTAATGATAAGACTTTAAAAGTCGAGCTTGAAAAACCGACACCGTATTTTACTGAACTGACAGCATTCTACACATATATGCCAGTCAATAAAAAGGTAGCAGAGAAGAATGCGAAATGGTACACAAACGCAGACGAAAACTACGTATCTAACGGACCTTTCAAAATGGCGAAATGGAAGCACGGCGGAAACATCGTACTGGAGAAAAACGACCAGTACTGGGATAAAGACGCTGTTAAGCTGAAGAAAATCAATATGGCGATGGTCAACGATCCGAACACGGGTCTGAACATGTACAAAAAAGGCGAGCTTGACTTTGTAGGACAGCCGCTTGACCAGATTTCAACGGATGCGATTCCAAGCCTGAAAAAAGAAGGCCTGAACATTGATCCGTTCGCATCGGTTTACCTGTACAAATTCAACACTGAAGCGGCTCCGCTGAACAATGTCAACATCCGTAAGGCGCTGACATACGCGATCAACCGCGAAGCGATCGTCAAAAACATCACGCAAGCGGAACAGCTGCCTGCGATGGGATTAGTGCCGCCGGCAGTCCACGGCTTTGAGTCAAATAAAGACTATTTCAAAGACCATGATGTCGATAAGGCGAAAGAATACTTGGAAAAAGGCTTGAAAGAGCTCGGTTTGAAAAAAGCATCAGACCTTCCAAAGATCACGCTTTCCTTCAACACGGATGAAGCGCACCAAAAAGTCGCTCAAGCCGTTCAGGAAATGTGGAACAAGGAACTGGGCGTAGATGTCGAATTAGGCAATGAAGAATGGAATGTATACATCGATAAGCTCCATGCCGGAAACTATCAAATCGGCCGTTTAGGCTGGACCGCCGACTTTAACGACGGGATGAACTTCCTTGAAACATACCGCGACAAAGAAGGCGGAAACAATGATACGAACTGGGAAAACGCAAAGTATAAAGAGCTGCTGAATAAAGCATCGAGAGAAACTGATTCAGCGAAACGCATCGAGCTGATGAAAGAAGCAGAAAGCATCATCATGGATGAGCTGCCGGTCGCACCGATCTACTTCTACACAATGCCGTATCTTCATGATGAAAGCTTAAAAGACTTTGTTCTGACTGGTACTGGTGAGATCTATTTCAAAACCGCGCATTTTGAATAAAATTGCATGAAAGTATATGGGGCTTAGACTTTCCCCCCATATACTTTTATTTATGAAAAGAAGTTAATAGACTGAATATTCGGAGGTGTGTAAAATTGATTAAATTTTTAGGCCGTCGTCTTGTTTATATGTTAATTTCTCTCTGGGTTATCGTCACAGCTACTTTCTTCCTGATGAGAGCGATACCGGGCGGACCCTTTTCAGGCGAGAGGAAACTTCCCCCTGCAATTGAAGCCAGTCTCAATTCCTACTATGGTTTAGACCAGCCTCTTTTTAAACAATATCTCGATTATTTAGTATCGGTAGCAAAGTGGGATTTCGGGCCGTCATTTAAATATAAGGGACAAACTGTGAACGACTTGATCAGCTCAGGTTTTCCGATTTCTTTTACACTCGGATTGGAAGCGATCTGCCTCGCCTTGGCATTTGGAGTTTTGTTCGGTGTGATCGCCGCGCTGAAGCGAAACAAGTGGCAGGACTACACAGCGATGATCATTGCGGTTGTCGGGATCTCTGTGCCGAACTTCATCATGGCCGCACTTCTCCAATACGTGCTGGCAATGAAGCTGGGCGTGTTCCCTGTCGCACAATGGGAGTCATGGGGACACACTGTCCTTCCTGCAATCGCTGTTTCCTCGATGCCGATGGCGTTTATCGCCCGTTTGACGCGTTCGAGCATGCTTGAAGTGCTGAGCAGCGACTATATCCGCACGGCGCGTGCAAAAGGTTTGAGCACATCGGCCGTTACGTTTAAGCATGCGATACGAAATGCCATCATGCCGGTTGTTACATATATGGGGCCAATGGCGGCGTCCATTTTGACAGGAACGTTTGTCGTCGAAAAAGTATTCGGTATACCGGGACTCGGCATGCACTTTGTCACCAGCATTACGAACCGAGACTATACGGTGATCATGGGTGTTACCGTCTTCTTCGGGGCAATTCTTTTGCTTTGCGTCTTGATTGTCGATCTTTTATACGGCTTAATTGATCCGCGCATTAAACTGTTTGGCGCTAAGAAAGGGGAGTAATAGGATGCAGCAAATACCAAAAGACATGTTTGAACCTGCAGCTGTTGACCATAGCGAAGCCGAAAAGATCTCAAAGAAAAACCTTTCTTTTTGGACAGACGTATTCTTGAGATTTAAAGAAAATAAGCTGGCGCTGTTTGGACTGGTGGTTCTGATCCTGATCGCTCTGATGGCTATCTTTGCGCCGGTATTCTCAAGCTTTCAATATGAAGAAACTGATTTAACGAATGCGAACCAGCCGCCGAGCGGTGAGCACTGGTTTGGAACAGATGACCTTGGAAGGGACGTATTCGTCCGTACATGGGTCGGCGCACGAATCTCGCTGACAATCGGACTGGCTGCCGCGCTGATCGACGTTTTGATCGGTGTGATATGGGGTGCGGTTTCCGGCATCAGAGGCGGACGTACAGATGAAATTATGATGAGAATTGCAGATATTTTATGGGCGATTCCTTCCTTATTAATGACGATCCTGCTGCTCGTAGTGATGGGAAAAGGCTTGATCACGATGATCGTGGCGATGGTTATTACGGGATGGATCAACATGGCGAGAATCGTCCGTGGACAAGTACTCCAGCTTAAAAATCAGGAGTTTGTGCTCGCCTCAAGAACTTTGGGAGCGAAAAACTCGCGCATCATCAGAAAGCACTTGCTGCCCAACATCATGAGCCCGATCTTGGTCACCATGACATTAACCGTGCCTACGGCTATTTTCTATGAAGCGTTTTTAAGCTACCTCGGCCTCGGGGTTCCGCAGCCGCTTGCAAGCTGGGGAACGATGGCTACAGACGGTGTGCAGGGATTGGAGTATTATCCGTGGCGCCTGTTCTTCCCGGCTACTTTTATCTGTCTGACCATGTTTGCATTCAACGTTATCGGCGACGGACTGCGCGACGCTTTAGATCCGAAGCTGCGTAAATAAAGGAGTGAGAAAGATGAAACACTTACTTGAAGTGAAAGATTTAGCCATTTCTTTTAAAACATACGCCGGAGAAGTACAGGCGATCCGCGGCGTCAACTTTCATGTTGACAAAGGAGAGACGCTTGCGATCGTCGGAGAATCAGGATCAGGTAAAAGCGTCACTTCGCAGGCGATTATGAAACTGATTCCGATGCCGCCGGGCTATTTCAAAAACGGACAAATTTTATTTGACGGACAAGACCTGGTTCCGAAAACGGAAAAAGAAATGCAGTCAATCAGGGGAAAAGAGATCGGCATGATCTTTCAGGATCCGATGACTTCTTTGAACCCGACGATGAAAGTCGGCCGTCAAATCACAGAAGTGCTGTTTAAGCATGAAAAGATCTCAAAAGAAGAGGCCAATAAGCGGGCAGTAGAGCTTCTCAGCCTGGTTGGAATTCCGATGCCTGAACGCCGCGTCAACCAGTATCCGCACGAATTCAGCGGCGGGATGCGGCAGCGCGTCGTCATCGCGATGGCGCTTGCGGCCAATCCAAAGCTTTTAATCGCGGACGAACCGACGACGGCTCTTGATGTGACGATTCAGGCGCAGATTTTAGAGCTGATGAAAGAACTGCAGAAAAAGATCGAGACATCCATCATTTTTATTACGCACGATCTCGGTGTTGTCGCGAATGTCGCAGACAGAGTCGCCGTCATGTACGCGGGACAAATTGTGGAGATCGGTACGGTCGACGAGATTTTCTACAATCCGAAGCATCCGTATACATGGGGGCTGTTGGCATCAATGCCGAGCCTTGACAACGACGGTGATGAAGAATTAATGGCGATACCGGGATCTCCGCCTGATTTGACCAATCCGCCGAAGGGCGATGCCTTTGCATTAAGAAGCCCGTACGCAATGAAAATCGATTTTGAACAAGAACCGCCGATGTTTAAAATATCTGATACACATTACGTGAAGTCATGGCTTTTGCACCCGGACGCTCCAAAAGTCGAGCCGCCGGCGGCTGTCAAAAGCAAGATGAAGGAGTTTAAAAATCAGTATGAAAAACCGGTTCAAGTGAAAGAAGGTGAATGATGTGGCAGAAAAACTGCTCGAAATCAAGAATTTAAAACAGCACTTTTCAACACCGAAAGGGATTGTGAAAGCTGTTGACGGAATCTCTTTTGACATTTACAAAGGAGAAACGCTCGGTCTTGTCGGTGAATCCGGCTGCGGAAAGTCGACGACCGGCCGTTCGATTATTCGTTTGTATCAAGCGACTTCCGGAGAAGTCTTGTTTAAGGGAAAGAATGTCCACGACAAAAAATCTGCCAAGGACCTTCTCGAATTCAACCGGAAGATGCAGATGATTTTTCAGGACCCGTATGCTTCCTTGAACCCGCGGATGACGGTTGCCGACATCATCGCAGAAGGAATTGACATCCACGGTTTGGCCAAAACGAAAAAAGAGCGGCTTGAGCGCGTTCATGAACTCCTCAAACTCGTCGGCTTAAATAAAGAGCACGCGAACCGCTATCCGCACGAATTTTCCGGCGGACAGCGCCAGCGGATCGGAATCGCAAGGGCGCTTGCGGTCGAGCCGGAATTCATCATTGCCGATGAACCGATCTCCGCTCTGGACGTGTCCATTCAAGCGCAAGTCGTCAATTTAATGAAGGATTTGCAAAAGGAAAGAGGGCTTACATACCTTTTCATCGCTCACGATCTGTCGATGGTCAAATATATCAGCGACAGGATCGGCGTCATGTATTTCGGGAAGCTTGTTGAATTGGCGCCGGCAGATGAACTGTATGAAAATCCGCTTCATCCGTATACACAATCATTGCTTTCCGCCATTCCGCTGCCTGATCCGGATTATGAGCGCACGCGCGTGCGGAAGACGTATGATCCAAGCGTCCATCAGCTGAAAGGCGACGAACAGATGGAGCTCCGCGAAGTAAAGCCCGGCCATTTCGTCATGTGCACAGAGGAAGAATTTAAAGTCTATCAATCCAAATAAAAAAAGCAGGAAGACAGCCGTCACAAGGCTGTCTTTTTTTAATGCCGAACAACCGCCGGCAATTTTTTGAGAAAAAATTTGAAACCTTCGCGGTAGACAACCGTCTTAGTATATGTAGGTAACATGCTCAGCTTCACTGAAGCTCCTTTCTAAAAAAGATTTTGTTTAAACTAAAAAGAAAGCGGGTATATCTAAAGTGTGAAATTAGAACATCCATAAGGAGCAAATCAATGAACTGGTATGAGAAGCTTAGCGAGTATTTCCCAATAGAAGAAATGAAATCAAAAGAGCACATGGAAGCATTGTTAAAGGAACAAAACGATATTTACCATAAAGAAGAAGGCCGTCATCATGTGTTGATGTACGCCGAATTCGACTCTTTTATTTTCATCGACTATTTATTCGTTTCTAAAGACGCGCGAGGACAGGGACTGGGTTCCAAGCTGATTGAAAAGCTGAAAAAGAAAAACAAACCGATCCTCCTCGAAGTCGAGCCCGTGGATGAAGATGATGCTGATACGGCGAAGCGTCTTAAATTTTATCAAAAAGAAAACTTTAAACACGCTGAGTCGATTGGTTACCGCCGCCGGTCACTCGCAACCGGCAAAGTGAACAAAATGGAGATTTTGTATTGGTCTCCAAAATCAAACACGGAGAAAGAAGTGTTTGACGCGATGAAAGAAACGTACGAAAAAATCCATACATACAAAGATGAGAAGTGGTATGGAGAATCTTATGAAGATGTGGATGACGTCCTTAAGATTGTTGACGATCATAAACAAAAGAACATTTTCGATGAATTGAGCTAAATGAGAATAACAGATGGCATAAAAAAGCAAAAGTCGCTGGATTGTCAAAAAATTTCTGTTACAGACTGTTCACACTTACTTTTTTATAGTATAATACTCAATAAAGATTACTTTTTTAGATTTATTTCAATTTAAGAATACGCTAATTTCATTCTACTTTTTAAGGAGTGAAGCAATATGGTTACATTATATACATCCCCAAGCTGCACGTCTTGCAGAAAGGCGCGCGCATGGTTAGAAGAACACGATATTCCGTATACGGAAAGAAATATTTTTTCAGAGCCTTTATCAATTGATGAAATAAAAGAGATTTTACGAATGACGGAGGATGGAACAGACGAAATTATTTCAACCCGTTCCAAAGTGTTCCAAAAACTGAACGTCAACCTTGAAACAATGCCGCTTCAAGAGCTGTACCAGCTCATCAATGAACATCCGGGGCTTTTGCGCCGTCCGATCATCATTGACGAAAAGCGCCTGCAGGTTGGATACAACGAAGACGAAATCCGCCGCTTCCTGCCGCGCAAAGTGCGCACATTCCAGCTTCGTGAAGCGCAGCGTCTCGCAAACTAAAAGAAGGCTGAATTTTTCAGCCTTCTTTTTTTAATGCTTTTCACTCGTCTGTTCATAATAAATACTGGCTAAAATCACAAAAATCACCGTCAGGACGGGCAGCAGCATTTCGAGGGTGCTGTGCTGCGCCATAAAGGAAGACAACTCCCGCTCCCTGACGATCATTTCGCCGCCGGTATAAGCGAGCAGTCCGCTTCCCGCGTATATGAAGAGCGGAAACTTTGCAAGGGCCGCTTGAATCAGCCTGCTGCCCCAAATAATGACCGGGACGGAGACCATCAGGCCGACAACGACTAGCATCAGGCGTCCGTGCGAAGCTCCAGCGACCGCAATCACATTATCAAGCGACATGAACAAATCGGCAATCACGATGATGCGGATCGCCTTAAATAAAGATGTCCCGCCTTTGACATGCTGGGCATCTTTTTTCTCAATCAAAAGCTGATATCCTAAGTACAACAGGAAGATTCCTCCGATAAATTGCAGATAAGGAACCGCGAGCAGGTACACTGCTGCCATTGTTAGCGCGATTCTCATCATGATGGCGATCAATGTGCCGATGATGATCGCTTTTTGCCTTTGCCGGGGAGGCAAATGACGGCTTGCCATTGCAATCACAACAGCGTTGTCGCCGCCAAGTATGAGATCGATTCCGATGATCACAAGGAACGACATCAGTATATCGTGTTCCATCAACTGGCACCTCGCTTTGCCTTTGCATCGGGACTTGCCTAAAAAGGCGCCCGCATCTACAGCTGCTGCTTGTACAACTAATATATGAAGCAGGCCGGAAAATATGTTAGCTTGACCTTGGAGGCGTTTTTATTTCTTTTCCGCCTTTTTTATCATAAAATAGAAAATAAAGATTGATCATGGATAAGGTTAAGAAGTGGACGTAATGGGTAAAGTGTAGTAAAGTACAATTAATTGGGAGCTTAGTTATCCCTTCAACATCTTACAAAGAAGGGAAGGTTGGCAAATGGAAATCGAAAGAATAAACGAACACACGGTTAAGTTTTATATTTCCTACGGGGATATCGAAGACCGCGGGTTTGACAGAGAAGAAATTTGGTACAATCGAGAACGCAGTGAAGAGCTTTTTTGGGAAATGATGGACGAAGTGCACGAAGAAGAAGAGTTTGCCGTTGAAGGCCCCCTTTGGATTCAAGTGCAGGCCCTTGATAAGGGATTGGAAATCATTGTGACAAGAGCTCAGCTGTCCAAAGACGGACAAAAGCTGGAACTGCCGATTCCTGAAGATAAAAAACAGCATGTAGCAGAAGAAAGCCTTGATGCTTTGCTTGACGACTTTCAAAAAGAAGAGCAGGCAGAAGAGCAGAAACTGCAGTTTGTTTTAAAGTTTGACGATTTTGAGGATTTAATCTCATTGTCAAAAATGTCTGTCAGCGGCTGCCAAACGACATTGTACTCTCACGAGAACCGCTATTATTTATTCGTGGATTTCAGTGAACTGCCTGATGAAGAGGTGGAAAACCAGCTGAGCATTCTGCTGGAGTATGCCTCAGAATCAAAGACGACGATTCATATGCTGAAAGAGTATGGAACACTGATTGCAGCGGATCATGCTCTTCATACAATAAAAAAGCACTTCGCATAAAAAAGCCGGTTTCTTTTGAAGCCGGCTTTAACCTTCTCCGTTACGGGGAAGGTTTTTTGTGAACTTTATGAACAAAAAGAATATTATGCAGTTAAACTGTGCACGAAAAGTCGAGGAAGCTATGATGAAAGCGATTACAATGAAGGGGGAGCACAACATGACAAAGAGGGGTAGATGTTACGGCTTTACAATTTTACTTGTGTTTGCGCTGATTTTGGGAGGATGCGGCGGAAACACAGCTTCAAATAAAGCCGCGAACGAAAAAGACTTTAAACCTTCGAAAGCAATCGAGGTCGTTGCGCCTGCCGGAGCCGGCGGGGGATGGGATACAACGGCCAGAACGATCTCGAAAATCTTAGGTGAAGAAAAATTGATTGAAAAGATGGCTGTCGTCAACAAACCGGGCGGCGGTGGAGCGTCCGGATGGTCGTATGTCCACCGCAAAAAAGGTGATAACCATACATTGTTTGTTACATCACCGCCGATTTTGTTCGTGCCTTTAAACGGACAATCCCAGTACGGCCACAACGATTTTACGCCAATTGCAAGCGTGATTGCCGATTACGGAGCGTTTGTCGTTCATAAAGATTCGCCTTATCAGTCGATGACAGACCTTGTGGATGCGCTGAAAAAAGATCCGAAAAAAGCCTCTATTGTAGGGACATCTTCTCCGGGAAGCATGGACCATATGCAATTTGTCAGCGCTGTTCAAAAGGCTGGCGTTGATGCGAAAGAGCTGAAATACATTACGGCGCAAGACGGCGCCGGGATGAGCATGCTGCTCGGTAAAAAAGCCGACGTCTACTCGACAGGTGTCGGTGAAGCGGCCGAACAGGCGCGCGCCGGAAAAGTCAGAGTGCTGGCCATCACCGCTCCCGAGCGCATGAAAGGAGATACCGTCAAAGATTTTCCGACCTTAAAAGAGCAGGGAATCGATGATGAATTTACGGTCTGGAGAGGATTTATGGGACCTCCGGGAATGAGCGAGTCCGCCGTAAAATACTATGAGGAAAAAATCAAAGAGATGATGGAAAAAGACAGCTGGAAATCGATTCGGGACAGCTATGGATGGACGGATAACTTTATGGGCCATCAAGAATTCAAAGACTATCTTGACGCTCAATATAAAGAAATGGAAGCGCTCCTTGATGATATCGGATTGGGTGGCAAATAAAATGGTCTCCGCGCGGTTGCCGGTACGGGAAAGCCTTAAAAGCTTTGCCCGGCACAGCCGGCGACCGGCAAGCTGAAATCGAGAAAGGCTGGTGTAAACCATGAGAATCACAAACCGGGCCGTTTCTGTCATCATTTTGGCTGTGGCAGCCATTTACCTGGCGCTCAGCTTTAATTTAGACAGCTATCCGTACGCGGTGATCGATGCGGACGTGCTGCCGAAAAGTTTAGGCATATTGCTTCTCATTTTGGGTATATTTCTGTTTTTTGAAAAAGATCAAAAAGATACAACGGTGAAAAAGCTGTTTCAGCTGAAGAAAAAAGATGTCAAGGTCATGATGCTCTGTGTTGCTTCTCTGTTGATCTACATTTCGATTTTGGAATTCATCGGATTTTTGCTTTCTACGGTATTGCTGCTGGTCGTTTTGCCTGCGGTGTTGGGATATCGGAATTGGAAAACGGCTGCGATCATTTCACTGGTTTTCAGCAGCACAATTTATTTTTCATTCAATTATGTGCTCAACATCATGCTTCCGCAGGGGGTTATGCCTTTTTAATCGAACATAAGGAGGGAAGTGCATGTTAGATAGTATATTATACGGGTTTCAGGTGGCGCTGACTCCGCAGAATATCATGTTCGCTTTTATCGGGGTGCTGATCGGGACAGTTATCGGGATGCTGCCCGGGCTCGGGCCGATTACCGCGATTGCCATTATGATCCCGTTAAGTTATGGAATGGACCCGGCCTCCGCGTTAATTTTGATGGCGGGCGTCTATTACGGAGCGGTCTTTGGCGGTTCGACGTCATCGATTCTGTTAAATGCCCCCGGAGTAGCAGGCACTGTCGCGACATCGTTTGACGGCTATCCGATGGCAAAGCAGGGGAAAGCGGGAAAAGCCCTTGCTATCGCTGCAATCTGCTCTTTCGCAGGCGGAACGATCACCGTAGTTGCGCTGATGCTCGTCGCGCCAGCAATGGCAAACATTGCGGTGACATTTGGACCGACAGAATATTTTGCATTGATGATGCTCGGCCTGGTAGCAATTTCGAGCCTTTCCGAAGGATCGACAGTCAAGGCGCTGATTTCTGCGACATTTGGTTTTATGACAGCTACCATCGGAATTGATCCGCAGACGGGGACCGAACGGTTTACATTCGGTGCGGCAAGCCTTCTGGAAGGCATCGATTTTCTGATCGTGGCTCTCGGTTTGTTTGCACTTGCTGAAGTTGCGTTCTTAATCAAGACGCGGAACAAGCCGATGACGGAGGGAGCGTCTCAGGTCGGCAGCCTGAAGGTGACGAAAGGCGAAATGAAAGAGATTTCGGGACCGATCGCAAGGCATTCGGTCATCGGATTTTTGCTCGGCATCCTGCCCGGTGCAGGGGCGACGATTGCATCATTTATTTCTTATATTACAGAGAAAAGAATCTCAAAACATCCTGAAACGTTTGGCAAGGGAAATATTAAAGGGGTCGCAGCACCTGAGACTTCAAACAATGCGGCAACGAGCGGCGCATTCGTCCCCCTTCTGACACTCGGGATTCCCGGATCAGGGACAACGGCCGTCCTGCTCGGCGCCCTTTTGGTCGTCGGCGTTCAGCCGGGGCCGCTCATGCTGACGGATCATCCCGACGTGTTCTGGGGCGTGATCGCAAGCATGTATATCGGCAATTTATTTCTGCTAATTTTAAATTTGCCGTTAATTCCTTTCTTGTCAAAAATTCTTCTGATTCCGAAGCAGCTTTTGATTTCGCTCATATTTGTTTTCTGCCTGATCGGCGTCTATGCTGTGACATTTAATGTCGTACATCTTTATATTCTGGTGTTCTTCGGCATCCTCGGGTATTTTATGAGAGTGCTGTCTTTTCCGGCGGCTCCGTTTATTTTAGCTTTTATTCTCGGAAGTTTGATGGAAGAATCATTCAGACAAGCGATGACGCTGTCATCAGGAAGCCTGTCCGTGTTTTTTGAAAGTCCCGTCACAATCGGTTTATTGATTACGGCGCTTTTGTCGCTCATCGTGCCGCCGATTTCCCGGGCAATGAAGAACAGAAATAAAAAGTCGATCGATTTGGAAGGCTGAGCTTTTGATGTCCGGAACGCTACGTTTCCGGACTTTCATTTTTCACAGGCTTGTAGCGCCGTTCGGGACGTCCGACGGTTCCATAGAAAAGTTCTGTTTTTACATGCTTTTCCGCAGCTAAAAATTCTAAATAGCGCCTTGCGGTCGTCCGGCTGACACCGATGGTGCGCCCGAGATTTTCGGCGGTGATGCCAGCGCTGTTTTCGCTTTTGTTTAAAACGCCGGCTACTTTTTTCAGCGTCAGGCCGTCGATTCCTTTCGGATAATCGGCTTCAGCGGTTTGTTTTTCTTTCATGATGCTTCGCCTTTTTGCCATCAAGCTGTCAACGTCTGTCTGATCGATTGAAGACATTTCATTTACCTTGAGCCGGTAGGACCGATAGTTTAACAGCGTTTCTTTCAGCCTGGAAAACATAATCGGCTTGATCAAATAATCGACGGCTCCAGCGCGAATCGCCTGCTCGACATATTCAACTTCTTTTGCCGCCGTAATCATCATGACGTCTGTATGCCTGAGCTTTTGTCTGGTCAGCCAGAGAAGCTCCATCCCTGAGCCGTCCGGCAGAAAAATGTCGAGCAGGACAAGGTCGGGCTTCACGTCCGGAAGCAAATCCCTTGCATCTTGGAAATTTTCTGCGATTCCAATGACAGAAAATCCTTCAATTTTGCTGATCAGTTTTTGATGAATGTCAGCGTTCCTGATGTCATCCTCCACGATAAACACTTGTAATGCTTTCATAGGTCAGTCCCCCAGCGTTTCTCTATTTTGGTATCACGACAGTAAACAATGCTCCGCCAAGGTCGCTTTTATCCGCTTTGATTTGTCCATTTAACGCATTGACGGCTTCTTTGACTAAAAAGAGGCCGAGACCGCGGTGATTCGCCGCTTTTGTCGAATAAAACTTTTGAAAGATCCGCTCCTGTTCCCCTTCGGGAATACCGTCTCCCGAGTCTTCGACTTCAATTAAGATGTGATCTCCCCCGTCTGACAAAAAGACAAGGATGCTGCGGTCTTTTTTGTGGGAAACGGCATCAAAGGCATTCTCAATCAAATTTCCCAAAATCGTAATGAATTTGCCTTTATCCATTTCGTTCGGCAAAGCGTCCAATTTTGAGCTTTCATCGATTTCCAGGTTGATGTGCAGCTCTTTTGCACGGTTGACCTTTCCCAGCAGCAACCCGGAAAGAAGCGGATCAGGAATCGAATGGATGAGAAATCGCAGCATTTCCTGATGGCTTTTGTTCTCTTTTTGGATTAATTCGAGCGCTTCAGAATAGCTTTCCAGCTGGATCAGTCCCGCGATTGTGTTCAGCTTGTTTGAATATTCGTGGGTCTGGGCTCTCAGACCTTCCGCATATTGCGAAGTTTGCGCCAGCTTTTTGGAGAGTTCGTCAATGTCCGTCTTTCTCCTGAAGCTTGCGACGGCCCCGCGGATTTTTTCGTTTTCGAAAATCGGCACTCTGTTGACGATTAATTCTTCGTTACCGATCGTTAATTCCTGATCTTTTTGCGCCGTTTTCGTTTTCAGCACTTCGGGGAGCAGCGTATCCGGAAGAAGCTCGGAAATCGGTTTGCCGAGCCACTGATCTTCGCTTTCGACGCGAAGGAGCTCACACGCTTTTCTATTCAAGAGCGTGATTTCTTCATGTTTGTTGATGGCGATCAAGGCCTCATGCACAGATTCTGTAATTGCCTGTTTTTCAGTATATAATTGATTAATTTCATAAGGTTCAAGACCGAAAATGGACTTTTTGACATTGCGGGAAATATAGACGGCTCCCAAAACCCCCATCAGCACGACAAATCCCAATAAAAATATGAATTTTGTCTGATATTGAGAGACGATATCCTGAATATTTTCTTTTAAAAAACCGACTGAGATGATTCCGACGATTTTGCCGTTTTCATTAAGGATCGGGGCTTTGCCCCTGATGGCCGGGCCAAGCGTGCCGACGGCTTCCGAAATGTATGCTTCTCCTTTTTCAAGAGCGCGCTGATTGTCTCCGCCGACCATCGGTTTGCCGATTTTTCCTGGGTCCGGATGAGCATAGCGGATCGCATCCGCCGAGCCGATCACGATGTATTGCGCACCGGACTGCTTTCTCGCGTTTTCTGCAATTGTCTGAAGGATTCGGGACGGATCGTCCGTTTCAAAGGCTTCCTGGACGGAAGGCATCTGGGCGAGCGTTTTCGCCATATCGAGCGCTCTGGCTTGAATTTGTATTTTTAACGAATTTTCTAAAATGATTAAATAGAGGCCGCTCATAACAGAAAGCAAGATCAATAGCAGGGTGAGAATCAGCAATGTGAGCTTGGTGGTCAGCTTCCGTTTGATGTCAAAAACTCCTTTTCTAAAAATTTCGAGTTCTATAATACTACTTTATATAAAATCGGCCTGAATTTGAAGCGTTTTCAAAAAAAGGAAAGCTTCTGCGCATGTTGAATACTTGATCAAACAGGAAGGAGAGAGACAAAATGTTCAGTGCAATGATCGATCAAGAAGAGATCATCTGTCTTGCCGACGGATACAAAACCGAAGATCTCAAGCGATTGAGAAATCGACATTTATTTTACTGTCCGGTTTGCCGGTGTGAACTCGACCTGAAAGTCGGTCCCGTCAAGCTCCCGCACTTCGCTCATAAGCCGGGTGCAGCATGTCCGGTGCCCCATGAACCGGAGAGCTCCTATCACCTGAAAGGAAAACGGCTGTTGTACGAATGGCTCGGCAGACAAGGACTCAGTCCGGTGCTTGAACCGTATTTGCAAGAGATCAGACAAAGGCCCGATTTGCTTCTGAAACTCGGAACCCGCCAGGTTGCGGTTGAATTTCAATGTGCGAATCTCGATGCTGCAGCGTACCGAAAAAGAACGGAAGGCTTTCTCAAACTGGGAATCGAGCCGTTGTGGATTCTGGGCGGTAACCGGGTAAGACGCTTGACGGGGAGTTTTTTTCAGCTTTCAAGGTTTCACTGGCAGTTCGCTCAGAAAAGGGAAAAGCCTCCTAAGCTCCTGTTTTTTTGCCCCGAACAAAAGGCTTTCATCATCCTCGAACACTTGATTCCCTTTCAAACAAACAAAACATCCGCATCCTTGCGTTTTCTCCCACTTGCTGAAGCAAGCTGGCATGATGTAACCGCGCGGGAAAACTGTTCGCCTCTCCAGCTTAAAGATTGGAAAAGAAATGTCCTCAGTTTTCGGATGTCAGCCGTGCGTTTTTTATCAAAAGAAGCGAAGCAGATTGCCGCGCTCTTTTATGAAAAGTACCGGCTCCCGCTCCCGTTTTTCCCCTCAGAAGTCTTTCTCCCGGTGTCGTCAGGCTATATTTTTGCCCATCCGGTTTATGTGTGGCAAGGGTACCTTTTCTTATTTATAACGAAGCATGATACGTTTCGCCTGCAGTCTGTGGTTCATTATATGGACTGGCTCGTCAAGGGCAAAAGGCTGAAGCTGAGATGGAGCGGGCAGCAAACGGCTGCTGATGCCGTTTGCGAATACATTTGTTTTTTGCATAAAAAAGGATTTTTGGAGAGGAAAGAGGAATTTTATTATTCCGCGGGTTCTGTTGTTCCGGAGCCGCGGCTGGAGGCGCTCTTAAAAAGAGATGAACATTATTTTTCCGAATGATTATCAAGCCTTTCGTTCAACCTAAAGAAAGGAAGGTGGTGTCCGGGCTGTTTCAGATCAAAAGATATGTATTTTATTTTTTAACGGCGGGATTTTGCGTCTTTTTTTTCGCATATGATTTGACAAAAGACGGTGAAAAAACAGAAGATAAACACAATACAAGTTTATTGGACAACAATGGACTTGGAGTAAAGAAAGCGAGGGGATTGACAGTGGCTGAAGAAAAAAAATCGAAGAAACTGCCTTCAAGAGAAGAGGTGAAGCAAGAAGACACGTGGAGACTTGAGGATATCTTCCCGTCAGATGACGCTTGGAACGAGGAATTTCAAGCCGTTAAAGAACTGCTGCCCAAGCTTTCCGAATTCAAGGGCAGGCTCGGCCATTCCGCCGATGAATTATATGAAGCGCTGACTTATCAGGATAAGGTGATGGAGCGTCTCGGGAAGCTGTATACGTACGCTCACATGCGCTATGATCAGGATACTGGAAATTCTTTTTACCAAGGTCTCAATGATAAAGCGGCCAACCTCTATACCCAGGCTGCGAGCGCGACGGCCTACATGGTGCCGGAAATACTATCGATTCAGGAAGAAAAGCTTCAGCAGTTCCTGCTGGAAAAAGAGGAGTTAAAGCTTTACTCGCATGCTCTCGAAGAAATCAATAAAGAGCGTCCTCACGTCCTGAGCGAGGAGGAGGAAGGGATTTTGGCCGAAGCGTCTGATGTTCTTTCAGCTTCTTCCAATACGTTCGGCATGCTGAATAACGCCGATATGGAATTTCCGGAGATCACCGATGAAAATGGAGAAAAGGTGCAGCTCACACACGGCAATTATGTCACCTTTTTGGAAAGCGAGAACCGTGATGTCCGCCGCGCGGCATTCAAGGCGGTTTACGAAACATACGGCCGCTTTAAAAACACGCTCGCTTCCACGCTCAGCGGAGCTGTGAAAAAAGACAACTTTTATGCGAAGGTTAAACATTATAAATCGGCGCGGGAAGCTGCCTTGTCGCGCAACAGCATTCCTGAAGAAGTCTACGACAATCTTGTCAGCACGATCAACAAGCATCTCCCGCTTCTTCACCGCTATGTTGAGATTAGAAAAAAAGTGCTTGAGCTTGATGAAGTGCACATGTATGACCTGTATACCCCTCTGGTCAAGGATTCTGGAATGAAAGTCACTTACGAGCAGGCAAAGGACTATATGCTGAAGGGTCTGGCGCCTTTGGGGGAAGAATATTCATCCATCCTGAAAGAAGGATTGAACAACCGCTGGGTCGATGTGTATGAAAACAAAGGAAAACGAAGCGGCGCCTATTCTTCAGGAACTTACGGAACCAATCCGTATATTTTGATGAACTGGCAGGACAACGTCAACAATCTGTTTACGCTCGTCCATGAATTCGGCCATTCCGTGCACAGCTACTATACGAGAAAATATCAGCCTTACCCGTACGGTAACTACAGCATTTTCGTAGCCGAAGTTGCTTCTACGACGAATGAAGCGCTGTTGGGAGAATACCTGCTGAATACAATCGAAGATGAAAAACAGCGGCTCTATATTTTGAATCATATGCTCGAAGGCTTTAAAGGAACGGTTTTCAGACAGACGATGTTTGCCGAATTTGAACATGAGATCCATGTCAAAGCCCAGGAAGGGGAACCGCTGACACCTGAGCTGTTAACGAGCATATACTATGATTTGAATAAGAAATATTTCGGAGACAATATTGAGATTGATAAGGAAATCGGTCTTGAGTGGTCAAGAATTCCGCATTTCTATTACAATTATTATGTATATCAGTATGCGACAGGCTTCAGTGCAGCTCAGGCGCTCAGCCAGCAGATTTTAAAAGAAGGCAAATCGGCTGTTGACCGCTATATTGAGTTCTTGAAAGCTGGAAGCTCGGATTATCCGATTGAAGTGCTGAAAAAAGCCGGCGTCGATATGACGTCTTCAGAGCCGATCGAAGCTGCGTGCAAAAAGTTTGAAGAGCAGCTGAATGAAATGGAAGAACTCCTGCAAAAAGTCAATCATTCATAAAAGGCGTATGCATGAAAGAGGCTGCCGGTCTACCGGCAGCCTTGTTCGCGATGATGTCAAAAACCTTTAAACGTTTTGCGGTGGTTGAGGCGGCTGATCGTAAAAAGGATTGATATAAATAATAGGGGAGACGTAATATAAAGGGGTAGCATATTCATCAAACCTAAAATATTCAAGACGAAAAAAAATAAAATTGATGCAAGTCCCAAAATGATCTGAAGCATAAAAACCCTCCTAAGGACTGATAAAATATTAAGGGGGCGACGAAGCGCAATAAGACCGGCAAAACCGGGCGCCAGTCCGCATAATTCGGGGTTTGGCAGCGTGCGTCGGGCTCGTTTTCTTTGTTACTTTGATCATATGATGGACATCTATTATTTATGTTTTTGTGACAAAAATGTGAAAACTAATGAAATCAGTTGTCAAAACTCGACATGATTTGATATTATAAAGATGTGAAATTGATCACAAACAAACATTTACCCCTTTGTTTGACCGTGAAAAATTTCTCCCATCCCCTTTGTTGTCGTTAAGACATAATAGAAACCGCGCTTATCCCGGCGCGGTTTCTTACTGCTTTAAAGAGGAACGTGTGTTCGTTTTTTGTGCGATAAAAAACACGGGAGAAACCCGTGCTATTTTTCGCATTGATAGAGCGGACCGGCATCGTGATGTTCATTTATATAGCGCCAGAACATGCCGTGTTTCGCTTCCACTCTTTCGACTTTGCGGGCGAACGCGAGCTTTTTCATTTCCCGTTCCACCTGTTCAAGCGTCCAGTCGTAAACGACGGCAATCTCTTTGTCGGCTACAAATTGAAAGTATTCGATAAAAAGTTCGAGCGGAGGTGTTTGTGAAGGCTTCGGCTCATCGCCAAGCATTTCAAACAATACTTCTTCGTAAATTTCATATGAATAATTTCCGGTTACCTTTAAGCCTTCTCCTTCGCGGAGGCTGTTGAAAAACGTAAGAGTCGGAACAGATGCCACTTCCATTTCGGCAGCGATTTTTAAATCGCATTGCAGGGCTTTCACGGCGCTCTGCGAATGAAGATCCCTTTTGAATTCCTCCAAATCGAGCTGCGTGTGCTCTGCAATCGCTAAAAGCACCTGTTCTTCAGTGATATCCTGCTGATTGAGAAACAAGCTTTCCTGCATGCATCTCAAAAACTGCAGCCCTGCTTTTCTGCCTTGCAGTTCCGCTGCTTTCAAAGCGAGCGAGGCAAGGTAAGGTGCAGAGAGTGCTTTGTCGTGCAGGAGCGTTCCGTCGCAAGACATGCCCGACCTGCATGCGATCTTTTCCCATGCCTCTGCGAGCCGGCGCTTTTTGCGTTTCTGAACGTTCAGCGCTGTAATGCTGCATGCGGCGATGATCCTTAGTGTGAAAAAGCGGCCGTAGCGGATTTTCAACTTTTTGATCGCCGGCTCCAATGCCCAGCATTCGGGAGATAAAGGGTCGACAAACATATAAATTTCCATCGGTTTTTGCGGATGTCCGTGGCAATGGGAGAAAAATTGGTCACGCTGATTGAGTGTCAATGTGAACCATCCTCCATTTTCGGCTGATTTACCATATGTCTGGCTGTCAATGTCAGCCTTTCAAAAAGAAATTCCCTGATTTCGCCCTTTAAACCGACATGATCCATTGCCTCTTTCATACACGAAAGCCATGCGTCCGCCCGTTCCGGTGTGATCGGAAACGGCAGGTGCCGCGCCCTCAGCATCGGGTGTCCGTGTTCTTCTGTATAAAGCGGCGGACCGCCTAAATATTGCGTTAAAAATTGCTTCTGCTTTCTTGCCGTTTCCGTTAAGTCGTCCGGAAAAATCGGGTAGAGCAGCGGATGCCGCTTTACACGTTCATAAAAAGTATCAACAAGTTGCGATAGAAGCTCTTCTCCAATCGCTTCATAAGGTGCGTTAAACGATTGTCCCATGTTGACTACTCCTTTTAATATGGCTAATAGGAAAATATACCGATTCCTATTGCAAAAAAATATTTATCTTGTGCATCATTTATTATTTCACGATTGTATATACTTATTTTAGCAACCTCGTTCCATTTCTACAAACAAACCGACTTCTGCCTGCGGGCGAAAATCGCTGTTTTGTTTCAAATATCATATCATATTCGCTTCTTAAATGTGTATTTTTAATACCGGGAGGATGAAAGAGGAGGTAAATGCAGGAAAAAAAGCCGGAAAGCGTCCTTTCCGGCTTAAGCGTAGTAATTTGAGGTGATTTTTTTTACATAATTTTGCGTTTCTTTAAAAGGGGGAATGCCTCCGTACTTTTGGACATTTCCCGGTCCGGCATTGTATGCCGCTAATGCGAGCTTCACATTTCCGCTGTATTTATCGAGCATCTGCTTTAAGTATTTTGTTCCGCCTTCTATATTTTGAACGGGGTCAAAAGCGTTATTCACGCCGAGCGCCTTCGCCGTGGACGGCATGAGCTGCATCAGGCCCATGGCGCCGGCCGGGCTGACCGCTTTCTCTTGATAGCGTGATTCCTGCTTGACGACGGCATGAATCAGTTTCTCATCGACCCCGTATTTTTCTGCGGCGTTTTTGATGATCTGGTCAATGTTCTGATTTTGGCCGCCGAAAGAGACGGGTTTCGCTGCGGCAGATGGGACGGCCGCAATTGCCTCAGGCTTTTCAGCTGCCAGCGGGGCCTGAAGCTGAGACGCTGTCGACACAGTCGGAGCAACCGCGGGCTGTGAAGACTCCAAGCCGCCGACATTGCTTAAATATTGGTTTAAAATCGAGCTGAAATCAAAACCCGCATCTTCGGAACCGCTGTCTGAAGCCGGATAAAACGACCGTATCGCCTGAAGTTCCAAGAGAGCGGCCAAATGGTTGATGTTCATTGTTTTCCCACCTTATTGATCTTTAAGTTTTTGCTCATAAAATCGGACGATTTTGTTTTTGGTTTCACGCTCAGGGATGCCGAACGATTTCAGCAGTTCAGAGAAATCCCGTTTTCCGCGTTCATAATCCGTCACTTCGAATTCGATTTCAAAGTCTTCTACCATTAAGTATCGGCTGTGATCCAAAACAATTAAGCCCTGCGGCAATTTTTTTTCTGCACGGCTTGTCGCAAGCGTTCCGAAAAGGATGAGCTCGTCCGCTTCAATGCCGAGACGCTTCAGACGATCGTATACCGGCCCATGCGGAATCATGAACGTTTCGATTTCAGGCTTCCGGGTCAGCTCCTGGTGGGTTTCCATCAGTCCGACAGGCGCCGGTTCTTTTAATGTCAGGACAAATCGCTGCTGCTTTTCGCGAATTCTTAGGGCAGCTCCTTTTTCTTTTAAAGAGAAGGAAGGCGTATCGTAATAATGGTTTTTTTGTATAACAAATTGCTCGGAGGAAAATTGATAATATGATTTGATTTTCTCAAATTCTTTTTTTGTCAGCATATTTTTAAATTCGATTTCAAGTTCCTGGCTCATTCTTTAATTTTTTCATCCTCTCAGCTCGTAAAATTGCATTTTCCTTATTATCTCTTGAGAAGGAACGTTTATCAATATTGAAGCTGATATGATAAAATGAATCTGTACTTTTATTGTAAAGGAGAGCATTATGCAGAACAGAATTGAGATTACAGAAGCCAATCTGCGAAACGACCGGCTGGTGTTGACCAGCGAAATCAATGACGGAGCGGAGCGGAAGCCGGCCGGACGCATGCTGACAGACTCCGATCATTTTGCATTTGTATACATACTTGAACAGGACGAATCCTTTGAATACGTCATTTTAAACGAAGGCATCTGGTCCGATCTTAAAGCGGCCCTTGACGCCGGTCTTCCTGTGTTTTTACATATCGGAAACACGGAGCTGGAGCTTAACGGGTTCCATGATGAGCTCGGATATTTAATAGAGAATATTAAAGATAATGCAAATTATGGCGAAGAAATGGAAGAGAGAGTGAAACGGATATTCCTCTAGAAAAAAAGGCGATGAAATTGGGGGAAGGTTTATGGATGAAAAACAATGGGAGCAGTTTTTAGCGCCGTACCGGCAGGCTGTTGAAGAGCTGAAGGTGAAGCTGAAAGGGATCCGGACCCTTTACGAATACGAGGAAGAGCATTCGCCGATTGAATTCGTGACGGGGCGGGTGAAGCCTGTGCCGAGTATTCTTGAGAAGGCCAAGCGAAAAAACATTCCTCTGCACAACATTGAAAGCATGCAAGATATAGCCGGGCTCAGAATCATGTGCCAATTTTTTGAGGATATTCGCATTGTCGTCGATATGCTTTTGGCGAGAAAGGACTTCACGGTGGTGGATAAGCGCGACTATATCGCGGAACATAAAGAGAGCGGCTACCGCTCCTACCATCTCGTCGTGCTGTATCCTTTGCAGACAATCAACGGGGAAAAACAGATTTTGGTTGAAATTCAAATCCGGACGCTGGCGATGAATTTTTGGGCGACGATTGAGCATTCTTTAAATTATAAATACAGCGGCAACATTCCGGAAAAAGTAAAATTAAGGCTTCAGAGAGCTTCGGAAGCAGCATCAAGGCTCGATATGGAAATGTCTGAGATCAGGGGCGAGATTCAGGAGGCTCAGGCGGCGTTTTCACGCAAGAAAAAGGATGAGGATGACGGTTAGGGGAGTGAGATGGAATGATGAAGTTTGCGGTATCGTCCAAAGGAAATGCGGTTTCTGATTCATTGAAAAGCAAAATTCAGACGTATCTGCTCGACTTCGGTCTCGAATGCGATGAAGAAGAGCCGGATATCGTCATTTCCGTCGGCGGTGACGGAACGCTCTTATACGCATTTCACAAATACAGCGGCCGCCTCGACAAAACGGCTTTTGTCGGGGTTCATACCGGGCATCTCGGCTTTTATGCCGACTGGGTCCCGAGTGAGATTGAAAAGCTCGTGATCGCGATTGCGAAAACGCCGTATCAAATTGTTGAATATCCGGTTTTGGAAGTCATCGTCCGCTATAATGACGGCAGCGATGAAGCGAGATATTTGGCGCTGAACGAATGTACGATCAAGAGCATTGAAGGAACGCTTGTGACGGATGTCGAGATTAAAGGGGAACTTTTTGAAACGTTCCGCGGCGACGGCCTTTGTCTGTCGACTCCTTCCGGAAGTACGGCATATAACAAGGCGCTTGGCGGTGCGATTATTCATCCGTCCATCAGGGCGATCCAGCTGGCTGAAATGGCGTCGATCAACAACCGGGTGTTTCGGACGGTCGGATCGCCGCTCATTCTGCCTGAGCATCACACTTGTTTAATTAAACCGATAAATGATGTGACGTTTCAAGTCGCGATTGACCACTTGACATTGCTGCATAAAGACGTCAAGTCGATTCAATGCCGCGTCGCAAACGAAAATATCAGGTTTGCCCGCTTTCGGCCGTTTCCGTTTTGGAAAAGGGTCCAGGATTCCTTTATCGGAAAAGGAGAATAGGAAGGTTTGCTGTGAGCGATTTTTTGATGAAACAGATCATAACAGAAGAGGACAGCGGGGTTCTTTTGAAAGAATACGTCCAGCGGCTGGGCATTTCAAAAAGGATGCTGACGGACATCAAATTCGGAGGCGGCGATCTTTTGGTAAACGGCGGGCATGTAACGGTCAGATACGTTCTTCAAAAAGGGGACGAGCTCGTCATTCAGTTTCCTCCGGAAAAAATGAGCGAATCTTTGCAACCGGAAGAAGTGCCGCTTCATATTTTGTTCGAAGATGACCATGTCCTCGTCTTAAATAAACAGCCATGCATTTCGTCGATTCCCTCGCGTGAGCATCCATCAGGCAGTCTGGCGAACGGTCTGATTCATTATTACCAGCGGACGGGCGTACACGCGACCGTTCACCTGGTGAGCAGGCTTGACCGCGATACATCGGGTGTCATGCTTGTTGCCAAGCACCGCTTCGCCCACTCGCTTTTATCGGGGCTGCAAAAAAAGGGAGCCGTCAAACGGCAATATCGAGCGGTCGTCCACGGTTTGATCGCGGAAGAGCAGGGAACGATCGATGCGCCGATCGGGAGAAAATCATCGAGCATCATCGAGCGGGCGGTAATCCCGGACGGGCAAAAAGCAGTGACGCATTTTTGGGTGAACAGGCGTTTCAGCGGCATGACGGATGTCTCTATCCGTCTGGAAACCGGGCGAACCCATCAGATCCGCGTCCATATGAGTCATATCGGATATCCCTTGTGCGGTGATACGCTGTACGGGGGAACCCGCGGCTTCATCAATCGGCAGGCGCTCCACAGTGAGAGGCTGACATTTTTTCATCCGTTCACAATGGAAGAGCTGACGTTCCAAGCGCCGGTGCCGAATGATATGAGACAGTTGATAGAGAGCTGAATAGGCTCTCTATTTTTATGGCTCCATGCGGAATCTAGACTCATCATAAGGCAAAGAGGAGGGAACAGATTCGGTTGTCAGTTCCGGGAATCTGAAAGCGGTCAGCCTGTTGCCGAATACACAACCGGTATCGATATTAATTGTATGATGAATCATCCTCGGGTTTTTGACGGGAGTATGGCCGTATACAACCCACGGCTCGCCTCTGTAATGAGCGGCCCAGTCCCGTCTCACTGGCCGTCCGTCTGGCAGCGTTTCCCCTGTAATATCTCCGTAGAGCACAAACTGTTTTACTTTTCCGACAGGCTTTTTGCCGATGTCTTCCGCTTTGATGCCGGCATGTGCAACGACAAGTTCGCCGTTATGCAGGATCTCGTAAAGCGGAGCCTTTTCGTAAAGGCGCATGAAAAGGTCTCTGATATCCTTCTGTTTTTGTTTCGGAAGGTTTCTGTATTCGGCCGCCGTCGTTTCCAGTCCGTGCTGCAGCTTCACCGGATTTCCCTTGAAAAAACGGTACAGCTTGTTGCAATGATTGCCGGGCACATATCGCACAGCTCCATCTTCAACGGCCCGTCCTACAAATTCAACGACCTCCAGCGATTTTGGCCCTCTGTCTGTTAAATCCCCGAGAAAGACAAGTGTTCTGTTTTCCGGATGAACGGGAAACCCCGATGACAGCGAGTAACCGAGCTTTTCAATCAGCGCAATCATTTCGTCATAGCACCCGTGAATATCACCGATTACATCGTATTTCATGCGTTTTCTGCCTCCTGTCTGCGTATGTATATACATTGCCCAATCCCATATATAAATAAAGCTTCAGCGACCTACGCCGGAGAAAATCAGGCATATTACTTTTTTTTCTGAGCGAGCATTGTTAAAATCGATTTTTACACCTGTGAGAAAAGAGTTCAGACGGTTCTTTTCCCACGTGAAAATGTCTAAAAAGATGTTCCTTTTATTTTTCAAAAAGGGAACGCTAATCATACCCGGAAACCGGTTTTAGAGGAGGTACCAGTTTATGGAGCACACATCTGTCTCATCTTTAGTTGTCGTACTGATTATCGCATTTTTAACGCCCATCCTGCTGCACCGTTTCAGGTTAAGCATACCGGTGGTTGTCGCTGAAATTATCATGGGTCTTATTATCGGAAAAAGCGGGTTCGATCTGGTCGCCCAGCATGATACATGGCTCGAAACTTTATCGATGCTCGGATTTATCTTTTTAATGTTTTTAAGCGGGCTTGAAATCGATTTTTCCGCATTTGAAAAAGGAAAGAAAAAGCAGCTGCTTCCGAGCGGAAAGGCAGCGCCGAATACATTTAAAACGGCTTCGGTCATCTTTATTGCCGTCTTTATTTTATCGCTCGGCCTTTCTTACAGCTTTGTCATGGCAGGATTTATTGACAACGCCTTTTTAATGACGCTGATCATTTCGACAATTTCGCTCGGGGTTGTCGTTCCGACGCTGAAGGAAGAGCGTCTCATGAAGACGAATATCGGCCAGATTATTTTGCTTGTCGCCGTTATTGCCGATCTTGTCACGATGATTCTGCTTGCAGTGTTCGCCTCAATCTACGGCGACGAAAACAGCAATATGTGGCTGCTGATGATCTTATTTGCCGCCGGCGTCGTTTTATACCTGTTCGGAAGGGTATTTAAAAAGCGGCCTTTTGTCGAAGTGCTGTCAAAAGGCACGATCCAGATCGGTACAAGGGCGATATTTACGCTGATCATCGTACTTGTGGCGCTGTCCGAGTCGCTCGGTGCAGAAAACATACTCGGCGCGTTTTTAGCCGGGGTGCTTGTATCGCTGCTTTCACCGAACAAGGAGCTCGTTCAGCAGCTCGATTCATTCGGCTACGGATTCCTCATCCCGATCTTCTTTGTGATGACAGGCGTCAAATTGGACATTTGGTCGCTGTTTGGCAATCCGAAAATTTTAGTGATGATCCCGCTTCTGTTTGTGGCTCTATTAATCAGCAAAGTCATTCCGGTGCTGTTTTTGAAAAAGTGGTATGACATGAAAACCGTGCTGGCTTCCGGTTTTCTCCTGACTTCCACGCTTTCTTTGGTGATCGCGGCGACAACGATCGGCGAGCGCATCGGCGTCATTGACGCGCAGATGTCCGGCGCGCTGATTCTGGTGGCTGTCATTACATGCATCATCACACCGACCGGCTTTAAAAAATTAATGCCGAAAACGGAAAACGAAAAAGAGAAAAAGATGATCACCTTTATCGGCGCAAATCAAATGACGCTGCCGGTCACGCTCGAACTTTCTCCGGAAGATTATCACGTCAGAATCCTGCATGTCCGGCAGGAAAAAAAGGAAGAAAAGCTGGCGGACCCGGTGTTTGATGTTGAAGTTTTGCCTGATTATGAATACGAGACGCTTCAATCATTCGGTGTTTTCCAAACGGATATACTCGTCGTCGCCACAGGCAGTGAAGAGCGCAATACAGGGATCGCGCTTTTTGCGAAGGAGCAGAAAGTCGCGAGAATTATCGCCAGCGCAGATTCTCCAGACGCCGAATCCAGACTGAAAGATAACGGAATTGATACATTCTCCATTCTGCTTTCAACAAAAACGCTGCTGCGCGCGCTTATCGAGGCGCCTGGCGTTATGAAACTCCTGACGAACCAGGATGCGTCGCTGTATCAGATCAATATGAGCAATGAGCGATTTGACGGTGTCCTGTTAAGGGAGTTTCCGTTTACGGGAGATGTCATCTTCGTCCGGATTTTCCGCGGGGTTGACAGCATCGTGCCCCACGGGGATACAAGGCTGCAATTGGGTGACAGGCTGATCGCCACCGGTTCGCGCGAATATATTGCGGAATTGAGAAAAACGCTTGGAGACTGATGCTTGACCATTTTGCAATTCGTGATAAGATAAAAGTATAAACTGAATGAACAAGAAATGTTTTCCACTAGGGGAGTCCTTGATAAGGGCTGAGATAAAAGTGTGACTTTTAGACCCTCATAACCTGAACAGGTTCAAACCTGCGTAGGGAAGTGGCACGGTATTTGAGTATGTATATATGCAAATTCCAAACCACTTTCCTTGCGGGAAAGTGGTTTTTTTATGTTCAGAATCGAAGGAGGAGCCTCGAAATGAAGTTTTCAGAAGAATGCCGAAACAGCGCTGCAAAATGGTGGGAAGGCAGTTTTGTCCATCCGTTTATTCAAGGGATTGGAGACGGCACACTTCCGGTTGATCGATTTAAATACTATGTCATGCAGGATTCCTACTATTTGACCCACTTTGCCAAAGTCCAATCCTTTGGTGCGGCATATGCTCACGATTTATATACGACAAGCCGGATGGCTGAACACGCGAAAGGCACATATGAAGCCGAGATGTCGCTCCATAGGAAATTCACCGATCTATTGGGAATCACAAAGGAAGAACTGGAGTCGTTTCAACCGTCGCCGACAGCGTATGCGTACACATCGCATATGTACCGTTCTGTCGTCAGCGGCAGCTTTGCGGAAATACTGGCCGCTTTGCTTCCTTGCTATTGGCTTTATTATGACGTCGGTGAAACGTTAAAAACGTGCAGGCCTGACAGCGCGATTTATCAAGAATGGATCGCGACATACGGAGGCGACTGGTTTAGAGAACATGTGATGGAACAGATCAACCGCTTCGATGAGCTGGCTGAAAACGCCGATGAGAAAACGCGCGCGAAGATGAAGGAGAACTTCGTCATCTCCAGCTTCTACGAATACAGCTTCTGGGATATGGCCTACCAAAAAGAAAGCTGGGCAAAAAGCGGGGTGGATCAGCTTGCATCTGCACGCGATCACCGATGACAAGCACTCTGTGGAAGAGCTAGCTGCAAAAATCATCTCGATTCAAAATGCCGTTGACTTTATCCACATTAGGGAAAGGTCAAAAAAAGTAAGCGAAATATCAAGTTTAATCGACCGCCTGGCCGAAGAAGGGGTTGATAAGCGGAAACTTATCATCAACGACAGAGTGGATATCGCTTTGTTTCATCACATTCACCGGGTGCAGCTGCCTTCACACGGCTTTTCCGTCAAAAGTGTGAGGAGCCGTTTTCCGCATTTGAAAATCGGAAAGTCCGTACATTCGCCAGAAGAAGCGGTTCAGGCTGAAACTGAAGGTGCAGATTACGTGCTGTTCGGCCACATTTTTGAAACGGACTGTAAAAAGGGCCGCAAAGGAAGAGGGGCTCTCAGCCTGGCTGAAGTGAAGAGGGCTGTAAGCATTCCGGTCATTGCGATCGGAGGTATTACCGAACAACGACTGGCGGAAGTCAAAATGGCAGACGGCATCGCCGTGATGTCGGGGATCTTTTCCCATGACAGACCGGATGAGGCGGCCGCGCGGCTTGCCTGTCTCGCGAAGGGAGATTCATATGAGAAAGCGCTATGATACGATCGTGATCGGCGGAGGCATCATCGGGACATCCATCGCTTACCATCTTGTGAAAGCGGGGAAAAAAACGGCCGTGTTTGAAAGCGGAGAAGTCGGCAAAAAAGCGACGAGCGCGGCGGCGGGCATGCTCGGCGCCCATGCTGAATGCGATAAACCCGGTACCTTTTTCGAATTTGCCAGAGCCAGCCAAAAAGCCTATCAGCGGCTGACGGGCGAATTGAGAGACATCAGCGGCATTGATATTAGAAAGCATGACGGAGGGATATTAAAGCTGGCATTTTCAGAAAGCGACCGCGAACACCTGATGCAAATGGCTGCACTGGATTCTGTGGAATGGCTTGAAGCCGCTGAAGTATATGAGCTGGAACCGCATGCCGGAAAAGGGATTCTCGGCGCCAATTTCATTCGGGACGACATCCATGTCGAACCGGCTGCAGTGTGCAGGGCATTTGCCAGGGGGGCCCGTATGCTCGGTGCCGATGTCTTCGAGTATACGCCCGTTTTATCGATCGAATCTGAAGCGGGGGCCGTCCGCGTCACTGCTGCTTCAGGCACCGCGGAGGCGGAGCACGTTGTCATTGCAAGCGGTGTGTGGAGCGGTGCTTTCTTTAAACAGATTGGCATAGACAAAAGCTTTTATCCCGTCAAAGGGGAGTGCCTGTCTGTGTGGAATGACGGCATCCCTTTGACGAGGACGCTTTACCATGATCATTGCTACATCGTTCCGCGCCATAGCGGAAAGCTTGTCGTCGGCGCGACAATGAAGCCCGGGGATTGGAATGAACAGCCGGAACTTGGCGGAATCGAGGAGTTGATCCGAAAGGCCAAGTCGATGCTTCCTGAGATTGAATCCATGAAAATCGACCAATGCTGGGCCGGATTGCGCCCGGAAACAGGGGATGGCAATCCATATATCGGCAGACACCCTGAAAATGACCGGATGTTGTTTGCTGCCGGACATTTCAGAAACGGCATCCTCCTGGCACCTGCAACCGGTGAGATGATAGCTGACATGATCCTCGGCAATCCGGTCAAAACAGAGTGGGCCGAGGCGTTTAAAGCGGAGCGAAAGGAGGCTGTGCACAGGTGAACATTCAGCTCAACGGCCGGAAAATAGAGTGGAGAGATGACGGCGGCACGATTTACGATTTGCTCGCATCCTACAGTTTGGAAAATCGTGTTGTCGTTGTTGAAAGAAACAGGCAGATTATCGGAAAAGACCAATATCAAACAGTCAAACTGGAAGAACACGATGTCATCGAAATCGTTCATTTTGTCGGAGGGGGATAAACCGTTATGTTAAAAATCGCAGATCGTCAATTCTCATCAAGATTATTGCTCGGCACAGGGAAGTATCCGTCATTTGAAATTCAAAAAGAGGCTGTCAGCGCATCTGAATCGGAGATCCTGACGTTTGCCGTCAGACGGATGAATATTTTTGAAGAATCTCAGCCTAATTTTTTGGAGCAGCTCGATTTAAGCCGTTATACGCTTTTGCCAAATACGGCCGGAGCAAAAACGGCTGAGGAAGCCGTCCGGATCGCCAAGCTTGCTAAAGCGAGCGGTCTTTGCGACATGATCAAAGTCGAAGTGATCGGCTGTGACCGTTCGCTTCTGCCTGACCCGGTAGAAACGCTGAAGGCGTCAGAAGCCTTGCTTGAAGAAGGCTTCATTGTGCTGCCGTATACATCGGACGATGTCGTCCTTGCGAGAAAGCTTGAAGAGCTCGGCGTACACGCCATTATGCCCGGGGCCTCTCCGATCGGTTCGGGACAGGGAATCGTCAATCCGCTCAACCTGTCGTTCATCATTGAACAGGCTAAGGTTCCCGTAATCGTGGATGCCGGAATCGGTTCTCCGAAAGATGCGGCATACGCAATGGAGCTCGGCGCTGACGGAGTACTTTTGAACACGGCAGTGAGCGGGGCGAAAGATCCGGTCCAAATGGCGAAGGCTATGAAGCTTGCCGTTGAAGCGGGCAGACTCGGATACCTTGCCGGACGAATTCCGGAAAAGAACTACGGCATCGCCAGCAGTCCTGAAGAAGGGAAGTTGACGATTTGACCGGCAGGTATTCAAGACAGGAGCTTTTTCATCCGATCGGACCGGACGGCCAGGAAAAATTAAGCTGCGCCCGCGTCCTCGTGATCGGTGCGGGGGCTTTGGGCGCAGCCAGCGCAGAAATGCTGGTGAGGGCCGGAGTCGGTTCGCTGACGATTGCCGACAGGGATTATGTGGAATGGAGCAATCTCCAGCGCCAGCAGCTCTATACGGAACAGGATGTGATTGATCATATGCCAAAGGCAGCCGCTGCCGAAAAAAGGCTGCGCCTGATCAACAGCTCTGTTCAAGTGACCGGCATTGTAGCGGATGTTACCGCGGAAAAAGCGCTCGAGCTTGCGGCGGAAGCGTCCTTGATCGTCGATGCGACCGATAATTTTGAAACGCGGCTGATTATGAACGATGCGGCGGTCACATTAGGCATCCCTTTTCTGTACGGCGCGTGTGTCGCAAGCTATGGCATCACATATACCGTAATTCCGGGAAAAACGCCGTGCCTTCATTGTCTTTTGGGGCATTTGCCCGCGAATACCATGACGTGCGACACAGCAGGTGTGATCGGTCCGGTCGTCCAGCAGGTTGCCGCATACCAGGTAACAGATGCCCTGAAGCTGCTGACCGGGCATGAACCGTCAGGAATGCTTCGCTCATTTGATATTTGGACAAATGAGCGGTCTGAAGTCCGGGCTGACGCGCTTAAACATGGCTCGTGTCCGACGTGCGGAAAAGGTGAGTTTCCGTTTCTTTCAGCTGAAAACGAAACAAAAGCAGCCGTTCTTTGCGGCAGACAAACGGTTCAAATCAGGCCGGCCGCGGAACAGCCGCCGGAGCTGGAGCCGCTTGCCGCCAGATTAAAAAAAGCCGGTTTGGATGTGACGGGAAATCCTTATTTATTATCCTGCCGTACGGAGGATATTAAGTTCGTGATTTTTCGGGACGGACGCGCTTTGATTCACGGAACGAACGATATCAATCGCGCGAAAACGATATATCACAGGTGGATTGGCTAAAGGCCGAAGGGAGTGCAAACATCATGAGCATATATAAAGCATTAACAATCGCCGGATCGGATTCAGGAGGCGGCGCCGGCATTCAAGCCGACATTAAAACATTTCAGGAGCTTGGCGTCTTCGGCATGACGGCTTTGACAGCGGTCACTGCTCAAAATACAACAGGGGTTCACGGCGTCTACCCGCTTTCTCCGGAAGCGCTCGGCGTCCAGATTGATGCAGTGGCGGAAGATTTAAAACCTGACGCCGTGAAAACAGGGATGCTGTGGAGCGCGGAGATGATTGAGATCATTGCCGAAAAAATTGCAACATACGAGCTTAAACGTGTGATTGTCGATCCTGTCATGATCGCCAAAGGCGGCGCTTCACTATTGAATGAGGAAGCAGTTGAAACATTAAAACGGCGCCTGCTTCCGCTTGCTTATGCGATAACGCCGAACATTCCCGAAGCCGAAGTGCTGACAGGGAGAAGCATTCAAACAATGGAAGACCGCAAAAAAGCGGCTCGTGAATTGCATGAAATGGGCGTCCGCAACATTATCATCAAGGGAGGGCATCAGCCCGAGGACGGCAAAGTAACCGATCTCCTCTTCGACGGAGAGGTGTTCACAGAAAAAACGAACACCTATATTAAGACGAAAAATACCCATGGAACAGGCTGCACATTTGCCGCCGCTCTAACGGCGCAAACAGCGAAAGGAAACGGCATTCAAGGAGCTTTCCGCATCGCTGAGGCTTTCGTCCACGAAGCGGTTGTGCACAGCCTTGATTTCGGAGCCGGCCACGGACCGACCAACCATTTTGCATATCAAAAGTTATCCAACGCAGGGTTGGAACTGTAGTCCCGCAATAAAAACGAATCAATATCGCGGCAGGACATCAAAAACGGTCTCTGCCGCTTTTTATATTCTGAAATTGTCAGCCTGCTATTAATTGTGATACTATATATTATGATCAGGTACTAATAAAATGTTAATCATTAGGAGGATTTCATACATATGAATTTATCACTGGAAGGCCGGAATATCGTCGTCATGGGTGTAGCAAATAAACGAAGCATCGCTTGGGGAATCGCCCGCTCGCTTCACAATGCAGGCGCAAGACTGATTTTTACGTATGCGGGTGAGCGGCTTGAAAAATCGGTCAAGGAGCTGGCGGATTCTTTGGAGCGGAACGATTCAATCGTACTTCCTTGTGATGTCACAAATGACCAGGAAATTGAAGCGTGCTTCGCCGACATCAAAAAAGAAGTCGGGGTCATCCACGGCATTGCACACTGCATCGCTTTCGCGAACAAAGAAGACTTGGCTGGAGAATACTTGAATACCACCCGCGACGGTTTTCTGCTCGCACATAATATCAGCTCTTACTCATTGACAGCAGTCGCTAAAGCGGCGCGCGGCATTATGACTGAAGGCGGAAGCATCGTCACGCTGACATACCTTGGCGGCGAGCGCGTTGTATCCAACTACAATGTCATGGGTGTTGCGAAAGCATCGCTTGATGCCAGCGTCAAATACCTGGCGAGCGATCTCGGAAAAGACGGAATCCGCGTCAACAGCATTTCCGCAGGGCCGATCCGGACATTGTCCGCAAAAGGAATCAGCGACTTCAACTCGATTTTAAAAGAAATCGAAGAGCGCGCACCGCTTCGCCGCACAACGACTCCGGAAGAAGTCGGCGACACGGCTGCTTTCCTGTTCAGCGACCTTTCCCGCGGCATGACCGGCGAAAACCTGCATGTTGATTCAGGCTACCATATCATCGCGCGATAAAATAACGCTAAAAAAGCAATCCGCTAAAGGATTGCTTTTTCTTTTCTTCTGATTTCTCCTTTTTTGCATATAGATATACCATGAACAGATCGGAGGGATCAAGATGTCTAGCAGAAAAAACGATACGGAGCAGAAGCCGCTCATGTATATTGTGCAGCCGGATTATGATAAGGCAGAGGCGAACATGCAGGATATTCTGATTAAAAGAAAGAAGAAAGCAAAACCCGACGCTTCCGAACAAAAAGCCCGGCGAAAGGAACAGCAGGATGAAGCCGTCCGGCCAGACGAAAAAGACATCGCCGAAGCGGTGCTTAGCGATGAGGCGAATCGGTCCGAAAAAGGAGTCAAACCGATTAAAAAGCCGCTCAGCAAGATGACCATCGCCGAGAAAATCGACTTTTTGGCAAGCCTTCCCGGCAATATGCCGAAAACCCTTTGTCTCATTGAAGCAGACGGGAAGACATACAGAGGAACGATCGCCGGTAAGAAAGGCGGTTCCGTATTTGTCAGAACGTCGAGCAAAGGGGATCCGGCGGAACTGCCGATCGAGAGTATTACTTCCTTGCACCCGCTTGGCTTTTAAATTAAAAAAAGTCCCGATTCAGGGACTTTTTATTTTGAACGATTGATCAGTTGCGGATTTAAGCATTCGATCGCACAGAAGCATTCCAGATCCACTTCAACGCAGAAATTTGTTTTTTCCAAGCGGAACACATCACAAATTTTGTCTTTTTCTTCTGTGAAATCGAGAACGCGGCGATTTTCATCAAAGGCAATCAACAGTCTTAATGTAGCACAGCAGTCCTTAATGTCTTCAACTCTGAAAAACACAGTGCTGAAGCAAGGGCCTGCCTGAAGTTCTCCGACATTTCCAAACGCTACGAACGGCTTAGACTTTGAGGTGTATATAATAAATGGAATGGTGTCGCCTAAGTGCCTCGAAGGGGAAAGCAGGTTGCTGAAGCAGCTTGTCGGGCAGCCTTCTTCCTCAATGGCGTTTTGCAGATCGTGAATGTTTTCAACGGCTTCGCACACGCAATTTTCAGCTGAACATTTTGTCATGTTATGATCCCTCCCAGTTCAGGATATAAAATTTCGTTTTTCGGCCTGGCTTTCTATTGGTAAAAGGAGCTGCCGAAAGCCGGCAGCTTTCGTGAAAAGACTGGCATCAAGCCGATCATAACGGCCGGCTTGATGCAGCCCGACACCTTTTAACCGTGGTGCTGATTGTGTTTTTTGTCTGTTGCGCGATCAACTAGTTCAGGTGACAGACATTGAATCGCGCAGAAACAAGTCAAGTCAACCTCGATGCAAAAGTCCGTTTTCTCAAGCCCGAAAAAGTCAGGGTCACAAGGATGGCAGACGCTTAATGTGTCGCCGTTTATGTCCACAGGCCTCAGGATTGAAAGCGTTGCACAGCAATCTTTTAGATTTTCTGCCCGGAAGAAAATCGATTCGAAGCACTGCATATCATCTGAAAATCCGCCGACATTTCCAAATGTTGAAAACAAACCGCCTTTTTTGTCGTATATAAGGAACGGAATGGTGTCTTTACCGGAAACCGTCGGACTCAGCAGATTGCCGAAGCAGCTCGTCGGACATGTTTCTTCAACTGCATCCTGTTCTTTTATAATTTGTTCTACTGCATCGCATACACAATTTTCATGCCGGCCATGATGTTTTCCGCAGCTCATGGATTTCAGCTCCTTTTTATAGGGATATTTGACTTTAGTCTTTAACAACATATGTACCCGTGCCCTTGTTGGTGTGGGTAATCGTCTATAAAAATGAAGAAAAGCAGAGCTTGATGGCTCTGCTTTTTTGTATTAAAGGAGTCCGACGATAAGTGTTGCGATAACAACGGTAAGCGTTTGGACAGCTGTAGAGACCAAGACGGCGACATCGGTATCTTCTGTTGTAACTGTGACATCGCGTGAATTGTCGATAATTAATTTTTGACGGTTTGTTTGCTTGTTTGCTGTTACCTGCAGCAAATCTTGTGATACAAGCTCGGCAAGCTCAGCATCGTCAATGATTGCCAGAACGATTGTAATAATTGCCGTCTGCACCGCAGTCATAACAGATGCGACAACTTGAGTATCCTCTGTAGAGACTCGGATATCGCAAGAATCCTTGATGATAATCGTCTCATCTGACAGCTGTTTGTTCAGGTTGAGCTGGTCGAGCTCCTGATTGATAAATGCATCGTGTTTACCGCATTTGCAGTTGTAATCGTCACAAACGTGTTTCTTAGGATGTCTCGGATAATACTCAGTTCCCGGATGCTCGCATTCTGGATCTAGCGCAACCCAAGAATATGGTCTAGTTTCCATTTGTTTTCCTCCTTCCATTTACTATTATTAAATGTTTGAAGGCTCGAACTTGTATATGGCAGATACCCTACTCCAAATCCCCATTTTTTTCTTCGGTTTGGGCGGTGTTCTCCTGCTGCCTTCTTTGTCTCAGCTTTTCTCTTAATTTATTTTTACCTGAACGTTCTCTTCTTCGTCTCGGGCGTTCTTCGGATTGTGATGATGATTCATTGTTCGCTTCTTTCTTCTTTTCTTGCTGCCGCTGAATGAGAGCCTCGGACTGCGCTTTTAAATCTTCGAGTATTTTTAAGATGTTTTCTTTTTCTTCCTCAGACAGCGTTCGTACATTGTCTTTTGAAACGCCGTGTTTTCTAAGGATATTTTGCACAAGCGTATTTGTCAGCGGATTTACTTCCGCTTTAAGCTTTTCGCGATCTGCCAATTGTTTTTCACCTCAATTTCTCAAAAAATATTAGAAAGAAAGGAAGGCTTAAAGTATGTCAAGCTCTGTGATAAGCGCGATCAGCACTTCGGTTAAAACTTGGACGGAAAGCAGGATCTCCAGCGAGGAAAGCGTAATGGTGACATTGCGGCTGCCGATGACTTTGATGATGACTCTTCTCCTGCTTTGCAGCCTGTGTACGGCTAAAACGTGTTCTGAGACAATGTCTGCTGTATCCTCGTCTTCGATCGCAAGCTGAGCCGATAAAATCGTCAAAGAGATCACAATGGCTTGTAAAGAGAGAGCTGCTGTTATGTTTGCCGTGTTTACTGTGACATGTTCGGAATCAATTACTTCAATGAGCTGGTCATATTCCCGGGATAATTCGTCAAATGTTTCTGCGTACAGCGCTTCGGCTTTTTCATGAAACGACATAACTTTCACTCCTTTCTTATCCACACTTTATTAAATGCAGACCGGTAACTTAGCGGAATGAGGAAAACATACATTTCAGCACCCAAATTTGCTGTTTTAGGGAAGGCGGTTCCGGCATATATTTGGAAACAGGAAGGGGGAGCCCTGTGATACAAAGCTGGCTTTTATATATTCTATTTTCTATCGCGGTATTTCGGCTGACGCGGCTGGTCGTGTTTGACACGATTATGGCGCCGTTTAGAAGCCTGTTTCACGAAGAGGTTGAAGAAAAAAACGAAAAAACGGGAGAGACCGAGACGTATCTTGTCATGAAAGGAAAAGGCGTGAGAGTGTGGATCGGCGAGCTGTTGAGCTGTTATTGGTGCACGGGTGTGTGGTGTACCGCGTTTTTGCTTGTTCTTTACGCATTTGTTCCGACCATTGCCGAATGGCTGATTCTTCTGCTTGCCATCGCAGGCCTTGCTGGGGTACTGGAGACGATCGTTTCCAAATGGCTCGATTGAATGGGGATTTATCATTAGCAACTTATGAAAAGAAGACTCATATAATGGCGTATAAGCATGAGAAAGGAAGGAATGCAATGAGACAAGTGAAAAGAAGGCAGCAAGGCCGATTAACGAACGCTTCCAGCAATCATCAGTCCACTTTCTCAAAAAAAGTGAAGAAAAAAGGCTGCGGATGCGGCAAAAAAAAGAGAACCTATTAATATCAAAAAAAGCCGGATACAGTCCGGTTTTTTTGTTGCCAATTTTTCTTCTGACGCATACACCATCATAAGGGGGGAAGCGATGAATTTATTTGAACAGCTGGTTGAATCGATATACCGCAAACATGATCAAACTCAAGCCGGCCATGACAAGGTGCTCTTTGAACACCAGAAGGAACTGGAGACATTTGACCGCTCGGCCGAACAGTTCGGCAGGCAGATCGAAGCGTTTGCAGAGAATGCCGAAAAATGGCTGGGAGAGGACGGGAGTCTGCCGGGCATTTTTAAATAATCCACAGAAGCCCTATGCATCAATCCAAGCGAATCCTATCAACTGTCATATTGTGTAGGGAGAAAAGGAGGTGCTTTAGATGGGCTTTTGTGGCGGAGGCTACGGCGGCGGCTACAGCGGAGGCTATAGCGGCGGCTATGGTTCAACGTTTGTATTGATCGTTGTCTTGTTTATTCTTCTAATTATTGTCGGCGCTTCTTTTGTATATTAGTTTTTGAGTTGAAGCGAAGAGGGCGGCGGCATGTGTGCCGGGCCCTCTTCTTTTTGAACGGGAAAAGCACAAGGCTTTTCAAAGATGCATAAGATAGCGTATCACTCCCAAAAAGGAGGCATAGGTATGGACAATCAATTTTTCAAAAACATCGAAAAGAAAACGGGCGTCAGCATGAATGACGTCATGCAGCTTGCGAATTCGCTGCAAAATGCCAACTTCAAGGATGAAAATACGGTCCGCAGCGTGATTAAGCGCGTCGCTAAATTGGCGAACAAACGGGTTCCGCAGGAAATGGAAGATAAGATTGTTGAATCGATTGTAAGCGGCAAGGAAAAAATGGATTTCAACACGATCGCGAAAATGATGAACAGCAAAAAATAAACACCGCGCCTTCCGATAAAAGGAGGGCACGGTGTCTTTTATTGCAGCTGAACCTGGGGATTCGGGCGTAAAATAGGCTGCAAGAACCTTGAGCGGTATGCCGTTCTGCCCCTTCTGACGGAAGGGACGCTGATATACAGGCGGTCCTCGGCCCGGGTCATGGCGACATACAGCAGCCTCCGCTCTTCTTCAAGAGCGGTTTCATCGCCTTTTCTTGCTGTCTCCAGGGCAAAGTCATGCGGAATCGATCCGTCCTGCACCCCCAGGATATAGACCGTTTTGAATTCAAGCCCTTTCGCACGGTGGATTGTTAAAAGCTGAACACCGTATCCGTCGGCTTTTTGCTTTTCCGCGGCTCTCATATGATCGACATGCTCAAGAAATTCGGGGATCGTTTTGAATTTTTTTGCCGCTGTTTTGAGATCCCGCAGATCGTCAGACCCTTTTTCGAGCTTGTTTCCTTCGTTACCGCGCTTTTTCAAGTAATCGGAAAAGCCCATTTTTTCCTCTGCGAAAGAGATCGCTTCAACCGGTTTCATCGTTTTTAAGCTTGTGAAAAAAGGAACGATTTTCTTTATTTTATCAAGCTGAAACGGTTTGATGTCGGTCAGTTTTTCAAGCGCCTGAACCATCGTGCAATCTTCTGTAATCGATAGCGCTTTAAGCGTATTTAAAGCGGACTGCTTGAGAAAGAGGGCGGGTAAAATCTGTTTGACGGCTTCCGCGTCATCCTGATTTTGGCTTAAGTAGAGATAAGCCAGCATCTGCCGGACGATTCTCCTGCTGTAAAACGACCGGACGCCTTGTTCAGCCGTGTACGGAATAGCTGACTGGTGCAGACGTTCAAAGATTGCGCGCCCGCTGCTGTTTGTCCGGTATAGGATGGCGAAGTCATCAGGCTTAGCGCCCATTTCAATTTTTTCTTGGATATCAGAGACGATCATAATCGCTTCTTCCTCTTCATCATAAGGATAAAATAAGAGCGGTTTTTGGCGGTCATCTCTCGCTGCGCTTAATGTTTTCGGAAAACGCTTTTTGTTTTTCTTCACGACCATATCGGCGCTTGCCACAATCGGATGGCTCGATCTGTAATTCGTCGTGAGGCGGACCGTTTTCGCCTTCGGATAATCTTTTTCAAAATCGAGTATAAATGAAGGGCTGCTGCCTCTGAACGCGTAGATTGACTGGTCATCATCCCCGACACAGGTCAGGTTGTTTTCCGGGCTCGCCAACAGCTTGATGATGGCATACTGAACAGGGTTAATGTCCTGAAATTCGTCGATCAAAATCGCGTGAAAGCGCGTCTGATATCGTTTTAAAATGTCTGGCTGTTCTTGAAACAGCTGCCAGCATGCAGATGCCATATCGTCGAAATCGAATTGGCGCCGCGCAGCTTTTTGTTCTTCATAATGACGGTACAGCCGGTGAACCCGCTTTTCCCATTCGTCTTCAAGCGGAATCTGTTCGCACGGAAGATAAGCGTTTTTCCAGTAGCCGATCTGCTGGATCGCCTGGTCAACCGGAAAGTCTTTTTCATCAAGCCCTTCTTCGGCAAGGGCCATTTTGATGTATTGTTCTTTTTGCCATTCCCATTTCAGCAGGTGCTCGCCATTCCATTTTGCCGGATCATGGTGATAAAGAATTTTGTAAAAAAAGCTGTGGAAGGTGCCTGTCACGAGGCGGTTCACAGTCTGCATCGGCAATCCGTACTGCGAGGCCATCCGCTCTTTCATTTCTTTCACGGCTTTTGTCGTGAATGTGACGAGCAAAATGGCGGAAGGCGGGATATCGAGCCGGGCTATCATATAAGCCGCTCGCGCGGTTAATACCCGCGTTTTTCCGCTTCCCGCGCCGGCCAGAACGAGAAGGGGTTCTTCGGGGGCCGTCACGGCGGCAAGCTGTTTCTCATTGAGCGGCACATTCGGAAAGACCGGTTCCGGAGCCGTTTCTTCCGCTGGCGAGAAAGGAGAATGGATGGAAGCTTCGCGAGGCGGCGTCCAGAAGTCCGCATCCGCCTTCTTTTCTTCTCCGATCGCTTTGCCTTTCGGGAGACGGAACACGCCGCTTTCTGTATAGTCGTTCTGTCTGGTTTGCTCTGTCTTCTCGCTTAAGCAAGCTGCCTCACATTGAGAAAAATCCCCGTTTTCCCGGTGGGAAAAATGTGGTTCTTCATGAATCGACAATTTCAGTCTGAGCGGCAAGCCGCAATGTTTACACGTGATTCTGTCTTTTCTTGCTTCATCAAAGAGGAATTGCAGGTGTTCTCTCGAATATGTATGTATATGAATGTCTCGGTTATTGAATCGGGCGCATTTCAAAAAGAGGTCCTCCAATTAATGGGTAATCGTCTAGTGTTATGAGACAACGTCTATCATATCAAATGAAAACCGTTTAAAACAGTAGATTTTTGGGAATTAAAGCTGATGAGGAGGAGATCGAATGGGATATTTGCCGCCTGTCCATCATGATCAATATACACAGTACGCCAATCGCAGCATCAGCCAAAAATCGAACTATGCGCATATACAAAAAACCGCCAATATCCCAAGCGAGCGCGCCTACCGCGAAGTCGAAAAAAGAGAGGAAAACCAGGCTGCGGCTTTTAAGAGGGTTCTGGAAAAGAAGCGAAAAAAAACGCTGAACCGCCGTGTTGCAGAAAAGGCGGAAAGCGGACGCTATGTTAACGAGTCCGTTTGAGAGATGAAACAAACCCCGGCTTTTATACCGGGGTTTTCGTTATTTTTTGCGCAGTTTTTTGAGCCCGAAATACAGAATAATCATAGCGGCCGCTCCGATCATAATCGGAGTCGTGTACGTTCTCGCAGCATTTTCAACATGGTCCCACCGGCTGCCGAGCTGTACGCCGAGGTAGACGAATAATATCGACCACGGTATGATGGCCAGCACGGTCAGACCCGTGAATTTTAAAATCGGCATTTTCGCAATTCCTGCCGGAATGGAGATGGCGTGCCTGACCACGGGAATGAAGCGGGCGGAAAAGACAACGCCTCCGCCGTATTTCTCAAACCATTTTTCGGCCGTTTGAATGTGATGCTTTTGGATCAATAAGTACTTTCCGTATTTGTATAAAAACGGCCTTCCGCCGTAATAGCCGATCCAGTATAAAAACAATTGAGCAATCGTTCCCCCGATGACGCCGGCGATCACGGCCCCTGTCATCGTAATGGAGCCGCTTGACACCAAGTATCCGCCGTAGGCCAGTACGATTTCACTCGGGATGATTTCGATCATTAAACCGATTGCAATGCCGAAATAGCCAAGATCGGTCAGCCACATTAAAATATCATTCACTATGCTTCCCATTTTCGTTTTTTCTCCCTGCTTTTGATTTCATCAGCCGAACGTTAGAGCAGCCGCCGGGACGTTTCCCTGCCGCTGCCGCGCGGGAAACAAACGAATCTCAAAAACCGTCCGGATGCGCTCTGTGCCATTGCCACGCGCTTTGAATGATGGTTTGTAAATCGCTGTATTGCGGCTTCCAGCCGGTATCTTCCTGCAGTGTCCGGCTGTCCGCCACAAGCACTGGCGGATCCCCCGCTCTGCGCTCGTCCGTTTTTGCTGCAATGCTTCGCTCTGTCATGTTTTCCGCGGTTTCAATGATTTCTTTTACGGAATGTCCGGCCCCTGTCCCTACATTATAAACATTTTGCTTCAGTCTGTCTTCATATAACCCGTCAAGGGCCGCCAGGTGAGCGGAAGGAGGTCGACGAAAAGGACGCCTTCCTTGATGACCGTTTTGAAGAATGCACAAGATTTTAGCGTGTTTTCCCTAAAGTAGATCTCAGGCTTTTCGATCGATTCGGACACAAGGCTTTTGGCGGCGAAATGGATGACAGCATCGACATCATGATGTTTGATGATGGCTTTGACAAGTGCCGCATCACCGATATCACCTTCATAAAAGCTGACTCCGCTGACGGCCTCCCTGTGTCCGGCAGATAAATTGTCAAGCACGACGACGGAGCGGTTTTGCTTTGTTAATTCGAGTACGGATGTCATTGCCATGCTTCTTTCTGCGCTTCTTTTTTTAAGACGCTTTCCAGGTAGGCTAGCAGTTTTGGCCGCATCTCGTCCCGCATAAGAGCGATTTCCGTACTCGCTTTAAAACTGCCCAGCCTGTCGCCGATATCAAAGCGGCTTCCTTCCAATTTGCGCGCATACATGCTTTGTTCCCGGCAGATTTCCCTTAGTGCGTCAGTCAGCTGAATTTCATTTCCCGCACCGCGCTTCGTTTGTTCGAGCACAGGGAAAATCGAAGGCCTCAGCACATAGCGGCCCATAACCGCGATATTTGAAGGGGCTTCTTTGACAGACGGCTTTTCCACAAGATCGTCAATTTGATACACTTTGTTCTTTTGCACGGACGTCTGAATAATGCCGTATTTGCTCACATCTGCCGGATCAACTGGCTGAACGCCGATTACTTCTGTCTGATATTCTTCAAATACTTCGAGCAGCTGCCGAAGCGCCGGCGTTTCTGACACCATGATGTCGTCGCCGAGGAGGACGGCAAACGGCTCATCACCGATGAAATGCTTGGCCGATAACACTGCATGTCCGAGGCCGAGGGGCTCCTTTTGCCGGATATAATGAATATTCGCCATATCGGCGATCTCGCGTATCTCTTTTAACACATCGTTTTTTCCTTTGGCCAGCAGGTTTTGCTCCAATTCAACAGAGCGGTCAAAATGGTCTTCAATCGAACGCTTATTTCTTCCTGTAATGATAAGGATGTCTTCTATTCCTGATTGAACAGCTTCTTCCACGATATATTGTATAGCCGGTTTATCGACAATCGGCAGCATTTCTTTCGGCTGCGCTTTTGTTGCCGGCAAAAATCTTGTACCTAATCCGGCTGCTGGGATGACTGCTTTTTTTACTTTCATGGTTATTCACTCCTGGTCTTTTTTATGAATCTGTTCCGGGTTCTTGAAACACCCAAAGCTTGTTTCCGATAAAGTTGATGGCCATTCCTGCGACTGTTGCGGACATCTTGCTGATAAAAAGGGAAAAGCCGGCTTTTTGAAAAATGTACAGAAGAACAAATGTAGAGCCCGCTGCTGCAAGATTGATTATGATAAACCGGACGATTTCCGCGCCATGCGCTTTTTCCTTTACTTGAAATGTCCATGTCCGATTCCAGATATAGCTGTTTGCTGCGCCTGCCGAATAGGAAAACAGCTGTGCGGCCAGGTAGGAGACGCGGAGGGACGTAAGGAGGAAAAACACGGCGAAATCAACGAGTGTGTTTCCGGCTCCGACTATCCCGAAACGGGCGAGTGTAGTGATGTTTTTTTTGTTCATAACGGCATTCGGCTGTTTACCTCCCGTCTATTTTGTGCAGGGCTTCGTAAAAGCTTAGAAACAACTTTAATAGACAATGTTGAATAAACGATAAACAAAAGATGAACAAACTATGAAATGTTTTCTGAGGAAAAGAAAAACCGTTCCGCTTAAAAAGCGGAACGGTTACTTTTTGACCATTTTGACATGGGGGATATTCGCATCTAAAAATTCTTCAGACACGACTTTATAGCCGTGTTTTTCGTAAAAGGGAACAGCCTGTGTCTGCGCGTTCAGCATGAATTGAACCGCGCCTTGCTTGGCGGCTGCCTCTTCAAGCGCCTGAATGATCAGGTTGCCGATGCCGAGGGAGCGATGGCTTTTCAGCACACAGATTCGCTCAAGTTTGCCGTAGCCGTCGACAAGCCGGAGGCGTCCAGCGCCGATCGGCTCTTTTCCGTCATAGATGACGAGATGTGAAGATTCCTGATCGAGATGATCCATTTCTTCTTCCGGTGATACGTGCTGCTCCTTGATAAAGACTTCCTTTCTAACAAAGAAGGCGTCTTCAAGCTGTTGTTGATTCTTCACAATGACGGCTTCCACTGGCTTTCTTCACGCTCCTAAAATAAAAGTTTCATAGACGGTCCATGATCCGTTGTCCAATTGGTAAAGCAGGTGAAAGCGGTCGATGACTTCTTCGTGTGACGCGTCTCTCATTTTCAGCGTGCCGAGGACGTCGGAATGCTCATCATCTGACAGCTTTTGTGCGACTGTGACATGGGGAACAAACGCGTATTCGGGTTTGTCTTCCAAAACGCCGCTGTACATTTTTTTATGAAGCTGCGTCAATTCTTCTGTCGGTTCGGCTTTCATGTAGATGACATTATTGACGGGGGCAAAGGAACTGAATTTTGTAATCTTCAGCGTGACCGGTTTCAGCTCTTTTGAAAGTTCCCTCAGGTGTCCTACGACGCCCGCGATCTCGTCTTCAGACACTTCAAAAGGTGTTCTTAATGTAAGGTGGGGCGGAATTAAAGCGTAATTCGGGTCATAGCGTTTTCGGTAGGAATTTGCAATGTCCTGAAGTTTTTTTGATGGAAATAGCACAATACCGTATTTCATTTTGTTCCCTCCTTAAACAATTGATATGGTTTAGTATATCAAAGATGGGCCGATATACAGAGAGCTACAGCATTTTTTTTAAAGCGGGGGTGATAAGCGGCTGCCAGTATGTCCACTTGTGATCCCCGTCGAAAGCTTTGAAATCGTAGTTTGTCTGCTTTTCTTCAAGCAATTCTTTTAATTGTTCATTTGGACCGGTGAAATCCAAAATTTGATCATCTGTCGTTTTGACGGCGGTTTCTTTCTCTCCGATTTGGTGGCAAATTGAAATAAGCTGCAGGGAATCGGACTGTTTCACTTTATCGAGAACATGGCGGTCGACATAAGGTGACTGCATGATGACGTTCCCGAACATATTCGGGTAGTCAAGCGCTGTCATGAGGGAAACCGTTCCTCCGAGCGAATCCCCGATCAGCGTCCTGCCTGATCCGACTTGGTATGTCGGATACTCTCTGTCGGTGAAAGGGACGAGTTCATTTGCCAAAAAACGTTTATACGCTTCGAATTTTGACCCTTCCGGATGGTATGTAAGCCTTCTTTCCTGTACGTTTTTGTACGGAATACCGATGATGATGCTTCTTTCGATTTCACCGTTCGCCAGCAGTTCTTCCACCTGTCTGCTGATGCGCCCGAGCCGGAAATAATCATGTCCATCCTGTGCGATGATCACATGATATTTGTAAAGCGGCGAGAAGGATGACGGCAAATAGACGAGAAGCTCCATTTCCTCGCCGAGCTCTTCCGAAAAAAGCTTCTTCTCCTGAATGACTCCTTTTTTCATAGCCAAGGTGAATTCCTCCAGAAATAATGTTTGTGAACGTTTCCATTCATTTTAACACGAAATTCTCTTGTGAAAGAAGCGAAAAGGGCTGCCGAACTGTTCGGCAGCCGTGATTTTTTATGGCCGTTTTTTTTCGTGCCAGGGTGTTGACGGTCTATCCGGAGGGTATCCGCAGCGCTCGCGGTACATTTTTCTTTCCGCTGTGAAATCCCACCAGCTTTTAGCGCTTTCGGGATCGTTGGCGTAATGGACGATGCATCGCAGCGCATCTTCTGCACAAGGATCTTCCCAGTAGCCTTTCAGTTTTTCGAGGCGGATGATCAAATCCGCACCTGATTCATGCTTGATGTCGCCAAGGGAATAGTAGCCCAGGTCAACGGCGCACTGCGCCATTTTCGGCCCGATGGAAGGAACCGTTTGAAACTGGGCGAGCGCCTTGATGTATGCGGCGCGCTCCAAACACGAACCGAGCGTATGCGCAAGGACGGACAGATCCATATATGCCGTGTTTTTTATTTTCACCTTGGCTGTCCTTAAGTTTGACCATTCTTTTTTTGTCAGAGGCAGCTTCATATGAACACCTTTTAAAGATACAGATCGAACATATTGACGTCATAGCCGAGCTGTTTTAAATAATTAAACAGCTGGGCCCTGTGATGAAAGACGTGGGTGAGCGTTTCCGTCAGCCAGCGGCTTTGGGTCATCCCTTCATCGAGGTAAAACGGCTTTGTTTTTTTCGTCAAAAACTCCTCGTCGGAGAGGGAAGTCATATACGTTTGAAAAGCGGCGAATCCTTTCTGCATAGCTTCAGCCATTTGGTCAGCCGACTGTAATGCACTATACTTCTTTTCAATCCGGGAGATGGCGGCCTCTTCCTTTTCCTGCATGATGGCCAAGTCGGCTTCTGGGATGGCCGTCAGATGGCTTGCCAGTTCTTTCAGGCTTCGCATGCGGTCGGCGGGCCGGTAAGACCAGTCAGATTCCTTCACTTTTTTCAGAAGATGACACGTGGAGCGGACGCCCGTCTCCATTTCGTGGAACAAATCGCTCCGCAGGGCTTGAACTTGATTCATTTGCTTCATCCTTTCCATTTGGCTTTATTTTAAAAGTATCACCTAATCCTGACAGGCTTTGTCACGGTTCTTAAAAAAAGTCAGTCGTACCTTGCTAAAATGTCAGCAGCCTTCCGTATCAGCTGAAGCTTGATTTCCGCGGGTTCTTTGACAGTTGCCTCAGTGCCGAGGTTCCACAAAAGTTCCCCGAAATACTCAAGTTCTGACCTGGGGAGGTTGGCATCGATCGCCCCCGTTCCGTCATCCCGCATGGTGAGGATCTTAAATAAATCCACATCAGCCGCAGCCCGCCGGGCTCCTCTGCGTGTCAGTTCCGCATGCAGCCGCACCGGTTCAGGGCACTCGCTCTCCGAATGTTTGATCCAGCTGAGAACCGATCGATAGGGAAGCTGGCGGGCCAGCGGGCCGGCCGCTTTTTCCGCCCGAAGGATGCGGTCGGCGCGGAACAGTCTGAACGCCTGCCTTTTAAAACAATAGGCCGGACAGTACCAGAAGCCGTTCCAGCTGTACAAGCCGATGGGCTGGATGGATCTCTCCGCGCAATCGTCAGTTCCGTCATAAGCGACTGTCAAAACGGATTGATTGATAGCTGCGTCAAGAAGCGTTTCTAAATGTTCGGCGGCTTTGGGACGATGCGGATTCCAGAACACGATTCTGTCTTTCATCGCATCAATCCGCTCCTGTGTTTCCGCGGGAAGGTGGCGGTAGAACTTTTTTAAAACCATCCGCGTTTCCGCATCAAAGGGGAGCGATCCGAAAAACTGCAGAGATTGATACGCGAAAAACATAGCCGCCGCCTCTGATTGTGTAAAAAAGAGCGGCGGAAGCACAGGTTCATTCAGCAAATAATAGCCTCCGTTCGCGCCTGTTTCAGAATAGATTGGGACGCCGAGCGCGCTCAGCTCGTCCAGATCGCGGAGAATCGTGCGGTAGGAAACCCCGAATTCTGCTGCGAGCTCCCCGGCCGTAAATTTTCGTTTTGTATGAATGGTCATCATCAATTCGATTAATCGCTCTGTTTTTGGCATCTGATTCCTCCGGTTCCGTCATTTGGTTTCATCATACCATGTTCAATATGAGGAAAGATTTAAAAATGACCCTTGAAAAATGTCTTGAATTAGGTTAAAGTAAAGAACAATCAGAAAATTGAAGAGATTCTTATCATGAGAGGTGGAGGGACTGGCCCTTTGAAACCTCAGCAACCGGTCTGCACTGACGATGTCAGTGTACCAAGGTGCTAAATCCAGCAAGCAGATGCTTGGAAGATAAGAAGAAGCGCATAATCCCCCTTCTTCTTATGAAGAAGGGGTTTTTTATTTTTTAAAGGATGGTGTCATATGACTGAACATGTACAAACAACGCTGGCGCAAATCGGCAACCGCAGTGATGAAATAACAGGAACTGTCAATCCTCCCGTTTATTTCTCTTCTGCGTACAGACACAAAGGGATTGGGGAATCCACAGGATTTGATTACATTCGCACAAAAAATCCGACAAGACAGCTTGTTGAAGATGCAATCGCGAAACTCGAAGGGGGAACGCGCGGCTTTGCGTTCAGTTCCGGTATGGCTGCCATTCAGACGATCATGGCTCTGTTTCAAAGCGGGGATGAGCTCATCGTTTCGTCCGATTTATACGGGGGAACGTACCGCCTTTTTGAAAACGAATGGAAGAAATACGGACTTCGCTTTTTCTACGACGATTTTTCAGACGAAGACTGTATCAAGTCGAAAATCACGAACAATACAAAGGCACTGTTTGTAGAAACGCCGACAAATCCGCTCATGCAGGAAGCCGATATTCAAAAAATCGCGCAAATCGCCAAAGAGCACGGCTTGCTGCTCATTGTCGACAATACGTTCTATACACCGGTTCTGCAAAGGCCGATTGAGCTCGGCGCTGATCTTGTCATTCACAGCGCGACGAAGTATTTGGGCGGTCATAACGATCTTTTGGCGGGGCTTGTCGTTGCAAAAGGCGAAGAGCTGTCTGAGGAAATGTTCCAGCACCAAAACGCCATCGGCGCGGTTTTATCGCCGTTCGATTCGTGGCTCTTAATAAGAGGGATGAAGACGCTCGCTCTCAGGATGAGACAGCATCAGGAAAACGCGCGGGAACTCGCGGCCTTTTTGGAAGATCAGGAAGAAATTGCTGATGTTCTTTATCCGGGAAAAGGCGGCATGCTGTCATTCCGCGTTCAAAAAGAAGAATGGGTCAATCCGTTTCTGAAAAATCTCAAGACGATCTGTTTCGCCGAAAGCCTCGGCGGAGTCGAAAGCTTCATCACCTATCCGGCGACACAGACCCACATGGATATTCCGGAAGACATCCGAATTGCAAACGGCGTCTGCAACAGACTTCTGCGCTTTTCAGTCGGAATCGAACACGTCTCAGATTTGAAGCAGGATCTAAAAACTGCGCTGGAAAAAGTGAAAGGGGAGGCGGTTTCGCATGAGTCATGAAAACTGGACGCTTGAAACAAGGCTTGTTCATAACCAAAATAAAACGGACGGAGCAACCGGAGCCGTCAGCGTGCCGATCCAGCACGCCTCAACCTTTCATCAAGGTTCTTTTGACAAATTCGGCGAATATGACTACAGCCGGTCAGGCACACCGACAAGAACGGCGCTTGAAGACACGATAGCCGAGCTTGAGGGAGGGACGAGGGGATTTGCTTTTTCATCCGGAATGGCCGCGATTTCAACCGCCTTTCTGCTTTTGTCAAAGGGCGATCACGTGCTCGTCACAAAAGATGTGTACGGCGGCACTTACCGGATGATTACGGAAGTGCTGAGCCGCTTCGGGATTGAACATAATTTCGTCGATATGACGGATTTAAATGAAATTGCTTTAAACATAAAGGAAAATACAAAAGTCATCTACCTTGAAACACCGTCAAATCCGACGCTCGGCATTACGGATATCAGAGGCGTCGTCAAGCTTGCCAAGGCGCACGGCTGTCTGACGTTTCTTGACAACACGTTCATGACCCCGGCGCTCCAGAGGCCGCTCGAGCTCGGCGTCGATGTTGTGCTGCACAGCGCGACGAAGTTTTTAAGCGGACACAGCGACGTATTATCAGGCCTTGCCGTCGTGAAAGACAAAAAACTCGGGGAAGAACTTTATAAACTGCAAAATTCGTTCGGCGCTGTTCTCGGCGTCCAAGACTGCTGGCTTGTGCTGAGAGGGCTGAAGACACTGCAGGTTCGGCTTGAAAAAGCATCGCGAACGGCTCAGCAGCTCGCTGAATTTTTTGAAAAGCATCCGGCCGTCAAACAAGTGTATTATCCGGGGCTATCTTCGCATCCGGGTGCGTCTGTTCACAGGCACCAGTCATATGGCGCCGGCGCCGTCCTTTCGTTCGAGCTGGAGAATGCAGAAGCTGTGAAAAAGATTGTAGAACGCGTCTCTCTTCCGGTCTTTGCCGTCAGCCTCGGCGCTGTGGAGTCGATCCTTTCCTATCCGGCAAAAATGTCACACGCCGCCATGCCGAAAGAAGAGCGGGAAAAACGGGGGATTACCGACGGCCTTCTGCGGCTGAGCGTCGGTGTGGAACATGCCGATGATTTGCAGGCCGATTTTGCCCGTGCATTGGAAGCCGTATCCGGAGCGTTCGCCCGATCATAAAAGAAGCCGCAGACTCTTCAGGGAATCTGCGGCTTTTTTTGCGTTTAAACCAGGGTGGAAAACCATGTGCCCAAGAGGGTGCCGACATAATTGCCGATCAGATATCCGAACGTCCCGACCAACATAACCGGAGCAACGAGGCCCTGCCAGCCTTTTGCGATCGCCATCGCCGCCGCTGTTGTCGGACCGCCGACAGATGCGTTGCAGGCCAAGAGAATTTCCTCGAGCCGAAAACGCAACAGCTTTCCGGCGACGAGCGATACGAGCAGGTTGGACATGGCGACCACAAACACAAATGCAAGGAGGAGCGGGGCGTTCATGAGAATGATCCGCAAGTCTGCCGGAATGCCGATGACGACAAAGAATAAATAAATCAAATAAGTCCCGATTTCCTGTGTGCCGCGCAGCCGTTCAAAATAGCGGGGGAAGGCGATTGTCAGCAAAATTGTCAGCGTCGTCAGCAGCAGGAACTGGTCACCCAAGACAAAGGCAAGAAACTGAAACCTGCCGTCAGAAGAAAAACACTCTTTGAAAAAGGCTGCTGCTTTTACAGACACAACAACGATCGCAAAGGCGGTTCCGATGTTTAAAGCAATGTCCTGTAAGGACATCTCTTTTCTTTTCCAATAGGCTTCCGCCTGATTTTTGCGGCCGGCCGCCTCTTCAGGAACGCCAAAGCGTTTTTGAAACCATTTAAGCGCCGGTATCCCCATTAAAATGAAAAAAAGAAGAGCCATCATAAAATTATCCGCAACAACCGTCGATGATACATACTCACCGGGAGTTGAGAACTTCGCGGCCATCGCCGCAAAATTCACGCCTCCGCCGATATAAGAGGCACTGATCATCCCGCCGATTTTCTCAAGGTGCGGAATCTGCTGCTTAAACAGAAAAAAAGCAATCACGCTTCCGGCCGCAGTGCCAAGGGCGCTGATGCAAAACATCATCAAAAGCCTGCCGCTTTCTTTCAGGATCTTCCGCACATTGATTTGAAAAAGCAGCAAAGGTATCGCAAGCGGAACAACATAGGACCACACCGCATCATAGACGGGCGACTCGGCCGGAAGAATCCCCGCATTCGTAAACAGCATCGATCCGCCCAGCGCCAGTACGGCCCCCGATACGGCCGCAGCCCAGCGAAACCGCTGCTCCAAATAAATACTCACCGCCGCCCACACCGCAATAAACCCCCAAAGCACCCATGCATCATCCGCTGAAATGAGTGAAGAATTCATTACACTCCCCCTATTCGCATCCTATATTTTTAATTATCAGATAATTAAATAGTGTAAAACGGAATGTCCAATTGATCAATCACGAAAAAATAGTCAACATGTTGACAAAATTCCTGAAAGAGGGTATTGTACATTTGTCAGCATGTTGACTATATTCGAAGGAGAGAACAAATGGATATCAACGGCTTAATCAACGAATTACATTTGATGCAGCAAAGCTATGCGACATTGTTTTCAGTTGTCAATAAGGTGCAAACCCGAGGTGACGAATACATGGAAATATTAACTTCAAGGCAACATATGGCGCTCATCGCCATCGCGCATTTGCCGACTGAAACTGCCACGCTTACGAATATCTCCAAAAAGCTTGGCACAACCAAACAGACCGCCAACAAGCTGATGACAGGTCTGATCAAAAAAGGCTATGTCAAATCAGTGCCAAGTCAAAAAGACAAACGCTCCATTAATATTGAAATGACCGCTGAAGGAAAGAAAGCGCTGGTGGATTGTTCCGAAAGGTCCGTCTATTTCTTGGCCGACTTGTTTCAGCAGTTTACAGCTGAAGAGGTTGCGACATTTTGGCGGCTGCTGCAAAAGCTTTACCGTTTTGACGGTGAAGAACAAGACGGTTTTGAGGAGAATGCAAACATTCAGCTTGGCGTGGGGAATCCGTTAGATACAGAAAAGATTCTCGGAGAATTTGAGAAACGCCGCTACGGAGGAGAAAATGATGAAAAATGATCTTTATGTAAAAGCAACAACTTTTAAAATCAAAATAAAGGAGAAGCTCTATCATGCAGAAGATAAATTCCTGCAGACAAAGGAAACCATTCGCCGCGGCGCAAAATTAGACAGGACAGGGCCCTTTTTCTCAAGCTGCATTGCTCTGATCATCATCGGATATTCCTGGGGGACAAATGCGGAATGGCTCGTCTGGTTAGGGGCGGCAAGTCTTTTGAGCAACGTTTTATTGCTGTTTGCAACATTCTTTCGCCGCAATCAAAAGTCAATTTGACATTCGGTTGTGCTGGGGCTAATGGGTCGCACCGTAGATCAATGAGTGACTTGCGAAAAGGATGTTGAAACTTATTAGAATTGTAGAACAGTGATTTCAAAGACAAGAAGCAGTCTTGTCTTTTTTTTAGTTGAAACCTCTTATTTCCATATGCGTATAAAGAAAGGGAGGTGGAAAAGTGAAACAGAAAAAAAGAGAACAACTTGTTAACCTGTTTAGTGTGTTAAATGAAAAAAATCAGATCAACGCGGCGGTATTAGTCGCTGAAGACGGAGACATTCTTTATCAAGGCGCCTTCGGTTATGCAAACTTGGCAGATAAGCGTTTATTGCAGGAGCACTCCTTATTTGAATTAGCATCGCTATCCAAGCCGTTCACTGCTTTGGGCATCCTTCAATTAGCACAGCAAGGGGTATTGAATATTGAGGATCCCGTAGAACGATGGATAACCGGATTTCCTTATCAGGGCATAACGATTCACGATTTGTTGACACATACGTCGGGTCTGCCCGATTATATGGAGTGGTTTTTACAACATTGGGATCATAACAAGATTGCTGTTAATCAAGATATCATTGATATGCTGATGAATCATCAGCCGCAACGCTATTTTGCCCCGGGTGAAGATTGGATGTACAGCAATACGGGATATGTGCTGCTTGCGGTTATCATTGAAAAGGCATCCGGTCTGAGTTTTGCCGAATATATGAAAAAAAGTATCTTTGAACCGGTGGAAATGCGGAACTCAAGAGTGTATAACAGAAGGCTTCAACCTGAAACCATTGAGAACTATGCGTATGGATATGTGTATGACGTGCATACAGAACAGTACGTTCTGCCCGATGACCTTGAAGAAACAAAATATGTCTCCTATCTTGACGGGATCCAGGGGGACGGAACCGTAAACTCAACCATTCATGACTTATATTTGTTTGACCAAGCCTTATATACAGATTGTTTGATCAATCATGTTTCAAAAGAGCTTGCCTTTACTCCCGCGTCTCTGAAAAACGGAGAGTCCGTAGATTACGGGTGTGGATGGGTGCTTCGGGACAGACCTGAAACAGGGCGAATTGTCGGTCACAGCGGCAGCTGGCCAGGCTATTCAACTGTAATGATCCGATATATCGATCAACGAAAAACCTTCATTTATTTGAGCAATGTGGAACAGGATGATGAATATGAACAGGCCATTTTTGAAGCCGTTGAAAATATCCTGTTTGAAAAGGCCTACAAAATCCCTGACCGCCCTGCCGATAAAAAGAAAAAAGAGATCGATCCGGCCATTTACCAAAGATATGTCGGAAGTTATTCACTTCAGGATGGCACCGCCGCTGATGTGACAGTTGATAAAGACCGGCTTTATATGCAAATCACCGGACAGATCCGTTTCGAATTATTTCCAGCCTCGGAAACGCGCTTTTTCCTCAGATCATTGTCTGTTGAAGTGGAATTTATTTTGGAGAATGGTGTGGTAACCCGCTTGATTATTTATGAAAATGGCGCAGAGGAAGAAGCGGTGCGGATAGTGGAATCAAACAGCAAAGTATGAACATTGTTTGGCGGCCTGGCTCTGTTGTCTGTCAGGAAGAAAATTAATCGTTCGAGGTTGTGGGGATATCAGCCTGGCTGAATTTCTAATGTGCACCAATCGGATATTCATGGTAAAAGTGCATCATCTATAAGGAGGTTCATGAGGCTGAACAAATTTAATTTTATAAAAAATAGTCATCATGAGCTTTATGAGTTAAAAGAAAACGATCTAATAAAGCGGAAGATAGACTTGGTTTTCTATTTCCTAAAGAACTCAGAGAATTTTATTTAGAGATTGGGTACGGGTTTATAAGAGGGAATAAAAGTGCAATAAACAGATTTTTAGATCCCGCTACTATCGCAGATATCACTTTAAGGGAAGATATTTACGAATTTGACCCTGATTTAGATGATATATATGAAGATGAAGACAGGCTTGTTTTTTATGAGGTAAATAAAGGTGTATATTTAACGCTTGATTTAAATGATACCGATAAGTCATCGGTATTCTTTTTTGATAAAAAAATAGCTGACTCTCTAGAGGGATTTATTAAAAAAGTTGATCAAAATGATCGATACTTTGAAGATATGGCAGATTAAATATTTTTTGATTTTTTAGATGGAGTTCTTGCAAAGCTGGATAAATAACAGAAAAAAACCGAGCAGAAAAACATCTGCTCGGTTTAAAAACTAATACTTCGGCCAGCCTTTGGAATCCCAGTATAAATCATTAATCAGCAGCTTAGGCGCCCCATTGTCAAGCGCATCATAACCATGTCTGACGATGATGCTGCCGTTCACTATATCCGCACCGCCCGGGCCCTTCCATCGGTCGTTTCCGGAATCGAGGATTGTGCCTCCGCCTTCCGTCATTTTCTTGCCGCTTTTGTCATAGTAAGGTCCCGTGATTTTTGTAGAGCGGCCGTAAGCGGTTTTGTACGTGCTATTCACACCTTGACAGCATTTATCGAAAGAAACGAATAAATAATAGTAGCCGTTTTTATATGTGATAGACGGCGCTTCAACCGCTCCGCCATGGCTCGGCCTTGATGCGATGGAATAAATCTTCCCTGTAGGTTTCATCGTGTTTTTATCAAGCTTTGTCAACTTGATGCCGCTCCAAAATGAGCCGAAGGACAGCCACGGATTTCCTTCTTTATCAATGACTAAATCAGGGTCGATCGCATTATAATCGTTCGAAGTCGTCGTCCGGATGACAAGCCCGTCGTCGCGCCATTTTCCGGAAGAGAGTCGGTCTGTTGAAGCCAGTCCGATCACCGAACTTTTCGAGCCGAACGCGGATACCGCATAATAAAGCCAATAGCGTCCATTATAATAGCTGATATCAGGCGTCCATTGGTTTTCTTCATGGTTTGGCACGTACTTTTTCCACCATGATAATGGAGTTGCAAATATGCTTGGCGTTGCGCTCCACGTTTTTCCGTCTGTCGATTTAATGACGCGGATTCCATTGCCAATTCCAGTGCCGAATGTATACCATGTATTTCCTTCTTTAATCATGGAAGGATCATGAATAATGTTGTCTCCTTTTGTATCCCAGAAAGCCGCTGATGCTGGCTCAGCTCCCGAAAAAATAAGCAGAAAAAATAAAATAAAACCAGAAATAATAGTCTTAGCCACAGTTGTTCTCCTTTCAAATCTCGATGTCCTTTAACAATCGGTCCTCCCTTTTGAGAAATATTTCCCAACAACACGCACTTTATTTTAGCAGGGGTTCGGTCTCTCTCAATCAGACAAAGGACTTGTTTTCTAGTCCTGAAATAAAGCATGAAACCCAGAAAATATCCATATTAAAAAAACAATCAACCAAAAGTCATTTTGTCGTCTGAATGTTAAAGGATTGGAAGTGATTAATTCGACTTACTTTGGAGTATTTTGGATACTGTGAATTATTAAAACCTTAGAGATGTTCGTAAAAAAATAATGGAGATGTTCAAAAGCGTTGGAAGATGAAGCACGGTTTACCTCGAATATTTTCATTTATCCCGAAAGGTGAATGACACTATTAGTTGATTTAGTGGGTTGAAATTGGTAATATAAATTCAAGATAGACTGTCAAAATTAAATGCAAAAGACCACAGGTGCGTCATCAACGTACGGGTCAAACGTTCAGGTGTATATTTTCTTTAAGCAATGCATAAAATAAAAAAGACCCGACTGCGCCAACAGTCGAGTCGCGTGTACAAAGCGGCCCAACAAGGGCTTGGCTCAGTCATTTTAAAATAGACTTTCCCTATGAACTTTACCAGGGCTCAAGGGAAGTCTATTCGTATAATAAGATCAATTAAGTTTACTTATATAGTATTCTTAATTGATCTTTTTTTATGACTAGTCATAGATAAAGGTAGCCGGGCAGAGCGAGGAAGTCTATGGAACCACAGATTCCGCCAAAAAACTGTTCGCCTCCTACTTGTTGAAGCAAGTTTAAGCTGGTTGAGACAATTAATCTCGTATTACATGCGAAAATATGGGACGATTCTTCAGGATGCACCGAATTCTATTAACGTAAAGAATACACCTCTGATACGTGAGCTGGTTGAGGATAAGAAGAAGAGTGTGCTTTTCAACACTAATAAAGGGACTTCGGGTCAGACTGTAAAAAAAGTACGGAAAACCATTGTACCAACTGTTAAAAGTGGGGAGTTCAATAAATGGTTTAATTCATTATCAACTAAACAATTAGATGAATTCTGGAGTGACAAAAAAATTAGAAGAGCCATAGAAAGGCAGCTCCGAGAGGAATGCATGAGTGGCATCTGGTTTCACGAGCCCCAACCTTTAAACACTGGGGAGTAACGGCTGAACAAATTAGAGAGACGGCAATAAATGAAGTGGAATTTGTTAACCCGACTGGAAAACACGGTGGACTAGGCTCTACTGCTGCTCACAACTAGCTACTAAAGATTATAGATTCATCCGAAGATTATAATATGTTTGTACGAAGATTAAACAATTGGGCCAATTACTGACTAAAAGGTGGAGTTGAAGCTTTGCCTGAGGGGCTAAGGATAAAAAATAGGAGGATTTAAAATGGAACGAGAAAATTATGTCTCATTATGGATTGGTAGTATTCTAACTGATGATAAATTAAATGAATACGTTGAATTACCGTATGATGAAGAAGAAGGTGACTTCCTCCCTTCTGCGTTTTTAAAAGACTTTTTCATAGATATTGATGATTTAGATGAAGACTTTATAGAAAAAGTTGTTCATGATCAGAATAAAGAATTGTTGCACGAATTAATAGGTGGCTGTTCATATGATGAAATCTTTTTACCTCGTTTTGAAGCTATTCAGGGTAAAAAACTTCCGAACAATATAAACTCTGCTATTTTACTATATAACTTTGATTATGAAGGGAAAAGAAATGAAATTGTTAACAATGGGTATACTTTTAAATTTATAGGATCCGTTTCATATGTTTAAAGATAAAACGGAACTACAGAACTGACAATTACTTGTTTTAGCACTTAATCTCTGATTGAGTGCTTTTTTTATGTTCAAATCCGAGAAAAATCCGACAAAAAGGGGGATAAAATGGGGGATTTTTTCTATTTCACTTTGTCATACGATAGAGACAAGAAAAACGAACGTGAATATCGAGTCCAAGACGGAGAGCCTGCACACTGATCTTTTGCACACGGATGTTGTGCAGCTGATTCGTATGGCTCCATATAATCTTTGCGTCCTCCTGGAGGTTAGCCGGAGCCATGTTTAATTCAAAAAAGCGAATAGCGCAAGGTGGTGTTTATTCGGTAAGGAGAAATGAGTATGGAGATGAGAGATGTTTTATCAGCTGACGCGAAGCAACACCTTAAAAAAGTGTTAAGCCCTTCAACGAAGTCAGATGAACCTGTAACGAGGCGGGATTGGGAAGAGATCATGGGCATCAGGAAAGACACATACAAAAGAATAGGCGGGCGAACTCGCCGAAAACAGTAGTAAGAAAACTTCTTCCGGTAACGTATACACCTAAATATTGTAAAAACATTTCCGATACATACAGGGGGTGATTTTCATGAATGATAGTAATGAACAAATTGAATTTGGTGAGATCAAAAGTGTCCTTGGTTATTTAGAACAAGTTAAAGAGGATGTCCATAAAAAAAGCTTATCTGAACAAATTGCATTTAAAGAAAAAATAAAAAAGCACCATGATAAAAGGCAAATTCAAATGTTCTTGGGAAGACTTGAAGATCAGTTTGAAATTAAAAAAGCAATCAGTTATTTGACCGCAGCCTTTTTTGCAATTATATCTTTGGCTATAGGAAGTACAATGGATCACAGTCTAAGTATTATAAAAGAATACAGAATCAATTTAGCTCTAGCTTCTGACGTAATAATTTTTTTATTTTTGGTTTCAATAGGGGCATGGGCTATTCTATCAAAAATGGAAGCTGGGAGACTTGGAAAAATAAGCGGTTATAAAAGATTATTACAAGAGTGTTTAGATGAATTACCGGAAAAAAGACATTTTAGTAGAGTACAAAAAAGTACCATACACCTTACTAAATAAGGTGTTTTTTTATTGGAGGCGATACATCATGGATATTAGAACTATACCAGTAGAAAAGATTAACCCTGCCCCATATAATCCGCGCATTGATTTGCAGCCAGGAGATCCTGAATACTTGAAAAGGAATACGATACATTAGTGAAACTTACTCGTTCCACTGATGTTTATATTGAATTGGCTGACCGCTCAACCATGGCTAACAAATGGGGTGCTGATTACTTTGTATCCATCCATATCAATGCTGGAGGAGGTACAGGATTTGAGACATATCGTTTTCACAAGTTGGCTGTATCATCTGGAACAGGTCAAAAGCAGGCGGCTGTCCATAAAGCTATTTTCAACAAGATCAAAGGTAAAGGGGTAAAAGACCGCGGGAAAAAATCGGCTAACTATTCAGTCCTTCGCGGGACAAAAATGGCTGCAATCTTAACCGAAAACCTTTTTATCGACAATAAAAATGATGTGGCATTACTTAAGTAGGCATCATTTATCGATTTATTAGCCAGGGGACATGCCGAGGGCATTGCAGAAGTAGTTGGACTTAAGAAAATGGATAAAAAAGGAACGGTCGAAAAGGGTGTTAAAATGGTTGTAATGAAGCCAAACGCTGACGGGTGGCTATGGGTTTATAACAAACCGGACTGGGGGGCTAAGTATAAAAAGGTGAAACCAGGTGAAGCGTTCACGATTGATAAGACGCTCACGGTCAATGGATCAAAAATGTACAAGCTGAAATCTGGATTGTACATCACAGCTTCTACAAAATATGTAGAAGTCAAGCAGAAGTAAAGAAAGCTACCTGGACGAACCTTTTTGAAAGCAGGCGGCCTTTTTCACTTTGTTGCAGTCAAACGGTTCCAGCTGATTACGGGCTTTCTGCGGATAATTTACGGGCCGAAGGCGAAAGCAAAACTAGAATCATTATTGAAATAAAAAAGGCAGGCATAGTGCCTGCTTAGGCTGTTGATTTTCTCGGCAGCCTTTTTAATTTTTTCATGAAACGAAAAGACTTCTTCTAAAAGTTAATTGGTTGTTATAAGAACGGTGGTTTATAATAAACCATCAAAAGAGCAACAAAAGCTTCTACAAAAGAAATTGAAACAATGACTTTGTGATTTACTGGTGATTTTACGGCAATTAACTTTTGACCAATATAATTTAGGAAATAAAACACAAGAAAGAAGCATACGATTCCAAAAATAACTCCAGACAAGCGGGATTCCCTCCTATTATTTCCATTTATTTTATAATATAGTAGAAAAACCATTAAATGTAATGATATTATCATAGTGTACTTTACCATGTTTGGAGGAGATGGGCAATATGAGTTTAGTATCATTACGTAAAAAATTGTTTTATTTGGCTGTTTTGATTCCGATTACTGTGATGTCTTTAATTTTTTTATCACTCCCAGCCAATGCGAAAACCTCATCAAGCCATACTTCCACCCTAGATGATCAAACATACAATAAGATTTCTGTAGACATTGCCAATAAGGCTCTTGAAGAAGCAATGAAAGATGTGAATAAACAGTTAGAAAAAGGAGTAACGAATGCCTTAGCCACCAAAAAGTTAAATATCCAAGGTGATACTATTGAGTTAGGTGTTGGTGAACAAGGGGAAAACAAAGTCGACACTCAAGCTGTACGCAAAAAGAATTATTCTGGGTATGTTAAGTATAATGGATTGCTAGGAACCGGTTTTCAACATAAAGTCTCCGGTACATTTACGTATGAAAAAGGAAAAATAAAATCAAATAGTTACGATGTTTATTTAACAGGCCCCCTGTATGGAAAATCACACGAGACTGAACCTTATAAACTTGATAAAAGTGTATGGGAGATAAGAAGTACAGGAACATTTACAGCCCTGAAATACACACCTTTTCAATACACTACAAGACTTGTTATTGGCTTGTACGGAAGTGGCGATTATAGAGTGTTGAAAGCTAAAATAAATTAAGCTCAAGAACCCCAAATTAGGGGGGTTCTTCTATTTTTACGTAGCGATGTCTTGCAGCTAAAACAGGAACTTGAAGCCGGCCGGAAAAAATATCGGCCGTATGATGAGTGAAGCCCTTCCCAACAAAAGAAGGGCTTACTTCATTTCCACGCCGACAACATCCTCAAATTTAATGAGATTAGTGTCTCCTTTTGAATCTACAAACATTGAACAGCTTGCGCAGTTGATTTATGTAATGGATATGCCCCTCTGTTTGAATGATCTCCCCGGTTTCCGGTCCGTTAAGCATGGGCAGCGGCTTAAATACAGAAAACCGAACTGGATTATTAAACTCCATTGCTTCACTTATGATCATTTCCATATCTTCTACTTGGGCCATGTCAAGGACAGGTCTTTTCACTCTATTGTGATTACTCTCCAATTCGGGGAGCATGCTGACATGTTCCGGTAGCATCATTGTCATTGATTAAAAAAGTTTTTTGCCAACAATTCGCCAACAATTCAATTCATCAGGGTGTATTTAAAGTAATAATGCATAAAAAAACAAACCCTTGATATACAAGGGTTTGTTGGTATGATTCCGACTGGGCTCGAACCAGCGACCTCTACCCTGTCAAGGTAGCGCTCTCCCAGCTGAGCTACGGAATCATGGTATGTAACACTGGGTATTTGTTTTGCTGACAAGTTCTATTATATGCAGATTAGATGGATTCGTCAACAGTTTTTCGATTATTTTTTTAGAACTGGGAAAGAGTCTTGCAGTACGCCGTGCGTTATGAAAATATTGTCTTATATAGAAGTCAAAAGGGAGCAGGAATTGGATGGATCTGATACTTAAAAGTGTTGATAGTATTTTAATCGTATTTTTAGCAATCTTTTTTATGTGGAAATTCGTTTATGAAATTAAACATGAGAAGCGGAAGGCTGTTATTTTGCTTTTGCTGCTCATCAATGTCTACTTTATTGTAAAAGTGTTCAATCTAGTGTTGCAATTGATGTAGCCAATATAAAAATGCAGTCAAGGAGACCAAAACCAATGAAAACAGAAAAGCAAAAAATGCTGGACGGAGAGCTTTATCATGCTTCTGATCCGGTGCTGTGCCATGACAGACTCAGGGCGCGCAAAATTACGAATGAGTTCAACAATTCGAACGGAATCGACGACAATAAAAGGACCAAGCTGATTAAAGAGCTGTTTGGTTCAACAGGGGAAACGCTCCACATCGAACCGGTGTTTCGCTGTGATTACGGCTTTAATATACATGTCGGGGAAAATTTCTTCGCCAATTTTGACTGTGTTTTCCTCGATGTATGCGAAATCAGGATAGGCGATCATTGTATGCTCGGACCGGGCGTTCATATTTATACGGCGACCCATCCGCTCGATCCGTCCGAAAGGATAAGCGGTGCGGAGTACGGGATACCTGTCATCATCGGACGGAACGTCTGGATTGGCGGCAGCGCGGTCATCAATCCCGGCGTCAAGGTCGGCGACAATGCAGTGATAGCTTCCGGAGCCGTCGTGACAAAAGATGTGCCGGACAATGCCATCGTCGGCGGAAATCCGGCGAAAATCATCAAATACGTTGATAGCAAAAACACCAATTCGATGTGATTGGTGTTTTTATTTTAGACTGGAGATATAAAATATCCGCGGAAGCCGTTTCCTCCCGCGGATTTAAGTGCTAGCGGGTGACCGTAATATTGTTGATGACCAGCTGTCCCAATGAATTGAGATACGAAAATGTCGCTTTGCCTGGGCTGACGGCTTTTACGTACACGCGGTCCGAGGTGATGCTGACGGTAATGGCGCTGCCGCTGTAGGAGACGTTCGAAATGCCGACGTATTGATCTTCCTGTCCGACTTTCATCGGCCTGTTGATAACGATCGCCTGAGGGGCGATGACAGATACGTGAGAAGAGAGACTTTCAGTTTTAGAGAGTTCCTGGGCTTGTACATGCATGGGACTTCCCGAAACAGCAAGCATACCCGCCAGTAATGATGAAGCAACTAAACTTTTACCAAACCACTTCATAACCATCATCTCTTTTCCTATGTGATAGTTCCAGGATATGGTATGATCAGCCGGCAGTCAAACGTTTCCAGTGATGATTCACACATTGGACAAACGAAAACAAACATTTCGTGAAGCGGCAGGAAGAACGGATCATCATCCCGAAGCCGTTCTTTTGTTCAAAGCGTTAATAAAGGTTTTCACATTTTTTTTGTCCTGCATGACGGGCGAATATATATATGAAAGCGTCCTGTTAAAGGTTTGATTTTTCAGCCGGAGCACGGAAAGGTTTCCATGCTGCACGTCTCTTTCAATGACGCTTTTAGACAAAAGAGACAGTCCGATGCCTGTCATGAGCGTTTCTTTGATCCCCTGGTTGCTGCTGATCGTCAGAAACGACTTCACTTTCAAACCGTTTGAACGGATGACATGGTTTAAGTATTCGCGTGTACCTGAGCCGACTTCGCGCGTTACCCACGTTTGATTTTGCAGATCGGCCATTGTCACGTCTTGTTTGGCGGCAAGCGGGTGATCACTTGAAGCGGTGATAAACAATTCGTCCTGCATAAAGGCGTGTACAGAAAGCTCTTTTTCATTTGTCTGTCCCTCAATCAAGCCGATGTCCACTTTGTACAGGCGGACGGACTGCACGATTTCTTCCGTGTTTCCAATGACGGCCTTGAGTTCGAGCTCAGGATAGTCTTTTTGAAGGTCGAACAAGAGCGATGGCAAAATGTATTCGCCGATTGTGAAGCTTGCGCCGATTTTCAGCTCCCCTTTGATCGAGTTGTGGTGATCGAGAATGTCCTGCCGCGTTTGTTCATAGATGGTGATCATTTGTTTGGCGCGATCGTATAAAATTTCACCGGTCGGCGTGATTTTCAAATATTTCGGAGAGCGTTCAAATAATTTCGTCTGGAACTCTTTTTCAAGATTTTTTATGTGCATGCTCACGCTCGGCTGAGACATGAGAAGAAGCTCGGCCGTTTTTGTGAAATTTTTGACTTCTGCAAGGGTAACGAATGTCTTCAGCGCATCATAATGCACACGAATCTCTCCTTTATTAAAAATCTTAATAGCTGTGATAATTAATATATATTTTACTAATGTTGAGTATTCCAGTAAACTTTAAATTAGAATCTTTTTTAGGAATGTTTGGTTTGAAGCAGGCTGACGCCGAGCGGCAAAGGGGACGTGGTGAGTGAGCGCTTACAATATTTCTTTGCAGCAAAGCCGTGATCGACAGATGTTTTGCGTCAATAAAACCGATTTGATTTATAGGAATAGTGGATATACGATGAAAGTAATCCTTTTCCGTTTCAAACAAGTCATAATTTTTTTATTCCTTAGTGAGGTGGATATCGTTGCAACTTCAGGTAATGAACAGTCCTTTTAATCAGGAGCAGGCAGAGCTCCTCAACCGCCTTCTGCCAACTTTGACGGCATCACAAAAAGCCTGGCTGAGCGGTTATCTGGCGGCTGTGCAAACCGCCGATGCAGCGGCGGCGCTTGAAACATTGCCGGCGGAAGTTCCGGCTGTAAGTCCGGCCCAGCCTGTTTCCAAAGAAGTGACCATTTTATTCGGGTCGCAGACAGGAAATGCACAGGGACTTGCTGAAAACACGGCTAAGACGCTTACAGAACGGGGCTTTCAAGTCACCGTCTCTGCAATGAGCGATTTTAAGCCGAACCAGTTGAAAAAATTAAAAAACCTTCTCATCGTCGTCAGCACGCATGGAGAAGGGGATCCGCCGGACAACGCGCTGTCATTCCATGAATTTCTCCATGGCAGACGGGCTCCGAAGCTCGATGATCTCCGTTATTCTGTGCTGGCTCTTGGCGACACGTCGTATGAATTTTTCTGCCAGACCGGAAAAGAGTTCGATCAGCGGCTTGGTGAGCTGGGGGGCACAAGGCTCCATCCGCGCGTCGATTGCGATCTCGATTATGATGAGCCGGCTGCAGCATGGCTTGACGGCGTCATCTCAAGCTTAAACGAAGGACAGGAACAGGGCGCAAGCTCAGCACCTGCTCAAATGGCAGCACCGCAAGCCGCAGGAGGAGAAACGGTATATTCGAGAAAAAATCCGTTCAGAGCGGAAGTGCTGGAAAATTTGAATTTAAACGGCCGCGGATCAAATAAAGAAACGCGCCACCTTGAATTATCGCTCGAAGGCTCAGGCTTGACTTATGAACCTGGCGATGCGCTCGGCATTTTTCCGGAAAATGACCCGGAACTCGTCGACATGCTGCTGGCCGAGCTGAAATGGGATCCGAATGTTACCATCACTGTTGATCAAGGGGAAAACCTTTCCCTGAAAGAAGCGTTGACTTCTTACTTTGAAATTACGGTGCTGACAAAAAAATTCATTCAACAGGCGGCAGAACTCATTGAACATGAAAAGCTGCGCGAGCTTGCCGCTCAGGAAAACGCGGATCAATTAAAAGCGTACATCGCAGGGCGCGACCTGATTGATTTTGTTCAGGATTTCGGTCCGATTGCAGCAGCTCCGCAGGAATTTGTTTCGATTCTTCGAAAAATTCCGCCGCGTCTTTATTCGATCGCATCGAGCTTCGCTGCAAATCCGGATGAGGTGCATTTGACGATCGGCGCTGTCCGCTACAATACGCACGGCAGAGACCGAAAAGGGGTCTGCTCGGTTTTATGTGCTGAACGCCTTCAGCCTGGCGACACGCTGCCTGTTTTTATTCAGCCGAATAAAAGCTTTAAGCTGCCGGAAAATCCGGAGGCTCCGATAATCATGGTCGGACCGGGCACAGGTGTTGCGCCGTTTAGGTCATTTATGCAGGAGCGCGAAGAAACAGGAGCATCGGGGAAATCGTGGATGTTCTTCGGGGATCAGCATTTCGTCACCGATTTCTTATATCAGACAGAATGGCAAAAGTGGCTGAGTGACGGCGTGCTGACAAAAATGGATGTCGCGTTCTCGCGGGATACGGAAGAAAAAGTGTATGTACAGCACCGCATGCTTGAGCACAGCAAAGAACTGTTTGAGTGGCTTGAAGAAGGAGCGGCTTTCTACGTTTGCGGCGACAAGAACAACATGGCCAAAGATGTTCAGAACGCATTGCTTGAAATTATCGAAAAAGAAGGCGGCAAAAGCCGCGAGGAAGCTGAAGCCTATCTGGCAGAAATGAAAAAGCAAAAACGTTATCAGCGCGATGTATACTGATTTTGATTGAAAGGGGACTTTTTCAACATGGGGAACGAAATATTAAAAGCGCCTGAAGGCCCGCCGAGCGATGTAGAACGCATTAAGAAAGAAAGCAACTATTTGCGCGGCACCCTGAAGGAATCGATGCTCGAGCCGCTTTCAGCCGGAATTTCCGATGACGACAACCGTCTGATGAAGCATCACGGCAGCTATTTGCAGGATGACCGCGATCTTCGCAATGAGCGTCAAAAGCAAAAGCTTGAGCCGGCGTATCAGTTCATGCTGCGCGTCCGGATGCCGGGCGGTGTCGCAACGCCTGAGCAGTGGCTTGTCATGGATGAGCTTGCCAGGAAATACGGAAACGGCACATTGAAGCTGACAACCCGGGAAACCTTCCAAATGCACGGGATTTTAAAATGGAACATGAAAAAAACGATTCAGTCGATTCATTCAGCCATGCTGGATACGATTGCAGCATGCGGCGATGTTAACCGGAACGTCATGTGCGTTTCCAATCCGTATCAATCAGAAATCCATAGAGAAGTGTATGAATGGTCGAAAAAGTTGAGTGATGACCTCCTGCCGCGCACACGTGCGTATCATGAAATCTGGCTTGATGAAGAAAAAGTGGCCGGCACGCCTGATGCGGAAGAAGTCGAACCGATGTACGGACCGCTGTATCTGCCGCGGAAATTCAAAATCGGCATCGCCGTTCCGCCGTCAAATGATATCGACGTATTTTCCCAGGATCTTGGGTTTATCGCGATTGTGGAGGATGACAAGCTCATCGGCTTCAACGTCGCGATCGGCGGCGGCATGGGCATGACCCACGGGGACAAAGCAACGTATCCGCAGCTTGCCAAAGTCATTGGCTTCTGCAAGCCTGAACAGTTATACGATGTCGCCGAAAAAACGATTACGATCCAGCGGGACTACGGAAACCGCTCGGTTCGCAAAAATGCCCGCTTCAAGTACACAATTGACCGCCTCGGCTTGGAAACGGTTAAAAACGAGCTGGAAAACCGCCTCGGCTGGAGCCTTGCTGAAGCAAAGCCGTATCATTTCGAGCATAACGGCGACCGCTACGGCTGGGTAAAGGGTGTAAAAGGAAGATGGCACTTTACAATGTTTATTGAGGGCGGCCGTGTCACTGATTATGATGATTATAAGCTGATGACCGGCTTAAGGGAGATCGCCAAAGTTCATACCGGCGATATCCGCCTCACAGCCAATCAAAACTTGATCATTGCCAATGTCACAAGCCAAAAGAAGAAAAAGATCAGCGAACTGATCGAACAGTTTCGTTTGACTGACGGCAGGCATTATACAGCGCTCCGCCGCAGCTCGATCGCATGTGTCGCACTGCCGACGTGCGGATTGGCGATGGCCGAAGCGGAACGATATTTGCCAAAGCTGATTGACAAAATTGATGAAATCATTGAAGAAAACGGCTTGAAGAATGAAGAGATTACCATTCGCATGACAGGATGCCCGAACGGCTGCGCCCGCCATGCGCTCGGCGAAATCGGCTTCATCGGAAAAGCCCCTGGCAAGTACAACATGTACCTCGGCGCCGCTTTTGACGGCAGCCGTCTGAGCAAAATGTACCGGGAAAACATCGGTGAAGAAGAAATTTTAAAAGAACTTCGCGACATTCTTCCGCGCTATGCGAAAGAACGCCATGAAGGAGAACATTTCGGAGATTTCGTCATCCGCGCCGGAATTGTTAAAGAAACGACGGACGGAACGAATTTCCATGATTGATGGTCATTTTAAAAAAACGCCTCTGCCCTTTGATTGGTGCTGAGGCGTTTTTCTGTTTACGAAAATGACCGGGCCGTTTCCGATTCGATGATCATTTTCATAAACTCGGCAGCCGCAGGTGTTGCTTCTGCAAATGAAGGTGTAATCATGCCGACCTCGCGGATAATTTGAGGAGAGATGTCTTTTTTGATCAACCGATGGGATACGGAGGAAAGCGAAAAGCTTGATATCAAGCCGATTCCCAAATTGTTATGAACCATATTGACCAATGTTTCCGCGTTTTGCACAGTCAGATTTTCTTTTAATTCGAGGCGGTGTTTTTGAAAGATTTGAGATACCGCAATTTCGTGCCCGCCCTTGCAAAAGATCAATTCATTTTGATGTTTTTTCAGATCAATGAATGGTGCGTCTTTTAAGTGATGATATTGCTCAGGGATGACGGCCGCCATCCGGTCTTGAAACAATACTTGACTTTCGAAACCGTCAAAGGGAGAGGCGACGATGCCTAAATCAACCAGGCGTGTTTCGACCCATTGCTTGATTTGGTCGGAGGTTCCCTCGATCAGTTCGATTTGTACGAGCGGATACTTTGACCTGAAGGAGGCGATAGCCTGCGGCAAAATATTCGTAGAGACGGCGGGGAACGAGCCGACTTTGACTTTCCCCCTGAGCAGATGATTTTCTTGATCGGCCACCTGGTATATTTTGTTTTCAATCACGATCATCTGTCTGGCCAGTACGACGATTTCCTTTCCCGCGTCAGTAAGCTTTAACTTGTTTTGTTTATCCCGAATCAACAATTTGACCCCGAGCGACGTTTCCATCGTTTTTATGGCTTTGCTCACGGCCGGCTGTGAAATATACAGCTCGTTGGCGGCTTCTGTCATATTTAGTGTCTCCGCGACTTTCACAAAGATGTGAAGGCTGTTCATGTTCATAACCAAATGGTTATACCTCCAATAATAAAAATGTATTTCAGTTATAAGTCAATATAGCATAGACTGTACATGAAACAAAGAAGAAAGGTGACGGTTTATGTTTAAAGTACTTTTGGGGATCATCTCTGTAACGCTTATTTGGGGGTATACCTGGGTGACGATGAAAATCGCAATCACTGACATTCCCCCTGTTTTATTTTCGGCACTGCGGCTGTTCATTGGAGCCGTTCCTTTGTTTGCGATTCTCTTGATCAAAGGAAGGAAGCGTTCAATAGGAAAGGAGAATATCAAGCATTATCTGGTGATGAGTTTGTTGATGGGTTTAGGTTATATGGGGGTGTTAACTTACGGCATGCAGTTTGTCGATTCGGGAAAAACGTCTGTTTTGGTGTACACCATGCCGATTTTTGTCACTGTCATCAGTCATTTTAAATTAAACGAGAAAATCAATGTGTATAAAATGCTCGGTTTATTTTCCGGTTTGCTCGGTCTTTTATTTATATTAGGGGGAGGGATTCTGAATGTTGATCAAAATGTCATATTTGGCGAGCTTTGTGTTTTAATCGCAGCGCTCAGCTGGGGCATCGCCAATGTTTACAGCAAACTGAAATTTAAGGATACAGATATGATTCATATGAATGCATGGCAGCTTCTCACAGGGGCGGTGATGTTATTGATCTTCTCTTTTATACTGGAACCGTCCCGGCCGATTCACTGGTCAAATGAAGCGATCTTGTCTCTTTTATTTAACGGTTTATTCTCTACGGCTTTGACGTTCGTCATTTGGTTTTGGATCCTGAATCAAATCGAAGCGACAAAAGCATCGATGGCTTTAATGTTTGTTCCCGTATTAGGCCTTTTATTCGGCTGGCTGCAGCTGCATGAACCGGTCACAATCAGCATCCTGATCGGCGCCTTCATGATCTGCATCGGGATTTTTATGAATACTTATCAATTTAAAAAGGTGTAAAAATAGGCAGAGGGTCTATATGGTATGATGTAACGGGAGGGAAATTTTATGAAAATCGAACACATCGCTATATGGACGAACAATTTGGAGGAAATGAAAGATTTTTATACCCGGTTTTTTCACGGAAAGGCGAATGAAAAATACGTCAACCCGAAAAAGCATTTCGAATCCTATTTCATTCAGTTTGAATCGGGAACACGGCTTGAGCTGATGAGACGTCCCGACCTTGCAAAAGGAGAGGAAAACGCTTCCGGCTATGCGCATATGGCGTTTTCCTTAGGGTCGCGGCAAGAGGTTGACGAGATGACGAGCCGTTTTGAAAAGGAAGGATACCAGGTTGCCGGAAAGCCGCGCGTCACAGGTGACGGGTATTATGAAAGCGTCATCCTGGATCCTGACGGCAACATCGTTGAGCTGACCGTTTGACGGAAAAAAGCTAATGTCCGTTTTTAGACATTAGCTTTTTTCGTTTAGATGGCAGCATCGAGCTGATTGATTTTCCATTTGTTGTCTTCTTTCACAAACGTGATCTTTCTTTTCGCAGTCACTGATCCATCCAATGCCGGTACGGAAAATTCATAGGTGCGGGTATTGTTTTTTTGAGAAATCAGTTTGATTTTTGCCTTGTCCCATCCTAAGAGGTTGTCCCCATCGCCGACAGGAACGGCCATTTTTCCTTTATAAGACACAATGTTGTATTTTTCAAATCCTTTTTTAATGGCGTCTTTTGTGAAAATCGGCGCCAAGTAATCTGTTAATTTTGCTTTTGTGCTGAATTCACTGCACATATACGTATATGGAAGACCGCGGTATTCAAATGTTTTGGTTTGGCAAGTTGAGTTTTTCGCTTTTGGATTGTGGCCGCTCATCGTATTCCAAAAGTGCTCACGTGCCTGCAAAGTCATTTGCATGACTTGTTTATTTGTTAAATTCCCTGATGTTTGGTTTTTCGCTGCGAGAGATGCTCCGGCAGGTAAGATGAGTAAAACAGCTAATAAACAAACGATTAACTTTTTCATGTTCCTCTCTCCTTAAATATATCTCTTATGTTACAAATGTTACAATAATTACAGATAGATTACAAGGGGTTTGCGAGAAAAATTTTCCTCCGCTGTTTTCTTATATATGACGACATAAAAGCGACTGGGGTTATGTGTTCAGGAAAATAATTTGCGTCTATTGATTCCTTTTCCCGAATTTCTCTTCCCATAAACACAGAAGCTTCATGTTGAAAAAACATCTTATACTGAAAAAGAATTCCAGCTTGAACCAGCGTCAAAAGCAGGAAAGAGGACGTCTGAAACATTAAGGAATAATGTTGTTAAAAATCAGAATTTTATATAAAATCAAACTTCACCAGTAAAAAAACTGTAACGAAATTCGCATCAATCTGTCATAGCGGTGACATTTTGCTGTGTTACGATTTTCCCTGTTAGTTTCAAAAGGGCTAACAAGGGAGGATTTAACTTATGAAGAAGACAATCATGTCCTTGGCTGCAGCCGCAGCTATGTCGGCGACTGCATTCGGAGCGACTGCCTCAGCAAAAGAAATCGAAGTTCAAAAAGGAGACACGCTCTGGGGGATTTCTCAAAACTACGGAATGAACCTCAAGGACTTAAAAAAATGGAATCAGCTTTCATCAGATCTGATTTTACCGGGTCAAAAGCTGAACATTTCTTCTCAAGAAGAAAAATCTGAAGAAAAGCAGTACACCGTTCAGCCAGGGGACACGCTCTCAAAAATTGCAAAAGAGTTCGGTGTGACTGTAAGCGATCTTCAAAAACGGAACAATCTGAAGTCAGACCTGATTATTGCAGGGCAAACGATTGCGATAAACGGAGAAGCAGGAGAGGCTGCAGCAGCAGCAGCGCCTGTGAAACAAGAGTCTGCGCAAAAACAAAACGATCAGCCTGTCAACGTGCAAAAGGAAATCACAGTGACAGCAACTGCGTATACGGCAAATGACGGAGGCATTTCAGGCATCACAAAAACAGGAGTCGACCTGAATGCGAACCGTGACGCAAAAGTCATCGCGGTTGATCCAAGCGTGATTCCGCTCGGTACGAAAGTATATGTGGAAGGCTATGGCGAAGCGACGGCTGAAGACACCGGAGGCGCCATTAAAGGCCATAAAATAGACGTATTTATTCCAGATAAAAAAGACGCTTTCAATTGGGGTGTCAAAACCGTAAAGGTCAAAATTTTAAACTAATATCAAAAAATGCAGGAGGCGTTTCATGCCTCCTGCATTTTTTTGATGGATCGATGTTTATGCTGGATGATGTTCCCCGCGACTGCTTTTCACAAAAACCGAAATCACAAGAGCAGCTGCTGCAAAGACGATGGCTACGAAATAAACCATATGAACGCCTTCTGTCATGCCTTGCATGTGCAGCTCCTGACGGCTGGCTCCTGAAGAATGCGCGATAAAGCGATTCGAAACGGTCGTCAGAATTGTCGTGTACAATGCCGGACCGATGGCCCCTGACACTTGATTGACCGTATTCATAATCGCCGAGCCATGCGGGTACAGCGGTTTTGGCACCTGGTTTAAACCGAGCGTCATGATCGGAGCCATCGTCAACCCGACGCCGAGTGTGAAGCCGGCGTACAGCATCATTCCGGCCGTCATCGGCGTATCGCTTGAAATATTCGTAAACAGCGAAAGGACGGCAATCACAATGATCAATCCGGTGATCAGCAGCGGTTTAAAGCCAAGCTTATCAAACAGGCGTCCTGCAACAAGGGATGTCATCGCCAGGACAAGGCCGCCCGGCAGCATAAGAATGCCCGTATAAAGCGGTGACAGCTCAAGCGCCATCTGGAAGTAAAGCGGCAAAATCAGCATCATCGAAAACTGCAGCATCATCACGATCCACATCAGGATAACCGAGACGGAAAATATTTTTGACTGAAACGGCCTCATATCAAGCATCGGCACTTTCAATTTGAGCTGGCGCATGACGAACAATATTAATCCGATGACACCGGCCGCCAGTCCGATGATCACTTTCGGACTGCTCCAGCCCGCTGCTTCCCCGGCGTTGCTGAAGCCGAAAACGATTCCGCCAAACCCGGCAGTCGATAAAAGAATTGATAACATGTCAATTTTCGGATACGTCAGTTCGGTTACATTTTTGAGGCGGAACGCCGCATAAAAAATCATGAAGACCGATACTGGCAGCATCATGAAGAAAACAACGCGCCATGAATAATGCTCGACAATATAGCCTGAGATGACCGGACCGATCGCCGGGGCAAATAAAATAACGAGCGTGAGGATTCCGGTCATCGTTCCGCGTTTTTGCGGCGGAATCAAAGTCAATATCACATTCATGACAAGCGGCAATATCAAACCTGTACCTGAGCCCTGGATGATCCGTCCGGCGAGAACGAGCGGGAAGACTGGGGCGATTCCGGCCAGAAAGGTTCCCGCTGTGAATAACGCCATCGCAGACAGAAACAGCTGCCTTGTCGTAAAGCGCTGCATTAAAAACGCGGTAATCGGCACGGCGATGCCGATCATGAGCATATATCCGGTTGACAGCCACTGGGCCGTATTCGCTGAAATGCCGAAATCGTCGATGATTTTCGGCAAAGCCACATTCATGACCGTCTCATTAATCAAAGCGAGAAAATTTCCTATGATTAAAATGGCGATAATCATGAAGGAGCCTTTTTTAGCATGTTCCATTTGCATTTCCCACCCTTTATGATCGTTTTAGCAAAAAAGGAATTTGTTCGGCGGCTGCACTGAGGGGCCTGCCGTTTTTTTTCGTCACTGAGAGCACATAAGCACCCTCAATCATCGCTTGTATCGCGACGCTCAGCGTCTCGGCCGTTTCCGGCGCATAGCCTGACTGGAGCAGTTTATCCTGATAGACAAGCTGCCAGTCTTGATAAACCTGTTCACACGTTTGGCGGAGCTTCTCACTGAACGACCACGTTTCTGCGGCGACGGATACGATCGGAATATCGTCGTTTTCTTCGATGATGTATTCCTCGATTCCGTCAGCCATCATCTGAATATAAGATTGAAACGCCTTGACAGGATCAGCTTCACGGCTGATCGCTGACAATATATAAGCTTTGATTCTTTCCCCGGTTAATTGAATCGCCTCTTGCGCCAGCTCTTCTTTGCCGCCGGGAAAATAATAATAAAGCGATCCCCGCGGCGCTCCGCTTTCGGCTGTGATTTGGCTTAGACCTGTGGCATGGTAGCCTTGTTTGCGGAACAATCGTGAAGCCGCCCGCAATATTTTGTCGCGGCTGCTCATTTTTTCTGCCATTCTATCATTCCCCTATGGTTTTATACTGATCGGTCTATATAATTTTAACGAAAAAAAAGACCTTTTTTGAAGGCCTATTTTAGAAAGAGGACGATTTGTCCATATTCGGTTCACGGGAATCCGCTGAAGGCTTCAGAAAGCCGGCAAGCAGCGGCGCCACAGCGATCACTGCCAAGATCGACAAAAGGCTGTCAGGTATGAGGTGAACAAAAGTGGAATTGATGGTATAGAGTGCGAGCACTGTTAAATAAACGGCCAAAAAAACATAGCCGAACATTTTCCTTCGGAACGGTCTTTTGCGTTGAATCAAAAGAAACAATCCGGCCATTAAAATGATAAACGCCACAGTTCTATTCTCCCTTCGCCGGAATGTTTCTCAATCTTCGTATGTTCGGTTTCTTTCTTTGTTGTCTTCAAATGCCAGCTGAATGACGAATAAAAACAGACAGGCGATAATTTCGACATCCAGCGGGATGGTGATGCTGTCCATTAATTCATCAGCAAGATGGATGGCAAGCCACGTAAAAAAACATTCGATCATAAAGGTCACGGCTTTATGCCCGATCATAAAGCTCAAAATTTTTTCCGGGATTTCAAACAGCGCGCCGAGGCCAAAGGATAAAAGGATATACCAGAAGAGCGACCAGGGCGATTCGTATGTCACGCCGAAAATCGCGAAAAAACCGGCGACGCCGAAATAATAAGACCCGAATAAGAGCGTAAACACAGTGAGGATCAACAGAAAGATCATAGTCACTGCGAACATGGTACCGAGAGTTTTTTTAATCATTAAACATTCATTCCTAATCATGCAGTGTATATTCATGATATCAGAAAAATATCCGGTTGTGAGTTATAAATGAGATTTGGGGGTTAAAGTTTGTGTGGATGGGGGGAGTGAAGAGAGCGTTCTGAAAAATTCCTAATAGGTTTTTCGAGACCTAATTAATCACCATATATTATATTTGGAGCGTTTTCATAAGGGCTGCAATCTAGAGGATAGGATCCCAAATAAAAAAGGCTGCCAGCCGGCAACCTCACTTTGTTAATCATATTTCGTATTTGCTTGTTCTAAAACCGATGTGTTTACCGAAGAATCATTTTCGTGCCTTATGTGATTTTCGATTTTGGTTCAATTGCTTTAATCTTTTAAATCTCATAAAGAGATTTTCATTTTCATAGAGGCAACATATTTACAACCGCCGCGACTCCCGGTACACTACATAAAAACAGGACAGGCAGGTGCAAAAAATCAAAAGATGAAGCAGGCTTTAACTGACCAATACGGCAGCTTTACAGAGATGGCAGAAAACGAAATAGAAGGAACCGATTATTCGGTGGCTGCGCGGGATGCAGGGAGCGCACTGCTTGTGATGGCTCCCCACGGGGGCGGGATCGAGCCGGGCATCAGTGAAATTGTCAGGGCTTTTGCAGAGGGTTCATCGGTTTATTTATTGGAAGGATTGAAAAAGCGCGGCAATAAGAGTCTTCATGTGACAAGCGCCCATTTTGACTGCCCGCTTGCCGTGCGAATGGCTGCAGGACATCGATACATACTGGCGCTCCACGGATATGACGAGCCTTTCCGCCGGCATACGCTCATCGGGGGGACAGATCGAAGGCGCGCCTTGATGTTTGCGGAGACATTGGAGAGGCACGGATTTTCTGCGGAGCTGGCGGCTGAAAGGGGCTATCTTTCAGGTACAAACCCTGCAAGCATCAACAATCGCTGCCAAACGGGGTTAAGCGTGCAATTTGAAATCAGCACCGCCCAGCGGAAGGCGATGTTTGAGAACTTCACATTAAAGGGCAGGCGAACGTCCCAAAATGAGGTGTTTATCCGCTATGTCAAAGCTTTGAAGGAAGGAGCCCGCATCGCGTATGGGACGAGTGCAGCCGGCAGCTGAGCCGGCTGTTTTTTATTTTCTCAGCATATACGCCGGCCGGCTTTCTGCCGCGACTATTTTGCCGAGGCCGTTTGCCGCTGCATACGGGCGGCGGGTTTCCCGGCGGTAGCGTGCAAGTTCGTCTTCTTCTTTAAGGCGAGCAGCATTCGCTGTTTCGCTCTCTTGGGAAAGGCCCGCCATCCACGCCTCATGAAACTGGATCCCGGCTTGCCGTTTTTCAAAGAGCTCGATCCGTTTGACAGCGAACGATTCCGTGACTTTAAAGAGGTCGGCGATCATTTTAGCGGCTTGGCATCGCAGCTGGGGAAAATCCATTTTTAAAAGCATAAAAGTAGGGACGCAAAAATGGTACATAAATTGATTGGCCTGGAATTCCTGCAGCTCCCTGAACATCTGATTCATATAAAGCTGGTTTCCCGCGTGCTTTAATACGTGGCACAGCTCATGGGCAAAATCCTCCCACTGCTTTTCCTTTGAAAGGCTGCTGTTGAGAATGATGCTGTACATGCCGTCATGCTTAATCATCATGCTGTTGACATTTTCATAGTGAATCCAAATGTTAAAATGAGCGGCTATGCGATTCATATCAATGTGGTGGGGTTCAAAAAAACCAAACTTTTGATACATATTTTTGACGTATTCTTCTAGGTGAGATAAGTAAAACTTCAATACGAGACACCCTTTCGAACAAATGTTCTGTTTTTAGCGGGAAAGAAAAGCCCGTCAAAGGGGCTGTCATGTTTTCATGCAGATCTATCATATACGATGAGCAGCCTCTTTAGCAAATCTTTCCCTTTTTTATCGTCTTAACTATTAAATCGGCGCTCATCAGGTAATGTTTAATAAAAATTCCTTTTTTATCCGTTTTGTTTATCTCCGGGCTTCCGTTTCTTCTCTTTTTCTTTTAAGTATTGAATAAATTCGATGGCCTGCTGTCTGCTTTCGGGGGAAAATTCCTGCATGTCGCGGTATGCAATTTGCAGATCCGGATCTGCGATTTCGTCTTCAATGGGCTTTTTCTTTTCCGTTCCTGTCAGCAGATAGTCTATCGTTACTTTATAGTAATCGGCGAGTTTTTTTAATGTTTCATAGTCCGGCTCGCTTCTTCCGTTTTCGTAATGGGAGTAGCGGGCCCGCGATACACCGATCTGCTTTGCCACTTCTTCCTGTGTCCGTTTTCCTCTCAGGCTCTTCAGTCTGCCGCCTAACATAGAATGACCTCTCTTCCTCAATTCGGCATGTTTATCTCTATTATAGATACAAAATGTATCGAAATAAACATATGATAAAAAAAGTATCAAAAAAGTGTTGATGATAAGAAGTGTATCATATATAATCAAATCATCAGATACGGATTGTATCGAAAACAGGGAGGGAGAACATGTGCGAAAACGGTTAATTGAAGAGCGTTCTAAGAAGGGATGGTCCCAAAAGCAAGTGTCGGAAAGACTTGGACTCTCTGAGATTTATGTTCGCAAAATCGAAAGGGGAACACGCAATCCCGGCAGAGAAACGATGCTGAAATTCGAAATGCTTTACTCAGTGCCTGATCGATTGCTGTTTCCCGATCTTTTTCAGGTCTGTGTTGATACATATGGTATCGATCAAACTCTGTATGAAAGAAGGCGATGTCATGAATCTTGAACATCCGATGGTCACACACATTCGAACGCACGGCTATCCAAAGGAAGCCGACAGAGAGCAAATGCGAAGACACGGCGGACCCGCCGGATATCCACAAGGAGGCAGCATGGGTAAAATTGTGATTTCCTACAGCTCAGACCGGTTTGATCAATGGCGGCTCGGCAAAGCGGGGGGATTCATCGCTTTTACGAAAGACGGCAAGCCTGTTTTCCAATTCGATCATAAAGGCCAATATGAACGGTACCTCTGGCTGAACCGCAAAAGGCAGAAGGAAGGGGGAAGATGAATGTCCCGTCCGCTCGATCAAAGCTATCCCTTTTCGGTTTACTCAGGGCTTTTAACACCTGTGCACTACGAGAAAATAGGCAATGCCATTTGGCTGTTTTTATGGTGCATCAGTTCAACAACAAAGGAAATCGAGCGCGATGGGATGACATGGGGCATCGTGCTCGGCAACAAGCCGCTGAAAGCCGCAGAACTGGCTCTTCAATTCGGCGTCAACGAAAAAACGATTAGAAGGTGGCTCGCTCTTCTTGAACGAAACGGCTATATTGCAGTCACAAGAGCGCCTTACGGAATGATTTTGTCAGTCAGACATTCAAAGAAATTTGCCTATGCCAGCCATGTCCGATCAGGCAGTTCTGTTCGGACAGAAGAGACTGGCCGTGCGGACATCCTTGTCCAATCAATTAAAGATATCACACAAATCAACACAAAACATAATATGAGTTCCATAAAAACAATAGCAGACCGATTTGCCGCCCTCCGGTCTTTGCAGGAAGGCAGGCCTGTCCATCTCTCGTCAAAAGACTACAAGGCCATCGCCCGGATTGTCGCCCGCGGAGTGTCTCTTCCGCAAACAATCAAATGGCTTGAACAATGCTTTGAAGAGTATGAGGCGCGGCGCCGAAGCCGCCATGAAACGATCAAGGTCTTCAGCTACTGTGAAAAATATATGATCGGCCGGCTGGCTGAAACGGAAGGGAAAACAACTGTCAGGAGGGAGAACAATGCCCAAAAGAACAATCGAAGAGATCATGGACGAACTGAGAAACAGGAGCCGTCTATCACAGGGGGACAAACCGGAAGAATCCGCCGCAAAACGGTATGACTGTCCGAAGTGCAAAGATGAACTCGGCTTTATCGAACGCCGCGGCACGATGGAAGTATGGGTATCATGCGCCTGCCGCGAATGGCGGAAAGCGCAAAAGCTGTTGAAATCGAGCGAAATCACCGAACAATTTAAAAACTTAAATTTTGCTCAGTTCAAGACGAAAGGAAAGCACCAATCTGTAAAAGAGGCGTATGAATGCGCCGTTGAATATGTACAAGCTTACCGGGACATTCGGGAAAGCCGCAAAAACAGCATCGCGCTCTTGGGACGACCCGGTTCAGGGAAGACTCATTTGCTGACGGCCGCCGCCAATGAGCTGATGAGGAAGCTCTTCGTACCCGTTCTTTATTTTCCGTTTGTCGAAGGATTCAATGATTTAAAACAGGATTTCTCATTGCTTGAGGATAAGCTGAACCGGATGAAGCAAGTCGAGGTGCTGTTTCTCGATGACCTGTTTAAACCGGTGGGAGGCAGGCCGCGGGCGACAGAATGGCAGATCGAACAGACATATGCCGTCGTCAATTACCGTTATTTGAACCATAAGCCGATCATGCTGTCCAGCGAGCTAAGCGTTGAAGAAATTGTCAGCATAGACGAAGCGCTCGGAACGAGGCTGGTTGAAATGTGCCAGGACTTTCTCGTCATCGTGAACGGGAGCTCTTTCGGCATCAATCATAGACTGGAGGGGATGGTTTGATGTGCCCGCTATGTAACGGGAGAAAATCAGTCCATCAGGACGCAAGGATCGGAACGATGTTCCGCGCTTGTCCAAACTGCCGCGCCGAAAGCGGTGATTTGACGGATGTGATCAAACATCTGGAAGCGCTGATTGCAAAAATGAAAACAAGGGTGAAACAAGGTGCTTAAATGTTTAAAAGCGATGATTCTCATCATCTGGACAGCGGCAAAAAGAGACGCACAAATGAAACGATGGCACGAAGAAGACGGAAAGTGAGGAAGACAAACGTGAAGAACGAAAGTGCGACGTACAGCCCGTCACCATGGCGCGTCGTCAGAACAAATAGCGACCTGTACATTTACTCAGCTTACAACAAAGCCGAAAAGAAACGGTTTCCTTATTCCAGCGGGCGGGTGATTGCCAAAGTCGCCGACTACAGCGCATATTCCAAGGAAAAAAATGCCCGCTTAATCGCCGCGGCTCCCGAACTTTTGACCGCAGCGAAGCTCACGCTTGCCTATTTGAAGCGAAAACGGCCTGCTTCCAGTGATTCAGTTGAGAATCAATTGATGAATATTTTAGAAAAAGTCGTCGCAAAAGCGGAATTTGAAGAGGAGGAAAAAAGATGAACCATCCGGCAAAGTTAACAAATATCAACGATACGACGCTTGCAAGCCGCCTTAAAAAAGGAAAGGTGACGGTAATCGTTCTTGACGGAATGAACGGCACAGCATGGCAGGCCGAGGCGCCTGAACACGGCAAAACTGTCATTGAAACGAGAAAGGGAGACCTCGCAAGGGTCGAGTTTGAAATCGGCTATAAGCTATAGCTCTACAACTTGAATATTAGTCCAAGACGGAAAGCCTGCGGACGCTGATCAGATGCACATCTTACTGTGCGGCTGATTGGTGTCCTTTTTTATTTCAAAAAACGGAGGTACACAAAATGGAAGATTTGCTTTTCGAATATAAAAGAGCGCTGAAAAACACGAAAAAGCTGTATCGGGCCTATCAGGATGAACAAGGGCTGACTGCTGAACAATTAAAAGATAAAAACTGATCAAAAACATGATGACCGATTTGGAATATGTGATCGACTGGCTTGAAAACGGAAGGGAGCCGGGAATCAGACGGGCGATTGACAGGCGAGACGCTTATAAACGGATGCTGCTGAAAGATCCGCTGATCATCGACACGTTCTCAGAACAGATTTCATTTGAACCGGCTCAAGAAGTGTCAGCGTACGATAAAGCCCGGATTGAAACCGCGCTGTCTGCCCTTACGGCACGCGAAAAAGAAATCTTCATTTTACATAAGGTCGAACAGTTTTCCTATGAGCGGATTGCCGCCATGCTCGGCATCAAAAAGTCTACTGTTCAAACCAATGTGAAACGAGCGCAGCTGAAAATCACAAAACAAATCGAAAAGCCTCTCGATTGTATGGCATAACGATATATCTGTCTTTTGTCATACGTTTGCCACCTATAAGTGAAAAGAGAAAAATATATAACTAAGCATCCTGTTCATAAAGGAAGATTCATATAGCGATGAAATATTACTGTTTCCGAGAATGAGAGGCGGTGAAGATGAACAATGCCAAGGAAAAGGGATCCAAAAAGGGATGAAGCTTTTCGTCTCTATCAACAATACGGGGGAAACATTACGAATCTCGCAATCGCAAGAGAACTCGGCGTTTCGAATAAAAAAGTCAGCGTTTGGAAAATCCGCGACCGCTGGAAAGAGGCTGTAAACGGGGATGATACGAGCCGAGGAAAAGCAGACATCCGCAATGAAGGGCTGAATGAACGGCAGCGGCTGTTTTGCATCTATTATGTGAAAAGCTTCAATGCCACCCAAGCAGCGGTAAAAGCGGGCTATTCCCCGGCCAGCGCTCATGTGACAGGCTGCCGGCTTCTGAAAAACGAAAAGGTGGCCGATGAAATCAGGCGGATCAAAAAAGAAATGGTAGGGGAGATATTCGTCGAGGCGATGGATGTTCTCCAAGTCTATGTAAAAATCGCGTTTGCCGATATCACCGATTATGTGACTTTCGGCAAAAAAGAGGTACAGGCTGTCGGAAAGTCCGGACCGCTGTTTGATGAAGAAAACAATCCGGTTATGAAAGAGATCAGCTTTGTCGATGTGAAACATTCCGACCTCGTCGATGGCACAGTTATCACAGAAGCGAAACTCGGGAAAGAAGGAATCGCAATCAAGCTGGCCGATAAAATGAAGGCGCTCGAGAAGCTCTCGCAGTATTTCGACCTTTTCCCTGATTCATTTAAGCGGAAAATTGAAAATGAGAAGCTGAAGCTCTCCAGACAAAAAGCCGACAAAGATGCGGAATCAGGATCCGTTGAAGTGGTCATCACCCGAAAAGGTGATTCGGCTTGATCATGAAAGAAGTCAATCCGCATTTTGAAGATTATTTGTTTAACTGGGATCAGACGTTTCAATTTCTTGTCGGCGGATACGGTTCGTCGAAAAGCTATCATACTGCTTTAAAAGTTGTATTAAAGCTGCTGCAGGAAAAGCGCACCGCTCTTGTTGTAAGGGAAGTGTTTGAAACACACAGGGATTCGACTTTTTCTTTATTCGCTACCATTATCGATGAGCTGGGTGTTCAAAAGGCGGCCGAGGCGGTTTCTTCACCGATGCACATCAGGTTTGCAAACGGCAGCCGGATTATTTTTAAAGGGATGGACAACCCGGCGAAATTGAAATCCGTCAACAACATCTCGCTGATTTGGATCGAAGAATGTTCGGAAGTGAAGTATGAAGGCTTCAAGGAACTGATCGGCCGGCTGAGGCATCCTGATCACAGGCTGTATATGATGTTGACGACAAACCCCGTCAGCCAGTCAAACTGGACGTACAGACACTTTTTCAAGGACGAGCGGAACAAGCGGTTTATTTTGGATGATGAGGTTTTGTATGAAAAGCGGGTCGCTGTCGTCGGTGATACGTTTTACCACCATTCCACAGCTGATGACAACCTGTTTTTGCCGAAAAGCTACCTCAAACAGCTTGATGATATGAAAGCATATGACCCTGACCTGTACCGGATTGCCAGAAAAGGACGGTTCGGGGTAAACGGCACCAGGGTTTTGCCGCAATTTGAAGTGATGGAGCATGAGGAGGTCATGAGGCGGATCTCCGCCATTTCCAACCCGCTGAAGAGAACCGGAATGGACTTCGGATTTGAGGAATCATACAATGCCGTCGTCCGGGCGGCCGTCGATCCCGACAAAAAATATCTCTATATTTATTGGGAGTACTACAAAAATAAAATGACAGACGACAAGACGGCTGAAGAGCTTAACGAATTCGCGGTTACGAAGGAGCTGATCAAAGCCGATCCGGCCGAGCCGAAAAGCATTCAGTTTTTCAGGCAGAATGGTTTCAACATGACCGCAGCCCGCAAGTTCCAAGGCTCGCGCCTGCAATATACGAAAAAAATCAAGCGGTTTAAAAAAATATTCTGTTCTGACCGATGTGCCAATACGATCTACGAATTGCAGCCGCTGACCTATGCGACGGATCAAGACGGCAATCTGAAAGAGGATCAGTTTACAATTGATCCGCACACGCTTTCCGCGCTATGGTACGCGCTTGATGATTATGAAGTCACCGATTTGAAGGCTGAGCCGGAAGCGAGAAAACGTCCGAACAGGAAAAGGGGGAGATAGTGTATGTCCACTCAGCAAACGGTAAGAGCGAAAGTCATGAAATCCCGTTTTCACGAGCCTGTAACAAAACAAATATATGAAGATCAATTTTCGGAGATCTACGGAGATGAGATTATCGCACCGCCGTACAATTTGAAAGAACTGAAAGCCATTGCTGAATATTCTTCCATTCTTCAGCAGTGCATTGACGCCTATAAAACGAATATTGCGGGGTTCGGGCTTGATGTCGAGTACGCTTTTGATTTTAATGGTGCGGATGTGACGCCCGATCAGAAAAAGGCTGCTGAGACCGATTGGACAAGGCTTGAAGATTTTTGCCGCCATCTTCATTTCGATGAATCGGCTGAAACGATTTTAAGCCATATGATAGAGGACCGCGAAAAAACGGGAAACGGGTTTTTGGAGGTGCTCAGAAACGGTGCGGGGCAGCCGGCCGGAATTGAATACCTCGATGTCAAAAATATGCGCGTATGCGGATTGACAGAACCGATCGAAGTTGAATTCGCCTACATGGAAAACGGATCGCTGAAAACGTTCAAAAGGGAGAAAAGGTTCCGCAAATACGTTCAGATGATTGACGGCAGGAAGGTGTACTTTAAAGAGTACGGCGATCCGCGCGTCATGGATATGACCACCGGTGCGTTTAACGGACAGACTCCGCCTGAACGAAGCGCGAATGAAGCGATCCATTTTAAAATCGGCAGCGGCGTCTACGGCGTTCCGCGCTGGATCGGAAATATCGTCAACCTGTACGGAGCGCGGAAAGCGGAAGAGCTGAATTATATGTACTTCAGACAAGGCCGGCACGTACCCGCCGTCATTACGGTTGAAAACGGCATGCTCTCAGAGGCTTCGTACAGAGAGCTGCAGGAATACATGAACGACTTGGAAGGCGTTGAAAATGCCCACAAATTTTTGCTGATCGAAGCGGAGGGGATCGCCCAGGAAAAAGACATTCACGGCAGCCAGGACATTACGCCGGTGAAAGTGGACATCAAATCCCTCGCCGAAATTTTGCAGGAAGATGCGCTGTTTCTTGAATATGACGAGAAAACGCGAAATAAAATCCGCTCTTCCTTCAGGCTCCCACCGCTCTATACCGGTGATGCCCATGAATATAACAGGGCGACAGCCGATACCGCCCGCAAAATCACCGAAGAACAGGTTTTTGAACCGGAGCGGAAAATATTGATCGGCAAGCTGAATACGCTGTTTCTCCGCGATTTAAACATTTTCCACGCGAGGCTTCAATTGAAAGGACCGGACTTTCGCGATCCGCTTGAGATTGCAAAAGTGCTCGGTCCTTTTATTCAAGCGGGGGCGGTATCTGCAAATGATCTGCGCGACCTGGCCGGCAGAGTGCTCGGCAAGACGCTTGATGAATGGCCGGAGGAAGAATTCAGCAGACCGCTCGGTTACCAGGAAAGCGCAAAGAGTGCTGAAGCAGAAGCCGGAGCGCTGCTCCCTGAACTGCAGGAAGCCGTCGAGACATTGAAGCAGATCACTGAAAGGAGGTGAACACTTCGTGCCGAGAGAGCTTAAAAATGCCAAGATCAATTTCGTCAGTTATGTCGACAAAGCGGCGAACAAAAAGAAATTTTTTATGACGAAGTCGAGTGAACCGCCGACATTTCAAAAGGAAGTCAAGCTGATTGCAAAAGCCGAGGATGAAAAGAAGCTCGTCTACGGCGTAGTCTACGAGCCGGACGTTGCGGATGCCCACGGCGATTTTATGACGGCTGACGAAATCCAAAAAGCCGCCCACGGTTTTCTGAAAAATGCCCGGAAGATCGACAAGGATCACAATTTCCAGGGAGGCGTTGGAGAAGTCGTGGAGTCCTATGTTGCGCCGGCTGATTTTGAAGTAAACGGCGAAACGATTGTGAAAGGCTCTTGGGTGCTGGTGACAAAAGCCGGCGATGAGATCTGGGAACAGATTAAAAAAGGAAGCATCACCGGCTACAGCATGGCGGGCACTGCCGAAACGGTCGAACACCCGCCCCGCGCCGGCTCTGAAACCGATGAGCACGGCAGTTTCTTTCAGCTGTTTAAGCAGTTTTTTGCCGGCGACAAACAAAAAACGGGAGAGGAAGAAAAAAAGATGAAACGATCAGAAGTTCAAGGAACGATTGAAGCCGTCTTGGCTCCGCTTCTCAAACGTCTTGACGATTTGGAAGGGGATAAAGCGGCGGACGAAAAAGAGCAGCAGACAGACCAGGACGCACATGTGAAGGAAATCGTCGAGGACATGCTCGCCCCTCTGATTGCGCGCATTGAAGCGCTCGAAAAGATGAGAGGCGCCTCAAAGCAGGCAGCGGCTGAAAAAGAAGGGGAAGAAGAAGTTAAAAAATCGATTTGGAGCGGATTGCTTTAATTTGGAGGAGGAAGACAATGAGAAATCAAGAGATTATTCGTAAAGCCGAGATGTCGCTTGCGACGCTGAAAAGCGGAGGATTAATGAATCCGGCGCAGGCTTCTGCATTTATTCGCATGGTGCAAAACACGCCGACAATTTTCAGCGAATCGCGCGTGATTCAAATGGAAAACGACTCGCAAAAATTTGAAAAAATCGGTTTTGGCCAGCGGATTTTAAGAGCGGCTGATGAAGGTCAAGCATTGGCGAAGGACCAATTAACCGCACCGGTGACCAGCACGGTCGAGCTGAATGCGAAAGAAGTCATTGCCGAAGTCAACATTACTTATGACACGCTCGAAAATAACATTGAAAAAGACGGCCTTCAACAGACGTTGATGCAAATGCTGGCGGAACGGGCTGCCGTGGATATTGAAGAACTGATCGTCAACGGCGATGTCGCGTCTTCAGATCCATACCTTGCTCAGCTTGACGGGATCCGGAAGCAGTCGGTCTCCCACATCGTCGATGCAGGCGGGGAGCAAATCAGCCGACAGCTTTTCAAACAGGGGCTGAAAGCTGTTCCGGCAAAATATATGCGCGTTCCGCAGGAATTCAGATTCTATACATCGCTCGGTCAGGAGATTGAATGGAAAGACCGCGTCGCAGACCGTCAAACCACTCTCGGGGATGCGGCCGTACAGGGCGGACTTTCAACCGCTTTTGGCGTGCCTGTTAAAGGGGTCTCAAATATTCAGCCGTATGCATACGGAGAAGGAGATGCGGCCGCCGAAGCATCAGACATTATTTTGACGCATCCGAAAAATATCATTCTCGGTTTCTCGCGCAATATCAGAATTGAAGTCGATAAAGACATTCGCGCGCGTAAATTTATCATTGTCCTGACGGCAAAACTGGACAGCAAATTCGAAGAAGAAGACGCGGTTGCAAAAATCGTCAATGTAAAAGAGTAATGCCTGAGTCCGAACGTTTTCACTGAAAGCATTGCCGATCGGCAGGGAACGAGTCCGGGCAAAAGCGAAAGCGCCCCGGACAACAGGTAAAAGCTCTGGAAGGATGTGATGAACATGCTGATCACGCCCGACGATATCATCCAATATTCCGTTATTGAAGCCGTGAAAAACCGGCCGCAGGAATTGCTGCGGCAGGATATCCTTGAAGCGGAAGCGGAAGCCGAGCAGATCACGGGGCATCGTTTTACAGATGAAAAATATGATCCGCTGCCGGAAAAGGCAAGGCTCGCTTTGCTGCAGCTGGCACAGTACTTTGCATTGAAAAACGGTGATGAATCGCTTTTGAAAGGCTACAAATCCGAGAAATTGGGTGACTACTCCTATACGCTTTCAAGAAGCGAAGGCCTGGCGAAGCCCGACGTCTATAAACTGCTCGAAGAATTTATTCTTGATTATGAATCTGTTCGATTCAAGGTGCGGCCGCTATGAGCTACAAAAAATTATTAAGCGACCGCTGCGATATCTATCATTTAAAGGAAGACCATGCAGAGAAAGCAAGGTACGGCATTCCCGCGCCAGACCTGCAGCCAATCCGCACATACGGGGACACACCTGATCTTCAAAACGTTCCCTGCTATTTTACGGAAAAAAACCAGTCGATCGTCCAGCAAGATCCCGAACAGGTCATTTATCATTCCTATTTGGCCCATTTTCCGGCGGATGCAGATGTGCGTCTTCACGATCAGGCGGTCTGGAACGGTGTCAGCTACACGCTCCAGCAGCCGCGCAACATCAAAGGCCATCACCTGGAAGTCTTAGCGGTCAGGGATGAAAAACTATGAAAATCAAAGGATTGAAACAGCTGTCGCAGACGCTGGAAAAAGCGGGGCAGAGCGGCTTTCGAACTGAAGCTGCCAAGTGGCTTGAAGAGGCGGGAACCGATTTTTTGGATCTGGTCCGCAACGAAATCGTACGCGCCGGATCGATTGATACCGGCAGCCTTTTGCACTCTTTCAAGCGAGGGGCTGAAGGGAACAGATGGGAAATCGAAAAAGGCGGACTCACGCTTGAAGTCGGGACGGAGTTAGAGTACGCCTCATTCGTAAATGACGGCCATTGGACAGGCGGAAAAGATGAAGTCAGGTGGATTCCGGGACAATGGCACAGCGGCCGGTTTCAATATGATCCCGGTTCATCGTCCGGCATGGCCTTAAAACGGCGATGGGTAAAGGGAACAGGCTATTGGGAGCATGCGCTTTACATATTTGAGCGTTTATTTGAAAAACGCCTGCATGAAAGGCTGCAAACATGGCTGAATTCCCTTTAAGGAGGTGAAGCTTTGAACGACGAAACGGGATCTGTCATGAATTTCTTTTATCAAGTCTTTCCTGTCGTCTATTATGAAAAGGAAATACCCGACCATTTTCAAATACCGTCGCTATATTTTCCTCCCCCTTCTGTTTTTGATGAGAATGATACGGTTTCAACATTTAAAAAAGTCTTCACCCTGAATGTGAAACTGTTTCACCATGATTCACAGCAGGCCCACGATCATGCTGAGCGCATTGCAGACGCCGTAAGGGAAGCGCGGCACATCATCCCGCTCATTGACCGGTCGGGTAAAGGCACAGGGGACAGCTTGAGGATCAGCCGGATTGAGACGAGGATAGGGGATTCCGGCACCGCGTCCATTATTATTCAATGGAACAGCCGCTACTGGTACAAACGGGAAAACGAACTTTCTCTGGAAACAATTGATTTTACAAACGGGGTGAAATAATTGACAGTCAGCAAAAAAACAAAGACCGAAGCAAAAAAGGCGCCTCTAGAGGAACGAGAAGCGCTGTTCTACATCGAGGATCTGAGGGAGCACGCGAAAGAGCTTTTCGGCATTAAACCGGAAGTTCTCGACGGTGCTCTTTTTCATGTGAAAGAAGAGCAGATTTCAAAGCTTGAGGCAAGTCAGCTTATTCAAACATTTTTAGCCAAGGAGGTCATGAATTAATGAACGGCGGAACATTTACACCAGGCAAAGAAAAAGATCGTGCCGGCATTTATTTTAATTTTAAAACGACAGCAGAGGAACGGGTTTCCGTCGGGGAACGCGGCACAGTTGCCCTCCCTGTCGTCATGAGCTGGGGGGAGCCGAAAACATTCGTATCGATTTCCAGCATTGAAGATTTAAATAAAAAAGTGGGATTGAACATCGATGATCCGTCTCTTCTGCTTTTCCGCGAAGCGAAGAAAAACGCACAAACCGTTTTGCTGTATCGTCTGAACACAGGAGCGCCGGCGAAAGCCCAAATCGGCGAAACGCTGAGCGTAACGGCAAAATACGGGGGCGAGAAAGGAAACGACATCTCGATCCGCATTTCCGAAAATGTGCTCGATTCTAAAAAGTTTGATGTCACAACCTTTGTCGGAACAGATGAAGCTGACCGACAAACCGTCAAAACGGCAGAAGAGCTTACCGCAAATGCGTACGTCGCGTTTCAAGGGGAAGGCGCGCTTGAACTGACAGCGGGCACAAAGCTGGAAGGCGGAGAGAACGGAACGGCAAGCGTTGCCGATTACACCGCGTTTTTAGATGCTGCCGAAACGGAATACTTCAATACGATCGCACTTCCGGTTGCAGACAATGAACAGCTGAAAGCCACTTTTGCCGCTTTCATCAAACGTCTTCGCGACAAGCAGGGCCAGAAAGTCCAAGGCGTAGTCGCTGATTATGCCGGAGACTATGAAGGCATCATCAATGTAACGGGAGGCGTTGTGCTGGAAGACGGCACAGAAATCACCCCTGAAAAAGCGACGGCATGGGTCGCAGGAGCAAGCGCAGGCGCGACTTTTAACCAGTCTCTTACATTTGTCGAATACGAAGGAGCTGTTGATGTTCTGAACCGTCTGGATGAAGATCAGGTCATCGAACGTCTGAAAAAAGGCGAGTTTTTATTTACATTTGATGCACGCGATCAATCGGTCAGTGTCGAAAAAGACATCAACTCTTTAACGAGTTTCACTGCCGACAAAAACAAAAAATTCTCGAAAAATAAAATCATCCGCGTCCTTGACGGAGTTAACAATGATTTGACCCGCGAATTAAAGGCTTTAATCAAAGCGCGAAAAGCAAGCGGCAGCGATATCCCTGCATCTGACGACGGTTTGCAGTACGTCAAAACGCTGATCATTCAGTATATGACGGCGCTTCAGGAAGCCGGCGGCATCACCGGTTTTGATTCTGAAAGCGATATTGTCATCACCCTGAATGAAGACCGCGACGGGTTTTTAATCGATTTGGCCGTTCAGCCGGTTGATGCAGCAGAAAAATTCTACTTTAATGTGGAGGTAAAATAATATGGCATTAAAAGCGCAAAACACGATTTCCGGAAAAGAAGGCCGTCTTTTTCTCGACGGACAAGAGATGGCTCACATCAAAACATTTGAGGCAAACGTCGAAAAGAATAAAGCCGAAGTCAATATTATGGGCCGCCGCATGACGGGCCACAAGACAACAGGTGCAAACGGCACGGGAACGGCGACATTTTATAAAGTCACATCTCAATTTGTCACATTAATGATGAACTATGTGAAAAAAGGCGAAGATCCGTATTTCACGCTCCAGGCCGTCCTTGACGACCAGTCATCAGGCCGCGGAACGGAACGGGTCACACTGTATGACGTGAATTTTGACTCAGCCAAAATCGCCGGTCTTGACGTCGATTCAGAAGCGCTGGAAGAAGAAGTGCCGTTCACATTTGAAGATTTTGACGTTCCTGAAAAACTGAAAGATACGTTTTAAAAAAGGAGCCTTATCCCGCTTTTCAAACCTAGACCGCCAAGGCTGGTCTATTTCTTCTTTTTTACGGAAGGAAGCCGATTCAGTAGTCAGGACATATAACACCAAGCACTCTCGTCAAGCCGAGGGTGCTTTTTCATTTAAAAATTGAATGTTAAAGGAGCAAGCAGACATGAGCGAAAAACAAGAAGAAAAAGTATATGATTTATCCTTTTTTATGCCGGGACAAACCGTTGAAGCCGAAGAAATCAAAGTGCCGATCTCAAAGCGGTTCGTCGATAAAAAGGGCAATGTCATTCCGTTTGTGTTTAAGCCGATTACAACCGAGCGCATTGACGAGCTTGAAAAAGAAAATACGACTTATAAAAACATCAAAGGCAGAGGCCGCATCAAGGATCTCGACACCCAGCGCTTTTACGCTCGAATCGCCATTGAATCAACGATCTATCCTGATTTCCGTTCAAAGGAATTAAGAGAAGCCTATAAAACGGCCGATCCGGTCGAAGTGGCCAAACGCGTTCTGTCCGTCGGAGGGGAATATGCGAACTGGCTCAACAAAGCGATTGAAATCAACGGCTTTGAAGACGATCTTGAAGATCTGGAAGAAGAAGCAAAAAACTAATCAAGGATGGGAATAAAGAAGCGGTGTATCTCTATTTTGCGATGCACGAACTTCACTATTCTCCATCCCAGCTCCGGGAGCTGTACGAAGCCCCAAAACCGTTTAAGGCATTTTTATACGGACTTATCAGCTACAAACTTCAGATCCTGGAAAAAGAAGCGCGGAAAGGAGGTACATAATCCATGGCAAAACTAACGGCACGCTTTGAACTTGAAGACCGGGTGTCTAAGAAGCTGCGGAGGATTCAGAAGGGGTTTAAAGACCTGGAAAAAAGACGAAAAAAACTCAGCCGCCCGTTCGCAATGAAAATAAAAACGAAAACAGCAGAGAAAACATTGAAAAAACTTAATGTTTTTTTTAAAGCCAACCTGAAATCATGGCAGCTTGAAATTTCAGCAGTCGATAAGGCCGGCAAAACCATCGACAATATTTCAAATCAGCTCAAACAAAAGCTGCCTGACAACTATCAATTTTCAATTGTAATACATGATCAGGCAACACCGGGCATTCAAAAGATCAGAAGCATCATGTCTGAATTGTCATCAGCTGAATACTTCTTAACTGCAGCCGTTAATGACCGAGTCACCCCGGCTGTTCAAAAAATTTCCGGCTACCTGAAAGGTGCATTGCAAAAAGGATACTCTGCAACGCTCTATGTCATTGATAAAATCACCCAGACAGCCAGCAGGATTTCCTCCTATTTGAAAAATCATTTAGCAAGGGAATATCAAGCCACCCTTACGATTAACGACCAGGCGACCGCGAAATTGAATGCTTTGCAAAAAAAGCTTAACAGCATCGAGGCCAAACGTATCCTTAAAATTGACGCAATTGTAAAAACGGAACAAAAAGAAGACAACAAAGATTCGGATGGGAAAGCTGAGGCCGTATGGACTAAAATTCTAAAGTGGGGTAAAGAAAAATTTGTTGACTGGGTGAAGGGGCTGCCGGAGAAGATTTGGGACAAATCATTTGATGCCATCCTCGGTAAGTTGTTTAAAGGTGAAGAAAGTGGAGGCGGTTGTTGCTGCTGTGGGGGAGGCGGAGGTTCTATAATCAATGAACCTGCAACAAGCAGCAGGCCAGGAAGTGAAGAAACCACTACTAATAGAGAAACAGGATCGGGAAGAAACAGATCCGGCGGCAAGTTTATGAAAGGTCTTCGAAAAGTGGGGAAAGTTGGAGGCAAAGCCCTCCCATATGCTGGAGCACTTTTATCAGCGACTGAGTTAATGGATATGAACAAAGAAAACGCAGGCGAAAAAGTCGGTTCAGCAGGCGGAGGAATTGCCGGCGGTTTAGCTGGTGCAGCAGCAGGTGCGGCAATTGGCACAGCGATTCTCCCTGTGGGGGGAACGGCAATCGGCGGTGCCATTGGAGGTATGGTCGGAAGCTTAGGCGGCTCAAGCATCGGTGAATATTTCGGGCAGATGTTCGATGACAATGGCGGTGTCGTGAAAGCGTGGAATACGATAAAAGATAAATCGGCCGAGGCACTCGGAGCCATTCAAGAAAACTGGTCGATGATAGCAGGATGGTTTACAGATAACGTTTGGAATCCTGTTGTCGGCAAGGTTGTTGAAGTAGCGACAGGGATCTGGAATCAACTGACAACGGCCTGGACGATGATTCAGGAAACATTCATGACAGTGGCTGGCTGGTTTGCGGAAAATGTCTGGAATCCGGTTGTCGGCAAAGTGATCGAAGTAGCGACAGGGATCTGGAATCAGCTGACAACAGCCTGGACGTTGATTCAAGAAACATTCATGGTGGTCGCCGGCTGGTTTGCAGAGAATGTCTGGGATCCGGTTGTGGGCAAAGTCATTGAAGTAGCAACAGGAATCTGGAATCATCTGACAACAGCCTGGACGTTGATTCAGGAAACATTCACGGCGGTCGCCGGCTGGTTTGCGGAAAATGTTTGGAACCCCGTAGTTTCAAAAGTCATTGAAGTGGCAACCGGAATTTGGAATCGTTTTCAATTTACCTGGAACATGATCAAAAGAGTTTGGGGCGCGGTTTCCACATGGTTTATGAATACGGTTTGGAATCCGTTAAAAAATACGTTCTCAACCGTAAAAGAAGCCATTGGAGAAAAATTTCAAGCGGCCAAAAAAACGGTAACAGATATTTGGGAAGGCGTCGCCGGCTGGTTTGAGAAAAATATTCAAAAGCCAATTGTAAAGATTGCCGGATTGATCAGCGACGGTTTTGAGAAAGCATTCGGATGGGTAGGTAAAATATGGGATAAAGTTGGCGGCGGTATTGATGCCGTCATCAACTTCATGACAGGAGAAGATCCTGATAAAAATGCCACAGGCGGCTACATCACAAAACCGACCATCTCCTGGATCGGTGAAGCCGGAAACGAATTTGTCATCCCGACGGAAAACAACCGGGGCCGCGGGAAGATGCTGCTTGCCCAGGCCGCGACCAAGCTCGGCATGCGCGTTGTTGACGACATGGGGGCCGCGGCGGGAGACGGGGGGGCTGCTTCTCCGGTTTCAAGCACCGCTTCGTATTCGGCTTCTGTGTCGCCGGCTGTCGGTGTCGGGAATATAGCGGCAGAGGCACAGGCTTTCGGCCGGGAATTCACCGGCGGCTTTGACAAAGGGATCGGCTCAAACGCTCCTTCCCTTGATCAATGGAAGCAAAAAAACATCAGCAAGCCGTTTAGCAGCCTGCCGGCAGAATCGTCTAATTACGGAAAACAGACGGTTGCCGGGTTTGCTTCCGGGCAAAATGCTTCCGCGACCGGAACGGGCGGTTTTCTTCAAACAAAAGTAAATGCGCCTTATCAAACAACGGTAAAGACGTCATCTTCCTGGGGCGCAAATACAGTCAAAAACTTCGCTTCCGGGCAAAATACAACACCGACCGGGACGTCGCAGTATGTTGATAAAAATATCAACAAGCCGTTCCTTGATTCGAAACAGTCGGCCTCAGGCTGGGGTTCAGGAATGGTCGGACACTTTATCAGCGGCATGAATGGAAAAGGCAGCGAAGTTTCTCAAGCTGCAAAAAACTTGGCGAAAAAAGTGGAAAAAGCGTTCCGCGAAGAACTAGATATTCATTCTCCGTCCCGGGTCATGATGAGTCTCGGGCGTTTTGCGTCGGTCGGGATTGTCAAAGGTTTAAGTTCTGTCGATGTCAAAAGTTTTGCGGAAAAACAAGCAGGCTCACTGGCCGCTGCGTTTTCCGGAATCGGAGCCGTCGGCGGAAATGTAAAGTCGTGGCTGATGCAGGCGATCATGGCTACCGGTTCACCGGTGTCGTGGCTTCAGCCGCTTTCTGTCATTGCTCAAAAGGAATCCGGCGGAAATCCGCGCGCCTCTAACGGCTGGGACATTAACGCCAAGCGGGGGGACCCGAGCAGAGGCTTGATGCAGACGATCGGTCAAACGTTTAATGCGTACAAAGGAAAAGGAATGAATGATATTTTCAATCCTGTTCACAACGCGGTAGCGGCCATCAACTACATCAAATCGCGATACGGGTCGCCATATAACACTCCGGGGATTAAAAGCATGGCAAGAGGCGGAGCTTATAAAGGCTATGCCAACGGCGGCCTGATCACGAGCGAGCAGATTGCCCGCGTGGGCGAAGGCGGCAAGCGCGAATGGATCATTCCCGAAGAACGCGGCATCCGCGGCAGATATTTGCTTCAACGGGCTGCAGGCGCGCTCGGGATGGAAGTACATGACCCCGCTGAAGGGTCCGGTTCCATTTCAAGCGGTCAAGCGGCTGCAGCCACCGCAGGCGGGGCCCGATCCGGGCAGCCGGCTGAAAACGGCGCCAAAGAAGTCAACATTTATATTACCGGAGACAATCATTACCAAAGTGAGCGCGACCAGGAAACATTGATTGCGAAAATCAAGCGCGCTCTTGTCGATGAGCTTGAACGGGATATTCATATTGGGACGAAAGGAAGCGTAGCTTATGACTAAATCCGTGTACGAATTTTGGCTGTCGCAAGGAAAGGAAAAGCTGCGCCTCCCTGTGCTTCCCGAGCAGCTTGACGTCAGCAATAATCTTGCGAACGAGTCTGTAAAGGTGTCAAAGTTCGGCGAGGTTACATTTATCAATGAACCGGGAGCAAAGACGATTTCATTTTCGTCTCATTTTCCGAAAAAGTATTCTCCGCTTGCGGAATATAAAGGGTTTCTTTCGCCGGAGAACGCGATTCTCAAAATCGAGAAGTGGATGAAAGCGAAAAAACCGGTTCAATTTCTCGTGACGGGCACGAAGATCAATTTCACATGCAGCATCGAAAACTTTTCGCATCGTGAGGGTGAAAAGGATATCGGCGACCGGGATTTTGATCTCACATTAAAAGAGTATCAAACAGCATCACCCCGGAAGATCAAACAGAAAAAGAAAACGAAGAAAAAACGGCCGTCCAAACCGGCTCCAAAAATGTACACCGTCAAAAAAGGCGATACGCTCTGGCACATCGCAGGCCGTTTTTACGGAAACAGCCAGGAATGGCGGAAAATTTGGAACGCGAACAAACAGGCGATGATCAAACGAAGCAAGCGAAATATCAAACAGCCGGGACACTGGATTTTTCCTGGGCAAAAGCTGAAAATACCATAAAACGAAGCGCCGGGCGAACCGGCGTTTTTCTGTTAAATCAAAAGCAGGGGATAGCGATGATCGAATTATTTGTCATAAAAGAAAGCGAATGGTATGAACTTGTCACCGAAAGCGTCACCTTGGAAGGAGAAAGGTACCAGGCGCCTCGTTCGATCGAAGCGTCGATTGTGATCAAGCAGGGAAGCCACAAATATTACAGCGTGCAGGAAGGCGATACCGTTTTATTTAAATGGAAAGGAAAAGAACTGTTTCGCGGAATTGTTTTCAGCAGGGTGCCGAAAGAATACACGCTCACGTTTAAAGCGTACGACATGCTTCAGTACTTGGTGAAAAACCAGGATGTATATGTTTTCTCGAACAAAACGGCCGCTGACATTGTCAAACGAATTGCGAGCGACTTTCAAATTCCCAAAGGCGCGATCGCAAGTACCGGACATACGATTAAATCACTCGTCTTTAAAGACAATACGAGCCTGTACGACATCATCTTAAAAGCGTTGCGTGAAACAAAAAAGCAAACCGGAAAAAACTATCAGCTGTATGCCGAAAAAGGAAAGCTGTGTTTACGAGCGTGGCCCGAACCGGAGGATATCTGGGTTTTGGAAACGGGTGTGAACATTACGGATTACGCTTACAGTACGTCAATCGATGAAACGGCAACCCGGGTGAAACTGAGAAAGCAGAAAGATAACAAAACCTATACCGCATCAGCCAGCGATGAAGCCGGTATGAAAAGATTCGGCGTTCTTCAATACACAGAAACGGTTTCGGACGATATTAACGAGGCGCAGCTGCGCGACCGGGCGAAGAAGATACAGGCTGAAAAGAAAGGCGTCAAAAAAGAGCTGAAAAGCATACAGGCGCTCGGCATACCGGAAGTTCAAAGCGGACTGCCGGTTTATATATCGATTCCGGAAGCGGGCATTAAAGAAACCTATTGGGTTGATAAAGATAAACACGATTTTACAGGGACAAAGCATGTGATGACGATTGATGTCGTCGCGAAAAATACAATACCTGAAGGAGCGACTTCATGAAATTAAGCGATGCGATAAAAGAGCTGGCTCTTGGAGCCGTAAACGCTGAATCGCCTGTTGATGTCATGCCGGCGGAAGTCGTGTCCGCTTCTCCGCTCAAGCTGAAGCTCCGCAATCATGATAAATTGGTGATCCCCTCCGACTTACTGGTGGTGGCCAGGCATTTGACAGAACATACGGAACAGATCCGGATTGACGGAGAAGACAAAACGATTCGCTTTTACAATCAATTGCATGCCGGCGACCACGTAATGATTGCGGCCATGCCTGGAGGGCAGTCGTTTTTCGTGATAGACAGAGTGCAGGAGTAGGAGGTGGCTCGGATGGCTCTTTCACCGGAAATATCTTTTGAAGATATCGAGGATGACAGCGACGTGATTGAGACTTCAAAAACGTACAAAATTGATTTTGAAACAGGCAGGATGACGGGTGATGTGATTTCGGGACTTGAAGCGGTGGAACAAATGGTTTACATGGCGCTGAGAACTGAGCGCTACACATACGCCGTTTACAGCCATAACATCGGAAATGAGCTGCAGGAGGTTCTTTCAGATCATGAAACGACCGACGCTTATAAAGAAATGGAGATACCGAGACTGATCGAGGAAGCCCTCATATATGACGACCGAATTTCTGCGGTAACCGATTTCGATATTGAGCGTCAAGGCGATGCCTTCCATGTGTCTTTTTCGGTTGAAACCGATAAAGGGACATTGGAAATCGAGGAGGTGATAGGGGAAGATGTTTGAAAACCAGACATTTGAAGAGATCATGGAACGCATGCTTGAGCGGATTTCAGATGAGATTGACAAGCGTGAAAACAGCGTCATTTGGAATGCGCTTGCCCCGGCAGCTGCCGAGCTGGCGCTTTCTTATATTTGGCTTGATCAAGTGCTGAATTTGGTTTATGCGGATACGGCTGAAGGCGAATATTTGGACAGAAGGGCGGCTGAGGCCGGCCTTGAGCGCTATCGGGCGTCAAAAGCCATTTGGTCAGCAGCCTTTACGGATGGAGTATCGGTTCCCCCCGGAACCCGCTTCTTTCTGGAAGACTTATATTTTACCATGCTCGAAGACGGCAAGCTTGAATGTGAAACAGCCGGGACAAAAGGAAACGCCAATTTCTCGGGGCGGCCTTTGCTTCCGCTCGATACCATTCCAGGGCTTGAAAAGGCGGTTATGGGAAGCCTGGAAATTCCCGGCCGCGACGAGGAGACGGATGAATCCCTGTATGAAAGATATTTGATCCGTGTCCGTAGGGAAGCGGTCAGCGCGAATCAGATGCATTACAAACAATGGGCCGAAGAAGTGGACGGCGTGGGTAAAGCGAAGATCTTTCCGCTGTGTAATGGCGAGGGAACCGTAAAGGTTGTCATTACAAACGCGAAAATGGAACCTGCCTCTGACGCATTAATCGAAAGAGTCAAGCAGTATATCGATCCCGATCCGGGCAAAGGGGAAGGTATGGCGCCGATCGGAGCTTATACCGCGGTTGAAAGCGCGGTGTGGAAAGACGTGAGCATATCTGCAAAAATCATTCCTGAATCAGGCCGGACGATCGATGAAGCCAAACAGGAAATTGCAGAAAAAATCACAGAGTTGTTTAAAGAAATGGCCTTTAAAGAAAGCGTCATCCGTCTCTCGCAGATCAACAACATGATCTATGAATCGTCCTCTGTCAGCGACTATTCGGAAGTCTTCATCAACGGGGAAGCGAAAAATCTGCAGTTGACAGAAACGGAAATTCCAAAGCTGGGGCAGGTGACCATCATTGAGCAAGATTGATGAAATGGCTTTTCATCTGCCGCCATACTTGACGGAAATCCGGGAGATCCAAGACATTTTAACGGCCGAGGCACCCGAATTTGAGAAACAAAATCAAGAGATTTTCGATATGACGGACCAGCTTTTCGTCACAACGGCCACATGGGGGCTGGACAGGTGGGAAAAGATTTTGAATGTCAGACGTGAGGCTTCAGACGGTGTTGATATTCGAAGGGCACGTCTGTTAACCAAGATGTCCAATATTCCGCCGATTACAAGCCGCTCGATCGAGCGAGCGGTCAATGCTTTTTTAAAACAGCCGTCCGCATCCGTCAGACTGACGGCCGGACGGTATCATTTTTTGCTGAGCGTAAACGGTGAAGATCTGCAGTTTATACCTTCGATCATTGAAACCGTCAATCATATGAAGCCCGCCCATTTGGCTTATACATTCCGGGGCGGGTTTCATTATGAATGCCGGCCGCCGAAAAGCGTTCATAACAGGCTCGTTTTAAGAAGCAAAAACGGTTTTTTCGGTACGATCCCGGTTTATTTGGACGGACAGTATCTGCTTGATGATTCATTCTACTTGAACGGTTTTCGAGAAATCGACGGTCTGCCCCGCAGGTTTAAACAGCAGATCACACTGTGCCACAAGAAGCGGCAATACATCCGGTCCGCCTCGTGCTTGACGATAAAGGCGGCCGCTGAAAACCGGAGGAAACAGCAAACAAAAGCAGGCATGAAAACCGGCATTACCAATCAAAACAAACAGATCCAATCCTTCAAAATCAGCTGCAAATGCGAGCATGAATTTAAGCAAGCAGGCGCGCTTGAAATGAGGGAGAAGTGGTGGAAGCTAAACGGCGCATTTTTGCTCGACGGAACGAAGCAGCTGGCAGCAGCAGCACAAAAAATCGCATTGTAAAGGAGAAATCAAAATGGCACAACAATTAACAGTGACAACGCTTTATGCAAGACAGCAAATGGCAAAAGCACGGGCTGAGGGCGGCAAGCTCACCAAAATCACAAAGATGGCTTTCGGAAACGGAGGTACAAACGATAAGGGCGAACCGATCGCGCTACAGGGCAACGAACAAGCGCTGAAAAACGAACTCCTGCAAAAGGACATCGACGGCTTTGTCTTCATGGAACCGGCGAAAGTCCGCTATACATGCACATTGAGAGAAAGCGAACTGGCAGGAGAAACGATCAACGAGCTCGCCCTTGTTGATGAAGCCGGAAAATTCACAGCGGTCAGAACGATGACAGACAAGCAAAAAGACGGCGACATCGAGTTCGTCTTCGAAATCGACGACATTTATTAAAGGAGCTGAAACAAGGTGGACATCCAAAAACCGAGACGCTTTGCAACAACAGACCGCGCCCATGCCGACTTGTTTAACGAAGCGATAGATCAGCTGAATGTGAATGATGAACGGATTGCAAAGCGGGCTGAGGAAGCTGAAGAAAAGGCTAAAACGTATACTGATGAGCATGCCGGAGACCATTCGATTCACATCACCGACAAAGAACGGGAAAAATGGAGCGCGGGGCAGTTATATAAATTAACCGAAAATAACGGAAAAGTCTTTTACAGAGGCAGTTCAGAAACAACAGATTTTAACACTTTGACAGAGACAGGCATGTATCTCATCTATAATGAAGGAATCAACTCACCACCTTCATCAAATCGGATATTTTTGCTTGTGATGAGTTTCGGCAATACCTTGGTTCAAGCAGCTTATGAATCGTACAAAGGGACACAGTCGTATTTTAGATTCAGAAAATCCGATTCAACCACGTGGACGCCTTGGCAGACCCAGGAAACGACTAATGGTGCGCAAGCCAAGGTTGATGCTCATGAACGAAATACAAATCTCCATGTGAATGAAGATGAACGGGAAAAATGGAACAATGCACAGTTATATAAAATTACAGATAGTAATGGAACGCGCACAAAACTGCCGGATGGAACGGATTTATTAACGCTGCCGACAGGTTTTTATTATGCTATGGGCCATGTTGTTCAAAACAACCCTGTAGAAAACAACGACTCCTGGTTCAATTACGATGTAATTGAAACCGGTGCCGGAAGAAAGACCATCCATGCGTGGCGGAGCTATGATAATACTTTATGGAATGGAACCGTTCATACAGATGGACAGTTTCGAGGATGGAAAAGAGTAGTCACAAACGCCGATTCAAACGTTGATTGGCAGACCCCAACGTTGACAAATGGATGGAAACAGTATGGGTCACACAAAGTCCGGTTTTGTAAAAACGTTCTTGGTGAAGTAGAAATCGTTGGAGCAATAACGGGCGGGACGATAGGTTTTGATATTCCTGTGTTTACGCTGCCTGAGGGGTTCCGCCCAATTCAAGCGATGTACTTTATTGGTGTTGCATCAAGCATAGGTACGGGGTCAACACCGCAAAATCACCGGACACTGATCGATACTGACGGAAGGGTATGCATTCAATCCTGTTCAAATACCGTAAATCCAAACGAGTTTATTACTTTCGGATTTAAGTTCAGGGCTGCGCAGCAAAATCAATAGATTACTTTTTCATAGAGGGAGGTTAATATAAATTGGATATCCAAAAACCGAGGCCTTTCAGCACGTCGGACAGAGCCCATGCCGATTTGTTTAATCAGGTTATCGACCGGCTGAATACAAATGATGAGTCGATTGCACAGTTTGCCGCCGAAGCTGAACAACGTTCAACTGCCTATACAGATAGGCACATTTCGAAAAAGGATAACCCCCATGGTGTAACAAAATCCCAGGTCGGCCTGGGGGAAGTGATCAACAAAAGGCAGGCCACAAAAGATGAATTTGACCTGCATCATAACGATCAAACACGGCATGTTACTGAGGATGAAAGGGATAAATGGAACGGAAGTCAGATTTTTAATATTACCGGGGACAATGGACAAGCAAAGGTATATATAAGCGCTGAAGATGACTTTCAAACGGTTCTCCCACAGTATACCGGGCTGGTACATTTTACGGCAGCTTCAGGAGCATCAAACGGACCAGGCGCGGCCGTTCGAGGCATTTGGACTTGCAACGCTTTAGGTAACTATGGTCAAGCGATCGCGTTTGATAATGCAAATAGAACCTATCGGAAAACAATATCCGGGGGCAACTGGACTGACTGGACAGAATTAGTTTCCGTGGAGAGTCTTGAGGCAAAGCTGACAAAATTAACTTGGCACTTTCCAACGCTTTTAAATGAATGGGTTAACTATGCGGACAGCACTAAAGCCCGTTATACAAAAGATGCCACAGGTACGGTATTTGTTGAAGGTGCAATTGCAAAAGGAAAGATTGGTTTTAATATTCCTGCATTCGTGTTGCCGAAAGGTTATCGGCCATCACGCGCCTTTCAGTTTGTAGGTGTAGCATCTCAACTTGGCATGTCCAATACTCCGCAGTATCATCGCTTACAAGTGAGTGTTGATGGTAATGTCGTGATCGAAAACTGCTCGAATACAGTAAATCCAAATGAGTACATCAGTTTTGGATTTAGTTTTAAAGCCGCATAGATTTTTAAAAAATGATTTGAATAAAATGAAAGAGGGAATTAAGATGCCGGAAGCACCAGAACTGGATATATTCCAAAAAGAAGTTCAGGAAATGAAGGCTGATCAAAAATCACTCGAACAGCGCGTCAGCACACTCGAACGAACATCAGACCGCCACGATCAGCAAATCATCTCGATTAACGAAAAGCTGAACAAAATCGAAGAGAATACAACTTGGATCAAGCGCAGCATCACAGGCGCGATCATTACAGCGGTCAGCACCGGCATCATCGGCGGAGCGATCGCTGTTTTTTATAATTTATTGCAGAAATAAGGGAGGACACGATTATGAAACATATGGACAAAGGCACGGTCGTCAGGACGGTGCTTCTTTTTATTGCGCTGGTCAATCAGACGCTGATCATGTTTGGAAAGCCGGTTTTGCCGATCGCCGAAGATCAGATTCATACATTGGCGGATGCCCTCTATTCGGCCGGGTCTGCGGCTTTTACGATCGTTGCATCGCTGATTGCCTGGTATAAGAACAACTATGTGACAAGCAAAGGGAAAATGCAAAAAGAAGTTTTACAGAACAAAGGTTTAACGAAATGAAGCTGTCTTTGAGGCGGCTTCCTGAATTGAATGTGAAAAGGAATGATGAAGTTTGGTCAAAGTCATCAAGAACTTTGTAAAAGTCAATCAATACACCCGTCCCGGGCTGAAGCGTGCGGCAGTCAAAGGCATTGTCATGCATTGGACGGCGACGCCCGGGGCTTCGGCTTTGAATGAGCGCAATTATTTCAATGGCACCTGCATAACTGACAAGCGTTATGCGTCGGCTCACTATTTTGTCGACCGCCATGAGGCGCAGCATATTATCCCCGATCAGGAAGTCGCTTATCATGCGCATGATCAAAACCGCTGCTATGTCAGCTTCCTGAAGCCGAATGCCAATACTACGGCGCTCGGGGTCGAAATGTGCGTGGAAAAAGACGGTACCATCCATGAAGAGACGATTCGCAATGCGGCGGAGCTTGTAGCGGATTTGTGCAAGACATACGGTTTGTCCGCAGATCGGATTGTCCGCCATTACGATGTCACCAACAAAAGCTGTCCAACCCCGTGGGTGAGAGATGCCGGCCAATTGTCGGCTTTCCGTAAAAGAGTAGATTCCCTTTTGGGGAGGAAAACCGTTTCCGTATCGGCTGCCTCCACCAGCCAGACAAGTTCATCGTCGGGCATTATCCTCAAAAAAGGAATGTCAGGCGCTCATGTGAAAAAGCTGCAAACACGCTTGATCGCGGCCGGTTTTTCGCTGCCAAAATACGGGGCGGACGGAAGCTACGGAGACGAGACGGTGCAAGCGGTTGTTTCTTTACAAAAGAAAGCGGGAATTAAAGCCGACGGCATTTACGGCCCGGCAACCGAAAAAGCCCTCGCAGCCGCTGAAGCGTCAGCGGGCGGCAAGAGCAAGACATGGACTCTTCCCGACGGCATTTATAAGGTGAAAAGCCCGCTGATGAAAGGAACGGCTGTCACACAAATTCAGACAGCCCTTGCCGCTCTTTATTATTACCCTGATAAAGGGGCCAAAAATCATGGGATCGACGGATACTACGGAGTGAAGACGGCAAACGCGGTGAAACGTTTTCAGCTGATGTACGGTTTGGGGGCGGACGGGATATACGGCCCGAAGACAAAAGCGAAAATGCTGGCTCTCTTGAAATAAAGGAACTTATGAAAGTTCCTTTATATTTTTAAAATTTTCAAAAAACAGCTACCCCACAACCATACTTGTATGGTAGTATGGCAGAGAGGAGGTGAGAGTCATGACAATGAAACAATTAAACCCGCGTTCTGTCAGAGACCAAATCTATCAGATGCTGAAGGAAGAGATCATGAAGTTTCGGCTTGTGCCGGGTGAGCTGATATCGGAAAAAGAGATTTCAGAACGGTATGAAGTCAGCCGCACTCCGGTCAGAGAGGCTTTTTTGCAGCTGTCGAGAGAAGGGCTTCTCGAAGTCTATCCGCAGAAAGGAACCCGCGTATCGCTGATTGATCTTGATCTGGTGGAGGAAGCGAGGTTTATGCGGGAAAACCTGGAAAAGGCTGTAGCTGAACTGGCGTGTGAAGACTTTCCGGAGGAAGCTATGTTTAAGTTGGAGCAGAATGTGAAGATGCAGGAATTATCGATCACACAGAAAAACTATGAAAGTTTGTTTGAATTGGATGAAGCTTTTCATCAGACGATTTTTGAAGGCTGCGGAAAAGCGAATGTTTGGGCTGCGATTCAGCAGATGAACGTTCCCTTCCAAAGAATCCGTTTTTTAAGGCTTGCCGCCGATTTTAACTGGAACAACATTCATCAGCAGCACGCAGCATTAACAGAAGCGATTCGAACAAAACAGAAGGCGAAAGCCAAGAAAATTGCTGAAGAGCATTTGCAGCTGGTGATCGTCGATAAACAGATGCTCATTGATGAGTTTCCCGGTTATTTCAAAAAGTAAGCGCTTTAAAAGGAGTGGTGATGTGAAAGCTGCGGTGATGACGAAGCCTTATTCGATTGAATTTCACGACATACCGCGTCCCGAACCGGCCAGCGGCGAAGTCCTTGTCAAGGTAAAGGCCGCCGGGATTTGCGGCAGTGATGTGCATTTTTACGACGGCTCAAATCCATATGCACAGTACCCTCAGATTTTTGGCCATGAGCTCGCAGGCATCATTGAAAAAACGGGGGCCGGGGTGAGGGAGCGATCCGCGGGCGAACGGGTCGTAATTGAACCGGCTATTCCGTGCGGAGGCTGCTACCCTTGTCGGAAAGGGAGGACAAACGCCTGTGTGAACATCGATATGATCGGATCGGTTCGCAGAGGAGGGTTCGCTGATTTTATCATTGTCCCGGAAACGCATGTCCATCCGATTCCTGAGCAAATGGATTTTGCGACCGCCGCGTTGTGCGAGCCGTTTTCAATCGGAGCGCAGGCGGTTCGGCGGGCGGATATTCAAACAGGAGAAACGATTGTCATATTGGGAATGGGTCCGATCGGGTTAACGATTTTGGCACAGCTTAAAAAGCGCTTTGACGTCCGTGTAATCGCTGTTGATCCCGTACGGGAAAGGCTTGAGCTTGCCGAGGCATTCGGTGCGGATGCCGTTATACAGCCTGGTGAAGAGGATGCCGAGCAAATGATTCTGAAGCTGACAGACGGAGAAGGAGCGGGGATTGTGTTCGAAGCGGCCGGGATTCCTGCGACGATTGAGCAATCAATCAGTTTGGCAGCTGCCGCCGGGCGCATTGTCATTGTCGGCTTAACGGGGGAGAATGTGACGATTCCGGGCCTTCTTCTCACAAAGAAAGACATTGAAATTTACGGGACTAAACACAGCGTCAATCAATTTCCCGGCGTCATTCAATTTTTGAATGAAAACCCTGAAATAGCCCGGTCTTTTGTGACTGAGATCATGCCTTTTACGGAAATAGAAGAGGCGTTGAAAAAAGCGAAAAACTGTCCCCATCAGGTCACAAAGATTATTTTATCTTATTGAATCGGTGAGGAGGAAGTGTGATGAAAATGGTTTTCAGATGGTATGGAGAAGGAAACGACTCCGTCACCCTTGAGCAGATCAGGCAGATTCCCGGTGTAGAGGGGATCGTTTGGGCGCTTCATCATCAGCCGCCAGGTGAAGAATGGCCATTGGAAGAAATTTTAGAAGTGAAGCGGCAGTGTGAACAGCACGGTTTTCACATTGAAGTTGTTGAAAGCGTTAACATACATGAGGATATTAAGCTCGGGCTGCCGACGAGAGATCTGTATATTGAAAAATACAAGCGAACGATTGAAAATTTGGCCAAAGCCGGCGTAAAGGTGATCTGCTACAATTTTATGCCTGTATTTGACTGGCTGCGGACCGATTTATACAAAAAGGCTCCAGACGGTTCCACCGCTCTGTTTTATGAGCACGCAAAGGTGCACACAATCGACCCTTTTGCGCTTGTCGATCAAATCGCCAATCACCCCGAATTCACGATGCCGGGCTGGGAACCGGAGCGGCTGGAGCATCTGACAAGGCTGTTTGAAGCCTATCAAAATGTGACGGAGGAGGATCTTTGGAGCCATCTTCACTATTTTCTTGAACACATCATTCCAACCGCCGCACGCTGCGGAATCACAATGGCGATCCATCCCGATGATCCGCCGTGGCCGGTTTTCGGACTCCCGCGCATCATGACTTCAGGAGAAAGCATCGGAAGGCTGCTTCAGCTTGTCGATCATCCGGCTAATGGCGTGACACTGTGCAGCGGTTCATTGGGGGCCAATCCCGAAAACGATCTTTCCGCCATGATCCATGCGTATGCTGACCGGATTCCATTTGCCCATATCCGCAACGTCAAAGTCTACGAAAACGGCGATTTTATCGAAACATCGCACAGAACAAAAGATGGCACCGTTGACATTTGCGGGATTGTCAAAGCCTATCATGAAACAGGTTTTTCAGGCTATGTGCGTCCGGATCACGGCCGCCACATCTGGGATGAAAAGTGCAGGCCCGGCTACGGTCTGTATGACAGGGCGCTCGGTATCATGTATTTATGGGGCATATGGGATTCGCTTAATAGAGAAAAACGGGAGGCTTCACAATGCTTGAAATCCATGAAAATTTAGCGGGGAAAACTGCGGTCATCACAGGCGGCAGCGGGGTGCTTTGCGGCGCGATGGCGAGAGAGCTCGGCCGGCAGGGTATGAAAGTTGCCATTCTTAATCGAACCGTTGAAAAAGGAGAACTTGTGGCCGAAGCTATTCGAAAAGCCGGCGGCGCAGCGATTGCCGTTGAGTGTGATGTTATCAATCAACGAAGCGTTGAACGGGCGAAGCGCGTTGTGGCCGACCGATTCGGCAACTGTGATCTATTGGTGAACGGGGCCGGCGGCAATCACCCCAATGGTACGACATCAGATGAAACATTCAGCTCCGCGCACCTCTTCCAGGACAACATCAAGACATTATTTGATCTGAACTGCGATGATGTCGGTTCTGTTCTCAATTTAAACTTCCTCGGTTCTTTCATTCCAACACAGCAATTTGCAAAAATGATGCTGAACCAAAAAGGGGCATCCGTGATCAATATTTCTTCAATGAGCGCCCAAACCCCGATGACGAAAGTGCCTGCTTACAGCGCGGCGAAAGCGGGCATCGACAATTTTACGAAATGGCTGGCCGTCTATCTGGCCGAAACGGGGATCAGGGTCAATGCCATTGCCCCGGGGTTTTTCCTAACCAATCAAAATGAACGGCTTCTTCTTGATCAAAACGGCGAATTTACCGATAGAGCAAAGAAGATCATCTCTCACACCCCGATGAAGCGTTTCGGCAGCCCGGAAGATTTGCTGGGGACGCTGCTTTGGCTGGCGGATGAGAAGATGTCCGGATTTGTTACCGGTATAACAGTGCCGGTGGATGGCGGGTTTACGGCTTATGCCGGTGTCTAAACCATGCGATAAAGGGGAGGCCGATACATGAAGCAGATTGTGTGTGAAAAGCCTTATCATTTTAAAATGACGGATGTGAATATGCCGGAACTTAAGGATGGGGAAGCATTGGTCCGCATCAAACGAATCGGAATTTGCGGGACGGATTTTCACGCTTATTGCGGAAAACAGCCGTTTTTCTCTTATCCAAGAGTGCTCGGACACGAGCTGTCCGGTGAAATTGTCAGCATCGATGATACCGGCGGAATGCTTATGCCTGGCGATCAAGTGTCAATTATTCCTTATTTGGAATGCGGGACATGCATCGCCTGCCGGAACGGCCGACCCAACTGCTGCGTGAATCTGAACGTCCTCGGTGTCCATACAGATGGGGGAATGCGGGAATACATAAACATCCCGGCAGACCACCTGCTAAAAACAGAAGGATTGACGCTCAGCGAAGCCGCTGTCATTGAATGTTTGAGCATCGGCGCCCACGCTGCAGAAAGGGCAAATATCAAAAAAGGGGAAGCGGTGCTTGTCGTTGGAGCGGGGCCTATCGGGCTCAGCGTGATGAGATTCGCAAAATTGAAGGGGGCGAAAGTCATCGCGATGGATGTCAGAAATGAGCGTCTCACATTTAGCCGTGAATGGGCTGAAGCCGATGAAGTTGTATTAGCGGGAGAACATGCGGCAGATGAGATCAAACGGTTGACGAACGGCGACTATCCGGCGGCTGTCTTTGACGCGACAGGGCACCTTGGATCGATGAACAGCGCTTATCAGTACGCCGCCCACGGGGGCCGGCTGATCTATGTCGGACTGGTTCACGGCCATCTGGTCATGCCCGATCCTGAAATCCACAAGCGGGAGCTGACCATTTTATCCAGCCGCAACGCATTAAGAAGCGATTTTGAGACGGTGATGAAAGCGATCAGGGATGGCGGAGCGGATGCGAACCGGTTTGTTACCGGTCAGATTGCGTTCCGCGATGTTGTTGACGGATTTCAATCAGCACTTGCTCCGGAAACCAATCCTGTGAAAGTGTTGATCCATCTGTAAAAACGCATAAAATGAAAACGTTTTCTAAATTCCGGAAAGAGGGGGTTGCCCATGTTTTCAAACGGCCGCGGGTTTGTCATCGTGATGCTTTTTTTGGCGGGAGTGATTAATTATTTGGATCGTTCAGCATTGTCTGTCGCCGCTCCTTTTATTCAGGAAGATTTGAACATACGTCCGGCGCAGATGGGCATGCTGTTCAGCAGTTTTTTCATCGGATATGCCATCTTTAATTTTATCGGCGGCTGGGCATCAGATAAGTATGGAGCGAAACATACGCTGTCGGCTGCAATGGTCGTATGGTCGGTTTTCAGCGGCGCCATTGCACTGACATATAATTTCGTCTCACTGTTTATCATCCGCGTCATTTTTGGCATGGGGGAAGGTCCGCTGTCAGCTGCAACGAGCAAGTCGGTCAACAATTGGTTTCCGCAAAAAGAAAGAGCAAGGGCGCTCGGCATGACGATGTGCGGAACGCCGCTCGGCGGAGCCATTTCAGGACCGATCGTCGGATTGATCGCGATCCATTGGGGGTGGAAAGCTTCCTTTGTGTTGATCATGATCATCGGGCTTATCTGGACTTGGTTCTGGATGAAATTCATGAAAGATAAGCCGGACGATTCCCGCAGTTTGTCCCCTGAAAAAGAAGCGCGTCCGAAAAAGGATACCGGGATCCCGCTGTCTTTTTATTTGAAGCAGCCGACCGTGCTGTTTACGGCGTTCGCATTCTTTTCTTACAACTATATTTTATTCTTTTTCTTAACGTGGTTTCCGAGCTATTTAACGTCAGCCCGGGGGCTGAGCATACACGATATGAGCGTGGCAACGATGATACCGTGGGTTGTCGGATTTCTCGGTCTCGCGCTTGGGGGATTTATATCGGATTATCTGTTCAAGCTGACGGGCAAACAGATGTTTTCGAGAAAAGCCGTGCTTGTGTGCTGCCTTTTGGCTGCGGCGGTATGCATTGGGTTTGCCGGGCTTGTCACGACTGCGTTTGGAGCTGTTGCCCTTGTCGCACTATCGGTTTTCTTTTTGTATTTGACCGGCATCACATACTGGGCGATTATACAGGATATCGTTCATCCGGACAGGGTCGGGGGCGTGAGCGGATTCATGCATTTTCTTGCCAATACGTCCGGTATTATCGGTCCGACGGTTACAGGGTACATCGTCGAGTATACCGGGGCTTTCACAAGCGCTTTTTTGCTTGCGGGAGGGCTGGCGGTGGCAGGTTCTATTTGCGTCGCTTTGTTTGTGAAACCGATACGTTCTGAGAAGCTGCCTCAATCTGTTGCAGAAGGCGGACAGGGGCATCCTTTATGATGCACTTGCTGCTGCTGGAGGCATAAAAAACCCCCCCTACTCAGCAGGGAAGGAGGGGGAAAGTCCAAGCTTCACGGTTTGTTTTTTCTTTTGTTCAGCGTTTTAATGATTTTCTCGCTTCTTCTTCTGAGAAGAGAGGTATAGTCTGACAGGCCAAATTTTGCGAAATCGACGTGTTTGACTTGTTTTTTCAGTTTTTTCACAGCATCACCTAATTCAGCGCTTTTAGTTGATTGGTTTATTGTATGTATGAAACGGGAAAACGGAATAAGGACGGGAGAATTTTCCCGTCCTCGTTAAGCTTTTTTTCTTTTATACTCGCCGATCAGCCGTTCGTTTTGCCGGAAAATCCGTTCGGTATGGGGGCTGACTTCGTATTTCGCGATATTGGTTTTGGATTGCCTTTTAAACATTTTAAAGGCGAGGCGCTTTTTTGCGCTTTCATGGTCTTGCTGAAAAGCAGGCTCCATCAGTCGTCACCTTCCTCTTCGTTTGGTAGCAGAAGATCATAGATGCTTGTTAAAGAAGTAAACAGGAGGTAGTCAAATTCTGTGACAAGGTCTTCTGAGGTTAACTTCATGACATAGTCAAAATCGTGGATGGAAAAAGGAATGAGGACCATTTTTCCGTTTTCTTCATAATAAACGTCTTTGCGCTCAAGCTTTTCTTGAACATCGAACCGGTTTTCCATATGCTCAAGCAAATGATCCTTGCTTTCTTCTGAATTATATTCGCAAAGTGCAGCGGATATATTCATTTTTTCGGCAAACCGTTTGATGAGCTTTTCGATCCCTTCTGCATACGCTTCTATATTTCCATAATAGATGTGGATCGGTTCGTTTTTCAATAGGTATTGAAACGTTTTCAGCCTGTTTTGATACGTGTGGAGGAGGTCGTTGTTTTCTTCGAGAAGCATTCTTGTGTCTGTCGCGAGTTCGGAGCTGCCGAGCTTTTTAAAGTAGGCGTTTAAGAAAATAAAAGCGTCTGTCAGCGTGAAAAAAACGGCAACAATCAGGTAATGAAGCGGGTTCGTGAAAATCGACTGCGGATCGTGCGTCCAATAAATTACGGCGCCGATAACATAAAGCAGGTACCACGTTTTTCGGATCGCGACCGTTTTTTCGGTGAGCTTTTTTTCAAAACGCCACACGGCAGCTACATACAGAGCCAGCGCCAAAACAATGAGCCAAACAAGGAATTGATAAAATAGCAGCATAACTGGTTTCCCTCTTCCCGAGAAATAGTGCAGTTCCTATTCTATTGTTATGCCGGCTTTCTTTTAAACATGAAAACTCCCGTCCTGGATTCGGACGGGAGTGTGCTGATTAAAAGAATAAATCAAGTATGAAATAGGCAAATGCACCGATGGTTGCCGAAATGGGAAGGGTAATGACCCATGTGATCAACATCCGCTTTGCGGTGCCCCAGTTAACGCCTTTCACCCGGTGGGAAGCGCCCACGCCTAAAATGGATGAAGAAATGACGTGTGTCGTGCTGACAGGCAAATGGACGATCGTCGCACCAAAGATGATGAGGGCTCCCGTCAAATCTGCAGAGACACCGTTGACGGGACGGATCTTCATGATTTTTCCGCCGACGGTTTTGATGATTTTCCAGCCGCCGACAGATGTTCCGAGTCCCATGGCTGTGGCGCATGCAAACTGCACCCAGAACGGGATATCGGTTGTACTGTGCAAGTTACCCGCAATTAAAGCCATCGTAATGATACCCATCGCTTTCTGTGCATCGTTCGTGCCGTGCGTATAGGACTGTATGGCAGCTGTCGCGATTTGAACGCGCCGGAACCGCTTATTCGTTTTGGCCAGATTGCTGTTCTTAAAAATGACTTTGACGATGCTGTAGATCAAATATCCTAAAACAAACGCCAAAATGGGCGATAATATAAGTGCTTCGATAATTTTAATAAATCCGTGGTATTTAATCGCGGCGAATCCTTCCGATGCAATGACAGCTCCGGCAATCGCTCCGATGATCGCGTGGGATGAGCTGCTGGGAATGCCGAAATACCAAGTCACCAGGTTCCATGTAATGCCCGCGATAAGAGCTGCAAGGATCACGACCGATCCGTTTTCCAGTTTGAAAGGGTCGGCGATATCGCTCGTAATGGTTTTCGCTACGCCTGTGAACGTCATGGCGCCGGCGAAGTTCATGACAGCCGCCATTATAATGGCGTGCCTTGGTTTTAACGCTTTTGTCGATACCGAGGTGGCGATCGCATTTGCCGTATCATGAAACCCGTTGATAAAGTCAAATGCCAAAGCAAAGATGACAATCAATATGGTTAATACAAATAAAAGATCCATTATAATCCCTCGTTACGCATTTTTCATTATGATGGTTTCTAAATTGTTTGCTACACTTTGGCATGAATCTGCGATTTCTTCAAGCGTCTCATAGATTTCCCTGTACTGGATCACTTTAATCGGATCGGTCTCTTTTCCAAAAAGATTCTTCAGCGATTTGCGGTGCAGGTTATCGCAGTTATGTTCGTATTCTTTAATTTTAATGGCGTGCGGCTGAATTTCATTCAGGCGATTTTCCGCCAGCAATTCAATCGTCAGCAGAATTTCTTTTGCGCATTCTCTGATATAGCCGCTGAATTTATCAATATGCTCATCTGAAGATGTGATCGAGAAGATTTCCATCATGGCTGAAAAGTGTTCGATGCCGTCGAGTACATCATCGAGGCTGTTTGTAAGCTGAAGGATGTCTTCGCGTTCGATAGGCGTGATAAATGCTTTGTTCAGCTCCTTAATCATCGTATGTACATAATTATCTCCTTTTGTCTCATACTCTTTTAAGGTATCCGCGAATTCTTTAAGGGTTGTCTGATTCGTCACTTTATAGTTAACAAAATACTCAGCTGTTTCGTCTAAATTTTTTGCAATTTCCATCAAAAGCACGGAAAACTTGTCTTTTTTTCTTTTCAACATTTGTAACCCTCCATTGTTTAAATAAGACAATGCACACATCAAAATATTATATAACTTTTTGTCGAAAAAAAACAGGTGCAGTCGAAAAAAACCATTTAATTTTTAGATATTCACATCTTTTAGATGGGCGCAAGCACCAGCTGCATCCGGGATTTTATGATGATAATAGGTGTTTTCTCCTTTCAGCTAATTGTGTCAAAAGAACGAATGACAGGGTTTTTTTGTTGAATTTGGGAGTTTAGGTTCAAAAAAATAGAAAATTGGGAGTTTTCCTTATTTTCAGTTCACTTTCCTGTTATAGTAGTAATAAACTGGAAAGGAAGGTGATCTGATGAGACGGTTAGCTTTCTTAGTTGTTGCGTTTTGCTTGGCGGTTGGTTGCTTGTTCAGTCCGGTGTCAAAAGCAGAAGGGGTCATGAGCGGCGGAGATGGTGATAAAGTCGCCGTCGGGAAAGACGGTATGGTGGCTACGGCCCATCCGCTTGCATCAAAAATCGGAGCCGAGGTTTTGAAAAAGGGCGGGAATGCCATTGATGCAGCAATTGCGATTCAGTATGCACTGAATGTAACGGAGCCGATGATGTCGGGAATCGGCGGCGGCGGATTCATGATGGTCTACGACGGCGAGACGAAGGAAACGTCGATCGTCAACAGCAGGGAGCGTGCTCCAGAGGGTGCCGAACCTGACATGTTTTTGGATGAAGACGGAAAGGTGATTCCTTTTTCAGAAAGGTCGAGACACGGAAATGCGGTCGGTGTGCCGGGAACGCTGAAAGGGCTCGAAGCAGCGCATAAAAAGTGGGGAACAAAGAAAATGGAAGACTTGATCTCGCCTTCAATTAAGCTTGCAGAAGAAGGGTTCCCGATCGATTCGGTTTTAGCCGATGCGATAAAGGACCATCAGGACAAGCTGAGCAAAACGGCCGCAAAGGATATTTTCCTTCCGGACGGTGAACCTTTAAAAGAAGGCGATATTCTCGTACAAAAGGATTTGGCCAAGACGTTTAAATTAATACGGAAAGATGGGTCAAAAGCCTTTTATGATGGAGAAATCGGCCGGGCGATTGCGGATGTCGTGCAGGATTTCGGGGGTTCGATGACACCTGATGACCTGTCCCGCTATGAGGTCACAACAGATAAGCCGATCTGGGGCGAGTACCACGGCTATGATATCGCAAGCATGCCTCCTCCAAGCTCAGGCGGAGTGTTCATGCTGCAGATGCTGAAATTAATTGACGATTTTCATTTATCGCAATACGATCCAAAATCGTTTGAAAAATATCATCTGCTCGCGGAAACGATGCACCTCGCCTATGCGGACAGGGCGGCATATGCAGGCGATCCGGAATTTGTCGATGTTCCGCTCTCAGGGCTGCTCGATCCCGATTATATTAAGGAGCGGCAGCAGCTGATCAGCCTTGATTCGATGAACCGCGATGTGAAAGCGGGCGATCCGTGGAAATACGAGGCGGGAGAGCCGAATTATGAAATCGTGCCTCAGCCTGAAGATAAGACGATCGGGGAGACGACACATTTTACCGTCACGGACCAGTGGGGCAATGTTGTCTCTTATACGACTACGATTGAACAGCTTTTTGGAACGGGGATTTTAGTGCCCGGTTACGGACTGTTTTTAAACAATGAACTGACCGATTTTGATGCGGTTCCAGGCGGAGCGAACGAAGTCCAGCCGAATAAAAGGCCGCTTTCAAGCATGACGCCGACGATCGTGTTTAAAGACGAAAAACCGGTGCTGACTGTCGGTTCCCCGGGAGGAACGACGATCATTGCTTCCGTTTTCCAGACGATCTTGAATTACTTTGAGTACGGCATGAGCCTTCAGGATGCGATTGAAGAGCCGAGAATCTATACGAACAGCCTGACTTCGTACCGCTATGAATCCGGAATGCCGAAGGATGTCAGACTGAAGCTCAATGACTTCGGCCACAGATTCGGCGCGAATCCGGTTGAAATCGGCAATGTCCAAAGCATTTTCATTGACCGGGAGAACAAAACATTTATGGGGGTTGCCGATTCGAGCAGAAACGGGACGGCGGTCGGCGTCAACATTAAGACATCGGCTAAATAGCGGAAGCAAGGGGCTTGGTCTAAGGCTTTTAGATCAAGCCTTCTTCCGTCTGTCAGCGGGGAAAAAAGGATTTTTTTCGAAAGAAGAGAAATATATTTTTTGTAAGCGTTTACTAAATTTGCGAAGGAGGGAGACCATGATTCACACGTTGGCAAATGGATTTTACCGCTTTTGCGAGTGGGTGATGCGGCTCGCCTATTTGAATCTGCTGTGGATCGGCTTCACGCTGGCGGGAGCGGTCATCTTCGGTTTAGCGCCGGCGACTGCCGCGATGTTCGCTGTGACAAGACAGTGGGCGCTGGGAAAGACGGATATCCCGGTGTTTCAGACGTTTTTTCAGGCGTTTAAAAAGAAATGGGCCAAAGCAAGCGTTCTCGGTTTGATATTGGGTCTGGTCGGTTTATTGCTGATTGTTGATTTTCAAATTGCGGCCGTCTATTTTCACGATCAGCCGGTTATCTTAAGCCTGTTCATCAGTTTGTTTATCATTTACGCCATCATCCTCTTATACGCTTTTCCAATTGATGTCCACTACGATTTAAAACGGAGTGCAGTGCTGAAATACAGCTTTATCATCGGCTTTTCCCGTCCGCTCACCTCGTTTTTCATGCTGATCAGCGCGTTTGGCATGATTCTGCTCGCTTTATTTCATGTCACATTTCTTCTGTTTTTCAGCGGCAGCGCTTTAAGCTTCATTTTGACGAAGCTCACGTTTCAGGCGTTCCGAGCAATCGACGGGCGCCGGACAGATAAGCAGGCTGCCGTCACACGCTTGAAATGAAGGTGTTCGTTCGGTGAACCGCTATCAGCATTTAAAAATTAAAGATCAATTGTTTATCTTGATTTCACTGATCATGGCCGTTTCGCTCATCCTGATCTTGAGCGGCGTTCAATACGCGTTCCGTGTATATGACCAGCAGATTTACAGGAAGTCGTCACAGGTGCTGATGCTATCATCAAAAAGCATTGAAGATGAATTGAAAAAGATTGAGGATGTGTCATATCAACTGACCACTGACGCTGACATCCAAGCGAACCTTCTGAAAGCCGGCCGCGGCCAAAACAAATACGGGCGCTACCGGATGAAAAGCAAAATTTGGGATAAGCTTGCCGAATATACCGGCTCTAAGCGGTACATTAAATCGATTCATTTGTTTGATGCTTCCGGCACCGAGTATTCCGCAGGAGCGAATTTAACCGAAGCATTGCGGGAGCAAAAGAATGCGCTGATCGAAAAAGCGTCGCGCCAAAAAGGCAGCAACACGTGGGAGCCCATGCCGGGTGAAACCGGCGAGCTGTTATCCGTCCGGGAAATCCGCTCCTATGAGCGTTTAAACCTTGACCATCTGGGAACAGTGGTGATTGTCGCCGATTTAAAACGGGTGATTGGCGATCTTCCGAAAGACTGGGGGGAAGGCGCGGGCAAGATTGCGATGTCGGACGGGCGGGAGCTGTTTTTTTCTGAAATGCCTTTCAGCCAAACCGATGGACTTCGTTTATCTTCCCATGCTGAAAACGGATATGACATTGTGGAGGAAAACGGCCAGCGCTTTTTCGTTTCATATGTCAAATCAGCGTATAAGAATTGGACGTATTGGAGCCTGATCCCCTTTGACGCTATGTTTTCGAAAATCTCTGCGATGAAGACGATCCTGATTTCCCTTTTTATCCTCTTCTTTCTGATTGCGGTCCTCTTTGGAAGAAAAATGGCCAGGGGCATTACGAGTCCGATTGAGAAGCTGGTGGCAGCCATGAAAAATGTCCAAAACGGCGATTTTAAACTGGCGCCGCTCACTCGCGCTCCTTCAGACCGGCAGGATGAAGTCAGCGTCTTAAACCGCAACTTTTTTACGATGCTTGAACGGATCAATGAACTGATTGCCGAGAACTACAAGAAGCAGCTGATGCTGAAAGAGACGGAATTTAAAGCGCTCCAAGCGCAAATCAACCCCCACTTTTTATACAACACGCTCGAGTCGATCAACTGGCTGGCAAAAACGAACCATCAGCCGCAAATTTCAAAGATGACTGAATCTCTCGGGTTTTTGCTCAGGAATGCCATCAATATGAAAACCGACGTGCTGACGATCGAGGAAGAAGCTGAAATTGTGCTCCACTATTTTACGATTCAGCGTTTTCGCTTTGAGGAGCGGCTCGTTTTTGAGCTCGACATTGAGCCGGCGGTGAAAAAATGCCGCGTGCCTAAGCTTGTTCTCCAGCCTTTGGCTGAAAATGCGATTACATACTGTCTCGAGCCCTTCATTGAACCTTGCCATATTCACATTAAAGCATATAAAAAAGGCGGGCTTGTCTATTTAACGGTTGCTGACAACGGACCGGGCATGGATGAAGACTTTTTGGAAAAAGCGAGAAAAGAGCTTGTCCGGACAAGAGACAGAGGAATCGGGCTGCAAAATATCGATGAGCGCATTCAGCTGATGTTTGGCAAAGGGTATGGCTTGACGATTTCAAGCGAAAAGAACAAGGGAACCGAAATGATGATTAAAATACCATTTCAAAGCGGGGTGTGATGATGTATAAAGTGCTGTTGGCGGACGATGAACGGATTATTCTCGACGGCATCTCCAGCATGATCGAATGGAATTCGTTCGGGACGTCTTTGATCGGAGCCGCGCAAAACGGGATTGACGCCTACCGCCTGATTATGGAAGAGCGGCCGGATATTGTGATCAGCGATATTAAAATGCCCGGGATGGGAGGACTCGAACTGATCGAGAAAGTATCCCGCGACCACCCGTCAATCCGGTTTATTTTGCTGACGGGCTTCGGCCAGTTTGAATATGCAAAAAAAGCGATGTCATACGGAGTCAGGCATTATTTGCTCAAACCCTGCAATGAAAGCCACATTACAGATTCGCTTCAAAGCGTGATCGGCGAGCTGAAAAAAGAGGAATCGGCGCAAAAAGTGAAAACCGATCTGGAGATGATGAAACCGCATCTTATGAAGCAGATGCTAAAAGAGCTGGTCACGGGCGGCCGCATCGAGGATGAAACGTGCCTGCGCTTCTTTTCAGAGCAAAAGGTCATCAGGCTGATCCTGTTTTCCGTCCGGGACGGGGATGACAAAGACTATGCACGAGGCGTTGAGTCGATTGCGGATGAGGTGCTGAACGGTTCTGTCATCGCTTCGGCCCGCGTTCAACAAGTGCTTGTCTGTGCAGTAGACGGAGCATTGGCTCCCGCCGTGCTTGAGGAAAAAATGAAAAGCGTCCAAGAGCTTTCACGCCATCTGCTTCAATTTGAACCTGAAGCATCACTCAGCGAAAGCGGCAGTATCAGCGAAGCCTCCGTGATGTATGAAAAGGCATACGCACAGATCGTCCAAGATGAAGGAGAGACATCGGTTTTAATCGGGAGGATGCTCGATCTCATCGAAAAGGAAGCCTCAAATCCGAAGCTTTCGCTGAAATGGGCAGCCCGCAACATGCTGTACATGAATCCGGATTATCTCGGCAAGCTGTTTAAACAGGAAACCGGTGAAAGGTTTTCAAACTATGTCGCAAAGGTGCGCATCGAAAAAGCGATCGCGAAAATGAAGAAGTCTAAAAACACGGCCATCGGCGCACTGGCAGAGGAACTGGGGTTTGGCCATAATCCGAAATACTTCAGCCTTGTTTTTAAAAAATACACGGGACTCACCCCGTCAGAATTTCGAAAAAAAGAAGAAAACACGTTTTAATGCCGCCGGGTATATCCGGCGGTTTTTTGCGTATTGACGGAATCTCTGTTTTTTTAACATTCTTCTCTGTTTTTTGAGTTTCTGGGACAAAAAGTTGAATTTAAAATGAAATGTAAGCACTTGCAAAATAAGGAGGGGAAATGTTGATGAGAAGATTTGTGTTTTTCTCATTTTGCGTTTTGCTGACGCTCGGCCTGTTTGGATGCAGTTCAAACACTGAAGAGGCGGCCGGTGCGGACGGCAAAAAGAAGGTTACCTTGAGGGTCGCGTGGTGGGGCGGACAGCCTCGGCATGATTATACATCAAAAATCATCGAGCTGTATGAAAAGGAACATCCGCATGTCAAAATCGAAGCGGAGTTTGCGAATTGGGACGATTATTGGAAAAAGCTTGCCCCGATGTCTGCGGCGGGTCAGCTGCCAGATGTGATTCAGATGGATATGGCGTATTTATCCCAATACGGCAAGAAAGGCCAGCTTGAAGATCTGACTCCGTACGTCAAGGACGGGACCATCAATACCGAAGCGATTGATGAAAAGACGATCAAAGGCGGCAAAATCGGTGATCAGTTATACGGCTTCCCGCTCGGTGTGAATGTGCTGTCGGTGATTACAAATGACGACATGCTAAAAGAAGCGGGCGTTGAGATTGACGACGGCAGCTGGACGTGGACCGATTTTGAAAACCTGGCGCTAGAGGTCGAGGAGAAGACGGGGCAATACGGTTCAAACGGCATGCATCCGCCTGATGTCTTTTTCCCTTATTACTTGAGGACGAAGGGCGAGCGCTTTTATAAAGAGGACGGCACAGGCCTTGCTTATTCAGACGACAAGCTGTTTGTCGATTACTTCAAGCGGCAGGTGAAGCTCGTTGATGAAAAAGCATCGCCGACACCTGATGAAAGCGCGCAAGTGAAGGGAATGGAGGACGATTTTATCGTTAAAGGCCGAACGGCTGCAACATGGAATTATTCAAATCAGTTTTCGGCGTTCGCACAGCTGACCGATGCGCCTCTTTCATTAAAGCTGCCTCCTGAACAGGCGAAAGAAAAAGCGCTGTTTTTAAGGCCGAGCATGCTGTTTTCAATCCCGAAAAGCTCCGAGCAAAAAAAAGAAGCGGCTGCATTCATCGACTTCTTTATTAACAATGAAAAAGCCAATGCCCTGATCAAAGGAGAAAGAGGCGTGCCGGTTTCCTCCAAAATTGCGGAAACGGTGAAGAAAGAACTGAGCGAAGAGGAGAAAAAGATTTTCGAATATGTCGAACGGGCTTCGGAGTCCGCAGGAGAAGCGGAACCGCCTGAACCGATCGGCAGCGCCGAAGTTATCAAACTGCTAAAAGACACGTCAGACCAGATTTTGTTTAAAAAGATCACGCCTGAAGAAGGAGCCGCGAAGTTCAGAAAAGAAGCGGACGCGATACTGAAAAGAAACCAACAATGATAAGCGGGGCAAGTGGAGGAAGGCCGCTCATCAAATGCAGGAGGAAGTGAACGTGAAGCGAAAAAAAAGAATTGACAATTTGGCGGGTTACGCCTTTATTTCCCCGTTTATTATCGGATTTTTATGCTTTACCGTCATTCCGATGGGAGCCTCGCTGTTTCTGTCTTTTACAAGCTACGATCTGTTCACCGCGCCCAAATGGGTCGGCCTTGACAATTATAAGGCAATGCTGACAGATGATGAAAAGTACTGGGGCTCGCTGAAAGTGACGTTTTATTACGTGCTCGCCGGTGTTCCGCTGCGCCTCGCGTTTGCGCTTTTCATCGCGGTGATTTTGAACAGAGCCGAAAAAGGTGTCGGCATTTACCGGACGCTTTTTTATCTCCCGTCCATTATCGGCGGCAGCGTGGCGGTCGCGATTATGTGGCGAAATGTATTTGGCAATGACGGTGTTATCAATGCGCTTTTATTCTTCCTCGGTTTTGACAAGAAGATTCTTTGGTATCAGGACCCGACAAGCGCATTGTGGACCTTGATTCTTTTGTCGGTGTGGCAGTTCGGCTCTTCCATGCTGATCTTTCTTGCCGGATTGAAAAATATCCCGCCGATGTATCAGGAAGCGGCAAGTGTCGACGGTGCAAACAGATTTCAGCGGTTTTTTCTCATTACGCTCCCGCTTCTCAGCCCGATCATCTTTTTTAACCTGGTGATGCAGACCATTTCAGCCTTCATGACCTTTACGCCGGCCTACATTATTTCAAAAGGGGAAGGCGGTCCGCTTGACGGGACGCTTTTGTATTCCCTCTATTTGTTCCAGCGGGCCTTCAACTTTTTCCAAATGGGCTACGCATCGGCGATGGCATGGGTGATGCTGATCCTGATCGGCCTTGTCACATTCATATTGTTCAAAACTTCATCCTTATGGGTGCATTACGAATCGAAGGAGGGGTAGCTGGTGAAGCCGGTAAAAGACATTTCGGGGCGGGCAGCGCCTGCCCCGCTTCCCACAGGAAAGGGAAAGAAAAGAGCCGGGCATCTCGTGTTTCATATCGCGACTGCCAGTCTTGCGATCATCCTTTTGTATCCCGTTATCTGGCTGATTGCAAGCTCGTTTAAAGAAAGTGCGAGCATATTCGCCACATCCCATTCGCTCATCCCGGACCCTTTGATCCTGTCCAATTATACGGAGGGTTGGAAAGGGATCGCCGGACAGCCGTTCATCACATTTATTAAAAATTCGCTTATTATCGTCGGCCTCTCGACGGTCGGCGCGGTTTTGTCCTCAGCGTTCATCGCTTACGGATTCGCGCGGATTCCGTTTAAAGGGAAGGCATTTTGGTTCAGCTGCATGATGGTGACGATGATGCTGCCGCACGAGGTGCTGATGATTCCGCAATACATCATTTTTGCAAAATTGGATTGGCTGAATTCATTCAAGCCGATCGTTGTTCCCCAATTTTTCGGGCACGCGTTTTTTATCTTTCTGATGATTCAGTTCATCAGGACGATCCCGGTAGAACTCGATGAAGCGGCAAAAATTGACGGCTGCAGTCGTCTCGGCATCTTTTTCAGAATCATTTTGCCATTGATCGCGCCGGCGCTCGCGACGTCCGCCATTTTCTCGTTTTACTGGAAGTGGGAGGAGCTGATCAATCCGCTTCTTTACTTGAACAAGCCGGAGCTTTACCCGGTTTCTATGGCACTAAAGCTGTTTTTAGATACGGAAACGGCGTCTAACTGGGGGGCGATGTTTGCGATGTCAGTCGTCTCACTCGTCCCGGTAATCCTCGTGTTTTTCGTTTTTCAAAAATCAATCGTCCAAGGAATCAGCATGAGCGGATTAAAATAACAAAGGAGAGAAAAGTGCATGACAAAGCTTGTTTTTGATGAAGAAAAACTGAATGAAGTGATCGACAGAATCGTCAAGCGGACATTTGAGATGGATTTCGAATGGGATTGGCCGGGCGGCGTCGCGTTTTACGGCGTCGCTGAGGCGTATGAAGCAACCGAAAATGACGAATACCTCGAACTTTTGAAAAACTGGACGGATGAAAAACTTGAAGACGGCTTGCCTAAGCTGTCGATCAACGGGGTATCCATCGGGCATACCCTTCTGTCGCTCTACCAGGCGTCAGGAGATGACAGTTATCTTGACACCGCCCGGCAAATGGCGGACTATGTGCTCCGCGAAGCGCCCCGGTTCGCAGACGGGATTTTGCAGCACACCGTCAACTCAGAGAAACATGTATTCCCTGAACAGGCATGGGTCGATACGATGATGATGGCGGGCTTGTTCCTTCTCCGAATCGGAAAACTTGTCGGCAGCGAGGAATATTTTGAAGACGGGCTGCGCCAGTATCACGGCCATGAAGAATTTTTGCAGGACATGGAGACCAATCTTTATTATCACGGATGGGACCATGTGGCCAAAAACAATCTGTCAGGCATATTTTGGGGAAGGGGAAACGGATGGGCAGCTTTGACGATGGCAAAAGCGCTCCCTTTGATCGATGTTACGCATCCTTCATATATGATCATTGACGGTTCGCTCCGAGACTTGTTGAGCGCGCTTGTCAGGCTTCAGCATCCTTCTGGTTTATGGCACACCGTACTGACGGACCCTGATTCATATCTTGAAGTGTCGGGGTCTGCGGGAATTGCTTCCGGCCTGCTGTCCAGAGGCTCGCTATACCACAAATCCGTTCAGAAGGCGCTCTCAGCTATAACAGATGCGGTCGCGCCTGACGGAAGGGTGGAACGCGTTTCAGCGGGCACAGCGGTGATGCGGGATGCGCGGGGTTACAAAGACGTTCCGTATAAACGGATTCAAGGCTGGGGACAGGGGCTTGCCCTGACTTTTTTGGCCGACGTCGTCCGCTCCAAGTCGCGTGCGTTCCAATAGAAATTGAAAAAGAAACATTCTTTTCATTGCAGTGGGGGGAGAGGGATGAAAAAGCTGCATCAAAGGTATGTTTCACGGCGAAAAGGGAGTTTTTTCAAAAAAAGCTTTGTGCTGATTCTGCTGATTGCGTGTATTCCCGGTTTATTGACGGGTGCAGGAATCTATTTGTTTTCCGCTGCAAAAATTGAAAAAGAGCTCCAACAAATGCACGAAAACCAGGTGAAACGCCAAATCAGCCAAATCGATGACAAGCTGGAAGGGCTTGAGATCATGCTCTCCCAGCTTGCATATGATCCGCGCCTGATGAACGGTCTGGCCGATGCCGATCTGCAAACGGATTTTCAAACGACGTACAAGCTCTCAAAATCGCTGTTTTTGCTTCAGGATCAAAATCCGCTCATTCACAAGGTTGAACTGTTTATTCAAGGGAAGGAGCCGATTCTCTTAAACCCGGAATACAGCGGAATGACCGACCGGAACATCTTAAAGGCCTATCATTCGCTGCTTGAAGGCGGTCAAAACGTTTATTGGAAAGACATGAGCCGCGCGCCGTACGGAATGGCGCTTGTCCACAAAATTCCGGGAGGCATCTCAGAGCCGTTCGGCGCGCTGATTTTGACGCTTGACGAAAAAGAAATGGGGCATTTGCTGGAAAGCCTTTCACCGTATTCAAAGGGAACAGCGCTTCTTTTTCATCATAATCAGAAGCCTGTTTCTTGGAGCAAACGCGGCAAAGCTGATTTTGAAAGCGTTTTAAAAGAAAGGCTTGAGAAACAAAAAAATCAACAGGGCTCCTTTGTGATGGATTGGGACGGAGGGGCGTATTCCGTTTCATACGGACGAATGGACAGATTAAACCAGGAATGGACCTATGTCTCGGCTTCACCGATGTCGGCGATTACGGCTCCGGTGTTGTTTTTATCAAAGCTCGTCGCGTCGGTCAGCATCGCCGGGATCGTTCTTGCCTTCATTCTGTCATGGTATGCGTCACACAAAATTTATTCACCTGTCGCAAGGCTGATCAAGCTCTGCTCAGGAGAGGGTAAGGCCGCTCATTTTCCGGATGAATTTCATTGGCTCGAGAAGCGCTGGGAAGACCTGACTAAGGAAAGCGGCAGACTGAAAAAGGAACTGCCCCAGGCTGCAAACGTTTTTTTTCAGCGCCTTCTCGGCGGATACTTTGCAGATGAATCAGAGAGGAATTTGAGAGATCGTCTGAAAAGGTGGGGCTGGGAAGCGAAAGACAATGTGTTTACCATCATCGATATCCAGCTGACGGGTCTCTACGAAGGGAACGGAGCTTTTACAAAAAAGGATGAAAGTCTGGCGGGCTTTTTGCTGGGCAACATTACGCGCGAACTGGCTGGCAGGACATTCAAACATATTTATATGACCGATGTCCGTTCGTTATCGCTCGCTGTGCTGCTGATGAGCGGCAGGAAAACAGCCTTCAAGGAAGAAACCGCCCAATTTGTGCGTGAGCTGACGGATGTGATCTGCGGCATATCAAGGCTCCACGTCACAGTGACGGTATCTAAAACCGCTGACATGTTAAAAGACATTCCCGGCATGTATGAAGAGGTGAAAGAAGGCAGGCATTACAGACAGTTCGAAAACGCCAGCCAGGTGATCGATTTAAGCCGGCGGGAAGACATGCCTCCCGCTGAATCATACTATCCGTTCACCCTTGAAAAAGAGGTCGTCAGGGCGTTGCGGCTTGAAGAAAGGGATGAAGTCGAAAGGCGGATCAGGCTGTTCATCCGGGAGCTGTCCGATAAAGGAAAGACGGAAATCCGCATCCAGCCGGGCATGATGCAGCTGTTGGCAAAGATCCAGGAAGAGATCTTTCATTCCGGCCTTCACCCTTATGAATTGTTCAGCCGAAAAAATCTGCTGCAGGAGCTTTCAGAGCTGAGGGAGCCGGAAAGGGCCGTCGGCTGGATGATGGAGCGTGTCGTAAGCCCGTATCTTAAAGAAATGGAAGGCAGGAAAAACAGACAGCAAAAACGGCTTGTCGAACAGGTGCTTGAGATGATTCATCAGCATTATATGAACGATATCTCGCTTGAAAGCTGCGCTGATCAAGCCGGGACGAATTCGTATACGCTGAGCAAAGCTTTCAAACAAGTAACCGGCATCAATTTTATCGACTATGTTACCCGTCTCAGAATCGAAAAAGCGAAAGAGCTCCTTCTTGAAACGAATAAAAAAATCCATGACGTTTCTGAAGAGGTCGGCTACAGACACAGCTATTTCAACCGGATTTTCAAGAAGCAGGTCGGCATTCCGCCGAGCCGCTACAGGCAGATTCATCAGGAATCTTCGTGAAAGGGAGAGTGTTATGAAACAAACAGACAAAAAGCCAAAAGTGACAGTATATTTGGCCGGGGATTCGACCGTCGCAGACTGTCCCCCGCATGAAGCGCCGATGGCCGGCTGGGGACAGATGCTTCCGCTGTTTTTCTCAGATGAAGCTGCGGTCGTGAATATGGCAAAAGGCGGGGCCAGTTCGAACAGCTTCATTGATGAAGGCCGGCTCGATGACATGACGGAGCGGCTTGCGCCTGGTGATTATGTGTTGATCCAGTTCGGCCACAACGATCAAAAGCCGTACGGAACAGACCCGTATACAACCTATCAGGAGCATCTTGTCCGCTATGTGGAAGCGGTTCGCGAAAAACTTGCGACTCCGGTTTTGATCACTTCTGTAGAGCGCAGACGCTTTGATCAAAACGGAAAGCCCGCCGATACACTCGGGGATTTTCCGAAAGCGATGAAGGCGCTCGCTGACCGCTTCGAAGTGCCGTTGATCGATTTATGGTCCAGAACAAAAGCGCTCTATGAATCTCTCGGAATGGAAGGCTCAAAACGGCTGTTCGTCCACTTTCAGCCGGATGAACACCCTCATTATCCAAATGGAATCGAAGACAATACCCATTTTTCCGAGGCGGGGGCCCGTCAAGTCGCCAGGCTGGTAACAGAAGGAATCAGAGAGCTCGGTCTGCCTCTAGCGGCTTATCTTCATTGTGAAAGGAGCGATTTCCGTGCCGGCGTGTAATGCAAGAGAAGGAAGCCTGATGTATCGAAACCCTTTATCATCTCCTGAAGATCTCCGCGGCTGGGTGATGGAAGGGAAAGGAATCGTTCGTTTTCCGCACGGCCGCCTGCAGATGGAGAACGAACTCGACGCTGAGCAATATGGGGACGATGCCCATTTTGTTTACTGGTGTCCTGAGACATTCCCTGATGGAATAGTTGTGAAGTGGGATTTCTATCCTGTGCGGGAGCCCGGCTTATGCATGATATTTTTTGCAGCAACCGGCATGAATGGGGAAGATTTATTCGACGGACGGCTGGCGGAGAGAACAGGAAATTATCCGCAATATCATTCAGGGGACATCAACACATTGCACCTGTCGTATTTCAGACATAAGCATGCTGATGAAAGAGCATTCCGAACATGCAACCTCAGGAAAAGCCGCGGTTTTCACCTCGTCTGTGAGGGGGCCGATCCGCTTCCGCCCGCTGCTGACGCTTTGCCTCCCTACCGGATGAAGCTCATAAAAGACGGGGCATCCGTTCATTTTTCAATCAACGGGCTGCCCATTTTGGAATGGGAGGATGACGGCAGGCGTTTCGGCCCGGTTTACGGAGGAGGAAAAATCGGTTTCAGGCAAATGGCTCCGCTGAAAGCAGCCTACGCCAACTTTGAAGTGCGCAGGCTGCTGCGCGACTGAAAGGGGGATCGGACATGCGGGAAAAAGGCGTGATGGCGATGATGTACGGCGCTTGTGAAGCGATCATGAAAATCGCCTGGCTGAACGCGCTCTGGGTTCTATTCACGCTGGGAGGAGGCGTTGTTTTCGGCTGGGCTCCGAGCACGGCCGCGATGTTCACGGTCGTGCGCAAGTGGCTGCTCGGCCGGACAGACGCACCGGTATTCAAAACGTTTTATCAAACGTATAAAAAAGAGTTTTTCAAAACAAACGGAATTGGCTTCATCCTCATCGCCGCCGGCACAATTTTATTTGTAAACTATCAATTTTTCCGCGTCCGTGAGGATTTATTTTCAATCATCATCAGCTATGCCACACTGATGGCCGGGCTCATGTATGTCGTAGTTTTCGTGTATATTTTTCCGCTTTACGTTCACGTTCAGCTGCCGTTTGCCCGCTATTTTTCACAGGCTGCACTGATCGGTCTCGTTCGTCCTTTGACGACGGCCGGAATGGCTGCTGCTGGGGGCTTTGTCGCTTATGTGCTGTTAACGGTTCCGGGACTGATCCCATTTTATGGTGTCAGTTTGTTTGCTCTTGTATCAATGTTCATCGCACATCGCTGTTTTTTGCGTCTGGAAGGCTAGCTGAACCGCTTAAAATCGGACTTGAACACATCTTTTCCTTTCGGCAAAAAAGTGCAATTGAATAAAAATGGAAGCCGTAATAGAATCCCTTTTTAAGTAAGCGCTTACAAAAAGGCGAAGGGAGAAGATGATGAAAAAAGGAAAGAAAAGGTGGAAGAAACTGTTGGCCGCGTCATCTCTTTTATTGATTACGCTTGTGACCGGCTTCTCGGAACAAGCGGAAGCAGACGGGCGGACGGCTGCGCAGGCAAGGCAAATGGAATCGCTGAACCGGGGGCTTGTCGCTGTTAAAACGGGGAACGGTGTTTTTGTGAGCTGGCGGCTGCTCGGAACCGAGCCCGCTTCTGTTTCATTTAATGTGTATCGAAACGGAAAGAAGCTGAACGGTTCCCCGATTACATCGAGTACAAACTATCAAGATGCGGGCGGGGATTCGAATGCCGTTTACCAGGTGCGCGCTGTTTTGAACGGTGTGGAGCAGGCTCCTTCTGAAACCGCCGGAGTTTGGAATAAACCATACAAATCTGTTCCGCTGCAAAAACCGGCCGGAGGAAAAACGCCTGATGGGGTGTCATTCACATACAGCGCCAATGATGCGAGCGTCGGCGACCTTGATGGAGACGGCGAATATGAAATCATTCTCAAGTGGGACCCTTCCAATTCAAAGGATAATTCACATGACGGATACACGGGAGACGTGCTGATTGACGCATACAAGCTTGACGGGACCATGATGTGGAGAATCAACCTTGGCAAAAACATTCGCGCCGGCGCCCATTATACACAGTTTCTCGTCTATGACTTTGACGGCGACGGAAAAGCGGAAATCGCCATGAAGACGGCCGACGGGACGAAAGACGGCAAGGGAAAGGTGATCGGAAATGCAAACGCCGATTATCGTAATGCCCAAGGCCGAATTTTGTCAGGCCCTGAGTATTTGACGGTTTTTAAAGGCGATACAGGCGCTGAGCTTACAACGGTCAACTACGAACCTGCCCGGGGAAATGTAGCCGATTGGGGAGACAGCTACGGCAACAGAGTTGACCGATTTCTGGCCGGTGTCGCATACCTTGACGGGGAGCGGCCGAGTTTTGTCATGGCACGCGGGTATTACACGAGAACAGTGCTTGTCGCTTATAACTTCAGAGGCGGAAAGCTGACCAAGCTGTGGACGTTTGATTCGGACGCTCCCGGAAATGGCGCTTATGCCGGTCAAGGCAACCATAGTTTGAGCGTCGCTGATGTTGACGGAGATGGAAAGGACGAAATCATATACGGAGCAATGGCTGTCGATCATGACGGTAAAGGTCTTTATTCAACCGGATGGGGACATGGGGATGCCATGCATACAGGAAACCTGGACCCGTCAAGACCGGGACTCGAAGTCTTTCAAGTGCATGAAAACAGCAATTCTCCTTATGGATTGTCTTTCCGGGACGCGAAAACGGGAAAGATCATCTGGGGAGTTCACGCAGGCAAGGATGTCGGACGCGGGATGGCTGCTGATATCGATCCGCGCTACGAAGGAGCGGAAGTATGGGCGAACGGCGGTCTTTATACGGCAAAAGGTGTAAAAATCGGGAGCACATTGCCTTCATCAACGAACTTCGGCATTTGGTGGGACGGTGATCTCCAAAGAGAGCTTCTGGACAGCAACAGAATTGATAAATGGGATTATCGAAATTCGCGAACCGTTAACTTGCTGACAGCATCCGGAGCTTCGGCAAATAACGGAACAAAAGCGACGCCGTCCCTGCAGGCTGACATTCTCGGAGACTGGCGCGAAGAAGTGGTCTGGCGAGCAGATGACAGCAGCGAACTGCGCATCTACACGACGACAGATGTGACGGAACACCGCTTGTATACGCTGATGCATGATGCCGTCTATCGCCTCGGAATCGCCTGGCAGAATGTCGGCTACAACCAGCCGCCGCACACCGGCTTTTATTTAGGCGAAGGCATGCAGACACCTGAGAAACCGAACATTTATACACGCTGATGAAAAGGGGAGCTGCATAATGAAGCGATATGTTCGCTGCGTATCGGTCATCCTCCTCCTTTTCTTCTTCAGCACGGGAATGGGGGGACCTGTGCAGCCGAAAGCCGCTCTCGCACATCACAATCAGGATCTTTTTCTGTTCGATTTTGGAAAAGGTCCCGCTGAAAAGGATTATGTGAAAGTGAACGAGGCCTCCGCGTATCAAAATGGTGCAGGCTACGGATTTTCACGGGCAGGGAGCGCTGTGTGCAAAAAGACGCAAAAAAAAGAAGCGCTCAAGAAAGACTATTGTGTCGTGAACCGGACGGCTTTTCTGGCGGATCTTTCTCCAGGCGAATACCGCGTAACCGTATTTGCCTCATCCCGCGGTGAATTGAAGCTTTATGCCGAAGGAGAGGAAATGGGAACGATCCCGGCCGGAGCAAAGGGAAGTTCAGCCGAAAAATCGTTCACCGTTACGGTGGAAGACGGGCGTCTCGATTTGGAGTGGAAAGGACCTCAGCCAAAAGTGTATGCCGTCGAAATTTCGAAGGTATATCGGTTTGATTTCGGTGACGGGCCTCTTGCTTCAGGCTTTATTCCGGTAGGCGCACAATCGGCTTATACTCCTCTAAAAGGCTACGGATTTGACGACACAGCAAAGGTGACTTGTCCGGACCGCGGCACGGCCGATCCGCTTCGTTCAGACTTTTGCATACCGGGTGGGACGGCGTTTACGGTCGATTTGCCTGACGGTCTGTATCATGTCCGGCTGATCACCGGAGATGCCCGGGCAAAAACGAACATGGATGTACGGGCAAACGGCATGCTTCAGCTGTATTCATTTGGAGCGGAAGCGGGCGGATACAACGAAAAAACGTTTCCGATTCAGATTTCCGGCGGCCGCCTTTCCATTCAAGCCTTAACAGCGAGAACAGCGCCGCGCCTCAATGCGCTGGTCTTGACGAAGACGGCTTATCATGTAACAGATGACAAGACGACGGTCTTTCTGGCGGGAGATTCCACGGTCTCCGATTATGAACCAGGTTATGCGCCGATGGCAGGCTGGGGGCAATTTTTAGGCGGCTATTTCTCGGATGAAATCGTCATCGACAACCAGGCGAAACGCGCGAGAAGCGCGAAAAGTTTTGTGGATGAACGGTCGCTGGATACGATTTTGAACCGGATGAAACGGGGCGATTATTTGTTGATTCAGTTCGGTATCAATGACGCCGGGCAAGATCCGGCCCGCCATACAGATCCGTATACGACATTTCAGGAATACTTGAGAACATACATTAACAAAGCCCGCGAAAAAGGAGGACGTCATGTGCTCGTCACTTCTCAAAGCAAACGTACCTATGATGAAAAGGGCGTTTTCTACAACAGCATCGGAGAATATCCGAACGCAATGAGACAGCTGGGACGGGAAATGAACGTTCCGGTGATCGATTTAAACAAAAAAAGCATTGAATATTACAACGAGATCGGCGTTGAAGCGACTAAAAACGTATTTATGTTTTTAGAGCCGGGAGAAAGCCTGAATTATCCAGACGGAATCCAGGACAGGGTGCATTTTCACGAGTTCGGTGCAAACCAGTTGGCAAGGCTCGTGACAGAAGAAATCTCCGATTTGAACATATATCCGCTGAAACGCTCGCTCAAGAAATAAGGTGTCGGGAGAGCCGGTCTCCGGTTCTCCCGTTCGCCATTCCAAACCGTAAAGGGGAGAGAGGACGATGGGAGAAAAAGACGTACATGCAGCAGCTGAACGCGTTCGGCCGCTGAAAACGACGGCAAAACCGAGGCAAATGGAACGCTTAAACCGCGGACTTGTGGCTATAAAAACAAAAAAAGGGGTTTTTCTCAGCTGGCGGCTCTTAGGAACCGATCCGGAAGAAACGGCTTTTAACCTATATCGCAACGGTCACAGAATCAACTCAACACCCGTTTCATCATCGACCAACTTTCTTGATAAACACGGAAACGGAGAATCTGTCTATTATGTGACAAAGGTTCTCGAAGATAAGGAAGTCGAGCAGTCGCACAAAACAGCTGTCTGGCAGAAGCCGTACTTGGATGTTCCGTTAAACAAGCCTGATGGCGGGACAACTCCTGACGGCGTACAGTATACGTACAGCGCCAATGACGCGAGCATCGGAGATCTTGACGGCGACGGAGAATACGAAATTGTGCTCAAATGGGACCCGTCCAATTCGAAAGATAACGCGCACAACGGCTATACCGGAGAAGTCATCATCGATGCCTATAAGCTTGACGGGACATTCATGTGGAGGATTCATCTCGGGAAAAACATCCGCGCGGGCGCCCATTATACCCAATTGATGGTCTATGATCTTGACGGCGACGGAAAAGCGGAAATCGCCATGAAGACGGCTGACGGAACGGTTGACGGAACCGGACGGGTGATCGGCGATCAGGCTGCCGATTACAGAAATAAAGATGGACGAATTTTGGACGGGCCTGAATATTTGTCGATTTTTCACGGGGAAACGGGAAGGGAATTGGCAACTGTGGATTACGATCCGCCGCGGGGCAGGCTTGAGGACTGGGGAGACGGATACGGCAACCGGATGGACCGGTTTTTGGCAGGCATCGCCTATTTGGACGGTGAAAGGCCGAGCCTTGTTATGGCGCGCGGTTATTACACAAGAACGGTGCTTGCCGCTTACAACTTCCGGGACGGCAAGCTCACTAAGCTATGGACATTTGACAGCGACAAGCCCGGAAACGAAGGCTATGCAGGGCAGGGAAACCATAGTCTGAGCGTCGCTGATGTCGACGATGACGGGAAAGATGAGATCGTCTACGGCGCGATGGTTGTGGATCATGACGGAACAGGACTTTATACGACAGGGCTTGGACACGGTGACGCCATGCATGTGAGTGATCTTGACCCGGATCGGCCCGGGCTGGAAGTCTTTCAAGTGCATGAAGACCCGCGCCTTCCGTACGGCCTCTCATTTCGCGATGCGGGTACAGGGGAAATCCTCTGGGGAGTGCCGGCCGATACAGATGTTGGTCGGGGAATGGCCGCGCATATCGATCCCCGCTATAAAGGCGCGCTTGTCTGGGCGATCGATCCCCCGGGTAATGAAGGCAAATCATACGGCCTCTATACGAGTAAGGGAGAAAAGCTCAGCGACGCCGCTCCGGCTTCGGCCAATTTTGCGATTTGGTGGGACGGCGATCTTCTCCGTGAGCTGCTTGACCACGATTGGAAAGAACCTGCCGGCATCCCGAAAATTGATAAATGGGACTATCACAGCGGCAGGCTGGTCAATCTGCTTACTGCTGAGGGAACGCTGTCTAACAATTGGACGAAAGGGACGCCTGTGCTTCAGGCCAATCTATTCGGCGATTGGCGCGAAGATGTCGTGTTCCGCACCGCGCGAAACGATGCTCTGCGAATATACACAACGACCGAGCTGACTGAACATCGTTTCTATACGTTCATGCACGATCCCGTTTACCGCTTGGGGGTAGCCTGGCAAAATGTCGCTTACAATCAGCCGCCTCACCCCGGATTTTATTTAGGAACCGGAATGGACAAGCCGCCCCGGCCGAATATTTATACCGTTCCTTTTAAGAGACATGAAGAATGACAGAGACCGGCGGCACCGGCAGGATTATGAAATATACAAAAAAGGATGATTGTAATCTCACAGCCTGTTCCCATAAAATGATTAGTAAGCGATTTCATTACAAAATGAAAAGAGGGATTCGTATGGGGTATCAGGCGAGTGATTCACGCTATGAAAATATGAAATATAACCGCTGCGGACATTCAGGATTAAAACTGCCTGCTCTGTCTTTAGGGCTTTGGCATAATTTCGGAGAAGCAAATTCGTTTCAAAATGCCAAAGCGCTGTTAAGAAAAGCATTTGATCTGGGAATCACCCACTTTGACTTGGCGAATAATTACGGTCCGCCCCCCGGTTCTGCCGAAGAAACATTGGGAAAAGCGCTGAAAACCGATTTTGCCGGCTACCGCGATGAAATGGTCATCAGCACGAAAGCCGGCTATACGATGTGGCCTGGGCCATACGGCGATTGGGGGTCAAAAAAATACCTCGTGGCAAGCCTTGATCAAAGTTTAAAACGAATGGGCATTGATTATGTCGATATATTTTATGCACACCGCCCTGACCCACATACACCGCTGGAAGAGACGATGGGAGCGCTCGCCCACGTCGTCAGGCAAGGAAAAGCTTTATATGTCGGTTTGTCGAACTACAGCGCTGAACAGACCGAAAAGGCGGCCGATATTTTGCAAGAATACGGGGTTCCGCTCCTCATCCATCAGCCCAAATATTCAATGTTCCACAGAGAACCGGAAAATGGCCTGCTGCAAGTGCTGCAGAAAAAAGGAGCCGGGGCGATCGCGTTTACACCTCTTGCCCAAGGGCTTTTAACAACGAAATATTTGACCGGGATTCCCGCCGGGTCAAGAGCCGCTGATGTGAACAGTCCGTTTTTGCAGGCCGAGGGCATCACAGAAGACGTGCTTGGCAAAGTCCGCAAGCTGAATCAAGTGGCGGCCGAACGCGGCCAATCCCTGCCGCAAATGGCGATCGCCTGGCTTTTAAAAGATCCGCGCGTCACCTCGGTGCTGATCGGCGCAAGCAAAACCGAACAGATCGAAGAAAATGCCGCTGCTCTTAAGTCTGCTCGATTCTCAGCTGAAGAGCTCGACACAATTGATAAAATTCTTTCATAAAAAGGAGTGGTCATAATGACAATCAGCATCTATCTGGCCGGTGATTCGACCGTGCAGCATTATAAGGCGGATTCGCCTCAGGGAGGCTGGGGCGAATTTCTCCAGACTTATGTATCCGGAAATGTACAGGTGATCAACCGGGCCATCGGGGGCCGGAGTTCAAAAACGTTCGTTGAAGAAGGAAGACTTGCATCGATTTTGGATGTGATCAAACAGGACGATTGGCTGTTCGTTCAGATGGGGCACAATGACTCGTCAAAAGACAAACCAGAACGCTATACAGAGCCGTATACGACGTATAAACAATACTTGAAAATGTACGTCGACGGCGCGCGTCAAAAAGGAGCCACACCGCTTCTCATCACGCCTGTCGCAAGGCTCCATTACAAGGACGGCGTTTTTTTGAACGACTTCCCGGACTACTGCATCGCGATGAAGCAGGTGGCAAGTGAAGAAAATGTCCGTTTGATCGATTTAATGGACAAAAGCCTGCAGCATTTTGCGGAAAAAGGGTACAGCGAGGTATTTAAATATTTTATGATCTCGGAAAATGTCAACGACTACACACATTTTACGAAAAAAGGGGCCCGGGAAATGGCGAAGCTTGTCGCTATCGGCATTCGAGAGCTCGGGCTGCCGTTTGTTAAAGAGACGGTATGAAGATGAGCGGCAAACTGTACCACGGCGCTTGCTTTTATCCCGAATTGTGGGACGAGGATGTGCTGGATGAAGATATCAGGATGATGAAGCGAGCCGGGATCAATGTCGTCAGAATCGGAGAGTTTGCCTGGTCAAGGATGGAGCCGGAAGAAGGGAGGATCGATGTCGGATTTTTTGCCGGCGTCATCCAAAAGCTCCACGACAACAAAATTGAAACGGTCATGTGCACACCGACTGCGACACCGCCGATCTGGCTGACCCACGGGCACCCGGAAAGAATGCATGTGAATGAAAAAGGGGAGACGATGGGACACGGGTCGAGGCAGCATGCCTGCACAAACCATCCGTATTTCAGAGAGCGGGCCCGCCTGATCATCAAACATATCGCCAAAGAGCTCGGACAACTTCCGGGATTGGTCGGATGGCAGCTTGACAATGAATTCAAATGCCATGTCGCAGAATGCATGTGTGAAACGTGCAACACATTATGGCACAAATGACTGGAAGACCGCTATCAGACGATTGAACGTCTGAATGAGGCTTGGGGTACGGGCGTATGGAGCGAAACGTATCAGCGCTTCGAGCAAGTCCCGCAGCCCGGACCGACCCCGTTTTTGCACAATTCTTCTTTAAGGACGATGTATCAGCTGTTTTCGATGGAGAAGATTGCTGAATTTGCGCGTGAGCAGGCTGAGGTGATCAGAGCATACTCCAACGCCCCGATCACCCATAACAGCAGCGTCATGTTCGGCGTTGATCATGAAGTTCTTTTCAAGAGCCTTGATTTCGCCTCGTTTGATACGTACGCCAGTCAGGAAAACAGTGCCGCCTTTTTGTTTAATTGTGATTTATGGAGAAATATCAAAAAAGGACGGCCGTTTTGGATAATGGAGACGAGCCCTTCCTACAGCGCTTCGCTTGAAAGCTATGCGGTACCTCATCAAAACGGCTATTTGAAAGCTGAAGCGGTCTCTTCTTATGCTCTTGGCGGAGCTGCGTTCTGCTATTGGCTGTGGCGCCAGCAGAGAGCCGGGTCCGAACAGCCGCACGGATCGGTGCTCAGCGCATGGGGGAAGCCTGATGTGGGATATGATAATGTGCTCGAAGTCGAGCGGGCGAGACGGGAGATTGAGGACATCATGCTGGCTACGGCTCCTTTGCAGGCTGAAACAGCCGTCGTCTATTCGGACCGTGCAAAGGTGTTTTTGAAAACGGAGCCACATCGGGGTCTTCACTACAGAACACTGATCACAGAGTTTTATGACCGATTGTTAAAGATGGGCATTCACAGAGATGTCATTATTGAAGGGAGTCCGCTTGACGGCTATAAACTGCTGTTTACGCCGTTTATTCACTATCTTCCGCCTGCGTTTATCAAAAAAGCCGAAGCGTTTGCACAAAGGGGCGGCATTTGGATTGCGGGTCCGCTGACGGGCGGAAGAACAGAGCACCATACGATTCACACTGATTGCGGATTAGGCGAATTGGAAAAATGTTCCGGTGTCAAAACGCTTTATACATTTCCGATGGATGAGCGGAACTCGAGCGGAACGGCGTTTGGCGTAAAGGCGCCGCTGAGCTTGTGGAGCGCTGTTTTTGAAGCCGGCGGCACCGAGGCTGTCGGGATAATTGAAAAAGGCCCGGCGTCAGGCAAAGCGTTCATCACAGAACATAAATGCGGAAAAGGAAAAATCGTCATGCTCGGGTCGATGCCGGCAGGCGAAGCGGGGGACATCATGATGAAAAAGCTGATCAGCCATTATGCAGAAGAAGCGGGCGTTACACAGAAAACCGAGGCCACTACCGGAACAGTCGTCGCGCCCCGGAAAGGAGGAGACGGTCTCGTTTGGGTCGCGATCAATATGGACGGCAAAGGAGGCGCAGTGACACTTGACGGAAACGGAACCGATTTATTGTCCGACAGGCCCGTATCCGGACGCGTGACACTCGGCCCGCACGAATACCGCGTGATTTTGTTTTCAGAGAATAAATGAATCGCCGCAGGCGCTTGCCCGCGGCTTTTTTGTTTCGTTTTGCAAAAAAAGAGCAGGCACCTTTCTATCATAAGCAAAAAAGGAATATTGACGGTCAAAAGGCTAAACAGGAAAATGTTCACTGACCAATCGGTTGAACAGAAAGGAGGAACGCTTGTGAAAGCACAGGCTGAACTAAAATGGCTGAATAGGGCGCCTGCCGCGTTCGGCGGGGTGACTTGGGGTGTGCCTTGGGCAAGAGGAGTGCTGCAAAAAGGAGAGACGGTCGCCATTGCTGCGGAAAACGCCCCGTGTTTGCAAACATGGCCGCTCGCGTATTGGCCTGACGGCTCGCTTAAATGGACGGGTCATGCCGCAGTATTCCCTAAAGAAAGCGACAGCCAATTTACATTGAAAAAAGGGGAGCCCGGTGTCCCCAAAACCGTCATGAATGTCAGTGAGCAGAAAGATGAAATCAAGGTGAATACGGGCGCGATCGTCTGCAGGCTTGGGAAATCGGGGCCGGAACTCATCCGTTCGATTTCCATTTCCGGGGAAATGATGGCGAAAGAAGGACGGCTCATCGCTTTAAAAGAAAAAAGAAGCGGCTCAGATTCACAATGCATGTATCATATTGAACGGTTTGAGAGCATGATCAAACGTACGGCAATCGAACAAAACGGTCCGGTTAAGACAGTCGTCAAAATTGAAGGCGTCCACCGCGGCGGAGGCATCGATGTTTGGCTCCCTTTTACCGTCAGGCTGTCTTTCTATGCCGGTGTCCCGTCCATCCGGATCGTGCACACGATTTTCATCGACTGTGACGCAGAAACGGAATGGATCAAAGGACTTGGTTTTGAGATGAGCGCGGTTTTGAGCGGAGCGCCGAGAAACAGGCATATCCGCTATGCGGCCGACGGAGGGATTTACGGAGAGGCTTCTCAGCTGCTTGTGACGAGAAGATTTAATGAATCAAACGGGCTCTATGAACGACAGATTGCGGGACAGCCTGTATCGGAAGAGTCGGAAGTCGTGCGCGATGCGGAGAGAAACGCCGTCTGGAACGATTTTAAGCTCATCCAGGATTCCCCGCATCACTGGCGCTTAACAAAGCGAACCGGCAAAGACTGCGCCTGGGTGGACGCGATTCATGGAGGAAGAGCGAAAGGGCTGATGTATGCAGGCGGGGAAAACGGCGGCATCGCGCTCGGGCTCAGGAACTTCTTTGAAAAATATCCGTCATCGCTTGAAGCGAAAGGTCTTGCCGGCGGCGAAACGAAATTGGCGGTATGGTTCTGGCCTCCTGAAGCTGAAGCGATGGACTTCCGTCATTATTCAAAAGACACTCATGTTGAAAGCGCATATGAAGGGTTTGCCGAAATGAGATCAACGGCCGTCGGCATTGCCAATACGAGCGAAGTCAGCCTCGCCTGTTTTGCGAATCCGCCGAGCGATGAAGAGCTGAACAGAGCGGCGGACGAATGGCAAAATCCCCCGCTGCTTATTTGTGAGCCTGACTATTATTATCACACCCGCGCGCTGGGCGTTTGGAGCCTGAAAGATAAACGGCGCCCGCTCTCGGCTGCGCTTGAAGATCAGCTTGACGAGGCTCTCAAGTTTTACATGAACGAAGTCGATCAGCGGAGCTGGTACGGCTATTGGCATTACGGCGATGTGATGCATACGTACGATGCCGTCCGGCATGTATGGCGGTACGACCTTGGCGGCTATGCATGGCAAAATACGGAACTCGTACCGAACCTCTGGCTTTGGCAGTCTTTTTTCAGATCCGGGAGGGAAGACGTCTTCAGAATGGCGGAAGCGATGACCCGTCACACTAGCGAAGTTGACTGCTACCATTTCGGGGAGTATAAAGGCCTCGGTTCAAGGCACAATGTCCTCCATTGGGGCTGCGGGTGCAAGGAAGCGAGAATCAGCATGGCCGGCCTTCATAAGCCTTATTACTTTTTGACGGCGGACGAGAGAACGGGAGACGTGTTATCTGAAGTGAAAGATGCCGATCGAGCGCTTGAGACGCTTGATCCGATGAGAGCCTATTATCCGGAAAAAGAGTTCCCCGCCCACGCGAGAGTAGGACCCGACTGGGCGGCGTTCTGTTCCAACTGGCTGACGGAATGGGAGCGGACAGGCGATGAAGCGTACCTTGATAAAATCAAACGGGGGATCAGCCGGCTTAAAGCGCTGCCGCTTCGTCTGTTGTCCGGACCGACTTTCGGATACGATCCTGAAGCTTCAGATCTGCTTCATATGGGAGACGGGAATCATGGCGGCTATCATATGGTCATCGCCTTCGGCGCCCCGCAAACATGGATGGAGCTTGCAGAACTGCTTGAGGATATCGAATGGAAGGGGATGCTGGGGGAATTCGGCGAATTTTATTTGCTGACTGATGAAGAAAAGCGCAAAAGGAGCGACGGGAAGCTTCACGATGATTTATTTCACTGGCCGATGTTCTCCGCTGCCATGGCCGCTTATGCTGCCCGGCTCCGCCAAGACCGGAAGCTTGCCGAAAAAGCGTGGCGCCTGTTGCTCGATGAAAAACAAAGCCATACACCGCTGCCGATCACTCCAAAACAGGTCCATGCCTGGAAAACGATCACTGAAATCCCCTGGGTCACGACAAACTGCGTCTCACAATGGTGCCTCAACACAATAGCCGTGCTGGAGCTGCTCAAAGATATGCCGCCTGATCAGGACATGCAAGAAAAGATCATTCAGGCAATGAAAGATCATCCCGCTCGCGTGTGAAGGCAAAAAATGAAGGTTGCCGGAAAAATGTAAGCGCTTTAAATTTGAGTGGAACAATTGAGACGATTAAAAGGGGGAATTGTACAATGGCAAGACTGAAGCTGAAGGGAAACAAATGGCTCACTGCACCCGCTGTCTTTTTGCTCTTGATGGGGTGCAGCGCAAATGAGACGGCCAATCAAGACAGGAAAGGAAAAGAGAAAGATGCCATTCATATTATGGCTCCGCTCCTGTCGCCGGAAAGTCCGGGAGAAAACAGCCCGTCTTTAAAAGCGCTCGAAACATACACGAAAAAACAAATCAAAGTGACATGGGTTCCGAACTCTTCCTATAATGATAAATTCAACATCGTCATGGCCTCGGGAGATTTGCCGCAAGCCATCGTCGTCACGGACAAGTCGCCGGGATTTATCAAGTCTGTCAAATCAGGTGCGTTTTGGGAGCTTTCACCTTATTTAAAAGACTACCCGAACCTCGGAAAGGCCGATAAAAAAGTGATGAAGAACAGTTCCATCAACGGCGAGATTTACGGCATTTACAGGGCGAGGGACCTGATCCGCGCTTCGATCATCATCAGAACGGACTGGCTCGAAAATGTCGGTCTGGAGATGCCGAAAACAATCGATGAATTTTACGACGTGCTGAAAGCGTTTAAAGAAAAAGACCCCAACGGAAACGGGAAAGATGATACGTACGGCATGGTGGTGCCGAAATGGATGGGGCTTGGCAACGGCAGCCCATGGGATATTATGCAGACGTGGTTCGGCGCACCAAACCGCTACGGAATAGACGAAAAAGGGGAACTCATTCCGGACTTCACGACAGAAGAGTATATGGAAGCACTGCGGTTTTTCAAAAAACTGTATGATGAGGGGCTGATCAATAAAGACTTCGCCGTCATGGATTCAGCGAAGTGGAACGATCCAATCGTCAAAGGAAAAGCGGGTGTGATCGTCGATACCGGTTCGCGGGCCTCGCAAATTCAAAGCGCAATGGAAGAAGCAGATCCCGCTAACAAGGATGTGATCGACGTCACCGGAACGGTCAAAGGCCCGAAAGGAACGTATACATTCCCGACATCGGGATACGCCGGAATGATTGCCATTCCGAAAGCGAGCGTCAAAACGGAAAAAGAATTGAAAGAAGTGCTCGGCTTCCTGGACAAAATGAACGATGAAGAGGCACAAATTATTGCCAACAACGGTATAAAAGGGCGCAACTATAAGCTTGAGAACGGAACGTACACGTCCCTTGAAAAAAATAATAAAAAACTGCTTTATGAGCACGAAGGTCTTGCGCAGTTCAGCATGGGCATTCCGGAACAAAGATACTATGTGGAAAAACAAGAATCAAAGCTGTTCAAACACCGTGAACAGATTCTTAAAGAAGGGGAGAAAATCGCCGTATTCAACCCGGCCGAATCGCTCGTTTCAGATGTATACACCCAAAAAGGGGCACAGCTTGACAACATCATTCTCGATGCCAAAACGCAGTTTATCATCGGCGACATCGATGAAAAAGGCTTTCAAGATGCCGTTCAGCTTTGGTATAAAAGCGGCGGCGAAGATTTGATGAAAGAACTGAACAAGCGCTTCAAGGAGACGAAATAGCTCAGGTCTTCAACCGGCATACGAAAGGGGGGATGCAGCACGTGGAAATCACCGCAAAAACAGGGAAAACCGCTGTTAAGCCAGAAAAGAAACCGACTGGGCTGCAAGCTGTAAAACGGGATAAATGGCTCTATCTTCTGCTTGTTCCCGGTGTTTTATATTTTCTCATCTTTAAATATTGGCCGATGTGGGGCGTGTTAATCGCCTTCAAAGATTATTCGCCTTATCTCGGATTTTGGCAGAGCGAATGGGTCGGGTTCGAGTATTTTAAAGATTTCTTTATGAATCCTGACTTCTTCCGCCTGCTCCGCAACACGCTTATGCTGGCCGCTCTCGATTTGATTTTTGCATTTCCGGCTCCGCTGATTGTCGCTCTTCTGCTGAATGAACTGCGGCACGCCATCTATAAACGGTGCATTCAGACGTTTATATATGTTCCGCACTTCGTCTCATGGACGATCGTCGTCAGCATGACGTTTGTCTTTTTCACAGTTGATACGGGCGTGATGAATAAAATGCTGCAAAGCATAACGGGCAAAGAGATTGCGTTTCTCTCAGATCCCGAATGGTTCAGGCCGATGATTGTGCTGCAAAGCATATGGAAGGAGACGGGCTGGGGAACGATCCTGTTTCTGGCGGCGCTCGCTTCGGTTGACCAAGAGCAGTATGAAGCAGCAGTGATGGACGGGGCAGGCAGATTAAGGAGAATGTGGCATATTACCCTTCCGGCCATCAGAAGCACGATCGTCGTGCTACTCATCTTGAGAATCGGCAGTTTTTTAAACATCGGCTTTGAACAGATTTTTTTAATGACCAACTCCTTAAACCGGAGCGTGGCTGAAATCTTTGACACGTATGTCTATGTTGTCGGAATTACGCAAGGCGCATACAGCTACAGTACGGCAGTCGGGCTTTTCAAATCGGTTGTCGGAATCATTCTGATATTCGGCGCCAATTATATCGCGAAAAAGTTTGACCAGGACGGTCTGTTTTAATGAATGGAGGTGAAAAGGATGTCCGGTGCGGAAACGATCCATAACACAAAAGCGGGTCGGGTATTCGATTGGTTTAATGTGATCTTTCTCGGCTGCTGCGGACTGATAACCGTCTTGCCTTTTCTGTATATTATCGCGGGATCTTTTGCCACGGAGGCCGAGCTGGCGGAAAAGAGCTTCTTTATCTTTCCTGAGACGTTTTCGCTTGACGCGTACCGCTATATTTTTTCAACGCCGACATTTATCAGGAGCATGGGGGTGTCTGTGTTCATTACGGCTGTGGGAACGATCGTCCAGCTCTTTTTTACATTTACGATGGCCTATCCCCTTGCAAAACGGCACATTAAGGGAAGAAACCTGCTTTTGAATCTCGTTATTTTTGCAATGCTTTTCAGCGGAGGAATGATTCCGACGTATATTGTCGTCAAATCACTGGGACTGCTCGATTCGTACTGGGCGCTGATATTGCCGATGGCGATTAATCCGTTCAATCTCATTATTATTAAGAACTTTTTTCAGCAGCTTCCGAAAGAGCTTGAAGAGTCGGCAAAGATTGACGGCTGTTCAGAAATCGGCGTGTTCTTAAGGATCGCGCTGCCGCTGTCAAAGCCGATTATTGCAACTTTTGCGCTGTTTTATGCGGTCGGCATTTGGAACGACTTTTTCCATGCTTTGCTGTACATCAATGACAGCGCGAAATGGCCGCTGCAAATGGTGCTGCGCCAAGTGACGATTCTTTCGGATCTGACGGGGACGACGAATGATATGATGGAAACGGTGCCGCCTGAACAATCGATCAAATTGGCCGTCATCGTCATTGCGACGCTTCCGATTTTAGCCGTGTACCCGTTTTTGCAGAAGCATTTTGCTAAAGGCATTCTGATCGGGTCTGTGAAGGGATAAAAAAAACCGCCGGGCACTTGAGCCGGCGGCTTACGGCTCAGGCGGCTGAGCCGTTTTTATTTCTTTTTTTCATCCAAAAATAAACCGGGAGACCGACGAGGCCGATCAAAATCGACCACAGGCAGCTGTAAAAGTCAGTGATAAGCGTGCTGATGAGAACAAACAGTGATCCGAGAATCGCTGCAACAGGCAGGTAAGGATAGAGCGGCACGCTGTAAGATCTCCCTTGGCCGTTCTTCTGTCTCCGCAAAATAAACACCGCGAAAAACGCCATGACATAGAAGATGTAAATCATAAAAATCGAAACCTCTGACAGCTTTTCTGGATTGCTGATGATCATTAAGATGACAGCGAACATCATCTGGACGATGACCGCGATCCAAGGCGTATGGAATGCCGGATGAACATGCGAGATCCAGCGGGAGAACGGAAGCTGTTTTTTCTCAGCCATCGCAAAGATCACGCGCGGAAAAGACAGAACTTTTCCGTTTAAGCAGCCGAAGATGCTGACGATAATTCCGATGGAGATCAGCTTGCCGCCGATCGGACCGAACAGCATTGTCGCGGCTGTGCTTGTCGCATTTTCGCCGAGCTTTACAATCTGATCGGCAGGAAGAATGTGAAGCAGCGCCAAGTTAATGAACAGGTAGCAGGCTGTGACGATCAGTATGCCGCCTGTCATCGCTTTCGGGAGCACTTTTTCCGGGTTCTTCATTTCTCCGCCGAGTGCCGCAAGAAGGATCCAGCCGTCATACGCGAATAACGTCGCCAATACCGCCGCTCCGAAGTTTTGGCTGGCGATGCTCTCTGTGACTGTACTGAAAATATGTTCATCGCCCTGCCATAGACCGAACACGATTATACATACAATGGGAATCAGCTTTCCGATCGTTGTGACCGTCTGTACCGCTCCGCCGTATTTTGTTCCGACGATGTTGACGATGCATAAAAAGGCGACGGTGATAATGCCGATGAGTGCAGTCCATGATTTATCCCAGGAAAACAAGTTGGCCACTAGCGAGCCGAAATATAATCCGAGTGCGCCGATGATGGCCGGTCCGTAGATGATGATCTGCACCCAGCCGCATAAGAACCCCCAGAACTCGCCGTAAATTTCTTCAAGATATGTGTAAAGCCCGCCCGTTTTCGGAATTTGAGCGCCCAGTTCGGCGATTGTCAGCCCGCCGGCTAGCGTCAAGACTCCGCCAAGAAGCCAGGCGAAAAGAGCAATTTGTGCGTTTCCGGAATAGGAAAGCACGCTGCCGGGCTTCATAAACACGCCGGAACCGATGATCGTTCCAATCACAAGAGATAGCGCAAATAACAAGCCTATCTCTTTTTTTAGTCCGTTTGCTTCTGCATTCATTGCGATGCCTCCCATTGATGTAATCTCTTTTATAGAAAACTATTTTTATATTGTAATACCTTTTTTAAAAAAGAAAAATTAAATAAATTTTCAGATTTTCGTATTTCTTGTTGATGTTAAACATTTTAAGGTCGTAAAACCCGAAGGGGGCAACAATAACCGAACCTTAATAAGTGATTTTGGGTTTATTGTTAGTTTTTTGAGGGATCGGCAGGAAGGGAAGGTCCTGTAAGACGGTTTGGTTGACTTTTCAAATCAAATCGCCTATTTTTGAGAAAGAAGAAATCTCGAATTCGAGATATTTAATGAGGAGATGAGAGAATGAACGTAAATGGCATCCACCACGTATCCGCTTTAACGGCAAACGCCCAACATAATCTGGATTTCTATGTCAAAGGGCTTGGCATGAAACTGATAAAAAAATCGGTCAATCAGGATGAGCCGACGATGTACCATTTGTTTTACGGTGATGAAGTCGCGTCTCCGGGTTCAGATTTGACCTTTTTCGAAATTCCGATGCTTGCCAGGAGGCGGGAAGGGACGAACTGCATTTCGGCCGTATCACTTCGGGTTCCCGGCGAACAAGCACTCGAATTTTGGAAGAGGCGGCTTCATGAGCTCGGCGCAGAGACTTACGGCATCGAGACGCGTGCGGGGCGGAGCGTTCTCCGCTTTTTAGACCATGAAGGACAGAACATGATGCTTGTGGCTGATGAAAAAGGAAAAGATCATGGAGTGCCTGTGAAAAACGGCGTCATTCCTGAGGATGTCGCGATTAGGGGGCTCGGCCCGGTCGAACTGACTGTCAGGGACGCCGGTCCGACGGCGGCGGTGCTGACCGATATTCTCGGCTTTCATAAAATCGGTGAGGAACAGGCTGATGAAACCGGTCGAACGCTTCACATTTTTGAATCGGGTGAAGGAGGAGCAGGCGCGGAAGTGCATGTGAAAGAGTCAGATGACGGCAGGAGAGAGCGTCCCGGGAGAGGAAGCGTCCATCATGTCGCATTCCGCGTCAAAGATGAAGAAGAACTTAAACAGTGGCATGAGAAAATCAGCGAGAACGGCTTTACGAATTCGGGGATTGTGGAACGCTATTATTTTAAGGCGCTGTATTTCAGAGAACCGAACGGCATACTTTTTGAACTGTCAACTGACGGGCCGGGCTTTGCCGTTGATGAATCGATCGATGAGCTCGGCCGGAGCCTTGCGCTTCCGCCGTATTTGGAACATCGGCGGAAAGAGATTGAAGCGCGGCTGAAACCGATTCAATAGAAAACGAGGTCCCTGAAAAGGACCTCGTTTTTTTATATAAAAGACATCCGGCGCAGCCGACAGCCTAAAAGGGGGGCATGCTGTTAAGATGATGCGGATTCTTTTTGGTCAAGCGTGATTTGTTTTGTCATTGTTTTGCCGTTTCGAATGAGGGTAACCTTTACCGTATCCCCGATTTTTGCATCGTTGTAAAGAAGGTTGCGCAGCGCGCTTCCCGTATCGGTTTCTTTTCCGTTAAAGCTGACGATGACATCGTTCTCTTTAAGGCCCGCTTTATCAGCAGGGGAGCCTGAAGCGACCTGGCGGATGTAGACGCCTTTGTTTAACTGGCTGCCGCTTAATCCGAGGGTGCCTGTTTGATAGTTTTCCGGCACCTGCTCAAGATCCATCATGCCGATTCCGATGAACGGGCGCTCAATTTTTCCTTTAGACATCAGCTCTTCTGCAATCGGTTTGACATCATTGCTTGGAATCGCAAATCCGATGCCTTCCACTCCGCTTTCACTGATTTTCATACTGTTGATGCCGATCACTTCGCCCTTTGTATTCAAAAGGGCGCCTCCGCTATTGCCGGGATTGATGGCCGCGTCTGTTTGAATGACGTTCATCTCGGTTTGGCCTGCGGACGTATCAACGGAAACGGTCCGGTCAACACCGCTGATGATGCCTTGCGTCACCGTGCGGGACAGATCTTTGCCGAGCGGATTTCCAATTGCAATGACCGATTCACCCGCTTTCAAGCTTGACGAATCGCCGAAAGATGCGACTTTTTCGACGTGATCAGCGGAAATTTCAACAACGGCAAGGTCTGTCAAGGAATCGCTGCCCAGCAATTTTCCTTCCACTTCTTTGCCGTTTGACAGGGAAACCGTCAGTTTAGATGCGCCTTCGACAACGTGGTTATTTGTAATAATGTATGCTTTGCCGTTTGCTTTTTTATAAATGACACCTGAGCCTGTGCCTGTTTCTTGTTCGCTTGAACTGCTGTTGTTGCTGTTGCTTTCAAAGCCAAACATACCGCTATCCGTTTGTTTTTGATAGTTTGAAATACCGACGATGGCGGGAGATACATGTTCCACCATTGTTGAAATGTCAGACGAATTGGTGCTGGACAATTTTTCGGTGTTCGCTTTATTGGAAGAAGCCGATGAGTTCGACGTCTCGTTAGTTTGTGTCTGGACGGATGTATTGGCCGTTTCGTCTTTGCTATGCTGGTATGTCGTGACGCCGAGAACGAGGCTTCCTCCGATGATGCCGCTGAGAATCGGCGTCATCCACGAGAATCTCCGCTTTTGCTGTTCTGCTTTTTTTATCGCCTGGTCGGGCTTTTGATCGGAGACGATGAGTTCGTTTTTCGTTTCAAGCTGATCTTCTCTATTATATTCCATCATTTTCACGCTCCTATTGTTATCATATCCTTTGATGCCTCAATCATAAACAAAGACTGTGGGATAAACATGAAAACATTGTGGGAAATTGTCAAAGAAAAAGGATAGAATAAATAGGGTGCTATTTATAATATGACATGTCAGAGGTGTTCTAAACGTTGAAAAAGATTGGATTTATCGGATACGGAAGCATGGCGCGGATGATTGCAGTGAAACTGCTTGATCAGGAGAAAATCAGCGATGACATGGTGGTCGTCAGCTCAAGGAATGACGTGAAAACAGAGGAGCTGAGAAAGCTTTATCCGAATGTCGCCCGTCAATCGACCGAAGAGCTCGCCAAACAGTGCGGGCTGATCTTCATCTGTGTACCGCCGATGGCGGTAAAAGAAACGCTTGAGAAAATACAGCCGTTTCTTCAGGAGGATGTCCACATTGTTTCGATTGCCGCGGGGGTCGAGCTTGACCGGCTTCACGACTGGACAAGCGGACAGGTGACGAGATACATTCCGACCCTCACATCTGAAGCCGGGATCGGCGTTTCGCTTGTTGTCCACGGCGAGCGGGTTGCTGAGGCGGACAAAAGCCGGCTGGAAGAATACCTTTCCGCCTTCAGCACAGTCAAACAGATCAATGAGAGAGATATTGACGCTGCGAGCAATTTAACAAGCTCTTCACCGGGGTTCATCGCTTCGATCTTTGAAGAATTTGCTCAAGCTGCCGTCAGAAACAGCAGTCTTACGAAAGAAGAAGCGTTTCAATTTCTGATTCATTCATTGCTGGGAACGGGCAAGCTGTTAATGGAAAAAGACATGACGTTTACACAAACGCTTGATCGGGTGGCGACAAAAGGCGGCATCACCGGAGAAGGAGCGGAAGTCATTCAAAATACCATGCCGGAAGTCTTTGACGAGCTGTTCGCCAGAACGATGAAGAAATATGAAGATATCAAAGACGCCGTCCGCCGGCAGTGAGCCGCGGCGTTCATCGACATATCCGGACATCCCAAAGTTGCCTGCACAGGCAGCTTTTTTATTTGCGTTCGACAACATTCATCAAAATTCCAATTTTATATTAAATTTCTAAAATTACCAATGGTTATTGCATTTCTATTAAAATTCTAATATAATTTGTTAGAATATTCCCAAAATAATAAAAAATTTGAGACGTTTTTCATAAGGGGTGGTTTTTTGTGAAGCTGTATATGTCTGTTGATATGGAGGGGATTACCGGACTTCCGGATGATTCGTTCGTCGATTCAAGCAAGCTGAACTATGAGAGAGGCCGGAAGATCATGACGGACGAGGCCAATCATGTGATTGACGAAGCGTTCAAAAGCGGATGCAGAGAGGTGCTTGTCAATGACAGCCACTCTAAAATGAACAACCTGTTAATTGAGCGGCTCCATCCTGAAGCGCTGCTCATTTCCGGAGATGTCAAACCGTTTTCGATGGTCCAGGGACTTGACGATACATGCGATGGAGCTGTGTTCGTCGGCTACCATGCGAGAGCATCGATGAGAGGCGTGATGTCGCACAGTATGATTTTCGGCGTCAGACATTTTTACATAAACGACCAGGCGGTGGGCGAGCTGGGTTTCAACGCTTATGTTGCCGGTTATTACGGCGTCCCGGTCCTCATGGTTACCGGTGACAGCGAGGCGGCGGCTGAGGCGGAGGAGCTGATTCCGAACGTAACGACAGCGGCCGTCAAGGAAACGGTATCCCGTTCGGCGGTCAAATGCCTGACGCCAGAGAAAGCGGGGCAGCTATTAAGAGAGCGGACGGCATATGCGATTCAAAACCGCAGTCAAGTCAAGCCGCTCACGCCTCCGGACAGGCCGGTGCTGCGGATAGAGTTTGCCAATTACGGCCAAGCCGAGTGGGCGAGTCTGATGCCGGGTGCTGAAATCGAACCGCAAACGACGACTGTCCGCTATCAAGCGAAAGACATTCTTGAAGCCTATCAAGCGATGCTTGTCATGACCGAGCTTGCGATGAGAACGACATTCTCCTAGGAAGGTGGGATGAAAATGGCGGGTTACATCATGAAGCGGCTTCTGTCGATGCTGGCGACCATTTTGGTGATTACGACATTGACCTTTGTGATGATGAAAGTGATTCCTGGCTCTCCCTTCAATGAAGAAAGAAACACGAATGAAGCGGTTCAGCGCAACCTTGAGGCTTACTATCAGCTTGATGAGCCTCTCTTTGTTCAATATTTGTATTATGTCAAGTCGATCGTTACCTTTGATTTTGGGCCGTCGATCAAGCAGCCTTCACAAAGCGTGAACGATTTGCTGTCAAGAGGGTTCCCTGTTTCATTTGAGCTGGGGATGACGGCGCTGATTATGGCGGTCATTTCCGGGATCGCACTCGGAATCTTTGCCGCGCTGCGGCAAAACGGCATCATCGACTATATAGCGATGACCATTGCCGTTCTCGGCATTTCGGTTCCCAACTTTATTATGGCGACTTTGCTGATACAGCAATTCGCAGTTAATTGGAACATATTTCCCCCGTCGACATGGACGAGCCCGCTTCATATGGTGCTTCCGACTGCGGCTTTGGCAATGGGGCCGCTGGCGATTATCGCAAGGCTGACCCGTTCCAGCATGATCGAAGTGCTGACACAGGATTATATCCGAACGGCTCGGGCTAAAGGGCTTTCCCATTTTAAAATTGTCATGAAGCACGCCTTGAAAAACGCCCTTATGCCTGTTGTAACGATTCTCGGGACGCTTACCGCTGCGATTTTAACGGGAAGCTTCGTCATCGAAAAAATCTTTGCGATTCCCGGCATGGGAAAATATTTTGTTGAAAGCATCAACTCCCGCGATTACCCCGTGATTATGGGCACCACCGTTTTTTACAGCATCATCCTCATCATCATGTTGTTTCTTGTCGACATGGCCTACGGAATCCTGGATCCGCGTATTAAACTGCATAAGAAAGGGTGAGCTTATGAGCCTTCCAGTCCGCACAGAAAACGAAGCGTCTTCAGGCAGTGATATCCCTGTTGAATGGTTTGCCCCGCTAAAACAAAAGCAGGATGAGCGTGAATCCGTCGCAAGGCCGAGCCTGTCATACTGGCAGAACGCCTGGCGGATTTTACGGAAAAACAAGCTGGCGATGGCGGGATTGAGCGTGTTAATCTTCCTGTTCATCATGGCTGTTCTCGGACCGGTTCTTTCTCCGCACAGCGTCACCCAGCAGACGCTTTCCGAGCAAAACCTGCCTCCGTCGGCGGAGCATTGGTTCGGAACCGATGAGCTCGGACGCGATGTGTTTACAAGAACGTGGTACGGAGCGAGGATTTCACTGTTTGTCGGCGTGATGGCGGCTTTGATCGATTTTGCAATCGGCGTCATCTATGGCGGCATCTCCGGCTATAAAGGCGGCAAAACAGACCACGTCATGATGCGGGTCATCGAAGTGCTGCACGGACTGCCTTATTTATTGGTCGTCATTCTTCTCATGGTCATGATGGGTCCTGGACTCGGGACAATCATCGTGGCGCTGACCGTCACCGGCTGGGTCGGCATGGCGCGGATCGTCAGGGGTCAGGTTTTGAAGGTGAAGCATGATGAGCATGTTCTCGCATCCAAAACCTTCGGAGCGAAAACGATAAGGATCATCAGGCGGAATCTCCTTCCGAACATGATGGGAGCGATCATCGTCCAGATGACCTTGACGGTGCCGTCGGCTATTTTTGCCGAAGCGTTTCTCAGTTTCCTCGGTTTGGGCATTCAAGCGCCGTTTGCGAGCTGGGGTGTCATGGCGAACGACGGCCTTCCGGTGATCTTATCGGGACATTGGTGGCGGCTGTTTTTTCCCGCTTTCTTTATTTCATTAACAATGTTCGCATTTAATGTCGTTGGAGACGGGCTGCAGGATGCGTTAGATCCGAAGCTGAGGAGGTAATGTATTTTGCGGAAAAAAGTATTGGAAGTCGAGAATCTGCATGTTTCATTTACGACATACGGCGGCACGGTTAAAGCTGTCCGCGGCGTGAGCTTTGAGTTATATGAGGGGGAGACGTTTGCGATTGTCGGTGAGTCGGGATGCGGAAAAAGCGTGACATCGCAAAGCATTATGCGGCTTTTGCCGAAGTTTTCGGCAACGATCACAGACGGTCTGATCCGCTTTAAGGGAAAAGACTTGCGCCATCTGTCCGAAAAAGAGATGAGAAAGATCAGAGGGGCTGAAATCTCAATGATCTTCCAGGATCCGATGACGGCCCTGAATCCGACCTTGACCGTCGGAGACCAGCTCACAGAAGCGCTGTTGGAACATCGGCCCGTATCTAAAACAGACGCTCGAAAAGCTGTCATTTCGATGCTTGAGCTCGTCGGGATTCCGAATCCGCAAGAGCGTTTGAGGCAGTATCCGCATCAATTCAGCGGCGGGATGAGGCAGCGGATCGTGATCGCCATGGCGCTCATCTGTGAACCGGAGATTCTGATTGCGGATGAACCGACGACCGCGCTTGATGTTACCATTCAGGCGCAAATTCTTGAGCTGTTTAAAGACATTCAGCGGAAAACCGGTGTATCCATCATTTTAATCACCCATGATTTAGGCGTAGTCGCACAGACGGCGGACAGAATCGCCGTGATGTACGCCGGGAAAATAGCGGAAACGGGAGCGAGGAGGGATATTTTTTACCGTCCGCAGCACCCGTATACAAAAGGCTTGCTGCATTCTGTTCCGAGGCTTGACCTCGAAGGTGCGGATCTCGTTCCGATTGACGGGACGCCGCCGGACTTGTTTTCTCCGCCTGAAGGGTGTCCGTTTACGGCGCGCTGTTCCTATGCAATGGAAGTGTGCAGCAGGGTTTATCCTGCCGTTGCAGAAGTCTCGGCGGGGCATCGTGTGTGCTGCTGGCTTCAGGATGAAAGGGCGAAACGGGCTCTACTGACGACATAATCATGAAATCGATTTTCAATGGGGGGATTTGATGAAAAGGCTAGCGAGCGTATTGGCTGCCGCATTTGCGGTCATTCTGCTGTTTGGATGTACGGCAAATGAACAGGCTGGGCAGGAAACGAAGAAGAAAGCGAAAGAAACGGCTGGACAACAGGTCCTGAGGCTGAACAATGAAAATGAACCGACATCTTTTGATCCGCCGATCGGCTTTAATAATGTCTCATGGCAGGCGCTGAACAATCTGATGGAAGGTTTGACTAGGCTTGGCGCAGACCATGAACCGGAAGCGGCGTCCGCCGAAAAGTGGAACATTTCCGACGATGGGAAAACATATACTTTTACAATCCGTGATGATGCCAAATGGTCGAACGGAGACCCTTTAACCGCTGGGGACTTTGAATATGCGTGGAAGCGTCTGCTCGATCCGAAAACGGGCTCCTCAGCCGCGTTTTTAGGCTACTTTATCGAAGGCGGCGAGGCCTTTAACAGCGGAAAAGGTGCGAAAGATGATGTCAAAGTCAAAGCGGAGGATGAAAAAACGCTTAAGGTGACGCTCGAAAGTCCGCAGCAGTCGTTTTTAAGCATTGTAGCCAATCCGGCTTTTTTCCCGGTTCCTCAGAAAATCGCCGAAAAAAATCCGAAATGGCATGAAGAAGCTGCTACATTCGTCGGCAACGGTCCGTTTAAACTGACAGAATGGAAGCATGATGAAAGCTTTACGATGGTAAAGAGCGATACGTATTGGGACCGGGATACTGTGAAGCTTGATAAAGTGACATGGTCGATGGTCGATGACAGAAATACCGACTACCAAATGTTCGAGTCGAATGAGCTTGATACGGCTTATGTCCCGGCTGAAATGAGCGAGAAGCTGATGGGTTCTGACGAGGTGAAGGTGTTCGATCAGGCAGGTCTTTACTATTACAGGTTCAATGTTAATAAAGAACCGTTCCAGAATGAAAAGATCAGAAAAGCGTTTGCGATGGCCGTCGATCAGCAGGAAATCGTCGATTATGTCACAAAAAACGGTGAAAAACCGGCCCACGGGTTTGTGTCTCCGGGAATCAAAGGACCGAACGGCAAGGATTTTCGCGAGGAAGGCGGCGATTTGCTCAAATATGATGCCGATGAAGCGAAACTGCTGCTCGAAAAAGGCATGAAGGAAGAAAACTACGAAAAGCTGCCCGCCGTTACGCTGACATACAGCACAAAACCGGAGCATAAAAAAATGGCGGAAGCGATTCAGCAGAAGCTGAAAAGTACACTCGGCGTCGATGTGAAGCTCGCCAATATGGAATGGAACACATTCCTTGAAGAACAGAAGGCGCTCAAATTTCAATTTTCCCAAAGCTCTTTTCTGGCTGATTATGCGGACCCGATCAACTTCCTGGAAAGCTTTCAAACGGGTAACGCAATGAACAGAACCGGCTGGAGCAATTCAGAGTATGACGAGCTGATCAAGGCGGCGAAAAATGAAGCTGATGAAGAAAAGCGCACCGAACTGCTGCATCAGGCTGAAGAACTGCTGTTTGAAGGGATGCCGATCATACCGATCCACTTCTACAATCAAGTCCATTTGGAAAAGGAGAATGTGAAAGGCATCGTCCGTCATCCGGTCGGCTACATTGAACTGAAATGGGCCGAAAAAACGTCATGATCAAACTTGTCCGTCTGCACTTTCTTTGTGCCCGCCACCGCACAGAGGCGGGCGGACTTTTCATAAAGGGGGATGTCTCAGTTGAATATTGCGCCTCAAAGATTAATGCAGGGAGATACGGTCGGTGTGATTGCGCCGGCCAGTCCGCCCGTCCCCGAAAAGCTTGACCGCGCCGTCCGGTTTTTAAAAGAACTCGGGCTTGAAGTCAAAGTGGGACGCTCAGCCATTGAAAGACACGGCTATTTGGCGGGGAGCGATGAAGAGCGCTTGGAGGATCTGCACGACATGTTTGAAGACCGTTCGGTCAAAGCTGTCATCTGTGCCTGCGGAGGTTATGGCACGGCGCGGATTGCCGAGAAAATTGACTACCGTCTCATCAAAAGCCGTCCGAAAATTTTTTGGGGCTATTCAGATATCACTTTTTTACATACAGCGATCAGGCAAAACACCGGACTTATTACATTTCACGGTCCGATGCTCAGTTCGGACATCGGCAAAGAAGACGTGCATCCGCTCACCCGGCGCTCCTTCCGGCAGCTGTTTCAAAAAATGACGCTCACCTATACAGAGGAGCTGTCGCCTTTGGAAACGCTCGGAAACGGTGCGGCGAAAGGGGAGCTCGTCGGCGGAAACCTTGCTCTTCTGGTGACGACGCTCGGTACGCCTTATGAAATTGATACGAAAGGAAAGCTTTTGTTTATCGAGGATGTCGATGAAGAGCCTTACCGAATTGACCGGATGCTGAATCAATTGAAAATGGCCGGGAAATTATCGGACGCCGCCGGCATCTTGCTGTGCGATTTTCATAACTGCATTCCGAAAAAACGCGGTGAGTCGCTCACATTAAAAGAAGTTTTCCAAGATTATATCGCCGCTGCAGGAAAACCGGCGCTGTCAGGCTTTAACATCGGCCATTGTTCACCGAATATTGCTGTTCCGGTGGGGGTGCAAGCCGTCCTTGACGCCGACAAAAAACAGCTTACTATCAATCCGGGAATTTCTTGATGGAAAAAGGAGGCTGCCATGAAGATTGCCGAAATGACGACAAACCGCATCGCCGTGCCGCTGAAAAAGCCGTTTAAAACGGCGCTTCGAACCGTCCGCACCGCGGAAGCTGTCATTGTCAAACTAACGGCTGAAAACGGGATGACAGGCTGGGGCGAAGCGCCTCCGACTGCCGTTATTACCGGTGAGACGCTTGACAGTATTGAGGGGGCAGTCAACACGATATTCGCACCGGCGCTCTCCGGGCGCAACTTGCGAATGGCGGAGGCGATATTTCATGACATCGACAAGCTGATTGTTGGAAATACAAGCGCAAAGGCCGCTGTAGAAACAGCCGTCTACGATTGTTTGGCTCAGCTTTGCGGTCTTCCCCTGTATCAATTGCTGGGCGGATACAGGCGGGAGATCGAGACGGATTTTACCGTCAGCGTCAATGACCCGGAAGAAATGGGGAAAGACGCGGCCCGTTATGTAAAAGAAGGGTTTCGTACGCTCAAAATTAAAGTAGGAAAAAACGACATGGCAACAGACCTCGAACGGATCAGGGAAATCCGCAAACAAGCGGGGTCCGCTGTCCGGATCCGCGTGGACGCCAATCAAGGCTGGACTGCGAAACAGGCTGTCAAAGCGATTCGGAAAATGGAGGATGAGGGGCTTTCGATCGAGCTTGTCGAACAGCCGGTCCACCGGTGCGATCTCGAAGGCTTGAAACAGGTGACAGATGCCGTCGATACGCCGATTATGGCGGACGAAAGCGTGTTTACCCCAAGGGATGCTTTTCACGTGCTGAAAACGAGAAGCGCCGATCTCATCAATATTAAACTGATGAAAGCGGGCGGCATCCGCCAGGCGCTGAAAATCAACGCCATGGCAGAAGCGTGCGGAGTGGAATGCATGGCCGGAAGCATGATCGAGACAAGGATCGGCATCACAGCAGCCGTCCACTTCGCAGCAAGCCAGAAAAATGTGACAAAATTCGATTTTGATGCGCCGCTCATGCTGAAGGAGGATATTGTTGAAGGCGGCATCCGCTATCATGGAGGAACGATCACGATACCGGATGCTCCCGGACTCGGTATCACGAAAGTCAACCATTGAGAGGGGGAAGACGAATGAGCCTTTATACGACAGCCGTCTCGGTCGCCAACGTCTGGACCAGTCCGGAAGCACCGCGCCGCATTGATCGGTTGATGCTGTCAAATCCCGTACATGTGAGAAGCTGGCTTGACGCATTGTCCTTCGATGAGCGTCTTGAGCTGTGTACGGCAAACCTTGTTCAAACACAGGTGCTTTTCGGAGAAGATGTGCAGCTTATAAAAGAGCGGGAAGACTGGGCTTTCGTCATCATTCCCGGGCAGCCGTCTGCAAAAGACGAACGCGGCTACCCGGGCTGGATACCAAAGGAATGCCTGGTCGAAAAAAGCCCGGCGAAGTCTGAGACAAGCGCCGTCATTCAAAAACCGACGGCTTTTCTATATGATGACAAGAAAATGAAAGTTCTTGAGCTGAGCTTTCTCACTAAGCTGCCCGTTTTGTCTTCGGACGGCATTTGGTTTGAGGTCGATACACCGCTCGGCCGCAGATGGCTGAAAAAAGAAGATGCGGATATCGAAACACCTGTAAAAGGCAGTGGAGACGACATCGTTCAAACCGGTGAGGCGTTTTTGAACCTGCCCTATCTTTGGGGAGGAATGAGCGGTTTTGGCTACGACTGCTCAGGATTTGTCTTCAATATGCTGAAGGCGAACGGCCGCTCAGCGCCGCGCGATGCCGGCGACCAGGCGAACGGCGGAAAAGAGGTGTCCTTCAGCAGCCCGAAGCGGGGCGATCTACTGTTTTTCGCATATGAAGAAGGCAAAGGGCGAGTTCACCATGTCGGCATTTACTGCGGAAACGGAGAGATGCTTCACTCTCCAAAAACGGGAAAATCGATTGAGGTCATACCTCTTAAAGGCACAATTTATGAAAAAGAGCTGTGTGCCATCAGGCGCTATTTTTAATTCAAACGGGGGGATTGGCATGCAAACGGGCGCTTTATTGAAAGTCAGCCGTCTGAAAATGCACTTTGACGCCGGAAGGGGCAAAACGGTCAAAGCGGTCGACGGCATTTCATTTGATATTAAAGAAGGAGAGACGTTCGGGCTCGTCGGAGAATCGGGCTGCGGCAAGTCGACTTCCGGAAGGGTGCTGATGCGCCTTTATCAGCCGACAGAGGGCGAGGTTACATATCGGGGGAAAAACATCCACAATTTGAGCGATGATGAATCATTCCAGTATAACCGGAAAATTCAAATGATTTTTCAAGACCCCTATGCTTCACTAAATCCGCGGCTAACGGTCAGGGAGATTATGACAGAGCCCATGGAAATCCACGGCCTGTACGGAGGGAAAAAGGCGCGTCTTGAAAAAGCGGACGAGCTCCTGGAAGCAGTCGGCCTGCACAAAAGCTTTGCCAATCGCTATCCCCATGAGTTCAGCGGCGGACAGAGGCAAAGAATCGGCATCGCCAGGGCGCTTGCGCTTGAGCCTGAATTTATCGTCGCTGATGAGCCGATATCCGCACTTGATGTCTCCGTCCAGGCGCAAGTCGTCAACCTTTTGAAAAAGCTGCAAAAGGAAAAAGGGCTCACGTTTTTATTTATCGCCCACGACCTTTCCATGGTGAAGCACATCAGCGACCGGATCGGCGTCATGTATCTCGGGCACATGGTCGAGATCACCGACAGCGGCCGGCTTTATCAAGAACCGCTGCATCCTTACACCCAGGCCCTTTTATCGGCTATCCCGATTCCCGATCCGGATGTGGAAGATAAGCGGAAACGAATCATACTGAAAGGCGAGCTGCCAAGTCCGATCGATCCGCCGAGCGGCTGCGTTTTCAGAACGAGGTGTCCCGCCGCGACGGACATTTGCGCCGCCAAAAAACCGCTCTTAAAAGAAGCCGATGACGGTCATTTTGTCGCCTGCCATCTGTATGACGGCGACGCGAGAAAAGAGGAGGACAGCCTGAAGGTGACGCTGCAGGCGAGGTGAATATAAAAAAAGGAGCCCTTTTTACAGGGCTCCTCAGTTTGCCGGCAGCTTTTCAGGATTCACTAAGCCGCTCATGCCAAATGAAACAAGGATCAGACGCCGCCTTCGTGACATCCAGTCGAAGTACGTTCAATCGGCAATGTACAGCATCTGAAAGATCCGCCGGATTTTATGATCTCGGATAAGTCGATTTCGATTACCGTATAGCCCCTTTCTCTGAGCTCCTGATTCACGTGGCGGTTATCCGGGAGGCTGATGACGGTTTTATTGCCGATAGACAAGACGTTTGTGCCGAGTCTGAACTGTTCATCATCCGTAATTTCGATCATGTCATAGCGTTTTTTCAAGACATCGTATTCTCCTTCTCCCAGGGCTTTTGGATAGACGAGCGCTTCTGTCGGCGAAAGAATGTTGAAGACGCAGTCCAAATGAAGGAAAGTCTCTTCAAACGGAACCGGTACGACTTCATAAGAGGGAAGCCTGCGCTTCAGCTCTTGGACGGCCGAAAACGTCGTTCTGTGGCTGATGCCGGCATATACGGTATTTTGGTCGACGAGGATGTCGCCGCCCTCGATTTGATAGCCTTCATTAAATGTGGCCCAGGCGATCTGTTCTTCTGCCAGCCATTCCTGGAGGACGTTTTCTTCGCCTTGGCGGATGTCGGCTGATAGCTGAGCGGAAAACACGGTGTCTCCGATCGTAAACCCGATATCGCGCGTGAAGACCTGTTCCGGAAATTGGCTTAAAGCAGGCAGAATCGCGACTTCAATCCCCCGGTTCTCCAATTCTTTTATCAATGTTTCATGCTGGCGGACGGCCAGCGCTTTATCGATATTATCTTTTTGGAAATACTTTTGTGTTTCGTTGATCACTTCGGCGATCTCCATATACTCCGGTCTGCATAATACCACTTTTTTTAAGACATCGTATTCGCTTGCACAGCCCGCGCCGCGGTTTTCTTTCGAGATTGCTGAGTCCATTTTCATTCCCCCGTCCTCTCTTTAGTCATTTCATTATTCCCTTGCTGCAACGGAAAATAAACATTTTAGCCAGAAAATCTGACAAGTCACCCGGATAAAAAAGTTTAGACAAATGAATTCTAATAGTGTTTAATAAAGAAAAAATCCACTTTACAAACGCATCTTAGTAGACATCAAAGGAGTAATGGATGATGAATGGACCTGAGAAAAGATACTGCAAAGAATCAAAAGTTGTCAAAACAAGCAGGGTGTTTCCGCTTGATACGAACAACCACAACACCTTGTTCGGCGGCAAGCTGATGAGCTATATCGACGATATCGCCTCGATTTCGGCAGCGAGACACTCGAGGTGTGAAACCGTGACGGCTTCCATGGATTCCGTCGATTTTCTCGAACCGATCCGCCAGGAAGATTCCGTCTGCCTTGAATCTTATGTGACATGGGTTGGCAGAACATCGATGGAGGTATTCGTCAAAGTCATTAAAGAGCATTTGCTGACAGGCGAACGAAAGCTTGCGGCGACTTCTTTTTTAACCTTCGTTGCGCTTGATCAAGACGGCAACCCTCAAGCCGTTCCTCAAGTTGTACCGCAGTCTGAAGAAGAAATCATGCTGCACCAGACCGCCCGTCAGCGTGCCGAAGAACGGAAAAACCACCGCAAACACAGCAAAGCGCTGGCTCAGGCGCTGGCTGTGGACAAACCTTGGTAAATATACGATCAAACCCCGGCTCAGGTATCAGTTGCCGGGGTTTTGCTGTGTAATGAATACACAAACCAATATCTGTTCAAAATAAATGACAAAAAACGGAAAGAAGTTTTGGGTGAAATGCTTGAATTTGTATGGACTTTTTTAGCCAAGCCAGCTTTAGTGTTCTCTATAGCCTATATTCTTTTTCGAATCGCAGGGAAGAAAGCCGTTTCGCAAATGACGAACTTCGATCTTTTGCTGACATTTGCGATCGGAACGATCATCAGCGAACCGATTCTTACTTCTAAAATTTCAATGTCCATTTATTATGCACTTACTTTTCTGATCTTCTATTTGTTGATTGAAAAGCTGTCATTACACAATAAATGGCGATGGTTTCTTGTCGTCAGCCCGACTGTGCTGATTCGAAACGGCAATATTGATGAAGGGGGATTAAAAAGAGAGCGGCTGACCGTCAATGAACTGCTCGGCAAATTGCGCGAAAAAGGCTATGCCGACCCGAAAGATATCGACATCGCCCTGATTGAAGAATCGGGCCAGATCAGCGTGATTCCCAAATCGGAAGCGAGGCCTGTGCAGCCGCGGGACCTCAGCTTGGAGACGAAGCGGAATTTCGTGCCGATTCCGCTCATTTTAGACGGCGAAATCATCGAACACAATTTAAAATACTTGAAAAAAACGAAAGAATGGCTGTTTCAAAAATTAGAGGATCAAGGGATTGAGCAAGCGAGGGTGCCAACCATTACACTCGGCACCCTGAACGAAAAAAATGAAATTATGATTGATACGGAAGATCCCGGCAGCCCGTTAACCGATGATCCCTATCTTTATAAACCGGGGCAAGACCATTAATTTTCGCCGAATAGGCGATTTTTTTATTTTGTGTTATTTCAGAAAAATATTAAGAGTCTGTTCTTTTCTTCGCCTGTAAAATGAAACAGGGCATATGTCATAAAAGTTGAAAATGGTGTCACAAAAAATAGGAGGAAAATATGTTGTTTTCTGTATTTTTATAGCATATATTAGTTTTTGTGAAAAAATTTTGATGGTAGGTGCAATTGATGAAAAGGTTTTTTAATGTAATGATTTTGGGTGCCCTGCTGCTGCTCGGCACTTCTGTGCCAATCGAAGCGGCAGACTACGGACGCGACGTTCTCGGCTCAAAAGACGGCTGGGGCGCTTACGGAAAAGGAACGACCGGAGGTGCTGACGCTTCTTCCGATCAGGTATATACGGTCGAAAACCGCAAGCAGCTTGTTGAGGCGTTAGGGGGAGACAACAAAAAGAACGGCGAAAATGATACGCCGAAGATCATCTATGTGAAGGGAACAATCAATCTTAGTGTTGATGATGACAACAATCCTTTAGGCTATGAAGATTATAAAGACCCTGAATACTCGATCGAAGCGTATCTCAAAGCTTATGATCCGAAGAAATGGGGGGAAAAGGAGCCGTCAGGAAAGCTTGAAGAGGCAAGGCTCCGCTCCAAAGACAATCAGAGGGAAAGGGTATTGATCAGAGTCGGTTCGAACACGACGATTATCGGACTCGGAGATGATGCGAAAATTACCGGTGGAGGCTTTTATGTCAAAAACGCGGAAAACGTTATTATTCGTAATATCGAATTCGAAAACGCGTACGATTTCTTTCCTGGCTGGGATCCGACCGACGGAAGCAGCGGAAACTGGAATTCAGAATATGACAACATTTTGATTGAAACGTCCAAATACATTTGGATCGACCACTGCTCATTCAATGACGGAGATCAGCCTGATGAACTGACTGAAACATATTTCGACCGCGAATTCCAGCATCATGACGGACTGCTGGATATCAAAAAACAGTCGGATTTTATTACGGTATCCTACAGCATATTTTCAGGACATGCTAAAAACACGATTATCGGATCAAGCGACAGCTACAAAGCAGACAACGGTCATTTAAGGGTGACATTCCACCATAACCTCTACGAAAATATTAAAGAGCGGGCTCCGCGCGTCCGCTACGGAAAAGTGCACATTTACAACAACTATTTTAAAAGCACGAAAGACAGCTACAATTATTCATGGGGTGTAGGCTATTCTTCAAAAATTTATGCTGAGGACAACTACTTCGACCTGCCGGAAGGAACGAAGCCTCAAAAACTGATGAAGGTCTTTAAAGGTGACGCTTTATATGAAAAAGATACGCTCGTAAACGACCAAAAAAGCGTCGCAAAAATTGACGTTGTCAGCACATACAACGAAGCAAACAATGCGTCTGTCAAAAAATCGGCCGGCTGGAAGCCGACGCTGTTTGAAAAAATCGACGATGCAGAAGATGTGCCGGCAATCGTTGAAGCGCAGGCAGGCGCAGGAAAACTGAAGTAACACACGCAAAGCGGACATGGGATGTCCGCTTTTTTTGTTCAGGTATCTTGTAATGCAAAATAGTGTATGTTATGATTCTTGTATCTTGTATTGCAAGATACATAAAAGAGGTGGCTTATGAGTTCAACGCAAATGCTGAAAGGGATTTTAGAAGGATGTCTGCTTGCCGTCATATCCGAAGGGGAGATATACGGCTATGAAATGACAAAGGTGCTTGCGGGATACGGTTTTTCGGATATCAGCGAAGGAAGCATCTATCCGATTCTCCTCCGCATGCAAAAGGAAAAATGGGTGGAGACCGAACTAAAACGGTCGGCGAGCGGCCCGAAGAGAAAATATTACAGACTTACACCCCTTGGCGAAGCGGAGCTTCAATCGTTCATCGGGCGTTGGAAAGCATTATCCGGGAACGTCAATGCGCTGCTCGAAAAAAAACTGAAGGAGAAGTGAAATCGTGATTTCAAAGGACATGCAAAACGTATTGGACGACATGAGATTGTATTTAATGTCTGTAGGAAAAAGCGACAAAGAAATTGAGGGGATCATGAATGAGCTGACTGTTCATGCCTTGGAAGGGGAAAAGGAAGGAAAAACCGTCCGGCAAATTTTTGGGGATTCTCCCAAGTCATATGTTCAAGCGCTGTCAAAAGAGCTTTCATCAAGGCCGGGGGAGATCGCCAAGTTGTTCTTTGCCATTTTGATCGGCGCGATATCCTATTTTATATTCAGTGACGCGGTGAACGACAGCCTCAATTATTCGGTCTATGTACTGGCAGGCTATCCGCTTTATATTTTGCTGGCAGCGGCTATGTTACCGCTGTTGGGCCGCGTTTCAGCGTTTAAAGGGAAGAAAACGGCCTTCATGTATACGATGATGTACACCGCTTTGACGTTTTTTCCGATTTTGGCGATTATTTTTATTGATCGGCAATTCGGGACGCCTGTTCTTTCGTTTGACGGGGGAAGCCGCTGGCTGATTATGGCTCTGTCGTTTCTCGTGATCGTCATTTTGTCTTTCAGGTTGAAAGCTGCAGCCTTGTCCATATTGCCGCTGTTTTTAGCCGGAACGCATTTTTTGTTTCAGTATATGAAGTGGGATTCAGCCGGAGCCATGATGGCAGAAACTTATATTCCCTATATCGGGCTGTTGCTCGTCATGTTCATTGAGACAAAGCGTGCCAAAAATACGGCTCAATATGAATGAAATACGGAAGAGCATTATATTTTTTAAGGTAAAGACTCTTGCCTTTTGGCGATCACAACGTTTATGATCAGAGCATGAAAGGTGGCCGATATATGGATATGATGTGGGGCTATGTACTCGTCTTTATTTTGGCTGCGATTCCGTGGTTTGAAGTGATCGGTGTCGTGCCGCTAGCGATCATTGCCGGGCTTAAACCGGTTCCGTCCGCTATTATCGCACTATTCGGAAATCTATTAACCTTACTGCTGCTTATTTTTTTAATTGACAAAGTGAAGGCGTGGCTTGAAAGAAGACGCGGGGACCGGGGAACGGAGACCGACAAGCTCTCAAAAAGGAAAAGCAGGGCGAAAAAAATATGGCTGACCTACGGCATCCCGGGCCTTTCTTTCGTCGGACCTTTCTTTATCGGCTCCCACTTAACCGCGTTTATGTGCATGGGCTTCGGGGCCAAGCGCAGGCAAACGGCGCTCTGGATGACGGGGAGTCTCACGGTATGGACAGCGGTGTCGGCTGTCGCTGCCTACTATGGTTTCAGTTTCCTCGCTCCTGAAAATGAAGGGCTGCTGAAAAATATCTTTAAACAGGAGGAGTGAAGACATGCAGTTTTTGAAGGATTTATCTCCAGTTGAAGAGATGGCGCCGACAGTCGGGGTGCTTTTTTCGGCGGTCAATGAAAACATCGAACGGCTGAAATCAATCGTCTCCGGCATCAGCCGGGAGGAGCTGGAATATAAGGGGGAGCATGGCGACAAAAACAGCATCGCCCAGCTGATCTATCATTTAATCAATGTCGATATTCGCTGGGTATACAGGCTGAAGGGAAGAGAATTTCCAAAAGAGCTGGAAGAGAAATACGGGCCGATGACAGATGAAAACGGACGTTTGCCGGAGGTAAAAGGCTTACCCTTATCCGTGTTAATCGAGTGGTATGATGAGGTGCTGAAGATGTTGAAACGCACCGTTAAAGGCTTTTCGGAAACAGACTTGCTGAAGAAGGTTCCGTATGAGGGAGGATTTGCGACGATCCGCTGGGGAATCTGGCATATGTCTGATCATAACCGCTATCACCAGGCGCATATCCAGGCCTGCTTAGGGGAGTACCGCAAGCAAAACAGTTGATTTTTTCGAATGATTTGGTATGATGCTAATTAGCAAACTTCATAGCGTTAAAGTTTTCTAGGGTTCCGCACATTCGGATGTGGTCTGGTCCGAGAGAAAACACATATGATTTGTTCATATGCACACGGAGGGATAAAAGCCCGGGAGTATCGTTTTCATCGATAACCCGGGTTTTTTCTTTTGCTGAAAATGAATTGGAGGGATTTTGATGAGATGGGGCAGTGTCATACTTGCAGCCTTGTTTGAAATTGGCTGGGTCATGGGGCTGAAACACGCTGATTCGGCTCTTGAATGGATCGGCACGGCGGCGGCCGTCGTGATGAGCTTTTATATACTGGTGAAGGCGGGAGAGAAGCTGCCGGTCGGAACCGTATATGCCGTATTTACCGGACTCGGTACGGCGGGAACGGTCGTCTGTGAAATCGTCTTGTTTCATGAGCCGGCAAATATCGCCAAGCTTGCCTTGATCGGTGTTTTGCTATGCGGCGTGATCGGCTTGAAGCTTGTAACAAATGAAGAGAAAGGGGAGGCGTCATAATGGAATGGATCTGCCTAATCGCCGCCGGCTTGCTGGAAATGCTCGGCGTGACGATGATGAACCAGTTTCATAAAGACAAGCGAATGAGATGGATCTTATTGTTGATCATCGGTTTTGCCGCTTCGTTTTTCTTGCTTTCCCTTGCGATGGAGACGCTGCCGATGGGGACGGCGTATGCAGTTTGGACAGGGATCGGAACGGTTGGAGGTGCGCTTGTCGGCATCCTGTTTTACGGAGAGCCGAAAGACGGAAAACGCATCTTTTTCATCGCGCTCATTTTGGGATCTGCCGTCGGTCTGAAACTCATTAGCTAGAGTCTGGTTGATGCAAATGGTCGTCCGTAAATTGATTTTTCAATAAACTCCAGTATAATGAAAAGATAGTTTACGAATTACAAGCAAAGAGGGTTTTACGAAAATGAATGCATATATGAAACAGCAGTTATCGCAATATCAGGAAATCAATAACGATAAGGCCCGCCTTCTGGTCAGCTGTCCGGATCAACCTGGAATCGTCGCCGCCGTATCTTCATTTTTATTTGAAAACGGCGCGAATATTATTGAATCGAGCCAGTATACGACAGACCCCGAAGGAGGCCGGTTCTTTCTGAGGATTGAGTTTGAAGCCGAAGGCATCCGCGAAAAGATCGAACAGATGAAAGCGACATTCGCCGCTGTGGCGGAGTCCTTCCAAATGACGTGGAGCATGAATTTGGCGAGCGAGCTGAAACGCGTCGCTATCTTCGTTTCAAAAGAGCTTCACTGCCTGCATGAACTGCTATGGGAATGGCAGAGCGGCAATTTGATGGCGGAAATTGCCGCGGTTATCAGCAATCATGAAGAGGCAAGAGAAACCGTTGAATCGTTGAATATCCCGTTCCTTTATATGAAAGCGAACAAAGACATCCGTGAGGAAGTGGAAAAACAGCAGCTGAAATGGCTTGAAGAGTACCGTGCGGATGTCATCGTTCTCGCCCGCTACATGCAGATTTTAACGCCTGATTTTGTCTCGGCTCATCCGAACAAAATCATTAATATTCACCACTCATTCCTGCCGGCTTTTATCGGAGCGAATCCGTATAAACGGGCATATGAAAGAGGCGTTAAACTGATCGGGGCAACATCGCATTATGTGACAAACGAATTGGATGAAGGACCGATCATCGAACAGGATATCGAACGGGTCGACCACAGAGACAATGTGGAAGCATTGAAAAACATCGGCCGCACGATTGAGAGAAGCGTTTTGGCAAGAGCGGTCAAATGGCACTTGGAAGACCGGATTATCGTGCATGGAAACAAGACGATCGTCTTTAATTAAATTGTTTGATCTCCCTCTTGACAGAGGCGTTTTTCCTAGGCATAATTATAAAAAATCACGAGCGTTGAAGAGGGCCAGTAAGCAGTTCTTTCTGTGAAAGAGAGTGAAATGGCATGCTGAAACATTTCACCACATGAAACCTGCTGAACCTGCCTCGGAGTCTCAGGGGGAAAACCTGGGCGCATACCCTGGCGTTAAAGGGGAAAGAGGAGTGCGCTTTTTTCTCGCGCATTCAATGAAGGTGGTACCGCGGAAAGCTCTTTTCGTCCTTTTTATTTGGACGAAAAGGGCTTTTTTTGTTGGCTTCTGCCAGATCATCTCGGAGGGAAAAAACGTGAAAAAACAACGGATTGTCATTAAAATCGGAAGCAGTTCATTAACCAATTCGAAAGGCAGCATCGATGAGGAGAAGATCAATGACCATGTTCGGGCGATAGCCGCTCTGAAAAAAGAAGGCCACGAAGTCATCTTTATTTCGTCCGGCGCTGTCGCTGCGGGATTTTTACAGCTCGGCTATCCCGCGAGGCCTGTGACGCTAAAGGGAAAACAGGCTGCAGCGGCCGTCGGCCAAAGCCTGTTAATGCAGACATACATCGAGCATTTTGCAGAATGTGATATCAAGCCTGCGCAAATTTTATTGACGAGAAACGATTTTGCCAAACGGGAACGGTATCGAAATGCATATGCAACCATAATGGAACTGATTGGACGGGGGCTTGTCCCGATTATTAATGAAAATGATTCGGTATCTGTTGAAGAATTGACGTTTGGGGACAATGACATGCTATCCGCCTTGGTGAGCGGACTGATTCATGCCGACAAACTCATCATTTTAACGGATATTAACGGCCTCTATGATTCGAATCCGAATGAACATCCTGATGCCCGCCGTTTTGAATACATTCCCGAAATTACGGACGAACTTTTGGGCTTCGCCGCATCCGCCGGTTCAAAAGTCGGGACGGGCGGAATGAAGTCGAAGCTTTTGGCGGCAAAAACCGCTCTTTCACTTGGCGTCAATGTTTTCATAGGCGCCGGAGAGGGAGATGATAAGCTGATTCAGATTTTAAAAGGAAACGGGGACGGCACCTATATCGGCCAATCCGATCTGTCTTCCGTCAACAATCATAGACAGTGGATCGCTTTTCATTCTCCTGTCTCAGGGAAGATTACCATTGATGAGGGGGCTGAGCTGGCGATTACCGAAAATGGCGGCAGCTTGCTGCCGGCCGGCGTAACAGCAATATCCGGGGATTTTCCGAAAGGGGCGGTTGTCGAAGTTTACGGACCGAACGGCTTGGCCGGAAAAGGCCAAACGCTGTATTCCGCAGCAGAACTTGAAGAGGTGAAAGGGAAACGAAGCGATGAGTTCCATCATGAAGAAGGGATAGAAGTCATCCATCGAAATGATTGGGTAAGTATTAAAGAATAAGGGGATGAAAAAATGAGCGAAGTGATTGAAAAAGCAAAAAAGGCTAAAGCCGCAAAAGAAGAACTGGTTCATCAGCCGACTGAAAAGAAAAATGAGGCGCTTTCCTTCATCGCCGAGGCGCTCCGCTTTAAGCAAGATGAGATATTGGCAGAAAACGAGAAAGATATCGCTCGCGGCAAAGAAAAAGGCGTTTCACCTGCGCTGCTTGACCGCCTTGCCTTAACGCCGGAGAGGCTGAATGATATGGCAGACGCCGTCATGCTGCTCATCAAGCTTGAAGATCCTGTGGGGGAAACGCTTGAAACGATCCGCAAAGACAACGGGCTTTTCATTGAAAATGTCAGGGTGCCGCTCGGAGTCGTCGGTATGATCTACGAGGCCCGGCCGAATGTAACGGTCGACGCTGCGACCCTCTGTTTGAAAACGGGAAATGCCGTCATCCTGCGGGGCAGTTCATCAGCCATCAACAGCAATCAAGCGCTCGTCCGCGTGATCAGAGAAGCGCTCGAACAATCTGCGCTTCCGCAGGATGCCGTTCAGCTCATTGAAGATACAAGCAGGGAAGCGGCAAAACAGCTGTTCACTTTAAACGACGGCTTGGATGTGCTGATTCCTCGAGGAGGGAAAGACCTCATTGATATGGTGGTACGGGAATCCACAGTGCCTGTCCTTGAAACAGGCGCGGGAAACTGTCACATATTCATTGATGAATCGGCTCGGTCCGACATGGCCGAGCAGGTTGTAATCAATGCCAAAACGCAGCGTCCTTCTGTCTGTAATGCGATTGAAACGGTGCTCATCCATAAAGACTGGGCGGAAGAGCATACGACAGCGCTGCTTCAAAAGCTTGAAGAAGCAGGTGTTGAAATCAGGGGAGACGAAGCCGTATGCGCGATGCTGCCATCTGCGGTTCCTGCTCGCGAGACCGACTGGGAAACCGAGTTTCTTTCGCCGGTTGTCAGCATCAAAACTGTCGCCGGAATCGAAGAAGCCATCCGGCACATCAGGCAGTACGGCACGCGTCATTCGGAAGCGATTCTGACTGAAAATCAGGAAAACGCCCGGTTTTTCTTAACGTCTGTTGACGCTGCAGCGGTTTACCACAATGCTTCCACGCGTTTTACGGACGGCTTTGAATTCGGCTACGGCGCCGAAATCGGCATCAGCACGCAAAAGCTTCACGCAAGGGGGCCGATGGGCCTTAAAGCGCTGACTTCTTCTAAATATATCATTAAAGGAAACGGGCAAATCCGGATATGAAAGTGAAACATCCTGTCTTGACATGCAGACAGGATGTTTTTTTGTTGCGTTATCGTATTTAATTTTATAAAATTAAATTGTGCACAATCGAAATGAAAGGAGACGATCAATCATGAAACCGCTATTTACCTCGCAAGCTACTGCCAAAGGCGGCAGAGACGGACAAGTCACCTCATCTGACCGCGTCCTTGAGCTGGAGCTGGCCATGCCGGGAACGCCAAAAGCCAAAAAGAACGAAAATGCCACCAATCCGGAGCAGCTGTTTGCCGCCGGATATGCGGCATGCTTTGACAGTGCATTGCAATTGACCGCCCAAAAAGCGCGTCTTCGAATGGAGACAGAGGTGACGGCTAACGTCAGCCTTCTGAAAGATGAAGCAGATGGAGGCTATAAGCTCAGTGTCACGCTGCAAGTAAAAGGAACCGGTGTTGAACAGCCGGAGCTCGAAAAACTCGTTCATCAAGCTCATACCGTTTGTCCGTATTCAAAAGCGATTTCCGGAAATGTTGATGTCAGCCTTGAAGTGATTTCTTAAAAAAGAGCGCCTTCGATATGAAGGCGCCTTTTTGCTGTCTTTACAACGCATCTGTTTTTTTCGTCAATGAAGCCAGAAGGGATTCAAGCGTTTGTTTCAAGTTCTTCAGTTCGCCAGCCGACAGATCGGTCTGGGCGATCATGTGTTGCGGAATGCTGCTCGCTTTTTCCTGAAGTGCCTGGCCGCCTGCTGTCAGTCTGACGACCACAGACCGTTCATCTTCAGGTGACCGCTCCCTTGTTAAAAGCCCGTGCTGCTCCATCCTCTTCAGCATCGGCGTCAGTGTGCCGGAATCGAGATAAAGGAGCTTGCCCATTGTTTTGACGTTTAATTCCCCGTGTTCCCATAATAAAAGGAGTGCGAGGTACTGCGGATACGTAATATTGAGTTTATCAAGCAGCGGCTTGTAAAGCTTCGTCATTTCACGCGAACTGGCATAAAGGAGAAAACAAAGCTGTCTGTCAAGCCTCATATGTTCAAATTCGTTTGTCATCGTTTCACCAACTCTTTTTTATGTTCCTTTTTATTGTATAAGATTTTTCGTTCTTTTCCCATTGCTCTGCAAAAAATCCGAAAAAACAAAAACGGATGTTTAAAAAACTCATTTTGTGAAATATAAAGAGTAGAGGAAAAAAACGTAAGGAGGAATCAGGATGACTGCAATATTTACAGCAAAAGTCACGGCAAAAGGCGGAAGATCAGGACATGTCAAATCAGATGACGGGGTTTTGGACCACAACATTGTCATGCCAAATGAAAAAAAAGAAGGCGAATCAGGGACAAATCCTGAACAGCTCTTTGCGGCGGGATACGCGGCATGCTTCGGCGGCGCATTAGAGCATGTTGCAAAACAAAAAGGCATTGACATCGATTCTGAGGTCGAGGGCCATGTGAGCTTGCTGAAGGATGAGAGTGACGGCGGTTTTAAAATCGGCGTCAAGCTGATCGTTACCTCAGGCGGGGTAGACAAAGAAAAAGCGAAAGAGCTGGTCGAAGCCGCTCATGACTTTTGCCCTTATTCAAAAGCGACGAGAGGAAATATCGACGTCAGCCTTGAAGTAAAATAAACAAACGGGAAAGATGAAAACGAGAAAGCAAACAAAGCTTGTTTGCTTTCTTTTTTAGAAAGGAGCAGCAAATGGCATATCTTAAAAAAGCGCTTGTATTCGCCGTGCTCTCTGCCGCCTTCGTCCTTGCAGGATGCGGAACCGGAGCGAAGGAGAACAACGGAAATCAACCCTCGGCTGATACGGCCAAACAGAAAGCGCCTGATTTGAAAACATATTCTCTTGACAAAAATATCCGGTCTGAAGAAGATTTTGATTTGATAGGCAAGTATGTTCATGCCGAAGACGACCAAATCACGCTTGAAATAAAGGATAAGGAACTGATTGTCCCGAAAAGCAGCCGTTTTCACAGCGAAGACGACCATGATGACTTAATCGGGAAGCTTGTGAAGGTAGAGGTGGACGGAAAAACGCAAGAAGCGGAAGAAGCCGAGCTCATGCCGCAGTCAAAAGCCGACCAAAACGGCGTATATGAACAGGAGAAAGACGGCAGCCGAAAAATCATTGCCGCGTTTGTCAGCGAATCGGAGCAAAACATTACAATCAAAACAAAAGCAGGGGAAAAAACTTATCAGAAAACAGCCGATTTTGAGAGGGATGTCGCCGAAGCACCTGAAAAACTGAAAGGGAAAATCGTCAGGCTTGAAATTGAAAAGGATGGAAAGGCGGAAAGCCTTGACTTGGAATCTGAAGATCAAAAGCTTGAATGGTATGAGACGTCAGCTTCAAAATAAAGAAAGCTTCCTTCACCAGGAAGCTTTCTTTATTTTAATATTCCACTTTTTGATCGGTCGTTTCCCACGTGAGAAAGGGCTCAAGCTTTGCTTGAAGGTCCATTTTATAAAAAGGAATTGTCCGTTCGCTTTGCGTTTTTGTGATTTCTTCATAAATAAAAGAATCGTCAAAACCGGCCGATGCGGCATCTGAATGCTGAGCGGCGAAGTAAACTTCCTTTGGTCTCGCCCAGTAGATGGCTCCCAGGCACATTGGACACGGTTCGCAGCTTGTATAAAGAATGCAGTCGTTCAGCTGATAATCTCCAAGTGCTTCACAGGCGAGCCGAATAGCCGTTACCTCAGCATGCGCGGTCGGATCATTGCTTGTTGTGACATTGTTTTTTCCCTCGGCAATAATTTGGCCGTCTTTGACAATCACAGCGCCAAAAGGTCCGCCCGTGCCGCTTTTCACGCTCTCCACCGCAAGGTCGATTGCGCGCTGCAAAAATGTTTCATGATTCATTTCTGTATCCTCCTTGGTTGTCTTGCCTTCTTATTATAGCTGATGAATCTTGTAAAATAAACGCGCATCAGAATATTCAGTATGTTTGATTTCGAACGGACCATCGCATACAATGAATGCTAGAATGATGAACGGAGGATGATGTTTTGCTTACATTGTATATTGCAAGACACGGTCAGACGGAATGGAATATTGAAAAAAGAATGCAAGGCTGGGAAGACTCCAATTTAACGGCTTTGGGGCTGGCAAATGCAAACGCCCTCGGCGAACGGCTGAAAGCTGTTCAATTCCAAGCCGCATATTCCAGTCCAAGCGGCCGGGCTGTTGATTCTGCGCGGGCTATGCTGCAGAACCGCAGTGTTCCCTTTATAACAGACGACAGATTAAAAGAAATCTCGATCGGCCGCTGGGAAGGAAAAACGTATGATGAGATCAAACAAAGCGATCCTGACTTGCTGGAAGCGTATTTTAATGCGCCTGAAACATACATGCCTGATGAAGGGGAGAGCTTTTACGATTTTGAAAGACGGGTCAGCCGGGTGTATGAATTCATTCTCCACCGCCATCGGGAAGGCAATGTCCTCATTGTCAGCCATTCCGTGTTTATTTTGGTGCTTTTGAATCTGTTAAAAAAGAGGCCGGTCAGTGAACTATGGAACTCGAGCTATGTTCATGACACAGCTCTTGCAGTTGTAACAGTTTCTGATGATGGAAGGGTCACAATCGAAAGAGAAGGAGACGGGGAACATAGAGTAGAAGCAAAGAATGCCACCTGGTAGGCATGCCAAAAAGCCTGATTTCAACAATCAGGCTTTTAGCGTGTCGACAAACCCTTGTAGGCCTGCAAAGGCGGTGCTCACAGGATCGGCGGCAAACCATCCAGGCGTCCTACCTGACCGCCGCTGTCATCATATCCTGTGAAAGTCCGCTCCGAGCCTCTTAGCCGGAATACATTTTGGCACTGAAGCTGTGGAGCGTGGCAGCGGAAATCGTTTTGTTTTTTGAAAGACAAACGGTTTTGATATCTGCCGCATCTGCTTCCGCTTTTTTTCCGAAAAGGAAGACCGTAAGAGAAAGCGGGCCTTTTGCGATTTGCTGATACGCCAGAAGGCAAAGGTTGTCGGCGATTGTGCGGCTGATCATGCGGCGTGCTGACCACAGCTGCTGCTGTCCTTCTCTATCTAACTGAATATATGCTGCGGCTCGTTTTTTCGTAAAGAGTCCTGACAGACCGTTTTGTTTTATCTGCTTCATGAGAGCGAGCGGTTCAGACAGCGGCGGCGCGGTCAGTCTGTAACTGTCAGGGGAACATTTGGCCGCGGCCAAAAAAGACATGATCGGCAGGTAGCCTGCCAGACGCCCGCCGCTCTGGAAGAGCTTCTCTGCAAGCATTTGATCGGTCTTTTTCATGCGGATTTCTGTAAAGTGCAGAAGATGCTGCAAATCATCGAGCGTGTGTAAAAATCCATTGAGTTCATGTTCCATTTCGGATTGCGCCTGATCGATCCCGTAGGTCCTTGCTGTTTTCACGCTGGAGAAAAGAACATGAAAATGGCGGTTCAAAAGGTTTATTAAATCGCTGATTCGCTGGTGGGAATAGCGAAATTGGCGGGCGAGCGCGTGCAGATCATTGATGTTCAGCCGGATCGTCATGTCAGCTCCTCGGCTTTCAGCTGAAGCCGCTCAATTTCTTCGGACGCCTGCTCCTTAATGGCCCTCAGCCTGTCATACACGCGCGATTCCGCCCGGTCAAGATCGTCCAAAAGTGCGTCATACATTTCGCGCGCCTGTCCGCGCCATCCGTTGATATACATTTGGTGTGCTTTTAAAATGGAAGAAATTTCCTGCCTCAGCTCGTCAATGGCGGCAGTCACTTCTTTTACGTATAGCTGAAGAGAGTGAATGTCTTCCTGATATATTTTTCGTTTGATTTTTCGTTCTAACGCTATTCCATCGTCAATCACTACATATTTTCCTTCCCTTCCATCATCTACTACAAATATGTTAAAAGAAAAGGATACGGAAGGAAATCGTACGAATGAATCAAAAGTCTTAATGATTTTTGGGCGGACATACCTTATATAACGGTTCTTTCGGCCTAAAAAGGGCTGAGGACATGAAAAGAGCCGCCCGTGTGAACAGGCGGCGTTTGTGTTGGATTTATTGTGGAATTAAACAGTCTGAGCGAGTTTGCCTCTTGCTTGTTTGGCTGCTTCAACCATATGTTTAAGCGCTGCGATCGTTTCTTCAGGCTGTCTCGTTTTTAAACCGCAGTCAGGGTTTACCCAGAAGCGGTCAGCCGGGCAGACTTTCAGCGCATCTTCTATAATCGTGAGCATTTCATCGCTGGAAGGGACGCGGGGACTGTGAATATCATAGACGCCAAGCCCGAGTCCTTTCAGGTAAGGATGCTGTTCCAGATAATCAAGGAATCCGCCGTGGCTTCTGCTGTGCTCGATCGTAATGACGTCTGCGTCAAGATCTTCGATCGTGTCTACAATATCTTCAAAGTTGCTGTAGCACATATGCGTATGGATTTGCGTCGTATCTTCTACTGATGAAGTGGACAGTCTGAACGCTTCGGCAGCCCATTTAAGGTACTCGTCCCAATCCCGTTCTTTAAGCGGCAGGCCTTCTCTCAAGGCGGGTTCATCGACCTGGATGATTTGAATGCCTGCTTTTTCGAGCGCTTCAACCTCTTTGCGGAGAGCTTGGGCGATTTGGAAGGCAATCTCTTTTCTCGGCAGATCATAGCGGGCAAAGGACCAGTTTAAAATCGTAACAGGACCTGTCAGCATGCCCTTGACTTTCTTCGAGGTCAAGGATTGGGCGTAAACTGTTTCTTTTACCGTCATCGGCTCTTTAAACTCGACATCTCCGTAGATAACCGGCGGACGGACACAGCGGGAACCGTATGACTGAACCCAGGCGTATTTGGTAAAGGCGAATCCTCCGAGCTTTTCACCGAAATATTCAACCATGTCTGTCCGTTCGAATTCTCCGTGAACGAGAACGTCAAGTCCGAGCTCTTCCTGAATATCAATCCATTTCTTTGTTTCTTCCTGAATAAATGCTTCATACTGCTCGTCAGACCATTCTTTTTTCCGCCATTTTTGCCGCGCACTCCGCACTTCCGCCGTCTGCGGAAAGCTGCCGATCGTTGTTGTCGGCAATAGAGGAAGTCCGAGAGATTCATTTTGGATCCGCAGTCTTTCTTCAAAAGCAGTCGGACGTTTAAAGTCTTCCTCGGTCAGCTTGTCTCTTTCTTCGGCAAAGGCCGAATTTGTCGCTGCACCGTATCGTTTGAGAGCTTGAAGATGTCCGTGAGCTTCATCGATTTCCGCTTGGATGGCCGCTTTTCCGGAAACAAGCCCGTTCTTCAGCAGTGTAAGCTCCAGAAGCTTTTCTTTTGCAAAAGATAAACCGTTCAAAAGATCATCGGCAAGATGCTCGTCCGGGTGTTTTGCGACAGGGACGTGAAGCAGGCTGTTTGAAGGCTGAATCCAGACTTCGTCAACACCGGCACTCCGGATCAGCTCAATCGTCAGGTCAAGGCGTTCTTCGAGATTGGCTTTCCAAATGTTGCGCCCGTCTAAAATACCGGCGGCAAGGACTTTGTCTTTAGGGAAACCGTGCGCTTTTAAATGCTCGAAGTTTTTCCCTTTATCATGAACAAAATCAAGACCAATCCCGGCGACAGGAAACGATATCAGCTCTTCATAAGCGTCAACCGAATCAAAATAGGTTTGCAGAAGGATATTCAGTCCAGGGACTTCCTCTGTCATCGTCTGATAGATTTCTTTGACTGCAGCCGCTTCTTCATGTGAAGCCGTCACTAGAGCGGGCTCGTCGATTTGCACCCATTTGCCGCCTTCCTGCTCAAGCTCTTTCAGAACTTGGATGTAAAGAGGCGTCATTTGGTTATAAATATCTTTGATATCTTGTTGTTCATAGCCTTTTGCAAGGGCTACGAAAGTGTAAAGGCCGAGTATGACGGGCTTCGTTTCTGTTCCCAATGCTGCTTTTGCTCTTTTGTAATCTTCAAGCGGTTTGTTTCTCGTCACGCGGTATTGTGCGCCTTTTTCAAATTCAGGCACAATATAATGGTAGTTTGTGTTAAACCATTTTGTCATTTCACACGATACAGCATCTTTCGTGCCTCTCGCCATTGCGAAATAAGTATCTAACGGATCATGTACATCCTTGAATCTTTTTGGAATCCAGTTGAACATCACCGCCGTGTCAAGAACGTGGTCGTACAAGGTAAAGTCGGAAACCGGTATGATATCGATTTGCTGATCAAGCTGAGTCTGGAGGGCTGCTAAAAATTGTTCGTCCATTTCTTTTAAAAAGGTCTCACGGTCTGTGTTTCCTTTCCAATAAGCCTCAAGCGATTTTTTCCATTCTCTGTTCAAGCCGATTCTTGGAAATCCCAAGCTGCTCGTTTTTACATTTGTCATTCTGGTCTCCTCCTTTTAATGTTCAATAAAAAAAGACACTCACACTTCGGACAATGAGAAGGTGAATGCCTGAAAACAGCATTTTTGCGAACGAGAAATAAACGTAGCGATTGTTACGTCAACTCGAACACCTCCTATCGACCGTAGGTTGATGGTGCGTCAGAACAGGCAGGTCTCCTGGCTCATGAATCGACGGTTATTTCCCCCTTCCCGTATAGAAACAGTGGGTTTTATGAAATAACCTCCTCATTCACAGTGGCGGGACCGCGTCGGATTTTCACCAAACTTCCCTTTTAAAATCTAACCTCGTTAGATTACCATGTTCCCGGCGATGAAATTGTTTAGTAGATTATATACCGTCACGATCTTTTAGTCAAAATAATTTTTGAATTCTTGCAATTAAAAAGATTCGGCCTTATCGACGGACATGAAAAAGGCCGCCGACATTGTCGGCAGCCTCCTTAGGCTGTTAAAGGGAAAGAAGTTTTGCTTCGCCGGCTTTTTCTGCCAGTACCTCTGGCGCCGACAAATATAAGAATCCGTTGCCGATCAGCGCTTTTGAGTAATCAAGAGGAAGCGTGCGGCGGATTAACTGAGCATACAGTTCCGGTTCTGTCAGTTTCCGTTTAAACGCCTCTTCTTCAGCTGACTTAATGAGAGCGAGCGCGCCGCTGACGTGCGGTGTAGCCATCGATGTTCCCGTCAGCTTTCCGTATTGATGATCTGGCAATGTAGAGAGGATTTCTTCTCCAGGTGCAACGAGGTCAATTTCTTTGTTCGCATTTGAGAATTCGGAAGACTCCCGCGTCAATGACACGGACCCGACAGCGATGACTTCGTTGTATGCAGCAGGGTATGAGTACTCCTCTGTACGGTCATTGCCGTCGCCTTCGTTTCCGGCGGCGCAGACGACGAGCACTCCGCTTTTCACTGCGTTTGTCACCGCTTCTTTCAATTCCGGAACGTCGGCAGGTCCGCCGAGCGACATTGAAATGATATCGGCTTTTTGTTCGACGGCGTAGTTGATCCCGTTGATGATCCATTCATAATCCCCGCTGCCGTCTTCACCGCCGAGCACCTTGACGATTAATAGGTTCGCTTCGGGTGCCACGCCGGAGATGCCGCCGTTTTGATCGTTTGCGGCAATCGTACCCGCCACATGGGTGCCATGTCCATTATAATCATGAAATTGATCTTCTTTTCCGTTGTCATCATCAGTAAAGTTTCTGCCTCCGATGATTCGGTCTGCCAAATCGGGATGGGTTGCGTCACAGCCTGTATCAAGCACTGCGACAGTGATATCTTTTCCTTTAAAACCTTGTGACCACAGCTCCGGTGCCTTAATCGCATCGATTCCTTCCGGCAATTCATTCACGTCCATCAGCTTTGTGTCAGTGACATAAGGAATTAATCGCATTTGCATTTCAAAGCCCTCCCTGTTATATGCTGCTTTAGATGGGTTACAAGGTGCGTGATTTTATTGTAAAACATTCGCTTTGTTAAAAAAAGGTTCATTTGTATGAATTTTATGAAAAGTTAAAAAATATAGATAATAGAGGAGAAAAGTCGAATAACTGCGAACAATGCTGGAATTGTAAGCGAAAAGACCTGTGAAATCGGTGAAAGGGCGAGAGAATCACTAGATATATGAGATTTCGCTTCATCATATTATCCCGGCAAAAGGATATCCTATTAAAAAAAGGAGTTGATACAGGGTGAAAGAACAAGAAAACGAAAAAAGAGACGAATTGTCAATCGAGCAGGCGGAGTTTGTGCCGCATCCAAAATATGAAGGAGAATACGCGCTTTTGCTGCACGAAAACTACCACCTGCTGTCAAAGGACGACCTTGAACAGGATAGCGAAAAGTAAGAACGGAGCTCGGCATCTCGGCGAAAGAGCTGGTTTAATTTTGACGAAAAAGGGAATCAACCATAATAGAGAGCATTAAGTTTGCTTTTCTTATTGACAGTTATCCTTTTTTTCTGTAATCTCATTGTGTCCGGTAAATACAGCTCTTCGTTAGGTGAGGCTCCTGTATGGAGATACGCTGCTGCCCAAAAATGTCCAAAGACGCCAATGGGTCAACAGAAATCATCGATCTAAGGTGATTTTTAATGCAGCTGGCATGTTGCCTATGCCATACAGTGCTAAAGCTCTACGATGGAAGGCGTTAGGGTTTTATTTTGTATGGCTTTTAACACCTTCATTTCAATGAAATAGGTGTTTTTTTATTTTTTGAGGAAAGTGAACTTTCCGTATTAAACAAGGAGGTGGAAGTATGGATTCTCCCCATTCGAGGCGGTTTAAACATACGAGAAATATTTTACAGTATCACACATTGATTGATGAGGAGATCCTTATACTTCACCCCTTTTGCTATGGTGATATAAGGATCTCCTGAAAAGGGAGGTACAGATTGCCATGGTAAAAAACATGACATATGATGAACTTATTTTACGCATTATTATTTTGCTGAGAGACGGAAAGCGAAAAGAGTTTCAAAACGTTTTAGAGGAACTGCAGCCTTATGATATGGCGATTCTGTTTAAGGAGATGCCCGAAAAGCACCGCGGCCGGTATCTGTCTTTTTTAACGGTTGAAGACATTACCGATCTCATGGGCGAACTGGATAGAGAAGAGCAGCTTGTCGTTTTGAACAAGGTCGGCAAAGAAAAAGCGATCCATGTGATGAATAAAATGGACAACGACGACCTTGCCGCGCTCTTCGAGGAAATGGACCCAGAGCTGAAAGACCAGCTTCTTTCCAGTATGGAAGCGGAAGAATCTGAAGCGGTCCGGGTTCTGATGAACTACCCGCCTGAAACAGCGGGAAGAATCATGACAAACCGCTATGTCTGGATTCCGCAGCATTACACGGTAAAAGAAGCGGTCGTCAAGCTGAAAAGCTTTGCGGAAATCGCAGAGTCGATCAACTATTTATACGTTATCAATGAACAAAAGCAGCTTGTCGGGGTTATCTCATACCGGGATCTCATTTTGGCAGAACCCGATGAGAAGGTTCAGGATTTAATGTTTACAAGGGTGATATCGGCGGACGCTCTTCAAGATCAGGAAGAAGTCGCAAGGCTCATCGAGCGGTACGACTTTCTGGCGATTCCCGTTGTAGAAAAAGACCATGAACTTGTCGGGATCGTAACGGTTGACGACATTATCGACATCGTTATCCAGGAAGCGAATGAAGACTACGAAAAATTTGCTGCATCTGGTAAAGCGATCACGTTTGATACAAAATCGTATGTCGCTGCATACCGTCGTCTGCCGTGGCTGATCTTGCTTCTGTTCATCGGTTTGATCTCTGGCAGCATCATGAGCTTTTTTGAAGACACGCTGCAGCAGGTTGTCGCATTGGCCTTTTTTATGCCAATGATCGCAGGAATGACGGGTAACACCGGAACACAGTCTCTCGCTGTCGTCATCAGGGGACTTTCTAAAGAAGAGCTCAATAAAAAAACGATTTTCCGCTTGATTTTCCGGGAGCTCAGAGCCGGGATTATCATCGGCGTCGTGTGTGCGGTCGTGATTACGGGAATCGCGATTGTATGGCAGGGGAATCTGCTGCTCGGTTTTGTGGTAGGGACTTCGCTCTTTGCCACACTGATTATCGGAACGATGGCGGGAACGATCGTCCCGATCATCCTTCACAAGTGCAACGTCGACCCTGCAATTGCATCGGGTCCGCTGATCACAACATTAAATGACATTTTGTCACTGCTGATCTACTTCGGTATTGCAACTGCATTCATTCATTCGCTGTAAGCAGCAGCCCTCCTTTTTTAGGGAGGGTTTTTTGCTTGCCAGAATTCGTAAAAGCCTATATATTTTAGGCAGAGATCAGGGGGGATTGGTATGAGAAGATTTGCAGCTGTGCTGATTTGTTTAGCCGTTGCAATGATTGCTGCCGGCTGTCAGAATGAAGATGAAGGAAAAGACAGGCGGCTCGTCGCAGTCGAGGGTATGCTTGAGGCGATATTGAACGATGATGTGTCAAAGATGAAGCGGTTGTACGTGGAGGGCGCAACCCCCTCTCCGGAAACAATCCTGGAAAACAAACAGAAATGGGGAATTTCCGGGCTTCATGCTGATGATTTTCAAATTTCTGAAGCGAGCATCCATGTGTTTCATGCCGCTTACAAGATGGAAAATACCGGTCAGCCCGGAACGATCGCGTTTCGGATACGCAATGATCCAGATAAAGGCGTTATGATCGATTTCATTGGATACATAAAGGAAACGAAACAGCAGGAAAACAGGTGACGAATCATCCGGAGGGAATGATTCGTTTTTTTTTAGCGGTTTTTGTATTTAAAATGAGCGTTAAGCTGTCCTTCGAGCATTTTCTTTCTGAGCTGCTGGTCGTTTTTCAGCCTCTGTTCTTTTTTGCGCATATCTTTGAGTATTTCTGCCGTCTGAACACCGTCTTCCCGCTTGTTTGCGATTTCCATCAGCCGTTCAACGTCAGCAAAGGAATACTTGCGCGTGCCTCTTGAAGAGCGCTGCGGATAGATCAGCTTGCGTTCTTCGTAATAGCGGATCTGCCTGACCGACAAACCCGTCAGCTCGCTGACAATGCCAATTGAAATCACTTTTTTATCTTTATAAGAAAGATCTTCGACTGTCATTTTCCCACCCCTAAGATGACTTTTTTTGTATTATATAAGAAAACGCGCGAAAAAACCTAACGTTTGTCAGGAAATCTAACATTGTTGAAAAACTTTTAAAAAAATCGCGGAAGAAAAGTTTACAGGAACCATGCAAGGGGTAAAAGTGTTTTGTATGCTGTAGGTACAGACTGATGAGGGGGAATCATTGGATGAAGGAACACAAAGCAGTCACACTCGCCAAAGAAATCGTTGCCTTAGACAATAAAAGAGACGAATTGCTTGAGACATTACTGAAGCTTGCCGGAAAGGATGCGTTTCCGCTGCTGAGGGCGGTGCAGAACGGCTTTTATCAAAAGTCCTCTTAAATCCGGAAGTGGGCGTGAAAGCAAACTTTACACGGCCTTAAAGCCTGGTTAATAAATAAGGTCTATTCTTATATTACAACACACGAAAATGAAAGGAGAAGATTATGAGCAGATTGTTAAAAAACGCTTTGGAAAAGGAAAGAAACCATTATTCAAAAAAACTGAGCTCACTCGGTGAGTATAATCAGGATGTTTTGCAGAGAATGACGATTACGGAGCTCAGAAAAGAATATTTTTATTTTTTCCGGAAAAATAAAGCCCGTGTTCAAAATCGGCCATTTTGAAAAAACGGGCTTCTTTTTAATATCTTAAAAAAAATAAGCAGGAGTTTTCTTTCGAATAACGAAAATATATACTTATAGAATATGGGAAAAGCATGACCCTTTCTTTTTCTACATTTGTAAGGGTTTTCATTTCCCGGGTTCATTTTAAGAAAATAGTATAAGAGGTAGATGATATGAGACTTTCGTTTAATGAGGAAGAAGTTCACCGTGCTATGTCGCTGTACAAGGTTTTTGCCAGGGCTTTTAAAAGCGTTTCAGAACATAGTATTCGGGACAGCAAGGAACACGGCTTTAATCCTACAGAATTTGCTGTATTGGAGCTTTTGTATACGAGGGGAGCCCAAAAGCTGCAGCAAATCGGCTCGAGGCTGCTCCTTGTAAGCGGAAACGTAACCTATGTGATCGACAAATTGGAAAAAAACGGTTTCATCAAACGAGAGCAGGACCCGAAAGATAAACGGTCTGTCTATGCGAATTTGACAGAGAAGGGAAAGGCATATCTCGATGAGATTTATCCGATCCACTCCCTGAGAATTGCGCGGGCTTTTTCAGGCTTGACAAAAGAGGAACAGGAGCAGCTGATGGCCCTTTTAAAAAAAGCCGGAATCCACAGCCAGCACCTATTGTTTCGCTGAAAAAGTCAGTTTTCCGAACGGTCAATTTCTTTTAAGTGATCGAGAATAGCTTTGATCTGTTTGTCTTGGGGCTGTCTGAAGAAGCTTTCGAAAGGGCATCCGAGTTCCTTTGTGCGTTTGATGACAGCCTCCATCGTAAAATTTGAGGGTGCCAAGTCTGAATGGACTTCCTCCCAAAACAGCGGTGCGGCCACTGTGCCAAGCTCATTGCCTCTTGTGGAATACGGGCAGATGATCGTTTTTCCCGGAGCGTGCTGCACATAATCAATATAGAGTTTTCCGCCCCTGTTTTTAATCAGGCGTTCGGTTGTGAACAGATCGGGAAAAAGCGAGACACAATAAGAAGCCGCAAAGCTTGTGAAAAGGCGGGTTTCTTCATAAGTAAAGGCGTTTTTTGAAATCGGAACATAGATTTGTATCCCTTTATTTCCCGACAGCTTTGGAAAAGATAAGAGGCCAAGCTGATCAAATAAACGGTGCAGCTCTTTCGCGGCTCTGACGGCCAGTGGAAACTCCGACCTTGAAGGCGGATCGAGATCGAAAACGATTTCGGTCGGACGGGTCGTATCCGCTGTTTGAAAAGGGATATGGAACTCCAGCGCAAGCTGATTGGCAAGCCACAGCAGAACCGAATAATCGCTGCAGATAATATGCTCGTGCTCGTCATCCCGAATGGACGTGATAAATTCGGGTGCGTAGTCGGGCTTGTTTTTTTGAAAAAAAGATTCCCCGCCGGAACCGTGCGGATAACGGATAACGGTAAGCGCCCGATTATCGAGAAACGGAAGCAGAAAATCGCCGATTTCATTCAGATATCCGATGTAATCCGCTTTTGTTTTATTGCTTTTAGGAAAGATGATTTTATCAAGGCTTGTCAGCTGCAAATCGGGGTGGACGTTTCTTGAATGAAGCAGCAGGCGCTTGTAAGTACAATCTTTCCAAGCCATGTCAAATTCAAAAGAAACAAACGACACCTCGCGCAATGTCCCGTAATGAATCGTTAAATAATGGACCGTCATGCAAATCGACGGATCTATGGTATATTCACCGGGCTTTGTTTCGGTTCCGTATTGCTTGACGATTGAAAGAATGGCGTTTCTTTCCTGTTCTCCGAGTCCGTGGGAAACCGAACCGACTTCTTTAATTTGACCGTGGTCATAGACGGCGATTGTCAAATAACGGTTTGCCATGTTGTAGCCTGTCATAAATACGGCTGCTTTTTTGTAGTTTTTGAGCTTGAGCCATTCGGCTGTTTTTTTACTTTCAGCCCAGCGGCTGTCTTTTTTCTTTGCGACAATTCCCTCGCCGTCAAACCTTTTAACAGCATGCCAAAGAGCATGGAAATCTGAAGTGTCAGGGATGTATTGAATTCGTGCGTAAGCCATCGGATCGGGAGCCATCGGCAAGCCAAGCTCTTTCATCAGGTCGGAAAGCATGCGTTTTCGTTCGGTATAGGGGAGCGAGGTTAAACTTTCTCCTTTAAAGACCAGTAAATCAAAAGCGAGGTACTGGCACGGTTTCTTCGCGGCAGCTTGTTCAATCAACTCGGCCTTTTTGCTTAACCCTCTTTTTTGGACGTATTCAAACCGGGAACGAAAACGGTTTGTCAACGACACAATTTCCCCGTCAATCGTGATCGGCAAATGTTCTTTGAGATTTTCGATCATGCTTTTTGCAAATTCCGTAATTTCCGGAAATGTGTTTTCGAGCGGCTGCGCGTTTCTGCTGATGAGCGAAACGTCGCCGGCCGCAGAAATTTTTAAAAGCCCCCGATACCCGTCATACTTGGCTTCATACCGCCAATTGCCGCCTGAAGGAGCGGATGTGGTCAATACGGGCTGCATCGTGATTCCCATTTTTTATTTTGCCTCTGAAGCTTTTTTGCGCGACGTTTTTTTCTTTTTTTCCCCGGTTCCTTTTGCAACAGGCGTTTTTGCCGCTTCCCGGTCAGGCCCTTTTGTCCGTTCGATGCTGGCTTGGAGAGCGCTCACGAGATCGATTACATCCTCGCGCGGAGCGGCGGCCCCGGCATTTGGCGTGACACCTTCATTATGGTCGATTTTCTCTTTGATTTTATCCATCAGCGCGATTCTGTACGTATCTTCATATTGTTCAGGCGCAAATGTCGTTGTCAGCTCGTCTATTAATGAAATCGCGGTTTGCAGCTCTTTTTCGTTGACTGCGGTTTCTTCCGGAACACCGGGTACGTGGGCTGCGTTTCGGACCTCATCAGGGTAGTGGATGGACTCCATTAAAATGCAGTTTTCGTAGACGCGAAGAATGGCGAGCTGTTTTTTTGAGCGGATGGTCATATGGGCGATCCCGATCTTTTCTGTTTTTCTGAGCGCTTCGCGCAAAAGTGAGTACGCTTTTACACCGTTATCTCCCGGTCCGACGAAATATGAACGGTTGAAATAGATGGGATCGATTTCCTTTAGCTGCACAAAATCAACAATTTCGACGGCCTTGTCTTCCTGCTCTTCTTTGAGCTGCTTCAGCTCATCGTCCGATAAGACGACGTATTTGCCTTTAACATATTCGTAGCCCTTGACGATGTCGTCGGGCGCGATTTCCTGATGGCAGTTTGTGCACTTTTTTTCATACTGAATCGGGGCGCGGCATTCTTTATGAAGCGACCTTAATTTAATATCCTTATCCTCTGTCGCTGCAAACAGTTTAATGGGGATATTGACAAGGCCAAAGCTGATAGAGCCTTTCCACATCGTATGCATCGGTTCGGTTCAACTCCTTTTCTTTTATTGATGCCTCTCTGCAGATTGTTTCATGAATAGCAACTTATGGATGACAGAGGAAAAAAGCATCCGGGCTGAAGCCCGGATGCTTGCGGCGGTACAAGTTTGGAGCCGTTCTTCTTGAAGGAAGCCTTAGTTCAGCTCGATTTCCTTCTGGAAAGACGGTCTGTTCTTTCTGGCGAGGGAAGACGAGAAGTACCGATATCTGCTTACGCTCTTGTGCTTTGCGGCGTACATAGCCATGTCGGCTTTTCTCATCAGCTCATCGCCGTCTGTTCCATCGTCCGGAGAAACGGCGATTCCGATGCTGACGGATGTTTTGAGGCGATGCTCTTTAATGCGAAAAGGCGTTTCAAACTGACTGATCAATTGCCTGGTCAGCTGATCGATCCCTTGTAAAGGAGCGACAATGATAAATTCATCGCCGCCCAGCCGGGCGATAAAGCCTTCATTGGGCACACAGTGCGCCAAACGCTGTGCAGCAGCCACCAGCAGCAGGTCCCCGACGTCGTGGCCTAGGGCGTCATTAAACACTTTGAAACGGTTTAAATCCAAAAACAACACGGCCGTCCCTGTCTCCTGCCGCTTTAGAACATTTGCCAGACGGTCGACTGCATACCTTCTGTTTGGCAAATCCGTCAACGCGTCATAGTGGGCCATTCTATGGATTTTGCGTTCTGCTTCACGCTGGTTTGTCATATCTTTGCATATGACATAAATGCTGTCAAGCTGCTTTCTGACATACACCGGTATCAGCGTCACATTTAAATCAAAGCGCTTTTCAGCTATCGCGATTGCCGTATCGCGGTTGATGGCCTGTTTTTCATTTTGGACTTGAAGGAACCAGCCGAGCAGCCTGTCATGATCCTCCTGCCGAAAAACGGAAGACAGGCGCTCGGGTTCAATTCCCATTTTTTCAAGAAGGCTGTATCCCGATGAATTGGCGGAAAGCAGCTTGCCTTCAAGCGAAAAAACATAGATCGGATCAATGTTGTGGTTGATCAAGGACTGGAACCGCTCCTCGTTATCTTTGACTTTTTCGATATGAAGCAGCAGGCGTTTGTCATTGAAGGCGCCGAAAATCAAGAAGCATTGAAGCATCAGGCTGACAAGCACGATCATAATGCCCAGTTCAACAGTATCGATTCCTTCATAGCCTGTGTCAACGCTGTCAGCCATGAAAAGCGTAGCTGCTGACATTCCTGTATAGTGCATGCCGGAAATCGCTCCGCCCATTAAAAGCGCGCTTCCGATTTTAATGAACAATATCCGAAAAGAACCGGTTTTTTTGGCGAATACAACTGACAGTTTTAAGGCAGCGAAGGAGGCAAAAATGGCGATTGCAAAAGAGGCGGCATAAAGAACGGGATGATAGACGATTGTCATATTTTCCATTGCTTCCATCCCGATAAAATGCATGGAGGCAATTGCGCATCCCATTGCAAGGGACCCGGCCGCCAGTCTTCCATTCGTCGGTTTTTTTCATTCACCACATAAAATGAGATGAGCGAGCCTGCGAAAGCGGCAACAATCGACAACAAGACGAATTTCAAATCGTATTTCATTTCTTCTGCTGTCTGAAATGACACCATCCCGATAAAGTGCATAGACCAGATGCCAAGCCCCATCGTGAGGGAACCGGCCAAAAGCCATCCGATATTTTTCCTGCCTTTTGTATGTACGACCCGTTCAGATAAATCAAGGGCTGTATAAGCTGCCAAAACTGCAGTGAAATAGGATAATAGGACGAGCCATCCATTATATTCACCAAGAACTTCTGTCACTTTTTTCTCCGCCTTTTTGTACTTATGATGAAAAGTCTAAATAACTATACTGTATTGTGAAAGGCTAGACTGCCGTACTCTTAACCGTTGACATAAAAAAGCGGCAATAGCGCTAATTCCGGTATAATTCGTGAATTATACTATATATAATGAAATTCGCCAATAAAAAATGATATCCTCCTGTTCTTTTTAAGGAGGACTTCCCATTTTGCTCTTCAATTTTCTCGAATTGTGTTAAAATCATTTTTGTACGTTCTTTAGAACTTGAAATTATCAATCGTCAAAGGTTGTGGTCGATATCGAAGAGTTTATTTTATCAATGGCTGAGGCATTTAAAAGCCTCTCGTATTTAGGCATTTTCCTGGCGCTGTGCATCGAATTCGTGCCGGCTGAGATCGTTCTGCCGCTTGCCGGATACTGGGTGTATCAAGGAGATATGTCGATGTTCGGGGTCGTTGCAGCAGGTTCACTGGGAGGTGTCGCAGGCCCTCTGACGCTTTACTGGCTCGGGAGGTACGGGGGGCGGCCGTTTTTGGAACGCTACGGCAAATACTTCTTTATCAAGCCTGAAGCGCTTGAAAAATCGGACAGGTTTTTTGAAAAGCACGGCGGGTTTGTCGCATTCAGCGGCCGTTTTATACCTGGAATCAGAACGCTGATTTCCATTCCGTGCGGACTCGCGAAAATGAATGTGTGGGTATTTTGTATTTATACATTCCTCGCGATCACGCCGATTACGTTCGTCTATGTCTATTTAGGCTTTTACCTCGGCGAAAACTGGAGCAAGGTCGGCAGCCTATTGGACGGATACCTTCTTCCGGTCGGCATCGGGTTCATCGTTTTGTTCGTTCTTTACCTTTGGTTGAAGGGCAGGCGGAACAAAATCAAATCGCAAAGCGTTTCAGCCTTTATAAATAAAAATAAGGATTGACAGCCGTGCGCATATGAGGTTAATATTATCTTATAATTCAATATTTTCTTTTATCCCAAAGGGGAGTAGCGTCCGGATGTTTAACCGGAAACAAAGTCGTCAGTTCATGGATCTTCATCCATCGGCTTTGTTGGCATGTTTTAATTAATGATAACCATGTCTAGCAAGACCTTTGCCTAATGTTGGCAGAGGTCTTTTTTGTTTTCTGAAAATACCCTGCCGCATTAGCGGGAATAAGAGAAAGAGACAATCACTTAGGAGGAATTACAAAATGGATGCAGCATTATTACTTGAATATGGTTGGGTTCTTCTCATCCTAGTCGGGCTGGAAGGCATTTTGGCCGCGGACAATGCCCTCGTCATGGCGGTCATGGTTAAACACTTGCCTGAAAAAGACAGAAAAAAAGCGCTCTTCTACGGGTTGGCCGGCGCGTTTGTGATGAGGTTCGGCGCTTTGTTTGCGATCTCTTTCCTTGTCAATGTCTGGCAGTTGCAGGCGATCGGCGCCGTTTATCTGCTTTACATTTCCGTCCATCATATTTTGAAAACCCACGTTTTCAAAAAGGACGAAAAAGTGAAGGAGACGAAGCAAAGCGGTTTTTGGCCGACGGTTATCAAAGTTGAACTGGCAGACATCGCTTTTGCCGTCGACTCGATTTTAGCTGCGGTTGCGCTGGCTGTCACACTTCCGGCGACAAACCTGCCGCAAATCGGCGGGCTTGACGGCGGACAGTTCATGGTAATTTTAGCCGGCGGGATCATCGGATTGATTATTATGCGCTTTGCTGCAAGTCAATTTGTGAACTTGTTAAAGAAACGTCCGAGCCTGGAAACGGCTGCTTTTCTGATTGTCGGCTGGGTTGGTGTGAAACTGACGCTCTATACGCTCGCACACCCGCAAATCAATATCGTCTCTGAACATTTTATTCATTCAGGTACTTGGAAGTTCATCTTCTGGGCGGTGCTGATCGCCATTGCGCTCGGGGGATGGTTTATGACAAATCCGAACAAACACGAGAATAAAGCTGCTGAGGAGTAAACAGCTTTTCCCAGACTGCCGGTCTTTCACCGGCGGTCTTTTTTTGCCCGCACGAGGAAGAGCCGGGGAAGATGGCCCTAGATCAATCGAAATAAGATTTCATTTTATTAACAGCCATGTTACAAAAACGGCGGGAAAACCCCCTTAATCGTCAAACAGATCACGAATTGTTCTAGGAGATCAAACAAATGACTGTCACAATTGAAAAATTAGAAATGAATACCGCGTTTTCTCCTTTGCGAATCCCTATCAAATTAGCTATCATTAATGAGTAGTATAGGGAGGAACTGAGGTGAAACCAGTGCTTAGCCTTTTGTTTAAGACAGGAAAAAGGAAACAATCATTAGAAGAGTCTGTAATAAGCATACAAAAAGGAAATCAGCAGTTGCAAAACGAGCTTATCGATCAATATAAGCCTTTTGTGGCTAAAACGGTTTCATCCGTGTGCAAACGATATATAGATGAAAAAGATGATGAATTCAGCATCGGCTTGATTGCATTCAATGAAGCCATTGAAAAATATTCTTCAGATAAAGGAAATTCTCTGCTTGCATTTGCAGAGCTGATCATTAAGCGCAAAGTCATTGATTATATCAGAAAAGAAGCGAGAAATGCCCAGAACATCAATATGGACATGCAAGAAGGAGAAGAACAGGAATCCTCCCAAAGCATGATTGAAGCGGAGCTTTCCATTCATGAATTCAACCGCATGCTCGAACAGGAGCAAAGGCGGGAGGAGATTCTCCATTTTAAAGAAAGGCTTAAAAGTTTTGGCCTGTCTTTTTCCGATTTGCTGGAGCATTCCCCGAAACATACGGATGCAAGGCAAAACGCCATCAAAGTGGCATATACGCTTGTCGAACATGAAGAATTAAAAAAGATCTTGTTTGAAAAGAAGCAGCTTCCCGTCAAACAGCTTGAAAAGCTTGTGGCTGTCAGCAGAAAAACCGTAGAGAGAAACCGCAAATATATCATCGCTATGGCGATCATTATAACGGGCGATTATGTTTACCTTAAAGATTATCTAAAAGGGGTGCTCAATTCATGAGAAGAGGAATTATTGTAGAAAAAAATAAAAAATTCGTCACATTGCTAACCCCTGACGGACAATTTTTAAAAGCAAAGAGCACAGAGGAAGATTATGAAATCGGTCAGGAAATTGCTTTTCCCGCGGAGACGAGAATGTCGAGAAGGCGTGCGGGCTTTTTTGATCTGCTTTCGCTCCGTCCGCTGAAAGCCGGCGTTTTTTCAATCGCCGCGATCATGCTGCTCGCTTTCATGATCATCCCTGATGTTTTAAACAATAAAGCATACGCCTACATGACGATCGATATCAACCCAAGCTTTGAATTGACGCTCAACAAAAACTGTGAAGTTATCGATTTGGTGCCGCTGAACGAGGATGGGAAGGCCTTAATGGATAGTATAAAAAATTGGGAAAAGTCTGACTTTAAAGAAGTGATCAGTGAAATTGTCGAAGACAGCGATAAGAGCGGTTATGTCACCGAATCAAAAGAAGTGCTTATCGCCACAGTATACGAAAACAATGAAGATGACACGTATAAGGCGACGGTAAAAAGCGAAATCGATGATGTAGCGAAAAAATACGAGCAGCAGAATTATAAGATGGAAGCGGTGGAATCAGACCTTGATACGCGTGCAAAAGCCCAAAAAGAAGGCATCTCAACAGGCCGTTATATCCGTTCCCACAAAGATGAATTAGAAGACAAAAACAAAGATGATGACAATGAAAATAAAAAAGATGATCAAAATCAGGAAGAAAACACAGGAGAAAAGGAGAAAGCTGTGAAAGAAGAAGATCAGCCGGAACAGCATACGGATGATAAAGAAGCAGATACGGAAGATCATCCGGACGGCGAAAAACCTTCAGATGAAGATCAGTCTCAACCTGATCAAGAAATGGAAAAAGAAAAGGAGTCAAATTCCCCTAATACCAAAAACCCTCAGGAACATAACCATAATGACAAAGACGGTCAGCAGACGGAGGAAGGAACGCCAAAAAGCGGTTCCGGTTCAAATCAAGAGAGCTCTAAATCACCTCCTTACCAAAAGGAGAAAAAGCCTTCTGACCAAACGAATAAACAAGAATATCCGCCGAGCGGGCCCGGCGAATAATCCATAGGGTATTTATTTGTCATTATGCCCATTCAATTGAGCTTGTGCCTGCTGTACAAGTCGTTTTGTCATTTCCCCGCCTACAGATCCGTTTGAGCGAGCGACCGAGTCCGAGCCGAGCTGGACGCCGAACTCTTGGGCGATTTCGTATTTGAACTGGTCTAAAACCTGCTCTGCCCCGGGAACGAGGAGCTTATTCGTTCTTGCCATGCATTCTCAACTCCTTTTTCAATTGGTACTGCTTGTTTAGTTTGATTTGGACTGAGGCTTTTTATGCTGGCAATTGTTGAAGGGCAAAAAAACGCCTGGCAATTGGCAAGCCAGGCGCGCCGGTCGGCGATTATTTCATTTCATATTTTAAGAAGACGCTGTCAATCATGGAATGTGCGGTCGCCTGAATGTGCGAAGCGATGACGGACAGCACAGTGACTGCGGTGATGTCTCTCGCTTTGTTCCATTCGGGATCGGCCAGATCTTTATAAAAATCGCGGAGCTGTCCAGTCTGCTCAATGACGATTTTTTCAAGCGCCGATTTATTGAGCGTATAGTCTTTGATCTGGTACACATGATCAAGGACCCGCGCATACCCTTCATAAAAGCGCAGCGGACTCACTACATCATCGGAGCGGTCTGTAATCGTATTAAAAATCGTTGTTAAGATCGGACGGGTCGTTTCGAAGTCATAAACCGATTTTAAGTCTCGTACAATGAGAAGGATGACGGCTTGGTCGATGGAATATTTTTTGCCGAGTTCCGGATGCCCCATCAAATCTTTTATATCGCGTTTGATCCAGTTTTGGATGGCTGTCGATTTTAAGGATGTCAGTTCGCACAAATTTCCAAGTTCAACAATTTCATTTGTGGAAAGTCCGTGTTCCGTTTTTTGTTTTTTCCGTTCGTACCGGGCAATGAATTCGGGGATGTCCAAATTGTCTTCCGGCTCATCGGGCGCCAAATCGGCCGATCTCAAAAGAATCGCAAGCGGACTGACATCCAGCTGCCCTTTTAAAGCGTACATCAGTTTGGCCATTTCCAGGCGAGTCAGTTTAAAAGGTTTCATCATTCCACCTCATTATGTATTAAAATGAAATAGCAAACAATATAAACATTATCTTACGTCTTATCACTTGCATTTTCAATTCTATGCCGTATAATTTTATTATACGAGTTCATTTGATCTTATTATAACATGGAGGTAATCATGGGAAAAAGAATCTTTCTCTTTCTTTTATCGAACATCTTAGTCATTACGACGATCGGTATCGTGCTTTCGATTATCGGTTCGCTGACAGGGGTAGGCACGTATTTCACGGCTAACGGCGGCATCGATATTGTTGCGCTTCTCGTATTTAGTGCAGTTGTCGGTTTTGTCGGCTCCTTTATGTCGCTCTTGATGTCAAGATGGATGGCGAAAATGGCGATGGGCGTTCAGGTGCTGAATCCTGATAAGCAAACGCTCAGCTATGAAGAACAGCAGCTCGTTGACCGGGTATATAAGCTGTCCCGCGCTGCCGGACTGACAAAGATGCCTGAAGTCGGCATCTACAATTCACGCGAAGTGAATGCCTTTGCGACCGGGCCGTCTAAAAACCGCTCGCTTGTCGCTGTATCGACGGGCCTTCTTCAGGAAATGGATGACGACGCAGTGGAAGGCGTACTTGCCCACGAAGTGGCGCATATTGCAAACGGCGATATGGTGACGATGACGCTCCTTCAAGGAATCGTCAATACGTTCGTTGTTTTCTTTGCAAGGATTGCGGCATGGGCTGTTTCACGCGTTGTCCGTGAAGAGCTGGCGCCGATCGTTCACTTTATCGCGGTCATCGTATTCCAAATTGTGTTCTCTATTCTCGGAAGCCTTGTCGTGTTTGCGTACTCCCGCCACCGCGAATATCATGCGGATAGAGGAGGAGCAGACCTTGCAGGCAAGGATAAGATGATTCACGCGCTCCGCTCGCTTGAGCAGTACACTTCAAGAGTCAAAGAAGAACAGGCATCTGTTGCAACTTTAAAAATCAACGGGAAAAAGCATACATCGCTTTTCTCAACACACCCTGATTTAAGCGACAGAATCCGCCGTCTGGAAGCAAAATAATAAAGATGCAAACCCCCTTTTTCAAGGGGGTTTGCTTTTTAAATTTAAAAATCGAAAAGCGGCTGTACATAATAGCATGTTTCCTTTAAAATGGAACACGTTATACACAAGAAGCAATTTTTGAATATTGAAAAGAAGGAACGATTATGAAGGTTTTATTGAGAAAACTACTGCGCGTGCTGTCTCCTGTACAGCTGATCGCGCTCTATTATTTTTTAGCGGTGACAGTTTCGGTTGTTTTATTGAGTCTGCCCGTTGCACACAAAAATAATGTTGAATGGTCTTTTATCGACGCCCTTTTTACCGCGGTGAGCGCAGTGAGTGTAACCGGTTTGACGGTTGTTGATACAGCCGATACATTCAGCACGGCCGGAATTTGGATTTTGGCGTTTGTTCTGCAATTTGGCGGGATCGGCGTGATGGCTTTGGGTACATTCGTCTGGCTGATTTTCGGCAAGCGGATCGGTTTGAAAGAGCGCCGTCTGATTATGACCGATCAAAATCAATCCAACTTATCGGGCCTCGTCAAGCTGATGAAGCACGTGCTCGGCTTAATCCTGCTGATCGAGCTGTTTGGCGGGCTGATTCTCGGCACTTATTTCTTAAAGTACTTTGAGACACCTGGAGAAGCCTTTATGCACGGATTTTTTACAAGCATCAGTGCAACGACCAACGGAGGTTTCGACATTACAGGCAACTCGCTGATTCCGTTTCAGCATGATTATTTCGTTCAGTTTATCGTGATGATGCTGATCATTCTTGGAGCGATCGGTTTTCCGGTCCTCATCGAGGTAAAGGATTTTCTGCTCAGCAAAGAGCGTAAATTCTCTTTCAGCCTGTTTACTAAATTGACATCAGTAACTTTTTTCCTTTTAGTAATTGGAGGTGCGATCGGCATATTTGCCATGGAAGCGCGCTTTGCTTTTTCAGGGAAATCGTGGCACGAGGTATTTTTCTTTTCTCTGTTTCAGTCGACGACGACCAGGAGCGGCGGACTCGCGACGATCGATATCAGCCAATTCACGCATACGACCATTTTGTTTATGTGTATGCTTATGTTTATCGGCGCTTCGCCAAGCTCTGTCGGAGGGGGCATCCGGACAACGACCTTTGCCTTAAACCTGTTGGCCCTGTTCCACTTCGCGAGGGGAAATAAATCGGTGAAGGTTTTCAAAAGGGAACTGCACCAAGCGGACTTGATGAAATCATTGATTGTAACGCTGATGGCGGTTATTCTTGTTTTCGTCTCGACACTCATTTTGACAGTGACAGAAAAGCATTCTTTGCTTGAACTGCTGTTTGAAGTGTGTTCGGCCTTCGGTACGACGGGCTTGTCGATGGGCATCACCCCAGATTTGAGCACGATTGGCAAAAGCGTCATCATCCTTCTGATGTTCATTGGCCGAATCGGCATTGTCACGCTGCTTTATTTATTCGGCAGAAAAGAAATCGAAGCGAATTACCATTACCCGAAGGAAAGGATCATTATCGGATAAGAAAGACAGTTTAGTCAAACTGTCTTTTTTTATGATCATAAAGTCGGTCGCTGTATTTATTTGTATGATATAATGCTTAAATGGCGGACTTGAAAAAAAGGGGGAAACAACGATGAAAAAGAGAGTCATCCATTTGTTTATAGCCGCCGGATTTCTATTGCTCGCCGGAGCCTGTTCTAACGAGCCGACAGCAAAAGAAAGCATGGACCAATATGTAGACAAATGGAACGAGCAAAAATTTGAAGAAATGTATGAACAGCTGTCGGCTGAAGCGCAAAAATCGATTTCAAAAGACGATTTCATCAAGCGTAATCAATCTATTTATGAACAGATTGGAGTTTCCGATTTGAAGGTTTCAACCGTCGACAACGATGAAGATGAAAAAAATAAAGAGAAAAATGATTCGGTGACGATACCGTATAAAGTCAGCATGAAGACATTGGCCGGTCCGGTTTCTTTTCAAGGCAAGGCAAAGCTTGTCAAAGAAAAAAAAGACGGAGACACTTCATGGAAGGTCAACTGGAACCAATCCTTTATTTTTTCACAGCTGAAGAAAGGGGAGACCATCCGGATTACCGCCAAGGAGCCAACTAGAGGCATCATTTATGACAGAAACGGAAAGGCGCTCGCTACGAATGCGACAGTGCCTGAAATCGGCGTCGTTCCGGGGCAGCTCGGAGATGATAAAGACGGTGTCATCAAAAAGCTCGCGAACATGCTTGATATGGAAAAAGAAGACATAGAAAAACAGCTGTCCGCAAGCTGGGTGACGGACGATTCATTCGTTCCCCTGAAAAAAGTGAAGCCTGGCAGCACCGAGCTTCTCAAAAAAGCGACCTCTCTCCCCGGGGTTTTGAAGCAGGATACGCAGTCAAGATACTATCCTTACGGTGAAAAAGCCGCACATCTTACCGGTTACATACGGCCGATTACCGAAGAGGAATTAAAACAGAATAAAGAAGGCTACAGCGAGCATTCACTGCTCGGAATCGTCGGTCTCGAACATATTTATGAAAAAGAGCTCAGAGGAGAAATCGGCTGGACGATTTCGATCCCTGAATCAGGCGCGACGGTTGCGTCAAAGGATGCAAAAGACGGAAAAGACATCCACACCACGATCGACATTAAGAAACAGGAAGAACTGTACAGCCAGTTAAAAGATGACTCCGGCGCTGCCGTTGCTTTAGAACCGCAGACTGGAGAAACGCTGGCGCTTGTCAGCGCGCCTTCATATGATCCGAACGGGTTTTTGTTCGGCTGGAAAAAAGGAGAATGGGAAAAGCTCAACAAAGATGCGTCTGCGCCATTCACCTCTAAATTTAATAAAACTTATGCTCCGGGTTCAACGATCAAACCGATCACCGCTTCAATCGGTCTGAAAAATGATGCGATCAAAGCGGATGAACCTAAGAAGATCGAAGGGAAGGAATGGCAGAAAGATTCGTCATGGGGCGGATATAAAGTCACACGGGTTTCCGATCGACTAAGCGACGTCAACTTGGAAAACGCGCTGATCACATCCGACAACATTTATTTCGCCCAGACTGCCCTTGATACAGGCAAGGATCAATTTGTCGAAGGCCTGAAATCATTCGGCTTTGAGGAAAAGCTTGATTATGAATTCCCGACGAAGTCTTCCTCCATATCAAACGAAGGAATCGACTCGGATATTCTCCTTGCCGATTCAGGATACGGACAGGGGCAAATGCTGATGTCGCCGATACACCTTGCGGCAAGCTATACGCCTTTCTTGAATGACGGTAATCTGATCAAGCCGCACCTGATCAAAAAGGACGGCGAAGAGAAAGAAATATGGCATAAAAACGTACTGCCCACAGGCGGAGCAGAAGCGATTACAAAAGGGTTAAAAGGCGTTGTAGAAGACCCGCGCGGCTCGGCTTACAAGCCGGTTGTCAAAGGGCTTACGATCGCAGGGAAAACGGGAACGGCCGAACTGAAAACGAAAAAAGACGAAAAAGGCAAAGAAAACGGCTGGTTCACCGCCTATGATTACAAAAACAAAAACCTTTTAATCACGATGATGATCGAGGATGTTTCAGACCGCGGCGGCAGCTCATACGTCGTTAATAAAGTGAAAAAAGTGTTTAAATAAGCACCCTTCAGGGTGCTTATTTTTTTGCCGAAAACTGGATGTGTGGAATGTGCCGAAACGGAAAGGATATGGATGAAACGACTAAAGAAAGGAATGTCATTATGAAAAGAAAAGTTGCCAGGAATGAAGCGGCTCTTAACAATAAAACGCCTGCTGAAAGCATGCATGATCATCAATACATGACCCAATATGACGCCGAAAACGGAGACAGGGGAGCCAACCGCAACTCGAAACACGGGAAGCAGGGAGAATCGCACCAATGAAAAAACACCAAAAAAGCAAGGATATGCAAAACCATAAAAAACCGATGAATCCCGATGTGCTTCAGGAGGAATTTTCGAACGAACTGGGCGATGTCAACGCCTTTAAATTTATCGATGTGATCGAGAACAATAAAAAGAAGAACAAAAAGGCGGACGGACAGAAGCGGGATAAAGATAAAGAATGAAACTGCAGAGCAAACGAGAAAGGTCCAAATCGGAAACGATTTGGACCTTCATTTATTTTAAATAAGGGTTATATCCGTTGTCTTTTTTCAACAGCCTTATTAAATTCGTCATTTTTAATTCGATGAACGGCTGGGCGACCGTTTTCACAAATCCGCTTGATAAGCAGAAGGTTAAAATTGCCGTGGCGATGAACAATAGCGTCAGACTCTGATAATCGGCAAGCCATTCTTCCGCGCCCGTCTTTCTGAACGACTTGATGATAAAGCCGTGCAGCAGGTAGACATAGAATGTGCGCGTTCCCCAGAGGGTAAAGAAATACCGCCTTTCAGGCACCAGCGCCATGAACGCGAAGGTTGAGGCAAATGTTATAACGAGAAGCGCCACCCGGTTTAACCCGCTTTTTATCCCGACATCGCCGAATTCCGAATAAGGCTTGGAACCGAACAGCCAGGAGTAATCGAAGTCTGCAAAAAAGTAGAAAACGAACGTTGCTGCTAAAACGGCTAGAGCCGCTTGCTTTCCTTTCCAGCCTTTCAGCATTTTAAAATGGTCTTTTTGCAAATAATAGCCCGCCAAAAAGACCGGAAAGAAAACAAACGTGCGGGACAGGCTGAGCGTGTTGCTGATCATGTCGATATACCCGACAAGAACGGCAATCGCAAAGCTTGCGGCAAACGCCCATTTCGCCGGCAGTTTTGTGAACGGAAACAACAGGAGATTCCAAAAAAACAAGCTCAGCAAAAACCAAAGCGACCATTGCGGTTCAAACGGATTTGCGGCAGTTAAGCTTTGATCATCGATAAAGGAATAAAACAGCGTATAGATTCCCTGGAAAATCAAATAGGGAACGATCAGCTTCCAGGCGATTTTTTTGACATATCCGGGCCGATTGAACCCTTTTGCAAAATAGCCTGATATGAGAATAAAAGCAGGCATATGAAACGTGTAAATAAATTTATAAATATGAAGCAGTGCATCATTGTCATGAATATAGGACCTGATTATATGTCCGAAGACGACGAGAAAAATCAATAGGAATTTTGCGTTGTCGAAATAGCTGTCGCGTGAATTCGCCATAACATCACCCTTTCGCAAACAATTTCAGGAGGCGCCGGTGCGGGAAGCGTCTGAACCCGGCTACATTCTTTCCGGAATGACGTCTTCAACCAGTCTTGCCTCATTTTAAAATTTTAAAATAGAAAGCATGTGTTTTCCTATGCATTAAGTCTTATTGTTAGGCCGATGTAATTGAACAGTAAGGAACTTTTATATCGTCATCTTCATGTAAAATAGGCGGAAAGGTTGTAAAAGTTTGAAACAAATGAAGGAAGATTTTCCGGTTTGTAGAATAATTGGAGGACAGGTTTTCAAGAAGGAGTGTAATAAATGGAGGAAACTCTTGATTTGAATGAATCCTTAAATCTGCAAAACCAGCTGAACAGACTGAAGAAAGAAAACGCCAAGCTGAAAGCGGATTTGTATCAGTATGAGCTGCTGTTTAACGGGACGCTGGACGCTATTTTTATATTGGATAAACAGATGAACATCATTAAGGCGAATGATGCCGCCTGCAAGATCCTGCAAAGCCAAAAAAAGAATTTGCTGAACCGGTCGGCGCTCGACTTCCTGCACGCCGTTCCGCCGGATGAACTAAACCAGAACATTCACCGCTTCTTGGAGCGGGGATATGCGAAAAAAGAAGTGGCCATCAGGCTTGACAACGGATCTGTCAAATATATCGAATTTACCGCAAGCAAAGGAATCGGTGAGGACTGCTTTTTTGTCGTCATGAGAGACATTTCGTCTAAAAAAATATTGGAGCGGGAGCGCACCATCAATGAAAAGCTGTTTAAAGATTTGTTTCACCGTGCGGTTGAAGGAATCGTCATCTTTGATAAACAAGGCTGTTTCATCGATGCAAACCATTCGTTTTGCCAGAGCTTCGAAATTGAAAAATCAGAGCTCTCAAAACTGAAGCTGTCTCAATTCGTATCGCCTGAAAACAAGGGGCGGCTCGATAAAATCTGGAACGCTCTTTTCAGAAGAGGGAAGGCAAAAGGGGAGCTTCCTGTCCGCCTCAGATCAGGAGAAGACAGGCTGTTTGAGCTGACGATAACCTCGAATATTTTAAATGGCTTTTACATGTCGATTATGAGGGATATTACCGAAAAGCGCTCAATGGAAAAACAGCTGTTTAAGAGCGAAGAACGCTTTAGGGAAGTCTTTGAAAATGCGATGGATGCCATCATTCTGATGAATAACGACGGCCGCATCGTCAAAGCGAACCAGTCGGCCTGCAAAATCTTCGAACTGCCGATGGACCAGCTGCTCAACAAGAAGATGACTGATTTTATAGATCGAACCGATCAGCGGTATCATGCCATTCAAAAGCAGTACGATCAAAAAGGGGAAATCCGGGCGGAACTGCTGTTTCGTATGGCAAACGGACAATATAAGGAGCTTGAGTTCACATCAAAACGGATTATGTTCGACAGCCAGGACTTAACCATTTTGAGAAATGTCAGCGACAGAAAACGAATGGAACAAGAATTGCGGGAAAGCGAATTGAAGTTCAGAAAAGTATTCAACGGATCAATGGACGGAATCGTTCTTTTCAACAACCAGTACGATATTATCGATGCGAACCCCCTTGCCGGAAAAATTCTCAGCATCCCTCTTGAACAGCTGAAAACGTCCAATCTTCTTGATGTCATCTCCGGCTATCACATCGAAAACGCGGCTTCTCCCGCTAAAACGATTTCCTTTGAAGAAATGGACAATGATATCCCATTCCTGCTGAGCGACCAAAAACGGATACTTGAATTTTCATTTAAGCGAAACATCATTCAAAATATGAATCTGGCGATGCTCAGAGACGTGACGGAACGAAAAGAGCTTGAAGAGCGGCTCCGCAAGTCTGATACCCTCCATGTCGTCGGAGAACTCGCAGCCGGAATTGCTCATGAAATCCGCAACCCGATGACGGCATTAAAAGGATTTATCCAGCTGCTGAAAGGCAGCATCCAAAATGAGGATCACGCGCTTTACTTTAATGTCATCACATCAGAGCTCAAAAGGATTGAATCCATTATTACGGAGTTTCTCATCCTTGCAAAACCGCAGGCGATTATGTATGAAGAAAAAAACATCGTCAAAATCATGCAGGACACAATGGATTTGCTGCATGCGCAGGCAAACCTTGACAACGTCCAGATGCATCTGAAGTGCGAAGACGGCATTCCGCTGATCTACTGCGAGCCGAATCAGCTGAAGCAGGTATTTATCAACATTTTGAAAAATGCGATCGAAGTAATGCCCGACGGAGGCAATGTATATGTGTCGATCAAACCGAAAGGAGACGACCATATCATTGTCTCGCTTGCTGACGAAGGAATCGGCATGACAGAAGACAAATTGAAGAGGCTCGGCGAACCTTTTTACACGACAAAAGAACGGGGCACTGGACTCGGGCTGATGGTCAGTTATAAAATTATTGAAGAACATAAAGGAAAAATCGAAGTTGAAAGTGAAGAAGGGAGAGGCACGACATTCCACCTGACTCTCCCGATCAGACAGCAGCATGAGGAGGAGGCTTAATCGCATCGTGGGCTTTTATATTGAAATGACCTCGCCTTTTGGACAAGCCTACATCGTCGAGGAAAATAACCATATTACACATTTGCTATTTGAAAAAGAAGAACTAAAACAGCTTCAACAAGACGGCCTGGAGCTTCGCCCGGCCGAAACGGAATTGTTGAAGGAGGCAAAGCGCCAGCTCGAAGAATATTTCCAGGGGGAGCGGAAAACGTTCACCCTTCCTCTCCGCCAGGATGGAACCCCGTTTCAGAAAAAGGTGTGGGAGGCGCTGCAGTCGATCCCGTACGGTGAATCACGGAGCTATTTAGACATCGCATGCGCCGTCGGGAATCCGAAAGCGGTGCGCGCAATCGGCCAAGCCAATAAAAGAAATGCGCTGCCGATTTTGATCCCGTGCCACCGTGTCATCGGCAAAAATCGTTCATTGACGGGGTATTCCGGAAATGAAACGGATAAAAAAGCGGTGCTGCTCGACATCGAAAATATTGCGTATAAAGGAAAATAATATACGAGCACGCCGTTTCTTTTTTTCGTCCGCGACATATAATTTTATTAAGTTAAAAATGTTGGCCTTGGTAAAAAAGGAGGACGAATAAGTGAAAACAAACCGCCCGAAAAAAATAGCAGGATACGCGGAATTGTTCGTCAAGCTGCACGTTTTGACCGAAGAGCAAAAGAAAGACATCATCAAATCGATTAAAATCCGCTAAAGCGGCCTAAGTAAGGGCTTCAGCGGAAAACAGCGCTTCGATTTCTTCTTCAAATCTATCTGTGATAATCCCTTTTTCCGTGATGATTCCAGAGATTAAATCGTGCGGCGTGATATCAAAAGCAGGATTGAACACAGGCACCTCTTGCGGCGCTATTTGCGTTCCGTTTATCCGTCTGACTTCATCCGGATCGCGTTCTTCAATCGGAATGTCGTCGCCGCATGAAATCGAGACATCAAAAGTTGACAGGGGAGCAGCGATAAAAAACGGGATTTGAAAGGCTTTGGCGAGGATTGCCAAGCCGAACGTTCCGATTTTATTGGCTGTATCTCCGTTTCTTGCGATCCTGTCCGCTCCGACAATGACGGCTGAAATGTTCTTTTCCTTCATCGTATGGGCAGCCATGCTGTCTGTAATCAGCGTCACGTCAATCCCCCCCTGCATAAGCTCCCACGCCGTCAGGCGCGCCCCCTGAAGAACAGGCCTTGTTTCACAGGCGTAAATATGAAGGTCGAGATCCTTTGTTTTGGCAAGGTAAAACGGGGAAAGGGCCGTTCCGTACCTGCTTGTCGCGATCGAGCCGGCGTTGCAGATGGTCATGATGCTGTCGCCCGATTTGAACAAATGCAGAGCATTCTGTCCGATCTGCCGGCATGTTTCTTCGTCTTCAACCTGGATCTGAATCGCTTCGTGGACGAGGTTTGTTTTTGCCTCATTGACCGATTTTGCGCCCTCTGCGCTTTTTAACAGCCGATTGAGGGCCCAGGATAAATTGACGGCTGTCGGCCTTGCCTGATTGAGTTCATCTTTGATTTTGCGGAGCTCCCGCAGAAAAGCGGAAACATCAGATGTATCGATGCTTTGTGCGCAAAGGGCGAGTCCGAAGGCGGCTGTTATGCCGATGGCAGGCGCTCCCCTCACTTTTAGCGTTTGGATCGCATCATAGATGTCTTCTTTAGTTGTGAGATGCAGGTACTCCGTCTTTTCGGGAAGCTTTTGCTGGTTCAGGATTTTTACCGATGTTTCTTCCCATTCGACAGAACGGGGCACCGCAAATTGTTCCGGCATGTCATTCACTCCTTAAGCGCGTTTCGAAACGCTTCAATCATGTCTTTTGGCGTCCGGAAACCGCTGCGTTTTTCTATGAATGCTGCGCCTATTTTAAGGGCGAGCTTTTTTTGGCTGATTCTCCGGGAAAATGGAACGATTGTATCAAGGTCCGCAACATGGGCGAGGCCGATCGTCCGGCGGATCATTTCGCAGCCGGCGAAGCCTGCTGCGTCTTCAAACGCCTGTCTCAGGACTGACTCAAGGCGCCCATTCTCATGTTTGCAAGTCTCAACAGCATCGTTTTCCCATGCTTCGCTGAATGTCCGGCTGAACGTATTCCAGACGGTCTCAACATGGCGGTATAAAGGAGCCCGCCTGTTTTCTTCGCGAGAAAGCGCGTTTAACAGCAGGTTGGCGATAAACTGTCCGATGTCAAACCCGATCGGGCCGAAAAACGCAAACTCAGGGTCGATGATTTTCGTTTCGCCATCTTCACCGGCGAAAATGCTGCCTGTATGCAGGTCGCCGTGGATCAGCGTTTCCTCCGCTGATAAAAAGCGCTGCTTCAGTTTTGCCGCTTCAATTTTTAGCGCTTCATTGCGCCAAAGAACTTCTGCTTCATCGCGAAGCTCTTCTTCGAAATCGTTCGTCTCATGGTCAAAGAAAGGGTCTGTGAACACAAGGCTTTCTGTAATATCGCACAGATCCGGATTCGTAAACTGCTTCACAAGCCGCTCTTTAACCGTTGGGTCAAGCGCATATTCTGATGAGTAAAAATGCGTTTTTCCAAGGAATTCTCCGATATCTTCCGACAGATGCGGGTAATCCTTCCCGTCAATCAGTCCGTTTCTGGCGATTTCCAAGTGAGAAAGGTCTTCCAATACGGTGACGGCAAGCTCGGTGTCAGAATAGTACACGTTCGGAACAAGGTGCGGAACGTGCTCAGCCTGGCGGATCAGCGCACTGCTTTCGATTCTTGCCCTGTCAAGCGTCAGCGGCCAGCTTTCGCCGACGACTTTTGCATAAGGCACCGCCTGCTTGATGACCAATCCTCTTTGCTGCTCTTTGTCATAAACGCGGAAGACCAGATTCAGGTTTCCGTCCCCGATCTCTCGGCATGTCAGGGTGCTTTTGCTTGGAAAAAGCCCGAGACGGACGGCAAGCGCGGCCGCGGAGCTTTCAGTCAAAGTTTCGTATGCTGCGGTTTTTGTTACGGTCATGTGTGATTCCCCCTAAAATGTCGTTAACAAATAAAAAAACCTCTTTCTCGTCGAGAGAAAGAGGCTGATTTGTCGCGTACGCCTCTCTTATCTCTCAGAATTCAAAGTCTGATGGAATTAGCACCGTGCCCTAGCGGCGCAGAGATTCGCGCCCCATTTCACAATGGTATTACGGTCGGTTGCTGTTGGGATCATTAGGCCAGTCCTTCACCCAACTCTCGATAAGAGAAATCAATATAAAATTTTGAAATTTCAGTTCGGTCAGTTGCTGAACATGTTACCAGCATCTCCGTTTTCTTGTCAACATTTTTTTAATATAAATCTTTGCGAATGTCCTCAAAAACCGGAATTTGCCCCCGCGCTTTTTCAATGTCCCTTAGGTCGATTTCGGCCCTGATGACCGCTTCTCCGCGTCCTGCTTCAGCAAGGGTGCGGCCGAGCGGATCAATGACTGTGCTGTGGCCCGCAAATTCGTTTGCCGGGTCTTTTCCCGAACGATTGCAGGCTGCGACAAAGCACTGATTTTCAATCGCTCTGGCTTTTAAAAGGCTTTGCCAGTGATCGAGGCGGGCGAGCGGCCACTCCGCCGATACAAAGATGATGCCCGCACCTTCGCTCGTATGTTTTCTGATCCATTCCGGGAAACGGATGTCGTAGCAGATGAACCCCGCAGCCGGCATCCCTTCAAGCTCGAAGCGCCCGTCGCCTGAGCCCGCTGACAAATAGAGGTGTTCGTCCATCAGCTGAAAAAGGTGAGCTTTGCTGTATTCTTTGATCAAATGTCCGTTTTTGTCTGCGATGTACATGATATTGTACACACCGCTTTTTTTCTTGACTGCGACTGAGCCGCATACGATATGGATGCGGTTTGCTTTTGCCGTTTCCTGCAGCCATCTCTTCGTTTGCCTGCCTTCTTCATCCGCGATGGAGCCGAGATTTTTTAAATCATAACCCGTCGTCCACAGCTCAGGAAGGAGAAGGATATCCGCCTTCCGGCTTTCCTGCTCGATCAGCTGCTCCGCTTTTTTGAAATTTTCAGAAGGATTGCCGTACGCGATATCGAATTGCAGGCATGAAATTGTCAGCTTCACTCTGGATCACCTCATTTTTTTCTTTACATTTTACATTTAACAATATATGATGATGGACTATCATTTCAAGAATTTTTCAAAAGCGGGTGAATCGTATGAAATTTGAGCATTCAGATGTACTGAAGCAGCTGCCGGAGCAGTTTTTCGCTTCCTTGGTCAAAAAGGTGAATGAAAAAATTGCCGCCGGCCATGATGTCATCAATCTCGGTCAGGGGAATCCGGATCAGCCGACACCGGAACATATCGTTGATACAATGGCGCAAGCCGTCCGCAACCCTGAAAACCACCGGTATTCTTCCTTTCGCGGCAGCCGTTCACTCAAGGAGGCGGCGGCCGCGTTCTATCAAAGGGAATACGGCGTAGAGCTCGATCCTGAACGCGAAGTCGCTGTATTGTTCGGCGGAAAAGCCGGTCTTGTCGAACTTCCGCAATGTTTGTTAAATCCGGGGGATACAGTGCTCGTTCCCGATCCCGGCTATCCCGACTACTGGTCGGGCGTTGAACTGGCAAGAGCGAACATGGAAACGATGCCGCTTACAGCGGACAATCAGTTTCTGCCTGACTACAGCCGGATTCCCAAGGAAGTGAAAGAAAAAGCGAAGCTCATGTATTTAAATTATCCGAACAACCCGACCGGTGCCCAAGCCACATCTGCTTTTTTCGAAGAGACCGTCCGGTTTGCCAAGTCGAACGGAATTTGCGTCGTCCATGATTTTGCCTACGGCGCGATCGGCTACGACGGCAAGAGGCCTGTCAGCTTTCTCGAAACGGCGGGAGCAAAAGACGCAGGAATCGAAATTTACACGCTTTCCAAAACGTATAATATGGCTGGATGGCGGGTCGGGTTTGCAGTCGGCAACGCCTCTGTGATCGAAGCGCTGAACCTTTACCAGGACCATATGTATGTCAGCCTCTTTAAAGCAGTCCAAGACGCCGCGGCGGCCGCGCTCCTATCAGATCAAGCGTGTGTCCAGGAGCAAAATGAGCGCTACGAAAAAAGGCGGAATGCATGGATCCGCGCGGTCCGCGATATCGGCTGGCATGCGGATGCTCCGCAAGGATCTTTTTTCGCCTGGATGCCTGTTCCCGACGGCTATACATCTGAGGCTTTTTCCGATCTGCTTCTCGAAAAAGCGAATGTCGTCACAGCGCCCGGGATCGGCTTTGGCAAACACGGAGAAGGGTATGTGAGAGTCGGCCTCTTGACAAGCGAAGAGCGGCTCCGGGAAGCGGCTTCGCGTATTGCCAGGCTGAATATATTCAAAAAGACCGGCGACAGTCATTGACAACCGGGAGAAACGATGGGATAATTCAAAATAATTTATAAAATCAATATTCTTATCAAGAGCAGGCAGAGGGACAAGCCCGATGAAGCCCGGCAACCGACTTTTTAAGCACGGTGCTAATTCTTGCAGCTGACGCTGAGAGATAAGGATTCGAACCTGAAAAGCGAAACCTCTTTTAGCTAAAGCAGCAAAAGAGGTTTTTTTATATGCATGAAGCAGGAAGGAGCTACAGAATGAGTGAACTTTTGGCAACATATATCTTGGCCGATCCAGGCTGTGACGCAGAAAAGCGGGCCGAGCAAATCGCGATCGGGCTGACGGTCGGATCGTGGACAGATCTGCCGCTCTTAAAGCAGGAGCAGCTGAAAAAGCATAAAGGACGCGTCGTCAACGTCGAAGAAACAGAAAGCGAGCTGGGGGAAAAACAGGCAACGGTCACCATCGCCTATCCGGAAGCCAATTTTACAAACGACATTCCCGCTGTGCTGACGACCGTTTTTGGAAAGCTGTCTCTCGACGGAAAAATCAAATTGGCGGATTTGGAGTTTTCGCGGTCTTTTAAGCAATCTTTGCCGGGTCCAAAATTCGGCGTATACGGGATCCGGAAAAAAATCGGCGAATTTGAAAGGCCGCTGTTGATGAGCATTTTTAAAGGCGTCATCGGCCGCGATATGGAAGACTTGAAGGAACAGCTGAGGCAGCAGGCTCTTGGCGGAGTGGATTTGATCAAGGACGATGAAATCCTATTCGAAACAGGCAGTGCCCCCTTTGAAAAACGAATCACGGAAGGAAAAAAAGTGCTTGAGGAAGCCTTTGAAGAAACAGGGCGCAAAACGCTGTATGCCGTCAACCTGACGGGCAGGACAATGGAGCTGAAAGCGAAAGCGAGAAAAGCAGCCGAGCTCGGAGCTGATGTTTTGCTGCTTAATGTGTTTGCCTACGGGCTCGATGTTTTGCAAAGCTTTGCAGAAGACGATGACATCCCGCTGCCGATTATGGCGCACCCGGCAGTAAGCGGCGCACTTACTTCATCGCCGCATTACGGTTTTTCCCATTCGCTCTTGCTCGGCAAACTGAACCGGTATGCGGGTGCCGATTTCAGCCTGTTCCCTTCTCCGTACGGAAGCGTCGCTCTGCCGAAGCGAGATGCGCTTGCCATATACGATGAATGCACGAAGGAAGACGTCTTTAAACCGACATTCGCGGTGCCGTCGGCCGGCATTCACCCCGGCATGGTCCCGCTCTTGATGAAAGACTTTGGCATTGACCACATCATCAATGCAGGCGGGGGGATTCACGGCCATCCAAACGGGGCGGCAGGCGGAGGAAGAGCGTTTCGGGCGGTCATTGATGCCGTCTTAGAAGCGGAGCCTGTCGAAGAGAAAGCAAAGCGCTCTCCCGATTTGAAGCTCGCCCTTGAAAAATGGGGAAGGGTTGAGGTCTCTGTATGAGAAAGCCGCTTATCATTTGCGATTTTGACGGAACGATCACAACAAACGACAACATCATCAGCATTATGAAACAATTTGCTCCAGAAGAATGGACCGCTCTAAAAGACGGGGTTCTGTCCAAGGACATATCGATTCGGGACGGAGTCGGCAGAATGTTTAATTTGCTTCCGGCCAGCCTGAAAGAAGACATTACGGCATATGTACTGAAACAAGCCGAGACCCGCCCCGGATTTAAAGAATTTGTTTCTTTCCTGGATGAGAAGGGTCTTCCGTTTTACGTTGTGAGCGGAGGGATGGATTTTTTCGTCTATCCTCTGCTTGAAGGAATTGTCGGAAAGGACCGCATTTATTGCAACGAGGCCGCTTTCACCAGCCGCAATATCGAGATCCGCTGGCCGTATCCGTGTGACGGCGGCTGCGGAAATGACTGCGGCTGCTGCAAGCCTTCCATCATCCGCCGGCTGAAAGGCCGGGACGATTTCGTTGTCATGATCGGGGACTCTGTTACAGATGTTGAAGCTGCCAAATGTTCCGATTTATGCATCGCGCGCGACTATTTGCTGCGGGAATGTGAAGAGCTCGGCTTGAAGCATGCGGCATTCGGCGATTTCCGCGATGTAAGGCGAATACTCGAAGAGACCGCGGAGGTGAAAGAATGGATGTCTGAGCAAAAACGGCAGGAACTAGCCGAGGTAAAAAAAGAGCTTGCGGAAAGGGATTGGTTCCCGGCGACAAGCGGTAATCTGTCAATCAAAGTATCAGAAGACCCGCTGCGGTTTCTCATCACAGCAAGCGGAAAAGATAAAAGAAAAGAGACCGAGGAGGATTTTCTCCTGGCGGACGAAGAGGGGAGGCCGGCGGAGACCGGACACGCGCTGAAGCCGTCGGCGGAGACGCTGCTGCACACCTATGTCTATCAACACACAAACGCCGGCTGCTGTCTTCACGTCCACACGGTTGACAACAATGTCATCTCAGAGCTTTATGCAAAAGAAAAGCAAGTGACATTCAGGGGCCAGGAAATCATAAAGGCGCTCGGACTTTGGGAGGAGCACGCGGAGGTCACGGTCCCGATTATCGAAAACAGCGCTCATATTCCTGATTTGGCGGCGGATTTTGCCGGGCACCTTTCAGGCGATTCAGGCGCAGTGCTGATTCGCAGCCACGGCATTACTGTCTGGGGAAAAACGGCATTTGAGGCAAAGCGGATGCTTGAAGCATATGAATTCTTGTTCAGCTGGCATTTAAAGCTGAAAGCTTTGCAGGCTTATCACGTTTAACTAAAAAAGGGGGAGAAAGCATGGCGACAATTCGGATCCATGATGAACAAAACACGAGCATTGAAAACCAGGAAGAAGTAGAACAATTTCTAAAGCGGCAGGAGGTCATTTATGAAAAGTGGGATATCACAAAGCTGCCGGCCGGCTTAAAAGAAAAATTCGATTTGACCGATGAAGAGAAACAGGAGATTTTAGACGTCTTTGCCGCTGAAATAAAAGACATTTCAAAACGCCGCGGCTATAAAGCGAGCGATGTCATCTCGCTTTCCGACCAAAATCCGAAACTCGATGAGCTCTTGAAAAATTTCAAACAGGAACATCATCATACAGACGATGAAGTCAGATTTATCGTCAGCGGCCACGGCATCTTTGCGATCGAAGGAAAAGACGGCACATTTTTTGATGTCCTCTTAAATCCGGGAGATTTGATCTCCGTTCCTGAAAACACCCGCCATTATTTCACGCTTCAGGAAGACCGAAAAGTCGTGGCTGTCAGAATCTTTGTGACGACAGAGGGATGGGTGCCGATTTATGAGAAAGAGAGTGTGAGCCGATAATGAAAAAGCGTCCGCGTGGACGCTTTTTTATTTGTTTCTGTCATAAAGGGCCTTGATGTGGCCTTCATGAAAGGAGAGATGCTGTTTTTCATTTTGATAGTATTGAAGACGGTCAAACACAGAGCCGGTGTGAAGCTCGAACTTATGGCCGTCCGGATCTGAGAAATAAATTGAATCTTTGTCGCCTTCATGCCGTTTTCTGCCCTTTAGCACGTTTACACCTAAATCGCGTAATTTCTTTTCCCAGAACGGCAAATCTTCCTGTTGAATCGAAAAGGCGATATGGGTGTAAGAGTCGTGGATTTCCTGTCTCTTAATGTCTTTCTCTTCGTTTAATGCGAGCCAGATGCCGTTCAGGTCAAAATAAGCGGTTTTCTCGGCCTTTACGAGCCACTTCGCATCAAACACCTTTTCATAGAATGAAATAGAGACGGACAGGTCAGAGACCGAAAACAAGAGATGATTGATACCGAGAATATTATTGTTTGCCATTGCCGTGTATTCCTTCCGTTAGATGTATTTCAAATCCGTCCAGCTCTTTAGTGATTTGCCTGAATAGAAAAGCGAGCACAGCCGCGTCATCAAGCCAGCCGACACCTGCGAGAACATCGGGAATCAAATCGACCGGAGACAGCACATAAATCAATGCCAGCGCGGCCAGTAAAATCGTTTTTTTCGGGAATAAGGGGAAGTCTCCCTTTCTCCAGGCTCTAAATGCCTTGAAAAACAATAAGAGGCCTGAATAGGCTTCTTTCACGGCAAAGATGGTTCGGAGCCTTGACACTGGTTTTTTCATCATTTAGACCTCCTTCTATCCGCATGAACTCTTTTAAAGGTGTTTGCCGTATTTCATCGATGGGTATTACACCTTTAATTCCACAAATCTATTATACTCGATTTCAAAATAATTTTTTGAAAAATAGGTTTACAAAATAAGTATAATCTGTAATAATGCTCAAGTACGCAAAATCTGGATGGTTCTAAGAAACGATATGTCGGTAAGGGGTGAAGCGTATGCAAAGTTATGTTGAAAAAGAAGCATTGCTCGTTTCTATCAGCAAGAAGCGGCAAATGATGGTTGAAGCCGCTGAAATCTATGGATTTACAGGGGATGAAACGATCAGGCGGAGCCAGGAGCTGGATCAATTAATTTATGAATATCAAAAACTGTCTATGAATGAAAACGCGTCTGACAATCTGCTTCAGGATTTTTTAGGCTGCATCGACTGTCTGACCGTTGAAAAATATACGGCATAGTGACTGAACGAAAAAGAGCTGCCGTGGAAGGCAGGCTCTTTGCAGGAACGGGGAAGCCTCAGTCAACCTGTTCCTTTGAAGTCGGCAGCGTAATCGTTACAGTCGTTCCTTTATGCTGTTCGCTTTCGATCTGAATGGTTCCCCCGTACATGGAAATGATGCGCTTGCACACGACAAGGCCGAGTCCGGTTCCTTTTTCCTTTGACGTGACAAAAGGCTGGAAAATACTCTCCATCAGTTCTTTTGGAATGCCTTCTCCGATATCCTTCACAATAATTTGCGCCTTCTCTTGATGATGTTCGATTTGAATGAGCAGCTTTCCGCCGTTTTTCATCGATTCAAGAGCATTTTTGGCGACGTTCAAGACAACCTGCTTAATATGATCTTTTTTACAATACACATAAGCCGGGTCTTCTCCGCAGTCTTGAAATTCCACTTCCACATTATATAAATTTGCCTCAGAATGAATAATCGGCATGATTTCGTCAATCATTTCGTTCATGGCGTTAAGCTGCCACTGCTCTGCCGTCGGCTTTCCGAGCACGAGAAACTCGCTGACAATCTGGTTGATCCTCCGGATTTCCTGGTCGATGATTGAGAAATACATTTGATCTTCTTTTGATTGATATTTTTTTTGCAGGAGCTGGATAAAGCCGCTGATACCTGTCAGCGGGTTTCTGATTTCATGAGCGGTGCTCGCTGCAAGGGTGCCGATTAATTCGAGCTTCTGCGCTTCATTTTGGGCGCGCTCCTGCTTGGTCCGCCGCTTCAGCAGCACATACTGGAGCATGAGGAACATAATATTCAGCAGAATGAAAATACTTAAAAATGACAGCAGAAGACTGTGAACGATTTCATCAAGCTGGACCGGTTCCGGATAAACTTCAAGCTTCCAGTCGATCTGATCCAAAAAAGCGTCGACGGTGCCGCCGTCCGGCTTCTCAGGAGGAGAATGGCCTGCCGTAAAGACAATCTGATTCTTCTGATTGAGAATTTTGATATAAAGCTCAGGGCTCAGGACGTTCATGATATTTTTCAGATAATCGACGCGGATCGAAGCCAGCAGAAAATTTGTCGTTCTGCCTTCGCTGTCATAGACAGGAGTAAAAATATTCAGCTCCAGCCTGTCCGACACTGTATGTATATCGTCTGTGATCACGGATTTTTTTGATTTTTCCGCTTTTTGCAGAATGCTCTTGTACGAAACCTTCTTTTTTTCTTTGACGGGGGACGTGCTCACCATGACATCGCCGTCTTTATTTAAAAGGTATAAAGCCGAAAAACGCGGTTCTTTTTTATACGTTTCCGTCAGGATTCGTTTGATATGCTGCTCATTAACAGGGTGGTTGAGGGCCGTGGCAAGGGAGCTGAGCCTTGCTTCTGTTTCGCCGATCAGGTAGTTGATTTGGTTGCGGTGAATATTGAGCATGAGAGTCGCAGTCTGACGGTGCTTTTCAGTGATATTTTCTCGTTCTTGTTCGTATACAAAAAAGCTTATAATGAAGGCGGGGATCATCACCAAGATCAAATAAAGCCTGACTTTCTTCCATAGATTTTTCAAATTGCGCATATTTTTACTCTCTCCCAATCGATACAGGAATAGGGGTATTATATCACTAGTGAGAGCCGATTTATAGAAAAGATAACCAATACCGTGAAAATAGGACACAATACCGGGGAATTTCCGGATATATCTATTTGATGTTCGATTCCTACTCATCATAACATGGTTTGAATGTTAACAGTTGACATTTTCCTCATAGTTTATTAATGTTTTCCTGTAGTTGTTTCTTTGGAGATGAGAGATATGAGTAATAGAGAACAGGAACAGTCCTTGAAATTATTTATTGTATTATCTCGAGCGTACAGATCCATTAATGATCATATGAATAAACATATTCATCATCATGGTCTGAATCCAACCGAGTTTGCCGTTTTAGAACTCCTCTATCATAAAGGGGATCAGCCCCTTCAGCAAATAGGGGATAAGATTCTTCTGGCGAGCGGGAGTATTACATATGTGGTTGACAAGCTTGAGCAAAAGGAGCTGATCGCGAGAAGAGCCTGTGCGACCGACCGCAGGGTGACCTACGCGCAAATTACAGATAAAGGCACCAAGCTCCTGGAGAAGATTTTTCCGGGTCATGCAGAAGAGCTTCACCACATGATCAGCGTGTTAAGCGATGAGGAGAAAGAAGCCTGCATCGAAATGCTGAAAAAAGTCGGACTGAACGCAAGAAATATTTATAAGGGCAAAGAATAAGGAAGCTGCCAAAAGGCAGCTTCCTATTCTTTTTTATTCAGGTTTTCCTGGCCGATCGGCAGGATGAGGATTTCAACACGTCTGTTTTTCCTTCTTCCTTCTTCGGTGTCATTTGAAGCGATCGGTTTAAATTCCCCGTAGCCTTTCGCACTGAATATTTTGGCGTCAAGCTTGGGATTTTCGATTAAAAGCCCCATGAAATTAACAGCCCGCATCACACTTAAATGCCAATTTGATTTAAATTGAGAATTTCGAATCGGCACATTGTCCGTATGTCCGCTGATTACGATATTGCGGGGCGGATTCAAGACGAGAAGGTCGGATACTTCCTTGGCCAGCGGAATGTCCTGCTGGCGGATCTCCGCTTTTCCGGAATCAAAAAAGATATTATCCTCGATGGAAAGAAGGAGGCCTTCGTCTGTCAGCTTCGTATTGACCTGTTTTTCAAGATTTTTCTCTTTAATAAACCGGTTGACCTGCTCCTGAATTTTTTTCAGCGACTGCTTGTCTTTTTCTTTTTGATCTTGAGAGAGATCTTTTGCTTGGTCAGGGCTTTTTCCATCTTCGGTTGTGCTATTTTTCGGCTCGGTGAAGCTGGAATAATCCATCATTCCTGTTCCGCCGGTAAATACGGCATTGAATGATTTAGACAGCATATCGAACTTCTTGGCGTCGATCGAGCTCATGGCAAACAGTACGATGAACAAGGCCAATAGCAGTGTCAGCAGATCGGCATATGGGATGAGCCAAGACTCATCCACGTGTTCTTCATGGTCTTTTTTGTGCTTCTTTTTTCTAGCCATTGCTGCTGTCTCCTTTGTCTCCTTCTGGGATGACGATGCTGGAGCGTTCGCTTGGAGAGACGTACATCAAAAGCTTTTGTTCAATGACTTTTGGCGCCTGGCCTTCCAAGATCGAAAGGATGCCTTCAATCATGACTTCGCGGACTTTGACTTCCTGTTTGGATTTCCGCTTTAATTTATTGGCAAAAGGATGCCATAGTACATATCCGGTGAAGATCCCGAGAAGGGTCGCGACAAAAGCGGCGCTGATCGCATGTCCAAGCGCTTCGGTGTCGCTCATATCCGCAAGCGCGGCGATCAGTCCGACAACAGCGCCCAAAACGCCGAGTGTCGGCGCGTATGTGCCCGCCTGGGTAAAAATGCCCGCTCCGACTTGATGCCTTTCTTCCATTGCTTCAACTTCTTCAGTTAAAACGTCCCTGATAAATTCGGCACTTTGGCCGTCTACTGCCATGCTCATGCCGTTTTTCAAAAATTCATCATCGATCTCATTTAAATTTGCTTCCAAAGCGAGAAGTCCTTCGCGTCTTGCGATTTGCGCCCACTCGGAAAACATCGGGATCAATTCGTTGATTTCGATCATCTTCTTCTCTTTGAACAAGATGCCGAAGAGTTTGGGAACTTTTTTGATCTCGCGGATTGGAAAAGCGATCACAACTGCTGCGATTGTCCCGACAAGGATGATCAGCCATGCCGCGGGATTGACGAGAACGGAAGGGCTGACACCTTTCATGACCATGCCGACACCTACTCCGATGATAGCTAAGATGATTCCAATTAACGATGTTTTGTCCATTTTTTCACCAATTCCTTTAACTAACTTTTCTATCGTTAATATCGGTGTTGCGCGATAGGAACTTTAGGGTGTTTCTTAAATTGTTTCAAAATCATGGCGAAAAGGGACTTTAGGGTTATTTAATGTTAAAAAATAGAATTTTTGTGATTCTTACGTTGTATGTAAAGCGGCCTCCGCAATTGGAGGCCGTTATGTGTGTTATGCGGTTGGTTTCACCAAGATTTCATCGTTTTCAACGATAACCGCAAAACCTTTGATGTGTTCTTCTTCAAGCAGCAGATCGGTCATTTGATCTTCGACTGCTGTTTGAATGGTTCGTCTTAATGGGCGGGCGCCGAAGGCCGGATGGTATCCGATTTCAGCGATTTTTTCTTTTGCTTTATCTGAAACTTCAAGCGTCATGTTTTGCTCTTTTAACGTTTCTTCAAGCTCTTCCAGCAAGAGAGCGACGATCTTGACCAGATCTTCTTTTTCGAGCGGCTGGAACTCGATGATGCTGTCAAATCTGTTCAGGAATTCCGGCTTAAAGTAGCCGCTTAGGGAATCGATCATTGATTGTTCGCCCATTACTTGTTCTTCCCGGTTAAAACCGACGGTTGTCCGCTTTTCAGATACTCCGGCATTGCTTGTCATAATGATGACGGTATCTTTAAAGCTGACCGTCCGTCCCTGGCTGTCTGTCAGTCGTCCGTCTTCCATGATTTGCAGGAACATGTGCTGGACATCGGGATGGGCTTTTTCGATTTCATCAAGCAAAACGATGCTGTACGGGTTCCTCCGGACTTTTTCGGTGAGCTGTCCGGCTTCTTCGTGGCCGACATATCCAGGAGGTGAACCGATCAGCTTCGATACGGCGTGTTTTTCCATGTATTCGCTCATATCGAGGCGGATGATGGCATCCTTCGTGCCGAACAGTTCTTCCGCAAGCCTTTTCGAAAGTTCTGTTTTACCGACGCCGGTCGGGCCGACGAACAGGAATGAACCGACAGGCCTGTTTTTTGATTTTAGGCCGGCGCGGCTTCTTTTGACGGCTTTTGCCACTTTTTTCACCGCTTCTTGTTGACCGATCACGCGGCTTGAAAGGTTTGTTTCAAGCTCTTTCATTTTCTTCTGATCGTCGTGCTGAAGCTTGCCGACCGGAATGCCTGTTTTTTGTTCGATGATCGCCTGAATGTCTTCCGCTTTAACGGTTGCCCGTTTTTCTGTTGCATGGTTTTCCATTTGTTTGTGCAGCGCTTCTTCTTCGTCGCGGAGCTTTGCTGCAAGCTCATAGTTTTCTTCCTGCAGCGCTTTGGCTTTTTCCGCTTCGATTTCTTTCAGGCGTTGGGAAGCTTGTTCACCGCTGACCGTGTCGATTTTCAAGTTCGCTTTTGAACCGGCTTCATCCAAAAGGTCGATCGCCTTATCGGGAAGATGACGGTCCTGAATATAGCGGCTAGACAGAACGACGCAGGCTTTTATCGCATCATCTGTGTAAGTTACATCGTGATACGCTTCGTATTTTTCTTTCAGCCCGTTTAAAATCGCCGCCGTCTGCTCAATTGTCGGTTCATGGACCATGATCGGCTGGAAGCGCCGCTCTAAAGCTGCATCTTTTTCGATTTGGCGATATTCTTTCAACGTCGTAGCGCCGATGACTTGCAGTTCGCCTCTGGCAAGCGCGGGTTTTAAAATGTTGCCGGCGTCCATCGAGCCTTCGGCAGAGCCGGCTCCGACAAGAAGGTGAATTTCGTCAATAAACAAGACCGCGTTTTTGCGTTCTTTCAGCTCTTTCATCAGCTGTTTCATTCTTTCTTCAAATTGTCCTCTGATGCCGGTGTTGGCTACGAGGGAAGCGACATCAAGCAAGTAAAGTTCTTTGTTTTTCAATTTATTTGGAACATCGCCTTCGGCGATTTTGAGAGCAAGTCCTTCAGCGACGGCCGTTTTACCGACGCCCGGTTCACCGATTAAGACAGGGTTGTTTTTATTTCTGCGGTTTAAGATTTCGATCACACGGGCCACTTCATCATCGCGGCCGATCACCGGATCGATTAAACCGGTCTTTGCAGCATTCGTTAAATTGACGGCAAGTTCATCGAGCAAGCCTTTTTTGGCAGCGGTTTGCGTCTGCGCTTGTGATGGCTGGCTGAAGAAAGAACCTCCGCCGCCAAAAAATTGATTTCCTGAAAACATAGAAGGCTGAGTCAGCTCTTTATAGCAGTCTTCACATAAATCCATTTGTTTTTTTGTAAAGTTGATTTGCATGTTCAGGCGAATCGTCGCCTCATTTTTTTGACAATGTTGACAACGCATTTGCCAAAACCCCCTTTATTGAATTTGACCTTTTTTGACCAATCGACTTTGAAAAAATGGTCTGCAGTTTGACCATTTCTGACTAATAGTATACATTGACCTTCTTTGACTTTCAAGTTCTATGCTTTTTCCTTTTTGTTCCTGAATGAGAAGTTGTCCTTCTTTTTAAAGGACATGGCTCATATGGTGTAGAAAGGGAATTCGTTTACGGAGGAGTCGTATGAGTCAATCACATGGATCAGCCTTTCAGCTGGCATTTGTTTATGTAGGAACGGTCGTGGGAGCCGGATTTGCAACCGGAAGAGAAATCGTCGAGTTTTTTTTAAGATTCGGCTGGCCGGGATTGGCCGGAATTTTGATCAGCGGACTGATGTTTACATTTCTCGGCGCAAAAATGATGCTGATTGCGGTCAGAATCAATGCCAAATCTTATCAGGAGCTGAATCAATATTTATTCGGCCATACGCTCGGGAAATTTGTCAATGTCTTCATGCTCGTGATTTTGCTCGGGGTGACGTCTGTCATGCTGTCCGGAGCGGGGGCGATATTTGAGGAGCAGCTCGGCTTTTCAAACCAAGCGGGGATGATTGCGACGATTGCCTTGAGTCTGTTTGTCATGATGAAGGGCGTCAAAGGGATATTCGGCGTCAATGTCATTGTCGTTCCGCTGCTGCTCCTGTTCACAGTCATCGTCCTGTTTGATTCGTTTATTTTCAGAGGGCCGGAGATCCACAATTTGGCGGCATTCTCGGCGGCAAAACCCGATTGGATTTTATCCGCTGTTTCGTACGGCGCTTTTAATTTGTCGCTCGCACAGGCGGTTCTCGTGCCGATCGCTTCTGAACTGAAATCTGAGCGGCTCATTATAAAAGGAGCATTAATCGGAGGGTGTCTGCTTACCCTTGTGTTGATCGCGAGCTTTCTGTCTCTTTCAACATTGCCTGATGTCCTTTTATACGAAGTTCCGATGGCACAGGTCGTATTCATTGTCCAGCATTCTGTCCATATCATCTATCTGTTTATCATTTTCGGGGAAGTCTTCACATCGGTCATCGGCAATTTATATGGTCTTGAAAAGCAGATTAATGAATATCTTCATATGAAAAGCCTGTATGTATTTATGTTCATCCTGCTGACAATCTACTTGACGGGACAAATCGGCTACGGAAAGCTGATATCGACCATTTATCCTTTGTTCGGCCAGCTGAGCCTCGTCTTTATATTCTTTTTGATCGTCAAAAGGGTGCCTGAGCGTTGAATGGCAGGCATTTCACTTGGCGAAACGTGCGATTTGTGATAAGATGGCGAAGGAAAATTGAAACAAAATCCGCTTGAAACTGCGGGAGAGGTTCTAGCAAAACCCTCTATAAAAAACTAAGGAAAGCTGTATCCTTGGGGTATGGCCTTTTTTATTGTTTTTTTGCTAGAGCACCTTTCTCACAGAGAAAGGTGTTTTTTCGTTTAAATATCAGTGAATCTCTTCTTTTATGAAATGCTGACGAAAAGCGGAGAAGGAGGAATTATGAAACAGGAAAAAGCGATCGTCGTATTCAGCGGCGGTCAGGACAGTACGACTTGCCTTTTATGGGCGCTTCGGCAATTTCAGGAGGTGGAAGCGGTCACCTTCCAATATAATCAGCGGCACCGGGAGGAAATCGAAGTCGCGAAAAAGATCGCTGAAAAGCTTGGCGTCAAGCATCACCTTCTTGATATGGAACTGTTAAATCAGCTCGCGCCGAATGCTTTGACAAGGGATGATATCGAGATTGAGGCGAAAGAAGGCGAACTTCCGTCCACTTTTGTTCCGGGACGCAACCTCGTGTTTTTATCGTTCGCTTCGATCCTCGCCTACCAGGTCGGCGCGCGGCACATCATAACAGGCGTATGTGAGACGGATTTCAGCGGCTATCCGGATTGCCGGGATGAGTTCGTCAAATCCTGCAATGTCACTGTCAACTTGGCGATGGAGCGCCCGTTTGTCATCCACACGCCGCTGATGTGGCTGAACAAGGCGGAAACGTGGGAGCTCGCCGATGAGCTTGATGCGCTTGATTTCGTGAAAAACGAGACGCTGACGTGCTACAACGGAATCATTGCCGACGGCTGCGGCGAATGCCCGGCCTGCAAGCTTCGGGCGAATGGCTACAATGAATATATGAAAATGAAAAAGGAGCGAGCTTAACAGTGCTTACACAAATTTACCCGCAACCAAGCCATCCTTACTCTTTTGAACTAAATAAAGATATGCAGATGTCAGCCGCGCATTTTATTCCGAGAGAGGATGCGGGCGCATGCAGCAGAGTCCACGGCCATACGTATACAATCAATATCACGATTGCCGGGGATGAATTGAATGAATCAGGATTCCTTGTCAACTTCAGCACCATTAAAAAATTGATCCACGGGGAATACGATCATACGCTTTTAAATGACCATCAGGAATTTTCGGGTGAAAGCGCGGATCAGATCCCCTCGACAGAAGTGGTGGCGAAAACGATTTACGATAAAACAGAGGCTTATTTGAAAGATCTCAAAAACCGTCCGCATTGCGTTCAGGTGTTTGTCAGGGAAACGCCGACAAGCTATGTCGTCTACCGTCCGAAACCGGGTGTTCACAATGGCTAAGCCGATTCCCGTACTTGAAATTTTCGGTCCGACGGTTCAGGGAGAGGGGATGGTCATCGGGCAAAAGACGATGTTTGTCAGAACAGCCGGCTGCGACTATTCGTGCAGCTGGTGCGATTCAGCTTTTACCTGGGACGGTTCGGCGAAAAAAGACATCAAATGGATGACCGCGGAAGAAGTATACGAATCTCTTAAAGACATCGGCGGAAACGCCTTCTCACACGTTACGATTTCAGGAGGCAACCCGGCGCTTTTAAAACAGCTGGACGGATTGATTTCCCTTTTAAAAGAAAACGGTATACGGACAGCGCTTGAGACGCAAGGGACGTTTTATCAAGACTGGTTTGCCGAAATCGATGATTTAACAATTTCGCCAAAGCCGCCGAGCTCCAATATGAAAACCGATTTTAACAAGCTTGATCATATTGTTGAAAAACTGAAAGAGCACGGCCGGGCGGCAGCGGCAAGTTTGAAGGTCGTCATATTCACGGGGGAAGATCTTCAATTTGCAAAGCAAGTTCACCAGCGTTATCCCGATGTCCCGTTCTTTCTCCAAGTCGGAAATGACGACGTTCATACAGAAGACCAAGAGCGGCTCGTCGAACGGCTGCTTCAAAAGTATGAACAGCTGGTAGAAGCGGTCACGCGCGACCCTGAATTGAACCGCGTCCGCGTTCTCCCGCAGCTCCACACCCTGATCTGGGGTAACAAACGAGGCGTTTGATTTAAGAAAGGAAGATGAATGATGACCACAAGAAAAGATTCAGAACTCGAAGGCGTAACCCTTCTTGGAAATCAAGGCACCAATTATTTGTTTGACTATTCTCCGGAAGTGCTTGAGTCTTTCCCGAATAAACACGAAAACAGGGACTACTTCGTGAAATTCAACTGCCCTGAATTCACATCCCTGTGCCCGAAAACCGGACAGCCCGATTTTGCCACGATCTATATCAGCTACATCCCTGATAAAAAAATGGTAGAAAGCAAGTCTTTGAAACTGTATCTCTTCAGTTTCCGAAATCACGGCGATTTTCACGAAGACTGCATGAACATCATCATGAACGATTTAATTGAGCTGATGGACCCGCGCTACATCGAAGTCTGGGGCAAATTCACCCCGAGAGGCGGAATCTCAATTGACCCGTACACCAACTACGGCAAACCCGGCACAAAGTATGAAAAAATGGCCGAGTATCGGATGATGAACCATGATCTGTATCCGGAGACGATTGATAACCGGTGATGATGAAGCGAAAGTTTGTGAGCGATGTGTGACCGAGACGCGTACTGTTACGCGTCTTTTTTGTTCGAAATTTCCACGAACAATTACCAAGCGTATTAGTCGAATGCTAGTCCGGATATATGAAATACGATTCGAATTGTTAATTGAAGGGTAAAGAGGAGGAAACTTCGCCGTCACTCGCCTCGTTAACGTCTCCGCTTGTCAGTTCGTCGTTAACTGCGAATGCTCTAGCGTTCGGTATTTAGATGGTTTCTGTCTGTTTTTAGTCTTGTTTGTTCATTTATTCGTGAAAAAATGTAGCTTTGTCCTCATGTTAAAAAGGATGTTTTCTGTTTTTTCTTTAAACATAAAAATTTAGTTATTCTGACTTTGAGGAGGGGATGGGAGGTATATAGCAGAGACGAAGACATAGTGCCAAGAGCATGTCTCATTCGTATACAAACAAATATGTAACGTGAAGATGTTGGAGGGCTTACGAAAAAAACAATCGATCGTTATAGACGGGAGGTGCGTTGAAGAATTTGTGGAGGTTTTTAAAGGAAGGTTGGCACTGAGTCGGAATGGAATACGTTAATCTTGCCGACAGCTGATAAGAAGTTAATCACGATGTTTAACGTTAAGAAACCGTAGAAATAAAAAGCGCCCCACATTTGGGGCGTTTCTTACGTTTGCTTACGGGTAGCGATTTGATATACGCCGTCAGACTGGTCGGTTGCTGAAACAACGCTCATACCCATCGTTAATAACGCGGCGGCTAAAATGGGAATAACGAGCTTTTTAATACTCATAGACACACTCCCCTTTTTTAATTTGTGTTTGCGCATACATCATTTTTTGAAGGAATTCGATCGAATTTCTGTGGTCTTTTCTTTCAAGGTATTGGTTGGAAACTTCAAGTGAAAGCTCTTCTATGTATGCATATATTTTATTCTCCTCCAAGTATTTAAATACCTCTAAAATCTCTTCTTTATTCACAGAATAGATATATAACGCCTCAAGGTATTCAAATAGAGAAGTGAACAGGGTATCGTTGAATTTTCGAGCTGTTTGTCTACCAATACGAAATATCTCGATTGCGCGCTCGTAGTTTTTCTGCTTAAAAAGAAGTTGAGTAAAGTAATATAATGATTGTGGTAGGTTGTTATATTCTTCTTTTAGGTTAATCTCTACGGCTTTTTCAGCATATTCAACTGCTGCATCGATGTCCCCCATACATTCATGACAATCGGCTATATTAAAATAGGCAGAACTAATGAGCCTTTTATTGTTAATCTCTATCGCTAATTCGAGTGCGTTTTCCAGGTGGGGTAAGGCTTTGTCGTGGCACATTAAATCGTCATAGTTACCTGCGATTACAAATAAACATTGGATTTTACGGACTTTGTAGAGTTCGTGATTATTATATATTTTAAAGGCTCTTAATATATGATACATGGATACATGCGTCTGTTTCATGATGTAGTACGCTTCAGCCATTTTAAAGTGAAACTCGGCTTGTTCTATAACATCAGTAATGAGTGACAACTGTTTTTCTGCGTTTCGATAAAACTCTATCGCTTTAATATACTGTTTTTTCTCAAATTCATACATACCCCTAAAGAAAAATGAGTAATAACTAAGGAGTCCGTTTAAATCTCTTCGAGGCTCCTCAATTTGGGCCAACAATTCGAGTAATGAACTCCCATGCTTTCTTTTTTTAGTGGGTTCTAAATATTCTAACATTAATTGATGCCTAAAACACATCAATTGATAGTAAAGGAGTAAGTCCTGATCTTCTTCCATTTGATTAATGTCCTTCTCTACTTCTTCTTTTAAAGCCTCTGCATCTGGCACGCTAAACTCTCTTATCATTTTATACCATTCGTGGATTTTCACTCCGACTTTTGACGAGGGTATTAACTGTTTCACTTCCACCTCTCCCTTTTTATTTCCTTTTTGTAAATATATTACTATACTCAGAGCGATAATAGGTTGAAAAGTGAAAAAATTTTCGGTATGCCGCAATTAAAGCAATACAAAAAGACGCCTGTTAAGGCGCCTGATATTCTATATTCTCTTTTTCATGCCACACCTGCAGCATTCTCGAAGGTAAATTCCGTCCTTCACCGATTATTTCGTAATCCATTCGCCACCGATCTACGACTAATAGGATACGTAAGAGGACAGAGGATTCAACGTTTTCTCCATGAAAATGAATCTTGGTGATCAAGTCTTCTGACCTAATAAAGGAATAATTCGATTTGTGAATGATCAGCTTAAAGAAAATATTGATTATTTTTTATTGGCCTGCAACAGCCTCCACAGCTCCTCGAAACCCTTTAAAATAAACAGTTTATAAAAATTGACCGGCATCCACTCTAGTGGAATCTTTCTCCTTAATCTGTTTTAACGTGGCTACGATTAGAAAGCTGACAATCACCAATAAGAGCCATGAACTCACTTTCCCTACATGAACGAGACTCCACGCACTGGTTTGGTTTGGATATGTCCAGGCTCCAAAAAACGTTGCGATATTTTCGGCTATCCATATAAAAAATCCGATGAGCACAAAAGAAAGTGCGAGCGGCATACGGTAATGAATTCCATTAACCTCGTATATGACCCATGATTTCCAAAAAACAATTATCACAAGTCCAGATAACCAAAAGCGGACGTCAATCCAATAATGATGGAGGAAAAAATTCAAATAAATCGCAGCGGCAAGAGGTACAACGACGAAAAACGGCGGCCACTTAACCAGTTCAACCTTAAGCCTCCTCCATGCCTGGCAAAGATAACTGGCGACACTTGCATACATAAAGCCGCTATATAAAGGCACCCCAAAGATTTTGGAATAACCTTCCTCCGGATAAGACCAGGAGCCCATTTGCACCTTGAAAAGTTCAAGAGCTAGTCCAATAATATGGAACAATGTGATCACTTTTAATTCATCCCATGTTTCAAGACCGGAACGCACCATCCACCATTGCATGAGAACACAGATGATGAGCAGCCAGTCATACCGCGGCAGGAAGGGAAGAGGGATGGTTTGTGTAATTGCCAAAGAGGCAAAAATAACGACAGGAAATAAACATGACAAGGACTGCTCCCAACCAAAACGAACGAGTTGATTTAGTGCTCTCATCATGTGTGCCTCCGAAGTTTTTTTCTGAATATATGCGAGGCCGGCTTTGTATTGCAGCTAAACAGACTTACGGGTATGCACATAAGATCACCGCCGAATAGGTTAAATTTTTAATCATGGGTGTCTTCATCACTTCGGTATTCCAAAATATCTCCGGGTTGACATTCTAAAGCTTTACAAATCGCTTCTAAAGTTGATAATCGAATGGCCTTTGCCTTTCCGTTTTTCAATATGGAAAGATTCGCCATTGTGATTCCAACCCTCTCAGAAAGTTCCGTTACGCTCATTTTCCTTTTAGCCAGCATCACGTCAATATTGATGATAATTGCCATTGTTTTCACCTCAGACTGTTAAATCATTTTCTGATTTTATATCGATCGCTTCTTGCAATAGCCTTTGGAGAACAGCAGCAAAGACCGCGATAACCATTGAAGCAAAAATAAGGACCAGTCCGATAAGTATGATACCAGGAGCGTCGTCCATCTCCGCGATGAGATAGAAGAGCGGCATGCCGGCGGCTAATAAAATACTGATGGTGATTGCACAGTATTTTATATTCTTTAAAGCCCGTACAGATAATTTCGAGAAAGCTTTATTGTGGTCAATATAGCTTAAAAGTTTAAAGGCTTGATACAGAGCAAAGTAAAAAGGTATCGCCGCTGCATACAAATCGATATAAACGAGATATTTCAGATAAGAAATATCCGGGTACAAATCAGCTGCAAAATTCGCTATTTTTGGCACGAAAAATATGCACAAAGCAATAACTGGGATTCCAATAAGAATAACAGCCATCTTTAAAAAGAGTGTTGATCCACGTTTCATAAAGAGCACCTCACTTATTTGTCGATTTGAATTTAACATATTATTTATCGTTTTACAATAAAAAAATATTGATAAAGATGATTTTATTGTTGTTATGGATGATCCTTTTGATTTTAGACAAGCGTTTATAAGCTATGCAAAGCAATACGTCAGCGGAGTATACATCACCTCTTTCGGGCCTTCCGCGGCTTCCGCCAAACGAAACGATCAAGCTTAAAGCAAAGCGTCTTTCGAACGATAACTCTATAAGCGCAGGTTCGAGGCAGTCAAAGAATTGAAAAACGCTGGTTATGCGATTGTTAAACCGGGATCCGGCACAACCATTTCGCCAAATAAAGCCCCCTAGGGTGAAAAAGCTTAAACGTATTTTAAATTTATCGGGTATATTGAAATGCTTAAAAGGTTAAGGACTATTAATGGAATAGCCATAAAGGAATATGTGTCAACAAGGGGACTTGCAAAAATAAAAAAGCTCTTAACGTGAAGACTCGGGGTGAAGCCGAAGAGTAATTTGAGGTGAAGACCGAAGACGGGTAGTGTGGTGAAAACAGAACATGTTGTTAGATTTAAATAAAAAAAAGACGCCAATTAAGACGCCTTCATCTCGTCTTAAATCCATTCACAAAACTTTCTCCGTCCTGCTCCGTATTAATAAGCTGCTGAGCGCTTTGGCTGATTCGCTGAGCGAGCGCCTGCTGCGCTTTTCCTTCGAAGCTGTAGAGAAGCGATGAATAGACGCTGTTCATTTCTTTTTGTATATCGTCTACTTTAAACTTCGGTCTTAGTGTCGTTTTAATGCTTTCAAGCTTAGTTGCGGCTGTTACCCTCATGCCCGTTTTCAGCATTTGAAGCTGATTGCGCCGTATGAGGAGTGTATCTTCTTGATCGCCGTTTAAGTTGTTGAGTGAAGCCAGTTTATTGAAATTTTCCATTGTTTCATCTCCTAAAGTTTAAGCCAATTTGCCAGCATTTTGTCTTTCGATTTAAAATCTTTTGCAATCTGCGTCAGGTACCCGCTGATGTCTTCTAAATCTGAAATCGTATTTTTTAATGAGGCGATGTACGCTTTTTCGGCATGAACATCGTAAAAGAGCGGATTTCCTTTTTTGTCAAACGACTGTGCCAAGTTATTCAGCGTATTGTTTACATCGTCAAGCGTCAGCTTGTCGTATAAACCGTGGCCGACTTGACGGTAGGTATCATGTTTCAGGTCGTTGATCGCAGCGTCGTGTTCCTGATAGGCGTTTTCGGCTTCCCGTTTCATCGTTCGCAAGTCATCAATGATCGCATTTACTTTTTTCGCGAGCTGCTTAGCGACTTCGGGCGTTACTTTAATTGCGCCACTTCCGGAGGCAACTTCCGGTGGGAGCATCGCTTTTAAATTTTTGTCATAAACGAGCTCATCGCCTTCTATATTTTGAACGTTGCCGTTTTTGTCGAAAGAGAAATTATTGCTGCCGACCCAGTGTGTATCGGGATTTTGAAAGATTAGCGTATTAGCGAAATACAGAAGGTTTCTTCCGACCTGTTGGAGTTTATTGCCGTCAAGCCTTTTTTCGCGATTAGCCGTTGCGATAGAAGGATCTTTTGTGTAAATGGTAGTCCCATTGTGGCGATCAAATTCGTCCCACCAACCGGCACCGACCATATCATCCGGATTGACAATTGACTTTACATAAGGATTATAGTCTCCGTTATTAATTTCCTTTTGTTTTTCTTCTGAATGTAATTTAACAATTGATGGGCTGTTAAATGAAACAGCGTAAATATCATTGTTGACCGCGCTGTATTCCGCCTCTGCTCCTCCGAGAGAGTGTCCGGTTGTTGAAATAATCGTTGAGGTACCTTTATACTTTTGTTTGACTTCCCGCACAAGTTGATCGGCTTGATCGATTTGTGATGTTTTTGTAATTAATTTATAATCTCCGGACTCAAGCATTGCAGTTTGTTCCATCGAACCTGTATATCTCCCAAGTGTCTTAGACGTATCTTTCGCATCTTTCTTGACGACATATTGTGTTTTATCTTTCGGATCGTTTCCTAAGACGATATGATTAACGTCCGCTTGTTCTACGTCACTTAACGGATCCTTCCCTGGATCTGTTCCAGCAAAAGCTACAACGACATTTTTCGGGCTATCTGATTTTATCCACTTGCCGTTTCTCTTTTCGGCTTGTGACAGAACAACCGCATCGAGTCCGGTATCGTCGTCGTTTCGTACGCGCTCAACGTACCAACCAATCTTGTTTTCTGTTACAATTAGCGTGTTACTTTTTAATTTTTCTTTAAGCTGATCATATTTATACGCATTTCTGCTTAATGAATAATAAGTGCTATCCGACAGATTTGGAACTTTTATGTTTTTACTCATACAAAACCTCGCAAATTTAGTGTAAAATGGTCTTGAAAGGATGAATTGTTTTGAAAAAATACCTTATTATTCTAGCTTTAGTAATTATAGCAGTCGGGGGTTTTATTGTGAAGAACAACGCACAACATAATGAAGAAATTGAAGAGTTTAAAACTGCAAAAATACATATGGAAAAATTCTTGAAGGCAAATTATGAAGGAATAGATAGTGTTCAGTTCGAGGATAGATATGAAATAGATCCAATGGGTGGCGTACAGGTGTTTGGGTATTATAATAAAGATGAAAATAACAAATTTGATGGTATATACGATCCGTCTAATGATAAGATAATGAGTCATAGTGTTGATGCTGTTATGAAAAAAGAGTGTAGAGATAAAGATTGCGGATATTAAAGGATCCGCTTAACAATGAGCACCCCCTTTTTTACTTACTTCTACAACGTTCCCAAAAATTCCCGACCTTCAAACAATGAATAGCCGAAGCGATCTAGCTCAACTCAATCTGTGGGAGGAAGGGTATACTTTAGAAAAAGCTTATTATATTGAGGTGGATATTGAAAATATGGATTCGACAATGAATAATTTAATCATCAGTTGTCATTACGCTTTATTGGGGGCAATCCCATATAAATTAAGGGGACTCGCAGTAAAGTTAGAAAATGAAACGTTATACTGGAAAGGTTATTTTAACGGGGAGCCTACAGACGATGAAAAAGAAATGCTGAGCGTAGCTTGTACAGAGGTACTTGCTGACTTTCCACTCATTAAGGACTGCGAAGAAGAGTATATCAATCATAAGTTTCCGTTAAAAATGGATAAATTGCAGTTTTGGGCATTTTTAAGATGGGAAGATAACTTGCATGCGGAAATAGGATAATCTGTAAAACAACGAAATTTTGATTTATAATAATTTGTTACATAGTTATAGTGTGAAGTGTAATAAACGAAAGGTGAATCCATTTTCAGATTATATGGCTTAAGCTTTAATATGCATAGTTGGTTATCGGGAAATTACCTTCAAAATCGTCCAAGTTCATAATAATAAAAAGATATTCGTGTTGAGCAGGCGTGCATCGTTGCACGTCTATTCCTTTTGAAAAGGATTTTTACCCAGAACTAAAGAACTTAAAAAGCGAGAATGACACAAAGTTTATTAGTCCCATTGTCTCATTTTTTGTATCGAATACCAAAAATACACTTCATATGATTTATAATAAAGCGGGCCTAAGAATTAGCAAAATGGAACGGGATTCAATAAAAACGTATAAGGTCATTGCAGTATGAACTGGAGGATACATTTTTGAAATATAAAAAAGCAGCAGCACTTGGAATTGGTTTACTTTTATTTATAGGCGGATGTCAGAACAGAGAGGATTCTGAAATTAGCGTCCAAGATTACAAAGGACAAGACTTTCATATTCATAGTAAGGGTTATCAGAAAGAAACCGCTGAGATTGCAGAAGCGCATCGAGATGAAGTTGAAAAAACGGTAAAAGATTATTTCTTGGACCAATATAGAACGAAGGTAAAAATCCATAACATTGTCGGAGGGCACGGATTTGTTACTGTGTATGCCGAATCAGTCGGAAACTTGCATTTCTACACAAACGCAAAAATTAAAATTGATTTGGACAAGAAAAAGGTGCAGACTGACGCGATCAGCTCATCGGAGTTGGACGTGAAAGACTCGATTACAAGCGCGATATACGCATTGGCTTTTGAAGACGAATTTGCCGCGCTAGATTACTATTTAGAGAAGTTGACAGAAGAAGAGCCGGTTGTAGGTAAAACGCAGGCAGCCGTTGATAACACAAGCGGTAAGGGATATCAGACGCCTTATTATGCTGTTTCTTTAAATGCTGATTGGAAGGATGAACTTTATTCAGCCTATTTAGAAAACCCGAAAAGAAGCAAACAAGACTGGCAAGAGAAATTAGAGGATGAAGAAATCACCCCAAAATCATGTGATATCAACATACAGTTATATATGAAAAAAGCACATACAAGGCCAAGCGAACGCATTTATAATCAAGTGGTGCAGGATATTGAAGACATGGAAGAGCTGGCCCCGGGGACTTACAGCATTTACTTGAATGACAATAGAATCGATAAAAACTTAGGATATAATCCAAGAAAAAGCACGCTTGGACGATAATGTTTTCCTATACTGATAATGAGATTGAAAATGTACTGATACGGGTCGGAAAGATAAAGTCATCTATTTTAAAATAATGTTTAAGGAGCCGGGAAGCGGTCGGTATTTCATTTCATTCCGCACGGCCGCCGGCTTTTTCAGCTGTCTAGTTAAAAGTAAGTCGATTACGGCGATTTGCGCAAACTTCTTCGGAACGATGTGGGAACAGAGGAAAAAACCGCCGGAGCCGGGTGGCAGGCGGTTTTTCCTTTTGTAGAAAAACTTGTGGAAATAAAGCTGCGTGGAAATCGTGAAAATTAGCTGTAAAGGGCGGCTGATTAATGCAGGGAATCTTTAATAATTTTATAGTTTTTATGATTGACGACGGTTAAGGAGTCCAGTTCCAAGTCTCTGTAGTTTTCCATAATCGTGACATCGACGATCACAGAGTTTTCGTTTACTTTCTCTACGATTCCGGTGAGTCCGTTTTTAAATTCGATGACGTTCCCGACTTTTGCAATTTTCAAGTGACTTCCTCTCCTTTAAAGTAAATTAACCTATTGAAAGTATTTTGCAATATTTTCTTGGAGAAGTAAAGCGATTTGGGAAGCGGCATCACTATTGTTGTACCTGGTGTGACTTAATGTTATAGTTAATTAGTTAAAGATGATGAGAGAAAAGGGGAGAGAACAGGTGACAGAGCAAAATGCCATCGATCAGATCGAGCAATTAAGGTCAGGGAGCATTCATGAACTCCATGTGAAAAAAGAAGATTTTCTTTCTTTCAGAGCCATCTTAACAAAGCAGGAAGATTTTAAGCATTTTCGCGGCATTGCCCAGCATGGCGGAAATATTATATTTCAATATATGAAAGAGGCAAGAAGCTGAAAAAGGCTTTCTCAGACCGGCTGAGAAAGCTTTTTTTATTTGCGTGAAGCCATATGTTTCTGGAGATTTTGGTGTTTTCTGCATGAAATCGTCCGGCTGTCTGCAATAATGTGACAACCGGACGGTTTGATGGAAGACATGCCAACATTTTGGCAATGAAATCAGCGATTCGTCTTGTTAGTGTAAAACATATGTTTTTTTCGATGAAGATTTGACAAGGAGGAAGGAAATGAAATCGAAATTTGCTGCGCTAGCTGCGTTTTTAATCTGCATGCTGCCGGCAGCAAGAATCGAGCATGCTCAAGCTGTCATGTTGTTCTCGAAAAAAGATAAACAGGAAATGGAACGGCTGATGGAAAGCCTTAAACAAGAAGAAAATCCTGCTTTTCAATTGACAGATGAAAAAAGCTTCGTTGAAGCCGCGTATCTGCCAGCTGAAGAGGAGCAGGAAAAAGAAGAAGTTGAAGAAGAGACGACAGATCTTACACAAAAAGAAAAAGATCTTTTATCAAGGCTTGTACATGCCGAAGCGAAAGGCGAGTCATTTGAAGGAAAAGTGGCTGTCGCCAATGTCGTCCTGAATCGGGTGGAAGACGGCCGATTTCCTGACAGCGTAAAAAGCGTGATCTATCAAAGAAACGCTTTTGAGCCCGTTCTAAACGGCAGCATCGAGAAAAAAGCAGACCGCGAATCAGTTGAAGCTGTGGAAGAAGCGGTAGATCAAAATAAAAAAGAAACAGACGCTTTATTTTTCTATAATCCCGACATCGCTTCTGATGACTGGATTAAAACAAGAAAAGTCGTGAAGCGCATCGGCAAACATGTCTTTGCGATCTAAAAAAGCAGTCAGGGCCATCCGCCTTGGCTGCTTTTTATATGCGATTCTTTCTCACTTTTCACAGCCTAAGAAAAAAATTGTTTTTGATCCTTTATGAAAATCAATTTTCAATGAAAAAGAAAATAATTTTTAGACTTGTCTCATATGATGGGATAAACCCGTGAGACAAGGAGAGACCTCATGAACCGTTTTGTAAAAGGAATCGTTCTTCTTTCGCTAGCTGCTTTTTTTGCAGAATGTCTTGAATTCGTCATCAACATGATTCTTGCACGGGAGCTTGGCGAGCATGGCATGGGGCTCTACATGAGTGTTTTGCCTTCCATTTTTTTAGTTGTGGTGATTGCGAGCCTTGAGCTGCCTGTATCGATATCGAAGTTTATCGCCGAGTCCAGCCCGAAGCTGCACGAAAGCATGCTGAAACATGCATTGCGGATGACTGCGGTCTGCACGGTTTTTTCCACGGCAGCTGCAGTGATCATTCTTCCATTTATTCCAGTTTTTGATTCTTACCACCCTCTGATCAGAGGGCTTGTGATCGGGATGATCCCTACGGTTGCATTTACATCGATCGCGAGAGGCTACTTCATGGGCGTTCAGCAAATGGGTAAAATCGCAACGGCGAATGCCCTGAAAAAAATCTTTCAGCTCATCGGCTTGTTTTTATTTTTTCAATGGTATTCCTTTGAATTGGATACTTCTCTTCTGATCTCATTGTTTGTCCTCGTTGCAAGTGAAGTGGTCGTGTTTGTTTATCTGTTTTCGCAGTTTGTTTTGGTCAGGCGCGCCGCTCAAAAAGGCCAGCAGATCCACCTGCGGAGAAACGATGTTTTAAAGCGCCTGCTCACTGTTTCGATCCCGACGACGGGACTGCGCGTTTTTCACGCTGTGACAAACGCCGTTGAACCTTTTTTGGTGAAGGGGACGCTGCTTGCCGCTGGCGTATCGAGAACATCGGCCATCGACCAGTTCGGCATGCTTTCGGGGGTGGCGATGACAATCGGCTTTTTTCCGGCTTTTATCGCCCATTCACTGATGGTCGTCATGATCCCGAGCATTTCCGAAAGCTACGCTTACGGACAATACGAAAGAGTGATCAAACGGATTAAACAGGCAATCTTCATCACGCTGTTTTACGGCATACCGTCCGTTATGGTAATGTATCACTTTGCAGAGCCGCTGACCCACTTATTTTTCGATTCGGTCAAGGCGTCGTTTTACCTTAAAATGCTGTGGCCGTATTTTTTATTCCACTTTTTTGCGATGCCGTTTCAGGCCTGTTTAATCGGAATGGGGTTGGCCAAAGATGCTTTTTATCATAACGTTTGGGCCAGTGTCTTGTCGTTTTTGATGATGTATGTTCTCGGGTCCATGCAGACTTTGCAGATGACGGGGATCATTCTTGCGATGAATACCGGTATGATTTTGCTGACGGCGCTGCATTATGTGACGATTTGCAAAGAGCTGGGCGTCACGCTTTTGTTGACAAACAAATCCCGCTCTCCGAGAATCGAAAGCCGCTGATTGAACCTCTTCATAGTTTTGGTTTTTGCGGGGAAGCTAATACTAAAAAGAAGGGGAGTTCATATGCGAAGAATCAGTCTTATTTACCCGCTCATCCTGGTGCTTTTTTTCGGAGCCTTCGTATTTCAGCCGCAGGCCTCTGCAAAACATGCTTCTCCTGCAGTCATGCAGATGAACACGGTGGAGGGGCAGCGCGTCGTCATTCCCGCCGAAGGCCAAAAGACGATCGTTCATTTTTGGACGACCTGGTGCCCGCCGTGCCGCGAAGAGCTTCCGCGATTCCAATCCTACTATGAAAGCAAGCAATCCGGAGTAAAGCTCGTGACCGTGAATCTGCTGAATGCCGAAAAAAACGAACAGAAGGTGAAACAGTTTATTAAAGCAAACAAGCTGACATTTCCGATCGTTTTTGACAAAAAGGGCGAAATGATGAAAGCCTACAATGTCATGACGATTCCAACAACATTTTTCTTTAACGAAAAGGGAGAGCTGGAGAAATCGGTTGTCGGACCCATTACTGTGGAACAAATGAAAGAATGGGCAGGGAAAAGCTGAGCCGGGAGTTCAGCTTTTTTTGGAATGTAAATGATAATTACTATCATGAAGAAATTATAATAATTATTATTTGAAAACGTGGAAAGCCGTGCTATAATGAGAAATAGAAAAGGGTGTGTTCAATGGACAAGAAGCAGTCATACCCTTTATATAAATAAAATACTCGATGTTTATGCTGCCGATGAGGCGGCAATTTGTTTTTTAAGAAGGAAATTGACGATGAATTACATTCTCAATTAGGGAGGATATTGGAGATGCAATTAGAGATCGGGAAACAATCGCAGCAGAACCGTCACACGTTTCACTTTGAAAATTGGAGGCAGCACGGGGAATTGATTGCTGCGCTTTTGTCGGGTTTGTTGATTCTTGCAGGCTGGCTGTTGTCCGGCAATGACACATTGTCCGTTGTTCTGTTTATTTTAGCTTTTTGTATCGGCGGCTTTGCCAAAGCGAAAGAAGGTATACAAGAAACGCTGGCGGAAAAAACGCTGAATGTTGAACTCCTGATGATTTTTGCGGCGGTCGGGTCTGCGCTGATCGGCTACTGGGCTGAAGGGGCCGTGTTAATTTTTATCTTTTCTCTCAGCGGAGCGCTTGAAACGTATACATTAAATAAAAGCAAACGCGATTTGACATCGCTGATGAAATTGGAGCCGGAGGAAGCCGTTTTGCTTGAAGAAGAAAGAACAAGAACCGTGGCGGCGGCCGATCTTCAAGCGGGCGACCTCATTCTTATTAAACCCGGGGAACGCATTGCGGCAGACGGGGAGATCGAATCGGGAAAAACGAGTATCGACGAATCGGCATTAACGGGCGAATCTATCCCCGCGGAAAAAACCCTCGGAGACGCGGTTTTTGCGGGTACGGTCAATTTGAGCGGATCGCTCACCGTCCGGGTCACAAAGACAAATGAAGATTCGTTGTTCAAAAAGATCATTCGGCTCGTTGAGTCTGCACAAAACAGCGTTTCGCCGTCACAGGCGTTTATTGAGCGGTTTGAAAATATTTACGTTAAAGGGGTTTTGCTTGCTGTCGGACTGCTGCTCTTTCTGCCGCATTTTCTGCTTGGCTGGAGCTGGAGCGAGACATTTTACAGAGCGATGGTGTTCATGGTCGTCGCTTCGCCGTGTGCCCTTGTCGCTTCGATCATGCCTGCCGCGCTGTCTTTGATCTCGAATGGCGCAAGAAACGGCCTGCTTGTTAAAGGCAGCGTCTTCCTTGAAAAGCTCGGCAACAGCAAAATTGTTGCATTGGATAAAACGGGAACGATTACGAACGGAAAGCCCGGCGTGGAGGATATGCTTTTAGCTGCTGATATCGAGGAGCGCGAATGCTTGGAGGCTGCTGCTGCGATTGAGAAGCAGTCAGGCCATCCGCTTGCCAAAGCGATTGTCGAGTATGCAGAAGCAAAAGGCATCGAGCCTGCCGCGAATGTGTCGATCGAGGAGACGTCAGGGTTTGGCGTTCAGGCTCGATACAATGGAGAGACATGGCTGATCGGCAAAGCCGGATTTGTCGGGGAAGAGGCAGCCGGGCAATTTCTCACGGCGGCTGTTCAGGAGCTTGCCAAGCAGGGAAAATCAATTGTGTTCGTGAAAAAAGGCGAAAAAATCGCGGGGTGCTTTGCATTAAAAGACCAAATCAGACCGGAAGCTAAAGCGGTGATCGAAGAGCTGAATGCGCTTGGTGTTCAGACGGCGATGCTGACCGGGGACCAGCCTGAAACCGCAGCGGCCATCGCACGAGAAGCGGGCTTGAAAATCGTCGTTTCAGAATGCCTTCCTGACAGAAAAGTAGAGGAAGCACGAAAGCTGAAAAAAACATACGGAACAATCGTTATGGTGGGAGACGGAATCAATGATGCACCGGCCCTTGCCGCCGCTGATGTGGGGATCGCAATGGGGGGAGGCACAGATGTCGCACTGGAAACAGCAGATGTCGTTTTAATGAAAAACGAATTGACAGGACTGACCAAAATGATCCGGCTTTCCCGGAAAATGAATATGATCATTAAACAAAACGTGATTTTCTCTCTTTGTGTGATCTGTCTTTTAATCTGCAGCAACTTTCTTCAAATTCTTGATCTGCCGCTCGGTGTCATCGGACATGAAGGCAGCACGCTGCTTGTTATTTTAAACGGTCTCAGGCTGCTGAAATCCTAAACAAAGAAACGGCTGCATGCTAACGGCAGCCGTTTTTCACATCAGAGGGCTGTTTGAGGAAGAGGCGGCAATAATAGAAGCGGGTGGCATCCCAACGATACATAAGGTGTGAGCAAGAGACGGGAAAAACTGATACAATGGATGTGATGCTTTTACATGTTAAATGTATGGTACGGAAACTGTCTCAAGGAGTGAAAAGAGCATGGAAAGAATTGAACAAATCTCTTCCTGGCTGAAAGAAAAAAACATATCTTCGGCTTTTATTCATTCAAAAGAAAACGTATTTTATCTTACCGGCTTTTATACAGAACCGCACGAACGGCTGATGGGCGTTTTTATTTTTCAAGATGAAGAGCCGTTTTTTGTTTGTCCGCAAATGGAGGCCGGTCAGGCGAGAGCAGCCGGCTGGGCGTATGAGATCATCGGATACGGGGATCATCAAAACCCTTGGGAACTCATATCCTCAGCGCTTCAAAAGCGAAACGGCCAATGTTCAAAAGTGGCGGTTGAAAAAGAAACGCTTGCTCTTTCGCGCGCCGAAATGCTGCAGGCGGTCACAAACGGTGCGGAGCTTGTCTCTGCAGAAGAAAGGCTGAACCAAATCCGCGTCATCAAAGACGAAAAAGAAATCAGCATCCTCCGTGAAGCGGCCAAGCTTGCCGACTACGGAGTCGAAGCAGGAGCCGCCGCATTAAAAGAGGGGATAGCGGAAATCGATGTCGTCGCTAAAATCGAGTATGAGCTGAAGAAAAAAGGAGTCCAGGGGATGTCGTTTTCCACAATGGTCCTTTTCGGAGAAAAGTCAGGACAGCCGCACGGAAACCCGGGCAGCCGCACGCTTAAGCCGGGTGATTTCGTCCTCTTTGATTTAGGCGTGATCATTGACGGATACTGCTCTGATATTACAAGAACGCTCGTGTATCAAAATGTGAGTGAAAAACAAAAAGAAATATATGATACGGTGCTTCAGGCCGAAACAGAGGCGCTTAAGATGAGCAAACCCGGCGTCAGAATCGGCGATCTTGATTTAAAAGCGCGCGGCATCATCGAAAAAGCGGGCTATGGCGATTACTTTCCTCACCGTCTCGGGCACGGGCTCGGGATTTCGCCTCATGAATACCCGTCCATGAGCCAGAACAATGACGAGCTATTAAAACAAGGTATGGTATACACGATTGAACCCGGCATCTATGTGCCGGAAATCGGAGGGGTGCGCATCGAGGATGATGTACTTGTCACTGCCGATGGAGCAGAAGCGCTGACAAAGTATCCAAAAGAGCTGACTGTCATTTCATAAAAAACGGAACCCGCGCCCGCGCGGGTTCTTTTTTATGCTGACGTGAATCGTTTGTCTTATTACCCGCATCAATCCTTTGAAATGAAAAAATCATCAAAGGAACGGAATGGTTTGATCTCGTGTTTTTCTTTGAGCGGTTTCATCGCTGCTTTTGAAGACAGTACGATAACGATACATAATAGAATCAGAATGAAGATACCCATTTTTCTTCCCCTTTCTGGAATGAAAACGTGTTCAGCACCGGTGCTGCCTTCATTCTAAATTATGAAACGCTTTCCATATCAAGCCCTAAATTAATAAAGAAAACCCTGATGTCAGGGTTTTTAGGAATTTTGCCGGGCCGCTTAATATGATTGACGCTGAAAAAGTCCTGTGATGATCGTTTGATGAATGAATCTACAGCGCCTTTTTGTTTTTATTATGGTGATTTAGATTGATCAAAAGATAATCGGATTGCATCATTATTCTCATGTGAAAAATTTGTATACTAAGCTCAGAAGAAGGGAGGGATTAAATGGGAAAAGCGCTGACAAATTAAATCTGCCGCAGACAATATCTTTTCATCTCTCACTCAGATATTTCAGTCCCCGCAATGATTGCGGATTCACCCCCACACAAATAAGAATTAAGACTTTTCTAATGATTTGAAGTCCATTACCAATGAAAGGAAGCTAGCAAAGAGTGAAAACATTAGGATATGTACTGTTTTTGTCGATATTTGCTTTTGTCAGTATCGTACCGGCAGCTGACGCGAAAGTGATTGATCATGACAAAGTGCAAGGCTTCAGTGAAGTAACCCCTGTGACGGTTTCTCAAAAAGCGGCCAAACGTTTTCAGCCTTATTTAAAGGTCGCAAGCGGCTGCGTGCCTTTTCCCGCAGTTGACGCACAAGGCAATACAAGCGGAGGCCTGGAGCCTACCGGAGCGCCCGAAGGACACTGCAGCAAAAGCGTAGGACAAGTGTACTCCCGCTCTGCATGGTACAATGGAGTATGGGCGATTATGTACGCATGGTATTTTCCTAAAGATTCACCTCTGCCTTTTAAAGCATTCGGCCATCGACATGATTGGGAAGGAATCGTCGTATGGATCGATAATCCGGCAAATCAAAATCCAAAAGTGCTTTCTATCGCTTATTCTCAACACGGTAAATTTCAAAAAACAGCTCCAAACAACAAGATTATGGAAGGCGATCATCCGAAGATCCGCTATGATGCTCCGCAACCACCGATCAACCACAGCTTATATGTGGACAGCGCAAAGGGTGGAACCCAGCCTCTCATCGGATGGGAAGATTTGACGCCTGCCGCAAGAAACGCATTGAACACTACGGATTTCGGAAGTGCAAACGTTCTTTTCAATGATCACAATTTCACGAATAACCTTAGAAAAGCATGGTTTAGATAAAAATATTTCGTGTATCGGCTGATTGTGAAATATTTTCATATCAGCCGGTTTTTTCTCCGTACATCTTCTTCACTGTTTTCTTCATATTTATAGAACCCCGAAAAAAATCCCGAAAACGATCAAAATCCGCGGCTCCAAGCGATATAATTTCTTTATGACGCGAAATGATCCGGCATGTATGAAAAGATTTGAAAGAAAGAAGGGAAACGAATGGCAAATATCAGGGAAATAGCTGAAGCCGCAGGGGTTTCCATCACGACTGTTTCAAGGGTTCTCAACGGCCACCCGTATGTCAAAGAAGAAAAACGCCAAAAAGTTCTTGAGACGATTGAACGGCTCGAATATGCAAGGAATATGCATGCCGTTCATTTATCCAAAGGCTTTTCAAATATGATAGGTGTTGTGCTGCCGACCATCGGCCTCCCTTATTTCGGCGATCTGCTGGAAGGAATCGCTGAAGAAGCTGCGAAGGAAGGCGTTCACTTTTCGCTTTATCAAACAAATTATCAATTGGAAAAAGAAGTTTTTGCATTGGAGCAGCTGAAACAAAGACAGGTGGACGGCCTGATTTTCTGTTCAAAAGCGATGTCTGATGAAGCGCTTTTGGACTGGCATGAGACCGGTCCGTTCATCCTATGCCAGGACTCAAGCGAACAGCATTTTTCAACGGTCAGCATTCCGCATAAAGATGCTTTCCGATTAGGACTGGATTTTTTGATTGAAAAGGGGCACACAAAAATTGCCATTGGTTTGGCAAGGAAAAATGGCATGAACAGCCACTTTCGCCTCGAGGCATACAAGGAAGCTTTGGCCGCGATCGGAGAGCCTTACCGGGAAGAATGGGTATTCGAGCGGTCGCTGACGATTACCGACGGGCAAAAGCTGTTCTCTGAATGGCGAGAGATGAAGGAGAAGCCGACAGCTGTATTTATCGCCAACGACCAAGTTTCAGCCGGTATGTTTCTTGAAGCGCAGCGTCATCAGGTGGATATTCCCGGAAGCCTCGCCATTTTAAGCTGTGACAACCAGCCAATCAGTGAAGTGCTGGGCATTTCAACGATCAAAATTAATATAAAGGAAATGGGGAAGCATGCGTTTCGCCTTTTGCGAAAGAGAATCGGCGGTGCCGGCCCGGAAAAACAGACCGTTCCTTACAAGCTGATCAAAAGGGCGACTGTGTAATCAAAACATCAATCATTTTCCAGACAGTGATCAAAATTCGACATTTTTCATCAAAAAGGTCAAAATAAATTGACGCGCTTTCATGAGTTTTGTACGATATGAGAGATTGATGACAAAAAGGAGCTGAGGATCGTGAACAGATCCTTTACCGTTGAAAAGGTACTCAACAACAACGTTTTAATCGCTCTCCATGATGATTACAGAGAAGTTGTCTTGATTGGCAAAGGAATAGGTTTTGGCAAAAAGCGCGGAGATCTTATCGAACATGAGAACTATGAAAAAATGTTTATCCTGGAAAATGATAAGGAACAATCGCAGTATAAGAAGCTCCTCACTTATGTCGATGAAAAAATGGTTGATATCGCCAATGATGTTATTTACCATATCGCGCAAAAAATCGGCCAGCCGCTGAACGAACACATTCATGTCGCGCTGACGGATCATATCGCATTTGCGGTTAAGCGCTTAGAAAAGGGATTTGATATGAAGAATCCGTTTTTGCTTGAGACGGAATCGCTTTATCCGAAGGAATACGAAGTCGCCAAAGAAGCCGTCGATATGATAAATGAAAAATCCGACATTCAGCTGCCTGAAGGCGAAATCGGGTTTATCGCACTTCATATCCACAGTGCGATGACGAACCGTCCGCTTTCTGAAGTCAATCAGCATTCCCAACTGATCTCCAGGCTTGTCCAGGTCATCGAAGATTCGTTCCAGATGCAGGTCAACAGGGAAAGTGTGAACTATTTGCGGCTGATCAGGCACTTGCGCTTTACGATTGACAGGATTAAACGGGACGAGCCGATTCAGGAGCCGGAAAAATTAATGTTGTTGTTGAAAACGGAATATCCGCTGTGTTACAATACTGCTTGGAAGATGATCAAGATCTTGCAGCAAGCGCTCAAGAAACCGGTTCATGAGGCAGAAGCCGTTTATTTGACATTGCATTTGTACCGTTTAACTAATAAAATTTCATAACGCCTTTATAACGTGTTACTGATTCGATCAGGCATGAGTGAAAAAAGGGAAGAAATGAAGACGCTGTCTTTTGTTTCTTAGTGTACCCGCTTTCACCATGCCTTTTTTGTCGTTCTAAAGGCGAAATGTAAACGGTTTATTTGGATGAAAAAGCAGTCTTTTGAACGAAGTTGTCATGAATTTTTGCTGTAAGGTCAAACTATCCTTAGAGGGGGTTAAAACATGTTTAAATCGCTATTTGGCGTTCTGCAAAAAATTGGACGGGCGCTGATGCTTCCTGTTGCGATCCTGCCGGCTGCAGGGATTCTGCTCGCGCTTGGTAATGCCATGCAAAATCCGCAGATGACAAAAGTCGCACCATTCTTAACGAACAGCACCGTTCAGCTTGTTGCGAAAGTGATGGAAAGTTCAGGTGACGTCGTGTTCACCAACTTGGCGCTCCTTTTCGCAGTCGGGGTTGCCATCGGTTTGGCTAACGGCGACGGTGTTGCCGGAATCGCCGCTATTATCGGATATCTTGTTATGAATGTCACGATGAGTGCAGTGCTTCTTCAAAACGGTTCGATTCCAAGCGACGCAGTTGAAAGAGCACAGTTCTTTACTCAAAACCATCCGGAATACACGACAATGCTCGGCATACCGACATTGGCAACGGGGGTATTCGGGGGTATTATTGTCGGTGTCCTGGCCGCTGCCATGTATAACCGATTCTACACAATCGAGCTTCCGCAGTATTTAGGATTCTTTGCCGGAAAGCGCTTTGTTCCGATCATTACATCGATTTGTGCATTGCTGCTGGGACTTGTCATGCTGTTTATCTGGCCGCCGATCCAAGGCGCACTGAACAGCTTTTCGACAAACTTGCTTGCAGCAAATGAAGCGGTCGCAGCTCTCATATTCGGAATGATTGAGCGGGCTCTGATTCCGTTCGGTCTGCACCATATTTTCTACTCGCCGTTCTGGTATGAGTTCTTCAGCTATACGAACCAGGCGGGAGAAATTGTCCGCGGTGACCAAAGAATTTTCATGGCGCAAATCAAAGACGGCGTCGAATTGACAGCGGGTACATTTATGACCGGTAAGTATCCGTTCATGATGTTCGGTCTTCCTGCGGCAGCGCTCGCTATTTATCATGAAGCAAAACCGCAGAACAAAAAGCTTGTTGCCGGTATTATGGGTTCAGCAGCATTGACATCATTCTTAACAGGGATCACTGAGCCGATCGAATTCTCATTCTTGTTCGTCGCTCCGATTCTGTTTGCGATTCACTGCGTGTTTGCCGGCCTGTCATTCATGATGATGGACATTTTAAATGTTAAGATCGGGATGACATTCTCCGGCGGTTTGATCGACTACTTCCTGTTCGGAATTCTGCCGAACCGTACAGCTTGGTGGCTTGTCATTCCTGTCGGTTTAGTCCTGGCTGTCGTCTACTACTTCGGATTCAGATTTGCCATCCGCAAGTTCAACTTGAAAACGCCTGGACGCGAAGATGCAGCTGCAGAATCCGCTGATGAAGGCAAAGAAGCAGCAGGAGATCTTCCTTATCAAATTCTTGAGGCGATGGGTGACCAAGAAAACATCAAGCACCTTGACGCTTGTATCACAAGACTTCGCGTCACAGTCAACGATCAGAAGAAAGTTGACAAAGAGCGCTTGAAAAAACTCGGCGCATCCGGCGTGCTGGAAGTCGGCAATAACATCCAAGCGATTTTCGGACCAAGATCCGACAATTTAAAATCGCAAATGCAAGACATTATGTCAGGCCGCACGCCACGTCCTGAAAAAGCGCCAAACGCTGCCGAGGAAGTAGAGCAGCAAATCGAAGAAGCCATGGTCGAGCCTCTTCAAAACGAATCAGGTGAAGAAGTATTCGTTTCACCGCTTGCTGGTGAGCTTCATCCGATTACAGATGTTCCGGATCAAGTATTCTCCGGAAAAATGATGGGCGACGGATTCGCGATTCTTCCTGCAGAAGGCACAGTTGTGTCACCTGTAAGAGGGAAAGTGCTGAACGTGTTCCCGACAAAGCATGCGATCGGTCTGCAGTCTGACGGCGGCAGAGAAATTCTGATCCACTTTGGAATCGATACGGTCAGCCTGAAAGGCGAAGGCTTCACTGCATTTGTTTCTGAAGGTGACCGGGTTGAGCCCGGCCAGAAACTGCTTGAAGTCGACATTGAAAAAGTGAAGGACAGCGTACCTTCCCTGATGACGCCGATCGTGTTCACGAACCTTCAAGAAGGCGAAAGCGTGAGCTTGAAGGCAGAAGGCAATGTCAGCCTGACACAGGACGATATCGTCCGCGTTGAAAAATAAATTCACAAAATGGCCGTACTTGTCAGATGACATGTACGGCTGTATGATATAATATTGTGAATGTACTAAAAGCTTTAAATTAAAAGGAGATTGATAAAAAATGGCACAAAAAACGTTTAAAGTAACTGCAGATTCTGGAATCCACGCTCGTCCAGCGACTGTTCTTGTACAAACAGCAAGCAAATATGATGCAGATATCAATTTGGAATATAACGGAAAAACCGTCAACCTTAAATCAATTATGGGTGTTATGTCACTAGGTATTGCCAAAGGTGCTGAAATTACGATTTCTGCTTCCGGCGCTGATGAAAATGATGCTCTTTCCGCACTTGAAGAAACAATGAAAAGCGAAGGTTTAGGCGAATAATGCTTGAACTAAAAGGAATAGGCGCTTCCGCCGGTATTGCGATCGCAAAAGCATATCGGCTTGAGGAGCCTGATCTAACGGTTGAAAAGAAAAACATCTCTGATTCTGATGCGGAAGTAAATCGTTTTGAAGACGCCATCGAGCGTTCTAAAAAAGAGCTTGAAATCATTAAAAACCATGCATTGAAAGAGCTTGGAGAAGATAAAGCGGAAATCTTTTCTGCACATTTGTTAGTATTAAGCGATCCGGAACTGTTAAACCCGATTAAAGACAAAATCAAATCGGACTCCGTCAACGCGGAATTCGCTTTAAAAGAAACGGCCGACATGTTCGTCACAATGTTCGAGTCGATGGATAACGAATATATGAAAGAACGCGCCGCAGACATCCGCGATGTCACCAAGCGTGTTACAGGGCATCTTCTCGGCGTTGAAATTCCGAACCCGAGCCTGATTTCCGAAGAGGTCATCATCGTGGCCGAAGACTTGACACCGTCTGATACAGCGCAACTAAACCGCAACTTTGTTAAAGGGTTTACAACAGATATCGGCGGACGGACGTCCCACTCAGCCATCATGGCGCGCTCGCTTGAAATTCCGGCCGTTGTCGGCACAAAAGCGGCAACAAAAGGCATTCAAAACGGCGTAACAGTGATCGTTGACGGAATCAATGGCGATGTCATCGTTGATCCTGCCCAGGAAACAATCAGCGAATACGAAGAAAAGCATCAAGCCTTCCTGGCGCAAAAAGCCGAATGGGCGAAGCTCGTCAATGAACCGACTGTCACGAATGACGGCCATCATGTGGAACTTGCCGCTAATATCGGTACACCTGATGATGTAAAAGGCGTTCTGGAAAATGGAGGAGAAGCAGTCGGCCTTTACCGAACTGAATTCCTTTACATGGGCAGAGACCAGCTTCCTACTGAAGAGGAGCAATTTGATGCCTATAAAACCGTTCTTGAGCGTATGGAAGGCAAATCAGTTGTCGTTCGTACTCTTGATATCGGCGGAGACAAAGAGCTTCCATATTTAGAACTGCCAAAAGAAATGAACCCTTTCTTAGGATACAGAGCGATCCGTCTTTGCCTTGATGAGCAAGAGATTTTCAGAACGCAGCTTCGTGCGCTGCTTCGGGCAAGTACATATGGAAACTTAAAAATTATGTTCCCTATGATCGCGACTGTAAACGAATTTAAAGAAGCGAAAGCGATTCTTTTAGAAGAAAAAGAAAAGCTGAAAGCTGAAGGTCAACAAGTTTCCGACGACATTGAAGTTGGTATGATGGTTGAAATCCCTTCAACAGCGGTGATCGCTGATCAATTCGCTAAAGAAGTCGATTTCTTCAGCATCGGAACGAATGACCTGATTCAATATACGATGGCTGCTGACCGGATGAATGAGCGGGTATCTTACCTTTACCAGCCGTACAATCCTGCGATTCTCCGCCTGATCACGCTTGTCATTGAAGCGGCTCATAAAGAAGGAAAATGGGTCGGCATGTGCGGCGAAATGGCGGGAGATGAAATTGCGATCCCGATCCTGCTGGGTCTTGGACTGGACGAGTTCTCAATGAGCGCGACGTCAATCCTGCCGGCAAGAACGCAAATCAGCAAGCTTTCTAAAAAAGAGACGGAATCGTTCAAAGAGCAAATTCTGTCCATGAGCACAACAGAAGAGGTTGTACAATTCGTAAAAGAAACCTTCAATATGGCATAAGCGATTGAAAATCCGGACCGGCATAACCAATGCCCGTCCGGGTTTTTTTGTTGACCTGAATGATCTCGGCTGCGGCGGAAATAATACATGTGACCAATTGTTAGAAAGGGGGATCTTGATATGCCCAGGCAGCCATTCAAACCGGGTGATGAGGTCTATGTTATTTACCGGAACCCGCATGCCGCCAATGTCGCGCATATAAAGGAAGCTGAAGTCGTTGATCACCCGCTTCACGAAGGTGAACTGGCATTGTTTATGTATGATACATATCACGCCTTTGCCGAAGATGATGCCGTTTGTTCTTCATATGAAGAGGCGGAACGGCTTTACCGTGAATTATTTGACGGGATATGAAGATCTTACCGGTATACCGCATCCTCTAATTGCAAAAAGTAACGGAAATAAGCAAAGGATGTGTCTGTTTCCAATGGTAAAACCGTTTGTTCCCCAGCTCGTCTATATTGAACCGAGAGCGCTGGAATATCCGCTGGGGAAAGAGCTGAGGGATAAATTTTCAAACATGGGGCTTGAGATCAGGGAAACGACTTCACACAACCAGGTAAGGAATATCCCGGGGGAAGGCCACCTGCAAAAATACAGAAATGCGAAATCCACTTTGGTCATCGGCGTCAGAAAAACATTGAAATTCGATTCGTCAAAACCGTCCGCAGAATACGCGATTCCGTTTGCAACAGGGTGTATGGGTCACTGCCATTACTGCTACCTGCAGACGACAATGGGCAGCAAGCCGTATATCAGAACGTACGTCAATGTGGAGGAAATACTTGAACAGGCGGATCAGTATATGAAAGAACGCGCTCCCGAGGATACGCGGTTTGAAGCTTCTTGCACATCTGATATTGTCGGGATTGACCATTTGACACACACATTAAAACGTGCAATTGAGCATTTCGGTCAATCCGAGCACGGTAAACTGCGTTTCGTGACAAAATTCCATCATGTCGACCATTTGCTTGATGCCAAGCACAACGGAAAAACGCGTTTCCGCTTCAGCGTGAATGCCGATTATGTCATCAAAAGTTTTGAACCCGGCACATCCCCTTTGGATAAACGGATCGAAGCCGCCGTGAAAGTCGCGGAAGCAGGCTATCCGCTCGGTTTTATCATCGCTCCGATTTATATTCATGACGGCTGGCAGGATGGCTACAGAGTGCTCCTCGAAAAGCTCGATCGTGCGCTGCCGCAGCATACGAGGCGCGACATTACCTTTGAAATGATCCAGCATAGATTCACGAAACCGGCAAAAAGAGTCATTGAAAAAAACTATCCAAAGACAAAGCTCGAACTGGATGAAGAAAAACGGCGCTATAAATGGGGCAGATACGGAATTGGCAAATATATATACCAGAAAGATGAAGAAGCAGAGCTTCGCAGCGCCCTTGAAACGTATATTGATAACTATTTTCCCGAAGCAAAAATCGAATATTTCACATAACAGAGCTTTAGTTGGAAAAGCTCTGTTTTTTGTTTTGAGATGTTAGAAAAGGGTTTTTCCACTCCATTAAGACCGCATAATGAAGCGATTCCTCATCTTCAATGTAGCCGGGAATCACGCAAACCGGCGATCGGCCGCACTGAAGCAGGAATGAGAGTACGGGATCGCGCTTTTCCCCGTCCAATACAGCTTGAACATACTGTTCGGGCGTCATTTCTTCAGCCGACTTGTGATAATGGGGAATCCGTCCGCCGCCAATGAGCCGCTTGAGCCCTTTAAAGACCGTCAGTTCATACATGGACTGCATCAGCCGCTTTCCGATGCCGAGTTTTCGATAGTGCGGGGACACGGAAATATCGACGACATAAAGGGAGTTTCCATCGTTTTGATGTGTGCCGATATACCCGTTGTCCGTCACTTCGTCCCAGCTGTGGTGAGGATGATGCGGATCAAAATTAGTCATGAGCGCCGTCATCGAACCGATGATTCGGCCTTCGGAAACCGCGCAAAGCGCACCATCGGCAAATCGTTCAATATGGGAATAGAGCTGCTTTTCATTCCACAAAAGGTCTTCCGGAAACGGAGGCGGAAAGCATTCTCTTTGGAGTGCAATCAAATCGGGAATATCTTTGTTGCTGTAATTGCGGATGTCCACCTGCTGATAAGAAGTGCCGTTATCGACGTAAAACTGTTTATAGATCGCCCATCACTCCTTTTGATATTTCCTTCATTATACCGTTATTTTAGCAGGCTATCTTAATTTTGCGAAATTTTGGCCGATAAAAAGAATATGAAGGTGCATGTAAAGGAGGGTTTCATTTGTTTAAAAAACTGCATGTCAAAATTGCCGGATTTGTTGCCATCCTGCTGATTTTGACGGTTATCGTCCTACAGTTTTCCACAACACATTTGTTGAAATCGATGCTTGAAGATGAAGCAAAAGAATCGACTTCAAGTCTGCTTAACTCGATCAAAGGTAATATCGAGCTTCAATTAGAAAACTATGAAATCGCTTTAAATCGTATGAGCGACAGCCAAATGGCGCAGTCATTTTTAGAAGATGATCAAAATAAATCATTGGGCAGACTGATCAACGACGAATTAAAGCAAATCAAGGATAAAAACGAGTTTGTCACCAATGCGTATATAGCGACCTCAAAAAAAGATATATGGATATACCCGAAAGCCGAATTTGATAAAGGTTTTGACCCGACGACACGGCCATGGTACACATCGGCTGCCAAAACGCCTGATCAAGTGATTTGGACAGAGCCGTATCAAGATGTCGTGTCTGGAGAGATGATGGTCGCGGCGGCTAAAGCAGTCGTTGTCGACAATAAAGTATTAGGCGTCATCAGCTTTGATATTTCACTGAATTCATTAAACAAAATCATCGACAATCAAAAGATGCCATATGACGGCTACGCATTTATTATGGACCAAAACGGGACAATGCTCGCCCACCCGTCAAAACAAGGTGACGATATATCGAAAGACAAAATATATCGGGACATCCCGTCATCCAAAGACGGAATCAAAGTAGGCAAAGATACGGTGATCGCTTATCAAACCGTTGGCGGTACGGGCTGGAAAGTCGGTACGCAATTCGACACGGCGAAGCTGATGTGGGTCGCACAGGAAATGAACAAAATGGTCATCATCGTTTCAATCATTGCTTTGGCAGCGGCGATCATTTTAAGCTATTTCCTTGCCAAAACGATCACAGGCCCGATTAAGCAGCTGATTGCCAAAACAAAGGCAGTCGCGGGCGGTGATTTGACTGTCCAGACAACCGCTGCCTCAAAAGACGAAATCGGCATATTAACAAAAGACTTCAACAAGATGGTCGAAAACATGAAAGAAATGATTGTGCAAGTCGGAACCTCGTCCGGAAAAGTATCGAAAACGACCGATCAATTAAGCGCTGTTTCAGAAGAAACAGTTTCTGCGAGCGATGAGATCGCCAAAGCGATCGAAGAAGTGGCGACAGGCGCGACAGAACAAGCGGCAGAGGTCGAAAATGTAAATGAACAATCCGAACGGCTGTCTGTCAAAATTAAAGAAATTGAACATCATGCCGACAGCATCAAGAAGCTTTCGAGAACATCAGAAGATGCAAGCTATACAGGAATCGATGCCCTCGGGCAGCTGCTTGCAAAATCAAATGAAGCCAACTCGGAGACGAAGAAAGTGGAACATATGCTTTTACAGCTTGAAGAAAAAACGAAAAACATCGAAGACGTTGTTACAGCCATCTCGGCGATCTCTGATCAAACAAACCTTCTTGCTCTGAACGCCAGCATTGAAGCAGCCCGTGCCGGCGAAAGCGGACGCGGTTTTGCGGTAGTTGCAGAAGAGGTGAGAAAGCTGGCCGAACAATCAGCGGTTTCTTCACAGCATATCAGCGAAACGGTCAAGCAGATTCAGCTGGAAACGAAAGAAGCTGTTTCAGCGATGACGGAAGCAAGCAAGATGAATGAAGAGCAAAATGGTATGATTCACGAGACAGGAGAAGCGCTCAGCAAAATTACTGCAGAAATGCAGGCGCTCGTCAACTCAATTGACCACATTTACTCTGAAATCTCTGATATGAGCGGAGAACAGCAAAAAATGTCCGATTCGATCCAAAGCATTTCAGCTATTTCCCAGCAGTCAGCAGCGGCTGCGGAAGAGGTCAGTGCTTCGACAAACGAGCAGCTGACAGCGCTGGAAAGCATCGCCAAATCGGCTGAAGCGCTGAGTGAGGCCAACCAAGAATTATTAAATGCGATCAATAAGTTTAATGTGTAATAAAGAAGTCCCTCTTGTTGAAAGAGGGACTTTCAGCGTGTCGACAAACCCTCGCATTCGTTGTCAGGCCTGCGCGTCGGTGCTCACGAATAGGAGAAGGATCGGCGGCTAACCGTCCAGGCGTCCTGCCTGAACGCCGCCGTCATCACATCCTGTGAAAGTCCGCTCCGATGCTCGGCCTTCCTAGACTGCAAGGGTTTTCAATCACGCTGAAAGGATGACAAAATCCCAAAACTAAGAGCTGTTTTGGGATTTTGTCAACAATCTGGAAGTCCCTCTTGTTGAAAGAGGGACTTCCCCTTTTTCAACGCTCACAATCCCAATTTTCAGAATATACGTGTTACACTATAAGTATGAAGGGAGTGATGAGTGTGGACTTAAAGATGAATGGCAAAACAGCGCTTGTGGCAGCAAGCAGCAAAGGACTCGGCAATGCGATCGCAAAAGCCCTTGCGAATGAAGGTGCAAATGTCATGTTGTCCGGGAGACACGAAGCAGACTTGAAAAAAGCTGCGGAAGAGCTGGGCGGACTCGGAAGCGGATCTATCTCATATCAAGTATGCGATCTTGCAGACGCCGACGGGATCAAAGCGCTCGTTCAAAAGACCGCTGACACATTTGGAACGATCGATATGCTCGTCAACAATGTCGGAGGACCGAAGGGAGGCAGCCTGCTGGATTTGACAGACGCTGACTGGACTTCGTCATTTGAATTACATCTGCTCAGCTATGTCCGTTTAATCCGCGAAGCTTTTCCATATCTAAAAAAGGATGGAGGCCGCATTGTTAATATCGCTTCTTCATCAGTCAAGCAACCGATTCCGGGGCTGCTGCTTTCCAACACGTTTCGAATGGGAATCGTCGGTCTGACAAAATCCATTGCTGAAGAGTTGGCCGATCACCGCATTTTGATCAACACGCTCGCACCTGGGAGAATCGCGACAGATCGCGTGGCAGAGCTTGACCGGCTCAAAGCCGAGAAAACAGGCCTTTCCGAGCAGCAGGTGAAGGAAAGCTATGAGAAAGAGATTCCGCTCGGCTCCTACGGAAAACCTGACGACTTTGCACAGTATGCAAGCTTTCTTTTATCAGAATGCAATACATATATGACTGGACAGACACTGCTGATAGACGGCGGAATGGTAAAAGCAATTTAAGGGGGATGACATCATGAAAAAAACGATCGGATTTATCGGACTCGGTGTAATGGGAAACAGCATGGCCTCGCATATTTTGGCTGCAGGCTATCCCGTCAGCGCCTATACGAGAACAAAACAGAAAGCGGACAGCCTCGTGGAAAAAGGGGCGGAATGGAAATCATCCGTCAAAGCACTGGCGCAGTCGTCTGATGTGATCATCACAATGGTCGGCTACCCAAAAGACGTTGAAGAAGTTTACTTTGGAAGCGAAGGCATTATTGAAAATGCCAAAACAGGTTCTTACCTCATCGATATGACGACTTCCAAGCCTTCTCTCGCCAAACAAATCGAGGCTGCTGCAAAAGAGAGAGGACTTTACGCTTTAGATGCTCCGGTTTCAGGCGGGGACGTCGGCGCGAAAAACGGCACGCTCGCCATCATGGTCGGAGGAGAACGGAAAGCCTTTGATGAATGTTACCCGATCTTTTCGATCATGGGTGAAAACATCCAATATCAGGGACCGGCCGGAAGCGGCCAGCATACGAAAATGTGCAACCAGATTGCGATTGCTGCAGGTATGATCGGCGTCGCGGAAGCGATGGCCTACGCCAAAAAATCCGGACTCGATCCCGACAATGTGTTAAAAAGCATTACGACCGGCGCTGCGGGAAGCTGGTCCCTCTCAAATCTCGCGCCTAGAATGCTGAAAGGCGACTTTGAACCGGGCTTTTACGTCAAACACTTTGTTAAAGACATGGGCATCGCGCTTGAAGAAGCGGAGTTGATGGACGAGAAAATGCCGGGGCTCGAGCTTGCTAAAAGCCTTTACGACACCCTTGTGGAAAAAGGCGAAGAAAACAGCGGCACCCAAAGTCTGTACAAGCTTTGGACAGAATACAAATAACGAAAAAAACCACTTGCTCAATGCAAGTGGTTTTTTGCTGGTTCTTATTTTCCGATGAACTGCTGAGTCCAGTAGTTGCCGTCTTTCACATATCCAACACCGATATGTGTGAAGTTAGGGTTCATAATGTTTTTTCTGTGGCCTTCACTGTTCATCCAAGCTTTGACAACTTCCTGAGGCGTTTTTTGGCCTTTCGCGATGTTTTCTCCGGCAGTGCGGTATGTGATGCCGAATTTCTTCATCATGTCAAATGGAGAACCGTAAGTCGGGCTGTTGTGATCAAAATAATTGTTATCTTTCATATCTTGAGATTTCGTGCGGGCAACCTTGCTCAGTTTCTCATCCAAAGTAAGAGGTTTTAGCCCTTGTTTCTTTCTTTCCGCATTTGTCAGCTCAACAACTTCTTTTTCATACGCGCTTACAGAAGAAGATGAAGGCGCTGTATTTTGCTTTTGCTGTGAAGTCTGCTCTTTTGAAGCTTCCTGTTTTTGAGTCTGCGTGCTTTCAGGCTTCGAAGCTTTAGGTGCAGAAGTCTTCGGTGCAGAAGCTTTAGGCTGTTGAGTGGCTTGTTTCATATAAGAATGAAGCAGGGACTGAATTTTTTCTTGGTCAGCTTTAGAAAGCTGGTTCATGTTTTGGATATTCAGTTTGCCTGCGAGATCAGTTACATTTATGGAATGAACGGTTTTGACTTGTACTTGCTGCTGCTCTTTAGCGTCAGCGTGTTGAACGCCGCTGAATGTGAAGAGCGTTGCTGCAGCTGCTGCTGATAAAAGAAAAGCTTTTTTCATAAACAGTAATCCTCCTAAATGTTGTAGTTGTTGTTTCGTACAGTAAAATCATAACATGGCTTTTTTGAAATAATAGATCCATATATTCCCTTTGACAAGGTATTATTGTTAATTTTGACATAAAAAAAGAAAAACCCTTTGCTGCCAATATGCAACCAGATCGCTCTTTTACGCGTCTTGTCATAAACGTGGTAAAATTTAAATATGTTAGTTAAATTTTAATATAAAAAGAGATTGACAGCTTTTTTAAAAACTTTAGATTGTAACAACCATTACAAAAGTGTTACAATATATCTCAGTTAATTAATGTAAAAATTGAATATTGTGAGAGGAGAGAGAGTTTCAGTGACAGAATCTCAACATGATCCGGCTGAAATCAAAAAGAGCAGGCGTTCGCGTTTATGGCGGATCAACCTGTACTTCTTTGCGGTGTTCACTTTGTTCGCTGCGCTGATTGTCAAGCTGGGCCTCGTGCAAATCGTCAATGGAGAGGCGTATGAGCAGGAAGCTTCGAAAACCGAGGCGAAAATTGCGTCATACCCGGCACCGCGGGGTAAAATGTATGACAGATACGGGCGGGTGGTTGTCGACAACCAAAGCGTTCCCGCGATCACATATACGATGATGACAAGCACAAAAACGGAGGAAAAAATCAGCACAGCCAAAAAACTCGCAGAATTGATCGATATCGATACATCATTTCTGAAAGAAAGAGATTTGAAAGATTACTGGCTTGCCAGACACCCGAAAAAAGCTGCTGCACTTCTGAAAGACGGCGAGAAAACCCTCAAGTCTGATGAAACATACAAGCTGCAGGTGGACCGCGTTCCGGCGGAAGAAATCAAAGTGCTGGAAAAGGACAAAGACGAGCTTAAAGTCGCCGCGATTTTCAGAAGATTTTCAGGCGGCTATGCGTATGAGCCGCAAATCGTCAAAGCGATGAGCCCGAAAACCGCGGGGAAAAACGATGCGCAGCTCCTTGATGAGAAGGCTTCAAAACAGATGCCGGCCAACGATTTGACGTATGAGGAAGTCTCACGCGTTTCTGAGCATCTTGAAGAGCTTCCCGGCGTTGACGTCATCATGGACTGGACCCGCAAATATCCTTATGAAAAAACGCTCTACTCCATTTTCGGAGGCGTCACAACGCCTGAGCAAGGGCTTATCAAGGACCGGGAAGACTTTTACCTGACAAGGGGATATGCCCGGAATGACAGAGTGGGAAAAAGCTATCTCGAGTATCAATATGAAGAATATTTAAATCCGAAAAAAGCGAAAGTGCAATATACAGAAAACCGCTCAGGCAAGGTTATCAGCCAGGAAACGGTTGATGAAGGAAGACGCGGCTACGATCTGCAGCTGACGTTCGACATGGAGCTCCAAAAGAAAGTCGAAGAAGCTATCGAAGAGGAGCTTAATAAATTCCGCGGCTCAAACTACATGCTGGACAGAGCGTTCGTCGTCATGATGGACCCGAATAACGGAGACATTCTGTCCATGGCCGGAAAGCGGATCGTCGACGGCAAAATCACCGACTATTCAATCGGCGCGTTTACGACCCAGTACGAAATGGGATCGGCCGTCAAAGGCGCGACCGTGCTGGCCGGCTATCAGGACGGCATGCCGCATGGGCAGAGTTATTTAGACCAAGAGCTGAGCTTCGCAGGGGGAGTTAAAAAAGGTTCCTACAGAGGAAACACTATCGGCTGGGCTAATGAAGTTAGAGCGCTGGAAAAAAGTTCAAACGTTTATATGTTTTATGTGGCAATGAGAATGGCAGGAATTACGTATGTACCGAACGGCCCGCTTCCGGCGAACCTAGAGGACTTAAAGAAAATGAGGTATTACTTCAATCAATTTGGGCTTGGGGTGAAAACAGGGATTGATCTGCCTCAGGAGTCAGCCGGGATGCAGACGAACCCAAAAATAGTCGGGGGTCTTCTTCTCGATGAAGCAATCGGCCAGTTTGACACGTACACGCCTTTGCAGCTCGCCCAATATGTTTCAACGATTGCCAACGGCGGATATAGGTTGCAGCCGAGAGTCGTGAAAAGCATTCACCAGCCTGAAAGCGAAAAACTCGGTCCGGTCATTGAAGAGCGCTCTGCCAATGTTCTGAATCGTATCAACAATTCTCAAAGCGACATCGCCATCGTCAAGCAAGGATTTAAAAGAGTAACCCAGACGGGAACTGCAGCCGGCGCATTCGGTTCGCTTGACGTATCAGGCAAAACCGGAACGGCACAGACGCAATACTACGGTACAAACCGAAACTGGTGGGGGACTAAGACTTACAATATTACCTTTGCCGGCTATTACCCGTCGGAAAATCCGCAGATTGCCTTCAGTGTTGTCGTCCCGAATGTTGACGACAAAACGAAGATGAACAAAAACATCGCCGCCAAAATCGTCAAAGCCTATGTCGATCTGCAAAAAGAATACAGCAAGGATTAGACAAAAAAGAACACGGATTTTTTCCGGGTTCTTTTTTTGTTATCAAAATTTGACGAATGCTAGAAGTTTTGAAGGAGATTTCTCGTATTTTAGCGAATCCTTTTAAGCAAAATAGTTTTAATGAATGCTGGTCATGAATAGGGTATAAAGGAGGGATATGATGGAACAAAAAACAAAACGTTTTGAGCAATATAAGCCACATATGAATTTACAGGCAGTCCTGTCAGCTAACGGCCGTTTTATATACATATCTGCAAATTGCAAAGAGCTCTTAAGCTACGAGCAGAATGAACTGATCGGTACGTATTTGAAGGACTATTTACACGAAGACGATCTTTTTCTGGTAGAAAGCTATTTTTACAATGAGCATCATTTGCTGCCTTGCACCTTCAGATTTGTGAAAAAAGACTACACGATGATCTGGATCGAAGCGTCGATCGATTTCGTGACGACCCATGTTGGAGAAAAAGAACGCGAGATTGTACTCAAAATGAAAGTGTTTGAAGACCGTCCCTCTAAGAAAAGCAGCTCCATAAAAGAGGAAGATGAACCGGAAGAAGCTGCCAGGCTGCCGGCAAAAGAGGAATTCGAAGCCATGGTAGAAGGCTTGCCAAACCCTCTGTGCATCAGCGTTCAAGGGGAAATAGTCTACGTCAATGACGCCATGGTCAACCTGCTCGGAGCCGAGCACAAACGGCAAATTATCGGAAAGTATTCCTACGATTTTATCGAGAAAGAGTACCATGACATCGTCAAAAACCGTATCAAGCGGATGCAGCAGGGACTTGATGTCGGAATGATCGAGCAAACGTGGCATAAGCTCGACGGCACGCAGATTCACCTCGAAGTCAAGGCGGCGCCGACCATTTATCAAAACCAGAAAGCGGAGCTGCTCCTGCTCATTGACATTTCATCAAGGAAGAAATTTCAGACCATTTTGCAAAAAAGCAGGGAGCGCTATCAGCTCTTGATACAAAACTCAATCGATACGATAGCCGTTATTCATAAAGGTAGATGGGTCTTTATGAATGAATCAGGCATTCGTCTGTTTGAAGCAAAAACGTATGAGGATTTAATCGGCAAAGATATTTACGAACATCTGCACCCATGTGATCACGAAGATGTCAAAACGAGGCTGAAACGGATCACAGACCGAAAATCCGAATCTGAAATCATAAAGCAGACGTGGTATACATTTGAAAAAAGGCTCATCTATACAGAAATGGTTTGCATCCCTACGACATTTTTCGGGGAAACGGCCGTTCAGGTGATTTTAAGGGATATTTCTGAACGCAAGCAGACAGAAGAGCTGATGGTCCGTTCGGAAAAACTGTCGATCGCCGGACAGCTTGCAGCCGGGATCGCCCACGAAATCCGCAATCCGCTCACCGCGATCAAAGGGTTTTTACAGCTGATGAAGCCCACGATGGAAGAAAATGAACATTATTTTAATATTATCTTTTCCGAATTAAGCAGAATCGAACTGATCTTGAGCGAGCTTCTCATGCTGGCAAAGCCGCAGCAAAACGCATTGAAAGAAAAGCTAGATCTGATCAGGCTGATCCGCGAAGTGACGGCCCTTTTAGAAACGCAGGCCAACTTAAACGGCATTTTGATCAATACGATCCTCCCAGACAAAATCTATATTAAAGGGGATCAAAATCAATTAAAGCAAGTGTTTATCAACCTGATCAAAAACGCCGTCGAATCCATGCCGAACGGCGGTACGGTCCATTTGACCGTCAGAGACACCGATGATTCGGTCATCGTCGAGGTGGAGGACGAAGGAGAAGGGATACCTGAACATGTCATGAAGCGAATCGGCGAGCCGTTTTTGACGACGAAGGAAAAAGGAACAGGCCTCGGTTTGATGGTCACCTTCAATATCATCGAAAATCACAACGGAACAATCGAAGTCGACAGCAAAGCAGAAAAAGGCACGACATTTAAGATTTCATTTCCAAAATAAAATAAAAAACAACGGCGTAAAAGCCGTTGTTTACGTAGTCTGTATCGACTGCCTCTTATTGAAAACAAAGGACTCCAGCCGGTCAAGACCTTCCCTTAGCGTATCAGGAGAATATGCGTAAGAGATCCTCACATAGCCTTCCCCGTACTCAGAAAACGAGCTGCCCGGCACGATCGCAAGCCCCTCTTCCTCAAGAAGCGACATGCAGAAATCAAAGGAAGACATTCCAAACGATTTGATGGACGGGAAAATGTAGAATGCTCCCGACGGTTTAATCACATCAAGGCCCATAGTCACAAGTCTGTCGTACACGTAGTCAAGCCGTTTTTTATATTGCTCGCGCATGATCAGCGCGTCATCAAACCCGTTGGTGACGGCTTCCAGAGCCGCTTTTTGAGAGATCGATGAAGCGCATGATACGTTGTATTGATGGACTTTTAAAATATGTTTGGCGATTTCTTTCGGCGCGAACAAAAACCCGATTCTCCAGCCTGTCATGCTGTGGGATTTGGAAAGTCCGCCGATGACGATTGTCTGGTCCCTTAGCACAGACGCGATGGAGTGGTGCGGTCTGTCAAAAGTGAGTTCGCTGTATATTTCATCCGAGAGCACAAAGACGTTCCGGCCTTTTAAAAGGGAGGCGATGTCCTTCAGTTCTTCTTCGGACAGCGTCATTCCCGTCGGATTTGACGGATAAGGAAGAACAACACATTTTGTCTTCGGCGTCAGCGCTTCCTCGATCAATTTTGCTGTCAGCTTAAAGCCGTGAGACGTGGTGTCAATGATCAATGGAGACGCTCCGCACATTTTGATGATCGGCTCGTATCCGGGGTATACCGGCCCCGGAAGAATGACTTCATCGCCAGGTGATAAAATCGTGCGGAATGCCGAATCGATGGCCTGGCTGGCTCCGGTCGTCACAATGATCTCGCTTTCCGCTTCATAATTTAAATCGGCTTTTTTCTTCATATAAAGCTGTACAGCCTGCCTCAGTTCGGGATATCCGGCGTTGTGAGTGTAAGATGTTTGATTCTCATCTATCGCTTTTTTGGCGGCCTGTTTGACATGGTGGGGGGTGAAGAAATCAGGCTGGCCGATTGTTAAAGAGACTACGTTTTCGTACTGGGATACAAGGTTTGAGAACTTGCGGATCCCTGAGATTTCGATTTCTTTTACATTTGGATTAAGCAAATGTTCCATTTAGCATCACCTTAAAAATGTTATGGTTTATCTTATTTTACCATCATCAGACCAATTGTCATCTTTTAATCAATCAATTTTATAAAAACTCGTAACAAGTATATGCAAAACAATGCAAGGTATGCGGACATGCGGATGGCGGGAGGTAGAAAAATAAGACAATCAAACGATTGTCTTACGTTATATTTCGTTTAGTAGCCGTAATCGAAGTCAACATCTTCTTTCCACGAAATATATATTTGTTCTTCACTGTCTGAAGCATCCTTGAGCATTTCTGTGTAAACGGCCCGGCTGACCCCTTCTAAAATGGTCATTTCATGATTTTTAATCGTTACAATTGTACCCATCATAAACACCTTTCCTGAAAAATCCTTGACCATTGTAACATGATAAATGTCAAAGTCAATGAAAAACTTGTGAGCCGTACATTAATTTAACTTTAAAAAAACGTGATACGTATTGATAATATTCAGCGAATCTTAGTAGTATATAGAAGTCAAGATGTTAGGAGGAAAAGCACATTGGAATTGGAATTAGACAAACACGAAACTGCTCCTGAAAGGAGCGAGTATGCCGGAATCGGCGCGCGTTTTGTAGCTTCCCTGCTCGACAATTTGATTCTCGGGATTCCCGCATATATTTTCACGTACGTTTTAACAGCGGCGTTGATGTTGGGAAATTCGGATATCATGCTCATGATGGAGACTGATCCCGAGTATTTGAGCGATCAGGAAATCTTTACGTTTATCATCAGCATGTTTAAAACCATAGCGATCGTTGGAAGTATTACTTTTATTGTTTATTTTCTTTATTACACGCTGATGGAATCATCCAAATGGCAAGGGACGCTCGGCAAGAAAATCATGAACGTTCAGGTGGCGAAAGCAGAAGGCGGAAGAATCTCTTTCGGCCGTGCGGCCGGAAGGTTTCTGGCCAAAAGCTTTCTTTCTCCGATTTTGTTGATCGGCTACATTATGGCCTTTTTCACAGAAAGGCGCCAGGCGCTTCATGATATGTTGGCAGGAACCATTGTCGTAAAAAAATAACGGGCAAAAGACAGCACGCTTTCAGCATGAATGCGTGCTGTCTTGTTCAGGAAAATGTTTCACGGCAGGAATAAAAATAAGGAGGCATCAATCCAGATGGATACTCAGCCGGAACGTGAACAAGCTGTAAAGCGGGCGCAAAGAACGGGAATCAAGCTCTTTTTGACGCTGCCGATTCTATCTTGGGCGTTATACGATTTTGCAAACACGATTTTTTCATCAAACATTGTGACGATCTTTTTTCCTTTTTATTTGCAGGAGGCAGTCGGCGAAAACGCCAGCATGAATCAGGTGGCTAGCACTTTTATCTCCTATTCGAACGCAGCCGCAAGCTTTCTGCTCGTCATTTTCACACCTTTATTCGGGGTGCTGATCGACCGGACGGGCAGAAAGAAAAAATACATCGGTCTGTTTACGATGATTTGTGTTTTGTGCACCATCTTAATGGGGGTTTTTGCGGGCGCTTCGTTTCAGAAGGACATATACGGGCTTCCGTTATCGTTGATCCTTGTCGTCATCATGTTTGTGACCGCAAAGTTTTTCTATCATTCAAGCTTGGTGTTCTATGATACGATTTTGGCTGATTTGGGTACAAAAGAAGAAATTCCTCTCTTATCAGGATTCGGGATTGCGATCGGATATATCGGCACTTTGGCCGGCTTAACGGTTTACCTTCTGGTCGGCAACCAGGATTTTCACCGCGCTTTCATCCCGTCGGCTCTCTTGTTTTTGCTTTTTTCACTTCCGTATTTGCTTTTCACGAAAGAGAAAAGAAAACCGGAACCGAAAGTAAAGAAATCGTTTTTCAGCGGATACAGGGAAATCGTACAGACGTTCAAGGACATTCGCCTGTACAAACCGGTCTTCTTGTTCATGATCGCCTACTTTTTCCTGAATGACGCGCTTGCTACAGCAGTGGCCATGATGGCTGTTTATTCAAAAACGGTCATCGGTTTTACGACCGGACAATTTGTATTGCTTTACCTTGTTTCAACGGTCTCAAGCATCATCGGTTCATTTCTGCTCGGCTTTGTGACAAAAAAGATCGGTGCCAAACATGCGGTCAGCCTTGTCGCCGCCATTATGATCACCGCGTTGACGATCGGAGCATGCACAACGTCAACGGTCTTGTTTTGGATTGCGGGAAGCTTGTTCGGCATCTCGCTTGGAGGCACATGGGTCGCATCAAGGACACTGATTATCGAACTGACGCCCGAGCATAAAAGAGGCGAATTTTTCGGATTGTTTGCTTTGTCGGGGAAAATCTCTTCCATTTTCGGTCCGGTCCTCTACGGATCGATTACTTTGCTGTTCAGGGATCTCGGGAACATGGCCAGCAGAATGGCTTTCGGATCTTTAGTGTTATTAGCAGCGATCGGCCTGATCATTCATCAAAATGTTAAGGCAAAAGCTTGAGCCGGAGCATCAACTTTTAACAAAAGACGCCGATATAAAAAGTAAACACAAAGTAGGATAGAGAGGGATATCAGTGTCTTCAAACCAACAGGAAATTTTATTAAGTTCGGGAACCAATGAATTAGAAATTGTGAAGTTCGAAGTTGGTCTCAACATTTTCGGCATAAATGTCATGAAAGTCAGAGAAATCATTCAGCCGGTTGACATTACGAAAGTGCCTCATTCGCACAAGCATATGGAGGGCATGATCACATTGCGCGGGGAAATTCTTCCCGTCATTGATTTATTCTCTTTCTTCGGCGTCGAGCACGGTGAGGATGAGCATCAAGAAAAATACATTGTGACGGAATTCAACAAGCGGAAAATCGTCTTTCACACAGGATCGGTTTCGCAGATTCACCGGGTGTCTTGGGAAGAAATCGAGAAGCCGACCGCTTTAAATCAAGGAATGGACCGTCACCTTACCGGCATCATTAAGCTCGACGGCACAATGATTTTCCTGCCTGATTACGAAAAAATCATTTTTGATCTTGAATCTGAGTCAGGTACGGACCCTTATCAAATGAAAGATGAAAAATTTGATCAGAGACGGACTGACAAAAAGCTGATGATTGTCGAAGACTCTCCGCTCCTCTTGCGGCTTTTGGTGGAAAAGCTGAATGAAGCGGGGTATAACAACATCGTATCTTTTGAAAACGGAAAAGAGGCTTACGAACATGCGCTTCAATTGATGGAAGACGGCACAGCTCTTCACGAAAAAGTCGATCTCATGATCACGGATATTGAAATGCCGCAGATGGATGGACACCGGCTCACAAAGCTGTTAAAAGATAACCCGCTGAGTTCGGAGCTGCCGATCTTGATTTTCTCTTCTTTGATTACAGACGATCTTCGCCATAAAGGGGAACAAGTCGGAGCTGACGAACAAATCAGCAAGCCAGAGCTCAACGAACTGATCGAAAAGCTTGATAAATATATTTTCAAGGAATAAAAAAAGCCTCTTTTCGAGGCTTTTTTTTATTAAAAATAGCTTTCGCCAAGCTTCTTGAAGACGGGCTTTGAGGCAGGGCGCTTCCGGTTTGTGACGAGCGGTTTTTCCTTAATTCCCGTGTAGTTTTGAAGAAGCTGTTTCGCTATATTCAAGGACATATGAGCTTTAGGGTTCCGATACGAATGATTTAATGTACCTAAGTGTGGAAGGTTTGCGAAGTCTTCTTTTGTTGGAGGCATGTGAAAAAAGTAGTCTCCGAGAGAAATCAGCACATCTGACTGCTGCTGGCTGAATCTTGGATTTTTCGAAAAGTGAAGGCCTACCTTTTTACCCTTTCCTTCATTAAGCAGCTTTTGCAAAGCTTTCTTTTTCAGAAGATACAGGTATTTGGGATTAGTCGCGGTTTTCGCATGGCGATTAACTGTATAAATCGCTTTTGAAAGGTTTTCAACTGTCGGTTTTAATTCTTTCGTATGATTATGGTCGTCCATCTTTTCTCTCCTATCCATTCGTTTCTAGATCACCTCCTAAAGATGCAAGGCTTATGTCTAAATTATACGAAATAGAACAGAAAATGCAAATATCTCATAGAAAAAACGCGCGATTTTTTAAGGAATCGCGCGTTTTCATCTTTATAACACAGAGTTTATTTTCGCTTTTGTATTTTTTTGTCTCCTCAGCGCCGCTTGAACATCGATTTCCGCGCTCTCGGCGCTTAATTTAGGCAGGACGATCAAGTAGTACATCGCCGCCAGCAGAATAATTCCCGCCAAACCGTAATATATATAATCCACATCGGCGATGATCCCCGGGAATAGAACAGCGATCACGCCAAGCGCTGAGGATTGCGCCAGCATTGTCAGCGGATCGGTCCACCCGCTGACTCTTCCCATCAGCCTCGGGTGGACGATTTTGGGAATCCAGCCGCCAAGCGCCGTGTTGATCGGCCCGATGCATATCCCGGCAAGAAACGCAGCCGAGTAATATACGGGCAATTGATCTGTAAAGCCAAGCAGAATGATAAAGCCACCCGCAATAAAAATCGGGACTGACATCATGTATGCCGGCTTCACTTTTTTTTCAAGCAGAGCGGCGACGGCAATCCCTGTCAAAAGTCCGATACCGAGTACGATTGTAAAGAGGGATGTATGCCACTCATAACTGTCAGGGGACAGCTCATACTTCATTTTAAACATCGGGAGAACCGAAAGTCCGCCGCTGACAAGCCCGAAGATAAAATATCCGAATACGAGTGAGGCAAGCAATTTATTTTTTAATATATAAACGATGCCTTCCTTAAAATCGCGCATCGAATCTTTGACGGTCAAGTTTTTCCAGCCTTTTTGCCCGTTCGGCTGCCGCGCTTCAAGCGGAATATTGCAGGAACGGATTAAAAAGCCGGATACGATAAAGCTCACAAAATCAAGAGCGATAGCTCCATGCAGGCCGATCGTCTTGTACATAAACGCTCCAATTCCTACGCCGAACAATAGAAACAGGCTGAAAAGCATCTGGTTCAGTCCGGCTGCCTTTGCATACTGATCCTTTCTTAAAATGGCCTGGACCAAACTTGCTTCGGCCGGGTAGAAAAATTTTGTAACCGCGCTTCTGATAAATAGAACTAAAAACACAAGCGGTATGATCTGAAGATACAGTACAAAGAAAAGAACGACAGTCAGTCCCGCTCTGATCCAATCACAGTTTTCCGCGACTTTCTTGCGGTCAAAACGGTCAGCGACCACCCCGACGATAAAGAATACAAAAACCGTCGGCAAGGAATACATCAGCTCGGCGATTGTCGTGTAGGCCGGCTGGCTGCTGAACCGGTCGAGCAAGAAAAAAGCGAAAGCCATATTTCCGACTGTCGTTCCCATTTGAGAAGCGAAAGCTGCGAAAAAAAGTCGGACGAAGTTACGATTTTTAAAAAGATCCATATATACGCTCCTTACCCTAAAGGTCCCATTATATCTTAATACAAGATGTTGGATTGTTCAAATTGCATTTGTCTGGAAATGTACTGGCCTAAGGTGTAATGGACACTCGGGTTCCGTTGGGTACGATAGAAGCAAGTTCCAGAACATCCTGATTGTGCATGCGGATACATCCCCTTGAAACAGCTTTGCCAATTGACGCCGGGTTATTCGTTCCATGGATGCCGTAGTGCTGTTTTGAGAGGCTCAGCCAGTAGGCGCCGAACGGGCCGCCCGGATTTGGCTGCCGGTTGACAATGACAAATTCGCCTCTCGGCGTCTGTGTGAGGATTTTTCCGACGGCAATCGGATATGTTTTTACAAGTCTGTCTTGCTCATATAATCTGAGCGTTCTCCCGCTGAGAGACACGACAATCCGGTAAGGGATTGTGTCCGGGTTTCTAATGCCGGGAATGATAATCGATTGGCCTGCGGACACTTGGCCGCCGTTTAAGCCCGGATTCGCCTGCAGCAAAGCCTGCCGGGTCGTTCTGAAATCGGCGGCGATGCTTTCCAGAGTTTCTCCGGGTTTTACTTGGTACATCAGCAATAATCAGCACATCTCCTTTTCAAAACGAAAAGAGAGCCTTTTCCGCTGCTAATATATAGACGGAAAGAGGCTGGGGAAGTTTCGTTTTTTTAATGAGGATTGGATGAAAGGAGCGGGAATGTTTTTACTTAATGTATGCAGATGTCTTGCGTTTTGAGCCAAAAGGCCGGTCAAAATTTAAATGGATTCAAGCTGGAACACGGTGATTTCGGGCTTTGACAGAAAGCGGAGCGGCAGCCTGGTAGTACCGATTCCTCGATTGACATAGATTTTCATTCCGGCTGTTTCATACATCCCTTCCGTATAAATTTCTCCGTACGGAGGCGTGATTAAAGGACCGAATACGGGAATCTGAATTTGTCCGCCGTGGGTGTGTCCGGATATTTGCAAATTGACGGGGTATTGTTTTGCCGTTAAAGCAGCGTCCGGCTCATGGACGAGCAAAATCGAGAAGGCTTTTTCGCTCAGCTTTGACAGGATGCCTTCATAGTCAGGCCTGCCGAGCATCAAATCATCGAGTGAAGCGATCTCAATGACGCTTCCGTCTATCAATTCAAGCTTCATGAAGTCGTTTCGCAGCACCCGAAAACCGGCCGATGCCATGAGCGTCTGATAGACTTTTGTTCCATAACCGCCGTGATCATGGTTTCCGAATATGGCAAGCTTTCCATAGGGGGCCGCAAGCTTTTTTAAGGCGTTGACAGCACGCTCGTGTTCCCGGTAGCGATGCGGTTTATCTATTAAATCCCCGCTGAATACGATAAGGTCCGGGGAGAGGGCGTTTACTTGGCTGACAACATTTGAAAGCTCGTCTGCTGTAAAGTATTCGCTTAAGTGGGTGTCGCTGAACTGAACGATCCGAAACTGGTCAAACCCTTTAGGAATGAGCCGATGCCGAATGGGAATCAAGTTCGTTTCAAGCATGTGCGGTTCGAGATAGCGCGCATAGCCCAAGCCGCCGGCAGCGGTAAAGAGCCCTGCTGCAGCAAGGCCTAAGAAGCCTTTTAAAAATTGTCTTCTGGACGGATTTTTCATAAGCAACCAACCTTTAATAGAATCTCTACATTATATCATCCAGAAAAGCCGTTTTAGGACAGTCCGCGTGTTTTGTTAATTTTTTTTAACTAATATGATAAACTATGAATTGAATGAATACTCATTCATGATAAGGGGGATGGATATGGACAGAAAAGTTGTAATCGTGACCGGCGGGTCGAGCGGAATGGGAAAAGCGATCGCCAAAAAGCAAGCCGAAGAAGGCTGGAATGTGATGATTACAGGCAGAACGCAAGAAACGCTTGAAGCGGCCAAAGAAGAAATTGAAACATTTGCGGGGCAGGTGGCTATATGCCGGATGGATGTCAGGTCTGTTGAAGATGTGGAACAGATGATCACAGAGACGGCAGGACGCTTTGGTACGATCGACGCTTTGGTTAACAATGCCGCAGGGAACTTTATCTGCCCTGCTGAAAAACTGTCGGTCAACGGCTGGAAGGCGGTCATCGATATCGTGCTGAACGGCACATTTTATTGCAGCCAGGCAGCCGGCCGCTATTGGATCAAGGAAAAAAAACGCGGCCAGATTTTAAATATGGTCGCGACATATGCATGGGGCGCGGGTGCCGGTGTCGTTCATTCCGCGGCGGCAAAAGCAGGTGTCCTGTCGCTGACGAGGACGCTTGCAGTCGAGTGGGGAAGTGCATACGGGATCAGGTGCAATGCCATCGCGCCCGGTCCGATCGAGAGGACGGGCGGTGCCGAAAAATTGTTTGAATCGGAAGAAGCCGCGCACGCGACAATCAAAAGCGTTCCGCTCAACAGGCTGGGAACCCCTGAAGAAATCGCGGGACTCGCCGCATTTTTGCTTTCTGAACAGGCGGGATATGTCAACGGGGAGTGTGTGACGATGGACGGCGGCCAATGGCTGAATCCCCGTCCGTTTTAAGATTTCAAATTCAAAGGTGCGGGCCAGTATGGTATAATCAGACAAAGATTAGAAGCAGGTGATATGCCATGTTGGATCCACTCGATATTTTAACGAACATTGAAGATGTTATTCCATACTATCAGCCGATCTTCAGTGCTGAAGAACAAAAGGTGATCGGCTATGAAGTGCTGGGGCGTATCAAGGTAGAATCTGAAGTGAAGAGTCTCGGGCCGTTTTTTTCTGATCCGACAATTCCTGAAGAATACAAGAAAGAGGTTGATCTCAAGGTGATTCGCCAGGCGCTTGATCATTTTTTGGAGAGCGGGCGCGACCTGCTCATCTTCGTCAATCAAGATGCAAATGTGCTGATGATGGATCACGGTGAATCGTTCCTCGACCTGTTGATGGAATATCAGGATAAAGGGCTCGAGCTCAACCGTTTCGTTATCGAAATCACGGAGCAAAAGTTTGAAGGGGATATTGAACAGCTGCATCATTTGCTGACCTATTACCGTACATACGGAATTAAAGTCGCTGTTGATAATATCGGAAAGGAAAGCAGCAACCTCGACAGAATCGCTCTTCTTTCCCCTGATCTGTTAAAGATCGACCTTCAGCCGCTCAAGCTGTCTTCTCCTTCGCCATCCTATGAATATGTGCTTTACAGCATATCACTCCTTGCCAGAAAAATCGGCGCCGCATTGCTTTACGAGGATATTGAGGCGAGCTTTCAGCTGCAATACGCATGGAGAAACGGAGGCCGGTATTTTCAGGGGCAGTATCTTGAAGTGCCGAAGGATGAATTTATCGAACGGAATGTATTAAAGGACCGGCTGCATGCCGAGTTTCACCAATTTATCACACATGAGAAGAAGAAGCTAACCATTTTGTACGACCACTCTGAGCAGTTTTACAAACGGATTCATCAGCTTGTCACATCGCTAAAGAAAACAGCTCAGTCAGACGATGAGTTTCTCTTCAATCTCGGAAAAGAACTGACCGATTGCAGCTTTAGAATTTACATGTGCGATGAAGACGGGATTCAGCTGACGAAAAACGTGTTTAAACATGATGGAGCATGGATATTTCAGCCTGAGTACATCGGCAAAAACTGGAGCTGGCGCCCTTATTTTCTCGAGAATATCATGAGGATGAGAACGATGAGAAAAGGGTTTTTCAGCGATTTGTACAGCGATATCGAAACGGGGGAAATGATCAGAACATTTTCCTATCCGATGGATGAAGAATTGTATCTGTTCATTGACCTGTCCTACTCATATTTATACGAACAAGACGGATTAATTTAAGCGGCGGCCTTTCGCCGCTTTTTCTTTTCGAAAAAATGAATCCCGAGAGGTTTGTTTTGCGTATATAAAGGAAAATGTGAATATATATGCTAAAAAAGGGGCGGATCATATGAAGAACGTTTGGTCATCCTTACTGTGCGGGCTATTGACTGCTGCTTTTGTATTCCTCTGTGCGGATTTTGCCGAAGCCGGAGAAAAACCGACAAGAGCGTCGTTATTTGAGACCCTTCAATCCGTATCTGACGTCCATTTTCAGCTGACCGAAAAGGAAAGATCGAAAACAGACATGTTATCCCTCTTGGAACCTTATATGGAACACGCCATGGCAGAGAAGTATGTAGAGGCGAACGCCTTTCCCGAACAAGCGGGGTGGATTTTTTACGGGACAGACGCGCCGGAAGTTGCAATCCCTTTCTTCAGCTATGATGAAAACACAAAAGTGGCGGTGAAAGACGGAAGCTATACCGTATATGAATGTGTTGGAGATCAAGACGGCGGTCCTGTTTCATATCAAAAAAATTATCAGACGGTGACGCTGGAGAATATCGGCGGCAGCTTCAAAGTAATGGCTATCGGCCAATCTGATACAAAACCGGCTGGAGAAGACATGATGTCCGAACAACCGGATGAGAAAGAAACAAACTCGAATTTTGCGGATAACAAGGAAGCGGACCACGCTGTATTCCCGCTGTTTGCCATCGATATTAACTGGACATTGTCCGAACTTTTCAGCTAGAAAAAGAATTTTAAAAAAATTCATTGACAATGATACTGATAATCATTATCATTTAATTAAGAGAGATGAACCTCTCTGTTCCCCAACCCCTCTATCAGATCAAGATTTAAAAAACTTGGCGCTGCCCCCGCCAAGTTTTTTATTTGCATGGAATCCCGCACTGCAAATGGCTGCGGGATTTTTGGGCTTTAGGTGTGGGACAGGAATAAGACAATCCTGTTCCTCCATAAATCTAAATTGGTGGTTAAAATAGGCTCCTCTGCAGTCAAAAAAATATTTTTCATGTATGACATGAAAAAAGAAAACTCAAACTATGAAAAGCGGTTTTTCTTTTTCATGATCAGAAAGGAAAAATGTCATCGGCTGATACTTTGTGGTATGATGCTTTGTAGAACTTGTATTATAATTAATACTTGTTGATCCTGAAGTTGTTTTTTTGAAAGGAGTCTTTTTTAGAATGTCACAATTAATGGGTATCATCACGAGACTGCAGAGCCTGCAGGAGACTGCAGAGGCTGCCGGAGAACCGACACAGCGCAATTTTGAAGTAAACGGAGAAAAAATTTGCAGCGTAAAATATTTTGAAAAAAACCAAACATTTGAGCTGACAGTTTATCAAAAAGGCGATAAGCCTACCACATTTCCGTTTGACAACATCGATATGATTTCAATCGAAATCTTTGAACTGCTTCAGCAATAGGAGGATATGGCATGAAAGCTTTTCCAAGCGTTATTTGTCCGCATTGCAAAACAATCGAGCATATGGATCAAGTTCTGACAGCCCAGTCCAATCAGAATGTGATTTACAGATGTGACAGCTGCGGGTTCAGCTTGAAAAATATACCGACCAAAAAAGGATAGCAGACAGACGAATCGTTCCATCTTCGGTGCAGATCAAAAATGAAAAGGGGCATTCCAATGGCTGATTCTTTTCTTTTTTATAATCTTTCTGAAGATCAAATGACATTTCCTGAAGTGATCGGGAGACTGAAGGCGTTCATACGCCAAGATCCGCGGGCAAGCTATCTGCTGTCCGTCGGAACAGACTCGCAAATCCATCAGAACTGCACAAAGTTTATCACGGCTATCCATTTGCACCGCAAGGGCAAAGGAGCGTGGGGCTGTCTGAAAAACACGGTTGTCAACAGACCGATACATAGCCTCAGGGAGAAAATATCGCTTGAAACAGCTTACAGCCAAGAGATTGCCGCATATCTTTTAAATGATTACTTTAATGAAATTATGGATCTGCTTCTTCCGTTTACAGACGAGGGAGCAGATTTAACCCTTGAAGTTCATTTGGATATCGGAAAAAAAGGAATGACAAAGGATTTAATCCAGGAAATGACGGGCCGGATCACCTCGATGGGGATCTGCGCCAAAATTAAACCTGACTCCTACACAGCTTCAAGCTATGCAAACCGGTATACAAAATAATTGTTTGAAAGAAAATCCAACAGATGTCGAAATGTGCGGTTGACGTTTGAATTGCAATTTCATATTCTAGCCCTATAGAAACTAGAGAGAACATATCGTTTCTGACTCTAGCTAAATCAATTAGGGGGCTGGTTAAGAATGGAACGCTTTTCAGAAGAAGAGAGAAAACTTTTGCTGAACGTACTTTTGAACCATGAGTATGCCGTAGAGCTACTAAGCAGTGAGATCAATGATATAGAAACGGGTACCAAAAATGTGGATAGCCTGACATATAAAAAACTGGTTACCTTATACGACCGTGTCCGGTCTGAAAATTAGGTCAGATTATATCAATTGATACTCATTAGAGTATCTTTTTTGTTTCCTAAAAGGATATGGAATGATAAACTGACCTTGGAAGAAAGGAAAGTTTTCGACAAATATTGATATCGTTTATATTATTGTAGTATAGGGAAAATATGCGTTGATGGATTAAAGCTGAAAAGGAGTCGAAAAATCATGATTAGTTTGCAATCAGATGAACTTCTTGAAACGACAGTAGGTCAGTTTATGATCGATGCTGATAAAGTAGCCCATGTTCAAGTCGGAAATAATCTGGAACATGCCCTTCTCGTATTGACGAAAACCGGATATACCGCGATCCCTGTACTTGATGCTTCTTTCCGTTTGCACGGATTAATCGGAACGAATATGATCATGGATAAAATCTTCGGCTTGGAACGAATCGAATTTGAGAAGCTTGACAAGATTCATGTTGAAGAAGTCATGCTGACAGACATCCCGCGCTTGAAAATTGACGACCCGATCTTAAAAGGATTCGGACTGGTCATCAACAACGCGTTTGTATGTGTCGAAAATGAAGAGCAGGTTTTCGAAGGCATATTTACAAGGCGTGTCGTGTTAAAACAGCTGAATAAGCATTTGAGAACGTTGAATAAATAGGCGCGGCAGCGGCCTATTTTTTATTTGCAGCGCTCCACCAAACCCTCCGCACATTCTCCGAAGCAGACTTCCCGCTTGATTAAAAAACAGCCGTTTGATTAAATCTATGATAAGAAAAACTTATTGGAATGAGGAATGTCCATGCAGCTTCAAGAGCTCCACATGCTTGTCGTTCTGGCGGAAGAATTAAATATGCGGAAAGCGGCTGAACGCCTGTTTGTTTCCCAGCCGGCTTTGTCCCAGCGCCTGCAGACCATTGAGAAATCATGGGGAACGAAAATTTTTTTAAGATCGCAAAAAGGGCTGACCGTTACGTCTGCCGGAGAAAAAATCATCCAGTTTGCAAAAGATGTGACATTGGAACAGGAAAAAGTGAGAGAGAATATCGATGAGCTGGAGGGCGAGATTCACGGTACGCTCAAATTGGCGGCCGCTTCGATCATCGGGCAGCATTGGCTTCCCAACGTTCTGAAAACCTATGTCAAACAATATCCAAACGTGAAAATTTCACTCGTCACCGGCTGGAGCAGCGAAATGCTGAAAAGCCTCTATGAAGACCATGTTCATATCGGCATTATCAGAGGAAACCCGGAATGGAAAGGGCCGAAGCACTACTTGATGCGGGATGAATTGTACCTTGTCGATACAGAGATCCGAAACATTGAGGACATTGCCAACACGGAACGGCCGTTCATCCAGTTCAAAAGCGACAGCACATACTATCAGGAAATTCAGCACTGGTGGCATCAAAAGTTCAAAACATCGCCGAAACAGACCATTATTGTCGACCAAATTGAAACATGCAAACAGATGGCTTTCCACGGAATCGGGTATGCGATCCTTCCATCTGTGACGCTTCACGGAAGCGCAAGCCATGTTCATCAAATCCCTTTGCTTGACGCTAAAGGAAAAGCAATCGGCAGAGATACGTGGCTGCTCGGTTATGAGCCGGCTTTTCAGCTGAAGCAAGTACAGGCGTTTGTAGAGGTTGTGAAAAAATGTACGGCAATGGAATGAACACCAGAAAGGCAGGACTCCAAAAAGAGGGCTGCTTTTTTTATATGATTTATTGACATTGATAATCATTATCATTTAAAGTGTATCTATATAATAATGAAAATCATTATCAATAATAGAGGTGATTCTGTTGTCTAAAGCATTGATTGCATATGCCAGCATGTCCGGCAACACGGAGGATATCGCGATGATCATCAAAGATACATTGAGGGACAACGGTTTTGATGTCGCAATTCAGGAAATGGATGATGTCGATACCGACTCTTTGGCTGAATACGATCTTCTTTTAATCGGCACCTACACATGGGGAGACGGGGATCTTCCTTATGAAGCGGAATCGTTTTACGACGAGGTCTCTTCGCTTGACCTTAAAGGAAAGAAAGCGGCATGCTTCGGGTCCGGAGATTATGCATACCCCCGCTTTTGTGAAGCGGTCAACACGTTTTACAGCATGCTCGAACGAACCGGCGCCGATCTTTATCGAGAGACCTTGAAAATAGAACTTGCCCCCGAAACGGATGAAGATGCCGAGTGCTGCAAGGAATTTGCCGAAGGTTTTATAAGATGGGCAGAACAGGAAAAGCGGCAGGCTGAGACCCATGTTTCATAAAGGTGCGACGGCCGTCGCTTCGGCAAAGCATTCCGGTTATTTTGTCGCCATCAAGAGGGAAGGGATTTTTCACTATTCACTTGAACAAGGCTGGACAAAGCTTTTTCAATTAAAAAGCAAGATTTGTTCCATCACCTATATCGGCGATTATTTATTCGGCGCAGGGGAGAGGGGAGCGATTATCAGATCGTCTGACCAAGGAGCAACCTGGTCAATCTCAAGCTTTCCGACAAACGCTACGATTTGGTCGATCACAGGGAGAAGGGACGGCTTTGTTTGTGCTCATGGGAAGCATTGCATTTACATATCAGAGGATTTCGGCGTCTCATGGAAAATCGTCAAGCCGTTTTCCGGTTTGAGTCATCCGCCAGTGATCCGCTCTCTGTGCCTCCATGAGGAGCGCCTTTACATCGGAACGCAGATTCATGAAGTGCACGGCGGTGTTTGGGCATACGATTTGGCAGCAGAATCGGCTTTTTTGATCAAAAAAGAAACCGGACGCATGACCGCCTCGATGATCGCATTTGAAGGCGAATGGCTGGTTTGTGCGATGGGATCCAAAAAAGGAAATCACGGTGCCGTCAATTTGGTCAACATCCACACGAATGATGAAATCCAAATCAGGCAGGGCCTTGTTGAGCATGAAGAATCATTCCTGGATGTGTCCGAAGACAACGGAATCATCTATGTCACATCGGCTCAAGACCGAGACGGCTTTTCAAGAATCTACCGGCTTGATTTCTTTGAAAGAGAGCTGAAATGGTTTGACACGATTAAAGGGCATGGATTCAGAGTGGCCAATCAAAAGGAGAACTTCTTTTGCGCAGGTCTTTATGAATGCAAATTTGTCAGGCCTTATGAACAGCCTGCTGCAGCCCACTGATTTTATAGGAGGAATAACGATGGGGAAAGTTTTGCTGGTTTATGCAAGCATGTCTGGAAATACAGAAGCGATGGCTGATTTAATCGAGAAAGGCCTTCTTGAGGGCGGGGCTGAAGTGGACCGCCATGAAGCGATGGATGTAGATGCGGCGCTCTTTAACGATTATCAGCACATGATATTTGGCGCCTATACATGGGGTGACGGGGATCTCCCGGATGAGTTTTTGGATATTTACGATGATATGGAAGGGATGGATTTCACAGGCAAGACGTTTGCTGTTTTCGGGTCCGGAGATACTTCTTACGAGCATTTTTGCGGTGCCGTCGACATTCTTGAGGACAAAATCAAAGAGCTTGGCGGAGACACGGTGCTTCCGTCCGTCAAAATCGAAATGAATCCGGAGGATGAAGAAGAAGATATGCTGCTTCAATTCGGCAAGGATTTTGCAAAGAAATGTGAAGTGCCGGCATGACATTTGATAAAAAAGGAAACGGGACGCCCCTTTCCTTTTTTTCTTGTTTTTAAATCTTTCCTTTGATACAGTAATGAGGAGAAAAAGAGAAGGAGGACTTACATAATGAAAATGATGGATGCAAATGAGATTATCTCATTTATTCAAAATAGTAAGAAATCAACACCTGTTAAAGTGTATGTGAAAGGCGACCTTGAAGGAATTGACTTCGGCGCTTCAGCCAAGCCTTTTATTACAGGGCATACTGGGGTAGTATTCGGTGAATGGGCGGAGATTCAAGCTGCGCTCGAAGCAAACAAAGGTAAAATTGAAGACTATGTTGTCGAAAACGACCGCCGCAATTCGGCGATCCCAACGCTCGATTTGAAAAATATTAAAGCGCGCATCGAGCCGGGTGCGATCATCCGCGATCAAGTGGAAATCGGCGACAACGCCGTCATCATGATGGGGGCTTCCATCAACATCGGCTCTGTGATCGGCGAAGGAACGATGATCGATATGAATGTCGTGCTGGGCGGACGAGCTACCGTCGGCAAAAACTGCCACATCGGAGCCGGCTCCGTGCTTGCCGGTGTCATTGAGCCTCCTTCAGCAAAACCTGTCGTTATTGAAGATGATGTCGTCATCGGTGCAAACGCCGTCGTACTTGAAGGCGTGACTGTCGGAAAAGGAGCCGTCGTTGCTGCCGGCGCGATCGTTGTGGAAGATGTTGAGCCTTATACAGTAGTCGCGGGAACGCCTGCGAAAAAAATCAAAGACATCGATGAAAAAACAAAAGGCAAAACAGAAATCAAACAGGAATTGCGCCAGCTTTAAGAAGCGGCAGCGAAAAGTGCGTGGATGTGACAATCCACGCATTTTCATATCGCCGGGGAGGTTAGAAAGATGAAATTGGACGAATTAGCAGCGATTCGCAGAGAGCTGCACCAAATTCCTGAACTCGGTTTTCAGGAATATAAGACACAGGCTTATCTTTTGAACCACTTAGCAAAGCATCCGGAAGACCGGATTGAAATTGAAAAGTGGAGAACCGGACTGTTTGTAAAGGTTAAAGGGACAGCCCCTGAAAAGATTTTGGCGTACAGGGCGGATATGGACGGGCTCTCGATTCGGGAAGATACCGGATACCCTTTTTCTTCCGTTCATCAGGACAGGATGCATGCGTGCGGGCATGATTTCCACATGACGATTGCCCTCGGCATCATCGATCATTTCGTCAGCCACCCGGTTAAACAAGATCTGCTGTTTTTGTTCCAGCCGGCTGAAGAAGGACCGGGCGGCGCTGAGCCGATGCTTGAAAGCGACTTGTTTAAAAAGTGGGAGCCGAGTATGATCACAGCGCTGCATATCGCGCCTGAGCTCCCGGTCGGAACGATCGGAACGAAAAGCGGGCTGCTCTTTGCCAATACGTCAGAGCTTGTAATCGAACTTGAAGGAAAGGGCGGGCATGCCGCATATCCCCACCTTGCAGAAGATATGGTGGTCGCCGCCAGTTCGCTCGTTACGCAAATGCAGTCGATCGTAGCCAGGAATGTCGATCCGCTGGACAGTGCTGTCATCACGATCGGGACGATTACAGGCGGATCGGCACAAAACATCATCGCTCAGCAAGCAAGGCTTGAAGGGACGATCAGGACGCTGTCCCCAGCGTCAATGGAACAGGTGAAGAAAAGGATCGAGGCCATGGTAAGAGGGCTGGAAACAGCTTATCAATGCAGCGGTAAAGTCAGCTATCCTGCAGCATATTATCAGGTCTACAATTCAAGCGGTTTAGTTGAAGACTTTATGCAGTTCGTTTCTGAAAACGGCCTTGCAGAGGTCGTCCGTTCAAAAGAAGCGATGACAGGAGAGGACTTCGGCTATATGCTGAAAAAGTATCCGGGCTTCATGTTTTGGCTCGGCGTCGATTCACCATACGGACTTCACCATGCCAAACTGCAGCCGAAAGAGGAAGCGCTTGAGACGGCAGTCCGTGTCATGACGGCTTATTTTTCTTGCAAAGCCAATTAGACCAAGCGGCTGGTATAAAAAATCGGCAAACGTGGCATCTTAATTGGTGGAGGTGTTTCTTCATGTCGAAAAAAATCGGAATCGAACAATCTCTTTCTGATGTCGAGGCTGCTTTGAAGGAAAAAGGGTATGAGGTTGTAACGATGAAAACCGAAGACGATGCAAAAGGCTGCGACTGCTGTGTTGTCACTGGTCTGGACACTGACATGCTCGGGATTTCAGATACGATGACCGGAGCATCTGTCATTCAGGCGACGGGTTTAACTGCCGATGAAATCTGTCAGCAGGTTGAGCAAAAACTTCAGTAATTAGACATAAAACCGAAGTTCCAGCTTCGGTTTTAACTTGTTTTTCCAAAAAATCGGCTGCCGGGTGTTAAACGGTTGTTTCATTATCCGGAGGCATGTTACACTTTTTTTAAAGGCTTAGAAAAGAACAACCGCTAATTTAAATTTATTATCAATTAATATTGACTAAAAATATGGTAAGTATTATAATGAATGATGTATGTGATGTTATTAACTAAATGAGAATTTAATATTTAAATTCTCATTTTGATATGGGTAGCAGAACCCAAAAATCACAATTGGAGGTACATAAAATGGCAGAACGCATGGTAGGTAAACAAGCGCCGCGCTTTGAAATGGAAGCGGTTCTTGCAAACAAAGAATTTGGAAAAGTAAGCCTTGAAGAAAACATGAAAAATGATAAGTGGACGGTTCTATTCTTCTATCCTATGGACTTTACTTTCGTGTGCCCGACAGAAATTACAGCAATGTCTGACCGCTATGACGAGTTTGAAGACCTTGATGCAGAAGTGATCGGCGTTTCAACTGACACCATCCACACTCACTTGGCATGGATTAACACAGACCGCAAAGAAAATGGTCTCGGCCAGCTGAAATACCCGCTTGCTGCCGACACAAACCATGAAGTATCCCGTGAATACGGCGTACTGATTGAAGAAGAAGGTGTGGCGCTTCGCGGATTGTTCATCATTAACCCGGAAGGCGAACTTCAATATCAAACAGTGTTCCATAACAACATCGGCCGTGATGTAGACGAAACATTGCGCGTGCTTCAAGCGCTGCAAACAGGCGGTCTTTGCCCTGCAAACTGGAAACCGGGTCAAGCAACTCTTTAATTTTTATTCTCAAATTAGAAATCAGATTGGAAAGGTCTAACATTTGTTAGACCTTTTTAATCGACAAAAATGACAATGGAGGAAAAATCATGAAATTACGCCAGCCTATGCCGGAACTGACCGGCGCAAAAGAGTGGTTAAACGGAGAAGTGACAAAAAAGCAGCTTATCGGAGAAAAGCCGACATTAATTCATTTTTGGTCGATCAGCTGCCACTTGTGCAAAGAGGCGATGCCGCAAGTCAATGAATTCCGCGACCGCTACAGCGATAAACTAAACGTGGTGGCCGTGCATATGCCGCGTTCAGAAGACGATTTAGACCTGAATAAAATCAAAGAGGTTGCCGCTGAACATGATATTACTCAGCCTGTTTTTGTTGACAGCGACCATAAGCTGACTGACGCTTTCGAAAATGAATATGTCCCGGCTTATTACGTTTTTGATAAAACAGGCCAGCTTCGCCATTTTCAAGCTGGAGGAAGCGGGATGAAAATGCTCGAAAAACGTGTAAACCGTGTTCTTGCCGAAACAGAACAGTCTGCTGAATAAAATTGAAAAGCCCCGTTTTCATGGGGTTTTTTATTTATTCGGCTCCTCATCGCAAAAAAAACAAAAAAATTTCCTCTATCCGCCTCTTTCGACAAATGGATCATTAGACACTGTTTATTTCATTTGATGAGTCTTATGTCCTGTTTTTGTTTCAGGAGTATTTCTGACTTTCCCCGTACACAACAGACTGTGAATTCGACAAGTAAAATCTGGAAATTTTGAATATTCTGGATTTATAAGCCGGATTAATCATTGATATTTCACACTTTCCATCATGATTAAACAGTAGAGTCTATTCCTAAATTATGTTTCATTGAAAAGTAATTTTCTATGTTCCTTCATTATTTACCATTTTTCGACAATGGGTTTAGAGTAGGCCGAAATGCTTCAAAAACTCCTTAGGCTTCAAGTTTTCCGGAAATTTAGTTCTATTTTCTTAACGAAAAGCAACAGTAGAAAAACGAAAAAATAGTTGATAAAATTAGTTTGGTAATCTAATATTTTTATTGGAAGGTTTATTTATTCTGATAGGAGGGTATAAACGGTATGTTTAACGAGAGGGAAGCATTGCGTTTAAGATTGGAGCAGCTGAATGAGGCTGAGGTTAAGGTGATTAGGGAGTATCAAATTGAGCGGGATAATATATATGCAAAGCTGCGTGAATTGGATCGTCCATCCAGCTTTAATGATACAAAAAAAGATTTTCGCCCGGAGCGTAAAACGGAATCTCTCCCTGTTTTAGCTGAATTAGCTGCGCAGGAGATGAAGAGCTATCAGCAGCAACAGCAGCAGCCGCAAGCATCTCAAAAGAATCAGCAGCAGACTTCTCCGCAAACCTCCTCACTGCCTGCCGGAATTCCAGATGGAACGACAAGGCGCAGAAGGGGTACAGCACGTCCAGGCTCAAAAGCTGCAAAACTGCGTGAAGCGGCGATTAAAACATTAAAACGCCATAATGCGGCCATCAAAAGCTCCGAACTTCAAAAAGAAATCGAAAAAGAGAGCGGACTTGAGATCCCTAATATGACAACCTTTATGCAAAGCCTGATTAAAATGTACCCGGAAGTCAAAAAACCATACCGCGGTCAATATATATTAGAGGGTGAGATTTCTACCGAGACAGAGCAGCAATAGTCAAACCCTTGCTTTTCCAGATAGCGTTTCCATTTTGAGGAACACTAAGGCGGCCGCTATATACGCCGCCGCCCTAATCAACTGCTTGAGACAATCGACTCAAGCGGTTTTTTGTAAAATCCAAATTATCCCTTAAAGTGGCATTCAATTTAAAGGTTTTGTTTCTTTGTCTTTACGTTTAATTTGATAGACCCATTTTTGCGGGGTTGTTTCTTCTTTCGTCTGTTTTTTCCATTCAGTTATTTTCTGATCCATTTTCGCATCATTTTGTTTGATGACGCTCAATTGCTGTTGGAGCTGATCAACTTGCTCCGTAACTGTTTGAAGTACCGCCTCGATCTGTTCTGACCGTTCAAAAAGCTCTTCGTTTTGTTCAAGCGCTTTCTCCGTCTGCTGAGATGTATCAATATCGGCAAAATGAGAAGCGATCCACTTATCACTTTCATCGAGCTGCCTTTTATAGGATAGAATCGTTTCGTAAAACAGCGCTTCTTTTGTTTTTTCAGCCTTCAAAAGGCGGTTTTTCGTTTCTGTCACCCGCTCTTTTAATACCGCAACATCTGTTTCGATTTGTTTGAGCTGAAGACTTTTAGCATGAAGTTCGTCTTTCAGGCGGGCATTTTCGTGTGCAGCGTTTTTGAGCTCCTGCTCCTTTTTTTCCCTCAGCGTTTTTTCTTTTTCCGCATGAAGCTTTTCATATTCTATTTGGCTATGTAAGCTTTTTTTCTCTTCTTCGGCTTTTACATTTGTTAAATGAAGGCGGTGCTTTTCTTCTATCTCTTGTTTTCTTGCATAGGTTTCTTTTTGAAGGAGCTCCTGAAGAACAACGATTTTACCCAGCAGTTCGCTTTTTATCCGGTTGAGCGTTTCGGCCGACTCATCTTCCTTGTTTGCCGAAACCCGCTCCAGTTCGATTGACAGCTGCTGAAGCTGCTGCTTCATCGCTGCGTTTTCCCGGCTGAGCTTATGATTTTTCTGATGAAAATAGCTTGCTTCAAGCTCGTGTATCAATTGATGTGACCTTGCCAGCTCCCCTTTTAAAAAAAGGTTTTCCTGTGATAAATCATGAAAATAAGGCAGCGAACCCGATGTTTTTTTCATGGTGACCAGCCCCCTATTGATGTTACAACTACAATATGCATAAATGAAACCCGGCATGCCTTTTGAAAAAGAGATTTTACAGACTTGTTCGGATTTCTAAAGTTTTGCTATGATGTTCGCAGGCAGGAACACGTGAAGGAAGGTTGAGCTGCATGAAAGAAATACATGTCATATTATCAGGGGGACTTTCGCGCCGTTTTGGGGAACCGAAGGCGTTTGCCCGCTGGAAAGATAAGCCGCTTTATCAATGGTGCAAACAGGCGCTGGGAGACGACGTCCTGATATTGAGCCGTCCGGGCTTGACGGAGCGGTTTATAGAACTCGGGGAAAAAGCGGTGCTGGAAGATCTCGAACCGTTCAGAGGAAAAGGGCCGCTTGCCGGTATGTACACGGCCATGGAGCGGGCGGAAGGGGAATGCTATATTTTTTCGGCTTGTGATACTCCGCTTGTCCGGAAGGAGACAATCTCGGCTTTAAAACGGCAGATGACCCCAGCGGATGACGCCGTCGTGCCGGTTGCAGACGGAAGGGCGCAGCCGCTTGTTGCTGTCTACAGCAGAAGGGTGAAATCCGTCCTCCTCGAACAGCTTCAGCAGAACGAGCTGAAGATCAGCAGTTTCCTCGACCGCATCCGCGTCAAGTACATTGAAGCTGATACGGTCGGGGCAGAGCCGTGGGAATTTATAAATGTCAATAAAAAGTCGGATTTAGATAAAATAGAACCGTTCTTTCCGGGATGAAATATTTTATTATAGATTGCAAGGGTTTTTCGGAAAGTGTTTTTCAAAAAACAGCAGACGGAAAAATGATATGATATAGAAAAGGAAGTAAAGGGGATCATCCTGATGCATGAACGGTATTCAAGACAAATCAGATATCAAAACATCGGACAGGCGGGTCAGGACAGAATCAGGCAGAGCCATGTTTTGATCGTCGGAGCCGGGGCGCTCGGCACGTCGGCTGCCGAGGGGCTAGTGCGCGCAGGCATCGGTACACTGTCTATTATAGACCGCGATTATGTGGAATGGAGCAACCTGCAAAGGCAGCAGCTCTACACAGAGAAAGACGCGGAGAAAAGGCTTCCGAAAGCGGCAGCCGCCAAAGAACGTCTTTCCCAGATCAATCGCGATGTTGAGCTTCGTACATATGTTGCAGACGGCACCGTGGAAACACTCAGACCGCTGATCAAAGAAGCGGATGCTGTCATCGATGCAACGGATAACTTTGAGACCCGCATGATCATCAATGACCTTGCGCAAGAGACGGGCACTCCGTGGGTTTACGGCGCTTGTGTCAGCAGTCAGGGCATGTATATGACGATTATTCCTAAAAAAACGCCATGCCTTGCCTGCCTGTTTGAAGATGTTCCGATTGGCGGGGCTACATGCGACACGTCGGGGATTATTTCGCCGGCCGTTCAAATGGTGTCGGCTTATCAGCAAGCTGAAATTTTAAAAATCTTAACGGACAACCAAGATGCGCTTGAAACCGCTTTTGTCACGTTTGATTTATGGGCGAACACCCACTTCCGAATGGAGATCGGCCGCAATGAGACATGTCCTTCGTGCGGAGAAACGCCGGTTTATCCTTTTCTCAGCAACATGAGCCAAAAAAAAGCCGACGTGCTGTGCGGAAGAGAGACCGTCCAAATTCGCAGCGATATGTTAAAACGGCTGCCTAAAGAGGAACTCATGAAAAAACTTTCGGGCATCGGAAAAGTGGATGCGAATGATTATTTGCTGCATGTACAATACGAGACATTCAGAATCGTCATATTTAACGATGGAAGAGCCCTTGTTCACGGCACAAATGATATAAAAGAAGCCAACTCCATATTGGCGAGAGTCATCGGAATGTAACAACAGGAGGTTTTTTTAATGATTGAAAAAAGAACGCCCATTCCAGTTTTTGAAGCCGCTGCGCGTGTCTCTCGGCACTGGAAGCAGGGAGATACAGAGTGGATCCACCTTGAGGAGAGTCTTCATAGATTTTTAGCCGAAGATGTAAAGGCTGATCACGACGTACCCGCTTTTGACCGTTCGCCGTACGATGGCTTTGCTGTCCGAGCTTGCGATACCGCCGGTGCTTCGCGGGAAAATCCGCTGCAATTCGAGGTGGTTGATCACATTGGAGCCGGAGCCGTGTCAGGTAAAACGCTCGGTCCTTTTCAAGCTGTCAGAATTATGACCGGTGCGCAGATTCCGGAGAGTGCTGATGCGGTAGTCATGCTTGAGCTGACAAAAACCTTCTCAGAAGACGGTAAAAACTATATGGTGTTAAAGCGCTCATTAGAGCCGGGAGAAAATATTTCAAAAACCGGAGAAGATGCGAGAAAAGGATCAGTTCTTGTGAAGAAAGGAACCCGGATCACGCCGGGTGTCGTCGCTTTGCTTGCAACATTCGGATATGCAGCGGTACCTGCAGTCAAAAAGCCTGTGGTGGGCATCATTGCCACCGGAACGGAGCTCCTGAATGTCAGCGATCCCCTCGTTCCCGGAAAAATCCGCAACAGCAATGCAGGTATGGCGGCAGCCCAGGTTGAAGAAGCAGGCGGAACCCCCCTTTATTTAGGGAAGATTTCTGATCGATTTGACGAAAGCTTTGCAGCTGTTGAAAAAGCTTTGGACAAGGTGGATTTTCTGATTACGACCGGAGGGGTGTCCGTAGGGGACTTTGATTTTCTGCCGGCAATTTACGAAAAGCTCGGTGCCGAGGTCCTGTTTAATAAAGTGGCGATGCGTCCGGGAAGTGTAACGACTGTTGCTCAATTAAACGGCAAATTGCTGTTTGGGCTTTCCGGGAACCCGTCAGCCTGCTTCGTTGGATTTGAGCTGTTTGTCAAACCGTCCCTGCGCACCTGGCTGCATCACCAAAAGCCGTACTCTTTATGTGCAGAAGCGGTTTTAAGCAAGGATTTTCCAAAGCCTAATCCGTTTACAAGATTTGTCCGCTCGTTTGTATCCATTAAAGACGGCGCGCTTCATGCGGAGCCTGTCGGCCTGGATAAATCGAGCGCCGTCACGTCGCTGGCAGATGCCAATGCGCTGATGGTTTTGCCGGGCGGAACGAGAGGCTATGAGGCAGGGGCAAGAGTGCATGTTCTTTTATACCGGGATGAGAACGGAAGTGAAGAGCTGTGGCCGCACATTTTCCAATCCTCCAGATCGTAGGGTACCAAAACAGCGGCAAAACGACGTTCGTTGAAAAACTGGCGGAAAAGCTCGATCAGCTCGGAGTCAAGATCGGCTGCCTGAAACACCACGGACATGGAGGAGAACCGGATGTTTTCGCCGAGGGAAAGGATTCCGACCGCTTTTTTCGGGCCGGAGCGGCTGCGTCCGGCGTCGAAGGAGCAGGCGTTTTTCAGCTGACGGCGCGCGGCGAGTGGACGCTTGATCAACTGATTGCTGCTTACGGGGTTTTAGCGGTTGAGTGTCTGCTCATCGAAGGATTTAAACATGCGCCATATCAAAAAGTTGTCATCGTCAGAAACGAAGCGGACTGTCAGCTCTTGGAGGAATTGGACGGCATCATCGCCGTCATTTATCAAAAGAGCGAGCCGAAAACGGATGTTCCAGCCTTTCATATTGAAGACCCGAGCGCCGTGGCTTTTATTCTGAATCATCTAAAGGAGGAAGGCGTTTGTCTGAACGATTTGTTATAACAAAAGAGCCGATTGTCATCGAAGATATCGTCAAAAAAGTTGAAAGAAGGGAAGCTGGCGCTATCACGACGTTTATCGGAACAGTGAGAGAATGGACAAATGGAAAAAAGACACTCTATCTCGAATATGAAGCATATGTTCCAATGGCGGTCAGCATGCTTGCTCAGATCGGGAAAGAAATCAATGAAAAATGGCCTGGTACAGCTGCAGCAATTACCCATCGCATCGGCAGGCTGGACATCTCTGACGCGGCCGTTGTGATCGCGGTGTCGTCACCTCACCGGAAAGCGGCCTATGAAGCGAACGAATATGCGATCGAAAGGATAAAGCAAATCGTGCCGATTTGGAAAAAAGAACATTGGGAGGACGGCGAGACTTGGATCGGCGACCAGCTTGAGACAACTGAATACCCGGAAGGGAAACCAGATTTGGAAGCAGCGGCTTCCGACAGAAAAAGAGGTGCTGACCATTGATTAAAATTTTACTGTTTGCCCAGCTTGCCGAACAAGCGGGTGCGCAGAGCATTGATATAGATGAAGAAAAAACGACAACAGACGACATCAGACAGTTTTTAAAAGAAACTTACAATCTTCAGGGAACGGACAGGGCGATGATCGCTGTCAACGAAGTGTACAGAAGAGGAAACAGTGAGGTTAAGTCTGGAGATACGGTTGCTCTTATTCCCCCGGTCAGCGGAGGTTGAGAACGTCGGTCGGTTCAGGCATAGAGCCTGTTACCGACCGACGTTTTTTTTCGAAGCGTTTTCCAGATAAATAAAACAGCCGCGCCGTTCTTTCGAAATGTTTGGTTCTAATTTTTGAATCAAGTCATAAAGCTCACTAATACGGTGAACGTTAAAATTGGTTCTTTCTTTCAGTTTCATTTTCAGTTCTTTTGTCGTTACAATTTTTCCTTTTTGCTGTTTAATAATGTCTACGCAATGTGCTGCATAATACTCTTTAGTGGAACGTCTATGTCGCTGGATTTGTCTGTCAAGTTCTCCTAACCTTGCGTAAATCCCTTCGCGTTCTTTCCGGAAGTCCTTCCAGATTTTTTGTTCCAATTCACCTAAGAGGAGAAGCTGTTTTTTTAAAGCCTCTCTTTTCGCCATTGCAATCAACTCCGTCATTCATAATTTGATAACATTTTCTATTATTTTACATCATCTTCCTTCATTCATCAAAAAATTTCCTTTGCCAACAAGAAACTATTTTTTATTGACTGTCACATTTTAAAAAGGCTTTATTTCAAGCGGAAGAAGGAGGAAAACTCCATAATAAGTCTGAATTTTTTAAAATCGGTAGAATTTTATTTCGCAAACCGATATATTAGATGATGTGTCCTTGTTTTACATGAATTGGAAAGGTGCTGGTGCAAATGGAGTCCCTTAAAAAACTAAAAGATTTTTATTGGCCTTATAAAAAAATGTTCTTGTGGTCGCTTGTGTCGATGCTTCTGATGACGGCGATCACTGTTGTTTACCCGATTATTCTGCAAATGACAATTGATGAAGTGATTCTCGGCGGAAGGTACGGTTTGGTCATATGGATCAGCCTCGGGTTCATCGCTGTCATGGCGGCGAAGGGCGCAGCCACTTTTTTTCATCAGTATCTTGGAGATATGTTCGGAATCCGTTCGGTTTACCGGTTAAGAAAAGAGCTGTATGCGAAATTGCAGCGTCTGCCGTTCAAGTATTATGACAGCGCTAAAACGGGAGATTTAATGTCGAGGCTTACGGCTGACGTCGAAGGCATCAGATTCTTTTTATCTTTCGGCTTTGCTGAGGCGATTCGCTTTATCCTGCTTGTCACCTTCAGTCTGTCTGTCATGTTTTCTTATTCTGTGCCGCTGACTCTGGTAACGATTGCTTCTCTGCCGTTTTTAGGAGCGGTTGTCTACAGGTTTGATAAAAAAGTGCATCCGGCTTTTCGAAACATAAGAAAATCTTTCGCCCGTTTAAATACGAAAGTTCAGGAAAATATCAGCGGCATGAATACCGTTAAATCTTTATCAAAAGAAGATTTTGAGATTCAAAACTTTACTCATTCAAATGATCATTTTCGAAATAAAAACTTAAACGCCTCGTTTATCATGTCGAAATTCTTTCCGCTAATGGAGTTTATCGGCAATATTTGCCTCGTTGCCCTGCTGTCGTTCGGCGGCTGGCTCGTGATGCAAAACAGTTTAAAACCGGGGGAGCTTGTCGCTTTTTTCAGTCTCGTCAATTACTTGATGTGGCCGATCATGAACCTGGGTTACGTCATCAACCTGTTTTCACAAGCGAAAGCATCAGGAGAGCGGCTGCTGGAAATTCTCGATGCCGAAGAGGAAATCACCGACAGCGGACATGCGGTGAAAAACGGCAGACTGAACGGCGATGTCGTATTCAGTGATGTTTCCCTTCAATATACAAAAGAAAACGCTAAAGCACTGCATGGAGTGTCTTTTCAAGCCGAGCGCGGCAAAACGATCGGGTTAATCGGTGCGACGGGGTCAGGAAAGAGCAGTATCATTCAACTGCTGAGCCGCTTTTATGAGCCGACATCCGGCCGGATCACGATCGACGGCAAGCCGCTTGAACACTACTCATTAAAGATGCTGCGCTCCAATATCGGCATCGTCCCGCAGGAATCGTTTTTATTTTCATCAACGATCAGGTCAAACATATCTTATGGAAAGCCTGATGCATCAATGGATGAGATCATCGAAAGCGCGAAAAGAGCCCAGGCGCACGATTTTATCATGGAGCTTCCGAACCAATACGATACGATGCTCGGCGAGAGGGGGCTCGGGCTTTCCGGAGGCCAAAAACAGCGGATCGCGATTGCGAGAGCGATTTGTCTGAACCCGGGCATTCTCATCCTCGATGATTCGACAAGTGCCGTTGACATGGAAACGGAGCACCGCATTCAGCTTGCATTGCGGGAAGTGATGCGGGATCGGACGACGTTCATCATCGCTCACAGAATCTCGTCCTTAAAGCATGCCGACGAAATCCTTGTGCTCGATAAAGGCGTTGTAAAGGAAAGGGGAACACATGAACAATTAATGGAAGAAAACGGTTTATACAAACGGATTTTTGATTTGCAGTATAAAGATCAAAATGTGTTGAATGAGCCGCATTTTGCAGGATAGGAGGCTCTTGTTATGGAAAATCAGGCGAAAAAACAAACGTTGATGAACCGGTTTTTTTATACTTCAGACCAAATCATTGAAAAGCCTTTTAACTGGGCACAGATGTGGAGGCTGCTCAAATATTTAAAGCCTTACCGAAAAAATTTGCTGCCGCTGTCGTTTTTAACGGTCATGATCTCGGCGGCGATCCGGCTGACGGTGCCGATTTTGATCGGCGTCTATGCGCTCGACCAAGCAATCGCAGGCCGGGATATGAATCTTCTTGTGATTCTGATCTCCGTCATCAGTGGATTATATCTGGTCAATTATGTTAGCAATGTGCTGAGAATCCGCTGGATGAACAAGCTTGGCCAGCATGTCATTTATGATCTCAGACAGCATTTGTTTACGCATGTTCAGCGGCTGTCGCACCGCTTTTTCGACGAGCGTTCGGCAGGTTCCATCCTTGTCCGGATCATGAATGACATCAATTCTCTGCAGGAATTGTTTACGAGCGGAGTCATCAATCTTTTGATGGATATTCTGCTCCTCTTTGGCATTATCGTCATTCTGTTTTCGCTCAGTCCTGAGCTGACCATCGCCATCATGGTGACGCTGCCTGTTATGTTCTTCATTTCTACCAATCTCAGAAGGAAAATCCGGCGATCCTGGCAAAAGGTGCGCTTAAAGCAGTCTAAGCTGAATTCCCATTTGAATGAAAGCATTCAAGGCATCCGGGTCACTCAGGCATTTACGCAAGAAAAAGAGAATATGATGTATTTTGAAGGCGTCAACAGCGAGAACTTTGAAGCCTGGCGGGAAGCGACGAAAAAAAATGCGACATTCCGCCCGCTTGTAGAAATGACAAACGCCGTCGGAACGGCCATTTTAATCTGGTACGGCACAAGCTTAATCATCAATGAAACGATTACGATCGGTGTATTTGTCTCGTTCGCCTTCTATCTCGGAATGTTCTGGGAGCCGATTTCAAGGCTCGGCCAAGTCTACAACCAGCTGTTGATGGGAATGGCTTCGTCGGAGAGGATATTTGAATTTCTGGATGAAAAACCGAGTGTTGCAGACAAGGAAGATGCGGTCAAAATAAAAGAATTAAAAGGCCGGATCGAATTTGAACAGGTGGAATTTTCTTATGACGGGAATCGCAAGGCGCTGCACAGCATTTCATTTGAGGTGCCGGCGGGAACATCGCTCGCGCTTGTCGGACATACAGGTTCAGGGAAGACGACGATCGCGAATCTGATCAGCAGGTTTTACGATGCAACAGGCGGGACTGTCAAAGTGGACGGAATACCGATTACCGATATCTCGCTTTCCGATCTACGTTCGCAAATCAGCATCGTGTTGCAGGATACATTTATTTTTTCGGGAACGATTATGGAAAATATTCGTTTTGGCCGTCCGAACGCCGCCGATGAAGAAGTGATCGAAGCAGCAAAAGCTGTCGGGGCCGATTCGTTTATTTCAGCGCTTCCGAATGGATACGCCACAGAAGTGGAAGAACGCGGCAATGTATTATCGGCAGGTGAGCGGCAGCTCATTTCATTTGCGAGGGCTCTCCTGGCAGACCCCCGCATTCTGATCCTTGATGAAGCAACCGCAAGTATTGACACAGAAACGGAAGTCAAGATTCAGGCTGCATTGAAAACCCTGCTCCATGGCAGAACGGCTATTATGATCGCTCACAGGCTTTCAACGATAAGGGATGCGGATAAAATCCTGGTTCTTGACCACGGCCGGAAAATAGAGGAAGGAAATCACCAGGAGTTAATCGAAAAACGTGGAATGTATTATGAGCTGGTGAAAGCGCAGTATCAAATGTTTCAGCGGAACTAAACTAAAACCGTCCGCGGCCGTACGCTTTAGTATGCGGCCGGGGCATTTTTTTGAGAACAGATGTGAAACATTTTAGTCCATTTTGCGTATAAACTGGTAATTCATTTTTTAAGGGGGATACATATGGAAACGCATTTAGAAACTGAAAAAGTAAAAAATCCGTCATTGTTCGGATTGATTACCTATCCCGGAGAACAGTTTGAGAGAATGAGAGAAAAGCCGGCTGTCTGGTTTCCGCTTGTTATTGTTTTAATCTTGTCGGTTACCGCAGGGTATATGCTCAGTCAAAAAATACCGCTATCTGCCGATTTAGCAGAAATGCCGGATGCTGAAGCATTTCAAGCCGCTATGAAGGGGTTGAGCATCATCGGCGGGATTTTCGGTTCTGTGATCGCCATGCTGATCAGCGCTTTAATCTATTGGCTGATTGTCAAAATCGGAAGAGGAACAACCAATTTTGTTCACATGTTTTCGCTGTCTGTTTTTACGCATTTTATTGTGGCTATCGGGCAATTCATAGGCGGACTTGTGATCTATTATTCAAATATTGATCCCACGATCGGCGTCACGTCCTTAAGCGGAATCATCCCGGCAGACGAGCCGCTCAAATCGGTATTGGGTGTATTTGATATTTTCACAATCTGGTCGCTCGCATTGGTTGCCCTGGGGCTTCAAAAGGTTGGGGGAATCTCCAAAAAAGCGGCTTGGACCGGTGTGATTATTTTATTTGCGATCTCCATTCTGCTCGCATTAACAGCCGGAATCGCGATGAATTTCTTCGATACATTTGAAGGAGCAATGTAAATGAAAAAAATATGGATCGGCATTATCATTGTTGGGGCTGCTGCGCTTTTTATCGGACTCAACCTCTACCGCTCGGTGCAAACGGGCGGAGGGGCTGAAACAGCGGTCCAAACCGTGAAATTGGAAGAGAAAGAGATTTCTTCTGAAGTCATGGTTCCGGGTACCCTAAAGTTTGCCAACGAACAATACGAATATTTTGAACCTGAAAAAGGAAAAATTGCCGACATCAAAGTAAAAGAAGGCGACAAGGTGAAAAATGGAGATGTGCTTTTCACCTATACGAACGAAGAAATTCGCCTGGAAAAAGAACAGAATGCTTTATCCATTCAATCGAAGGAACTCCAGCTTGAACAGGTAAAGCGAAAAATCAGCAGCCTAAAAAGCAAGGAAGACGAGCTAAAGGCTGAGCTGGGAGCGGAAAAAGCCAAAAGGCAAATGGATGACGAACGGTCCCAGCTTGAAATGGAAGAAAAATCGCTTCAGCTTGAACTGAAACAAGCCGACCTGCAAAAGGAAACGCTCGAGAAAAAATCGGCAGCGCTGCAAGTGAAAAGCAGCATTGACGGGACAGTGATCACCGTTGATAAACAAGCCGCCTTAAAGCAATCGGATATTCAAAAGCCTGTTATACATATAGGTAACGAGGACAAGCTTGTCGTTAAAGGCGTGCTGTCAGAGTATGACACATTGAAAGTGAAAAAGGGACAGAACGTGACCATCACGTCGGATGTCATCCAAAATAAAGAGTGGCGGGGCAGAATCTCACAAGTCGGATTGGTTCCCGAAGAAGAGACGTCTGCAGGTGCTGCGGGAGGAAAGGAACAAGCTGTTCAATATCCGTTTGAAGTCAAAATAAAAGGGGAGCGTCCTAAAGCAAAGCCCGGCTTCAATATGATTCTCAAAATCCAGACGGACAAAAGAACCATTCAGGCTCTTCCTGAAGATGCCGTCATGCAGGATGATGATCAATCATACGTGTATGCCGTCAGAAACGGAAAAGCGAAAAGGATCAATGTCAAAACCGGCGAGAAAGCAGATGGCGTCGTTGAAATTACCGGCGGTCTGACGAACAAGGACCGGGTTATCGCAAACCCGGCCGAGGACATGAAAAGCGGAACGGAAGTGAAGCTTCAATGATTGAGCTTTCCCGCGTGAAAAAAAGCTACCAAATCGGAGGGGAAACCATTGATGTTCTCAGGGAGATCAATATGAAAATTGAGCCGGGTGAATACCTGTCCATCATGGGGCCTTCCGGTTCTGGAAAATCGACGATCATGAACATTATCGGCTGTCTTGACCGCCCGACATCGGGTATTTACAGGTTGGACGGCGAGGATATTTCATCATATGGCGAAAGGGAGCTTGCCGGCGTCAGAAACCGTTTAATCGGTTTTGTTTTTCAGCAGTTTCAGCTTCTGCCGAGACTGAATACCATAAAGAATGTGGAGCTTCCGATGATTTACTCCGGCATTCCAAGAAAAGAGCGGCGGGAGCGGGCCGAACGGGCGCTTGAAAAAGTCGGGCTCAAGGACAGAATGCGCCATTTGCCGAACGAGCTTTCCGGCGGCCAAAAACAGCGTGTAGCCATCGCAAGAGCGATCGTCAATGAACCGAAGCTGATATTGGCTGATGAACCGACCGGAGCGCTCGATACGAAAACAAGCCGGGACATCATGGAGCAATTCACCGAATTGAATGAGGAAGGAACGACGGTGGTGCTCGTCACCCACGAACCGGAGATTGCAGATTATACAAGCCGGATCATCATGGTGAGGGACGGTGTGATCGTCTCGCCGGAAACAGAGCGGAGGGGGACGGTGCAATGAATCTCATCGAAAACTTGAGAATGGCGTTAAGTTCCATCCTTTCCCACAAACTGCGATCGATTTTAACAATGCTCGGAATCATTATCGGTGTAGGCTCTGTTATTGTCGTTGTTGCAGCGGGGCAAGGAGGAGAGCAGATGCTCAAGCAGACGATCAGCGGGCCCGGCAACACGGTCGAAATCTATTATCAGCCCAGCAATGAAGAATTAACGGCCAATCCCAACGCCTATTTAGACGCCGGCTTCACCGAAGAAGACATCAGAGGTTTAAAGTCACTCGAAGGCGTGAAGCATGTCGTTGCAAAAACTACCGAGTCTATGAATGTCCGCTTCCGGGATGAAAAAACGGATGCCGCTGTAAACGGCATTAATGACGGATATATCAGCATCAACTCGATGGAAGTCGAAAAGGGAAGAGAGTTTTCAGAAGAGGATTACAATGCCGGAAGCAGGGTCGCCGTCGTCTCGCAAAAACTTGCGGAAGAACTTTTTTCTCAGCAGTCGCCTCTCGGCCGCGTCGTATGGATAAATGGCCAGCCCGTTGAAATCATCGGCGTATTAAAAGAAGAAACCGGGCTGCTTGCGTTGGGGATGAATGAGATGTATGTTCCGTTTTCAATGTTAAAATCGTCCTTCGGCATCAGCGACTATGACTCTGTCTCCGTTCAAGCTGAATCTGCAGACCATCTGCAAGCCGTCGGAAAGCAGGCTGCCGCGGCTGTCAACAACAATCACGGCACTACGGACTCGTACGAAGTGATGAACATGGAGGCCATAGCGGCCGGAATCAGCCAGATTACAACAATTATGACGATGTTCATCGGCTCAATTGCAGGCATTTCTTTACTCGTTGGCGGGATCGGTGTCATGAATATTATGCTGGTGTCGGTCACGGAACGGACGAGGGAAATCGGGATTCGAAAATCGCTTGGTGCAACAAGAGGCCAGATTTTGATGCAATTTTTAATAGAATCGTCTTTGATCACGCTGATTGGCGGGGTGTTTGGCATCGGCCTCGGATACGGCGGAGCAGCCCTTGTATCGTTTTTTGCCGGTTGGCCGCCGCTCGTTTCCTGGCAGGTGGTCCTCGGAGGCGTCCTGTTCAGCATGGCGATCGGGGTTATCTTTGGCCTCATCCCGGCCAATAAAGCGGCCCGCCTTCATCCGATTGATGCATTGAGGTATGAGTAAAGCGGCATATAGCCCGTCTGCCGATAGTCGTCACTTTGAAACACCCGCTCCTACTCGTGAGCACCGACTTAGCAGGCCTGACAACAAATGCGAGAGTTTGTCGACACGCTGAAACCGCCTTTAGAGGCGGTTTTTTTGTATGCGAAAATTAAACTGAATTTAAAAATACTTTTCTTACATTAATGATAGACTTAAAAGTGCTGTGAAATTGATCATTATTTTATGAAAGAGGTATTACAGGAGGAATTTTAGAGTGGAAGCCAATATAGAAACAGCAACTCAAGTAAAAAAACCATCACTGTTCGGTATCATCACGAGCCCTGTCCGTCAGTTTGAAAGAATGAGAGAAAGGCCCGCAATTTGGCTGCCGATGATCATCGTGCTGGCGTTATCCGCCTTTTCCGTTTATCTTGTTTGTTGGGAACTAAGTGAGTTTCTTGGTTTGGATATAGATCCTGGACTAGAGGCTGCCCGTAATGTTTTTCAGTCTGTCATATTCTTCGTGCTCAGCGCTTTAGTATTGTGGCTGATTGCTAAAATAGGCGGCGGAAACACCAATTTTGCCTGCATGGTGTCTCTGTCTGTCTTTGCCACATTTGTACCTGTTATCAGAGACGTCATTATCGGTTTGGTGTATTATGCTTCGAATTCTGAGATCGCGTTTTCGTTCTCATCGCTTGATGGATATATTCCGGCCGAGGAGCCTCTTCTGAGCGTCCTGGAGATGTTTGATGTTTTTACAATCTGGGCGTATGTGCTGGCGGCGGTAGGACTGCAAAAAGCAGCGGGCGCTTCAAAACGGGCGGCGTGGATCGGCGTTTCCGTCATATTTATTATGATGCTGATGTTGTCTTATTTATTAGGCTTATGGCAAGTATTTTTAGAACGTTCATTAGGCTGATGCATTATTGTAAAACCTCATGCGGCGAGCATGAGGTTTTTATCGTTGTGATCTGAATGATGTTTGAAGGAATAGATAATAATAATGTCACATATTTTTGCGGATTTTTATAGTTTTTACAGTTTACAAACGGTACATATCACGATAACATGTTAAAATGTGAAAGATTTTGATGGTTATTGAATGAATTTGAAAGATTTTTGTTGAGTTATGTCGAAAAAGCGTTTACAATGAAATTGTAAGCTTAATGAAGGCGTTTCCAAAAGGGGTGATAATGTGTTGACTCCCGAACGGCATCAGCTGATTATTGACGAGATTGAAAAGCATGATGTCGTGAAAATCCAGTACTTAATGAATTTAACGAACGCATCTGAGTCAACGATCAGAAGAGATTTGTCGACGCTGGAAGCCCGCGGATATTTAAAGCGTGTTCATGGAGGGGCATCAAGGCTTTCCGATATTCGTACGGAGCCTGACATGCTAGAGAAATCATCCAAAAACCTTCATGAAAAGCGAAAAATCGCTCAAGAAGCGGCCTCACTTCTTGAAGAAGGCGATTGTATTTACCTTGATGCCGGAACGACCACATTGCAAATGATCGATTTTATCGATCCGGAGATGGATATTATCGTGGTCACAAATGGAGTCATGCACATTGAGGCATTAGGTAAAAAAGGTATTACTTTTTATTTATTAGGCGGGTATGTGAAGTATAAAACCGGAGCGATCGTAGGCGGTTCGGCTTTATCAGCCATCAGCCAATACCGGTTTGACAAAAGCTTCATCGGCGTCAACGGCATTCATAAAGAAGCGGGGTTTACGACTCCGGATCCTGAAGAAGCGCTTTTGAAAACAAAAGCTGTCAACCAGGCGAAAAAAGCATTTATTTTAGCTGACGTTTCCAAGTTTGGGGAAATTTCATTTTCTGCCTTTGCCGGTTTAGACGAAGCAACTATCATTACAGCAGGATCTGCAAAACATTCATTTGATAACTATCAAGAAAAAACTGTCGTAAAGGTAGTGAAAACATGATATACACTGTAACTCTCAACCCATCGGTCGACTATATTGTTCACGTTGAAGAATTTTCCGTAGGCGGGCTGAATCGTTCAGTCTATGACACGAAATATCCCGGAGGCAAAGGAATCAATGTCTCGCGCGTACTGAACAGACACCATGTACCTTCTAAAGTTCTCGGTTTTATCGGCGGTTTTACCGGGGGATATATCAAATCATTTCTCGAAGAAGAGAAGCTTGAAACGGCTTTTCATGAGGTGAATGGCGACACGCGCATCAATGTCAAATTGAAGACCGGGGATGAGACGGAAATCAACGGGCAGGGGCCGGTCATCAGCGAAGAAGATTTCGCGGCCTTTTTAGACCAGTTTTCAGCGATGAAAGAAGGGGACATTGTTGTACTAGCGGGCAGCATTCCTTCATCATTGCCGCAGGACACATATGAAAAGATTGCGGAAAAATGCAAAGAGCAAAATGTCCGGGTTGTCGTTGATATTTCGGGTGAGGCGCTTTTAAAAGCAGCAGAAATGAAGCCGCTTTTAATGAAACCGAACCATCACGAGCTCGGTGAAATGTTTGGGACAACCATCACTTCAGCGGAAGAAGCGGTGCCTTACGGTAAGAAACTCGTTGAACGCGGGGCCGAAAACGCGATCGTTTCCATGGCTGGGGAAGGCGCACTTTTATTTACAAAAGACGGCGTCTACCATGCCAACGTACCTAAAGGAAAGCTCGTGAACTCAGTCGGCGCAGGAGACTCAGTGGTTGCAGGCTTTCTCGCAGGCATTGAAAAACAGCTCGACATCAAAGAAGCTTTTCGCTTAGGTGTCGCGTCAGGAAGCGCAACCGCCTTTTCAGAGGAGCTGGGAACGGAAGAGCTCGTTCACAAGCTGCTTCCGGAAGTTCAAGTCAAAGCGATTTAAAGGAGGAAAGGTTATGAAAATAACTGAGCTACTAACAAAGCATACGATCAAGTTAAACCTTGAGAGCAGCCAGAAAGAAAACGTTATCGAAGAACTCGTCAGCGTTTTGGATCAGGCTGGCAAGTTGAATGATAAAGAAGGCTACAAAGAAGCTGTGATCAACCGCGAGAAACAAAGTTCCACCGGTATCGGCGAAGGCATCGCCATCCCGCATGCGAAAACGGCAAGCGTTAAAGAGCCTGCGATCGCGTTCGGCCGTTCAAAAGGCGGCGTCGATTATGAATCCCTTGACGGCCAGCCAAGCCATCTTGTTTTCATGATCGCCGCTACAGACGGCGCGAATAATACTCACTTGGAAGCATTGTCAAGACTGTCGACTTTGCTAATGAGGGAAGAGATTCGCAAACAGCTGCTTGAAGCTTCATCCGAAGACGAAATCATCGACATCATCAACCAGCATGATAAAGATGATGATGAAGAAGAACAGGCAGAAGAAGCGCCTGCACCATCAGCAAAAGGAAAAATCCTTGCGGTTACAGCATGTCCGACAGGGATTGCCCACACGTTCATGGCTGCCGATGCTTTGAAGGAAAAAGCGAAAGAGCTCGGCGTTGATATCAAAGTTGAAACGAACGGTTCAAGCGGTATTAAAAATGGTCTGACAGCGCAGGAAATCGAAGATGCGGTTGCGATCATCGTCGCCGCAGACAAGCAGGTTGAAATGGATCGCTTTCAAGGCAAGCATGTCATTGAAGTACCTGTAACAGCAGGAATCAGACGTCCGAAAGAGCTGATTGAGCAGGCGCTGAAACAAGACGCGCCTATCTATCAAGGAAAAGGCGGCGGTGCATCCGCTTCTGAAGACGGAGCTGCCAAAGGAAAAGGCGGCGGTTTCTACAAGCACTTGATGAGCGGTGTCAGCAACATGCTGCCATTCGTCGTCGGGGGCGGGATCTTAGTTGCGGTTTCGTTCTTCTGGGGAATCAACGCGACCAAGCCGGGAGATCCGACTTATAATGAGTTCGCTGCTGTATTAAATAATATTGGCGGAACGAATGCACTTGGATTAATTGTCGCTGTATTGGCCGGATTTATCGCGATGAGCATTGCAGATCGTCCTGGATTTGCGCCTGGTATGGTCGGCGGTTTCATGGCGACACAAGCTGGCGCCGGGTTCTTAGGCGGCCTGATTGCCGGTTTCTTAGCTGGTTATATTGTTGTCCTGTTGAAAAAAGTGTTCGCTGGTCTGCCGCAAGTGCTTGACGGATTAAAACCTGTCCTTCTTTATCCGCTGTTTGGAATATTCTTGACCGGAGTCATCATGCATTATGTTGTCAATACGCCTGTCAAGTTCATTATGGATGGCATGACACATTGGCTTGAAGGTCTTGGAACAGGAAACCTTGTTGTAATGGGTATTGTTTTAGGCGGTATGATGGCGATTGATATGGGCGGTCCGATCAACAAAGCGGCCTTTACATTCGGTATCGCGATGATTGAAGCTGGGAACTTTGGACCTCACGCAGCGATCATGGCAGGCGGTATGGTGCCTCCGCTTGGAATTGCTCTTGCAACGACTTTCTTTAAAAATAAATTCTCAAAACGGGATCGCGAAGCCGGAATTACCAACTACGTGATGGGCTTGTCATTTATTACTGAAGGTGCGATTCCTTTTGCGGCAGCAGATCCGGCGCGCGTCATTCCTGCTTGTATGATCGGATCCGCAGTTGCCGGCGGTTTGTCTCAATTTTTCCATGTCACACTGCAAGCGCCGCATGGCGGAATATTCGTTCTCTTCTTTACGACGAACCATGCGCTGCTGTATCTCCTCAGTATCTTGATCAGTGCGGTTGTGACGGCTCTCATTCTCGGCTTCTTGAAAAAGCCGGTTCCAACTGAAAAATAAGTGCTGAAAGTGCCACAGTATTCCCTCTCGTGGCACTTTCTTTTTTACCGTTTTTGCCGGAAGTGAACGCGGGGATTATGTATTCGGCAGGAACTTGTGATAAAGTATAGGAAAGCTTTATTTTGCATGTATGCTGTGACAGACTGTTTTTAGGAGGAAGCGTTTTGACTGAAGAAAAATCCACCAAAAATAAAAACTCTCTCTTTGAATGGGTAAAAGCCATTATTATCGCAGTCGTTCTGGCGTTATTGATCAGGGCATTTTTATTCGAACCGTATTTAGTCGAAGGTACATCGATGGATCCGACGCTGCACGACGGAGAGCGGCTGTTCGTCTATAAAACGGTTAAATACGTAGGCGAATTTAAGCGGGGAGATATCGTCATTATCGACGGCGATGAAAAAAATGTCCATTATGTAAAGCGCTTGATCGGCCTGCCGGGAGATACCGTGCAAATGAAAGATGACACGCTGTACATAAACGGGAAAAAGGTGTCTGAGCCGTATCTTTCGGAAAACAGAAAAGAGGCGGAAGCAGTCGGCGTCAAGCTGACGGGCGACTTTGGCCCTGTGAAGGTTCCGGAAGGCAAGTATTTCGTGATGGGAGACAATCGCCAGAGATCGATGGACAGCCGGAACGGACTCGGACTGATCGATAAAAAACGAGTGGCCGGGACTTCACAATTTGTGTTTTTCCCGTTCAACGAAATCCGAAAAACAGACTGAAAAATGCCTGATGTCCATTTGGACAATCAGGCATTTTTGCTTGATTTATGCGGATAGTGATGCCAGCACTGCAATAAACAGTACGGTAACGAACACAGAGGCCATAATCAGAAGAACGCTGTACAAGATTCTGATTTCCGCGGCTTCTTTTCCCCGTTTTGACAGCATTCGTTTCGCCGCGATATGAACGAACACATAAATCATGGCAATCCCGATGTAAAGACCCACATCCCGTGCTGTAAAGCCGGTTATGGCAAGATAAACCCCTGCGAAAAAAATAAACATGCAGTATTCCGTCAAAGTGATGAGCTTCATGTCTTCCTCCGTCTAACGATCCGAGTTTTCTTCAAATATCACCTTTTTATAATATATCTTTTGCAGCCATCCCACAAGGAGGCCGAAGCCGATCAGCAGACAGGAAAATATAAAAAAGTCAGAGGTCCACATATCAAACCCTTTGAAAAGCCCGATAGACATCGTAGAAATCACCATGGCCACTGACACGAAAAGCGCTTGGCGCGGCCTCGAATTGATCCACCTGATGATATCAGGGTCATCTTTTAATTTCATTATTCCTTCCCCCATTCTTCAATAATTGTAACATATTGTCACCAAGAAAGTGTGAACTAGAGTTTTTTTGATATATTTTTCTTTAAAACTTTATCGTAAAAAAGCAAAGCATTTCTCTTGCGGAATTTTCGTGTTATACTCTTTTTAATGAAGTATAGATGGAGGATTTTAAATGATAGCTGTTCAAAATGTCAGCTTGCGGTTTGCGGACCGGAAGCTGTTTGAAGATGTAAATATTAAGTTTACGCCGGGTAACTGCTACGGATTGATCGGAGCAAACGGCGCCGGAAAGTCCACTTTTTTGAAAATATTATCAGGCGAAATCGAGCCTCAGACGGGCGAGGTTCATATGAGCCCGGGCGAACGCCTTGCCGTCCTGAAGCAGAACCACTTTGAGTATGAAGAGCATGAAGTGCTGAAAGTCGTGATCATGGGGCATAAACGCCTTTATGAAGTCATGCAGGAAAAAGACGCGATTTACATGAAACCCGATTTTTCAGATGAAGACGGAATCCGCGCCGCAGAACTTGAGGGCGAATTCGCCGAGCTGAACGGCTGGGAAGCCGAAGGGGAAGCGGCGATTTTGTTAAAAGGCCTCGGCATTCCTGAAGAGCTCCATACGAAGAAAATGGCCGATCTGGGCGGTTCCGAAAAGGTGAAGGTTCTCCTTGCGCAGGCCCTGTTCGGAAAACCTGACGTCCTTCTTCTCGATGAGCCGACCAACCACTTGGATATTCAGGCGATCCAGTGGCTTGAAGAGTTTTTAATCAATTTTGAGAATACGGTTATCGTCGTATCGCATGACCGCCACTTTTTAAATAAAGTATGTACGCATATTGCCGACCTGGATTTTAACAAAATTCAAATTTATGTCGGAAACTATGATTTCTGGTATGAATCAAGCCAGCTTGCGCTTAAAATGGCCCAGGAAGCCAATAAGAAAAAAGAAGAGCAGATCAAACAGCTCCAGGAGTTCGTCGCCAGATTCAGCGCCAACGCCTCCAAATCGAAGCAGGCGACATCGAGAAAAAAACTGCTTGAAAAAATTACGCTTGACGATATTAAGCCGTCATCGCGCAAGTATCCGTACGTGCATTTCGCGCCTGAACGCGAAATTGGAAACGATGTGCTTGTCGTCAAAGATCTGTCGAAAACGATTGACGGTGTCAAGGTGCTTGACTCGGTCAGCTTTATGATGAATAAAGAGGATAAAATCGCCTTTACAGGCCGGAATGAGCTTGCTGCTTCAACGCTCTTTAAAATCCTTGCCGGGGAAATGGAGCCTGAAAGCGGATCGTTTAAATGGGGCGTCACAACATCACAGGCGTTTTTCCCGAAAGACAACAGCGAGTATTTTGAGAACAGCGATTTAAACCTTGTCGACTGGCTCCGCCAATTTTCGCCGCATGACCAAAGCGAAAGCTTCCTGCGCGGCTTTTTGGGCCGGATGCTGTTCTCTGGGGAAGAAGTGCTGAAAAAAGCAAGCGTTTTGTCAGGGGGAGAGAAAGTCCGCTGCATGCTGTCCAAAATGATGCTGTCCGGCGCCAATGTGCTGATGCTTGATGAGCCGACAAACCATTTGGATCTCGAATCCATTACAGCGCTGAATAACGGTTTAATCAGCTTTAAAGGCGCTATGCTGTTTACATCTCATGACCATCAGTTTGTCCAAACAATCGCCAACCGCATCATCGAAATCACGCCAAACGGAATCGTCGATAAACAGATGAGCTATGACGAATTTTTGGAAGACAAAGCGGTTCAGGACAAGCTTGCTGAACTTTACGCGTAATGATAGAAAACCCGCCTTAAAAAGCGGGTTTTTTTATAAAAAAGGGAGATGGTTGCCGTGTCATGCCGAAAGGCTTTTGAGCAATATATTCAAGCAACAAACACACATGAGTTTGGGAATGTCAAAAAGCTCCTTCATCCCGACGCTGTGTACTGGTTCTCGGATCAAACGTGCTCGGGCGTTGAGGAAATTCAGCGTTATTTTGAAAACGCCTGGAAGCAAATCGAAAATGAAGTATACAGCGCCAGTCATATCAGTTGGATTACGGAAACGGACGAACAGGCCGTCTGTCTTTATACATACGAATGGACAGGGTTTTATAGGGGCGAACCGGTTCAAGGGGCAGGCCGTGCGACAAACGTATTTGTAAAGGACGAGTCAGGAAGCTGGAAGCTGAAGCATGAACATTTAAGCAGTTTGCCTAAATCATGAGGAGGCGGGGCATTGGACGGCTTTATAGCTCCATCTATGTACGGAACTTAGGAAGGATGGCAGAGCATGCGGACACAATATAAAAGGACCTCAGAAAACTTCTGAGGTCCTTTTGTGCGGAATGCTTTAGATCGCCCAGTTGCCGTTTCTGAAAATCGGCTCTCTTTTTCCATCTGCTGTGATTCCGTCTATATTCATTTCTCCTGAACCGATCATGAAGTCAACATGTGTGATGCTTTCGTTTAATCCTTCTTTCGCCAGCTCCTCGCGCGACATCTGCTTTCCGCCTTCGATGTTGAATGCGTACGCACTGCCGATCGCGAGGTGGTTTGATGCGTTTTCATCAAACAGCGTGTTGTAAAACAGAATATTGGACTTGGAAATCGGCGAATCGTGGGCAACGAGCGCAATTTCGCCTAAGTAGTGTGAACCCTCATCCGTTTCGATCAGCTCTTTTAAAATCTCTTCACCTTGTTCAGCTTTGACATCGGTGATCCGTCCGTTTTCAAATGTCAGCTGAAAGCCGTCGATCAGATTGCCGCCGTAGCTTAACGGCTTCGTGCTTGAAACAGTGCCGTTTACTCCGTCTTTTTTCGGAGCGGTGAATACTTCTTCTGTCGGCATATTGGCCATGAACTCGATGCCGTTTTCGTTTGTGCTTCCGGCGCCGACCCACAGGTGCTTCTCAGGAAGCTCGATCGTCAAATCTGTTCCTTTTGCTTGGTAATGAAGGGCTTGGTAATGCTTGTCGTTTAAGACGCTTACTTTATCGCGCAAAGTTTGATCGTGGTCTTTCCACGCCTGGACAGGATCTTCACGGTCGACGCGGGTCGTTTTGAAGATCTCATTCCACAGCTTTTGCACCGCTGTCTCTTCATCTGCGTCAGGGAAAACTTTTTTTGCCCAGGCCGGTGAAGGTGCTGCGACGACAGTCCAGCTGACTTTATCCGATTGAATCATTTGCCTGTATGTATGCATCGCCTTACCGGCGGCTTTTTGCTGGGCCGCGATTTTTTTGGAATCGATGCCTTTCAAAAGATCAGGGCTTGAAGAGACAATGGAAATAAAAGCGGCGCCTTCCTTGGCGAGCGTCTCCAGACCTTTCGCTTCCCACTCAGGGAATTCTTCAAAGGCTTCCGCTGGGGCCAGCTCATATTTCAGCCTTGTCACCTCATCATCCTGCCAGCGGACCGTCACGTTTTTTGCCCCTCTTTGATAGGCGCTTTTGACGAGGAGCCGTGCAAAATCGCGTACTTCTGTTGATGCGTTGATGACGACTTTCTGTCCTTTTTGAACGTTTACACCGACTTCGGCTACAAGCTTCGCATATTTGCTCAGTTTATCAGTAAACGAATTCATTGGCAAAACCTCCTTTATTGTCCATAACATCATATCAAATATTTGATTGAAAAGAAAAAAAGACGCAGCCCGGTAAGGCTGCATCTTTTTTAACGGTTGATTTTGGCCGTTTGGCCGGGGGGCGAGCTTGGCATGTTTGCAAGGGAGATGCTCATCCCCCCGAGAATAATACCGCTTAAAATAACGGTGATGGCCAGGCGTCTTCCCATATCTCTAAGCATGTTCTTCCTCCTTATCGTTTCTCCATTCCTCACGATATGAAAGAAGCAGGGAAAAAAGACGCAAAAACAAAAATTATTTAGCCGCTTTTTGCAATTTATCGATCACTTCAAGAGAGCGGCCCGTTCCGATGGCGACAGACTCGAGCGGATTTGCAGCCACATGCACGGGCACAACGATTTCCTGTGACAGCCATTCTTTGATGCCGTTCAATAGCGCGCCTCCGCCGGTTAAAATCACGCCCCGGTCGACAATGTCTCCGCTCAGCTCGGGAGGACAGTCTTCAAGCGTCGCTCTGATGGCTTCGATAATATGAAGGAGCGATTCGCGCATCGCCTTCTGAATCTCTTTTGATTCCAGGGTAATCGTTTTCGGCAGGCCTGTGACAAGGTCGCGCCCTCTGACTTCCATCGTTTTCGTCTCATGGTCAATCAATGCGTAGCCGATCTCGATCTTGACTTCTTCGGCCGTCCGTTCACCGATCAGCAGGTTGTATTTTTTTCTGACGAATGACACGATGTCTTCATCAAGCTGATCGCCGCCGATCCGGATCGAGTGGCATGAGACTACGCCTCCGAATGAAATGATCGCCACTTCTGTCGTGCCGCCACCGATATCGACGACAACGTTTGCGACAGGTTCATCGACAGGCAGATCTGCGCCGATGGCGGCAGCGACAGGCTCCTCTATCAAATGAACTTGCTTGGCTCCGCAGTTTTTGACAGCATCGCTGATCGCGCGCCTTTCAACCGCGGTTGAACCGGACGGCGTGCAGACGACGACGCTCGGCTTTCTGAACGTAAAGCCGATGTTCTTTCCGGCTTTTTTCATAATCTGCTTCAAGAGGTCTGTCGTCATGTCATAATCAGCGATGACTCCGTCTTTCATCGGCCTGACCGCGACGATTTTTCCCGGCGTCTTTCCGATCATGTTTTTGGCTTCTGTGCCGACCGCCAATACGCTCTTTGTTTCCGTATCCACGGCGACAACGGAAGGCTCATTTAAAATGATTCCTTTGTTTTTGCTGTAAACCAATATGTTAGCTGTGCCTAGATCAATTCCGATCTCGGTTGTTTGAAACATGTTTTCACCCAATCTCTATTTAAAATTTTTCCGAAAAACGAAATTTTCTTCGTGCTGAAAAAATGAATTTCATTTAAATTTTCTCAAATGATCGGCGGTTTTTGGGGGTTTGTGACGAGTTTGAAACCAATCTGTAAAATGCTGTCCTCATATTGACATGATGAGAAATTATTTCATTTTTATGACCGAATTTTTGTCAAAGAAACGTTCAATAAGGGAAACCTTTTTCAGTCTTCGTTCGTCTATCGTTATGCTAAGACAATATCTTAGAAAAATAGAAACAAAAGAGGAAGTAGGCGAAAGTTTTGAAAGCAATTGGAGTTGTGAGAAAAGTAGACGAACTCGGCCGAATCGTGATGCCGATTGAATTGAGAAGAGCTTTGGATATTTCGATCAAGGACAGCATCGAATTCTTTGTCGACCAAGATAAAATTGTCCTGAAAAAATATAAACCGCACGGTGTGTGCCTGATGACCGGTGAAATCACTTCTGAAAACCGCGAGTATGGAAACGGGAAAATTACGCTGAGTCCTGAGGGGGCTGAATTGCTTTTGGAAGAAATTAAAGCCGCCTTAAACGAAGTGAAAGCATAAGATTTGAAGCCCTTTATCAGAAGGGCTTTTTCTTGCACCGGCAGAAGATAAAACCGCCGTCACTGAAAAATTCAGCCATAGAGACGATAAATACTTCGAACAATCCTCTCAAATGTGGTGTAAAGAATGTTACAATTGACTGAGAAATACAAGTGGCAGGTGGGGGTATGAGAAGATATCAAGGACGAATCATTGCAACCGTGCTGGCAATGACTTTTATCATGTTTTGGAATTTTTTATTCTATGGGGTGTTGGGAAATAAAATCAATTGGACGGTTGATCTGCTGTTTACGCTGGTGACATTAATCAGCGTTTGGTGGCTCACGCTTTATATCGATGAGTCAAATCAGCTTGTCTATAAACTGAAGGAAAGCGAAAAGAAATATAAAGAGCTTTCCTCAGAAACCAACCGCATCATGGATAACCTTCAGGAAATCGTCTTTCAGACGGACCGGATAGGATACATTACATTTTTGAATCAGGCGTGGACAACGTTGACCGGATACAGTGTCGAAGAGAGCCTTGGAACGATGTACAACGATTATTTTGACCATGAAGAACGGATCTCGAATCACCTGATCGCCCAGCTGAAGAACAAGGAGCCTGAAGGCAGGATCGAGGTGCTCTACCATCGCAAAGACGGGAGCAAGTTCTGGGGCGAAGTTCACTATAAACTTTATTATAAAAACGGTCAATTTACGGGCAGCTTGGGGACGCTGACTGATGTGACAGAACGGAAAAAAGCGGAGATGGAACTGTTCAAGTCGAATCAGCGGCTCGCCATGCAGTCTCAGAAGCTGGCGATGGCCGGGCAGCTCGCCGCGGGGATCGCTCACGAAGTCAGGAATCCGCTGACATCGGTAAACGGATTTTTGCAGCTAATGAAAGCGGAATATCCCGACCGGAAAGATTACTTTGACATTATTTTCTCAGAGATTAAACGAATCGATTCTGTGCTCGGCGAACTGCTTGTTCTGGCCAAACCGCACCAGGTTCAATTTAAAAAGATCAACATCAATTCGGTTCTTCAGCAGGTTGCAACGCTTCTTGAGACCAACGCCGTGCTTTCCCACATTAAGATCGAAAAAGCGTTTCAGCACGGGGAGGAGTGGGAAATAAACGGTGATGAAAATCAAATCAAACAGGTATTCATCAATTTAATAAAAAACGGGATAGAAGCGATGCCTGACGGCGGAAAAATCACGATCTCCTCGGAGGTTGAAGGTGACTATGTGAAAATCAGCATCAAAGACGAAGGCGGCGGCATTTCCCAAGCCGATTTGGCAAAGCTCGGGGAGCCTTTCTTTTCAACGAAAGAAGAAGGGACGGGGCTTGGGCTGACGATTTGCCTGAATATTATCGGCGCCCACAACGGAGAAATGAAAATCGACAGCGAATTGGGCGAGGGAAGCACATTCCACATCCTGCTTCCGATCGACAAAGGGGCGGCATCCGAAGAGAACGATATTCAGCAAGGATGCTGCAGCTGCGCAACGATAAAATAAAAGAGGAAAAATTCCACTTCATATGATAGAATTTGTTCAGATTGACCCATGGAGGAATTACCGATGAAAAAAGAATTTGCAGTAATTGGACTCGGCCGGTTCGGCGGCAGCATTTGTAAAGCATTGAGTGAAGAAGGGCTTGAGGTAATGGCGATCGACAGAGATGAAGATCGCGTAAACGAATACGCAAAAATTGCATCACATGCTGTAATAGGAGACACTACAGACGAATCAGTGCTGAAAAACCTTGGGCTGCGCAATTTTGACCACGTCATTGTAGCGATCGGGGAGAACATCCAAGCGAGCATTTTGACAACGCTGATTTTGAAAGAGCTTGGTGTGAAAATGATTACTGTCAAAGCTCAAAACGATTATCACGAAAAAGTATTATCCAAAATCGGAGCGGACCGGATCGTTCATCCGGAGCGTGAAATGGGAAAAAGAATCGCCCACAACATCGTCTCCAACAATGTGCTTGATTATCTTGAACTTTCTGATGAACACAGCCTTGTCGAAATCGCAGCGAACGGAAAACTGGCCGGAAATACGCTGCTTGACCTTGATATCCGGGCCAGATACGGAATTAATATTGTCGCGATCAAGCGGGGGAAAGAAGTCATCGTATCTCCGCTTGCCACCGAAGAGATTCAAAAAGACGATATTTTAATCGTCATCGGCTCAAATCCTGACATCGAGAGATTTGAAAAAAAAGTCTTTCAACATTAAAATGCCATCGATCAGCCGCGGGAACCCCACAGCCCGCGGTTTTTTTGATCTTTTCATTGACTGTTTCAAACGATTCGGCTACGATATTGAACCATATCCATATAAAAAAGAGAGGGGACATATATCTTTGGACAAAGAGATGTTCATTCACCGGCTTGGCGCCGCCAGTCATCGCAAAAAAGCGGATACTGTAATTAAAAACGGAAAGATCATGGATGTTTTTAATCAGGAATGGTTGAAGACAGACATAGCTATCACAGACGGGGCCATCGTCGGTTTGGGCGATTATGAGGGGGAGAATACCATTGACGCAGAAGGACAAATGATCGTTCCTGGCTTTATCGACGGTCATGTCCACATTGAGTCTTCAATGGTGACGCCGCCCGAATTTGCCAAAGCGGTGATTCCCCACGGTGTGACAACCGTTGTCACCGATCCCCATGAAATCGCGAATGTCTCAGGAGTGAGAGGGCTTGAGTTCATGTTGGAGCAGGCTAAGATGACCAGGCTGAATATTCGTTTTATGCTCCCTTCTTGTGTGCCTGCGGCACCATTTGAAAAATCGGGTGCGGTTTTGAACGCTGCGGATTTACATCCTTTTTACAGCCGCGAAGAGGTGCTCGGGCTTGCGGAAGTGATGGACTATGTGGCGGTTGAAGCGGGAGAGCCGGATATGGTGCAAAAACTCATGGATGCCCATAAAGCGGACAAGCGGATCGACGGACATCTGGCCGGCTTGTCAGCCGGGTTCGTCAATGTCTACAGAGCGGCGGGCGTGCTGACAGACCATGAGGTCACAACACCTGAAGAGGCGCTTGAACGGGTCAGAAGAGGAATGTACGTCATGCTGAGAGAAGGCTCTGCGGCAAAGAATACACGTCATGTTCTGCCTGCGGTTAATGAGAAAAATGCGAGACGCTTCTTTTTCTGTACGGATGATAAGCATTTGGATGAACTGGTCGATGAAGGAAGCATTAACCATCAGGTCAAGCTTGCCATTCAAGAGGGACTTGACCCGTTTCTCGCATATCAAATGGGCAGTCTCAATGCAGCGGAATGCTTCGGGTTAAAGACGAAGGGAGCGGTCGCCCCGGGTTATGACGCAGACCTCCTTTTCATCAGCGATTTTGAGAACGTCAGCATTTCAAAGACGATGATCAACGGCGTGATCTGGAGCGGGGCAGAACAAAGCGAATGGACGGGCGGCAAAGCGGCAGCCGCTCTGCTCCAATCTGTCCATCTCCCTGATTTACATGCGAATGACCTGGAAATTCCGATCGTTCAAGGGAATGAAATCAGGGTCATTGACATTATCCCCAATCAGCTTGCAACAAAGCTGTCCCTGACCAAGCCGAAAAGCGGCGCTTTTCAGCCGGATCTGGAAAGCGATCTGTTGAAAATTGCAGTGATTGAGCGCCATCGCGGCGTTAAAGGAATCGGACTCGGCGTTGTCAGGGGATTCGGTTTAAAAGAAGGCGCCATCGCGACAACGATTTCTCATGATTCCCACAATTTAATCGCTGTCGGTACAAATGATCAAGACATCTTAAAAGCGGTTGAACGTCTCGGAGAAATCGGGGGCGGCCTCACCATTGTAAAAGGAGGGAAGGAGCTTCAATCCGTCGCTCTGCCGATTGCCGGCCTCTTGTCGGACAAACCGCTTGAGACGGTAAATGAAAGCTTAAAATCTCTTCATGCAGCATTAACGGAGACGGGATTTTCAGGAGCGTTTAATCCTTTTCTGACGCTTTCTTTTTTAGCGCTTCCTGTTATTCCCGACATTAAAATGACGACGGAAGGCTTGTTTGATGTTAAAGCGTTCAGGCATATCCCGATTCAACCATAAAAAAACGGATGCACACCGGTGCATCCGTTTCAGCGTGTCGAGAAACCCTCGCATTCGTTGTCAGGCCTGCGCGTCGGTGCTCACGAATTCCAACATTCGCTCCGCTCCGATGCTCGGCCTTCCTAGACTGCAAGGGTTTTCAATCACGCTGAGCTTAAAGGATAACAAAATCCCAAAACTAGAAGTCGTTTTGGGATTTTGTCAACAATCTAAAACGGATGCACACCTGTGCATCCGTTTTTTGCTAAAGCCGCGATTAGACTTCCATAATAATCGGAAGGATCATCGGCCGGCGTTTTGTTTTTTCATAGAGGAACGGAGCAAGCGTGTCTGTGATCTCGTTCTTAATTTCAGACCACTGCGTCGTTTTGCGCTCCATCACTTTTTTAAGGTGTCCTGCGATCAGATCCTGGGCGTCGTTGATTAAATCACCGGACTCTCTCATGTAAACAAACCCTCTGGAAATTAAGTCAGGTCCTGCGGACACTTTGAACTCTTTCATGTTGATGCTGACAACGACAATGACAAGCCCTTCTTCAGAAAGAATCCGGCGGTCGCGAAGCACGATGTTCCCGATGTCGCCGATGCCGCTTCCGTCAATATAGACATTGCCTGACGGGATTTTACCTGCGACTGAGGCTTCTTCGCTAGTCAAAGCAAGTACTTCGCCGTTGTCCATAATAAAGCAGTTTTCCTCAGGAATTCCGCAGTCTGTCGCCAGTTTGACGTGCATTTTCTGCATTCTGTATTCACCGTGAATCGGCATGAAAAACTTTGGCTTGATGAGGCGGAGCATCAGCTTCTGCTCTTCCTGGCCGCCATGTCCTGATGTATGAATGTTAGTCACAGCACCGTGGATGACATCGGCACCCGCCCGGTAAAGCTGGTTAATTGTGCGACTGACGCTGATTGTATTGCCCGGGATCGGAGATGATGAAAATACGACCGTATCCCCGGGATTGATGGAGATTTGCCGATGTGTGCCGTTAGCAATTCGAGATAGCGCAGCCATCGGTTCACCTTGGCTTCCGGTACAGAGAATCGTCACTTTGCCGGCAGGAAGCCTGTTGATTTCATTCGCTTCAACAAACGTATTTTTCGGACACTTAATATACCCGAGCGTTTGGCCGATTTCAATCGCCGACTCCATGCTTCGTCCAAATACGGCAACCTTCCGCCCGTTTGCAACAGCTGCTTCGATCACCTGCTGCAGGCGGTGGATGTTTGACGCGAAGGTTGCGAAGATGATCCGTCCTTCGACTTTTCGGAAAATATCATCAATGCTTTCTCCGACTTTGCGCTCTGACATCGTGAAATCAGGGATTTCACTGTTGGTGCTGTCAGAAAGCAGGCAAAGCACGCCTTCTTTTCCGATTTCGGCCATCTTGGTCAAGTTGGCGGGTTCGCCTACCGGTGTAAAATCGAATTTAAAGTCACCGGTATGTACGATGTTTCCTTGCGGTGTTTTTACGACAATCCCGTATGAGTCCGGAATGCTGTGGGTCGTCCTGAAAAAAGAAACCGACGTTTTTCTGAATTTGACGATATCGTCTTCTTCAATGATATGAAGTTTTGTTTGACGCAGCAGACCGTGCTCTTCAAGCTTCTTTCTGAGAAGGCCGATGGCGAGCTGCCCGCCGTAAACGGGAATGTTCACCTGTTTGAGCAGGTACGGTATTCCGCCGATATGGTCTTCGTGGCCGTGCGTAATAAAAAGACCTTTGATTTTTTCTTCGTTTTTGACTAAATAAGTGTAGTCGGGGATGACATAGTCGATTCCGAGAAGCTCGTCTTCCGGAAACTTAATCCCCGCATCAATGAGCACGATCTCGTCCTGGAACTGGACCCCGTACGTGTTTTTGCCGATTTCCCCAAGTCCTCCAAGGGCAAATACAGCCGTTTGATCATTTTTAACAAATTTCATGCATTCATAACTCCAATACTTTAAAATTTTCGCTTTGCTTTTCATATTCTAAAAAAGCGTCTTCAACTTGCTGTATAAACTCAATATTGTAGTTGTATTGTTTTAATTTAGATCTGACTTCACGTTCAGATTGAGCTTCCACAAAAATTGAATCTGTTTTTTCACGAACAGGTACTTCGTCATTGCTTGCTTGATAAAATACCTTATAGATCATCCAAATCTCTCCTTAACTGCCGATTGTTAGACTCATCTTTCTATTATATTCGAAATTGCCTCATAAGAAAAGCGCTTGAGAAAAAAAGGACCCTTCCACACGAGTGAGGTCCTTTTAGGCAATCGACTTTCTGCGCATCATGCCATTCAGCTGTTTTTTTAATTTTTTCCGCAGTCGGCGTAGCATACGGATTCCTCCTTTCTCTGACTTGTCCGGTCACTACCGTATCTCTTTAGTTCTATTATATGATGAATCCGTCTATTGTTACATGGATATTATTGGCATGTTGATTTTGTTTTGATTTTGGAGTGAAAAGGTTTTCTCGCGTACGCAGTTTTTGTATGATGGTACAGGAGAACCATCAATCATACTAGCTAAGGGAGAAGGATTCACTGCCATGGATAAAAAGCTGATTTTCTTTGATATCGACGGAACGATTTATGATCATGATAAACGTATTCCAGACACCGCGAAACAGGCTGTCTCCGATTTGAAAGCGCACGGCCATCATGTTTTCATCGCATCAGGCCGGGCGCCGTTTATGGTCAGGCCTGTGCTTGAAGAACTGGACATCGATTCTTTTGTCTCTTATAACGGACAATATGTCGTTTTTGAAGGAGAGGTCATTTATAAAAACCCCATTGCCGAACAGTCACTGGAAGCGCTGCTTGCCCATTCGGACAGCTGCGGCCACCCCCTCGTCTTCATGGGAGAAGAGGGAATGCGCTCTACAACTGCCGGCCATCCGTTCGTCCATGAAGGGATCGGCAGCTTAAAAGTCAATCCGCCGGAAGAGGATCGCGCCTATTTTAAAGGCAGGGACATTTTTCAGGTCCTCTTGTTCTGTACGCAAGACGAGGAAGAGCGGTACAGCCGGTTTCAGGAGTTTGATCTCGTCCGCTGGCACGAGCGCTCTACAGATGTGCTGCCTTCTGGCGGTTCGAAAGCGGAAGGAATCAAAAAAGTCATTGAAAAGCTTCCGTTCGACAGAGAGGATACTTACGCGTTCGGAGACGGTCTGAACGACCTCGAGATGATCGAGTTTGCGGGAACCGGAGTGGCGATGGGCAACGCTGTGCCCGAGCTGAAAAAAATAGCCGACTTTGTCACAAAGCCCGTCGATGAAGACGGCATTCAATACGCGGTAGAAGCCCTCGGGCTTTTGAAACCATAAAAAAACGGATCATGTCTGATCCGTTTTTTTGCGGCATTATCTGCCGACAGGCGTTGCGTTTTCGGGTTGTTTCAGCGGGTTTTCTTTGTCGATATGATCGTAAAACATAACGCCGTTTAAATGATCGATTTCATGCTGGAATACGATTGCCGGGAATCCTTTTAAGCGGATGTCGACGTTTTCGCCATCAAGTGTCGTTCCTTTGACACGGATCCGTTCATAGCGCGGAACATATCCGGGAATCGGTTCGTCGACGGACAGGCAGCCCTCGCCGCTTGTCAAATAGCATTTTTGAACAGAGTGGCTGACGATCTTCGGATTGAAAAGCGCATAGCTGTAAAGTGTCCCGTCTTCATTTTCGGCATGAACAGCGATCATTCGTTTATTGATATTAATTTGCGGAGCGGCTAGGCCGACACCAGGACGAAGGTTGTACTTTTGAGCGATTTCAGGGTCCTGGCTGTTTTTGACAAACTCGATCATGTCGCTCAGCTGTTTGATTTCTTCTTCGCTAGCCGGCAATTGAACTTCTTCGGCGACGGTTCTTAAAGCGGGGTGTCCGTCGCGGACAATGTTTTCCATTGTGATCAACATCTTCACTCCCAACGATTCATTATGTAAAGTATAGCGGATCTTGCTCTTTTCGCGCAATCTCTGTGCATGATAAAAATGACCAGCCAAAGGAGGCTGGTCATGACGGATTCATCAGGGGCTAGCAGCCTAAATAAGCGGCCCCTACAATAATCAGCAAAATAAAGAGAACGACGATCAAAGCGAATGTGCGGCCGTAGCCATAACCGCCGCCGTACCCGTATCCAGGGCAGCAATAACCGTACATATGAAGACCTCCTCCGTTATTTTACGCACAGCCTTTTCTTTTTGGTAGGCATGGCGTCTAATATAAATTATGTAAAAGTCCAACGGTTGTATAGTCGAATGCCCAACTTTAAGGAATTTTCCCTAAATGTTTTGGTCTAAAAGCGAAGGCGGCGGCATACCGATCTGATATCGGCTTGTCCATACGCTTTAGACTTCTGTTGTCAAACAAACGAATTCATTTTATAGTGGAATTTGTCGAGATTGGGGGAAGTTCAGAGTGAAATTTTCAAACATGCGGGTGCCGGCAGGCATCGTTGTTCTTTTCACGGCAGCATTTGTATTATCGGGCTGTCTCTGGAAAGATCCTGTCGAGTCTTTTCACGGCTCGCTGGAGAAGATCGTGGAATTGGAAGAGCCTTTTAAACGAGAGCAGGGTTCCCTTAAAAGTCTGGAAAAAGCCGAATCTAAGCTTTACGAGGAGATGATCAGGCTCAATATGGATGATTTTGACCGGATCGCTGCGCTCTCCGACAAAGCGCTGAAGACAGCCGGAAACCGTGAGAAGCACTTGAATTCTGAGAAAGAAAGCATAGACGAAGCAAAACAGGAGTTTGAAGCGAACAAAGCGTCGGCGGAAAAAATCGATGATCAGAAGGTCAGGAAAAAAGCTGAGAACGCTGCTTCTTTTATGGAAAAGCGCTACAAAGCCTACGACTCGCTTTATGACGCCTATCAGAACGCAATCGGCCTTGACAAAGAGCTGTACAAGCTGCTCAAAAACAAAGGTCTTGAACTGGATGACCTTGAGGCGCAGCTGAAAAAAATCAATCAATCGTATGACAAAGTGCTGAAAGAAAGCAAACATTTCAATGAGTATACAAAGGATTACAACAAAGCCAGAAAAGATTTTTACAAGGCTGCGGGGTTTGAGATGAAAGAGGGCTGAATATTCAGCCCTCTTTTTTCGACAAAATCTGTATTGCTATTGTAATACAGAATACTATCTATACTAGAACAGTTTGAAACAGTCTGGACAACGCTGAAACAGAAATTCAGTAAAGCGAATACATTTATTGAATTTCAGGAATGAAATCGATTGACGAGCATGATCGACTGGTGTAAACTTAGCCTTGGTGGAACTTGTTGTATTAGTTTGTCATAAACTATAAATGATACAGTTTTAGAACGCGTTGTGCTGTCCTTACATAAAAGTTTCGACAACCATCAAAGCGGCTAATAAGAAATAAATATGAGTTGCGCCCGTCAATTTAGGACACCCTAATTCTGTATGTATAAGGGATACACGTCTATGACTGTCAAAAGAAAGGAAGAGGTGACTTTATATGGCTGCAAAAACGAAAAAAGCAATCGTTGATAGCAAAAAGCAATTCGATGCCATTAAAAAGCAGTTCGAAACGTTTCAAATTTTGAATGAAGAAGGCGAAGTCGTTAATGAAGCGGCAATGCCTGATCTATCTGATGATCAATTAAAAGAATTAATGCGCCGCATGGTGTATACACGCATTTTGGATCAGCGTTCTATTTCTTTGAACAGACAAGGCCGCCTTGGCTTCTACGCGCCGACTGCCGGTCAGGAAGCGTCTCAAATTGCCACGCATTTCGCGCTTGAAAAAGAAGACTTCGTTCTTCCAGGCTACCGTGATGTTCCGCAGCTGATCTGGCACGGACTTCCGCTTTATCAAGCATTCTTGTTCTCTCGCGGACATTTCCGCGGCAACCAAATGCCGGATGATGTCAATGCGCTGTCACCGCAAATTATTATCGGTGCGCAATACATCCAGACGGCTGGCGTTGCACTCGGCTTGAAAAAACGCGGCAAACAGGCTGTGGCGATCACTTATACTGGAGACGGCGGTGCTTCCCAAGGTGACTTCTACGAAGGAATCAACTTTGCCGGTGCGTATAAAGCTCCAGCTATTTTCGTTGTTCAAAACAACCGCTATGCGATTTCTACACCTGTTGAGAAGCAATCAGCAGCTCAAACAATCGCACAAAAAGCTGCGGCTGCAGGTATCGTCGGCGTTCAAGTAGACGGCATGGATGCACTTGCTGTATACGCTGCGACACGCGAAGCACGCGAGCGCGCTGTAAACGGCGAAGGCCCTACCCTGATCGAAACGCTTTGCTTCCGTTACGGTCCTCATACTATGGCCGGTGACGACCCGACGAAATACCGTACGAAAGAAATCGAGAATGAGTGGGAGCAGAAAGATCCGCTTGTCCGTTTCCGCAAATTCTTGGAAAACAAAGGACTTTGGTCTGAAGAAGAAGAAAACAAGGTAATTGAAGAAGCGAAAGAAGAAATCAAGCAGGCGATCAAAAAAGCTGACGAAGAGCCGAAGCAAAAAGTGACCGACCTGATCGACATCATGTATGAAGAGCTTCCTTACAACCTTGCAGAACAAAAGGAAATTTATAAAGAGAAGGAGTCGAAGTAAGCCATGGCGCAAATGACAATGATTCAAGCAATCACTGATGCGTTACGCACAGAACTGAAAAATGACGAAAATGTCTTAGTTTTCGGAGAAGACGTCGGTGTTAACGGCGGCGTGTTCCGTGCGACTGAAGGATTGCAAAAAGAGTTTGGTGAGGATCGCGTATTTGACACTCCTCTTGCTGAATCTGGTATCGGCGGCCTTGCACTCGGCTTAGGCTTACAAGGCTTCCGTCCTGTAATGGAAATTCAATTTTTCGGCTTTGTGTACGAAGTGATGGACTCAGTTTCCGGACAAATGGCACGGATGCGCTACCGTTCCGGCGGCCGCTGGACTTCACCAGTGACAATCCGCTCTCCGTTCGGCGGCGGTGTTCATACGCCTGAACTTCACGCGGACAGCTTGGAAGGACTCGTTGCACAGCAGCCTGGACTTAAAGTCGTCATTCCTTCAACTCCGTACGATGCTAAAGGACTTTTAATCTCCGCGATCCGCGATAATGATCCGGTTGTCTTCCTTGAGCACATGAAACTTTACCGTTCATTCCGTCAGGAAGTTCCTGAAGAGGAATACACAATTGAAATCGGCAAAGCCGATGTAAAACGCGAAGGAACAGACCTTTCCATCATCACATACGGAGCGATGGTTCACGAGTCATTAAAAGCTGCGGAAGAGCTTGAAAAAGAAGGCGTATCTGCTGAGGTTGTCGACCTTCGCACAGTCAGCCCGCTTGACATCGACACGATCATCGCATCTGTGGAAAAAACAGGCCGCGCGATCGTCGTTCAAGAGGCGCAAAAACAGGCTGGAGTGGCTGCAAACGTTGTTGCCGAAATCAACGACCGCGCGATTTTGAGCCTCGAAGCTCCGGTGCTTCGCGTCACTGCTCCTGATACTGTATTCGCATTCTCTCAAGCTGAAAGCGTATGGCTTCCGAACCATAAAGACGTGCTTGAAACCGCGAAAAAAGTTTTGGAATTTTAATTAGAACTGAACAATAAGGGAAAAGCTGATATCAGCCTTTTTCCCTTCATGCATTTCCACAGTCAGTCGGAGAAACTGTAGCCGTCTACTGACAGTCAGCCTAAACAAACAGGCTGACCACTATATCAACTACGTAATAATCTTAGGAGGTCGAAAACTGTGGCATTTGAATTTAAACTTCCGGATATCGGGGAAGGAATCCACGAAGGCGAAATCGTGAAATGGTTCGTCAAGCCAAACGACGAGGTAAACGAAGACGACGTTTTGGCAGAGGTCCAAAACGATAAAGCAGTTGTAGAAATTCCTTCACCTGTTAAAGGAAAAGTATTAGAATTAAAAGTTGAAGAGGGAACAGTCGCAACCGTTGGGCAGACAATCATCACATTTGATGCACCAGGTTACGAATATCTTCAATTCAAAGGCGACGAATCAGGCGAAGCGAAAGCGGAAGAAGCTGACAAACAAGAAACTGATGCACCAGCAGAAGCAGCGGAAGCAAACGAGCAAGCGGATGCAGATCCGAATAAGCGCGTTATTGCAATGCCATCTGTACGCAAGTATGCCCGCGAAAAAGGCGTTGATATCGTGAATGTTTCAGGTTCCGGCAAAAACGGCCGCGTTCTGAAAGAAGATATCGACAGCTTCTTAAACGGAGGAACTGCCGGAAACGCTCAGGCTGCTCAAGCTGAAGAAAAAGCAGAGCCTGCTGCACAAAAACCTGCAGCGGCGGTTCAAGTGCCTGAAGGCGAATTCCCTGAAACACGCGAGAAAATGAGCGGAATCCGCAAAGCCATCGCAAAAGCTATGGTCAACTCAAAACATACCGCTCCACACGTTACACTTATGGACGAAGTCGATGTGACAAACCTTGTCGCTCACCGCAAGCAGTTTAAACAAGTTGCGGCTGATCAAGGAATTAAGCTGACTTACCTGCCTTACGTGGTAAAAGCTTTAACATCAGCTCTGAAAAAATATCCAGTCCTGAATACATCAATTGACGACAATACAGATGAAGTGATTCAGAAGCATTACTACAACATCGGTATTGCGGCAGACACTGACAAAGGCCTGCTTGTGCCGGTCGTTAAAAATGCGGACCGCAAAGCTGTTTTTGAGATTTCAAACGAAATCAACGAACTTGCGACAAAAGCACGCGAAGGCAAACTTGCTCCTGCTGAAATGAAAGGCGCTTCTTGCACAATTACGAATATCGGCTCTGCCGGCGGTCAATGGTTCACACCGGTTATCAACCATCCGGAAGTTGCGATCCTTGGAATCGGCCGCATCGCTGAGAAAGCTGTCGTTCGTGACGGCGAAATCGTCGCTGCACCTGTTCTGGCTCTTTCTCTAAGCTTCGACCACCGTATGATCGACGGCGCAACTGCACAAAACGCATTAAATCACATCAAGCGTTTGCTGAACGATCCACAATTAATTTTAATGGAGGCGTAATGTAATGGTAGTAGGAGATTTCCCTATTGAAACAGATACTCTTGTCATTGGTGCGGGACCTGGCGGCTATGTAGCTGCCATCCGCGCTGCTCAGCTTGGACAAAAAGTAACAATCGTTGAAAAAGGCAATCTTGGAGGCGTATGTCTGAATGTCGGATGTATCCCTTCAAAAGCGCTGATCAATGCAGGCCACCGCTATGAGAATGCAAAGCATTCTGAAGAGATGGGGATCACTGCTGAAAACGTAAAAGTTGACTTTACAAAAGTTCAAGAATGGAAAGCCTCTGTCGTTAATAAGCTTACCGGCGGTGTTGAAGGCCTTCTGAAAGGTAACAAAGTCGACATCGTAAAAGGCGAAGCGTACTTTGTAGACAGCAATTCTGTACGCGTGATGGATGAGAATTCAGCTCAGACTTACACGTTCAAAAATGCGATCATTGCAACAGGTTCTCGCCCTATCGAATTGCCAAACTTCAAATATAGCGACCGCGTACTGAATTCAACAGGCGCGCTTGCACTGAAAGAAATTCCTAAGAAGCTCGTTGTCATCGGCGGCGGCTACATCGGAACTGAGCTCGGTACTGCATATGCAAACTTCGGCACTGAAGTTGTCATTCTTGAAGGCGGAGAAGAAATCCTTCCAGGCTTTGAGAAGCAAATGAGCTCTCTTGTCAAACGCAACCTGAAGAAAAAAGGCAACGTTGAAATCCATACAAAAGCTATGGCTAAAGGCGTAGAAGAAAAAGCTGACGGCGTAACCGTTACGTTCGAAGTGAAAGGCGAAGAGCAAACGATCGATGCGGACTACGTACTTGTCACTGTCGGCCGCGTTGCAAACACGGACGAGCTCGGACTTGAACAAGTAGGCGTTGAAATGACGGACCGCGGCATCATCAAAACGGACAAACAATGCCGTACAAACATTCCGAACATCTATGCGATCGGTGACATCATCGAAGGTCCTCCGCTTGCACATAAAGCTTCTTATGAAGGTAAAATCGCTGCTGAAGCGATTGCCGGAGAAGCAGCGGAAATCGATTATCTCGGAATTCCTGCGGTCGTCTTCTCTGAGCCTGAACTTGCATCTGTGGGTTACACTGAAGCACAGGCTAAAGAAGAAGGTCTTGCAGTGACTGCAGCCAAATTCCCGTTTGCTGCAAACGGACGTGCGCTGTCATTAAACGAAACTGATGGTTTCCTTAAACTTGTAACACGCAAAGAAGACGGCTTAGTCATCGGTGCACAAATTGCCGGAGCAAGCGCTTCTGACATGATTTCTGAGCTGAGCTTGGCAATCGAAGCAGGCATGACTGCTGAAGATATCGCCATGACAATCCATGCTCACCCTACATTGGGAGAAATCACAATGGAAGCTGCAGAAGTTGCCATTGGCATGCCGATTCACGTTGTAAAATAATTAAAAGAAAAACCCCCAGCAGGGGGTTTTTTTATGTATTCTAGCAATAGCTCAAGACAGAAAATCCCCTTGCACATACACAGGGGATTTTTAATGCTTCAATTCTTTTTGAAGAAGCTTTACAATTTTATCTTTATCTTTTATTTTTCCTTCAATTTTAACCAGTACTTTTTTATCATGAACAAGCAGCAAGCTGGGAAAGATTTTAACCTCTTTTTTCCACGGGCCTTTCTCATGTGAAATTTCCATATTTGAAACCTGTTCGGGAAATTCTTTTTTTAAATCCAAAAGCGCATCATAGTAAGCCACTTCCTGCCCCATATGCTCGTCATCGGAAAAAAAGATGAGCTTGAGGTGGCGTTGGTTGGCGCTTTGCTGCTGCTCATGGTCAGGCATGATGTGAGATAAAGAACATCCACTCGTAAAAAAAAGGAAACAAATTGCGGCGGTGAATATCGCTCGAAACCACATGACGTCTCCTCACCTCTCTATATAATGAAGCCGATTTTTCTGTTCGATTAGTAAACAATTCCTATTTTATCATGATAATTGAAATAATCTTTCGTTGTTACCCATTTGTTACACAATTGATAACTGCTGTTTTATTTATGAGACGTTGTAGATTGAACGGATTTGATGGGTACATAGTCGGGATCAGCAGGGAAGCGTTCTGCATAAGCTTTAAGCAGGAATACATATATAACATGAATGGCCCTTTTTTGAAAAAAGAGCAAAATTGATTTAAATGTGTTATACAATTAACCGTTGACAATATTAATGTGACATAATATTATAAGGGTAACAAATTTAAACGCTTCCATTTTGAAAAGAAAAGGGGAATGAAAGATGGGCACGATCGTTTGTCAAGACTGCAATGAAACCATTCAGCATTTTGAAGATGAGAAAGTGACGATTCTTTACGGAACGTGCGGACAGTGCAACTGCCATCTTAGAGAGGAAGAATAGAAAAAAGCATGCGGCCATTTACAGTGCCGCATGCTTTTATATTTTTTAAAGGATTGCTTGCTGTTCTTTAATGACGCGGATCATATGGAGGGTGTCATCTTCAGGTCCCTGAACAGGCAGCCCTGCTTCCAGGTTCTTTTCGATGTAGTTGATATTATCCTCGGTAATGATCTCGCCTGGAATGAAGATCGGTATCCCTGGCGGATAAACCATCACAAATTCGGCAATGATTCTGCCAGCGGCTTTTTTAAACGGAATGATTTCCGTATTTGCATAAAAAGCGTCACGCGGTGTCATTGCAAGCGCCGGAATGTTTGGCAGAAGCACTTCAGGCTTGCGTCTGTTTTCCGCAGCAGAGGCGGCCTGCTGAGCGATGTCGGTTAAACCTTTGATCAGCGCATCCGCATCCTCTTTCCGGTCTCCCGGTGTAAAAATGCACAGGATGTTGTATAAGTCAGAAAGCTCCACTTCGATTTGACATGACTCGCGCAGCCATTTTTCCACATCATGCCCGGTCAGGCCGAGATCTTTCACAGATATGATCAATTTGGTCGGATCATAATTAAAAGCCGCTTTGGAGCCGAGGATTTCCCTTCCGACGCATGAAATACCGTTGATATCATTGATGCGATCCCTTGTTTCATCAGCGAGCTTAATCGTTTGTTCGATCAGTTCGTGTCCCTCTGTGGCTAAGCGTTTTCTTGCGACATCAAGTGAAGCGAGCAATAAATAGGAGGTCGATGTCGTCGTCAGCATGCTTAAAATCGATTGAACTCTTTCTTTTGAAACAAGACCTTCTTTCATATTGAGAATCGAGCTCTGTGTAAGGGATCCTCCGAGCTTATGAACGCTCGTCGCCGCCATATCCGCTCCGGCCTGCATGGCCGAAAGAGGCAGATCTTCGTGGAAATGGATGTGAACGCCGTGTGCTTCGTCAACAAGCACAGGGACATGAAATGAATGAGCCAGCTCCACGATGCTTCTTAAGTCTGCAGCTATGCCGAAATAAGTCGGATTGATAACGAGAAGCCCCTTTGCGTCAGGATGCTCAAGCAGCGCTTTTTTCGCTGATTCAGGGGTGATTCCGTGTGAAATTCCCAGCTCATCGTCAATTTCCGGATGGATGAAAATCGGTACTGCGCCTGAGAAGACGATTGCTGACATGACCGATTTATGAACATTTCTCGGCACGATGATTTTGTCTCCGGGGCCGCATACGGCCATGACCATCGTCATGATGGCGCCGCTCGTTCCTTGAACGGAAAAAAACGTGTAGTCGGCTCCGAATGCTTCAGCCGCCAGATCCTGCGCCTGTTTGATGATTCCTTTCGGTGCGTGCAGATCGTCGAGAGGCTCGATATTGATTAAATCTATGCTTAATGCGTTTTCTCCGATAAACGCCCTGAATTCAGGGTCCATCCCGGAGCCTTTTTTGTGCCCGGGTATATGGAACTGGATCGGGTTTTTGCCGGCGTGTTTTTTTAATCCGGTATATAGGGGTGTTTCGTGCTGCAACAATTGTTTTCCCACCTTCATGATAAACCTGCTATTTCCTTAAAGACTATTCTTTATCAAAAATCGTTGAGTTATTTTGCGTTTTTGCTTGATGGCATAAAACAAATGAATTATATTATGTTCTTGAAAGAATGTAAAGAACATTTTATCATCTTTAAGGCTTCTCTGTCCCTTTGGATAGTCGCAAAAAAGAAAACCAATACTAAAGCCAAACAAGCCGTCAGGGCGAACTGCACAAGGAGATGAACCAAATGGAAGAAGGATACCAATATCCGATGAATGAAGACTGGAGCACAGAGGAAGCGATAGACGTCATATCGTTTTTTCAGACGATTGAGCTTGCTTATGAAAAAGGCGTAGAGCGCGATGTATTAATGAGTGCTTACCGCCGCTTTAAAGAAATCGTTCCGGGAAAAGCGGAGGAAAAAAAGCTCTGCAGCCAGTTTGAAGAAGCGAGCGATTACTCTCCGTATCAGGCAGTCAAAAAAGCAAAGGAACAAACGGAAGATACGAAAATTAAAATGTAATGAGAAAATCCAAAACAAAAAGGGATGGGCACAACAGGCCATCCCTTTTTGTTCAAACCGATACTTTCTGCGTCAGGCGGTAAAGGAAGGCGAGCTTTTCAAAAGCCGCTTCGATTTCGGATAGAAACGCCTCTTCGCTCATTTGCAGCACTTCGTCCTTTGCAAGCTGAATACCGCAAAGCGCTTCTGCTTTCTTCACGTTGACGAGCCGTTCAAACAGGTTCTCCAGCTCTTTATCGCCCATCTCAGACTGTCTTATGACGCCCGGTTTCGTATGATCGGCCGACCAGACAAAACGGTTTGGAATGTTGCTTTCAATGTCCGGCAGATGCTTTTTAAACAGCTGGCCGTATTCCTGCTTGAGAGGAGACTCATAGATCAATGCAAACCATACGAACACGTGGGTTTCCCATAAACCAATTTGGAAATGGGGCAGCTTTTTATAGCCGCGCTTATTGTTTGCGAAAGCAACCCAGCTGTCGTCCGGCGGATTGACCGAGCGGCGCGCGTGCTTTGCGACGTGGACAAACATTTCGTCTCCTGTCAATGCGGACAGAACAGGCGCAAAATGATCGCCGAGCCCTTCAAGTTTCGGGCGCACTGTTTCTATCAGAACGTTCATCCGCGCATCTAAACCTTCTATTGTAAATGTACGAAAATCCTCTTCAGTAAAACGCAGACTGCTCATTGTGTTCCTCCTTGTCCAATCAGTAAAGATATTGTATCACAGTCGGCTTTTCAAACAAAAAATTACGTTTCGCTTCGCGGATTTTGGGGAATCGTTAGGTAAACACACAATTTTTAGAATAACGTTGCGAATGTTTGAGCACTTCATACGATATGAATAAGAAATTAATATAAATCACGCTTAGGACTAAAACCAGAAGGATTCTCTTTGACATCAATTTTCTCTGGAGGGGGCGTAGGGCACATGAAACCAATTGTGAAACAAGGATTGAAAGAGGAAAAAGACAATCGGGCCGCTGTTTGGAGGCTTGAGGTCGACTATGAACTTGCAACGCTTTTTGAAGCCATGGAAAAAAAGGATGAAACCCAAATCGAGTTGAGCAAGCGCAAACTGGAACGACTCAGAAAAGAATGGATTAGATTACATGGTTGAAACCATAATAAAAACGAACCGTTTGAGAGGTTCGTTTTTATCTGGGCCGCCTGATCATTTGTCATTTTTCTTGATTTTTCCCGGCTAATATCAGTATGCTATGAATAAATCAACAGGTATACATAGAAAAGAGGTAGTGTGATGACAAACTGGAAGGAAATCGACCGCCTGGCGAAAAGCTGGGTGAAAGAAGCTGGTCAGAGAATTCAGCAGTCAATGAAAGAAAAGATGACAATTGAAACGAAATCGAATCCAAATGACCTTGTCACAAACATTGACAAGGAAACAGAGCGTTTTTTCATTGAAAAAATCCAATCGGTTTTTCCGGATCATCATATTCTTGGCGAAGAAGGCCAGGGGGACAAGCTTACATCTTTGGACGGCATCGTTTGGATCATCGATCCGATCGATGGTACGATGAACTTTATTCATCAAAAACGCAATTTTGCGATTTCAATCGGCATTTTTGAAAACGGAAAAGGCAAAATCGGTTTGATTTATGATGTGACTCACGACGAGCTTTATCATGCTTTTCAAGGCGAAGGTGCTTACATGAATGATACAAAGCTCGGCAAGATGAAAGAAGTGCCGCTTGAAGAATCGATTCTGGCCATCAATGCGACATGGATAACCGAGAACAGACGGATTGATCCAAGCGTATTATCCCCGCTTGTCAAGCGCGTCAGAGGGACCCGTTCATACGGTTCAGCGGCTTTGGAACTCGCTTATGTAGCGGCCGGCAGAATGGATGTGTATGTGACGATGAGGCTTGCTCCTTGGGATTACGCCGCCGGCTGCATCCTGCTTGATGAAGTCGGCGGAACATATACGACCATTGACGGGAAACCGCTCAATTTTCTTGAAAACCACAGCATCGTAGCCGGCAATCCGGCAGCTCACCGGGCGATTTTCAACGAATATTTGCCGCATGAATAGCAGGGCTTTCTCTTCTTCTGATTTCGCCTTTTTTGAGGAGCTGGCCGAAGCGAGCCACGGGTGGGCGAAGGAAGAGCTTGACGGAAACAGCCTGGAACGCTATATGAGTGCTTATGCGATGTATAACGGTGAATGGCTCGTGTGGGAAGACAGGGGCCTGCCGGCGGCTCTCAGCTTTCATCTCGAATGGGCGCCTTCTAATGGCAAGCCTTGGCTCGGAACGCTTCTTGTCCATCCCGATTTCCGCAAAAAAGGCCGGGCAAAAGAAGTGATTGAAACGATCGGAAAACGCTTGAGAGAAAAGGGGCATAAAGCGTTGTTTGCGGCGGTGCCTTATGAAAAGGACGAGTGGCTGAACATGCTTGCCCGCTCGGGATTTGAACAGCTAAAAATCGAAAAAGATAAAGAGGGAAAACGATATTTGATTATGGTGTTGCCCCTTGTTTGATGCTTCAATGAGACTTGTTTGACAACAGGTCTCATTTTTTTCAGGTTCATTTCAGACCGCAGAGGGATGAACATGGTGCAAGAACTTTATAAAAAGAGCGAACGCAGGGTTGCGTGTTTGACAATCAAAAGCCCCTTCAGCCGGAAGGGGCTCCTTTCTTATTAAAGCAGGCCTTTTTCGCGCATTCTTTTTTTGAGTGTAAAACCGCTCCCCATGATGACGATCAGAATCGCGACGGCGATTGCGACGCCGGCAGCGCTTTTTTCGGCGACTGCAACGCCGATCATCATGATGCTGATCACTGCAGCAAGTGCGAATAATAAGAATATCCATTTGATTTGTTTCACTGTTTTCCCATCCCCTTAGTATGAAGTCTACTGTTAGTTTACAGAAAATCGCACTGAATAGAAAGGGTCAACCGAAGCTGGAAATTTGAAACAAATTGAAATAACTTCGTTCGTCAGTTATAATATGAAAGATTATCTAAATTTTTTAGGAGATGAAAATGTGAAACTTCGAGAAGATCTTCGCAATATCGCTATTATCGCCCACGTTGACCATGGGAAAACGACGCTTGTGGATCAGCTCCTCCATCAGGCTGGCACATTCCGTGCAAATGAAAACGTGGCAGAGCGCGCCATGGATTCCAATGACTTGGAAAGAGAGCGCGGCATTACGATTTTAGCGAAAAATACAGCGATTAATTATAAAGATACACGCATTAATATTTTGGATACTCCGGGACACGCAGATTTCGGCGGGGAAGTTGAGCGGATCATGAAAATGGTCGACGGCGTTCTGCTTGTTGTTGACGCTTATGAAGGTTGCATGCCGCAAACCCGCTTTGTGCTGAAAAAAGCACTTGAGCAAAACTTGACGCCGATCGTTGTTGTCAATAAGATCGACCGCGATTTTGCCCGGCCTGAAGAGGTCGTTGACGAAGTGCTCGATTTGTTTATCGAGCTTGATGCCAATGAAGAACAGCTTGAATTCCCGGTTGTTTACGCTTCTGCGATCAACGGCACCGCTTCAGCAGATCCGAAGCAGCAGGATGAAAATATGGAAGCTTTATTCGAAGCGATTGTCAACCATATTCCTTGTCCTGTCGATAACCATGAGGAGCCTTTACAGTTCCAAGTGGCTCTGCTTGACTACAATGATTATGTCGGCCGTATCGGAATCGGACGCGTGTTCAGAGGAACGATGAAGGTCGGACAGCAAGTTGCTTTAATGAAGCTTGACGGTTCTATCAAGCCGTTCCGCGTAACGAAAATCTTCGGTTTCCAGGGCTTGAAAAGAGTCGAGATTGAAGAAGCGAAAGCCGGCGACCTTGTCGCGGTATCAGGAATGGAAGACATCAATGTCGGAGAGACCGTCTGCCCGATTGAGCATCAAGAGGCGCTTCCGGTTCTGCGCATTGACGAGCCGACGCTTCAAATGACGTTCGCGGTTAACAACAGTCCTTTTGCCGGTCGCGAAGGAAAATATGTCACGGCTAGGAAGATTGAAGAGCGCCTTGAACAGCAGCTTCAGACAGATGTCAGCCTTCGAGTCGATCCGACGCCATCTCCTGACGCCTGGATCGTATCCGGACGCGGTGAGCTGCATTTGTCGATTTTAATCGAAAACATGCGCCGTGAAGGCTTTGAACTGCAAGTATCGAAGCCGGAAGTCATCATTAAAGAAATCGACGGCGTTCGCTGTGAGCCTGTTGAACGCGTGCAAATCGATGTGCCTGAAGAGCATACCGGATCTGTAATGGAATCAATGGGCGCGCGCAAAGGTGAAATGATCGACATGATCAATAACGGAAACGGGCAAGTCCGCCTGATTTTCAACGTCCCTTCACGCGGATTAATCGGCTACTCAACCGAATTCCTTTCCCTTACACGCGGTTTCGGGATTTTAAATCATACGTTTGACAGCTATCAGCCTGTTGAGCCAGGGCAAGTCGGCGGGCGCCGTCAAGGTGTGCTTGTCTCAATGGATACCGGGAAAGCTTCAGCCTACGGCATTCAAGGCGTTGAAGAACGCGGCGTGATTTTTGTCGAGCCGGGCACAGAAGTATATGAAGGCATGATCGTCGGCGAGCACAACCGTGAAAACGACCTTGTCGTCAACATCAACAAAATGAAGCAGCAGACAAACGTACGCTCAGCGACGAAAGATCAGACGGTCAGCATGAAAAAACCGCGTATCATGTCGCTTGAAGAATCGCTTGAATACTTGAACGAGGATGAGTACTGCGAAGTCACGCCTGAATCCATCAGATTGAGAAAGAAAATTCTCGACAAAAACGAACGCGAAAAAGCAGCGAAAAAGAAAAAGCTGGCAGGATTGTCGTAACATTTGCAGAACCTAAAAAAAGAGCAACCCAACTAAGCAAAGGGGAGGGGAATCTTTTTGACTGATGTAAGTGAACGGCTGTCGTTTTTTGCCGCTCTTTATAAAGTGGACCAGAATCCTGAGGCGGGAATGTGGTGGCTTTATGCCACCATCTTCGTCCTGTCTGCGGTCGTCTTTAAACTGGGTTTCGCCAAACGGCTGCCGCTGTTGAAAACGGCGATCATTTACTTTTTTCTGGCGCTAGGCTGTACGTTTTTAACTTTTTTCGGCGTTTTTCTGCCGGTTGGAGAAGGGCTGATCGTAGCCGTTTTAATCCTTTCGATTTACAAAATCCGTCTGCACCGTTCGAAAAAAGAGCAGACGGGGGCGAATACGTAGAAAAGACATAGCCAAAGAAGGCTATGTCTTTTCTGTATGCGCCAGAAAATCCGCCGTTAATAAGTCCCGAAACAAAGCCCTGGCAAAAAGGATCTCATCAGATGAATACCTGCTTAAAAATCGTTTAAAGCTTTGTTCGATTTTTTCGTGTTCCCGCTGGTGAAGGTGATAGATGCTTCTCCCTTTCTGGCTTAAACGGAAGTAGATTTCTTTTTTATTGTCGCTGAGCTGTGTTTTGCTGACGAGGCCTTTTTCGGTCAGCTTTGCGGTGATCCTTGAGACCGTCGCTTTTGAAAATGCCATCTTCTCGGAAATCGAGGTGACGTTGATCGGTTCGTGGTCGCCAATGCAGCTGATCGTATGGACGTCAGACATGTTGAGTTTCAGTTCAGCTCCGAATTCGCGCTCCATCTTTTTCATTTCTGCGGAGATGCGCTCTTTCATGACGGTTTCTTGCTGTTCCTGCTGATGAATGAGCCTGATGTACAGATCGAATATTTCTTGTTTTGCGTGTGTTAAATGCTCCATGCAGAAAACCGGCTCCTTTAATCGATTTTTCTGCTTTGATTATATCATTTTGTTGCGCATGAAACAAAATGATTAAACAGGCTGAAGATGAGAGTTCCCGCACCAGCGGCGGATACCATCGGCAATCAATTGCTCCACGTTTTCCATGGATTCGTCGACAGCCCAGGCCACGTGGCCGTCGGGACGGATCAGCGCTGCTTTTACCCCATTCCATTCAGGCCTGCCGTCAATTGCTTTCACTTGTATGCGCCGGACGTGAGGAAAGCCGGAAAATTCCTTCGCTTCTATCCCGAACGCTGCTAATAAAAAGCGTCCATCGCGGAGAAAAGTGTAAAGCCGTTTGACAGTACCATCTGAAAGGGTCAGATCGATATCTGGCAGACGTTTTCCGTTCAGCTCATGTTCAGGCATCTTTTCATCTGCTTCGTATTGCACGCTGAGCGCCGCAATTTGTTCGGCCAGATAGCGATTGACGTCTGCAAATCCGAGAATGCCGGATAATAATTCGCGGAGGTACAGGCCTTCACGTGTAAAATCAAACAGCTTTGTTTGGATTTGTGTATTGACGAGCAGCGCTTCCCCGACAGGGTGTCTTTCATTATGGTAACTGTCAAGCAGCCAGTCGGGACACCGTCCGTTGATCTTTGCTGCCAGCTTCCAGCCAAGGTTCATCGCGTCCTGAAGCCCGACATTTAAACCTTGCCCTCCTGCGGGAAAATGAATATGCGCGGCATCTCCAGCCAAGAAAATTCTGCCGGAACGGTAATGCTCCGCCAACTTGCTGGCATTTCCGAAGCGGGACATCCAAACCGGGCTGTCCATTCCAAAGTCCGTGCCGCAGATGCGGTTGAGTTCTTTTTTTAATTCTTCCAGTGTGACGGGCTCGTGAAGCAAAGCTTGAGGCATGTGCGGCGACGTTATAATGACGCGGAAAATGCCGCCGTCTAAAGGTACGATCACAACGCCGCCTTCACGGTTCTCGCAAGTATAAAAATGAGATTCCGGCGGATTTTCAAGCGACACATCACCAAGCATTGCAGTGATATTTGCATCAGTTCCGGAAAAAGCGATGCGCGCCTGCTTGCGAATGATACTTCCGGCCCCGTCAGCACCGACGATATAGGAAGCAGTTAGTAAGGACAGGCCATCCGGACCCTGGACAACAAGCTCGGTTGTTTCCTCATGCTCGCGGACAGCGAGAACTTCATGACCGCGAAGGATGCAGACACCGAGATTTCGCGCATGTTCCTCAAGCACCTTCTCAGTTTCATACTGAGGGATAAACAATGTAAAATTGGCTTGCGTGTCAAGCGCAGAAAAGTCCAATCCCGTCTTCAGACTGGCAAAATGCCCCGAAGGGACCGGCTTGCCAATTTCCTTAAACCGTTCTCCAAGCCCCCTCATTTCAAGTATTTCGATTGAGCGCGGATGCAGTGTGAGCGCTTTTGAGAATGGAGAAGGCTCTTTCAGCCGTTCGACAATACAGGTCCGGACACCGGCCAAAGCCAGCTCGGAAGCCGTCAGCAGACCGACGGGGCCGCCGCCTGCGATCAGTACATCAAAATCCATGATGAATCACTCCTTTTTTGTTACGCATGAAACAATTTTAAGATACTATAAATGAAAATGTTTATCAACTATAATCTTTAATTTTGTTACTTGTGTAACAAAAAAAGGCGATAAAAAAACATGGAGCTTGTCCATGCTTTTATGACTTGATCTGCTCTTTATCTTTTCTGTGCGGATATAGCTTAAAACGGCCGGTTTTCATCCGGTTTTCTGTTTTGATTTTAATTCGTTCGCTGCATTCATGGCACATATAAGTATGTATCGGCCGGTTTCGGAGACGTTTGGCAATGAGTGTGTCATCATCGATTTTTTCGATTTTGTCACACAATGAACACTTTACCCTCACTTGATTCACCTCGCTTACGATTCATTATACCTTAATCAATCGGACAAATAAATTTTCTCCTTTAGAAAAAAGGAAAAAGCCTGTGCCGTCAAGAAAACAGTGGCACAGGCTTTTAAAAGTTATGGCTGCCGATTTTTCATATGCTTGTTTGATTGCTTATTCTGCTCCTTTTCAAGCTGTTTCTGGTTTCTGTCATTCAGCTGGTCGTTGTTGGATTTTGTAGGATTTGTTTGCTGGTTGTCTGTTGCGTCGTTCGGCACTTCAGGAAGGACGCGCCCGACGATGGCTGCCAGCTCGTCGAGAATCCCTTTGACAGGACGTCCCGCTTGAATTTCTCTGCCCATTGCCCGCAGGCGGTTGACTGTGTCGGGATCTGCGACAACGGCGGCGTTTGCTCCGTAAGGGTCATTCTGCAGCGCTTCAGCCACGGAATACTTAATGGATTCGACTTTGCTGCGTTCCAAATTGTCTTTCACATCAATTCCGACGACGGCTAGCCTGCCGAGCACGACGGCGGTCGCATCATTGACACCCGGAACGCTTTCGGTGATCTTCACAAGGCGCCGCGAGATGGCTTGCCCGTCTTCACGGTTCACCGGCTCTTGGGAGCTGTTTTTTACTTGAATCGGTTTGTTGCCGGGAAGCTCGTTCGCTTCATTTCGGGCATTATTTTGAATGCCGCAGGCTGAAAGCAGCATAACGGTTTGAATTAGGATCAAAAAAAAGATTCGCACTTGAGGTTGCCTCCTTAAAAATGCTTTCATTAATTTTTATTGTTGAATTAAACTTCTATCTTTATTCACAAAAACATATATTTTAGCGGGCGCTCCATCAGCTTTTAACCCAATTGAAAAGAAAAGGCTAAAAATCCTGATCAGGAGGCGGAAGATTGAGTAAAATTTATGTGCTAGATACGAATGTGTTATTGCAGGATCCGAATTCAATCTTTTCTTTTGAAGATAACGAGGTTGTCATCCCGGCTGTCGTATTGGAGGAAGTCGACTCAAAGAAACGCTACATGGATGAAATTGGGAGGAATGCAAGGCGCGTATCTAAATTGATAGATGATTTGCGTTTAAAAGGAAGGCTGTATGAAAATGTTCCCCTCCCAAACGGAGGAAGCTTGAGAATCGAGCTGAACCATCGCTCTTTTCAGCAGCTTCAAGAAATTTTTATCGAAAAAACAGGCGACAACCGTATTTTAGCCGTAGCGAAAAACCTCAGCCTGGAAGAGGAAACGAAAGAAGGCGGCAGGCCGGTTATCCTTGTCAGCAAAGATATGCTGATCCGTGTCAAAGCCGATGCCATCGGCTTGATGTCAGAGGATTTTTTGCACGACAGGGTTGTCGACAATGATGATATATACAGCGGTTATACGGACGTGTACATTCGCCCGGATCAGATGAATTCCTTTTTTGAACATCACGATTTGCCGCTTCACGAAATCAGCGGTGAGATGCTGCGTCCGAACCAGTTTGTCGTCATGAAGGACGCGCTCGGCGGATCATCCTCTGCCGTAGGGATCGTGGATCAAAGCGGCAAAGCCGTGAAAAAGCTTGTTTTCGATCAGGAACAGGTTTGGGGCATACGTTCGCGAAATGTACAGCAGACGATGGCGTTGGAACTTCTTTTAAGACAAGATATTCCGCTTGTCACCCTGATCGGAAAAGCCGGCACAGGAAAAACCCTGCTTGCGCTGGCAGCGGGGCTGCTGCAGACAGAGGACCTGGGGAATTTTAAAAAACTTGTTGTCACAAGGCCGATCGTTCCTGTCGGAAAAGATCTCGGCTATCTTCCGGGTGAAAAAGAAGAAAAACTTCGTCCGTGGGTTCAGCCTATTTTTGATAACCTGGAATACTTGTTCAATGCAAAAAAGCCGGGGGAGCTTGATGATATTTTAGCGGGGATGGGCTCCATTCAAGTCGAAGCCCTCACATATATAAGGGGCAGAAGCATTCCCGACCAATTCATCATCATTGATGAGGCTCAAAATCTGACCAAGCATGAAGTCAAAACGCTTCTGACGCGCGTCGGGGAAGGCAGCAAAATCGTATTGATGGGAGACACCGAACAGATCGACCATCCTTATCTAGATGCGATGAACAACGGCCTGGCCTATGTTGTAGAGCGCTTTAAGGATCAAAAAATTTCCGGAAACGTGAAGCTTTTAAAAGGAGAGCGTTCCCGGCTCGCCAGGCTTGCAGCAGATCTGCTGTAATAAAAAAACCCGGGCTTTTAGCCCAGGCTTCAACTTGCATGGCCCGCGGGCCGGGTTGCCGGCAAGAGCCGATAGCCCGGCCGGGAAAGAGGGGGCGGAGTTTTTCATCGCCTCCGGCGCACCCGTTACAGTGTTGACGCTTTAAACAATGTGAATTTCTTTTACTCGTTTCACAGGAGCCATCCTGTTTGAACCATCAGGAAAATAAACGTGTACAGGCCCGTCTTCGCCAAGCGGCTTGCCATTGTTGCTGAAGCAGAGAATCATGCCGCCCGCTTCTTCGATCGGAACGGAAACGTCTTCACCTTCCGTTTTAAAGAGGCATTTGACGGCGGAGCCTGACACCTCCGCATTTTTCAAAAAAGGTTCAAGCTTGATTCCGAAAGTGCCGTCAAGCAACTTCTCCTTTTCATACTTTTTCTCTGATTTCAGTGTCGGCGGCGATACAGCACCTTCCCTGATTTGCCGTTCCCGGTCAATCACAAGGTCGTCATCTTCATCTTTTACCTCTCCGAAATGTGAAAAGAACTGATCGAGATCGAATTTTCGGTCATCAAAAATCCAAACGCTCGGATCGAGCGTAATCGGATACTTTACATTTCCTGTGATCGTTACAATGCTCATGTCTCTACCACTCCCTCACAAAAATTATAAGCGCTTTCTTTCAAATTGTCACTTCTCATAACAAAAGCCCTCTTCGGGAAAGATAAACAGCAATGACGCTCGGATGGAGGGAAAAAACTTGAATTGCCGGGATAATGAGGAGCTCGAATATTTTGTCACAGAAGCGAAAAAAGTGACGGACAAAGGAAAGGTTGCATCTTACATACCGGCTTTGGCTGAATTATCGGAGGACGATTTATCGGCGGCAGTCTACTTTACGGACGGGACGTGTGTATCAGCGGGGGACGTGGAAAAAGCCTTCACTCTGCAAAGCATCTCAAAAGTATTGTCGCTTGCTCTTGTTCTGATCGATCACGGCCCGGAAACAGTGTTTCATTATGTAGGGCAAGAGCCGACTGGTGATCCGTTTAACTCCATCATCAAACTTGAAACCGTCAACCCGGGGAAGCCGCTGAATCCGATGATAAATGCCGGAGCATTGGTGGTGACAAGCATGATTAAAGGAGAGACGAACGCCGATAAGATCGGCAGGCTGCTTGATTTTATTAAAAAACTTGCAAATAACCGGAACATTACTGTTTGTGAGAAGGTCGCCGAATCTGAATTTGAAACCTCGATGGTCAACAGGGCGATGTGCTATTACATGAAAGAGCACGGCATTTTTCAGGCTGAGGTTGAGGATGTCATGGATGTGTATACAAAACAGTGCGCCATTGAAATGAACAGCTTAGACCTGGCGAAAATCGGCTCTGTTTTTGCTTTGAACGGCAAGCATCCCGAAACGGGAGAGCAAATCATACCGAAGGATATCGCGAGAATTTGCAAGACATTTATGGTGACATGCGGGATGTATAATGCCAGCGGCGAATTCGCAATCAAAATCGGCATACCCGCCAAAAGCGGGGTTTCTGGTGGAATCATGGGGCTGTCCCCATACCGTTTCGGCATCGGCATCTTCGGGCCCTCGCTCGATGAAAAGGGAAACAGCATCGCCGGAATCCGGCTTTTAGAGCTGTTATCGGCGAACTACAGTTTAAGCATTTTTTAAAACGTTAGCAAAAGCTTAAAATGCGAGTCTTTGAAATACGGCGAAAGGACAGAAATAGCTTGCTTTTTTTCGGCTGAGGCTTTATCATAAATAGAAGAATTAGGTACTCGCCTGGGGAACGGAGGGATACTTTTGGCGTCTGAGATTGTAGTCGACCATCGTGAAAAAGCACTTGCCCTGTTAAAACGTGATGCTGATAAAATCTTAAAGCTGATTCAAGTGCAAATGGACAACTTAACGATGCCTCAATGTCCTCTTTATGAAGAGGTTTTAGATACACAAATGTTCGGACTCTCTAGGGAAATTGATTTTGCTGTCCGCCTTGGATTAGTGGATGAAGAAGAGGGTAAAGAACTGCTTTACAGGCTGGAACGTGAATTGTCTGCATTACATGATGCATTTACAAAAAAATAAATGAACACCTCAGAACAATTTTTCTGTCTGAGTCAGCTTGTCGACGACGTTTCGATAGAAACAAACTGCCGGCAGGCTTTTTTTGTTATGGAATGAGTAAGAAAACGTCCGTTGATGAAGGAATGTCCGCTGTTCGTGCCGAATAAACGAAGACGCATGGTATGCCGATAAAAAAATAGAATGGCAGTCTTGGAACAGACGGACTTTTCTTTCTGACGAGATTCGAAGTCTTATGAAAAGGGTATCTTTCGTGCTTTTTAAGAAAGTGTAGTAAAATAACGAAGGAGTTACCACAAACACATTTTGAAGGCAAGTAAGGAAGAGGATAATAATATGATAAAAAGAATGCTCAAATCCTATGATTATTCATTAATCTTCGCTGTATTCCTGCTGTGCGGGTTCGGGCTCGTAATGGTGTACAGCTCAAGCATGATCACAGCCGTGACAAGGTACGGACAAGACAGCAGCTACTTTTTTGACAGGCAGCTGATGTTTTTGGCGCTCGGAACCGTCATATTTTTAGGCGCGGCGCTTTTTCCGTATAAGGCTTTTGCCAATCAAAAATTCCAAAAGTTTTTGCTGCTCATTTCTGTCGTCGCTTTGTTCGCACTGTTTGTTGTCGGACATGTGGCCGGGAATGCCCAAAGCTGGTTCAGGGTTTCGAATTACGGCATCCAGCCGGGGGAGTTTGTCAAGCTGACCGTCATCTTGTATCTTTCTTCCGTCTATGCCAAAAAGCAAAGCTATATTGACAACTTGGGAGCCGGAATCGCACCTCCTGCGATCATCACGCTTTTCATTTGCGCACTGGTCGCTGCTCAGCCGGATGTGGGAACAGCTTTTATCATCGCTTTAATCGCATTGTGCATTATTTTGTGCTCAGGATTCAGCGGCAAAACGCTGTTAAAGCTCGTACTTTTGGCCGGGGCTGTCCTTGTGCTCGTCAGCCCGCTTATTTATTTCAACTGGGACAGCATTTTAACAGAAGGACGGATGAAGCGGTTTGAAAGCTACCAAAACCCGTTTAAAGATGCGGGAGATTCGGGCTTTCAAGTCGTCAACTCCTACTTGGCGATCGGTTCGGGAGGGCTGTTCGGCCTGGGTCTCGGCGAGAGCGTGCAGAAGTATGGATATCTGCCTGAAACGCACACCGATTTCATTATGGCGGTCATCGCCGAGGAGCTCGGCATTTTCGGCGTCCTTTTTGTCGTGCTGCTGCTCGCTTTCATCGTTTTAAAAGGGTTTTATATTGCGAGAAAATGCGACGACCCGTTTGGAAGCCTGCTTGCGATCGGGATATCAAGCATGATCGCCATCCAGTCCTTCGTGAACCTGGGCGGCATATCCGGCTTGATTCCTTTGACAGGGGTGACGCTTCCGTTTATCAGCTATGGAGGGTCATCGCTCATTCTGCTGATGGCAAGCGCGGGGATATTGGTGAACATCAGTATGTTTAATGAATACTTTGACAGATTCAAACGAAAACAGCCTGTCAATACTACAAAAACGAAAGAAAATCAATATAAAAAAAGTATAAATTTTTAAAAAACTAAGCGTGTACAATGTCCATCCGATTCATTTAGAATAGATACATACTTAAAACAGCGGATGAGGGGGAACGACATGTCACAACAGTCTATTCAAAAAGTTCTTGTTGCAAACAGAGGGGAAATCGCTATCCGCGTATTTCGCGCCTGCACAGAACTGAATATCCGTACGGTAGCGATCTATTCTAAAGAAGACAGCGGATCATACCACAGATACAAAGCCGATGAAGCATACCTGGTCGGCGAAGGGAAAAAGCCGATTGACGCTTATCTTGATATTGAAGGGATCATCGAGATTGCGAAACGCAACCATGTGGATGCCATCCATCCGGGCTACGGCTTCCTGTCAGAAAACATTCAGTTTGCCAAGCGGTGTGAAGAGGAAGGCATCATCTTTATCGGACCGACCTCCAAGCACCTCGATATGTTTGGAGACAAAGTAAAAGCCCGTGAACAAGCTGAAAAAGCAGGAATTCCCGTCATACCGGGGAGCGACGGCCCAGTGGCTGATATCGCGGAGGTCAAACAATTTGCGGAGGAGTTCGGATATCCGTTTATCATCAAAGCGTCGCTTGGCGGCGGCGGCCGCGGCATGCGGATCGTCAGAGATGAATCGGAGCTGGAGGAATCCTATAACAGGGCGAAATCAGAGGCGAAAGCCGCTTTTGGCAATGATGAAGTGTATGTCGAAAAGCTCATCGAAAAGCCGAAGCACATTGAAGTTCAAGTCATCGGGGACAAAGAAGGTAACGTGGTTCACCTTTACGACCGCGACTGCTCTGTGCAAAGGCGTCATCAAAAGGTTATCGAAGTGGCGCCGAGCGTTTCGCTTTCTGAGTCCCTCCGGAAAAACATTTGCGATGCTGCCGTTAAGCTTGCGAAGAATGTTGATTATGTCAATGCCGGTACGGTCGAATTTTTAGTTGCGAACGATGAGTTTTTCTTTATTGAAGTCAACCCGCGTGTTCAGGTGGAGCACACCATTACGGAAATGGTGACGGGTGTCGATATCGTTCAGACGCAAATCCTGATTGCTGCCGGACTCAGTCTTGGCAGCAGCGAAATCAGCATTCCGAACCAGGATGCCATCACGCTGCACGGATATGCGATCCAGTCAAGGGTTACGACTGAAGACCCGTCAAACAATTTCATGCCTGACACAGGCAAAATCATGGCATATCGCTCAGGCGGCGGTTTCGGGGTGAGGCTTGATACAGGAAACAGTTTTCAGGGCGCTGTCATTACGCCTTATTACGACTCGCTGCTTGTTAAGCTTTCAACCTGGGCGCTGACGTTTGAACAGGCGGCGGCCAAAATGGTCCGCAACCTTCAGGAATTCAGGATCAGGGGAATCAAAACGAATATTCCTTTCCTTGAAAACGTGGCGAAACACGAAAAGTTTCTCACAGGGCAGTACGACACGTCTTTTATCGATACAACGCCGGAACTCTTTGTCTTTCCTAAGCAGAAAGACCGCGGAACAAAAATGCTGACGTATATCGGGAACGTAACGGTCAACGGCTTCCCGGGCATCGATAAAAAGAAGAAGCCTGAGTTTGATAAGCCGCAGATCGTCAAAACCGATGTCGATCAGCCGATCGCGAGCGGAACAAAACAGATTCTTGATGAACGCGGAGCTGAAGGGCTCGTCAAATGGGTGAAAGATCAAGAGGAAGTGCTCCTCACTGATACGACGTTCCGCGATGCCCATCAGTCACTGCTTGCGACAAGATTCAGAACGCATGATATGGAAAAAATCGCCAATCCGACAGCTGCACTCTGGCCTGAGCTTTTCAGCCTTGAAATGTGGGGCGGCGCCACTTTTGATGTCGCTTACCGTTTCTTGAAAGAAGACCCTTGGAAAAGGCTTGAGAAGCTGCGGAAGGAAATTCCGAATACGATGTTTCAAATGCTGTTGAGATCTTCGAATGCCGTCGGGTATACAAACTACCCTGACAACCTGATTAAAAAGTTTGTCAGCGAATCGGCTGCGGCCGGAATCGATGTATTCCGCATTTTTGACAGCTTGAACTGGGTTAAAGGGATGACGCTCGCCATTGATGCAGTGCGCGAGTCAGGCAAACTTGCCGAAGCCGCGATCTGCTATACCGGAGACATTCTCGATCCGAACAGAACAAAATATAACCTTGAATATTATACGTCAATGGCAAAAGAGCTTGAATCAGCGGGGGCGCATATTCTCGGCATTAAAGATATGGCCGGCCTGCTGAGACCTCAAGCAGCATACGAACTGGTGTCAGCTTTGAAAGAGACGATCGACATTCCGATCCACTTGCATACACACGACACGAGCGGCAACGGTATTTTTATGTACGCGAAGGCGATTGAAGCAGGCGTCGACATCGTCGACGTAGCGGTCAGCTCTATGGCGGGCCTGACATCACAGCCAAGCGCAAGCTCGCTTTATCATGCGCTAGAAGGCGATAAACGCCGTCCGCAGCTTAATGTCGATGCGGTAGAGTCGCTGTCTCAATATTGGGAGTCTGTCAGAAAATACTACAGCGAGTTTGAGAGCGGCATGAACGCGCCTCATACCGAAATTTACAAGCATGAAATGCCTGGCGGCCAATACAGCAACCTTCAGCAGCAGGCTAAGGGAGTCGGCCTCGGTGACCGCTGGAATGAAGTGAAAGAAATGTACAGCCGGGTCAACCACCTGTTCGGGGATATCGTAAAGGTTACGCCGTCATCTAAAGTCGTCGGGGATATGGCGCTTTACATGGTGCAAAATAACCTGACAGAAGATGATATTTACGAAAGAGGGGAATCACTCGATTTTCCTGACTCAGTAGTCGAGCTTTTTAAAGGGTATATCGGCCAGCCTCACGGCGGATTCCCTGAGAAATTGCAAAAGCTGATTTTGAAAGGGCAGGAGCCGATTACAGTGCGCCCCGGAGAACTGCTCGAACCCGTTTCGTTTGACGATATAAAAGCGGAGTTTAAGGAAACGCACGATCTGGAGCTTTCCGACCAGGATGCTGTCGCATATGCGCTTTATCCGAAAGTGTTTACCGAGTATGTGAAGACAGCGGAACTGTACGGGGACATCTCAGTGCTTGATACACCGACCTTCTTCTACGGCATGACGCTCGGCGAAGAAATCGAGGTCGAGATCGAAAGAGGGAAAACGCTGATCGTCAAACTTGTCTCTATCGGCGAACCGCGTCCTGATGCGACGAGAGTCGTCTACTTTGAACTGAACGGCCAGCCTCGCGAAGTGGTCATTAAAGACGAAAGCATCAAATCGTCCGTTCATCAGAAGGTGAAAGCCGACCGTTCAAACCCGAACCATATCGCGGCGTCCATGCCGGGAACGGTGATTAAGCTTCTAGTAAGCAAAGGGGACCAAGTGAAGAAGGGCGATCATTTAATGATCAATGAAGCGATGAAAATGGAAACGACCGTCCAGGCTCCGTTTTCAGGAACTGTTGAAAACATTCACGTGACAAACGGAGAAGCCATTCAAACCGGCGACCTCCTTATTGAGCTGAAAAAATAAAAGTGTGGCCGCTGACTTTGTCGGCGGCCTTTTTTTATGAAAAAATCCCCCGCCTGTTGCGGGGGATCAACCGTTTATTGTTATTTTTGTACCTGTCTGCGATAGCGCGCAACAAGCAGCAGGAAGTAGCAAAGGATTCCGAACAGGCAGGAAATGAAGAAAGCGTGGGCGAGTGCAAATCCCAAATCCAGCCTGCTGTAGACAACCGCAATTCCTGAGGCAGCCTGAAGGATGATCAGGATCAGGGAAATCATCCAGCCCCAATAAATGCGTTTTTGATTTTTATACTGTTTGGCCGCATGTACCGCTGCCGCGATGATCCAGGCGAACAGAAGAAGCGCCGCAGCCCTGTGTCCCATCTGCACCCATTCGTGAAACTTCCCTGGAAGCCAGCCGTTTTGCGTGCTGCACATCGGAAAGTCAAGGCACGCAAGGCTTGACTTCGTATGCCGGACATATGCGCCTGTATAAACGACGATATATGTGTATATAATGATTCCTATCATATGAAACTGCATGGTTTTTCCTATATAAAACGATTCGGCTTTCTGCTTGCTGTCAGCTTCAAACACGAGGAGCGTCAACAGCAGAACAGATGCAAAGGAAATTAGCGAGATTCCAAAGTGCAAAGCCATGATCAGGGCCGACGATCCGAAGACGACCGCCGCAGCACCCAAGAGCGCCTGAAGAATGAGAAAGACGACCGACATCACCGCGAGAAATTTCGTTTCTCTGATATGGCCGATTTTTTTCCATGTCCAAATGGCGAGAGCCAGCACAAGGACGCCGGATGTGCCGCTGACAAACCTGTGGCTCCATTCGATAATCGATTCAAGGGTTAGAGCCGGGAAAATGCTTCCGTTGCAAAGCGGCCAAGATCTGCCGCAGCCCATTCCTGAACCCGTCTTTGTGACGAGGGCGCCGCCGATCAGCACGAAAAGCATGGCGATAGTTGTGATAATTCCCAAGCCTTTTAATGCTTTATTCATAAATTCAATTCTCCTTTTTAATGCAAACTGACTAATAAAAAGATATTTACCACCTTCAAGTGTAAGCGAATTGATGTTCTGCTGCAATTCATAATGATTATTGTTCACAAAAATGCAATAGAAGGCGTTCACATTTTTATTGGTTTTGAAGACTTGATAATTCTGGCTTCGTTTGATAGAACTATATTAGAATGACAGTGGTTTTCCGCTCTTGTTCACAACTTTTCCTTCATCTGTAAAGAAAGTCATAAAAAGTTCACAAATATAAACCGGTTTGTCGATTAATATTTAATAGGCTGTTTTTTTCCAACCGGTAATCTTGTATGATAGAGTTGTAGGTTTTTTATGAATATACCGCTTCTCTTGACGTGATGAAGGTTTGAGTAAGGGGGGTTAGTATTATGGCTGAAACAAGAATTACAGCTGATACAGCAATGAATGGACAAATAGAAGAGACGACAGCATGGAAAGATTTCCTCGCCCTTATCAAAGTCGGGATTGTTTACTCGAACCTGATAACAACTTTTACGGGCATGTGGCTCGCTTTTTACTTTTCAAATCTGAGCTTTCTAGGAAACCTTGATATCGTGCTGTTCACTTTAGCGGGATCCTCGCTTATTATTGCAGGATCATGCGTCATCAACAACTATTATGACCGTGATATTGACCAGCTCATGCAGCGGACGAGAACAAGGCCGACGGTGACTGGAAAAATCCAGCCTTCACAGGCATTGTGGTTCGGCATTCTGCTGACTGCGCTCGGTTTTATCATGCTGCTGATGACCAATCTGACAACTGCCGCAGTAGGCTTTGTCGGCGTCTTTACTTACGTGTTTCTATACACGATGTGGTCAAAGCGCCGCTATACCGTTAATACGATTATCGGAAGTGTGTCAGGGGCTGTTCCTCCTTTGATCGGATGGACCGCTGTCCAAGGCTCCATCGGAGTTGAGGCGTGGGTGCTGTTTTTAATCATGTTTATTTGGCAGATTCCCCACTTTCTGGCGCTTGCGATTAAGAAAACGGAGGAATACAGAGCCGCAAATATACCGATGCTGCCTGTTGTACACGGTTTTGAAGTGACGAAAAGGCAAATCATCATTTGGATTGCCTGCTTAATGCCGCTGCCGTTTTTCCTGGGCGGACTCGGACTGCCGATCGTCATTTTGGGGACGGTGCTCAATATCGGCTGGCTCGTTTGCGGTCTGGTCGGTTACAGAAGCAAAAATATCATGAAGTGGGCAACGCTCATGTTTGTATATTCATTAAATTACTTGACCATATTCTTTGTTGCCATGGTCGTATTCACACTTTTTAAAATTGGATAGAACTCTATAATTCATCACATTGAAGGCTGTCACTTAACACTTCAAACAGACAACAATCATGTAAAAGCCGCCTTATCGATTTTTTCGATTATGTTTAACAAGGCGGCTTTACGTTCATACATAGATGGTATTTTGAGTAAAAAACCTCATTATTTAAGAAATGAGGAAATGTAAGTGCTTTAATTTAAGTGGGGAGTCAGATGAATGAATAGGTGTCCTATAAACGTTTGAACAGTGAAAGTTTCAAAAGGATTGATTGAAAAGGGGTTGGGAAGAAATGTTAAAGAAATGGCGTCTGATGTCGCTGTTCACTATTTTGGCACTCGTTTTAGCAGGGTGCGGAGAACCGTTCATATCAACGCTGCAGCCGGCGGGCGAGGTGGCTGATCAGCAGTATTTCCTAATGATTCTCAGCACGCTGATCATGGTTGTTGTTGTAGTGGTGGTAAGTTTCATTTTCGTATTTGTCATCGTCAAGTACAGAAGATCTAAGCTCGGTGATGACCACATCCCGAAACAGGTTGAAGGAAACCGCAATTTAGAAATTTTATGGACTGTTATTCCAATTATTCTCCTTCTTATCCTGGTTGTTCCTGTTGTCGCACAGACCTTTGATCTTGCTGATACAAAACCGATGGATAAGAAAAACAGGGATCCGGAGAAGGCGCTGGTCGTCAACGTCCGGGCGAACCTTTACTGGTGGGAATTCGAATATCCTGACTACGGCGTGGTGACGAGCCAGGAGCTGGTCGTGCCGACCGATGAACGCGTTTACTTTAAGCTGAAAGCTTCCGATGTCAAACATTCATTCTGGGTTCCTTCAGTCGGGGGTAAGATTGATACGAACACAGACAATGAAAACAAATTCTTCTTAACGTTCGATTCAAAACGCGCGGAAAAAGCCGGAGACTATTTCTACGGGAAATGCGCCGAGCTCTGCGGACCTTCCCATGCTTTAATGGACTTTAAAGTTAAAGCGGTTTCGAAGGATGAGTTCAAGAAATGGATGAGCGATATGGAAAACTATAAAGCGGGGGCGAAAACCGATCTCGCTGTTGAAGGAGAAAAAGTGTTCAAAGAGAAAAACTGCCTGAGCTGTCATGCGACCGATTCAAAAGACCAAAGGGCGGAAGCGGCCAGAACGGCTCCGAACCTCGCGACTTTTGGAGACCGGTCGACGATCGCCGGGGTGAAGGAATTCAGCGATGAAAACTTGAGAGCGTGGCTCAAGGATCCTGAAAGCATAAAACCGGGCAACAAAATGACCGGCACATACCCTGATTTGAGCGACAAGGAACTTGATGCACTGACTGAATATTTAAAGGGGTTAAAAACGGAAGACTAACGCTTCAAAGGGAGAATGAGGGAGGTTACATTGTGAGTACGCTTAAGAAAAAGCAAGGTTTTGGGGCTGTATTATGGGACTATTTAACGACTGTCGATCATAAAAAGATTGCCATCCTTTATTTGCTGGGCGGCGGGTTCTTCTTTGTGCTCGGTGGAATCGAAGCGATGCTGATTAGGGTTCAGCTGATGATACCGAACAATGACATCATGAGCGGCGGAGTCTACAATGAGATCATGACGATGCACGGTACAACGATGATTTTCCTGGCAGCGATGCCGCTTTTGTTCGCACTGATGAACGCCGTCGTTCCGCTGCAGATAGGCGCGAGGGATGTTGCGTTTCCATTCTTGAACTCGCTCGGCTTCTGGCTGTTTCTTTTCGGCGGCATCTTTCTGAATTTAAGCTGGTTTTTGGGAGGGGCACCCGATGCCGGCTGGACGTCTTACGCGTCGCTTTCCCTTCATTCTGAAGGGCATGGGATCGATTTCTATGTTCTCGGCCTGCAAATTGCCGGGATCGGTACGCTGATTGCCGGGATTAACTTTCTCGCGACGATTATCAATATGAGGGCGCCGGGCATGACATACATGAGGCTGCCGCTTTTCACATGGACGACATTCGTCGCTTCGGCTTTGATTTTGTTCGCGTTCCCGCCGCTGACCGTAGGCATCGCGCTCTTGATGCTGGACCGGTTGTTCGGAACGAGCTTTTTCAATCCGGAATTAGGCGGTAATACGATCATTTGGGAGCATCTGTTCTGGATCTTCGGACACCCTGAAGTTTATATTCTCGTACTCCCTGCGTTCGGAATCTTTTCGGAAATCATTCCGGTTTTTGCGAGAAAAAGGCTGTTCGGTTATTCTTCAATGGTATTTGCGACCGTATTGATCGGCTTTTTAGGCTTCATGGTTTGGGCCCACCATATGTTTACAACGGGACTCGGGCCTGTGGCGAACGCCATTTTTGCGGTGGCGACGATGGCCATTGCCGTCCCGACCGGAATTAAAATCTTCAACTGGCTGCTCACGGCTTGGGGCGGGAGCATTAAGTTTACAACGCCGATGCTTTACGCGATATCCTTTATACCGTCGTTTGTCATGGGCGGGGTGACAGGTGTCATGCTTGCTGCTGCACCGGCTGACTATCAGTTCCACGACACGTACTTTGTCGTGGCCCACTTCCATTACGTCATCATCGGCGGAGTGGTGTTTGCCATCCTCGCCGGAGCTCATTACTGGTGGCCGAAAATGTTCGGGAAAATGCTGAGCGAAGCGTTGGGCAAAATAACATTTGTGCTGTTTTTCATCGGGTTCCATCTGACTTTCTTCATCCAGCATTGGCTCGGATTATGGGGAATGCCGAGACGCGTGTTCACTTACTTGCCGAATCAGGGATTTGACATGGCGAACCTGATCAGTTCAATCGGAGCTGTGTTTATGGCGGCTGCGGTCATCATACTCGTGATCAATATTATCGTGACGACTGCCAAAGGGGAAAAAGTCGGCAGCGATCCTTGGCATGACGGAAGAACGCTTGAGTGGGCTGTTTCTTCGCCGCCTCCTGAGTACAACTTTAAACAGCTGCCTTTGGTCAGAGGCCTCGATGCTTTATGGATCGAAAAAAGAGCCGGCAAGCAGTCAATGACCGCCGCGGAGCCGCTTCAGGACGTCCATATGCCAAACGGATCGATTCTCCCGTTCATCATGTCACTCGGGCTGTTTATATCCGCCTTCGGCTTCATGTACCGGACGGAATTTGCCTGGGGGCTGCCTGTCATTCTGATCGGATTAGGGATCACATTATTTATGATGCTTCTCCGGTCTGTAATTGATGACCACGGGTATCATATTCATAAAGAAGATCTGATGGATGATGACGACAAAGGGGTGAAGGCATAATGCATACAGAAGAGAAATTGACGGCTGAAACCTTCCCGGCTTCTCCTGAAAAAGCTACGTTAGAAGGAAAAAATAAGTTTATCGGCTTTTGGCTATTTCTCGGAGGAGAGACGGTTCTTTTCGCGTCTCTCTTTGCAACATACCTTGCGCTGAAGAATTCGAATGCAGGAGGGCCGAAAACGACCGAGATGTTTGACATGGGGCTGGTCTTTCTTGCGACAATGCTCCTTTTAACGAGCAGTTTAACGAGCGTATATGCCATGTATCATATGAAGAACTTTGCTTTTAAAAAGATGCAGGTTTGGCTTGGAATCACTGTTCTGCTCGGTGCAGGCTTCCTGGCGCTTGAAATATATGAATTCACCCATTATATTCACGAATATGGGTTCACCATTCAAAGCTCGGCTCTCGGCTCCGCTTTTTATACGCTAGTCGGCACGCACGGAGCGCACGTTACGTTCGGGCTGCTCTGGATTCTTTCTTTGATGATCAGAAATGCGCGCCGCGGATTAAGCCTTTACAACGCGCCGAAGTTTTTTGTCGCAAGCCTCTATTGGCATTTTATCGACGTTGTCTGGGTGTTTATCTTTACCGTTGTATATTTGATGGGGATGGTGGGATAAAAATGGTGAATAACGAAAACAGAGGGAATCCTAAAACAGATCTTGCCTACCGCAAAAAGAAAAACGCGGAGGACATGAGATATCAGGTTATTTCATTCGGTTTGATGATCGGCCTGACCATTGTCGCTTTTTTAACGGTCGCCTCAGATGCCGGCGTTTGGTTTACGGTGCCGTTTATTCTGCTGCTGGCCGTCATTCAGGTTGCATTTCAGCTGTACTACTTCATGCATATGAGTCAGCGGGGGCACGAAGCGCCGACTTTGTTCCTTTATTCGGGCGTTTTGGTCGCTTTTGTTACCGTTTTGGCTTTTGTGACGCTTATCTGGTGGTAATCGAACCGACATACAGAAAGGAGGATGCCTCATGTTGGGCAGCCTTGAAATATTCGGTTTTCGCGCCCTGTGGAGCCCCTATTTCCTAGGGGCTGTCGTTTTCATAACCGTCCTTTACTTTTTTCTGATGAAACGATTTGGATCAGAAGAAGAGCGGGCATCCAGGAAAGAAATCGGTTTATTCCTGACGGCGATGCTTCTTTTATACGCGTCTAAAGGCAGTCCGATTGATTTGCTGGGACATATTATGTTCAGCGCGCATATGGCGCAAATGGCGGTTTTGTATTTGATCGTGCCGCCTTTGATCATCCTTGGCATACCGCCTTGGTTTTGGAAAAAGGTCATTTTTCTGCCGGTCGTCAAGCCGCTGTTCCGGTTTTTTTCAAAACCATTGATCGCGATTATCGTGTTTAACGGTTTATTTTCGATGTATCACATTCCTTTGGTGTTTGATTTTATTAAGACGGATGCCGTTTATCATGCCGTCATTACGGTGCTGATCTTTATTGCGGCGTTCTTCATGTGGTGGCCGCTCGTTCACAAGGTCGAGGAGCTTCCGCAAATGAACGGACTTTTGAAACTCGGCTACATTATGGCTGACGGCATTTTGCTGACACCGGCGTGCGCGCTGATCATGTTCAGCGATACGACTCTGTATTCGACATATTCAGATCCGGCCGCATGGGCGGAGGCAATGAAACTGTGCGTTCCTCTAGATACGCTGAGCGGAATGACGCTTACAGGTCCGGAAATGTTCAGCAGCATGCCTGTTCTGGAAGATCAGCAGCTTGGCGCGATCGTCATGAAAATCATACAGGAAATCGTGTACGGGACATTTTTGGCGATTATCTTTTTCGGATGGGCGAGGAAGGAAAGAGCCAAAGACGAAAAGGAACTGGAAGAAGAACGATACTCGCCGTCTACGGTTCATTAAGATGAAAAAAGGGTACAGCCTCACCAGAGGAGCTGTACCCTTTTTATGTACGTCTGCTACACTTCAAGCGCTGAAACTTTTTCTTTGATCGAATTCAGCACCGTTTTGCTTGTTTTGAGGAGCTGTGGCGGGAAATGTTCGTTTTCACCGTATTCCACTCCATGCGGATAATAATATTTGCCCAAAAGCGGTGTCATCAGTTTGATGACCGCGCGCCGGGCGCCCACATCGCCTTCGACGGCATATCCGAACACGCGGAGGTAGTACCTGCCTTCCACCATATCGAATTTGCGGTCATATGTGACGCGTTCATAATCCCATTGGCCAGCTCTTACGAACCCTTCGTTTTCCATGATGTCGTCTAACCGGTTAAGGTCAGCAGTCAAGCCTTCAATACCGGATTCTTCAAATTTCATCCCGTAAAACCCCCTTTAAAAAATTACCTTTACTGACAATCATAGTATGAAAGCGTTAAACTTTCAATCCTGGCTTTAGCCGATATATAAATATTTTTGTGAACAGTATGAATCGCGGGCGGCTTGACGACAATATGAACAAACGAAAGACAAGAGGAGGTCTTCTGATTGACACGTGTGAAGGATATCATGACAAAGGAAATATTATATTGTACAGTTCTTGATAATGTGTACGAGGCTGCCGTGAAAATGAAAGACGGAAATGTCGGAGCGATTCCGGTTGTGCTTGATGACGGCTTGGAACTGGTTGGGATCGTCACTGACCGGGATTTGGTGCTGCGGGGGATCGCCGTTAAAAAACCGAATTCGCAAAAAATTACAAATGTTATGACGACGAATCTCATTACGGTAAGTGAAGACGATTCAATTGAAAAAGCGGTTGATCTCATGGGAGATTATCAGATCAGAAGGGTCCCGGTTACACGGGGAAAAACGCTTGCGGGCATCATTACGCTCGGCGATGTTTCAACCCACAAAAAATCAAACCGGCAGGCTGGCGACGCGCTGACATTTATATCGGAAAACGAAGAGAGGCCTGGAGATTTTCTTCATTAAAACATATTTTGTCGCACATCTTAATAGGCTGTATTATCATTGAAAATTCATGTCAGTTCTGTTTAAATGACACTAAAGGCAAGTTTTTGATGCGGTGCGCCGTTTTATGGATAGATTGATCCGTCAGTCGGAGGTGAAAGTTTGAAAAATATATTAAGAGCGGTTGTGATCCTTCTCATCGTTGCGGCTTCATACACGCTGTTTATTCAATACGGTTCAACGCCTGAGAAAATTGTGAAGGAAGACAAGCCGCAAGTCTCAAACGAGGATGCGAAAAAAGAGAAATCCTTGAACATTCCCGATTCCGGCTTGCTTTCTTTTATCGGAGAGTCGGCTGAGACGATCGAAAAGAAACTGGGGAAACCGGACAGGGTCGATCCTTCAGCATATGATTATGAATGGTGGGTCTATCGCCAAGGGGAAAAACAGTACGTTCAAATCGGCTTGCTTGGCGGCAAGGCCGTGACATTGTTTGCGACAGGCGACGGGTTGAACACCGCTCCGTTTAAAATTGGACGGCCGTCAAGGGAAGTTTTCAAAACCGCCCAGATCGCCCCGTATGTCAATGTTCAATATAAAGGCAGTTCATACCGTTTTGAGTTTTCCGAGGAAGACATGAATACAAGGCCGACGGTGAAAGTCGGAGACATTTATGTTCAGCTGTATATGGATAAATTCGAGGGGACGCTGTCAAGCATCAGGGCATTTGATGCCCCGACTTTCATCAAGCAAAGGCCGTACGAAGTTGTCTACAGAGGCACCCTGATCGAACCTCATGCATTGACAGAATCGGATTGGAAAAAAATCGAGAAAGCAAATGAGAAGCAGATCTTTGATTTGACGAATGTCATCCGCGCAAGACACGGCCTTTCTCAGCTCTCTTGGGATGAAGGCGTATCAAAAGTGGCATACGGCCATAGCAGCGACATGAAAGAGCACCATTATTTCTCCCATGTGTCAGAAACGGAAGGCACGCTCAAAGACAGGCTGGAAAAAGGGAAAGTCAACTTTGAGCAGGCGGGGGAAAATATCGCGCTCAACTATGTCGACGGGCCTGCGGCGGTTGAAGGCTGGTTAAACAGCGAAGGACACAGAAAAGCGCTGTTAAATGCCGACTATACTCATCTCGGAGTCGGGGTGGACGAGAAATATTATACGCAGAACTTTATTAAAGAATGGCACTAGAGCCCGGGATCATACCCGGGTTTTTAGTTTTTAGAGAAAACCATGAAACTTTTAATGTTTGGTCGGCTGCTCACTCTTTCGCACTGGTTCCTATAAAAAGAGGAATTTTAGGCGAACACATTTTGCCGGGGCGGATTACACTATAGCAGGCATATGTTTTCGGAGGGGGTGTAGACGTTGGCAAATCAAAACGCGCAATCATCCATTGATAAATTTAAGCAATTTATTAAACGGCATCCTAAGTTGATTTCCGAAGTCCGGAAACAAGAAAAAAGCTGGCAGGAAGTATATGAAAACTGGGTTTTGCTCGGGGAAGACGATTCGATTTGGGATCCGTACAGGGAACAAGAAGCTTCGGCAGAAAAGGAGCCTTCTGCTATCGGCAAAAACGATTTCATTTCAAAAATGGTGACGGCCGTCCGAAAGATGGATGCCAATCAAATGAATGAGCAGATCAATAAAATGAGCCAGTCTATTTCTTCGCTGCAAAGCTTGCTCAGCCAGTTTTCGGGCGGAAGCCAAAAACAGCAGAATCAAAGCGGCGGCGAGCATCCGTTTTCTTTCCGAAAAGATTAGGGAAGGAGTCAGACATGCGTAAAGAAGTGCAGGAGTATGTGTTCGCTGATGAAGAGCGCCGCCGGTTCATCCGTGAGCAGCCGGTCTGGTACCGCAAGCTTTCGCGGAATCCGAATGACCTGTCAGCCTTTCATCTCGATATGATGAACTTTTATGAAAAAACGATTCCTCACAGGGTCAACCAGCTATCGGGCGGCATTCAGATGGCCCAGATGATGCTTCAAATGTTTCAAGCGATGCGCACTCAGGATTAATTTAAAGCCTGAGTCTTTTTTTATGATGATAAATCGCGTCATTCTGGCAAAGCTAGGTGTAAAGGAGTTGATCTGTGATGAAAAAGTGCTGGCTTGTGATCACGCTGTGCCTCTTGCTGGCCGGCTGCGCCACCCATAAACCGAAGCCCAAGGGTGTTTCGGATTGGCGCGCTGCTGCTTGTGCAAGCGAAGTTTTTGGAAAATAATAGTTCGGAGGCGGCACAGACATTTTTGAAAACGGCTGTTTTGTGATACACTATAGCTGGAGGTGCATGTCTATGTTTGCCACAATGGAATCGTTGCGGCTTCAAAATGAAGCATATGATTTGGCCAACATGATTCTTCAATCAGAGGCGGCTGAACATTACAGAAAATGCTACAAGCGTCTCCGCGAAGATGAAGAGGCCGGACGTATTATCGCTTCGTTTACGAAAATAAAAGAACAGTATGAGGATGTGCAGCGCTTTGGCAAGTATCATCCTGATTATAAAGAGATATCCAAGAAAATGAGGGAAATCAAACGGGAGCTTGACCTTCACGATACAGTAGCCGAATTTAAAAAGGCGGAAACAGAGCTGCAATCCATCCTTGACGAAGTCAGCGTGGAAATCGGTCAGGCTGTATCAAAACATATCAAAGTACCGACTGGAAACCCTTATTTTGATAATCTTTCATCTTGCGGCGGCGGCTGCGGGTCAGGCGGAAGCTGCGGCTGTAAAGTTTCCTGATGAGGCTCGGTCGCCCCGAGTCTCGTTTTTTTTAGAACTTCATGCACAGAGCGACAGGCAGGTGAACAATTTGGAAATCAGGCGTCAAGGCTTAATCGTTTGGCTGCACTCCTTGAAGCAGGCGAAAATGCTCAGGAAATTCGGAAATGTTCATTACGTTTCAAAGCGGCTGAAATATGTAGTGGTTTATTGCAATATGGAAGATGCCGAAAGAATCATCGCTAAAATACGTTCGTACTCTTTTGTCAAACAGGTGGATCTTTCATACAAACCGTTCTTGAAAATGGAGTTTGAATCCAAGCAGGATAAAGCGAAAGAATACGACTATAAAGCCGGGCTCTAACTTGGTTTATTTTAAAAAAATCCCCGCAGAAATACCTCTGCGGGGTCCTTCTATTCCTTAAAAATTAAGGAGAAGGCAAAGGGAGAGGAGAAACCGGAGGAAGAACTTATGGGGAAACGTAAGTCTTCTCCGCGGTTGGCAACAACATCAATCGATGCTGTTGCTACTATTATCACCACTGTGCCTTTTTGCTATACATATGAATTTGTACTTTGGGTGTTTGTGCCAGAAAACACTTTATGATAAGATAGGAATGATTTTTTTCGAGTTTTAAGAAAAAGTGGTGGAAGTATGAGAGTGATTTCTGGGACGTATAAGGGACGTGCCTTAAAAGCGGTTCCCGGCACGTCGACAAGGCCGACGACTGATAAAGTAAAGGAATCCATCTTTAATATGGTCGGCCCGTATTTTGAAGGCGGCACGGGTCTTGATCTGTACGCGGGAAGCGGCGGATTGGGCATTGAAGCGCTGTCGCGGGGGTTTGACCGCTTCATTTTTGTCGACCGTGATTTTAAAGCAATTCAAACCGTAAAAGGGAATTTGAAAACACTGGGCTTGGAAAAACGCGCCGAGGTGTACAGGAATGACGCTGAACGGGCTCTCCATGCGCTGGTGAAAAGGGGCGCAAGCTTTGACGCCGTCTTTTTGGACCCGCCATATCGAGAACAAAAGCTGGAAGCGCTTTTATCGAAGATTGATGAAGCGGATATGCTGACTGACAGAGGGTTTATTGTGGCTGAGCATGGGAAGGAAGTTATCCTTCCGGCCGAGGCGGGCGGACTTCAGCTTGCCCGGCAGGAAATATACGGCTTAACAGGCGTGACCATATACAGAAAGAGAGGGAATGGGGATGGCTAGCATTGCCGTTTGTCCCGGAAGTTTTGATCCGGTGACTTTTGGACATTTGGATATCATCAGGCGCGGGGCGAAAGTGTTTGACAAAGTGTATGTATGCGTCTTGAACAATTCTTCGAAAAAGCCGCTGTTTACGGTGGAAGAACGCTGCGGACTGCTTCGCGAAGTGACGAAGGATATCCCGAATGTGCAAGTGGAATCTTTCCAGGGGCTATTAATTGATTATGCAAAGAGCAAGCAGGCGAACGTCATCCTGCGGGGGCTTAGAGCGGTATCTGACTTTGAATACGAGATGCAGGGAACCTCGATGAACAAAGTGCTCGATGAAAATATTGAAACGTTTTTTATGATGACGAATAACCAATACTCATTCCTCAGTTCAAGCATTGTCAAAGAAGTGGCAAAATATAAAGGTTCAGTCGCAGAACTCGTGCCGGAAGCGGTCGAGGCTGCACTTGAAAAAAAGTTTGCAAAAAATGAGCGGCCGTAACCGGCTGCTCATTTTTTAGCAGGGGCGTAAGATTTGGCATAAAGAATGCTGTAGATGAGAAGGGTGCCGATCGTAAGGAGCGGACCGATCTCTGCCAACGCGTTCCACATCTGCAGAAAGAAAGATTCCGTTTTCCCGGCCGTCAGAAAGGAGAAGGCCGGCTCCGTCGGGGAATAGAACGATGTATAAAGAGGCTTCCAAAGAATAAGAACAAAGATCGCTGCATAAATTCCCTGGAGGATGCGGGCGATAAAAAACGGCTTAAAGCGAATATCGGTTTCAGCAAGAATGCCTGCAACCTGCGCCTGAACGCAGAAGCCGCTGAAACCCAAAATAAAGCTGACGATCACCGCTTGCTGGAGAAGCGCCGCATCCGTGGTGCTGACCAGTTTGCTGCCGAGCGTAATCTCAAACAATCCCGATAATAAAGGCTTATCAAAATTACCGGGCAATTGAAGAGCAGTCAAAACCATTCGTGTGGCGTGCGAAAGAATGTCGGTGATGTGCATCACAGAAAGAATGTTATTAAAAACCGAAAAAAGAATGATGAAGCCGCCCACCATTAACAGCGTTTGGACGGAAGAGATGACAGCATCGCTCAAAAGTTTGCCGAGCGGCCGCTTTTCTTCAAGTCTTGCCTGATGGAGCGCTTTTAAGGCATCTTTAATGGAAGGCAAAGGAAGCTTCTTTCGCACAGCGGTGCGGTTTTCTTCTTTTCGTCCGTAAGTACGCATCGTCAATCCGACTGCGAAATTGCCCAAATAATGGGCTGCCGCAAGCACGACGCCGAGAGAAGGATTATGGAAAAAGCCGACCGCAACGGCTCCGAAAATAAACAGCGGGTTAGATGAGTTGGTGAACGAAGCGAGCCGCTCTGCTTCGACCCGGGAAATCTGCCGCTCCTGTCTCAGCCTTGAAGTCAGTTTTGCGCCGGCCGGATTTCCAGATGCCATTCCCATCGCGAGCACGAACCCTCCGACGCCGGGGACGCGGAACACCGGTCTCATGAAAGGCTCGAGCAGCAGCCCGACAAACCTGACGACACCAAACCCGATCAAGAGCTCTGATAAAATAAAAAAAGGCAAAAGGGAAGGGAATACGACCTCCCACCACATGGCAAGTCCACTTTTAGAAGCGTTAAATGATTCTTGCGGATGGGTGATGACGGCGGCTGTAAACGAAAGCAGCAAAACGGCAATCATAAGTGTCTTTACCTTTGACATGTCCATTTCTAACCCCCTTTGCGGCTGTGAATACACATTGGAAACAGGATCATGATAAAATAAACGAAAAGCTTGCCCGATTTGTGCGGAAGCCTTCTCCGTGAAACTTCTTTATCATTATACGAAGGCTGGTCCTCATTTTAGACCACCAGATTGCAGATCGGCGATACAAATGAACCGTAAGCTGCTTTAGACTTGCTGATGCCCTTCTCCTTGATAAGCATCAATAGAAGGATTGCATACATCTGTGAATTCATGCAGGCTGAAAATTTGGAACCGGATCGAAGATGTGAGCCGGTGAAAATAAAGATGGAGGGTTACATATTCATGCTGAAAAAAAGAATTATACGCATCGCATTACTGATCGTTATCATCACGGCCGCGCTGTCATTTGTGAAGCTGCCTTATTACATCACAGAACCCGGCGAAGCGACTGAACTGAAACCTTTAATTAAAGTCGATAACGGCTATCCTGAAAAAGGGAGCTTTTCTTTAATGACAGTTAAAGTCGGCCCTGCAAATCCGCTTACATACATATGGGCAAAAGTGCGCCCTTACCACGAAATTCTTCCGGAAGAAAATTTCAAACAAGAAGGCGAATCTGATCAGGAATATATGAAGCGCCAGCTGCAAATGATGAGAGATTCCCAGGAAAATGCGATGATCGCCGCTTATAAGCGGGCCGGAAAAGAAGTCAGCTACACGTTTAACGGCGTATATGCCATGACGGTCGTCAACGGCATGCCTGCCGAAGGAAAAATACAAGTCGGAGACAAAATTAAAAAAGCGGACGGAAAAACGTTCCGCTCAGCGGAGAGCTTCGTCCGCTACATCGAATCAAAAAAAGCCGGAGACCGCGTAAAAATCGTAGTTGAACGGGATAAAGAAGAAAAAACATATGAGATGAAGCTGAAAACATTTAAAGAAGATCCGAAGAGAGCCGGGCTCGGCGTATCCCTCATCACAGACCGCAATGTCAAGGTGAAGCCGGAGGTCGATATGGACATTGAAAACATCGGCGGCCCTTCGGCAGGGCTGATGATGTCAATGGAGATCTATAACCAGCTTACAAAAGAAGACGAGACGAAAGGACACCATATTGCTGGAACCGGAACGATCGATGACGAAGGCAAAGTCGGTCCGATTGGCGGCATCAGCCAGAAAGTCGTTGCCGCAGACAAGGCGGGAGCCGACATCTTTTTTGCTCCGAACGAAGGCGGAAAAAAAGGATCAAACTACGAAGAAGCGGTCAAAACGGCAAAAGATATTAAAACCGATATGAAAATCGTCCCTGTCGACACGATGGATGATGCGATTCATTATTTAGAAGATAAAGTAAAAACCGCCTGATGGACAACATCAGGCGGTTTTATTTGCGCAAAAATATCCGGCTGTCTTCGTCATACCTGATCGGCGAAAGGGAATATTCCTGCTCCGTCAGCATCGTCCGCTCCGGCTCTTTGAGCGGGGCGCTGTATACTTGGCCCGCTTTTATGTCGAGCTGAAGGGAAGGGTGGGAAAAAGATCCCGTCTTTGTAATAAGGGGTACGCTCAAGCTTTTTTTCTTTTCGGCTAAATAGGCCTGACCTTTTTTTGTCATGCCGAGAAGTCTGATGTATGCCGGATACGGTTCGTTTAACATGCGCTTGACGTCGGCTTTTTTCGTTTTTGTGAGGATGTGGGTGTTCATGCGCTGCAGCCTTGTCCACGTATAGCGCTTCGTTTTCAAAAGCTCCATGTATTCCTTAAATGAGCCTGCTTTTCGGATCGCTTTTTTGGCGCGGTGCTCAAGTCCCTCTTCCACTTCATAAATCCCTTTCAGCTCTTCTGTATCCATTGTATGGAGGCTGTATTTCAAAAAGGGGAAATAATCTTCGGGCGAGTGCCACATGCCGAAAGTCCGGGCGTATTCATTAAGCTCGTCGATCGATGGCTTTGGAAGGTAGAAGCGGCTGTTCGCGAGGCTCCCCGTTTCAAAGATCGATTTGCGTATGCTTGTGGCGCTTGCGATTCGGTCCGCTTCCGGGAAGGCCGAATCGTGATAGCCCGAGGATCGGCGCTTGACGGTTTCGGGCTTCATGCTGTATTGCTTTTGCACGATGGCTTTCACATAATGGAATCCGAGTATGTTGTTCGGCTTTGAAAGGTCAACAATGTTTCTGCCGTCTCCGGTTACAGCCCGGAACGCCTTTGCCATCGCTTGCGGGTAGCTCAGCCCAAAAGCTATCTGTTTTTTTGCTTCTTCGTTGAGCCCGTCTTCGTGCTCTATCGTATGTGCAGCTGTATTGAGAAACGCCTCAATATCGCCGTGCTCGCTTCCGAAAAACAAAGAAGCACACCCTAATTCATTTAAAATCGCGACGGCGCCTTCAGCAAACGTTTCCGCTTTTTGAACAGCGAATATGTAAGGAAGTTCAACGACGACATCGGCAAAAGATGCGAGCGCCATCTTCGTTCGCGCCCACTTTGAGACGACGGCGGGTTCGCCGCGCTGTAAAAAGGAGCCGCTCATAACGGCAACCGCCACCTCGCTCCGGGTTTCCGATTTTGCTTCCTTTATATGATATAAATGTCCGTTATGAAATGGGTTGTATTCCACAACAAGGCCGACCGCTTTCATTTTTTCACCTCTCTTGCATCTCTTGAAATAGTTATGATACATTTACACATGGAATGTCCAGACGCCTAGCGAAAACAGCATTTTTTCTAAGTGTATGAATTGTTGTTCACAATGTCAACGAATGAAAAGCGCAGGCGCATATCTGTAAAGAAAAAATATTGACAAAAAACATGATGAAAGCTATAATCATGTTTGTTGCTCACTTAGAGGTGATACAATGAAATGGACGATACATCAGTTGAATCAAATGCCGAAGAAAGACTTTGAATTTGATGAAACCGTTGATTTAAGCGAACTCTCTCAAAGCTCGGAAATACGCAGCATTTCACCGGTGCGGGTGAAAGGGCGCGCGGAAATCCGCTCAAAGCAGGCTGCATTTGATTTTACCATTTCAGGCGAGATGATCTTGCCTTGCTCAAGAACGCTTGTTGATGTTCGTTATCCATTCAGTATTTCTACAAAAGAACTGTTTATATTTCATAAGACCGAGGAATTGGAAGATGAAGACGTCCATGTTGTTGAGGATGACCTTATCGACTTGACTCCGGTCGTGAAAGAAGAAATCCTTCTTGAGATCCCTATGCAAATCTTTTGTGAGTCTGTTCAAAAAGAAGAAGGTGCTCCGCAGGAGGGCAAGGATTGGCAGGTCATTACAGAAGATGACCGGAAAGACCGGATCGATCCGAGACTTGCCGGACTCGAGAAGCTCTTAAAACAAGATGATGAATCTTAACGCTCTTTAAGGAGGTGGGAATAATGGCTGTACCTTTTAGAAGAACTTCTAAAACGAAAAAAAGACTTCGTCGTACACACTTTAAATTGCAAGTGCCTGGTATGGTAGAATGCCCAAACTGCGGTGAGATGAAACTTTCACACCGCGTCTGCAAAGCATGTGGATCATACAAAGGAAAAGACGTAAAAAGCAACTAATCGTCAACAATGAAAGCACAAGACTTCAGGTCTTGTGTTTTTTTATTCCCTTCATCCTTTTATTTCCTGTAAAGAAAATAGTCTATCTACTCTATCAGCCGCATATGTATGAGTTAAATTCATAAAGTCATGGAGGGGGATAACATTTGACGATTACAAGGCAGGATGCATGGACACAGGATGAAGATATATTGCTGGCTGAGGTTGTTTTAAGGCACATTCGGGAAGGCGGCACACAGCTTTCGGCCTTTGAAGAAGTGGGCAAGGCTTTAAGCAGAACGGCCGCTGCCTGCGGATTCCGCTGGAATTCCTTTGTCAGAAAGCAATACCAATCAGGCATTGAACTGGCAAAAAAGCAGCGCAAAGAGCTGCGCAAAAAAATAGGCGTCCATTCCGCGAATCTTCCTGGATCTGTCAAAACGGTTTCCGGGAGCAATGCGGAAAATCTGACGCTCGATGATGTTATTCAATACCTTGAAAAGCTGAAAGAAGCCCCGGTTCAAAAAGACTTTATAGATGAGAAGAAAAAGCTCGCTGAAGAAATCAATGAGCTGAAACAAGAAGTTGAAAAGCTGCGAAGCGAAAATCAATCGCTGAAAAAACGGCTTGAATTGACGGAAGAGGATTATAAAGCCTTGATTGAAATCATGGAGAGAGCCCGAAAAATGGTCGTTCTTCAAGAAGGCGAACGAAACAAAAAGGTGAAGCTCCAGCCGGAGTCGAATGAAAATCTCGAGACGCTTGAAAAATGAAAACCGGCCATCCGCTTTCGGCCGGCTTTTTTCATTTAGGCTGATTCAGAACTTTGATTTGGTTCGCTCGCAGGATACCAAACGAGCGGATTTTCCCCTTTATCCCGGGCCATATCATATTTAACCGGTGTAAAGCCCATCTTGCTCCAAAAATCGGATGATTTGACGCGCGGGCTTGTGCGAATCGGGAGTCCGAATGATTTGGCGAACTCCACCAGCATCGTACCGTAGCCGTTGCGCTGATACCCCGGCAAAACTTCAAGCTTCCAGAGCTCGAGGTAATCTTGGCCTTCTTCAAAGTATTGGTTGGTTTTTCCATCCGCTTTATACAGGCTCATTCTTGCAACGAGCCGATCCCCGTAATAGATGCCGTAAAAAGGTGAATTGCTGTCGTTTTCAATCATGTTGCTTTCAAGGTCCTCCAGCATGGAAAGCTCTTGAATCCCGTACTCCCTGAACTTTTTAAATTCTTCAAGCGTTTTGTAGTTGATCAGCAAACGTTCGACTTTGACCATTATGTTACCCCCTTGTTTGTGGTCTACTTCTATTGTAAACGCTTTTTTCAAAAAATCCAAATGATAAAAATTTTCTAATATAATGAAGCGAAATGGTTCTGAATATTTGAAACAACTTACAAGTCAACGGCGAAAATTTCTGCTATGATATACAGTATATGAAAAAATCAGGGTGTGAGAATGTGAGAATCGGAGTCATCGGAGGAGGCTCGGTCGGCCTCCTTTTTGCATACTATTTTTCATTCGGCCACGAAGTGACGGTGATCGCTCGGAGAAAGGAACAGGCTGAAGCGATTGAAGAAAAGGGAATCCGCCTTCTAGAAGACGACAAAGAGATGATCGTGAACGTCAGAGGCAGGACTGAACTTGATCCGGACTGCGACCTTCTTTTTGTTGCCGTAAAGGAGCATCAGCTCGGAGGCGTTCTGCCGGAACTGGAACAGGCCGCTCCTCGTGATATCATGTTCCTGCAAAATGGAATGGCCCATATTCCCGTGCTTGAAAAATGGCAGACGTGCCACCGCATTTATACGGGATCTGTGGAACACGGAGCAGTCAGGGTGGATGACCGCACATTCCGGCACACGGGAAAAGGGGCCGTAAAATGGAGCGCGTTCCGAAGCCCATCCGCCGCCCGGCTGAAAAAAGAGCTCGCTTCGGTTCATGAAGCGTTCCCTTTTATTTGGTGCGAAGACTGGTATAAGACCCTCTCCGGAAAATTGATTGTCAATGCGTGCATCAATCCGCTGACGGCTCTTTTGCGGGTGGAAAACGGCGCACTGCTTGAAGAGCCGATGTATGAGGCCTATATGAAGCTCGTCTTTGAAGAAGCGGGCCGGATTTTGGAACTTGAAGACCGCCAAGCAGCGTGGGACCATGTTCTTTCCGTCTGCCGCCGGACAAAAAGCAACACGTCTTCGATGCTTGCCGATGTGCTGGCCGGAAGAAAAACGGAAGCCGATGCGATCATGGGCTATCTGCTGAAGCGGGCAAAAGAGTCAGGGGAGTCTGCTCCGCACCTTACCTTTTTATATCGCAGCATCAAGGCGCTTGAAAACGAATGGAGCTAAATCTTTTGACCGAATCGCGGAACGTGCTATACTCGTTTCGGAAAGCTAACTATTTACTGGAGAAAGGAAGTTCTAAAGATGCAGCTTACTGAACTTTCCATACAAAGTCAAAACCCTTTTGTTCGAGACTATATAAATGGAAAAAAGGAGATAGAGCCGTTTTTTGATTACGGCCTGAGCAATGAAAGTTGGAGTGTCCGTTTGGATGACCTTTCCTCCCGGACGTATGACCGCGATGCTTTAGCCGACTATTTGCTCGACTATCACAGCAAATTTCAATCGGCAAGCATGAATGAAACAATCGAACGGCTTCGCGATCCGAAAAGCGTCGTCGTTGTCGGAGGGCAGCAGGCCGGCCTTTTAACGGGTCCTCTTTACACCATACATAAAATCGTATCGATCCTTGTATTTGCAAAGCAAAAAGAACAAGAGCTGAACGTTCCGGTCATTCCGGTATTCTGGGTTGCGGGGGAAGACCACGATCTGGAAGAAATCAACCACGTCTACATTTCTGACGGGGGCAAGGTAAAAAAGCACAAGCTCCCGCAGTCCCACTGGAAAAAAAGCCAGGCGTCAAAAACAGCGCTCGATGCCGAAAAAGCCGAAAAGTGGCTGGACGGGATTTTTACCTCATTTGAAGAAACGGAGTATACGAATGATCTTCTCGGCCATTTGCGCCGATGTATAAGGCAGTCTCTTTCCTTCACCGATTTTTTCGAATATCTTGTTGCCGGCATGTTTGAACAAGACGGCCTGATCCTTCTGAATTCCGGCGACCCGGGCATCAGAGCTCTTGAAGCGCGTTTTTTCCGGCAGCTGCTGGACAGAAACGACGAGCTGACCGATTCTGTCAAACGGCAGCAGGAATTCATGCAACAACTGGGCTACACACCGATTATCGAAGGAGCCGCACAGCATGCGAACCTTTTTTATGAGCACGACGGCGAGCGCTTTTTAATCGAAAAAGAAAACGGCGCGTTTTTTATAAAAGAGCTTCATATTCAGTGGTCTGAAGCAGAGCTTTGCGATTTGATCTGCCAAAAGCCGGAGGCGTTCAGCAATAATGTCGTAACAAGGCCGCTCATGCAGGAATACCTTCTTCCGACATTGGCGTTCATCGCCGGTCCCGGAGAGATCAATTATTGGGGCGAGCTGAAAGGCGCTTTTCAGGTTATGGGCTATAAAATGCCGCCTGTCGTACCGAGGCTTCAGGTTACATTCCTTGAACGGCACATCGAAAAAAAGCTGGGCGAACGGGGAATCGAACTCCGCGAATCGATTGAAAAGGGAGCGCGCGCCAAAAAAGAGCAGTATTTTGAAGATAAGGTTCCAAGCGGATTTACCGATTCGGTCAAACAGGCGAAAGAAAAAATCGAAAACATCCATTCCGCGGTGCGCGCGGAAGCCCTCGAAATCGACGGGAGCCTCGGCCCCCTTTTAGAAAAAAACTCGGGCTTCATTCAAGACCAGCTCGAATTTTTGGAGAAAACGGTCATCAAAAGGATTGAAGAAAGAGAAAACTACATTTTGCGTGATTTTGACAAAATTCAAACGAGTATCAAGCCTTTAGATGCTCCGCAGGAGAGAATTTGGAACATCGTGTATTATTTGAACAAATACGGTCCGAATTTCTTGGAAAAATACAAGGATTTGCCATATTCATTTCAAAACATGCATCAAGTTGTCAAACTTTGAAATAATTTTTTAAAAAACCCTGAGTAGTTCAGGGTTTTTTTTTGTTCTAAAACAGTGTAAAATAAATTTGTGGAGAGAAGTGGTGGATAGTGGTGAGTTGAGGAACGAAAGTGGGGGCCGAGATCATGTTTATGGGTGAATACCAGCATACGATTGATTCAAAAGGCCGCATGATCGTTCCGGCGAAATTCAGAGAAGGCCTCGGCGAGCAGTTTGTTCTGACGCGCGGGCTTGATCAGTGCCTGTTTGGCTACCCGATGTCCGAATGGAAACTCATCGAAGAAAAACTGAAGGCCCTTCCTCTTACGAAGAAAGATGCACGCGCTTTTACCCGCTTTTTTTTCTCCGGAGCCACCGAATGCGAATTGGACAAGCAGGGCCGGATCAACATTGCATCGCCGCTTTTAAATTATGCAAAGCTTGAGAAGGAATGCGTGGTCATCGGAGTTTCAAATCGAATTGAATTGTGGAGCAAAGAGATTTGGGAACAATACGTAGAAGAGCAGGAAGATTCATTTGCCGAAATAGCTGAAAACATGATCGGATTTGATATATAATGAATCTTTGCGCATGCGGCGCTTCTGCAATCAGTTCATTTGAATAAAGGTGGGACAAGTAAAGAAATGTTTGAGCATACAACAGTATTATTAAAAGAAACAGTTGACGGTTTAAATGTAAAAGAAGACGGTACATATGTAGACTGTACATTAGGCGGTGCTGGTCACAGCGAGTATTTGCTTTCACAGCTGTCTGAAAAAGGAAAGCTGGTCGCTTTTGACCAGGATGAAACCGCACTCCGCCACGCGAAGGAAAAACTGGCGGATCATGAAGGACAAGTCGTTTTCATAAAAAGCAATTTTCGGTATTTAAAAGACCGTCTAAACGAAATCGGCATCACGAAAGTGGACGGTGTTTTATTTGATTTAGGCGTCTCATCTCCTCAGCTGGATACACCTGAAAGGGGCTTCAGCTATCATCATGATGCACCTCTTGATATGCGAATGGACCTGTCGGCGGGCCTTTCGGCAAAGGAAGTCGTCAATGAATGGCCTTATGAGGATCTCGTGAAAATCTTCTTTAAATACGGAGAAGAGAAGTTCAGCAAGCAAATTGCCAGGAAAATCGAAAAAGCAAGAGAACAATCGGCTATTGAAACAACGGGCCAGCTTGTCGATATCATCAAAGAGGCGATTCCCGCACCGGCAAGAAGAAGCGGCGGGCATCCGGCTAAACGGATCTTCCAGGCGATTCGAATTGCGGTAAACGATGAATTGAGAGTGTTTGAAGAAGCGCTTTTGCAGGCGATTGAGGTACTGAAGCCGGGCGGAAGGGTATCGGTCATCACGTTCCACTCGCTGGAAGACCGGATCTGCAAATCGACATTTAAAGAGATGTCATCGCCTCCTGAACTGCCTCACGGACTGCCCGTGATCCCCAAGGAGTTTGAACCGAAATTAAAGTTAGTCAACAGAAAGCCGATCACAGCTTCCGAAGAGGAGCTTGAACACAATAACCGTGCGCGCTCAGCGAAGCTGCGCATCGCGGAAAAAGCACGAGAGTGAGCTGTACGAATTAAAAGGAGGTCATCAGTCTATGAGCAATTTGGCTTATAAAGTAGAAAAACAGCAACGACAGACAAACAGTGCAGAACAATCCGTTATCATCCGGAGAAGAGCATCGATAACGCTTGGGGAAAAGGTACTGATTGTGCTTTTTGCCCTGGCTGTACTCAGCGCTTCACTATTTATGATTTCAAAGGCTTTCGCCGCGTATCAGACCAATATTGAAATTCAAAAGCTCGAAAAGAAGGTTGAAACGGAAAGCAGCAGAGTTGATGACCTCGAAAAAGAAGCCGATATGCTGAAAGAGCCGGATCGTATCATGGACATCGCCCGGAAAAAAGGCCTTAAATTAGGTGATAAAAAAGTGAAAGACATACAGGAATGATGCACAATGCCGAAAAAAAATAAATTCATGAACAGAGGAGCGGCAATACTCAGTATTTGTTTTGCCCTCTTTTTCTTTGTTATCGTAGGACGATTTGCGTTTATTCAAGCGACGGGAAAAGTGAACGGCGAAGTGCTTGCACAGAAGGCGAACGAACAGTATGAGAAAAAGCGGACGATCGAAGCCCACCGGGGATCGATCCTTGACCGGAACGGAAAAGTGCTTGCCGAAGACACTTCGACATATAAGCTCGTTGCGATTATGAGCAAAAAGATGGAACCTCAATACGTGAAAGACAAGCAGCTGACGGCTGAAAAGCTTGCGCCGATTCTCGGCATGGATGAGGGGAAAGTGCTCGATATTCTCAATAAAAAAGGAGCGTTTCAGGTTGAATTCGGATCGGCGGGTCGGGATTTGACATACGCCCAAAAAGAAAAAATCGAAAAGCTGAAGCTGCCGGGCATCGTGTTCACACGCGATACGAAGCGCTACTATCCAAACGGAATCTTCGCTTCCAATCTCATCGGCTATTCACAGATCAATGCAAAAACAGGTGAAATGCAAGGCATGATGGGCCTTGAAAAAACGCTGAACGATTATTTGAAAGAAACGGACGGATACATGACGTACGATACCGACAGAACGGGCTGGCGCCTGCCGAACAGCAACGAAAGTATTAAAGCGCCAAACAACGGAGACAACGTGTATTTGACGATCGATCAAAAAATCCAGGCGTTTTTGGAAGACAGCATGACGACCGTCCAAAAAGAATACAAGCCGAAGAAGATCATGGCGGCGGTTGTTGATCCGAAAACGGGCAAAGTGCTCGCGATGGGGCAAAGGCCGAGCTTCAACCCGAACGTGCGCGATGTCACGAACTATTACAACGACCTTGTCTCCTACAGCTTTGAGCCGGGCTCGACGATGAAGATCTTCACATTGGCGGCGGCCATCCAAGAAGGCGTATATAATGGAGGGGAACAATACAAGTCTGGATCATATTCGGTTTCTAAAAAAGATAAGCCGATTAAAGACCATAATGGCGGCAACGGCTGGGGCCCGATCACATTTAATGAAGGTGTTGAACGCTCCTCAAATGTCGCGTTTGCGATCCTTGCCAATGATAAACTTGGCACAGACCGCTTCAATCAATATTTGCGGAAGTTCCATTTTTACGACAAAACGGGCATCGACCTGCCTGGGGAAGCGAACAGCAAAATCAATTTTGAATATTTGCGTGATAAAGTATCAACTGCCTTTGGTCAAAGTTCAGCGGTCACACCGATCCAGCAGCTTCAGGCCGCAACAGCGATCGTGAATAACGGAAAAATGATGAAGCCTTATGTCATCGATCATGTCGTTGATTCTGACAAAAACAAAACGATTTATCAAAATAAACCGGAAAAAGTCGGCCAGCCGATCTCTGCCAAAACGGCAAAAGAAGTGCGCGACCTGTTGGGCAAAGTCGTCACATCTGATAAAGGGACGGGGAAGCCGTACAAGATCGAAGGATTTGATGTCGCCGGAAAAACCGGTACGGCGCAAATTGCCGGAGAAGACGGCAGATATTTGACCGGCCGCGAAAACTACGTGTTCTCCTTCATGGGCATGGCGCCGAAGGACAATCCGCAGCTTCTCGTTTATGTAGCCGTACAGCAGCCGCAATTAAAGGCTACGGAAACAGGCTCTGCTCCGGTATCAAAAATTTTCAATCCGGTGATGAAAAACAGTCTTCACTATTTAAATATCACACCGAAAGAGACCAAAAAAGAAGAAAAGCAGGAAGAAAAACAGCTGGAAATGCCTGATTTCACCGGCAAACGAGCTGAATCCGCCGAAAAAGAGGCGCAAAACAGCAGCCTTGTTCCTATTACGATCGGCGATGGCTTGGCTGTGAAAGAACAGTACCCGAAAGCAGGAGAAGCCGTCCTGCCGAATCAGCGGGTCTTCCTGAAGGCCGACGGGAAAATCACACTGCCTGATATGACGGGCTGGTCAAAGCGTGACGCCCTCCGCTTCGGCGCCATGGCCGGCATTCATATCGAAACGAGCGGCCAGGGTTATGTGAAAAGCCAAAATGTAAAAGCAGGCAAAGAATTAAAAGCCAACTCGGTCGTAAAAGTCAGACTGAAAAACGAATAGATCCCGTCTAAAAGGCTATCGGCTCAGAGTCGATAGCCTTCCGTTTGGGCGCGGCCGCCTCCTGAACATATAAAAATAAGGGCCGTTCTATCAAAACGCTCCAAGGCATAAAATGAAACAAGCCTAAATAAGGAGTGAACGGTCTCTTGCGCGTTTCCAATGTAACGGTCAGAAAACGTTTAATATTCGTTCTGCTTTTTGGTGTGATCATCTTTTTGATTATTGATACAAGGCTCGGATACGTTCAGTTCGTTCTGGGGGATAAACTGACGACATTAGCAAAAGATTCGTGGAGCCGGAACCTTCCTTTTGAGCCGGAAAGGGGCGAAATATTGGACAGGAACGGCGTCAAGCTGGCGACAAACCAAAGCGCGCCATCGGTTTTGGTTGTTCCGAAGCAGGTTGAAAATCCGATCAAAACGAGCAAACTGCTGGCCAGCGTGTTGAATATGTCGGAAGAAAAAGCGTACAAACATGTCACGAAAAAAACGTCGATTGAAAGGATCAATCCCGAGGGCCGGAAAATTTCCCACGAGAAAGCAAAAGAAGTCAGAGATCTCAACTTGAAAGGCGTATACATTGCAGAAGATTCAATCCGCCATTACCCGTTCGGCAGCTATCTGTCCCATGTGCTCGGATTCGCGGGCATTGACAACCAGGGTCTGCTCGGCCTCGAAGCTTTTTATGACGAAGAGTTGAAAGGTGAAAAGGGCTATGTGAAATTTTATTCTGATGCAAAAGGCAAGAGGATGCCGGGTGAGGCGGATGACTATACCCCGCCGAAAGACGGGCTTGATATGAAGCTGACGATCGATTCAAAGGTGCAGACGATCATGGAGCGGGAGTTTGATATCGCAGAAGCGAAGTATAATCCGGACGGAATGGTCGGTGTTGCGATGAACCCGAAAAACGGGGAGATACTGGCGATGGTCAGCCGGCCGGACTTTGATCCCGCAAACTACCAATCAATCGATCCTAAAGTCTATAATCGGAACTTGCCTGTATGGAGCACATATGAGCCCGGTTCGACTTTTAAAATCATCACGCTTGCCGCAGCTTTGGAAGAGAACAAAGTCAACCTCCAAAAAGACCACTTTTATGATAAGGGTTCCGTTGAAGTGGACGGAGCGAGGCTGAAATGCTGGAAGCGCGGCGGACACGGCGCACAGTCGTTTCTTGAAGTCGTCCAAAATTCGTGCAACCCGGGATTTGTGGAGCTTGGTCAGCGACTTGGCAAAGAAAAACTGTTCAGCTACATTAAAAATTTCGGTTTTGGACAAAAAACCGGAATCGATCTTCAAGGCGAAGGAACGGGCATCTTATTCCCGCTTGACCGCGTCGGTCCTGTAGAGCAGGCGACAACCGCTTTCGGCCAGGGGGTATCGGTGACACCGATCCAGCAGGTCGCAGCTGTTTCTGCAGCTGTCAACGGCGGAACGCTGTATACGCCGTATATTGCCAAAGAGTGGATTGATCCCGTAACAAAACAAACAGTAAAAAAACAGACGCCGATCGCCAAAAGAAAAGTGATTTCTGAAGAAGCATCCAAACAGATCCGTTACGCGCTGGAGAGCGTTGTCGCCCAGGGGACGGGGCGGAACGCTTTTGTCGACGGCTACCGGGTGGGCGGCAAAACCGGTACGGCGCAAAAAGTAAAGGACGGAAAATATTTAAAAAACAACCACATCGTCTCGTTTATCGGAACGGCTCCTTCAGATGATCCGAGCATCGTCGTCTACGTCGCCGTCGACAACCCGAAAGGCACGATTCAATTCGGGGGTACGGTAGCAGCGCCGATCGTCGGAAACATCATGAGAGACAGCCTTCCGCAGCTTGGCGTTAAGAAGCGGAAAGATCAGATTGAACGCGAATATCAATGGCTGGACAAAAAGCTGATCGAGGTCCCGAACCTTATAGGGCTTTCCGTGACAGAGCTTGAACCATTGCTGCTCAACCTCAGGCTGAAAGCTTCGGGAGAAGGCGATGTCGTCGTTCAGCAGTCCCCTAAACCGGGCGAAAAAGTAAAAGAAGGATCGACCATTCGCATTTACCTTGACAATAAAGACGGAGCCTCTGATTAATTCGGATCATGATGAGGAGCGGCAGCCGGCTGATGACCGGGGGCCGTTCCTCCTAAAAAATATATAGATTTTAAAGGATTAGCTGGATGTATCCTCTTTTTTACGCTAAAATATGAACTGTATGCCTGCACGCAGCTCGTGCGGTTAATCAACGCAGGAAAATATGACAACGAATGAAGAATGATTAGACTTGAGAGGTTTGATACGATGAAATTAACAAAGCTTCTTACATATTTAAAAAATGCACCGTCCTATGCCGGCCAAGAAGACCCTGATATAACTTCAATTGAGATGGACTCCAGGGAAGTCAAGACAGGGAGTCTTTTTGTTTGTATAAAAGGTTATACAGTCGATGGGCATGACTACGCCCGGCAAGCCGCTGAAAAAGGGGCTGCCGCCATCGTGGCGGAAAGGGAAGTGGACGCCGATGTACCGGTGATCATCGTCCGTCATACGAAGAGGGCGCTTGCCGTGCTGTCGGACGCCTTTTACGGCCAGCCGACGAAGCAGCTGAAGCTGATCGGCATTACAGGCACAAACGGCAAGACATCGACTTCTCACATGGTGGAGGAGATCTTTAGAAAAGCCGGGAGCCGCACAGGACTGATCGGCACGATGTACACGAAAATCCATGACGAAACGTTCGATGCGAAAAATACGACGCCGGAAAGCGTCACACTTCAAAAAACGTTTAGAAAAATGGTTGATCAGGATGTGGATACAGCCGTCATGGAAGTGTCTTCACACGCTCTCCACATGGGCCGGGTCCACGGGTGTGATTACGATATCGCCGCATTTACGAACCTGACTCAGGACCACCTTGACTACCACCGGACAATGGAAGAATATAAACATGCGAAAAGTCTGCTTTTCTCTCAGCTCGGCGGATCTTTTAACCACGATACACCGAAGTGGGCCGTGCTGAATGCGGATGACCCTGCTTCAGCGTATTTCGCCCAAGTGACGTCAGCACATCTTTTGACATACGGAATTCAAAACGATGCCGATGTCAAGGCTGAAAATATCAAAATCGCTCCGAAAGGGACAACCTTTGATCTGGTGACCCCAAAAGGTACTGCACAAGTGACGATTCCGCTTGTCGGCCTCTTTAACGTCTACAATGTTTTAACGGCCGCGGCGATCGCGATTGCAGCGGATATCCCGTTTGCCACGATTACAGAAGGAATTGAAGGGCTGAAAGGCGTCAGAGGAAGATTTGAGCTTGTGGACGCAGGCCAGGATTTTCCGGTGATCGTCGACTATGCCCATACCCCTGACAGCCTCGAAAATGTCTTGAATACGTGCAGAGGTTTAACGGAAGGAAAGCTGTTTGTCGTCGTCGGCTGCGGAGGAGACCGCGATAAGACGAAGCGTCCGAAAATGGCGAAAATCGCTGTTGACCTTGCCGATGAACCGGTCTTTACAGCAGATAACCCGAGAAGCGAAAACCCGCTCGCCATTTTAAACGATATGGAAGAAGGCGTAAAAGGGGCTTACTATCACAGCATCGTCAACCGCGAGCAGGCGATCTTTTTTGCCATTGCAAACGCCAAAAAAGGCGATGTCGTCCTGATCGCAGGCAAAGGCCATGAAACCTACCAGCAGATCGGCGGTCAAACCTTTGATTTTGATGACGCTGAGGTGGCCAAAAGAGCCATTCTTGAGCTGAAATAACCGAAAAAGAACTACAGGAAAGAGTTGTTGAAATGATGGATGAAATAAATCAACATATGAAAAAAAACAGTGAATATGATAAATGCGTATGCTGCTACTTATATCACGCGGAAAGGAGAGAAGAACGATGCTCGAACAAGTAATTTTATTTACCATTATCATGGGCTTTTTAATCAGCGTTCTTTTATCTCCGATTTTCATTCCGTTTTTAAGAAGGCTGAAATTCGGGCAGAGCATCCGTGAGGAAGGTCCGAAATCCCATCAGAAAAAATCGGGAACGCCGACGATGGGCGGCGTCATGATCATATTGTCGATTATCGCGACGACCATTGCCATGACGATGAAATTTTCCGAAGTCAGCATGAACATGATCCTCCTCTTGTTTGTTACGGTTGGATACGGTCTGCTTGGCTTTTTGGATGATTATATTAAAGTCGTGATGAAGCGCAACCTTGGGCTCACATCCAAACAAAAACTGATCGGCCAAATCGCGATTGCTCTGGTATTCTATGCCGTCTACCACGTGCAAGGGCTGCCGACTGACATCCGCATTCCGGGAACAGAGCTGTCATTTGATTTCGGCTGGATTTATCCGGTGCTCGTCATCTTTATGCTTGTCGGCGGTTCAAATGCCGTCAACCTGACTGACGGGCTTGACGGTCTGTTGTCGGGTACCGCTGCCATCGCGTTCGGTGCGTTTGCAATTTTGGCGTGGAACCAGTCGCAATACGATGTCGCCATTTTCGCGGTTGCTGTTGTCGGAGCGGTGTTAGGATTTCTCGTGTTTAACGCGCACCCCGCGAAAGTTTTTATGGGAGATACAGGATCGCTTGCCCTCGGCGGCGCGATTGTGACGATCGCGATTTTAACGAAATTGGAAATCCTGCTTGTCATCATCGGCGGCGTATTCGTCATTGAAACACTGTCCGTCATTTTGCAGGTCATTTCATTTAAAACGACCGGCAAACGAATTTTCAAAATGAGCCCTCTTCACCATCATTACGAACTGGTCGGATGGTCTGAGTGGAGAGTTGTCGTCACTTTTTGGACAGCGGGGCTTCTGCTAGCCGTCTTAGGAATTTACATCGAGGTGTGGTTATAAGTGGATACTCAAGATTTATTGCAAAATCAAAATGTGCTCGTACTGGGGCTGGCGAAAAGCGGATATGCTGCCGCTTCGATCCTTCATGAGAAAGGCGTAAAGGTTGTCGTGAATGACCAGCTGCCTTTTGAGGAAAATGAACCTGCGCGGATTCTCGCGGAAAAAGGGGTGGAAGTCGTCTGCGGCTCTCATCCGACGGAACTGTTTGATCTTCATTCGATCGACATTCTGATTAAAAATCCGGGCATCCGCTATGAAAACGTGATGGTCGAAGAAGCGCTGAAACGGGGCATACCGGTCTGGACGGAGGTTGAACTTGCCTATCATCTGACAGATGCCCCGTTCATCGGCATTACCGGTTCAAACGGTAAGACGACAACGACAACGCTTGTTTATGAAATGCTGAAAGCCGATTCGAAAAAAGCGCTCGTTGCTGGAAATATCGGCACGGCGGCAAGCGAAATGGCCAATCAGGCCAGGGGAGACGAATGGATTGTGACAGAGCTGTCGAGTTTTCAGCTCATGGGGACTTATCAATTCAGACCGAAAATCGGATTGTTATTAAACGTATTTGATGCCCATCTCGATTATCACCATTCGCGCCAAAATTATGAGCTTGCCAAACAGCAGGTCTATCGAAATCAATCGGAAACAGACGTTGCCGTTGTCAATTTGGACGATGAGACAGTCGTCCGGCTCGTCGAATGTTCAAAAGCGGAGAAGGTGTATTTTTCGGTCCGCCGGACACTTGAGCGCGGAGCGTGCGTGAAAGACGGCGTGATCATGTTTAACGGCGAACCGGTCATACCGGTGGAAGACGTCGTTTTGCCGGGAGAGCACAATTTGGAGAACATTTTGGCCGCCCTTTGCATCGTTAAAACCGCAGGCGTCTCCGATGAGGCCGTCCGCAAGGTGCTGACGAGCTTTACCGGTGTAAAGCACAGGATGCAATACGTCACGACGATCAAAAACAGACTGTTTTACAATGACAGCAAAGCGACAAACATTCTTGCGACGAAAAAAGCGCTGTCCGCCTTTCAAAAGCCGGTCATTTTGCTGGCAGGGGGGCTTGACCGTGGAAATGAATTCGATGAACTAAAGCCGCATATGTCTTTTGTCAAAGCGGTGATCACATTCGGCGAGACCGCGCCGAAGTTTGAGAAGCTGGCCGAAGAAATGGGAATACAACAGGTTAAACGTGTCGATAATGTTGAACAAGCGGCAACTGCGGCGTTCAGCCTGTCAGACGAAGGAGATGTCATTCTTCTGTCCCCGGCCTGTGCAAGCTGGGATCAGTACAAAACATTTGAAGAACGTGGTGACATGTTTGTAAACGCCGTGCATATGCTTAAATAAGGGCTTGTCTCGTAAAGATAGCCCTAAGAATTAGAGCTTGGGGTGTTCGGCTTTGCAAACAAAAAAAACGTCACCGGATTTTTTGCTGGTTATCATTACGCTATTGCTTTTAACAATTGGACTGATTATGGTATACAGCGCCAGTGCAGTATGGGCGACTTACAAATACGACGACTCCTTTTTCTTTGCGAAACGGCAGCTTTTGTTTGCCGGCATCGGGGTCATCGCCATGTTTTTCATCATGAATGTCGACTACTGGACGTGGAGGACTTATGCGAAAATACTGATCATAGTATGTTTCTTTCTGCTCATCATCGTCCTTGTTCCCGGGATCGGCATGGAACGGAACGGGTCGAGGAGCTGGATCGGAGTCGGCGCTTTCAGCATTCAGCCGTCCGAGTTTATGAAGCTCGCGATGATCGCATTTTTGGCCAAGTTTTTATCTGAAAAGCAAAAGAATATTACATCGTTTAGAAAAGGCTTTGTGCCGGCGCTGGGCATTGTCTTTTCAGCTTTTCTGATCATCATGTTGCAGCCTGACCTTGGAACAGGAACCGTAATGGTCGGCACATGCATCATTATGATCTTCGTTGCGGGGGCGAGAATTTCGCACTTCGTCTTTCTCGGTCTTCTGGGTCTGAGCGGCTTTGTCGGCCTTGTGCTGTCGGCGCCGTACCGGATCAAAAGGATCACTTCATACTTGAACCCTTGGGAGGATCCTTTAGGAAGCGGCTTTCAAATCATTCAGTCTCTTTATGCGGTGGGGCCCGGCGGGCTGTTCGGCCTCGGCCTCGGCCAGAGCAGGCAAAAGTTTTTTTATCTGCCTGAGCCGCAGACAGATTTTATTTTCGCGATTTTATCAGAGGAGCTCGGCTTTATCGGCGGATCGCTGATTCTTTTGCTCTTCAGCGTTCTATTATGGAGAGGCATCAGAATCGCGCTCGGTGCGCCCGATTTATACGGCAGTTTTGTCGCCGTCGGCGTCATTTCGATGATAGCGATTCAGGTTATGATCAATATTGGCGTCGTGACCGGCCTGATTCCTGTTACAGGCATTACGCTTCCGTTTTTAAGCTATGGCGGTTCATCACTGACCTTGATGCTTATGGCGGTCGGCGTGCTGCTGAATGTCAGCAGGTATTCTAGATACTAGATTTTGGCGATAACCCTGTTGCGAGATAGCAGGGTTATCGGCGTGTACATAAGGAATAAGGGGGAGAACAGATGCGGATTGTTGTTAGCGGAGGCGGAACGGGCGGCCATATTTACCCCGCCCTTGCGTTTATTAAAGAAGTGAAACGGCATCATGAAGATGTTGAGTTTTTATATATCGGAACCGAAAAAGGCCTGGAGAAAAATATTGTCGAGCGGGAAGGGGTCCCTTTCAAGTCGATTGAAATTACGGGTTTTAAAAGAAAGCTGTCATTTGAAAACGTCAAAACCGTCATGCGCTTTTTAAAGGGTGTAAAGGAATGCAAAAAAGAATTAAAACGGTTTAAGCCCGACGCGGTGATCGGCACGGGCGGCTATGTGTGCGGACCCGTGGTATACGCCGCTTCAAAACTGGGGATTCCGACGATTATCCACGAACAAAACAGCCTTCCCGGACTCACCAATAAGTTTTTATCCAAATATGTTGATAAGGTAGCCATTTGTTTTGATGAAGCGAAACCGCATTTTCCTGCAGAAAAAGTTGTTTTTACAGGAAACCCGAGGGCGTCTGAAGTCGTCTCTATAAAAGGGGGCCGTTCCCTGACCGCTTTGGGCCTTTCAGAAGGCAAAAAAACGGTCCTTATTTTCGGAGGCAGCCGCGGTGCCGCTCCGATCAATGAAGCGGTTATCGCGATGCAAAACGAATTAAAAAAGCGGGATTACCAGATTCTTTATGTCACAGGGGAAGTTCACTATGATAAAGTAACAGCTGCGCTTGAAAAAGAAGGCCCCGCTCCGAATATGGTCGTTCAGCCGTTTCTCCATCAAATGCCCGAGTACTTAAAAGAGTTCGAGGTTGTCGTGGCGCGCGCGGGAGCAACGACAATAGCGGAAATCACCGCGCTCGGCATTCCAAGCGTTTTGATTCCGAGTCCGTACGTTACGGCCAACCACCAGGAAGTGAACGCACGCTCACTAGGGGAGCAGAACGCCGCTGTCGTTTTAAAAGAATCAGAGCTTAATGGAGACCGCTTAATTCAGGCGATCGATCATATTTTACAAGACGAAAAGACGCTGCAAGAGATGAAGAGCCGCGCGAAGTCGCTTGGCGTGCCGGACGCGGCCGAACGCTTGTACAATGTGCTGAAAGAACTGAAACATCATGCAAAATGATAAGACAGAAGGATTTTGGAGGTTTTCGATGGATAAGGTGATACAAGAATTAAAAGAACTTGAAGTCGGCAAAGTTCTGGAAAACGAGCCGCTCAGCAACCATACTACGATTAAAATCGGAGGACCGGCTGACGTGCTGGTGGTTCCGAAAAACATTCAAGCTGTCAAAGATACGATGAAGGTGATCAAGAAGCACGGCGTCAAGTGGACGGCCATCGGGAGAGGCTCGAATCTTCTTGTCCTCGATGAAGGGATAAGAGGCGTTGTCATCAAGCTCGGCCAAGGACTTGACCATATGGAAATCGACGGCGAGCAAGTAACAGTCGGCGGCGGCTACTCTGTCGTAAGGCTTGCGACAGGCATCAGCAAAAAAGGGCTTTCCGGCCTCGAATTTGCCGCGGGCATTCCGGGTTCGGTCGGCGGAGCGGTTTACATGAATGCCGGCGCCCACGGTTCTGATATCAGCAAGATATTGGTGAAAGCATTGATCCTGTTTGAAGACGGAACGATCGATTGGCTGACGAATGAAGAGATGGCGTTCAGCTACCGCACGTCCATCCTGCAAAACGAGCGGCCGGGCATATGTCTTGAAGCCGTTCTCCAGCTGGAGCAAAAAGAACGCGATGAGATCGTCGCGCAGATGCAGAAAAACAAAGACTACCGAAAAGAAACGCAGCCTGTGTCCAATCCTTGCGCAGGCAGCATCTTCAGAAACCCGCTGCCTGAACATGCGGGCCGGCTAGTTGAAGAGGCTGGTTTGAAAGGCCATCAGATCGGCGGGGCAAAGGTTTCAGAGATGCACGGCAATTTCATTGTCAACGCAGGCGGCGCAACAGCGAAAGACGTCCTGGATTTGATTGCATTCATTCAAAAAACGATTAAAGAAAAATACGATATCGACATGCACACTGAGGTCGAAATTATCGGAGAAAAACGGTAAACGGCCTCTCTACTTCAGATCGCCTTATGATATAATGTATGAAACAAACAAGCAAACGGCATCCTAGTATGTCGTTTGTTTCGCTAAATGGAAGCTTTTTAGCTTGCCCCGTGCTTTCATATGTCGGGAAGCGCGTCTTTTTTCGAACAAAAATAAGCAAATAAAAGTCTTTTTGTCTGCTTTATTAACCTGAGGTGAGCCTACGTGAAACCCGGTATTGATAAAGAAAAAGTAGTGAATATAGAAGAACGGATTCCCAAAATCAAAGAACAGCGAAAGCAAAAGGCAAACCGCCGGCTGATCACCTTTATTCTGCTCTTTTTCACGATGATGCTGATCATCATTTACCTGCAGACGCCGATCAGCAAAGTTTCGACGGTAGAGATCAAAGGAAACAAAAACGTTTCAAAAGACCAGATCATTTCCCTGTCTTCGATCCATAAAGGACAGACGGAATTCTGGAGTCTGAGCAAGCAAAAAGCCGCAGAAAAGATCGAGCAGAATAAACTGATCAAAAAAGCCGAAATCTCGAAACAGCTGCCCAACAAAATCGCCATCTCCATCGAAGAGTATAAAAGCATTGCGTTTTTGCAAAAACACAATGTGTACTACTCCGTGCTTGAAAACGGCACGGTGCTTCCTGAAGAGGTGACGCCGACTGACATCGGACCGACCCTTAATAACTGGGAGGAAGACGAAAAGCTCGTTCAAATGGCAAAACAGCTGAACAAGCTTTCTGATTCCGTGAAAAAGTCGATTTCCGAGATTAACTATACGCCTCAAAAATCAAATCCTTGGCTGATCAGACTGTATATGAATGACGGCTATATCGTGACGGCTTCGCTGAAAACGTTCGGACAGAAAATGAACAGCTATCCGGCGATCGTAAAAGAGCTGCCGAAAGGGGAAAAAGGCATTATCCATATGGAAGTCGCGACTTATTTTGAACCTCTGAAAAAAACGGATGAAAGCAAAAAGGGAGACGGAAATTGAAGAGGCACACAGTCAATCTTTCACTCGCCATGCTTGTCCTCGGATTCCTGCTGTCTTTCTCCTATCAATTCGCCAGGGAAAACAAAGACCATGACGAAACCGCTGAAAATTGGAAAGAGGAGTATTCCTTGCGCGACCGGCTGATTTCCCAGGAAAAGCAAAATAAGAAGCTGGAACAGGAGCTTTACAAAAAACAGCAGGAAGTACAGAAAACAGAGACGGCTTTGAAAAAGGAAAAAAAAGAGTATTACAATATTGTGGAAGATGTTGAAAGGTACAGAATGTTCGTCGGGGAAATCGGCGTTCAGGGCGAAGGAATTAAGGTGACGCTGAAAGACGCTTCTTACATACCGGAAGGTGAGAATGTCAACAACTATATCGTCCATGAAAGCCACATATTCCGCCTGCTCAATGAGCTGTGGATTTCCGGGGCGGCCGCGGTGTCGATCAACGGACAGCGTGTGACACATCATTCTTACATATCGTGCAACGGTCCTGTCATCACGGTTGACGGCAACCAGTATCCCGCACCGTTTGTCATTTCGGCCATCGGGGATCCGGATGTGCTGATGCCAGCGCTGAACATTGCAGGAGGGATTGTGGACCAGCTGAGCCGCGATCATATTTCAGTCAGCATCGAAAAACAAGACCAAATCGAGATGGAGCCCCTTTTAAAGCAGGGGGAATGAACGTTGAAAAGTTGGTGGGCGGACGTTGAAGAAAAATAATCGTTTCATCAGTTTGAGCATCCTGATGCTCATTTTCGGAATTATGCTGTCCGTGCAGTTCAATTCCCTGAAAGCGCCGAAGGTCCGCGATACGCGGGACATTTGGGACCTCAGGGAGGACCTGAAGAAAGAACAGAAAAAACAGCTTGAGCTGATCAGCGAAATTGACAAGTATGAAAAAATGCTGAACACATACAGTCATCAAGAAGAAACCTCGCGGACAAAAGCGTTGAATGAAACGCTTCAAAACTTAAAAAAACAGGCCGGCTTCACAGATGTCACAGGGAACGGAATCATCATCACCATTTCTCAGCTCTTCTCGGAAGAACTCACGGGAGAATCCATTCAAAATCCCCCTCCCGACCTTCTGAAAAAGCTGATTAATGAACTGAATATGTATGAAGCGGAAGAAATATCGATCAATGACAGAAGGGTTGTCAACACGACGGTGATCAGGGATATCAACGGAACAACCAAAATCGACGGATATCCTTTGGACAACTATCCGATAACGGTAAAAGTCATCGGCAAAAACGCCGATAAACTATATAGCCGAATGAATGCTTCATCCCTGCAGGATCTGTTCGCGGGAGAAAATCTGGATTTACAAATCAAAAGGCCTGAAAAACAAATCAAAATCAAAGCTTACGAAGGTTCAATGCAAGTTGCGCCATTGAAACCGCTCGAGAAATCAAAAGGAGAGAATTCCTAATGTGGCTTCCGGTTTTAGGGCTTTTGCTCGGAATTACAATCGGGTTCAGCACGAACTTCACCATTCCGGATGAATACTCAAATTATTTGTCCCTGGCGATTCTTGCATCCCTTGATACTTTGATCGGGGGAATAAGGGCCCATTTGGAAAGTGTATACGATGAACTAGTTTTTGTGACGGGCTTTTTCTTCAATATTATTCTCGCCATAAGTTTGGCTTTTCTGGGCGTTCATCTTGGTGTAGACTTGTATTTAGTCGGGATGTTTGCATTTGGCGTGAGGCTTTTCCAAAACATCGCGGTCATCAGAAGAATACTGCTCGCCAAATGGACGGCCTCGAGGAGAAAAAATTAAAAAAAATCGGATTTAAAAGAGGATATACATAGGATATCACGAATATTCACAGTAATCCTAAAACTAAAAACGAAGCGTATTGGTTTGTATTGATTGTTACACACTTGTAAAACCAGATTCATTGTATTGTTGTTCGGCAAATAATAGAATAGAATTGACTGAAATGTGAGGAGGTGCCATAGAATGAACAACAATGAACTTTACGTTAGTCTAGACATCGGTACGTCCAATATTAAAGTGATCGTCGGTGAAATGTCAGACGATTCTCTTAACATTATCGGAGTCGGAAATGTTCCCTCAGAGGGGCTGAAAAAAGGATCAATCGTTGATATAGATGAAACGGTTCATTCTATAAAAAAAGCGTTTGAACAAGCAGAAAGAATGATAGGTTTTCCGCTGACCCACGCGATCGTCGGGGTTAACGGGAACTACATCCATATTCAAGATACGAACGGTGTTGTGGCTGTCTCAAGCGAGAATAAAGAGATCCACGTTGAAGACGTGCGCCGGGTGATGGAGGCCGCTCAAGTCGTTTCCATCCCGCCTGAACAGCTGATCGTTGATGTGATTCCGAGACAGTTTATCGTTGACGGCAGAGGCGATATCACAGATCCGAAAAAGATGCTCGGCGTCCGCCTTGAAGTGGAAGGGTCGCTGATCACGGGTTCTAAAACGATTTTACATAACCTGCTGCGCTGTGTGGAAAGAGCGGGAATTGAAATAACGGATATTTGCCTTCAGCCGCTGGCTGCCGGATCTGTCGCTTTATCAAAGGACGAAAAAAACCTCGGAGTGGCTTTAATCGACATCGGGGGAGGATCGACAACGGTTGCCGTATTTGAGGACGGCCATCTTCTTGCGACCCGCGTCATACCCCTGGGAGGAGAAAACATCACCAAGGATATTTCAATCGGATTGCGCACTTCCACAGACGAAGCTGAGCGGGTGAAGAAGCAGTTTGGACATGCTTTCTATGAAGAAGCGTCGGAAGAGGAAACATTTGAAGTCGCCGTGATCGGAACAGACCAAAAGCAGACCTTTTCTCAGCGGGAAGTGGCAGACATTATAGAAGCCAGGCTCGAAGAAATCTTTTTATTCGTGGCAGAGGAACTGCGAAACATGGGAATAAAAGAATTGCCGGGAGGGTTTGTGCTTACAGGGGGACAGGCTGGAATGCCGGGTGTCCTCAGCCTCGCACAGGATGTTCTTCAAAATAACGTCAGAGTGGCTATCCCGAATTATATCGGTGTAAGAGAACCTCAATACATGACAGGAGTCGGCCTCATCCAATTCGCTTACCGCAACGCAAAAATCCAAGGCAGAAAAGTAGGGTTTAAGATGCCGGAACAAGCGGTTCAGGAAGTCGCGGCAACACATCAAAAAGAAGTGCAGCAGCGACCGAAGCCAAAATCCAAGCAGCACGCTCAAGCTGAGAAAAAGCCGAGCAAAATGAAGAAAATATTTAACTTCTTTTGGGAATAGAGATTAGTCATTCGACGGATTAGGAGGATTTAGCATGTTAGAGTTTGAAACAAATATAGACGGCTTAGCATCGATTAAAGTAATAGGAGTAGGTGGCGGCGGTAACAATGCCGTCAATCGGATGATCGAAAATGACGTTCAGGGAGTCGAGTTTATCGCAGTCAACACGGATGCCCAGGCTCTCAACCTGTCAAAAGCGGAAACGAAAATGCAGATTGGTGCGAAGCTGACACGCGGGCTCGGCGCCGGAGCCAATCCGGAAGTCGGCAAAAAAGCCGCAGAGGAAAGCAAAGAACAAATTGAAGAAGCGCTGAAAGGTGCAGACATGGTGTTCGTCACAGCCGGAATGGGCGGCGGAACAGGAACGGGCGCGGCACCTGTCATCGCACAAATCGCAAAAGATCTGGGCGCATTGACTGTCGGCGTTGTCACAAGGCCGTTTACCTTTGAAGGAAGAAAAAGACAGCTTCAGGCGGCAGGCGGTATTTCAGCAATGAAGGAAGCCGTCGACACCCTGATCGTCATTCCGAATGACCGTCTTCTTGAAATCGTCGATAAAAACACACCGATGCTTGAAGCGTTCCGCGAAGCGGACAACGTTCTCCGCCAAGGTGTTCAGGGCATTTCAGACCTGATCGCAACACCTGGACTGATCAACCTTGACTTTGCCGACGTTAAAACGATCATGTCCAACAAAGGTTCTGCACTGATGGGTATCGGGGTAGCGACAGGTGAGAACCGCGCTGCAGAAGCCGCTAAAAAAGCTGTTTCCAGCCCGCTGCTTGAAACGGCGATTGACGGCGCCCAAGGCGTGCTGATGAACATTACAGGCGGAACCAACTTAAGCCTTTACGAAGTTCAGGAAGCGGCGGACATTGTGGCAGCTGCATCTGACCAGGACGTCAACATGATCTTCGGATCTGTCATCAATGAAAACTTGAAAGACGAAATCGTCGTTACGGTCATCGCGACCGGCTTTATCGAACAGGATCAAGATGCATCTAAGCCGCAGAGACCTTTAAACCAAGGCTTAAAACAGCATCATCAGCCTGCTCCGAAACGGGAGCCGAAGCGCGAGGAGCCAAGCATGCCGCACCGCAGCCCATCTCAGCCTGCCGAGGATACGCTTGACATCCCGACTTTCTTAAGAAACCGCAATAAACGCTAAAACGTCTACAATACATTGGAAAGCTGCCGACAAGAAGTCGGCGGCTTTTTTTATGCGCTGGAAACGGATTCTCCCCTCCAAAAGCATCAATTGTCATCCTGATCGAAGCGCCTCCCTCAAAAGCCTTGCATCTAACCTCTCTCTTTTCTCCCGAATGCACGGATTTTCCTTTCGTCTTGTCATCTGTCCGAACTATGACGGTGAACAAGTCATATGTAAAAAGAACGAATTTACAAACTGACAGAGGAAAAATGACAAAATACGACAATATCTATAAGTCTTTTCTTTTACCATTATTAATAGTTTCTGTTTCTAGACAAAGAAACGCAAGAAACGACTATATTTGCTATTGCTTAAAGGAGGATGTCATGTGAAGAAAAAGCCATTATTCCGCACATTCATGTGCGCTGCACTCATCGGTTCACTTCTCGCTCCGGCTGCTGTGCAGGCTGAAACAGGTACGGCAGCGAAGGCCAAGGAACAAAGCAAAATATCAAGCGCTCTTTACAAACGTTTTGAGAAAGAAGATAAAGTGACTTTTTTAATCAAAATGAAAAACCAGGCGAATCTTCAGCAAGCGGCAACAGCGGCTGAAAACCGGGCGAAAGCAAGCGTGATGACAGTGAAAAAAGTGAAAGAAATCAAACGTTCGGCCGTGCTGACGTCCCTGCGTACAAAAGCTGAGAGAACGCAAAAAGACTTAAAATCGTTTTTGGAAAAAGAAGAGAAAAAAGGAACAGCAAAGCAAGTGGAATCTTTCTATATTGTAAACGGCATCGCTGTGACGGCGACAAAGGATGTTATGGAAAAAGCGGCTTCATTTCCGGAGGTTGAAAAAGTGCTGCCAAATCAAAAAATTAAGCTTGGCAACACTGAAAAACCTACGGTAGAATCGAAAACGTCCACGGATCGTTCCCCTGCTTCCAACATTGAGCAGGTTCATGCGCCTGATGTCTGGAAAAAGCGCTATAAAGGCAAAGGAGCCGTCGTCGCTTCGATTGACACCGGCGTTGAGTGGGATCATCCGGCGTTGAAGACAAAGTACAGAGGCTATAACCCTTCTAAACCGAACAGTCCAGACAATGAGTTCAACTGGTTTGATGCGGTAAGCAATAAGAAAACGCCATATGACGACTTGGGCCACGGCACACATGTGACAGGCACGATGGTCGGCTCAGAAGCCGGCGGCAAAAACCAGATCGGTGTCGCACCGACTGCGAAATGGATCGCTGTCAAAGCCTTTTCAGAGGACGGCGGAGACGAAAAATCCCTTTTGGCTGCAGGAGAATGGATTTTGGCCCCGAAAGATACAAAAGGAAAAGCGCATCCTGAAAAGGCTCCCGATGTCGTCAACAATTCTTGGGCGGGGGAACGCGGACTCAATGAATGGTATTTGGATATTGTCAAAGCTTGGCGGGCAGCTGATATCTTTCCTGCATTCGCAGCAGGTAATGTCAGCGAATTGGAACCGGGCGGACCGGGTTCAGTTGAGAATCCGTCCAACTATCCGCAATCTTTTGCGATAGGCGCAGTTGACAGCGCAAACGCGTTAGCCGATTTTTCATTGCAAGGGCCTTCGCCATATGACGAAATCAAGCCCGATATTTCGGCACCGGGCGTCAGCATCCGCTCTGCTTATCCGGGACACAAATATGCTGCAATGAACGGGACATCGATGGCGACCCCGCATGTATCCGGCATCGTCGCTTTAATGAGGGAAGCCAATCCGGATCTCACAGTCGATGAAATTGAGCGCATCCTGCTGAATACGGCGACGCCTCTGACTGACAAAACGTTTGAAAAATCGCCGAACAACGGCTACGGATACGGCTTAGTCAACGCTTTAAAAGCTTTTGACGCGGCTAAAAAAACAAAATGATAAAAATGGACAAAACCGCTTTAACGGTTTTGTCCTTTTTTTATCTAATTTTAAACATGACCTTGACAAATACCGACAAAAAAATTAACCAGTTTTTACTATATTTAAGTTACATCAAGGTCAGACAAGGCATCCACAGGGAGAGGAGGACGGACAAATCCAGCCAATTTCATAAAAAAGGGGGATGTTCATTTGAAAAGAAAGCTGAGAAAAAAGGCGTTTTCCACCATTTTAAGCGGTTTATTAATCGGCTCGCTATTCATGCCCGCCGTTTCAGATGCCGCGGCAAAGCCTGCGCTTACTTCGATGAAAGAACAAGCAGCTGCAGGGAAGGAAAAAATTTCGAAATCTCTCGTCAAACAGTTCAAAAAAGAAGATCAAGTCACATTTTTGATTAAACTGAAAGATCAAGTCGATACACCAAAAGTGGCCAAGCAGGCGGAAAAGAATGCGAAGAAAAAGTCGCTGAGCGCGGCTAAAACAGAATATCAAAAGCGCTCGGCTGTTGTCTCCGCTTTAAGAGTCAAAGCGGATGAGACGCAAAGCGATTTGAAACGTTATTTGAAAAATCAGGAAAAACAAGGAAAAGTAAAAAAAATCCGATCCTATTATATTGTTAACGGCATGGCCGTTCATGCGACGAAAGAGGTCATGGAACAAGTAGCAGCTTTTCCGGAAGTAGAGAAAGTGCTCCCGAACGAAAAAAGGCAGCTGATCAAACCGGCTAAACAGTCTGTGAAAAAATCGGCCGCTAAAGATGAAAAAGAAATCGAATGGAATATCAATCGAGTCGACGCGCCAAAAGCCTGGAAATTGGGATATGACGGAACGGGCACGGTTGTCGCGTCAATTGATACGGGTGTGCAGTGGGATCATCCGGCCTTAAAAGAAAAATACCGCGGATATGACCCGCAGCATCCTGATCAGCCTGATCACGAATTCAGCTGGTATGATGCGGTTTCTGGCGCTTCTGAACCTTTGGACGACCTGGAGCACGGCACGCATGTAACCGGGACGATGGTCGGCTCAGAGCCTGACGGCCAAAACCAAATCGGTGTGGCGCCGGGTGCAAAGTGGATTGCCGTGAAAGCTTTTTCGGATGACGGCGGAACGGACGAAGACCTGATTGCAGCGGGTGAATGGATTTTGGCGCCGAAAGATAAAGATGGCAACCCGCACCCTGAAATGGCTCCGGATGTTGTCAATAACTCGTGGTCTGGGGGAGCCGGGATTGATGAGTTTTACAGGGATATCGTAAAAGCGTGGCGTGCTGCAGGCATCTTCCCTGAGTTCTCTGCGGGGAACGCCGATTTCACCAATCCGGGAGGACCTGCTTCGATTGCCAATCCGGCAAACTACCCCGAAGCGTTCGCGACCGGTGCGACAGACATCGATAATCGCTTAGCCGATTTTTCACTTCAAGGTCCTTCTCCGTATGATGAGACAAAGCCTGAAATAACGGCACCTGGTGTCAACATTCGCTCTTCTGTGCCTGGAAGCGGCTATCAAGACGGCTGGGACGGCACTTCAATGGCAGGACCGCATGTCGCAGCCGCGGCCGCTCTTATCAAGCAGGCCGATTCGTCGATCACCGTTGATGAAATCGAAAAGATTTTGATGAAAACCGCAACACCGCTCACAGACAGCAAATTTACCGAATCGCCGAACAACGGATACGGCCACGGGCTCGTGAACGTATTTGACGCGGTGTCCGCCGTCACAGAAGGGTTGGGCAAAGCGGAAGGGCAAGTCGGAAAAGAAGGCGAAGACAAAAATCCGCCGGTTTTAAACCATCAAGAGATCAACGAAATTTACTCAGGCTCGGAAACGCCTCTTACAGTTGATGTGGAAGACGATGTCAGCATCATATCGGTCAAATTGAGCTATAAAACCGATGATTCCGATTGGGTGACGATCGCTGCCAAACAAACTTCAGGCGACTATAAAAAAGGAACGTACGAGGCGGCCGTATCCGTTTCTCAAGGGAAAGCGCTTTCCTACAAATGGATTGTCACCGATTTCGGAGGAAACAAAACGGAATCCAAAGTGTACGAAATCCCGATTTCTCCGGCTGTGACCACAGGGTATAAACAAGATTTCGAGAATGCCGCCAACGGCTGGATCACATCAGGTGTGAAGAATTCATGGGAGCGCGGTATTCCTCAGTCAGGCCCGAATGCCGCAGCATCGGGAAAAAACGTATTTGCAACAAATCTGACAGGGCCGTATGAAAGTTCGGCCAATATGAATCTTCTCATGCCTCCTGTCAGCGTTCCAAAAAATCAAAAGCTTTATCTCACATACAAATATTGGCATGATATTGAAGAGGACTTCGATTACGGCTTCGTTTATGTACAACCTGAAGGGAAAGATGAATGGATCCCGGCTGCTGAGTACAGCGGCAGGACGTCAGAATGGAAAGACGGACAGATCGATTTGTCGGAATACGGGGGACAGACGATTAAGATTATGTTCAACCTTCAATCTGACGACAGCATTGAGGGTGACGGGCTCTATATCGATGATGTAGCGCTTGTGAAGGAAGTGAAGAGCGCCGGCACGAAAAAACGCCTGGGCGTTGAAAAACAGCCGGCCAAAATAAAGGATAAGAAAACGAAGAAACAAACGATTGATCCGAAAAAAGCAAAACCGGCAGAAGCCGTTCAAAAATATTCTGAGACGAAAAAAGCAGCTCCTGCAGTTCTTCCGGTGCGGGCTCAGGTCAGCGTGCTGGAGACGGGCAAATCGACATATTCCAACCAGGCAACAGGCGCATACAGCTTGGCTCATGCACCTGGAACGTATACGCTGAAAGCAGAAGCGTACGGATATGAATCAAATGCCCAAACCGTAAAAATCGAGGCCGACAAGACGACGACGGCAGACTTTGTCTTAAAAGAACTGAAGAAAGGGACGCTCACCGGAACGATAAAAAACAAAAAAACGGGTGAACCCGTCCGACATGCAAAGCTGTATATCGTTGAAGATGCATCCGTAAAACCGGTTCAGACGGACGGCGACGGAAGCTATTCATTAACGGCCTATGAAGGCTCGTATACGGTAAAGGTCTCTGCAAACGGATATTACAGCAGCGAGTTTTCCGTTGATTTAAAAGGAGATGTCTCGAAAGATATCGAGCTCGATCCTTTCATCGGCTATCCGGGGGAAATAGGCTATGATGACGGAACCGGGGAAAACGCCTGGGCTTTCTATGAATCCGGCAACGGGCTGGCTGTTAAAATGACGCTCGAAAACGGGCAGGAAAAAGCCATGCTGAAAGGCGGCTTGTTCAAATTCTGGGATACAGAATTCCCGGATCCGGGCGGCACTGATTTTGCAGTCGAGGTCTACGATGCGTCGGGTGAAAAAGGATCTCCGGGCAAAAAACTCGCCGGTCCGTTCAAGGCTGAAGCGCTCCGCACAGGCGAATGGACGACCGTTGATTTAGGTGATGAAGGCATCCTCGTCGGAAAAGACTTTTACCTCGTGTACGTCCAGACAGAGGATCTGGCCAACTCACCTGGACTTGCTACAGACGAAGACGGGGAATATTCCGGCCGCAACTGGCAGTATACGGACGGCTCATGGTCGAAAGCGCCATCAGACCAAGGCAACTTCATGATCCGCGCTTTGGTCGACTATGAATTGGCGGTGCCTATGATCACGTCTCCTAAAGACGGATTCATCACCAACAAAAAGAACACTGTCATCGAAGGATCATCGTCTCCGAATACGACCGTTCATCTCTTTAACGGGGATGAAGAAGCCGGAACGGCGGAAACGGGGGCAGACGGCACTTTCTCAAAAGAGATTCCGCTGAATAAAGGAGAAAATGTGATCACCGCCAAATCGTCATCGGCTTCCGGAACGACGGATGCTTCAGAACCGGTCCGGATCGTCCTTGACCAGAAAAAGCCGAAGCTTACGATCGACACGCCGAAAAGCGGCTCAAAACTCAATAAAGAGACTGTCACCGTGAAAGGAACAGTATCAGACGACCACTTGGAATCAGTTCATGTGAACGGCAAAAAAGCGGCTGTTGACAATGGCGAATATTCTGCGAGGATTATGCTTGACAACGGCCAAAATGAAATCAAAGTAACGGCAGCAGATGCGGCAGGCAACAAAACGACCAAAAAAGTGAAGGTGGATGTCAACTTTGAAGCGCCGCAAATCACCGGCTTGAAACCGGCTGAAGACCTCGAGCTCAAAACGGGAGAAACCGTGAAAATCGAGTTTGAAAGCGCCGCTGATTTGGATGCTGTCTTTGTGATCAGAATGCCGCTTACCAATTTCAAAACAGCCGCCCAAAACGTAACGGAGCTGCCGATCAGAGAAGTCTCAAAAGGCAAGTATGAAGGATATTGGACTGCGACTTCAACCGCAAAAGCAAAAGGAGCGGAAATCGAGGTCACCGTCCGGGATGATTACGGCAATGAAACGAGACAAACGGCAAAAGGCAAACTGTACATCAATGAAAAGCTGAAATAAAGGTGAAAAGGCGCTGTCTTCAATGGCAGCGTTTTTTTCGTTTTATGATCGACAAATTCAGTACGAAAACTTCAAAAAATGTACGATTTGCGCAACATTAATTGACAGACTTTACCTTTGGGCTTGATTTATACTTAGGAAAACACACTAAGGTCATCGAGCCCAAAGAAAGGGGAAGGATGTGGAAATCTATTTAGATGCGATATGGCTGTTAAACTTTTGTTTTGACTTGCTGCTTTTAATGATGACCGCATTTATTTTAAAGCGAAGGGTTAAAAAGCGGAGGCTGATCTTAGGGGCGTTTGTCGCGTCAAGCATCGTTCTGTTTATGTTTACACCTTTTTCGCCGTACGTCCTTCATCCTGCAGGCAAACTGTCGTTTTCGGTTGTGATCGTTTTTGTGACATTTGGTTTTAAGCGGTTCCGGTTTTTTTTGCAAAATTTGTTTTCTTTTTATTTTGCCACTTTCTTAATGGGAGGAGGGATTATTGGAGCGCATTCTTTGCTTGAAACGGATTCGATCATGGAAAACGGCGTCTTTATGACGAATTGGTCCGGTTTTGGAGACCCGGTCAGCTGGCTGTTTGTCGGTGCGGGTTTTCCGGCTGTATGGCTGTTTTCAAAAAGGCGTTTTGAAGATGCTGAAGCGAAGAAAATTCAATATGAAGAACGCGTCCGCCTAGAGACCGGCATTGATGAACATACGCTTCATTTCACCGGATTGATTGACTCCGGAAACCAGCTTTACGATCCGATCACAAAAACGCCCGTCATGATCGTCAATATTGAAAAATTGAAAGGTGTATTGGGAGAAGAAGCGAGTGTGATCATCAAGGAAATGAGCCCGCTTGATGCCGTCGGCAAACTTGATGAAACACTCCCGTATATCGGGCGGGTCCGCCTGATTCCGTACCGCGGGGTCGGCCATCAGCATCAGTTTCTGCTCTGCCTAAAGCCGGATCATGTGCTCATTTTTTCGGAAAAGGAGGTGATTGAAGCGCCGAAATGCCTGATTGGCATCAGCACATCACCGCTTTCCGCGGACGGCGAATTTGACGCCATCGTCCATCCGAAAATGCTGGCCGGAAACCCGGTCAAACACGTTTCTTAAACTCGCAGTCTGTTACATTATCATACTCCTGAAGACGTTTATTTAGAAGGGGGAGGAAGATGAAAAAACTAAAATTAAGGTTAACCTATCTGTGGTACAAACTTTTAATGAAACTGGGGCTGAAAAGCGACGAAATTTATTATATCGGCGGAAGCGAAGCGCTGCCCCCGCCATTGTCAAAAGATGAAGAGCAGGTGCTTCTCCATAAGCTGCCTGATGGTGATCAGGCGGCACGGGCGATTTTGATTGAACGAAATCTCAGGCTGGTCGTCTACATCGCGAGAAAATTTGAAAATACCGGCATCAATATCGAGGATTTAATCTCCATCGGCACGATCGGCCTTATCAAAGCGGTGAATACCTTTAATCCCGAGAAAAAAATCAAACTGGCTACATATGCTTCCAGATGTATTGAAAATGAAATTTTGATGTATTTAAGAAGAAACAATAAAATTCGCTCAGAGGTATCATTCGATGAACCGCTGAACATTGATTGGGACGGAAATGAACTTCTTCTCTCAGATGTGCTCGGAACAGAAAACGACATTATTACAAAAGATATCGAAGCAAACGTTGATAAGAAGCTTTTGAAAAAAGCACTTGAACAGCTCAATGACAGAGAAAAACAGATCATGGAGCTCCGCTTCGGGCTTGTCGGAGGAGAAGAAAAAACGCAAAAAGACGTTGCCGATATGCTCGGCATCTCCCAGTCCTATATTTCCCGGCTTGAAAAAAGAATTATTAAAAGGCTGCGAAAAGAATTCAACAAAATGGTTTAATTTTTTTATGAAATTTGAAGTGTTGACAGCCAAGGGTTTTCGACTTGATCTTCTTATTTTTGGAAATTAACGATGCATATTTTTCCCACCCGAGGAGATACTGAACTTTGTACAGCAGCTCCTGTAGGGAGGGAAAAAAGTGTCGAGAAATAAAGTTGAAATCTGCGGGGTTGATACATCAAAACTGCCCGTACTGAAGAACGAAGAGATGAGAAAGTTGTTCAAGCAAATGCAGGATAAAGGAGACACGACAGCAAGAGAAAAGCTTGTTAACGGTAATTTGCGCCTTGTCTTAAGCGTCATTCAAAGGTTTAACAACAGAGGAGAGTATGTTGATGACTTATTCCAAGTCGGCTGCATCGGACTAATGAAATCAATTGATAATTTTGATCTGAGCCACAATGTTAAGTTTTCAACATATGCTGTACCAATGATCATCGGAGAAATCCGCAGATATTTGCGCGATAACAACCCGATCCGCGTCTCACGGTCACTCAGGGATATCGCGTACAAGGCGCTGCAAGTGAGAGAACGGCTGATCAGTGAGACAAGCAGGGAGCCGACGGCTCAGGAGATCGCTAAAGAGCTTGAAGTGTCCCATGAAGAAATCGTTTTTGCGCTTGACGCTATTCAAGATCCCGTATCTTTGTTTGAGCCGATTTACAATGACGGAGGAGATCCGATTTATGTCATGGATCAAATCAGCGATGAGCGCAACAAGGATTCGCAATGGATCGAAGAGCTCGCCTTAAAAGAAGGCATGAGACGGCTGAACGAACGGGAAAAAATGATCCTCAGAAAACGCTTCTTCCAAGGCAAGACGCAAATGGAAGTCGCTGATGAGATCGGAATCTCCCAAGCCCAGGTCTCAAGGCTGGAAAAAGCCGCCATTAAACAAATGAATAAGAACATTCACTAAAGCCGCAGTCAATCTGCGGCTTTTCACATGCTAAAAATGGAAAATCTCTCATTCACTTTGTTATATAAATAAGCTATAATAAAAGAATTATATTTTAATTTATCAGAATATTTACATAAAAGGAGGACTTCATATGGTTTTGCAGCTTGAGAATGCTTCACTAAAACGAAACGGAGAGTGGATATTAAAGGATATTAATTGGACGGTGGAAAAGGGGGAGCACTGGGCGCTATACGGATTGAACGGGGCCGGCAAAACCGCTCTGTTGAACATGCTGTGCGCTTATTATTTTCCGACAACAGGAAATGTCACCGTGTTAGGACGCGAATTTGGAAAAACGGAGCTGAACGAAAAGCTTCGCCAAAAAATCGGCCTTGTGTCAGCGGCTCTGCAGCAGAAGCTGTATCCTGAAGACAGTGCATTTGAAATTGTCTTAAGCGGCGCTTTCGCTTCGATCGGCCTTTATGAATCGCCTTCACAGTCTGTCAGGGAGAAAGCGATCGCCCTCCTGGAGGAATTCGGCTCCAACCGCTATGCGGACAGGAGATATGAAACGCTCTCTCAGGGAGAAAAGCAAAAAGTGCTGATCTCAAGGGCCTTGATGGCCGATCCAGAGCTGCTCATTCTCGACGAGCCAGTAACCGGTCTTGATTTCATCGCGAGGGAGCAGGTGCTGGAGACGGTTGAACAAATTGCAAAAAAAGACAGTGCACCGTCCATGCTTTATGTTACTCACCATGCAGAAGAAATTCTCCCCGCTTTCAGCCAAACGCTGCTGTTGAAAAAAGGTGAAGTGTTTGCCTTGGGGGAGACAAGAGAGATGATGTCCGGCGAGGTTTTGTCCGAATTTTTCGATATGCCCGTGCAGGCGGTATGGACGGACGGCAGACCGTATTTGTCCAAGAAAAAGCCTCTAAACCTCAGCGTTTAAAACTGCTGATTCTTTGCAGCCTCCTTGTTTGGAGGCTTTTTTTTCAGCTTTCCTCATCTTAAAGAAGCTGGTAAGATAATAGAGAACGTCATGTTAAAGAGGGGTTCATCATTATGATCATTCAATTCATTCGCTACAGATAATGAAAGGTATAGACAAACGCTTAAACCATCCACACCTTCGTCTTTAAAAAATGCCGAAGGAGCGGGTTTATTTGTCTATGCCTTTTTCATTGATCTAAATGTGAATGAATGAGGTGTAAAAATGATGAATAAAAAATTAAAAAGAGCATCGCTCATGAAGAGGCATGAAACGATGTTTCAGTGCCCGATATGTGCGGCGAATATGGCGGTCACCGATTTAAAAAGCCTGATCTGTGCAAACGGACATACGTTTGATATCGCAAGAGAGGGATATGTCAATGTCACGACGCATGCTCCTTCTGTTAAATATGATAAAGAATTATTTGAAGCGAGAAGAATGTTAGCCGCCGCCGGCTTTTTTGAACCGCTTAGCGGCGCGTTGACAGACCGTCTCGAACAAGCAGGCCTCCCGTATTGCAACTTTGTCAGCATCCTTGATGCCGGCTGCGGGGAAGGTTCGCATTTGGCGCGGATCGCTGAAATGCTTCATGCGCGTTCCGGAACGCCTGTCCTTGGCGTCGGGCTGGATTTGGCGAAAGCCGGGATTGTGTCGGCGGCTAAGCAAGAAAGAGAGGCGATCTGGTGTGTCGCCGATCTGGCTGCCGCGCCGTTTCGGAATCGTTCATTCGACGCGATCCTCAATGTATTGTCGCCTTCTAATTACGCGGAATTCGAGCGGCTGTTATCGGATGACGGCATCGTTTTGAAAGTGATTCCGAAAAGCGGCTATCTGAAAGAACTGCGGGGATTTTTGTACGACGCCTTGGACAAACAAGCCTATACGAGCGAGGATGCTGCTGAGCGGTTCTCGTCTCATTTCGATCTGATCGACAGAACGGAGATCGCCTACAGCAAACGTTTAGACCAAAGCCTCCTCGCGCCGCTCATCAAGATGACGCCATTATCATGGCGCGCGGAAAAGGAGCGGATCAATGCCTTTTTAAAGAAGGAAGCCGCTGTTACGACCGTCCATCTCGACATTTTAGCCGGCAGGAAAAAAACGAAATAAACCACTGAAAAGGCAGTCTAAATAAAGGACTGCCTTTCATATAATCTTAAAAGGACATTTGATCAGAGGAGGCGTGCGGTGGACATGATGAACATTTCTGATTTCCAGATAAAAGATGTCGTTAACGTATCAAACGGGAAAAAGCTCGGCAGCATCGGCGATATCGATATTAATGTAACGACAGGCAAAATACAGGCGATTGTCATCGGTGGAACGGGGAAAGTTTTCGGATTTTTCGGAAAAGAAGAGGAAATCGTCATTCCGTGGCGAAATATTGTTAAAATTGGAGAAGATGTGATTCTTGTGCGTTTAAGCTGATCAAGCATATGAGATGATGCCTGATCAATCGGCGGGCCCTTTTCCGCCTGCTTTTTTCAACATTATTGTGTACGGTGAGACCGTCTGCAAAAACGGCGATAAATGTTGCAAACAATACATTTCGTTTAGTTTTTTGAAACGAAACTAAACGAATGCATCAAGATGTGTTAAAATAGGAGCGATATGATGAAAGACTACGATGTTTGTCGAAAGGCTGATCACCATGAATACATATAACCCCTTTCGTCTTGATGCTCCGTCAATGCTTTTGATTGAGGAATGGAATCAGACGGCGGAAACCGGCGGAGCCGTCACAGCCGGATTTACGACAAAAAACGGCGGAGAAAGCGAACCGCCTTTTCACTCACTGAATACAGGGCTGCACGTTCAGGATCATGAACAGCATGTCATCAATAACAGAAAACAGATTGCCGACAACTTAAAAACTGATCTGCACGACTGGGTATTTGCCGATCAGACGCATGAAGACCGGATTCAAAAAGTGACGGATGGCGATCGCGCCAGCGGCGCTTTCCGATACGATACGGCGCTGAAGGCTACGGACGGACTTTATACAGACAGGCCAAACCTGTTTTTGGCGCTTTGCTTTGCCGACTGCGTTCCCGTTTATTTTTACGATCCGGTCCGCTCGCTGGCCGGAATCGCTCACGCGGGCTGGAAAGGCACCGCGCTCGGGATCGCAGCCAGCATGGTTGACACGTGGGTCAGCCGGGAAGGATCAAATCCCGCAGACATCCACGCCGTGATCGGGCCTGCGATCGGCGCGTGCTGCTACACTGTCGACGATCATGTAATAGACAAAATCAGAAATCTTCCTCTTCAGCAAGAAGACAAAGCCTTTTTGACGATAAAAGAAGGGGAGTACCGTCTCGAATTAAAAGAAGTGAACAGGCAGCTGCTTGTACACGCCGGAATTCCAAACGGCCAGATCAAGGTGAGTTCCCTTTGTACAAGCTGCGAGCATTCACTGTTTTTCTCCCATCGGAGAGACCGGGGAAAAACCGGACGGATGATGTCCTTCATCGGATTAAAGGAGGTATAGCTTACAGGTGGATGTAAAAAGCAATTTACGACATATAAATGACAGGATCAACGAAGCGTGTATCAAAGCGGGAAGAACGCCCGACGAAATATCCGTCATCGCTGTCACGAAATATGTTTCCCCGGAACGGGCGCAGGCAGCGCTTGATGCAGGAATCAGACATTTGGGAGAAAACCGCGATACCGGACTGCTTCACAAGCTCGACGCTTTGAAAGACAGCGAACCGGTATGGCATTTTATCGGAACCCTGCAGACGAGAAAGGTAAAAGCAATCATCGATCATGTCTCATATATCCATTCTTTAGACAGGCTTTCATTGGCCGACGAGATTCAGAAGAGGGCAAAAAAACCGATTGACTGTTTTGTTCAGGTCAACACATCCCTTGAATCTTCAAAACACGGCATGGCAAAAGAAGAGGTTCTTCCTTTTGTAAAAAAACTGTCTGCATATGAAAACATCCGGATTGCGGGATTAATGACGATGGCTCCTTTTACGGATGACGAGACGGTAATCAGAAGCTGTTTTCGCTTGCTGAGAGAGCTGCGCGACGAGGTTCGCGGGCTCGGTCAATGGAACGCCCCGTGCAGCGAGCTTTCGATGGGTATGTCTAATGACTATACGATCGCAGTCGAGGAAGGCGCGACATTCGTCAGAATCGGATCTTCCTTAGTCGGAAATGAAACTGGAGGTGGACAATCATGAGTTTGAAAAACAAATTTAAAAACTTTTTTTCCTTGGATGATGAGGAATACGAATACGAGTACATTGAAACAGACAGGGAGGAAATCCCTGAAGAGCATGAATCGAAAGACAGAACCGCCTACCAGTCTAAAGCGGCTGGGAAGCAGAATGTCGTAAGTTTGCAAAGCGTTCAGAAATCTTCTAAAGTAGTGTTAAGTGAGCCTCGGGTGTACGCGGAAGCCCAGGAAATCGCAGACCATATCAAAAACCGCCGCGCCGTCGTCGTGAACCTGCAGCGCATTCAGCACGATCAGGCGAAAAGAATCGTTGATTTCTTGAGCGGAACTGTATATGCTCTCGGCGGCGATATTCAGCGGATCGGAGCGGACATCTTTTTATGCACGCCTGAAAACGTCGATGTCTCCGGCACGATTTCCGAGCTCATAGAAGAAGAACATCAGAGGTGGTAAATCGCAGATGATCCTACTTTATCAAATTTTAAGCACGCTTATAACCGTTTATTCGTTTGCGCTCATTATTTACATTTTTATGTCTTGGGTGCCTAATGCAAGGGAGTCTTCATTCGGCCGGGTGCTTGCTTCACTTTGCGAGCCTTATCTCGAACCGTTCAGAAGGATCATTCCTCCGCTCGGGATGATTGATATTTCTCCGATTGTGGCGATTTTCATCCTGCGGTTCGCAGATGCAGGGCTTCTTGCGGTTTTTAGAATGCTCGGCGCTTTTTAAAGACATTATGCCGATCTCCCGTAAGACTTGCCGGTGGCAGCGGCGCCGTGGTTCAGGAGCGTGCCTTCAATCTTTGCGGGCCGAGTATCGGGCTTGGCTGTAGGCCAGGCCTCTTTACATAGAAAGGAAAGAGAATGAGCGATATTTACCAGCATTTCAGAAAAGACGAAGAGCCGTTTATCGACCAGGCTCTTGAGTGGAAAAGAATCGTGGCGGAACAGTACCGGATGAAGCTGACCGATTTTTTGGATCCGCGGGAACAGGTGATCCTGCAATCTGTCATCGGTCAGTCGGACGAAGTGAGGCTTGAATTTTTCGGGGGCTTCCCTGAGGCCGAACGAAAGAGGGCTTTACTATTCCCTGAATATGCCGAGCCGTCTGCCGAAGATTTTCAGCTTCAGGGCTGGGAAGTCATCTATCCGCAAAAATTCGCCTCCATCGAGCATCGCGAGCTTCTCGGCTCAATGATGGGCATCGGATTGAGGCGCCAAAAGTTCGGCGACCTGATCTTTTCGGACGGGACATGGCAGTTTATCTGTTCGGAAGAAGTCGCTGATTTTGTTTTCACCCAGCTGACACAAATCGGCAAGGTGAAAGTTTCCCTTGAAAAAATTCCGCTTTCAAAGCTTAAAGTACCGGAGCAGGATGTCGAAATAAGGGATGATACGGTTTCATCTTTGAGGCTTGATGCGATTTGCTCGGCAATGAGCAGGCAATCCCGGCAAAAAGCACAGGTTCTCGTGAAAAATGGCCTCGTGAAGGTGAACTGGAAAGTCATCGAAGACCCTTCATATGCACTGGCGGAAGGGGATATGGTTTCGATCCGGGGGTTTGGCCGCTTCAGGATGAAAAACATTGACGGCAAAACGAAGAAGGGCAAATGGAGATTGACGTTTGAAAAACAAAAATGACGCGTTTTAACAGTTTTTTCTCCGCCAGGTCGAATTTTGCTTTATAATGTTGACTAGGACAAGTGTACATAAAGAAAAATAATGGAGGTGGGCAGCATGCCTTTGACGCCAAATGACATTCATAATAAAACATTTACAAAAGCGTTCCGCGGCTATGACGAAGATGAAGTGAACGAGTTCCTGGCCCAGGTGAGAAAGGATTATGAGATCATTCTGCGCAAAAAAAATGAGCTTGAATCAAAGGTGAACGAGCTTGACGAACGTCTCGGCCATTTTTCGACGATCGAAGAGACGTTGAATAAATCGATCCTTGTCGCACAGGAAGCAGCAGAAGACGTAAAGCGCAATTCCGAGAAAGAAGCGAAGCTCATCATCCGTGAAGCTGAGAAAAACGCTGACCGGATCATTAATGAGTCTCTTTCAAAATCGAGAAAGATCGCGATGGAAATCGAAGAGCTGAAAAAGCAGTCAAAAGTGTTCAGAACCCGTTTCCAAATGCTGATCGAAGCGCAGCTTGACCTGTTGAAAAACGACGACTGGGATCATTTGCTTGAATACGAAGTAGACGCCGTCATGGATGAAAAAGAATAGAATTTCATTTACGTTCTTGACATATCGTCATCCGTTCGCATATAATACGTTCATAAATTGAGTGAAAAACGTTTGAGAGGGACAGACATTGATTTCTGAGAACAATAAAAGCGACCCGGGGGCGGTGTAAGCCCGGGATTGTTGGAATCGTTGTGAATCAGCCCTCAAGTTTCCTTTCTGAACCGTCCAGTAGGAAAGGACGTCCCATCACGTTACGATGTTTGAGCGGATAAGCCGAATCGGCTTGTCTAAAAGGGTGGTACCGCGAGATCAAAGCCTTCTCGTCCCTTATGGGATGAAAAGGCTTTTTTTGTTTTAGAAAAGATGTTTTGGAGGAATGGTAATGGATTATAAAGACACGCTCTTAATGCCGAAAACAGATTTTCCGATGAGAGGAAACCTGCCGAACCGTGAACCTGAAATTCAGGGGAAATGGGAAGATATGGACATTTACAGCCTCGTTCAGAAGCGAACCGAAGGCCGGCCGATGTTCGTGCTTCATGACGGACCTCCGTATGCGAACGGCGATATTCATATGGGCCATGCGCTTAACAAAGTACTGAAGGACTTCATCGTCCGTTCGAGATCGATGAGCGGCTATCATGCACCGTACGTTCCGGGCTGGGATACACACGGCCTGCCGATTGAAACAGCGCTCACGAAAAACAAAAAAGTGAAGCGCAAAGAAATGACGGTAGCCGAATTCCGCAAGCTTTGCGAAGAATATGCATGGCAGCAAATCGAAGGCCAAAAAACGCAATTTAAGCGGCTCGGTGTCAGAGGAGATTGGGAAAACCCATACGTGACGCTTAAGCCGGAGTTTGAAGCGCAGCAAATTAAAGTATTCGGCGAAATGGCGAAAAAAGGCTATATTTACAAAGGGAAGAAGCCGGTTTACTGGTCCCCTTCAAGCGAATCCGCTCTGGCTGAAGCTGAAATCGAATACCATGATAAACGCTCGCCGTCTATCTATGTTGCATTTGATGTAAAAGATGGAAAAGGTGTATTAACAAACGGCGAAAAAATCGTCATCTGGACGACAACGCCGTGGACGATCCCGGCCAACCTCGGCATCGCCGTACACCCTGAATTGGAGTACAGCGTCGTTGCTGCCGGAGGCGCGCGCTATGTGATGGCAAGCGCGTTGATTGAAAGCGTGGCAAAAGCGATCGGCTTTGAAGATCATGAAGTCGTTCAAACCGTTAAAGGAAAAGACCTGGAGCATATTGTCGCGGTTCATCCTTTATACGGCAGAGATTCGCTTGTCATGCTCGGTGAACACGTAACAACAGATGCCGGTACAGGCTGCGTCCATACTGCTCCGGGACACGGGGAAGACGACTTTAACATCGGTCAGAAATACGGACTTGACGTGCTTTGCCCGGTTGATGAAAAAGGACATATGACGAGCGAAGCCCCTGGTTTTGAAGGACTGTTTTACGATCAGGCCAACAAGCCGATTACAGAACAGCTCGAAGAAAAAGGCGCTTTGCTGAAGCTCGATTTCATCACCCACTCCTATCCGCACGACTGGAGAACGAAAAAACCGACCATTTTCCGTGCGACCTCCCAATGGTTCGCTTCTATCAAAGACTTTAGAGACGAGCTTCTTGACGCGGTGAAAGAAACAAAATGGGTGCCTGAATGGGGCGAAACGCGCCTCTACAATATGATCCGCGACCGCGGCGACTGGTGTATCTCAAGACAGCGCGCATGGGGCGTGCCGATTCCGGTATTTTATGCCGAAAACGGGGAGCCGATCATCACGGATGAAACGATCGACCACGTTTCTGAACTATTCAGGGAGCACGGTTCGAACATTTGGTTTGAAAAAGAAGCGAATGAACTGCTTCCGGAAGGCTTTACTCACCCGGGAAGTCCGAACGGCAAGTTCACAAAGGAACAGGACATCATGGATGTCTGGTTTGATTCAGGTTCGTCACATCAGGCCGTACTGGAAGAGCGCGATGATCTTGTAAGACCTGCGGACTTGTATCTGGAAGGTTCTGACCAATACCGCGGCTGGTTTAACTCATCGATTTCGACAGCCGTTGCCGTAACGGGTAAAGCACCTTATAAAGGTGTGCTGTCACACGGTTTTGCCCTTGACGGAGAAGGCCGCAAAATGAGCAAATCGCTCGGCAATGTCGTTGTTCCGGCAAAAATCATGAATCAGTTCGGGGCCGATATTTTAAGGCTGTGGGTTGCGTCTGTCGACTATCAAGCAGATGTCCGCGTATCTGACGCGATCTTAAAGCAAGTCGCAGAAGTGTACCGGAAGATCCGCAACACGTTCCGTTTCCTTCACGGAAACATTGCCGATTTTGACCCGGCGAAAGATGCAATCGCTGTGGAAGAACTTCGCGAAGTCGATCAGTACATTTTGATCAAACTGAACAGCCTTATTGAAAAAGTCAAAAAAGCATATGAAGAATACGATTTTGCGGTCATCTACCATGCTGTCCACAACTTCTGCGCGATCGAGCTCAGCTCGTTCTATATGGATTTTGCCAAAGACGTCGTTTATATTGAACACGCCGATCATAAAGACCGCCGCAGCATGCAGACCGTTTTTTACGAAACGCTGCTTGCGCTTGTCAAGCTGATCGCGCCGATCCTGCCGCATACTGCTGACGAAATGTGGAGCCACTTCACATTCGTATCGGAAAAAAGCGTGCAGCTTACCGATATGCCGGAAACAAGAGACATTCCAAATGCAAAAGAGACGGAAGAAAAGTTCGACAGCTTCATGAAGCTTCGCGACGATGTTCTTAAAGCGCTTGAAACAGCGCGTAATGAAAAGATCATCGGAAAATCTTCGGTTGCGAGCTTGACGCTGTATCCAAATGAAGAAGCAAAAGCGCTGCTTTCTTCGATCAAGGAAGACGTCAAACAGCTGTTCATCGTGTCAGAGCTTGCCATCGGCGGAACGGAAGCCGAAGCGCCTGAAGATGCGCAGACATTTGAAACAGGAAAAATCGTCGTTGCTCAGGCAGAAGGCGAGACTTGTGAGCGGTGCCGCATGGTTTCCAAAGAAATCGGCCAGGATGCCGATCATCCGGAGCTTTGCCCTCGCTGTGCCGGAATTGTGAAGACGTATTATCAAAATTAACCACGAAGCGGTTCGGAGTTTTTCCGAACCGCTTTTAGTATGCCGCCAAACCCTATCAGGCCTGCTAAGTAAGTGTTCGCGAATATAAAAAGGATGGCAGCTAACCGCCAGGCGTCCTGCCTGAACGCTGCCGCCATCACATCCTGTGAAAGGCCGGAGAAAGGATGCCATTGCTGACATCGTTTTGTACGTCAGGAAAAATCTTTTGGGCTTGGATACCGGCTTTGTCGGTAACACTAAGGTCACAAACGATAAGAGCAGGAGTTGATGTAGGCGTGAACGATCAGCTGGCGGCAATTCATACCGAACTTCTTCAAATGAAGGAAGAACTGGAAGCAAGGCTTTTTGAATACTCCTTTTTTCAGCAGGATTCTCAAGGCATCAATTCGTATCAGCAGGCAACACTTATGTATCATGTCAAAGAAGAGCTTCAGGATGTGCTTTTGGCCCTTTCAAAAATCGAAAACGGAACATACGGCATTTGCGAAGAAACGAATCAGGCAATTCCGCTGGAAAAAATGGCTATTCTGCCGACGGCGCGCACCGCGAACGATTTTTTATATCATGCCCAGTTTGAAAAAAAGACGCTTCCTATTTGGGCTGAGACGGATGAGACGTTCAACCGGGCGCTCTACTCATAACATTCTGCAAGAGGGGAGGGCTTTTGCCCTCTTTCAGGATGTCAATGAATATTCCTTTACTCCTTTTCTTTTTCTTGTTAAAATGCTTAAATGAAGAGAAACAGAAACTGGAGGAACGGTTTGTGCCTTATTACATAATTGCAGTGCTCATTATCGGTATCGATCAATTTACAAAATGGCTGGTCGTCAGCAAAATGGAGTACGGTGAAAGCATCCCCGTCATCGACGGTTTCTTTCAAATTACGTCGCACAGGAATACAGGCGCGGCATGGGGCATTTTGGCCGGACAGATGTGGTTTTTTTACATCATTACCACGGCGGTTATCATCGGCATTGTTTACTACATTCAAAAACATGCCAAAGGACAAATCCTGCTCGGAACCGCTCTCGGATTGATGCTTGGCGGTGCTGTCGGCAATTTTATCGACCGCGTGTTCAGGCAAGAAGTTGTCGATTTTATACACGTGACGATCGTCAATTATCATTATCCGATTTTCAACATTGCCGATTCATCTTTATGTGTCGGTGTCCTGCTCTTATTTATACAAATGCTGTTAGACGGAAAGAAGAAGAAGGAGCTGTAACATGGAGCATTTTGATATGACCGTTCATGAAGAACATAAAGGTGAACGGATTGACAAGTACTTGACCGCAGTTGAAGCGGATTGGTCGCGGACTCAGGTGCAGCAGTGGATTAAAGAAGACCGCGTGCTGGTGAACGGAAATGCGGTCAAAGCCAATTATAAAGTTCAGGAAGGGGATGCGGTGTCAGTCCATGTTCCCGAACCGGAACCGCTGGATGTCACGGCTGAACCGATGGATCTTGATATTTATTACGAGGATCAGGACGTCCTGGTCGTCAACAAGCCGCGCGGAATGGTGGTTCATCCGGCTCCCGGCCATCTGACGGGGACGCTTGTCAACGGTTTGATGGCGCATTGTGACGATCTGTCAGGCATCAACGGCGTGATGAGGCCGGGCATCGTCCACCGGATTGACAAGGACACTTCAGGCCTGTTGATGGTTGCCAAAAACGACATGGCGCATGAGTCGCTCGTGAATCAGCTTGTCAACAAAACGGTGACGAGAAAATACACCGCGCTTGTCCACGGCGTCATCCCGCATGACCACGGGACGATCGACGCGCCGATCGGCAGGGATAAAAAAGACAGGCAGAGTATGACGGTCACAAGGGAAAATGGAAAGCATGCCGTCACTCATTTTGAAGTGATCGAACGGTTCGACGATTTCACTGTTGTTGAATGCCAGCTTGAAACGGGGCGAACCCATCAAATTCGCGTGCATATGAAATATATCGGTTTTCCTCTGGCGGGAGATCCGAAATACGGCCCGAAAAAGACGGTCGATTTCAACGGCCAGGTGCTGCATGCGGGCGTATTGGGATTTGACCATCCGCGTACGGGAGAATATGTTGAATTTGAGGCGCCTCTGCCTGACGACATGAAAAATCTCCTCGACAAAATTCGAAATAAACGTTGACAGACGTTTTCTTTTTTGAAATAATAAATGCAGTTAAATCAGATTCTTTAACACAGTCCAGAGAGGCTGAGAAGGATACCGGACAAGCGAATCAATGAATTCGTTTAAAGACCCCTCTCTGCCTTTATGCAGAAGGGGTTTTTGTTTTATCCTTTAAAAGATACGGGGTGCTGGCCATGCAAGAACAAGAAAAGGCTGTTGTGCTTGACGAACAGGCGATCAGAAGGGCGCTCACAAGAATCGCCCACGAAATGATTGAACGAAACAAGGGAATGAACAACTGTATCCTAGTCGGAATCAAAACGAGAGGCATTTATCTGGCCAAACGGCTTGCCGAACGGATTGAGCAAATCGAAGGAAACAAAGTCACCGTAGGAGAGCTTGACATCACCCTTTACAGGGATGATCTCTCCAAAAAAACGTCCAATGAAGAGCCGCTTGTCAAAGGAGCGGACATTCCGGCGGACATCACCGATCAAAAGGTGATCGTCGTCGATGACGTGCTTTACACTGGACGGACGGTCAGAGCGGCCATGGATGCGCTCGTCGATGTCGGGCGGCCTTCATCCATCCAGCTCGCGGTGCTTGTCGACCGCGGCCACAGAGAGCTGCCGATCAGAGCCGACTATATCGGGAAAAACATCCCGACATCGAAAACCGAAAAGGTCATGGTTCAATTGGAAGAAGTTGACGGACGCGACCTTGCGGCGATTTATAAAAAGTGAATGACAATCCTTTTTTAAATGCATTCCAGTGAGTTTGCAAAGAGGGATAGAACGAAAGATAGCCGCCTCACTATGCGGCGGATCTTTGTCTGCCTCTTTGCGCAAATTTAAGCAAAGAGGCTTTTTTAATGGGCGCAATCTTTTCAGGATATGAAGACATCATAGACAGTGAGTCAACCATCAGGAGGAAAAAATATGAGTCAGAAAAAAGTGAACCTCGGTGTCAGAGAAGTACCAAAACCTTTGAATTGGATAACTTTCAGCCTGCAGCATCTGTTTGCCATGTTCGGGGCGACGATCCTCGTGCCAAAGCTTGTAGGCTTAAGCCCGGGCGTGGCCCTTATTACAAGCGGGCTAGGAACGCTTGCATATCTCTTGATTACAAAAGGACAGATCCCGGCTTACTTAGGTTCATCCTTTGCATTTATTGCACCGATTATCGCGGCAAAAGCCGCCGGAGGCCCTGGTGCGGCCATGATCGGCGCATTTATGGCAGGCATCGCCTACGGGCTGATCGCCCTTCTCATCCAGCAGCTTGGAACGGACTGGCTGATGAGGCTCCTGCCGCCTGTTGTCGTCGGTCCGGTTATTATCGTCATCGGCCTCGGGCTGGCAAGCACGGCAGTCAATATGGCCATGTATGAAGATTCTGGAGCAAAAGAGCTCGTCTACAGCGCAAAACATTTTGGCGTCGCAGGATTCACACTCGCGCTCACCATAATCTGCGCGATTTTCTTAAGAGGGTTTTTCAGCCTGATTCCGGTCTTGATCGGAATTATCGGCGGATACTTGTTCGCCCTGACCCAGGGAATTGTCGACTTCCAGATGGTTCTTGACGCCAAATGGTTTGCTGTTCCTGATTTCGTGCTTCCGTTTGTCGACTATACACCGAGCGCGGCGGCTGTCGGAATCGGAATCGCCATGGTGCCCGTTGCTTTCGTGACAATGTCAGAACATATCGGCCACCAAATGGTATTAAGCAAAGTCGTCGGTCAGGATTTCATTAAGAAGCCCGGGCTTCACCGCTCGATTTTCGGCGACAGCGTCGCAACGATGCTGGCATCATGCATCGGCGGACCGCCGACAACGACATACGGAGAAAACATCGGCGTACTCGCTATCACAAGAGTATTCAGCGTATTTGTCATCGGCGGAGCGGCTGTCATTGCACTGTGCTTCGGGTTTATCGGCAAAATTTCGGCCCTGATCAGCTCTGTCCCTTCTGCAGTCATGGGAGGCGTTTCCTTCCTGCTGTTCGGCATCATCGCATCAAGCGGACTGCGCATGCTGATCGATAACAAAATTGACTTGGAAAACAAGCGAAACCTGATCATCTCATCCGTCATTCTCGTCATCGGAGTGGGCGGCGCATTTATCAAAATCTCAGGGTTCGAGCTGTCAAGCATGGCGCTTGCAGCGATCGTCGGAGTGGTTTTAAACCTTGTCCTGCCTGAATCAAAGGGAGATCAGGACGGGATTGAAATAGAAGAACATATTTAAAAACCTTTTAAATGAAGTCCAGAGAGGCTTGAAAGGGTTGCGGAGAGAGAAGTGCAAAAAAGCGCATTCTCTGGTTCACTGTACCCCAAGCCGTTGTGGCTTGGGGTTTTTTACGGGAAATTTAAAGCCTGAGGGGGAGTAAAAATGAAACACTTGACCGCAATGAATGAGCTTAGTCTTGAGGATATTCACGAGCTGATTGAAGAGGCGAGAGAGCTGAAAAAAGGAAAGTCCGAGTCCGTCCTCTCCGGAAAATTTGCTGCCAATCTGTTTTTTGAACCGAGCACAAGAACGCGCTTCAGCTTCGAAGTGGCTGAAAAGAAACTCGGCATGAATGTGTTGAACCTGGACGGTGTTTCAACAAGCGTACAAAAAGGAGAATCATTGTACGATACCGTCAAGACACTCGAATCCATCGGCGCCGATGTATGTGTGATCAGACACTCTCAGGATCATTATTATGATGAACTTATCGGACACGTCGGCATTCCGGTGATCAATGCCGGAGACGGCTGCGGTCAGCATCCCACTCAATCTTTGCTCGATTTGCTGACGATTCATGAGGAATGGGGCGGATTTGCCGGACTGACGGTATCTATACACGGAGATATCAAACACAGCAGAGTGGCAAGATCGAATGCCGAAGTGCTGACAAGGCTCGGAGCAAAGGTTCTTTTCTCAGGTCCGGACGAATGGCGGGATGAAGACAATCCCTACGGGACATACGTGTCGCCTGACGAAGCGGTCGCGAATTCGGATGTGGTGATGCTTCTCCGAATTCAGCACGAACGCCATGAGAAAAAGGCGGCAGAACGGGATTATCTTGAAACTTTCGGATTGTCGCTCAAGCGGGCGGAGCTCCTGAAAAAAGACGCGGTCATCATGCACCCTGCGCCTGTCAACAGAGGTGTCGAGATTGACAGTGCACTGGTCGAATCAGCTCAGTCGAGAATTTTCAAACAAATGGAAAACGGTGTATATATCAGAATGGCGGTTTTAAAAAGAGCGCTTCTAAACGGCGAAAACAAAAAAAGGGGAGAACAGGCTTATGTCTTATTTAATTAAAAACGGCTTCATACTCGACGAAAAAGGTGAAAAAGTACAGCGCGATATCAGGATTGAAGGCGATGCAATCAGCGAAATCGGAAGCCTTGAGGCCGCTTTGGGAGAAACGGTCATCGATGCGGATGGGCTTTTCGTCTCGCCGGGGCTTGTTGACCTTCACGTTCACTTCAGAGAGCCGGGCGGCGAGAAGAAAGAAACGATCGAAACAGGTGCAAAAGCCGCGGCGAGAGGCGGATTTACAACTGTCGCCGCAATGCCGAATACGCGGCCTGTCCCCGATACGAAAGAGCAGATGGAGTGGCTCGTCAACCGCATTGACGAAACGGCATCTGTCAGAGTGCTCCCGTATGCTTCCATCACCATCAGACAAACAGGCCAGGAAATGACCGATTTCGAAGGGCTGAAAGACGCAGGTGCGTTCGCGTTTACCGATGACGGCGTCGGCATTCAAACGGCGGGGATGATGTATGAAGCGATGAAAAAAGCGGCTTCGATCGATAAAGCGATCGTCGCTCACTGTGAAGACAATTCACTGATCTACGGCGGCAGTGTACACGATGGGGAATTTGCCAAAGCCAACGGTTTAAACGGGATTCCTTCAGTGTGCGAAGCGGTTCACATCGCAAGGGACGTGCTTCTTGCCGAAGCGGCAGGCTGCCATTACCACGTCTGTCATATCAGCACGAAGGAATCGGTCAGGGTCGTCCGCGATGCCAAAAAAGCGGGAATCCGCGTGACAGCGGAAGTGACGCCGCACCATCTGCTCCTTTCAGACAGCGACATTCCCGGTCTTGATACAAATTATAAAATGAATCCGCCGCTCAGAAGTCCGGAAGACAGGGAAGCGCTCCTTGAGGGGCTTAGAGACGGAACAATCGATTTTATCGCAACGGATCATGCCCCTCATACAGAAGAAGAAAAACAACAGACCATGAGCCTTGCGCCATTTGGAATTGTCGGCTTGGAGACGGCTTTTCCGCTCCTTTACACGCACTTTGTCAAAACGGGGAAATGGACGCTGAAACAGCTGCACGATTATATGACGGTCAAACCTTGCGAGGCGTTCGGACTTCCTTACGGGAAGCTTGAAGCCGGACGGTCTGCGGATATTACGCTCATTGATCTTGAACGCGAAGAAAAAATTGACAAAAGCACCTTTCTTTCTAAAGGGAAAAACACGCCGTTTGACGGCATCAGCTGCTTCGGCTGGCCGGTTATGACAATGGCAAAGGGAAAACTCGTTTACCAAGAGGGGAGACTTGTAAAATGAAAAGACGTCTTGTACTAGAAAACGGAACGATTTTTGAAGGGGAAGCATTCGGCAGCCTGGAAAACACCATGGGAGAAGTCGTCTTCAACACGGGGATGACAGGCTATCAAGAAATCCTCTCAGACCCGTCATACTGCGGACAAATTGTCACACTGACCTACCCGCTGATCGGGAACTACGGGATCAACAGAGACGACTTTGAATCCATCACCCCTTATGTGAAAGGGTTTATCGTAAAAGAGTTATGTCAACTTCCGTCAAACTGGCGCTCTGCTTATACACTTGATGAATATTTAAAAATGAAGAACATCCCGGGACTCTCAGGGATTGACACGAGAAAGCTGACAAGAATGATCAGAACGGCAGGTACGCTGAAAGGGGTATTTGCCGGCCCGGAAGAAGATGCTGAGACTTTGGTTCAAAAGCTGAAAGAAACGAACCTTCCGACCGATCAGGTCAGCCAAGTTTCAACAAAAACGGCATATCCGAGCCCTGGGAGAGGGAAGCGAATCGTGCTTGTCGATTTCGGAATGAAGCACGGCATCTTAAGAGAGCTGAACAAGCGCAAATGCGATGTGATCGTCGTTCCTCACAATGTAACGGCAGAAGAAGTGATGCAGCTGAAGCCTGACGGTGTAATGCTGTCAAACGGACCCGGAGATCCAACGGACGTACCTGAAGCGATTGCGATGATTCAAAACATTCTCGGCAAGGTTCCATTGTTCGGCATCTGTCTCGGCCATCAGCTGTTTGCCCTCGCCTGCGGAGCAAAGACGGCGAAAATGAAATTCGGACACCGCGGTTCAAACCATCCGGTTAAAGAGCTTGCAACCGGGAGAGTATCAATTACGGCTCAAAACCACGGCTATACCGTATCGTCCGTTGAAAACACGCCGCTTGAAGTGACGCATGTGGCGATTAATGACGACACAATCGAAGGGCTTAAACATAAACACGAGCCGGCTTTCACGGTTCAATACCATCCGGAAGCCTCACCGGGACCGGAAGACGCCAACCATTTATTTGATCAATTTTTACACATGATTGAAACTACAGAGAAAGAAGGGGAAGCGGTATGCCTAAACGCGTAGATATCAAAAAGATTTTGGTGATCGGATCAGGGCCGATTATTATCGGGCAGGCGGCGGAATTTGATTATGCGGGTACACAGGCCTGCCTCGCTTTAAAAGAAGAAGGCTATGAAGTCATTCTCGTCAACTCGAATCCTGCGACAATCATGACGGATACGGAAATGGCCGACCGCGTTTATATCGAACCGCTGACGCTTGAATTTTTAACACGGATCATCCGCAAAGAGCGGCCGGACGCCATTTTGCCGACATTGGGCGGGCAGACGGGCCTCAACTTGGCGGTCGAACTGTCCGAGCACGGCATTCTGGCTGAGTGCGGTGTTGAAGTGCTCGGCACGAAATTGGCGGCGATCCAACAAGCGGAGGACCGCGACTTGTTCAGAACTCTGATGAATGAGTTGAATGAACCGGTTCCGGAAAGCGAGATCATCCACTCGCTCGAGGAAGCGCGCGAGTTTGTCGGGCGCATCGGCTTCCCCGTCATCGTCCGGCCGGCATACACGCTTGGCGGAACAGGCGGAGGCATCTGCTCAAACGAAGACGAGCTGAAGGAAATCGTTGAAAACGGCTTAAAAATGAGCCCGGTTCATCAATGTCTGCTTGAAAAGAGCATCGCCGGCTACAAAGAAATCGAGTATGAAGTCATGAGAGACTCGAGCGATCACGCAATCGTCGTCTGCAATATGGAAAACATCGATCCGGTCGGGATTCATACCGGGGACAGCATCGTTGTCGCGCCGAGCCAGACGCTGAGCGACCGCGAATACCAAATGCTTCGCAATGTATCGCTGAAAATCATCCGCGCGCTTGAAATCGAAGGCGGCTGTAACGTTCAGCTGGCGCTTGACCCGGACAGCTTTCAGTACTACATCATCGAGGTAAACCCGCGGGTCAGCCGTTCATCAGCGCTTGCCTCAAAAGCGACGGGCTATCCGATCGCAAAGCTTGCCGCCAAAATTGCCGTCGGTTTGTCTCTTGACGAAATGATGAATCCTGTTACAGGAAAAACGTACGCATCTTTCGAACCTGCACTCGACTATGTCGTTTCAAAAATACCGCGCTGGCCGTTTGATAAATTCGAATCGGCAAACCGCAGGCTCGGCACACAGATGAAAGCGACGGGCGAAGTGATGGCGATCGGAAGAACGTGGGAGGAATCTCTCCTTAAAGCGGTCCGTTCTCTTGAAGCGGATGTCTACCACTTGGAACTGAAAGATGCCGGTGAGATCTCGAATGAAGTGCTTGAAAAACGGATTAAAAAAGCGGGAGACGAACGGCTCTTTTACTTGGCCGAAGCGTTTAGAAGAGGATACACAGTCAGCGATCTCCACGAATTTTCGGCAATTGACGTGTTCTTCCTGCACAAGCTTGAGGGAATCATTCGCTTTGAAGAGAAGCTGAAAGCCGGGCGCGGCGACCTCGGTCTTTTAAAAGAAGCGAAAGAGCTCGGTTTTTCAGACCGCTTTATCAGCCTTCTCTGGGAGATGTCTGAACGAAAGCTTTATGATCTTAGAAAAGAAGCAGGCATTATGCCTGTTTATAAAATGGTTGATACATGCGCGGCTGAATTTGAATCGGAGACACCGTATTTCTACAGTACGTATGAAGAAGAAAACGAATCGGTCAGAACGGACAAAAACAGCGTTATCGTTCTTGGCTCGGGTCCGATCCGGATCGGCCAGGGGGTCGAATTCGATTATGCGACCGTGCATTCGGTCTGGGCGATCAAAGAAGCCGGCTATGAAGCAATCATTATCAACAACAATCCTGAGACGGTTTCAACGGACTTCAGCATCTCCGACAAGCTCTACTTTGAGCCGCTTACTGTTGAAGATGTCATGCATATCATCGATTTGGAGCAGCCGAAAGGCGTCGTCGTTCAGTTTGGCGGACAGACTGCGATCAACCTTGCCGACGAGCTCGCGGAGCGGGGCGTTGCTATTCTCGGAACATCCCTTGAAGATTTGGACCGCGCCGAGGACCGCGACAAGTTCGAACAGACGCTTGAAACGCTGCATGTACCTCAGCCGCTCGGAAAAACGGCGACATCTGTGGAAGGCGCCGTTGAAATCGCAGCAAACATCGGCTATCCGGTGCTTGTTCGCCCATCGTATGTACTTGGGGGACGTGCGATGGAAATTGTCTACCAGGAAGCAGAGCTTCTCCATTATATGGAGAATGCAGTGAAAATCAATCCGCAGCACCCTGTCCTGATCGATAAATATTTGACCGGAAAAGAAATTGAAGTGGACGCCATTTCTGACGGTGAAACGGTCGTCATTCCGGGGATTATGGAGCACATCGAACGGGCGGGCGTCCACTCGGGGGATTCGATTGCCGTTTACCCGCCGCAATCCCTTTCAGAGGACATCAAGAAAAAGATTGAAGCATACACGATTACGCTTGCAAAAGGCTTAAACATCGTCGGCCTGCTCAACATTCAGTTTGTCCTTTCAAAAGATGAGGTTTACGTCCTTGAAGTCAACCCGAGGTCGAGCCGCACGGTGCCGTTTCTCAGCAAAATCACCGGCATACCGATGGCCAATCTCGCAACAAAAGTGATTCTCGGCGGGAAGCTTGCTGATATGGGTTATACAGAAGGCCTCCAAAAAGAGCAGGAAGGCGTATATGTGAAAGTGCCGGTCTTCTCGTTTGCAAAGCTGAGAAGAGTGGATATCACGCTCGGACCGGAAATGAAATCGACCGGGGAAGTCATGGGCAAAGACAGCACTTTGGAAAAAGCGCTATACAAAGGGCTGATCGCTTCAGGCATCCAAATTCCGAACTACGGCTCCGTTCTCCTGACAGTTGCTGATAAAGATAAAGAGGAAGGACTATTGATCGCCAAGCGGTTCCATGCGATCGGCTATAAAATATTGGCTACGGAAGGAACGGCCGGCTATTTAAGAGACGCATCCGTACCTGTTAAAACTGTCGGGAAAATCGGCGAAGAAGGTACAAATCTCCTTGATGTCATTCGAAACGGAGAAGCGCAGTTCGTCGTCAATACGCTGACAAAAGGGAAGCAGCCGGCAAGGGACGGCTTCAGAATCAGACGCGAATCCGTTGAAAACGGCGTGGCCTGCCTGACATCCCTTGATACGGCGGAAGCGATTTTGCGGGTGCTTGAAAGCATGAGCTTCCGCGCCGATCATATGCCGGCGATTAAAATCGAGCAAAAGGCGGCCGTCAGATGAGAAAAGGGTATATGACAGTCCGTTCAAACAAGTGTATCGCGGATCATATTTATCAAATGGTGCTGGAAGGGGAGATTGCCGAAGTTTGCGGCGCTCCCGGCCAGTTCCTTCACATCAAGGTCTCAGATTCCCTCACGCCGCTTTTGAGGCGGCCGATCAGTATCGCCGCTGTCAACAAAGCCGCACGGCAGGTGACCATCATCTTTCGCAAGGATGGGGAAGGCACGAGCCTCCTGTCATTAAAACAGGAAGGAGATCAGATCGATGTCCTTGGTCCGCTCGGCAACGGTTTTCCGGCTGAATCGCTTGAACCGGGGAAAACGGCTCTTCTCGTCGGAGGGGGGATCGGTGTTCCGCCGCTATACGAGCTGAGCAAACAGCTGACAAATAGAGGGGTGCACGCGATCCATGTGCTAGGATTTGCTTCTGCAAAAGATGTCTTTTACGAACAGGAATTCAGCCGTTTCGGCCGGGTGTATGTGGCAACCGCAGACGGCACCCGCGGTTCAAAGGGGTTTGTTACAGATATCATTGAAAACGAGGGGCTTCAGTTTGACTGCATAATGGCTTGCGGACCGACGCCGATGCTGAAAGCTTTAAAACAGCGCTATCCGGATAAAGAGGTTTATCTGTCGATGGAAGAGCGCATGGGATGCGGGATCGGCGCTTGCTTTGCCTGTGTCTGCCATACGGAAGAAAGCGAAACGTCTTATGTGAAGGTATGCCTTGACGGCCCTGTTTTCAAAGCTCAGGAGGTGCTGTTATGATCCTTGAAGTCAATTTGCCGGGCCTTCAATTAAAAAATCCGATCATGCCGGCTTCAGGCTGCTTCGGATTCGGGAGAGAATTTGCGAGCTTTTACGATCTTTCACGTCTCGGTGCGATCATGATTAAAGCGACGACGAGCGAACCGCGCTTCGGGAATCCGACGCCGCGCGTCGCCGAGACACAAGCCGGCATGCTAAATGCCATCGGTCTGCAAAATCCGGGATTAGAGGCTGTCATGGAACGCGAATTGCCGTGGCTCGAACAGTTCGATACACCGATTATCGCCAATGTCGCCGGCTCGCAGATCGACGATTATGTTGAAGTGGCTGAAGAAATCAGCAAAGCGCCGAACGTTCATGCGCTCGAGCTGAATATTTCCTGCCCTAACGTGAAAACGGGAGGTATCGCCTTCGGTACGCAGCCGGAAATGGCCAGTGAGCTGACGAAAGCGGTGAAAGAGGTTGCGAGCGTTCCCGTCTATGTGAAGCTGTCGCCGAATGTCGCGAACATTACCGACATCGCTCTTGCCATAGAAGAAGCGGGAGCGGACGGTTTGACGATGATCAACACGCTGATCGGGATGCGGCTCGACTTAAAAACGGGAAAGCCGATCTTGGCGAACAAAACCGGCGGATTATCAGGCCCTGCCGTTAAACCGGTGGCCATCAGAATGGTGCATGAAGTCAGCCAGAAAGTCAGCATTCCGATCATCGGCATGGGCGGTGTCCAGTCAGCGGAAGATGTGCTTGAGTTTTTGCTGGCGGGTGCGAGCGCAGTCGCCGTCGGTACGGCAAACTTTGTTAATCCGTTTGTTTGTCTCGAAATCATCGCCGACTTGCCGCGCGTTTTAGAAAAATACGGATACCGTTCGTTGAACGAGTGTATCGGAAGGAGCTGGAAGGATGAAACATACGCCGCCCATCATCGCGCTTGATTTTGCATCAGCACAGGAAACATATGCGTTTTTGGACCGGTTTCATGGAGAAGAGCTTTTCGTGAAGGTGGGCATGGAGCTTTTTTATCAGGAAGGGCCGGCCATCCTTGAAAAGTTGCAGGAGCGCGGCTGCCGCATTTTCCTCGATCTAAAATGCCACGACATTCCAACGACCGTATACAAGGCGATGAAAAGGCTGGCGGGGTTTGGCGTCAGCCTTGTCAATGTGCACGCAGCAGGCGGAAAGCAAATGATGGAGTCGGCGCTTGAAGGCCTTGAAGCGGGGACTCCGGCAGGCCGGAAACGCCCTTCATTAATTGCTGTGACCCAGCTGACAAGCACCTCTTCTGAAATGCTTCAGCATGAGCTGCTGATTGAAACGCCGCTTCTCGATACAGTTGTTCACTACAGCCGGCTGGCTGAAAAAAGCGGACTTGACGGAGTCGTCTGCTCCGTCCATGAAGCCGAACACATTTACCGGGCCGCGTCTTTAGATTTTCTGACCGTGACACCCGGAATTCGCATGGCGGATGACAAAAACAACGACCAGGTCAGGGTGGCGACGCCTGGCTACGCAAGGGAAAAAGGCGTGTCGGCGATCGTTGTCGGCCGTTCGATTACACAGGCGGAAGATCCTGTGTCAGCCTACAGAAGAATAGGACATGAGTGGGAGGGAACGAAGGCATGAAAACAGACATTGCAAACCATTTATTAAGAATCAAAGCGGTTTTCCTGCGCCCGAACGAGCCGTTTACATGGGCGAGCGGCATCCTGTCGCCCATCTACTGCGACAATCGTTTGACGCTTTCATATCCGGAAGTAAGGGATGATATAGCTTCAGGGCTTGCCGGACTGATTCAAGACAAGTTTCCCGGAGCCGAAATGATCGCCGGTACGGCAACTGCGGGAATCCCCCATGCCGCGCTTGCCGCCGACAGGCTGAGCCTGCCGATGTGCTACGTCAGAAGCAAACCGAAGGCGCACGGCAAAGGAAACCAAATTGAAGGCGCCGTTGTAAAAGGACAGAAAGTTGTTGTGATTGAAGATTTAATTTCAACGGGAGGAAGCGTCCTTGAAGCGGCAGCCGCTCTCACAGAAGCGGGATGCGAAGTGCTCGGTGTCGCCGCCATTTTCACTTACGGACTTCCTAAAGCCGCCGCCGCCTTCAGCGAAGCGGGCGTTGAATACCGCACGCTGACTGATTACGATACATTGACAGAGGCTGCGCTTGCCGGCGGATATATCAGCGAACAGGATGCCGCCAAACTGAAAGAATGGAAGACAGACCCTGAAAGCAAGTCTTGGATGGACTAATGAAAAAAGCCGTATTCTCCTAATGGGAGAACGGCTTTTTTGCGTCTTTTTACAGATTTAAAAATAGTAAAAACGGATTATTTTTATTTTTTATTAATCCTATAAAAAAAGTCGGGTTGACTTTTGTTCGAATTGTGCTAAAATTTTAAAATAACAAAAGCAAACTTATCAAGAGCGGTGGAGGGACTGGTCCGATGAAACCCGGCAACCTGCGTGTGAAGCGTAAGGTGCTACTTCCAGCAAAATGCCCTCATTTTGAGAGATAAGGAATAGCGGAGTTCCTCGTCTTTCTTTCAAATTTGGAAGAAAGATTTTAATTTTTAGGGGCAGAGGAGGAGCTAGAAGTGAAGACAGATGAACAGCTTGAAAAGGTGATCATCAAAATGAAAGACATGCTGAAAGACATGAATTACGGATCGATCACATTCGTTGTTCAGGACGGCAAAGTCATTCAAATCGAAAAAAATGAAAAAATAAGATTGAAATAGCTGACTAGACAAACTAGAGGCGGTTTTCACAGTTTTTTTCTGCTGGAAGCCGTTTTTTTGTTGGCGAAAAAAGGGGGAACCGAAAATTTTTACTTACAGCACATGGGAGGAACCGAATATCTCTTTTCAGGAAGATGACTCTTATAAAGGAGCGCTGTCCGTCTTGAAATGGGCGTACGGACATTACGGAAATCAGCTTGTATATGCGTGCAGCTTCGGAATTGAGGGAATCGTCCTGATCGATTTGATTTATAAGGTGAAAAAAGATGCGGTCATCGTTTTTCTTGATACGGGACTTCATTTTAAAGAAACGTATGAAACGATCGACGCTGTCAAAGAACGATATCCAGGCCTTCAGATTATCATGAAAACACCGGAGCTTACCGTCGAAGAGCAGGCGAAAGAATATGGGGACGAACTATGGAAGACCGCTCCGAATTCCTGCTGTGAAATGAGGAAGGTCATTCCTCTCCGCGAGACGCTTTCAGGCTACCCGGCGTGGCTGTCGGGCCTGCGCCGCGAGCAATCGCCCGGGCGGAGCAAAACGAACTTTTTGAACAAAGACGAAAAATTCAAGTCTATCAAAGTTTGTCCGCTCATTCATTGGACGTGGAAGGATATTTGGAGATATGTGACAAAGCACGATCTCCCGTACAATCCGCTTCATGATCAAGGCTACCCGAGCATCGGCTGCGCTCCGTGCACCTCTCCGGCCTTCACAATGGATGATCTTCGATCAGGCCGCTGGAACGGATCGGCTAAAACAGAATGTGGATTACACGAGTAAGGAGATGAGTCATGGAACTTGCCGCCATTTTATTTAGCATGTTTTTTGCGATGAATATCGGAGCGAGCGGTGCAGCTGCTTCAATGGGAATCGCCTATGGATCTGAAGCCGTCAAAAAGAAGTTTCACGCACTAATAATCTGTGCAGCAGGCGTTCTCTCGGGCGCTGTCATCGGCGGAGGAAACGTCGTGAAAACGATCAGCTCAGGCATCATTCCCGAACGGGTGATTTCGCTTGAAATCGTCTGCATTATTATCGGATCGGCGGCACTGTCGCTCTTTATCGCAAATGTACTCGGCATCCCGCTTTCGACAAGTGAAGTGACGGTCGGATCTGTTGTCGGAGTAGGTGTCGCTTACCAGGTTTTGTATGTGAAATCTTTGCTTGTCATCGTCTCATTTTGGGTCGTTGTACCAATCGTCGCTTTTACATTTACATTTGCGGTGGCAAACATCATGAAAAAAACGATCAAACGTCCAGCCTCGGGAAAGAAAGCAAAGGTTTTGGCGGTGATTCTGTTGATCACCGGGTTTTTTGAAGCCTTCTCAGCAGGCATGAACAATGTCGCAAATGCTGTCGGACCTCTGGTGGCGGCGCATGTTTTGACAGTCGGGGAAGGAACGCTCTACGGCGGACTGTTTGTCGCGCTGGGCGCCCTTTTACTGGGCAGGCGCGTTCTTGAAACAAACGGCAAAAAAATTACGAAATTTTCAAAAGGAGAGGGGATCATCCTTTCCGGAACGGGAGCCGGGCTTGTCATCATCAGTTCGATTTTCGGTTTGCCGGTTCCGCTTGCGCAAGTCACATCATCTTCTATTATAGGGATGGGAATGGCAAAAAACGGCGGCAACGTCTTTCATAAACAAGTGGTCAAAACGATGCTGAAAGTATGGATCGTCTCGCCGTTCCTTTCATTAAGCCTGTCTTATATGCTGGTCAGCCTTTTATTAAAAGGAGACTATTACGCTCTCATCGTCGTCACAAGCGTCCTTCTGGCATCTGTCGGAACGATCAGCCTGATGAGAGCGGTCAAAAAAGAGCACAGCTCCGTCCATGAACAAGGCGGAGGAATTTAAACACAAAGTAGGGGGAAACAAGTTTATGAGTTTAGCACCACACGGCGGTGTATTGGTTAACCGCATCAATGAAGCATACGATTTTCAACACATCGCACAGGAAATTGAGCTTGATTTAATGGCTTTTTCAGATTTGGAGCTGATCGGAATCGGCGCGTACAGCCCGATCCAAGGCTTTATGACAGAGAAAGACTATCTGTCTGTTGTCGAAAATATGAGACTGTCAAGCGGCGAAGTATGGACGCTTCCGATCGCTCTGCCTGTTGACGAGCAAAAAGCTTCAAGCTTAAAAGCGGGGGACACCGCCCGCCTCACCTATAATAGGGAAACATACGGCGTCATTGAGATCGAAGACATCTATACGCCGGACAAGAAAACGGAAGCCGTCAATATCTATAAAACCGACGAACTCGAACATCCGGGCGTCAAAAAATTGTTTGACCGCGGCAGCGTTTATGTGGGCGGGCCGATCACTCTCATTAAACGGAGCGTCAAGCAATTCCCGGCGCACACATTCGAACCTCTGGAAACAAGAAAAAAATTCGCAGAACTCGGCTGGAAAACGATTGTCGGATTCCAGACGAGAAATCCGGTTCACAGAGCGCACGAATACATTCAAAAAACGGCGCTCGAGACGGTAGACGGCCTTTTCCTCAATCCGCTCGTCGGGGAAACAAAATCAGACGATATTCCGGCTGATGTCCGCATGGAAAGCTATCAGGTGCTGCTTGACGGCTACTATCCGAAAGACCGCGTCTTTCTCGGCGTTTTTCCGGCGGCGATGCGCTATGCGGGGCCGAAGGAAGCGATCTTCCATGCGCTTGTCAGAAAGAACTACGGATGCACGCACTTTATCGTCGGAAGAGACCATGCCGGAGTCGGCGATTACTACGGCACATATGAAGCGCAGGAGCTGTTCGATCAGTTCGCACCGGAAGAGATCGGCATTACGCCGCTGAAATTCGAACACAGCTTCTACTGCAATGTCTGCGGTTCAATGGCGACGGCGAAAACGTGCCCTCACAGCAAAGAACATCATGTCATTTTGTCCGGCACAAAGGTGAGGGGCATGCTGAGAAACGGCGAGTTCCCGCCGAGCACATTCAGCCGTCCAGAAGTCATTCAAACATTAATCAAAGGCTTAACGGCCGGGGTTTCTTAAGGGGGAGCATCTCTTGGTAAATAAAGATATTGTCTGGCATGAAGCGTCCATTACAAAACGGGAATATCATGAGAAAAATAAACATAAAAGCTCGATCGTTTGGCTGACGGGCTTGAGCGGTTCAGGAAAATCAACGATTGCCAACGCTGCAGCGCGTGAGTTGTTTGAACAAGGCTACCAGGTCACGGTGCTCGACGGCGACAACGTCAGGCACGGGCTGAACAAGGACCTCGGGTTTTCCGATGAAGACCGGAAGGAAAACATCCGCCGGATCGGCGAGGTCGCGAAGCTCTTTGTCGAACAGGGGACGATCGTCATTACGGCGTTCATTTCCCCTTTTAAAGAAGACCGAGGGCTTGTCAGACAGCTCGTCGAGGAAGATGAGTTTCACGAGGTCTATGTGAAATGCGATTTGGCGACGTGCGAGGAGCGCGACCCGAAAGGCTTGTACAAAAAAGCGAGAAACGGAGAAATTCCATTTTTCACGGGGATCGATTCGCCTTATGAAGAGCCTGAAACGCCTGAGCTTGTCCTTGATACAGGCGCACATAACCGGGAAGAGTGCAAAAATCAGCTCGTCCAATACGTGAAAGATCAAACGAAATAAAATGCGGGTAATAGGAAAGTGCTGCACATGCACTTTCCTATTTCATAAAGAAAACGTTTGGTTTTTGTGATATTTTCAGGCACCAAACGCTTTCTTTATGATTTATAATGAATTGAAGAAGACGTTGAGCAGATCGGGGGGAGATCTAAGATGGGGAAAGTATATATCGTTGGGGCAGGTCCTGGAGACCCCGATTTACTGACGATCAAAGCTTTAAAAGCCATCCAGACAGCCGATGTCATCTTGTATGACAGGCTTGTGAATAAACAGATTTTACAGCACGCCAAGGAGGGAGCGGATCTCATCTACTGCGGAAAGCTTCCGGACTACCACATGATGAAACAGGAAACGATCAATCATTTTCTCGTCAAGTATGCGAAAAAAGGGAAAACCGTTGTCAGGCTGAAAGGCGGCGATCCTTTCGTATTCGGCAGAGGCGGCGAGGAAGCGCAAACCCTCGCTGAACACGGAGTTGCTTATGAAATCGTGCCGGGAATCACCTCGGGGATTGCCGCCGCTGCTTATGCGGGCATTCCGGTGACACACCGGGAAGCGAGTTCAAACGTCGCTTTCGTGACAGGCCATTATCAAAAAGAAGAACATTTTGAAGAGAAGTGGAAAGCGCTAGCCACAGGGATTGATACGCTTGTCATTTATATGGGGATTAAAAACGTGAAGCAAATTGAAAGGCTTCTGATTGAAAACGGCAGAGATCCGTCTACACCTGCCGCTTTCATTCATTGGGGGACGACGGACAAACAAAAAACGGTGCTTTGCACGGTTGAAACGCTTGCCGGTACAGTCGAAAGCGAAAAAATTGTAAACCCGAGCCTGATTGTCATCGGGGATGTCGTTCAATTCAGCTCACAGTTAAGCTGGTTTGAACCCGAGCTGAAAGATCCGGCATTAAGCGAGGCGCTTTAATATGAAACAAGCGATTTTATATATCGGCCACGGGAGCCGTCTGAAAAGAGCCCAAACAGAGGCAGCCGCTTTTTTGGAGAGCTGCAAAGAAAACATGTCCGCCCCCATTCAGGAAATTTCTTTTTTGGAACTGGCGGCACCGGATATCGAAACCGGCTTTAAAGCTTGTGTGGAAAAGGGAGCGACGCATATCGCGGCTGTGCCGCTTCTCCTCTTGACAGCCGCGCATGCCAAGAGGGACATCCCTGAGGAGCTTGCCTGTGCTTCCTCGCAGTATCCTGCCGTCAGCGTCACTTACGGAAAGCCGATCGGCGTCGATCAGGAAGTCGTCAAAGCGGTTTTTACAAGGATCGAAGAAACGGGGACGCCATATGAACATGCAAGAGTCGTAGTGATCGGAAGGGGGAGCTCTGATCCCGATGTCAAACGGGATGTCTGTGACATTTGCGAGCGGCTGAGAGACCTCGCGCCCGTTGACGAGGTCATTCCCTGCTTTATGACAGCCTGTGAACCGCACTACCTGGAAGTGTTTAAACAGCTGAAAGAACGGGACGGAAAAACGACATTCATCGTGCCGTATCTGCTGTTTACCGGTATGCTGATGAACGAGATTGAAAGGGAAACCGCCAAGCTGAAAGAAACCAATCCGGATGTCGTGCTGACGGATTACCTCGGCTTCCACCCTCATGTAAAAAACGCCTTTTTGCACCGTGTGGAGGAAGCGGTTATCAACAAAGCCGGCCGCTTTGATTTTACAGGAGCATCAGATGCTGCCGCTGCACATTAACATCAAAGGCAAATCCGCAGTCATTGCAGGCGGGGGGGAGATCGCGGCGCGGCGGCTGAAAACGGTGCTGGCAGAAGGTGCAGCCGCAACCGTCATCAGCCCCGAAGCATCAGAAGAGATGCTCGGATTGATCGAAGAGCACGGCATCGAATGGAAGAAGAAAAAAGCGGAACCCGGCGATTTCAAGGATGCATTTCTGATCATTCTCGCGACCGATGATCACGAGGCGAACAAGCGGATCGCCGCATCAGCCGCTCCTGATCAGCTTGTCAATGTTGCGAGTGAAGCGGAGCTTGGAAATGTATATGTTCCGAAAATCATCAACAGAGGAAACATAACCATATCCGTCTCGACAAACGGAGCCAGCCCGCGTCACACGATCAAGCTGGCCGGACAGATTGATGATTTGATCGATGATGAGCTCGTCCAAGAGATCGACGAGCTTCTCCGTAAAAGAAGAGGCCTGAACCTTTGAGGTTCAGGCCTTTTGGCAATTATTTTTTCAGCTTGATGATCAAGTCTTCGTCAGGTGTTACAAAAACGGTTTGCTGACTGTCGTAGGTGACAAAACCGGGCTTTGCGCCATTCGGCTTTTTGACATGTCGTATTTTTGTATAGTCGACAGGTACCGAAGCCGAGTTTTTCGCTTTGCTGTAATAGGCAGCGATCTGCGCCGCTTCAAGGATGGTTTGCTCGTCCGGATCGCTCGATTGGATGACGACGTGCGACCCCGGAATATCTTTCGTGTGAAGCCAGATGTGGTCGCGGGCGGCAAGTTTCATCGTCAAATATTCGTTCTGCTTGTTGTTTTTGCCGACGAGAATCGTTTCTCCTGCGCTGGATTCGTATGTTTCGAGCGTCGGCGCCTGTTTCTTCTGTTTTTTCTGGCCCCCTTGCTGTTTGGCCCGCAAATACTTTCCTTCGGCGAGCTCTTCGCGGATTTCGGTTATATCTTTCGGAGAGGCAGACGAAAGCTGCTGAATCAGCTGGTCGAAATAAGCGATTTCCTCTTCTGCCAATCTGATCTGCTCCTTCACGACGTCCACCGAATTTTTCGCTTTTTGATATTTTGTAAAATAGCTTTGCGCGTTTTCGGAAGGCGTTTTATTCGGATTGAGCGGAATCGTGATTTCTCCGCCGTTTTCATCATAGTAGTTGATGACTCTCGCCGCTTTGTCTCCTTTTTTCAGCTGGTACAGGTTCGCTGTCAACAGCTCTCCGTACAGCTGATAATCCTTCGCGTGTTCGGACTGCTCAAGCGTTTTTTTCAGCTTTTTGATTTTGTTTTCGTTCTTTTTCTTTTCGTTTGCCGCGAAACGCTCTAAATCATGAGCCTGCTGTTTGACGCGGTCCCGCTCCGCTTTTCCGAAATAGTAGCGGTCAAGAAGTTCGCTCAGCGTATGAAAGGGTCTGTTATCGCCTTTTATATGGGTCAGCTCAAGAAGGTAAAAATATTCTTTTCCATCTTCTGTCGTGACAAGCTGGGGCTGAAAACGCCGGTTTTTGATTTCGCTGAACATCTTCGTCAAGACGCTTGGCAGGGTCGCCCTGTTGGCAAGGCCCGCGCGAAAGACGGCTTCTTTCGCAAACAGAGGCGAGACGCCGGAAAAGGTATCGACGATCTGCCTGTCCAGTTTGCCTTCCTGGAAATTCAAATGGCGGAGAATATCTTCAGTCTCCGCTTCCAGCGGTGACAATTTGTTCTGGGCGGGAGGGAGAATGTAATCGTATCCCGGAAGCACGGTGCGGTAGCTGTTCACCGAAGGTGACAGGTGCTTCAAACTGTCGATGATGACATCTTTTTCTCCGTCGGTTAACACGATGTTGCTGTGTCTTCCCATGATTTCAACCATCAGCTTTCTTGTCAGCGTGTCGCCGATTTCGTTCCGGCTCCTGATATGAAAGACCATCATTCTGTCCATGCCGATTTGCTCGACTCGGTCGATAAAGCCGCCTTCCAGATGCTTCCGAAGGAGCATGCAGAACATCGGAGGGGTGCTCGGGTTGTCATAGGTTTCGTTTGTCAGGTGAACCCGCGCATAACTCGGGTGGGCGGAGAGCAGCAATTTGCGGTTCTGCCCGTTCGCCCTGATATGAAACACCAGCTCGTGCTTAAACGGCTGATGGATTTTTGCGATTCGTCCCCCTCGAATCGTTTCATTTAATTCTTCGATCATTCCGTATGTAAAAATGCCGTCAAAAGACATATGAAAAACTCCCTTTTCTCGTTAATCCTCTTCGTAAAGCGTCCATTCAATAATTATAGCATGATTTGGGACGAGTCTGAATAAATTGACTTATAGAGATGGATAAACCAAGAGCAACCTTTAGGGCAGGAGGAGTGGACGATTCAATGAAATGGCACGAGATGGGACAAACCGAATTGTTAAACATAACAAAAACGTCCATCGGCAAAGGTTTAACAGAAAAAGAGGCCGAAAAGCGGCTGGAAAGACACGGAACAAACGAACTTCAGGAAGGGGAAAAAACATCAGCGGTCGCATTGTTTTTTTCTCAATTCAAGGACTTCATGGTTCTTGTTTTGCTTGCGGCCACATTGATTTCGGGTTTCCTCGGGGAGTATATTGACGCTATCGCGATCATCGCGATCATCTTTGTTAACGGCATTCTCGGCTTCTTTCAGGAGAGACGGGCGGAAAGATCGCTCGAGGCTTTGAAAGAACTGTCGGCTCCTCAAGTGGCTGTGCTCCGGGAGGGGGAATGGGTGAAGATCCCTTCCAAAGAGCTCGTTCCGGGAGATGTTGTCCGTTTTGCAAGCGGAGACAGAATCGGCGCCGATCTCAGGCTTGTCGAGACAAAGAGCCTTGAAATAGAAGAATCGGCTCTTACGGGTGAATCGCTTCCCGTGTCTAAACAGGCAGAGGCTTTTCAGGCGTCCGACGTATCGCTGGGCGATCTGAAGAATATGGCTTTCATGGGAACGCTGGTCACAAGGGGGAGCGGCACCGGCGTCGTTATCGGCACGGGAATGAACTCCGCGATGGGGAAAATCGCCGATATGCTCGAATCTGCCGGGAATACGGCGACCCCGCTGCAAAGAAGGCTTGAAGAGCTCGGCAAAATTTTGATTGTCGCCGCTTTGTTCCTGACGCTGCTTGTCGTTGCTGCCGGGGTCATCCAGGGGCATGACCTGTACAGCATGTTTTTAGCGGGCGTTTCCCTTGCCGTCGCTGCCATACCTGAAGGGCTGCCGGCCATTGTCACGGTCGCTCTGTCTCTCGGCGTACAGCGGATGATCAGGCAAAAGTCGATCGTCAGAAAGCTGCCCGCGGTTGAGACGCTCGGCTGCGCGTCCATTATTTGCTCCGATAAAACCGGAACGATGACGCAGAACAAAATGACGGTCACCCATGTCTGGTCAGGCGGGAAAACGTGGAACGTGTCAGGGATCGGCTACGAACCCGAAGGCTCCTTCACCATGAACGGGCGCGACGTGCAAGCCAGGCATCATAAACCGCTCCAACAGGTCCTTCTGTTCGGCGCATTATGCAATTCATCTTCGATTATTGAAAAAGACGGGGAGTTTCGTCTTGACGGCGATCCCACCGAAGGCGCTTTGCTGACGGCGGCTCGAAAAGCGGGTTTTACGGACAGATATGTTGACGAACATTTTAAAATCATCGAGGAGTTTCCGTTTGATTCGACGCGGAAAATGATGTCTGTCATTGCGGAAGATAAGAGCGGCAAGCGCTTTGTCATCACAAAGGGCGCGCCTGATGTATTGATGAAGCGTTCGTCGCATACGCTGACAGACGAAAAGCGCGAAATCTTCACAAAGGCAAGGCTCGCCGAAACAAGCGCGGCGCTGGAAACGCTTGCGTCCCAAGCGCTGAGGACGATTGCTGTCGCGTATAAACCGATCAAAGAAACAGAAAATCTCTCGCTCGAAAAAGCGGAGTCAGGCTTAACTTTCATCGGGCTGTTAGGGATGATCGATCCGCCGCGGCCTGAAGTGAAAACAGCGATTAAAGAGTGCCGGGAAGCGGGGATCAAAACAGTGATGATCACCGGCGATCATGTAATAACAGCAACAGCCATCGCAAAAGATCTCGGGTTATTGCCGCCGCGCGGAAAGGTCATGGACGGCCAAATGCTGAACGAGCTCTCGCAGGAAGAATTGGCGGAAATTGTTGACGATGTTTACGTGTTTGCAAGGGTGTCGCCCGAACATAAGCTGAAGATCGTGACCGCCTACCAGGAAAACGGGCACATCGTCGCGATGACCGGAGACGGAGTCAATGATGCCCCTGCGATTAAACAGGCGGATATCGGCATTTCGATGGGGATTACGGGAACGGATGTCGCCAAGGAGGCATCATCGCTCATTCTTGTCGATGATAATTTTGCGACGATTAAATCGGCCATCAAGGAAGGACGCAATATCTATGAAAATATTAGAAAATTCATCAGATATTTGCTCGCATCCAATGTCGGCGAAATTTTGGTCATGCTGTTTGCGATGCTGCTCGCTCTGCCGCTGCCGCTTGTTCCGATACAGATTCTATGGGTCAACCTTGTGACGGACGGCCTGCCTGCCATGGCGCTCGGCATGGATCAGCCTGAAGACGATGTGATGCAGAGGAAGCCGCGAAGTCCGAAAGAAGGCGTGTTTGCAAGGGGGCTCGGCTGGAAGGTCGTATCGCGCGGCTTTTTAATCGGAATTGCCACACTCGGGGCGTTTATGTTCATTTACAACCGCAACCCGGAAGCGCTTGAGTATGCTCAGACGGTCGCTTTTGCAACGCTCGTCCTTGCGCAGCTGATCCATGTGTTCGACTGCCGGAGCGAGCGGTCTATCTTTGACCGCAATCCGTTTGAAAACATTTATTTGCTCGGCGCAGTATTATCTTCGATTCTTTTAATGCTTGTCGTTATTTATTATCCGCCGCTGCAGCCGATTTTCCATACGGTTCCGATTTTAATGGCAGACTGGCTCCTGATTGTCGGAATGTCAGCGATTCCAACTTTTTTATTGGCCGGGTCACTTTTGACAAGAAAAAAATAGGCTTGTATGATATAATCTTAAAGGTAATAGAGGTTTCTATTGCCTTTTCATCTTGCGTAAATTTAAATCAAAGAAAGTCTTTTTCACTTAAACGGAATTGGGTGTGTTTTATGATACGGAGTATGACCGGTTTCGGCAGCGCGAGCAAAACGAAGGATGGGCTGACAGCAGCTGTTGAGCTGAAATCTGTCAACTATCGGTTTAAAGAAGTAAACGCACGCATGCCAAGACCTTTGCTCTATTTAGAAGACAAAATAAAGCAAACGATTTTTAGACATATACAAAGGGGTCGGCTGGAGCTGTTCGTTTCCGTTGACGACGAGGCTCTGGTCACCCGGAAAATCCAGGTTGACTGGCCGCTGCTTGAAGAGTACCAGAAAGCCGCGCGCGAAATGAAAGAGCGCTGCCGGCTTTCAGGAGAGATCACGCTTCAAGACGCCTTTCAGTTTGACCATGTCATCCAAGTTGAAGAAGAGCCGATCCAAAACGACAAGCTTGAAGAAGTCCTTCTTGAAGCGGTCGAGGCTGCCGTTCTTGAATTGTGCAGCATGCGCGAAGCAGAAGGGATGAGGTTGAAGGATGACTGCCTTCAGCATATTGAAAGGCTTGAAAAGCTGACAGACGACATCGCAGAGCTTGCTCCCAAGGTCGTCGGCCACTATCGGGAACGCCTTGAGGCGCGCCTTGAAGAATGGTCAACAGACGGTCTCGATGAAAGCCGTCTGCTTACGGAAGTCGCTCTGTTTGCAGACCGTTCGGATATCACGGAAGAAGTGACGAGGCTGAAAAGCCATTTCCGCCAGTTCCGCGATATTTGCGAAGCGGGCGGGGCCGCGGGGAGAAAGCTCGACTTCCTCGTCCAGGAGCTGAACCGTGAAGCGAACACGATCGGTTCAAAAGCGAATGATCACCAGATCACAAAACATGTGGTCGAAATGAAAAGCTCTATTGAAAAAATAAAAGAACAAGTGCAAAATATAGAATAGCGATTGTGCGTATTGTTTACGGATGTTCTCTGCAGGTTAAACTAGAGACGTCCAAGTACAGGGGGAACGTATAGGATGACGATTAAACTGATCAATATCGGCTTTGGTAATATCATATCCGCGAATCGGCTGATCTCGATTGTGAGTCCGGAGTCCGCGCCTATTAAGCGGATGATTCAGGATGCCAGAGACCGCGGCATGCTTATAGATGCTACATATGGAAGAAGAACCCGTGCGGTTGTCATTATGGACAGTGACCATATCATCTTATCTGCCGTCCAGCCTGAGACAGTAGCACAAAGGCTTTCCGTTAAAGAAGAAATTATGGATGAAGGGCAGGGATAAGAGCTTTATGAAAGAAAGAGGTTTATTAATCGTTCTCTCCGGCCCTTCCGGCGTCGGAAAAGGAACAGTCAGGCAGGCGCTGTTTGCTCAGGAGGACACAAAATTTGAATATTCGATTTCGGTGACGACAAGAAAACCGCGGCAGGGCGAAAGAGACGGCGTCGACTACTTTTTTAAGACGCGCGAAGAGTTCGAAGAGATGATCGAGAACAACAAGCTGCTCGAATGGGCCGAATATGTCGGCAACTATTACGGAACACCCGTTGACTACGTCGAACAGACTCTTGAAAGCGGCAGGGACGTTTTTCTCGAAATCGAAGTCCAAGGTGCGCTGCAAGTCAGAAAGGCATTTCCTGAAGGCTTGTTTATCTTTTTGGCGCCTCCGAGTCTCGCCGAATTGAAAAACCGGATTGTCACAAGAGGGACAGAAACAGAAGCCCTGATTGAAAACCGGATGAAAGCGGCAAAGGAAGAAATCGAACTGATGGACGCCTACGATTATGTTGTCGAAAATGACAGCATTGAGCTTGCGTGCGAAAGAATCAAAGCAATCGTTCTCGCTGAACATTTACGGCGCGACCGCATTGCTCCAAGATATAAGAAAATGCTGGAGGTTGAATAATTATGCTAGATCCGTCAATTGACTCTTTAATGAATAAACTGGATTCAAAATACACGCTCGTTACCGTATCGGCACGACGCGCCCGCGAAATGCAGATCAACAAAGACGCGCAGATCGAAAATCCGAAGTCGCATAAATTTGTAGGCAAAGCGCTGGAAGAAATTGATGCCGGACTGCTTACATTCGAAAAGGAAAATCGCTAATAGCCTTAAAAATAGCAACCTATACACTAGGTTGTTATTTTTTTCAGGGCCGGCGAACAGAACATAAGGGGGAGAAAAAACGATGCTGAAAAATCGCAACATCCTGCTGGGAGTAAGCGGAGGAATCGCAGTATACAAAGCGGCCGCCTTGACGAGCAAGCTCGTACAGGCAGGAGCCAATGTGAAAGTCATCATGACAAAATCCGCCTGTGAATTTGTGTCTCCGCTCACCTTTCAAGCGCTTTCGCGCAATGAAGTATATACCAACACGTTCGAAGAACCGAATCCCCGTGTCATCGCCCATATCGATGCCGCGGATTGGGCGGATCTTGTGATCGTTGCTCCGGCAACGGCCAATGTGATCGGAAAACTCGCTTCAGGCATTGCCGATGACATGCTGACGACGACGCTTTTGGCGACGACTGCGCCGGTCTGGATTGCTCCGGCAATGAACGTCCATATGTACGACCACCCGGCCGTTCAGCGGAACATCAGCGTTCTTTACAAAGACGGCTGCCGGTTTATCGAGCCGAGTGAAGGCTACCTTGCGTGCGGCTATATCGGCAAAGGCAGACTTGAAGAGCCCGAACGGATCGTCCAGTTGGCCGAGTCGTACTTTTCAAACGAAAACAGCGGTTTGCTTGAAGGAAAGCGTGTCTTAATTACAGCGGGCCCGACAAGAGAACAAATCGATCCCGTCCGCTTTTTCTCCAACCGTTCGACAGGGAAAATGGGCTATGCTTTCGCTGAGGAAGCGGCAAAAATGGGAGCGCGCGTGACGCTGATTGCCGGCCCGACATCGCTTGATGATCCCGCAGGAGTTGACGTTATTCATGTTCAGTCTGCAGAAGATATGTATCAAGCGGCTCTATCCGTTTTCGATGAGAGCGACATCGTCATCAAAACGGCAGCTGTGGCTGATTACAGGCCAAAGCATATTCACGATCAAAAAATGAAGAAAAAGGACGGCGGTCTCGTCATTGAGCTTGAGCGGACGAAGGATATTTTAAAAGCGCTGGGAGAGCGGAAAACAAAGCAAATCTTGGTCGGCTTTGCAGCCGAAACGCAGCACGTCGAAGACTATGCCAAACAAAAGCTGGAGAAAAAAAATCTCGATCTGATTGTCGCCAACAATATCACAGCTGAAGGCGCCGGTTTTGGAACGGAAACCAACATCGTGACGGTGTTTCACCGAGACGGCAAAAAGACGGCGCACCCTCTGATGTCAAAACGGGAGGTTGCCGCCGAAGTCTTGAAGGAAGCCGCTGAGCTTGCCGGCAGGAGCGGAACGTCCTCATGAATTTCGCTGAAGTGATCGTCGATGTTACAACCAAAAATATCGACAGGCCGTTTGACTACCGCATTCCCGACAAATTCAAAGGGATGATTAAAAAAGGGATGCGCGTGATTGTTCCGTTCGGCGCCCGCAAAATCCAGGGATTTGTCACCGGCGTGAAAGAATCGTCTGAGCTCGCCGGCCGTTCGGTTAAGGATATCGAGGATATCCTTGATTTGACGCCTGTTTTGACGGAGGAGCTGCTCGAGCTGTCAGATTGGCTGACAGAAAAAACACTTTCTTTTAAAATTACAGCTTTGCAGGCGATGCTCCCCCCGGCTATGAAAGCAAAATACGGCAAAGAAATCAAGGTGATCGGCGATAAGCCGCTTCCCGAACCGCTTAAAACCCTGTTTTCACAAAAAGAAACACTTTCTTATTCCGATATAGATGACCATGGGACATTAAAGCTGGTTCAGCGCCAGGTTCAAGAGGGCAACCTTGAAGTGGCGTATAAAGTAAAGCAGAAAACAAACAAAAAAACGCGGAGAATGATCGCCCCCCTTTGCGCGAAAGAGCATTTAAAAGAAGCGCTTGACGGCCTCTCCCCGCAAGCCGTCAAACAAAAAGCGGTCCTTCAGTTTTTCATCGACCGCAAAGAAGCCGGTGCTGTTCCGGCAAAAGATCTGATCGGCAAAACGGGAGGCTCTTCCGCGTCCGTAAAAGCGCTGATCGACAAGGGGCTGTTAAAGGAAAGCGAAGAGGAGGTTTACAGGGATCCTTATCAGGACAGAATGTTCAAAAAAACCGAACCGCTTCCGCTGACTGAAGAGCAGGCGCAGGCGTACGAGGCGATAGCAGAGGCGATCGAAGACAAGCGGCACGATGTGTTTCTTCTTCACGGAGTGACCGGAAGCGGAAAAACGGAAGTCTATCTGCAATCGGTCGAAAAGGTGCTGGAAGCCGGCAAAGAAGCGATCATTCTCGTTCCGGAAATTTCGCTGACGCCGCAGATGGTCAACCGCTTTAAAGGCCGCTTTGGCTCACAGGTAGCCGTCATGCACAGCGGGCTTTCAACAGGAGAAAAATATGATGAATGGCGGAAAATCCACCGCAAAGAAGTCCGGCTTGTCGTCGGGGCGCGCTCGGCGCTTTTTGCGCCGTTTGAAAATCTCGGCATGATTATTATCGATGAAGAGCACGAAACATCGTACAAGCAGGAAGAGATGCCGAGATACCATGCGAAAGAAGTGGCGATTCAAAGGGCCGAATACCACCGCTGTCCGGTCGTCCTCGGCAGTGCCACGCCGACGCTCGAATCGTTCGCAAGGGCGAAAAAAGGCGTGTACAAGCTTCTTTCCCTCAAGCACCGCGTCAATCACCAAGTCATGCCTGACGTGTCTCTCGTCGATATGAGGGAGGAACTGCGCAGCGGAAACCGCTCGATGTTTTCCAAAGACTTAATGGCCGGACTTGAGAAAACCCTTGAAAAAGGAGAGCAGGCCGTTCTGTTTTTAAACAAAAGGGGATATTCCTCATTTGTCATGTGCAGAGACTGCGGATATGTCATCCAGTGCCCTCATTGCGAAATTTCATTGACGTACCACAGGTATGGACAGCGTCTGAAGTGCCATTACTGCGGCTATGAAACCGGCATGCCGTCAAGCTGCCCCGAATGCGGAAGTGAGCATATCCGCTACTTTGGCACAGGCACACAGCGGGTCGAAGAAGAATTGACGAAGGTTCTGCCGGCTGCAAGGGTGATCCGCATGGATGTCGATACAACCTCAAGAAAAGGAGCGCATGAAAAGCTGCTCACATCCTTTGGCAAAGGCGAAGCCGATATTCTGCTCGGAACACAGATGATCGCCAAAGGGCTCGATTTTGAAAACGTCACGCTCGTCGGTGTTTTGAGCGCGGATACGATGCTTCACATCCCCGATTTCAGAGCAGCTGAAAAAACGTTCCAGCTGATGACGCAGGTGAGCGGAAGAGCAGGGCGCCACGAAAAGCCGGGCAAGGTGATCATTCAGACGTACACCCCGTCCCATTACAGCATTCAGCTCACGAAAACGCACGATTATGAAACATTCTTCCGGCAGGAGATGCTGCACAGAAGGGAACAGGCCTATCCCCCCTATTATTATTTGGCGCTCGTCAGCGTATCGCACGAGGAAGTGACGAAGGCGGCGCTCGTGACTGAAAAAATCGCCAACTATTTAAAACAGAACATTTCAAGCGAGGCGAAGATTCTCGGCCCAGTCGCGTCGCCGATCGCCAGGATCAAAGATAGATATCGCTATCAATGCGTGATAAAATACAAACAGGAAAACCAGCTTACATCGTTGCTTAAAAACATTATGGATCATTACAAACGAGATATTGAACAAAAGCAATTGATGATTTCGATCGACATGAATCCATATATGATGATGTAAAAATAACAGTGTGATGGAGGGCTTCTAGATTGGCAGTAAAACCGATCGTAACGTATCCGGCGGAGGTTCTTGAAACCCCTGCCGAACCCGTTGCGTCTTTTGATAAATCATTAAAGAAACTGCTCGACAATATGTATGATACGATGCTTGAGCTGGACGGAGTCGGACTTGCCGCCCCGCAAATCGGCGTTTCAAAAAGAGCGGCAGTTGTCGATATCGGCGATGACACGGGCAGAATTGAACTGGTCAACCCGGAGGTCATCGAAGAGAGCGGTGAACAAACGGGTCCTGAAGGCTGTTTGAGCTTTCCCGATCTATACGGTGAAGTGAAGCGTTCGGATTATGTAAAGGTCAAGGCGTTCGACCGCCGCGGAAAACCGTTCACGATTGAAGCTGAAGGCTTTTTGGCGCGGGCGCTGCTGCATGAAATCGACCATTTGGACGGTATTTTATTCACATCAAAAGTAACACGCTATTATGATGCGGAAGAACTTGAGGAAATGGAAGGATGATTGGATGACAAGGATCGTTTTTATGGGAACGCCGGATTTTTCCGTCCCGGTGCTCAGTACATTGATTGATGACGGCTATGAGGTGGTGGGTGTCGTCACCCAGCCTGACCGCCCGAAAGGCAGAAAAAAAGTGATGACCCCTCCGCCTGTCAAGGAGGAAGCGCTGCGCCGCGGCATTCCCGTGCTCCAGCCTGAAAAAGTGAGGGAAGAAGCGGAGACGGACAGGATTTTGGCGCTTGAACCCGATCTAATTGTAACGGCGGCATTCGGGCAGATCCTGCCGAAAAAGCTCCTCGATTATCCGAAATACGGCTGTATCAATGTCCATGCCTCTCTTCTGCCCGAGCTGCGCGGAGGAGCCCCGATCCATTACGCCATTCTGGAAGGCAAAGAGAAAACTGGCGTGACGATCATGTACATGGTCGAAAAATTGGATGCAGGCGATATGCTTGCCAAAGTTGAAGTTGACATCGAAGAAACCGATAATGTCGGCACGCTCCACGACAAGCTGAGCAAGGCCGGGGCTGAGCTTCTTTCCGAAACGGTTCCGAAAGTCATTGACGGTTCGGCAACCCCTGAAAAACAGGATGAACGGGAAGCGACATACGCACCGAACATTAAACGCGAACAGGAACTGATCGACTGGTCAAAGACCGGCGAAGTCCTGTACAACCAAGTCAGGGGCTTGAATCCTTGGCCTGTCGCATACACGGTTTTAAACGGCCAGACGCTGAAAGTATGGGCTGCGAAAAAATGCGAAGCCTTAAAACAGGCAGAGCCGGGAGAGGTCGTCTCCGTTGAAAAAGACGGCATTGTCGTCGCTACCGGAAATGACACCGCGTTAAAATTAACGGAAGTGCAGCCTGCGGGCAAAAAAAGAATGAAGGCCGAAGATTTTGTCAGGGGCGCGGGTCTTCAAGCCGGAATGAAATTGGGTCAAAACGATGAAAAATAATGTGAGGGAAGTCGCGCTTGATGCACTGATTAAGCTTGACCAGAATCAGGCATACAGCAATCTTTTGCTTCAGTCTGTCATGAAAGCGAACGATTTAAGCGACAAAGACAGAGGCCTTTTGACAGAACTCGTTTACGGCACCCTTCAAAACAAGCTGGCGCTCGATTATATGCTGAAGCCGTTTATTAAAAAGCCGGAAAAGGTGAAAGACTGGGTCATCCATCTGTTGAGAATGTCGCTGTACCAGATGGAATACCTGGAGAAAATCCCTGACCGGGCCGCCCTTTTTGAAGCAGTTGAAATCGCTAAAAAACGCGGGCATAAAGGAATTTCTTCATTTGTTAACGGCGTTCTGCGCTCCGTTCAGAGGGAAGGCGTGCCTTCTTTTTCTGATATATCCGACCCGGTTGAACGCCTAGCGGTTGAGACAAGCCATCCGGAATGGCTTGTCAGGGAATGGACGGATGCCTACGGGTTCGAAGCGGCAGAACAAATCTGCCGGATTCACATGATCCCGCCGAAGCAGACGATCCGCGTCAACAGGCTGAAACACGACCGGGATACGCTTCTTTCCCGCCTGAATGAAGCGGGGATTGAGGCGGAAGAAGGCGACTTGTCCGAAGATGCTGTCAAACTGCAAAAAGGAACGATTGCATCCACTCCTTTTTTCAAAGAAGGCGAAGTCACCATACAAGATGAAAGCTCAATGCTGGTAGCGAGAGCCCTCGGTCCTGAACCGGGTGAAACGGTGCTGGACGCCTGCGCAGCGCCGGGAGGAAAATCCACTCATATCGGCGAACTGCTCGAAGATACGGGAAAGATCGTTTCCCTTGACCTTCATCAGCATAAAGTAAAGCTGATCAAAGAAGCTGCAGGCCGGATCGGGCTTTCCAACATTGAAGCAAGGGCGCTGGATGCCAGAAAAGCCGGCGAAGCCTTCGAACCGGAGCAGTTTGACCGGATTCTTGTCGACGCTCCGTGTTCGGGCTTCGGTGTCATCCGCAGAAAACCGGATCTCAAATACAGCAAAACGCCCGAAGACAGCGTGCGTCTCGCCGGGATTCAGCTGGCGATTTTAAACGAAATCGCACCTTTATTGAAAACAGGCGGGACATTGGTCTACAGCACATGCACAATGGACCCAACCGAAAATGAACAAGTCATGCATGCTTTTTTGAAAGAACACGACGAATTTGAAGCAGACCCTACCCTCGCCGAGCGGCTGCCCGAAAAAGCGGCGCCGTATGTCAAGGATGGAAGCATTCAAATCCTTCCCCACTACTTTGGAACGGACGGCTTCTTTATTTGCAGCATGAGAAAGAAGGGATCACAATAATGGAATCGAAACAAAAAGTAAGAAAAGAATTGCGGACAGAACGACCGTCCATCTATTCTTTTGAAATAGAAGAACTGAAAAGCTGGCTTTCGGAAAACGGCGAAAAACCTTTCCGCGCCGCGCAAATATTCGAATGGCTTTACGAAAAGAGAGTCACGTCATTTGAAAAGATGACAAACCTTTCAAAAGAGCTGCGGACAAAGCTGAACGAGCATTTCGTATTAACGACGCTGAAAACGGCCGTCAAGCAGACTTCACAAGATGGAACGATGAAGTTTTTATTCGAGCTTCATGACGGCTACACGATCGAAACCGTATTAATGCGGCACGAATATGGCAATTCTGTTTGTGTAACGACACAGGTGGGCTGCCGAATCGGCTGTACGTTTTGCGCGTCGACCCTCGGCGGCTTAAAGCGGAACCTGGAAGCCGGAGAGATCGTCGCCCAGGTTGTCAAAGTGCAGCAGGCGCTTGATGAAACAGATGAACGCGTCAGTTCAATCGTCATTATGGGAATCGGCGAGCCGTTCGATAATTTTCAGGAAATGCTTGCATTCCTGAAAATCGTCAACCATGATAAAGGGCTGAATATCGGGGCGCGCCATATCACCGTATCAACGAGCGGGATCATTCCGAAAATCTATGAGTTTGCAGATGAGAAGCTGCAGATCAACTTTGCGATTTCCCTGCACGCGCCGAACACTGAAATCAGAAGCCGGCTGATGCCGATCAACAGAGCCTACAAGCTGCCGGAGCTGATGAAAGCGGTCGATTACTACATTAAGAAAACCGGCAGAAGGGTTACGTTTGAATACGGGCTTTTCGGCGGTGTCAACGATCAGGTTGAACACGCGGAAGAGCTGGCTGAATTGCTAAAAGGAATCAAATGCCACGTCAACTTGATTCCGGTCAACTATGTACCTGAACGAGACTATGTCAGAACACCGAAAGAACAGATTTTCGCCTTTGAAAAAACATTAAAGTCTCATGGAGTAAATGTCACGATCAGAAGAGAGCAAGGCCATGATATTGACGCTGCCTGCGGACAGCTTCGTGCAAAGGAGCGCCAGGAAGAGACGAGGTGAATCAAGGTTGAAAACAGCCTTAAAAACGGACAGGGGAAAAATACGCCAGCACAATGAAGACGATGCCGGCATTTTCACAGAAAAAAACGGACTGGTTTTAGCTGTTGTCTGCGATGGAATGGGAGGTCATCTGGCCGGCGATGTCGCCAGCAGGATGGCCGTCTCAGCCCTTCGGGATATCTGGGAGGAAACCGAAGAAGTCCCGGCTTCGCCGGCTGAATGCGAAGCGTGGCTGAAAGAGCAGATTTCAGCCGTCAACCAAAAACTTTTCGACCATGCGAGGGCGCATGAAGAGTGTCAGGGAATGGGAACAACGGTTGTCTGCGCTTTATACACGGGAAAAACGCTGACGGTCGCCCATATCGGAGACAGCCGCTGCTATCTCCTGCAAGGCGGCCATTTCATACAGCTGACGGAAGATCACTCGCTTGTCAATGAACTCGTGCGGACAGGGGGGATTTCGAAGGAGGATGCCGAACACCATCCGCGGAAGAACGTGCTGACAAAAGCGCTCGGCACAGATCCGGAAGTGAAGGTTGAAGCCCATACTTTTGAAATCGAACCGGGCGATCAAGTTCTATTATGCTCTGACGGGCTGACGAATAAAGTAGATGATGAGTCACTGAAGGATATGCTCACAGCTCTTTCTTCTGCGGAGGAGAAAGCGGAACAGCTCGTTCAGCTGGCCAATGACAACGGCGGCGAAGACAATATCACCGTCGCGCTATTGGAACTTCCTTCTCAAATAGAAGAAGGTGAAAACAAGTGTTAATCGGCAGACGGATCAGCGGACGTTACGAAATCCTGCGCGCCATCGGCGGCGGGGGGATGGCGAACGTTTATTTAGCGCTGGACATCATCCTCGACCGTGAAGTCGCGATAAAAGTGCTGCGGTTTGACTTCGTTCACGATGCCGATTTTATCAGGCGGTTCAGAAGGGAAGCGCAGTCCGCTGCAAGCCTCGACCACCCGAATATCGTCAGCATTTACGATGTCGGAGAAGAAGATGACATCTATTATATCGTGATGGAGTACGTCGAGGGGATGACCCTGAAAGAATACATAAACCGAACAGGCCCGCTTCATCCGAAAGAAGCGGTCCAAATCATGGAGCAGATCGTATCCGCCATCGCACACGCCCATGATAACCAGATTATTCACCGGGATATTAAGCCCCACAACATTTTGATCGACCATATGGGCCACATTAAAGTGACCGATTTCGGCATCGCCATGGCGCTCAGCTCGACGACCATCACGCACACCAACTCGGTTTTGGGCTCTGTCCATTATTTGTCGCCCGAACAGGCGAGAGGCGGATTGTCTACGAAAAAATCCGATATCTACTCGCTCGGCATCGTGCTTTTCGAGCTGCTGACGGCGCGTATGCCGTTTGAAGGAGAATCGGCGGTCAGCATCGCGCTGAAGCATCTGCAATCAGAAACGCCGTCGGTAAAAAGGTGGAACCCGGCCGTGCCGCAAAGCATAGAAAACATCGTCCTGAAAGCGATGGCAAAAGATCCATTCCACCGCTATGAAGCGGCCGAAGAGATGGAATCCGATTTAAAAACGGCTTTCGACCCGGACAGGCTCAACGAAAAGCGATTCACGATTCCATCTGATGATGAGATGACGAAAGCTGTTCCGATCATCAAAAACCTGCCGGAAGACGAGAGCGGCCACAAGTCCGGCGACGGAGAAGCGGAAGCGGCTCCGTTATCAAAAAAAGAAAAGAAGAAGCAGGCAAAAGCAAACAAGAAGAAAAAAAGAAAGAAATGGCCGCTTATATTGCTGACGGTGTTTTTCGTTCTCGCTGTGTCAGCCGTCTTGGCTTTAACGGTGTTTCCGTCTCTCTTTATTCCAAAAGACGTAGCCGTTCCCGACGTAGCCGGCCTCGAGTATGAAGAAGCCGTCGTCAAGCTTGAAGACGAAGGGTTTGAAGTTGATCCGAATGCTGAAGACATTGCCGACGATAAAATTGAAGAAGGGCTGATCGTGAAAACGGACCCTGCAGCCGGCGATATTGTAAAGGAAGGCTCAACTGTCAAGCTTTATAAAAGCTCAGGTAAAGAGAAAACAGAAGTGGATGATGTGGTCGGCCAGAAAGTCAACGCCGCCAAAAAGATTCTCGAGCAAAAAGGCTTTAAAAACATCAAGACAGAAGAAGTGCACCATGAAGAAGAAGCAGGCACCATCATCGAACAGGACCCTGCAGCCGGCACCGAAATCGTTGCCGCCGACGACGAGATCAAATTAACGGTCAGCCTCGGTCCGGAAGCCATTACTTTAAGGGATTTAAAAACATACAGCAAACAGGCGGCTTCGGGCTATTTGGACGACCATCAGCTTGTCCTTGTCGAAAAAGAGGCGCATTCTGAAGATGTGCCGGAAGGTCAGGTCATCAAACAAAAGCCGGGGGCGGGGGCATCCGTCAAGCCGGGAGACAAAGTCGAGGTTACGTTTTCGCTCGGACCTGAGAAAAAACCCGTCAAAACGGTGACCGAGAAAATTGATATCCCTTATGAACCGGGAGCGGAGGGCGAAGAACAAAACGTCCAAATTTCGATCGATGATGAAGAACACAGCATTTCCGACGTCTATGAAAATTTTAAAATCACGGCGCCGGCAGAGCGGACGATCAAATTCAGGATTGCGCCCGGGCAAAAAGGGTATTATCAAGTAACGATCAACGATAAAGTGGTCAGGTCAAAAACGATTGAATATCCTGAGGATGAATAAGGGAGGTGCGATATGCCTGAGGGCAAAATCATTAAAGCATTAAGCGGATTTTACTATGTTTTGGATGGCGATCAGATCATTCAGTGCAGGGGAAGAGGGGTTTTCAGAAAAAATAAGATCACCCCTCTCGTCGGCGACGATGTCGTCTACCAGGCCGATAACGATAAAGAAGGCTACATTCTCGAGATTAAAGACAGATTCAATGAATTGGTCAGACCTCCGATCAGCAACGTGGATCAGGCGGTTCTCGTGTTTTCTGCAAAGGAGCCGACATTCAGCACGTCGCTATTGGATCGTTTTTTAGTGCTGGTTGAGGCGGGTGACATCAGGCCGATCATCTGCATTACGAAAATGGACCTCGTGGATGATGACGCACTCAAAGAGCGGATTCACCAATATGCCGAAGACTACCGGAACATCGGGTACAGCGTCTATCTGACATCGATGAAAAACGGAAGCGGCATCGAAGACATCGTCTCCCATTTTCAAGATAAAATCACCGTATTCGCCGGCCAGTCCGGCGTGGGCAAGTCTTCGCTTTTAAATGCGATCAGCCCCGACCTTGAACTGAAAACCGCCGGGATTTCCGCCCACTTGGGAAGGGGAAAGCATACGACCCGCCATGTCGAGCTGATCGATATAAACGGCGGCCTCGTCGCGGACACCCCGGGCTTCAGCTCGCTTGAGTTTGCCGGTATTGAAGCTGAAGATTTAGGGTCTGCGTTTTTGGAAATCGGCGAAAAAAGCGCCGAATGCAAGTTCCGCGGGTGCCTGCATATGAAAGAGCCGAACTGCGCCGTCAAACGCGCCGTGGAAAACGGCGAAATCGCCCAGTATCGCTACGACCATTATGTTGAATTTTTAACAGAGATCAAAGATAGAAAGCCGAGGTATTAAGATATGGTATATGTTGCTCCTTCGATTCTTTCAGCCGATTTTGCCCGTCTAGGGGAAGAGATTCGGGATGTTGAACAAGGCGGCGCCGATTTCATCCACATCGATGTGATGGACGGCCATTTCGTTCCCAATCTGACCATCGGGCCGCTTGTAGTGGAAGCCGTCCGACCGATCACTGAACTTCCGCTCGACGTTCATTTAATGATTGAAGCGCCTGACCGCTATATACCTGCTTTTGCAAAAGCGGGCGCCGATATTTTGTCCGTCCATGTTGAAGCGTGCCCGCACCTTCACAGGACGATCCAGCTCATCAAAGAGCAAGGAGTGAAAGCGGGTGTCGTCTTGAATCCGCATACCCCTGTGCAGCAGATCGAGCATGTGCTTGAAGACCTCGATCTCGTACTATTGATGACAGTGAATCCGGGCTTCGGCGGACAGTCATTTATTTCCTCAGTTCTGCCGAAAATCAGGCAGGTCAAGGAGATGGCCGAGCAAAAAGGGCTCGCCCACCTGCTGATTGAAGTGGACGGCGGCGTCAACAAAATGACGGCAAGACAGTGTATCGAAGCAGGGGCAAATCTGCTTGTTGCGGGCTCTGCCGTTTATAACGAAAAAGACCGGAAAAAAGCCATTTCCGATATAAAAGGTGCGCTTGGGTAAGGTTTCCCGATGAAAAAGAGCCGGCTTTCTCAAGCTGCGCTCTTTTTTTAGGGCGTTCACAGAAAGGACAATGCGATGAAAACGATCAATATTGTAGCGGGAGGTCCCGATCATCTGATTCCCGACTTGCTGCAGTATCAGGACGGGGATGCGCTTTGGGTCGGGGTTGACAGAGGCGCTGTCACCCTTTTGAAAGCGGGGATCGTGCCTGATGAAGCGTTCGGGGATTTTGACAGCATCACAGACGAGCAAAAAAAAGCCATTGAAAAGGCCGCTCCCCGCCTCCATATTTACCAGGCGGAAAAAGATCAGACGGATTTGGATCTTGCGTTGAGCTGGGCCGTCGGACAGCGGCCTTCAATCATCAGAATGTTCGGCATTTCGGGAGGCAGAGCAGACCATTTTCTCGGGAATCTGCACCTTCTTTATACCGCGATGAAGCAAAACGTCAAGACCGTCATGATCGACCGCCAAAATACGATCAGCATGCACCCCCCAGGTTCCTACATCGTCATGCATGATCAAACAAAACCGTATATTTCATTCCTGCCGTTTACGGAGACGGTAAAAAACCTTTCCCTCGAAGGATTTAAGTATTCTTTAAATAAGTGTCATATTGCTCTCGGTTCGACACTATGTATTAGTAACGAACTCATCCATTCACAAGGTGCTTTTTCGTTTTCTGAAGGCATATTAATAATGATAAGAAGCACTGATTAAATATCCTGGCGCTTCCGCTCGCTCTGTGTTTGGGATCCGATGTTGAAGGTGGGTGCGGTTGCGGACTCTTTGAGGAGGGAAGGGAATGAAATTTTACACCATTAAATTACCGAAGTTTTTAGGGGGAATCGTCCGGGCGATGCTTGGCTCGTTTCGCAAAGACTAAGAAGCGCCGGGTGCGCTTTTTTTGCGGAGCGGGTCAAAGGGCTCTCCCCGGATGGCAAAAGAACGAAAAAACGCCTGCCTAAAGCGTACAGTCGCTCTTGGCAGGCGTTTATTTTTTCTTATACACGCTCAACTTTTCCAGATTTCAAAGCTCGAGCAGATACATATACTTTTTTAGGCTTGCCGTTCACAAGGATGCGCACTTTTTGAACGTTAGCGCCCCATGTGCGTTTAGAAGCGTTCATCGCGTGAGAACGAGAGTTGCCAGAACGTGATTTTCTGCCTGTAATAACGCATTTACGTGCCATTTGTTTCCCTCCTAACTATCAAAAAAAACATCATCATTCTTTATCAGTTGATCACCTGTGATGCTTCAGATACTTTAATAATTTACCACAGCTAAAAACCGTTTGCAACTATTGATTACTCTGCTTTCAAGAAAAATTCCTTGACATCTTGAAAAAATGAACGCGCTGTAGTATAAGTAGGGTTAGGTTTGGAGAGAAGCCTGCCTGTTCTTTTAAAAAGAAGGTCCTTATAGTAGAATGATGATAACCAGAGGTCAAAAGCGAGACTCGAAAAGGAGGAACCAACGTGTCCATTGAATTCCGAACAAAATACGGACAGATTGATATATCAAACGAAGTGGTCGCCATGGTTGCAGGAGGCGCAGCGATCGACTGCTACGGGATCGTAGGTATGGCATCCAAGAACCAAATTAAAGACGGACTGACTGAAATCCTCAGAAAAGAAAACTTTGCAAGAGGCGTCATCGTCCGCCAGGAAGAAGATCGTATTCATATTGACATGTACATCATTGTCAGCTACGGAACAAAAATTTCAGAAGTGGCACATAATGTTCAAACAAAAGTCAAATATACGCTCGACCATACAGTAGGTCTTGCAGTAGATTCCGTAAATATTTACGTTCAAGGAGTACGAGTGACGAACCCGTAGTTAGGAGGAAAACAAGAGTGTCTATACGAAATCTGGATGGAAAAGCTTTTGCAGAAATGGTTCTGTACGGCGCACGCCATCTGTCCCAAAACGCAAATGTAGTTGATGCGTTAAATGTATTTCCGGTTCCGGACGGAGATACAGGAACGAACATGAATCTGTCGATGACATCCGGTGCAAAAGAAGTGGAGCAGATCGATGCCGCTAATATCGGCAAAGTGGCACAAAGCCTGTCAAGGGGGCTTCTGATGGGAGCGCGGGGAAACTCGGGTGTCATTTTATCCCAGCTGTTCAGAGGTTTTGGCAAATCGATTGAACAGAAATCGGAAATTAACGCGAAAGAATTTGCCGCCGCGTTCCAGGCCGGAGTGGACACCGCCTACAAGGCCGTCATGAAGCCTGTCGAAGGCACGATCTTGACGGTTGCCAAAGATGCGGCAAAAAAAGCAGTGCTCACCGCTCAAACTGAAACCGATATCATCAAGGTGATGGAAGCCGTCGTGAATGAAGCGGAGGCTTCATTGGAGCGCACGCCTGAGCTGCTTCCGGTTTTAAAGGAAGTCGGTGTGGTCGACAGCGGCGGAAAAGGGCTTCTTTACGTGTATGAAGGGTTTCTCGCTTCTTTAAAGGGAGAAAAGCTTTCTGAAAAAGCGGCCGCTCTTCCGTCATTGGATGATCTTGTCAGCGCGGAGCACCATAAAAACGCTCAAAGCCACATGAACACAGAAGACATCGAATTCGGCTATTGCACGGAGTTTATGGTGAAGCTCGACAGCGGCAAAAGAAACTTTAATGAAGATGCGTTCCGCCAGGATTTAAGCGGCTTCGGTGATTCGCTGCTCGTCGTCTCAGACGAAAATATCGCCAAGGTGCACATCCACGCCGAATATCCGGGGGAAGTCATGACTTATGCGCAAAAATACGGCAGCCTCATCAACATGAAAATCGAAAATATGAGAGAACAGCACAGCGCGATTCTCAGTCAGAACAAACAGGAGACAGCTGCACCGGCTGAAAAAGCGCCGGCAGAAAAACAGCCGTACGGCATCGTCACAGTTGCTATGGGAGAAGGAATTGCCGAGCTTTTCGAAAGCATCGGCGCCACAAAGGTCATAGAAGGCGGCCAGACGATGAATCCGAGCACGGAAGACATCGTTCAGGCGATCAAAGACGCCAATGCGGACACGGTCGTGATCCTGCCGAATAATTCAAACATTGTCATGGCGGCGAACCAGGCCGCGGATGTTGCCGGACAAGATGTGATTGTCATCCCGACGAAGACCGTTCCTCAAGGGATGGCCGCGCTCCTCGCATTCAACCCGGCCCTTGGAGCGGACGAGAATGAAGCCGCTATGCTCGGTGCGATCGGCGAGGTGAAAAGCGGACAAATCACCTATGCGGTCAGAGACACAAACATTGACGGCATCGATATTAAAAAAGGCGATTTTATGGGCATCTTAAACGGGAAAATCGTTGAGACGGCATCTGACCAGTTAACAGCAGCGAAAAAGCTGCTCGCAGGCATGATCGATGAAGACAGTGAAATCGTCACTGTGATCAAAGGGGAAGACGCGCCGGAAGAAGAGGCCGAAGAACTCGCAGCCTTCATCAGCGAGACGTACGAAGACGTTGAAGTAGAAGTGCACGACGGTAAACAGCCGCTGTATTCCTACATTCTGGCTGTTGAATAAAGGATTAAAGGCAGAAGGGCATGTTGATAAAAGCCCTTCTCTTCTTTTGGCTTTTTTTAAAGCATCAGCCCGCTCGGGCGTTGTCTGCTTGCCAATTCGGGAATGATCGATTAGTCTAAAAAAAACGGCTTTTTTTCCTCCGTACAGCGGGGGAATCTGTGTGTAAAAGGGGGATAAGGATGAAGTACAGAAGTGTGTTTGATATTATCGGGCCCGTCATGATCGGTCCGTCAAGTTCTCATACGGCCGGCGCGGCCAGAATCGGCAGAGTCGCCAGAAGCGTGTTTGGGAGGGAGCCGAAACAAATCGTTGTGTCATTGTACGGTTCTTTTGCCGAGACGTATAAAGGACATGGAACAGATGTTGCGATCATCGGCGGCCTTTTGGATTTTGATACATTTGATGAAAGAATCAAAGATTCGATCCGCCTAGCCGAAGAAAAGGGAATCGCCATCGAGTTCCGGGAAGAAGAAGCTGTTCCAACGCATCCCAATACAGCCCGCATCCTCATCTCTGATGATGAAGGCTCCCTTGAACTCGCAGGCATCTCAATCGGCGGAGGGAAAATCGAAATCATTGAGCTGAACGGCTTTGAGCTCAGATTGTCGGGAAATCACCCCGCTATTTTAGTCGTCCATAACGACCGCTACGGAACGATTGCAGGCGTAGCCAATGTGCTTGCAAAGTTCGCAATCAACATCGGCCATATGGAAGTGGCTCGGAAAGACGTCGGCCAGGAAGCGCTCATGACGATTGAGGTCGATCAAACGATCGATCCGGCTGTTTTTGAAGAATTGAGAGCGCTGCCGAACATCATTGAGGTGACCCAGATCGCTGACTAAAAGGAGGGTGAGACGATATGTTTCGAAATGTTAAAGAATTAATTCAGCTGACAAAAGAAAAAAACGTGTCCATCTCTGAAATCATGATCGCGCAGGAGATCGAGGTGTCAGGCCGGACGCGGGAAGAAATATTCGAGCAGATGGAAGCCAACTTGGCCGTGATGGAAGATGCTGTGCAAAAAGGTGTTGAAGGCGTCGTGTCGCACTCCGGATTGACGGGGGGAGACGCCGTTAAGCTTCAAGCCTACCTCAAATCGGGCAAAGGGCTGTCAGGGGATGTCATCCTTGACGCTGTCAGCAAAGCGGTTGCGACAAATGAAGTCAACGCAGCGATGGGAACGATTTGCGCAACGCCGACTGCGGGATCGGCCGGCGTTGTCCCGGGGACGCTTTTTGCGGTAAAAGAGAAACTTCAGCCGACGAAAGAGCAGATGGTCCGCTTTTTATTTACATCGGGAGCGTTCGGATTCGTCGTTGCCAACAATGCGAGCATTTCGGGAGCCGCGGGAGGCTGTCAGGCTGAAGTCGGCTCGGCCTCGGGCATGGCGGCTGCCGCCATCGTCGAAATGGCGGGCGGAACCCCTGAACAGTGCGCCGAAGCAATGGCGATCGCTTTAAAAAACGTACTCGGTCTAGTCTGCGATCCTGTCGCAGGGCTCGTTGAGGTGCCGTGTGTGAAGCGGAACGCGATGGGCGCAGCCAACGCGATGGTCGCGGCTGATATGGCGCTTGCCGGCATTACAAGCCGCATTCCATGCGATGAAGTGATCGATGCGATGTACAAAATCGGGCAGACGATGCCGACGGCACTGAGGGAAACAGGCCGGGGCGGTCTTGCCGCAACACCGACGGGCAAAGAATTGGAGAAAAAAATATTCGGAGGAGCGTCAGCTGCACGTGGAACACAATCTGCAACTTAGTATATCTGTTATAAAAGGCGTCGGGACGGAAACGGAAAAAACGTTAAATGAGCTCGGAATCTATACGGTTCTTGATCTTTTAAACTACTTCCCGTACCGATATGACGATTATGAATTGCGCGATTTGGAAGAAGTGGCACACGACGAACGAGTGACGGTGGAAGGGAAGGTTCACAGCGAGCCTTCTCTTGCCTATTACGGGAAAAAGCGGAGCCGCCTCACGCTCCGGCTATTGGTCGGAAACTATTTGATCACAGCGGTTTGTTTTAACAGGCCTTATTTGAAAAAAAAGCTTGCGATCGGCTCGATAGTTACCGTAACCGGAAAATGGGACAAGCACAGACAATCCGTGATGGTGCAGGAGCTGAAAAACGGGCCGCACCAAGGTGACCAGTCGATTGAACCCGTTTACTCCGTCAAAGAAAACATCACCGTAAAGACGATGAGAAAATTGATTCAGGAAGCCGTCCGCAGCCATTTGCCGTTCGCCGAAGATCCCCTTCCGGAAAAGCTTCGGACCGCCTATAAACTTCTGTCTTACCAGGAGGCGGTGAAGGCGATGCACAAGCCCGAGTCGAGGGAAGCTTTAAAACATGCACGGCGCCGCTTTGTATATGAAGAATTTTTACTGTTTCAGCTGAAAATGCAGGCTTTGCGGAAGTTCGAGCGGGAAGCGTCCGACGGAATCAGCCACACCTTTCGGCCGGAAGACGTCAATTCGTTTGTCAAAAGCCTTCCGTTTCCTTTGACAAACGCGCAGGCGAAAGCGCTCGACGACATATTAAAGGACATGGCTTCAGGGTATAAAATGAATCGGCTTTTGCAAGGAGACGTCGGTTCAGGCAAAACGGCCGTCGCCGCGATTGCGTTATACGCCTCGCTGCTTTCAGGATTCCAGGGAGCGATGATGGTGCCGACCGAAATACTGGCGGAACAGCACGCCGATTCATTGGTATCCCTCTTTGAGCAGCACGATGTCAATGTTGCGCTTTTAACAAGCTCTGTGAAAGGGAAAAGGAGAAGAGAGCTTTTAGAAAGATTAAAAGAAGGAGAAATTGATATTTTGGTGGGGACGCACGCCCTTATTCAGGACGATGTCCACTTTAAACAGCTCGGACTCGTGATCACCGATGAACAGCACCGCTTCGGCGTCGAGCAAAGAAAAAAACTGAGAAGCAAAGGGAAAGATCCCGATGTCTTGTTTATGACGGCGACGCCGATTCCGAGAACACTGGCGATCACGGTTTTCGGGGAAATGGATGTGTCCGTCATCGATGAAATGCCGGCTGGGCGAAAGCGGATCGAGACTTATTGGGTGAAGCACGACATGCTCGAACGGATTCTCGCGTTTATCGAAAAAGAACTGAAAAAAGGCAGACAGGCGTATGTGATTTGTCCCTTGATTGAAGAATCGGACAAGCTTGACGTTCAAAACGCGATCGATGTGCACAGCATGCTGACCCATGCTTTCAGAGGAAGGTGGCAGATCGGCCTCATGCACGGAAAGCTGTCAAATGACGAGAAAGAACAGGTGATGAGGCAGTTCAGCAAAAACGAATGCCAGATTCTCGTTTCCACAACCGTCGTTGAAGTCGGAGTAAACGTTCCGAATGCGACGGTCATGCTGATCTATGATGCCGACCGGTTCGGACTTTCTCAGCTGCACCAGCTTCGCGGTCGGGTCGGGCGGGGCGACCACCAGTCGTATTGCATCCTGATGGCAGACCCGAAATCTGAAACGGGCAAAGAGCGCATGAGCATCATGTCTGAGACGACCGACGGCTTTGAGCTTTCTGAAAAGGACCTTGAACTGAGAGGACCCGGGGACTTCTTCGGCAAAAAACAGAGCGGGATGCCGGAGTTTAAAGTCGCTGACATGGTTCACGACTACCGCGCGCTGGAAACGGCAAGAAAAGACGCTGCAGAACTTGTCTCTTCAAAGGCGTTCTGGACGGATGCCGAATATGAAAGCCTGCGGGAACACTTGCAAAACAGCGGGGTGATGGACGGAGAAAAGCTGAGCTGACCTGGAAGTCCTGTGAAAATTTATCGTCGGCGGGTAAAGAAAGATTGCATTCCAATCTATGAAATTATATACTACTATTAGTACCTAGTCATAATTGCGCGGATGGTGTTTAAAAACATGAGAAAAAGTAAGAGAGAACGCCAAGAATTGCTGCAGCAGACGATTCGTACGACCCCGTTTATTACGGACGAGGAGTTAGCGGAGAAATTTAACGTCAGCATTCAGACGATTCGCTTGGACCGTTTGGAACTTTCCATACCTGAACTGAGAGAAAGAATCAAAAGTGTTGCCGAGAAATCTCTTGAAGATGAAGTCAAGTCTCTCCCGCTCGACGAGGTCATTGGCGAGATCATTGATTTGGAGCTGGATGAGCATGCGATTTCCATTCTGGAGATCAGAACGGAGCACGTGTTCAGCCGAAATCAAATCGCCAGGGGGCACCATTTGTTTGCCCAGGCCAACTCGCTCGCCGTCGCCCTTATCGACGATGAGCTCGCATTGACGGCCAAAGCGGACATCCGCTTTACCAGGCAGGTCAAGCAAGGCGAACGGGTCGTTGCAAAAGCGAAAGTCGTAAAGCTTGATAAAGATAAAGGCAGAACGGTTGTTGAAGTGAACAGCTATGTTGCCGAAGAGCCTGTGTTTTCAGGCGAATTTGTCATGTATCGTTCAAAACAATCATAGAAGGTGGCGCGTAAGTCATGAAAATTGCTGTAGATGCCATGGGAGGAGACAATGCTCCCAAAGCGGTTATTGAAGGCGTGATGAAAGCGGTCGAAGATTTCGAAGACCTCGAGATCACGCTGATCGGCGACCGGGAAAAAATAGCCGCCCATTTAACGGAACACGGGCGGATCACTGTTAAACACGCGGAAGAAGTCATCGAGGCGACAGACGAACCAGTCAGAGCCGTCAGAAGAAAGAAGAATTCATCGATGGTTCTGATGGCCGGGGAAGTCGCAGAAGGCAGGGCGGATGCCTGCATTTCCGCCGGAAACACCGGAGCGCTTATGACGGCCGGGCTCTTTATCGTCGGCCGGATTGAAGGGATTGAAAGGCCTGCGTTGGCGCCGACATTGCCGACTGTCTCCGGAGACGGCTTTCTCCTTCTTGATGTCGGAGCGAATGTGGACGCCAAGCCCGAACATCTCGTTCAATACGCCATTATGGGATCTGTTTACGGAGAACAGGTGCTGGGCGTCAAAAATCCGCGCATCGGACTTTTAAACGTCGGAACTGAAGACAAAAAAGGAAATGAGCTTGCCAAGCAGACCTTTCAAAAATTAAAGGAAACCGATTTGAACTTCATCGGCAATGTGGAAGCGCGCGACATGCTGGACGGAGTCGCTGATGTCATCGTGACAGACGGCTTTACCGGTAACGTTGCCTTGAAAACGGTCGAGGGTGCGGCGCTGTCCATTTTTAAAATGCTGAGAACGACGCTGACTTCGAGCTTCACGGCGAAGCTCGCTGCCTCTGCGCTGAAGCCGAAGCTGAAAGAAATGAAAACGAAAATGGATTACTCTGAATACGGCGGAGCCGGATTGTTCGGCTTAAAGGCGCCCGTCATCAAAGCGCACGGATCATCTGACGGACGCGCCGTTTATCACGCGATCCGCCAGGCCAGAGAGATGGTCAGCCAAAATGTCGCAGCATTTATCGAAGAAAAAATTCAACAAAAAGCAGATGAATAGTCTGGAGGTTTTAACATATGGGCAAGATTGCTTTTCTATTCCCGGGCCAAGGTTCGCAGCATATCGGCATGGGACACGAATTGTATAAAAAAGAACCGAATGCAAAGAAGATTTTTGAAGAAGCGGATCAAACGCTTGAAACAAAACTGAGCAGCCTCATGTTTGAAGGGGATGCAAAGGAACTGACGCTTACATACAACGCGCAGCCAAGCCTTTTAACGGCGAGCACAGCAGCGCTTCAAAAACTGAAGGAATACGGCATTAAAGCCGACTATGCGGCAGGGCACAGCCTCGGCGAGTACAGCGCATTGGTAGCTGCCGGCGCCTTGTCGTTTAAAGACGCGGTTTATGCCGTCAGAAAGCGCGGCGAATTCATGAATGAAGCCGTGCCGGCAGGAGAAGGCGCGATGGCGGCCATTCTCGGCATGGACAGCCAGGCGCTGAAAGAAGTGACGGACAAAATTTCTGAAGAAGGAAACCTTGTTCAGCTCGCCAATTTGAACTGCCCCGGACAGATCGTCATCTCGGGAACAGCTAAAGGCGTCGAGCTCGCTTCAGAGCTTGCCAAAGAAAAGGGCGCAAAACGCGCGATCCCTCTTGAAGTCAGCGGGCCGTTCCATTCCGAACTGATGAAGCCGGCAGCTGATAAGCTTCGTGAAGTTCTTGATGCGTGCAAGATCAAAGATGCAGCCATTCCGGTCGTCTCCAACGTAACAGCCGACTTTGTAACGGATAAAGACGACATTAAGAATAAACTGATTGAACAGCTGTATTCCCCTGTGCGATTTGAAGAAACAATCAGCCGCCTGATTGACGAAGGCGTGACGACGTTCATCGAAATCGGTCCCGGTAAGGTTTTGTCAGGGCTTGTGAAGAAAGTGAACCGCAGAGTCAAAACGATTGCTGTGTCAGACCCGAACACAATTGAACTTGCCGTTCAAACGTTGAAGGAGGAAAACGAAAATGCTGGAAAATAAAACAGCCGTTGTTACAGGAGCCTCAAGAGGGATCGGCCGCGCGATCGCCCTGGACCTGGCGAAAAACGGAGCGAATGTCGTCGTCAACTACGCGGGAAATGAAGCGAAAGCGAACGAAGTCGTAGACGAAATCAAAGCGCTCGGCCGCGATGCGTTTGCTTTTAAAGCGGACGTTTCAAATGCGGATGAGGTTCAGGCGATGATGAAGGAAGCGGTCGGACGCTTCGGCACGCTTGACATCCTTGTCAACAATGCGGGCATTACAAAAGACAATCTGTTCATGAGAATGAAAGAAGATGAATGGGACGACGTCATTAACATAAACTTAAAAGGTGTGTTCAATTGTTCAAAAGCCGTGACAAGACAGATGATGAAACAAAGAAGCGGCCGGATCATCAACATCACCTCGGTTGTAGGCGTCGTCGGTAACGCCGGACAGGCCAACTATGTCGCGGCTAAATCAGGCGTGATCGGCTTGACGAAAACGCTGGCGAAAGAGCTTGCGTCTAGAAACATCACCGTTAATGCAATCGCTCCGGGGTTTATTTCGACGGAAATGACGGACAAGCTGACAAAAGACATTCAAGACGAAATGCTGAAGCAGATTCCGCTTGCACGGTTCGGCGATCCGTCTGACATCAGCAGCGCCGTTGTTTTCCTCGCATCTGACCATGCGAGCTACATGACCGGCCAGACGCTGAACATCAACGGCGGAATGGCTATGGTTTAAACGAAATCAAAAATTGAATTATCTCTGGTTTTTTAAAAACGAATCAACTATAATACTTGAGGGGAGGTGAATAGCTATGGCAGACGCATTAGAGCGTGTAACAAAAATCATCGTAGACCGCCTCGGCGTGGATGAAGCCGACGTCACTCTTGAAGCTTCTTTTAAAGAGGATTTAGGCGCTGATTCCCTTGATGTAGTTGAGCTTGTCATGGAACTTGAAGACGAGTTTGATATGGAGATTTCTGACGAAGATGCTGAAAAGATTGCAACAGTCGGTGACGCTGTGAACTACATAAATAGTAAGCAGTAAGCTCTTTTAAAGTCCCGTTTAAAGACGGGGCTTTATCCCTTTATAAATGCGGCTTTAATTTTAATGTTTTGCCCAATGATACACGAACCTGCCTTTTCATAGGAGGTGAGGTGAACTTGATGTGCCCATATGGAGGTTGCTATGTCAAAACATTCACATTTCAGAGACAAAAAAATGTTTCAAAAGAAAGCGGAGCAGTTTAAAAAGTTTCAGGAGCGGATTTCGGTTCAATTTCAAAACGAGAAGCTTTTATATCAAGCATTTACACATTCATCTTATGTGAATGAGCATCGAAAGAAGCCATATGAAGATAATGAGAGGCTTGAATTTTTAGGAGACGCCGTTTTGGAACTGACGATTTCTCAATTTTTATACGCCAAATACCCGGCGATGAGCGAGGGTGATTTGACGAAATTGAGAGCGGCGATCGTATGTGAGCCTTCTTTGGTTTCCCTGGCCCACGAGCTTTCTTTCGGAGAGCTAGTTCTATTGGGAAAAGGAGAGGAAATGACTGGAGGAAGAAAGCGTCCGGCGCTTTTAGCCGATGTGTTTGAAGCTTTTATCGGTGCGCTCTATCTGGATCAGGGGCTCGAAGCTGTCGTGGCCTTTCTGAAAGCGTACGTTTTCCCTAAAATCGACGATGGTGCTTTTTCTCATGTGATGGATTTTAAAAGCCAGCTGCAGGAATTTGTACAGCGCGACGGACGAGGTATTCTGGAGTATAAAATCCTTCAGGAAAAAGGACCGGCGCACAACCGCGAATTTGAAGCAAACGTATCGCTAAAAGGAGAAGTACTTGGGGTGGGAAGCGGCCGTTCCAAAAAAGAAGCAGAACAGCATGCCGCTCAAGAAGCGCTCGCGAAGCTGCAAAAACACCATATGAAACAATAAATCCCCCTTGCAAAACTCAGGGGGATTTCAATGTATTTTAAGCCTTTTCGATGGGGTTATGATAGAATTGTAATACTTTAATACATAAGGAGGATCACCATGTTCCTCAAACGTTTAGACGTGATAGGATTTAAATCGTTTGCAGAACGAATTTCTGTAGATTTTGTAAAAGGCGTGACAGCTGTCGTCGGTCCGAACGGCAGCGGAAAAAGCAACATTACCGACGCGATCCGCTGGGTGCTCGGTGAACAGTCCGCAAAATCGCTCAGAGGCGGCAAAATGGAAGACATCATTTTTGCCGGCAGCGATTCGCGGAAAAAGCTGAATCTTGCCGAAGTGACGCTGACGCTTGACAATGACGACCGCTTTTTGCCGATCGATTTTCACGAAGTCAGTGTGACGAGAAGAGTCTACAGATCGGGGGAAAGCGAATTTCTCATCAACAACCAGCCGTGCCGCCTGAAAGATATCATCGATCTTTTTATGGATTCGGGGCTTGGAAAAGAAGCGTTTTCCATCATCAGCCAAGGCAAAGTCGAAGAGATTTTAAGCAGCAAGGCTGAAGAGCGGAGAAGCATCTTTGAAGAAGCGGCCGGCGTATTAAAATATAAAACGAGAAAGAAAAAAGCCGAAAACAAGCTGTTTGAGACACAGGACAATTTGAACCGGGTCGAAGACATCCTCCACGAGCTCGAGGGGCAGGTGGAGCCGCTGAAAGTGCAGGCGTCGATCGCCAAAGACTACCTTGAAAAAAAGGATGAGCTTGAAAAAATCGAAATCGCGTTAACGGCGTATGATATCGAAGAGTTTCACGGAAAATGGGAAGCCCTTCAGCAAAAAGTCGAAAAGGCGAAAGACGAAGAAATGTCCTCGTCTGCGGCCATCCAGGCAAAGGAAGCCAAAATCGAAGAGGCAAGAGACAAAATTCAAGCGCTCGACGAATCGGTCGATGAGCTTCAGCAAGTGCTGCTTTTGACAAGCGAGGAACTGGAGAAGCTCGAAGGCCGGAAAGAAGTGCTGAAGGAACGCAAAAAAAACGCGACGCAAAACAGAGCTCAGCTTGAAGAAGCGCTCGTCCAGCGCAGTGAAAAAGAGTGCAGCCTGAAAGAAAAAATCGCCGCGCAGAAGCTTGTGTTTGAAAAGCTCGAGGCCGAAGCAAAAGAGCTTGCCCGAAAGGTGAAAGAAAAGAATCAGGCTCTCTCCGGATACAGCGAAAATGTAGAAGAAGAAATCGAACAGCTGAAAAGCGATTATTTCGAACTCTTGAACGAACAGGCATCCGTCCGGAACGAGCTTCAATTTCTTGAAGACCAAATGTCCCAATCCGCGGCGCAGCAAAAACGGCTCGCGCAAAACAATGAAAAATATTTAAGCGAGCGGAAGGAAATCGCCGACCGAAAGATGAAAACCGAACACGAATTCAGCCTCGTCGACGAGCGCCTTCACAGCCAGATTCAAGCATTCAGGGACGCGCAAAAAAGCTATGAACAGAAAAAAAGCCAGTATGAGAAAAAGGAATCCGCCCTTTACCAGGCTTATCAATACGTTCAGCAGGCGCGCTCCAAAAAAGAAATGCTTGAAGCGATGCAGGAGGACTTCTCAGGGTTTTATCAAGGCGTCAAAGAAGTATTAAAGGCCAAGAGCGAGCTTCCGGGCATTCGCGGCGCGATTGCAGAGCTGTTAAAGACGGACGAGCGGTATGAAACAGCGATTGAAATCGCGCTCGGCGCAACGGCCCAACATGTTGTCACAGACGATGAAGACGCTGCCAGACGGGCGATTCAATATTTGAAAAAGCATTCGTTCGGAAGGGCGACCTTTCTCCCGCTGTCCGTCATCAAAGAGCGCCGCATCCAGTCGCGAGACATCGAAGCGGCGAAAGAAAATCCGTCGTTCATCGGCATCGCCAGCGAGCTTGTTTCGTTTGATCCGGCCTACCGGACCGTTGTGCAAAACTTGCTTGGCACCGTGCTGATCACCGAGCATTTAAAAGGCGCCAACGATCTTGCCAAACGGCTCGGCCACAGATACCGGATCGTCACCCTTGAAGGGGATGTCGTCAATCCGGGCGGTTCAATGACGGGAGGAGCCGTTAAGAAAAAAAGCAGCTCGCTTCTGGGACGCAACAGGGAGCTGGAAGCCCAGACAAAACGTCTCGCCGAGATGGAAGAGAAAACCGAATTGCTCGAAAAAGAAGTGAAAGCCCTGAAGCAGACGATGCAAGAGCTTGATGCCAAACTTCAGTCACTCCGCGAGGACGGGGAACGCTTAAGAACCGAGCAGCAGGAAATCAAAGGGCGTCTGTACGAACTCGAAATCGCCGAGAAAAACGTCAACAGCCATTTGGAGCTCTACGACCAGGAAAAATCGGCTCTGCTGGAAGGGGACGAAGACAGGAAACGGCGTAAAAAAGAGCTTGAAGAAAAGCTCACATCGATCGCCGGCGGGCTGAAGCGCCTCGATTCCGAAATCGAAGCCATGACGGAGCGAAAGCAGACGCAGACCTCGACGAAAGAAGCGCTGCAAAGCGAGCTGACCGATTTGAAAGTGGTGCTGGCGAAAACCGAACAGTCGTGTGCAAATGAACGGGAAAAGCTCGCAAGACTTGAAGAAGAGTATGCCGAGAATGCGGAAGCGCTCAAGATTGCCGAAGAGGATCTCTCTTTCTTGACGACAGAAATGTCCTCGAATACTTCCGGCGAGGAAAAACTTGAAGAAGCTGCGAAAAAGAAGCTGAACGACAAAAATAAAACCGCAGAGCTGATCGCATCAAGAAGAGAGCAGCGGATGAAACTGCAAAAAGGCCTTGAAACCGAAGAGCTGGAACTGAAAGAAATGAAGCGCCAGTATAAGCAGATGGCAGGCCTATTAAAAGACGAAGAAGTCAAGCTCGGCCGCATGGAAGTCGAACTCGACAACCTGCTCTCTTTCCTGCGGGAAGAGTATGGACTTTCATTTGAAGGGGCGAGGGAAAAATATCCTTTGGAGCTTTCCCCTGAAGAAGCGAGAAAGCGCGTCAAGCTGATCAAGCTTGCAATCGAAGAGCTGGGAACGGTAAACCTCGGCAGCATAGAGGAATTCGAAAGGGTCAATGAACGCTACCTCTTCCTCTCGGAGCAGAAAGACGACCTGCTCGAAGCGAAAAATACGCTCTTTAAGGTTATCGAGGAAATGGATGAGGAAATGACGAAGCGTTTTGCGGAAACATTTGCACAGATCAGTTCTCATTTCGAAGACGTCTTCCGGGCGCTGTTCGGCGGCGGAAGAGCCGAACTCAAGCTGACAGATCCGAATGACCTGCTCCAATCGGGCGTCGATATTATCGCTCAGCCTCCGGGCAAAAAGCTGCAGAACCTGAGCCTGCTTTCCGGCGGGGAACGGGCCTTGACGGCGATCGCGCTCCTGTTTTCGATCCTCAAAGTCAGACCGGTTCCGTTCTGCGTGCTGGATGAAGTCGAGGCGGCGCTTGACGAAGCGAACGTGTTCCGCTTTGCCCAATACTTGAAAAAATACAGCCATGAAACCCAGTTTATCGTCATCACCCACCGCAAAGGAACGATGGAAGAAGCCGATGTTCTTTACGGCGTGACGATGCAGGAATCAGGCGTTTCCAAGCTGGTCTCAGTCAAGCTTGAAGAAACAAAAGAACTAGTTCAATAAAGCGAGGTTACAGGACATGAGCTTTTTTAAAAAACTGAAAGAAAAAATCACACAGCAGACCGATTCGGTTTCAGGCAAATTTAAAGAAGGCCTGGCGAAAACGAGAAATACGTTTCAGGAGCGGGTCAATGAGCTTGTCTCCCGCTACCGGAAAGTGGACGAGGATTTTTTTGAAGAGCTTGAAGAGGTTCTGATCAGCGCTGATGTCGGCGTTGCAACGGTGATGGAGCTGATTGACGAACTGAAAAGCGAGGTCAAACGAAGAAATATTCAGGACCCGAAAGAGGTTCAGTCCGTCATTTCTGAAAAGCTCGTCGAAATCTATGAAGGCGGGGAGCAGGAAGCAGCAGAGCTCCGCGTCGAAGACGGCCGCTTAAACATCATTTTATTCGTCGGCGTCAACGGCGTCGGCAAAACGACGACGATCGGCAAGCTTGCCCATCAATTCATCAAAGAAGGCAAAAATGTCGTCCTTGCTGCCGGAGATACATTCAGAGCCGGCGCGATCGATCAGCTTGAAGTGTGGGGAGAGCGCGTCGGCGCGCATGTCGTCAAACAGGCGGAAGGCTCGGATCCTGCGGCCGTTATCTATGACGCCGTTCAAGCCGCGAAAGCGCGCGGCGCCGATGTCCTGCTTTGCGACACGGCAGGCCGTCTCCAAAATAAAGTGAATTTAATGAAAGAACTCGAAAAGGTAAAGCGCGTGATTCAGCGCGAAGTGCCTGATGCACCTCATGAAGTGCTGCTCGTACTGGACGCGACGACAGGACAGAACGCGATGACACAGGCGCGCGAATTTTCCAAAGCGACTGATGTCTCCGGCATCGTGCTGACGAAGCTCGACGGAACGGCAAAAGGCGGCATCGTCCTCGCCATCCGCCACGAGCTCCAGATTCCGGTCAAGTTTGTCGGACTGGGAGAAAAAATGGATGACCTGCAGCCGTTTGAAGCAGAGTCATATGTATACGGCCTGTTTTCCGATCTGATCGAGAAAGAAGAGTAGGCGCGGAAAACCCCTTCGCCGGGGTTTTCTTTTTCGCCGTTATGTATGACAAGATAAAAACTTGACAGATCAAATATTTCAGCGTAAACTAATGTATCGTAAAGGGATTTGACTTAACAAAGGGGAGAGTCTCATGACGCTTGAAAAAACAACGAGAATGAATTACTTATTCGATTTCTATCAGTCGTTGTTGACATCAAAACAAAAAAGCTACATGTCGCTTTACTACTTAGACGATTTCTCCCTTGGCGAAATAGCTGAAGAATATCATGTCTCAAGGCAGGCGGTCTATGACAATATCAAACGAACCGAAGCCATGCTTGAGCAATATGAAGAAAAGCTACTTTTGTTTAAAAAATTTCAAGAGCGCAAGAAGATTTTTGAAGAGCTGAGAAAGCTGACTGACGGTCAGCCCGAAGCGGAATCCCTGATCGACGCGCTTGAGAAATTAGATTAGGAGGCGGCACTTAATATGGCATTCGAAGGATTAGCCGACCGACTGCAGCAAACGATCTCAAAAATCCGCGGAAAAGGAAAAGTAACGGAGCAAGACGTCAAAGACATGATGCGCGAAGTCCGTTTAGCACTCCTTGAAGCGGACGTCAATTTTAAAGTCGTGAAAGATTTTGTGAAAAAGGTAAGCGAACGAGCTGTCGGACAAGACGTCATGAAAAGCCTGACGCCCGGACAGCAGGTCATTAAAGTTGTAAAAGAAGAGCTGACGGAGCTGATGGGCGGCGAGGAAAGCAAGATTGCCGCTGCAAAGCGTCCGCCGACCGTTATCATGATGGTCGGTCTGCAAGGGGCCGGTAAAACGACGTCGACCGGAAAGCTTGCCAACCTGCTTCGCAAAAAACATAACCGCAATCCGCTGCTCGTGGCAGCAGACATCTACCGCCCGGCGGCGATCAAACAGCTGGAAACGCTCGGCAAGCAGCTCGATATGCCCGTATTTTCGCTGGGTGACAAGGTCAGTCCGGTGGAGATTGCCAAGCAGGCCATCGAAAAGGCGAAAGAAGATCATCATGACTACGTTCTGATCGATACGGCGGGGCGTCTTCACATTGATGAAGACCTGATGGATGAGCTTGAGCAGGTAAAAGAAACAGCTCAGCCGGAAGAGATTTTCCTTGTCGTTGATTCCATGACGGGTCAAGACGCGGTCAATGTTGCCAAAAGCTTCAACGAACAGCTCGGTGTGACGGGTGTCATTCTGACGAAGCTTGACGGTGATACAAGAGGCGGGGCGGCCTTGTCGATCCGCGCCGTGACAAACACGCCGATCAAATTTGCCGGAATGGGCGAAAAGCTTGATGCGCTGGAGCCGTTTCATCCCGAACGGATGGCCTCGCGAATTCTCGGAATGGGCGATGTGCTCACCCTTATCGAGAAAGCCCAGGCCAACGTAGACGAAGAAAAGGCGAAAGAACTCGAGCAAAAAATGAAAAATATGAGCTTTACGCTCGACGACTTTTTGGAACAGCTCGGACAGGTCCGCAATATGGGGCCGCTTGAAGATCTGATTCAAATGATGCCCGGCGCAGGCAAAATGAAAGGCTTAAAAAACGTTAAGGTTGATGAAAAACAGCTCAGCCATATCGAAGCCATCATCAAGTCGATGACCGGGAAGGAAAAAGAGCAGCCTGAGATCATCAATGCAAGCAGGCGCAAACGGATTGCGAAAGGAAGCGGGACATCCGTACAGGAAGTGAACCGTCTTTTAAAGCAATTTGAAGAAATGAAAAAAATGATGAAACAGATGACAAACATGACAAAAGGCAAGAAAAAAGGGTTTAAACTCCCCTTCATGTAACCTGTTTTCAGATGATAAAAACGTTGTTAAGAAAAAACACTTTACAAACACTTTTATCATTGTTAATATACTATCTTGTTGAAATATTTTCGGAGGTGCTAGTAAAATGGCAGTAAAAATTCGTTTAAAACGTATGGGAGCAAAAAAATCTCCTTTCTATCGTATTGTTGTAGCAGATTCTCGTTCACCGCGTGACGGCCGTTTCATCGAAACAGTCGGAACTTACAACCCGGTTGCAAAACCAGCGGAAGTCAAAATCGACGAAGAGCTTGCGCTTAAATGGCTTCAAACAGGAGCTAAACCGTCTGACACGGTTCGCAACCTGTTCTCTAAAGAAGGCATTATGGAAAAATTCCACAACGCTAAACAAAGCAAATAATGAGTGATCTGCACTTGGAAGAGCTGATTGTATCACTGGTCAAACCGCTTGTGGATCATCCGGATGACGTTCAGGTTTTCAGAGAGGAAAATCCAGAGCGGACGATGTTCCGCTTGTCTGTCAACAGAGAGGATACCGGCAAGATCATCGGCAAAAAAGGGCGCACTGCAAGGGCGATACGCTCTGTCGTATTTGCGGCAGGCGCACAGTCTTCTAAGAAAGTTCAACTTGAGATCGCAGACTAAGGGGAGAGGGTGAAAACCTCCCCCTTTTTTAACATGTAAGAAAAAATCGAAACAGATGAACGATTCCGATTGTCAGCTTATGCCAGGCTGCCGGATTTCAGGGAAAGGAAAATCACGGGACAGTAGGTGATGATGCCATGCAAATTATCCAACGTGTTACCGTTATGCAGGTTTTGACTGAAAACAGCAAAAAAAAGCTGCTGGCTTCTTTTGAAGAACGAAAGGAAATCCTTGAGCGCGAATGCAACCAGCTCTATTTTCAGCTCAGGAAACACGAAAAGGAACACCACAATCCGGCAGCGACTGAATCATTTAAAAAAGAAATTGAAAAACGCCAGGACAAGATTAAAATGATCGTTTTTCAAATCAATCAAATCCACACACTGCCGCTTGGCAGCGAAGTAAAGGAAAAAGAAATCGACGCTTTAATGAACATTGAAGTCGGGGATAATTGGCATGATATGACGACGGGAAAAACAATCGTGATTAAAGACGGGATCGTCATTGAAATTCGTCCGAGGTGAAGAAATGCTGAAACAATGGTTTAATGTAGGGAAAATTGTTAATACTCATGGGGTAAAAGGCGAAGTCCGCGTCATTTCAAGAACCGACTTTCCTGAGGAACGGTACAAGCCCGGAAACGCGCTCTACTTGTTTCGTGAAGGAACAGACGAGCCTGTCCAGGTGACCGTCAGCGCCCACAGGCTTCATAAACAGTTCCACCTTTTGCAGTTTAAAGAGGTTGAAACGCTCACCGAAGCCGAAAAATTCAAGAATGCCTTGATTAAAGTTCCCGAAGACCAATTAAGCCAGTTGGCGGAAGACGAATACTACTTTCACGAAATCATCGGCTGCGATGTTTTCTCGGAAGACGGGGATTTAATCGGCAAGGTGAAAGAAATTTTAACGCCGGGCGCCAACGATGTCTGGGTCGTGGCCAGACCGGGAAAGAAAGACGCGCTCATCCCTTATATCGACGCCGTTGTCAAAGAGATTAATGTGGCGGATCAAACGATCAAGATTCATATCATGGAAGGGTTACTTGACGAATGAAAATCGATTTTTTAACGCTTTTTCCGGAAATGTTTGAAGGCGTGCTCGGCTCGTCGATTCTGCAAAAAGCCCAGGATAAGGACGCTGTCCGCTTTCGCGTGGTGAACTTTCGGGCCTTTTCCGACAACAAGCATCAAACCGTTGATGATTATCCATACGGCGGGGGAGCAGGAATGGTGCTGAAACCGCAGCCTGTCTTTGATGCGGTCGAAAAGCTGACGGCTGAAGCCGAAGGGTCTCCAAGAATCATCCTCGTCTGCCCCCAAGGGGAACGCTATACCCAACAGAAGGCGGAAGAACTGGCGCAGGAAGAGCATTTAATGTTCATTTGCGGGCATTATGAAGGGTATGATGAGCGGATCAGAGAGCACCTGTCTACAGACGAGATTTCGATCGGAGATTTCGTTTTGACAGGGGGAGAGCTGCCGGCGATGATGATCGCAGACAGCGTTGTGCGGCTTTTGCCGGGCGTGCTCGGCAAGGAAGAATCGCATCTTGAAGACTCTTTCAGCACGGGGCTTCTTGAACACCCCCATTACACGCGGCCGGCAGATTACAAAGGCCTGAAGGTGCCGGACGTTCTGACAAGCGGGAACCATGCGAAAATCAAAGAATGGCGGCGGAAGGAGTCTCTCAGGCGCACTTTTTTAAGGCGGCCCGACCTTCTGGAAAACTATCCTTTATCTGAAGAAGAACGAAAATGGATTTCTGAATGGAAAAACCGGTAGATTCTATTGCACCCGGGAAAAAGGTGTGGTATGATACTACTTGTGACTTGAACGGGAACGCTCGTTTAAGTTTGAAAACGATGTTCCGCTGTGCCGGTTAACTCGCGCAAGAGCATCTGTTGGAAGGAGTTGAAGACGATGCAAAAATTGATTGAAGAAATCACAAAAGAACAATTGCGCACTGATTTGCCTGCGTTCCGTCCTGGTGATACTTTACGTGTACACGTTAAAGTTGTCGAGGGTAACCGTGAGCGTATCCAGGTTTTTGAAGGTGTCGTGATTAAGCGTCGTGGTGGCGGAATCAGCGAAACTTTCACAGTTCGTAAGATTTCTTACGGTGTCGGAGTTGAGCGTACATTCCCATTGCACACACCGAAAATCGCGAAAATCGAAGTTGTCCGTCATGGTAAAGTACGCCGTGCGAAACTTTATTACTTGCGCGAACTTCGTGGAAAAGCGGCTCGTATTAAAGAAATCAGACGATAATGATAACGAACGAAAAGAGCTTGTTAACCATAACAAGCTCTTTTTTTGTCAAACAAGTATATATGCACCGCACCATTAAAAGAATAGCAATAACAGAAAGTAGGTGTCAGACAAATGGTGATCCAATGGTTCCCAGGGCATATGGCCAAAGCGAGGCGGGAAGTAACGGAGAAACTCAAGCTGATCGACATTGTATACGAACTGGTCGACGCCAGAATTCCGATGTCTTCAAGAAACCCGATGATTGAAGAGATTTTAAAGAACAAACCGAGAATCATGCTGCTCAACAAAGCGGATAAAGCGGATTCCTCCGTGACAAAGGCTTGGAAGCAGCACTTTGAAAAAGACGGAATTCCTTCCCTCGCCATCAACTCGGTCAACGGGCAGGGGCTCAATCAAATTCTTCCCGCTTCAAAAGAGCTGCTGAAAGAAAAGTTTGATAAAATGAAAGCAAAAGGTGTAAAGCCGCGCGCGATCAGAGCGCTGATCGTCGGCATTCCGAACGTCGGCAAATCGACTTTAATCAACCGGCTGGCGAAAAAAAACATTGCCAAAACGGGCGACAGACCCGGGATCACAACGGCGCAGCAGTGGGTGAAGGTCGGAAAAGAGCTCGAGCTTCTCGATACCCCGGGGATTTTATGGCCGAAGTTTGAGGACGAGCTTGTCGGGCTGAGGCTTGCGGCAACAGGCGCAATTAAAGATTCGATTATCAACTTGCAGGATGTCGCCGTCTACGGTTTGCGCTTTTTGGAAGAGAATTACCCTGAGCGCTTAAAAAAGCGCTATGATCTGGAGGAGATTCCAGAAGAGATTGCAGCGCTTTTTGATGAGATCGGAAAAAAACGCGGCTGTCTCATGGCCGGAGGCGAGATTAATTACGACAAGACGACAGAAGTCATCATCCGCGATATCCGCACCGAAAAGTTCGGTCCGCTTTCTTTTGAAAAGCCGGAGGATATGTAAAAAGGCGCGCTTTTAAAAGAGCGGGCCTTTATTTTTGCAGGAGATGCGCCGATAAGAACATTAGGGGAGAAGAGAAAGTGAAAACATTAACCGTCAAAGAAATTAAAGAACATCTTCAATCGGTGAGTGATGAAAAAGACCCTTTTATAGAGCAGTGCAAAAATGATGGGCGGAAAAGCGTCCAAGCGCTTGTCGACGCCTGGCTGAAGAAAAATGAAAGGCTTTCGGCCATGCGGGAAGAGTGGCAGGTGATGACGTCTTTCGAACGGTCGCTGAGAGCGCGGGGCTATCAATATATCGCCGGAATCGACGAGGCGGGCAGAGGGCCTCTCGCAGGGCCGGTTGTTGCCGCCGCTGTCATTCTCAAAGAAGACTGTGAAATATTAGGGCTGACAGATTCGAAAAAACTGTCAAAGCAAAAAAGAGAAGACTATTATTCATACATAATGGAAGAAGCCGCAGCAGTCGGCGTCGGGATCGCGGACGCCCATGAGATCGATGAGCTGAATATTTATGAAGCCTCGAAAGCGGCGATGCTGAAAGCGGTCCAAGCGCTGGACGTCGCTCCGGATTATCTTCTTATCGACGCCATGTCGCTTGCAGTCGATACAGAGCAGTCATCGATCATTAAAGGGGATGCCAAAAGCGCATCGATAGCGGCAGGCGCATGCATCGCAAAAGTGACGAGAGACAGGCTGATGGATGAATACGCCGAAAAGTATCCTCTCTACGGGTTTGAAAAGCATAAAGGCTACGGAACAAAAGAGCATCTGCATGCCCTTGCCAAATACGGCCCGTCGCCGATACACCGAAGATCGTTCGCCCCTGTTAAAGCACATGAATAACGTTCCGGAGGAAGAATGACTTTGATGATGCTGAACGATGTACATAACAGCTTAAGAAAACAATTTGAACAAGCTGATCCTCTCCAGCGGATCAGCGGGACGGAGACGGATCAGAAAAGACTGATGCTCGGCAAAGTGCTCCGCTTTATCAGCGAGCAGTTCGCCGAAATACAAATCGGCAATACGAAATGGCAGGGGAAGCTTGAGGTACCCCTGAAAGTGGGCGCTCATTACTGGTTTTCGTATGAAAAGAAGCCTGATGAAGCGACAGGCCGCCTTCAGGTCGTTGAAGCGTTTGACAAAAACCCGAAGACAGTGCAGGATGCCGCTTTTAAGCTGTTGAACGGGCTTTCTTTGAAGCGGACGAAGGAAGCTGTCTTTCTGGTCGGAGCGTTGCTGAAGGAGCAGCAGCCGATCAGGGAAAACGATTTAAGAGCCGCCATCAAGTGGCTTGAAAATCTGCCGAAGTCTGACGCCCAAAAAGGCGCCGATGCCGTCATGTTCGCTCTTAAACGCGAACTTCCCGTCCATCCCGGCGTGCTCGATTCGATTTTGGCCGTCAAAAACCCCGTACCGCTGAACGAGCAGATTGCGAAAACGTTTGATATGATCACGAACGCCGCTCAGCTATCCGCAGGCATGGAAAAGCTGAAGCAGGCGCTTTTGCCTGTTTTACAAGCGGAGACCGAGGTGCATGCCGAAAGGCTGATTCAAAAGCTTGCAGAACACGTCAGGTCACTCGAAAAAGGAGAACTGCAGGGCGTTCAGCCATTAAAGCCGCAGGTTCAGTCAGAAGTCGGGAATCCTTTGCAAAAAGCTGACGCCGACGGCACCCAAGGACAAGAAGCAAAAGCTGTTCAGCAGAAGCCGCAAATCGCAGAAATCGCGGCAGCTAAAGACCTGTTCGCTAAATTGGCGGCACAAGCCGAAACGAACGGGACGCATATTGTAAAAGAAGCGGCAGGCGTCATCAGAGCGCTTGAATCGCGCGGATCTCTGGGACAAGCTCCGGCCGTTCCGGGCGGATTCACGCCAAAAGAGACGGAATTATTGCAGCATATCATGAAAGAAACAGCGCCTGCATTAACGAATAAAGCCGATGTATTTTCCGTTCTCCTCAAGATCAAAGACCTTTTAGGCGTCAGAGATGAACTCTCATTGTTGAGAGCGATGGAAAACGGAGCTGTCCTCAAAGAGCAGGGCCTTCAATCTTTAAAGCTCGTGCTGAATGAAATGAGGCATGCTTCCGATCTTCCGGCTCCTGTAAAACAGGAAGCGGACCAAATCTTTCACCGTTTAAACGGACAGCTGTTTTTGCAGAATGATCAGCCTGCCCAAAGCCAGCTTTTTCTGTCGTACCCTTTGTTTTCAAAGAACGGCGTCCAGGATTTGACCGTTTTCTTAAAAGGGCAAAAAAAGGACGACGGAAAGATCGACCCTTCCCAGTGCCGCCTCATGTTTTACCTTCAGTTGGAGGCCTTGGAAGAGACGGTGATCGATTGTTTAATCCAGCAAAACGTCATGACGGTTACAATTGAAACAGGGTTCGACTTGGAGCCTTTGCTTGCACCGCTGGTCCCCGCTTTAAAGGAAAACCTGAAAGAACTGGGCTACAGCTTGTCAGGCGTCACGGCAAAAAAACGGGAAAACATGAAGCTTGCTCCTTTTCTGGACGCCCGTTTTGAACAAATTACAGAGAGCGCAGTGGATGTGAAAATATGAAGGAAGAATCTGTTCCATTAAGAAGAGCTGTTGCGCTTCATTACGATGAAATGAAGGATAAGGCGCCGAAGGTGGTTGCCAAAGGATCGGGATACACGGCGGAGAAGATCATTGAAGAGGCGCAGAAAGCCGGTGTTCCGATTCAGGAAGATGCGACGCTTGTCGAATTAATGCGCCACTTGGAGCTTGACGATCACATTCCTGAAGCGCTCTACGAAATCGTCGCCGAGATCTTTTCATTTGTCTATACGCTTGATGAAAAAATGAAAAAGAGGGAATGACTTTTGAAAAAAAGCCGTTTCCTCTATTAATTTTATATTTTTAATAAAATAAAAGTGTGAATGTTTAGAAGGATTTTACGATTTCTCATCGAAACCTAGACAATCGATCTATGATTATATAAAATGAAAGCGCAGTCTATTTTTATTTTTGCTACATAAGTTAGGAGGATGGGAAATGAATATCCATGAGTACCAAGGGAAAGAAGTACTCAGACAATACGGAGTGGCTGTTCCGGAAGGTAAAGTGGCATTTACAGCAGATGAAGCGGTCAAAGCAGCGGAAGCGCTGTCCAGCTCGGTTTATGTCGTGAAAGCTCAAATTCACGCCGGCGGACGCGGTAAAGCTGGCGGGGTTAAAATTGCAAAATCAAAAGAAGAAGTCAAAGCCTATGCGGAAGAATTGTTGGGGAAGACGCTTGTCACTCACCAGACAGGTCCCGACGGCCAACAAATAAAACGCTTACTTATTGAAGAAGGCTGCGATATCAAAAAAGAATACTATGTCGGTCTGGTTCTTGACAGGGCGACTTCACGCATCGTGCTGATGGCATCCGAAGAGGGCGGCACGGAAATTGAAGAAGTCGCTGAAAAAACGCCGGAAAAAATCGTCAAAGAAGTGATCGATCCGGCTGTCGGACTGCAGAGTTACCAGGCGAGAAAAATCGCCTTCGCCATCAATATCCCGAAAGAGCTTGTCGGCCAAGCCGTTAAGTTTATGATGGGACTGTACAAGGCGTTTACTGAAAAAGACTGTTCCATTGCTGAAATCAATCCGCTCGTCGTCACAGGGGACGGAAAAGTCATGGCCCTTGACGCCAAGCTGAACTTTGACAGCAATGCGCTATACAGACAAAAAGACATCTTGGAGTACAGAGATCTCGATGAAGAAGATCCGAAGGAAATCGAAGCATCCAAGTATGATTTAAGCTATATTTCGCTCGATGGAAACATCGGCTGCATGGTCAACGGAGCGGGGCTTGCGATGTCGACCATGGACATTATCAAGCACTACGGAGGGGAACCGGCCAACTTCCTTGACGTTGGAGGCGGCGCGACAGCTGAAAAGGTAACGGAAGCGTTCAAGATCATTTTGTCTGATCAAAACGTCAAAGGGATCTTTGTCAATATTTTCGGCGGCATCATGAAATGCGACGTCATTGCAGAAGGCGTTGTTGAAGCGACGAAACAAGTCGGTCTGACATTGCCGCTTGTCGTTCGCCTTGAAGGCACCAATGTCGATCTCGGCAAGAAGATCCTCGATGATTCAGGACTCAATATTACGTCTGCGGAATCAATGGCTGACGGCGCGCAGAAAATCGTATCCTTAGTGAAGTAAGAAAGGCAGGGGACCAAAATGAGTGTATTTATTAATAAAGACACAAAAGTCATTGTTCAGGGGATAACGGGTTCAACCGCTTTGTTTCACACAAAGCAGATGCTTGAATACGGAACGAAAATTGTCGGCGGAGTCACACCGGGCAAAGGCGGAACAGAGGTCGAAGGGGTGCCTGTGTTCAACACGGTCGAAGAGGCAGTCAAGCAGACCGGGGCAAATGCGTCTGTCATTTACGTTCCTGCGGCTTTTGCGGCCGATGCGATTATGGAAGCGACAGATGCTGAGCTTGATCTTGTCATCTGTATTACTGAGCACATTCCGGTGCTGGATATGGTAAAAGTGAAAAGGTATATGGAAGACAAGAAAACAAGGCTCATCGGTCCGAACTGTCCGGGAGTCATTACGCCTGAGGAGTGTAAAATCGGGATCATGCCCGGATATATCCATAAAAAAGGCCATGTCGGCGTTGTGTCGCGTTCAGGAACCCTTACATATGAAGCGGTTCATCAGCTTTCAGAAGCAGGAGTCGGCCAGTCGACTGCAGTGGGGATCGGCGGAGACCCTGTCAACGGGACAAACTTCATCGATGTACTGAAGGCGTTTAATGAAGACCCTGATACACATGCGGTGATCATGATCGGCGAAATCGGCGGAACAGCTGAAGAGGAAGCGGCCGAATGGGTGAAAGCCAACATGACCAAACCTGTCGTCGGTTTCATCGGAGGAAAAACAGCGCCTCCCGGCAAGCGCATGGGGCATGCCGGCGCCATCATTTCCGGAGGAAAAGGTACGGCGGACGAAAAGGTCAAAACGATGAATGCCTGCGGTATCGAAGTGGCTGAAACGCCTTCTGTCATGGGAGAAACATTGATTAAAGTGCTGAAGGAAAAAGGCCTTTACGAAACATGTAAAACACACTGATCTTAACATGAGCGGGAATAGTCCGATTGGTCTATTCCTGCTTTTTCATAACTGGTTAAATCGTTTAGTACTTTCAGATTGTTTTGTTTTAAAAATGTTTGGAGGTTTTTGAATGAACGACAGCAGCGATCTTTTGATATTGCTCCGCCTTCGCGGCACACTCTCCCCTTCTCTGCTGACCAAGTGGTGGAAGCAGGATCCTTCCTTGTCTCTTACGGGCGAAAAAAACCATCTTTTAACGAAGCATTCATTAAAAAGATCAGACTTGTGCTCCATACGAAAACTGGCGGAACAAGAACTGTCTAATGTTAAACGGCTCATCCGTTCTTACGAAGCGGCCGGTGTCCGCATGACCGCCATATGTTCCCCCGATTATCCAGCCAGCCTGAAAACCATTCATGACCCGCCTCCCGTCCTTTTTTTTAAAGGCAACGTTAAACTTCTCCATGAACAAAGACTGATCGGAATCGTCGGAACCCGTAGCCCGTCATTATACGGAAAAAGAGCAGCGGTTCACCTTGTCAGTGAGCTTTGCAAAAAAAGCTGGACGATCGTCAGCGGCCTTGCAAAAGGAATTGACGGCCTCGCCCATCAGGAGAGCATCCGTTCAAAGGGAAGGACAATCGGCGTCATCGCGGGCGGATTCAATAACATATATCCCCGTGAACACCGCCAGCTCGCCGGTCAAATGGCCGAAAACCACCTGCTGGTATCAGAGCACCCTCCCGACGTTAAACCTCAAAAATGGCACTTTCCGATGCGAAATCGGCTGATCAGCGGATTAACGGAAGGAATCGTTGTCGTCCAAGGAAAGGAAAAGAGCGGGTCGCTCATCACAGCATATCAGGCCCTTGAGCAGGGGCGGGAGGTGTTCGCCGTGCCGGGTCCGATCTTTGACGCCAACTCTTTCGGTCCTTCAAGGCTGATCCAGGAAGGGGCGAAACTCGTATTGAATATTGAAGATATTTTGAGCGAACTGTCGCCTTCACGGACTCAATATCCGGAACCTGTTTAGAATTATCGTTTGACAAACCGTATTGTAATATTTAATAATAGTGAGGATTTCAAGTTTAAACGCTTTAATCGGCGTTCAACATATAGAAGGATTAAATCAGACACTTTTCGTAAAAATAATGATTATATAGACGACGATTATGCTGAATACAATAAAAAGGCTAAATTGAAAAGAGAGAGAACACCTCTTGAGGGGGATAATGTTATGTCCGAATACTTAGTCATCGTGGAATCGCCTGCAAAGGCAAAAACGATTGAGCGATACTTAGGAAAAAAATATAAAGTGAAAGCTTCGATGGGACACGTCAGAGACTTGCCGAAAAGCCAGATGGGCGTTGACATCGAGCAGAACTTTGAACCAAAATACATTACGATCCGCGGGAAAGGCCCCGTGTTGAAAGAATTAAAAACGGCCGCCAAAAAGGCAAAAAAAGTCTATCTCGCAGCCGACCCCGACAGGGAAGGGGAAGCGATCGCGTGGCATTTGGCGCACAGCCTTGATCTGGACCTGAATTCCGACTGCCGCGTCGTATTTAATGAAATTACAAAAGATGCGATCAAAGATTCATTTAAGCATCCGCGCATGATCAATATGGATCTTGTCGACGCCCAGCAGGCGAGAAGAATTCTGGACCGCCTTGTAGGGTACAAAATCAGCCCGATTTTATGGAAAAAAGTAAAAAAAGGCTTGAGTGCGGGACGTGTCCAATCTGTTGCGCTCCGCCTTATCATTGACAGGGAAAAAGAAATCAACGATTTTAAACCTGAAGAATATTGGACCATTGAAGGGTCTTTTCTCAAAGGCAAAGAAACATTTGAAGCGAGCTTCTTCGGAATAAACGGCGAAAAGCACCAGTTGAAAAGCGAAGAAGATGTAAAGCAAATCCTCTCCCAGATCAAAGGGAACAAATTTGAGGTTAAAAAGGTTACGAAAAAAGAACGTAAGCGGAACCCTGCGCTCCCGTTTACGACATCGACGCTTCAGCAGGAAGCGGCGCGTAAATTAAATTTCCGGGCAAAGAAAACAATGATGATCGCCCAGCAGCTTTATGAAGGAATCGATCTCGGCAAAGAAGGAACTGTCGGGTTAATCACTTATATGAGAACGGATTCAACCCGCATCTCGAATACAGCTCAAGAAGAAGCGGCATCATTCATCGGCGAACAGTACGGAAAAGAATTTTTGGGGAGCAAGCGAAAGCCTGCCAAAAAGAATGAAAACGCCCAGGATGCCCACGAAGCGATCAGGCCGACCTCGGTGCTCAGAAAGCCTTCCGATCTGAAGGCGGTATTGGGAAGAGACCAGCTTCGGCTATACAAGCTGATCTGGGAGCGCTTTGTCGCAAGCCAGATGGCTCCGGCGACACTCGATACGATGAGCGTCGATCTTGAAAACAACGGGTTGACATTTCGGGCGAACGGCAGTAAAGTCAAGTTTTCAGGTTTCATGAAGGTGTACGTTGAAGGAAAAGACGATCAGATGGAAGAGAAGAATAAGATGCTTCCGGATCTCGCTGAAGGCGACACCGTTCTTTCAAAAGATATCGAGCCCGAACAGCACTTCACACAGCCGCCTCCGCGCTATACGGAAGCAAGGCTGGTCAAAACGCTTGAAGAGCTGGGAATCGGCCGTCCGTCCACATACGCGCCGACGCTTGACACAATTCAAAAGCGCGGGTATGTCGCCCTTGATAACAAACGCTTTATCCCGACTGAGCTCGGTCAGATCGTGCTTGACTTGATCATGGAGTTTTTCCCTGAGATCATTAATGTCGAGTTCACCGCCAAAATGGAGAAAGAGCTCGATGACGTTGAAGACGGAAACATTCAATGGGTGCAGATCATCGATTCCTTTTACAAGGACTTTGAAAAACGCGTTGAAAAAGCGGAAGCCGAGATGCAGGAAGTGGAAATCGAACCGGAGTATGCGGGTGTGGACTGTGAAGAGTGCGGCCATCCGATGGTCTATAAAATGGGCCGCTACGGCAAATTTATGGCCTGCTCCAATTTTCCCGACTGCCGCAACACCAAGCCGATTGTAAAAGAGATCGGCGTCAAATGCCCTTCATGCAAAACCGGCAACATCGTCGAGCGAAAATCGAAAAAACGCCGCATTTTTTACGGCTGTGACCGCTATCCTGAATGCGAATTCGTATCATGGGATAAACCGCTTGAACGGAAATGTCCGAAATGCGAGGACATGCTTGTGGAGAAAAAGCTCAAAAAAGGCGTTCAAGTGCAGTGCGTGAATTGCGATTATAAGGAAGAACAACAAAAGTAGCGGTGAGCAGGGCTTTGCTCACCTTCTTTGTTGTGTTAAAAGATGAAGTCAACTCATAAATTAGGAGATGTGAATATGAATCAAACAGTAAATGTCATCGGTGCAGGACTTGCCGGAAGCGAAGCGGCATGGCAGCTTGCCAAGCGAGGTATCAATGTCCGTTTATACGAAATGAGGCCTGTTAAGCAAACGCCGGCACACCATACAGATAAATTTGCAGAACTTGTCTGCAGCAACTCGCTACGGGCGAATTCATTAACGAACGCTGTCGGTGTATTAAAGGAAGAAATGCGGGTTCTTGACTCGGCCATCATCGCTGCTGCTGACGAATGTTCTGTTCCTGCCGGCGGTGCGCTTGCCGTAGACAGGCATGAATTTGCCGCAAACGTTACCGAAAAAGTAAAGAATCATCCGAATGTGACCGTGCTCAATGAAGAAGTCACGGAAATACCGGAAGGGCCGACAATTATTGCGACAGGACCGCTGACGTCAGAAGCGCTTTCCGCAAAGCTCCGGGAGCTGACAGGCGAAGACTATCTGTACTTTTATGACGCCGCTGCGCCGATTGTTGAGAAAGACAGCCTTGACATGGATAAAGTCTATTTGAAATCCCGCTATGACAAAGGGGAGGCAGCGTATTTGAACTGTCCGATGACAGAAGAAGAGTTTGACAGGTTTTATGACGCCCTTGTGTCTGCGGAAACCGTTCCATTGAAAGAATTTGAAAAGGAAATCTTCTTTGAAGGCTGCATGCCGATTGAAGTCATGGCGAAGCGCGGCAAAAAAACGATGCTGTTCGGCCCGATGAAGCCTGTCGGACTCGAAGATCCCAAAACAGGAAAGCGTCCATACGCCGTTGTGCAGCTGCGCCAAGATGATGCAGCCGGCACGCTTTACAATATCGTCGGTTTTCAGACCCACCTCAAATGGGGCGACCAAAAGGAAGTGCTCCGCCTCATTCCGGGACTGGAACAAGCTGAAATCGTCCGCTACGGCGTAATGCACAGAAATACGTTCATCAACTCGCCGAGTCTTTTAAAAGCGACCTACCAGTTTAAAAAACGGGACGATCTGTTTTTCGCCGGCCAAATGACAGGTGTTGAAGGGTATGTTGAATCAGCGGCTTCAGGTCTTGTTGCCGGAATAAATGCGGCTCGGCTCATCCAGGGAAAAGAACCGGTCACTTTTTCAAATGAAACAGCGATCGGCAGCATGGCCCATTACATCACGGAAACAAACAAGAAAAACTTCCAGCCGATGAATGCGAACTTCGGTCTGTTCAAGGAATTGGGGGTTAAAATTAAAAACAAGCAGGAACGAAACGAACAGTATGCTTCGCGCGCATTGGAGACAATTCAAAATATTTCGAAAATGCTATAGTTATTCATTGCCAGATGAACTTGTTATGTGATAACATTTAAAAGCCCTTTTCGAAGAGGTGTAATGATGGCAAATGTTAAGAATTTTTTAACTTTATTCATTGAATATTTACAAATAGAAAAGAATTATTCAAAATATACAATTGTGGGTTACATTTCTTCCATTGAAGACTTTGAACGCTTTTTACAAGTTCAGGGAATAAAAGGTTTTGAAGACGTGACTTATCCGGATGTGAGAATTTTCTTGACGGAAGCGCATGAAAAAGGGCTTACTCGCAGGACGATCAGCAAGAAAATTTCGGCTCTGCGAAGCTTCTATAAATTTTTATTAAGGGAAAAGATGGTAAAAGAAAACCCGTTTCTGCTTGTCAGTCTTCCGAAACAGGATAAACGGATTCCAAAGTTTTTATATGAAAAAGAACTTGAAGAACTGTTTGAGGTTTCGGACCTGAGTACACCGCTCGGCCAAAGAAATCAGGCGCTCTTGGAACTTCTTTACGCAACGGGCATGCGGGTAAGCGAACTTTGCAGCCTGAAGGAATCTGATTTGGATCTGTTTTTAGATACGGTTTTGGTTCACGGGAAAGGCAGGAAGCAAAGGTATATTCCATTTGGTTCATTCGCCCGGGAGGCTTTGGATCTGTATTTGCAAAATGGAAGACGCATCCTTCTGTTAAAAGCGAAAGAGCCCTGCCCTTTTATTTTTTTGAATCAAAGGGGCGGGCCCTTAACCCCGAGGGGGGTTCGTTACATTTTGGGAGAACTGGTCAAGAAGACTTCGGGTACATTACATATACATCCGCATATGCTCCGCCATACTTTTGCCACCCATTTGTTAAATGAGGGTGCGGATCTCAGGAGCGTTCAGGAACTGCTTGGGCATTCAAACCTTTCTTCAACCCAGGTGTATACGCATGTATCTAAGGATATGCTCAGAAAGACATATATGTCTCATCACCCTCGGGCACATAAAGGGAAATAAAGGAGGTTCTTTTATGTCATCTTTTCACGCAACGACGATATTCGCCGTCCAGCACAACGGAAAAAGCGCGATGGCGGGAGACGGCCAGGTTACGTTCGGTCAGGCTGTCGTCATGAAGCATACCGCTAGAAAGGTAAGAAAGCTCTTCAACGGGAAAGTCATTGCCGGCTTTGCCGGTTCTGTTGCGGACGCTTTCACGCTCTTTGAAATGTTTGAAGCGAAGCTTGAAGAGTACAACGGCAATTTGCAGCGGGCGGCAGTCGAGCTTGCAAAAGAGTGGCGAAGCGATAAAGTCCTCAGAAAGCTTGAGGCGATGCTGATTGTCATGAATGCTGACAGCATGCTGCTCGTTTCCGGAACAGGCGAGGTGATTGAACCTGACGACGGCATTTTGGCGATCGGCTCAGGCGGAAACTACGCCCTGGCAGCCGGAAGGGCGCTGAAACGTCATGCAGGCGGCCAGCTTGACGCAAGAGCGATTGCGAGGGCCTCACTTGAAACCGCGGGCGAAATCTGTGTGTATACGAACGATCAGATCATTGTAGAAGAACTTGAATAGAAAGGATATGAGGCATATGGAAAAAAAGCCGCTGACTCCTAGGCAGATCGTCGAAAGGCTTGATCAATACATCGTCGGCCAGCTCGATGCGAAAAAAGCGGTCGCCGTGGCATTGAGGAACCGCTACAGAAGAAGTCTTCTTGATGAAAAACTGCGCGAAGAAATCGTTCCGAAAAACATATTGATGATGGGTCCGACAGGTGTGGGAAAAACCGAGATTGCAAGACGAATCGCGAAGCTCGTCGGCGCTCCGTTCGTCAAAATCGAAGCGACGAAGTTCACGGAAGTCGGTTATGTGGGCAGAGATGTAGAATCGATGGTCAGGGATCTTGTGGAAACGTCAATCCGCCTCGTCAAAGAGGAAAAAATGAACGAAGTGAAAGGCATCGCCGAAGAAAACGCAAATAAACGCCTCGTCCGCCTGCTTGTACCGGGAAGAAAAAAACAGTCGGGTGCAAAAAATCCTTTTGAAATGCTGTTTGGCGGAAATCAGGATCAAGAGACGAATGAAGCGGAAAAGCATGAAGACACGGATATCGAAAACAACCGGAAGCGGATTGCACATCAGCTTGCTCTCGGCGAGCTTGAAGACCATTATGTCACCGTTGAGGTGGAGGAGCAGCAGCCGTCCATGTTTGATATGCTCCAAGGCTCGGGTATGGAACAGATGGGCATGAACATGCAGGATGCGCTCAGCAGCCTGATGCCGAAAAAGAAAAAGCGCCGCAAACTTACGGTCAGGGAAGCGCGAAAAGTGCTGACGAATGAAGAAGCGGCAAAGCTCATCGATATGGACGAAGCTGCCCAGGAAGCCGTCCTGAGAGCCGAACAGTCGGGAATCATCTTTATCGATGAGATCGATAAAATCGCCAAAAAGAGCGGTGCTTCTTCATCGGCCGACGTCTCAAGAGAGGGTGTGCAGCGCGATATTCTTCCGATTGTAGAAGGCTCTACCGTCATGACAAAGTACGGTGCGGTCAAAACGGATCACGTGCTGTTCATCGCTGCAGGTGCATTCCATATGGCGAAGCCTTCAGATCTAATTCCAGAGCTGCAGGGACGCTTTCCGATCCGCGTTGAACTTCAAAAGCTGAGCATCGATGATTTTGTGAAAATCTTAACTGAGCCTGACAACGCTCTTCTTAAGCAGTATAAGGCTTTATTGAAGACGGAAGGTATATCTCTTGAATTTTCTGACGATGCTATTCGTAAGATTGCAGAAGTGGCTTATCATGTGAACCAGGACACAGACAATATCGGGGCGAGAAGGCTTCACACCATTTTGGAACGTCTTTTGGAAGAACTGTCATTCGAGGCTCCGGATGTGACGATGGAGGAAGTGGTCATCACGCCTCAATATGTTGAAGAAAAGCTTGGTTCGATCGCTAAGAATAAGGATTTAAGCCAGTTTATTTTATAAACAATTAAATAAGAGTAATTTAGGAGGATCAATTTATTATGGCTTTATTACAAAAAACAAGAAAGATTAATGCAATGCTGCAAAATGCGGCAGGGAAGCCGGTTAATTTTAAAGAAATGGCCGAAACGCTTCGCGATGTGATTGATTCGAACATTTTCGTCGTCAGCCGCAGAGGAAAGCTTCTCGGTTTCTCGATCAACCAGCAGATCGAAAATGACCGGATGAAAAAAATGCTTGAAGAGCGCCAGTTTCCCGAAGACTATACAAAAAGTCTGTTCAACATTCCGGAAACTTCATCCAACCTTGACATTAACAGCGAATATACGGCTTTCCCTGTGGAAAACCGCGATTTGTTCCAAGCGGGTCTGACCACAGTCGTTCCGATCATCGGAGGAGGCGAAAGACTCGGCACTTTGATTCTGTCCCGCCTTCAGGAGAAATTCGAGGATGACGATCTGATCCTTGCCGAATATGGCGCAACGGTCGTAGGAATGGAAATTCTGAGAGAGAAAGCTGAAGAGATCGAAGAGGAAGCGCGCAGCAAAGCGGTCGTTCAAATGGCGATCAGTTCATTATCTTACAGCGAGCTTGAAGCAATTGAACATATTTTTGAAGAGCTTGACGGAAATGAAGGCCTGCTTGTCGCAAGTAAAATTGCAGACCGCGTCGGCATCACCCGCTCGGTCATTGTCAATGCGCTGCGCAAACTTGAAAGCGCCGGTGTCATTGAATCAAGGTCATTAGGGATGAAAGGCACATACATTAAAGTGCTGAACAACAAATTTTTAATGGAATTAGAAAAACTAAAGTCTCATTAAAAGGCGAAAGCCGCAGAACATGCCGTTCTGCGGCTTTTTTTATTTCACGTTTTAAACTATATTATCGTAATTTTTTCATATCAAAAAATAACTAAAATGCGGTGCTAAATCAATGCGTCACTTGAATAAAAAATATACTAACATAATGTTTTGAAACTTTAACAAACGTAACATTACATAGTCCTTACAATCTAGGTCAAAATACCTATTCATAAAATAGATATTTATTACGATTTTTTTTTGCGTCCAGATCATAGACTTTAAGCCTATTATTCCTTACAATAGGCTTATGGTTTTTACAATTCTCGACAAGATTTTGAGACAGATGGAAAAAGATTGGAGGTATTTGGCGATGGATATATTTTCAGGAACAATACATAGACTAGAGGGAGCCTTGAATCAAGCGGACATTAAGCAAAAAGTCATAACGAACAATCTGGCCAATGTAGACACACCGAACTACAAGGCGAAAAAAGTATCCTTCAAAAATGTGCTGAATGAGGAGTCCTCCCGAATTAACGCTATAAAAACAGACTATAGACACATTGACTTCAAAGGGAATGAGTCAAATTATTCAGTTGTGTCGAGAAAGAATACAAGTTATCAAGAAAACGGGAACAATGTGGACGTTGATCAGGAAATGAGTGAAATGGCGAAAAATCAAATCCAGTATCAAGCGCTGGTTGAAAGAATAAGCGGTAAATTCAACTCACTGCGGACCGCGATTACAGGAGGTAAATAATGGGGGTATTCAATAGCATCAACATCTCAGCTTCGGCGTTGACTGCACAGAGAGTCAGAATGGATACCGTTTCTTCCAACCTGGCAAACATGGACACAACGAGAGCGAAGCTGGTCGACGGACAGTGGCAGCCGTATAGAAGAAAGCTTGTATCGACGGCTCCGAAAGGCGAATCTTTTTCATCAGTGCTCCAGTCATCGATGAATGCATCGGCGAGAGTCGGTGAAGGGGTAAAGGTGACCAAGATCAGCGAAGACAAAACACCGTTTAAACTCGTTTATGATCCGACGCATCCCGACGCAAACGAAGACGGATACGTGCAGATGCCGAATGTCGATCCGCTAAAAGAGATGGTTGATTTAATGGGCAGCACAAGGTCATATGAAGCGAATGTCACAGCGATGAATGCGACAAAAGGAATGCTGATGAAAGCACTAGAAATCGGAAAGTAGGGTGATGACACGAATGGTTAATGGAATCTCTCCATTTGGAATTCAATCCGTGCAGGCGGGAACGAATGCAACAAATCAGATCACGAACAAGCAGGACGGTTCAGAGAACCAAGTCAGCTTTTCCAACGTGCTGAAAGATTCTATCAATGCTTTGAATCAATCTCAAAATGAATCTGATAAACTGACAAACGCGCTTGCTCTCGGTCAGGATGTCAACCTTGATGAAGTGATGGTTGCAGCCCAGAAGGCAAATATTACATTGACGGCTGCGACGGAATTCCGCAACAAAGCGGTTGAAGCTTATCAGGAAATCATGAGAATGCAAATGTAAGAAAGGAGTCTGAAAGCGAAGAGAATTAGTGTAACTACCGGGGGAGTAAGATGAATCGTACTTTATTGCAAATCAAAACGAAAATAACAGATTTTTGGAAAAACAGATCAAAGCTGCAGAAGTTTTTGATGATCGGCATCGTCGCTCTGGCAGTGATCCTGTCAATCGTCATTGGAATAGTTGCTTCGTCAAATAAAATGGTGCCGCTCTATAAAGACTTGTCAGCTGAAGAAACCGGCCAAATCAAACAAGTGCTCGATGAAAAAGGTATACCATCTGAAGTTGCAGCTGACGGTTCAGTCATCAAAGTTCCGGAAGAAAAAGTCGACGGGCTGAAAGTCGATCTTGCGGCAGAGGGGCTTCCGAAAAGCGGAAGCATCGATTACTCGTTCTTTGGCGAAAATGCCGGTTTCGGCATGACGGACAACGAATTTGATGTTTTGAAAGTGAAAGCGACGCAAACCGAGCTTACCAACCTCATCAAAGGAATAGACGGGATTAAAGATTCGAAGGTCATGATTAACCTGCCGAAGGAATCCGTCTTTGTCGGTGAGGAAAAGCCGGAAGCATCCGCTTCGATTGTTCTTCAGGTGAAGCCCGGCCACACGCTTGATCAAAATGAAATCAACGGCCTTTATCATCTCGTATCGAAAAGCGTGCCGAACCTTGACCCGAAAAACATCGTGATCATGGATCAAAACTCCACATATTACGATCAAACAGGAAAAGAATCCGGTTCTTACGCTGACAGCTATTCTTCCCAGAGGGAAGTCAAAGCCCAGATCGAAAAGGATCTGCAAAGACAAATCCAAACCATGCTCGGCACGATGATGGGACAGGATAAAGTGGTTGTATCCGTCACATCCGACATCGATTTCACAAAAGAAAACAGGACTGAAGACCTGGTAGAACCTGTCGACAAAGAAAATATGGAAGGGATCACGGTCAGCGCAGAGCGCGTCAGTGAAACTTATTCCGGACAGGGAGCGCAAGCGGGAGGCGTCAACGGAACAGGTGAAAACGATGTAACGAACTATGCGGAAACAGAAGGCGGAACAGGCAACGGAGACTATGAGAAAAGCGAAGAACGGATCAACAATGAAGTCAACAGAATCCATAAAGAAATCGCTGAGAGCCCGTACAAAATCAGAGATTTGGGCGTCCAGGTCATGGTTGAACCGCCTGATGCGAAGAACCCGCAGTCACTGCCCGCTGAAAGGGAAGACGATATTAAAAAGATCCTCTCAACCATTGTGAAAACATCGATCGACAAGAACTATGAAGAAGAACCGCTGACAGATGAGGATGTTGAAAATAAAATCGTAGTTTCTGTCCAATCGTTCGACGGCAAGCAGACAATCGATGAAGGAACGGAAACAGGCGGCATACCGATGTGGATTTACATCGCAGGCGGAGCAGCGCTTGTTGCTGTAATCGGCCTCATCATCTGGCTTGTCAGAAGACGTAAAAATAGAGATGACGAATACGAGGAAGAATGGTATGAAACGCCTCAGGAACCGATTCGTGTTGCTGATGTGAACAATGAAAAAGAGACGGAAGAAACTGTCAGACGAAAACAGCTTGAAAAAATGGCGAAAGATAAGCCTGAAGAATTCGCCAAATTGCTGCGCAGCTGGCTGACCGAGGATTAGGAGGAGTATTGAAATGGCAAAAATGAAACAAGACAGGCTTACAGGCAAACAAAAAGCGGCCATTCTCATGATATCCTTAGGGCTTGATGTGTCAGCTTCCGTTTACAAGCATTTAACAGATGAAGAAATCGAAAGGCTGACGCTTGAAATATCAAATGTCAGAGCTGTATCACCAGAGAAAAAAGACGAAATTATTCAGGAATTTCATGAAACGGCTGTTGCTCAAGAATATATATCACAAGGCGGCATTCACTATGCCAAGCAGGTGCTTGACAAAGCGCTCGGCGAAGACAAAGCCGCCAGCATTATCAACAGGCTGACATCGTCTCTTCAAGTCAGACCGTTCGATTTTGCCAGAAAAGCGGATCCCGAGCAGATTCTGAACTTTATTCAGCATGAGCATCCGCAGACGATCGCATTGATTCTGTCTTATCTCGATCCCGTGCAATCCGGTCAGATATTGTCAGAGCTGAATCAGGATGTGCAGGCAGAGGTTGCAAGACGGATCGCTGTCATGGACAGGACGTCACCGGAAATCATCAATGAAGTCGAACAGATTCTGGAGCAAAAGCTATCCTCCACATTCACTCAGGACTACACGCAGACCGGCGGCATCGAAGCCGTTGTCGAAGTGTTGAACGGAGTTGACAGAGGTACGGAGAAAACGATCCTTGACGCCCTTGAAATCCAGGATCCTGAGCTTGCCGACGAGATTAAGAAGCGGATGTTCGTCTTTGAAGATATCGTTACGCTTGATAACCGCGCCATTCAAAGGGTTATCCGCGATGTGGAAAACGACGATCTGCTTCTCTCCCTCAAAGTGGCCAGTGAAGAGGTCAAAGACATCGTCTTCAGCAATATGTCGCAGCGTATGGCTGAAACATTTAAAGAAGAAATGGAATTCATGGGTCCTGTGCGTCTGCGTGACGTAGAAGAAGCTCAATCCAGAATCGTAAGCGTCATCCGAAGACTTGAAGAAGCAGGTGAGATCGTAATCGCCAGAGGCGGAGGAGATGATATCATTGTCTAACATTATTAAACAGCGATTATCATCAATACCGCCAAAAGAAAGGCGGACGATTTCATTAAAGGAAGTCAAACTTCCTGAAACAGAAACCGAACTTGATACCGGACAGGATCCGGAATTCCTCCTCGATCATGCCAGACAGGAAGCCGGGAAAATATACGAAAAAGCGAGCGCTGAACTCGAACAGGTCAGACGGCAAATCGAAGAGGAAAGGATAAGCTGGGAAACAGAACGCGAAGCACTGATAGACCAGGCGAAACAAGAAGGCTTTCAAGCGGGGTTTGAACAGGGAAAGGCCGAGGCCCAAAGCACTTATCAATCCTATTTGGATGAAGCCAACGCCATCGTCGGAGCGGCGAGGCGTGACTATGAAGAAAAAATCGAACAATCTTCCGAAGAAATTGTCGAACTTGCCGTGACGCTGGCTAAAAAAGTTTGGAATCAAAAGGCTGACGACAAAGAAGCTTTTTCAGCCCTCGTCAAACAGGTGCTGTCCGAAATGAAAGAGTTCGATGACATTGCCGTCTATGTGGATCCGGAGTATTACACGGAGGTTCAAAGCCACAAAAACGAACTTGAGCAGCTCCTCCAATATGGCGCACATCTCGCGATATACGCCGATGAAAAAGCGCCGAAAGGAACATGCTATGTTGAAACGGCTTTCGGAAGAATCGATGCAGGAATCGACACTCAATTACAGCAGCTGAAACAAAAACTGCTCAGCCTGCTTGAAACGGCAGGTGTTGTCCAGTGATGCTCGAGCAGCTGCTTGAATGTATAGAAACCGCAGACTCCTACAAACGATACGGAAAAGTCAAACAAGCGGTCGGCCTGATGATTGAATCCAAAGGACCTGAATGCTCAATCGGCGATGTCTGCAAAATCTATACAAAAGGTGACGGGCCAAAGGCCATCAAAGCTGAGGTCGTCGGCTTCAAAGACCAAAATATTCTTCTGATGCCATATTTGGAAGCGGCCAATATTGCACCCGGCAGCATTGTCGAAGCGACGGGCGAATCGCTCAGAGTCAAAGTCGGCTCCGGCTTGATCGGGCAAGTTGTCGATGCATTCGGCAATCCGCTCGACGGCAGCTCGCTTCCGAAAGGTCTGGCTCAAGTTTCGACAGACCAGGCGCCGCCTAATCCGATGAAAAGGCCGCCAATCAGAGAAAAAATGGCGGTCGGCGTCAGATCAATCGACAGTCTGCTGACCGTCGGAAAAGGACAACGTGTCGGGATATTCGCCGGAAGCGGCGTCGGAAAAAGCACGCTCATGGGCATGATTGCAAGAGAGACGGCCGCGGACTTGAATGTCATCGCTCTTGTCGGAGAGCGGGGCCGGGAAGTCAGAGAGTTCATTGAGAAAGATCTCGGCGAAGAAGGGCTGAAGCGCACGATCGTTGTAGTGGCTACATCTGACCAGCCGGCATTGATGCGGCTGAAAGCTGCCTATACTGCAACAGCGATTGCCGAGTACTTCCGCGACAAAGGACAAAACGTGATGTTCATGATGGACTCGGTGACAAGGGTCGCCATGGCTCAGAGGGAAATCGGCCTGGCGACGGGCGAACCGCCGACGACGAAAGGTTATACACCCTCAGTGTTCGCTATTTTACCTAAGCTCCTAGAACGAACAGGAACGACGGAAAACGGGTCAATAACTGCTTTCTATACGGTTCTTGTCGACGGTGATGATATGAATGAACCGATCGCCGATACTGTCAGGGGAATCTTGGACGGTCATATCGTTCTTGACCGGAGCCTTGCGAATAAAGGCCAGTTTCCGGCAGTCAACATTTTAAAAAGCATCAGCAGGGTGATGTCAAACATCGCCGGGAAAGACCATATAAGAGCAGCGAACCGGTTCAGGGAAATGCTGTCAACCTATCAAAACTCAGAGGACCTGATCAACATAGGAGCCTATAAAAAAGGATCTTCCAGAGAAATTGATGAGGCCATACAATTCCAACCGAAGCTGATCAGCTTCCTCAAGCAGGAAGTGGATGAAGCGGCGTCGCTGGAAGAGAGCATTTCTTTATTAAAGAGTCTTACAGGAAGAGAGGATTAAGAATGGCTTATTCATTTAAATTTCAAAAGCTCCTCGAGCTTAAAGAAAATGAAAAAGACCAATCATTCGCTGAATATCAGCACTCAGTTTCCGAATTCGAAAAGGTCGCGGAAAAGCTGTATGATAGCATGAACCAAAAAGAAACGCTAGAAAAAAACAAGGAAATCAAGATGCAGACGGGAATGAGCGTTCAGGAAATGCGGCATTATCAGCAATTTGTCACAAATCTTGAAACGACTATCTACCATTACCAAAAGCTCGTCATGATGAAGAGAAATGAAATGAATGAAAAACAGCATGATCTGACGGAAAAAAATATCGAGCTGAAAAAATTTGAAAAAATGAAAGAAAAGCAGTTTGAAATGTATTCACTGCAAAACAAAGCAAATGAGTTAAAGGAAATGGACGATATCTCCATTGCCCAGTACATAACTCAAGGAAGCTAGGGGTAGAAAAACGATGACCGAAGAAAAAAAAGCCGGTAAATTTCAGACATTTTTGTTTGTCATCGTCATTCCGCTGATCTTTTTAATCGTTGTAGCGTTTGTCGGCATGTGGCTTTTGGGCGTCAATTTCCAGGATGCAGCCTCCAAAATCCCCGTCGTTAAAGAGCTTGTGAAAAACGGCGAGGATCAGGACATAGATCACGCAGCAAAGCAGCAGGAGAACAAAGCAGAAAAGCTCCAAAAGACGATCGATGAACAAAAAAGCGAAATCGAAACGCTGACGAGTGACTTGAAAACGAGTGATCAAGAGATTAAAAGGCTGAAACAAAAAATCAGCTCGCTCGAAAAAACGGAAAAAGATGAAAAAGAGCAGAAAGAAAAGAACGCCGAAGGTCAAGGAGACGGAAAAAAAGTCGTCAAAATTTATGAAAGCATGCAAAGCAATAAAGCTGCAAAAATTTTAAGCGAATTAAAAGAAGAAGAGGCAATCAACATTTTAGATTCTTTAAGCAAAAAGAAAGTGACTGAGATCCTCTCCAAAATGTCTCCTGACAAAGCGGCTGTATTCACAGAAAAGCTTGTGAAAAACGAAGCGAAAAACGAAAAGAAAAAAGAAGGGGGGGAATAGCTTGAGGCTTTTTGACGCAATCTCTTTTGATGCCAAGCCTGCGGCGGATACCGCAACTGCAAAAACGAGCAGGACGCCTCTGGGCGGACTCTTTCAGAATGTGCTCCAAAAGGAAAACGGCTCACTTTCCCCTTTTCAAAAGGGAGAAGATCCTTCTCAGGACACGTCATTGGAAGGGCTTTTGCATGAACTGAAGCAATGGCTTTCAAATAATGAAGGCGGCTCCTTCAATGAAGACTGGCTGAATTCCCTCCAGCATGTTGAAGAGCTGAATCCATCTCCGGATGAACTCGCATTGGCAGAACAGCTGTTACAGCAAATAAAAGAGCTGCTTGAAAATGCCGCTCTGCCTGGACAATCAGGCAAAACAGCTGATGCTATTGAAGCTTTGCCTGCTGTCGAAAGCGGGACAGAAGAGCCGAAACTGCCTGACCTGCAAATTCTTGGTCAGATTCAGCAGCTGCTCGCTGTGATCGTAAATGAAAATCAACCGGCACTCAAAACTTCGCAAATCGCAGAAATATTGAAACAGGCGCCGGAATTTCTCGCCGCTCTTCAGACAAAGGCGGGAACAGAAGGGCTGATTGATGAACTTAAACGTCAATTTTTCACGAAAGATCCGGGCGAGTCGCAGCTTTTGTCCATGTCAAACGCCGAGCTGAAAAGCTTGAAAAGTGTAATGGAACAGATGATGAACGCAAACGCTGAACCGGATCAAAAAGAGTGGAAAATGGCGGAAAGCGAACTGAAGGCAATGCTCATGAGCAAAAAAAATGATGTCTCTCTTTCTGAGAAGCCGTTGTCCTTTGTTTTGAACGGAAGGGAAATTCAAACTGAAGGAAAGCAAGGCCAAAAGGAACAGCCGATTCAATCCTCTGTACTGGCCAATCATCGGACAGGCGCAGTGTTGATCCAGGGTCTCCAGACCTCGGCGGCAGAGGAATCTTCCGCTCAGCCGAAAAGCTTTTCAGAACAAATTCTCAGCTCATGGAAACAGATGAAGTATACACCGTTCGGCAGATCGACAGGCAGTTTCACGATCCGACTGAATCCTGAAAATCTTGGCTTTATCACGATCAAGCTCGTCAAACAGCACGGGATGTTTTCGAGCAAAATCATCGCATCGACCCAGTCGGCTAAAGAGCTGCTCGAACACAATCTCGCGCATCTTAAACAGGCGCTGCCCAACATGTCTGTACAAATTGACCGCTTCGGTGTACCGCTTCAAAACGGTGATCAGACCTTCGGACAGCTGGCGGACGAACAGAAAAACCAGCAGCAGGCGAAGCAAGATCAGCAAAAAGAGCAGGAAAATGAGGGTTTTCAGGAGTTTTTGGATGATCTTATCGAGACTCGATCACAGGACAGCGAGGAGGAGATCTAATGCCTGACACTTCAATTGATACAAGAACTGCCACAGGGACAACAAACACGAAATCAACGACATCCAATTATTTGTCCGAGGCAAAAAAAGCCGAGAAAGCAGGGAGCGGCTCCAATCTTGGCAAGGATGAATTTTTGAAACTGCTCATGAAACAACTGCAGTACCAAGACCCCTTAAATCCGATGGAAGACCGTGAATTCATTGCGCAAATGGCGACCTTTTCAAGCCTTGAGCAACTAACGAATCTGAACACAACGATGTCGACGTTCGTCGGACTTCAGGACCCGATGACGATGTATGTCAGCTGGATCGGAAAAGAAGTCACCTATGAAGGCGAAGAAAGCGAAGAGAAAACGGCGCTTGTCAAATCAGTTAAAAGCTCAGACGGACAGTATCTGCTTGTCCTTGACGATGGAACCGAAGTCAATCCGTGGAATGTGACGGCGGTAAGCCATTCTGACAAATAAAAACAGATAATTCAGGGAGGAATAATTATGTTACGTTCACTATACTCAGGAATCAGCGGCATGAAAAACTTTCAGACAAAGCTTGATGTCGTTGCAAACAACATTTCGAATGTCAATACGGCAGGCTATAAGAAAAGCCGGGTTACGTTTAAAGATATTGTCAGCCAACAGCTTTCCGGTGCGTCGTCGTCTACTGCAAATCGCGGCTCTGTCAACGGCCAGCAGGTCGGGCTCGGTGCAACGATCGGATCGATCGATATCATTCACACAAACGCTGCGCCTTCAACAACAGGCCGCCAGCTTGACATGACCATTACAGGAGACGGCTACTTCCGAGTTGGAACAGGAGAAGAAGAATACTACACAAGATCTGGAAACTTCTACCTTTCTGATGAAGGTGACCTCGTCACTGTTGACGGACTGTTCGTCTTAACGGCCAACAACGGAAGAATCAATATCCCGCAAGACGCGCAAAGCTTCAGCATCGCACCTGACGGAACCGTGTCTTATGTCGATCAAAACAACGAGAACCAGACCGCCGGCCAAATCTCGCTTGCGACATTCAGCAACACATCCGGCTTGTCAAAAGCGGGAGACAACCTTTACCGCGAAACATTGAGTTCTGGAGCTCCGCAAGTCGTTGTGCCTGGAGAAGGCGGCTCAGGAAAGATTCAAACGAGTGCGCTTGAAATGTCGAACGTCGACCTTTCAGAAGAGTTTTCCGAAATGATTATCGCGCAGCGCGGCTTCCAGTCCAATGCGAAAATCATTACAACCTCTGATGAAATTCTTCAGGAACTCGTCAATCTGAAGCGATAGGAGGGAAGGAGGCGCCCTCGTGAAGGCGCCTCTTGATAACACATGATCAAAGTTACGCGATTAAACGGACAGCCCTTTATTCTGAACGCGCTATTCATTGAGCAAATTGAATGTTTTCCGGATACGACAATTACGCTGTCCAACGGAAAAAAGTTTGTTGTCAAAGAAGATGAAGATACAGTTGTGGATACAATCGTGTCATTCTATCAAAAAATCCAAATACTTTCTTGTGACCAAAGAATTGAGGAATCTGAATGAATAAAAAACTTCTAGGAATTATGCTGACGATTATTCTGGCAATTGCTGTGTTAGGAACCGCTGCGTTCTTTGTCATCAAGGGAAGCGCAAGTGAAAAAGATCAAACGAAAGAACCTTCGATCGATGAAGTGGTCGAATCATCAGTTGAAGTCGCCGAAATCACGACAAACTTGAAGTCGGACAATGTGGTCCGTTTGTCAATCAAGCTTGAAACCGATTCGAAAGAGGCGAAAGAAGAGCTTGAAAAGCGGGATTTCCAAATTAAAGATTCAGTCATCTCCCTTTTGGCAAACACGAACGCAGATGAGCTTGAAGGACAAAAAGGAAAAGAAAAATTTAAAGAGCAGCTGAAAGAAAAGCTGAACACGAACTACATGAAAGAGGGAAAAGTGAAAACTGTATACATTACCTCCTTTAATCTGCAGTAGGAACATAGATGACAGAACCATGGAGGTGAAAACAGATGGCAGGAGAAGTACTCTCCCAAAATGAAATCGATGCACTGCTTTCAGCGATATCGACCGGTGAAATGGACGCCGACGAGCTGAAAAAAGAAGAGTCCGTTAAAAAAGTAAAAGTCTATGACTTTAAACGGGCGCTCCGCTTTTCAAAGGATCAGATCCGCAGCTTGACAAGGATTCACGATAACTTTGCAAGGCTGCTAACGACTTATTTCTCGGCTCAGCTGAGAACCTATATCCAGATCTCGGTCAGCTCGGTTGATCAGGTTCCTTATGAGGAATTCATCAGATCCATTCCGAATATGACGATCCTCAATCTGTTTGAGGTTCGCCCTCTTGAAGGAAGAATCATGATGGAGATCAACCCGAACATCGCCTATACGATGATGGACCGGGTGATGGGCGGGATCGGTTCGAGCCACAACAAAATTGACAGCATGACGGAAATTGAGACGAAAATCATGTCCAATTTATTTGAAAGCTGCCTCTCGAATTATAAAGATGCGTGGGAATCCATCACGGAAATCGAGCCGGAAATGTCCGATTTTGAAGTGAATCCGCAGTTTGTGCAAATGGTATCGCCGAATGAGACGGTCGTTGTCATTTCGCTGAACACGCAAATAGGAGACATCAGCGGGGTTATCAACCTGTGCATCCCGCACGTCGTCCTGGAACCGATCATTCCTAAGCTTTCCGTTCACTACTGGATGCAATCAGACAGAATTGAACCAAAACCGGAGGAAACAAAGTCGATAGAAAAGCGGATTATGACGGCGCAAATTCCAATTGTCGCAGAACTCGGATCATCGGAATTAACCATTGAAGAGTTTTTAAATTTAGAAATTGGAGATTGTATCACTTTGGACAAATCAGTAGCAGAACCTCTTACTGTTTTGGTCGGAGATAAACCGAAATTTCTAGCACAAGCCGGCCGAATGAATCGAAAGACTGCGATTCAAATTCTAGATCACGACATAAGAGGTGAAGAATATGGAGAATAACAATAGGTTATCACAGGATGAAATTGATGCGCTGCTTAAAGGCGGCGATGATACGGCTCAAGAGCAGCCGGAATCAGGGTTGTCCCTGATGGAACAGGATACGATCGGGGAAATCGGAAACATTTCCTTTGGGAGCTCTGCAACAGCTTTGTCCACTTTATTGAATCAAAAAGTCGAAATTACAACGCCGACTGTTTCGGTGATTGAAAAAAGCCATTTAAATGATGAGTTCCCGCACCCGTATGTTTCAATTGGTGTGAGCTATACGGAAGGTTTTTCAGGAAATAATCTTCTCGTCATCAAGCAGGAAGATGCCGCGATCATCGCTGATTTGATGATGGGTGGAGACGGGACGAACGCAGATCCGTCGCTTGGCGAAATTCATCTAAGCGCCGTTCAGGAAGCGATGAACCAAATGATGGGTTCCGCAGCGACGTCGATGTCCACCGTCTTCAGCAAGAAGATTGATATTTCTCCGCCGGAAGTTGACCTCCTTGATGTGAATGAAGGGGAAGGAACAGAGCAAATTCCGAAAGAGGACCCGCTCGTCAAAGTATCTTTCAGACTGAAAGTCGGAGAACTGATCGATTCGCATATTATGCAGCTTTATCCGCTGACCTTTGCAAAAGACCTGATCGATGAATTAACGAATCAGGACGGCGGAGAAGAGCCAGTGCAGACTGAAGAGGCAAAGCAGCCGCCCGTACAGGAAAAACCTGCGCCTAGTCCGAGTCCGGCACCTGCTCAGACACAGAGACAGGAGCCTGCGCCTAGTCCGAGTCCGGCACCTGCTCAGACACAAAGACAGGAGCCTGCGCCTAAACGGCAAGGGACGGCAAAAGTTTCAGAGCCTGTGCAGGTGGCACCGGCAGAGTTTCAATCTTTTGCCCCTCAGACTGATGCGCAGCCGCACCTTCAAAACCTTGACATGCTCATGGATATTCCTTTATCCGTCACGGTCGAGCTGGGAAGGACAAACCGCAGCGTCAAAGAGGTGCTTGAACTGTCAACCGGCAGTATCATTGAGCTTGACAAACTCGCAGGCGAGCCTGTCGACATCCTGGTCAACCAGCGCGTCGTTGCCAAAGGCGAAGTCGTCGTCATCGACGAAAACTTTGGCGTCAGGGTGACAGACATTTTAAGTCAGGCGGAACGAATCAGCAAATTACGATAATAACAGATTGATTGGAGAGATTAATAATGGCTTACAAGATTTTAGTAGTTGATGATGCAGCATTTATGAGAATGATGATTAAAGACATTTTAGTGAAAAACGGCTTTGAAGTCGTCGCAGAAGCGCAAGACGGAGCGCAGGCTGTTGAAAAATATAAAGAGCATTCACCTGATCTTGTCACAATGGATATCACGATGCCGGAAAAAGACGGAATCACGGCTCTTAAAGAAATCAAGGAAATCGATCCGCAAGCAAAAATCATCATGTGTTCGGCAATGGGCCAGCAATCGATGGTTATCGACGCCATTCAGGCGGGAGCGAAAGACTTTATCGTCAAACCGTTCCAGGCTGACCGCGTCATGGAAGCGATCAATAAAACGCTAAGCTAAAGGGTGTACAACTTGTTTAAGAAACCTCTTATTTTCATAGCCGGCCTTTGTCTATTTGCCTTTCTCGTACTGCCGTACGCTCCGGCTCTCGCAGAGGAATCGGGGGATCAGACCGTTGACCATCTGTTTGAGCAAAAAGGTGCGGGCAAAGAAAAAGAAAAAGCAAAAGACAAAGACAAAACCGAGGAAAAAAGTTCTCTTAAGGAAGAGGCGGAGGCCGAACCCCCGTCTCCTTCCGTTTCCATATTTGATTTTGTGAAAATGATCGGCGCGTTACTGTTCGTCATTTTTCTAATCTACGCTTTGGTCAAATTCATGAATAAACGCAACCGCCTGTTAAAACCCTTCCAGTATGTCGAAAACATCGGCGGAACTTCGCTCGGGCAAAACAAATCCGTACAGCTGATTAAAGTAGGGAACAGGGTGCTGGTCGTCGGTGTCGGCGAGAATATCCAGCTGCTGAAAGAGATCGATGATGAAAAGGAATATAAAGAAATTCTCACGCAGCATGAAGCTGCGATGAACAGCAAGATTGAATGGCAGAAATGGATGGATCAAGTCAAAGTTCCAGGCGTGCAAAAGCAAAGCGGCACGGCATCTTTTTCCGAGTCGTTAAAAGCACAGCTCGCGGAACTGAAACAAAATCGCGCAGAAGGCAGAAAGAAAGGCCAAAATCAACATGAATGAGTTTATGGATTTATTTAATTCAAGCGATGCGGCAAATGTCAGCGCCAGCGTCCGGCTCTTGCTGCTTTTGACAGTATTTTCGATCGCTCCGGGGATCTTGATCCTGATGACGTGTTTCACAAGGGTTGTCATCGTATTGTCCTTTGTCCGGACATCGCTGGCAACACAGTCAATGCCCCCAAACCAGGTGCTGATCGGACTTGCACTGTTCCTGACATTTTTCATTATGGGGCCGACTTTTTCAGAGATTAATAAAGAAGCGCTGACGCCATTAATGAACAATAAAATCACCTTGGATGAAGCTTACACAAAAGCGGAAGCCCCGATCAAAACCTTTATGAGCAAACATACAAGACAGAAAGATCTGGCTTTATTTATGAATTACGCAAAGATGGAGACGCCTGAATCCATTAATGATATTCCGCTTTCAACGATGGTTCCCGCGTTTGTCATCTCGGAATTAAAAACCGCGTTTCAAATGGGATTTATGATTTTTATTCCGTTTTTAATTATCGATATGGTAGTGGCGAGTGTTTTGATGTCGATGGGGATGATGATGCTTCCGCCGGTCATGATTTCACTGCCGTTTAAAATTTTGCTGTTTGTGCTTGTAGATGGCTGGTATTTAATCGTTAAATCTTTGCTGCAAAGCTTTTAGAGTAGGTGCTAATACATGAATTCAGAATTTGTTATATCGATGGCTGAAAGGGCTGTATACGTTACATTGCTTATCAGCGGGCCGCTTTTGGCGCTCGCTCTTCTCGTCGGGCTGATCGTCAGCGTTTTTCAGGCAACCACCCAAATACAGGAACAGACTCTTGCATTCATTCCGAAAATTGTCGCCGTTTTGGTCGGACTCGTCATTTTTGGCCCGTGGATGCTGTCGACGATTTTGTCATTCGCGACTGAGCTGTTCTCTAATTTAAACCGTTTTGCAGGGTAGTTTTAACATGTCAATAATCGAATCATTTCCAGCCTTTTTACTTGTATTTGTCAGAATCACAGCATTCTATGTAACGGTGCCTCTATTTTCTTATCGGACAATTCCGGCCGTTCATAAAATAGGTTTTGCATTTTTTCTTGCGCTCGTCAGTTTTCAGGCGATTGAAAAGCCTCCTCAGCTTGATGTTGACGGAGTTTACATGATGTTGGCCATGAAGGAAGCGCTGATCGGGCTTCTCCTTGGGCTGATCGCCTACATGATGATCTCGGCCGTTCAAATCGCCGGATCATTCATTGATTTTCAAATGGGATTTGCGGTGGCGAATGTGATCGATCCCCAGACAGGGGCGCAAAGCCCGCTTGTCGGCCAGTTTTTATACACGATGGCGCTGCTTCTCATGCTAAGCCTGAATGCGCACCATCTCCTGCTTGACGGGATTTATTACAGCTATCAATACATCCCGGTCGACAAGATGGCGCTGTCGTTTGGAAGCGAAGGATTTGCCGAGTTTATTGCAAAGAGCTTCAACACGATGTTTATAACAGCATTTCAATTGTCTGCGCCTGTTGTGGCTTGTTTGTTTTTAGTCGATCTGGCATTGGGGATTGTGGCGAGAACGGTGCCGCAGCTCAACGTGTTTGTCGTCGGGCTTCCTTTGAAAATCGCGATCACCTTTATCATGCTCATCATCTGCATGGCCGTTATGTTCAGCATGATGCAGCACGTCTTCGAATTTGCCATTCGGACAATGAGAGATCTATTAACTTTGCTTGGGGTGGCATGATGAAGCTGACGTTGGATTTGCAATTTTTCGCAGGTGAAAAAACGGAAAAAGCGACGCCGAAAAAACGGCGGGAAAGCAGAAAAAAAGGACAGGTTGCCAAAAGCGCAGATGTCAATACAGCGATCACGCTTCTTATCGTGTTTTTATCATTTTTATTCATCGGACCTTTTATGAGAGACCGCCTGCTCGCCTTGATCGAAAAGTATTACAAAGAGTTGATCACGATGAAGGTGTCAGTCGCCAATATTCCCGGCCTGTTTCAAAGTCTTGTGCTTGAATCGGGCTTCATCATGGCACCGCTTTTGCTGACAGCCGTCGTCTCCGGGGTCTTGAGCAACTATCTGCAAGTCGGGTTTTTATTTGCCCCTGAAGCGATCAAGCCTGATTTGAAAAAGCTTGACCCGCTTAAAGGATTCAAGCGGATTTACAGCATCAGAGCGATCGTTGAACTGCTTAAATCGATTTTAAAAATCGTGATTGTCGGCGGCGTGACATTCGCCGTTCTCTGGCTGAACTTTGACAAAATTCTCAGAATCCCGGCGCTGTCTGCGGGCGAGGCTTTGTCATATGTCGGCTGGCTCACCTTTTTAATGGGGGTTTCCGCTGCAGTCGCCCTGATTTTTCTCGCGGTGCTCGATTACCTCTATCAAAAATTTGATTATGAAAAAAATATTCGCATGTCAAAACAGGACATTAAAGACGAATACAAAAAAACCGAAGGCGATCCTCTGATTAAGTCGAAGATCAAGCAGAAGCAAAAGGAAATGGCGATGCGCCGCATGATGCAGGAAGTGCCAAAAGCGGATGTCATCATCACAAACCCGACCCATTACGCCGTCGCGCTGAAATATGACGAAAACAAAATGGATGCGCCGTTTATCATCGCAAAAGGGGTCGATCTGATGGCTCTGAAAATCAGGCAGATCGCCAAAGAACACGATGTCATGACAGTCGAGAACAGACCTTTGGCGAGGGCGCTCTATGACCAGGTTGAGATTGACCAGGCCGTTCCGGAAGAATTCTTTAAGGCCGTAGCCGAAATCCTGGCTTATGTTTACAAAACAAAGCAAAAAATCTAGTGAATTTTTCAGTTTTAAAAGGAGAGAAACAGCATGTCAGCAAGAGATTTATCAGTTTTATCAGGCGTTGTCCTCATTGTGGCAATGCTTATCATACCCTTTCCACCATGGTTGTTGAGCGTTTTAATTATCGTGAATATTTCTCTTGCGTTAATCGTGCTTCTCACCACAATGAACATGCAAGAACCGCTGCAATTTTCGATATTTCCTTCTTTGCTGCTCCTCTTGACGCTGTTCCGCCTCGGGCTGAATGTATCGACGACGCGTTCGATTCTGTCCAACGGAGATGCGGGAAAAGTTGTCGAGACGTTCGGGTCTTTCGTTGTCGGCGGAAACGTTTTGGTCGGTCTCGTTGTCTTTATCATTTTGATCATTATCCAATTTATCGTCATAACGAAAGGGGCGGAACGGGTATCTGAAGTTGCTGCCAGATTCACGCTCGACGCCATGCCGGGGAAACAGATGAGCATTGATGCCGATTTGAATGCCGGAATGGTGACCGAACAGGAAGCGAAAGTGCGCCGTGAGAAAGTGGCCCGTGAAGCCGACTTCTACGGCGCGATGGACGGTGCGAGCAAATTCGTGAAAGGGGATGCGATCGCAGGGATCATCATCGTCCTCATTAACGTCCTTTTCGGAATTGTCATCGGCATGCTGCAAAAACAAATGAGCATTCAGGAAGCCGCTTCACACTTTACGCTCTTGTCTGTAGGCGACGGGATCGTATCTCAGCTGCCTGCGCTCTTGATCTCAACGGCGACGGGTATCGTCGTCACAAGAGCAGCATCGGACGGAAACCTGGGCCACGATATTACAGGCCAGCTGTTTGCTTATCCAAAGCTTTTGTATGTGACGGCGGGAACGATTTTCCTGCTCGGGATTTTCACACCGATCGGCATTCTCCTGACAGGCCCTCTGGCACTTCTTCTCGCCATCGGCGGCTATACGCTCTCCAAAGCCGGTGAAGAGAAGGAAAAAGTGGAGGATATCCTTGAGGAAGAAGCTGAAGTGGACGAATTAAAAAGTCCCGAAAGCGTCGTTCATCTGCTCGATATTGATCCGATCGAATTTGAATTCGGCTACGGATTGATTCCGCTTGCAGATGCAAATCAAGGCGGCGACCTCTTAGACAGAATCGTTATGATCAGGCGTCAGCTTGCGCTTGAACTCGGTCTCGTCATTCCGGTCGTCAGAATCAGGGATAACATCGCTCTTCAGCCGAACGAGTACAGGCTCAAAATTAAAGGAAACGAAGTCGCAAAGGGCGAGCTTCTCCTCGATCACTTTTTGGCGATGTCTCCGACAGGCGAAGACGATCAGATCGAAGGTATTGACACGATCGAACCGTCCTTCGGTCTCCCGGCTAAATGGATACCGGAATCTCAGAAAGATCAAGCCGAAATGCTCGGATATACGGTTGTCGATCCGGCTTCAGTCGTGTCGACCCACATTACAGAGCAAGTGAAAAAGCACGCTCATGAACTGATCGGAAGACAGGAAACAAAACAGCTGATCGACCACTTGAAAGAATCTTATCCTGTACTGGTCGAAGAGGTCTCGCCGAATCCGCTGTCTGTCGGTGATATTCAGAAAGTGCTGGCAAAACTTCTGAAAGAAAAAGTATCGATCAGGAACTTGGTGACAATCTTTGAAACACTGGCCGACTACGGAAAGCTGACAACGGATTCAGATATGCTGACCGAGTATGTAAGACAGGCGCTTGCCAAGCAGATCACTGCCCAATATGCGAAGGAAAATGAGACGCTGAAAGTGGTGACGTGTTCGGGCCGTGTCGAAAAGGCCGTGGCGGAAGGAATTCAGCAGACTGAACACGGCAACTTTTTATCTCTTGAACCTGTATTATCCGAAAATATCATTCAATCTGTAGCAAGAGAAATCGAACAGCTCTCATTAAGGCAGGAAGTACCGATCCTTCTATGTTCGCCTCCTGTCAGAATGTATGTCAAACAGCTGTTAGAGCGCTATTTCCCTGATCTGCCGGTTCTTTCTTATAACGAACTGGAAGCCAATGTAGAAGTTCAAAGCATCGGAGTGGTGGATATTCAATGAAAATTAAAAAATTTGTAGCTGGTTCTATGCAGGAAGCCACAAAGCAAATTATACAAGAGCTCGGGAATGACGCCGTAATCTTGAATTCTAAAAAAATTCAAACGAGAAAATTTCTCGGCTTTGTGAAAAAAGCCGGGGTTGAAGTGATTGCGGTTGTCGACCAGGACTCTTCCGACGCAAGGAAACCGGAGCGGCAAAAGCCTGTTTTACGTGAACAAAGCCCTTCACCTGTCCCGCAGCCGGACCACCTCGATTTGGCAAGCCAAGTGAAAGAGCTGAAAGAACTGCTGGAAATGCGGCATCATGAGCAGCCTGTTGATGTGCTGCCTGAGCCGCTGAAAAAGGCGGACCAGCTTCTGGCAAAGCAAGGGGTATCGCCGGCCATCCGTACGAAAGCGCTCGGCCGGTTGATCAGCACTTCTTTAAAAAACGGCGAAGAATGGACGGATGAAAAGGCGCTGGCCCGCTTAACAGATGCTTTGGCGGATCTTCTGCCCGATAATCGGGAACAGGACGCGGCGATTCATTCCCAATATGTCGTGCTCTTCGGATCGACCGGAGTCGGCAAAACGACGACATTGGCAAAGCTTGCCGCTTCTTCCGTGCTGGAAAAGCAGAAAAAAATCGCTTTTATCACGACGGATACGTACAGGATTGCAGCGGTTGAACAGCTCAGGACATATGCCGAGCTTCTGAATGCGCCGCTCGAGGTGTGCTACACGAAAGAAGAATTTAAAGCGGCCCAGCAAAAGTTCGCCGATTTTGACCACGTCTTCATCGATACGGCGGGCCGGAATTTCAAAGACGGGCAATATGTCAGGGAGCTGAAGGAAATCATTCCGTTTGAGCGTAAGATACAGGCGTTTCTCGTCATGTCCGCGACGAGCAAGTACGAGGATATGAAGGAGCTCATTAAGCAGTTCTCAAGCATTCCGATCGATCAGTTGATATTCACGAAAGTGGATGAAACCGATTCATTGGGAAGCGTCATGAATCTGCTCGCCGAATCGAGAATCGGCCTCGGCTATATGACAAACGGACAAAATGTTCCGGAAGATATCCGCTACTTGTCAAATGCATCATTTGTCAGACTGCTTACGGGGTGTTGAACATGGATCAGGCAGAAAGCTTACGAAGGCGGATGGGGCAGCGCTTCGCCGAACCGCCCGCCCCTGTCGCTCAGCCAAAAGCGAAAACGCTCGCTGTTATGAGCGGAAAAGGCGGCGTAGGGAAGTCGAATATATCGCTGAATGCGGCTCTCGCCTTCTTGGAAAAAGGAAAGAGCGTGCTTTTGATCGATCTTGATGTCGGTATGGGGAACATCGATATTTTGATCGGCCGGCAATCGCTTTACACCGTGATGGATCTCCTCCAGCAAAAAATGCCGTTTGAGCGCGCCTTGTCAGCCGGTCCGCGTGGCCTTCAATACATTTCGGGCGGAACGGGACTGGATGCGATGTTCGAATTGAACGGGGAAAACTGGGCGTTCTTTCTGAAAGAATTAACGCGGGCTTTGACAAGCTTCGATTATGTCATCTTTGATATGGGAGCGGGGCTGTCAAAAGATCAGCTGCCATTCGTCCTGTCAGCGGATGAAATTCTGGTCGTCACCACGCCGGAGCCGACATCCATCATGGACGCTTACAGCGCGATCAAGCATTTGGCATTAACCGGACGCGATCTTCAGCTGAAAGTCGCTGTCAATCGCTGTACAACCCAAAAAGACGGAATTTCTGCCTTTCTCCGCCTTTCCAACACGGTAAACGCTTTTTTACAGCAAAAGCTTGCATATGCAGGGCCGATTCCTGAGGATCCCCTGGTATCAAGAGCCGTTGTGGAGCAGCAGCCGTTTCTGATGAAGAACCCGCGCTCCAAGCCGAGCAGGGCGGTTTACCTGCTGGCAGAATCGCTGCTTGATAACGGCAGAAGGGAAATGGGCGAAAACCGGTCCTTTATCGATAAATTATCTTCATTCCTGAGGAGGGGCAATACATTATGATTCGTGTTCTTGTCGTTGACGACTCTGCTTTTATGAGAAACATGATCACCAAGTTTTTAACATCCAATCACGAGATTGCTGTAGCAGGAACGGCAAGAAACGGCGAGGAAGCGCTCCAAAAAATCAAGGAGCTCCGCCCGGATGTGATCACATTGGATATTGAAATGCCTGTGATGAACGGAAAAGAAACATTGAAAAGGATCATGGCGAGCGATCCGCTTCCGGTTGTCATGGTATCGAGTCTGACGCAGCAGGGGGCTGATATCACGATCGAATGTCTTGAGCTGGGGGCGATCGATTTCGTCGCAAAGCCGTCGGGTTCGATTTCAATTGATTTATATAAAGTAAGAGACATGCTGATTGAGAAAGTGTTGACAGCAGGGCGGGTGAAACTGAAAGGCCGGCCTGTTCCGATTTCAAAGCCCGTCATCGGGACGGCAAAGCGGCCGCCAGTGAGCGGCAGCGATTCAGTCCGCTTTCGGGCTGGAAAACAGCTCATCTGCATCGGTACATCGACAGGGGGACCGAGGGCGCTGCAAAGAGTGCTTCCCAAGCTTCCCAAAACGTTGAAGGCGCCTGTTTTTGTCGTTCAGCACATGCCAAAGGGGTTTACAGCCTCATTAGCGAACAGGCTGAACCACCTCTCAGAAGTAACCGTGAAGGAGGCTGAAAACGGTGAGAGAGCGAAAGACGGCTGGGTTTACATTGCACCCGGAGGGAAAAACATGGCAGTCGGCCTTGAAAAGGGCGAATTGGTGATCACGCTCGATGACCGCGACACAGAGAGCCGTCACAAGCCTTCTGTTGACTATTTGTTCCATTCCCTGGCCTCACTTCGGGAGTTTGAAAAAATCGCCGTCATTATGACGGGGATGGGAAGCGACGGAACAGAAGGCGTAAAAGGCCTTTTGAAACATGGAAGCGGAACGGTGATCGCCGAAGCAGCCGAGTCGTCCGTCGTTTTCGGAATGCCGAAATCGGTCATTAACAACGGGCTTGCAAACGACATCAAGCATGTTGATGAGATTGCCGCAGCCATTATGACGTATATGAAAAAAGAGAGGGCGTGACTCATATGGATATGAATCAATATTTAGACGTCTTTATTGAAGAAAGCAGAGAACATTTGCAAACCTGTAACGAAAAATTGCTCGAACTCGAAAAAAATCCGACAGACCTGCAGCTTGTCCATGATATTTTCAGAGCGGCTCATACTTTGAAAGGGATGAGTGCAACGATGGGCTATGAAGATATGGCTCATTTAACGCACAGTCTGGAAAACGTGCTGGACGCGATCCGGAATGAAGAAATGACCATTACGTCAGAGTGGATGGACGTCATGTTTGAAGCGCTCGATGACCTTGAAGCGATTGTCCTTTCGATCATCGATGGGGGCGACGGCAAAAGAGACGTTTCAGAAGTCTGCGCCAAGCTTGACGTGACAGGCGCAAACAAGGAGGCGGCCGCATCGGCAGAAGCGCCTGAAGCGGGGTCTTCCGAAACGAAATGGGCCTATGACGAATTTCAGCGGACGGTCATTGCCGAAGCTGAGGAACAAGGCTTTAAATGTTACGAAATCAATGTTGCGTTGAAAGAGGACTGCCTGTTGAAAGGCGTTCGGGTGTACATGGTATTTGAGCAGCTAAACGAAATCGGCGAAGTCGTCAAAACGATTCCGGAAACGGAAGTCCTTGAATCGGAAGATTTTGATTCCGAATTCGTCGTTTGCTTTTTAAGCAAACACGGGGAAGAAGAGATTTTCAACAAAATCAACGGCGTATCTGAAATCGAAAAAATAGAAGTAACCGAGCTGAAAAACGATTTTTCGGCACAGGAAGAAGCCGCGCCTGCCGCGCCTGAAAAAGAAACCGCACCGAAAGACGCGGAGAAAAAACCGGCTAAGCAGCCGGACGGCAAAAAAGAAGCGGCGAAACCTGCAGCAGGCGGCGGAACGAAGACGATCCGCGTCAACATCGACCGCCTCGATTCATTAATGAACCTGTTTGAGGAGCTGGTCATTGACAGGGGGCGCTTAGAGCAGATCGCCAAAGAGCTTGAACACGGCGAATTAACAGAAACCGTCGAACGGATGACAAGAATTTCAGGCGACCTGCAATCGATCATCCTCAATATGAGAATGGTTCCGGTAGAAACGGTGTTCAACCGCTTCCCGCGCATGGTTCGCCAGCTGACAAAAGAATTAAATAAAAAGATCGAACTATCGATTTTCGGGGCGGAAACAGAGCTTGACAGAACGGTAATAGACGAGATCGGCGACCCGCTTGTCCACCTCTTGAGAAACAGCCTTGATCACGGGATCGAGGCGCCTGAAGTCAGGGTGAAAAACGGTAAGCCTGAAACGGGTCAAGTCCGTCTGAAAGCATATCACAGCGGGAACCACGTCTTTATCGAGGTCGAGGATGACGGAGCCGGCATCAACCGCAAAAAGGTGCTTGAAAAAGCGCTTGAACGCAACGTCATTACCGAACGCGACGCCGAAACGATCGAAGATCATGAAATCGACGCACTCATTTTTGCACCGGGATTCTCAACCGCAGATCAAATCTCGGATATTTCAGGACGCGGGGTCGGCTTAGACGTTGTCAAAAGCAAGCTGGAATCTTTGGGCGGTTCTGTCAGCATCAAATCGAGCGAAGGCGAAGGTTCGCTTTTCTCCATTCAGCTTCCGCTTACACTGTCGATCATATCCGTGCTGCTAGTCAAACTTGAAAACGAAACGTTTGCGATTCCGATTTCTTCTATTATAGAAACGGCTGTCATCGATAAGAAAGATATTCTTCAGACGCACGACCGCGAAGTGATCGATTTCAGGGGCCATATCGTACCGGTGGTTTACCTGAAAGAACAGTTTAATGTTGAGGATTCTTCGGATGATCTTGATCAGCTTCACGCCATCGTCGTGAAAAAAGGAGACAAGCTGACGGCATTTGTTGTCGACTCCTTTATCGGCCAGCAGGAAGTCGTACTAAAATCACTCGGCGATTATTTAACAAACGTCTTTGCCATTTCCGGCGCGACGATTTTGGGAGACGGACAAGTAGCCCTGATCATCGACTGCAACGCCCTTATCAAATAGAAAGCGAAAGGAGAGCGATCCTCTTGACCACACAGACTACCACCGGTGAAAAAATGATTGTGTTCAAAGTAAATCATAAAGAGTATGCCATCTCTGTATCCGAAGTGATGTCCATTGAAAAATGGCAGCAGCCAACAAGGGTGCCGGGAGTGGAACCGTATATTTGCGGCGTCATTAATTTGAGAGGTGTTGTCACGCCTGTCATCGATTTAAGAAAGCGGATTGAAGCGCCTGGAGATACGATTACAGATGAAACGAGAATCATCATCATCACCCATCAGGACATTGAAGTCGGCTGGGTGGTGGATGAGGCGAACGATGTCATCACCGTCGAGGAAGAGGAAATTGAATCGGCTCCCGAAACGGTAGGAAAAGACGGCAGGCAATGGATTAAAGGCATCGTCAAGCAAGGGTCCAGACTTCTCAATCTGATTGACTCTGAAGCTGTTTTAAACCGGAAGTCGAGCCTTGCCGCCGCTTCTGAAAATGTGAAGAAATAAGGAGCCTATGATGAGCGTATTTAACGGAATTAGAGAAGAGCATCTTGATATATTGCGGGAAGTCGGGAATATCGGAGCGGGTCATTCCGCTTCTGCCCTGGCTCTATTGCTGAACAGGAAAATCGAAATGGAAGTGCCGTTTGTCAAGCTGATGTCGTTTGATGAGCTTGTCAACCTATTCGGCGGTGCAGACCTTCCTGTCGCAAGCATCTTTTTGCGCATGGAAGGGGATTTTCCCGGCTCTATGTTCGTGATCATGCCTTTTTCAGAGGCCGAGCAGCTGATCAGGGAGCTTGTCGGCAATCCGGAATTCGAGATTGACAGCATGACGCCGAACGATATCGGAGCCTCCGCCCTGCACGAACTCGGGAATATTATGGCGGGATCTTATTTGACCGCTCTCGCTGATTTGACAAACCGGCAAATGTACCCGAGCGTCCCTGAACTGACGCTTGATATGTTCGGAGCTGTCATCAGCGAAGGGCTGATCGAGCTCAGCCAAGTCGGAGACCAGGTTATCGTGATCGACAACTCCATTTTTGACGAGGAACACAACCGGAAAGTAAAAGCGCATTTGTTCCTTCTGCCGGACTATGATTCTTTTGAAAAGCTCTTTCATGCATTGGGTGCAGCGCTATGAAAATCTTAGAAAAAGAAACATCGATTATCAGAGTGGGAATTGCCGATGTGAAAATAGTCCGCACTCCCGACAAGATCAGGACATCGGGTCTCGGTTCGTGCGTCGGACTCGTGCTCTATGATTTGGAAGCGAAGACGGCCGGTCTCGTCCACGTCATGCTTCCCGACTCTTCCTTATCCAAGACACCGGACATCAATGTGGCAAAGTACGCGGACACAGCTGTCGAAGCGACGGTCAAGATGCTGCTTGAAGCCGGATGCCGAAAATACGCTTTGAAAGCGAAAATGGCCGGAGGAGCCGAAATGTTTAAATTTAAGATGACAAATGATTTGATGAAAGTCGGGCCAAGAAATGTGCTTGCGATTAAAAAACATCTATCTCTCTTAAACATTCCGATTGTAAGCGAGGATACAGGCGGAAACAGCGGAAGAACGATCGAGTTCGATCCGCAGTCAGCAGAACTTGTCATCCGGACAGTTAAACAAGGTGTAACGACGATTTAATATGCAATATAGGGGGATAAAGATGCAATCCTTGAACTATGAAGATCAGATGCTTTGGTCGCGGTGGAAAGAATGGAAAGATCCTCAGGCAGGCGATGATTTAATCCGCCGCTATATGCCGCTTGTGACATATCATGTCGGCCGGATAGCCGTCGGCTTGCCCAAGTCCGTTCATAAAGACGATTTGGTCAGCCTTGGCATGCTGGGTTTGTATGACGCCCTTGAAAAATTTGATCCGGGAAGGGATTTGAAGTTTGATACATACGCTTCCTTCAGAATCAGAGGCGCTATTATCGACGGCCTTCGCAAAGAAGACTGGCTTCCGAGAACATCCCGTGAAAAAACGAAGAAAGTGGAAGCTGCGATCGAAAAGCTCGAACAGCGTTACTTAAGAAATGTTTCGCCGAGTGAAATCGCCGCTGAGCTGGGAATGAGCGAGCAAGACGTCGTGACCACAATCAATGAAGGTTTCTTTGCGAATCTCCTTTCAATTGATGAGAAGCTTCACGACCATGAAGACGGGGAGAACGTCCAAGTGATGATCAGGGACGACAAAACGAGCACGCCGGAAGAAAAAATGCTCAAAGACGAACTGATCTCCCAGCTTGCGGAAAAAATAAACGAGCTTTCAGAAAAAGAACAGCTCGTGATCAGCTTATTCTATAAAGAAGAGCTGACCCTGACGGAAATCGGCCAGGTTTTGAATTTGTCGACTTCCCGAATTTCACAGATTCACTCCAAGGCGCTTTTGAAACTGAAGCATCTGCTCGATAAAGTGGTACAATAACATGTAAGCTGCCGGCATGAAACCGGCAGCATTTTTTAAGCGTCCGACAGGGAAGTCTTTTTTTGATTAAATTTCATGGTTAGCGAGTGAAAAATATGTCAACAATATTATGGCTTGTGAGCTTTACGCTCCACGGTATATTGATTTATTTCGTCATCATTCTGAATGCGAGGCTCAGCGCTTTTAAGGCCGCGGAGAAAGAGCAAAAACAGCTTTTGGAAGAAACCGAGAATACATTGACCGCTTTTTTGATGGAGCTAAAAGACGAAAATGAAAAACTCGTTCGCGAGATTCGGGCGAATGCCGAAGAAGAGCCGCAAAGAGCGCAAACACAGCCTGACATTCCTGCTCAAACCCACGCCCTTCCGGAAGCGGACGAATCGCGCGATCTGCCGCTTCACATCGAAGCGATGATCAATGAGGTGGAGCAGGAAGAAGATGAGCTCAATCAAAAGGAACAGGAAGCATCCGTATCCTATGAAGAAGAAGCTCTCGCATTATATGAAAAGGGGCTCTCTCCGGAGGAAATCGCAAGACAGCTGAAAAGCGGGAAAACAGAAATCGAGCTTTTCTTAAAATTTCGCGGAAAGCTGAAAAACGATTCTTGATTGTCGAGAAAGCTTATGTTATATTATTTCTTGGTGTTAATTACACACGCTTAACGATTTATGCAAGCGGTGCTGTGCGATTCTCGCGTGCAGTCCTGCATAAAAATGACCTAAGCGGAGGAAAAAAACCATTATATTAGGAGGAAATAACACATGTCAGTCATTTCTATGAAGCAATTGCTTGAAGCTGGTGTTCACTTCGGCCACCAAACGCGCCGCTGGAACCCAAAAATGAAGCGTTACATCTTCACGGAGCGTAACGGAATCTACATCATCGATCTTCAAAAAACAGTCAAAAAAGTTGAAGAAGCATACAACTTCACGAAAAACCTTGCAGCTGACGGAGGAAAAATCCTTTTCGTCGGTACGAAAAAGCAAGCTCAAGACTCTGTTAAAGAAGAAGCGGAACGTTCTGGAATGTACTATGTCAACCAACGCTGGCTTGGCGGTACGTTAACAAACTTTGAAACGATCCAAAAGCGTATCAAACGCCTTAAAGATATCGAAAAAATGCAGGAAAACGGCACATTTGACGTACTTCCTAAAAAAGAAGTCGTTCAATTGAAAAAAGAATTAGAGCGTCTTGAAAAATTCCTCGGCGGAATCAAAGAAATGAAAGAGCTTCCTGACGCACTGTTCATCATCGATCCTCGCAAAGAGCGCATCGCGGTTGCAGAAGCGCGCAAGCTGAACATTCCGATCATCGGAATCGTTGACACAAACTGTGATCCTGATGAAATCGATGTTGTCATCCCTGCGAACGATGACGCCATCCGCGCTGTTAAATTGCTGACTTCTAAAATGGCAGACGCCATCCTTGAAGCAAAACAAGGTGAAGAAGCAGCTGAAACAGAAGCGAAAGAAGCAGAAACAACTGAAACAACAACTGCTTAACCTGGTCAAAAGGTGATAAGGGGGTCTGCCTTTTATCACCTTTTTTTTCACCAGATCAACACTTACATATTTTGTTTGATATATAAGGAGGAAATCAAAAATGGCAATTACTGCACAAATGGTAAAAGAGCTTCGTGAAAAAACTGGCGCAGGCATGATGGACTGCAAGAAAGCGTTAACTGAAACCGACGGCAACATGGATAAAGCGATCGATCTTCTAAGAGAAAAAGGAATCGCAAAGGCTGCCAAAAAAGCTGACCGCATCGCGGCTGAAGGTTTGACTTTGATCAAAACCGACGGCAACACAGGCGTTATTCTTGAAGTGAACTCCGAAACGGACTTCGTTGCGAAAAACGAAGGCTTCAAAGAGCTTTTGAACGACCTGGCTGACCACATTCTTGCTGAAAAACCTGAAAGCGTTGAAGCTGCTATGGCTCAAAAAATGGCTAACGGTTCAACTGTAGAAGAATACATCACAAGCGCGGTTGCTAAAATCGGAGAAAAAATCACGCTTCGCCGCTTCGCTGTCCTGACAAAAGGCGATGACGCTGCATTCGGCGCATACCTGCACATGGGCGGAAAAATCGGCGTATTGACTGTCCTTAACGGCACAACTGACGAAGAAACAGCAAGAGACATCGCGATGCACGTTGCAGCTGTAAACCCTCGCTTCATTTCCCGTGACCAAGTGTCAGAAGAAGAAGCGAACCGCGAGCGCGAAATCTTGACTCAGCAGGCGCTTCAAGAAGGAAAGCCTGAAAACATCGTCGCAAAAATGGTTGAAGGCCGCCTGAACAAATACTTCGAAGAAATCTGCCTGCTTGATCAAGCATTCGTTAAAAACCCGGATGAAAAAGTGAAACAGGTTGTTGCTGCGAAAAATGCAACAGTTGAAACATTCGTCCGCTACGAAGTTGGAGAAGGTATCGAAAAACGCCAAGAAAACTTTGCTGAAGAAGTTATGAACCAAGTGAAAAAATAAGATTGAAAAGCCGCTTGCCTTAAAACACACGGCAGGATCTTTTCAAAGAAAATAGGGGACACAATTTGTGTCCCTATTTTTAAAACAGTTTACAAACCTTTTTTTCTCTTGCATAATAAATAACGGCAAGCATGCACTTGGAGGTTATTATGGAAAAACCAAAGTATAATCGTATCGTATTAAAGCTTAGCGGAGAAGCCCTTGCGGGTGAACAGGGAAACGGCATCAACCCGACCGTGATCCAGTCCATCGCCAAACAGGTGAAAGAAATCGCCGAGCTTGATGTTGAAGTGGCGGTCGTCGTCGGCGGCGGCAACCTGTGGCGCGGAAAAACGGGCAGCGATCTCGGAATGGACCGCGCAACAGCGGACTACATGGGAATGCTTGCAACGGTCATGAATTCCCTTGCGCTGCAAGACAGCCTTGAAACGCTCGGCATTCAATCAAGAGTTCAGACATCCATCGAAATGAGGCAGGTCGCTGAGCCATACATAAGAAGAAAAGCGATTCGCCATCTTGAAAAGAAGCGCGTCGTCATCTTCGCTGCCGGTACAGGCAATCCATACTTCTCAACGGATACGACAGCAGCGCTCAGAGCGGCTGAAATCGAAGCCGACGTCATCTTAATGGCTAAAAATAATGTCGACGGTGTATACAATGCCGATCCTCGAACTGACGAAACAGCCGTAAAATATGAAAAATTGTCTTATCTCGATGTGTTAAAAGACGGTTTGGCCGTCATGGATTCAACCGCCTCTTCACTTTGCATGGATAACGACATCCCGCTGATCGTCTTTTCTATTATGGAAGAAGGAAATATTAAAAAAGCCGTTTTAGGCGAACAAATCGGTACAATCGTAAGGGGGAAATAACGTGTCAACTCAAGTGATGAATGAAACAAAAGAACGGATGGAAAAAGCAATAGGCGCTTATCAGCGTGAATTGGCCACTGTACGTGCAGGACGTGCAAATCCGTCTTTGCTGGACAAAGTGACAGTTGAATACTACGGAGCGCAGACGCCTTTAAACCAGATCGCGTCCATTACGGTTCCGGAAGCGCGCATGCTCCTCATCACACCATATGACAAAACAGCGCTCGGCGATATTGAAAAAGCGATTCAAAAAGCCGACCTCGGCATAACTCCGTCAAACGACGGCAACATCATCCGGATCACGATCCCTCCTCTAACTGAGGAGCGCAGAAAAGAGCTTGCCAAGCTCGTGAAAAAATATTCGGAAGATGCTAAAGTCGCGGTCCGCAACATCCGCCGCGATGCCAATGACGATCTGAAAAAACTAGAGAAAAATGGTGAAATGACTGAGGATGAATTGCGCTCTTCAACGGAAGACGTACAAAAGCTGACAGATGAATATGTGTCAAAAATTGATGAGATCACAAAAGATAAAGAGAAAGAAATCATGGAAGTTTAATGAAAAACTCTGTACAATAGATAATAGTGAAAAGACCCTCTCATGTTTACAGGGGGTTTTTTTGTTAATACTGTTGTTATCTAGAACGATATAACAGGAAAGCAACCTTTTGGGTGATGGAGGACTCTCATGCTCAATATACTCAAAAATTGGAAGAATCAGCATTCAGCTGCTTCCAACATGGAATGTTACACAAAAGAAAATATTTTAAAAGGAGAAATTCCTGAACATATCGCCATTATTATGGACGGAAACGGCCGTTGGGCAAAGAAACGGGCGATGCCCCGCATCGCGGGTCATCACGAAGGCATGAAGGTGGTCAGACAGACGACAAAGCTTGCCAATGAGCTCGGTGTCAAAGCGTTGACGCTGTATGCCTTCTCGACGGAAAATTGGAAGCGTCCTAAGTTTGAGGTTGACTTTCTAATGAAGCTGCCTGAAGAGTTCCTGGGAACGTATCTCCCGGAGCTGGTCGAAGAAAATGTCCGGGTCCGCTTGACAGGCGATAGGGAAGGACTGCCGCCCCACACGATCCGCGCGGTTGAAAAAGCCATCCGTGATACGGAGAACAATGACGGTCTTATTCTTAATTTTGCATTGAATTACGGGGGACGTGCAGAAATCGTCAGAGCCGCAAAGAGAATCGCCGAAGAAGCGAAAAAAGGCACATTGAATACCGAGGAAATCGATGAAAAGCTATTTTCCGATTATTTAATGACAGAAGCTTTGCAGGACCCTGATTTGCTGATTCGCACTAGCGGCGAGATCAGGCTGAGCAACTTCATGCTTTGGCAGCTTGCCTACAGCGAATTTTTGTTTACCGATGTATTATGGCCTGATTTTAAAGACGTTCACTTGCTTCAGGCTATCGGAGAATATCAGCGTCGCGGGAGAAGGTTTGGCGGAATTTAGAGGATGGTGTAAATGAAACAGAGAATATTGACGGGTGTGATCGCGGCAGCGGTTTTTCTGCCGCTCGTGATTTTCGGCAAGCTGCCGTTCACCCTGCTAGTTTATGCAATAGGTATACTCGCTCTATTTGAACTTTTAAGAATGAAAGGCCTGAAGCTTATCAGCGCTCCGGGTATCATCAGCCTGCTGCTTTTGGCGGTTTTGCTGTATCCAAGCCAATATGCAGAAGACGCGGGGCTGGGCATAACCAAAGGGGAGGTCGTCTTTTTGGCCGTCCTTTTGCTTTTGGCATACACAGTGCTCAGCAAAAACTCGTTTACCTTTGACGAAGCGGCATTCATGGCGCTGGCAGCAGTTTATATCGGATTCGGGTTTTATTACTTTATTGAAATCAGAAACATCGGACTCAGCTATGTCTTTTTTGCAATCGGCGTCGTCTGGTCAACGGATTCCGGCGCTTATTTTATCGGAAAGGCGTTTGGAAAGCGGAAGCTCTGGCCTGAAATCAGCCCTAACAAAACGGTTGAAGGCTTTTGGGGCGGAATTTTGACAGCGGTCGTTTTTTCCGCGATTTATCAGGCTGCCACAGGTTTTCCGCACGCTTATCTGTTTGTGCTGATCATTACCGTGCTTTTATCAATCGTCGGTCAGATCGGCGATTTGGCCGAGTCTGCGTTCAAAAGGCACTACAAAGTGAAAGACTCGGGCCGGATCCTTCCGGGACACGGCGGAATGCTGGACCGCTTTGACAGCTTTTTATTTGTCATGCCGGTTCTATACTTCCTGCTTGTTCTTTTTCAGCCGTTCGGGCTATGATAGAAAAGGGTACTGATAGCTAGAAAGAAACAGAGGTGCGGCAATTTTGAAGAACATATGTCTATTGGGGGCGACAGGCTCCATAGGAGAACAGACGCTTGATGTGATCAAAGCGCATGACGATAAGTTTCAGCTGACCGCCATGTCTTTCGGAAAAAACGCCGAAAAAGCGGCAGAAATCATTGAAACATTTAAACCGAAGTATGTATCCGTAGGGGATGAGCATACATATGAAGCATTAAAACAGCATTCTTTTTCTTACACCTTTAAAACAGGGATCGGGGAGGAATCTTTAATCGAAGCGGCCGTTAGTCCGGAAGCGGATGTCGTCGTCAACGCTCTCGTCGGCAGCGTCGGTCTTCTGCCGACTTTAAAGGCGATGGAGCATAAAAAAACAGTCGCGCTTGCAAATAAGGAAACTCTCGTGACAGCCGGTCATATAGTGAAAGAACACGCCCAAACATACGATGTCCCGCTCTTGCCCGTCGACAGCGAGCATTCCGCGATTTTCCAGGCGCTCCAAGGGGAAAATCCGAAGCATATTAAACGGCTGATCGTCACGGCTTCAGGCGGCAGCTTCAGGGACAGAACAAGGCAGGAACTTGAAGGCGTCACAGTGGAAGAAGCCCTCAATCATCCAAATTGGTCGATGGGTGCAAAAATCACGATCGATTCGGCTACAATGATGAATAAAGGGCTCGAGGTCATTGAAGCGCACTGGCTGTTTGATCTGCCTTATGACCGGATCGATGTCCTCCTTCACAAAGAAAGCATCATTCATTCAATGGTGGAATTCCATGACCGAAGCGTCATCGCCCAGCTTGGCACACCTGATATGAGAGTGCCGATTCAATATGCGCTCAGCTATCCGGAACGCCTGCCGTTTGATGAAGCCAAATCACTCGAACTCTGGGAAGTCGGACAGCTGAATTTTGCCCAAGCTGATTTTGAAAGGTTCCGCTGCTTACAATTCGCTTATGAATCAGGTAAAATAGGCGGTACAATGCCGACTGTTTTAAACGCGGCCAACGAGGAAGCCGTTGCGGCATTTCTTTCAGGCAGGATTTCCTTTCTCGGGATTGAAGACATCATTGAAAAAGCTTTGGAACGCCATCAGGTGATCGCAAAGCCGAGCCTTCAAGAGATCCGTGAAGTGGACAAAGACGCCAGAAAGTTTGTCCAAACATTACTCACATAAGGTGGTATGTTCGTGAATACTGTGATCGCGTTTATTCTTATTTTTGGAACGCTCGTATTTTTCCATGAGCTTGGTCATCTCATCCTTGCTCAAAGAGCCGGAATACTGTGCCGGGAGTTTGCTATCGGCTTCGGTCCGAAAATCTTTTCGTTTAAGAAAAATGAGACCGTTTATACGATCAGGCTTCTTCCGATCGGCGGCTTTGTCAGAATGGCCGGTGAAGATCCTGAGATGATTGAAGTGAAGCCCGGTTATACGGTCGGGCTGTTGTTCGACAGCGAAAACAAAGTCGAAAAGATCATTATTAACCAAAAAGAAAAGTATCCTGACGCATTGGTCATCGAAGTGGAGCAGGCTGACCTGGAGCACCAGATGAGGATTACGGGCTATGAGCACGGCAATGAAGATCATCTCTCTTCCTTTTCTGTCAGTGAAACGTCCTTTTTCATCGTAGACGGGGAAGAAGTCCAGATCGCTCCTTACAACCGCCAATTCCATTCAAAAACGGTTTGGCAGCGTATAAAGGCGATTGCGGCCGGCCCGATCATGAACTTTATTTTGGCTTATGTCATTCTCGTATTGCTCGGCCTGATGCAGGGAGTGCCGTCTGACGAGCCGGTGCTCGGCAAGTTGATAGACAACGGACGGGCGGCGGAAGCGGGGCTCCAGGAAGGAGACCGCATACAAACGATCAACGGGGAGAACATGAGATCGTGGACGGATATTGTCAACACTGTCAGGGAACACCCTGAAAAAGAACTGAAAATCGTTGTGATGCGCGACAACGTTAAGGTGACGAAATATGTAACACCTGAAGCAGTCAAGGCAGGGGATGAAACCGTCGGCAGATTCGGCGCTTACAACCCGGTGAAAACAGGAATCCTGACATCGATTTCCTACGGTGCGACCGAAACGGCGACAGTGGCGCAGAGCATCGTGACCAATCTCGGAAAGCTCGTCACGGGACAATTCTCAATCGACATGCTGGCCGGTCCTGTCGGCATTTATGACATGACAGACCAAGTGGCCAAGACAGGCGTTATCAACCTGCTGAAGCTGGCCGCATTTTTAAGCATCAACCTCGGGATCGTCAACCTTCTGCCAATCCCTGCGCTGGACGGCGGCAGACTGTTGTTCCTGTTTATTGAAGCGATCCGCGGAAAGCCGATCAACCGAGAGAAAGAAGCGTTTGTCGTCTTTGTCGGCGTCGCATTTTTGATGCTCTTAATGCTTGTCGTCACATGGAACGATATCCAGCGCTTATTTCTGTAAAACCAATTGCCTTTTTAAGTGCAGCCAAGCCTTTTAAAAGGCTCTTTTTTAGGGACGCCGTTCCCGACTCAAAAAGTAACCAACTGAAACAAATGAGGTGCGAACGAATGAGACAGAGCAGGACTTTAATTCCTACGCTCCGCGAAGTGCCGGCTGATGCTGAAGCGAAAAGCCATCAGCTTCTTCTCAGAGCGGGGTTTATCAGACAAAACACAAGCGGTGTATACAGCTATATGCCTCTTGCCAATAAAGTCATTCATAAAATCCAGAGCATTGTCCGCGAAGAAATGGAGAAAATCAATGCCGTCGAAATGCTGATGCCGGCGCTCCAGCAAGCGGAAACTTGGCAGGAATCGGGAAGATGGTACACGTACGGTCCTGAGCTCATGAGGCTGAAAGACCGCCACGGCCGCGAATTTGCCCTTGGCGCGACACACGAAGAGGTCATCACAAGCATCGTCAGAGATGAAGTGAAATCGTACAAGCGCCTTCCGCTGACCCTTTACCAGATCCAATCGAAATTCCGCGATGAAAAGCGCCCGCGCTTCGGTCTGTTGAGAGGCCGCGAATTCATCATGAAGGATGCGTATTCCTTCCATTCTTCCGCCGAAAGCCTTGATGAGACGTACAATGATATGTACCAGGCGTATACGAATGTGTTTACGCGCTGCGGCCTGAATTTCAGACCGGTCATTGCAGATTCAGGCGCGATGGGCGGAAAGGATACCCATGAATTTATGGCATTGTCCGATGTCGGTGAAGATACAATTGCGTACTCTGATCAGTCTTCATACGCTGCCAACATCGAAATGGCTGAAGTGAAGGAAGCCGGTGCTGGCGAGCAGGCTGAAATGAAAGAGCTCCAGGAAGTCCACACACCTTCGGTCAAAACGATCGAAGAAGTTGCCGCATTTCTTGGCATATCCCCGTCAGACTGCATGAAATCAATGCTCATGAAAGCAGACGGACGTTTTGTCCTCGTGTTGACGAGAGGGGATCATGAAGTCAACGATATTAAGGTGAAGAATCTGCTCCAAGCAGAAACGATCGAATTCGCGAGCGCCGAAGAGGTTGCTGAGATAACAGGTACTGAGCCTGGCTTTGTCGGACCGGTGGGGCTCGACCGTGAAATCGAAATCTTTGCAGACTTTGCTGTGAAGGCGATGGCAAACGCAGCAGCAGGAGCGAATAAAACAGATTACCATTATCAAAACGTGAATATCAGCCGGGATGCGCACAATGTGACATTCGCCGATCTCCGCTTTATCCAGGAAGGAGACCCTTCACCGGATGGAAACGGAACGATCCGTTTTGCAAAAGGAATCGAAGTCGGACAAGTTTTTAAACTCGGCACCCGCTATTCAGAAGCGATGGACGCAACATACCTTGACGAAAACGGACGCGCTCAGCCGATGCTGATGGGCTGCTATGGAATCGGGATTTCCCGGACACTTTCGGCCATCGTTGAGCAGCATCATGACGATAAAGGCTTGATCTGGCCGCTGGAAGTGACGCCGTATGACCTGCACATCCTCGCGCTTAACATGAAAAATGACGCGCAGGTTCAGCTTGCCGAAAAGCTGTATGAAGATTTTAAAGCGAACGGCTATGACGTACTGTTTGATGACCGTGCTGAACGGGCAGGCGTTAAATTTGCAGATTCCGATTTGATCGGTCTGCCGATCCGCATCACGGTCGGAAAAAGAGCTGATGAAGGCGTTGTCGAAGTGAAGATCCGCAAAACCGGAGAATCATTTGAAGTCGCCGCTGAAGAGCTTTTGGACTTTATCGAAAAACAAGTCAAGAGCTTATCTTCTCACGCTTAAAGATGTTAAACTAGAGTAAAGGAAGGTACCTCGGGAATCGTCCCAAGGTACCTTCAATTATGATTTTCTTTTAGGGAGGAATCTGTCTTGGAAGACCAGCTTTCTGTCAACAGAAGACAGTTTCAAATTCTTCTGCAGCAGCTGAATGTAACGGAAGATACGATGATCCGCCATCTTGAAGGCGGACAAATCATAAAGCTGACCGTTCATAAAAACAAGAAGACATGGCACTTTCACTTTAAATTGAAAAATGTCCTGCCTTATCAAATCTTCGAACGGTTTCACACCCAGCTGACCCGCACCTTTTCCCATATCGCTCAGGTCACATGTTCCATCGAGGCGGAAAACCCTTCGATTGACGAGCAGCTTGTTCAGGATTACTGGACGCGCTGCATCCAGGAACTCGACGGTATTTCCCCGCCGATTTTGACGCTTTTGAACGACCAAAAGCCCAAGCTTACGGGGAACAAAATCCTGCTTAAAACGAAAACAGATACAGAAGCATCCGCTTTAAAAAAGAAATACAGCTCGCTCATCCAGTCTAGCTACTGCACATTCGGTTTTCCTGAGCTCCAGCTCGACACAGAAATCTTTGTGTCAGATCAAGAGATTCAGAAATTCAGAGAGCAAAAAATGGCCGAAGATCAAGAGAGAGCCCTTCAGGCTTTAATCGAAATGGAAAAGCAGGATAAGGAAGCCCAAGACGATGAAGCGCCGTCAGGCCCTCTTCAGATCGGCTACCAGATTAAAGACTCTGAAGAGATCAGAACGCTTGACAGTATCATGGATGAAGAGCGGAGAATTACGGTGCAAGGCTATGTATTCGACGCTGAAACAAGAGAGCTGAAAAGCGGCAGAACGCTTTGTATCTTTAAAATAACCGACTATACAAACAGCATTCTCGTCAAAATGTTCGCGCGTGAAAAAGAGGACGCTGTTTTGATGAAGTCCCTGAAAAAAGGGATGTGGGTAAAGGCGAGAGGCAGCATACAAAACGATACGTTCGTCCGCGATTTGGTGATGATCGCCAACGATGTCAATGAAATCAAAGCGAAAACCCGTGAGGATACAGCACCGGAGGACGAAAAACGTGTCGAGCTCCACCTCCATTCACCGATGAGCCAGATGGATGCCGTATCAAGCATCGGCAAGCTTGTCGAACAGGCGAAAAAATGGGGGCATCCGGCTATCGCGCTCACTGATCACGCTGTTGTCCAATCGTTTCCTGATGCATTCGCGGCGAGCAAAAAGCATGGCGTGAAAATGATCTACGGACTTGAAGCCAACCTCGTCGACGACGGCGTGCCGATTGCCTACAATCCGGTGCATCGTCTGCTTGAAGAGGAGACATATGTCGTGTTCGACGTCGAGACGACGGGGCTGTCGGCCGTCTATGATACGATCATCGAGCTGGCCGCAGTAAAAGTAAAAGGCGGGGAGATCATCGAACGCTTTGAAAGGTTTGCCAACCCGCATCGCCCTTTATCGGCTACGATCATCGAGCTGACGGGGATTACCGATGATATGCTGAAAGATGCGCCTGAAGCCGAAGAGGTCATCCGAGATTTTAAAGAATGGGTCGGAGATCACACGCTTGTCGCTCACAATGCAAGCTTTGACATCGGCTTCATCAATGTCGCCTACAAGCGTCTGCTGAATTCGGAGAAAGTGCAGAACCCGGTCATTGACACACTTGAGCTGGGCCGTTTTCTTTATCCGGAATTCAAAAACCACAGGCTGAATACGCTTTGTAAAAAGTTTGACATCGAGCTCACCCAGCACCACAGGGCGATTTATGATACTGAAGCGACGGGCTATCTCCTTGTGAAAATGCTGAAAGACGCGGCCGAAAAAAATATCCTGTACCACGATCAGCTGAATGAAAATATGGGGCAGTCCAATGCCTATCAGCGTTCAAGGCCGTATCACGCGACCCTTTTGGCGGTCAATGAGACAGGTTTGAAAAACCTTTTCAAACTCGTTTCGCTTTCACATATCCATTATTTTTACAGGGTGCCGAGGATCCCAAGATCACAGCTTGAAAAGTACAGAGAAGGCCTGTTAATCGGTTCGGCGTGCGACAAAGGCGAAGTATTCGAAGGCATGATGCAGAAATCGCCGGAAGAAGTAGAAGACATCGCTTCATTTTATGACTATCTTGAAGTCATGCCGCCTGAAGTTTACCGGCACCTGCTCCAGCTTGAACTCGTCAGGGATGAAAAAGCGTTAAAAGAAATCATCGCCAACATCACAAAGCTCGGCGAGAAGCTGAATATTCCGGTAGTAGCAACAGGCAATGTCCATTACCTGAACCCTGAGGATAAAATTTACCGCAAGATTCTGGTATCCTCACAAGGCGGCGCAAATCCGCTCAACAGGCACGAGCTGCCGAACGTTCATTTCCGTTCGACGGATGAAATGCTTGAGGCCTTTTCATTTTTGGGTGAGGAAAAAGCGAAAGAAATCGTGGTCAAGAACACCCGCTTGATCAGCGAGCGAATCGAAGAAATCAAGCCGATCAAAGACGATCTTTACACACCGAAGATTGAAGGCGCAGATGACGAAATCCGCCGCATGAGCTATGAGAAAGCAAAAAGCATTTACGGCGACGACCTTCCGGAAATCGTCGAAAAACGGATCGAAAAAGAGCTGAAAAGCATTATCGGCCATGGATTCGCCGTCATCTATCTGATCTCTCATAAGCTTGTAAAACGCTCCCTTGATGACGGCTATCTCGTCGGTTCAAGGGGATCTGTCGGTTCTTCCCTTGTCGCAACATTGACGGAAATTACCGAGGTCAACCCGCTGCCGCCGCATTACGTCTGTCCGGATTGCTGCCATTCTGAGTTTTTCAACGACGGATCGGTCGGTTCTGGATTTGATTTGCCTGACAAAGACTGTCCGAAGTGCGGAGCGGCCTACAGAAAAGACGGCCACGACATTCCGTTCGAGACGTTTCTAGGGTTTAAAGGGGACAAGGTTCCTGATATCGACTTGAACTTCTCAGGCGAATATCAGCCGCACGCCCACAACTATACGAAAGTCCTGTTCGGAGAGGATAACGTCTACCGTGCGGGAACGATCGGCACAGTCGCTGAAAAAACGGCTTACGGGTATGTCAAAGGGTATGCTAACGACAACAATTTGCATATGCGCGGGGCGGAAATCGACCGCCTTGTCCAAGGCTGTACAGGCGTCAAGCGGACGACAGGACAGCACCCGGGCGGAATCATCGTTGTGCCTGATTACATGGATATTTACGACTTTTCACCAATCCAGTTTCCGGCGGATGCCACCGATTCCGAATGGAAGACGACGCACTTTGACTTCCATTCCATCCATGACAACCTGCTGAAGCTGGATATTCTCGGACACGATGATCCGACGGTCATCCGTATGCTCCAGGATCTGAGCGGGATTGATCCGAAGACAATACCGACCGATGATCCCGAAGTGATGAAAATTTTCCAAGGGACAGAATCTTTAGGGGTAACCGAGGAGCAGATCGGCTGTAAAACCGGAACGCTTGGCATCCCTGAATTCGGAACCCGCTTTGTCAGACAGATGCTCGAGGACACCAAGCCGACGACATTTTCCGAGCTCGTTCAGATTTCCGGCCTGTCACACGGCACGGACGTATGGCTCGGAAACGCGCAGGAGCTGATTCACAATAATATTTGTGAACTGAGCGAAGTGATCGGCTGCCGTGATGATATTATGGTGTACTTAATCTACCAGGGGCTTGAGCCATCCCTCGCCTTTAAGATTATGGAATTTGTCCGTAAAGGTAAGGGACTGACACCTGAGTGGGAAGAAGAAATGAAGAATAATAATGTTCCGGACTGGTATATCGATTCCTGTAAAAAAATCAAATACATGTTCCCGAAAGCCCACGCTGCGGCATATGTTTTGATGGCGGTCAGAATCGCCTATTTTAAAGTCCATCATCCGCTGCTCTACTACGCAGCATACTTTACGGTGCGGGCCGACGACTTTGATATCGAAACGATGATCAAAGGGTCGACAGCGATTAAAGCCGTCATGGATGACATCAACTCTAAAGGCCTTGACGCTTCTCCTAAAGAGAAAAGTTTGCTCACGGTGCTTGAGCTGGCGCTTGAAATGTGCGAAAGGGGCTTCTCTTTCCAAAAAGTCGACTTATACAGATCGAGCGCTTCCGAATTCATCATTGACGGAAACAGCTTGATTCCGCCGTTTAATTCAATACCGGGGCTTGGAACAAACGCCGCCTTGAATATTGTCAAAGCGAGAGAAGAAGGCGAATTTCTTTCAAAAGAAGATTTGCAAAAAAGAGGCAAGGTGTCAAAAACGATCATGGAATACTTGGAGCGCCACGGCTGTCTCGAGTCGCTTCCAGATCAGAACCAGCTGTCTTTATTTTAAAGGCTGCCGACTTATTCGGCAGTCTCTTTTTTGTTGCTAACCCAGCGCGTTCTTCAAAGATTCAGAGGCGCGAATATTGCGGTATCAAAGTTTGTTAGATTGATTGACAATAAAAATACATTAATGTTAATATTTTCAAAATGATATCATTCTATAAAGAAGTCCGCTTTTTCAGTGAACAGAAGTTAGTTTCTTGATTAAACAAACAAAGTTCTTCGTTCCTCCGTCAAACACTGAACCTGCATGTTGAACCAAAATAGGTGAATCAGCAGCACATCCTCAAATTTCAAAAATTCAATCAGGCTCTTCTCCGCTTACCGAAAGACACCATTTGTCCGTCACTAAAGGAGGTGAGTGTAATGTAAACATCGGCTGTTTTGAAGGAAAACAAAATGAGGAGGAAGGAGTCAGTTGAAAGAGAAAGCTTTTTTGAAAATGAAAGCGTTTTTCCTTGTTTTACTGCTTGCGTTTGCGATGTTGTTCATGCCGGCTTTCGGCAAGGCGGACATTGCATTTGCGAAAGAGAACCAAAATTATGCGGAGTTGCTGCAAAAATCAATTCTTTTCTATGAGGCGCAGCGCTCGGGAAAGCTTCCGGAAGGCAGCCGTCTGAATTGGAGAGGGGACTCTGCGCTTGAGGATGGAAAAGATGTCGGCCATGATTTGACAGGCGGATGGTATGATGCCGGAGATCACGTGAAGTTCGGCCTTCCAATGGCTTATTCTGCGGTCGTTCTGTCATGGTCCGTCTATGAGTACCGCGATGCCTATGAAGCGGCCGGACAGCTTGATGCGATATTAGACAATATCAGATGGGCGACAGACTATTTTATTAAAGCGCATACAGGCCCTTATGAGTTTTGGGGCCAAGTCGGCAATGGGGCCCAAGATCATGCCTGGTGGGGCCCGGCCGAAGTAATGCCTATGAAGCGGCCGGCTTATAAGATAGATGCAGCCTGTCCCGGGTCAGACCTTGCCGGCGGTACAGCAGCAGCCCTAGCTTCTGCATCAATCATTTTCAAGCCGACAGACGCTTCTTATTCAAATAAACTATTGGCCCATGCCAAGGAATTGTACGATTTTGCCGACCGCTACCGCGGCAAATATTCAGACTGCATTACAGACGCGCAGCAATATTATAATTCGTGGAGCGGGTATAAAGATGAGCTGACATGGGGAGCCGTCTGGCTCTACTTGGCAACCGGCGAACAAAAATATTTGGATAAAGCGCTTGCTTCGGTCTCAGATTGGGGCGATCCCGCAGGCTGGCCTTACCGCTGGACGCTTTCCTGGGATGACGTCACTTACGGAGCACAGCTGCTGCTCGCTCGTCTGATGAACGAATCCCGATTTACCGCATCTGTCGAACGCAATCTTGATTATTGGTCGACAGGCTACAATCATAATGGAAGCACAGAGCGTATCACTTATACACCAGGCGGGCTGGCGTGGCTTGAGCAGTGGGGATCGCTGCGCTACGCTTCAAACGCCGCTTTTCTCGCTTTTGTTTATTCAGATTGGGTAAAAGATGCCGGCAAAGCAAAAAGGTATCGGGGTTTTGCGGTTCAGCAAATGAACTATATGCTTGGGGATAATCCGCAACAGCGCAGCTTTATCGTCGGGTACGGAACAAACCCGCCGAAACACCCGCATCACCGCACCGCACACGGTTCATGGGCCGATCATATGAATGTCCCTGAAAACCACCGCCATACCCTTTACGGCGCGTTAGTAGGCGGACCGGGAAGAGATGATTCGTACCGGGACGAAACAAATGATTATGTGTCAAACGAAGTTGCGATCGATTACAATGCGGCTTTCACGGGCAATGCAGCGAAAATGTTTCAACTGTATGGTGCCGGGCAATCACCGCTGCCTCATTTTCCCGAAAAGGAAACACCAGAAGATGAATTTTTTGCAGAGGCATCCATAAACAGCTCGGGAAACAACTACTCAGAAATCAGAGTGCAGCTTAATAACCGATCAGGATGGCCGGCAAAGAAAACCGATAAGCTGTCGTTCCGCTATTACGTGGACCTGACTGAAGCGGTGAATGCCGGATTTTCTTCGGAAGATATAAAGGTATCAACCGGATACAACGAAGGGGCGTCGGTGTCCCAGCTGAAGCCATATCACATCGACGAACACATTTACTATACGGAAATCAGCTTCAGCGGGGTTATGATATACCCCGGCGGTCAATCCGCCCATAAGAAAGAAGTTCAGTTCCGCCTAGCGGCTCCGGCGGGGACGTCTTTTTGGAATCCGGAAAATGACCACTCTTACCGGGGGCTGTCACACACGCTGGCAAAAACCCGGTATATGCCGGTATATGATGAAGGCCGGCTTGTTTTTGGAAATGAGCCCGACTAAAAAACACCCGGATTCAATCCCCGGCAGTCCCATCATATGAAAACGAAAGCTTGAAGCTTCAAAAGGAGGACGCATCATGGACAATAAAACACGCTTTATGCAATTGTATGAGCAAATTAAAAATCCGCAAAACGGTTATTTTTCGCCTGAAGGCATTCCTTATCACTCAGTTGAAACGCTCATATGCGAAGCGCCTGATTACGGCCATATGACAACATCTGAAGCATACAGTTATTGGCTGTGGCTTGAAGCGATGTACGGCCGATACACACAGGACTGGTCAAAGCTAGAAGTCGCCTGGGATAATATGGAGAAATATATCATCCCGGTCAATGAAGGCGATGGAAACGAAGAACAGCCGACGATGAACTATTATAACCCCTCAAGCCCTGCCACATATGCCGCCGAACACCGCCACCCAGATCTTTATCCTTCGTCTCTGACCGGACAATATCCGGCCGGAAACGATCCGCTTGACAGTGAACTTAGATCCACATACGGAAGCAATGAAACGTATTTAATGCACTGGCTGCTTGATGTCGATAACTGGTATGGATTTGGGAACCTGTTGAACCCATCACACACCGCCATTTATGTGAACACTTACCAGCGCGGTGAACAGGAGTCTGTTTGGGAAACGGTTCCGCACCCCTCTCAGGATAATCAGACGTTTGGAAAACCGAATGAAGGATTTATGAGTCTGTTTACAAAAGAAAATCAGGCTCCTGCCCCGCAATGGCGCTACACTAATGCGACCGACGCCGATGCGCGCGCCGTTCAGGCGATGTACTGGGCAAGGCAATGGGGCTACAGCAATACGAAGTATTTAGAAAAAGCTAAAAAAATGGGGGACTTTCTCCGTTACGGCATGTATGACAAATACTTTCAAGAGATTGGAAGCGCTGCTGACGGCTCGCCTTCCCGCGGAACTGGAAAAAATGCCTGTCATTATTTAATGGCATGGTACACCGCTTGGGGAGGCGGATTGGGACAGTATGCCAACTGGGCGTGGCGGATCGGTGCGAGTCATGTGCACCAAGGTTATCAAAACCCTGTCGCTTCTTATGCACTGTCGACGGCTGAAGGCGGATTGGTTCCAAATTCATCCACCGCGCGCAGCGATTGGGAAAAGGCGCTGAAAAGGCAGCTGGAACTTTACACGTGGCTGCTTTCTTCAGAAGGAGCTGTTGCAGGCGGCGCCACGAACAGCTGGAACGGCAGCTACAGCGCATATCCGCAGAATGTCAGCACATTTTACGGAATGGCATACACAGAAGCGCCTGTATATCACGATCCGCCTTCTAACAATTGGTTCGGGATGCAAGTCTGGCCGCTGGAAAGGGTGGCGGAACTGTATTATATTTTCGCAGAGAACGGTGACAAATCGTCTGAAAACTTCCAAATGGCAAAGCATGTGATTGAAAAATGGATCGCGTACTCGCTTGATTATGTGTTTGTGGGCGAACGGCCTGTTACTGATGAAGAAGGCTATTATTTAAATGAAGCGGGAGAACGCGTCCTTGGCGGCCAAAACCCGCAGATCGCCGTACAATCCGATCCAGGCGAGTTTTGGATTCCGGCAAACCTTGAATGGAGCGGCCAGCCTGATCCGTGGAAGGGATTTGATTCATTTACCGGAAATCCGGGACTGCATGTCACGACGAAGAATCCTTCTCAAGATGTCGGCGTTCTCGGCAGCTATATTAAAACGCTTGTCTTCTTTGCAGCCGGAACAAAAGCCGAAACCGGCGGCTTTACCGCTCTTGGAAACAAGGCCAAAAACGTGGCAAAAGAACTGCTTGATGCAGCATGGAATAAAAATGACGGAATCGGTATCGCAGCAGAGGAAGAACATGAAGATTATATCCGCTACTTTACGAAGGAAGTCTATTTTCCGAATGGCTGGAGCGGCAGAAACGGGCAGGGCAACACCATTCCTGGTTCCAACACTGTGCCGTCTGATCCGGCAAAGGGCGGTAACGGCGTCTATATCAGTCATGCCGACCTGCGTCCGAAAATTAAAAACGATCCGATGTGGCCTTATTTGGAAAATAAATATCAGACCTCGTGGAATCCGAATACAGGCAAATGGGAAAACGGTCTGCCGACTTTTGTGTATCACCGTTTCTGGTCTCAGGTCGATATGGCGACAGCTTACGCTGAGTATGACCGTTTAATCGGAAATGCATAACAATCGGTAAGAGAATGCCAGATTGATATGCGCTTGAACGTTTGGGAAAAGGCGGCGTTCAGCCGCCTTTTTTAAATTTAGGGATTTTAGCGAGTGTTTTGCACGATCATCTAAAAAAGGAGATCAAAAGTTTGAGAGAAAAATGGTTAGCCTTATGTTTAAAGTCGATCATTCTGTTCGTTTTGATCATGGGAACCGTTCTTTTATCCGCAGTTCCGAAAGCTTCGGGAACAAGCGGGCCAGCAAAGCAAAAAAAGCAGAGCATCATCACCCCGTCAGACCTTTTGGAAAACATGAGCCCCGGATGGAACCTTGGCAACACGCTGGATGCTGTTCCGACAGAAGGCTCTTGGAACAATCCGCCGGTTCGCGAGCATACTTTTGATGATATTCGCGACGCGGGGTTTAAAAGCGTCCGGATTCCGGTGACATGGGACTCCCACATCGGCAGCGCTCCCGGGTATCCGATCGACACCGCTTGGATGAACCGGGTGGAAGAAGTGACGGATTGGGCGTTGGAAAGAGAATTTTATGTCGTGTTAAATATTCACCACGATTCTTGGCTATGGATCAGCCGCATGGGAAACAGCCAGCAGGAGACATTAGATAAGCTGGGGAAAGTCTGGAAGCAAATTGCCGAGCGTTTTAAAAACAAAAGTGAACGCCTCCTGTTTGAAATCGTCAATGAACCGACTGGAATGAACGCATATCAAATGAATCTGCTTAACCGCGAGATGCTGAACATCATCCGTTCAACAGGCGGCAACAACAGCCAGCGGTTTGTGATCGTCGGGGGGCTTGAAGATAACAAAGATGAATTGCTTCATTCATTTGAACCGCCTGATGATGACCGGATTGTCCTCACATATCACTATTATTCTCCGTGGGATTACGTATCAAACTGGTGGGGCCGGACAACTTGGGGATCGGCAGCCGAAATCTCCGAGATGGAGGAGGATATCAAACCGGTTTATGAAAAATTTGTAAGGGAAGGATACCCGGTTATCATCGGCGAATACGGTACCCTCGGCGCCAATGAAAAGCATTCAAAGCGGCTCTATCATGATACGTTTGTCCGCCTTGCCCACAAATATCAAATGATCCCGATGTGGTGGGACAACGGGAATGACCAGTTTGACCGGACTGAGAGACAGTGGCGCGATCCTGTTGTTAAAGAGATTGTCATTCAGGCGGGACGCGGCGTTCCCAATGCGATCATCAAACCGGCAGATCTTTTTATAAAAAAAGGTCAAAACCTCAGCGATCAGACGGTGGACATTCAGCTGAACGGCAATGTGCTGACTGGCATTTATCAGAAATCCGAACCATTAAAGGAAGGCAGTGATTATACAGTTGACAATGCCGGAAAAACGGTCTCTATTAAGGCATCCTGCTTGGCAAAGCTGCTGAACGGGTCCGGGCAGCCTGGGGTAAAAGCGCAGCTCACTTTTACGTTTCATAAAGGAGCCAGCCAGGTTATGGATATCATTCTTTATGATGACCCGAAGCTTGAAAAAAGCGAATTCACCATCAGTCAATCGGCAATCAGCGGTGATCTCAAAATCCCGGCGTCACTGAACGGAACGAAGCTGGCTACGGTTAAAGGAGTCGTCGATTCTACAGGAAGGCCGGTTCTTGAAGAAGTATGGTCATGGACGCCCTACTTGAACTATGACGAGGATTTTTAGACGGGGATTTGTATTTGAGAGAGCGGGTTTTAAAGTATTTGAAAAGCAATTCCACCTTTACATTTGAACTGTGGCCGAAAGGCGTCGAGACGGTCGTGAAGGTAAAAGTCACGCCTTGAACGGCCTTCTAATCTCTGAATGGCGCCGTCCATGGATCCTCTCTATGAAAGCAGGGAAAACATAATGATGACGAGAAAGGTTTTTTTGACACTGCTGATGCCGTTTTTGCTTGCGCTTTCCGCCATTCAGTTTGGCAATCCCCGGCCGGCACTAGCCGCATCTCCTTTTGTTGAGACATCCGGAACATCGTTCACTTTAAATGGAAAAGACTTTTATTTTGCCGGGGCGAATAACTATTATTTCCATTATAAATCTAAAAAAATGGTCGATGATGTGTTCGAAGATATGAAAGCGATGAATTTGAAAGTGATCCGCATCTGGGGTTTTCTTGACGGCCAGCCGCAGGAAAATACCGTCATGCAGCCAAGGCCGGGCATATATGATGAATCAGGATTTTCAAAGCTTGACTATGCCATTTATAAAGCGGGGCAGACAGGGATAAAACTAGTCATCCCTTTTGTGAACAACTGGGATGATTTCGGCGGAATGAATCAATATGTCAGGTGGTTTCAGGCGGATGGACATGACGCCTTTTATACTCATCCGGACATTAAAGAGGCGTATAAAAATTATGTATCCTATATGCTGAACCGAGTCAACACATATAATGGCGTCAAATATAAAGATGATCCCGCGATTATGGCGTGGGAGCTTGCCAATGAACCAAGGGTCCAGTCTGACAGGACCGGAAATACACTTGTCGAATGGGCGGATGAGATGAGCGGATTTATTAAATCCATTGATCAGAACCATCTTGTAGCGGTTGGAGATGAAGGATTTTATCATATAGAAGGGCACCCTGATTGGCATTACAACGGCGGAGAGGGTGTGGATTGGAAAAGGCTGACCGCTCTGAAGCATATTGATTACGGCACATATCACCTCTATCCGGATCATTGGGGCAAAACGGCCGAGTGGGGGAATCAGTGGATCACAGACCATATTTGCGATGGAAAAGAAATCGGCAAGCCGGTCGTTTTAGAAGAGTACGGCTATCAGGATAAGTCCAGAAGGGACGACGTCTACAGAACATGGCTTGAACTCATAGAAAAGCAGGGCGGGGCGGGCAGCCAATTTTGGATTTTGACCGGTATTCAGGATGACGGGACCCTTTATCCGGACTATGACGGTTTTCGGATCGTTTATCCGAGCTCTGCCGCTTCTGTCATTTCAGAACATGCGAAGCGGATGAATGAAAAATCATCCCCTTCCGAAATGCGTCAGACTAAACGCTGTCATGATTTGCAATAAAAATATGGTTATGGTATAGTTTTATTGGAAATGCTAACGATAGCCGAGGCGAAGAGTGGGGAAACCCGCTCTTTTGTATTGAACAGGCAATTTTGTCTCGACATGTTCATCGTTTTTTCTAAAATCCCCTGCTTTTGAAGCAGGGTTTTTACGAGGGAGCTGATGAATGGGAGCCTGCACAAGGAGGAAAAGTATGAGTAACAAAGTGATCGATACCGTCAGCGAAATGGTCCAGCCTATACTAGACAATCTTCAGCTTGAGCTCGTTGACATCGAATTTGTCAAGGAAGGTCCGAGCTGGTTTCTTCGCGTGTTTATTGATTCAGATGACGGCGTGGACATCGAGGAATGTGCCAAGGTTAGCGAAGCTCTTAGTGAAAAGCTCGACGAGGCTGATCCGATCAAGCAAAACTATTTTCTTGAAGTATCGTCACCTGGAGCTGAGAGGCCTTTAAAGAAAGAAGCCGATTTCATGAAAGCGCTCGGAAAAAACGTATATATTAAAACGTACGAACCTATTGAAGGCAATAAAGAGTTTGAAGGCGAGCTTTCCGCATTTGACGGTGAAAACGTGGAAGTCGCGGTGATGATCAAAACGCGCCGGAAAACGATCAATATTCCATATGATAAAGTAGCCAAAGCAAGGCTGGCTGTTTCGTTCAATTAATTTTTGACTGTTTAAGGGGGAAACCATAAACATGAGTAGTGAGTTGTTAGATGCCCTGACGGTTCTTGAAAAAGAAAAGGGAATCAGTAAGGACATTATTATTGAAGCAATTGAAGCTGCGCTCATTTCCGCTTATAAGCGGAACTTCAACCAGGCGCAGAACGTCAGGGTAGATTTAAATCGCGACACCGGTTCAATCCGCGTTTTCGCCCGCAAAGATGTCGTGGATGAAGTGTATGATCCGCGCCTTGAAATCTCGATTGAAGATGCCGTAAACATCAATCCGAACTACATTGTCGGAGATGTCGTGGAAATCGAAGTGACACCGAAGGATTTCGGCCGCATCGCTGCCCAGACGGCAAAGCAGGTCGTGACTCAGCGCGTCCGCGAAGCGGAGCGCGGCGTCATCTATTCCGAATTCATCGATCGCGAAGAAGATATCATGACAGGCATCGTTCAGCGGATCGACAATAAGTTCATCTATGTCTCTTTAGGAAAAATCGAGGCCCTTCTGCCGGTTTCAGAACAGATGCCGAATGAAGTCTACAAGCCTCATGACCGGATCAAAGTGTTCATTACAAAAGTCGAAAAAACGACGAAGGGTCCGCAGATTTACGTTTCAAGAACTCATCCAGGTTTATTAAAACGGCTCTTTGAAATCGAAGTCCCGGAAATTTACGATGGAACGGTCGAGCTCAAATCCGTGGCGAGAGAAGCGGGAGACCGCTCGAAGATTTCCGTCCGCACGGATAATCCCGACATCGATCCCGTCGGTGCCTGCGTCGGACCGAAGGGTCAGCGCGTTCAGGCGATCGTTAATGAATTGAAAGGCGAGAAAATTGACATTGTTCACTGGTCAAACGATCCGGTTGAATTCGTCGCCAATGCGCTGAGCCCTTCAAAAGTGCTCGACGTCATCGTCAATGAAGAGGATAAGGCGACAACGGTTGTCGTTCCCGACTACCAGCTGTCGCTCGCCATCGGAAAAAGAGGTCAAAACGCCCGCCTGGCAGCCAAGCTGACAAGCTGGAAGATCGATATTAAAAGCGAAACAGATGCAAGAGAGCTTGGAATTTATCCAAGGGAGCTTGAAGAAGAGGAGCCGGAAGAGCTTTTCTTTGAAAGCGAAACTCCAGAATCGGATGAATAAGAGGTGACCTTTGGTGAAAAGCCGAAAGAAGATCCCGCTTAGAAAATGCGTCGTAACAGGGGAAATGAAGCCTAAAAAGGAGCTCATCCGCGTCGTCCGTTCGAAAGAAGGGGAAGTTTCCGTAGACCCGACCGGCAAGAAAAACGGCCGGGGAGCCTACCTTACACTTGATAAAGACGTCATTTTAACTGCAAAAAAGAAAAACAGCTTAGCAAATCAGCTTCAAGCACAGATTGATGATCAGATTTTTGATGAACTGCTGGAACTGGCGGAAAAGGAGAACAGATAAATGTCGGAATCAGAATGGTTTTCCTTGCTGGGTCTGGCGAATCGAGCTCGAAAGGTCGTGTCCGGAGAAGACCTGGTTGTGAAAGAAATCAGGCATTCGCGCGCAAAGCTTGTTTTGCTTGCAGACGACGCATCGGCTAACACGGAGAAAAAAGTAACCGACAAATGCAGGCACTACGATGTACCGGTGAAAAAAGTCGGAGATCGTATGCTTTTGGGCCGTTCAATCGGCAAAGAATCCCGTGTGGTTGTTGCTGTCACTGATCAAGGTTTTGCGAATACGTTGCTCCGAAAGCTCGATTAATTTTTTTGGGGGTGAACGAATGGCTAAAATGAGAGTTTATGAATATGCAAAAGCCATAAATGTTTCAAGTAAGGATATTATCGCGGCATTGAAAGATATGAATATCGAAGTCAATAACCATATGGCGATGATCGAAGAAAATGCGATCAAACAGCTCGATCAAAAATTCAAGAAGGGCGCTAAACCTGCGGGAAATAAAAAGGATGCCGGTACAGGCGGACAAAAGCCGCAGCAAGAAGCCGCAAAACAGAATGCCGGAAGTAAGCCAAATAAAAATCGAGACGGAAAGAAGAATAACGTGCAGAATACTCAATTTAACAATAAAAACAAGAAGAAAAACAACAACAACAATAACAAAAAGAACAAGCGCGGTAAAAATCATCAATCTCCGCAGGAGAAGCAGTTCAAGCCGAAAAAAGAACTGCCTGAAAAAATCGAATTTACCAACTCAATGTCGGTCGGGCAGCTTGCCGAAGAGCTCGGAAAAGAACCGTCAGAAATCATTAAAAAATTAATGCTTCTCGGCACTATGGCAACGATCAACCAAGATCTTGACAAAGATACCGTTGAGCTGATCGCTTCAGAATACGGCGTCGACGTCGAAGAAGTGATCGTCCTTGAAGAAACCGAGTTCGAAAAATACGAAGAGCCGGATCAAGAAGAAGACCTTGAAATCCGTCCTCCTGTCGTTACAATCATGGGCCACGTCGACCACGGAAAAACAACGCTTCTCGACAGCATCAGAAAAACGAAGGTCGTCGAAGGCGAAGCCGGAGGCATCACACAGCACATTGGCGCTTATCAGATCGAGGAAAACGGCAAAAAGATCACCTTCCTTGACACTCCGGGCCACGCCGCATTCACAACGATGCGCGCACGCGGTGCGGAAGTTACGGATATTACGATTCTCGTCGTAGCTGCAGATGACGGGGTCATGCCGCAGACGGTCGAAGCGATCAACCATGCGAAAGCGGCTGAAGTGCCGATCATCGTCGCTGTCAACAAAATCGACAAACCGACGGCAAACCCTGACCGGGTGATGCAGGAGCTGACAGAGCACGGTCTTGTTCCGGAAGCATGGGGAGGCGAGACGATTTTCGTTCCTCTTTCAGCACTGTCAGGAGAGGGAATCGATGAGCTGATCGAAATGATCCTGCTCGTCAGCGAGGTCGAGGAGCTCAAAGCGAATCCGAACCGCAGAGCAAAAGGAACGGTCATCGAAGCCGAGCTTGATAAAGGAAAAGGTTCTGTCGCAACACTGCTCGTTCAAAACGGAACGCTTCACGTCGGAGATCCGATCGTTGTCGGGAACACATTCGGACGCGTTCGCGCGATGGTCAATGATATCGGCAGACGCGTTAAATCGGCGGGGCCGTCAACACCTGTTGAAATCACCGGGTTGAACGAAGTTCCGAACGCAGGGGATCAGTTCCTTGTGTTCAAAGACGAAAAAACAGCCCGTTCAGTCGGAGAAGCGCGCGCTACCAAACAGCTTGAAGAACAGCGCAGCGATAAAGCGAAGCTCAGCCTTGATGACTTGTTTGAACAGATTAAACAAGGCGATGTCAAAGACATTAATCTCGTTGTCAAAGCCGATGTGCAAGGCTCTGCTGAAGCTCTCGTTGCAGCACTGCAAAAAATAGAAGTCGAAGGCGTCAGAGTCAAAATCATCCACACAGGCGTAGGTGCGATTACTGAATCAGACATTATTTTAGCTTCTGCATCAAATGCAATCGTGATCGGGTTTAATGTCAGACCTGACGGAAATGCTAAGAGTACCGCCGAAGCCGAAAATGTGGATATCCGCCTTCACCGCATCATTTATAAAGTCATCGATGAGATCGAAGCAGCCATGAAAGGCATGCTTGATCCTGAGTATGAAGAAAAAGTGATCGGCATGGTTGAAGTCCGTCAAACATTCAAAGTCTCTAAAATCGGAACGATTGCCGGAGGCTATGTAACGGAAGGTACGATCACGCGTGACAGCGGAATCCGCTTGATCCGCGACGGCGTCGTCATCTATGAAGGTGAAGTCGATGTGCTGAAACGCTTTAAAGATGATGTAAAAGAAGTTTCACAAGGATATGAATGTGGTATCACCATTAAGAAATACAACGACATACGCGAAGGCGATATGATCGAAGCGTATGTTATGCAAGAAATTGAAAGAAAGTGATCGGTTTCGTTGAATGCGAATGCATCATTTACGATGCATCATCACTCAAGGAAAAACGGGCGGTGCTGAAGCGGGTGATCACAAGAATCCGCGCAAAGTTCAACGTTTCTGTTTCAGAAATTGACTACCAGGACACTTGGCAGCGCACAAGCTTTGGTATCGCCGCCGTTTCTTCCTCTCGCGTGCAAACGGAAAAAGAGCTGCAACGGGTTCTAAGCTTTATCGACTCTTTTCCGGAAATTGAACGGACGATCACGAGAACAGAGTGGTTTTAACGTAGAGGTGGTATGGTCATGACGATGAGAGCTACCCGTGTGGGTGAGCAGATGAAAAAAGAACTTGGTGACATTATCGGTAGAAAGCTGAAAGATCCGCGGATCGGATTTTTAACAGTCACTGATGTCAGGGTCTCAGGTGATCTGCAAATTGCCAAAGTGTATATTTCCGTTTTAGGCGATGAAAAGAAACGGGAAGAAACGCTCAAAGGCCTGGCAAAAGCAAAGGGCTTTATTCGTTCCGAACTTGGAAACCGAATCAGGCTTCGCAAAACACCTGAAATCCATTTTGAGTTCGATGAATCGATCGATTACGGAAACCGTATCGAAACATTGATTCACGAGCTGAACGCAAACAAAGAAGAATCATAAGCTGAAAAAGGATAGGCGGGCGACTGCCTGTCCTTTTTAGCTCCAAATGAGAAAGGGGCGAAGAAACACGAATGTATAACGGAGTCCTTCTGTTACATAAACCGGTCGGCATGACTTCACACGACTGCGTCATGAAGATCCGCAAACTGTTGAAAACAAAAAAGGTCGGCCATACCGGCACATTGGATCCCGAGGTGTCGGGCGTCCTCCCGATCTGCGTCGGGAGAGCAACCAAAATCGTCGAGTATTTGACCGAAAAGTCCAAAACATATGATGCAGAGGTCACGCTTGGCTGTTCCACGGAGACAGAAGACCAGACGGGAGAAGTCACGGAAACGAAACCCGTCTTAGCGCCGCCTGATGAACAGACCGTGCAGAGCGTACTGAGATCTCTTGAAGGAACGATTGAGCAAGTCCCGCCGATGTATTCCGCTGTCAAGGTAGCCGGCAAAAAGCTGTATGAATACGCGCGGGCCGGAATCGAGGTTGAACGGCCGAAGCGGGCCATCACCATCCATCATATCGAACTGGCATCCGAGATTCGCCACGAGCAGGATAAAGCCCGCTTTCGGTTTGTTGTGACATGTTCAAAAGGCACATATGTCAGGACCTTGGCGGTAACAATCGGGGAGAAGCTCGGATATCCCGCGCATATGTCCCACCTGGTCAGGACCGCATCAGGCCCTTTTACCCTTGATGAATGCTTGACCTTCGAAGACGTCGAAGGCTTGATTGCTGACGGAACATTGTCCGAAAAGTTCGTCCCCATCGAACGTGCGCTTGATCATTTGCCGAAATGGATAATTAGTGATACATTAGCTAAGAAAGTGGAAAATGGAGCGGTGCTTGAAACGCCCGGCAGCTTTTCTCATTTGACGAGCGAAGACCGAATTGCGGTCTTTACGGAAGCAGGCCGGTGCACAGCCGTCTATTATCCGCATCCGACCAAGACCGGCCTGTTGAAGCCGGCAAAAGTACTCGTGCAAAAAAGCGAACAATAGAAAAGGTGACCGTTCTTGAAGACGATACATATTTCCCACCCACACGACTTGAAGCGTGAGGATTTTCCGACATCAGTTATGGCATTAGGCTATTTTGACGGTGTTCACCTGGGACATCAGCAAGTGATTCTTACTGCAAAAAACACCGCGGCAAGGGAAGGGGTCAAAACGTCGGTGATGACCTTTCACCCCCACCCTTCTGCCGTGCTCAAAAAAGGCCGGGAGCCAAAAGATTTAATCACGCCTTTGCAGGACAAAATCAGCATCATTGAAGATTTAGGGGTCGATTTTTTATACGTTGTCACATTTACCCCTGAATTCGCTTCTCTATCGCCTGAAGAATTTATCGATCAATATATACTCGGCTTTCACGTTACTCATGTTGTCGCCGGATTTGACTTTACCTTCGGGAAATTCGGCAAAGGCACAATGGAAAACTTCCAGGAGTATGCGAAAGGCAGTGTCAAAAGCACGTCTGTCGCAAAATATTCCAATCAGGACCAAAAGGTGAGCTCCACGAGAATCCGCACCGTCCTGGGAGCCGGAGACGTCGAATACGCCGCTGAACTGCTCGGCAGGCCGTACCATGTGAAAGGCTTTGTGATCCACGGCGATAAAAGGGGCCGAACGATCGGATTTCCGACCGCCAATATCGGCCTTAAAGACACATACATCGTCCCGCCGACAGGTGTGTATGCCGTTAAAGCCGAAATCGGCGGCGCTGTCTACAACGGCGTCTGCAATGTCGGATACAAGCCGACGTTTTATGAAAAACGGCCGGGGCAGCCTTCAATCGAAGTCAACTTATTCGATTTTGACCGTGACATATACGGGTCCGAAATTAAGGTTGAATGGTATAAGCGGCTGAGGAGCGAAAAAAAATTCGGCAGCGTTGACGAGCTTGTCGAACAGATTTCCAGAGACAAAGAAGAAGCGATCCGCTTCTTCAGAGAGCGGAAGCCGGCCGGAATCTAGATGTATGGAAACGGCAATACGCGTCAACAATGGTGATAATAGCTAAACTTCATCATAAATGGTTGCATTAGGCCCGCATTTCTAGTATCATATTGTCTGTAGCTTTAAAACCGTTCACTTGGCAAATCGAATCACCGGCGTTTGCTAGGTAATCGGGGCTAATATTATATGGAGGTGAAACAGGATGGCAATTACTCAAGAGCGTAAAACACAACTCATCAATGAGTTCAAAACCCACGAATCTGACACGGGATCACCGGAAGTTCAGATCGCTATCCTAACAGATCAAATCAACAACTTGAACGAGCATTTACGCACTCACAAGAAAGACCATCACTCACGTCGCGGTCTTCTTAAAATGGTAGGTAAACGTCGTAATCTTCTTACGTATCTTCGTAACAAAGACGTAACTCGTTACCGTGAGTTGATCAACAAACTAGGATTACGTCGATAATCGTGAAAAGCGGGAGGATTCCCGCTTTTTTATCGTATAAGAACGAATATCCGGCAACTCCAAAACGCGTTGTTCATATAAATGATTTTAAATGACACCGATTCATTCTTTACATAGCACTTTGCCATTGATATGTTCAATTCATTTCGTTCATAATAGGAGTAACCTAAAAACTATCCGAAGAGAGGAGTTCATATAAGAATGGGACAAGAGAAACATGTCTTTTCCATAGATTGGGCCGGCCGCAAGCTGACGGTAGAAACCGGCCAGCTTGCAAAACAAGCAAACGGAGCTGTCATGGTGCGTTATGGAGACACCGCCGTGCTCAGCACCGCAACGGCTTCAAAAGAACCTAAAACCGTAGACTTTTTCCCGTTAACCGTGAATTATGAAGAAAGACTTTACGCCGTCGGAAAGATTCCGGGCGGGTTTATTAAAAGAGAGGGCAGACCGAGCGAAAAAGCGATTCTCGCCAGCCGGTTAATCGACCGGCCGATCCGTCCGCTGTTCGCAGACGGCTTCCGGAATGAAGTTCAAGTCGTCAGCATCGTCATGAGTGTTGACCAGGATTGTTCGTCGGAAATGGCGGCAATGTTCGGATCGTCTCTTGCGCTGTCCGTATCGGACATCCCGTTTGAAGGGCCGATCGCCGGAGTGACGGTAGGGCGGGTTGACAACGAATTCATTATCAATCCGACACTTGAACAGCTTGAAAAAAGCGACATTCACCTCGTCGTAGCGGGAACGAAGGATGCGATCAACATGGTTGAAGCAGGAGCAGACGAAGTTCCGGAAGAGATCATGCTTGAAGCGATCATGTTCGGTCACGAGGAGATCAAGCGGCTTATTGCGTTCCAGGAGGAAATCGTCGCCGCTGTCGGGAAAGAAAAATCAGAAATCACCCTGTATGAGATCGATTCCGATCTGAAAGAAAAAGTGCGGGGAATGGCCGAATCAAACCTCTTAAAAGCGATCCAGGTTCATGAAAAGCACGCGCGCGAAGACGCGATCAGCGAAGTGAAAAACGAGGTTTTGGCCAAGTTTGAAGAAGAGGAACACGATGAAGACACGCTGAAACAAGTGAAAGACATCTTGTCGCAGCTTGTTAAAAATGAAGTGCGCCGTCTGATCACGGAGGAAAAAGTTCGTCCTGACGGCCGGGCTGTCGATGAGATCCGCCCGCTTTCTTCAGAAGTCGGACTCCTTCCGAGAACACACGGTTCAGGCCTTTTCACACGGGGTCAGACGCAGGCGCTCAGCATTTGTACGCTCGGTGCGCTTGGCGATGTGCAAATTTTGGACGGTCTCGGTGTCGAGGAATCAAAACGCTTTATGCACCATTACAACTTCCCACAATTCAGCGTCGGGGAAACAGGGCCGATGCGCGGACCGGGACGCCGCGAAATCGGGCACGGAGCCCTCGGGGAACGTGCGCTTGAACCGATTGTTCCGTCTGAAAAAGACTTCCCGTACACCATCCGCCTCGTCTCTGAAGTGCTTGAATCAAACGGTTCAACTTCCCAGGCGAGTATTTGTGCAAGCACGCTTGCGATGATGGATGCAGGGGTGCCGATTAAAGCACCGGTTGCCGGAATCGCGATGGGTCTTGTCAAATCAGGTGACAACTACACGGTCTTAACCGATATTCAAGGTATGGAAGACCATCTCGGAGATATGGACTTTAAAGTAGCGGGAACGTCCAAAGGCGTCACAGCTCTGCAAATGGATATTAAGATTGAAGGCCTATCAAGAGAGATTTTGGAAGAGGCTCTTCAGCAGGCGAAAAAAGGCAGAATGGAAATTCTTGAAAGCATGCTGAGCACATTGGCTGAATCAAGAAAAGAGCTTTCTCCTTATGCGCCGAAAATCTTGACGATGTCGATCAATCCGGATAAAATCCGCGACGTCATCGGACCAAGCGGAAAACAAATCAATAAGATCATTGAAGATACAGGTGTTAAAATCGATATTGAACAAGACGGCACAATCTTCATCTCTTCCACCGATGAAAGCATGAACCAAAAAGCGAAGAAAATCATCGAAGACCTTGTCAGAGAAGTTGAGGTCGGACAGCTTTACTTAGGTAAAGTAAAGCGGATTGAAAAATTCGGAGCTTTCGTTGAACTGTTCAGCGGAAAAGACGGTTTGGTCCATATTTCAGAGCTTGCGCTCGAACGGGTAGGAAAAGTCGAAGATGTCGTCAAAATCGGCGACGAGCTCCTTGTTAAGGTTACCGAAATCGATAAACAAGGACGCGTCAACTTATCAAGAAAAGCTGTACTGCGTGAACAGAAGGAAAAAGAAGAACAAAAATCGTAAAAAAACGGTGTTTTATCTTGCTTCTGTCTTCGTCTTCAAAGCAAAAGGAAGCCTGGGTAACCCGGCTTCTTTGTTTTAAGCCGTGAAAACGGTCCGGTTCTATCTTGTCCTTTTCTCACATATTTTGTGGGGAAGGGAGGAATACAATTGAAAAGAACGATTGTTCGTGTTTCCGTTTTTTTCTTTCTTTTGCTGATGTCCTATCAGATGATGAACCGTCCGTATTCACAACATTACATAGATGCGATGAAAAAAGATGCGGTCACGGTTGCCGCTCAGAAGGACGAATTGTACCAGGAGCTTTTGCAAAAAGCGCCTGAATATGAAGTAAAGGCCCAGAATGCGAAAATTGATCAAATATGGAAAGCGATGCCCGGCTACAACGGCTTAAAAGTAAACATCGAAAAATCGTACAAAAAAATGAAACGGGCCGGAGCATTTGATGAGAAGCTGCTCGTTTATGATCAAGTGAAACCTGACGTTCATTTAGAATCCTTAAAGCCTGAGCCGATCTACCGCGGACACCCGGATAAACCGATGGTCTCGTTTATTATCAATGTCGCTTGGGGCAATGAATATTTGCAAGAGATGCTTCCCGTTTTAGAAAAGCATCGTGTCAAAGCCACCTTTTTTTTGGAGGGCAGATGGGTGAAACATCATCCCGAGCTCGCAAAAGCCATCCAAAACGGCGGGCATGAAATCGGAAACCATTCATACAATCATCCGGATATGAGCAAACTGACGAGAGAACGTATTTCAGAACAGCTGCGGATGACAAATGAACAAATAGAGGAAACGCTCGGCGTCAAGCCGAAATGGTTCGCCCCGCCGAGCGGCAGCTTCCGCAAAGAGGTTGTGGATCAGGCTCACAAGATGGGGATGGGAACGATCATGTGGACAGTTGATACGATCGATTGGCAGAAACCGCAGCCGGCCGTCTTACAGCAACGGGTATTAAGCAAAGTACATAACGGCGCCATGATATTAATGCATCCGACAGATCCAACTGCAAAAAGTCTTGCCGTTTTGATACAGAACCTTCATGAAAAAGGCTATCAAATCGGAACTGTCTCACAGCTGATGAATGAAAAAAGGCTTGTTGAAGAATAGGATGTGCGGCCCGTTCTTTGAATAGGAGGAACAAATTTGATTAAACGGTATACTTGTCAAAATGGGGTAAGAATCGTATTCGAAAACAATCCCACTGTCCGGTCTGTGGCCATCGGAGTTTGGATTGGAACCGGATCAAGACATGAAACACCTGAAATTAACGGTATTTCGCACTTTCTTGAGCACATGTTTTTCAAAGGGACTAAAACGCGCACTGCAAGGGACATCGCAGAGTCTTTCGACAGAATCGGCGGACAGGTCAACGCGTTTACCTCAAAGGAATATACGTGCTATTACGCCAAAGTTCTCGATGAGCATGCAAGCTATGCTCTGGAAGTGCTTTCTGACATGTTCTTTCATTCATCATTTGACGAGGAAGAATTGAAAAAAGAAAAAAACGTCGTCTATGAAGAGATTAAAATGTATGAGGACACGCCTGACGACATCGTCCACGATCTCTTGAGCAAAGCGTCATTCGGCAGCCATTCCCTCGGTTATCCGATCCTTGGCACAGAGGAAACGCTTGCTGAATTTGACGGAGATTCGCTCAGAAAATATATGGACGAATATTACACGCCTGACCGTGTCGTCATTTCGATAGCCGGAAATGTGCCGGAAGCTTTTATAAAAGAAGCTGAAAAGCATTTCGGCTCATATGAAGCCAAAGGCAAAAGAACCGGCATGACAAAACCGGATTTTCACCATGAGAAAATGACGCGCAAAAAAGAAACCGAACAGGCTCATCTCTGCCTCGGCTTCAACGGGCTGGAAGCAGGCCACCCGGAAATCTACGATTTGATCGTTCTCAATAATATTTTGGGAGGGAGCATGAGCAGCCGCCTCTTTCAGGATGTCCGGGAAGATAAAGGTCTTGCATATTCCGTGTTCAGCTACCACACTTCCTATGAAGACAGCGGCATGATGACGATCTACGCCGGAACCGGCGCAAATCAGCTTCAGCTTCTGTCAGAAACGATTCATGAAACACTGCGCGTGCTGAAAAGCGACGGAATCACACCGAAAGAGCTTGAAAACAGCAAAGAGCAAATGAAAGGCAGCCTGATGCTCAGTCTCGAAAGCACAAACAGCAAAATGAGCCGCAACGGCAAAAATGAGCTTTTGCTCGGCAAACACCGGACGCTTGATGAAATCATCGAAAAGTTGAATGCCGTCAGCCTCGAGCGTGTGAACAATCTTGCCAACCGGATTTTCACCGATGATTACTCGTCTGCATTGATCAGCCCTTCGGGTGAGCTGCCGAAATAATGCCTCGTTAAAACATGCTTGTCTTTTTAGGCAGGCATGTTTTTTGTTATCGGTTCATACATCATAACAAAAGGGGGTTTTTTCATGAGGCTGAGTGAACTTTCGGGAAAAGAAATCGTCGATGTTAAGCGGGCCGAACGGCTCGGCGTACTGGGGCAGACGGATCTTGAGATCAATGAGCAGGACGGACAGATTACCGCTCTTATCATCCCTTCTGTTAAATGGTTCGGACTTGGCAGAAAACAGGGGAATGACATCAAGGTGCCCTGGTCGCAGATTCAAAAAATCGGATCGGATATGATCATTTTGGATGTGCCGGAAAGCAGCGTGACAAAAGAAGAATAAGCAAGGCTGGAAGGACCCGCCCGTCCCTTGAGGCGGGCTTTTTGTTTTTCTGGATTTCAATTCACCGCTATTTCCTTTTTGTCATATGATGAAATTAGCTTATGAATTAGATCCTTGTCAAAAAAGAAGGTGAATGTTAGAGCCATGTTAACCGGATTGACGATTGCAATCATCGGCGGCGATGCAAGGCAGCTCGAGATCATCCGCAAGCTGACGGAACAGGATGCAAAGGTCTTTTTAATCGGTTTTGACCAGCTTGATCACGGGTTTACCGGAGCTACAAAACTAAAGCTGAACGAACTTGACTTTGGCGCAATAGACAGCATTATTCTGCCTGTATCGGGCACATCGATGGAAGGGACGGTTGCGACTGTTTTTTCCAATGAAAAAGTGGTGTTAAAACAGGAACATTTAGAAAAAACCCCGCCTCACTGTGCGATTTACTCAGGGATTTCAAATCAGTATTTAGACGGCATGGCCAAAGGGGCGAACCGCCGTCTTGTCAAGCTCTTTGAAAGAGACGATATTGCGATTTACAACTCGATACCTACAGTCGAAGGTGCCATTATGATGGCCATACAGCATACAGACTTTACGATTCACGGCTCGAATGTGATGGTTCTCGGGCTCGGGCGGACGGGAATGAGCATTAGCCGGACGTTCTCGGCGCTCGGCGCACGCGTAAAAGTCGGAGCGCGCGACTCCGCCCACCTCGCCAGAATCTTGGAGATGGGCCTCACTCCTTTCCACACAAACGAACTTGCAGAGCATGTTGAAAATATCGACATTTGCATCAATACCATTCCAAGCCTGATTCTCGATAAACACGTCCTCTCACGAATGACACCCAGAACATTAATTCTCGATTTAGCAACCCGTCCCGGAGGCACCGATTTTGATTTTGCCGAAAAGCAAGGCATTAAAGCGCTGCTTGCTCCGGGACTTCCCGGGATCGTCGCGCCTAAAACGGCGGGACAGATCATTGCCAATGTTTTGTGCAACCTTTTGTCTGAATTAACAACTGACCGAAAGGGGCTGTCATAAATGTCGATCAAAGGAAAAAGAATCGGATTTGGTCTGACGGGTTCACATTGCACGTATGATGCCGTATTTCCGCAAATCGAAGCGCTGATCAACAAAGGAGCTGAAGTCAGACCGGTCGTCACGCATACTGTTAAGTCGACGGACACACGCTTTGGAGAAGGGGAAGAATGGGTTAGGAGAATAGAGGAACTGACTGGATTTAAAGTCATTGATTCCATTCCGAAAGCGGAGCCTCTCGGACCGAAAACTCCGCTGGACTGCATGGTTGTTGCGCCGCTGACGGGAAATTCGATGAGCAAGCTCGCAAACGCCCAGACGGACAGTCCGGTTCTCATGGCGGCTAAGGCGACGATGAGAAACTCCCGTCCCGTCGTCCTCGGCATTTCAACGAATGACGCGCTCGGCTTGAACGGCGTCAACTTGATGAGGCTGATGGCGGCAAAAAACGTTTACTTTATTCCGTTCGGCCAGGATGATCCTTATAAAAAGCCGAATTCGCTCGTCGCCAAAATGGATCTTTTAGTGCCGGCGGTCGAAGAAGCGCTCTCCCATAAACAAATGCAGCCTATCCTGGTCCACAATGATCAATAAATCTTTTGAAAATAAAGTTGTAACAAAAAATATCAATCACCACGGCACACATCTATGTTAAAATAAAATGTAAAATGCATAGTCAACCAATCGTTTACGACGATTAAGGTGGAAGGAGTTTTACAATTGGGCAGAGGATTACATGTAGCAGTAGTTGGTGCGACAGGCGCTGTAGGACAGCAAATGTTAAAAACACTAGAAGACAGGAATTTTGAACTGGATAAACTGACTTTATTATCCTCAAAACGTTCAGCAGGTACGAAGCAGACTTTCAAAGGCGAAGAGTACACTGTAGAAGAAGCTCGTCCAGAGAGTTTTGAAGGCGTCAACATCGCGCTTTTCAGCGCGGGGGGAAGCGTTTCGCAGGCGCTTGCTCACGAGGCTGTCAAACGCGGGGCGATCGTCATTGATAATACGAGCGCGTTCCGGATGGACCAAAACACTCCGCTCGTCGTACCTGAGGTCAATGAGGCAGATTTGCACAAGCACAACGGCATTATTGCAAATCCGAACTGTTCAACAATCCAGATGGTTGTTGCGCTCGAACCGATCCGCAAGGCTTTCGGTTTAAACAAAATCATCGTGTCGACTTATCAGGCGGTGTCGGGAGCCGGAAACGAAGCGGTAAAAGAGCTCTACGGGCAAACCGAAGCCATTTTGAACGACAAACCGTTCGAGCCTGAGATCATGCCGGTGAAGAGTGATGAAAAACACTACCAAATCGCATTTAACGCTATTCCTCAAATCGATAAATTCCAGGAAAACGGCTTTACGTTTGAGGAAATGAAAATGATAAATGAAACGAAAAAAATCATGCACATGCCTGAGCTTCAAGTTTCAGCCACATGTGTCAGACTGCCGGTTGCAACAGGGCATTCAGAATCCGTCTACATCGAAACAGACCGTGATGATGTGACAGCAGAAGATATTAAAAATCTGTTAAAAGAAGCTCCAGGCGTCGTTCTGCAGGATGATCCGGCTGAACAGGTCTATCCGATGCCTGCAGATGCAGTAGGGAAAAGAGACGTGTTTGTCGGCCGGGTGAGAAAAGACCTCGACCGCCCGAACGGTTTCCATCTGTGGATCGTTTCCGACAACCTGCTGAAAGGCGCAGCATGGAATTCCGTACAAATCGCAGAAAGCCTAAAAGCTTTAAATTTAGTTTAAGATTTCTAACGGGATGTGAGAAGAGAGTGAGGCAAAAATGAAAGCCTGCTCTCTTCTGTTACGTCCGAAATCAACTTGGAGTGAAATAAAGTGAAAATCATCGTTCAAAAATTCGGCGGAACGTCTGTAAAAGATGACCGCGGCAGAAAGCTTGCCTTAAGCCATATTCAGGAAGCGGTCAATGAAGGATACAAAGCGGTTGTCGTCGTATCGGCCATGGGCCGGAAAGGCGATCCGTATGCGACTGATTCATTGCTTGATCTGCTTTACGGCGGACAGGATACTATTACCGAGCGCGAGCAGGATATGCTTTTATCATGCGGAGAAACGATTTCCTCTGTTGTGTTCGCCAGCATGCTTTTGGAAAACGGGATTAAAGCAGCTGCTTTAACCGGTGCGCAAGCGGGCTTTTTAACGGACAACAACCATACGAATGCAAAGATTCTCGAAATGAAGCCGGAGCGGCTTGTCAGCATGCTGGCCGACCATGATGCGGTTGTCGTCGCAGGATTCCAAGGTGCGACTGCAAAAGGGGACATCACAACGATCGGCCGCGGCGGAAGCGATACATCGGCCGCGGCGCTCGGCGCGGCGCTGGACGCGGAATTTATCGATATTTATACAGATGTCGAAGGCGTCATGACCGCTGATCCGCGCATCGTTGAAAAAGCGAAGCCGCTGCCTATGATTACCTATACGGAAATCTGTAATTTAGCCTATCAGGGGGCCAAGGTGATCCACCCGAGAGCCGTTGAAATCGCAATGCAGGCGAAAGTGCCGATCCGCGTGCGTTCAACCTATTCAAACGAGACGGGTACGCTCGTCACAAGCCATCACAACTCAAAAGCCGGAAGCGACGTTTTTGAGCGGCTTATCACAGGCATCGCCCATGTGAAAGACGTGACACAGTTTAAAGTCCCGGCAAAAGAAGGACAATATAACGTACAGACTGAAGTGTTTAAAGCGATGGCGAATGCCGGCATCAGCGTCGACTTCTTCAATATTACACCAAGTGAAATTGTCTACACGGTGGCTGGAAACATGACCGACCGCGCCTCTGGCATCCTGAAAGAATTAGGCTATGAACCGGCCGTGACGAGAAACTGCGCGAAAGTGTCAGCAGTTGGCGCGGGAATTATGGGCGTTCCGGGCGTTACCTCAAAAATCGTTACCGCTTTATCAGAAAAAGGCATTCCGATCTTGCAGTCTGCTGACAGCCATACGACGATATGGGTGCTCGTGCACGAGAAAAATATGGCGACGGCCGTGAATGCGCTGCATGAAGTGTTTGAACTGTCAAAATAAATATGATTGAATCATGATGAGGTGAAAAAAATGAATTTCGGAAATATCGCAACCGCAATGGTTACGCCCTTTGACAAAAATGAAAATATCGATTTTCAAAAACTGTCAAAGCTGATCGATTATTTAATAAACAATGGGACAGATTCCCTGGTTGTTGCCGGAACAACCGGAGAATCGCCGACGCTTTCCGAAGAAGAAAAGGTAGCGCTCATTCAATATTCCGTTAAGGAAGCGGCAGGCCGCGTCCCGATCATCGCCGGCACGGGAAGCAATAACACGAAAGCGTCGATCAAGCTGACGAAAAAAGCTGAAGAAGCCGGCGCTGACGCCGTCATGCTCGTCACTCCGTACTACAACAAGCCTTCTCAGGAAGGCATGTACCGCCATTTCAGAGCGATTGCGGAGGAAACGTCACTGCCTGTCATGCTTTATAATGTACCGGGAAGAACGGCTGCTTCGCTCGCACCGGAAACGACGATCCGCCTTGCGGAGATCCCGAATATCATTGCGATTAAAGAAGCGAGCGGCGACTTAGATGCGATGACAAAAATCGTAGCTGAAACCCCTGAGGACTTTGCCGTTTATTCAGGAGATGACAGCCTGACACTGCCGGCGCTGTCCGTAGGAGCGAGAGGAATCGTTTCCGTTGCATCACACATCATCGGACCGGAAATGCAGGAAATGATCAAACATTATACAGAGGGGAACACGGCTCAGGCTGCTTTGATTCATCAAAAGCTGCTTCCGCTGATGAAAGGGCTTTTTGCCGCACCGAATCCGTCTCCATTAAAGACGGCTCTTCAGCTGAAGGGTCTTGACGTCGGGTCCGTCCGGCTCCCTTTGATTCCGCTAAATGAAGATGAACGACTCCGTTTAAGCAGCCTGATGAACGGCCTGTAAAAAACAATACGGACGAAAACGGTCATTCTCTTTTGGAGGGGATGACCGTTTGTCATATACATAATGGTTCTTGTTTTCTAAATTTAGATTCAGGTATAATAGGGACAAGTGATGATGGACGGGTACTTAGATTAGGAGGATTACAATTTGAAAAAAAATACAGAAAATATTAGAATCATCGCCTTAGGAGGCGTCGGAGAGATCGGAAAAAACCTTTATGTCATTGAAATCGATTCTGACATATTCGTGGTTGACGCCGGTCTCATGCATCCAGAAAATGAAATGCTGGGTATCGATGTGGTCATTCCTGACATTTCATATTTAATTGAACGATCTGACCGCGTAAAGGCGATTTTTCTCACACACGGGCATGAGGAAAACATCGGCGGCGTATTTTACTGCCTGAACAAACTTTCTGTGCCTGTTTACGGAACGAAGCTGACGCTCGCCCTTTTAAAGGAAACGCTGAAGCAGTACGGTGTAAACAAAAAGCCCGATTTAAGAGAAATTCATTCAAAATCCGTTATTACATTTGAATCAACAAAAGTGTCATTCTTTAAAACAAATCACAGCATTCCGGATTCCGTCGGTGTCAGCTTTAAAACATCCCTCGGATCCATCGTGTGCACAGGCGATTTTAAATTTGACCAGACACCTGTTTTAAACCAGACAAGCGACATCGGCGAAATTGCCAAAATCGGCAACAGCGGTGTGCTGTGTCTGCTTTCCGACAGTGCCAATGCTGAGAAACCGGGCTATACGCCTTCAGAAGCAGTCGTCGGCGGAGAGATATCCGATGTGATGTACAATGCTGAAAACCGCGTCATTATTGCCGTGTTCGCGTCTAACTTTAACCGGATTCAGCAGGTCATTGATGCCGCGCTCCAAAACGGCAGGAAGCTTGCGGTTTCAGGAAAAAATATTTCGTCGATACTCCAGCTGGCGATGAAACTCGGGTATGTCACGGCAGATGAGGATCTGTTCATCCCTGTCCAGGAAGTTAAAAAGTATCCGAAAAGAGAAGTCGCGATTTTGACAGGGGACAACCATGGAGAGCCGCTCGCCGCATTGACCAGGATCGCAAAACAAGGGCATAAGCAGCTCGACATTGAGAAAGGGGATACCGTCCTGATCGCATCCTCCCCTATTCCAGGTCAGGAGCTTGTCTACTCCAAAGCGGTCGACCTCTTAACAAGAGCGGGCGCGCAGGTCGTATTCGCCCAAAAACGCGTCCATGTATCAGGCCATGGCTGTCAGGAAGAACTGAAGCTGATGCTCAACTTGCTGAAGCCGAAGTATTTAATCCCAGTAAACGGTGAATACAGAATGCAAAAAGCGCATTCCAAGCTTGCCGAAGAAATCGGCATGAAACGGAGCGACATTTTCCTGATTGAAAAAGGAGACGTCGTGGAATTCCGCGGACAAAACGTGAAAATCGGCGATAAAGTGCATTCAGGCAATATTTTGATCGATGGACTCGGTGTCGGCGACATCGGCAATATCGTGCTCAGAGACCGCCGTCTTCTGTCCCAGGACGGAATCTTAATCGTTGTGATTACCCTTGATAAAAAGAAAAAACATCTTGTATCAGGACCCGAAATTATCACGAGAGGTTTTGTCTATGTCAGAGAATCTGAACAGCTGATCGTTGAAGCGACGGAACTTGTCAGGGAACTCGTCAATGAAAGCACAGAAAACGCCGTCGTCGAATGGTCCGCCTTAAAACAGGCGATGCGTGACGCATTAAACCAGTTCCTATACGAAAAAACGAAACGAAAACCAATGATCATTCCAATCATCATGGAAGTATAAAACCAAGAGATTTCTCTTGGTTCAGATTGTTGACAAAATCCCAAAACGACTTTTAGTTTTGGGATTTTGTCATCCTTTCAGCGTGATTGAAAACCCTTTCAGGCCTGACAACGAATGCGAGGGTTTGTCGACACGCTGAAACCAAGAGACTCCTCTTGGTTTTTTTTCATCCCTTTTGCGTTGAATGAAAAAAACGCCATTGTCCATAATACAAAAGAAACTCGAGAAAGAGGTGAGCCAGATGGACTCAAACCGGATACAAAACGGGGACAGCCAGGGGGAGCAGCCGGCTAAGCCGGACGCAAAAGACAATCTAGTCAACAAAATCCAGCAGCTCGGCGAAACGACACTTCCGCAAATGGGTCAGGATACCAACATTCACTGTCTGACCATTATCGGGCAAATTGAAGGTCACGTACAGCTTCCTCCCCAAAATAAAACAACAAAATATGAACATGTGATTCCCCAGATCGTTGCAGTAGAGCAGAATCCTAAAATCGAAGGGCTGCTCATCATCTTAAACACGGTCGGAGGAGACGTTGAAGCGGGCCTTGCGATTGCGGAAATGCTGGCGTCTCTGTCAAAGCCGACGGTCTCTATCGTGCTGGGCGGCGGACATTCAATCGGAGTTCCAATTGCGGTGTCCTGCGACCACAGCTATATCGCTGAAACAGCGACGATGACGATCCATCCGGTCAGACTGACAGGGCTTGTCATCGGTGTGCCGCAGACATTTGAGTATCTCGATAAAATGCAGGAAAGGGTCATCAATTTCGTGACAAGTCATTCGAACATATCGGAAGACAAATTTAAAGAACTGATGTTTTCAAAAGGCAATTTGACCCGCGATATCGGGACGAATGTCGTAGGAAAGGATGCCGTTAAATACGGATTAATCGATGAAACCGGCGGAGTCGGACAGGCGATTCAAAAGCTGAATGAATTAATCGAACAAAACAAGGGCGCCCAGGAAGGGATGATCCAATGATTCTGTATACGACAATGCCGCAGGAAATCGTGTTCGCAGGGCAGGCGGAAAATTCGAACTTAAAACAGATCGATGTCAACGGCGTACCCCTTTTAGTCGAAATGAACGGAGAGGAAGCAAGAGTCGTCCAAGTTCTCAGCACGAACCCGATGGATTTTTTAAAACAAGAAACAGCACCTGGGCAGACGCTTAAACTGACATTTTATAAATAGCTGAAGTGTCGCAAGGATAAATATGCTATAATAGGGGAATCCAGAGGAAAATCGCAGCCGAAAAAAGGCTGCTTTCTCTTTGTTTTTACATTTTTTAACACGCAGTAAGGTGATGGAACATGGCAAAAAGAAAACGAAAATCAACAAAGAAACAAAAACAAGGAAAAAAACGGATTCATCTTAAATTTGAATTGTACGGATTAATCTGTATCGCCATCTCGATTATTGCAGTTTTGCAGCTTGGCGTAGCAGGGCAAACGTTCATTTACATGTTCCGCTTTTTCGCCGGTGAATGGTTCATCCTTTGCTTTCTCGGCCTCTTTTTAACGGGCGTGTCTTTATTTTGGAAGAAAAAAACACCCAGTTTTTTGACGAGGAGAAAAGCGGGCCTTTACTGCATCATCGCAAGCATGCTGCTTCTTTCCCATGTCCAGCTGTTTCAGCATTTGACCGAAAGGGGAATCGTTCAGTCTCCGAGCGTGATCCAAAATACGTGGGAGCTGTTTCTGATGGATGTAAAAGGCGAGACAGGAACACCTGATCTTGGAGGCGGAATGATTGGAGCCGTTTTGTTTGCGGCGTCATACTTTCTGTTTGCATCTGCAGGGTCTAAAATCATCGCCGTCTTCCTGATCTTGATCGGCCTTCTTTTGATTACGGACCGTTCGCTGCAGGAGACGCTGATCAAATGGATGACCCCGGTCGCGTCCTTCATTAAAAACCAGTGGCAGGCCTTTTTAGCAGACATGAAACAATTGAAAAGCAGCTCGCCCAAAAAGAAATCAGGAAAAAAACAAAAGGCGCAGAGAAAACCGAAAGTGTCTGAAGAGCCTGTACAAGAAGCGGAGCTTGATCCAGATCCGGTGATTCAGTCAGAACCGATTATTTCAAGCTTTTCCGACCGTGATGAAAAGCCCGAAGTTCAAGCGTACGAAGCTCAGGCGCCTGCCCCTGCCGAGCATTCTCCTGAGCCTGAAGCCAGTGAGGACATGCAGGCTACAGCCGCGCCCGAGATCACGTTCACAGAGCTTGAAAACAAGGATTATCAGCTTCCGTCAATTCAATTGCTCGATGAGCCGAAGCACACAGGGCAGCAGGCGGATAAAAAGAATATTTACGACAATGCCAGGAAGCTGGAAAAGACGTTTCAAAGCTTCGGAGTTAAGGCGAAAGTCACCCAGGTTCATCTCGGCCCGGCCGTGACGAAATATGAAGTCTATCCTGATGTGGGCGTCAAAGTCAGCAAAATTGTCAATTTAAGTGATGACTTGGCTCTTGCGCTCGCGGCCAAAGATATCCGCATCGAAGCCCCGATTCCCGGAAAATCGGCGATTGGAATCGAAGTTCCGAATGCGGAAGTCGCGATGGTTTCCTTGAAAGAAGTGCTCGAATCGAAACTGAATGACCGCCCGGATGCAAAGCTGATGATCGGCCTCGGCCGGAACATTTCCGGAGAAGCTGTATTGGCAGAACTGAACAAAATGCCCCATCTTCTTGTTGCAGGAGCGACAGGAAGCGGGAAAAGCGTCTGTGTCAACGGGATTATTACAAGCATTTTGATGAGGGCAAAGCCCCACGAAGTGAAGATGATGATGATTGACCCGAAAATGGTCGAGCTCAACGTCTACAACGGGATTCCGCATTTGCTCGCGCCCGTCGTGACAGACCCGAAAAAAGCATCGCAGGCTTTGAAGAAAGTCGTCAATGAAATGGAGCGGCGCTACGAATTGTTTTCTCACACGGGAACGAGAAATATCGAAGGGTATAACGACTATATTAAACGGATGAATGCCGCAGAAGAAGCAAAGCAGCCGGAGCTGCCATATATCATTGTGATCGTGGACGAGCTCGCCGACTTGATGATGGTCGCTTCCTCTGATGTGGAAGACTCGATCACAAGGCTTTCGCAAATGGCCAGGGCGGCGGGAATCCATCTGATCATCGCGACGCAGCGGCCTTCGGTCGATGTCATTACAGGGGTCATTAAAGCCAATATTCCGTCAAGGATCGCTTTCAGCGTATCGTCACAGACCGACTCCAGAACGATTCTTGACATGGGAGGCGCTGAAAAACTTCTCGGCAGAGGGGACATGCTGTTCTTGCCTGTCGGCGCCAACAAACCGCTTCGCGTTCAAGGGGCCTTCCTGTCAGACGAAGAAGTTGAAAAAGTTGTCGATCATGTCATCAGCCAGCAAAAAGCCCAATACCAAGAAGAAATGATTCCAGAAGAGACGCAGGAAACGGTCAGCGAAGTGACAGACGATCTTTACGACGAAGCGGTTGCGCTTGTCGTCAGCATGCAGACGGCGTCCGTGTCCATGCTGCAAAGAAGATTCCGCATCGGCTACACAAGAGCGGCGCGGCTTATCGATGCCATGGAAGAGCGGGGAATCGTCGGCCCTTATGAAGGTTCAAAACCCCGTGAAGTCCTCTTGTCAAAAGAGCAATACGAAGAACTCTCTTCTTGAGAAGAGAGTTCTTGTTTTACATAATTTCATTATGTAAACTGGAAAACGTCTATTTATTTATTTGACAAAACATGATATAGTTATCCTCAATTAAAGATAATTTGAATCTGATCTGTCAGACGGAGGGAAAACATGTCGATAAAAGCTGACAATCAACGGTTATGTTTAAAAGTGATTGATCGGATAAAAGATGATATTCAAAATGGGGTCTTTTGCGAGAATGAACGGCTCCCGTCTGAGTTTGAGCTATCAAGGATGCTTGGTGTGAGCAGAACGGCTTTGCGTGATGCGCTTAGAATGCTGGAAGAAGAAAACGTCATCATCAGAAGGCATGGAGTCGGACATTTTGTAAATGCCAGACCGTTATTTCTATCTGGTATTGAGCAGCTGAACAGCGTCACAAAAATGATCGAGCAGGCAAGCATGACACCGGGAACCATTTTTATGTCTTCACAGGTTACCGCTCCTACCGAAGAAGATATGCTCCGGTTTCAATATGCGGAAGAAACCGAGATCTTTTTGCTTGAGCGGGTGAGAACGGCAAATGGAATGCCTGTTGTCTACTGTCTTGATAAAATACCTGTGGATATCCTCCCGGAAGGCTTTTCACACGAGCAGGAATCGATGTTTGAATGGCTTGAGGACAAATCCGGCGCCGTGATCAGCTATGCTGTTGCCGATATTGTGCCGATCGGGTATCACGACACCATTTCTCAAATTCTCGAATGCGATCCTGAAACATCTTTGCTTCTGCTCAAACAGACTCATTATGACCAAAACGATAAGCCCGTTTTATATTCTTTAAACTATTTTCGGGCCGATAAATTCAGATTTCACGTCGTCAGAAAACGTTTTTGATATACGGGCGCTCGATTAGGAGCGGCTGTTTTTTTTTGCCCATTAGCGCCCATACATAAATAAGCCCGCATCACGGAACAATAACAGATGGAAATACTGATGAATTGGGTGAAAAAAGTTGAGCAGAAAAAAAGACATGAAAAGCATTGTTGCGCTGTCTTCGGTCCCGCTTGTGATGACGCTAGGCAATTCGATGCTGATTCCGGTTTTGCCGGTGATCGAAAAAAAATTAAACATTTCTTCGTTCCAAGTGTCGCTGATCATCACGGTTTACTCAATCGTGGCGATTTTATGCATCCCGATTACCGGCTATATGTCAGACCGGTTCGGAAGAAAAAAGATCATGCTCCCATGTCTTGTGATCGCGGGAGCTGGAGGAGCTCTGGCAGGTTTGGCTTCAACTTTTTTCAAAGATCCGTTTGCGATGATTTTAGCCGGGCGCGTTCTTCAAGGAATCGGATCAGCCGGCGCAGCGCCGATCGTCATGCCGTTTATCGGCGATCTTTTTCAAAATGATGAAGAAATCAGCGCGGGACTCGGAGATATAGAGACGGCCAATACTGCCGGTAAAGTATTAAGCCCGATATTAGGGGCTTTTTTAGCATCTTGGGTTTGGTACATGCCATTTTGGTTTATTCCGGTCGTGTCTCTCGCGAGCTTTTTTCTCGTCTTGTTCTTTGTTCCCAAACCGAATGACAAAGATGATGAAAAGCAAACATTAAAAAACTTCGCAAAAAACGTACAGGAGATATTTAAACGGGAAGGACGATGGCTTGTTTCCATTTTTGTCATCGGCGGGATCATTATGTTTCTTTTATTCGGGGTTCTCTTCTACCTGTCGGATACTTTGGAGAAGCAGCATCAAATTGACGGGATTGCAAAAGGAGCGCTTCTCAGCATTCCGCTGCTTTTCCTTTCCGTCAGCTCCTACCTTGCCGGAAAGCTAATCGGAAACGACAAAATCAGGATGAAGGCCTGCGTACTGACCGGCATGGTCCTGCTGTCTCTGTCGTTTGCCGGTTTGTGGTGGAACCACAGCTTTTACCCGCTGTTTTTATTTATGTCCATCGGCGGTATCGGGATCGGGATTGCACTCCCTTCTTTGGATGCGCTGATTACCGAGGGAATTGAAAAAGAAGAACGCGGCACGATATCTTCGTTTTACAACAGTATGCGGTTTATCGGGGTTGCGCTCGGACCGCCGGTTTTCGCCTATATGATGACAAATGCGGATTGGCTGATATTCATCGTATCGCTTTTGTGCGGTTTAGCCGCCTTAGCGCTTGTGCTGTTTAATATCGACCCGAAAGAAGACGAAAGTGAAGCGGCAAAGACGGTGTAAATCTGCACCGTCTTTTTGATAAGGTTTTTAGTTTCCTTAAATCTCCTCCAGTTGATATAATTACAACCATACAGTCCAAGCGCATATGCTGAAATGTGGTCATAATACATAATATAAACAAGGACGAAGGAGGTTCTATATGACATACCTTAACGAAATAAAAGGAAAGCACCGCGGATTGACAAGCCACATCGTCAAAACGGAAAAATTCAAAACCGTCTCGATTATTTTTAAAATGCTTGCTCCTTTAACAAAGGAGGATGTGACAGAGAGGGCGCTTTTTCCGCATGTGCTTTTGCGGGGAACGGGCACCCGCCCCAAAACTTCAGAACTCAGAACGTATCTTGATGAACTTTACGGCACTTCCGTATCATGCGACCTCTCCAAAAAAGGGGAAATGCATGTCATTACATTCAGGCTCGATATCGCAAACGAAAAATTTTTAAAGGATCAGACACCGCTTCTGGAAAAAGGGCTCGAGCTTTTATCAGAGATCATTTTTTCGCCGGCGCTTGAAGACGGGTCCTTTCTGCCGCTGTACGTGTCTCAGGAAAAACGCACACTAAAGCAAAGAATACAGGCGGTTTATAACGACAAAATGCGCTATTCAAATTTGAGGCTGATTCAGGTGATGTGCAAAGATGAGCCATACGCGCTTCACGTCAACGGAGAGCTTGATGATGTAGACGGCATCACGTCTCAAAGCCTGTATGAAGCTTATCAAAAAGCGGTCACAGAAGACCAGCTCGACATTTATGTCGTTGGAGATGTGGATGAACAGCAGGTGAATTCGTACATTTCCAAATACTTCGAAGTAAACGAGCGCGAGCTGAGAACCGTTCCCAAGCTTGAGCAAATCCGCGCAAAGGAGCCTCAGGAAGTCGTCGAGGATGCGGATGTCAAGCAAGGCAAGCTGAACATGGGATTTCGGACGGGAACGTATTTTACGGATGATGATTATCCGGCGCTTCAGCTGTTTAACGGCTTGTTTGGCGGATTTTCACATTCAAAGCTGTTTATTAATGTCAGGGAAAAGGCCAGCCTTGCCTATTATGCGGCTTCCAGAATCGAAAGCTTTAAAGGGCTGTTGATGGTGATGTCGGGGATTGAAGTCGGCAATTATCAAAAAGCCGTCGACATCATCAAGGAGCAGTTCCAGGAAATGAAAAAAGGCAGCTTTACAGAAGAAGCGATCGACCAGACGAAAGCCGTCATTAAAAACCAGATTCTTGAAACGCTTGATACACCGTACGGCTTAGTCGAATTTATTTATCAGCAGGCTGCCGCCCAAACCGAATTTTCCCTGGAAGACTGGCTGGGACGAATCGACAACGTCACAAAAGACGAGATCATCGAAGTCGGGAAGAAAATCGATTTGGATACAACGTACTTTCTCAAAGGGACGGAGGGAGCATCTTGACGAAAACGATCGAATTTAAACAGCTGAAGGAAACATTATATTACGAAAAAATGCCTGGCGGCCTCGATGTCTATGTTCTTCCGAAAGAAGGATTTAACAAGACATATGCGGTCTTTACGACAAAATACGGATCGATTGACAATCAGTTTGTCCCGCTCGGAAAAGAAGAAATGGTCCGTGTGCCTGACGGAATCGCACACTTTTTGGAGCATAAGCTCTTCGAAAAAGAAGACGGCGATGTTTTTCAGCAATTCAGCAGGCAGGGAGCTTCGGCAAATGCGTTTACCTCCTTCACAAGAACGGCCTACCTGTTTTCGAGCACGTCCAACGTGGAAGAAAACTTGGAAACGCTCGTCGATTTTGTGCAGGACCCTTACTTTACGGAAAAAACGGTTGAGAAGGAAAAAGGCATCATCGGACAGGAAATCAACATGTATGACGACAACCCAGACTGGCGTCTGTTTTTCGGCTTGATCGAAAACATGTACCAGGAGCATCCTGTCCGGATTGATATCGCAGGCACGATCGAAAGCATCTCTCATATTACAAAAGACCTTTTGTACGAATGCTATGAGACGTTCTATCACCCGAGCAATATGCTGCTGTTTGTCGTCGGTCCGGTCGATCCCGAGGCGATCATCCGCCAGGTCCGCGAAAACCAGCAGAAAAAGCCGTATACAGACCAGCCTGAAATCGTCCGCAAAGAAGTTAAAGAGCCTGGAGCCGTATTCAAAAAAGAACAGGAAATTAAAATGAATGTTCAAAGCTCAAAATGCCTCGTCGGTTTAAAAAGCGCTCATCCGATGAATACGGGAGAAGCCCTGCTGAAGCATGAGCTGACCATCAACCTCATCCTTGAGTGCCTGTTCGGCAAAAGCTCCAGCGATTATGAAAGAATTTATGAAAAAGGGTATATCGATGAGACATTCAGCTATGACTATACTGAAGAACACGGATTTGGCTTCGTCTCTGTCGGCGGTGATACGCCTGAGCCCGACAAGCTTGCCGAGGAGCTGAAACAAGTGCTGTTCAAGGCGAAAGAAACGATCACAGCCGAAAAGCTGGAGCTGGCTAGAAAGAAAAAAATCGGCAATTTCTTAAAATCGATGAATTCGCCTGAGTATATCGCCAACCAGTTTACACGGTACGCTTTTCTGGAGACGAGTCTGTTTGATATCGTCACCGTACTCGAATCGATTACGCTTGAGGACGTTCACCGCGTCATCCAGGAAGAAATCGAAGAAGACAGAATCACCGTCTGCAAAGTCGTTCCAAAATCATAAAGCAAGGTCTGAAAGTTCAGCGTGTCAGGACATTTTCCGATGCACGCTGAACCTTTCTTCTTTTTAACGGAAAGGTGGAAACATAGTATGACAAAACTCGCTCTTATCACCGGTGCAAGCGGCGGAATCGGGCAAAGCATCAGCGAAAAGCTGGCGCAAAACGGGTATGATCTTCTCCTCCATTACCATACAAATGAGCAGGCAGCCGCAGCACTTGCAGAAAGGCTGTCACATACATACGGCATTCACGCCGAAATCATTCACGGCGACCTGTCCGATCCCGGCGGCGCAAAAGCCGTTTCCGCTTCCATCGGCGGGCGGGCGCTTGACGGCATCGTCTTAAACAGCGGTCAAAGCTTCCGCGGGCTTGTGACAGACATGACTGATGAGGCTGTGCAGGACATGGTGCAGCTCCATGTCTCAAGCCCGTTTCTGCTGACGAGGAATCTGCTGCCGGCGATGATCAGGAAAAAATCCGGCGCAATTGTAGCCGTCAGCTCTATTTGGGGTGAAACAGGGGCGTCGTGCGAAGTTTTATACAGCATGACAAAAGGCGCGCAAAATGTGTTTGTCAAAGCCCTCGCAAAAGAACTTGCGCCTAGCGGCATCAGAGTCAACGCCGTTTCTCCGGGCGCTGTGAAAACAAAGATGATGGGCTCGTTTTCAAAAGAGGAAGAAGAGATGATCGCCGATGAGATTCCGATGGGAAGGCTCGCCGAAGCCGAAGAGGTTGCGGACGCCGTGCTGTTTCTGCTCTCTGCTAAGGCATCTTATATCACGGGTCAAATTTTGTCAGTTAATGGCGGCTGGCATTGTTAAAAACATGTATAGTTTGCGGTTCCCCAGAGAATAATAAGGCTGTAACTTCAAGAGAATGGAGGGGCCTGATATGTCCGTACTGGATAATTGGGATCAGTGGAAAAACTTTTTGGGCGACCGTTTGAACTATGCCCAAGAAAGAGGAATGTCAAACGAAACCATCTCAGATCTCGCATATGAGATCGGCGATTATTTGGCCGGTGAGGTTGATTCAAAAAACCATCAAGAACGAGTGCTCGCGGACCTTTGGAGCGTGGCTTCAGAAGAAGAGCAGCGCGCCATTGCGAATGTGATGGTTAAGCTTGTTGAAAACAACAGCTCGCATTAAGGAGAGAGTGTGTTCACTCTCTCTTTTTTATAGGCGCGGCTTTGTCGGCGGCACCGCTTTTGTTGTTTGCTTTCCACCCCGATAGGGTAAACATCATCCAGGCGCTGTTACAGCAGGTTTTTCCCGATTCTGGGAAACGGACGTTTTTCTTATTTAATCACAACATTCTGCTTTCTAATTGAGACAAAATGCTTTATGATAAAGGAAGGTAAATTTTTGCCACGATGATGGGTAGGGAGGTTATCATTTGGCAAAGCTCGAATGGTACTTAGAATATGAAATACAAGTCAACCGTCCCGGACTTCTGGGAGATATATCCTCTTTATTGGGGATGCTTTCAATTAATATTGTGACCATTAACGGCGTCGATACTCAAAGAAGAGGCCTCTTGTTAAAATGCCGTCATATAGATCAGATTAAGCGACTGGAATCGATTCTGAACACGATGGATACGATTAAAGTGACGAAGCTCCGCGAGCCGAAGCTTCGCGACCGTCTCGCTGTAAGGCACGGCCGCTATATCCAGCGGGATGCAGACGATAAAAAAACATTCCGGTTTGAACGCGACGAGCTTGGCTTGCTTGTCGATTTTATGGCTGAGCTGTTTAAAAAAGACGGGCACAAGCTGATCGGGATCAGGGGAATGCCCCGCGTCGGCAAGACGGAATCAATTGTCGCTTCAAGCGTCTGTGCAAGCAAAAGGTGGCTTTTTGTTTCTTCGACACTGCTGAAGCAAACGATCAGAAGCCAGCTGATTGCCGATGAGTACAGTCCGGAGAATGTTTTCATTTTGGACGGCATTGTGTCGACGAGAAGAGGATCTGAACGCCATTTGCAGCTCGTCAGTGAGATCATGCGGCTGCCGGCGACCAAAGTTGTCGAGCATCCGGACATTTTCGTGCAAAATACGGAATATACGATGGACGATTTTGATTACATCATCGAATTGCGTAACAGCCCCGATGAGGTGATTACATATGAACATGCTGAAGAACCGCAGATGTTTGACCATTCAGGTTTTTCCGGCTTTGATTTTTAAAATGGAAGGTGTTTGTTGTGACTGAACTAGGAAATCGGCTGAAAGAAGCCAGAGAGGAAAAAGGGATGTCATTGGACGATCTTCAGGCGGCCACAAAGATCCAGAAAAGGTATTTAACGGCCCTTGAAGAAGGAAACTATGATATCATTCCGGGAAAATTTTATGTGCGGGCTTTTATCAAGCAGTACGCCGAAGCTGTCGGCCTCGACTCGGAGCTCTTGTTTGAAGAGTTTAAAAAAGATATCCCTAATTCTTACAATGATGAGGTTTCTGAGAAGCTTTCTTCAATCAAGCCGCAGAGAGAGCTGCCCAAGTCTGCCTCAAAAGCGCTTGAACTTTTGCCTACCCTGCTTGTGGCAGCCGGCGTTATCGTTGTGATCGCGATCATTTACGTCATCGTTCAGGCTGTAAACGGCGGAGGCAACCAGCAGGCTGAAGAGCCTAAGACAGAGGAATCGCAAAGCAAGTATGACGTCTCAAAAGATTCCCCGCTGACAAAGGGAAATCAACAGAACACGGATGCGCAGAAAGACAGCGCTGAAGGCGACAAAGAAAAAAAGGATCAGCAGTCTGATGAGAACGACAAGCTGACCATGAAAGCGACCGCAAGCGAAGGCTCTTCCACAACTTATGAAGTATCAGGATCCGACAAGCTGGAGCTTGAAGTAAAGGCAAACGAAAACTCATGGGTCAGGGTGCGCGACGAGAAAGGAAGCTCCCTTAAAGAAGGAATGATGAAAAAAGGAGAAACCTTTCAAAAGAATATTACCGATCAATCGCAAATTGATTTGCGGATCGGATATGCGCCGGGCGTTGAAATTAAAATCAACGGAGAAGTTCTTTCTTACAAGCTCGATCCTAAGACTGTGATGACACAAAACATAACGATTCAAAATAAAAAGGAGGAAAAGTCATCTTAATTGCACAGATGACTTTTTCTTGCGTTCATCATCAATAGGAAAACATACATATCTGGAGGAACCTTTATGTTTAATCTACCGAATAAAATCACGCTTTCTAGAATCGCATTAATTCCTGTTTTTATGGTCATCATGCTTGTGCCGTTTCACTGGGGGGCTGTCTCCTTCGGCAGCGAGTCGATTCCGGTCACCCATTTGATCGGCGCACTGTTGTTTATTTTTGCTTCTGTCACCGATTGGGTTGACGGCTATTATGCGAGAAAGCTGAACCTTGTCACAAACTTTGGAAAATTTCTTGACCCGCTTGCAGACAAGCTGCTCGTGTCTTCCGCTTTAATTATTCTGGTGCATTACCATCTTGCTCCGGCCTGGATGGCCATTGTCATTATCAGCCGGGAATTTGCCGTAACGGGACTGCGGCTCGTCCTTGCGGGAACAGGGGAAGTTGTCGCGGCCAACATGCTTGGAAAAGTGAAAACATGGGCTCAGATCATCGCTATCTCTGCTCTTTTGCTTCACAATCTTCCATTTGAGCTTGTATCCTTCCCGTTCGGCTCGCTTGCTTTATGGGTGGCTGTCTTTTTCACAGTCGTATCAGGATGGGATTATTTCGCTAAAAACTGGGATGCTTTAAAAACATCGAACTAAACGTGGGGAAGTGGAAACAATGAAGTTGGAAAGAAAAGCGGAAATTATCGCTGTCGGTTCTGAGCTTCTGCTCGGACAAATCGCTAATACAAATGCTCAGTTTATCAGCAGGCATTTGGCCGAAATCGGCATTAACGTCTTTTATCACACGGCGGTGGGAGACAACCCGGAACGCCTTAAACAAGTGATTCAGACAGCACAGCAAAGGTCTGACTTCATCATTTTTTCGGGAGGCCTTGGACCGACGAAAGACGATTTGACAAAAGAAACGATCGCTGAAGTTGTCGGGCGCCCTCTTCAGCTCGACGATGAAGCCTTCGAATCGATTCAGGATTACTTCAAAAAAACGAACCGGGAGATGTCGCCGAACAACCGCAAACAGGCGCTGATCCTCGAAGGATCCGATGTTCTGCCGAACCGCTTCGGGATGGCGCCGGGAATGCTGCTTGAGCATGAATCGCGCTTTTATATGCTCCTGCCGGGACCTCCGAAAGAGCTGGAGCCGATGTTTGAAAACGAAGCGAAGCCGCTGATTTTGGAAAAGCTCGGCTCGAAGGAAAAGATCGTGTCAAGGGTGCTGCGGTTCTTCGGCATCGGAGAATCCCAGCTTGAAACCGATTTGGAAGATCTCATCGATGCGCAGACTAATCCGACAATCGCCCCGCTTGCGGCCGACGGGGAAGTCACGCTCAGACTCACGGCAAAGCATGCGGATCCGGAGGAGACAAACCGCTTGTTAAAAGAAACGGAAGACCTCATCATGGAGCGGGTCGGAGAGTTCTTTTACGGGTATGATGATACATCGCTTGCAGAAGAGCTTGCGAAAGCATGCAGGAGCAAGGGAATGACCCTGGCTGCTGCGGAAAGCTTTACAGGCGGGCTTTTTTCCAGCTGGCTGACGGAAATGAGCGGCGCTTCGGAATATTTCAAAGGCGGCGCCGTCTGCTACACAAACGAATTGAAAGTTTCAGCGGCCGGCGTTGCCGAAGACACGCTGCAGCGCTACGGTGCGGTCAGCGCGCAATGTGCAAAAGAACTCGCCGCAGGCATCAGAGTCAAAACAGGAAGCGATATCGGCATCAGCTTTACTGGAGTAGCCGGGCCGAATACGCAAGAAGGCCATCCGGCAGGAAAGGTGTTTATCGGCATCTCCGTGAAGGACCAGGCTGAAGAAGCGTTCGAATTTCAGTTCGCCGGATCCAGGTCTGCGGTGCGAAAGCGTTCTGCCAAATACGGCTGCCATCTGTTGCTGAAAATGATGGAAAAATAAGCGGAAACCGGATTTTCGGAATATCTTTCTTATGAAAAAGGTCATTCCATTTTAGGAGATCGATTTTTTCCTCTTAAAAAATCGAATATGCGTTCGCTTTTTTCTTGGCAAATCCGTGCAAACAAGGTATAGTAGATATAGCGGAAGTGATAAAGGAGGAAAATAGAATGAGTGATCGTCAGGCAGCCTTAGATATGGCGCTTAAACAAATAGAAAAGCAGTTTGGTAAAGGTTCGATTATGAAACTGGGCGAACAAACTGAAACGAGAATTTCAACAGTTCCGAGCGGTTCTTTAGCGCTCGACACGGCTCTTGGAGTGGGCGGATACCCGCGCGGCCGGATTATTGAAGTATACGGGCCTGAAAGCTCCGGTAAAACGACGGTGGCGCTTCATGCGATTGCCGAAGTTCAGCAGCAGGGCGGACAGGCGGCGTTTATCGACGCCGAACACGCGCTCGACCCCGTCTATGCACAAAAGCTGGGTGTCAACATTGATGAGCTTTTGCTGTCACAGCCTGATACGGGCGAGCAGGCGCTTGAAATCGCCGAAGCTCTTGTCAGAAGCGGAGCGGTGGATATCGTTGTCATCGACTCTGTGGCAGCGCTTGTGCCGAAAGCTGAAATCGAAGGAGACATGGGGGATTCCCACGTCGGTTTGCAGGCCAGACTGATGTCTCAAGCGCTTCGTAAGCTTTCCGGAGCGATCAATAAATCGAAGACCATCGCGATCTTTATTAACCAGATTCGTGAAAAAGTCGGCGTCATGTTTGGAAATCCTGAGACGACACCAGGCGGAAGAGCGCTGAAATTCTACTCTTCTGTCCGTCTTGAAGTGCGCCGCGCAGAGCAGCTGAAACAAGGCAACGATGTCATGGGGAACAAGACGAAAATCAAAGTCGTGAAAAACAAAGTGGCACCTCCGTTCCGGACGGCCGAAGTGGACATTATGTACGGGGAAGGGATTTCAAAAGAAGGGGAAATCATCGACCTCGGAACAGAGCTTGACATCGTTCAAAAGAGCGGTGCATGGTACTCTTATCAGGAGGAACGTCTTGGACAAGGCCGTGAAAACGCCAAACAGTTCCTGAAAGAAAACAAGGACATCCTTTTGATGATTCAAGAGCAGATCCGGGAGCACTACGGTTTGGATACTGGAGGCGTTGCTCCTGCGCAGGAAGACGATGCCCAAGCTCAGGAAGAACTCGAATTTTAATCATGAAACATGTGAAAGGCTGCCGACCCGATCGGCGGCCTTTTCCTTTCATCTGCGCATTCAGACGCAGCTCCTTTATCCATCTCCTTCATCCGGGCGGTTTGAAAAGGCGTTTAATCCAGAAACGTTAAGACCGTAAGCTTGACAAGTATTTCCCACACAATTACAATGAAATTGTATCACTTGTTTTTCTTAACATGATTGATAAACATTTAAACTTGACAAGGGCTGTGAAGCCGCTTCACTCCCTGTGAAGGTTCTGTATGTTGAGAAGAAGTACAATGTACATGCCGACACTTACTTTTAGCAAGACAAGTTCATAGCAAGAGGAGGTGAAAGTTATGAATCCTTTAGCAATTCTCATCTCCATTTTGCTGAGCCTATTCTGTTTAGTTGTTGGCTACTATGTTCGTAAAATCATTGCCGAAGCAAAAATTTCAGGTGCGCGAAATGCAGCCGAACAAATTCTTGGAGACGCAAAGCGGGATGCTGAAGCGTTGAAAAAAGAAGCCCTTCTTGAAGCAAAGGACGAGATTCATACGCTTCGGATAGAAGCTGAACAAGAAGTTCGTGAAAGACGAAATGAGCTTCAAAAACAAGAAAACCGTTTACTTCAAAAGGAAGAGAACCTTGACCGAAAAGATGAATCATTAGATAAACGGGAAGCGATGTTGGAGAAGAAAGATCATTCTCTGAATGAACGACAACAACATATTGAAGAGATGGAAAGCAAAGTGGATGAAATGATTCGTATGCAGCAGTCAGAGTTGGAGCGTATTTCAAGTCTGACGCGAGATGAAGCGAAGCAAATCATTCTGGAACGGGTTGAAAACGAGCTTTCCCATGACATCGCGATCATGATGAAAGAAAGTGAAAATCGAGCGAAAGAAGAGGCTGATAAAAAAGCGAAAAATATTCTTTCATTGGCTTTACAGCGCTGTGCGGCAGATCATGTGGCCGAGACAACGGTTTCAGTTGTCAACCTTCCAAATGATGAGATGAAAGGCCGCATTATCGGACGTGAAGGACGTAATATCCGTACATTGGAAACATTGACGGGGATCGATCTGATCATCGACGATACGCCGGAAGCCGTTATCCTTTCAGGATTTGATCCGATCAGGCGTGAAACAGCCAGGATCGCTCTTGATAAACTCGTTCAGGATGGCCGCATTCATCCTGCCAGAATCGAAGAAATGGTTGAGAAATCCCGCCGTGAAGTGGATGATTACATTCGCGAAATGGGTGAACAGACGACGTTTGAAGTTGGAGTTCACGGTCTTCATCCCGATTTAATCAAAATCCTCGGCCGCTTGAAGTTCAGAACGAGCTACGGACAGAATGTACTGAAACATTCAATGGAAGTGGCGTTTCTGACAGGCTTGATGGCTTCAGAGCTCGGAGAAGACGTGACGCTCGCAAAAAGGGCAGGACTTCTTCATGATATCGGGAAAGCGATTGACCATGAGGTGGAAGGAAGCCACGTTGAAATCGGTGTGGAACTGGCCACCAAGTATAAAGAGCATCCAGTTGTCATCAACAGTATCGCATCTCACCACGGAGATCAGGAGCCGACTTCCATCATTGCCGTGCTCGTGGCCGCAGCCGATGCGCTGTCCGCCGCAAGACCTGGCGCAAGAAGCGAAACGCTCGAAAACTATATTCGCAGGCTTGAAAAGCTGGAAGAAATCTCTGAATCGTACGAAGGTGTTGAAAAATCATTCGCGATACAAGCGGGACGAGAGGTGCGGATCATGGTCAAACCTGACTCAATCAATGATCTTGAAGCCCATCGTTTGGCGCGTGATATTCGAAAACGAATCGAGGACGAGCTTGACTACCCTGGACACATCAAAGTAACCGTGATCAGGGAAACGAGAGCCGTTGAATACGCAAAATAAAGTGGTGCGAATGCGCCACTTTATTTTTTTGTTTCCTTGTGTAACACTATGATTAAAACCTATTTTAAAAAAGAAAGGGTCAAATTATGAGAATTTTATTTATTGGAGATGTTGTCGGTTCGCCCGGCAGAGACATGATCAAAACCTATTTGCCGAAGCTGAAGCTGAAATATAAACCGAACGCCGTCATCGTCAACGGAGAAAACGCGGCACACGGAAAAGGCATTACCGAAAAAATATACCACCAGCTCATTCAAGCGGGAGCCGACGTTCTCACAATGGGAAACCACACATGGGATAAAAGGGAAATATTTGATTTTATTGATGACGCGCCGCAGATCGTCAGACCCGCCAATTTTCCCGAAGGCACGCCTGGAAAAGGCATCACATACATAAAAACAAACGGTTCAAAGGAACTGGCTGTGATCAATTTGCAAGGCCGCACATTTCTGCCTGCGATCGATTGCCCTTTTCGAAAAGCTGATGAATTAATAGAAGAAGCGTCAAAAAGAACACCGTTCATTTTTATCGATTTTCATGCCGAAGCGACAAGCGAAAAGCAGGCGATCGGCTGGTATACGGACGGCCGCGTGTCAGCGGTTGTCGGAACGCACACGCATGTTCAGACAGCCGACAACCGCATTCTTCCGAAAGGCACGGCATATATAACAGACGTGGGGATGACAGGGCCTTACGACGGGATTCTCGGCGTCGACCGCGAGACGATTATCAAGCGTTTTAAAACGAGCCTGCCCGTCCGTTTTGAAATTGCCGAAGGCCGCACAACACTGAGCGGAGTTGTCATTGACATCGACGAACAGAGCAAGAAAGCCGTTAAAATTGACCGGATATTAATCAATGATGACCACATGTTTTTTGAATAACTGAACAGAAAATCATTTTAGAAAAATATTAAAAGGAAAGCAGGAATATCCCGGTCCTATAGTGAATATAGTAAAAATGGAAGGTACCCTGCTATTTTTGAAAAGCAATTAAAAGGGGATGGCTTTGAAAATAGCAACATCTAATAATGATTGTTCTAATGAACACTCACTTATCCATTGTAAACTTAAGGGGGAGCAGGAATGGAAATATTAAAGGTTTCAGCAAAATCAAATCCAAACTCGGTCGCAGGTGCGCTCGCAGGAGTCTTGAGGGAACGAGGAGCTGCAGAAATTCAAGCAATCGGAGCCGGAGCATTAAATCAGGCTGTTAAAGCGGTAGCGATTGCACGGGGATTTGTAGCGCCGAGCGGTGTCGATCTGATTTGCATTCCGGCGTTTACGGACATTCAAATTGACGGTGAAGAACGAACAGCGATTAAGCTAATCGTAGAGCCTCGCTGATAGAAAAATCACTCTTTTTCAAATGCTTCAACCTGCTTACTTTCACGTAAGCGGGTTGTTTTTGGTTTGGCCGTTTTTGAAAAATGCAGCCGGGAGAGGATGAACGTGAAAATTTTTGATGCCCATTCTGATTTGCTGCTGAAGCTTTGGAAAAATCCGAAACTCAATGAATACAGCGACCCGTCGCTGCAAACGCCGGTTCAGGCGCTTTTAAACGGAAAGGCGAAAGTGCAGTGTCTGGCGATTTTTCTGCCCGAAACCGTACCCGATACAATAAGGCTTGAAATGGCGCTCGTGCAGATCCGGCTGTTTCACGAAAAAATTGCAAAGTACAAGCGGATCAAACTGATCAAACATAAAGCCGATATCGACAAGCTCAAAAGCGATGAAACCGGCATCATTCTAACGATGGAAGGCTGTGAGCCGATCTCAAAAAACTTAAGGCTGTTTGACATCTTTTTTCAGCTCGGAGTCAGAAGTTTCGGCCTGACGTGGAACTGGGCCAATACGTTCGCAGACGGCGCTTTAGAAGAAAGAAACGCAGGTTTGACTTCTTACGGGGAAAGGCTGATTCGCAAGGCGAACAAAAACCGGGCATGGACCGATCTCTCCCATTTATCCGAGAAAAGCTTTTGGGATGCGGTTGAAACGGCAGCGTATCCGATCGCCTCTCATTCGAATACGCACAGCCTTTGCCCTCATCCGAGAAATTTAAAAGACGATCAAATTAAAGCGCTTATTGAAAAGAACGGCGTCATCGGCTTGACATTTGTCCCTGAATTCGTGAGAAACGGAAAAACGCCTGTGATCAAAGATATCCTCTCGCATATTGACCATGTCTGTTCTTTGGGAGGCGAGCGGCATATCGGATTCGGATCTGATTTTGACGGCATCGACCGGGGCATTCCGGGTCTGGAAGCCCACAAAGATTACGGGAATCTGATCGAAGCGCTGCAGCGCTCATATACACCAAGTCAAGTCGACGGATTTCTCTTTCAAAATTTCTTCAGCCGCATCCCATTTTAAAAAAATATCATACATTTTTCAGAGGGTGTTCATCTGTTTTTCTCAGAAGGACACAGGTGTTTACCAATATGAATTATCGTGCTACAATCCTTTTGTAAAGCGATTTTGCAAAGGGGGTCTGTTCATCTTGGACGGAAATATGAAAGCGCTTATCAAGAAGCCGGGGGAGCCGGGCGCCAGCTTCGAGCTCGTCCTGATACCGAAGATCGACAAACACGAGGTGCTGATCAAAGTCAAAGCCGCATCGATTTGCGGAACCGATGTCCATATTTATAATTGGGATGAATGGGCGAAAAGCAGGGTGAAACCGCCTTATGTGTTTGGCCACGAATTTTCCGGCGAGGTTGTTCTAGTGGGGGAAAATGTGACTGCGGTACAAGAAGGGGAGTATGTTTCGGCAGAAACGCACATCGTTTGCGGAAAGTGCCTGCCGTGTTTGACCGGAAAAGAGCATGTCTGCAGAAAAACGCTGATTCTCGGTGTCGATACAGACGGCTGTTTTGCTGAATATGTCAAAGTGCCTGCCGCAAACATTTGGAAAAACCCGGCCGGCATGCCTGAGGATCTTGCTTCTATTCAAGAACCGCTCGGAAATGCCGTGCATACGGTTCTGACGGGAATGACGGCTGGAGTGAAAGTCGCTGTCGTCGGCTGCGGACCGATCGGATTGATGGCCGTGGCAGTTGCAAAAGCGTCAGGCGCATCACAGGTGATCGCCATCGATAAAAACGAATACAGGCTTGACCTTGCATTGCAAATGGGGGCAACCGATATCATCTCCGTTGAAAAAGAAGATCCGCTCAAAAATGTAAGCGCTTTAACGGACGGTGAAGGGGCGGACTTGGTTTGCGAAATGTCAGGCCATCCTACGGCCATCCGCCAAAGTTTAAAAATGGCTGCGAACGGAGGGCGGGTTCATGTCTTAAGTCTGCCTGAGCATCCCGTATGCATCGACATGACAAATGATATCGTCTTTAAAGGATTAACGGTTCAGGGAATTACCGGCCGCAAAATGTTTGAAACGTGGAGGCAGGTCAGCGGTCTTCTCCAGTCCGGTACGATTCAAATCAAGCCTGTCATCACCCACCGTTTCCCGATGGAAGAGTTTGAAAAAGGCTTTGAATTGATGAAAAAAGGGCAATGCGGAAAAGTCGTATTGATACCGTGAAAGGAGAGATAGATATGAAGGAATTTAATTTTTTAGCTTCCGAGCTTGATACAATGAAAGAAAACGGAACTTTTCAGGAACTGCCGATCATCGAATCGCTGCAAGGATCAACTGTCAAAATGAAAGGAAAAGACATCATTCAGCTTTCATCCAATAACTATCTCGGGTTGACGTCTCATCCGCGCCTCCAAAAAGCGGCCGAAGAGGCGGTCAAACGGTACGGAGCTGGAACGGGATCGGTCCGGACAATAGCCGGAACATTCACCATGCATGATGAGCTTGAAAAGAAGCTCGCTTCATTTAAAAACACTGAAGCTGCACTCGTATTCCAGTCCGGTTTCACCGCAAATCAAGGCATTCTTTCAAGCATTCTCACCAAAGATGATATCGTCATCTCAGACGAATTAAACCATGCTTCCATCATTGACGGCATCAGACTTACCAAAGCGGGCAAAAAAGTATATCAGCATGCGGACATGGAAGATTTAGAAAAGATTTTAAAAAAATCAATGAATTACAGAATGCGGCTTATCGTTACAGACGGCGTGTTTTCGATGGACGGAGACATCGCGCCGCTTCCCGAAATCGTCCGGCTCGCTGAACAGTATGACGCATTTGTCATGGTCGACGATGCGCACGCGTCCGGCGTTCTCGGCGAGAACGGGCGCGGAACGGTTCACCATTTCGGGCTGGACGGGAAGGTTCACATTCAAGTCGGCACGCTCAGCAAGGCGATATGTGTTTTAGGAGGCTATGCGGCCGGTTCCAAGGTGCTGATCGACTATTTAAAGCATAAAGGCAGACCGTTTCTCTTCAGTACTTCCCATCCGCCGGCCGTCACTGCGGCATGCATTGAAGCGGTCAATGTGCTGATGGAGGAACCTTCATTGATTAAAAAACTTTGGGACAATACTTCGTACTTCAAAAAAGAGCTTGAAAAAATCGGCCTCCCGCTGATTAAGAGCGAGACGCCGATCACGCCGATTTTGATCGGTGATGAAGCCGAAGCATGCCGCTTTTCAAACACGCTTTTCGAGCTCGGTTTATTTGCGCAGGCCATTGTATTTCCGACCGTCCCGAAAGGCAAAGCGCGGATCAGAACGATCATGACCGCCCAGCATTCGAAAGAAGAGCTCGATAAAGCACTTGAAATCATTGAAACCGGCGCCAAAAAAGCGGGTCTGCTTTAAACTCGTCGATTTCTTTTTCAACAAAGCAAATAACCATTGATAATCATTTTCAGTTAGTGTACAATGATGGGTTCTGGGTTGTGCTGACAACCGAGAACCTTTATACTGAAGAGTGGAGCTTTGTTTGAAAGGAGATCAAAAACATGAATGAGAAACAGCGCATTGAAAGCGGACAGGTCAATCCATCGGACAAAAAATCCGAGAAGGATTACAGCAAGTACTTCGAAGCTGTTTATGTTCCGCCTTCCTTAAAAGATGCGAAAAAACGCGGCAAAGAAGAGGTTAAATACCATAGCGATTTTAAAATTTCCGAGCAGTACAAAGGGATGGGTGAAGGACGGAAGTTCTACATCCGCACATACGGCTGCCAGATGAATGAACACGATACAGAAGTCATGGCCGGTATTTTCATGACCCTCGGCTATGAGCCGACCGATTCGACTGAAGATGCCAATGTGATTCTGTTAAACACATGCGCCATTCGCGAAAATGCGGAAAACAAAGTATTCGGTGAAATCGGCCATTTAAAAGCTTTGAAAAAAGACAATCCGGATTTGATCCTTGGCGTATGCGGATGTATGTCCCAGGAAGAATCAGTCGTCAACCGGATTTTAAAGAAACATCCGTTCGTGGATCTGATTTTCGGCACACACAATATCCACCGCTTGCCGGAACTTTTGTCAGAAGCTTATCTGTCAAAAGAAATGGTCATCGAAGTGTGGTCTAAAGAAGGCGATGTCATTGAAAACCTTCCGAAAGTCCGCACCGGCAAAATTAAAGGCTGGGTCAACATTATGTACGGCTGCGACAAGTTCTGTACGTACTGCATCGTGCCGTACACAAGAGGAAAAGAACGAAGCAGACGTCCCGAAGAAATCATTCAGGAAGTGAGACGACTTGCGGCTGAAGGCTATAAAGAAATCACGCTTCTCGGACAGAACGTCAACGCTTACGGCAAAGATTTCGAGGATATGGAATACGGACTCGGACACTTGATGGATGAGCTCCGCAAAATCAATATTCCGCGAATCCGCTTCACGACGAGCCATCCGCGTGATTTTGACGATCATCTGATCGAGGTGCTCGCAAAAGGCGGGAACCTTCTGGACCACATCCACCTGCCTGTTCAGTCCGGAAGCTCGGATGTCTTGAAACTGATGGCGCGCAAATACGACCGGGAACGCTATCTCGAGCTTGTCGCCAAAATTAAAAAAGCGATGCCGAACGCGTCTTTAACAACAGACATTATCGTCGGCTTCCCGAACGAAACTGATGAGCAATTTGAAGAAACGCTTTCCTTATACAGAGAAGTTGAATTTGACAGCGCCTATACGTTCATCTACTCGCCTCGCGAAGGAACGCCTGCTGCAAAAATGAAAGACAATGTTCCGATGCGCGTGAAAAAAGAACGGCTTCAGCGATTAAATGAAGTGGTCAACGAAATTTCCGCGAAGAAAATGAAGGAATATGAGGGGCAGGTTGTCGAAGTGTTAGTAGAGGGTGAAAGTAAAAACAACCCTGATATCCTTGCCGGCTATACTCGGAAAAACAAGCTTGTCAACTTCAAAGGACCAAAAGAAGCGATCGGCCAGCTTGTCAACGTGAAAATCCACCAGGCGAAAACTTGGTCGCTTGACGGAGAAATGGTAGGAGAAGCAATCGAGGTGAAATAAAGTGACGCTTTATACGAAAAAAGAGATTGTTGCAAAAGCGCGGGAGCTCGCAAAAATGATTGCCGAAACGGAAGAAGTCGACTTTTTCAAAAAAGCGGAGGCACAGATTAATGAGAATGCCAAAATAACGGGTATTATCAATCAAATCAAAGCCCTGCAAAAGCAAGCCGTCAACTTTAAACATTATGAAAAGCACGAAGCGCTTAAACAAACGGAAGCAAAGATTGACGCGCTTCAGGAAGAGCTTGACGAGATTCCGATCATTCAAGAGTTCAGAGACTCCCAAATGGAAGTCAACGACCTTCTGCAGCTCGTCGCGCATACAATATCAAACCAAGTGACAAACGAGATCATCACATCAACCGGGGGAGACCTGCTGAAAGGCGAGACCGGTTCAAGAGTAAAAAATTCATCACCGAGCTGTTCTCTATAATTTGGCGGCGCCTTTTAAGGCGCCATTTTTTTATACAATTTCCCGCCGCGACGGCTTATTGAAAAGATTCGGTTTTCGGTCTGTCTTTTTCTTTTCTGATTTAAGTCAAGTTTATCCTTTTATCTGCATACACTTAAACAGATTCATTATATGGGAATGTTATTTTGATTTCTCAAGGAACGCACATTAGACGAATGCCCAGCATAGGATAATACGAGGAAAAACAAGGAGGCATGACCGAATGTCTGAATACAGGGAAATTATTACCAAAGCGGTGGTCGCGAAAGGCCGGAAATTCACTCAGTCCACTCATACAATCTCTCCTTCGCAAAAGCCAACCAGTATTTTAGGCGGTTGGATTATCAATCATAAGTATGACGCCGAAAAAATCGGAAAAACCGTGGAAATTGAAGGGACATATGATATCAACGTCTGGTATTCATATGCGGACAACACCAAAACCGAAGTTGTGACAGAACGCGTTTCCTATGTTGATGTTATTAAGCTCCGGTATCGCGACAAAAATTACTTAGATGATGAACACGAAGTGATTGCGAAGGTGCTTCAGCAGCCGAACTGCCTTGAAGTGACCATTTCTCCGAACGGAAACAAAGTGGTGGTACAGGCGGAAAGGGAATTTTTATCAGAGGTTGTCGGCGAGACAAAGGTCGTCGTTGAGGTCAATTCTGATTGGACGGAAAGCGATGAGGAAGAAGCGTGGGAAGAAGAACTTGATGAAGAACTTGAGGACATCAATCCGGAGTTTTTGGTCGGAGATCCAGAAGAATAAAAGGAAGCTAGGGAAACACCGCCCTAGTTTCTTTTTTTTTCAGCATGAATCTTTATGGTATAATGAGTGTTGGAATCAATAGAAACGTTTATACATAGTGAGGGATTAAATATGGCAGGCTACACGCCTATGATACAGCAATATTTAAAGATTAAGGCAGAGTATCAGGATGCCTTTTTATTTTTTCGTCTTGGAGACTTTTATGAAATGTTTTTTGAAGATGCAAAAAAGGCGTCTCAGGAACTCGAAATCACGCTGACGAGCAGAGACGGAGGATCGAGCGAAAGAATCCCGATGTGCGGGGTTCCTTATCATTCATGCTCTTCGTATATCGAACAGCTCATTAAAAAAGGCTATAAAGTCGCGATCTGTGAGCAGGTGGAGGATCCTAAATCGGCCAAAGGAGTCGTCAAAAGGGAAGTCGTGCAGCTGATCACACCCGGCACCGTGATGGACGGAAAAGGAATTCATGAAAATGAAAACAACTTTATCGCCTCTGTCAGTGAATTTCAGCATACATACGGGCTCGCTTTTTCTGATTTGACGACGGGCGAGAACTTAGTGACGATTATCGAAAGGCTTGATGATGTCGTTTCCGAGATTTACTCTGTCGGAGCAAGGGAAATCGTCGTCAGCCGCAACCTTGACGAGAAAGACGTCGCGCTGTTGAAAGAGCGCTGCGGCGCCACGATCTCTTTCGAGGATGAACAAGCAGATGAATGGCCTGACATTGTGAACGGTCTGGCGTCCAAAGAGCTTGTCGATACGTTTATGAGGCTTTACGTCTACTTGAAGCGGACGCAGAAAAGAAGCCTTGACCACCTTCAAAACGTTCAGGCTTACGAGCTCGAAGAAGCGATGAAAATCGATTTGTATTCGAAACGCAATCTCGAGCTGACGGAAACGATCCGTTCGAAAAACAAAAAAGGCTCGCTTCTTTGGCTTTTGGACGAAACGAAAACGGCAATGGGAGGGCGCCTGTTAAAGCAATGGATCGACAGGCCGCTGATCAGAAAGGGACAGATTGAAGAGCGCCAGGAAATTGTCGAAACGCTGATCGCCCATTTGTTTGAGCGGGAAGATTTGCGCGAACGGCTGAAGGAAGTATACGATCTCGAGCGGCTCGCCGGAAGGGTCGCTTACGGCAATGTCAATGCCCGAGATTTGATCCAGCTGAAGGAATCGCTGAAACAAGTGCCGGCCATCAAACAGCTTGTCGGCTCCCTCGACCATCCGAAAGCAAAAGCGCGCGCCGAGAAAATCGATCCGTGCGGCGATCTTTTGAATCTTTTGGAAGATGCGCTATACGAGAATCCGCCTCTTTCATTAAAAGAGGGGAACTTGATCAAAGACGGCTATCACGCGAAGCTGGATGAATACAGGGACGCAAGCAAGAACGGAAAGGACTGGATCGCAAGGCTTGAGCAGCAGGAACGCGAGTACACGGGAATCCGCTCTTTAAAAGTCGGCTTTAACAAGGTGTTCGGCTATTATATTGAAGTGACGAAAGCCAACATCCATCTGCTTGAAGAAGGCCGCTATGAACGGAAGCAGACGCTGACCAATGCAGAACGCTACATCACGCCGGAGCTGAAAGAAAAAGAAGCGCTGATTCTCGAAGCGGAAAACAATATTTGCGAGCTGGAGTATGAGCTGTTTTCCGAGCTTCGCAGCAGGGTGAAGGAATATATCCCGCGCCTGCAGCAGCTGGCAAAAATGATGAGCGAGCTTGATGTGCTCCAATGTTTTGCGACGATCAGCGAAAACCGCCACTATGTTAAACCGGAGTTTTCCGAGGACGTCGTTCAGGTGATCGACGGACGGCATCCAGTCGTAGAAAAGGTGATGGACAGCCAGTCTTACGTCCCGAACAGCTGCGAAATGGGCAAGGGCAGACAAATGCTTTTAATCACCGGGCCGAATATGTCAGGAAAAAGCACGTATATGAGACAGATGGCGCTGATCTCCATTTTGGCGCAGATCGGCTGTTTTGTTCCTGCCAAAAAAGCGGTGCTGCCGATCTTTGATCAGATTTTTACAAGAATCGGCGCTGCGGATGATCTTATATCCGGACAGAGTACGTTTATGGTGGAAATGCTTGAAGCCAAAAATGCGATCGTTCATGCGACGAAAAACAGCTTGATTCTATTTGACGAAATCGGCCGGGGTACGTCCACTTACGACGGAATGGCGCTTGCGCAGGCGATCATCGAGTACGTTCACGAGCACATCGGCGCGAAGACTTTATTTTCCACTCACTATCACGAGCTAACGTCCCTTGAAGAAAAGCTTGCCGACTTGAAGAATATTCACGTTCGTGCGGAAGAATACGAAGGAAAGGTCGTTTTCCTTCACCAGATAAAAGAAGGCGCAGCAGATAAAAGCTACGGTATCCATGTCGCGCAGCTGGCCGAATTGCCCGACGGTTTGATCAGCAGGGCGAAAACGATCCTGAAAGAGCTTGAATCCGGCGCCAAAGAAGCGGCTCCATCAACGGCTCCGAATACGGTAAAAGAGGCGGCGGAAGAAGTCGCGGCAACTGTTGCAGATCAACCGGCCCAGCTGTCATTTTTTGAAACGGACAAGCCGAAAGAAAAAGAGACGAAGCTCTCTAAAAAAGAGCAGGCTGTTTTAGCTGAATTTAAAACGATGGATCTGCTCGATATGACGCCTATACAAGTCATGAATGAACTGTACAGGCTGCAAAAAAAATTAAAGTAATAAAGAGGTGACCCAACTTGGCAAAAATTGTTCAGCTGCCTGACGATTTATCGAATAAAATCGCGGCGGGTGAAGTAGTGGAAAGGCCTGCGTCGGTCGTCAAAGAGCTTGTCGAAAATGCCATCGATGCGAACAGCTCCGTGATTGAAATCGATGTTGAAGAAGCGGGTCTCGCCTCGATTAAAGTGCTTGACGACGGCGAAGGGATGGATGCAGAAGACTGCAGAACAGCTTTTTTGCGTCATGCCACAAGCAAAATCAAAGACGAAAACGACCTGTTTCGCGTCAGAACGCTCGGATTTCGCGGAGAAGCTTTGCCAAGTATCGCGTCTGTCTCACACTTAAGCATTAAAACGAGCACCGGAGAAGGAGCAGGCACCCATTTGACGCTTCAGGGGGGAAGAATCATTTCCGAGCAAAAAGCGTCAAGCCGCAGAGGAACCGAAATTACAGTTACCAATCTGTTTTTCAATACGCCGGCAAGGCTGAAATACATGAAAACGATCCATACGGAACTAGGAAACATTACAGATGTGGTCAACAGAATCGCTCTTGCCCACCCGGAAGTTTCGATCAGGCTGCGTCATCAAGGGAAAACGCTTCTGCAGACAAACGGAAACGGCGATGTCCGCCACGTGCTTGCGGCGATTTACGGCACGGCGGTTGCCAAAAAAATGCTCCCGCTTGAAGCGAGATCTCTTGATTTTGAAGTGAAAGGCTATATCGCCCTTCCTGAAATTACGCGCGCATCGCGAAATTACATGTCATCTGTCGTCAACGGCAGATACATTAAAAACTTTCCGCTCGTGAAAGCGATCCACGAGGGCTACCATACGCTTCTTCCGATCGGCCGCCATCCGATTACGTTCATTGAAATCAACATGGACCCGCTGCTTGTGGATGTCAACGTGCATCCGTCAAAGCTGGAGGTCAGGCTGAGCAAAGAGACGGAGCTTCACGAACTGATTCGCGACGCCATCAAAGACGTCTTTAAACAGCAGCAGCTCATTCCGAGCGTGCAAGTTCCGAAAAAAACCGCACCTCTGATCCATAAACCAGAGCAGCAAAAGCTTGATTTCGACCAGGTACGAGAGCCGGCACCTCTTTCTGATCCTGATGTTGAACGAGAATATAAGCCAGAGCCATCGTTTTCGGCGATGAAATTAAGCTCGGTTGTCAAAGACCCGCCCCCTTCCGCTCCTGCAGAGCGAGAAGAAAGCATTATGCAAGACACCGAGCCTGAATGGCCCGGAGCTGAAGAGTATACGCCGGAAGCCGAACCGACTGTACAATCAGAACCGGAACAGGCAGGCGAAAACGTCCAAGACGAAGAGACGCCAAAAGAAAGGGTGCCGATCATGTATCCGATCGGCCAAATGCACGGCACCTACATTCTCGCCCAAAATGAAAACGGGCTGTACATCATCGATCAGCACGCCGCACAGGAGCGGATCAAATACGAGTATTTCCGTGAAAAAGTCGGAGAGGTCGAACCGGAAGTCCAGGACATGCTTGTGCCGCTGACATTCCATTATTCAAAAAATGAAGCGCTGACGATCGACCAGCACTTGGACGATTTAGCCAAAGTCGGCGTCTTTCTCGAATCGTTCGGCGCCGGCAGCTATATCGTCCGATGCCACCCGACTTGGTTTCCAAAAGGGGAAGAAACGACGATCATTGAAGACATCATTCAGCAAGTCCTTGATGACCGCACGATCGACATCAAAAAACTGCGCGAAGAAGCCGCAATCATGATGAGCTGCAAAGGCTCCATCAAAGCCAACCATCATCTGCGGGACGACGAAATCACCGCCCTGCTCGATGAGTTGCGCAGAACATCCGACCCATTCACATGCCCGCACGGCCGCCCGATCATCATTCACTACTCGACATATGAAATGGAGAAGATGTTTAAGCGGGTCATGTAATTTCCAATCGCTCACAACCCTTGATACTTCAACGGCTGTGAGCGATTTTCATTTTATTGGCCACATTTTGACCACTTTTAGACGGGTTGCTTTAAATCTTGCCGTCTGTAAGAAGAACATTAAGAAGCGGCACGTATTTCGTCCGGTTATTCTCAAGATAGGGATTTAAATAAAAAAGGACTTCTCTTTGAGATGAAGCCCTTTTTTTAGTGGAAACCCATAAGGCAGCCATTAGACAAATTTCGCAGTTGTTTTCATTTTTCGAGAAAATGTTATAATGAAAAGCTATGAAATGATTTGAAGGGGGAATTTGTATGCATTACATAACGGCATGCTTAAAAATTATCAGTGATAAAGACCTCAATGAAATAATGAAGGAATTCAAAAAACTTGAGGAAGAAACGAACAAAGAAGAAGGGTGCATTCAATTCCATGCTTATCCCCTTGAACCATCAGAACGTAAAATCATGCTCTGGGAGATTTGGGAAAACGAAGAAGCTGTTAAAGCCCATTTCACAAAAAAACACACAAAAGACGTTCAAAAACAAGAATTAACGGAAGTAGAATGGTTAATGAAAAGCAATGTGAAGGATTAAAAGGCTCCTTGAGATTTATATAGAGGTGGCCTTAAAATGATCAATACTATCAAATAAAACGGCGGGGCAATTTACAAACTCACGACAGCTCTCGGGTTTATCTGAGGGCTGTTAAGAACAAAAAAGCAGACTCTTTAGGAGTCCGCTTCAGTCATTAATCTGAAACACTGATTGATTTTTTTAGCCGGTGATTGCTTTTTCGGCAACGTGAAACCCTTGTTCTTCCCCAAAGTTACTCGAGTTTGTATGTTCAAGGCCTTTCCAATACCAGTTTTTGATTGGAAAAGAACATATTTGCTAAATAAGTTCAGCCGACGTATGGCTTTAAAAGTACTATAATCGACATTGAATATTTAGTTATAGTCGAAGTTCCAAGCGGATTTCATGAACAAATTTAGAAAGGGCCAAGTAGAGATGATACTTTAAGGATGAAAATCTAGTCGAAGATGACATAATCGATGGTTTTAGGCTATATGGTGACATTTTTCAAAATGTAAAAATCGAAAAATTCAGATAGTTTTTTGATGCCTTGATTGATGAAGATCACGACTTTCAGGAAGAACATTACGACGCAGAATGGTTAGACGAAGTGAATGGTTTTATAACAGATAAGGATTAACTAAAAAAGGAATTATCGTTCCTGCTGTTTATGAAGATGGCGCAATTAACTGAAGATGGAGATAGAAACTCATTAGTATAAGAGCTTATCTACAGCTATAGCCCGGCTCGATTTCGCATCGAGCGGATGGGGTGCTTTCGGATCTTTTGCAGATGCCTCACGTAAAGGGGGAGGAGAATGATGTCTAATAAAGTTAAAATATCTTATGGGCAACATCACTCGCAATATGGTGTATTACGGGTGCCTGAAAGGAAAGAGCCTTGCCCAGTAGTTGTTATGATTCATGGGGGTTTTTGGCAGTCGAGATATGACTTAGAAGAAAATAATCCTATCGCTGAGGATTTAACTAGTAGGGGATATGCCACTTGGAACATTGAGTACCGCAGAGTAGGGGAAGAAGGAGGAGGTTGGAAAGGGACATTTAACGATGTAATTGATGCTATAAATCATCTGTCACAGGTAAAGGAATCTTATCATTTAGACCTGTCAAGTGTAATTGTTATTGGTCATTCGGCAGGAGCTCATTTAGCACTTTGGCTAGCCTCTCGAACTGAAACAAAATCAGATCAAATGTTTAATAAGCTGTTTGTGTCTATCAACAAAGTAATAAGTTTGGCTGGAGTAACAGACCTAAAAAAAATGTGGAAATTTCACGAAGAAAAAGGAATGAAAAGTCATGTATCCGCACTAATGGGTGGGTCACCACAAGAGGTAGCTGAACGCTATAAAGTTGTTTCTCCAATTGAGTTGTTGCCGATAAAAACCGATCATGTTTTAATTCATGGAGTGAAGGATCGCCATGTTCCAATAAAGTTAAGCAAGGACTACTATTTCAAGGCAACCGAACAAGGCAGTAATGTTAGATTAATTGTGCTTCCAGATGTGGAACATTTTAAAATTATTGATCCTACCTCAACAGCATGGAATTCAGTAATTGATACGATATGTTCATCGCGGGTGCTGTGATAATTGCGGCTTCCTGATGTTTCAAGCTAGGTTAATGAGAATTCTACTGATGTCAAATGAAAAAAATAGTAGAAGACTGAAAGCCCATTGCTATTTTTCTTCATTTTTTCAACAGCTTCAGCACTCGATTGAAGCCGACAAAATGGTGGACTTTTTCTATTCTGCTTTGTCGGCCCTTTTCCCCTAATGTTGTATGGTTTGAATGTAATTCTACTTTAATGAATCACATATCAATTAAGGCTCTATAGGGCGAACCATTCCCTGTAGTGCGGCGACAACCTGATCGACATGTCTTTTAGCCTCTTCATCAGTAGTACATTCAGCAAGAACGGTTTCCTCGTAACTTCTGCCCTCAAGGTGTTTATGATAAATCCAGATTTCACATAGCTCTTGGTAAGCTGTACCGGGTCTTTGACCTGTAACTCCTAGATTATTAAATTGATCCACTCCAATTCTGACTAATACATACCCCATCCTGCTTAATAAACGAACAATATTTCTGCGAAGGTGGTCAAGATCTCTAAATGCTCGCATATTCCGAACATAGGTACTGGATTCAATTCCAAATGGACGATGGAAAGATGGGAGGGAAAACGGGTTTACAGGATATTGATCATAAAACAAGCCCTATCACTCCTTTTTATCTTACGAATTATAATAAAGAATTATATTCAACTATTTTTGGACTGGAAGTTTGTCTATACATAATTGTATATTTGCCTAGGTGGTGCAATCTTCACCGTTTAAAAAAGTCCATTATATAAAGTTTATGATTAGGTAGAAGTATATGAATTCTCAGCCTGTTGCTCTCCAAAAAAATAAAGGACATTGAGATTGATATGGAGATGGGGTTGAAAAAGGACAAATACTATCTGGTCAAACGGCGAGCCATTTACAATTTTTCGACAGCTCTTGGGATTATATAGCGCTCCCTTTTAAAAAGCCGCAATAGCATCTAACTTTAATCTCCTAAAATCGCCCCCATTAAATCAATGGTTCTAACTCCTTTCTCAAATTGCTGTTGCGGGAGGAACCGAAAATTTAATTGCGGTGGCCCGAACGTCTTTTTCGAATGATGAAATATTGTTAAAATTTACATCATTAGTATAGTTAAGGGAAGGGTGAAAAGGTTGGATAGAATCTCATCTGCAGAAGTGGGGATGAAAATTACGGAGTGGCACCAGCATATTCAAAAATTCAATGTGACAGACGCCGAAATGCTTAAAGCTGAAATTGAAAGGGATATAGAGGTTATGGAAGAAGATCAGGATTTACTAATCTATTATCAATTGATGGCTTTCCGCCACAGTATAATGATTGAATATATAGCACCTTCGGGTGAAAAACAGATGGAATTATCAGAATATTTGAAGAGAATTGAAGGGAATAAACGAAAATTAGATCATATGCTTACGTATTATTATCATTTTTTTCGAGGGATGTACGAATTTAGGAATGGAAAATATACGAAGGCAATTACTTATTATAAAAAAGCGGAACGTCAATTTCCTGCTATATCAGATACGATTGAAAAAGCGGAATTTTACTTTAAAATGGCTGAAGTCTATTACCATATGAAAATGACCCACGTTTCGATGTACTTTGCAGAGCGTGCATATAACATTTACAAAAAATATGAACTCTATTCTGTTCGCCTAATTCAGTGTCATTTTGTCATTGCTGGGAATTATGATGATTTAGAGAATCATGAAAAGGCTCTTCCACATCTAAATCAAGCACTTAGAGGCGCAGAACTATTAAAAAAGAAAAATCGACAGATATACGCTTCTGCTTTTTATAACCTTGGCAACTGCTATCACAAAATGGACAACTTAAATAAGGCTGCAAGATATATTGAACAAGCTCTAATTCAATATAAATCAAAAAATTTGCCGCAAGCATACCACGACTTGGCGCTAATCAATTTCAAACAAAATAAGTATGATAAAGCCAAGGATTATTACCGAACAGGGCTTAGAAGTGCTGTGGAGCTTAAAGATCATCTGTTTATAAGCCTTTTTGAAGCTCTCGAGTCACTTTATATAAAGCGGTGTGAAACTGCATCGCTTTTTAAAATTTTCAATCGACTGGAAACAAGCAAAGGATTTCCGTATTTGGAAGAGCTGGCATTGTTAGCCGGCACCTATCTAGATTATAATGGAAAAACAGAGGATAGTCTCATCTGTCTTAAAAAGATGGTCTATGCTCAAAAGCAAATATTGAAGGGGGAATGTTTGTATGAAGTCTAAAATGAAGGTCGGTTTAGGGATTATGATAATTGGACTTGGCTTTCTCAGTCATTTTTCGAACAACGATGATATGAACACAGCTTCAAGAAACATCACAAGCGCACCCAATCATTATTTTGTTGTTTAACCTAAAAATGAGTTTTTGGAATATCCTTTTAGCCGTTTAATTAGCGGCTTTTTTTATGTATATCACCCCCTTAACAAATAGGTTTAATGACCTAATCTCAAAGATTCATTTTCATGGATTGACAGGTTTTTTTCACCAATTCTTTTCTATAAAGTGGTAAAATATTTCGAGGTATGTCACTTTAGTATTAGAGGAGAATGCTATGAAGACTCTGGATGTTCAAGCGTTGCACAAAGCCATTGATCAAACGCTGGAACAATTAAAACATCAATCAGACGAATTCGCCAAAGTCAAAAAGGCCGTTAACGGCATCACATCACTTGATGATGCTTTAAAAGGAAAAGGCGGCGACGCGATCCGCGCCTTTTACGAGGAATGTCACACCCCTTTTCTACATTTCTATGATACTTTCATAGAGGAATACAGTTCCGCGCTGAAGAAAATGAAAAGCGCATTGAATTCCCTGGAACCAAACCATAACGGATTTATTTCCCAGTCCTTTCTCGAACACGAGCTGGAGAATGGCTTAAATGCTGCTGATCGCACAACGAAACATTTGGTTTCTAAGACCAACGCCACGATCGCAAAAGTCAGCCATATCGTAGATTTACCGGATTTGAATGACAGCGGTTTTCATGAACAGAATCAGAAAGCGTTAAAGGAAATCAGCACGACTCTTGAAAAGCTGCATGCGTTTGACCGCGAGCAAACAAACGCCCTCAAAACGGCTGAAAACGACCTAGAAACGATGCAGAAATACATTTCAAGGCTCGAAAAGATGTATACCGGACCAAAAATTGAAATCACCGGCTACCAAAAAGGTTCGATTTTAAAGCCGGATGAGATGGATAACCTGAGCGGAAATCAAGAAACAGCGATGGGTGCCATGTTGAAAAAAGTCGGAGACAAAGAAGATGCTGACGTAAACACTCTCGCCGATCCAGATCGATTAAAAAAATTGGCGACACAAAAGGTTTCCAAAAAAGAGTACACTCAAGAGGAATTGAATGAACTAAAAAAAGATTATAGAGTATTTAACGATACGCTTTACCGGGCATACATAGATGGGGATACAATCGTTAAGATCGAACCCGCCTACACCCTTCCAGAGAATGTGGAAAAAAGCGACTTTGCTAAATATTTCGATACAGCGATGGAATTTACAGGTGTGTATGATGGAGTAAGAGCAGCGTTTGGATACGACCTTGCGACAGGTGAAATCGTTAAAGGTAATGGTGACCGTTTGATGGCCGCATTGAATGTCACCCCTTTCGGAAAGGCATTTAAGTACGGAAAGCGCGGCTTCAAGTTATTTAAAGGTGAAGAAGCGGGAAAGAAAGTTGCGAAGGCTGAAAAAGGTGTTAAAGGGGCGGAGAAGGTTCAAACTAGAAAAGAAATTATGAATACCGTTCAAAGCAAAATGAGTCCTGCAGTGAAGAAAATTAAAGAAATTGATCCAAATGCTAAAGTTGGTTATAGAGGCTCATTGGCTACAGGGCAGAAAGGACCGCATAAGGGAAACGCTCCATTTGACCCTACGGATTTCGATATTGATGCTTTCATTGTTAGTGATAAATTAGCCTCAAAGTTTCCATCAAGTTCAAAATGGAGGGCTGGTACCGATATAAAGGAAATCAGGAAAATACAAAAAGAGTTAGATAAAACTCTAAAAAACTCTTTAGATGGATTAAGAAAAACAGATAAAAAAGGGAGACCTGATAAATTAACCTTTAGAATATTTACTCAAGAAGAATATAATAGTAAATTTACAAAAGGAAGCAAAATATTAAAAGATGAATAGGAGAATGTTAGATGGAAAAAAAATATCCGTATTTTAAATGTTTAATTCCAATTACTTCGAATAAGGATATAGATGATTTAGCAAGAATAATTTCAGTTAAATTATTTGGAGGAATACCCTTTGGCGGTATGGAGGAACAAATTTATGAAGAAGTGCCCGCTGTTTTTATAGAAAATCCAATTTTAGGATTTCAGGTAGTGATTCAGGGGTTTGGAGGAGAAAAAGGCTATACCCTGGAAGTTCGTTCACATCCAGAAATTATTGAACCAGATGATGCGGATGAAATAGAAGTAGATATAACTGGATATGTGTCTACTCTACTTGAAGGAACTGACGGTCTACAGATCAGGTATGAAGAACTTCAAAATATGAATCATTATATAGAAATAACCGAATAAGGCAAAATTCAAAAACCTTGAAAGGAAACTATCTTTCAAGGTTTTTAATAAAATCCGACAAAATGGAGGGCTTTTATCCTTTCACCTTTGTCATACAAAGCAAGAAAAATGGACATGAATACCAGAATCCTATACGAGAGCCTACGGACGATGATTTTTTGCAAATATTGTGCAGCTGGTTAGCTGCTTTTTTAATGGCTAGAACTGTGAGACGCACCTTTACCTTAAGTGTTTTTATCCGGATGTATCGAAGGTGTCGTCAGATTCAAAGGAAGGGCGGCTGTAAACTATCGCGCGACAGTTGCGGGAACGCAGGCAAGTCCTTATAAGAACAAAAAGAAAAGCAGGCAATGACCTGCTTAAAAACTCATTTTGCCCTCGAAAAAGACTTGCAAAATCAAATCTCGGCTCTTTCTATTAAGCAAAGAGAGACCCAACAAAGCGAGAAATATCACTTCGCTATGCAATTTTTAAATTGCCGCTCCAGTTCCTCTTTGTCCAAGTCCTTTCCAATGAAAACAAGTTCGCTTTGTTTTGTCTCGTTTTCATTCCACTTCCGATCCGGACGTCCTGAAAACAGCATATGCAACCCTTGGAATACGATTCGATATTCTTCCCCTTTAATATAAAGGATCCCTTTATAACGTAATAAATCTTCTCCTTTTTCCCGTACGAGATAACTCATCCAATGATCCACTTTTGCCAAATCAAGAGGCTTCTCTTCCCGAAAAGCAATAGAAGACACTTTATCATCATGGTGGTGGTGATGATGATCCTCTAGAAAATGAGGGTCGATTTCAAGTTTTCGATTGACGTCAAACGTATTGATCCCCAGTATATCTTTTAAATTGATCTTGCAATCTCTGGCATGCAGCCTCTTAGCCGCAGGATTAATGTTGACAAGTCTTTGCTCCAAGGATATAAGTTCGTCTTTTGATACTAAATCTGTTTTATTGAGGATGATGACGTCAGCAAAAGCGATTTGTTCTTGAGCTTCATCCTGATCATCCAGATGTCTGGTGACATGCTTGCTGTCTACTACCGTGACGATGCTGTCAACTTCAAATATGTCGGACAGCAGTTCATCCATGAAAAAAGTCTGGGCTACAGGTGCTGGGTCAGCCAGTCCCGTTGTTTCGATTAAAACCCGATCAAATGCAACTTTCCCTTGATCCATTGAGAATACGAGAGTTCGCAAAATACGAATCAAATCTCCGCGGACCGTGCAACAGATACAGCCGTTGTTCATTTCCAAAATTTCTTCTTCAGAATCAACGACGAGCTGATTGTCTATCCCGACTTCTCCGTACTCATTGACAATAACCGCAATCTTTTGATTGTGTTTTTCTGTAAGTATTCGATTTAAAAGTGTAGTTTTCCCGGCGCCTAAATATCCAGTGAGGATGGTGATAGGAATTTTCTTTTTAGTTAAAGGCATGATCATTCGACCTCATTTACAATTTTTTCGATACTTTGATTACTTTTTCTTTGTCTTTTGGAATCCCGGCGATGACGCCAGATGAACGCTCGAAACGTTGGCCATCATACAAATGGCTCGCTTTTTCTGTATAATCTTCATTGGTAAAAAGCGAGTCAATCAGGAGGGGGACATCCTCCGGTTTTAAATCTTTATACCATGTTCCTTTCGGATAGTGGATGACCACGCATTTATCTTGGCATCTTCCATTACACCGCGTGCGCGTTGTATGAATGACATCGTCAAGTTCCCGCTCGGAGATTTCTTGCCGAATCACTTGAGTCAGTTCCTCAGCTCCGACCCGATTGCAGCTGCTGCCGTTGCAGATAAAGATATGATGTTTCATATTACTTAAATCCCATGTCGCCATATGTATCTTTCCTCCAAATAAAACAGAATTATTACGATTTGCAAACGGTAAAATGATAAAGAACTAAGCAAGCCCCGGTCGATAACTGTCCCGAAAGGTGATACCGATAACCGGGGAGACGGTGGGATAAGCTCCGCAGTATTTCTTCGTCACCTTGAGCTTTTCACTCCTTTCGCAAGCTCTCTATATTTCAGCCTTCTCTTGCCGCCTTTGGTTGTTTATTTATATGGTCTCTCTTTCAATACGGCGGAACAAAACGTAATTATTACGATTTGTAAATCATTTTATCTCTTTTTCAAGTCAAACGCAAATAGAAGAGGTTAAACGGTGCCAATGAGATCTGAGCAGCTTCTATCCAGCCGCACCTTTACAGTGAGAAGTTCTGAGAGCCTATCTGGCTCAAGGGAGGGATTGCATTATATTATTGTACTGAATATAAAAGCACTTTACCCCTTTTCCTAAACTGGAAAAATTGATAAAATTTTTAGCGGAGAATGAAAAAACACGATTCGGTTGGTAGTCCGGATGCATGATTGATCATGCCAGTAACCTTCCCCTCCTCGGGATGTCCGTCATTCTCTGAAATACATGTTGATGGAGGAGGGAATCGTTATGAAATTAACGGTTTACTATGATGGTCAGTTTTGGATAGGAGTCATTGAAGTTGTGATTGAAGGTAAGCTGAGAGCCGTCCGGCATTTGTTTGGCAAAGAGCCGAAGGATTCGGAAGTATTGCATTTTGTTCATCATCAACTTTTACAGGCACTGTCACATGCAGAACAGGAAGGAGTTGGGCTGGCCGCCCGCCGCCCGCGCAAAATAAATCCGAAAAGGCTGCAGCGGCAAGTGTCTAAAGAATTGAAAAATGCCGGTGTGTCTCATAAGGCGCAAGAAGCGATAAAACAAGAGCTGGATGCAAGAAAACGAAAGAAACAGCGGCTGACAAAAGAGCAGCGGGAAAAGAAAAAAGAACAAAAGTATTTACTCAGAAAGCAAAAAGCGAAACAAAAGCATAGGGGAAAATAGGGTTTCTTTGGAGCAAAGTGAAGCTAAATAGAGGCGCGTTTTCCTGTGTTGTATTAAAAAAAGGCTCTTTTTAAAAAGAGCCTTTCATAATGGCGTCAATAACGATAAGCAAGAGGGGAGAACATGTAAAATAAGGAGAAGGTCATAGGTTATTGCTTTTAAAACGGAACTATTTTAGAACTTACTTAATAGCCTCCATAACCACCGCCGAACCAGCTGGCACCAATGATGATTAAGAGAATGAACAGGACAACAATTAAAGCAAAACCGCTTCCGTATCCGTAACCTCCGCTCATATGTTTCACCTCCCTAAAGATACATAGTTTATCCTATGTCACTTTATAAATTCGGTATAGGATATTGATTTACATTTTTAAAAATAGTTGATCCATTTGCAACTGCGCCCTCATGCGGAGTCTTCGTGCAGAGAGGATGAAAATGGTGATTGGCGTCTTTTAAACGGAATATAATGCAATAAATCCACCTAAAAGGGCGCTGAGTAAATTGAATTTTCAATTAACTGAGGGAGACATGCTTCATATCATCAGGAACGGCCTTCAAACAACACAGTATCCTAAGCATATAATGATCGTTGGTGCCGGGCTGTCCGGGCTTGTCGCAGCGTCTTTATTAAAGAGTGCCGGGCACAGAGTGACGATTGTGGAAGGAAATGACAGAGCGGGAGGACGTGTTTTTACTTCCCGTGCGCCCTTTAGCGAAGGGCTGTATTTCAATGCCGGTCCGATGCGCATCCCCGATATTCATACTTTAACGATGGAATACATTAAGAAATTTAATCTGCCTGTTAATGAGTTTATCAACAGAACCCCCATGGATATTCTTTACGTCAACGGCGTGAAAACCCGTCTTCATGAGTTTGAAAGACATCCGGGTGTTTTAAGATTCCCCGCTGCTCCCCATGAGCAGGGAAAAACGGCTGAACAGCTGATGCTTACTGCTTTGCAGCCTATCCTCAATTTTATCAGCCAAGATCCGGCGAGAAATTGGCGTATTGTTGAAAAACAATACAGAAACGAATCGTTAGGCTCTTTTCTCAACACTCATTTTTCACACGGCGCCATTGATATGATTGGTGTGCTATTGGACATGGAAGCGTACATGGGATTGTCACTTGTCGAAGTATTGAGGGAATCGATCTTTTTTACATCGCCGTCTCGTTTCTATGAGATTACAGGCGGCATGGACCTGCTGACGCAAGCTTTTCTTCCGCAATTGAAGGGCGATATTTTATACCGTCAAAAATTGATGAAAATATCTCAAACTGAAAACAAGGTGACAGCCCATTGTATCCACCAACAGTCGGCAGAACATTCAGCGCTGACAAGTGATTTCGTAATCGTAACAATTCCTTTTTCAGCTTTGCGATTTGTAACATTTGAGCCGTTTGATTCGTTTTCCTATCATAAGCGGAGAGCGATTCGGGAGCTTAACTATATTGCCGCGACAAAAATAGGAATTGAATTTAAGAGCAGGTTTTGGGAAAGAGTCGGGCAGCGCGGCGGCAGATCCATTACCGATTTGCCGATTCGCTTTTCATATTACCCAAGCAGCGGCATAGGGGCACACGGGCATGCTGTTATTTTAGCGAGCTATACGTGGGCTGATGAAGCGCTGATATGGGACAGTCAGCCGGAAGAAGAGCGGATCCGCTATACGCTGAAAAATTTAGCGAGAATATATGGAAATATCGTGTATTCTGAGTTTGTATCAGGCGCTTCTTTCAGCTGGACACAAAATCCTTTTTCAGCGGGAGCATTTACAGCTTTCGAACCTGGTCAGGAATTGGAGCTGTATCCTTATATTCCTATGCCTGAGGGAAGGGTGTATTTCGCCGGGGAGCACGCTTCCCTCACTCACGGGTGGATGCAGGGAGCGATTGAATCGGGAATACGGGCGGCATATGAAGTGAATCAGTCCTCCCGCGTGTAACATGAACTTTGCAAGTATTGAAGGAATGGGGAAGAGTCGCTTTTAAAAGGCGGCTCGTTCGTTTTTATTTAGGCAAACAGACGGATCATGCAATAAACGCCGGTCGGCTGCTTTCTTAACAGTAAGAAATGAGTTCCCATTTATTAAAAACAAGTTTTTAAGAACTTCATTTATAAAAAATTTTAATGCTTATGATACAATTGAATTGCAGATGTAACACGATGAGCGATAAGTGTTTTGCTGAGGTGCATGATCGGATCGCCCGCATTTTTTCGTTAAGAACCCCTCTTTTTCTAACAATAAAAAAGCCCCCAAAACGAGTTTTCCCTTAGGAAAGGCTCATGACATACCGGATTGAATGGCTTAACATGCCGCCGGGCAGAATAGCTTCGAAAGGATTGAATCACATTGAATGCTGCTCATGATCGAAACATCATGCTTTTACTTCTCTGTTTGACAGCAGGTATTGTAGATGTGATTGGGTACTTAAGTATCGGTCACGTATTTACTGCTAATATGACCGGGAATATCGTACTGTTAGGATTATCAATCGGCAATTCTCTTCATGCGACCGCCGTGTACTCGCTGATCGCATTGTTCGGATTTATCATCGGCGTGATTATTTCAGCAGCCATTGTCGGAAAACAGGAAAAATCGTTCTGGCCGTCAGGCGTCACGATTGCACTTGCTGTTGAAGCAGCCGTATTGCTTCTATTTGCTTGTCTGACTTTCTATGAAAGTTCACCACACTTTTTGATCTTGCTGTTAAGCATGGCGATGGGGCTTCAGACCACAGCAGCCAGAAAGCTCGGCATTGCAGGTATTTCTACTACTGTCCTAACGGGGACGCTCGCAAACTTTTTCGAAGATGTGACAAAACGGTTCCTCAGCAAAAACGACCAAAAGGTCATCCATAAGGACGCATGGCTTCGCGCTTTGACGATTGTGCTCTATTGCCTGGGGGCCGTCATTGCCGCACTTGCTGAGCCTGCGCATCCGTTTGCCGTGATTTGGATTCCAATCGCAATCATTATTGGGATTATTGCGATTGCAGGCACAAAGTTTCACGGACAGAGTGAAGGCTGAAGGACGGTCCCATACACGAGCATACACGAACATCGTTTGTTACATACGTTTTATGAAGGTGCCTGTTCGGGTAAAAGAACGGGGAACAGCACCAGTATCGGTTAAGATTGGGAGGAGGATAAATGGTTGGAACACATTAATATGGAGCAGTTTATTTTATTAGCGGCCTTATTGCTGATTATCGGTGTACTGACAACGAAATTTTCGACTAGGCTCGGAGTGCCCGCTCTCGTTTTGTTCTTGATTGTCGGGATGATCATGGGGAGCGACGGTCTCGGAATTATTTATTTTAATAATCCCGAGCTAGCCCAGCTGATCGGAATTATCGCACTCGTCGTCATCCTTTTTGAAGGCGGTCTGCAAACAAAGTGGTCTTCAATCAAAGCGGTCGCCGTTCCTTCATTGTCGCTCGCAACGATTGGTGTTTTGCTGACCACCTGTGTGGTTGCGGTTGCGGCCAAACTGATTTTTAATGTTTCCTGGATAGAAGGCTTTTTATTCGGAGCGATTGTCGGTTCTACAGATGCGGCCGCGATATTCGCCGTTTTGAAAGGCCAGAATATTAGAGACAGATTGAGCTCCACACTGGAAGCAGAGTCGGGGACGAATGATCCGATGGCGATGTTTTTGACTTTATCGCTCATCCAGCTGCTGACGGCTGATCATTCATCTTATTTCATGCTTGTGATTTCATTTTTCTGGCAGATGGGAATGGGGCTTTTGCTCGGATATTTACTCGGGCGGTTCGCCAGCTTTGCCATCAATAAAATCAACTTGGATTCAAGCGGACTTTATCCGATCTTTGCTCTTGCTTTTGCGCTTCTTACCTACAGTCTTACAGATGTCATCGGGGCGAGCGGCTTGCTTGCCGTCTACATTGCTGCGCTTGTCATCGGAAATCAAGATTTGACTTACCGACATTCTATTTTCAGGTTTAATGAAGGCTTTGCCTGGATGATGCAGATTTTGATGTTTATTATTCTGGGGTTATTGGTTTTTCCTGCCCAATTTTTATCTTTCGACATCATTTTCAAAGGCTTCCTGCTTTCGCTGATTTTAATTTTTATCGCCAGGCCGGTTGCCGTTTTTCTGTCGACCATCAAAATGGGCTTTCATTTTAACGAAAAAATCTTCTTGTCGTGGGCCGGATTAAAAGGGGCCGTTCCGATCGTTCTCGCAACATTTCCCATGACGATGGGGCTTGAAAACAGCCAATTGGTCTTCAATGTCGTATTCTTCGTCGTTTTAACATCGGCTTTGATCCAAGGGTCAACCATATCGGTCTTCGCAGAAAAATTAAAATTGAACGGGCCGCAGAAAGTCGAAGCGCCGCATTCGCTGGAGCTTGTTTCCATCGGCAAGGCGAACGCCGAAATTATCGAATTTGAAGTCGATGACCAAACAGCCATCACCGGGCAGGCACTGAAAGACATCAGCTTTCCGAAAGATGCCCTGATCAATGCGATCATTCGAAACGGGGATTTGGTCACGCCGCACGGAGAAACAAAAATTAAATCAGGCGATATTTTGTATATCCTCGTATCGAAAAAACAAAAAAAGGAACTGAAAAAATTATTAAACAGGGAATTTGATTAAGCTTTCGGAAAAGCACAGTACAAGGCTGGCTTGCTCAGTATGTCACGAATAAAGGTCAATGAAGGGTACTGCACCGGTATTCTTCATTGGCCTTTTTTTGCAATGTAAAAGTTCAGCTTATGTTCCTTACATTGATCCCTTTGTTGATCAATTGTATAATTTAAAAATCAAATATGAGGAGGCGCATGAATGATGAAGTGCAAAAAAATAAACGGGTTAACATTTGAGGGGAAAGCGCATCATTAACCCTATAAACTGCGTGATTCCCCTATAATTTTGGGGGTATCATTCAATTGAAAAACAATAAAATACAGTCCTTTAAGCATCAAAAGAAGGCGTTTTGGTGGCTTAGCTTTGTCGCTTTCTTCAGTGTGATGAACGAAACCGTATTTAATGTTGCATTGCCGGATATAAAAAATCAATTTGGCGTGTCGCCTGCCGCGGCAAATTGGGTGAATACGAGTTTTATCATTTCTTTTGCTGCCGGTTCGGTCGTTTACAGCAGGCTTTCTGATATGTACGGTGTCAGAAAGCTGTTTGTGGCCGGACTAATCATCTATGGCGGAGGTTCGTTAATAGGTCTTTCAGCTCAGTCTTATTTCCCGGCCGTGATCTTTGCGCGCTTTGTTCAAGGAGCCGGGGCTTCCGCTGTACCCGCGCTTATCCTGGTCATCATTACACGCTATGTCCGTCCGGAGGGCCGGGGCAAAGCGTTCGGCCTTGTCGGATCACTGGTGGCAATGGGTGAAGGAATAGGTCCGGCTATCGGCGGAATGATTGTACATCATATTCATTGGTCGTTTCTGTTCCTTCTTCCGATGGCGGTGCTGATGTCGATTCCTTTCTTCCTCAGAAATATGCCTGCTGAAGCCGCTGCAAAAGCAAATCTGGATATCATTGGGATCGGACTGCTGACAATCAGCATTGTGATGTTCGCTGTATATATATCGCTGTATCATGTCTTTTATTTAGCGGCGGGCATTTTTTGCTTGATTGGAGCTGCGGTTCATACCCGATATGCGGAACATCCTTTTATTGACCGGTCTTTAATCAAGAACCGCAGATATATAGGCGTCGTTTTGGCAGGATGTATCGTATTGGGAAGCATTGCGGGAATCGTCTCTGTCGTTCCATATATGATGAGAGTCTTGTTCAGTTTAAATGCCGATATTATCGGGAGCGGCATCATGCTTCCGGGTAGTGTGGGCGTTATCTTTTTCGGTGTCGCGGGGGGAGCCCTGACAGATCGCTTCGGCAGCCGGTTTGTTTTTACTCTTGGATGGTTATTGATCTTAGCAACCATGGCGGCCGCGGCACAGTTCGGTGACCGGACACCATGGTTGATGACGATGATGCTCGTGTTTATATTCGGCGGTCTTTCATTTGTAAAAACGGCGATTTCCAACAGTACCGCAGAAAGCTTGGAAGAAGAGGCTGCAGGCGCTGGAATGGGGATGCTGAATTTTGCCTGTTTTTTATCTGAAGGAATAGGCGTCGCATTTGCAGGAGGCTTGATGGCAATGCACGGGTTCGGTTATTCTGCGCTTCCGTCAATGGACAATGCCGAAAGCGCTGTATTCAGCCGCTCGTTTGCCATATTCACAGTCTTTGTATTGGCTGGCGGATTGCTATATTTATGGACTTGCAAACGCAAAAAATCTTAACATATTCGAATGGTTGGGCGGGACAGCCCAGCCGTTTTTTATGTTGTATGGATTTTCTGAAACAGGATGAAAAGAAGCATCGGCACCTTTGAAATTGACGGACTGACTATTGCATATTCTCGAGCAGGTGAAAGGGCGCTGCTTCACATTACCTCATATTGAAGCGGGAACAGTCGAATAAATTCAATATACATGCAATGTAAGGGAAATCTCGCAAACTGCTATTTATTAAAAGTTCATGATTTGTTTTAAAATAAGGCGGACAATTCGTGTACACTATAGTTGATATCAAGGAGGGATTAGGGTGTACGAGTCCAAGAAACATTTAAAAGAAGAAATTCATAAGCGCTATTTGTTACTAGATGGGGAGTTTGACGATATCCCCGATCAGTTTAGAGATGTTCGAGATCGAGATGTAGATCGAACGCCAGGGGAAATCCTTGCTTATCAGCTCGGATGGTTAAACCTGTTGATGAGCTGGGACAGGGATGAGCGCTTGGGGAAAACCGTTATAACTCCCTCTCCTCATTATAAATGGAACCAATTGGGGGCTCTTTATCAATCTTTTTACGATCTGTATGCTCACTTTTCGTTAACCGAGCTTCGCCAAGAATTCAAGAAAGCAGAGTCACAACTTCAGTCTTGGATTGATACGCTCACGGATGAAGAATTATTCACCCAAGGTACTTTGAATTGGACAGGTGAAAACCCGAAGTGGCCTGCTATAAGGTTTATCCACATCAACTCTGTGGCTCCATTTAAAAGCTTCAGGACTAAAATAAGAAAGTGGAAGAAGAATCAACTGGGATGAAAGAGTGTTGAAGTGGAACATAAATGAGAGTTAGGAAAAAAAGAATAGAAGCTTCAGTTTTGTGAATCATCCTTCTATTGAGCTGCAGTTTATGCAGACCCATTTCAAATTCGAAACTTGACAGATAATAAAAAGTGTTTGAAACATCAAAATCAAAGACAATCATTAAATCTTCTTTTTCAAGCTGGTATTGTCTCCTATACTTTTCTCTTTCCTCAGTTGATGCAAACCTGCTATCTGTATCAAAATAAACTGGACAATTGATATAATCAACTTCCAGAAAGGTTATTTTAACTTCATAGTAGTACATGGTTATTTCCAGTAAATTCATCAATTGTGTAATCACAAATATTAGTATCTGAGCGTGCTCTTGTCATTCTTTCTTCCGCTCTTTATACATCGTTTACCTCAATTCTATGCAGCATGGTGAAACTTTGCATGAAAAACTTAACATTTTAAAAATCCAGCCGATATGATGGATAAATAACTGCACGCTTCCGGCGGATATGGTATGGTAGCTAGTAAGTTTAGGAAAAGGGAGGATATTAATGATCATCGTCACAACAGATACAATCGCGAATCAAAATATCGTCGAAGTCAAAGGGCTTGTCACCAGCAGCATCGTTCAGTCGCGGAATATCGGAAAAGATATTCTGTCAGGATTGAAGTCGGTCATTGGCGGAGAATTAAAAAATTACACCCAAATGCTTGAGGATTCGAAAAAAGCTGTGAGGGAACGGCTCGTGAATCAAGCTGAAGAACTCGGAGCAAACGCGATCGTCGGTCTAAGGTTCGAACTATCTGCAGGCCAGGGTACCTCCGAACTAATCGGATATGGTACGGCTGTTGTAATCGGCTGACGTTCAACCGAAAAACGAAGGCGGCTATAATTGCCGCCTCAGCGGGTCAAGAAGGTTTCCCTGTCTGTTTTGTCTCTTTATGTTTTTGAGTCAGATGGGGATACTTTCTGTAGATGACAAGCGCTATGATCGCCATGTATAAGCCGTAGACACCGATAGAGATCAGCTTGTTTTCACTGAAATTGGCACCTGCGATAGAGACGACGAGAACGTTAGGGATTTTTCCAAGTGTCGAAGCCGCGAAAAAGACAGCCCATTTCACCTTGCTTAAACCGCAGACAATATTCATGACAACGGCGGGGATAACGGGGATCAGTCTGCCCAATAGTACGGCTGTAAAAGCATTTTGGTTAAAATAGGCTTCATATTCGCTCATTTTCGGGTATTTCGTTAAGCGTTTGCGAGCCAAATCTCTGAATCCGTAACGTGAGAGAAAGAACAAGAGCATGGTGCCGAGCATCGACCCTGTCAGCGTGATCAGCACGCCGTTTGCGATTCCGAACAAAGCGCCGTTTAATCCGGCAATGAGCGCAAACGGGACGATCGGGAAAAATACACAGGCCGCCACAAGCAGCATGCTGAATAGCACCGAATAAACGCCTCCGTCCCTGATGACGCCGAGCCAGGAATCTTTGCAGACGAATCCGACCGCGATGATACTTGCCATGATGAGGATAGTGAATAGTTTTCTGATCATACCGCTCCCGCTGCCTTTCTTTGTTTTTAACTTCTACATTTGCAATAAAGCTTGTTCCAAGTTTGCCAAAATCTCGTCTGTTTTTGACAGGTTGCAATTGCTGAGCATAATCAGCACTTTTTTCTCGTTTATGTATCGGTTAATCGAGCTGATAAAACCGTGGATTTCTCCATCATGCCATATTTTATACTTGTTTTGATGATTAATAAACCATCCGTATCCGATCGAATTGTTTTGAATGAGTGCCGGAGAAGGGCCTTCGGCTGCAAAAGCCGTTTTTTTGACACTGCTGTAAAGCGCTTCTTTCAAAGCGCCTTTTGTGACAAGCTTTTCAGTGTAAAGCGCCCTGTCCCATAAGTACAAGTCTTCAACGGTTGAATAGAGCCCGTCTTTCCCCGTAGCCGTATACGATAGGCGCTTTGATCATTTCGCGATTCAGGCATAAATATCCGACTGTGGGCGAAATATCTTCCGGAGAAGCGAAGAAACCGGAGTTTTTCATGCCTAAAGGGTCAAAGATCAATTGTTGAATGACGTCTCCATAAGCTTCATTTGTGATTGTTTCAATGATTTTTGTGAGCAGTATGTATCCTGAATTGCTGTAATTAAACCTTTGTCCCGGGCGAAATTCGAGCGGCTTGTCGATAAAACGGCCGATAAATTGGTCTAACGGTGCGCGCTCCAGCTCAATATCGAGCAATTCTTCCTCTAGAAAATCAGGAATTCCGGACGTATGGCTTAATAAATGTTTGATGGTAATGCTGTCGCCGTTGGGATAGCCTTCTAAATAGTTTTGTACCGGATCATCTGTACGAAGCAGCCCCTTTTCTTGCAGCTGCATGACCGCTATGGCTGTGAATTGCTTTGTCAGCGAAGCAATTTGGTAGCGTGTAGACGGTTTATTCTTCACTTTGTCCTTGCAATTAGCATAACCGTATCCTTGCGATAACAGAATACCGTTTGAGTCTGCCAGCAAAATGCTGCCGTGAAAATGATTGTTGGATGCTTGTTCCATTAAATAATCATCAAGATGTTCCGCTGTATATACCAATAACAACAGTCCTTTCATATCTAATTATGATGAGAAGGAAACGATAAACGATAGTTTTGAAAGGAAATGAAGCAGGAAACGCGACAAAATAACATTATAAAAATTTTTTTGTATTTACCATCATTTACAGAATAATTTAAACTAAATTTAAAATATGGCAATTTCATGACATCCGTTAAAACGAGTGCTGTTTTGACGGATGTTTTTTGTTATAAAACGATTGAAATATAAGTCGGCAGTAACGAAAAGGGGAATAAAGTCGAGTGCGGCCTTAAACTAAGGGCTAAAGTTTGGTGTTTTTTTGTGAGAAGAAGGACTATATTAGTATTTTTTAATTTTAATTTAATTTTGAAGGGTTTTTCCTTTATTATCTATAATATGTTGTTTAACATAGTGAAAGAGATTTAAAATCATCGTTACTGTTATGAAGCGAAAAATAACGGGAGGTTAAAAAATGGGCCAAAAACATATCGCGATTTTTAATATTCCCGCTCACGGGCATATTAATCCGACGCTTGCTTTAACTGCAAGCCTTGTCAAACGCGGTTATCGGGTAACATATCCGGTAACGGATGAGTTTGTGAAAGCTGTTGAGGAAACTGGGGCAGAGCCGCTCAACTACCGCTCAACTTTAAATATCGATCCGCAGCAAATTCGGGAGCTGATGAAAAATAAAAAAGATATGACGCAGGCTCCGATGATGTTTATGAAAGAAATGGAGGAGGTTCTTCCTCAGCTTGAAGCGCTTTATGAGAATGACAAGCCTGACCTCATCCTTTTTGACTTTATGGCCATGGCGGGAAAAATGCTGGCTGAGAAGTTTGGAATAGAGGCGGTTCGCCTTTGTTCTACATATGCACAGAACGAACATTTTTCATTCAAATCAATGTCTGAAGAGTTTAAGATCGAGCTCACGCCTGAGCAAGAAGCCGCTTTGAAAAATGAGAATCTTCCGTCATTTAGTTTTGAAGAGATGTTCGAACCGGCAAAATTGAACATTGTCTTTATGCCTCGTGCTTTTCAGCCATACGGCGAAACGTTTGATGAACGGTTCTCTTTTGTCGGTCCTTCTCTAGCCAAACGCAAGTTTCAGGAAAAAGACACGCCGGTTATTTCGGACAGCGGCCGTCCTGTCATGCTGATTTCTTTAGGGACGGCGTTCAATGCCTGGCCGGAATTTTATCATATGTGCATAGAAGCATTCAGGGACACGAAGTGGCAGGTGATCATGGCTGTCGGCACGACAATCGATCCTGAAAGCTTTGACGACATACCTGATAACTTTTCAATTCATCAGCGGGTTCCACAGCTTGAAATCCTGAAGAAAGCGGAGCTTTTCATCACCCATGGGGGTATGAACAGTACGATGGAAGGATTGAATGCCGGTGTACCGCTTGTTGCGGTCCCACAAATGCCTGAACAGGAAATCACTGCCCGCCGCGTCGAAGAACTCGGGCTTGGCAAGCATTTGCAGCCGGAGGACACAACAGTTGCTTCATTGCGGGAAGCCGTCTCCCAGACGGACGGTAACCCGGATGTCCTGAAACGCGTAAAGGACATGCAAGAGCACATTAAACAAGCAGGAGGGGCCGAGAAAGCCGCAGATGAAATTGAGGCATTTTTAGCACCGGCAGGAGTGAAATAACCATATGAAGGAACCCGGGAAATCCCCGGGTTTTTTGTTGAGCCGAAAGGAAGCGGGAAAAGTATACAGAGGCGCTTTTTGAACATACTACCTTCTATTAAATGTATTAAAAAGGAGGAAGTGATTTGTCAAATCAGGGCAATTTCAAAAAAACGATCTCTCTGCTTGACCTGATTTTGATCGGCATGGGTGCGATATTCGGCTCGGCTTGGCTGTTTGCCGTCAGCAATGTCGCTTCAAAAGCCGGGCCGGCGGGAAGCTTTTCGTGGATTATCGGCGGTGTCATTATCCTTTTAATCGGACTCGTTTATGCCGAGCTTGGAGCTGCTTTGCCGCGGACGGGCGGGATTATCCGCTATCCCGTTTATACCCACGGCCACCTTGTCGGATACTTGATTTCATTTATCACGATCGTTGCCTATACAAGCCTGATTTCAATCGAAGTGACCGCTGTCAGGCAATACGTGGCTTATTGGTTTCCCGGTTTGACGATAAAAGGTTCTGAATCGCCGACGATTATCGGCTGGCTTTTGCAGTTTGTGCTGCTTTGTTTGTTCTTTTTACTCAATTATTGGAGTGTCAAAGCGTTTGCGAAATCAAATTTAATTATTTCGGTTTTTAAATATTTTGTTCCTTTGACAATCATTGTCGTGTTGATATTCCATTTTAAGTCGGCCAACTTTGCGGGAGAATTTGCCCCGTTTGGCTTTGGCGGGGTGCAGGCGTCCATTTCGACCGGCGGGGTAATGTTCGCGTACCTCGGTCTTCATCCGATCGTTTCGGTCGCCGGTGAAGTGAAAAATCCGCAGCGGAACATCCCGGTTGCTCTGCTGATTTGCATCATTGTTTCGGCTTGCATTTATACGATACTGCAAGTGGTGTTTATCGGAGCCATTCCGACTGATATGCTGAATGACGGCTGGAAAGCGATCGGCAAGGAATTTTCTCTTCCATTCAAAGACATCGCGGTCCTTCTCGGGATGGGCTGGCTTGCCACTCTTGTCGTTCTGGATGCGATCTTATCACCCGGCGGAAACGGCAATATTTTTCTGAATACGACGTCGCGCTTGGTTTATGCATGGGCGCGGAACGGCACATTGTTCAAAGTGTTTGCCAAGGTGAATAAATCGACGGGAATTCCGCGTCCGTCGTTGTGGCTGTCGTTTGCACTCGCCGTTTTTTGGACGCTTCCTTTTCCGTCTTGGGACGCGCTCGTCAATGTTTGCTCTGTAGCCCTGATCCTTTCCTATGCGATCGCTCCGGTTTCAGCCGCAGCGCTGAATGTGAATGCCAAGCAGCTCAACAAGCCTCTGCAAATCAAGGGGATGGCTGTCATTGCTCCTGTCTCCTTCATATTTGCGTCGTATATCGTCTATTGGTCAGGCTGGAACACCGTGTCATGGCTGCTCGGATCGCAGCTCGTGATGTTTGCCGTTTATTGTGCGTGTAAAAAATATGTTCCCCAAGATGATGTTTCGTTTGCGCAGCAGCTTAAATCAAGCTGGTGGATTGTCGGTTATTATGTCATGCTCTTGTTTTTGTCGTATCTCGGCTCATTCGGTAACGGCCTGGGCCTATTGAGAACGCCGATCGATTTAATCTTGATCGCAGCAGGATCGATTGCGGTATTTTACTGGGCGAAATATACGGCTCTGCCAAAGGCAGTCATTGATTATGATGAGAAAAAAGAAGAAACCGTTTAAATAAGAATCCCCCGCGTAGGACTGCGGGGGATTCACGCGTTTTCATTACAGTTGCGGAAGGTCTTTAGCCGTTTCGGCAGCTTTGGTATCAACCTGAATTTGTTCAGATAAATTGGCAGGATGGTAATAACCTTTTGACATCATATAGTTTGCAATCTGTTCATGAGTGTCAATCGCGTCGTTTAAATACTGCTTAAGCGTTTCGCGCACTTCTGGAGAAGATGTTTCTGTGATAGCTGTGACAATGTTTTTGACACCGGTTTTCGCCGTGATTAAAAAATCGGTGGCAATCACTTGTTCAGTCATCGCACCCATTCCTGTCATGTTTTGGATGAATTCGTTCATATATTTTCACCTCTAACTGACAGCAGACCTTGCAAATGCTCGATCTGATGCTTTGTTTGGGAAGCATCCCGTTCCAAGATGTCGCGAAGCTCTTGATCCTGCACCATTCCCGTCATTGTTGATGACTTAGTCAGGCAAAGGTTTTTAAACATTAACAGCTCATGCAGTTCCAATGTTTCATGAATCCCATTATTCAATTGCAAACATTCCTTTCAGATTTGTTATTGTGTGAAGGACACATCATTAGTATCAAGGTTTGTTAGAGGGATTATTCTGTTTGCTGTTTTACAATAAATTACATGTTGCTGTCAGGCTTTTCTGACGCGAAAGAATTTGGTCAAGAGCCAGGTTCCTTGCGGAAAACTGAGCGTGAGCTGCCAGACACCGCCGCCGCCAAGTCCGTATTCGATGATGAGCTGCAGTTTTCTTCCGATGCTGCGTGCGTCTTCAAACCATATGATGTGCCTTCTGCCTTGTTCATCTGTGTATTGGAGAAAAGGGGACTCAGACTTTGTATCATATTGAATCGGTACCTGGTGCTTCATGGCGAGCTGAACGGCGTCTTGGTTGGCGATTCCCGGGTATACGGCACCAGGCTGATAGGGCAGCGTCCAGTTATAGCCGTAAAGCGGAAAGCCGAGAATGATTTTTTCTTTTGGAATATGGCGAAGGGCAAATTGAATCGTCTGCCGGACTTCATTGATGGGAGCGACGGGGCCGGGCTCGCTTGTTCCGTGGTGCCAGTCGTATGCCATGATAAAGACAAGGTCGCTCACTGCGCCGATTCCGCCATAGTCATATCCTTTCAGCCAGGCGATATTTTCATTTGTTTTCGGCGGAACGGCAACCGTCAACACATAACCGGAAGGCTTCAGCCGCTCTTTCAGCAGGCGGAGAAAACCTGAAAATAAATCTCTGTCTTCCTCCACAATCTGTTCGAAATCAATATTGACGCCTGCATATCCTTTTCTGGAAATCGTTTGAACAATATTGTCGATGAGTCGGTTTCTTACGGCAGGCTGATTTAATACGCGGTGCGCAAGAGACGGACTAAAGCCTGCTTCTGTCAGATTGGTGACTGTCATGAGGGGAGGAACGCGCCGCCTCCAGGCCGTTTGTACGGCCGGTGAATCATTCAGCTCGCTTAACGATCCGTCGCTTGAAATGTGGTATTCAAAAAATGCCAGATATGTGGCGTAGGGGACAAAATTATGAATCAATTCCTGGTCTAAGCTGGGGTTTCTCAATGTGTAATATCCTAAAGCGGTGATCGGTTTTTTCGGCAATTCCGGAATTTCACTTTCATCCCCGGCCTCATATTGGCAGGCGTTACAGACGGATTTGCTTTTTGCAATGCTTCGGCGGATACAAACGTCCGGCGGGCGATCGAGTTATAACTGTCTCCCGGCTGAACAGTATATGTATAAAGCGGTATTAAAAGAGCCTGTCCGGGGACAATGTTTGTTTCGACCAACCCATTTGCCAATCGGATCTGGTCAATCGAAATTCCGAACCTGGCACCGATGACAAATAATGAATCTCCCGGCTGAACCGTATAAATAAACAACGGGCACACTTCCTTTTGTTCCTCTGTATGTGACAGGGGTTTTATGCTATGTCTATGACCGGCGCTGAAGGATCATGCGCCGATTTTCTCAATCGGAACGGTGAATAGGTCCGTGAAGCGGATAATTCTTGACTGATCGATCTAAAAAGTGTACTGTTCAAATAAAGGAGGTGATAAAGGCTTGGGAAGAAGCAAAGAATTCGATACCGCCCTCGTCCTTCATAAAGCAATGGAGGTTTTCGGCCAATTCGGCTATGAAGGCGCATCGATGCAAGAGCTGCTCAGCCGCTTGGGAATTGCCAGGCAAAGTCTGTACAATACATTCGGAACGAAACGGGATCTGTTTATAGCCGCTCTTACAAGATATCTTGATGATAAAAATGCTCAAGTGATCGCCAGGCTTGAAAGCCCCGGCTCAGTGAAGCAATCGGTTCGGCAGATCTTTCAGGAAAGCTTAAAAGCTCTGAAAGACCCCGAGCGCTCAAAGGCATGCTATATCATCAACAGCGCAATTGAACAAATTCCCCGTGATCAAGAGGTTGCCGAATACTTTGATAAGCAGACAAAGCAGCTGGAAACCGCCTTTTACAAAGCGCTTGTCCGGGCCGAGTCACAGGGGGAACTAAAGAAGGGCGGCCAAGATCTTTCAGCAGTTGCCCGTTTTTTAAATCAAACCCGGCTGTCGCTCACGTTTCAGGCGAAGTTAACGGGGGACTTTGACGCCCTTCAGGATTTGATCGATGTCAGCCTGTCTGTTCTTGATTAAAGAATTTTTTCGTCAAGGGAAGATGGGCTGCCGCTCGTTTTTATTACTATTTTAGACCGAATGGTCAAAAAAGAATGGGGGAAAGAATTTGTGTGATCCGAACAATTTTTGCAGTCGATGCTCGAAAAGGATATGGAAAAGTGGATACAGCTTTGGGATCAAGACGCGGTGTTTGAGCATCCATATGCACCGCCAGGTTTTCCTAAAAAAATAGAAGGAAAGTCGGCGATTTACGAATATATAAAGGATTTTCCCAAAAAGATCGATATTGTCCGCTTCACAGCACCCACTATTCATCAAATGGCAAATACGGGCAATGCGGCTGTCGAATTTGAATGTGAAGGCACGGTGTGCGAGACGGGTCTTCCTTATAACCAACAGTACATCAGCCTTGTAAACATGAAAGAGGGCAAAATTGTCCACTACAAAGATTATTGGAATCCTTTGATTGTCATCGAATCGCTCGGAGGACGGCTGCAGGCTTTTTAATGACCTAACAAGGAGTGATAAAAGTGGAGAAAAAAATATTGATTACCGGCGGAACCGGCACGACTGGAAGCCGAATCGCCAAACGGCTTGTACGTTCGGGGGGCCGGCGTCCGGATCGCAAGCCGGAGAATGCCTGCAATGGCCGGAACGGAACATGTGTATTTTGACTGGAATGATCAAAAAACTTACAGAGACGCATTAAAAAACACGAACTCATTATATTTGGTTGCGCCTGTCGGTGTATTCGAACCGTCACCGCTCGTTGTCCCGTTTTTGGAAATGGCAGCGGCATTCGGCGTCCGCCGCATTGTTCTGCTCAGCGCTGCAATTATTGATGAAGACGGACCCGTATTTGGGAAGCTTCATCACGCGGTCAGGCGATATGTTCCTGAATGGACGGTGCTAGAGCCTTCATATTTCATGCAGAATTTTGACCATCAGCATGGCGCTTCGATTCGGAAGAAAAATGAAATCGTCACGGCGTCAGGCAGCGGCAAAGTCGGGTTTATAGATGCAGACGATATTGCTGAAGTGGCTGTGCGCGCATTGCTTGATCAAAAGCCGCATAATACGAGCCATATCTTGACCGGGCCGAAAGCCTTGAGTTATGCTGAAGCCGCGGCAATCATCGGCAGAGCGGCAGGCCGCGACATCAGGCATGTCAATGTCGGAGTGTCCGCTTTGAGGGAAAGGTATATAAAAGCAGGATTATCTCCCGATTATGCCGGCTTCATGTCGGAATTAGACAGGAAAATCAAGAATGGCAAAGAAAACCGCATCACAGATACAGTGGAACGCATCACGGGAAAAAAACGCGTTCACTGGCTGATTTCGCCAATGAACACGCCGGACGCTGGCGTCTGCTTTAACTCGTTCCTGAGACTGAACGGTCTTTTCTCTTTATTTTTGACCGTTCAGTCTAATTAATAAAATGTTTCGTTGATTTCCCATGACTCAACTGTACAGTAGGCCAAGTGAGGGTCCATACCCATGCCCATTAAATAAGCCATTGCCGCTACTTCCTCCATGGCGTGGTGATAGGAAGTGGCTTGCGCTTCATTTAAACCGTAATGAACAAACGGCGCAACTGTGCACAACGTCTTATGTTTCAAGTGCGGAAACAACGGACATTTGATGTGGTGCACGGCTGTTTCGGCGTGCTGATACTGGGGGATATGCATATGCTGTTCGGGAGCTGGTGTCTGCTGTAAATGTTCTGCATTCTCCATTTTTTTTCGTCCTTTCTTGCGCGGATTTTCGTTGTATTCTATGTTCCGCTCATACCCCGTGTGTTAGACGGCTGTCACGGTTTACCGGTTTTTTAGGCAAATCAACAGACAGAAAGGTCAAATACCGGTAGACTTTAAAGCAGGATAAAAAAAGGAGGTATTTTTTATGGCTAAACATCATTTTTACCTTCAGGCAGACTGGCCTGGAAAACGTAACGACATCGGAAGGATTGAAAGCGGGAATTTAAAAACAGAAATTTCAATTCCAAAGGAAATGGACGGTCCGGGGGCAGGGACAAACCCTGACGAAATGCTGCTCGGTGCCGCTGCGACTTGCTATATCATCACGCTTGCAGCCATGATGGAAAGAAGCGGATTGGAAAAAGAGAGCCTGACGATGGAATCCGAGGCTGTTGTCGATGTGACAGGCGGGGTGTTTACGTACGAAAAAATCATTCACAGACCTCTGATCCGCCTTCCGAAAGAAGCGGCGGAAAAAGAAGTCCAACTTGCCGAAAGACTGGCTGAAAAGGCGGAGACATCCTGTATGATATCAAGGGCGGTTCAGGGCAATGTCGCCATTGAATTAGAGCCGAAGATTGTCGTCTCCAAAGCGGATTAGATTTCGATCGTGAGCTGAGCCTTTTGATCTGCGGCGTCAGCATGCTTTGAATTGAGCAAAAAGACGCCGCAGATGATCAATACAAGCCCAATAAGAGTTTTGAGATTGAATGGCTCCTGAAATATAAAATACCCGATCGCAGCTGTCAAAGCCGTCCCGGTGCCGGCCCAAGTCGCATAAGCCGCAGATAAAGGCAGTGTTTTTAATGAAAAGCTCAGAAACGTAAAAGAAGCCGCAAAACCGATCATGACACCGGCAGCGGGCAGGGGGGCGCTAAAGCCTTCTGACAGCTTCAGCATCGTGCTTCCGAATACTTCGGACAAAATGGCAGCCGCCAAAAAGATCATGCCTTTCATGACATTCTCCTCCTTATGACAGATTGATCAGGACAACGCCTGACACGAGACAAATAATGCCGGCGATATTTCGCCGGTTCAGCTTTTCTTGAAACCACAAGACGCCGATGATTGCAGTCAGAACGGTGCCCGCTCCGCTCCAAGTCGCATAGGAGAGGCTTAGAGGGATGACCTGCAATGTGAGCGACATCATGTAAAATGCGAGACCGTAGCCGATCACTACGAGAACCGACGGCCGCCAGCGCGCGAACCCGTCAGATATTTTCAGCATGGCGGCTGCCGCCGCTTCTGACAAGATGGCGATCAGTAGAAAAATGTAGCCTGCAATCATACGAAATCCTCCTCTATCGATGTTATTCCATGATTCAAAAGGAGAGCTTTCTCTTCGTCAGCCAGCAGTTCCAATTGAAACAAAAGACTTTGACCATTTGCCAGCGCTCTTTTCACACAACTCACGCTGCGGTTTAAGAAATGCTGCCGCAGCAAGGGCGCTTGTACAAAGTCAGTTTTCATTCGAATATCAAAAAACGCAGCCCATAAACGATTTTAAAGTGTTAAAGGTTTATTCCGCAATCGTCATGAGGCCGCTTCAAAGATTTCTTCTTTTTTAGACATAAAAAAAACCCGCATTACTAACCGGTTGGTAAAATCCATCTTAATTGATGCAAAAGTTCTAAGTCAAGAAAAAAGTTATGTAAAAAGGCCCCTGGAAGAGCCTTTATCTGTCAGAAAAAAGGATAGTAAGGATACGGCCGATACGGATATCCCCAAGGGCCGAGAAGCGCTCCGGCAGTAAGTCCGCCCAAAAAACCTCCGAAGAAGGGGCCCGGACCGAAAAACGGACGCGGGCCGAAAAACGGGCGCCCAAAAGGTCCGCCAAAGAAAGGTCTGCCGATGATGCGCTGGTTGTCGTCGCCATATACATGAGAATGCTCGAAATGATTCATAAAAAAATCCCTCCAATAATAAAATGAAACCTGACTAACATCACTGTATTCTGCCCAGCCGTTTTTGCTTGGGCGCCCGTCGTATTTTTGAGTGAAGCCGCCCTTAAAAAGGAGTGAATGAAACATGACGCTGTATCAGTCGGATTGGTCAAAAGCGCCTCCCCATGCCCACGCCTACAGGGCGAGAACATCGACTGCCAATGGCCATTACCACCTAATTGAAGGCTTTTCCCAGCCGGCAAACGGGAGCAATACAGATGGGCACGTTCATTTTTATTCCGGCATCACTTCTTTCGAAAAGGGACATTACCACAGGTATTACGGGATTACGGGGCCCGCGATCCCGCGGGCGGACGGCACGCACTATCATGAAATCGGGGGCACGACCTATCTGGCATATTCTTCGGCTCCCCCGATCAGATTTGGCGGAGTCGTGTATGTAAGCGATGGTATAAAGGAGAGGCACCGGCATACTTTTAAGGGTTCCACAAGAGAAATCGTGGGGAATGAGCCGATAGGGTGGTGAGGGAATGTTTGGAAAACAATGAAAACGGGTAAAATGAAATGGGTGTTTTTGAACGTGAAATGGTATAATGGGAGGAGCTTGTTTAAAGAGAGTGATCAGCAGTGAATAAAACGAAACCGCCGGTCATCGTTTTGATCGGACCGACCGCTGTCGGTAAAACAAAATTAAGCGTGATGCTGGCCGAGCATTTGAATGCGGAAATTATCAGCGGAGATTCGATGCAGATTTACAAAAGAATGGATATCGGCACAGCAAAAATCAAAGAAGAAGAAATGAACGGGGTTCCGCATCACTTGATCGATATTAAAGAACCGACGGAATCTTTCTCGGTTGCTGAATATCAAGAGATCGTCAGACAAAAAATCGCAGAGATTGGCAGGCGAGGGAAGCTTCCGATGATTGTCGGGGGAACCGGGCTCTATATCCAGTCTGTCCTTTATGACTATTCATTCACAGAGGAAGCGGGCGACCCTGAGTTCCGGGCGGAGATGGAGGCGCTCTCTGACAAGAGGGGAGCCGAATATGTTCACTGTCTTTTGAAAGAGCGCGATCCGGGAGCGGCTAAAGCCATTCATCCAAACAATAAACGCAGGGTCATCAGGGCGCTTGAAATTTTCCATACGACAGGAAAAACGATGTCCGAACATATGGAAGGACAGCGGAAAGAGCTTTTATACACCACGGCTCTCATCGGTTTGACGATGGAGCGGGAAGTGCTGTATGACAGGATCAACAGCCGCGTAGACCAGATGATGGATGAGGGGCTGCTGAATGAAGTGAAACAGCTTTATGATGAAAACATAAGAAATTGCCAGTCTGTTCAGGCCATCGGGTACAAAGAGCTTTATGCGCACCTTGAAGGCAGAGCGTCCTTGGAAGAGGCGGTTGAGACGTTGAAACGGAATTCGAGACGCTATGCCAAAAGACAGCTGACATGGTTCAGAAATCAAATGGATGTCGCCTGGTATGACATGACGCCCCCTGTCAATATCGAACAGAAAAAACAGGAAATTTTCACTTACATAGCAGGAAAGCTCGAACTTTAATCGAAACAGTATGGTATAGAGAAACAAGGAGGACCAGAAACATGAAATCGATAAATATTCAAGATCAGTTTTTGAATCAGATTCGGAAAGAAAGCACATTTGTCACGGTCTTTTTACTGAATGGATTTCAGCTGCGCGGACAAGTAAAAGGATTTGACAACTTTACAGTGTTGATTGAATCGGAAGGAAAGCAGCAGCTTATATACAAACACGCCATTTCCACGTTTGCACCGCAAAAAAACGTTCAACTCGAACTCGAATAGCGATTTACGGCTAAAAGACCATGCCTGGCATGGTTTTTTCAGATTGCCTGACAAAATCCTGAAACAGTTTACTGTTTTGGGATTTTGTCGTTTTCGAAGCGACTTTACAATCAACCGCGGCCGTTGCCGATCCTGCCGAGCAGGAGTCAGGGAATAAAAGGAACGGCGGCCAATTGCCGGACATCCTGTCTAAAACGCCGCCGTCATCACGTTCTGTGAAAGACCGAGGCATTCAAATTTACAAAGCGGCATCTAATCGCTAAACTAAGTAGTGTTTACATCAATTCAGTTTGAAAATGAAAAGGAATGAGCGAACAATGAAACCTAAGATCGTCATCAACCATTGGGAAGAGACGTGTGAAGATGATTCCTGCTATGAATACGGCACAAGTATTCTCGTCAACGGAAAAGAACTTGTCAGGGAAGCGTCGATCATGACGGCTGTTCAGTCGGTTCTTAAGGAACTCGGCATCGAAGCCGATATTAAAGAGGTATGCGAGAACAAGTGCTGTGACACTTACAAAAAATAAGCGAAAAAGTCTAGTCTACTAACTCAATTTTTTTCGTGTTATGATAGATTTCGGTTTGTGAGTAGGATGAGCGAACGGCTCTCATTCTACTCATATTTCTTTGGCCTTAGGCCTCCTAAGCTGAAGCAAATTGTGAACTTTCATCAACCTGAGCACAATATATTGTGTTTTCTTGAATGATAGTATACTATATATTGTGTAAGGTTCGAGTTGAAAGACTCGGAAACAATTTTACTAGGTCGTGATAATGATGATTCAGATCGTATTTGATTCAAAAACGGGAAACGTTCAGCGCTTTGTGGATAAGACGCCTTTTCGCAATAAACGGAAAGTCAGCACAGAGGAGTATCTAGACGAACCGTTTGTTTTGATCACGTACACGACAGGGTTTGGGGAAGTTCCGAAAACGACTGAGATGTTTCTTGAGAAAAACGCCCATCTTCTTTTGGGAGTTGCGGCAAGCGGAAACAGAGTGTGGGGAGACAATTTTGCGAAAAGCGCAGAAAAAATCTCGAAGCAGTATCAGGTTCCGATTCTCGGCAAATTTGAACTCAGCGGGACGGCCAAAGACGTTGAACTGTTTACTCAGGAGGTAGAAAGAGTTGTCACAAAATCAAGTGCCAAAATGGATCCAGTTAAACAATGAGATCATGATCCAAAAAGACGGGAAATTCCAGTTTGATAAAGATAAAGAAGCTGTACATAGTTATTTTGTAGACTATATCAACCAAAATACGGTATTTTTCCATGATCTGAAAGAGAAAATCGATTACTTAATCAAGAATGACTACTATGAAGAAGAGTTTTTAAGCCGCTACACGTTCGAAGAAATCAAGGAAGTGTTCAAAGAGGCTTACGCTAAAAAATTCAGATTCCCGTCCTTTATGAGCGCTTTTAAGTTTTACAATGACTATGCGCTGAAGACAAACGACAAGAAAAAAATTCTTGAACGCTATGAAGACAGAATTTCTATCGTAGCTTTATTTTTTGCAAACGGGGATAAGGAGAAGGCGAAGGAATTCGTCAGAATGATGATCAACCAGGAGTATCAGCCGAGCACGCCGACATTCTTAAATGCCGGCCGCAAACGCCGCGGAGAGCTGGTCAGCTGCTTCCTCCTGGAAGTCAATGATTCCTTGAACGACATCTCGAGAGCGATTGATATTTCAATGCAGCTGTCAAAGCTCGGCGGAGGCGTATCGTTAAACCTTTCAAAACTGCGTGCGAAAGGCGAAGCGATCAAAGACGTCGAAAACGCGACAAAAGGCGTCGTCGGCGTGATGAAGCTTCTTGACAACGCATTCCGCTACGCTGATCAGATGGGACAAAGACAAGGCTCAGGCGCTGCGTACTTAAACATTTTCCACCGCGACATCAACGATTTCCTCGATACGAAGAAGATTTCGGCTGATGAGGATGTCCGGGTGAAAACATTGTCCATCGGGGTTGTCATTCCAGATAAATTCATCGAGCTTGCAAGAGAGGATAAAGCGGCATACGTATTCTATCCGCACACCGTTTATAAAGCGTACGGCGAGCACCTCGATGAAATGGACATGAACGAGATGTACGACCGGCTTGTGGAAGATCCGCGCGTCAAAAAAGAAAAAATCCACCCGCGCAAGATGCTCGAAAAGCTTGCGATGTTAAGATCGGAATCCGGGTATCCGTACATTATGTTCCAAGACAATGTCAACAACGCGCATGCGAACAATCATATTTCCAAGGTTAAATTTTCCAACCTTTGCTCGGAGGTTCTTCAGGCTTCACAAGTTTCTTCATACACAGACTACGGTCAAGAAGATGAGATCGGCCTTGACATCTCCTGCAACCTTGGTTCATTGAACATTTTGAACGTCATGAAAAACAAATCGCTTGAGCAGACGGTTAAGCTTGCAACCGACTCGCTGACGCACGTTTCTGAAACGACAAACATTACGAACGCACCGGCGGTCAAAAAAGCGAACAAAGCGATGAAATCCATCGGCCTTGGAGCGATGAACCTGCACGGATTCCTGGCACAGAACAATATCGCCTACGAAAGTGAGGAAGCGAGGGACTTCGCGAACACTTTCTTTATGATGATGAACTTTTACTCGATTGAACGGTCTGCCGAGATCGCCAAAGAAAAAGGTGAGACGTACCATAACTACGAAGGTTCGGCTTACGCAACGGGTGAATACTTCGAAAAGTATGTGACACAAGATTTCTCGCCTAAATTCGAAAAAGTGGCCAAGCTTTTTGAAGGCATGCACATTCCGACAAAAGAAGACTGGGAGCAGCTGAAACAGTTTGTCAAAGAACACGGATTGTACCACAGCTACAGACTGTGCATCGCACCGACCGGGTCCATTTCATATGTACAGTCAAGCACGGCATCAGTCATGCCGATCATGGAGCGGATTGAAGAAAGAACCTACGGCAACTCCAAGACGTACTATCCGATGCCTGGACTTGCGCCAAGCAACTGGTTCTACTATAAAGAAGCGTATGATATGGACATGTTCAGAGTTGTCGACATGATCTCGACGATTCAGCAGCACGTTGACCAAGGCATAAGCTTTACATTGTTCCTGAAAGATACAATGACGACACGCGATCTGAACCGGATCGATCTTTATGCCCACCATAAAGGAATCAAAACACTTTACTATGCAAGAACGAAGGATACAGGGCAAGAAGGCTGCCTTTCTTGTGTCGTTTGATTAAAGGAGAGTATGCGAAAGTGACGAAAATTTATGATGCAGCAAACTGGTCAAAGCATGAAGATGATTTTACCCAAATGTTTTACAACCAAAATGTGAAGCAATTTTGGCTTCCGGAAGAGATTGCGCTTAATGGAGATCTTCTGACATGGAAGTACTTGGGTAAAAATGAACAGGACACTTATATGAAGGTGCTCGCGGGGCTGACGCTTCTCGATACAGAGCAGGGGAACACGGGAATGCCCCTTGTCGCTGAGCATGTGGAAGGGCATCAGCGCAAAGCGGTGCTGAACTTCATGGCGATGATGGAAAACGCGGTCCACGCCAAGTCCTATTCAAACATTTTCATGACGCTTGCCCCGACAGAGACGATCAACGAAGTCTTTGAATGGGTTAAACAAAACAAATATTTGCAGAAAAAAGCTCAGGTCATTGTCGGACTCTATGAGAAAATCCGCCAGGGCGATAAAATCTCGCTGTTTAAAGCGATGGTCGCATCCGTTTATTTAGAAAGCTTCCTGTTCTACAGCGGCTTCTACTACCCGCTTTATTTTTACGGACAGGGCAAGCTGATGCAAAGCGGCGAAATCATCAACCTGATCTTGCGGGACGAAGCGATTCACGGCGTCTATGTCGGCCTGCTCGCTCAGGAGATTTACAATCAGCAGACACCTGAGAAAAAAGAAGAGCTGTACGCGTTTGCCATTGATCTATTGAAAGAGCTTTATGAAAATGAGCTTGAATATACAGAAGATCTGTACGACCAGGTCGGCCTTTCACACGACGTGAAGAAGTTCATCCGCTATAATGCCAACAAAGCGCTGATGAACCTTGGCTTTGAAGCTTATTTTGAAGAAGAAGAGATCAATCCGATCGTGTTGAACGGGTTGAATACGAAAACGAAGTCACACGACTTCTTCTCAATGAAAGGGAACGGCTACAAAAAAGCAACAGTTGAACCGTTAAGAGACGACGATTTTTACTTTGACGATAAGTAAGCCGGCCGGGCTAAAAGGGCGCATCCGCGCCCAAGCCCCGCCTTTCAGTTATAGATACACGGCAAAATGAGAGCAGAACGAATCTGCTCTTTTCACTTTGAGGAGGAAACGGATACAATGGGAAAAATGGATGAAATCATTCTCGTGGTCCCGCGGGAAAACGTATTTGCAAATGAAACGCTGACCTTCCAAGGCGTCAACAGCGACGGTGAGAAGGTCGGGAAGATCATGGCGCATATTGAACAGCACTTCAGTGAAATGAGAAGGGGAGACGCCGAAGAAGATCCTGCGTTTAAACAGCCGATCCCTTATGTTGTCATCAAAAGAGAAGACGAAATATTTGTATACGAGCGGCTCGAAGGCGGAGGGGAAGCGCGGCTTCACAACAAGCTGTCACTCGGCTTCGGCGGCCACATGAACTTTGCCGAAGGGCTTGACTTTTCCGATATTCTGAAGTTAAACACAGACCGTGAACTTGATGAAGAGCTTCTGATTGAGGAATCAGATAAAGAAAAAATGGTGACGCTTGGACTGATTAATGATGATGAAAACAGCGTCGGAAAAGTACATATCGGAATCCTTTCAGCGCTTGAGTTAAAACCGGGTGCACACGTTGAAGTCAAAGAAAAGGAGCAGATTGCCGGCCGGTGGATGAAAGCCAGTGATCTGAAAGAAAAAAGCGTCTATGACAGACTTGAATCTTGGTCACAGTTTGTCGTTGATATCTTAGTTTAAATTGGAAAACTCGCTGATTCAGCGAGTTTTCTTTTCATATTGGACAGGTTTCCATTGAAAAAGTGAGCCCTGCTTTTCGATTAACCCGAAACCAGGGTAGGGGAAATGACACCCGTGGAGCAGGACCTGTCCGTTATAAGCCTGCCGGGCCAGCAGTCTTCTTGTCTTTTCTCCCTCTATAGGGTCATGTTCAAGCGAAACCCGCAGCTTTGGATTGGAAATGCTTTCGGGAATATGAAATACGTCATTGGTGATCTGACAGACCCCGTCTTTTGTCTGTAATTCAATCGTCAGGTGTCCAGGTGTATGTCCGGGCGTATGGATCAGCTTCAGTCCGGGAAGCAGTTCGGTATCTTCTATCAGCAGCTTCAGAAGCGGCCGGACAGCGGAAAGAATGCGAAACTGTTCAGAAGCCGGCGTTTGTTTTGCGTACAGCCATTCTGCTTCACTGATCAGATGAACAGCGTTTGGAAAAGCGGGTTTCCCGTTATTCAGAAGACCTCCCGTATGATCTAAATGACTGTGTGACAAAATGACATAGTCTATGGAATCAGGCTTGATTCCCGCCTGTGTCAGGTGATGAATCAAGTATCCGCTTTCTTGTCCGCCTGTTTCGCCAAATCCCGTATCAATGAGCATCCGTTTTCCGTTCGTTTCCAGATAGATAAAGTTCAGCGCTACTTCAAATTCTTCAGGATAATGTTCTGCTTCATGAGGGTCTCCTCCCGCCAAAAAGAAATCCCTTGAAACTCGAAATGCTCCGTCAGATAAAATTGTCATTTGAAAAGAATCGAGTTGAATGCGGTCTGGCTCCTTCATAATAAATCCTTCCCCCTTTGCGTTTGACCAAGCTGCCTCTTTATTAGAAGAGGCAGCTTCATTGTGTCTTTTCATTTGCGATGAGCTGCTTGATCGGTTATCATTAAATCGTAATAATTACGATTTAACAACAGGAGTATAACTGAATCCGTTTGTTCTTTCAACCAAAATAAACTGTTCAACAGGGAAGGAGCATCATTTCATGCCGAAACTGGAAGAGCTGTATCGGTCCGTCATTATGGATCATGCAAGATACAGGCGAAATTTTCGAAAAATCGATAATCACGGCGCGAATTACGTCCACTACAAAAATCCAACGTGCGGTGATGTGATGACTTTGTTTATCGACATTAAAGATGAAAAGATCGAAGACGCAGCTTTTATCGGAGATGGGTGCAGCATCAGCATGGCTTCCTCATCAATCATGACTGAACTGATAAAAGGAAAGACGTTAAAAGAAGCCGGGCTAATGCGGGAAGCGATGGAGAATATGATCAGAAAAGGAGAAGAACCGGCAGAGGATCTACTGGGAGATGCCGTTTCCCTGATTGGCGTCCATCCGTTGCGTGCCCGTCATAACTGTGCCCTGATGCCGTGGCAGGCGCTCGATCGGATCAAGGAGAACGTTTACTAAATGAACATCACACCTAAAGCGCTCCGGTTCTAAGGCCGCCGGGTAAAGAATATCGGAAGATTCAAGGGAAAAAGGGGCAGTGACGAAAGAGGTATGGAAAACGAAACGAATGTAAAGCAGGAAGCGATGGCACAGCTTAAACGGAAAGGCATTCGAATGACGCCGCAGCGGCTGGCCATCTACCATTATTTTTTAGCAAACAGGAACCACCCCACAATAGCTGAAATTCAACAATCATTGAGGGAGATATATCCTGCCGTCAGTACAGCGACGATATACAACACTATCCGCTATTTTAAACAAGAGGGCCTTATAAAAGAAATGGGGTTTACCGAACCGCTTCGCTTTGATCTGGCTCTAGAGGAACATGAGCATGTCATATGCGAAGTATGCGGAAAGATCGTCGATTTTCATTGTCCGCAACTTGAGAAAGTGAAAGACGTTGCGGCACGGATGACCGGATTTAAAGTGACACATCACCGATTGGAACTGTACGGCATCTGCAAAGATTGCCAGGCGAAAAGAAAATACGCCGCTAAAGTGAAGGAGGTTAAAGGATGACAAAATCCTAAAACTATAAGCCGTTTTGGGATTTTGTCAACAATCTGAGAGCTTAGATAAAATCTAACCTCTTTTTAGTTGTGCATAAAACCAAAATCCGATATATTGGTTTTATGATGAAAAATAACATTAAACGAATCAAACGAATTTCGCTTCGGGAAGAAGTGTATCAAACGCTGAAGCGCACCATCGTACATTTAGAACTTAAGCCGGGGGAGCGCCTGCATGATCAGGAGCTTGCAGAGCAGTTTGGCATCAGTCGCACACCTGTCAGGGAGGCGCTCAAACGACTGGAAGATGAAGGACTTGTTGAAACTGTTCCGGGTTCAGCAACACGTGTAGCACCGTTAAATCGCGAGGAAGCTGAACATGCTTTTACAGTCACTGCAGCACTGCATGCGCTGGCTGTCAAGCTGTCGTTTCCTTTTTTAACGGATTCAGACCTTGATCAACTGGAGGCGCATAACAAAACGTTGCAGCAAGCGATTCAAAAAGAAGACATTATCGAAGCAATCGAATCGGATGCTGCTTTTCATGAGGTGTTTTTACAAGCATCAAAAAACCCGGAAATTACCCGGGCATTGGAGAGAATTTCTTCAAAAATTTACCGCCTTGAGATGTCTCAGTTTTCCTCGATCGGCAGCTTGAAATCTGTCGAACAGCATCAGAACATCATCGATGCCTGCAGACAGCGGGATCGGGATGCGGCCATCAGGCTTGCCGAGGAAAACTGGCTCAGTCTCGGAGACCGATTGGCCGGACATCAGGAAAAGGAGTGAGGGGATTGTGAGGCCGATTATACTGGGCGTTTTTGCAGCCTTCTTTTTTGCTTTTACATTCGTTTTAAACAGGGCGATGGAGCTTGAAGGGGGAAGCTGGATCTGGAGCGCATCGCTAAGATTTATCTTTATGGCGCCTCTTTTATTTGTCATTGTTTGGCTGAGGGGGAACGTAAAAGAGCTTTTTCAGGAAATCAAAAAAGCACCGGGCATTTGGCTGAGATGGAGCATCGTCGGCTTCGGCCTCTTTTATGCGCCGCTCTGTTTTGCGGCGGCTTACGGGCCGGGCTGGCTGATCGCAGGAACATGGCAAATCACGATTATTTCCGGCTCCCTTTTGGCGCCGCTTTTTTACGAAACCATCCAAACAAAAACAGGTCCCGTACAGATGAGGGGCAAAATTCCCTATAAAGGGCTGGCGATGTCGTTTATCATTTTAATCGGGGTGGCGCTGATGCAGGCTGAGCATGCGGCACAGCTTTCTTTGCATGAGATGCTGCTGTGCGTCGTGCCGGTTATGTTGGCTTCATTTGCATATCCGCTTGGGAACAGGAAAATGATGGAAGCATGCGCCGGGCGCCTTGATGCTTACCAGCGGGTATTGGGGATGACGCTGGCAAGCCTTCCGTTTTGGCTGATCCTCTCGCTGTACGGGCTGGCGTCGGCGGGTGCGCCCAGCCGGGGACAAGTCATTCAGTCAGGTTTGGTGGCTGTCTTTTCCGGAATATGCGCAACTGTGCTGTTCTTTGCCGCAACCGATCTTGTAAAAGGGGATATGCGAAAATTAGGGGCTGTCGAGGCCACACAATCGTTTGAAGTGCTGTTTGCTGCCGCTGGTGAAATTTTGCTTCTTTCAAGTCCGCTTCCTGGTGCCATCTCATGGAGCGGCATGGCTCTTGTGATTATCGGAATGGTGTTGAACAGCCATGCATCGAATCAAACGCAAAAGCCGGCGGTTCAAAGTAAAGCTGCAAAAGCATGAAAAAAGCCTGCGATCTATACGAGACAGATCGCGGGCTTTTCTTGATGATTGTCCCTATTCCTGGTAAATGAAAGCGTCAAATCCGGCGTTTTTGGCTTGCTGAACGAGCGCTTCGGCATTTTCTTTTGAAGAAAAAGCGCCAATTTGCACTTTGTAAAGGCTGTCCCTGTAAATCACAAGGGCATCAAACCCTTTCGCTTCCGCTTGAGCGGCAAGCGAATCGGCGTTGGCTTTGGTCCTGAAAGCGCCGATCTGCACTTTATAGAGAGCTGCGGCGTTTTTGGAAAGGTTAAATGCCCTTGCGAGTCCGTTGGCGTGGCCTCTGGCAATGGATTGAATAAACGCGGAAGACTTCAGTTTCTCGGCGTCGCTTGTATTGTCTACAAAGCCATTTTCCGTAAGGAGTGCGGGCATGGCTGTTTCTCTTAGTACATGAAAATTGGCCGTTTTCTTGCCGCGATCCCTGAAATCGACAACTTTTAAAATCTCTTCATGCATGATATCCTGATAGGTGGTGGTAGGTGCGCCGACGCCGGGATAAATGTAATCCTCGAAACCTGTCCCGCCCCCGGCATTCATGTGAATCGATAGAAAGTAGTCCGCTCCCCAGCTGTTCGCGGCGTTCGTGCGTTGCGTCAGACTGACGGTTTGGTCGCTTGTCCTGCTCAACAGGACTGAAACATTTTGATATTCATTCAGCAGCATGTTTCTTAAAGCCAAGGCGGTTTGCAATGTTAACTGTTTTTCTTGCAAACCATTAGCTGAAGCACCTGTATCAGTCCCGCCATGGCCGGGATCGATAAAAATTTTTACCACAAGACATCACCTCAATAGACAGTCTATGAACAGATGGACGTGAAGGGTTGTACGATCGCCACAAGATTGCAGAATTTTGTAAATATTCAACTTATTATAGAGCGTCATATTCTCTTCAGGCAAGAGGTTGCATTTTGAATGTTTTTATCATATAATTCAATTACGCTGCATTGTACGTAATGATAATTAAGTTTTAACCTTTAAGCTGTAATAGGGAGTTTTATATCGGAACCGGAATGTCATGCCTTCCTCGAAAGGACGACAGGAACGTTTCTGCAGACACCCACTTTGAGGAGTGTGGTTTAAAACTTTCTTACTTGCATACGGCAATTGCAGCACTTCACTTAAGTCATTTGAATAAAATGGCTTTTTTTATTTGCTTAAAATAGGTTTACTATAAATGTTTTATGTAAACTAACTTGCTGTAAATAAAGGGCGGTGTCCGCCCTTTTATTCATTTTAAAGTGAATGCTGTCAAGTAAAACGAATGCCTGAATTCCAGCAGGCAGAAGGTGCAAAAATGGCTGGCATCAAAAATGCTGAATGATGATAATTCCCGTGATCATCAGGACAATTCCCAGCATGCGCTGCACATTCAAGCGGTGTTTGGGGGTTCCGAACCATCCAAAATGATCGATGATGAGGGCAATGATCATTTGGCCGCTTAAAGCCAAAACAACAGTAAGCGACGCTCCGACAATCGGCAAAAGTAAAATATTGGATGTAATAAAGATGACGCCAAGTATTCCGCCAGTCCAGAGCCACCAAGGGCTGCCCGTGATAAAGGTTTTTGCTGTATGTAAATTGTTTAAATGAAATAACCGCCGATGTTCAATGATCGACGTAAGAAAGAGAAGAATGACCATTCCGACCAAAAACGAAATAAGTGAAGCGATAAAAGGTGATTGGAGAGCATTTCTCAGCTCTGAATTAATAGATGTTTGAATCGGTGATGCCATTCCGGCAAAAAGCCCGAGCATCATGTAAAGAAAAACGTTCATAGTGTTGTTTTTCATTGGTGATAAACTCCCTTGCTATTAATATTTTTTGATAATGAAAACCCCGGAGATGATGAACAAAATGCCGATGATTCTTGGAAAGTTTAATTCATGAACGGGAATATGAAACCATCCGAAGTGATCGATGGCCAGAGCCATCACCATCTGCCCAAGCAAAGTGACAACAACCGTCAGTGCTGATCCAAGGCGCGGAAGCAACAAAATATTTGAAGTTAAATAAAAAACGCCTAAACATCCGCCTCCAATGAGGATCCACAAGGGGATGGAAGGGAGAAGTCCGATGATAGACAAAAAATGGCGCTCTGTCACTAAGGCGACAATGAGCAGGATAAGCGTCCCGGCAAAAAAAGATATGGCCGCCGCCCCGTAAGGCGAACCGATCTTCATGCCCAGCCGTGAATTAATTGAGGTTTGAACAGGAATGGCCATTCCGGCCAAAATGCCGGCTATTAGTATTAAAATGATCATATTTTTAAAAACTCCTTTTTGCGGTAATTGGAACGATTATTTCAAAGCTGAAAGTCTTGCTGTTTTTGAGGGACACTTTGTATTTTGGCGAAAAGGAGTTCATGATGCAAGTGCTGATTGATGAAAAGAATTCAAAATTTGCAGCTTTGTATCTATATCATTTTTCTTTTATGAAAATAATCTTGTAGCGATAAAAAAACCAAAGAGGGCTCCGGCTGAGTTCTCTTTGGTTTTTTCAAGTCCGGTTCCTCGTGTTCAAAGCCGTAAAATCTCTCCATAAAAAGTAAGTTGGAATCCCGGCAAAATTCCGCTCATCCAAATCGAACACGCAAATTTTTAAGAAAGAAGAATTGTTAAACTGAAAAAAGTCCTATAAACTACAAGTAATATTTTGTTAGGGGGTGGGAACGTGTTCAACGAAAGAGAGGCGCTCCGATTAAGACTGGAACAACTGAACAATGCCGAGATACAAGCCATACGCGAACTCCAAAATGAGCGGAAAGACATTTATTCCAGGCTGCGGGAATTAGATTGTCTAAAAGTTTCATCATCACATCATAAAAAAACGTTATTAGAATTAGTCGATGAAACTGCAAATCTCTTGAAAAAATAAACCGAAAGCCGTTTGATCCAGTGGCCGTGAGAGGGATGAAAGAATGAAATAGAGGTTTTACTTTGCTCATATTTTGCAATTGCGCGAAAAATGGAAAGGTTAGCAACTTGACTAGGAAAAGAACATTGTATAAGATTATTCTTACAAATCCAATAGGAATAACGGCCCTAAAACTGACTGACTTGTCAATCGAGATTCAGGGTAAGGAGGGAAACACTTGGGAAATACGGATACAAGAGAGGAATTGCTACATATTGCGCTTGAGATTTTTGCTACGAAAGGATATCACGCGACAAAAATTTCAGACATCGTAAAACAGGCCGGCGTTGCACAGGGAACTTTTTACTGGCACTTCAAAAGCAAAGAAGAAATCGCCAAGGAAATCATAGACAAGGGGAAAGAAAACCTTCTTGCAGCCATTCATCAAGGCTACAGGCAGACGTTTGCTCTTACAGATGACATGATCCAATCCACGACAGCCCTTATGAAAAGAATTTTTACGTTTGCACAGGAGAACCGACACTTAATGACGTTTTTATTAGTCAAGGGACAAGGCGCCGATCCGGAAATCAGGGAGGCAATCGAAGAGGCGCTGATCAGTGTTGAACAAGCATTTAAAAAGAATATCCAAAGGGCTACAGAGCTTGGCATGCTAAATTCCTCCCATAATACTGATCTGCAGGCCACCATGTTAACAAGTCTTGTGTTGGGCACACTATCAAAATGGCTGTTTGGGCCAAAGCATGATCTGAATTATGTTCCTAAGTTTTCGGTTGATGAAATGACTGAAGAATTGGTTCATTTTGAATTTTTCGGGCTGATTGGCCAAAGGAGGAATTAAATTTGTCTATTATTCAAAAAACGAATGGAGAGTTTGGGATTTTTCATGAAGCCGGTATGCAGGCCAAGGGATCTTTCACTCCGAATTCAGACGGCCTTTCGCCGATTGAACTGTTGGAAGCTTCATTAGGGATGTGTATCACCATTTCTTTGCAAAGGATGTTTGAAAGGGACGGCATAGAGGTGCAGGAGGATGAGTTTTCAGTTTCTGTTTCCGCCGCTAAAGCGCCCGATGGCCCGTCCCGTGTTGAAAAATGTACGGTTAGCGTCAAATTGCCCGAGCATCTTCCGACCGACTATAAAAAGAAATTAATCACCTCTGCTGAAAGGGCATGTACAATCGGCAATACGTTAAAACGAGGGGTAACGATTGATACGAATATGGTGTAACAACCTACATGATGAAAAGAAGGAGCATGAAAATGGAAAACAACAGTAAAAAACCTTCCTATACAAATGCTGATGATTTTGCTGTTACATCAGTGCCTGAAAATAAGAGAAAATCGATTTTTAATATTACGATTACAAGCTGTGCCTGGATTATCTCATTGTCGACGATTGTGACTGGAGGAGCGCTGATCCAGGGATTGAATTTTGCGCATGCCGTTTTGGCTGCCGTCTTAGGTATGCTGATTATTGCGGTCTATGGCTTTTTTCAAGGTGTAATGGGTGCAAAATACGGAATATCGACAACTGTTCTTGCCCGTCAGGCATTTGGACGCTACGGATCGGGCCTTTTTGGAATCGTCTTGGCGCTGACGCTGGGAATCGGCTGGTTTGGCTGGCAGGTTGCTTTTTTCGGCACGACCATTTCTGAAATGTTTCCGGGTGTTTGGCTTGCAAAGCCTGAAGTCGCCATCGTTTGGGGCGGTATGTTAATGATCCTTACCGCTTTTATAGGATATCGCGGACTTGCCGCTTTAAGCTTTATCGCTGTACCTTTAGTCGTCATCTTTTCTATATGGGGCATCGTGAGTGCTGTCAATTATTCTGGAAGCTGGCATAACTTGCTGACGTTTCATCCGACAGGGGACCCTATGACGATATTTGCCGGAATTACAATCGTAGTTGGAAATGCTGCATTAGGTGCGGTTGTTTTTCCTGATGTGACGAGATATGCAAAAGGAGCGGTTTCAGGAGGAATAGGTGCGTCTGTCGGTTATTTCCTTGGAGGTGTTTTCTGTCTTGTTGCAGGAGCGGCAATGGCCATTGCTGCGAATGTTCCGGATATCGGGTCAACACCGAATATTCCTGCCGCGATGAGCAAGCTCGGGCTTGGATTTTTGGCATTTTTCATCATCGTTTTTGCACAGTGGACGACGAATGATAACAATTTGTATACCGGATCTCTGGGGCTTCGCAATGTTGTGAACATTCCTAAGAAAGCACTTGTGGCGATCATGGGCGTGATCGGCATCATCATTGCATTATTAGGTGTCCAAAATATGTTTGTGCCATTCTTAACATTTTTAGGTTTGTATGTTCCGCCGATCGCAGGAGTGATGATCGCCGATCATTGGATCACAGCACCTGTCATCAAGAAAATACAATATCGATTCGGGGCTGGAACAACTTATTCGAAGCTGAATGTTGCGGCGATTCTTTCGGTGATCATCGGAGGTTTTACCGCTTCAAAGGTAACGTTCGGCATCGGACCGATTAACTCTACTGTACTTGCATTTTTGATTTATATCGTTTTTACATTTATTTTCACAAAATTAAATCTCCGTTACGAAATCGGAGAAGCGACAGAGGAATCGTCTGGTTTTTAAGCGGATAAGGAGGAAAGGTTTTCAATGATGAATGAAAAAAACCAATGGGTATTTGGAATTGATGTCGGCGGGACGTTTACAGATTTAGTGGCTGTCAACAAGGGAGGGAAAATGGTTTCGACGAAGACGCCTTCAACCCCTGATCAGTCTGATGGTGTCATGAACGGGATTAAAAAAATGGCTGAAATCATCGGAATAGATTTAAAGGATCTGTTAGCCAACAGTCCATTGGTGGTCCATGGAACAACAGTTGCCACTAACGCTTTGCTGGAATATAACGGAGCAAAGGTGGGGCTTCTCACAACGGAAGGCTTTCGGGACGAAATCGAATTCCGCCGCGCGTACAAAGAAAGCGTGTTTTCTCCGCGCTTGGAAGCCCCTTATCAAATTGTCCCAAGAAGGTATCGTGTGGGGATTCCTGAACGACTGGATCATACGGGAAATATCGTAACTGTGCTTGATGAAGAAGCCGTCCGCCGGGCAGTCCGCGGGTTTATCCAAGAGGGGATCGAGGCGGTTGCTGTTTGCTTTCTGTTCAGCTTCATGAATCCTTCGCACGAAATCCGCGTTAAAGAGATTATTCATGAGGAAGCTCCCGGCATGTTTGTATCGTTATCATATGAAGTGCTGCCGCAGATTCGGGAATTTGAACGGGTGAGCACGACCATTGTCAACGCGTTTACCGGCCCTTCCATGCAAAGCTACTTGAACCATCTTGACGAACGGCTTCGCGAAGCCGGATTTGCCGGAGAACTGTTTGTCATGCAATCTAACGGCGGGGTGCAAAATGTCATTCAAAGCGGAAAATTTGCCGCAGGAGGCCTTCTCTCAGGTCCAGCCGGAGGAGTGACGGCTGCTTCCTTTATCGGAGAAAAATCGGGCTACGAGAACGTCATTACCGTAGACATGGGCGGAACAAGCTACGATGTCTCGGTTATCGAAAAGTTAAATCCGGCAATCACGACTGAGAACTGGATCAGCAGATACCGGGTTGCCTTGCCGATGATGGATATTCACACGATCGGCTCCGGCGGCGGAAGTATCGCCTGGATTGACAGCGGCGGAGCTTTACAAGTCGGCCCGCGAAGCGCAGGCTCCAATCCGGGGCCGGCCTGCTACGGAAGAAGCGGAGAAGAACCGACAGTTACGGACGTGAATGTTTTCTTAGGCTATATTAACCCTGATAACTTTCTAGGCGGAGAAATGAAGCTTGACCGTTCACTGGCTGAAAAGGCGATCCGCACACGAATTGCCGAACCGCTCGGAATTTCGACAGTGGAAGCCGCTCTTGCGATCTCACAAATCGTCAATAGCGATATGTCAAATGCAGTCCACTTTGTGACGACACAACGGGGTCATGATCCAAGGAATTTCGCCCTAATGGCTGTCGGCGGCGCCGGAGCCATCCATGCAGGCAAGCAGGCGGAAGACCTCGGCATTAAAACCGTTATTGTTCCGTCCCTTGCCCCGGTCTTCTGTGCGCTCGGCGATGTGGCAGCAAACCTTAAAGTAACGGAGCTCAGGACACGCTTTGAAAGTCTGAAAAACGTTGATCTGCAAGCGATGAATGCCGATTTTGAAAAGATGGAACAGACGGCCCGCGAAAAACTTGGAGGCCAGTCGGTCACCAATCAATATGAAACCCGCCGCTTTATCGATATGCGCTACGCCGGGGAAGTCCATGAAGTCACCGTACCGGTAAAATCGAGGACGCGGAGAATTACAGAATTGAATCTTGAAGCAACGGCGGCAGATTTCCATGACCTTCATGAAAGAATGTTTGCCCATAAAGATCCCGAGCACGACATTGAAATTTTAAATCTCCGCCTTGACCTGGTTGGGGTCAGAGAGCCGTTAAAGCTTAAGGAGGAGCCGTTTGAGCAGGAGGACTCTTCAAAAGCGAAAACAGGTGAACGCGAGATGTATTTTGACATCGAACCGACGAGGACGCCTATTTTCAACGGATCAATGCTTGAGCCGGGCAACTTGATTGTCGGTCCTGCCATCATTGAGCAATGGGGTACGACCATTGTTGTTTATCCGGGACATGAGGCGCTAATCGATTCTTACCGCAACTGTGTCATTGAAGTAAAGCACTCTCAACAGGCGACTAGAGGTGGAAATGCATGATCCAAGCTCAAATTCTTTATAGCAAGCTGCAATCGATCGGCAGAGAAGTCGGGGATAATTTGCAGCGAATCTCCCGTTCTCCTTTGCTTTCGCAAGACCGGGCATTTGCTACAGCGATTTTTACGAATGAGCTGAAAATCGCGGTTCAACATCAATATGAGCCTGAACATTTGTTCGCCTTAAAAGAAAGCGTGGAAAATCTGTTCGACTATTTTTCATTTGATATCGCAGATGGAGATGTGTTGCTCGTCGCAGATCCATACAGCGGCGGAACGAAAGGACAGTCGCTCACCATGGCGGCGCCGTTATTCCTTGAAGGGGAGCTCGTACTCTTCCCCGCTGTCCGCGCTCAGATGATCGATTTGGCCGGCGAGTATCCGGGCGGCTTCCATCCCGATGCATTTGAAGTTTGGCAGGAAAATATCAGAATTACACCGGTGAAGCTTTATAAGCAAGGTGTTCTGCAGACCGATATTCTTCGTTTCTTATTATCAAACAGCCGGGTGCCCGCTTCTTTTAAAGCGGATTTGGAAGCGATGTATACATGTTTGCATGGCGCCAAACAGCAATTGAAAACGTTTCTTGGCAGCTACGGCCAAAAAACAGTGACCGAATCGATCGACGGCATGTTTGAATACAGCCGCAAAAGGGTTGAGCATCATGTCTCTCACCTGCCTGAAACTGAAATGAGCGCTGTCCAGGAGTTTGAAGTTTCCAAAGGAAGCAAGAGTACAATTCATGTGCAAATCTCAAAGAAGGACGATGCGGTTGAGATCGATTTGAGCAGATCATCGGCGCAATCCGTAAAGCCGGTTAATTCGCCTGCCGCTTTAACGAAGGCGTTTGCCGTTTGGCCGTTCCTGGCGAGGATTGCCGATGAAATACCGATCAACGAGGGAACGCTTCAACCTTTTCAAACGAAGACGAGGCTGGGAACGATTTTGGATCCGGAATTTCCTGCAGCGACAGCATTAGCTCCAAGCATTACCGGCCATTTCATCGCTGAAGCGGTATATAAAGCCATTCAAAACGGACAAGGGACGAATGAAGAATTTCCGCCGATTTACGGGACAGGTCCGCAGGCCGTTTTTTATCCGGAGCTTGGCGCGGAAGCTGAAACGAAATCAATCGTTCTGGCGCCCGGGTATCCTTCAGCTTCAAATGGCTTCGGGCCGCCTGCTTTATTTGGCCAACGGATGCTTGTCTCTGCAGAGGAATTGGAGCTTTACCACGGTTTTAAAATGGTTTCCCGGGAGTGGACGGACAGTGGGGAGGAAATGAAAGTGTCTCTGCTTAACCAGGAGGACGATATTTATTTCAACCTTCTTCTGCCTTTTAGTGAAAGGGGAGAATACGGGTCTCTGTCAAGAACGGGAGATCATGACGAAATCTTTTATGAAAGCACGGTAAACCAACATGTGAAAAAAGGCGAGCTCCTCGTCTTTACGTACTCTCAAAAGGAGGAGCAGCTATGATTAATCAGGACTTTATTCTATCACAGGTGGTCGGCGGTTCTCTTGATGCGGTTGCCAGGGAAATGAGCGCCACTGTTACGAGAACGGCCCGTTCCCCATTGTTTAACGAAGCGCACGATTTTACGACGGGCGTCTTTGACCTTTCCGGCAAAAAATCGCGCCTCGTCGCGCAAGCCCCGGGCTGTACGCTGCACCTTTATGCGGTAGTAGGCGCAGTTGACCATTTATTGGACGCCTTTCGGTACGATCTTCACCCCGGAGATATTCTTCTGGTGAATGATCCGTATCATGGAGGCTCACACAGCCTTGACTGGACAATCGTCATGCCGGTTTTTTATAATCGCAAGCCGATCCTGCTCCCTGCTGTCCGAAGCCATATGGCCGATAATGGAGGTCCGGTTGCCGGAGGGTACAATCCGCGCTCAAAAGACATTTGGCATGACGGCCTGCGGATTCCGCCATTAAAAATTTATGAGCGGGGAGAAAAGCGCAGGGATGTGTTCGATTTAATCGTTGCAAACAACCGGCTTTCCCATTGGCTTGAAGGCGACTTAAATGCGATGATCGGGGCATGCAAGGTCGCTGCCTCCCGAATCCAAACGATGCTGGATAAGTATGGCGCCGAAAAGGTGATTACGGCCATTGACAACCGGATTCAATATACAGAAAACAGGGTTCGCGATGAAATCACCAGCTGGCCGGACGGCACCTATGTCGGTGAAACATTTGCTGACCACGACTTTCAAGGCAACCGCGATATTAAGGTTCGCGCAACGGTGACTGTCAAAGGCAGCGATCTTCACATTGACTTTACCGGCTCCTCTCCGCAAGTAAAGGGCTTCATCAACAGTCCGCTCTCAAATACGACTTCTTTTGCTTTTGTCGGTATTTCGACTTGCTGTGATGAGGATATTCCGATCAATGAAGGATATATGAATCCGGTAACAGTAACTGCGCCTGTAGGAACAGTTGTGAACCCGCAGCTGCCGGCACCGTGCGGACACGCGACTGCGTGCGTAGGAGCAGAAATAGCCGAAGCTGTTCTTCAGGCCATTTCCCAATGTGCGCCAAAACGCGTCGGAGTGAACGCCCATAAGCTTCCTCTCGCCTATTCTCACGGAAAATACGACGACGGGAAGCCGTGGGTGAACCTGAATTTTTACGGCTATACCGGCGGTGCGGGGGCTGCATACGAAACGGACGGATGGGGGCTTTATCCTCCCGTTATGACAGGAGTTATTCTTCCATCGATTGAAATGACTGAAGTTCAATACCCGAGCCGTGTATTAAAGCATGAATATACGAGCGATTTTACGGGTGCAGGCCGATGGAGAGGAACCCCCGGGCTGGATGTTCAGATCCAGCACTTAAAGGAAAGCCGCACAAGCGTCATGATGGCAGGGGTCCGAAATACAACAAAAGGCTTCTGCGGAGCTGGCGATGCACCAAGCAACAAGGTGATCGTCGGGTATGGAACAGACGAAGCCAGAGAAATCGCGGAAACCGCTTTTGAAGTCAAAATGCCTGCGGGCGGCATCATCCAATTTTACCGTGCAGGCGGCGGAGGCTGGGGAAATCCGCTGGAACGTGAACCGGAAAAGGTGCTGGACGACGTCTTCAACGAGTTTGTCAGCATTGAATCAGCATTGCAAGATTACGGTGTCGTAATTGACCCTGAGACACTTACCATTAACGAAATGGAAACAAAACGTGTGCGGGCTTCCCGCCTTTCATAAATAAAAAAGCTGATCTGAAAGGAATGAAGACACCTTTTCGGATCAGCTTTTTAAATACTTATATGGTAAAAAGAGGATAATCGCTTTCGGGAGAGAATGTAAACATAACCGGTTTGATCTTTTAAGCCGGCGGGTACATAACAGATTAGCAAATAAAAGGAGGACAAATCATATGAGAAACAAAAAAGCGTTTTGGGGACCTTTTCTGTTCGGTGTGGGTATCATCGCCATGATCGACGGCATCGTTTTTCACCAATTGCTTCAATGGCACAGCGTGTACATGGACACAGACCGCTCTCACCAAATTATGAGCGACGGACTGTTCCATCTGTTTTCGCTCGTCATCCTTTTTATCGGCGGGATCCTGCTGTGGAACAGAGGTGACCTGAGCAGCAGCCGGCCGCAGCACATCTTTTGGGGAGCCTCTTTGCTGGGGGCGGGCTGGTTTAATTTCCTTGAGGGCATCATCAATCATCATCTTCTTCAGATTCACCACGTCAACCCGCTAAGCCCGAACCGCCTCTTATTCGACCTTGCCTATGACGCATCAGGCCTTTTGATCATTCTGGCCGGATGGCTGATCTACAGAAAAGGCAAACAAAAATAAATAATTGGTTTGACCGCACAATTATTTCTCGGGAAAGCGCAGGTTTCAACAAGACCTGCCCTGTTTTTGTCAAAATTTGAAGAAATAAAAAAACTCCATTTTAAAAATTGATGTGATCAGTAACCGCCGCTTGAGTAAGTCGTTTTATGTAAACAAGTTTTTAAAATGCGGCAAAGTGCAACTGTTCACATCAAGCAAAAAAGGGGTTCAGATATTCAATGGAAAAAAAGTGTTCATATCGTTTGACTGGCATCTTTTAAGAGGAGGTTTATATTAAATGTTAAGTGTGCTGCTGCCTAATTTGCTTATCCTTTCTGCTATCATTTTATTTTTATATTACATGATCGTATTGATAAAGGAAAACAAGATAAATCGCAAACAAAACGAAGAAACTCAACAGTTGCTTAGGGAGATATTAAAGGAAGTGAAAAGCAAAGATTTAGAGCAAAAATAAAAGATATTATATTTCTGGAGTGATTTAGTTGTGCTTCAGAGGAAACATTTGAGGATAAGACTGCACCGTGAAAGTCGGGGTGAGATTTGCAAGGAGGCTATTTCATGCAGCTATTGGTTTGCTGCAGTTTACCCCTAAACCTTTAAATAAAAATAACCTTAATTTTTGGATATACTTAATAGAAACTTATGATGATTACGGAATCCCGAGCAATTTGTTTCCTCTACAAATAGAGGTGCATGGAGTCATTAGGAGCCTTGGCTCTGAAGGTGAAATTACAGATGCTCTTGTCACATTCTCTGACAGCGGAGCTTCCCAAAACGATATACGCGCTTTCGAATCACATCATCAATTAACTCTTCCTGATGATTATCAAAAATTCTTAACTTTACATAATGGGGCTAGAATTTTTGATATTCTTTTAGATGGAGTGAATATTGGCGGAGGTCTGCATTTATTTAACCTCAACGAAATCGACACAGAACTAAAAGATGAAGAATTGTATGAGGATGTTAGCGGTATTCCAATTGGACATTTGCTGGAAGAGTGCGACCTAATGATTGACAGAGACAGGCTCAAGGAAGGAGATCCCAACTACCTTTATCTACTTGAGGATGGTCTTGAGTATAAGCCTCTCGATTTAAATTTTGAGATATTTTTAGACCGATATGTTATGTGTCATGGGCAGCCATTTTGGGAGTGGAGATATTACACAGCGGAAAATTATTATAGAACATGACGATCGGATTTCTGGTCGTCTTTTTTGAATAGGTTTTTTATCCTAATTCCAAGGATTCATTTTCATGGATGATCAGGATTTATTCCCCAATTCCCTTCTATAAAGTGGTAAACTCTAAAATGATTGTAACTTTAGTATTAGAGGAGAGTGCCATGAAGACTCTGGATGTTCAGGCGCTGCACAAAGCCATTGATCAAACCCTGGAACAATTAAAACAACAATCAGACGAATTTGCTCAAGTCAAAAAAAGCGTTGAGGATATCGCATCACTTGATGATGCTTTAAAGGGAAAAGGCGGAGACGCAATTCGTGCATTTTATAAGGAGTGCCACACTCCTTTTCTACAGTTCTATGATACTTTTATAGAGGAATACAGTTCCACGCTGAAGAAATTGAAAAGCGCACTAAATTCTCTTGAACCAAACCACAACGGATTTATTTCGCAAACCTTCCTCGAACACGAACTGGAGAATGGCTTAAATGCTGCTGATCGAACAACCAAGCATTTGGTTTCCAAGACCAACGCTACAATTGCGAAGGTCAGCCATATTGTCGATTTGCCTGATTTGAATGACAGCGATTTTCATGAACAAAATCGAAAAGCATTAAAGGAAATCAGTCAGACAATTGAAAAGCTGTACACTTTTGATCGCGAACAAACAAGCGCTCTTAAAACCGCTGAAAACGACCTGGAAACGATGCAGAGATACATAAGCAGGCTTGAAAAAATGTATACAGGCCCTAAAATTGAAATTACCGGCTACCAAAAAGGTTCGATTTTAAAACCGGATGAAATGGATGCTTTGCGTGGTGGACAAGACACAGCGATGGGCGTCATGTTGGATAAGCTGGATAAGAGATCGAAGCTCGAAAAAGAAGTTAGCGAAGTTAGCAAACAGGATAATAAAATTTCTAAACTAAAGAAGAAGCTTGATGATTACAATTTTTCAACAGCTTCAGAGTTTTATGAGATGGCCACGGAAATTGGCTACGAAAACCTTTCCCCTTGGCAACAGCGATATTTCAATCAAATTGAAGGCGCTCGTAATTTTGGCAACGCAATAAAAGGAAGTGCTGAAGGACTTAAAAATGCAGCCGTCGACACTGCTGTAGGCCTATGGGACATGGTCGTTCACGCAGACGAAACGATTGAGGGCATTAACTTTACGCTTCATCATCCTGATGTCACATTCAATATTATAAAAAAGGGAATTGAAGACTCGTATCAGCGAGATGTCGTCAATGGTGATTCTTACACCCAAGCCAGATGGTTTAGCTATGCCGTTGGAATGGTCGGGACATCGATTGTCGGCTCTAAAGGCGTTGACAAAGCAGCAAAAGCTGCCAAGGCGGGGAAGGTAGGGCAAGTCGCTGCCAAAGCAACTAAAGCTTCTAAAAAAGTATCGAAACAAGCTTTTGAAAAAAGCGTAGCGTCTTTCAAGAAATCGATGCAAAGGGTTGCTTCAAACATAAAAGGGATTCAAATACACAACCCTTTTGCGCCGCAAGTTCAGTTTGCTGGCGGAGGTAAAGTTCCTTATCATGCACTTAATGGGGAGCAAATAAAAGACAGTCTTATTCAGTTTGCGAAGAAAGTCTCTGATATAAGCAGAAAACCGTTTACAGGTGGTAAAATCTCAGTACCATGGTTAAATAAAGAGAAGTACAATGCAGTTGAAGTTAAAGGTAAAGTAAAACCAAAAGGAAACTTAAAAGATGTTGACAGAAGAATTTATCAACTTAAAAACATTGACTTCAACATGAAGCATCCAAATAAAAATATAACTAATTTAGAATTAATGAAAAGCGGAAAAGCGCCCATAGGGGAAGATGGCAAACCAATTAATTTACATCATTTAATACAAAAAGAGCCAGGTACGATGTTGGAGATACTTCATACCACTCATAAAAAATACCATAAAGTACTACACCAATTAGTGGAGAAGGGGGATAGTTTTAGAAATAATCCTGAACTGCAACAACAATACGATAGTTTCAGAAGAAAATACTGGATGTGGAGAGCTGAACAATATGAAAAGAGCTTGAAAGGTGGATCTCAATGAATACTAAGGAATTAATTATAGACTTTATAAACAAACATGCTACTCCCCATGATTTTACAGGAGGAATTAATGAGGAAAAAATCAAAAAAATTGAAAATGACTTACAAACCACTCTTCCTGAAAGTTATAAATGGTTTTTAAGAAACTATGGCTCAGGCGGCTCTTTTGGCGTCGAAATATTGGGTCATGGACTTGTATCCCCTGAAGTCGTAGAGTTCACCAAAGACTATAGGGAGCTCTATGACTTACCAAATCACATTGTAGTAGTCGTTGATGTAGATGCATTTGCTTATTGCTTAGATACACAAAAAATGGATAACGGAGAATGTCCTGTAGTTACATGGGTTTATCAAAGCGGATATGATCACCAAAAGGCTCCTAACTTCCTTGAGTTTTTATGGGAATATTTAAATCAAGCTAAAGAAGATTGGTACGAGGAAGAATAATATATTAAATCTCAAGCACTTAATCTTTGATTGAGTGCTTTTTTGTTTAAATCGAGAAAAATCCGATGATGATGGTCATCATCTTCACATAAGGAGCGAGCGTCATGGTTGAAATCATAGCCACTACACGATGAATACAAAAAGATTTTACATGGATTAAAAAAATGGTGATAGTTTTAGTAATGATAAAATATTAGACAAACAATTCAATAACTTTAGAATAAAATATTGGAGCTGGAGAGCGGGGAATAATGACTGAGGTGAGAATTGAAAATGAATGCTCAAATTTCAATGATGATAAATGCATATGTAGAAAAAGGTGATTTTTTCGGAGCAATACCCGATGAAGATATTTCGAGGGCTGAAGAAAAACTAGGGTGCAAATTTCCACGGCAATATAAAGAGTTTGTTAAAGCATATGGCTCAGGAGGTATATGTGGGGTTGAGGTCTTAGGAGTAGAGGGGAATTGATATGCTTCAGTAGTTGATGCTACCGAAAGATTTAGAAATTTTGGTCTGCCTGATAAATACTTAGTTATTGAAAATGTGGACGAATTTGTTTATTGTCTCAATACTGAAGAAAATCACTGTGTAATAAGGTGGGATGCCATAAGCAAAAAGAAGATTGAAAGATATTCTAATTTTGATGAGTATTTACAAGACAGTTTTCAAGAAGCAATAGATAACTGGGATTAGAAATCGTATCATGGCCAGTTAGAAGAACACATCATATAATTGAAAATAGCTTTCGCGGAGAACATGAGTGGTGGAATATACCCCCTGCTAAATTTCCAAATGAACATCAATCTGGTATCCATGGTACAGGGTCACCTGCGAATAAATTATTTAAAGGGGGTAAATAAAATGAAATACGATTTTATTAAAGATTATCAAGAAAATCAATTTTATCCGGTAAGTGAGGAAGAAATACAAGAGGTAGAAGAAACATTGGGATTAAAGATGCCTATTGAATTACGGAAGTTTCTATTGGAAGTAGGGTATGGTTTTCTAAAAAGATCAGAATATAACATCAATCGGATTATGGGGCCATCTTCAATACGAGATGCTAGATTGAAAACTAATGATTTTGAATTTTATCCTGACATCGAAGTTTATGAGGATCTTGAAGAAGATAAGTTAATATTTTTTGAGGCGAATGAAAGTGCGTTATTATTAATTGAATTAAGTGAAGAGCAAAACAATCCAATTTATTATGATGATATAAAGATAGCAGATTCATTGGAAGAATTTCTAATTAAAGTTATGGACGACGACAAATATTATATTGTTTTAGCTTAACGAAAAATGGGAGTTGAAATTCCCCCTGGCAGAGGATATGAAAAAATGGATTATTCTAAGGTGGAAAAATTCATAAAAGAAAAAGACAACAAAGATCATGCGACTTTTACTGGAGGAGTTTCTGAAGAAAAAGTTAAAATTATTGAAAACGAACTTAATGTCGATCTTCCAGAGAGTTATAAATGGTTTTTAAAAAACTATGGCTCAGGTGGAATTTCCGGTGTGGAAATAATCGGATATGACCTTGAGGGGGCCTATGTTGTAGAGCAAACTGAAGATTATAGGAAGTATTATGATTTACCTGATGGGATAGTTGTAATAGAGTATGTTGACGAGTTCTCCTATTGCCTCGATACAAATAAAATGGAAGACGGAGAGTGTCCTGTAATTGTATGGGCTAATGATGCAGGTTACGGAGATGTAGTTGCAACTAATTTTCTAGAGTTTTTCATGGAAGATCTTAAGGAGTCTAAAGAAAATTGGGAAGAAGACGAAGATTGGGACGATGAAGAGTGATCAAAACAGCCTCATCCTTATTAGAGGGTGAGGTTTTTGCTTAGTTCCTACTGTAGGTTTAAGTATCAGATTTGAGAGGAGGTCATTTAATGAGTTTTGAAAAGATTGAACAAAAAATGAAAGAGTTTTCAATTAATATAAATGAGGATTGCAATAATAATTCTAATATTGAAATTGAAGATCTTGAAAAGAAGCTTGGTAAAAAACTTCATTCAAATTATAAAAAGTTTTTAGCTAAATACGGAGGATGTTCATTAGAGTAGAAAAACAAACGATGACGTGGAGTTTGATGTTTGTTATAGACCAATTGAAAAAGATCCATGGATGGGGATAAATGATGAGACACAATTATTAGAGTCCTTTTACGGCTTGCGAAACGATATTGACAATATCATGGATATCATTGAAACATATTCTGATCGATTTCCTGAAACAATCATTGCAATTGCTGGTTCTCCCGGAGGGAATGAAATTTGTTTAGATTTAGACAATGGCAAAGTATTATTTTGGGATCATGAGCTTAGAAACCCAGAAAAAGATTTTTATCTTATAGCAAATTCTTTTGAGGACTTTATTTTAAGTCTGGAGGACGAACTAATTGAACCTTATGGAGACGAGGGAATTGTTTCTATTTGGTTAGATGATGAATTATTAAAAGATTGATTTAACACCTGCAAACAAGCTCTCTGTAAAAGAGAGCTTTTTAAGAGGGTAATGAAATCTTTCCCTTTTTTACCTTAATGTTTCTTAAATTATTCCTCTCCTACATTGACCAAGAAACCAAATATAGGATATGCTTTGGTGAGAGCCTGTAAAAATGAGGGATTTTTGTAAGGGGGATTTTTTGAGGAATGAATAGTGGCTCCACTGTGTGGCAAAGAAATTTTTCCTTTCTGTTTGTCTCTAAAATGGTGAAAATAACCGCAGACAGCTTTGCTTTTACTTCTATTTTGTGGTTTCTCATTTTAGATGGAAAAGGGGCTGTCGGAACAGGTATGCTAATAGCTGTCACCCTTCTTCCACAAGCTTTAATAGCACCGTTGATTTCACCTTTTATGAAGCCAAAAACTCTTAAGTTCTGGATGTTCTCCGCAGATATAACAAGGGCTTCATTGATGCTGATCATTCCAATTTTTTATTTTAGTGGATTTTCACCATTATGGTTCATTATTTCACTAATGCTGATGCATTCGGCAACTGGGGCTTCTTATGATCCTGCATCCATTTCCATGATTCCGCAAATTGTTAAGAATGAACTTATTCAAAAAGCTAATGCCACCATAGAATCTTCAGCCCAAATTGTAAAATTGGTCTCGTTAATGGTTTGCGGTATATTGATTGCCGTAATAGGCGCTGCTTATACAATGCTTATTAAATTTCCATTTTACATCGCTTCAGCCTGTTTAGTTCTGTGTATTAAATATAGCTTGAAAGAAGAAGGGGCTGAGGAACAGAAACCAAAAGGCGCTTATTTCAAAAAGCTAAAAAGAGGTTTTGTACTTGTTCGAAATCATCATATTTTGCTTCCGCTAGCCGTATACTGCATTTTGTTGAATATCGGTTCAGCTCCTTGGGAGGCGCTTTCAGCGATCTATCTTTCAGAAGATTTAGGCGGCGGTTCGGTCATTCATTCTTTCATAAGAGTAGCAACAGCTACCGGAGCCTTTTTAATGGGGTTTATCTTAACTAAAGTAAGAGTGAACCGATACGGACTATTGTTTGTCTCCGCTGGAATTATAGAAGGAATTGCACTTTTCATTACAGGAATGAATTCAGTCTTGTTGCTACTTCTTCTCGCAGCATTTATTTTGGGGGCTACCATTAGTGCCATAAACGTACCTGAACACACCATTATTCAAACCTCAGTTGCAGATGAAGATCAGCCGCAGGTATTTGCTGTTATTAGAATGATCTCTCATGTGATGGTACCATTAGGGGCTTTAATTAGCGGCTATGCAGCTGCTGCCTTTGGTGCAGGAAAAGTTATCGCTTTCGGCGGACTGATTGAAATTCTAGCTGGAATTGCGATATTAACTCTTACGAAACTAAGTAAAACCAATCGTTCAGACATGATAAGGGGTAAAGAAGAAAGCTTAAAAATGTAAGAAAATTCACACATTCAAAATGCCGAATATTTCAAAATGATTAAATAAGCTTCCAAGAGTCAAGTATCAGAAAAAATAGAGAAGAAAGGGGTTTTTATTTTGGTAGATAAAAGCGTAATACCTTATGATCTAGTGGCAACGAAAATGAATTATTGGTATGTAGCTCTTAAAAATGACTGGGTTGATGAAGCTGAAAAAATGAAATCTGAGGTTAAACAAGAGATCGCTATTATGGAAGAAAATCAGGATGTCCTTATATATTTTTCATTGCTTGAATTCCGTCATAAGCTGATGTTGGATTACATTTGTCCGGAAGCAGCAAAAGATATACAGGTTCATTATGAAGAGTTAAGGGAAAAGACTAAAGGCGGGAAAAATTTGAATGGTATGCTCGAATATTATTACTATTTCTTCACAGCAATGTATCATTTTAGACAGAAAGAACTTCTTCATGCTTTGGCTTACTACCAAAATGCCGAAAATCAGTTGAATTCATTTGAAAGTGATGATGTTGAAAAGGCAGAATTTTATTTCAAATTGTCAGAAATTTATTACTATATGAAGCAAACATATTTTTCAATGTATTATGCTAATCATGCATATAAGATTTATTTAAAACAGCCAACATATGGACAGCGTAGAGTACAATGCCAATTTTTAATGACTGGTAACTGGCTGGATAAAATGAATCCTGAAAAAGCCCTGGAGCATACCAGCAAAGCACTGTCAGATGCAAAGGAATTACAAGTTGATTATTTAATTGGTTCTTCACACTTGAATATTGGAATATGTTATAATCAACTTGAAGAACTTTACAAAGCAGAAAATCATTTTCAAATGGCTGCTGAACTTTATAAAAATGAAAAGCACAGCTTTTTGCCCAAAGCCCTCTTTAATATTTCGCACGTTAAAGCGAAACAAGAGAAGTGGATTGAAGCAGAAGATCGGTACTTCGAGGGTAGGGAGTGGGCTCAAAAATTTGAGGACCAAGAATTCCTTGCAAAGCTGAAAATGATTTACGGGTTGTACTTATCATTTGACCTTGACGGAGTTCGAGAATCCTTTGAGTTCTTCAGTGAAAAAGGTATGTATGCAGACATAGAAGAGTATGGAGTTATCACGGCCGAACTTCTACAAGGAAAAGAAATGCTATATGATTCACTTGAGTTTTACCGAAGAGTAGTTGAGGCAAGAAGACAAATACAAAGGAGTGGGACAGTACATGAAAGCTAAGATGCTAATTTGCTCTATTCTGTTATTGGGTGCAGTTGGTTTAGTGGGCACTTCCTACGATCAATCAACAAATACAGCATATCATGTTGCTGACAGGGTAGCAATTTAACTCTAAGACTGCTAAATTAATATATAGAACCTTTAGAAGAGACCAGTTCGTGAAACTCAAACCGTGAGTTTATGGGCTGGTCTTTTTCATTTCTGAAATATCGATTAGGTTTCCGGATTTCACCAAGATATTCAAGCCAGTAAAGAAGCGGCTCTCAAATATATTCCCAGCACCAGATTTGCCTCTAGAAAAAATGGAAGGATTGAAGCTAAATGGTCAATATGGTAAGCGTATAAATGGGAAGGTTTAAGAAGCTAACGATGTTTTTAAGGAGCTTAAACAGATTCTGAAATATTAGGAATGGAATTTAAGTGAATCCTGAGTGAAAAGTGATTAAAGTTATGTTTAATCAATTGTAAAAATGTGTATTATTTTTGAATTATTTTTCAATTCTACACCATTTGACAATTTTTTCATCCTTTTGGTGTTAAGCTCAAGGTGTCTATTAAATGGACAAGCATTTAATAGGTAAACAAAACGAAAAGGGGATGTGTTTATGTTTAAAAACAAACTCAAAAAAGTAGCGGGAGCGGTTGCAGTTGCGGGTGCTCTGTTGGTATCAGGATTACCTGCAAGCGCTGCACCGGATTTAACTCCGATTCGAGACAAGTATCCAGACGCCTATCAATTCCAATGGAATGGCAACAATACTGTAACTGTTTTCTTTAGAGACAGCCAAGGTAAATCTTATCACAGAACGTATACGTGTGTTACGGTTATCGATGGAACTTGCTACGTGTATAAGTAAACCGTAATATAAAATTCTGTCTCAATCGGTTTGTATTCTTCCTGAGACAGAATTTTTTTCATGTCTTCAAAAGGTCATTAACCAAATCAGTTACTTTCAACTTCACTTTTGATGCCTTCCCTGTGTCCTAATCCTCTTTATTTTCTTGATGATCAATGAAGGCAAAACTGGAACAGTATGCTATGGGTTTATCACTGTTTGCGCATTACTGACAATTGGTTCAGTAACAGAACATGAAAGATAAAAGTGGAACAGGGGAGAGCTGAGCAGACGCCGCTGCACATCTTCAGACTTGATGGAGTCATTTTTCTAATCGTCTTGTCAAGCAGTTAATCATCTGAATGATGTCGGAGACGCTCTCATGGCATCATTATCGTTTTTCATGTGGTAATGCACTTCTGCGCTCTCGATTGAGTCCAGATATTTCTGAAGTGAGAGTGTCAATGAAATGGAACATTCCTATAAAAATCTCGGCATTCCTGGTAAGTTTTCATGGTCTATGTATTCTTCTAGCTGACCACCATTTTCTCAAGTTATCATTAATTAATGTCTAAACGCGAGTAGATTAGTATAGTAAGTCATCATGGGTTTCTTCCGCGACTTTTACTTCTTATCACATTTCTTCTGCTCTACCGACTCAATTCTTTACGATTGTCGCTAAGTCGGATGATTTACATCATCTATATCTAAGCTATAAGTTTGGCAGAACCTTTCTTGCACCTAAAAACAGCCATGAACAAAGAACAAACGGCATTGTTAGGGCAGGGAGTCCATATGGCAAAAGATACGTGCTGAGGCCTGCTGTTATAGGCACTGTCAGACAAGCTGAAATGATCCCTGATAAAAATGAAAACCGGTTATGTTCACTTTTAAAAACGGCAGATACGGCCAGAATCGTTAAAATTGCGTTATACCCGTAAAGACCCAATGTGATGAGAGAACGCTCCCCTCCTAAAAGGAATGCAATGATGATGGCAACTGCATTTCCGATAACTGCATAAAGCCCTGGTTTTCTTCCTGCCCAAAATACGGCTAGAAAAATTAAAATCCCGGATACTGTGTTATTCAGAAAAAATACTTGTCCAATTCCATGAAAGACCCCGTCTATTAAATTGACTTCCCCTGCTGTCTTTAGTTTCCAGTGTGTTAAATCCTGAGGCACCAGGGCAGAACTTAATTTAATCCCATTTAATTTGTATGAAGCTAATAATACAAACCACGTCAGGATAACAAAGGGGAATGTAAGAATTGGAACTTCAATTCTTTTCGTGAAATGCATCATGGCGGCTGTAAAAATGGCTGCTGCGGCTGATCCAATTAAAGCGACAAGCCACATGTAAGGGCCAGTTAAGAATGATGCCAATGCCATTCCTGTTAACACAGAATTATATCCTAATAGACCCTGATTGATAACCTTTTCATCTGCTGCTCCCAATTTCCCTACTAAAGTACCGATAATAGCGGACAATAAAGCGATTATACCTAAATAATAGGAAAAAATAGTAATGGCTATTAGGATTAGAAAGCCGGTCATCACATTCTCAATCAGGATGACTTGAGAGATGCCTTTGAGAGAAGCTGTTATTAAACGGGAAAACACTCCCTCGCTTAATAAATGATGTTTGTTTTTTCGCATAATGAATATTCTCCTTTCTTTTCAAGGTTATATATCTTCAGTGTATCATATATAAATTTTTGAATATATAAATTGACATATATGTAAAAGATGATATACATTGAAAATAGAAGCAGGGGAATCAAATATATTTTCAGTTTCTTAGTTTTGGCGCTGTCAGCTCAGAATGTTAATGAACTGGCTCCCCCTTATAAGAATGCTCACCGTTTGGTCGTAATAAAAATACAGCGAGGTTTTGTGATGCAACTATTACCGCGTGAAGTAGACAAGCTTATGATTGTTGTCGCTGCAGATCTTGCGAAGCGACGTAAAGAACGGGGATTGAAATTGAATCACCCGGAAGCAGTAGCTCTGATAACGTATGAAGTGTTGGAAGGAGCACGGGATGGAAAAACAGTTGCGGAGTTGATGGAATATGGAACAACCATATTGTCGCGGGAAGATGTAATGGAAGGCATTCCGGAAATGATTGATGATATCCAGGTAGAAGCTACATTTCCAGACGGCACAAAGCTTGTAACTGTACATAGTCCAATTAAGTAAAATGGATAGGAGGCTATTTAAATGGAACCGGGGCAACTATTTTTAAAAGAAACGGATATCATTTGTAATGTCGGAAGAGCGGCGTCCAAATTGACTGTAACGAATACAGGTGACCGCCCAGTTCAAGTAGGTTCACATTTTCATTTTTATGAAGCGAATGAAGCGCTTCAATTCAAACGAGAAGAAGCATTTGGAAAGCGACTAAACATTCCGGCAGGAGCGGCAGTGCGTTTTGAGCCCGGTGATGAAAAAGAAGTGGAATTAGTGCCTTACGCCGGCGAACGCCGGGTATACGGATTTAATAATAAAGTGGACGGATCATTAGAAAAAGAGGGGAACCAATCATGAGTTTCTAGATGCCAAGAAAGCAATACGCTGAAATGTACGGCCCGACTACAGGGGACTCTATTCGTCTGGCAGATACAGATTTGCTCATCCAAATCGAGAAAGACTACACGACATATGGAGATGAAGTGGTATTCGGCGGCGGTAAAGTTATTCGTGATGGAATGGGACAACACCCTTTAGTTACGCGTGGAGAAGGAATAGCAGATGTTGTCATTACGAATGCTGTTGTCTTAGATTACACTGGGATTTATAAAGCGGACATTGGAATTCGTGATGGCAAAATCGCTGGAATCGGGAAAGCAGGTAATCCGCTAATCATGGACAATGTGGATATTGTGATTGGCGCCGGTACAGAAGTTATTGCTGCTGAAGGTATGATTGTAACTGCGGGCGGAATTGACACTCACGTACATTTTATTAATCCGGAGCAAATCAGAACAGCATTAGCTTCAGGTCTTACCACCTTAATTGGAGGAGGAACAGGCCCTGCTGCAGGATCAAAGGCTACTACAGTTACACCGGGTGAGTGGCATATGCACCGAATGCTTGAAGCGGCAGAGGGCATGCCGATTAATGTTGGGTTTACAGGAAAAGGACAAGCCGCTTCAGAAGATCCGCTGGCAGAGCAAATACGCGCCGGCGCCATTGGACTGAAAGTTCATGAGGACTGGGGCGCGACAGCTTCAGCTATCGATCATGCGCTAAGTGTGGCTGACAAATATGATGTTCAGGTTGCCCTTCATGCGGATACATTAAACGAAGGCGGATTTATGGAAAATACAATGGCCGCTATTAAAAATCGCGTCATTCACATGTACCATACAGAGGGTGCGGGGGGGGGACATGCTCCTGATTTAATTAAATCGGCCAGCTTTAACAATGTTCTGCCGTCATCTACGAATCCGACATTACCTTATACAGTCAATACGGTAGACGAGCATTTAGATATGTTAATGGTCTGTCACCACTTGAATCCATCCATTCCGGAAGATTTGGCGTTTGCTGACTCACGTATCAGACGCGAAACGATTGCAGCTGAGGATATTCTCCAGGATATGGGTGTATTCAGCATGACTAGTTCGGATGCCCAAGCGATGGGACGGATTGGAGAAGTCATTTTACGTACATGGCAAGTAGCCGATAAGATGAAAAAACAAAGAGGAACAATGGCGGGCGACAGTGAGCTTTCGGACAACAACCGCGTCAAACGTTATGTTGCCAAATATACAATGAATCCTGCCATTACTCATGGTATTTCCGAATATGTCGGTTCTATCGAGACAGGGAAAATGGCCGATCTCGTTGTCTGGAATCCAGCATTTTTCGGTGTGAAGCCTGAAATGGTGATTAAAAGCGGCTTTGTCGCAGAGAGCTTAATGGGAGATGCTAACGCCTCTATCCCGACACCGCAGCCTGTTATTTACCGTCCGATGTATGGGCAGTTTGGCAAGGCGCTGTCCAGCACTTCTATTACGTTTATTTCCCAGGCAGCTTTCGATGACAAAGTGCATGAAAAGCTTGGATTGCAAAAAATCATTCTTCCGGTTCGCGGCATTCGCAAACTAACGAAAAAAGATATGAAGCTGAATTGCGAAACTCCTGAAATAACGGTCGATCCACAAACATATGAAGTGAAAGTAAATGGCCAATTAATTACATGTGACCCTGTTGATAAGGTGCCAATGGGTCAACGATATTTCCTATTCTGAGGTGAGAGTCATGATAATTGAACAAATCGTAACAAATATTGAAAACATGGAAAAAGAGGAAATTGAAAAACGCCATATTGAAAAAGTTTACCTTGAAAGTGCTCATTTAGTAAAACGAATCCAACGGGTGAAAACAGATCATGGCAATGAAATTGGAATACGCTTAAAAGAACCGCGCGACCTTGTCGCTGGTGATGTTTTATATATGGACGATAAAAATATGATCGTCATCGATGTACTGTCCGATGATTTATTAGTCATCAAACCGCGCACCTTGAATGAAATGGGAACGATCGCTCATCAATTAGGAAACCGCCACCTGCCGGCGCAGTTTGAAGAGGATGAAATGCTTGTTCAATATGATTATCTTGTAGAAGAGTTACTTCAAGACCTGCAAATTCCATATAAACGTGAAGACCGAAAAGTAAAACAGGCTTTCCGCCATATCGGCCATAGCCATGATTAATATTTTATCTTTACTCCAACTATGCGATTCAAATTTCCCTATAGGGGCTTTTAGTCATTCATATGGTCTTGAGACCTATATTCAAGAAGATAAAGTCCATGATCAAGCAACGTTCGTACAATGGCTTCATACATATGTAAACGAGCAGCTCATTTATTCAGATGGGTTGGCTTCCCGCCTTGTATATGAAGCGTTGGAGAATGAAGATTTACAAACAGTATGGAAATTAGATCGCATGTTGACTGTTCAAAATTTGCCGCGTGAAACAAGAGAAGGAACCAAAAGGATGGGCGAGCGGATGTTAAATCTTATTGAATCCCTATATGATATACCCATTCTTTCAACATATCGGGAGCGTATAGATCAAAAGCAATCGTTTGGACATCCTTCCATTGTATTTACGATTGTAGGTCATCATCTTCGTGTCCCTTCATCAACGACTACTTTGTACTATTTGTATTCAGCAGTCTCAAATCTTGTCCAAAATGCGGTACGGGCTGTCCCTCTAGGGCAAGTGGCAGGTCAAAAGACAATTCAAGAATTTCAGACTGTTTTAATCGAAGCAACAGAAAAAATTCAAAGTTTAAATGAAGAAGAATTTGGGATTGTTTCTCCCGGTTTAGAATTATCTCAGATGATGCACGAACGTGTAAATATTCGTATTTTCATGTCTTAATCAAAAAAGGAAGTGTTAGGTATGAAACCAATTAGGATCGGTGTAGGAGGACCTGTAGGAGCAGGGAAAACGATGTTAGTCGAAAAATTAACCCGGCATTTACAAGATGAAATGAGTATGGCAGTTGTGACAAACGACATTTATACAAAAGAAGATGCCAAGTTTTTAATGAACAACGGGGTCTTCCCGCAGATCGGATTATAGGTGTGGAAACAGGCGGCTGCCCTCATACGGCAATACGCGAAGACGCATCAATGAACTTTGCAGCCATTGATGAGCTAGTGAAGAAGAATCCAGACGTTGAACTTATTTTCGTTGAAAGCGGCGGGGATAATCTGGCAGCTACATTCAGCCCTGAACTTGTTGACTTTTCAATCTATATTATTGATGTGGCCCAAGGGGAGAAAATACCGCGAAAAGGCGGTCAAGGAATGATTAAATCTGATTTATTTATCATCAATAAAACAGATTTAGCGCCTTTTGTTGGAGCAAATCTGGACGTTATGGCATCTGATACGAAGGTTTTCCGCGGAGACAAGCCGTTCGCTTTTACAAATTTAAAAACGAATGAAGGTCTTGATCAAGTCATTGACTGGATTAAGAAAAATGCACTTTTAAAAGGGCTGGAGTAAGATGGGGGACTGGACAGGCGTTTTGCATTTGGGCGCTGAAGAAAAAAATGGAAAGACCATTGCGAAAAATGTGTATTTTCAGGGGGCGTATAAAGTCATGCGTCCTATTTATCATGATGAATCAGGACAAGCCTGTTATTATATTTTAAACCCCGGCGGCGGTTATTTAGACGGTGATCGCTATCAAATGAAGATTTCACTGGAGAAACAAGCAAGGTTAACATTAACAACCCAATCGGCAACTAAAATATATAAGACACCGCATACACATGCATATCAGGAAACTGAATTCAACCTTAGGGAAGGCAGTTATCTTGAGTACATTCCCGATCCGCTTATCGGTTATCAAAATGCACGGTATAAACAAAAAAATGTAGTATATATTGAAAAAGGATGTACGTTCCTTTATTCAGATATTGTGACTCCTGGATGGTCTCCTAGTGGAGAAAAGTTTACCTATGAAATGCTTCAATTCATTAATGAAATCTATATGGAAAATGAGCTGGCAGTCTATGACCATATCAAATTATGCCCAGCCAAACAAAATATAGAAGGTCTGGGTTTAATGGAAGGCTATTCTCATTTAGGTTCCATGATTGTGATCAATGAAAAAGTAGATCATGACCTTCTTGATCGTTTATATCAGGCTGTTGATACTCAGACAAAAGAATATAAAATAGGCATATCTTTATTGCCTGTCCCTGGGTTTTCCGTACGGGTATTAGCAAATCAAACGCAGATCATCGAAAGTCTGTTTTCCGAATTTCATCATATTCTCAACCAAGTATGGTTTAACAAAACCCCGAGTTTTTTAAGAAAATATTAACGGTTAAAAAAACCAGCAACTGATCAATTGTTGGTTTTTTTCAGATTCAAGATAAACAAGGAGATGTATTTTGTGGAAGGCACATTATTCTCGGTTTTAATGCTGGCTTTAATTTTAGGAATCAAGCATGCGATTGAACCTGACCATGTGATTGCGGTATCGACAATTGCAAGTCAAAGTAAAAAGTTATGGCAAGCTTCTTTAGCGGGCATATTTTGGGGCATAGGCCATACGGTAACATTATTTATAGTTGGAATCATTGTCATTGTAATGAAGGGGCAAATATCAGAAAAATGGTCGATGTCCTTAGAATTTTTAGTAGGAATTATGCTTGTTTATTTAGGGGTTAAAACGATTCTTTCTTTCAAGAATAGCCCTGTACATATGCATCAACATAAACATCTCCACACCCATCAAAGCAGCGGCGACCATAAGCGCCGTCATAAAAAGGTAACATACTTAAGATCATCATTCATCGGTTTAGTTCATGGTCTTGCAGGAAGCGGAGCTATGGTCTTATTAACGATAAGTACCGTAAAGAGTGTGGGGGAAGCGGCAATATATATTCTTATATTCGGTGCAGGAACAGTTATTGGTATGCTTTTCTTTACAACAATCATTGGAATTCCCTTCGTGCTGAGTAAGAAGCAAGGAGCAATCAGCGGAACACTAGGGATGACGACGGGTGTAATAAGTGCTGTTTTTGGTGTATACTATATGTATAACTTGGGTATTAATGAGGGTTTATTTAACCTTTGGATTTAAAAATAGTATAAAGTAACCGCCATTTAAGATTGAGGTGAATGATATAAATACTTTAGGATATGCCATTCTGAGCGTTCTCGGCAGAAGACCTTGTTCAGGATATGAGTTAGTTCAGTATCTGGAGGTAGTGTGGCCGGCAAAACATAGTCAAATATATCCTTTGCTAAATAAAATGGAACAAGAAGAATTTCTTGAATACGAGCATGTAGAGCAAATAGGGAAACCTGATAAAAAAATATACTCCATCACTGAAAAGGGAAAAGAAGCGTTAGAAGATTGGATCGCCGTATCTCCTTCAGATCCAATAAATAGGGACGAATTTCTTATTAAAGTATATTCGATTTGGTTGCTGGAAGAGGAAGATTCTATAAAATTAATTCAGGATCGAATCAGAAATTTAGAAAAAACAATTGATACCCAATTGAAAAAAATGGCGGAGCTAGAAAAAAACAAGGACTCAGATAGCATGTCAAAAAACTTCGGCCGTTATATCTTGATTGATCGCAAATTCAGACTGGCCAAAGAAGAAAAAACATGGTGTCAAAAGGTTTTAAACCTAATAAAAGATAAGAAATTTAATTTTCCCTTTCTGTGTTATGTCAGTGTAGAAGGAATAAATGGAGCGGCACTGCTTATCTAGACAGAAAACGAATGTCACGTACATAAGATAAGGCGCCTCAATATAACACAGTGAGAACGCCGCATATTCACGCTCGCGTCGTTCAAAAAACTAATGGGGCAGAAAAACGAAACGTGCCATTTTTGTTAAACAAACGAGGGGACTGCCCCGCAAGATGAGACAAATAAAAAACACCTTCGAGTTTGAAATCGGATCGATCTAATCCGAAATAAGACTTGGAGGTGTTTTTAAATGAGAATCGGGTTACATGGTTTGGTGATGAAAACGAGACTGAAGGGGAACTGAAGATGATTGGGGAAAAGACATTTGCTGTTCATTGCGATGATGGAAGCTATCATTAGGACACAATAAAGAAAATTTAAAATAAGAAAGAAGAGCGCAGAATGCAATCACGAGTAAAAAGAGACAACACCAATATATAGATAATCCAATAATCAAATTCGTGGATAAATTAATAGAACTCATAAAAAAAGCGTTTTATGGAATTGCCGGCGTCCTTCTAGCGCTTGCGGTTGTAGCAGTTTTTTTCTTACCTGGAACTGGGGAATACAAGGCAGGGGATGAAATCGAGATTCTCAGGAATATTCATGGTGCTAAATCTATCGAAACTTTAGAGAAGAATTACGGCAGTATATCTGAATTAAGGAGTGATGGAGTAAATACAATTGATATACCAAGGTATAAAAGAATAAAAATCATAAAAACCATGGATGATCGGGATTTGGCATTAATAGAAGTTTTAAGCGGGTCTTATGAGGGCACTCAATGGTGGGTAAAAAAATCATCCAATAAAAGAAAGCGTGCCGATCATAGATATTAGAATAAAATTACGAATTTATCCTGAATAAAGAGAGATGTGAACAATGGTAAATGTCTTAACTAATATCTTAAAAAATGACAGATTGGATGCATATCCATTATTTAAAAAGTTTTGTTTCCTCAAAGAAAAAGGGTTGCGAAAGGAATCCTTTAAAGCATTGTCCGCCTTTATTGATGAAGCAAAGACGTGGGATAATAATGTACAACAGCATTTTGCCAGTTGGCTATTTGCCTTATTTGAAGAATCAGATAATATTCATCATATACTCGTTTATCCTTTGGAGGAGGAACTTTTGAAGCCTTTACTTGAGAGATGGATGAAGAGTAATCCCGAAGATCCAAGACCATATAGATGGTATGGCGTGTTTTTAAATACTGAAAAACGTGTCGATTACTTAAACAACGCACTTAGACGTGGTGGCAGCAATGAACAACTATCCTTATTAACGCTAATCGATATTAACTTGAATGCTCTTTGGTATTCATTTCATCATATATCTGAAGATTTATATCTTGGCGATATTAAAGAAGATACGGTACTTCTTGCTAAGTCCCGGCAGTTAAATAACAAAGTAGAATGTGAACAAACAAGAAAAAACAATAACGAAGCACTTAACTATTATCAAGATCTATTGAATGACTGGGTGATGTTTAAAGAAGAACGATCAAAGGGATTTGTTGAATGGTGTGAAAATAAGGATAGAAACTATTATTGGGTCAAAGCTTATTATTACGAAAAATAACAATATGAAAAAGGACACAGCTAAGGAAATGAAATGCTGCAACAAGTATCCATTGACTGCACATTTTTTAATTAATTGCAAGCTTTAATTTTAAATAAACGAACTGAATAGGGTCTAAAACATTTTAAGGAGGATTATACGTGATTTGGTGGGCTAAACAAGGATGGCAGCTAATCTTAGGGTTTATTGTTGTTGCTGCGCTTTTTAGTTGACTAGAGATTCCGATTTCTGATTTTCTTGGAAAGATGTTTGGATTAGCGTTCCTTTATTAAGCTTATCGGTCGATACTAAATTTAGCAACTGCTGATGAATACAATGAAAACGGCGAACGGGTATTGTTTTCAAACTTTGGGAAGATAATTACAGCAATTTTTATGCCTGTTATAGTCTTTTATTGTATTAGCATGTTTGTTCCATATTCACTTTTAACTTTGCATTTTTTATATTGTAGCATAGAGCACACCAAGGAAAAACAAAGATGCTAAAGACTTATCCAAAGATTGATTAAGATAATGAAAAGATTGCTGTATATAAAGATGGTAATATTGAAATATATGTAATTTATCTGTTTCCAGTCAAATAACAAACTTGAAAAGACATCACTTTAGTTACTTCATTCTATTAACATGTCTACACACGTTAGCAGCATGTAGCCAAACAAGTAAAGAAAATGAATCGTCAGACGACCAGGAAACTGTAAGCAGAAAACAGCCTCACAAGTTAAGAAAAGTCTTACAAAGAAAGTATCAAACAACTAACTGAAAGTATGGGAACTGCTTTAGATAGCTTGGAATTTCTAAATGAACCTCAAGGTAACAGTGAAAACATTGAACAGTCAAAGCAGGACACTGTTATTACAAAGTTCTCTATTATTAAGACAAGTGAAGGTTTTTCATGTCCTTCTGATCGATTCAGGGATGTTTGCGTTGATTATGATTCAATGGTTTCTAGTTTCCAAGATATATATGATAAGTTACCAGAAGCACATGATGATTCGAATGCAAGTGCTTTGGACGATATTACCTCATCGTTACACTTTTTTGATGTATCAGCTATTAAATTAAAAAAGGATCTCCAGAAGGTGCAAAGAAGCATTTTAACCTAAACCGGGCAGCTGAAGAAGAGAGGCTAAATGCCCTTCTTCATCCCGCAGCGTCGACATTCACGCAGGAATATACGTCTTTAACAGAGCTCTTGAACAGCGTATAGTCGCAATTGTCGCAGCGGCCGTAATGTACATCAGCATACACTTTATAATCGTACACAGTGGATGTGTCATATCCTTTTGTTTCAAACTCTTTCTCCATTAAATCACCTTCAGATATAAGTTTCGACTTTACGATGATTTAATCTTTTTGGTGCGATGAGCGCAGGGATAGGAATCATATTATTTGTTTCTCATTTTGGCCAATAATTCTTTCCTTTGTTGTATAATGGAACCAAAACACTGGTTTCGTATGTCTTACGTTTTAGTTTCTTAAGTGCCCATTGTTTAGACGACTCGAAAATAGGTTCATACTTTGGTTTTGGCGAAAGGGGAGCCTAATAATGAAAATGGATGAGAAGAGGAAAGAGCTTCAAGAAAAATATAGGGAGGAAATGTAAAAGAAGAAAAATCACAAAACCTATACTATCGAAACAATTATTGTAATAGCAATTGTTCTGTTGTTTATTGCTTTAAATTTAATAATTGATGAATTTTAGCTCTAATCATCATTTTACGTATAGAGGGGTTAATTTTGGTACTCAAAGAAAGAGGGCAAATAGATCAAGAATTTGGTGCTGAAGAAATCGCTGATTACTTAAGATTAAGAGGCTTTAAGCCGAAAGTAGATGTAATGCATTTTGGAGACCATTCCGGGGGAAGCATTACCTTTTGGTACAGGCTCAGAAGGTATTATATAGCCCTTGTTCAGTTCGATAAACCAGGAGATAAAGATCCATTAAGCAGCAAAAATGGTTTTACTCAATTAGGAATGGATTCTAAAGGACGAGCAGAAGAGATAATGATGCATTTGGTAGCATATTTTAAAGGATGGTATCGTACAAATAAGGAGCCATTCCCAAAGGAAGAAGAATGGCTTAACTTACAATGAATGCGAATAAAAACCATCGTTTTATCTAGATATTAGAAAGGTTAAAGATATAATGAAAGTAAACACTAAAATCTCAATAATTAATTGGTTCATCAGATTAAAACTACCAATAATAACAATTGTCACCCTGTTGCTAATCTATTTATTAATAGTTAGGTTGCTCCCTACATTACATGTGCAATTTTCTTCAATTAATAATATTTTAAACAATTCAAGTGTAATCGGATTGTTAGGTGTTCTTATAGGGAGTGTATTATCTTTAGTAGGAACTTTTCTATTAAATTCCCATCAAGTTAAGATAAAGGGTATTATTACACGAAAGAATGTTATTTATTCTCCATTATATGATGAACTAACAAAATTTTATTCGGAGTTAAGGAAAATTAATTATCCTCAAAAAATAATTACTAAACAAATTGATCTGGAGTTGCTTCGATATCAAGAAACAGTTCCTTGTTTTACGGCTTGGAATAGAATAATGTCTGATGTAAGAGGGATAGAAGTACCATTACATATTAAAAAGTACTTTAATAAGTTAATAAGTAAATCTAATAATTATATGTTTTGTATAGATGATATAGAAATAGAGGCCAAGTTAAAAAACGTTCTACTCCATGAAGAAAAAAATCAGTTTTTTGAGGAACGTTTAGAAAGGAACAGAAATAGCATACAGCAGCGAATTATGACCGACATTTTATTAAATGATTCAACATTTGATAGTTCATTGTCACCTATATTCTTTCTTGGAGATGAGGATTTGAAAAATCAAATGATGGGAGAAATTAAACAAATTTTAATTGAAAGTAAAAGTTTAGCTTCTGTGTTAAGAATTAAAAAAGAATATGAAGATCTTAAAGAGTACACAGCAGATCTTACACTAGGAATAGCAAAAGTAATAAATTTTATACAGATAAGATATGAAAATAAAAGTCGATTAATATAAGAACGAGGTGTCCTTGTGAATTATAATACGTATATGTTAAATGAAAATGAGATTAAAGGCATTATTGAGTCAAAAGTAAAACAGAATCCTGATATACTTTATTATATTGATGATTATTACATGCAAAAGATTATAAATTTGATTATAGAAGGTGTAGCAGAAGCTATTGCAAAAAGTAATGAAGAAATATTAAAGAATATTGGAAAGATGCAAGCCGATGAAATCAAACTGGAGTCATTTAAGTCGGGTATTCGCTATTAATTTAAAGATAGGTGCATCATGGATAAATATGATCATTTTAAGTTAAAAATAGATGCTAAACCTTCATTATTACATAAGCAAACTGTTAGGAAGGCAGTAGGAGGAGCATTGTGGGGTGAAATCAGAAAAGAAGTTCTACAGAACCGCGAGTCCCCATGTAGTATATGGGGTTATCAACCTCATATTGACCAAACACTTAATCGGAGTATGATTTTGATAACATAGTAGTTAAATTAATTGATCTTGATTTAATATGCGTTAATTGCCACGCATTTCATCACTTAGGATTTACTCAATCAAAAAGCATAGCTAACAAAGAGAAGATGAAAGAACTGAGCCGAGCAACAGCCGCAGCACATCTTCAGACGGACTGGCTCCATTTCCCTAAAGACCTCATCACTCATCATTTTTTACGATTAATCATGTCAACCCGTTAAGCATTTACCAAAAAGGCAAACAGAAATAAAAAATTGGTTTGTCCGCACAGCTTACCTGAATACAATAAGAAATAAAGTATTTCTCGGGAAAGCGCAGGTTTCAACAAGACCTGCCCCGTCCTTCTCAAAAAACATCGGAATGCGCAGTCATGTAGGCGTCTGTCACGGCTTAAGCGCGCCATGAATAGGATATAAAGAGAGAATGGTGAGGTGAGTGTGTTGGAAAGGGCTGTTACTTATAAAAACAACGGACAAATCAATATCATACTGAACGGTCAAAAGCAGGTTTTGGCCAATTCAGAGGCTGAAGCCGAATATCAGGCCGCACTGCAAAAAAATGAAGCCAAACACAGCATTCTGAAGGAAATTGAAAGGGAAATGAACACGCTGGTCGGGATGGAGGAAATGAAGCGCAATATTAAGGAAATCTACGCCTGGATTTTCGTCAATAAAAAGCGCGAAGAACAAGGCCTTAAAGCCGGAAAACAGGCGCTACACATGATGTTCAAAGGAAATCCGGGAACCGGAAAAACGACCGTCGCCAGGCTGATCGGCAGACTTTTTTACGAAATGAATGTTCTCTCAAAAGGCCATCTGATCGAGGCGGAGCGCGCCGATCTCGTCGGTGAGTACATTGGTCATACGGCGCAAAAAACGAGGGATTTAATCAAAAAAGCGATGGGCGGGATCCTGTTCATTGATGAAGCCTATTCCCTTGCCAGAGGCGGAGAAAAAGACTTCGGCAAGGAGGCAATCGATACATTAGTCAAGCATATGGAAGATAAGCGCAACGAATTTATTTTAATCCTCGCCGGATATTCGCGGGAAATGGATCATTTTCTTTCATTAAACCCGGGCCTTCAGTCAAGGTTTCCGATCAGCATCGATTTTCCCGATTACTCAGTCAGCCAGCTGATGGACATTGCGAAACGGATGATGGCGGAAAGGGAATATCAGTTCAGCCCTGAGGCCGAATGGAAGCTGAAAGACCATCTGATGGCCGTCAAAAGCACGGTCAGCCCCGCGAAGTTCAGCAATGGCCGCTTCGTCCGCAACCTGATCGAAAAATCCATCCGGTCGCAGGCGATGAGACTGCTGATGGGAGACTGCTATTTAAAGAATGACCTGATAACCATCAAAAGCCAGGATCTCGACTTGAAGGAAGACGCGCCGCACGTATAATGGCGCGTTCTTTTTTTATTTTCGAGGATTTCTGGCAACCGCTCCCTTCGTTTGTTATGATAGTACTGCTTATTGACTAACGTTAAGAAAGGAACATGATCACTTGAACGGACAGGACGTCATGAAAGAGAAAGCCATATTAGTCGGATGCCAGCTTCCCCACGTGTCTGATGAGCGTTTTTCATATTCGATGGAAGAGCTCGCCGCGCTGACGACAACGGCCGATGGAACGGTTGTTTCCACGGTTACGCAGAAGCGGAACCGTGTGGATGCTGCTACATATATCGGAAAAGGAAAAGTAGATGAATTGGCGGTGCTCTGTGAAGAGCTGTTGCCTGATGTTTTAATTTTTAATGATGAATTGTCGCCGAGTCAGCTGAAAGCGCTTGTCACAACGCTTGACGTGAAAATCATCGACCGAACGCAGTTGATCCTCGATATTTTCGCCAAACGCGCGCGGACAAGGGAAGGGAAGCTGCAAATTGAGCTGGCGCAGCTGCAATACGCCCTCCCACGGTTGAGCGGCCAGGGAATCAACCTGTCAAGGCAAGGCGGCGGAATCGGAACAAGAGGTCCCGGAGAGACAAAGCTGGAAACCGACCGGCGCCATATCAGAAACCGGATTCATGAAATCAATGTTCAGCTGTCTACCGTCATTCGCCACAGAAGTAGATACAGAGAAAGAAGAAAGAAAAACGGCGTACTGCAAATCGCGCTCGTCGGCTACACCAATGCAGGGAAATCGACATGGTTTAACAGGCTTACAGACGCCGACAGCTATGAAGAAAACCTGCTGTTTGCCACACTTGACCCGATGACCCGCAAAATGACGCTGCCGAGCGGATACAGCGTGCTGCTCTCAGATACGGTCGGGTTTATTCAGGATCTGCCGACGACTTTGATCGCGGCTTTCAGATCGACGCTCGAAGAAGTAAAAGAAGCCGATCTGATTCTTCATATGATCGATTCTTCACACGAAGACTACGAAGGCCACGAAGCGACGGTCAAGCGCCTTCTTGAAGAGCTTGAAGCCGACGATATTCCCGTTTTAACCGTCTATAATAAAAGAGACCGGAAGCGGCCGGATTTCATCCCTTCTTCAGGGAGAGGGCATATCATGACGAGCGCCAAAATAGACGGAGACCTGCCGCTGTTTAAGCAGGCGGTTGAAGACTATCTGAAAAAGGAGCTGCTCGTTCCGTATGATGTGAGAATTCCCGCTTCAGAAGGCAGGCTGTTGTCGAGAATCAAGTCTGAGACAATGACGAAAAGCACCATTTTTGACGAAGGTCGCGAAGCATATGAAGTGGAAGGATATATTCTCCCTGATCAAAACATTTTGGGAGAGCTGAAGAAGTATATGTAGGAAAGGACACTGCAGAACATGTTTGAGACATTAAAACACGGAGATCTACTAAAGAAAACGGCGGTGGAGGCTGAAACCGATATCGCTCAGATCCATAAAACAATTGATGAAATCAGTGAACGAAATGAGTGGAGGGTGCTTGAAAGCTACAGAAAGCACAAAGTATCGGACACACATTTCACACCATCGACTGGCTACGGCTACGATGACATTGGCCGCGATACGCTGGAAAAAGTCTATGCCGACGTCTTCGGCGGTGAAGCGGCCCTTGTCAGACCGCAGATCATCTCGGGAACCCATGCGATATCAATTGCTTTATTCGGCATTCTACGCCCGGGGGATGAACTTCTTTACATCACAGGCAAACCGTACGATACCCTCGAAGAGATCGTCGGCGTCAGAGGTGAGGAAAACTCAGGGTCTTTAAAGGATTTCCAGATCGGATACAGCCATGTCGAGCTGACTAAAGAGGGAGCCGTTGATTTTGATCACGTGGCAGCTTCCGTCACACCGCAGACAAAAGTCGTCGGAATCCAACGTTCAAAAGGATACGCCGACCGTCCGTCTTTTACAATTGATGAGATTGAGAAGATGGTTCGCTTTGTTAAAGAAATAAACGAAAACATCATCGTTTTCGTCGACAACTGCTACGGCGAATTTGTAGAAGAGCGTGAGCCGTGCCATGTTGGAGCGGATCTGATGGCAGGCTCGCTGATTAAAAACCCGGGAGGCGGCCTCGCCAAAACAGGCGGCTATATCACCGGCAAGGAAAAATGGGTGAAAGCCTGCTCCTACAGAATGACGTCACCTGGAATCGGCAGTGAAGCCGGTGCGTCGTTGTACACCCTCCAGGAGATGTACCAGGGCTTTTTCCTTGCGCCGCATGTTGTTTCCCAGGCATTAAAAGGAGCCGTGTTCACAGCCCGCTTTCTCGAAAAGCTCGGCTTTAGGACGAATCCTTCGTGGGACAGCAAGCGGACCGATTTGATCCAGTCTGTCGAATTTTCCACCCCGGAGCAGATGATCGCGTTTTGTCAGGCGATTCAGTACGCTTCTCCTGTCAATGCTCATGTCACGCCGTATCCGAGCTATATGCCGGGCTATGAAGACGATGTTATTATGGCGGCCGGCACTTTTGTACAGGGAGCAAGCATTGAACTATCAGCGGATGGCCCTATAAGACCGCCTTATGTGGCATATGTCCAAGGCGGATTAACCTATTCCCATGTGAAGAATGCGATATGCAGTGCTGTGGATGCGCTCATGAAGCAGGGATTAATGTAAAGAAAATAAAGAATATTTTCATGTGAAGAATCCTTACATCGTGTTGACACATTATATAACATCACATATAATAAATTTATATAAGAAAAGGAGGAAATTGAGATGAGTGATAAAATTCGCCGCTCAATGCCCTTATTTCCGATAGGTATCGTCATGCAGCTGACCGAACTGTCCGCAAGACAAATTCGGTATTATGAGGAAAATGGACTGGTATTTCCTGCAAGAAGCGAAGGGAACAGACGTTTATTTTCATTCCATGATGTAGATAAGCTGCTCGAAATTAAAGATTTGATCGAACAAGGTGTAAACATGGCAGGGATCAAACAAATTTTCGCCAAAACAGAAAACGAACAAAAAGAAGACAAACAAGACAAGCCGAAAAAAGCAGAGAAACACAACTTGTCGGATGAAGAACTGAGAAAACTGCTGAAAAACGAGCTTATCCAAGCAGGCCGTTTCCAGAGAGGGACGACATTCCGCCAGGGAGACATGTCCAGGTTTTTTCATTAATTTGTTAGCAACTGCATTGCTATATACATTTACCTTTTAGAGGAGGAGTTTTACGAATGGCAAAGTATACAAGAGACGACATTGTTAAACTAGTAAATGAGGAGAATGTAAAATATATTCGCCTTCAGTTTACAGACATTCTTGGAACGATTAAAAACGTTGAAATTCCTGTGAGCCAGCTGGAAAAAGCACTTGATAATAAGGTTATGTTCGACGGCTCTTCAATCGAAGGATTCGTCCGCATTGAAGAATCCGATATGTACTTATACCCTGACTTAGATACATTTGTGATTTTCCCATGGACCGCCGAAAAAGGTAAAGTAGCCCGCTTCATCTGCGATATTTATAATCCGGACGGCACGCCGTTTCAAGGCGATCCGCGCAACAACTTGAAGCGCATTTTGAAAGAAATGGAAGATATGGGCTTCTCAGATTTCAATCTTGGACCAGAGCCGGAATTCTTCCTGTTCAAGCTTGACGAAAAAGGCGAGCCTACCCTTGAACTGAATGACAAAGGCGGATACTTTGACCTTGCGCCGACTGACCTTGGTGAAAACTGCCGCCGCGACATAGTACTTGAGCTCGAAGAAATGGGCTTTGAAATCGAAGCGTCACACCACGAAGTTGCACCTGGACAGCACGAAATCGACTTCAAATACGCTGGAGCCATCCGCGCTTGCGATGATATCCAAACGTTCAAGCTCGTTGTTAAAACAATTGCGCGCAAACACGGCCTGCACGCAACATTCATGCCAAAACCGTTGTTCGGCGTAAACGGATCAGGCATGCACTGCAATCTATCACTCTTCCGAAACGGCGCCAACGCCTTCTTTGACAAAGACGCTGACCTTCAGCTGAGTGAAACGGCAAAGCAATTCATCGCCGGTATCGTCAAGCACGCAACAAGCTTTACAGCTGTGACAAACCCGACTGTCAACTCTTACAAGCGCCTTGTTCCAGGCTATGAAGCACCTTGCTATGTGGCATGGAGCGCGCAAAACAGAAGCCCGTTGATCCGTATCCCGGCTTCCCGCGGCATCAGCACGCGCGTAGAAGTCAGAAGCGTAGACCCTTCTGCGAACCCGTACCTTGCTTTGAGCGTACTCCTTGCAGCAGGACTTGACGGCATCAAAAACAAGCTGGAAGCACCGGCTCCGATCGACCGCAACATCTATGTCATGACAAAAGAAGAGCGCCTCGAAAACGGAATCGTAGACCTTCCTGCGACACTCGCAGACGCTCTCGAAGAATTCAAATCAAACGAAGTCATGGTCAAAGCCCTCGGCGACCATTTATTCGAACACTTCGTCGAAGCAAAAGAAATCGAATGGGATATGTTCCGCACACAAGTCCACCCTTGGGAGCGCGAGCAGTATATGTCTCAGTATTAATCTAGGAATCCCTTGGCACCAGTGGTGTCAGGGGGTTTTTTGTGGGTGTTTTTAATATATTAAGATGGAACGTTAATCACCCACAAATCACCCGCAAAAATCAATAAAAAAATTATTCCATTCTCGTGGAGATATACTTTTCATATCTATTCATTGAATCCGTGTCGATCTTTTTGGGAACGTGTATCGTGGACAAACGTACGCGTCAGCCCATTATTTTGTGGACTGTAAAGAGGCGCAGCATATTACCCGTGAAAATGAAGTTGCGTACCATGCACATGATAAAAACCGCTGTTATGTGAGTTTCCTTAAACCGAACGCTAACACAAAGTCAATCAGTGTTGAAATGTGTGTCGAAAAAGACGGCAAGATTCACAGTGAAACTGTTCAGAATGCCGCTGAATTGGTCGCCGATCTGTGCAAGCGTCACGGCCTTTCTACAGACAAGATTGTGCGGCACTATGATGTGACAAACAAAAACTGTCCGGCTCCGTGGGTGAGCGATTCCAGCCAGCTGGCGGCATTCAGGAAAAAAGTTAATGCTCTGCTTGGGAATAAAACTGTGTCAAAGACAACATCATCCACGAGCCAGTCAAGCAAATCCACAGGAACCATTCTGAAAAAAGGGTCGTCCGGTTCCCAGGTCAAGATGCTGCAGAAACGTTTGATTGCCGCAGGCTTCTCTCTGCCGAAGTATGGGGTCGATGGCTCATATGGCAATGAAACGGTGCGGGCCGTCAAAGCTCTGCAAAAGAAAGCCGGTATCACGGTGGATGGAATTTACGGACCAGCGACAGAAAAAGCATTGGCAGCCGTGGAAGCATCAAAGAAAAAGCCTTCCTCAAGCGGCAAAAAATCATCCTACCCGCTGCCGTCTGGCATCTATAAGGTAAAAAGCCCGCTGATGAAAGGGACGGCCGTCCGGCAGATTCAGGAGGCTTTAGCTGCCCTCTATTTCTATCTAGACAAAGGGGCAAAGAATAACGGCATAGATGGCTATACGGACCGAAAGTAGCGAACGCAGTCAAACGGTTCCAGCTGATGTACGGGCTGTCTGCGAATTGTATATACGGGCCATAAACGAAAGCAAAAATTGAAACTTTATTGAAGTGAAGACAACGTCCTCTATCTTGAGAACCTTCTTATACTAATCTTTTATCAGATAGAAAATTAAAAGTTTGTAAAATTCTCAAAAACAGATATTCCATATAGTTGGTTTATATGTTAATATATTACTTGTAAATATAAACTATAGGAGGTTGTTTTTGGTGTGAAAAGTATGAAGGCTAGGGTGTTAATGTTTTTTTCAGTATTTGCACTCCTAACCACAGTAGTATTGACTACGCCAGCGGCTACAGTACAGGCAAAAAATGCAACAGAAAGTTTGATCAATCATCAAGAAGTTAGCGATGTTGTGCAAAATGTTGATGAAAAAGTCATGGAAAAAGCGAAGAAGTTTGTAAAAGAAGCATTGAAAACCAATGATGATTTTACATATTCTGTAGACCGTCAAAAAGCACTCCAAATTGGTTTTTCTGTAGATCAAGTAACAAATATGGCGATGTTTTATGAAAACTTACCAACAGAACAAGTGAAATTTTTAGAGGAAGGGAAACAGGTTGCGGTAAAAGGCGATAATCAAATCAAGCCTATGTTTGTGCCTGCGTTACCTTGGGTTGTATATATTTCGTTGCAGGAGTTAATTGCAATTTTAACAGCTGTGGGATTGGCTGGTGTTGCTCAAAAGTTCTTAAAAGACATTTACACACATGGGATCAAAGAAGCATGCAAAAAGTTTTCAAAAAAACATAAGAAGATTAAAGCCTTCTGTAAAAATAATGGATATCCAACAAAATAAAAATAACTCCTGGATTAATTCCAGGAGCTTTTTTATAAGTAGATCGCCAATAAAGCTGCTAAGACAGCCATAATAAAGTAATCACTACTATCCATTTTCGTACCGTTTTTAACAAAAACATTTAAAGCCCAATTCAATTTTGTACCATCGACCGTCTTTGAAACAAATTTTTTGCCGATATTGTAATACAGCACGTTGAAAAAGGCGTATGCAACTGAACAAAGCAAATAGAGCAAGATAAACTTACCAAAAAACAAAAGCATTGCTGGTCACTCCCGCATTTTGAATTCTTCAACCAACAACTTAATTTTACCAAAAATGTTTATAAGAGAAAAGGAGGCGTTTGTAACATCTTCACCTGTCAAAAGAGGGATTTTTTCATGATAACTATAGACTTGAGTATACAGTTTGCAGCAGGACTTGACGGCATCAAAAACAAGCTGGAAGCACCGGCTCCGATCGACCGCAACATCTATGTCATGACAAAAGAAGAGCGCCTCGAAAACGGAATCGTAGACCATCCTGCGACACTCGCAGACGCTCTCGAAGAATTCAAATCAAACGAAGTCATGGTCAAAGCCCTCGGCGACCATTTATTCGAACACTTCGTCGAAGCAAAAGAAATCGAATGGGATATGTTCCGCACACAAGTCTACCCTTGGGAGCGCGAGCAGTATATGTCTCAGTATTAATCTAGGAATCCCTTGGCACCAGTGGTGTCAGGGGGTTTTTGTTTTTGTGGGTGTTTTTAATATTTTAAGATGGAACATTAATCACCCACAAATCACCCACAAAAAAATCAATAAAAAAATTACTCCATCTTATCGTGGAGATATACTCTTCAAATCTATTCGTTGAATCCATGTCAATCTTTTTGCTGACATGAATAAATATCGGATGTTACTTGAATACTTTTGTGCTCGAGTCGCTCCTGAACACGGCTGGAGAGATCTGAATGGCTTCGTTGCGAATTTTGAGAATGAAGAAACGGACAAGCTCTCTTTAGAAATCTATGAAAGGCCCATGTTGTATTTTAAGGGGAAGAAAGCATGGCGATTATTCACTAACAATATTCGGATACTGAAATGAAAAGTATCCTGGACAGCATGATCATTATTGGAGATATGAGGAAGCAAAAGGAACCAGCATTTTAATGAGCTTAGGGTCAAAGATGTTAATATATATGGAACTCGGCATCAAAGGACACCTATTATGAAATAAAACAGCGTGCAATATATCGTATAGTAAAAGCACTCGGAATAATCTGAGTGCTTTTTTGTAGTTAGTATTTTGAGGGCAAAAATTCCTATTTTATCGTTATATGGTATATTTTTCACTATGACTATGTTAGTCTCGTTAAAGAAGGGATAACAATTTGAAAACAAAAATTGTAAGCTTGCTACTTGTATTAAGTTTAGTCTGCGGATTTGCACTTCCATCTTATGCTAAGACATCGATGAATGAAAAGGCAAAAACTAATACTTCTGGAATGAATGTTATAAGCCAGTCTGAAGATGAAGCATCTTATACACTTGAATATGGCGGAAAACAGTATTTTATTGATCAAAAAACATTAGATAAAGGAACCTCTAAAGAGGCGATTAAAGTTGATCAATATTTGTTAACTGATGGGCATAAAACACTAGTTGATTCTGCTACAGTCAGTCTTTCTAAGGAATCAAGTAAGATGTCAATTCAAGCAAAATGTAGAGTGAAACAAGGTGCTTCAGTAGAATATCCTTTAGTCAAGATGCATTTGAATTCATGTTTGCAGGGGCAATGTTTGCTGGTAAGTATGTTATAAAAAAATATCTGATAATGGAAAGTACGGAATTTCTTATAATTGGGTACCTGGTACCATTTTTATTTTTCCTTAGAGAAATGGTTAATAATTGAGGTGATAATGTCAAATGAATCGTATATTGGTCTCAATAGCTATTATTATATTTTTAATTGAATATATTGTAGCCCCACTTACAGATATAGATACCGGAAAATACGGCACGTTTATAGGCTTAATATTATTGAGTATTGCGGTTCTAAGATTATCTGATAATGAAAAATCATAAATTTTTGCAGGGAGCAGACTTCAATCTGCTCTCTTTTTTGTTTATTTTATTGGAATGAAAACGACAATTTTCCGACAAACAGGGGGACTTTTTATGTTTGTTTAAACGATAAGATTTACTTTCAAAAAATAATGGGAGATGTACCAGTCCCTTATCAAGTTGGATTCGGATACTCAAATCAAGGCGATGAAGAATGAAGCCAAACGGGAGGAACATTCTGAGCCGGATCGCGCTAGTCTTGCGGCTTTGGTATCAAAGATATCAGCTTTAGAAGCCTGTAAGGATGACATTATTAACTTTGTAATTAGGCGTATAAAAAAGGAGTGAATAATCACTCCTTTTACCAAGAATTTACCGAGGTTCTACAGTAATCTTATAAATCACATAGTTATCATTGATATCATAAGCATAAACCAATGCTGTACCGAGTGAAGAATGGGAAGATACGACACCACCAGGACTTATGCTGATAAGATGGCTGCCAGAAACTATTTCCCATCTTGTATAGCCATTTAACAACAAAACATTAGAATTCCTTAGCATATGAAAATCTACTGTTGCAATGGCATCGGCAGGTTTTACAACTTGTTTAATTTGTGCTGGCTCTTGGGCAGATGCTTGATTTGTTAACGCTGGAAGAGCTAATGAAGAAATAGATAATGCTGAAACAATCAATCCTTTGTAAAACTTATTCATAAGATTTGCCCCCTAGGTTTTGATTGTGTTACAAGTCTAGTATAGCATGTAAAAATTTAGCAATGTGTGAAGTGTTTGTGAAACTTAAAATATCTCTTTAAAGAGAAAAGGGGAGTGAAGGGAAATAGATTGCAACATTTTAAATAAGATACATAATTACGATTGCATCGAGTTTATGAATGAGCATATAGATAACTGTTCCATTGATCTAACAGTGACTTCTCCTCCTTATGACGATTTAAGAAATTACAATGGATATTCATTTAATTTTGAAAAAACTGCTAAAGAATTGTACAGAATTACAAAAAAGGGTGGAGTAGACGCGGATGGTCAATATACAGAGAAAGAATTTGTCGAAGATATTCAATCAATGATTGATTATTTTCCAGAATTGGATAATAAAGAAGAGAATAATGAATAAAAAATCCTTCTTGCAAGAAGGATTTTTTTTATAACAATACCACACCGACGACATATACGATCGATTTAGTTATAAACAATTTTTAAAACGGGAGGTTTTGAAAAAGCGAAATGGTAATAACTAAAGTTGATAAAGAGCCCAAAGATATCAAAGATACAATTTTTCGGTTGTTTTGCTTTTTTGAAGATTTACTTAGTTCATAAATTAATGCACCCCATAAAAGCATAGATGCCAAAATAATAATACTCATATACGCATAATCCTCCTTTTTATGGTTAACATTGTCGTCGATTTTACCACATTTAGGATTGAGATGTCGATGAAATAAGCATCTTTATTTCATTTTAACTCTTATAGATTTGATTTCTTCAGGTCTATTTCATTCTTTTACTGAAGAACAAAACCGTTTATTTTCAACGCGGACATTATATTTCCTTCGAAGTTCTCACTATGAACACTGACATTCACTTACTCTCTAGTATAGAGTTCCTTATTGAAATGTCTTTATTGCTTTTGTTGTCGAAAATGAAATGGACACCTTTTATAGCCATAACAGAAAGAGACTATGCAACAAAAAAGGTTAACAAAATGAGGTTGTAAGCTGCAGCCTTATTAAAAGTCAGTACAAATGGAAAGAAATCATCCAACACGCTGCTGTACGGCATCTTTAAGGTGACAAGCGAATTAAGAGAAAGGAGCGGCTGTACGTGTCGGGAACCGTTGGCTGTTCTTTTGGCTCCAAGAGAGCAAGGTATAGTCGGCTACACGTCCAGAAAGCGGCGGGACCGTCTACTGATGGTATTTACGGGTCTAAGACAAAAGATTAAAAAAATTAGAAAAGTTAAGTAATACAACAATTTTAACAGAATGAAGTATAAGCAGATAAAAATTTTGAAAGAAATCTGTTGAGTTGAAGGGGAATGAAAATGGGGCTTGAGGAATAAAAAGCTGATTTAAAAGGGAAAGAAACAATGCTGCTGAAAAACAACTATTGACATATGTAAGTAAATAGAATAAATTAATGAATGTTAATAAAAAGTAAACTAATTTTATTATAACACACAAGAAATAAAAAGTCAATGTTTTTTTAAAAAAAGATGCTTTTGAAAGGAAGAGAGGTTATGAACTTATCTCGTTTTTTGAATTCCATTCAATTATCCCCTCAATCAAAACCTATGATGGAACTGCTTGAATTAAATGAAAAAACAAAAGAGCATGGCCTGATCTTAACACCCAGCGATATAAAAACATTAATCGTTTATAGAAATAAAGTGCTTCATGATCATGGGCGTATAGAGCTGGGGATTGAAGTACTAAAGGAATTAATTGAGGTGTTTGCTGCTTCGCCCTATATGGATGAGGATAATTATGTCGAAACGTTAATCGAGCTTCAGGAGATTTTTTATTATCTCAGAAATGAAACAGAAGATAAGATAGGGGACATGAAACTGATTCATCAGATGATGGAGTGTTTTAACGGGCCTTCTGCCGGGTCTTTAGAGATATTAAGAAGTAAAATGGAGGAACTCGCGGAGTGTTTCAGAAGAGATACGATGAGAAGTGAGTCTTTATATAAAGGTGATGAATAACATGGACTTAGATAACACTTTAAATCGCTATGATTTGGTTTCAAATTTTACGATTGATAAATCAAAGTTAAAGCAAAGCCAATATATGTTGTCGCTTCTAAAAGAAGGCCAAAGTGTTGGAGTTATTACCAGCGAGAAAGCTTACAAGATACAGGTAGAGATTATGCAAATCCTGCAACGATTGATTGGCCAGTATACCAAAGGGGAAAGTACGTCGGTTACTACAGAAACGGCGGAAGGGATTATGGTTTCTCTCATGTATGCAATAGATGCTTATGCTCTCCATTTTGAGAAACCTGAAGAGGCCATAGTATATTTACATTCTGATAGTATAAAAAAAATATATACCAAAGGTGTCGAATTACTTCACTGTTATTTTGAAGAAGCTAAACAATTGTATCAAGACGTAAAAAAATTAAAATTAGATGTGCCTGTTGATGCTTATCATTTAACCATTGACGAATCGTTACCTGTATTTATGAATCATTATAATATTATTTTTGAAGCTCAAAATACGATGGCGAGCATTGACTATCCTTTAGCCATTGATAACATGGAACTGCAAGGTGTTTTTTATATTAAACAGTATTTAGAGCGACTGCTGATAGAAACGAGATTCTGTCACTTTTTTAACCATCACGATTTAATGTATATCTTGACAAACTTCGGGAGAATATGTCGCTTTAATTATCGCATAGAACTTTTTAATATTTTTGAGTTAATGATAAACAATGCTGTTTTTTCACTGCTATCCGGGGGCGAAGCCAATCAAGTCAGAATTTCTGAAGTTCAATATGACAGGTTGAGTCGGTTGTTAAGTGATTGCCATGCTGAAAAAAGGGCAAACTTAATTAACGAAGCATTTGATCGGTTACAACGGGATTTAAAGACAGATCAAACGATTACTGATTATATCAATTTGTATCGCAATGAATTTATTCAAAGGGTAAATAACGCTGCGGAAATTGATGGCTTCAAAATGTTGATCATCAGAGAAATTGAAGAGAGAGAAAAACCAATAGCCTTAATGTTAAATGAAAATGATCGCATGAGTGATATTGAAATTCGGAAATTGGTGGATTGCATCATGGAAAGAGAGAACACAGCAGAAAAAATATCACTGATCCGCGATCATTTTGTTTCACTACATGATTATTTGGATTTGCTAAATTCGGGATGTCTGTTTGACGACGAATATGACGCACTTTTTGCTACGTTTGGGAATTTTGAATTGGCCATTTTTGCGAAAATTGTATTTTATGAAGAATTAAGAGGGGGAATTCTCAATTTCATTGACATTGTTGCTGACTGTGTTGAAGCAAAGAGCGAGTGGGAAACATATTATATGAAGTTTATTAAACAATTAGAAGATGAACGCATTGCAACCATTGGACACCTGATCAATGATATTGACTATGAGGAGATATCGTTTTATTAAGTAAAGACGTTATTAAAAGTTCTTTTAAAAAGGAGAGTCTAAAAAAAGACGGAGATAAATAACAGCACTCGATAAATGCAATCTCATCCCGCTAAGGAAAGTTTTTTCAATACAACTTAAAAGCTTAAAGTAACTCTACTCCAATTTGCTTAGTGAATTTTACTTTTATTCTCTCTTCTTCTCTAATACTTACAACCATGAAGTCTTCAACTTTCTTAATGCTAGTTACGTTTTGAAAAACACCTGTAAATACTGCGGAATCTTTATAGGTTATATCCAAGCTACAAGTTAGTTGATAAACATCTAGCGTTAAAATTAACTTGAAGTTTTGATTATCTTTATAAGTATAAATCAATTCGCCGGCCTCTGGATCATCAGCTATACTGACTGGCTCGATCTCAAAAAGTTCCAGTAAATCATATTCATTATATTTTATAAACATCCAACTGACTCCTTAAAAATAGTGATATTACTGTAATAGCGTCTCTATTTTCACTTGAAACTACTTTAACCTCTTTTGTTTCAAGGAAAAAGCATAATAATGAATAATTTAATACTAAGGATTTAGTTATAAACAAATTTAAAACGGAAGTTTTTGAAAAAGCGAAATAGTAATAACTAAAGTTGATAAAGAGCCCAAAGATATCAAAGATACAATTTTTTGGTTGTTTTGCTTTTTTGAAGGTTTATTTAGTTCACGGGTTAATGCACCCCATAAAAGCATGGATGCTAAAATAATAATACTCATATACATTTAATCCGCCCTTTCTTTCATTGTCATCGATTTTACCACATTTAGGATTGAGATGTCGATGAAATATGCATCTCTATATCATTTCATTCGCTAATTTTTTAATCATGATATAGAGAGTGGATAGTTCACAAATGATTTAAAGCAGCCTTAAAATTCTATATTAACGAATAAGCATAATCAATCAAAATTAAAGGTGCTCAAGAGATTTCTTGAGCACCTTCATACATCCTGATCAGGCATTCATATCGCCTAATCCGGGACTGTGTTCATTCGGTATTTCCGGAAGCACCGGTACAGGAAATCCTGCCGGAGGGTCTGTTACTTGTAACTCTCCGCCATTACGGCTTGGAGATTTCCCTTGATAGATTTCTCCGATTCTTGTCTCATCCAACCTGAAGTTAAACAGGGCATTGTGGTAGCCTAATTCAACAAACTTTCTGCACTCGGGATATTTATTAATGTCGTAATTCGGCACAGGAAAAAGGTTCGCCCAGTCAACTCCCAATGTCTCGAGCGCTTTAGCAAACGCATTTTGGTGAGCATTGTCGCGTACAATAAGAAAAGCAAGGGTTTCCCGAAATGTCTGATTAGAGCTCATTTCATAAATCCTTGTTTTTTGCAGCACGCCTGTCGACTCAAGAAGCAAGTTATCCAGCAGGTCGGCGATTAAGTTTCCGTGGTTATACACCCATGACCCATTCCAAGGATTTCCTCCTGCATCAACGGGAAGTGAACTTTGCGCCCCAATAATATAATGATGAGGATTAGCATTTTTAATCGCTTCATTGAGAGGAGCCTGATCTGCACCTTGATTGCCGACTCCTTCGCCGCCTGATTCATCTAATAAAGCATTAATTGTACTTTGCACTAGTTCAACGTGAGCAATTTCCTCTAAGAAAATGCCCCGGAGCAGGTCACGGTATTGTTTCTGTTCTCCCCTGAAATTTGAGCTTTGAAAAAAAAACTGCATCATCGTACGCATTTCTCCAAAATGTCCGCCCAATATTTCCTGCAACACCTTAGCGGCTGCCGGGTCAGGCTTGTCCGGTTTAATGATATTTATCAGTTCCTCTTTGTAGTAATACATAATATACCTCGCTTCTTTTAAGTGATTGATTTCTTATATCATTTGTAAGAATAGATAAAATATACAGATATTCTCTTATCAGTAAGAAATAAATCAACAATGAAAAAATCACAAATAAAGCACGAAAAGTATATAAAAACAAGAGAGTCGGCAAAATAATTCTTATTCGAAACCCACTTATGCCAATTTTTCGAAAGGATACAAAAAACGACGAAGTTGATAGACGGAATGGGCGGAATGATGCAGCCCACAAAAAACCCCCTAGATTTCCAAGGATTTCATTGTTAGTTAAATTGGTCACGAAATGGTCACATCGATCATAAAGTCTGGATTTTCGTTGATAGTTCATTAGAAATGGGTTTTTATAGCCAGCGGCTAATTATTTGCAGATTAAAACTTAGTTCAAACCAAATAACCACAAGAAAATCAGCCCTTCATAACCAAAAATCGGAAGATTGGTTTCTTTTAGAAAAAGAATTTGCTATGTTGTTTTAAAGGAAGAGAAATTTTTTGAAATCATAAGTTCAGTCATGTCTGTCGTAATCGTTTCTTAGAAATCTTAAACAAAGGTGTAGACTCTGGTCAATACACATTCATACTAAAAAAACAGCAATTTTCCAACACGAGCTACATATTTTATTTCGCATTCTATGCAAAAGCTCTCTTGAAAAAGAGCTGCTTATTAAATTCCAACTTGTCAATTGCTGTTCATTTTTTTGCCATAATTTCTGACTATCCGCTATGTATACTGCATTTGGCGGATCATCATAAAAGGGAATGCTTTATATCAATCATATCATCGTCATCAAATCAATTGTCGATTTATGTAAAGTGTATCAGATTCTACAATCAACAAATTAGCATTTGCAGCATCCGAAACTGAGCTTAAATTTTAAAAAGTGTTCAACCAGGTTCTTTTTGCATGTAACTTCAGTAAGTTTATCAAGCAACTGTTCCTGAATCTCTCTACAATTACCCAAAATTACCCGTTAATCCAGATGGAATCCTGCGATTAAGCGAGCATTTGAGAGAAAATCGTATAAAACCGAGGGAGGCGAAGTAACTTTAATCAAGTGTTGGCTAATTACATAATCTTTGGCGTTTGCATTGTTACAAAACAATACTATAATGGTATTGAGTGACATGGATCGAGAAGGTTAATTAAGCAATATATGTAAATTTAGTTAATTTTATAAAATATGTAAAAAAGTGTTTGAACGTTCTTACCTTCTTTATTGTCTTCACATATAAATATTAAAATTATTTGAATAAGAAGGGGCAATAGGGAAGGAGGTTTCTTTCGAAAGCGATTTTATCATTCGCCCTTCTGAGTCGATCAAATGTCTTTGGAATTAAAGAAAAGCAAAATTGAAGTCAATCTTTAGAATAGCCCTAACCCATATCCATTATTGTTTTCAGAGGAGGAATATTAAATGAACATTCGGGAAATTGAGCTTCCGGGAATTGGATATAAGTTTGAGATCTTTACAAAAAATCAGGATAAGTTGGTCATTGTAATCCATGATGACGGCCGCAGAGAAATTTATCATTTTGATGCTGACGATCATGAAGAGGTTTTGGTCAGTGCTACTTTTAACGATTCTGAAGCCAGAAAAATTGCAAGTATATTAGGAGGTATGGCATATAAACCTAAAGCTTTAGAAACTGTAGAATTTGCCTTTGACGATACAATCATTGAATGGTATCAAGTAGAACCCAATGCACCCGCTGTAAATAAAACCATTGGCGAAATTGATATTAGAAATAACTTTGGAGTTACTGTTATTGCAATTAAGAAAAAAAACAGCAAAAAGTCACACAATCCGGGATCTGATACAGTTATTGAAGCTGGCGACACATTGGTTGTTTCAGGAGAAAGACAGCAGATTAAAGAGTTAATTAAAAAGCTGTTATCAACATAAGGAGTGGAGATTAAAGATGGATCACTTAGTATTTGAAGTTGGTACGGCACTTGTTATAGTTGCGATTGGAGCTGTTGTTGCAAACAGACTAAAGTTTTCAATCATCCCCTTTCTAATTATTCTTGGGATGATTGTGGGCCCGCATGCTCCGACGATTGGGATCATTGATTTAACATTTATCGAAAGTAATGAGATTATTCAATTTCTAGGCCGAATAGGTGTGCTTTTTTTACTTTTCTATTTAGGGCTTGAATTTTCCGTTGGCAAACTGGTCAAATCAGGGCAAAACATCGTAGTAGGCGGCAGTATCTATGTGGCCATCAACTTTATCTTAGGTCTTCTGTATGGATTTATCACAGGCATGCCTTGGATGGAAACGCTCATTATTGCTGGACTGCTTAGTGTATCTTCCAGTGCGATTGTAGCCAAAGTTCTTGTCGATTTAAAAAGAACAGCTAATCCCGAAACAGAGCTCATCCTGGGGATTATTTTATTTGACGATATCTTTCTGGCTTTATTTTTAACAACTGTATCAGGAGTTTTGCTTGCAGGTTCTACATCTTTTCTTGGTATCTTCACCTCCGTACTTATTTCTGTTGCTTATATGTTACTGTTCTTTATTATCGCACGAAAAGGAGCCTCGTTATTAAATAAATGGTTAAACATAAAATCAGATGAAATTTTTATTATTGTGATATTTTCGATCTTATTTTTTGTTGCGGGATTTTCAGAAACTCTTCACGTGGCAGAAGCGATTGGTGCCTTATTGTTAGGTTTGGTTTTTTCTGAGACTGAGCATCGGGATCGCATTGAACATCTTGTTGTTCCATTTAGGGATTTCTTTGGGGCAATTTTCTTTTTCAGTTTTGGATTAAGTATTGATCCATCAACATTAGCTGATGCCATTTGGCTGGCATTAGGTGCAGCTGTACTTACGATAATAAGCAATTTTGTGGCTGGAATGATTTCTGGAAGGAAAGCGGGGCTATCCCATAAGGCCTCTACTAATATCGGATTAACCATCATGGCTCGGGGAGAGTTTTCTATCATCGTAGCAAATTTAGGGGTCGCTGCAGGATTAAATCCTATTTTAACGCCTTTTACCGCGCTCTATGTTCTCATTCTGGCAGTTTCAGGACCACTTATGGCAAAAGAAAGTAAGAGTGTTTATAAACATTTAAACAAAATTTTCAAGTGGAGCAAACCTGCGGAAAAGAGCAAAATGAAAACACCCAATTAATCTATATGCCAATCTTCCTAAGTGGCAACAGTTATTTCTCTTAAACTCACACGATCAACATAAAATTCCCATTGGTCGCTTTCCTTCAATAAAAATCAGCTTCTTTCTTCTTTAAAAAAGCTACGTTGCTTTGCACTATTGGAGTGAGAGCTGCAGCGGATGACTTCACATGCACATTTTCCTTTCTTTTGTTTTATAGAATCTTGAGCTGATACATTCGGGCAACCGAGGGCTTCTTACGATCCTGCTTCCGTTTCCTTGAATCTGCAAATTGTTAAGAATTTCAAAGTAATGCCGCAATAGAATGTGAAATCATTCTCATTAATATTTTGGGGCATATTGCTTGCCATAATTGGGACGTGAAGCAATAATTATTTCAATTTGTTTTGTCAAAACAATATCAGAATAGAGAGATGCTGCGAAATGTATAATGAGCAAAACATATATTATGTGAAATTGCTAATCAAAAATTCACATGAGAATATTACCACAGGTGGCTCTATACAGCAATAACACCAGCTCTCAAGAAAACTGGTGCGGGGAAGAGGGAAGGAGAAATGCGGCAATTACAGCGTGTATTGATCTTGATTTGGAACCTTTCGCCAGACACGTTTATAGCTCCTTAATCATTACAATTTTTTATTTTACTTGCTGCTTAATAATTATTCCCTTTCTTATATAATAGAACTAAAGAACTGCAGGTGCCTTTGGTTACTAGAAAGGCGGATACAAATCGAAATGTTAGACATCACCCTACTAATATGCAGTAAATTAAGCTATTTGTTTGGCATTTTAGAACGGTGAAACTGCTGATCGTAAATGGATTTAAATATTTATTTTATTGAAATATAAGGGAGTAAATTATGTTTTTAATAGGTTTTACCTTGGCGTACTTTATAAAGCAGCCGATATTAAGTTTTGGAACGGTTTTTCTTTTCATCTATGGACTTAGATTTTCTTCCAAAGGTATGAATGCTGAAAAACATGATTACTATATCAATCTATACAGACATATATTTTGCTTTATAATACCTTTCCTTAACTTTTTTATGTATTGGTCAACGATAGGAGGTAATGCGGGATTCGGGTTTACATTTAGTCCGCTTACCCTCATGCAAAAGCTGTCTTTCTTATTACAAGTTATTTTGATATTCTTACCGAAATTCGCAAATTTTAATTCATATTGATGAAAAGAAGCAAAAATCAGCATCAGCTTTTTATCCAATTGCTTTAATCCTAACAATTTGAATGGCATATCGTTAAGGATCTTAAGCAATGGCGTTACTCTACATAAAAAATTGCAGTATTGAAAGTTGCGCAAAGGGAGCGGTAAGAATTTAAAAGTAGCTTGTGACACTTTTTAAAAGTTAATGAAACTGACTGAAGCTGCAGGGAGCCCCTCTTTTTGGCCGAACGTCCTTCAATAAAAAAGCACCATTACTTATACCAATCAGGAGGACAAAAAGTGTTTTTTGCAAAGATGATCGATCGTTTAGCGTTATATGATTTGCACAGGAAAAGAAGTAAAGAAAAACATTTTTCCGCTTTTTCATTGGATTCGATTGACAGGGACGAATTCTATCAAGCAAAAGCGGCTGATGTCTCCTTTATTCTTCATGAAGCGAGAAAAAACTATTTGGCTGGACATTTCAGCTATGAATCTATCATTCCATCCGGGGACCCTGTCAATGATAGTTTAAAAGGCGAGTTTTTTTAAAATAAGAATGATATAGATCAACCTAATGTTATTTTTGTACACGGCTGGCGAATGGATTCATACGACAGAATAAAAAAGATATTTCATGAGCGTATGATGAACGATTTAGGCTGGAGCATGTACTACTATTCTCTTCCGTATCATTTTGAAAGAGAGCCGGAACATTCGCTTTACAGCGGTGAATTGATGATAAGTGCGAATTTGAATCGTACAGTTGAATCAACAAGACAAGCTGTCGTGGATTTACGGGCGCTCATTCACTGGATCAAAGCAAATAAAACCAGTCCTGTTATTATTGTGGGCGTTAGTTTAGGCGGGTGGATGACAAATTTACTGGCTGCCCTTGAGACTGAAATCGACATCGTGGTCTCGATATTTTATGCGAATCGTCTTTCTTACTCGATATGGAATACCATCCCGGGTAAATTCTTAAGAGAAGAATTAGAACAGCACGGTGTGACATATGAAGATTTAAAAACATATTGGGAAATTACAGATCCCAGCCAAGCTGTGCCGAAAGTTAACAAAGATAACATTTTGCTGATATCCGCCGTTCATGACGAATATGTTCACTTAGAGGATGCTGATAAGTTGTGGGAAAGCTGGGGGAGACCCGAAAGACATCTTTACAATTGCGGCCATGCCGGAATTGTTCTTTGTCGTAAAAAGCTGGCATTAGATACGATTTCTTTCATCCGAAAAAAATTAAAACAGCTTTATGAGGGATAATTTCTTTAATTTATTAATAAGCTGACAATTTTCAAAATGTTCTAATAGGAAGTTTTCTTTTTACAGGAGGTTTTTTTATGTACTTTGTTTCCGGATTTGTTTCAATTTTGCTGGGTCTATTAACGCTGTTTTTCTTACAGGTGTTATCTGTTGCTTTTCCTCATTATATAATTGATGCAGATGGCAATAGTGAAGCTTCAGTTTATTTTCAATCATCTGTATTGTTTTATCCTGTATTGCTTCTCATTTTAGGCGTCATCATGATCATTGTTCATTTGCGGACAAATGATAAGGATTAATTCGAAGGTGAGTATCCAGTTTGACTGCGAATTGATGCATCATCTAAAAGAAGCGGGTATATCATTGATATGAAAGCATCTAAAAAAAGGAGAACAAAAACGATGAACTTTTGGCACAAGCGCTTTCAAGATGAGAACTATGTGTATGGAACGGAACCGAATGCGTTTTTGGCAGATTCGCAGAGAAAACTTCAATTGTCGGGTGATGCTTTAGCTATTGCAGAAGGTGAGGGGCGCAATGCGGTTTTTTTAGCAGAACAAGGGATGAACGTCACTTCATGGGATTATGCCGAGTCAGGGTTGGAGAAAACGAAAAAGCTTGCTGAAACCCGTCATGTATCGGTGAAGACGGAGCTTGTTGACTTAAATAAAGCGTCTTGGAATCAAGGGCAGTGGGACGAGATTGTTTGTATTTTTGGACATTTTCCAGAAGAGCTGCGCCGCAAAACGCTTCTGGGAGTAAAAAAAGCCGTAAAGCCCGGGGGCTTTTACGTGACAGAAGTGTATTCGACGCACCAAATCCCTTACAAAAGCGGCGGGCCGCAGGATCCGGAACTTTTATATACACCGGAAGAATTTTTGCAGATTTTTTCAGATTGGCGTATTGTCCACTTTTTTATGGGGGAAGTCGTTCGCCATGAAGGGGATTCGCACAACGGCCTGTCCCACGTCATTCAATTTATTGGGCAAAAACAATGAATTCTGCCGGGGAAATCTCATTTTAAAAAGGCGCCGTTCATGGCGCTTTTTTTGCGTAACCTTTTCACCCCCATTACTACTAATGCAGTGAAAGCGGGGGAAACGATGAAAAACAACAATGGACTCAAACGGCTGCTGATGATCAGCGCAATTCTGCTTTTCATTGGCGGAGGATATGTCAGTGCAATGATCTTCGGAAAGAAAGTGGTGTATGAAGGAAAGGGGGAAAGCGGTCTGTGGCATGCTTCGATTGAGAAATTAGATAAAACGTCAATCGGACCTAATTATTTTTTGAATTTATATTGGGATGGCGCGAAAGAAGATGCGAAAAGAACGATTGTGAAAACAATCACCTTATACATAGACGGCAAAAAATATGATGACAGAGGAGAATACGATCTTTCTGAATATACCGGAGAGGAAATGGATGGCGGAGGCCATATGGAAGATCATATCGCGACTTTTGATTTTATGCCTGAAGAGGATGTCATCGGGCATGCGTTATCAGTCAAAGTGGAGTGGAAAACCGGAGATGAAGAGGACGCAGAAATAATGAAATTAAACAAGATACCGTGGTATAAATGAAACGACAATCACTGAATAAGGAAGTGATTTAAAATGAATGAAATTGAGATCAGAAGGCCGCAAATTGACGACGTTGAAGAGCTGAATCAGTTTTTCAGAATCGTAGTCGAGGATACTTTTGCTAAAGAGGGGATATCCGATCTGCTTGATGATCAAGAAAGTGAAATTGAAAGTAAGAGGAAATATTTGAAAGCAGACTTAGACAGCAAGGGGAAAAGCCGGCACTTTTTTATCGCTTCAGATCAACGTCTGAATAAAATCATCGGTACAATTGAATATGGTCCTGCCAGCGAATTGATCGATATTTGTACGGATGGGGCTTTAAAGGATTTATATGAGGTAGGAACGGTATTTGTCCACCCGGATTATCAAAGACGCGGAATCGGGACTTTGCTGTTCAGCGTTATGTTTTTGACCTTTCTGAATCGGAGAGTGAAGGAATTTTGTTTGGACAGCGGCTATCCCGGTGCACAGAGAATATGGAAGAAGAAATTCGGCGAGCCTGACTATGTGCTGAAGGATTATTGGGGGAAGGGATATGATCATATGATTTGGAGGAGACGGACGAAGGATATGCCGATTGATACAAGAATATCTGTCATGCGGTCGGTACTGCCCATAGAGGAATCATGAACGTAAACATCCTTTATATTCCATATATGTTTTAACCATAAAAAGAACTTTTCTTGAATTTATTTTTAAATAAATTGTTAAAGTTAAAAAAGTCCTATAAACTAGAATGGAATCTTAATTTTAGGATGTGGGAGATATGTTCGACGAAAGAGAAGCGTTGCGTTTGAGACTTGAACAGCTAGGTGATGCGGAGATTCAGGTGATGCGGGAATTGCGAAAAGAACGACAGGACATTTATTCGAAGCTGCATGAATTGGATCGGGAGGGTGATCCCGCAATTAACAAAAAATCTTCATTAATCGACTTGGCAAGCGCTGCAGCAGAGGAATTAAAACAATCCCAAATTGCCGCTGACAAACATCCGCCCATCAAGACTCCATCTCATACTATTTTCCAATCAAAAACAACCATACAACGTGAGGCTGCCTTAAACATTTTAAGCCGCTATGAAGAGGGCTTGAAAGGCATTAAGCTTAAAACTGAAATCGAGAAAGAAACCGGCTTTCCGATTAAAAACATGACGACATTTATGAAGAGCTTAATGAAACATCGCCCAGAAATTAAAAAACCTGCCCGCGGCCATTATATTCTGCATAAAGAAAAAGACCTTTGAGGCTAATTCCAGATTCATATTGTCATAAATCAGAGCGGAATCTTTAAAAATTGAAACCAAACAGCACTTATATTGTATAGTTAGCTAAAATCAATGCAAGGGTGTTCTACATGTTGGATAAAAAGAAATACTTCATGATTATGGTACCGGCTTTAATTTTAGCGTTTTTATTTCAATTTTTTGTTCCCGCAGAGCAAGGGTACTTGGGGATTGTGTTTATTTTAGCATGCGGGGTGATTTACTATCTTTGGGTACATATAGAAAAGGACAAACAGAAAGATTGAGCGCATCCATTGATTTGTGAATCCATTAAAAAAACGTCTATATAGACGTTTTTTTGTTATTGATATCCATTGTTAGCCAACCTGCTGGGCGGGCAACCGACTGAGCCGGTAAACAAATGCTCAAGCAGCCGTTTCTCCCAGATTTTATCGATCTTTTAACTTTAAGGCGTAAGCTTTGAACTGTTAAGAGCTTTGATACTTAAGCTGTAAACGCTGAACGCTGAGCTTTGAGCTTTTATCTCAATGTTGGCACAGCGTCTCTTTGGCTGTGCAGATGAAATAAAAGGAGGGAGTTACCTTTCCCTCGGAAGGTGTTTAGTTTTATCGGTTTTCGGTTGGCTAACAATCGGCCTTAATCGATTTTGATTTTGGTGAGTGTATTGCTCTCGGACAATGCAAAGTCAACTTCCATTTCAAAGTCCTCGATCTTTTTTGACAAGGAATCGATCTTCTCTTTTAGATTCAGCGGATCGATGATTTTTGCTTCATTTTCAGCGAGGAAAGATTTGACGATTTCCTGGTTTTCAGCCGCTTTTACTTTGCCGTCTTTTCCGAAAAGAGTCTCCAGATGTTTGTCCAGTCTTTCTGTTACTTTTTGATTGACGCTGTCGGCCTCGTCGACTAAATCAGCGTACACTTCTTTCAGCTTATCCAAAAGCTGAATGTCGTAGCTGATGGAGGTTTTTCTTTCGATGGCTTCAGCCACGGTCATCTTGACTCCGGCCACTTCGATTTTGGTCGTCGCGTTGGATACAACAATGGCAGACTTAATGGCATTTCGCCTTTTGATTAAGGCTTCAATTGATTGATAATCGGCTTTCGCCCTAGTTTCCAAGTCTTCGGTTGTCCGAAATCCGTTTGGCAGTTTCTTTCCGATCATCAAGCCTCCGAATGTGCTCTCATTTACGGCCCGCTTGATTCTTTTATCCAACATTTTGAGTTCGCTTAGTGCTCTGGTGATCGTAAGTTCCATTCTATAGCCCCTTCGTAGTTTTTATATTTAAAAAAAGCTCTTTATTTACTCTTTAGAGTAATGATTATATCATATTGATTTTCCAAGTGTTATATTTTGTGTATATATTTTCATGAATCATAATAGTCCAATAAGATTAATAGAAATCTGTAGGAGGTCTAATCGATTGTTCGATTTGCATTGCATTTCTCTTTAAACTGAACAGGGAGATCAGCAAAAAAACTTTTAGCAAAAGAAAAGCTTTGCTGAGGACTTTTCCCAATGCCTATTGTTTGTCTTTGTTCCGTTTCACTGCAAAACATACAGCGAGGACGGCTGCGATAAGAGAGGCAGCTCCGCATGCCAGCTTGATCAGCGGTTTCAACAATATCAACTCCATCTGTTTTGGTGTATGTGTAAAGTATAAAAGGGATTCATATCCAAAGACAGCTTATGCTTAAGATTTTAAAGAAATTTTAAGGAAATAAGTCCTGCGCCGCCCGGTTGACAATGAAAAGCCGCTCCACTAAAATGAATGATAGTCATTCATTTTTAGGGGGGTCTGCAATATGCCAAAGCAAACGTCCGGGAAATATGAAAAGATTTTGCAGGCGGCCATTGAAGTCATTTCTGAAAAGGGGCTGGATAAGGCGTCGATTTCAGATATCGTGAAAAAAGCAGGTACTGCGCAGGGCACTTTTTATCTTTATTTCTCATCCAAAAATGCATTGATTCCCGCAATTGCGGAAAATCTTCTGACACATTCTTTGGACCATATTAAGAGCAAGGTCGACGGAACCATGTCTTTCTGGACCGCCTTGGACATCATGATCGATGAGACGTTCAACATGACAGAACTTCATCAGGATATAATCGTTCTTTGCTACTCAGGTCTTGCCTTTGACCATTCGATGGAAAAATGGGAGGCGATCTATCAGCCTTATTATTCCTGGCTTGAAGGACTTATTGAAAAAGCAGTTGAGAAAAACGAGATTATTCCGGACATCAATGTGCGCTGGACGGCCAGGACGATTATCAACTTTGTCGAAAACACAGCGGAACGTTATTACATCGGGGCGGAAAAAGACGAAGAGCTCAGTGTGTTCAAAAAAGAAATATTTACTTTTCTAAAGAGAAGCATAGGAACCAAGTAAAAAATGACCGGCTGCTGCTGTTCATTTTTTATCGGCCTAAAAATGACTGACGTTCATTCACAAGAGGAAGGGTGTTATCATTGAGTTGGCTCCTCGTAATTATTGCGGGTTTTTTGGAAGTGGTTTGGGCCTCAGGTCTTAAACATGCGGATTCCTTCGCCGATTGGCTGATGATCTTTGTACTGATCGCGGCAAGTTTTCTCATGCTGATACGATCTTACAGGAACATTCCGATGGCGTCGGCTTATACCGTATTTGTCGGGATCGGAACGGCCGGCACATATGTGACGGGTGTTTTTATGGGCGAACCCTTTTCAGGAGGGCAAATATTTTTTTTGATCGTGCTATTGGGAGGCATTATTGGCATGAAGATGTTTACAAAAGAGAACAATACCCAGTCAGGGGGTGATTGATAATGCCGTGGATATTTTTGGTGATTTCCGGAATCGAAGAGGTCATTGCCGCCATCGCTATGAAATATGTAGACGGCACAAGAAAAAAATGGCCGATTATTGTCATGGTGTTGGGGTTTGCTTTGTCTTTTTTCTGCCTTTCAAAAGCCATGCAGGCACTTTCAGCCGGTGTTGCCTATGCCGTTTGGACCGGGATCGGCAGCATCGGCATTACGGCAGTCAGCTTATTTTGGTTTAAGGAGCGTATTCGTGCTCCGCAGCTCATTTCACTTGGCTTTATTATAATCGGGGTGATCGGCCTGCGCCTTACATCATCTTAAATTTTAATTTATATTGGAGGTTGCTGATATGTTCAATCAGCTTAAATTGCGTCCGCTCGAAAGAGAAGACCTTCCGTTTGTCCACCGTCTTAACAACGATGCGAAGATTATGTCGTATTGGTTTGAAGAACCGTATGAGACTTTTGTTGAGCTGCAGGATTTGTTTGACAAACACATTCATGACCAAAGCGAACGGCGCTTTATCATAGAGAAAGAGACTGAGATGATCGGATTGGTTGAGCTGGTCGAAATTGATTATATTCACAGACGGGCGGAGTTTCAAATCATCATTGATCCCGAGCATCAAGGGAACGGGTATTCGTCAAGCGCAACGTATTTGGCGATGAACTACGCGTTTTCCGTCTTGAATTTGCACAAATTGTATTTGATCGTCGACGAAGATAATGCAAAAGCGATTCACTTGTATAAAAAGGCAGGGTTCACAATCGAGAGCGAGCTGCAGGATGAATTTTTCGTTGACGGCTATTATCGTAACGCTATTAGAATGTGCATTTTTCAGGATGAATTTTTATCACTTAAAAAAAGCAAAAAGGAAGGCATGCAAGGATAAAATAAAGAGATGGCGGCGCCATCTCCCTGCATGCTTTTTTAATTTTCCACACCTAATCGATCTTTGGCTTTGGCGGGAATATCGTCTTTTTCAACCTCTTCCCACGATTTCACGCCTTTATTTTCAGAATAGAAAAGCCGTAAAAACGCGCCTGTGCGAAGGTTTTTATCAGCTGTGAATTCCATTGTTTTTTCTTGACCGTCTTCATCAAAACCGGCCAGTTCATATTTGAAGACGGAGTATTCCTCGCCGTCGTCAAACTTCGACGTGTCTTCCTTCCCGTTTCCGGTAATGTGAACATAATATTCGTCTGTTCCCACACGGTTTAAGTTACATCCGCTTAATAATGCGGTAAATATGATCAACAGGCTGATCCATACGATATGCTTTTTCACAATTTCACCTCATTTATCATTCTAAGATTCATTGTCTGATAAAAAAATCGAATAACGTGACATGAACATTACACTTTTGTAAGGGATCGTTCGGCACACTCATCCGGAGACGGGAGATTAAATTTCAATATCCTTTTTATTCAATAAAGTTAATAATATGGAAAAAGGGAGGGGCGCCAATGAAAAAAATTTATTTTTGATGGTGTTTTCAATCATGACGGCCTTCGGTTTTCATATTCAGCCTGCTGATGCTGCGGTTACAAAAGATGAGAAAAAGACGACCATGACAATGACTGAAGATCAAGTGGGATTTTTTATGGCGGACAGCAACAATGTAAATTACTACCCGACATGGCTGTATTATAAGTTTACGATTTTTAATGCAGAAGGCTGCACACTCAACATCAAGCTGCAGAGAATCACGTTAACAGGACATGCGATCACTTTAAGCGAGAAAGAGTTTACGGGAAATCATCTTCATTTAAGTGCTGCAGATAAAGTGAGCGGGACGCCGCACCGCAATCATTTCCTGGATATCACAAAAGTGTCGGGCTGCGGAGATGTTGGAATTACAGGCTTTTACGGCTTTGAGCATCAAATACCGGACTACTCATCATAAAGAAAACGGGATGACGTGCTGCCTCCGAATCTTTATTGATCAGCTTCTATTTGCATGATCATATTTTGGGCTTGCAGCGAATAGCCATATTGAAGAATGGTATTTAAAGGGAGGCGCAAGCTTGAAAACTTATAAGGAGACGGCCGTTTTCGAACATAAATTTTGGCTTCAGGTTTTGGGTGATCATGCGCGTTTTATTTTGGATTCTTTGGCTGAAAGGGAAAAAGAAGATATTCAAAAGGCGAAGCAGTTCAAGCAGACGTTTGATGTTTTGCTGAAAAAAGTGAATGCTTCGCCTGATTTGTATTCATTAACGCTTGAAGCTGAAGAATATGCCCTGCAGTTCAGGAAATTTAAACTTTCCATCATTAAAAGGCACCTGACAGGCGATATTAAAATTCACCTTTCTCCGACTTTTATCAACCATATGGTAAATGAACTGGAGGAATATTTGCTTGTGCTTAAATACTTGAAAAAACGGGAAGTGCCGCCTGTTTTCCATGAGCTGCACCACCATATGCTGTGGCTGATGGATGCCGCCGGACATGCTGGTGCAATTGCCGATGACCTGGATGCGGTGGAAAAACGTTTGAAAGAGAAGAGCAGGGAGTTTGTCAAACACTTTGAACAGTTCTATATTAAATCCGTTGAATTGACGGGGTATCTCAGAGCGAATGTTGAATCTTTTCCCGCTCTCAGAAGGATGAATAAAGACGTGAAGCTTGAGATCGAGCTGTTTCGTACCTTTTTGAAAGAAGTGGAGGAGCTGGAGCTTACAGATCAGATGCTCGGTACGTTCTCTGCGCTGATGGCAGACCATATGATGAGGGAAGAATGTTATTATTTAATGAAAATCGCCGAATCGACAAATACGCAAAAACCTGCGTGCGACCCTGCGAAACCGAGGCTGCTTGAAAAGTAATGCCGGCGGTTTTGCTATTTTTTTTAATGAAGCCGCGAATCGATCTTGGCACCTGCGGTTTGCACAGCCTTTTTTATGCGATTATAATTCAGAATATATAGATAATCTAAAAACTGTTTGGAGGGCTTTTTCTTGCAAGTCAGAAAATGAACAGCTTTAGATGCAGAAAACGATCTGAAGCTTTGTGAAACGATCGATGAAGAATCTGAATTCATGCTGTTTGAACCAGGTGAACGAAAGCTTCAGGCACAACGGCAAATCAAACAGATCCAAACCAGCGTGTGTGAAGTTTTTGTTTGTGCGGTTGATGCCGGAAGCTTAGTCGGATATGTTGCAGCAGTCAGAGGACAGGTTCAGAGAACACGCCACCGCGCCCATATCATCATCGGCATACGCCAAACATATATTGGACAAGGTATTGGAGTAAAGCTGTTTTCAGGCATTGGAAAAATGGGCCTGTGAAGAAAAGCTTCATAGACTTGAACTGACTGTCATGACCCATCATACAGCCGCCGTGCGTTTATACAAAAAAATGGGTTTTATCATTGAAGGCACTAAAAAGCACGCTTTGAAAGTAAAAGGACAATATGTTGATGAATATGTCATGTCCAAATTAATCAACGAATAGCAAATGGAGGTTTCAAATGAAAGACGGGTGCCATCAGGCCATCGCCGCTGTCAGCTACTACAAAACAGAACGGACGATTGATTTTAACCGGCAAACCTATACAAAAAAGCAGAATCAAATGTACTTGTACAACGATAAAATTTTAACTGCAAGCCGCCAGTATCGCCTTGAGCACGTCCACGATGTATCATACAGACCTTTTTCCGAGGCCGGTTTGCTTTACCTCCACACGAATCAGGGGGTATTTGCTTATGAAGTGAATGCGGACCCCGGGTATTTCATAGAGGCTTTTAAAAAACAGAAAAATCCAATTAAATAAATTGCAATATATATGAAGTTTTTAGCAGTAAATGCTAGAATGAATGTTGGGAATTTTGCAAGGAAAGGAACATGCGGCTACCGGCCTGTTAGGGCGATCGACCTTGTTGACTTACCGGGCTTATGTCACTTGGCGGTGTTTATATGTGACTGCTATGCTTGATGAAAGAACGTCCGCGCAGGCTGCAAGTGTATGTTTGAGCAAAAGATTTTAAGCGTCTTTTTCCAATTTTCTTTAACATAACGAGTCCTTGACGTTCCCAGTATATCTCAATACATAGGCGGTTTACCTTAATTAGTGAAGTAAGTAGAGAGGACAGGACAGCTTAATGAAAAAGAAGACACAGAATACGGTTCAAAAGATCGTAGAAGCCGGATATCATCTGTTCGCCCAAAATGGATATTCGGCAACCTCTGTAGATGAAATTATGAAAGAAGCCGGTTTTTCTAAAGCTACGTTTTATTTGTATTTCAAGTCAAAGGAGATGCTGTTTCTCCATATTATGAATGAGCAAATGGAAGATCGCTTTCAAACCAGCATGAATTGTTTTCGAAAAAAGACGCTGAGGGGATTGCTCGCAGGGATTGAACACTTGATTCAAACATCAAATAAAGAGCATTCGACAGCTTTATTTTTGGAATTTATGGCAAATAGTCATAGATATCCTGAGATTCAAAGAAAAGTAGCTCTTCTGTATGAGCAGTGGAGAGAGTTTTTTGTTGAACTGATCGAGCAGCTCCAGGAAGAAGGCATCGTTCAGAAACAGCTCAATCCGAAGGTGATGGCCACCACGCTGATTGCAATCTTTAACGGATACAACCATCAACACCACGCGGATCCCTCGATTAATAAACAGGAACAGCTTCAGTCCATTATATTCTTGCTGAATCCGAAGCTGCATCTCCAGATAAAAGACAAACTATTTCATGCATGACAAGACTTCTGAAACAGCCGGCGCTGCCGACCTTGAGTCGGCGGTTTTTTGTGTTAGATTCGAATCCTGCTTCGTCAATGGTACGCCCAAATCAATGAATCCGTTTAACAATATTAAAAAGTTGACACAAGCAAATCGTTATTATACAATTATCTCGAATTCGAGATAATCAAAAAGGATGAATACCGTGGGCAGTCAAGATATGGAGAGATACGAAGAGGAGTTGTCTTTAAAGGCATTTATTGTCTTGTCTCGTGCACTGCAATCGATTAAAAAGCGTGTGGAAGAGGACATTAAATGTTTAGGACTAAACCCAACTGAGTTTGCTGTTCTAGAATTAGTTTATAGTAAAGGTGATCAGCCGATACAAAAAATAGGCGAAAAGGTATTAATCGCAAGCAGCAGCATTACCTATGTTGTAGATAAGCTGGAGAAGAAAAAGTTAATAGAGAGAAGGCCTTGTCCTAAAGATCGCCGTATAACATATGCTGCCTTAACGAATGAAGGAACTGCACTGATGAACAACCTTTTTCCAAAACATAAAACAGCTATGAAAGGCATTTTCGGCGGGTTAGACATAAAAGAAAAAGAAGTTCTAATTGAAAAGTTAAAAAAACTTGGCTTCCATGCCCAAAGCATGTAAATTTTTTTATAATAATATCTCGAATTCGAAATATATGAATTCATGATAATGAGAAATAAATATTGATCTGGGTATTCTATTTCTGAACAGGAGCTTAATGACATAACAAGATCCTAAGCTCATCAGCAGTCATCATCGTTTTGGATGACAAAAAGGCTTTTCATCAAGCAAAAGAAATCTACGAAGGTTGAAAACTGCCCGGAGTCCTAAGTAAAAAAGATACGATGATATGGTTGACGATACGATCAATCCAGAGAGTAGAATTTCAAAGGGATGAAGCCATCAGGAATGGCTCATGGCTGCTAAAGAAAAAGGCAGGGATGCTTGTCCATTGGTTTTGATCTTTTAAAGAAGGAAAAAATAGAAAGCAGAAAAACCACGGGGATTTAGAAAACCTGTAAATGAATTTGTAACGTATATCTCATCATAAAGCTATGTTTCATGAAAGAGGAGTGAAATGGAATGAAAAAGAAAACAAGCGGAATCCATCACATTACAGCGATTGTCGGCCATCCGCAAGAGAACGTGGATTTTTACGCTGGCGTTCTTGGTTTACGTTTAGTAAAAAAAACCGTTAATTTTGATGATCCGGGAACATACCACCTCTATTTTGGCAATGAAGGCGGGAAGCCGGGAACGATTATTACATTCTTTCCTTGGGCAGGTGCCCGTCGGGGAGTCATTGGAGATGGTCAAGTGGGAGTGACTTCTTACGTCGTTCCTAAAGGCGCGATGGCTTTTTGGGAAAACAGATTAGCAAAATTCAATGTGCCTTATACAAAAATGAACCGTTTTGGAGAGGAATACTTAGAGTTCGATGATCCTCATGGTCTTCATCTGGAAATTGTCGAAAGAGAACAAGGGGAAAAGAACAGATGGAAAGTAGGGGAAATAACACCGGACAATGCAATCAAAGGATTTGGCGGAGCAACACTGTTATCCAAACAACCGGAAAAAACGGCTGAATTATTAGAAAAGGTCATGGGGCTTGAAAAAGTTGGAGCAGAAGGAGATTTTGTACGTTTTCGTTCTGCTGGTGACATAGGAAATATGATTGATTTGAAATTAACAACTATAGGAAGCGGACAAATGGGGACGGGTACAGTTCACCATATTGCCTGGAGAGCCATTGATGACAATGATCAATTGGAATGGCAAAAATATGTTGCGGAAAACGGATACCGTGTTACACCTGTGCAAGACAGAAATTATTTTAACGCGATTTATTTCAGAGAACACGGGGAAATCTTATTTGAAATTGCAACAGATCCACCAGGATTCGCCCATGATGAATCATATGAAACAATGGGAGAACAGTTAATGCTGCCGGCCCAGTATGAACACTACAGAGAGCAGTTAGAAAGAAGATTAATTCCTGTAACAGTGAAGGCGCTGGATTAATTTTTGTAAGGAAGTGATTCGATGCTGTCCATTGATCCCAATACAAAAACAGAAAGAGAGAACTACAAGTTTTTAATCGGGAGTATTATACCGAGACCTGTTGCATTTGTTACAAGTTTATCAGAGGAGGGCGTCTTAAACGGAGCTCCTTTTAGCTACTTTAATATTGTATCTTCAAATCCTCCGATGATCTCCCTTTCTATTCAACGTTTTGAAGGGGGCCAAAAGGATACAGCGAGAAACATTTTGAACAGCAAAGAATTTGTGGTCCATATCGTTGATGAACAAAACGTTGAAAAAATGAATTTAACGGCCGCCAGCTTACCACCAAGTCAAAGTGAAGTTCAGTTAGCGGAGTTGACCCCCGTTGAAAGTGTGAAAGTCTCGGTGCCGGGCGTGAAAGAAGCAAAAGTGCGTATGGAATGTGTTCTGGAGTATTCATTAGAGTTGGGAGATAAGCACTCTGACGGATGCGATTTTATGATAGGCAGAGTCGTTCAATATCATATCGAAAGCGGCATCTATGAAAGTGGAAAAATCGATCCAAGAGGCCTCGGCGCCATCAGTCGTTTAGCCGGGCATGATTACGCAAAGATTGGCGAAATCTTCACCAGAAAAAGACCGAAGTAATATAACCATCCATAATATCTTGAAGTTGAGATTTATTAAATTGAAATGTTTTAAGTTTATTCTAGCAAGGAATAATAATGGCAGCGAAACACTTCAAGGAGGTGGTTCTTAAAAGGTTTGCCGAAAAGAAAACAAAAAAGCAGGTGTTAAAACATGGGATTTTTAGACAAATTATTTAGAAAATCAAAGGAGCTGGATCATATGTCAAATGTAAAATTAGCTGTAGTTTTTTATAGTATGGGCGGAACAAACTATCAATTAGCCAAATGGGCTGCAGAAGGAGCAGAAGAAGCAGGTGCTGAGGTCAAAGTTTTAAAAGTACAAGAATTGGCTCCGCAATCAGTCATTGAGGGAAATGAAGTGTGGAAATCCACTGTTGATGCAACAAAGGACATTCCAGTCGTATCCTCAGAAGATATAGAGTGGGCAGATGCTATAATATTCAGTACACCAACACGCTTTGGTAATATGGCATCCCAAATGAAACAGTTTCTTGATACACAAGGCGGACTTTGGGCAAACGGCAAGACAGTTAATAAGGTTGTAAGCGCAATGTCCTCTGCTCAAAATCCACATGGTGGTCAAGAAGCAACAATCTTGTCCTTATATACTTCAATGATGCACTGGGGAGCTATTATTGCTTCTCCTGGATACACTGATCCTGTCCTCTTCGGGGCTGGCGGAAATCCATATGGAACAAGTGTTACAGTCGATCAAAACGGGAAGATGATTGAAGACGTGGAAGCTGCAGTGAAACATCAAGCTAAACGCACAGTGACAGTAGCTGAATGGGTTAAAAAGGGCAATCAACAATAATTGAAATTTAATATTTTTAAAAGAGCCAAATGATTGGCTCTTTTTTTAGTATGTGCTCAGCTTATAGTTGGTTCGCCATGCCGCTTCTTTTATTTGATGTCTTCATTTGACTGTGAACACGCCATGATATATGCGGCATAAAGAGTAAGATATCCGACATATCCTAAAACGATGCCATTGATTTCGCAAGATAAAATTTTTTCTATTAAATTTTAAAAAAATGAAACTTTAAGTTCATATGAACGTAAACATAAGTGGGATGATTTTATTTAGTCATACGATCAATCAACAAATGCAAAAGGGGTGAAACAAAAGTGAAAGTCATGATTGGTTCGATCATATTGCTATCCATTATAGGGTTTGGCGTATGGCTTATGTTAAGCCCGCTTTTTAAAAAAGTCGGAAGCGGGGCGAGCAAAATAAAGAAAACGCTGGAGGATGACAAAGATGAATGAAAAACAACCAAAGAAGAATAAAAACAAAACGCTGCTCGGCGGAATTATTGTCGCTGTTGCTTTAATTATTGGGGGATTCACGGCTTCCCTGTTCATCGAGAAAATTCCGAACGGATATGTCGGCGTTGTTTATTCTCCGAATGGCGGGGTGAAATCGGAAACGCTCGATCAAGGCTGGCATTTAGTCGGACTGTTTGACAAAGTCACAAGATATCCAGTGCGGATGCAGACTGTAAACAATCAGGATATTCAAGTGGCTACTTCTGACGGCAAAAACATCTCAATGGACATCGCCTACAACTATGTCGTTCAGCCTGATAAAGTCGTAGAATTGTTTAATAAATTCGGAGCGGTTGATATTGAATCAATCGAAAACAGCTACTTGAAAACAAGGCTGTGGGACGCTGCAAGAAAGTCGATTTCCAAATACTCCGTCATTGATACATACGGACAAAAATCATCTGATGCCGCCGCAGAAATCCAAAAAACATTTGCAGATGATATGAAGGGTCTCGGCTTTGTCATTGACGATTTAACACTCGGTGTGCCAAAGCCTGATAAAGCGACCCAGGAAGCGATTGACGCGCGCGTGAAATCTTCGCAGGAACTGGAAAGAACGCAGACAGAGCTGAAGATCGCCGAAGCGGAAGCGAAAAAGAAAAAGATCGAAGCCCAAGGTATCGCCGAGTACAACGAAATTATTAAAAAATCGATGTCAGATGAAATGATCAAGTATCAATGGATCCAAAAATGGGACGGAAAAATGCCTAAAGCGACAGGATCGAATTCCCTGATCCAGATTCCGACCGATGAGAAAGGAAAATAAAACGAAAAAATCCCTTGCTAAGGGATTTTTTTCGTCTCGGGCGCCCGTATATAATAGTGTTAACAATCGCTTCTGGACAGGAGGGAAGATGATGTTTGCTCCGGACGCCATTCTCCGTACGTGGAGAAGATTCGACGCTTTTCCGATGGAAACGCTGACAAAGGCATGGTTTTATCATCAGGCAGGGGATCAGAAACAGCGGAACGTATCGATGATGAAGGAACACCACCATGAGTACGGCATTGCCGGCAATTGCTTTGACCTTTCGATTTGGCTGCTGGACGAGTTTACAAAAGACGGAGTGGAAGCTTTTCCGATCGGCCGTTCGTTCAAAACAGAACGTGCGCATGCCGCAGTCATCGCGCTTGATGAAAGAGGACGGCGCTTTTTGTGTGATCTGGGAGACCAATGGCTGCAGCCGATTCTGATCGACTGCGAATGTGAAGATTATACCAGTGAAAAGCTGGACGGTTTTTTCCCGGCAGCACAAATTCAAGTCAAGCCGACAGCCGGCGGAGTTAAGGTCCTTTACCATCGGCCGAACGGAAAGGTGTCAACTCAAGTCTACTCTACAGAGCCTGTTGAGATGTCCGTTTTATGGGAGGCGGCTGACTACTCGCAAGCGGCATTGAAGCCTGTGCCATTACTGGAATGCAGAGTTCCGTTTCAACATGAAATCGCGCATTGGGAATTCAGCGGCTGGGACATCTATCTTAGCACGAGCAAAGGATTATACAGAGAAACGAAGCCGGACACAATCGAAGGCTGGACTGAGAAAATCCATGATGTCACTGGATACGATAAAAATGTTATCAAGAAAGCGTTGGAGATTTATCAAACCCGCGCATGATCTTAAACCTTGAAAAAAACTCATTTTATACATATCATGTGGAAAGAGGAGAGGATAAGATGAGCCATTATGACCAGCAATACAATGCAATCATTCAAAAAATTATTGAATCAGGGATCTCCGATGAAGAATATCAGGTCCGGACGAAGTGGGATTCAGACGGAACGCCGGCTCATACGTTGAGCATCATGAGCGAAAAAATGCGGTTTGACAATTCGGAAGTGCCGATTTTGACGACGAAGAAGGTGGCGTGGAAAACGGCCATCAAAGAGCTGCTTTGGATCTGGCAGATGAAATCCAATGATGTTCAAGTTCTGAACGATATGGGGGTTCATATTTGGGATCAATGGCGGCTTGAAGACGGCACAATCGGAGCAGCCTACGGCTATCAATTAGGGAAGAAAAACAGAACGGTTAACGGTCAGAAAGCCGATCAAGTGGATTATTTGCTCCATCAGTTAAAGCATAACCCGTCTTCACGCAGGCATTTGACTATGCTGTGGAATCCCGATGACTTGGACGGCATGGCCTTGACGCCCTGCGTCTATGAGACGCAATGGTATGTGAAGGAAGGAAAGCTTTCTTTGGAAGTAAGAGCGAGAAGCAATGACATGGCGCTTGGCAACCCGTTCAATGTGTTCCAATATAACGTCTTGCAGCGCATGATCGCTCAGGTTCTCGGTTATGAGCTGGGCGAATACATCTTTAATATCGGTGACTGCCACATCTATACCCGTCACATCGACAATTTAAACATTCAGATGAAACGCGAGCAGTATGAAGCGCCGAAGCTGTGGATCAACCCGGACATCAAAAACTTTTATGACTTTACAATCGATGATTTTAAATTAATTGACTATAAGCACGGCGACAAGCTGACATTTGAAGTTGCCGTATGAACAGGCGGATTTGCCGCCTGTTTTTTTGTTGTGTGAATGAATTATTTTCTAGGAAATTTGCGTATCTGGCTGCCGCATGTTTACTGACGGCAGCCGTGTTTACGCTTAGAGCGGACGCAAAAGCACGTGCAGTTTAAAAAAGCTCGCTATCGATGAATTCATTCACGGCTATGACCGAGCATTTAACTTGATCATAGAAGAATAAACGTTTATTTACACAATCTAAACGTCTTTTTCACAAAGAGCCAGAAAAGCAAAAACAATTCTCTCTTAATCTGTTAGTGACACCAGCATATACAAGAGGAGGTTGTTTTTGTCATGATCAAAAAATGGGCGGTTCATCTGCTGTTTTCCGCATTGGTGCTGCTTGGGCTTTCGGGAGGGGCTGCATATTCTCCTCAGCATGCCGAAGGCGCTGCAAGGTATGATGACGTATTGTATTTTCCGGCATCGCGCTATCCTGAAACCGGCGCTCATATAAGCGACGCGATCAAAGCGGGCCATGCAGATGTCTGCACAATTGAAAGATCGGGGGCGGATAAGCGCCGTCAGGAATCATTAAAGGGGATTCCGACCAAGCCGGGCTTTGACCGTGACGAATGGCCGATGGCCATGTGTGAAGAAGGGGGAAAAGGAGCGTCGGTCAGATATGTCAGCTCATCGGATAACCGCGGAGCCGGTTCCTGGGTCGGGAACAGGCTGAGCGGTTACGCTGACGGGACGAGAATTTTGTTTATCGTTCAATAAAAGGGAGACAACGAAAAAAAATGTTTCCTCCGGGAAACATTTTTGTTGACAAGAAAACCATTTTGGGGGATAATGGCAATGTAAGCATATGATCAATCCCTCTGTTTCAGGCTCACATCCTTCATTGCCGTATGGATGTGAGCCTGTTTTTTCGTGCGAAAAAAAAACCGCCGACCGGCGGTTTTGCTGATGAGTCCGTTTTTTAATGAACAGTGCGGAATACGCCGATGACTTTTCCGAGAATCGTCACATTCTGGAGGATGATCGGTTCCATCGTCGGGTTTTCCGGCTGAAGGCGGATATGGGTTTCTTCCTTGAAAAACCGCTTAACAGTCGCTTCGTCGTCTTCGGTCATCGCAACGACGATATCTCCGTTGTTTGCGGTGTTCTGCTGTTTGACTATCACATAATCCTGATCAAGAATTCCGGCATCGATCATGCTTTCGCCCATGATCTCCAGCATAAAGACATGCTCATCCGGCGGCGCCAGGCGGTCAGGAAGCGGAAAGTATTCCTCAATGTTTTCGACTGCGGTAATCGGCGTACCGGCCGTCACCTTTCCGATGACCGGGACATTGACAACCTGGTTTTTCGGAATGTGAATTTCTTCCTCTGTATCGAGAATTTCGATCGCTCTCGGCTTCGTCGGATCCCTTCTGATCAATCCCTTCGTTTCAAGCCTTGCCAAGTGGCCGTGTACCGTTGAACTTGACGCCAGGCCGACCGCTTCTCCGATCTCCCTGACGGAAGGCGGATAGCCTTTGCGTTTCACTTCTTCTTTAATGAAACGCAAAATATCAAGTTGTCTTTTTGATAGCTTCGTCATTTTTTGCACCTCAAAACGTCGATTTTAGCTAGATTATAGCATGTTTTTCCTTTGAGTACAAACATAGGTTCGAAAAAAACGATTGACAGAAACATTTGTTCGTATGTATACTGAAATCATAAAACCGAACAAACATTCTGGGGTGATGGATATGAAAAGAGAATCATTGATTTTTGTCAGTCTGTTTACTGCTGTGATCAGCTGCTGTATTCTGTTTGTGTCTTTTGCCGGTAAAATCGAAGAAAGAAAGCAATATGTTAAAATAGAAGTGCAGGAAGGCGATACATTGTGGGAGCTGGCCGACCGGATCAAAGGCGGAAAACCCGCTGACAAACAAAAATTCATCGAATGGGTCGCCGATAAAAACAATCTGCCGACCTCCGTCATTAAACCGGGCGATGTTTTGGTCCTGCCGGTAGCCAAACAGCACTCCGATCAATATCAGCTTGCAGTTGTAGAATAAAAGATTGAGGGGATTTCCATGAATGCGATTATTTACACCAGGGTAAGCACTGCGAAGGAGCAGCAGGAAACCTCATTAAAACGGCAGGCTGAAGAGCTGCAGTCGCTTGCCGCTGAGCACGGAATGAACGTCGTGAATGTCATCTCCGAGCAGGCGAGCGGATATGAGATGGACCGCGACGGCGTCTTCGATCTGCTCGAGGAAATCAAAACATCAGACATTGACGCGGTTTTAATACAGGATGATACGCGGCTTGGAAGAGGGAATGCCAAAATTGCCCTTCTTCACTGTTTATATAAAGAAGGCGTTCAAATCTACACGCTGGCTCACCGGGGAAAGCTTGAGCTTTCCGAAGCGGATTCGATGGTTTTGGAGATTGTCGGCATTGTCGAAGAATACCAGCGGAAAATACATAACCTGAAGATTAAGCGGGGAATGAAGAAGGCGGTCGAAAACGGCTACCGCCCGGAGAGGAATCTGAAACACCGCAATGAAGGCGGCGGGAGAGAGAGGATCGAAGCGCCTCTTTCAGAAATCGTCAGGCTCAGGGAGAACAAGCTGACGTTTGCGGAGATTGCAGCCGTGTTGAGAGGGTTCGGATACAGCATTTCAAAAGCAACCGTTCACCGCCGCTACCAGGAGTATAAGGACGGCCTTGCAGACTAATCTGTTGTCAAACGAAAGCGGATTTAGTAGTATGATGGATATATACCGAATCAAAGGAGTATCTTATGATTTCTAATGAAAAAATAGCCAGAATTAACGAGCTTGCCAAAAAAGCAAAGAGCGGATCTTTAACAGACGAAGAAAAAGCAGAACAGCAGAAGCTTCGCCAGGAATATCTTCAAGGCGTCCGCGCCTCTATGAAAAACACGTTGAAAACTGTGACGATTGTTGACCCTGAAGGTAACGATGTGACGCCTGAAAAGCTCAAACAGGAAAAAAGAAACCGCCGATTGCATTAATTTAGGGAATACGCCGATATCGTATTCCCTTTTTGTATATACTACAATTTAAAATGAAGGCAAAGATTCGTCATTTTTCACTGCTTTTGAGCTGAAATGGTTGTGAAAACCGATGGGTAGATTTATGATAAGAAAGTAGAGTCCATACAGGAAGGGGATCATAATGAAAACGATTGAATTAAAATCTGTCGCAACAATACGAACACTCTCCATAGACGCGATTGAAAAAGCTAAATCCGGTCACCCGGGCATGCCGATGGGGACTGCTCCGATGGCTTATGCGCTTTGGACAAAAATGATGAATGTCAGCCCTGAAAATCCGAATTGGTTTAACAGGGACCGTTTTGTGCTGTCTGCCGGTCACGGATCAATGCTTCTGTACAGCATGCTTCACTTAAGCGGGTATGACGTTTCAATTGAAGACCTCAAGAATTTCCGCCAATGGGGAAGCAAAACGCCTGGACATCCGGAATTCGGACATACTCCGGGTGTAGATGCGACTACAGGCCCGCTTGGCCAAGGAATCGGAATGGCTGTCGGAATGGCGCTTGCTGAACGTCACCTTGCGGAAACTTACAACCGTGACGACTATCGCGTCGTTGACCATTATACATACAGCATTTGCGGTGACGGAGACTTGATGGAGGGAATTTCATCGGAAGCGGCTTCGCTTGCGGGACATTTGAAACTCGGCCGTCTCATCGTGCTTTATGATTCAAATGACATTTCGCTTGACGGTGAATTAAACCGCTCATTCTCTGAAAATGTGAAGCAGCGTTTTGAAGCGATGAATTGGGAAGTGCTTTATGTTGAAGACGGCAATAACATTGCCGAAATTACGGCGGCCGTCGAGAAAGCGAAACAAAATGAAAAGCAGCCGACATTAATTGAAGTGAAAACAACGATCGGTTTCGGCTCTCCAAACCGCGCGGGAACATCCGGCGTTCACGGCGCTCCGCTCGGCTCAGAAGAGGCGAAATTAACGAAGGAAGCGTATGAGTGGACATACGAAGAAGATTTTCATGTCCCTTCCGAAGTGTACGAACACTTTAACGAAACAGTGAAGGAAGCGGGCAAGAAAAAAGAGGCGGAATGGAACGAGCTGTTCTCCGCATACAAGAAAGCCCACCCGGAACTTGCCGAAGAGCTTGAACTTGCGATGAAGGGCGAACTTCCTGAAGGTTGGGATCAGAAAGTACCTGCGTATGAGAAAGGAAGCAGCCTTGCTTCGCGTGCATCCTCAGGGGAAGTGTTAAACGGAATCGCTCAACAAGTGCCGTTTTTCTTTGGCGGATCCGCTGACTTGGCCGGCTCCAACAAAACGACAATCAAAAACGGCGGAGATTTTTCAGCGAAAGATTACGCCGGCAGAAATATCTGGTTCGGTGTACGGGAATTTGCGATGGGAGCAGCTTTGAACGGAATGGCTCTCCACGGAGGCCTTCGCGTATTCGGCGGAACGTTCTTCGTTTTCTCCGACTACCTGAGACCTGCGATCCGTCTTGCGGCATTAATGGGGCTTCCTGTCACATATGTGTTTACACATGACAGCATTGCCGTCGGAGAAGACGGACCGACTCATGAGCCGATTGAACAGCTGGCATCACTACGTGCGATGCCGAACTTGTCCGTCATCAGACCTGCAGACGGAAATGAAACAGCAGCAGCCTGGAAACTGGCGCTTCAATCAAAAAATCAGCCGACTGCGCTTGTGTTGACACGCCAAAACTTGCCGACAATCGATCAGTCTGCTGAAGCAGCTTATGAAGGCGTTGAAAAAGGTGGATATGTCGTTTCGAAAAGCCAAAACGAAAAACCGGAAGCGATCTTGCTTGCGAGCGGATCTGAAGTTGGCCTTGCGCTTGACGCACAAAGCGAGCTGAAAAAAGAAGGCATTGACGTATCCGTTGTCAGCGTTCCGTCTTGGGATCGTTTCGACAAGCAGCCGGCCGAATATAAAAACGCTGTTCTTCCAACTGATGTGACAAAGCGTCTCGCAATTGAAATGGGATCGCCGCTCGGATGGGAAAGATATACCGGCACTGACGGGGACATTCTCGGAATTGACCATTTCGGTGCTTCAGCTCCCGGCGAAACGATCATGAAAGAATACGGTTTTACGCCTGCGAATGTAGTTGATCGGGTGAAAAAGCTGTTAAATCGCTAATCGGGTATATGAAAGAGAATGATCTGCGGGTCATTCTCTTTTTTTCATTTCGACAAAATTAGTCGCTTCTTTTATCATCATCAGACAATTATTTCTAACCCCCTTTTGTATAATAGAAAGCATATATTCTTCGAAACAGGGGGATGAGACAGTGATGGAACGCCATTATTATACGTATTTGATAGAAGAGGAATTTGCCAGCCATTATTTTGGAAGAGAGTCTGTCATGTTCAAGCTGTTTTACGATTATCATTGGACGAGCCCCGATCAAAAGTCTCAATTAGCCGCCAAGCAGATCGAGTTCATTACAAAACCGATTCCCGCAGCCCATATACACAAAAGAATGAAAATGAACCTCTGCCGGGAAGACTATACACAAGTTGACTATGTATACAGATTGATTGTTCCAAAAGGAAGTGCTTCTTTTATTATCAAAGACCGTCATATTGAGATTTTGGCGAAGGGTCCATTCGATGCCGAAACGGTTTTCTTTGAGGTTTTGCGGAAAGTAAGTCCGTGTTTCCTTGCGATGGATTTTAATATGAAACGTTACGGCTGGCTGAACCCTGTGAAAGAAAGAAATTTTGTATAAAAAAAAGAATTTGGACTGTAAATGTTGTATAATAGCGTTTGGTTTAGTACACTTTATACGAGACAACATGAAGGAGGAAATTAAATGGATTTGTGGGTTGTCATCCTAGTGGGCGTTTTAGCATTGCTCGCAGGTGTTGCACTCGGATTTTTTATTGCTCGTAAATATATGATGAACTATTTGAAAAAAAATCCGCCAATTAATGAACAAATGCTGCGCATGATGATGATGCAGATGGGTATGAAACCATCCCAGAAGAAAATTAATCAAATGATGAAAGCCATGGAAAATCAAACGAAATAATACGAATGCGATTATGACATAGAAGGAACATGGTTATAAAATAAAAAACCCGCTTCCGGGTTTTTTATTTTGATCTATGATTATTGTGTATTTCCGAGAGATCGTTTTTGGTATTCCAAAAGAAGGATATCCAGCTGCTGGCTGTGCTGAATGGTGATATGTGAAGTCATGCCGTTTGTCATGACGATTTTTAGCAGCTCTTTTCTTTTTTCCTCAATTTCATGAAGCAAATTTTCTTTCATCACAGGAATTTATCCTTTCTTCTGTAAAAATCATCTTTTTGTTGCCTACTAAATGTTATTATATCCATATATAGGTTCCTTTTCAATTCTGAAGGTGATAAGGGTAAATTGTCAAAATCGATTATATAAAGAAATTCGTGAAACCAACATCCTTTTTTGTGATATGTTAGGAAATTGAAATGTAATTGTCATATCTAATGATTTTCTTTCATGGTATTCCAAAAAATAGAAGGGAGAAAGAGATGGCTGATATCAACTATATTCTCGCTTTCGGTGCAGGGTTTCTATCGTTTATTTCGCCATGCTGCCTGCCGCTGTATCCCGCTTTTTTATCATATATTACAGGTGTCAGCATGAGTGAAATCCATTCTGACAGACTTATGTTTCAAAAAAGGAGCCTGGTACATACGATCTTTTTCCTGATTGGCTTTTCGATGATCTTTGTGGCTCTCGGCTACAGCACATCGCTTGTCGGGTCCTTTTTTAAGGATTATCATCAGCTCATCAGGCAGCTTGGCGCGGTATTTATCATCTTTTTCGGATTTGTCACACTGGGGGTTTTTAAGCCTGAGTTTTTAATGAAAGAAAGGCGCCTCCATTTTAAAAACAGGCCCGGCGGCCTGCTCGGTTCTGTCGGAATCGGAATGGCATTTGCCGCCGGCTGGACGCCCTGCACCGGTCCGATTCTTGCAGCGGTCATCACACTCGCCGGAACGAACCCGATGTCGGCTGTGCCTTATATGGTGCTTTATGCGCTCGGATTCAGTCTGCCGTTTCTGCTCCTGTCTTTTTTCATTACAAAGATGAAATGGCTTCGGAAGCATCAGCTCATCATCATGAAGATCGGCGGAATTGCAATGATTGTAGTCGGAATCCTGCTGTTCTTTGACTGGATGACGAAAATCATTATCGTACTGTCAGGCCTGTTCGGCGATTTCAGAGGCTTTTAGAAACCTGGCTAAGGACCGCCTTGGTTTTTTGTTACAATAGGACTTATTCACAGCAAAATTGAATAATGATGTTGGAGGGGAGTATGACAAGGGTTTTAATTGTTGATGATGCAAAATTTATGAGAGATAAAATCAGAGAAATACTTGAAACAGAAGACTTGCAAGTCGCGGGTGAAGCCGGGAACGGGGAAGAAGCTGTTTTGCTTTATCAAGAGCTGCAGCCGGACTTGGTTATCATGGATATTACGATGCCTGTGAAAAACGGGATTGAAGCTTTAAAGGACATGATCCAGCTGAACCCGAAGGTGAAAGTGATCATGTGTACGGCCATGCGGCAAAAGCGAATCGTTGTTGAAGCGATCGAAGCCGGAGCCAAGGACTTTATCGTCAAGCCTTTCGAGGAGACGAAAGTCGTCGAAGCGATCCGCCACGTGCTCGGAAATCCTTGCAGCTGAAAACCTGAACATGGTTTTTTTCTTCGTTTTGGAGTATAGTAACAAGTAGAGAAATTAGCTTTAGAAAAAGGGATGATATGTATGATGATCGTCGTTTCATCTATACTTGCCGTCGTGATGGCCGTCATTGTCATGGCTGTCAGAATCAAGTCATCTGAAAAACCGGCTACGGCCAAAAAAATTATACTGCCTCCGATTTTTATGAGCACCGGTGCTCTCATGTTTTTATTTCCGATGTTCCACGTGACCGGTGCCGAATTTTTGGAAGCTCTCACAGTGGGCATGATCTTTTCTATTTTCTTAATTAAAACCTCAAAATTTGAAATCCGCGATGATAAAATCTATATTAAACGCTCCAAATCGTTTGTGTTTATTTTAATTGCGCTGCTCGTTATCCGGATCGTGATGAAGAGCATATTAAGCACAACGATCGATTACGGCGCACTGAGCGGAATGTTTTGGATTTTGGCTTTCGGGATGATCGTTCCTTGGCGGATTGCCATGTTTTTATCGTTCAGAAAGCTTTCAAGCCAGATTGAAGCGTCAAATCACATACAGGTCAATTAAAACAAAACCTTTCCTTCTTTCAGGAAAGGTTTTGTTTATTTAAAAAGCTCTTGATATGAAGAGTGATCAATGTTCTTTTCTTTTAAACGCTTCACGAGGAACTTATGGTCTCTTTTCGGTGTGGCCATAATATAGCCTCTGACGATTAAATCCCGGTCGATTGCGCCTGCTTTTTCCTTCAATGCGAGCTCTCCGATCTTTCCGGCGATTTTCGCTTTTGCTACATCGCGAAACAGTTCGGGTACGGGAGAAACCAATTCTTCAAGCAGTTCTTTTTCTTCGTCATTCCACAAATGCCTTGTTCGTTCAATATAATAATCCTGCCAGTCCAGCTCAGATTTCCCATCTTCTTTAGGCAGCCTTTTTAAAAATTTGCGAAACATGAAAAAACCGCCGATTGACAAGAGGACGATCATGATGACGATCCAAGCGAGCATCAGCCATAAAAACCATCCTTCCAGCATCTCTCATCACTCCTTTGTCTATAACCTATTTTACATGAAGGCGTTTTAGAAGAACATAGAAAAAATAATATAAAATGGGACACCGGCCTGATCAAAAGAGATGCTAGAACATAATCTATTGTATAGCAATTCCCTAATCGGCCATAGAGAATTGCTAGCGGATATTTGACGAACGAACGGAAAAAACCCGGATGGCAAAGTGTTTTAAGCGCTGTCCGGGTTCTGCTTGTTGTGCATGTATGATATAAAAGGAATATGAAATGAAAGCGAAACTTCATCTTGGCTTGCTTCCTTATTGATTTTAACTGCAAGAATGCTGTTTTCGCATTCCGCTTCGATCTGTTTGTCATTCAAAAAGAAAGGAAGCATCAGCGATTTTTCGTAATGCTGTTCATCGGTTTTAACCGCAAGCTTGAAATCGTAGCCGGAAAACGTCATGTCAAGGTGCCGGGCATTCAAGCGGCTTAAATCTGCTTCGATTATATATTCAGTGCTCGTTTCATAAAGGTCAATCGGTAAAGTCTCATCATAGAGGAGAAAAGGGTCGTCAACAAACTGTTTCATCCATTCTTTGTCAAAATCTGCGGAATCGAAACGTTTTGCATTTGTCATTTGATCATTCCTCCATACCTAGCCTTACCGTTAGATTATGCACAGCTGTGAATTCATGTGAAGGAGGTGATTCGAAGGGGGTTACATCGCCAGGAGTTAAAGTAAAAACCGCGCCGTGAAAGACGCGGAAAATATTACATATCGTGACTGGAATTATGTTTTTGTCTCGTATGGTTCCGGTTTTTAACTTTTTTGCTTCCGCTCAAGGGCTCTGGCTGCCCAGGCTGAGCTCCTTTAGGTGCGTTTTTGCGCATATCTTTGCCGTCGTTTTTATTTGTCAATGTCTTAGCCTCCTAAGCCATTCATGAAGGATTTTTAGTGTTTATTGATTGGTCTTCCGTTTTTTGTTGTTTTGGCGTTCCGCCTCAGTGAGAATATGCTGGTCATCTTCGATGTATCCCGCGCCGTTTCCTTGGCGTTTAGCATTGTTCATTCCGTTGATGACATGATTTGCTTTTCGTTTGGCCAATTTCGATCACCTCAGACTGTAGTATAGCCTTAGCGGGTGTATTGTATAAAAAAATGTATTTCCAGTAAAATAAACTTTTTTCCGTATATAAGGCATTCTTATTGAATTTAATAAAAACATTGATATTTACTTATGTTTAAAATTGTTTTAAGATTAAATTGTGAGAAAATTGTGGTGAAATATGCCGATTTTTCTGGCGTATGATCTTGATCTTTAAAGGGGGATTTTGGAGAAATGGCGAATCAGCAACAAGTCGCAAAAAAAGACGCTTTTCAATCAAGAAAAACGTTTACAGTACAAGGCAAAACGTACAGCTATTATTCTTTAAAAGCATTAGAGGATCAAGGAATCGGAAACGTATCAAAACTGCCTTATTCCATTAAAGTTTTGCTCGAATCCGTTCTTCGTCAAGTAGACGGGAGAGTCATTACAAAGGAACACGTTGAAAACTTGGCAAAATGGGGCACTGCCGAATTAAAGGATATTGACGTTCCTTTCAAACCATCCCGCGTTATTTTGCAGGACTTTACCGGCGTTCCAGCCGTTGTAGACCTTGCTTCATTAAGAAAAGCGATGGCTTCAGTCGGCGGAGATCCAGATAAAATCAATCCTGAAATACCGGTAGACCTTGTCATCGACCACTCCGTACAAGTCGACAAAGCGGGTACGGAAGATGCATTGACTGTTAATATGGACCTTGAATTCCAACGAAATGCAGAGCGTTACAAATTTTTAAGCTGGGCTAAGAAAGCGTTTAATAACTATCAGGCTGTTCCCCCTGCTACAGGTATTGTTCACCAGGTGAACCTTGAGTATTTGGCAAACGTTGTCCATGCTGTGGAAGAAGATGGCGAGATTGTCGCTTATCCTGACACGCTTGTCGGTACTGACTCCCATACAACGATGATCAACGGAATTGGCGTTCTCGGCTGGGGCGTCGGCGGAATTGAAGCTGAAGCGGGCATGCTCGGCCAGCCTTCATATTTCCCTGTACCTGAAGTAATCGGAGCGAAGCTTGTCGGAAAGCTGCCGAACGGCACGACGGCTACGGACTTGGCGCTTAAAGTAACACAGGTGCTGCGTGAAAAAGGCGTGGTCGGAAAGTTCGTCGAATTCTTCGGACCGGGTGTTGCAGAACTTCCGCTTGCAGACCGTGCGACAATCGCAAATATGGCTCCTGAATACGGCGCGACTTGCGGTTTCTTCCCTGTTGATGAGGAAGCATTGGAATACATGCGTTTAACAGGCCGTGATGAAGAACATATCAATGTGGTGAAAGAATATTGCCGTCAAAACGGATTGTTCTACACGCCTGATCAGGAAGACCCCGTATTTACCGATATCGTTGAAATTGACTTGTCAAAAGTTGAAGCGAATCTTTCAGGTCCGAAGCGTCCTCAGGATCTCATTCCGCTGACTGACATGAAAGAGACGTTCCACAAGCATTTGGCAAGCCCTGCGGGGAACCAGGGATTCGGTTTAAACGCGAGTGAGGCTGACAAAGAAATCAAATTTAAGCTTGAAAACGGCGAAGAAGCCGTCATGAAAACGGGTGCGATCGCAATTGCGGCGATTACCAGCTGCACAAATACATCAAACCCTTATGTCTTAATCGGTGCGGGCCTTGTCGCTAAAAAAGCGGTTGAACTGGGATTGAAAGTACCGAACTATGTGAAAACATCCCTGGCTCCGGGTTCAAAAGTCGTAACAGGCTACTTAGTCAATTCAGGCCTGCTTCCGTATATGCGCGAGCTTGGATTTAACATCGTCGGATACGGCTGTACGACATGTATCGGGAACTCCGGACCGCTTGCGCCTGAAATCGAAAAAGCGGTTGCCGAAAACGACCTGCTGATTACGTCTGTCCTTTCCGGAAACCGTAACTTTGAAGGCCGGATTCATCCGCTTGTCAAAGGAAACTACCTGGCGTCTCCGCCGCTTGTCGTGGCCTATGCATTGGCGGGCACGGTAGATATTGACTTGAAAAACGAACCGATCGGCGTTGGAAAAGACGGTCAAAACGTGTACTTCAACGATATTTGGCCGACGATGGACGAAATCAACTCCGTCGTGAAGCAAACCGTTACTCCTGAGCTGTTCAGAAAAGAATACGAGCGCGTGTTTGATGACAATGAACGCTGGAATGCGATTGAAACAACGGATGAAGCCCTGTATAAATGGGATGAAGAGTCCACTTACATTCAAAACCCGCCGTTCTTTGAAAACATGTCAGTTGAGCCTGGTACGGTTGAACCGCTTAAAGGCTTGCGCATTGTCGGCAAATTCGGAGATTCTGTCACGACTGACCATATTTCTCCTGCGGGAGCGATCGGAAAAGACACGCCGGCCGGAAAATATCTGCAGGAAAAAGGCGTTTCTCCTAGAGACTTCAACTCATATGGTTCAAGACGCGGAAACCATGAAGTCATGATGAGGGGAACATTCGCCAACATCAGAATCAAAAACCAGATCGCTCCGGGTACAGAAGGCGGTTTTACAACGTATTGGCCGACCGGAGAAGTAATGTCCATCTATGATGCCTGCATGAAGTATAAAGAAGACGGCACAGGTCTGGTCGTCATTGCCGGAAAAGACTACGGAATGGGTTCTTCCCGCGACTGGGCGGCAAAAGGAACAAATCTGCTCGGCATCAAAACCGTCATTGCAGAAAGCTTTGAAAGAATTCACAGAAGCAACCTTGTGCTGATGGGCGTTCTTCCGCTTCAATTTAAAGAGGGAGAAAACGCTGAAACGCTCGGTTTGACCGGGAAAGAAACGATTGAAGTTGATGTGAGTGAGACGGTGCGCCCGCGCGATCTCGTTCAAGTCAAAGCGATTGCCGAAGACGGCACAGTCAAGTCGTTTGAAGCTGTTGTCCGCTTTGACAGCGAAGTGGAAATCGATTATTACCGTCACGGCGGAATCCTGCAAATGGTGCTCCGCAATAAAATGAAACAGTAATTGAATGAGGAGAGAGAGCCTTTAGCTTTCTCTTCTTTTTTCAGCGTGATCCTGAACTGGAGGATGCCGATGATGAAAAAATTGCTGGCTGCCGCGTTTCTTTTCGTTTTGGCCGGTCTTGCGGTATGGAACTTTACAGGGCAAAAGGAAGCCGAAATCGGTATTGCGAAAGGAGACAAGGCGCCTGATTTTACGCTTCCGTCTTTAAAGGATGGAAACGATGTATCTTTATCAGACTTTAAAGGAAAAAAAGTGCTGTTAAATTTTTGGGCGACCTGGTGTAAACCGTGTGAAACAGAAATGCCTGCAATGGAAGAACTCCAAAACGAAAATCAGGACATTGCTGTTTTGGCCGTCAACTTTACCTCTTCCGAGAAAAACGAAGAGTCGGTCAAAACGTTTGCCGAAAGGCACGGTTTACATTTCCCCATCGTCTTAGACCGAACGGGCATCAATGCGAAATACGAGATATTTTCGTATCCGACGACATTTATTATTGATGAAAACGGAATCATTAAAGATATCGTCCTTGGGACGATGTCGAAAAAGCATATGGAAGAAAAGCTGGGATTATAAAAAATCCCGGCTTTTTTGCTTATATTGCCCAAAAAATGGTGAAAATGAAAACAAGCTGGAGGTGATTCAACATGAAAAAAGCGAAAAGGCGGACATTTGAAGAACTTGTTTTGGAAAACAAAAAGGAGCTCATGACCAACCAGGAGTTTCTTGATCGGCTGGAAGATAAGCTTGAAGAGAAATTTAAGCTGAAGTGACTTTTTAAAAATCGATTCATGTTTACGCTCCTTTTTGAGAATCCTAATGCTGAAAAGGAGGGATAGACATGCCGAGGGAACATGACAAACAGTCTAAATTTGCCCCGAGCCATCTTGGGACAAAACCGGTAGAATATAAGCGCAACAAAGGAAAAAAGATGCATGATAAATCAGGAGAAACGCCGATCATTATGCAGACAAAAGGCGAGTAAAGAAGAAAAGGAGGCAGAGACCCGCATGACACACCAAAAACATCATCCGGATGACAGATCAGACAACGTGGAGAAGCTTCAAGACATGGTGCAGAACACAATCGAAAATATCGAGGAGTCTGAAGAGCAGCTGTCTTTTGCCAACGAGGCGGAACAGGAGCAGATCCGCGAAAAAAATCAACGCCGAAATGAAAGCATTGAGGCGATGCGCAATGAAATCCATGACGAGGCGGAAGACCGCGAAAACGGATATCACCAATAAACCAGGGCGACCTGGTTTTTTGCATGAAGCCGTCTGTCGTGTTTTTGCCCATTGTATATGCTAAAATTGGATTATATACATTGTGAAAAGGGAGTAGAGGGAATTTGTACGTCTCAAAAAAAGAAATAGAAGTCCGCTATGCCGAAACAGACCAAATGGGCGTCGTCTATCACGCTAATTATTTGATTTGGATGGAGGTAGGACGGACGGCTTTAATTAAAGAACTCGGCTTCTCTTACGCCGAAATGGAGAAAGACGGCATCCTGTCACCTGTCGTGGATATCAATGTCCGCTACGTCAAACCTCTTCGCTACGGTGAAACCGCGACGGTACATACATGGATTGAAGAATATAACGGCTTTAAAACGGTATATGGGTATGAAATCTTCAATTCCGCTGGTGAGACCGCTGTGAAGGCCACATCGTCCCATATTTGCGTTGACGGGGACAGCTTCAAACCGGTTCAGTTCCGTAAGCTTTATCCAAAGTGGCATGAAGCTTATGAAGAGGCCAAAAAGTAATGGCGTTCGGTATTAAAAGAAACGAGCTGAACGAATGGAAGCGCGCCGTTTTAAACGGCGAAGTTGCGTTCCTCACGCATTACTGGCTCGATGACAGGTATCCGGATGTCAATACCGTGACAAAAGCAGGATGCGGCAACATTGATAAGCTTGCAGAGTGGGGCAAACAGTACGGACTGAAAAAAGAGTGGATCCATAAAAGAAGCAAATTTCCTCACTTTGATTTATTGGGAGAGAAGCAGATCGAGATTTTAAAACAAGAAAAGCTCTCAAGCCATATCAAGCGTTTCAGGCTCGAATCATCCGGTGTTCTAGAGAAACCCGGACACCCTTGAAACAAGCAAGCATTGTTCTTGCTTGTTTCATCCTGATGAGCAAAAATTGAAGGAGAAAAAGACCGAACGATATCTTTAGTTTCAATGATGTCGTACCTCAGTGTTTTTCATCCCTTGATAAGGCCGAAGTCATTTTATTTTTCATAAAAAAGTCCCTAAAACAAGAAATTTTAGGGAGCAGAGTGAGCGGCTCATTCACTTTGATTGTTTAATTTGTGCAGAATGTCCTGATCTATTTGCTTCTCGCTTGCTTTTTCTTTGCTGGATATGATTTCCCTTCTGTCTTCCCAATGAATAATATAATACTGACCTTTCTGCATTTTTTCCTGAGAAGAGAGTTTTAGGTTTTTGGGTTTTCCATCTTTATCATAACCTGTAACATCATAGTTATAATTTATATATGTGTATCCATCACTTGTTGTTTCTTTCACGACTTTTGGATCTGTTGTAATTTTGACGTAATAATCTTCCGTTGAATAATATCCGGAATATAAAAAGTAGCCCCCGGCCAAAATCATCAGTCCTACCGTTAAAATCCCTAAAAACCATTTCATTATTTATCACCTCGAACCCATCATATATAAAACCTCCAAACGAAACTATTGATTTATCTTACATATTCCTTTCACTGTTGTAAGCATTTAAAGTTCAAGCGCACCAAAAAAACAGCTACTTGAAGCAGGGAGCAGCATTGAGAAAAAAAAGAATCTGTTCACCATTAGATCTGATAAGGGTCAATTGAGGCTTTAGCATTTGAGAAAATCACTTTTCAGTTGTGGCTTGTTGCAGATAAAAGCGTTTTCCATTCTATCAATCGCTGTTATGCCGACTATTAAAAAGATATTTGAATCATCGGTGTAGTGAAATTATATTTTCCAAGCAAAAAGACATCTTTCTGGTGAAGATGTCCTTCGAAAATACCTATCATAATCCATTGAGACTTCCAACAATAGCATTCTTGTTGGTGCCATCCGGACAAACCAAAATCTCAAGACGCATGTTTGACGTTTTAATCAATGAAAAAATTAAATGCGGTCAAAAGTATAGAAAAACCCAATATAGTTCCTACGACAATGCTATGCCGTTTACGATTCATCACAACCACAGCGATATATTCACGGATCATGGCGTTCGGCCAATAATAAAAAGCGGTTTTTGAACCGATGCCATCGCTTTTCAAGCCCGCTCGTTTTGCATATAGGCTGGCACGGAACAGATGGAAATTGCTTGTTGTGAAGATGCTGTTATATTTGCCGTCTGTTAATGAGTCCATCAGTTGTTTGGAGAAAAGCATATTTTGATATGTATTGACAGAACGGTCTTCTTTCAAAGTGTGCTCTCCAGGTATCCCTTTTTTTAAAGCATATCTTTGCATAGCTTCGGCTTCAGAAAGATTTTCATCAGGTCCTTGCCCGCCGGAGAAAATGATTTTCGGCGGAGAAGCAACAGCTGTCTGTTTCCAATAAAAATCGACAGCCTTATTGATCCTGCTTGCTAAAAGCGGGGGTACTGTATCGTTAATTAATCCACTTCCGAGAACGATGATGTAATCCTGATTAAGTTTCGGTCTGTTAAATTGATATAGAAAATAAGCTGTTAAGAAGTTTGTTAAATGAAAAAAGAAATAGACGGTAATAAGCGATGATCCCGCAAACAATGGCTGAACATTTGGCGATAAAAAACGAGCGGGGTCAATCACTGATAATAGGAAAAATATGATAATGCCTAACCCGGAAATTAAAGTCAAACAATTAGACAATCGTCGTCCTTCTCTTTTGATAAGAATTCTCGCATTCAGAAATAACCCGATCATTAAAGCAAATAGACCAAACGTTAGGATAAAGAAAAAGATCAGCAGCGGTACAATGACGAACAATCTGAAAAATCCGATTCCGACAACGTATGCCAGATAGTAGGATAGAACAAGAAATGAACAAAAAAATAGATTGAATAAAAAACCGTTGATGATCCTTCTTCGGTCCGTTAAATAAAAGATCAGAAAAACAGCTAGCAAAATAAAGGTTATCACACCGTAAACCATGTCCAAACACCTCGATGTCAATGACTCTGTATAATAGAAGAGTATGTAAAAATCTTTAAGAATGGGAAAATCCTTGCCGCTTTATTTTAGACGAACTGCATTTTAGATATACAGAATCTATACTCACTCAGTTATTCGTGAGGTGTACGCAGCGCACGGTGTGCATGTGCCGCACACCCAGTCTGTGTGTTGGAAGGCTTTTTTCGGTACTTTAATTAAGATGAAAAATAAAAAAGCTTGCAGAAAAACAAGAGTTTCTCTGCAAGCTAAAAAAAATGCTCTTTTTTACTGATATTCAAAAACAGGCTCTTCCGAAGATTCGTTATAGGTGACAAGCAGATCATGACCGTCGAAATACCAAACATCGCTTTCTTCAACGAAAAACGTAATGCCGTCTTTTTCCGCGCTCACACCGATTTGCTGCGGCTCATCTTTTGAAACCCCAAGGGAGAAGCCTTTTTGAACATTGCTGCAGCCTCCGTAGCGGACAAAGAAGCGAACCTGATCTCCTTCTTTTAAATCAAGCTCGTCCTTATACCATTTAAGCGCCTCTTCATTAATTTTCAAATTCACGGGCAAGCACTCCTTCATCATTTGTTTCAAAGCATGCTGAATCTATTTATAGTATATAACGATTTTGTCCGATCATGAAAATATAATGTTTTTCGGACAGGCTCATTTTTTGCCGGACATCCACTTGATTTTAGGCTCGGTTTTATCCATAATGCGTTTAATGTTCGTCCTGTGTCTGTATACGACAAACGCCGTTAGAAAGGCGACGACTGCCACCAATAAAAGATCTTTCGTAAACAGGCTGTAAACCGTTGTATACAAGCCGGTTAAAATGGAAGAAAGCGATACATATTTTGTGATATACAAAAACAGAAAGAACACCGCAATCATTGTGAGAAACAGAAAAGGCTGATAGCAAAGCAATACGCCTCCGGAAGTGGCGACAGCTTTTCCGCCTTTAAATTTTGCGAACACAGGGAACATATGCCCGATGACTGCGGCTACACCGGCCAACAAAGGGTGTACGCCGATGTGGAGGATGGCGGGCAGAAAGGCGGCGAGCGTCCCTTTCAAAATATCCGCAGCCACCACGATGGAGCCGGCTTTCACCCCAAGTGTCCGGAATGCATTGGTGGCGCCAAGATTGCCGCTGCCGTGTTCCCTGATGTCGATTCCTTTGGCGGCCTTTCCGACAATTAAGCCGGACGGAATGCTGCCGAGTAGATAGGCTAAAACAAATAATAAAGCAATTAACATTTCATTTCTCCTTTTTAGATGATCCCTTCTCTTTATTTTAACATGAGAGGCGCCTTTCATGACGGCTTTTCTTTAGAAGTACCGTATATATCATACAAGATAATGCGTCCTAATCATATGAAAATTTTGATTATCGCCTTTGTTTTCGTGTAAACTGAACGTAAAAGGAGTGATCGCCATGGAAAACCCTTCTAAACAGGAAATCAAAAGCATTCTTGAAAACAGCAAACGAATCGCGGTAGTCGGCCTGTCCGACAATCCTGAAAGAACATCGTACATGGTATCAAAAGCGATGCAGGACGCGGGATATGACATCATCCCTGTCAATCCGTCCATAGATGAGGCGCTGGGCGTCAAGGCTGTGGCATCATTAAAAGACATTGAAGGACATGTCGATATAGTCAATGTGTTCAGAAGATCCGAACATCTGCCCGATGTCGCAAAGGAATTCCTGGAGATTGACGCAGATGTGTTTTGGGCGCAGCAGGGGCTTGTAAACGAAGAAGCTTATCGGCTTCTGAGCGAAAAAGGCTATACGGTGATTATGGATTTGTGTATAAAAGTGGCACACGCGTTAACAAAATCGGCATAAAAAAGACAAAAATCCTTGTTTTTTCAAGGGTTTTTGTCTTTTTTATGCGAGAATATGTTTGCGAATTGCTGTGAAAAACGGCTACAATAAGTCTTGGACAGTTTTTTTAAGAATGATTTTCCAATTGCTGGTGGGAAAGCCTTGTCCTCTAGGGGACGAATCGTGTAAAATGACGGCTGTGCAAAAAAGCGGCTTTCATTTTAACATGTTCCCGACAATGCTTGAAGCGATTGGAAAAGAATCGGATAATACTTTGCTTTACATGACAGAGTGTGTATTATTCTTTATAAGCAATGTTTGATTTTTGAAAGGGGTTTATGCATTTGGTTAAGAAACAGCAAGTTGACTATAATGATGATTCCATACAGGTGCTCGAAGGCCTTGAAGCGGTCAGAAAACGCCCCGGTATGTACATCGGTTCGACAGACAGCCGGGGTCTGCACCATCTCGTATATGAAATCGTCGATAATTCCGTCGATGAAGTCCTTGCGGGCCATGGGAATCATATTATAGTAAAGATACATAAAGATAACAGCATATCGGTGCAAGACAGAGGCCGGGGAATGCCAACAGGAATGCATAAGCTCGGCAAACCGACTCCCGAAATTATTTTGACAGTGCTGCATGCCGGAGGAAAGTTCGGCCAAGGCGGCTATAAAACGAGCGGGGGGCTGCACGGCGTCGGTGCATCCGTTGTAAACGCCCTGTCCGAGTGGCTGACAGTCACGATTGAGCGGGATGGAAATGTTTACAGGCAGCGTTTTGAAAACGGCGGCAAACCGGTGACATCCCTTGATAAAATCGGAACGACCAAAAAGACCGGCACCCTGATTCATTTCAAGCCTGATCCTACGATGTTCAGCACAACGACATTTAACTTTGAAACGCTTTCAGAGCGTCTGAGAGAATCAGCCTTTTTGTTAAAAGGATTAAAAATCGAATTGATCGATGAACGCGATCAAACAAAAGAAACGTTTTTATACGAAAACGGAATCGAAGCTTTTGTCGCTTATTTAAATGAGGAGAAAGACGCGCTTTCTGAAGTGGTCTCATTTGAAGGGGAGCACAACGGCATCGAGGTAGATTTCGCGTTTCAATTTAATGACGGCTATTCCGAAAACATCCTGTCATTCGTCAATAATGTCAGAACAAAGGACGGAGGAACCCATGAGTCCGGTGCGAAAACAGCGATGACGAGAGCATTCAACGAATATGCGAGAAAGGTGGCCCTTTTAAAAGAAAAGGACAAAAACCTTGAAGGAACGGACATCCGGGAAGGCCTGTCAGCAATCGTTTCCGTCCGGATACCAGAAGAGCTTCTTCAATTTGAAGGACAGACAAAAGGAAAGCTCGGCACGAGTGAAGCAAGGTCAGCCGTTGATGCGATCGTCTCCGAGCAGCTCGCATATTTCCTTGAAGAAAACAGGGAAACGGCAACATTGCTCGTCAAAAAAGCGATTAAAGCCTCCCAGGCAAGAGAAGCTGCGAGAAAAGCAAGAGAAGAGGCAAGAAGCGGAAAGAAAAGAAAGAAATCCGAAGCGACGCTCTCCGGCAAGCTGACGCCTGCACAATCAAGGAATCCGTCCAAAAACGAATTGTATCTCGTGGAGGGTGACTCTGCCGGAGGATCAGCAAAGCAGGGAAGAGACCGGAAATTCCAGGCTGTCCTGCCGCTGCGCGGAAAGGTTATCAATACGGAAAAAGCGAAGCTGGCCGATATTTTTAAAAATGAAGAGATCAATACGATCATTCACGCGATCGGCGGTGGGGTCGGCGCCGATTTTGACATTGAGGATATCAATTACGACAAAGTCATCATCATGACAGATGCGGATACAGACGGCGCTCATATCCAAGTGCTGCTCCTGACTTTTTTCTACCGCTATATGAAGCCGCTGATCGAGCACGGAAAAGTGTTTATCGCGCTGCCGCCGCTCTATAAAGTCAGCAAAGGATCGGGCAAAAAAGAAATCATTGAATATGCTTGGTCTGATGAAGAAATGGACGACGTCCTCAAAAAAGTCGGAAAAGGATATACGATTCAGCGCTATAAAGGTCTCGGCGAAATGAACGCTGACCAGCTTTGGGAAACGACAATGAACCCCGAATCAAGGACGCTTGTCAGGGTTAAAATCGATGACGCAGCCCGTGTGGAAAGGCGCGTAACGACATTGATGGGCGACAAAGTTGAGCCGAGAAGAAAATGGATTGAGAAAAACGTCGCCTTCGGACTTGATGAAGAAAGCAACATTTTAGAAAACGAGAATTTATCGGTCGCTGAGGAGGTTTAAATAAATGGCACAGCCAGAGATTTATCATGATTTACCATTGGAAGACGTGATCGGCGACCGTTTCGGCCGATACAGCAAATACATTATTCAGGATCGGGCGCTCCCTGACGCCAGGGACGGCCTGAAGCCTGTTCAAAGAAGAATCCTATACGCCATGCATGCGGAAGGGAACACGCACGATAAGAATTTCCGCAAGGCCGCAAAAACGGTCGGTAATGTAATCGGGAACTATCATCCTCACGGAGACAGTTCGGTTTACGAAGCGATGGTGCGGATGAGCCAGGACTGGAAGGTTCGCAACGTGCTGGTTGAAATGCACGGTAACAACGGAAGCATCGACGGTGATCCGCCGGCTGCGATGCGTTATACAGAAGCAAGGCTCGCAGCGATCGCTTCAGAGCTTTTGCGAGATATTGACAAAGAAACGGTCGAGTTTGTGCCAAACTTTGATGATACAAGCAAGGAGCCCGTCGTCCTTCCGGCGATGTTCCCGAACCTGCTTGTCAACGGATCGACAGGGATTTCCGCCGGGTATGCGACTGACATTCCGCCGCATCATCTCGGGGAAGTGATCGATGCCGTGATAAGGCGGATTGACTCGCCGAACTGCAGTGTGGATGACCTCATGGAGCTCGTAAAAGGACCGGACTTTCCGACCGGAGGAATCATTCAGGGGAAAGAGGGCATAAAAAAAGCCTATGAAACCGGAAAAGGTAAAATCATCATCAGGGGCAAAGCCGAGATCGAAACCATCAGAGGCGGCCGCCAGCAAATTGTCATTACTGAAATCCCGTTTGAAGTCAACAAAGCGAATTTAGTGAAAAAAATGGACGAATTCAGGATTGAACGGAAGGTCGAAGGGATTTCCGAAGTCCGTGACGAGACCGACCGGACAGGACTCAGAATCGTGATTGAGCTGAAAAAAGAAGCGGATGCACAAGGCATTTTAAATTTCTTGTACAAAAACTCGGATTTGCAGATTCCGTACAACTTTAACATGGTGGCTATTCATAACAGACGACCGATGCTGATGAATCTCACATCGATTTTGGACGCTTATATCGGCCACCAAAAAGAAGTCATCACCAACCGTTCTCAGTATGAGCTGAAAAAAGCGAAGGAAAGGCATCATATCGTAGAAGGATTGATGAAGGCACTGTCCATTTTGGATGAAGTCATTGCGACGATCCGCTCCTCCAATGACAAGCGCGATGCCAAAAACAATCTGATCGAAAAGTTCGCATTTACAGAGCCGCAGGCTGAAGCGATCGTTTCATTGCAGCTATACAGGCTGACAAACACAGATATTACGGCTCTCCAGGAAGAAGCAAAAGAACTCGGCCAGAAGATCAAAGAGCTGGAAGAGATCCTTTCCAATGACAAGAAACTCTTGAAAGTGATCAAAGACAGCTTGAAAAAGGTGAAAAAAACCTATGCCGGTCAAAGGCGCTCTGTCATCGAGGAGAAAATTGAAGAAATCAAAATCAATCTTGAAGTGATGGTGGCGTCTGAAGACGTTTATGTGACCGTGACGAAAGACGGTTATATTAAACGAACGAGCCAGCGGTCTTTTGCTGCATCAAACGGCCAGGACTTCGGCATGAAAGATACCGACCGTCTGCTCTGTCAATTGGAAATGAATACGACAGACGTACTGCTCTTGTTTACAAGTAAAGGGAGCTATGTGTATTGTCCGGTTCACCAGCTTCCTGATATCAGATGGAAAGACTTGGGTCAGCACATCACGAATATCATATCGATCGACAGCGATGAATCCATCGTCAAGGCGATCCCTGTCAGAGAGTTTACCGAATCTGAATACCTGCTGTTCTTTACGAAAAACGGAATGGCGAAAAGAACTCAGCTGATGCAGTATAAAGCACAGCGCTATTCAAAAGCACTGGTCGCTCTTAACTTAAAAGGCGACGATGAAGTGGTCGATGTTCATGTAACGGACGGAACGAAAGATTTGTTTATCGCGACACATTCCGGCTACGGTCTGTGGTTCTCAGAAGATGAGGTCAGCGTCGTCGGCGCAAGGGCGGCCGGTGTCAAAGGCGTCAATTTGAAAGACGGCGACTTTGTCGCCAGCGGGCAGGTTTTAGAGGAATCGGATGTGCTTGTGCTCGTGACCCAGCGCGGATCTATTAAGCGGATGAACCGCACCGAATTTGAAAAAACGTCACGGGCGAAACGAGGGGTTCTCATGCTGAGGGAACTAAAGAAAAAACCTCACCGCATCACCGGGCTGCTCGCATGCTCATATCATGCTCAAATCACGCTTCAAACCGAAAAAGGCATCACAGAGGAGCTGCTTGTCAAAGATATCAAGCTTCATGACCGGTACAGCAACGGTTCTTTCATCATCGACGAAGATGAGGCAGGGGAAGTAACGGATGTATGGATCAGCAAACATGAACGAGAGTGAAATCGACCTCCTATCACCACATGCCCATCAAGAATAGAGCCATTCTGCAAGATAACGAAGAGTGCTGCAGAAAAAAGCATGCCAGATAAACCTTAAACAGGTTCATTTGTAAACACTAGGCTACTTTCTTGTGATACAAGCTTTTTCCCGTATCGGTGAGATTTTCGCTTTCTTTTTGGAGTAAGCGTCAAATACATGAAAGTTCTCTGCTGCTTAATTGATAACAGAGTAAAACAACCCAGCCCGTGTTCACGCCTTTAGTGAACATGGACTGGGTTTTCCTTTATTGTATTTCTAACTCTTTTATGGTTTCACCTTCAATTAACACAGGCTGATAGTAGGTTTCGTTTGGTAAATCCTTCTTTCCCTGCAATTTCTTGATGACCCAATCAGCTGCATCGTGTCCCATTTGTTCTTGAGGATGTGTCAATGTTGTTAGTTTGATATTCGCATTTTTGGCAATATACGAATTGTCCTGACCAATAATTGACAATTTGTCCGGGACAGAAATATTAAGTTGTCTGCATACATTTGCTACTTCCAACCCTACTTCGTCGTTATAGCAAACAATTGCAGTCAACACGTCTCTCTTTTCATTTAGAAACTTCTTCAGGTTTGTGTATAGATCCAGCTTCGTCTCTGTATTGTACGAAAGCACATGCTCTGGTTGAAATCGTAATTTGGCTTCACCAAGCGCTTTTATATACCCCTTCATTCGATACTTTCCTTGTAAATCATCCATTTTTGAAATGAGACCAATTTGTGTATGTCCTTTTGATATTAATTCTTTTGTTGCGAGATAGCTTGACTGCACATCATCGAGACAAAGAAAAGGAACATCTAATTCTTCATAATAAGCATTGATCATGATGAAAGGAATATCCTGTTCCTTAAACGATAAATAGTAAGCAATATTAGGATTGTATAGATTACTTTTCGTAGGTTCAACAATTAAACCATCTACGCCAAATGACAACATCATTTCCAAAGCTTTTTTTTCTTGTTCGACATCATTATTTGTACTAGCTAATAGTAACGAATAATTAGCCTCATTCAATCTCCCTTCAATTCCGCGAATAATTGAGGGGAAAATGTAATCTGAAATGTAGGTTGTAATTACACCGATTATTTTATTATTGGAATTCCCTCCAGGTTTTGATTGATACTGGTTACTTACATAAGTGCCAGACCCTTTTTCACTTCTTAAAAACCCCTCGTTCGCCAGCTCTAAAATGGCCTTTCGAACAGTGTGCCGGCTGACTTTGTACTCTTCTTGTATGGCGGATTCAGTAGGAATTTGTTCCCCTACCCTGTAAACTCCTGAAAGGATTTTACTTTTTATATCATTAATGATGACCTTATACTTTGGTTTCATTTCACTCACTTCTTTCATAGTTGTTCGCATTCTAATTTTTTTTAATTGAATGATTTGTGTGGACATATTTTATCATGGCTTTCAATGAATGAAAAGATTTCGCCTTATTTTCGTGAAAATGAACAAGTAATTATAATTTTTTTCTTTAGATTTTATGTTATACAAATACCTTTTATTATAAGCATTTAAGAGAAAACGGACAGAAATATCGTTGTGATATTTATATGAACATATTATATTCTAGATTGACAAATGTACGTACAAAAAATATACTAAGTCTGTAATTAAGTTAAGCGAAAAGGGGAATGCCTTCTTTCGAATAATATTGAAATCGCTATCAGAGGGGGGATAACGTGAAAGCGAATCAAGTAAACATCAAGCAGGCGATAACTGAGGGAGAAACATCACTTGGAATTGAATTTGGATCCACACGTATTAAAGCAGTGTTGATTGATAGCAGTTTTGAAACAATCGCATCTGGAAGCTATGAGTGGGAAAACCGCTTGGAAGATGGATTTTGGACGTACAACTTAGTGGATATTATCACCGGATTGCAAACAGCTTATAGTGAAATGAAGAATGAAGTTGAACGAAATTATGGCATCACCATTCGCAAAATCGGTTCTATCGGATTTTCTGCCATGATGCATGGATATATGGCTTTTGACAACACAGGGGAGCTGCTTGTTCCGTTTCGAACTTGGCGTAACTCAACAACCAGTGCTGCAGCAAAAGAATTAACTGATCAATTTCAATTCAATATCCCTGAACGGTGGAGTATTGCTCATTTATATCAAGCGATATTAAATGAAGAGAAGCATTTGCCTCGCATTGATTATATCACCACTTTAGCTGGGTACATTCACTGGTTGCTGACTGGCAATAAAGCAATTGGCATTGGAGATGCTTCGGGCATGTTCCCAATTGATGAATCAACGCAAAATTACAATGAATCGATGGTCAAGCAATTTGATGAACTGATTTCGAACAAAGGCTATCCTTGGAGGATAAAGGATATTCTTCCTAAAGTTTATATTTCAGGCGAGCAAGCTGGCGAATTAACCGAAATTGGCGCGAAAATTCTGGATCAATCAAAAAATTTACAACCAGGCATTCCGATTTGTCCGCCGGAAGGCGATGCTGGAACAGGAATGGTTGCTACGAATAGTGTGAGGAAACGCACTGGAAACATCTCAGTAGGAACTTCAGTTTTTGCCATGATTGTATTAGAGAAAGAACTTTCAAAAGTATATCCAGAAATTGATTTGGTAACAACGCCAAACGGCAGTCCGGTTGGAATGGTTCATGCGAATAACTGCTCAAGCGATATTAATGCTTGGCTAGGGTTGTTTCGTGAATTTTTTGAGGCAATGGGACAAAAGGTTGAAATGAATAAATTATTCGAAGTGATGTTGAATAAAGCATTGGAAGCTGACTCAGACGGCGGCGGCTTACTAAGCTACGGTTATTTCTCCGGTGAAAATATTACAGGACTAGAAAAAGGCCGGCCATTATTTGTCCGCTCACCAGAGAGTCGTTTCGATTTAGCAAACTTCATGCGGACACACCTTTTTGCAGCTTTTGCAGCTTTGAAAATCGGAATGGATATTTTGACCAAAGAGGAAAATATTGAAATTGATAGCATTTTAGCTCACGGCGGTTTATTCAAAACCCCACTTGTCGGACAAAAAATTGTTGCAGCTGCAATGAATGCGCCAGTATCAGTTATGGCAACAGCCGGAGAAGGCGGTGCGTGGGGGATGGCTATTCTTGCTTCTTACATGATGAACAAAGATCAAGAAGAAAGCTTAGAAGACTTCCTCGACAAAAAAGTCTTTGAAGAGGATGCCGGGCAAGAAATTTACCCTGATCAATTAGATGTTGAAGGATTTGAAACATTTATCGAACGGTACAAAAAAGGTTTAATGATTGAGCAGGCCGCTGTGGATCATTTGATTTAATGAGTGGAAAGTGGAGGGGTTGACGTGCTAGAACAACTGAAAGAAGAAGTGTTACAAGCAAATTTGGACTTGCCTAAATATGGACTCGTGAAATACACATGGGGAAATGCAAGTGCCATCGATCGTGAAACTGGTTTATTCGTTATCAAACCTAGTGGTGTTGATTATGAAACAATGAAAGCTAGTGATATGGTAGTTGTTGATTTAGATGGCCATGTTGTTGAAGGAGAGCTGAGGCCTTCATCAGATACAGCGACTCACGCGGTACTTTATAACCATTACCCTGAAATTGGAGGAATTGTACACACTCATTCAACTTGGGCGACAATCTGGGCTCAAGCAGGCCTTGATGTTCCGGCGATGGGGACCACTCATGCAGACACATTCTATGGTTCCGTGCCATGTGCCCGTTACTTGACACAAGAGGAGGTTGATCGAGGTTACGAAGTAGAAACAGGTCATGTCATTATCGAAACATTTGAAGAGCGCGGGTTAGATATTTTAGCTGTCCCTGGTGTCTTACTACATGGTCATGGTCCATTTACTTGGGGCAAAGATGTAAAATCAGCAGTATTGAATAGTGTGGTGTTGGACGAAGTCGCGAAAATGAATTTATTCACACGAGAATTAAATCATTTTGCAAAAGAATTACCACAATGTATTTTAGATAAACATTATTTACGAAAACACGGTGAAAATGCTTATTATGGTCAAAAGTAAATCAATTCTATCAAACTATTAATTTAAGAAAAGAGGGTTATGATGTTAACAACAGGAAAAAAAGAATTTTGGTTTGTCGTAGGTTCACAACATCTTTATGGGGAAGAAGCGCTGGAAGAAGTCAGAGCGCACGCGCAAGCCGTGACTGATGCATTAAATGAAAGCGCTGTATTGCCATACCCGCTTGTATTGCAAGATTTAGCTGTTAGTGCAGATAAAATCACAAGCATCATGAAAGAAGTGAACTATCGTGACGAAGTTGCCGGTGTTATCACTTGGATGCATACTTTTTCACCTGCGAAAATGTGGATTCGCGGAACAAAATTATTACAAAAACCGCTACTTCATTTAGCGACACAATTTAATGAAAGTATCCCATGGACAACGATTGACATGGACTTTATGAACCTAAACCAATCTGCTCATGGGGACCGTGAATATGGTTTTATCAATGCCCGTTTGAAAAAACAAAATAAAGTTGTCGTAGGTTATTGGGAGCGTCCTGAAGTGCAACAGCAAATTGCGGAATGGATGGACGTAGCGGTTGCTTATAACGAAAGCTTCAACATCAAGGTCGCTCGATTTGGTGACAACATGCGTAACGTTGCTGTTACTGAAGGGGATAAGGTTGAAGCGCAAATTCAATTTGGCTGGACAGTTGATTACTTTGGCATTGGTGATCTTGTTCAATACGTGAATGCGGTTACAGATGAAGAAATTAATCATTTGTTTGCTGAATATGCAGACCTTTATGAATTTGATTATGGTACTTACAGTCAGGAAGATTGGGAGAAGAGCGTAAAAGTACAAGCAAGCTATGAAATCGCTATTAAACGCTTCCTGGATGATGGTGGTTATAATGCCTTCACAACTAACTTTGAAGATTTATATGGGATGAAACAACTTCCGGGTCTTGCCGTCCAACGTTTGATGGCCCAAGGATATGGCTTTGCTGGTGAAGGAGATTGGAAAACTGCAGCGCTCGATCGCTTACTCAAAGTGATGAGCCGTAACCAATCAACCGGCTTTATGGAAGATTACACATATGAATTAGCTGCCGGGCAAGAATCAATTCTTCAATCACATATGCTTGAAGTTGACCCATCTTTAGCAAGCAACAAACCGAAAATTATCGTATCCCCATTAGGTATTGGTGATCGTGAAGACCCAGCACGCTTAGTGTTCGACGGAAAAGCAGGAGATGGTGTGGTTGTTTCAATGGCAGACTTTGGTACGCATTACAAACTGTTGATTAACGAAGTTTCTGCGTTTGAACCAACTGTTCCGGCACCAAACCTTCCAGTGGCACGGGTGCTTTGGGAAGTGAAGCCTAACTTCCAGGATGGAGTGAAAGCGTGGCTTGAGAATGGCGGCGGTCACCATACAGTTGTTTCGTTGAATGTAACAACAGACCAAATGATCACTTATGCAAAGCTGGTTGACCTGGAATATGTGGTTATTAAGTAATGCCTCTAACCTCCGAGGAGGTTCTGCTTCCTTGGAGGTGAAAATTAGGGATATCAGATATCAAAATATTCATGATTTTGTAAGCGTTATCGTGATATTCCGAAAAAATGAAAGCGTTTAATAATAGGCGAATAAAACCATGAGGTTTAGTGAGACATCCCACCTATATCCTAGATGTATTTGCAGTTTGAAAACACTTTTATGAGTTCTTAAAAAGCCATCGATAATTTTGGTGGCTGGATTACACAATATCATTTCAACCTTGAGGAGGGAACTTTAATGGTTAATGAAAAGAAAATCTCAAGTGGCTTCATTTATTTTTTCGGAGCTTTTGCCGGCATTCTTTTCGGTTATGATATCGGCGTTATGACAGGTGCTTTGCCTTTTCTGCAACATGATTGGAACCTTCAAGACAACGCCGGGGTTATTGGCTGGATTACCTCTTCGGTCATGTTAGGCGCTATTTTTGGAGGCGCCCTGGCCGGACAACTTTCTGATCGTTTGGGACGGCGCAAAATGATTTTAATTTCTGCTGTCATTTTTGTTGTTGGATCCATTTTGTCAGGAATAGCACCTCATAATGGGGTCCTGTTTTTGATTGTTTCTCGGGTTTTATTGGGATTGGCCGTTGGTGCTGCTTCTGCATTGGTCCCGGCCTATATGTCGGAAATGGCGCCTGCACGTTTACGCGGACGGCTGTCAGGAATTAATCAAACCATGATTTGTTCTGGAATGTTGCTTTCTTACATTGTTGATTTTCTATTGAAAGATTTGCCGGAAACAATGGCATGGCGGTTGATGCTTGGTTTGGCTGCCGTACCTGCTTTGATCTTATATGTTGGAATGTTAAAGTTACCCGAATCACCTCGTTTTTTAATCAAGAACAATAAACTTGATGAAGCTCGCAAGGTGTTGAGCTATATTCGCTCTAACAAAGGAGAGATTGATTCTGAAATAGCACAAATTCAAGAAACTGCCAGAGAGGAAATAAAGGCAAATCAAAAAGCATCATGGGCTACACTCTTAAGTAATAAATATCGTTTTTTATTAATTGCCGGTGTGGGTGTTGCCGCCTTTCAACAATTCCAGGGTGCAAACGCAATTTTTTATTACATTCCTTTGATTGTAGAAAAAGCAACAGGGAATGCAGCAAGTTCAGCGTTGATGTGGCCGATTATTCAAGGCGTTATTCTCGTGCTAGGTTCATTACTATTCATCATGATTGCTGATAAATTTAATCGCCGCACTTTATTAACAGTAGGCGGAACCATTATGGGGCTGTCCTTTATTTTGCCGGCAATCTTGAATATATTAATCCCTAATGCAAATCCGATGATGATGGTTGTCTTTTTAAGTATCTATGTAGCACTTTATTCATTCACATGGGCTCCTTTAACTTGGGTCATCGTTGGAGAAATTTTCCCTCTGGTCATTCGCGGGCGTGCGTCTGGATTAGCTTCATCATTTAACTGGATTGGCTCTTTCTTGGTTGGATTGCTATTTCCTATTATGACCGCTTCGATGTCTCAAGAAGCTGTGTTTGCAATCTTCGGTGTTATTTGTTTACTTGGAGTTGTATTTATCCGGACACGCGTCCCTGAAACTCGAGGTCGCAGTTTAGAGGAAATCGAAAAAAATGGAGGAAATAAACAAATTGGCGGAAAAAGCGCGCAAATAAACCTATGAGGTTTGGAGCGGAATAGAAAGGAGTTATCTTGGTTGCCGCTTATCGCAGGGGAAATCTGTGCGCAGTAGTGCAACAGGGGTTTCAAAGGGAAGACGCTCTTTGGTCAAAATTTTTAAACGGGGCGCGGTTGGACGAACTGTGACCATATCAGCTCTAGCTTGTTATTCAATATGGAGGCGGATAGCTCCGCCCTCCATATTGAATATGATTATAAAATTAATTAAATACCATTCCGCCATCAATGATAAGAGACTGGCCGGTCATATAATCTGAGTCCGGCCCTGCAAGGTAAGAAACGCATGCTGCTACATCTTCCGGCTCTGATAAGCGTTTTAAGGCAATATTTTTAGCGAATTGTTCCATTCCCCATTCAAATGGCTTGCCTGCTTCATCAGCGGTTTGCTGTGCAATCCCCATCATCATGGGAGTTTTAACGATACCCGGACAAAAGGCGTTAACAGTAATGCCTAATTCAGCCAGATCTTTTGCCGCCGTTTGCGTAATCCCGCGAACAGCGAACTTTGTTCCGCCGTAAACTGCCAAGCCCGGGTTGCCGACTTGACCGGCTTGAGAAGAAGCATTAATGATTTTCCCGCCGTGTCCAAGTTCTTTAAAGGCTTTTACAGCTGCTTGTATTCCCCAATAAGTACCGCCGACGTTAACATCATAGACTTTCCGATAATCTTCATATGTAATGCTTTCAATAGGTGTGGTTGGTCCAAGACCTGCATTATTGATCACCACATCAAGACCGCCGAGGCGTTTAACCGTTTCATCGACTGCTTTAAAAACATCGTCACGATCAGCAACATCCACTTTAACTGCAATTGCCTTACCGTTATGCTGGTTAATGTCCTCAGCAACTTGTGTTGCAGTTTCTACATTATAATCGGCAACTGCAACAGCGAACCCATCCTCCGCCAAGCGTTTGCAGATTGCTTCGCCAATTCCTTGGCCTCCGCCAGTAACAAAAGCAATTTTTCCGGATACTTTACTCATATGAACATCTTCTTTCTATAAGTAATTGGTATTTAATTGGTACAGAAACATTATATCTTATATTTGTAGATTTGAAATAAAATCCCGGGAGTTGTTGAAAAAATGTTTAAAATTTTTCGAAAAAATTTAATTGTTTTTGAAGAAGGTGGAAAAGATGTATTTAAGTAGATTGTTCTGCTTTAAAGCCTTACTGCAATCGCAAGACGAAGGAAGACCAAATGAAAAGGCATGAATCCGTGCAATCCGGATTCATGCCAATCAAACTGCTTCATGAAATTTTATTGTCCAGCTTTTCAGATCGCTTCAAATTCAGCTGTCCTGGCGATTGAAAAGATCGGTAATCGCGTGCATGAATTCAATTCCTTGAAAAACAAACAAATTGATTGCTGCCAATGAAAATAGTCCAATAATCACTGTTCTTATGATAAATAACATGTTAAAACCTCCCGTTTTTTTTCGTATGGTTATGGTTTTAAAACATGCGCTTTATCGAAATAAGAAGAGTGATAGAACACCGCGAGCATAAATGCCTTCAGATGCTCTTTCCGCCTGTTCATCATGAACGCCTGGCCAGAAGCCGCAGCTAAGATTAAGAGAAGGATGGATTCAGCTCCGAAGCCGAGTGAATTCCACAATGATTTCGCCTTTTCTTCACCATATTTGCCGGCTGTCAGCTCATGGAGTTCATCTCCTGAAACAGCAGCTTTTTGCGTATGGTGATTTGCCGGCATCTGGGGCATTGAGAACGAATGAAGGCTCGCAATGACTAAAAAGAATATGGACAGTTGGAGAAACAATGTCTTTTTCATTTGATCTCATCCCCTTAGTATCTCATCATCTTAGCATATTTTGTGTTATAAGAAAAGATGATTATTTTGTGACAGTTAGCAAATATTTATTGACAACATGAGATTTTTCGCAGCGCATTTGGAATGAAAGCGCATTTTTATATATGAATAAAGATAATACTCTGCTATAATGAGCATTGGGACTAAAGTAATAATGATGTTAACAGCCTTTATGTTTAAAAAACAGAAAATTCTATCTAGTTTTTCTTGTGTCATTATTATGATATAATCCTATCATGTTAGAAAACTTAACATCAAAACAAAATTCGTTTGTTTTCAGGAGGGTGCTATGGAAGAAATTTTAAGCGAAATCATCAATGTCCCGAGCGGTTTTATTTGGACTTATTTAGTCTATATATTAATAGGAATAGGCCTGTTCTTTACTTTTAAATTGAAATTCGTTCAATTCCGCTATTTCTTCGAGATGTTTCGTATCGTCGGACAAAAGGAGGAGAAAGGAAAAGGCGTCTCGTCTTTGCAGGCTTTCTTTATTTCCGCCGCTTCGCGTGTCGGCACGGGGAACCTGACCGGTGTCGCGCTTGCTGTTGCAACAGGAGGACCGGGGGCGGTCTTTTGGATGTGGGTTGTCGCGCTTGTCGGTATGGCTTCCAGCTTTGTGGAGAGTACGCTGGCTCAAGTCTACAAAGTCAAAGACGGCGATCATTTCAGAGGGGGTCCTGCTTATTACATGGAAAAAGCGCTGGGCGCCAGATGGATGGGCATTATCTTTGCCGTTTTGATTACGATTACATTCGGCTTGATTTTTAATGCAGTTCAAGCCAACACGATCGTCGGTTCGATGCAAGGGGCTTTCAACCTGGATAAAACAGCGGTCGGCATCGTCCTTGCTGCGATCACCGCTTTTATCATTTTCGGGGGTTTGAAACGCGTCGTGACAGTTACGCAGTTGATCGTTCCGGTTATGGCGGTCATTTATCTTGCGCTTGCTTTATTTGTCGTGCTTACAAATATCTCTCAAATACCAACCGTTTTCGCGATGATTGTGAAAGATGCTTTCGGGATCGAGCAGATTGCAGGGGGTACGCTCGGCAGCATCATTATTATCGGTGCGAAGCGCGGCTTGTTTTCAAACGAAGCCGGAATGGGAAGCGCGCCGAACGCAGCGGCGACTGCCAATGTCTCTCACCCGGCGAAGCAAGGCTTTATCCAAACGCTTGGCGTATTCTTTGATACGATGGTCATCTGCAGTGCGACAGCTTTTATGATCCTGCTGTTCAATCTGACGCCTGGCAAAGAGCTTGACGGCATTCAAATTACACAAGCAGCCATGCAGCATCACATTGGAAGCTGGGCGCCTGCATTTGTCGCAGTGGCGATTTTCCTGTTCGCTTTCAGTTCAATCGTCGGAAACTACTATTATGGTGAGACGAACATTGAATTTATTAAAAAGAGCAAGACGGCGCTTGCCGTTTACCGTACAGCTGTTGTCGCAATGGTCATCTTCGGATCTGTATCCGGTTTCCAGCTTGTGTGGGACATGGCGGATTTATTTATGGGATTAATGGCGATCATTAACCTGATTGCAATTCTGCTTCTTTCCGGAATTGCTGCGAAAGTGATGAAAGACTATACTGAACAGCGCAAAGCAGGAAAGAACCCTGTCTTTAAGGCAAGCTCGATTCCAGGTCTGAAAAACACAGAGGCTTGGGAAGACGAGAAGGAAACATTGCAATCGAAATAAACAATATGAAAAAAGGCGTCCTTGGGGGCGCCTTTTTCTTATTTTTACTGACAGCTGAAAGAAGTGATCTCGTTCAGGTCAATACCGAAGTAAACCCAGCGGAATTGACGCGGCCTCCAGCGGTAGCCCGCAATCGAACGACGGCCGACGAAAACCGGGTAGAACCAAAAACGGCTGCCGTTTCTCAAGCGGATGAACGTGTATCTGAACAGGCATCTTCTGATTCCGCCAGGATCAACGGCAAATACCGAAGGGCCGGTGTCTTGCGGAAATTGGCTCGGCGGCGGGGGGAGAAACTGCTGTTGCTGCTGTCCTCCTGCTCCCGGAGGCGGACCTGGCGGAAATTGCTGGCGATACGGATCATATAGTGAAGGATCGTATGGATACAATAAAAACGCTCCTTTCTGATGGTTTGCTTTATCGTATGATTGATGGGGACTATGGGTAGCTTGCCTTGGAGAAAAAAATCCCTAAAGCCGTTTTGGCTTTAGGGAAAATGTTTAAATGCTTTTGCGGGGCGCCCGTTTTCGGTAAACAACATAGCTTCTTGTCAAATATTTTAGCGGCATGCTGAATACGTGGACGAGCCGAGTAAACGGCCAGACGATGAAAATGCCGTAGCCCATAATAATATGAAGCTTAAACCAAAGGGGCACGCTCGCCATAAGTCCGGCATCAGGCTTGAATAAGAAAATGTTGCGAAACCACGGGCTGATTGTTGTCCTGTAGTCGAATCCTTTTGAATCGATGTTCAAGAAGGTTGCTGCAAGCCCAGTCGTCATGACGAATAACAAAGCGATCAGCGTGATGAAATCACCGGCAGAGCTCGTTTTTCGAATCCGTTTGTCCGTGAATCTGCGGTAGGTCAATATGATAAGTCCTGACAGCGCGGCGATGCCTGCGGGCAGTCCGAAACCGATCGCGATTTTATGGTACATATGCTCTGATACGCCGAGCGCCTGATAAAGGCTTTCCGGAATTAAAATTCCCATCACATGCCCGCCGATGACAAAAAAGATTCCCCAGTGAAAAAGGCTGCTGCCAAGCGCCAATTTTTTCTTTTCGAGCATTTCGCTTGATTTGGCCGTCCAGCCAAACTGATCATGTTGATAGCGGTATATATGCCCTCCGATAAAAATGGTGATGACGATATAGGGGAGGATGACCCACAGTATTTGTTCGATCATGGCTGTACATTCCTTTCAACACCAATTTCCTCTAAAATCATCATTAATCCGTCCAATAACGGAGTATAGATGCTTTCATTCTCTGAAAGCTGCAATCTTAATTCTTCCAGGTTCGCTGCGTATTTTTGGAAAACAGCCGCAGCTTTTTCATGATCGGCGACTGCAGCAAATTCAAGCATGAGCGGCAGATAATCCGGCAGCTCTTTGTCTGTCGGCTGAAAACCGGACTGCTGATACAGATCTTTCAGCTGCAGCAATTCAATTCCGCGCTCCCTTTGTTCACCGGAGTTGAAATAGGTGACATAAAGGTTCGTTTTTTTGCCGAAATCAAACGTATATACGTACGTTTCGATCAATTCCTCAGACGAATAGGAAGCCGCGCTTTCCAAGAAGGCAAGCAGATGCCCTTTCAGCGCTTCATGTTCGATTTCGCCGATGATCTGCTGCCATTCGGAACGTTCTTTTCTCCACTCTTCATCAGGGTAGGAGAGGAGGTGAGAAAGAGCGGCAAAAACGGTTTGTTTGTCTGTTCCATTCATGAAGCTTCCCTCCAGTGTTATATGTTTTGGCAAGAGCCGGGTCCTCCGGCAAACGATAATCCGCAGCTTCCTTGTTCCATGTACAGATCCGCGACTTCTTCGCGATGGGTTTGCGGAATGACAAATCGATCATCGTATTTGGCGATCGCAAGCAGACGGTACATATCTTCAATCTGCTCTTCAGTCAATCCGGTATCTTGAATCAGGGCTGAATCGATCTGTTTGTTCGTTTGAGTCGCTCGCATGTACATACGCATCACAGACATTTTCTTTAATGTCGTTCTTATATGGTGTGTATCACCGGCAGTCAGCAAATTTGCCAAATATTCGATCGGAATCCGCATTTCATCAATGGCAGGGAAGATATCTTCAGCTGATTGGGCCGTTCCTTTCCCTTCAAACATATTCATAATCGGACTGAGCGGCGGAATATACCATACCATCGGCAATGTCCGGTATTCGGGATGCAGCGGCAGAGCGATTTTCCAATCGATGATCATTTTGTAGATCGGAGATTTTTGCGCTGCTTCGATCCACTCCAGCGGAATGCCTTGAGCTTTTGCTTCTTCTGCGACAGCGGGATCATTCGGGTCAAGGAAAATCTCCAGCTGGGAGTGATATAGATCTTTTTCATTTTCGGCCGAAGCCGCTTCTTCGACTTTATCTGCATCATAAAGCATGACGCCGAGATAGCGGATTCTGCCGACGCATGTCTCAGAGCAGATTGTCGGCAGTCCCGCTTCAAGGCGAGGGAAGCACAATGTGCATTTTTCCGCCTTGTTCGTCTGCCAGTTGAAATACACTTTTTTATAAGGGCATGATGATACACAGTGTCTCCATGAGCGGCACGCATTTTGATCGACGAGAACGATCCCGTCTTCTTCGCGTTTGTACATCGCACCCGACGGACAGGAGGAGACGCAGGAAGGATTGATGCAGTGTTCGCATATCCTTGGCAGATACATCATAAAGACGTCTTCAAATTCAGTCTTGATTGATTCTTCCATTTTTTTGACGTTTGGATCTTGAAGGCCTGTAATGTGGCCGCCGGCAAGATCGTCTTCCCAGTTCGGACCCCATTCAAGGTTCATGAAGTCTCCCGTAATGGAAGACTTCGGCCTTGCAACAGGCTGGTGTTTTTTCTCCGGACTGTTTGTCAGCGTTTCATAATCATAGTTCCAAGGTTCATAGTAGTCATCGATCGTCGGCTGGTACGGATTGTAGAATAAATTCATGAGCCGCGTTGTTTTGGCGCCTGATTTGAGCTGAAGTTTGCCTTTTTTCAGCTCCCAGCCGCCTCTGTATTTATCCTGGTCCTCCCATTGTTTAGGGTAGCCGATGCCCGGTTTTGTTTCGACGTTGTTGAAGTACATATATTCTGCACCGGAACGGTTTGTCCATGTGTTTTTGCATGTGACGCTGCATGTATGGCAGCCGATGCATTTATCAAGGTTCATTACCATTCCGATTTGAGCTTTAATCTTCAAGCCAATCGACCTCCTTCAATTTTCTGATCACGACATTGAGGTCGCGCTGATTTCCTGTCGGCCCGTAGTAGTTGAATCCGTAGCTGAGCTGTCCGTAGCCTCCGATCATCTGCGTCGGCTTGACATGGATGCGGGTCGGACTGTTATGGGTTCCACCGCGGTTATTCGTCAGCTTTGTTCCCGGCACATTGATATGCCGGTCTTGGGCATGGTGCATAAAGGCCATTCCTTTTGGAATCCGGTGTGATGTCACGGCCCGCGCGACGACGACTCCGTTTCGGTTGAAGCATTCGATCCAGTCGTTGTCCTGAATGTCGGTTTCTTCCGCATCGTCTTTATTCATCCAGACTGTCGGCCCGCCTCTGAAAAGGGTAAGCATCGGCAGGGAATCAAAATACATGCTGTGAACCGACCATTTATTATGCGGCGTTAAATAGTTTAAAACGATTTCTTTTCCTTCCTGATCCGGACGCTTGTTCAAGAAAGGGCGGTGGATCAGGATCGGCTTGAATGTTGCCATGTTCTCGCCGAATTCCGTCATCATTTCATGATCAAGGTAAAAAGACTGTCTGCCGGTCAGCGTTCTCCACGGAATCAGTTTTTCAACGTTCGTCGTAAACGGAGAATAGCGCCGTCCGCCTTTTTCAGAACCGCTGAAAGCAGGGGAGGTGATCACCGTTTTCGGCTGAGCCGAAATTTGCTCAAATGTAAAGCATTCCTCTTCCCGTTCTTCAGCTAAGTCTTTCAACTCAAGATTCGTTATTTTTTCAAGCGATTCCCACGCTTTAACGGCTACTTTCCCGTTTGAAGTGGAAGAGAGGGTCAATACCGCTTCCGCAGCCTGTCTTGCATCACTGATGTCAGGACAGCCTTTGGCGATCGTGTCGTCTTTTACGACGCCGAGCGTTTTTTTGAGGGAATCATATTCCGCTTCAACAGACCAGTTCATTCCTTTCGTACCAAACGGCTGTTTGACAACATTCGGCCCGAGCGATGTCATCTTATTGAAAATCTGCTTGTAATCCCGTTCCACAACGTGAATTTGCGGCATTGTTTTGCCGGGAACGGCAGGGCAGTCGCCTTTGCTCCAATCTTTGATTTTCCCGAGCGGCTGCGCCATTTCCTGTGGAGTGTCATGGAGAAGAGGAGTCGCAACAGCCTCTTTTACAGGTTCCATGTCCATTTCTTCAGCCAGATCGGAAACCGCTTTTGCCAATGCTTTGAAAATATCCCAATCAGACTTTGCTTCCCACGGCGCGCTGATTGCCGGGTTAAACGGGTGGATGAACGGATGCATATCCGTGCTGCTGAGATCGTGCTTTTCGTACCAGGTGGCCGCAGGGAGCACGATGTCTGAATAAAGGGCTGTTCCCGCCATCCGGAAATCGAGATTGACCAGTAAGTCGAGCTTGCCTTCAGGCGCTTTGTCACGCCATGTGATTTCTTCGGGACGGATGCTGTCCTGATCATCGTTCATCAGTCCGTTCGTCGTGCCGAGCAAGTGCTTCAGAAAATATTCATGACCTTTGCCGGAGCTCGAGATTAAGTTGGCTCTCCAGACAAATAGATTTCTCGGGAAGTTCTTTTCATTGTCAGGATCTTCAATCGAAAACTTGAGCTTTTTCTCCTCAAGCTGTCTGGCGATATAGCTTCCGACTTGCTGAGCGTTCTCAGCGCCTGCTTTTTCTGCTTCTTTATACAGATCGATACCGTTTTTCTCAAACGTCGGATACGATGGAAGCCAGCCGAGTCTTGCCGCCAGCACATTGTAATCGGCATGGTGCTTGTAGCGCGATGTTTTTGCGATAGGGGAAGCAAGCCCGCTGATTTCCTGATCTTCATAGCGCCACTGGTCGGTAGCGAAGTAGAAAAATGATGTTCCGTTTTGCAGTTTGGCAGGGCCTCCCCAGTCTTTCGCCGTCGCGATCGTCTGCCATCCTTCGGCCGGCCGGAGTTTTTCCTGGCCGACATAGTGGGCCCAGCCGCCTCCGTTAACCCCTTGAGCTCCGACGAGAAGCACAAGGTTCAGCACAGCTCTGTAAATGGTGTCTGAATTGAACCAATGGTTAATCCCGGCGCCGACAATGATCATTGAGCGGCCCTCTGTGTCAATCGCATTTTGCGCGAATTCCCTCGCGATCTTGATCACCATTTCACTTTTAATGCCGGTAATCGGCTCTTGCCAAGCCGGTGTAAACGGTTCAGGATCATCAAATGAAGCCGGCGTCTGTCCGTCGATTCCGCGGTTGACGCCATAGTTGGCGAGCGTCAGGTCGAAAACGGTAGAAACAAAAACTTCCTCGCCGTCCAGAATCATTTTTTTGATCGGAAGCGGTCTTTCAAGCACTTTATTGCCGTCATGTGAGAAGTAAGGAATGTTGACCGTGCCGATCATATCTTCGTGTCCAAGCATAGAAAGCCGAGGTGTGATCGGTTTTTCTGAATCCTCATCAACCATGCGCAGATTCCATTTTCCTTGGCCGTCCCAGCGGGAGCCCATCGTGCCCTGCGGAATCGCAAATCCATCTGTATCTTCGTCCCAAACGGCAGGCTTCCACTCATCATGCTCTGTCGCACGCCCGATATCTTTAGCATTGAGGAAGCGGCCTGCTGTGAACGTTCCGTTTTCCTCTTTCAAAGTCACCAAAAACGGGAAATCGGTATATTGTTTTGCATAATCAATAAAACGCTCCGTCTTCTGGTTGACATAAAAGTCTTGCAGAATGACATGGCCCATCGCCATGGCCAGTGCGCCGTCCGTGCCTTGTCTGATGCTCAGCCAATCATCGGAAAACTTTGAGGACTCGGCAAAGTCCGGGCTGATCGAAATCACTTTTGCTCCTTTATAGCGGGCTTCGGCTAAAAAGTGAGCGTCAGGCGTTCTGGTAAGCGGCACATTAGAACCCCATGTCATGATGTAGCCTGAATTGTACCAGTCGCTGCTTTCCGGAACGTCGGTTTGATCTCCCCAAATTTGCGGTGAAGCAGGAGGGAGGTCGGCATACCAGTCATAGAAGCTCAGCATCGGCCCGCCGATCAGGGACATAAAGCGTGACCCCGCTGCGTGGCTGAGCATCGACATGGCTGGAATCGGCGAGAAGCCGACATTTCGGTCAGGACCGTATTTGGCAATGGTGTACAGAAGGGAAGCCGAAATCAGCTTCAGGACTTCGCTCCATTCGGCGCGGACAAATCCGCCTTTTCCGCGCGCCTGTTTATAGGCTTTTGCTTTTTCAGGGTTTTCGATAATTGACTTCCATGCTTCCAGCGGATTTTTGCTGCTGCTTAGCGCCTCGCGCCACATCTGGATCAGCACACCGCGTACATACGGATATTTCACACGGAGCGGGCTGTATATATACCAGGAAAAGCTCGCTCCCCGCGGACAGCCGCGCGGTTCAAAGTCCGGCATATCAGGGCCAGTCGAAGGGTAATCGAGTCGCTGCCCTTCCCATGTGACGATCCCGTTTTTGACGTAGATATTCCAGCTGCAGGAGCCTGTACAGTTCACCCCGTGGGTAGAGCGAACCACTTTATCATGCTGCCATCTATTTCTGTATACATCTTCCCAATTCCGGTCTTCATAAGTGGTTTGGCTGTGTTGATTGGAATGGCGTTCAATAGGAGAGAAATAATTTAGTCTCCTGAAAATGGGACTCTGTTTCTTTTTTTTCATTGCTGGTTCACTCCTTCTGAGTCATTGATGCTACCCTCACTATATATGGAGGAGGCGCTGGACCTTGTTAAATTTGTCACATGGTTTCGGGTTTTCACAAATTTGTCACATTTTCTGGAGGGGGAGGGGGAGGACAAAAAAACAGCCTGCATGGAAGCGGGCTGTCGAATGGGTCAATCGCTCGTGTTCAAAATTCTCTTTTCCCCGGTAATCTCTTGAATCGGGGCGATGTTCTGGGTGAATTCCAAGGTTCCGATATAGCGGCCGTTTTCATCGCGTACTGCAAAATAGCGGATGAACACGTATTTGTCTTTAAATTTGATCCAAAAGTCTTCAACGTCTTTTTTGCCTGATTTAAAGTCGTCAAGAAGTTTGTTGACGATGTGGACGCTTGCCGGCGGATGGCAGTTTTGGACGGTCCGGCCGATTACGGCTTTTGTCCGTGCGAAAATCCGTTCCTTTCCGTGTGAAAAATAGCGGACCACATCGTTTTCATCGATGAAGGTGATATCGACCGGAAGATGGTTCATCATGTGCTCAAGCTGGGCCACGGACAGAATACCCGTAGGGAGCCTGACATATCCGTCAGCCGCCTCTTCTGTTGTTTTGAGCTGATGGCGTTCAGGCTTCCACACCGTTTCCGGAGCAGTCAGGCAATATCCGATCTCGTCGCTTTCAGCCGCGATTTTCAGCCATTCGTCTTCTGTCAGCGTTCTGAGCGCCATCGGCAAGAGGATATTTTCTTCTTTATAAATCATTTCCGTGCCTTCTTGAATGATAAACGTTAGCTCGCGGATGACTTCATCTTTTTTGTCCGGCGTATACTCTTCCAACAAACGCTTCACTTCTTTAATGCTCTTGCGGATAAAATCATCGACAGCCCACATCACTTGGCTGGGCCCTGTAATTCCGTACTTTTCTAAATAGGGGAACAGAAGATTTTCTTTTCTGCTGTAATGTTTGTCGACATCGGCGAGCAAGTTTAAGTCTGCGAGCAGCTTGAGAATGTTGTCGCGATGATCTTCTTTTTCAAAACGTTCCAAATGAAGCTGCATTTTAAAGTTCAAAAGGAGGTCGATTTCTTTATTTTCTTTCATAAAAGTATGAACGGGATGGCCTGGCTGCTTATCGGCGTCAGCGCGGTGAATGTCTTCAATCGATCCTTTAAACACAGCGGCGTGAACGGAACAGAGCTCTTGAATTTCTTCAGGTGTAATGCCTTCTTCCTTCATTAACGCCTGTTCCAGCTGAGCGATTTCTTCAGCATTGACTGAACCGAACGCCTTTTCAAACCGTTCTTTGACGTCGGCAAGCGGTTTTCCTTTATGAAGGTCGATGATGATTTCTTTCAGAAGCTGCTTTTTTTCCTCTGGCAGGCCTTGCTGCGTTTCCCGGTTGTTAATGATTTCGCTCATTGTTTTTCTCCTTTCCAAACGGGGTCAAATCCGTGCGCTTTCAATATGTCTAAGACATGCGGCCATTCGATTTGCATCATTCGCGCGCCTTTCGGAATCGTCATGATGCGCCCGGCTGTTTCCAGCATGCCGGGCTTCGTAATGTTTTTAAACCCGGCTTCCTTCATCACGGCTTTTAGTTCAGGATGCGATGTGCAAAGTTCGTATACGGAATCGTTCAAATCAATTTTTTTATGCAGAGGGATCACATCCTTTGATAGTGATGATCATTCTCATCTATACCGTAATACAAGTATGCTGGAAAAAATGTGACGTACATCACATTTTTCAGCGCAAAGCCTTCGGAATATAAATACAGCTCGGGTCGCTTTCCAGGTAATCGCCTGTCAGAGCATAGGCACGCGAGCGCGAACCGCCGCACACATGGCGGAATTCACAGACGCCGCATTTCCCTTTAAATCCGTCCGGATTTCGCAAATCCTTAAAGATCGGTGATTCGCGATAAATCTCAGCCAGCGGCTGTTCGCGGATGTTTCCGGCTTTAAACGGCAGGAGTCCGCTTGGATATACATCGCCGATATGGGAGATAAACATAAAGCCGTTGCCATCGTTCACACCTTTCGGGGCCCGGCCCAATCCGCCGATCGCATCTATTTTCCCTTTCTGCAATGCGTGTTCATAGCGGATTTTCATGTTGGGGTCTTTGGCTTCCCGCATTTTTTGCTGAATAACGACCCGTCGGTAGTGCTGGGCAGCTGTCGTTTTGATGTCAAAAGGCGCTTCTTTTGCCAAGCGGCTGAGCCAAAGAAAGACTTTTTCATGGTCCACCGGCGAAATCATATCTTCCCGCTTCGCGCGGCCTGTCGGGACGAGAAAAAACACACTCCATAATACACAGTTCAATTCTTCGATCAGCTTTGCCATTTCATCCAGGTAATCGATGTTATAAGCGGATATGACGGTATTAATCTGCAGAGGCAGCTGACATTCATGAATGTAGCGTATGGCCTTCATGGTCAGGTCAAAGGAGCCGTCCGTTCCTCGAAAATGATCATGAATCTCTCGGGTCGGGCCGTCCAAGCTGAACGCCCATCGGGATAAGCCGATTTCTTTTGCTGATTGAATCGCTTCTCTTGTAACATTCGGCGTGGCACTCGGGGTCATGGAGACGCGAACCCCTTTTTGGACAGCATATTCAATAATGGCGAATACGTCGTCTCTCATTAAAGGGTCACCCCCTGTCAGCACGAGGAGGGGATTGTCCATCGCATGAATTTGATCGATTAAATCTTTTCCCTCTTTCAAGGTGAGCTCCCGCGGATCGCGTTTATTTTGAGCCGATGCTCGGCAATGAAGGCACTTGAGCTCGCACGCTCTTGTCAGCTCCCAAATGACGATAAACGGAGACTTGTCGAAATCGCAATGTATCATCTTTCATCTGTCCTTTCGTTTGCATTCATGTGTATCGTAGCGGAAATAAAAAAGAAAAAAAGTTAAGTAGATCACATTTGGAAAAGGAAGAGAAAGAAGGGGGAGGCCCTTCTCACGCGTCGTCTTCTGCGGAGGAGTTGAGGTAACGCAAAAAAAGCTGGTAGGAAAAATACAAATTCTGCTGAAGCAGCATGAGAAAGTTCGTCTGTAATTGGCGGTTATAAGTCATCATTTTTTTGAAAGTATGAAATGGAATTTCAAGTACGGCGGTTTCTGCGGCAGTGTTGACTGAAATAAACGGAGATACGAAAGGTTCCCCTTTTTGATCAATAGGGAAAACATCGCCTTTTTCCCACTCGGCGATCGTTCGGGATTCTTCTGGAAGTCTTCTGTCAGAAAAATGAACTTCCCCTTTTAAAACAAAATAGACGGATTGCGAATGAAGGAACGATCGCGAATGCTCAGATGGCTGGATATCGATCACCTTACCGTTTTTCAGCAGTCTTTTGATGATCGGAAGGGGAACCCCGAAAAACATAGGAAGATTTTTCAGAAACAATAAGTAGTCAAACCGGTCCATGGTATATCCTCCTTCTCTATATTAGCATTTAGTATAAAGCGCCGGGCTGGAGGGCGCAGTGATTTATTTCACACGCCTGTATGCAAAATGTCACTGTGTATAAAAGACGAAACTTTTATAATGTAATAGAAAAGAAGGGAGGATGCGTGATGAAAGTGTTCATACCGAAGCAGCACGGCGCCTGGGCGATGCTTGTCATCCCGTTTGTTCTCGGCATGTTCGCCGGGGGCGCGGATGTAAAGCATATTCCGCTGTTCTGCGGATGGCTGTTTCTATATCTTGCGGCATTTCCGGCTACGATGATGGTGAAGAAGAAAAATATCGTTTACTATCAAAAATGGGTTCTCATCTACGGCATTCCGGCCGTCGTTTTCCTGCTTATTTCGGTCTGGCTGGAGCCGCGGCTCGTTTTTCTCGGGCTGCCGCTGTTTCCGCTCTTTCTCATCAATCTTTATTATGCGAAAAGAAACAACGACAGGGCGCTTTTAAATGATATTGCTGCAATCCTTGTTTTCAGCGCGGGCGGGCTTGCGAGCTTCTGGATGGGAGCGGGGAAGCTTGATGGTGAAGCATTGTTTGTTTTTATTCAGTCCGCTTTGTTTTTCACAGGGAGCGCCTTTTATGTCAAGTCGATGATCCGCGAAAAGAAAAACAATCGGTTTAAACTTTATTCATGGGGATACCACGTTTTTCTGCCGTTCATCTCGCTGGCCGCGGGGGCAGGCTGGGCGGTGCTTGGTGTAGTGCCGAGCAGTTTCAGAGCGTGGTTTTTACATGGGAGGAAACTGTCGATTAAGACAATCGGAATCTCAGAGCTGGTGAATGCCGGTTTCTTTTTGGCCGTGTTAATCGTTTTTCTGCTGCAAACGTAAAAAACAAGGACACTGTGCTTCATGTCCTTGTTTGTTTTCGCTTTTTCAGTCGATATTGCAGATGTCGAGCGGGCAGTTTTCACAGTCGATTTCGCGTTTTAAATAGTTGAGCTGATGAATGACGATTTTTCCCGAGTCCTCAATTGAAATGACACCGTTCTTCCGGAGGTCGCTCAGCATGCGGTTGATGCTCTCCCTTGCGGCGGCGCAGAATTTCGCCAGATCCTGGTTCGTCAGCACAATATTGATGAGAATCCCGTCGCTTCTTGTGATGCCGTAGCTGTTTGCGAGACGGATCAAGGTGGAGTAGAGCGCGCCTTTTTTACCATTCAGCAAAAGGTCGCGGATTTTCGATTGAATCTTTCGCAAATGCGTGCTCATCCATTTCATAAACTCAAACGTCAGTGCACCGTTTTGTATGAGTTCTTTTTCAAGCTTATCTTTATTGATGACCAACACTTCGCCATCAGAGAGGATCTGTGCGCTCAGCATATATTTCGCATCTTCTGTAAAAAGCGTAAGCTCCCCGACAATATCATTTTTTTTGCACATTCTGAGAGTCAGTTCTTTGCCATCGGACGTCAATTTGCCGATTTGGACAAGTCCCGACTGAATAAGATACAGTTCCTCCGCATCCATCCCTTCTTGAAAAAGGAATGTGTCCTGCCTGATTTTTCGTCGCGTACTGATCGATTCCAGCAAGTGATGCAGATCGTCTGAGAGCAAATCTGTGTCTGATTTTCTAACAGAAATGTTCATTGAGCGTCACCCCTTTTGCAGTTCTTATTTTAACGTTAAATAAGGCTGAGTGACCTTTTAAATATAAACAATATTGTGAACTTATGAATAAAGTCCCAAAAAAGAGCCTGAGCACATCGGCTCAAGGCTCCTTTTGCAGGAAAGGTTTATAAATGGTTCGTCTTCGTTTTGGACGATGCTTTGTTCACTTCCTGAAAATACATCCAGACCACGATCACAAAGCTGGCAAGGGCCGCTTCTGACAGCGCCATGAATCCGATCGCATAATGGCCGGTTGCCTGAAAAACGCTTGACAGGATGAGTGGCGGGAAGAATCCTCCCAAGCCGCCCATCGCTGATACAATCCCATTGACGATGCCGGCCTGATTTGAAAAATAAAGCGGCACGAGCTTAAAGATGATCCCGTTTCCAAGACCGGCGCACACGGCAACGGTCAATACCCCAAATCCGTAAAGTCCGAGGCTGGGCGAAAAGGCCAATAAAATCCCTGACAAGGTACAGCCGGCAAATACATACATCAACAGCTTCAGCGGGTTGAATTTGTCCGCGAGCCAGCCGCCGACAGGCCTCAGAAAAGTGGCGACAGCGATAAATCCGGCGGTTCTAAGCCCTGAATCGACGGGATCAAGCCCGAAGTGATTAACAAGAAAGTTCGGAAGATAAATCGTAAACGCGACGAAAGATCCGAATGTAATGAAGTAAAACAAGCTTAAAAACCACAATGTCTGATTTCGGTAGACTGCCTTCATTTGCTCTGTTACAGAAACCGTAACTTTTGTTTCTTTTCGATCTCCAAGGATAAAGTTCAATAAAGCGAATACCGCGACTAACACGATGTACATCCGCACCGTATTTTCCCACCCGGCTGTCTTTGCCACGACAGGAGCTGCAAACGTGGTAATCGCTGTACCGACGTTCCCGGCGCCGTAGATTCCATTGACAAACCCATGTTTTTCTTTAGGGTAGTATTTCGGCAGTGATGTGACCCCGATGGAAAAGACCGCTCCGCCGATGCCGAGGAAGAATCCGCCAAGGATCAAGTCGAACAGCGAATCGGCTGTGCTGATCCAAAAAATCGGGAACAGAAGCAGCAAAAAGCTGATCATGAACGTGATTCTCGCACCGAATCTGTTCGTGTAGTATCCCAGCGGAATCCTCAGAAGCGAGCCAAGTATGACCGGAATGGCCGTGACAAGGGATATCTCGCTGTCTGTCAGGGCGATGTCCTGCTTAATGTGGGGCATTAAAGAGGAAATCAACACCCAAACCATAAATCCTGCGACTAAACTAAATGACTGCAGCGGTAATTGTATTTTTTGACGATTTACCATTGCGATTTTGCTCCTTTCAAAGGGAAAAATGAATAAATCAATCAGCATGTTTATCTTACAAAAAGTCTTTTTAAAACATTGTGAATTACGTCACACGGTCATTCGCTTGATTCGTGTTTAATATCGGTAAGTGACGTATAGTAAACGGATGTAAAAAATAAATGGTTCATTTGCGGACTTTTTCGTTTATCATGAAAATAAAAAAGGAGTGCCGCTTTTATGTTTATAAAGCTGACGCAAGAAGAAAAACAAGCGATCATCGAGGAAATCAAACGCTTTTATGTTGAAGAAAGGGGAGAAGAGGTTGGAGACATCGCGGCGATTCAAATGTTTGAATTCGTAAAGGAAAAGCTGGGCCCTTACTTTTATAATCAGGCGCTGAAGGACAGCCGCAGAGTCGTGGAAGAGAAGGCAGCGGCGATTGAAGAAGAGCTCTTTGCGCTGGAGCGCCGTCTGTGACAGCGCGCTCTCCTTTAGCAAAACCGAAGGGATTGAAAGACCAATGGAGTTTCTGAAGCAATTTATGATTTTCAGCGGGCTGAATGATCAAGAGTTCAAACAAATCGAGCAAATCGCGGTCAAGCGCACCTATCAGCCGAGAATGTTTGTTTTTATGGAAGGGGAAGAGAGGGAAGCGGTATTCTTTATTAAATCCGGTCTTGTTAAAGCCTTTAAAATCGATGAAGACGGCAATGAGCAAGTGATTTCGATTCTGCAAAGCGGGGACATGTTTCCCCATGTCGGCTTTTTTGACCGCTCCCCATACCCGGCAACAGCCGAAGCCGTTCAGGAAACCGAATTGATCGTAATCCGCATCGCCGATTTTAATGAACTTTTGATGAAATATCCGGAAATGACGATAAAAGTGATGCAAATCATGGGGAAAAAGATTCTCGATTTGCAAGAGCGGATCCAGGGTTTTATCTCAAAAGATGTCCAGCATCGCTTGACACATGTATTAATGAAGCTCGCTGCAGAACACGGCATTCCTCAAGAAAAAGGGGTCTACATCAGCCTGCCCATTACCAATCAGGATTTTGCGAACATGGTCGGAACGTCAAGGGAAACGATTAACCGCACGTTAAATGAAATGAAAAAGAAAAATCTGCTGACAGCTGACAGGAGCGGAATTTTCATACATGATACAGACTGGCTGAACGGCTGCAATTGAAAGATAAGATGAAGGCTTTCCATTGAACAACAGATGGAAAGCCTGTTTTTATTTTGTTCACAAATCCGCCATCATTTAAGTGATCTGGTTCACAACCGGTGTGCTGCATATCCAGTATCTTAGGACATGCAAAATCAAAAAAGGAGTGAACCGCAATGGAAGTTCAAAGAAAGACAGTGCCCGTTAAAAAAGCATCAAAAAACGGTTTTTTGAAATCTGTTCTCGTCTTTACTTTAATCGTAAGTTTTTCGGTGCTGCTTCTGGGAGGCTATTGGATCTTCAAAGGACTTGCACCAAGACCTGTTGAAGTGTCCGGGCCAAACGGAGAGGTGCTCATGACAAAATCGTCCATTTCGGGCGGTCAGGCCGTATTTCAAAAATACGCGCTGATGGACTATGGCACGATTTTGGGGCACGGATCTTACATGGGGCCTGATTACACGGCCGAAGCTCTGAAAATCTATACGGAAGGGATGCAGGATTTTAAGGCGGAAGGAAAATACGGCAAGCGCTTTAAACAACTTTCAGATGAACAGCAGTCCACCATCCGGAATCAAGTCATCCGCGAAATGAGAAAAAACCGTTATAATCGCGCGTCAGATACATTGAAGCTGACAGATGCTCAGGTCTATGGATTGCAGCAAGTGCGCGATCATTACCGCAAAGTCTTTACAAAAGGAGACGGCTGGGGGCTTGAGCCTGGTTTAATTAAAGAAAGCCACATGCCTGAACACGACAGAGCGTGGGTAGACAGCGAAGACCAAATCACGCAGATCTCCGATTTTATCTTTTGGACGGCATGGCTTTCCAGTACATTAAGGCCTGGCGACGACATTACGTACACGAACAACTGGCCGTATGATGAAGATGCCGGAAACACGATGTCATTTGCCGCCGTTTGGTGGAGCGGTGCAAGCGTCACCATCCTTATTTTATTTGTCGGCATTATTTTATTCGTGTTTTACCGTTACAAGCTTGGAATGAAAGAGGCTTACCAGAAAGGGGCGTTTCCGGTATTTGATTTGGATAAACAGCCGCTTACGGCGTCACAGGTTAAAACCGGAAAATATTTCGCCGTTGTCTCGCTGCTGTTTTTTGTTCAGGCCATGTTCGGAGCTTTGCTTGCCCACTATTATATTGAGCCGGACAGCTTTTTTGGGATCGATTGGATCAGGGAGCTGTTGCCATTCAGCATATCTAAGGGATTTCACCTCCAGCTGGCGATCTTCTGGATTGCGACTTCATGGCTCGGCATGGGCATTTATGCGGCGCCGCTTGTCGGAGGCCGCGAGCCGAAAAGGCAGGGGCTGCTTGTCGACATTCTGTTTTGGGCGCTGATCGTCCTTGTCGGCGGAAGCATGGCCGGCGAATGGCTCGGAGCAAAAGGCCTTTTAGGTAACAACTGGTTCTTATTCGGCCACCAAGGAATGGAATATATTGAACTCGGCCGCTTCTGGCAGGTCATTCTCGCGCTCGGCATGCTGATATGGCTGTTTATCGTCTTCAGAGGCATTAAGAGCGGTCTCAAGCGGGAGTCTGATAAAGGCGGTTTGATTCATCTGCTGTTTTATTCTTCGATCGCCATTCCGCTGTTTTACGGTGCTGCCTTTTTCTTTAATCCCGGCACAAATATTACAATGTCGGATTTTTGGCGGTGGTGGATTATCCATCTTTGGGTGGAAGGGATTTTTGAAGTCTTTGCCGTCGTGGTCATCGGCTTTTTGCTCGTGCAAATGAACCTGGTCACGAAAAAATCGACCGTCAGAACGCTCTATTTTCAACTGACGATTCTGCTGGGGAGCGGTGTCATCGGAATTGGGCACCATTACTATTACAACGGGTCTTCCGAAGTTTGGATCGGCCTCGGTTCCGTCTTCTCATGTCTGGAAGTCATCCCGCTTACCCTGCTTGTATTGGAAGCTTATGAACAATACAAGATGATGAAAGACGGCGGCCATCACTTCCCGTATAAAGCAACGTTCTGGTTCTTGATTTCAACGGCGATCTGGAATCTGGTCGGTGCAGGGGTATTGGGCTTTTTGATCAATCTGCCTGCTGTCAGCTATTTTGAGCACGGCCAGTTCCTGACACCTGCCCACGGGCACGGGGCGATGATGGGCGTGTACGGCATGTTTGCCATTGCCGTCTGGCTGTATACGCTGCGCAATATCGCCAAAAAAGAAGCATGGAATGATAAATGGCTGAAAATAGCCTGCTGGTCGCTGAACATCGGCCTGTTCGGAATGGTGTTTATCAATTTGCTGCCGGTCGGTTTTCTTCAATTGAAAAAAGCGTTTGAAGACGGGTACTGGAGCTCAAGAGCGCCTGAGTTTTTACAGCAGGATACGGTGCAAACGCTGCTGACTTGGAGGGCCGTGCCGGATACGATCTTTTTAGCTGGAATCGTGATTTTGGTCATATTCAGCATCAGAGCATTATTCCATCTCCGCAAACCGACGCATCAGGAAGGAGAAGCGCTGCCAGTTAAAGACATTGCTTCAGATGAATAGATAAACAAAAAGACAGAGGAAGTGAAATCCTCTGTCTTTTTGTTTTATTGATTGGCTTCCGCTTCAAGCCGCGGGAACAAAATATTGTTTTCCAGGTGAATGTGCTGAAAAAGATCCGTTTCTAATTCATCAAGCTTTAAGTAAGTCAGTGTATATGTTGTGCATGCCCCTTCAGGAAGGGTATAGTCATTGGTCACTTTTCTCAGTTCCTTTAGAATGCTGCCTGCGGCTTCATGCTCTTGTTCAAGGACGTCGATCGCCTGAACCGCTTCTGCAAGGCTGTCCATTGATCGCGTCTCTTCATAGGCCGTCACTTTCGGGAAAATGAGTTCCTCTTCCTGGAAGAGGTGATGTTCCAGTTCAGTTTTCAGCTGATGGAACAATTGATGGACCTGGGCGAGTTCCGGATGATGGATGCCGTGAACCCTGTAGACTTTTGTGACAAAGCCTGACAGTTCAGGAAGCACCTCATACAGGTAAGCATGGTGCGTATGAATCACATGGTCGATCAGCTGTGAATACGGGGCTTCACTCCAGTTCGTCTCTTTTGCGTTCAATGCCTTTGTCTCTTGATATAATGTATTGATTCTTGCTAAGATTTCTTCTTCATTTAAATCCTGTTCTTTTATCGCTTCACCGATCGGGCGGTTGCCCCCGCAGCAAAAGTCGATGCGATATTCTTTCAGCAGCCGGCTGGCTCTTGGAAAACGCGTAACAATATCACCTGTTTTTGTGTTTTGATCAAATCCTGCTTCCATTTGTAAAACCTCCTGAAGTGTTTTTTATGCTATGGGTTAAATGTAACGGGTTCACCGATGGAAAATCGTGATCTACATCACATTCGGAAAAAATGACAGAAAAAGCAATAACTCAGAAGAAATCGGGAAATAGCTATAGATAACTTTTCATGTTGGAGGCCCGCAATGGAGCATTTATCCTGGCTTACATTTACGATGCTGATTCTCGCCAGTTACCGGTTAACTCATTTGATTGTTTTTGACAAGATCACGGAGTTTATCCGGAAACCGTTCATGAAGAAAAAGCAGACGGTTGATGAACAAGGGCATGTAGAAACGAAAAAAGTGCCGAAATCAAACTTCGGCTATTTGCTGAATTGCTATTGGTGCGCAGGGATATGGTGCGCTTTGATCATTGCTGTCGGGTATCTGATTGTCCCAAAAACGATATTCCCGTTGATTTTGATTTTATCGGTCGCAGGGGGGCAGGCGATTCTTGAAACGTTTGTCGGTGTCGCAACAAAACTTGTCAGCTTTTTCTCCGATTTAAAGAAATAAACCATTCCTAGCGGATGGTTTTATTTTTTTGTCAATAAAGTGACACAAACAGCAGAAAGAACGTGTCGGTTTTATGAACTTTTTGCAGCGGTTTTTTCCCGGCTGCCGCATTTAATGGTGAGAGGAGACGTTATGTTGAAGTGAATCAAGTTTTTAAAATTTCGAATTGAAAGAAAAAGGATGCGCAAAGTCCCCGGCTATACTTTCTTTAGCTTTTCATCAGTAGCATTCAGGCCTTCCATTTCATACGAAAAGAGGAAATAGATAGATTTTCAAAACGGAAAAAAACAAGAAATATGGTTGATAGACAATCAATGAATAGTTTTTTTACAATCAGTTCGTGCTACAAGCCAAGAAAGGGGTGAAAAATGTCTGCCAGAAAGTATTTTTGGAAAATAACATCATTGGAGGAAAAAGAATGTCATATATGAAACGTTCCATTTCTGTCTTCATCGCCTGTTTCATGGTAGCGGCACTCGGCATCAGCGGTATCATCGCACCTAAAGCGTCTGCCGCTTCTCAAACACCCGTTGCTGTAAACGGGCAGCTCACCTTGAAAGGTACGCAGCTCGTCAATCAAAACGGAAAAGCGGTTCAGCTGAAAGGAATCAGTTCCCACGGTCTGCAGTGGTATGGCGATTATGTCAACAAAGACTCGTTAAAATGGCTGAGAGACGACTGGGGCATCAATGTTTTCCGCGCGGCTATGTATACTGCTGAAGGCGGCTATATTGACAATCCGTCAGTTAAAAACAAAGTGAAGGAAGCCGTCGAAGCGGCAAAAGAACTCGGAATCTATGTGATCATCGACTGGCACATACTGAGCGATGGCAATCCAAACCAAAACAAAGCGAAAGCTAAAGAGTTTTTCAACGAAATGTCGAGGCTTTACGGCAAGACGCCAAACGTCATTTTTGAAATTGCCAACGAGCCGAACGGCGATGTCAACTGGAACCGTGACATTAAACCTTACGCTGAAGACATTCTGTCCGTGATCCGCAAAAATTCCCCGAACAATATTGTGATTGTCGGAACAGGCACTTGGAGCCAGGATGTCAACGATGCGGCGGACAATCAGCTGAAAGACGGCAATGTCATGTACGCGCTCCATTTTTATGCGGGTACGCACGGTCAGTCTTTGCGGGATAAAGCCGATTATGCACTAAGCAAAGGAGCGCCGATTTTCGTCACAGAATGGGGAACGAGCGATGCTTCCGGAAACGGCGGGGTCTACCTCGACCAATCCAGGGAGTGGCTGAAATATTTAGACAGCAAAAAAATCAGCTGGGTAAACTGGAACTTGTCCGACAAACAAGAGTCATCAGCAGCTTTAAACCCCGGCGCCTCTAAAAAGGGAGGATGGTCGCAATCCGACTTGTCCCCATCAGGTAAATTCGTCAGGGAAAACATCCGCAGCGGATCAAACGGTTCGTCAGGAGACACTGGATCGGATTCGAAAGGGTCAGATCAAAAAGACCAAAAAAAGGATCAGGATAAACCAGGTCAAGACAGCGGCGCTGCAGCCAACACGATAGCAGTACAATACAGAGCGGGGGACAACAATGTAAACGGCAACCAAATCCGCCCTCAGCTTAACATTAAAAACAACAGCAAAAAAACCGTGTCTTTAAATCGAATCACTGTCCGCTACTGGTATAAAACGAATCACAAAGGACAAAATTATGACTGCGACTATGCCCAAATCGGCTGCAGCAAAATCACGCACAAATTCGTCCAATTAAAAAAAGCGGTAAACGGAGCAGACACGTATCTTGAAGTAGGATTTAAAAACGGTACATTAGCGCCGGGTGCAAGTACAGGCGAAATCCAGATCCGACTTCACAATGACGACTGGAGCAATTATGCCCAAAGCGGCGACTATTCATTTTCTTCAGGTTCAAACACGTTTAAAAATACGAAAAAAATCACGTTGTATGAGAACGGAAAGCTGATTTGGGGTACTGAACCTAAATAACGGCACTTTAACGGACACCGGATTTGGTGTCCGTTTTCGTATATATTATAATGGAAGGAATGAAGAATATTTTTGTAAATATGAAAGGAGATGGATGTATGAATGAAACATTGCAGCAATACATGATGCTCGTCAAGGAACACTACGACACGATCAATGGATCGGATTACGCAGGCAAAGAGGAAGACATTGAAAAGAGAAAAGAACAAATCGAGCTTTACGCCAAAACGCTCCAGCAAGGCTTTTCAACAGATGACGACTATGATGAATTCGCAGATGCCGTTATTAAATGCGCATACGGAGATCTGACGATGGAAGAATTGGAAACGGTTTATCAGGAATTAACGTCTCCATAATCAATAAAATAAGGGGGAGAAGAACCATGAAAGACACGATCATGAAGACAGACCGACTGATTTTGCGAAAAATGAGGCGCGATGACGCCGAAAACCTGCTCGAAATCTTTTCTGACCCGACAGCCATGGAATATTATCCATCGACAAAGAATGAAAAACAGACATTGCAATGGATCGACTGGACGCTTGAAAACTATGAAAAACACGGAACCGGCCTGTGGGTTGCCGAACATAAACAAACAGGCGAATTTCTCGGCCAATGCGGCATCGTGCCACAGGAAGTCGAAGGATCGGACGAAATGGAAATCGGCTATTTGTTTAAACGGAGCGTCTGGAAAAACGGCTATGCAACCGAAGCAGCATCAGCATGTAAACAATATGGATTTGAGTCATTTCATCTGAAAAAAATCGTATCTTTACCTGATGCGAAAAATCTGCCGTCCAGAAAAGTAGCCGAACGAATCGGCATGACTTTAGAAAAAACGATACATAAATGGGGAAAAGAAATTGCCGTATATTCAGTTTACCGATAAATTTTTTTATTCTGTCTCACTAACTTGAGTATACTTTGAGATTGAGACAGAATTTCTTTTCGATCCTTAACTTCCGAGAATATATATTATGTAAACTAGAAAGAAATGAAGGTTAGGATTATACAATGTTCCTCCTGTACGACGGTTCTTTGACATAACCCATTCTTCTCAAACTCCTTCTCCTTTAACTTATAAAAATTGATCTCTTTTTGTGATCATCTTTGTACAAAAGAATAGAAAACAATGCCTGAAATATGAGAGAGCCGATAACCGCGTAATAGGGTTATCGGCTTTGTGTCTGTACGGCTAACTCTTTGACATGCGTTTATCAGCAACCTCTCGGTTATGTCACTTGTTGCTGGTCTTCTTGATCAAGTCCACGCCATCGTATGCCAGACTTTCCACACTTGCAGCCTTCAGCAGTATGTAATGATCAAAAAAGTTCTTCGTATAGTCTGTAACAAGATTTCGCATCTCCATAGCATCCCGTTCACCTCTGAGTTCCTCATTAACACTAACACTGGTAAACACGATGTCGCAGTAATCTAAATGCGCAACACGATCAACAGAGAAATAATAGGTTTCCATGCTATTGTTAGCGCCAATTATCGCATTCATGTTATAGTTAGGTTCACAAAACAGTAGCAAGAAGGGTTTCTTAAGGTCGCTGTCGAGAAGGCCGAACGCACCGCTATCCAAGCCAATCCCGCAGGCGAACCGGTCGTCGTCCCGGCAAACAATCGCCGTCGTAGGCCCTCCATAAGAATGTCCGACTATGCCCATGCCGATGTCAAGCAACAATCTGCCCTTAAAGATGGAATTCAGTTCTCCAGAGTCCAGTTTGTAAAGATAATCGGCTACATACCTTACATCTTCTGCCTGTAACTCACTATACTCTGTTAACTTGGCAAGTATCGGCAGTGTAAGCACGTTATGGCACATCTCAATGGCAGTTTCATCGTCAGGCCGCATCTCCATCTTACCAGCCAACGCCAGCATCTCCGGATCTTCAGAAAACGCCATAATGACATCCGAAAAATCCTTTGATACATTAAACAGGCGCCCATCTTTACGCTTATACATCGTGCTATTCTGATGGCCGATGCTTACCACAACATATCCCATGCTTGCCAAGTCTGTACAGATCACTGTACCCCATTCTGGAGAACCGCCCCCGCCGCAAACATAGAATAATACCGGATAGCGCTTTTCCTTCCCGGAGAGAGCAAGGTCGTCGTAACACTGGGTCTTGATATCTATAGAGAAAACATCCTTCAACGCAGTGACAAGTGGCTGCTCATTAAACATCTCGTAGACTTCAGGAAACATGTACGTTGATGTAGTCTTACCTTCGCTACTGTCGGACGGATAGTACACAAACGCCGTCAGTTCTCTTTTTGAGTGATCTGATGCCGTGTACTCAAAATCCATCTGGGTTCGACCGACAGTATAGCCGCCAATTGGTTCTGGAAATGCGTCATAAGTTTTCATTTTCTTATTCCCCCTTAATTAATAAAAGTGGCGAATGTGAAATACATACATTGCGCTATAAGCGCTTTTCAAAACTGTGAAACTATTACATCCTATCTTCAGTGAATCATATCTACTCCTTGGCTTTCTTGAGATCGCTAACAATTTCAGATATATGATTCCCAATAATTATTTCCAAACTTGCTGCTTCTTTTAATGTTAATGGGTGAATATATGTGCACACCTCTTTTAACAAGATTTTTCTATAAAATTTCGACAAGGTTCTACAATAACCTTCTATGAATATTCATAATATCTCAGTAATAGTGCATCAGTCGTTCAGAATGGATCCAGTTTTACTTTCCCAAATAATAATGGATCCACTTTTACTTTCTGTAAAGAGAACATAAGAGTGGATCCATTAAATGATAAAATACTTATTTGACTAGTGTTTACAACGCATAAAATGGATCTATGTTTACTTCCTTGTATAAAAAAACCCCATTAAATTAGGGTTTTTTTGAACATATGACACCAAGTTTTTCAACGAACTGTTAATCGATAACTTTAGTTTATTGTTCACAGAACGGTTTATCAAATGACGAATAAAAAAACAGCTACCAGGCATTTCACCTCTACATATGTCAACATACACCCCTATTTTCTTCTGACCTAAAGTATGGCTCTTTTAATTTTGGACATTTGAGTATCAGAAAGTTTTCATCCGTTTTGCTCCCAAGCCTCCAAATTCAGTTCATTGTTTATGGCCGCGGCGGCCATAGCACCCATCGAGGCGGCGACAACGGCTTGATGCAATTTCGTAGCTGCATCGCCTGCACTATAGATGCCCGGTATATTCGTTTTCCCAAAGTTATCAACGACGACCGTTCCCGATTCTGTGATGTCACATCCTATGGCTCGCGGTAAATCCGATCCTGTCACAAGTTCCGTTTTAAAAAAGATTCCCTTACATGGAATTGTCGTCCCGTCTTCGAGAACGACTTGTTGCACGATCCCGTCGTCTGAGTCGATGCATCGAATCGGCGCTTCGAATACAGGGACGCGATGCCGGCTGAGCTCCTCGCACTGCTCGTCCGTCAGTTGATGGGGGCCGTTCGTGCAAATCGTAAAACGGTTCGTCCATCCTGATATGAGAGAAGCGAAGTGCATGGCCTCGTCCCCCTTGGTAATGATCACTAGAGGCTTATCCCTTAATTCCCAGCCATCACAGTACGGGCAGACGAAGGCGCTCTTCCCATAAACCTCTGCCAGCCCTGGAATATCTAGCGGCTGATCCTTCATTCCGACGGCAAACAGCACTTTCTTGCTTGCAAAAGTGTTTCCTTGCGCAGTTGTCATTTGAAAATGACCGCCGGTTTTTGTAATCGACACAGCTTTATCCGCTATAAAAGACACGGAGGGATATGCACTGATCTGTTCCTTTGCAATTTGCCGAAATTCACTTGGGCTTATTCCGTCACGGGTAAGAAATCCGTGAGCTTTGCGAGTAACGGCGTTGCGTGGCCGGCCCGCATCGATCACTGCAACATTTTTCCTTGCGCGCCCAAGAACAAGGGCGGCATTCAACCCTGCTGGACCTCCGCCAATAATCGCTACATCGAGAAGTTGTTTTTTCATGTATTTAAGAACCTCCATAGATCTTTAATATCTATAATTGCTGTGTCGTCATGAATTCATGTACATGTTCTGATTCTGTAATCGGATCAGAACTTTTCCAAAACGGCCGCCCTGTCGGATTTCCACCTTGTCGTTTGGATAAGTCCGTTCCAAATAAGCGGCGGTGATTTTCCGGTTGCGATCGTCCGCAGGCAAACCAAACATTCTCAACCAGTCCATAACCTCATTGAGCGCCGTTTCCCTGGATACCTCCCTCGTTTTCATTTCCCGGGTTACGAGTGATTCATAGGTATAACCTTTTAGAAACAATAAATGGAGCAAATAGGCCATCTCCGAATGTTCATTTTTAAGGGGCTGATCTGAAACCAGCGGCCAAATCTCATTCAGAAGACTGTGCTCCCGAGAGCCGGCTGACAGACTGATATAGCAAAACTGCCGTGCGCAGCTCAGCACCTTCTTTACGCTCTCCCAATCAGCAATAGCCGGGCACATGGAGACAAATACAAAATCAAAAGCATTTCCCCATCCCTTTGCTTGGATATCTATGTCTTCGAAAGGCTCAGCTACAATCTTAACCTTCCCGTTTGTTATTCCTGTTATATTTTCTTTCATCAGCTCGACTAAAGGAAGACTAGGCTCCACGGCGGTAACTTCGGCCCCTCTCTCTGCAAATGGCACTGTAAATCCGCCCGAGGCTGCTCCAATATCTAAAATAGAGGTATCTTTAAATGTCGCCCCCTGCCCTTCCAGCCATTTCATAATCCGTTTTGTCCTTTTCCTCCCTTCTTCGTTAAACGCTTGCTCATTGAATGACTTTGCTCTAAGGTCAAAATGGTGTACTTTATCCATTCCGGCTTTTTTCATTTTGTTAACCGCTGTCTGCTGATCTTCCTTCCAAGCTTCTTCCCAAACGGTTTCTTTAAAAAATTCGTTTATCAAGATCCATAACTCCTTTCATTTTTTGCTGTAAAATCAATGATTAAGGCTTAACAGACTTTAAAGACACTTTATATCTTTGATAGTCTTAAAAAAATAACTGCGGTTCACAACTCAACAGTTATTTTTTTGGCAAGGTCAGATATTTTTTGTTGTCTCAAATAATTCTCCATTTCATCTTCTGCAGATACCATCACCTTCTGAATCACACATTCTGATCCATGGTTCAAGTTGCAATCGAACAAGGAGGCTGTACCTTCAATTGCGTGAATAATATCAAGAAACGAAATGTCTTCCCAATTCCGCTTTAGCCTATATCCGCCATTGGCGCCTGAAGCGGATTCAATCATTCCCGCCTTGGCCAGCTTCGTTAAAATTTTCGATAAATACGTGGGCGATACCTCTTGCCGTTCTGCCAACTGCTGTACACCGACAAATGTATTTGGGGCGCCTGCTGCAAGAAAGAGCATAGTGTGAAGGGCATAGTTCGTTGCTTTCGAATACTTCATAGCGCAGTTTTTCACCTCAATCATAGACTTTACTTATCCATGATAGCTTTTATATTTAGGCAATGTCAAGTTTTTCATACTTTTTTCCACACTTCTGCAGGATCAAAAGGAAAGAAACAACCGAAGCCCGATCTACGTACAACATTCATAAAAGGGAACTCCAGATTTTCAGGTAGCTGAAAAGGCTATCACATGAAACAATGATTCGGGGTCAACTAGTGAGAAAAAATCTTCTCTTGTTTGACATTAAAGAAATTAGTGAACGGGTATCTTTCTAACATTCATCCGCTCTTTTGGCTGTATTCAGAAGGCAATCCATAGATTAATTTTGCAGTTTAAAAATCCCCAAAGCTACGCTGTGAAAGCAGCTTTGGGGTATGGGGAATTCTTTTAGCATGTTCGGTGTTTCGCACTTTACTCAATCACAGAGCAAGCCGGTGAATCAGGATCTAATGTAAAGTCATGAGATGACTCGTCGCGATACATCGGATCGGCATAAATCGAGTCTTGATCTTGATTTGTTGCGTTTTGATACGGCGAAAACGAGTCGTATTCATTCTGTTTCCAAATCCATAGTCCGTCTTTGCCGGATTCCTTGTGGTACACGTTATGATTCACTTTATTTCCTTCATTTTTCGTAAAATCGTTTGCGATAAATATTCGCGAATCGCTTGCTGTTATGATGTTTTTTTCGATTGTATTGTTTTTTGTATCATACTGGAGCAAAAGCTGTCCGCCATCCAGCCCCTTTGTATCATTGCGGTAAATAATATTGTGTGCAATGACAGAATGGCTGGTGCCTCCCCGCTTTTGGTCGTATCCGCCGATAGAAATGCCCGTATACGCATTCTCATACACTTTGTTGTCGGTTATTTGAATATCATCAGCATATTTCCCTTTATGTTCAGACGTTGCTTCAATTCCGATATCGTTGCCGTAGACCGTATTTTCCTTAATATCAATGCTTTGTCCTCCGTCAACATAAATTCCGCCCGCAGAGTAGTCATCACCATAGGCAGGATTTCCGTAAGTGGAGTTATTGTAAACCGTGTTGTTTTCTACGATACCGTTGCGCACAAAATCGTTTTGAGCGGCCGTTCCTTCATATCCGATCAGATCAATTCCGATGTTGTTATTGTCGCGAACCACATTGCCTCTCACCGTGAAACCGTCAATGTTTCCGTTCAGCACAACCGCTTCACTCGCTCCGAGTGTCAGCTTTTCAACCGTATTGTCCTCGATCTTAATGTCTTTCATGCTGCCGGAGCCATAGACGGCAATCCCGTGGGCATTGCCATCATCCGCTGTTGTTTTTATATCCCGGACGTGATTGTTTTTAATGGTAATATGACTGCTGGATCCTGAAACATAAATTCCCATGGCGGTTGCTTCTTCCGATGAAACGGAAAGGTCTTGAATCGTCAGGCCGCTGATTGTGATGTACTGTTGATTGTGAATCTGAATGAGCGGTGTTTCATATTCAGCATCCTGAATAGATTCTCCGCTGATGACGACTTTTTCATTCTCATAGTTTTGAAATGTGATAGGCTTTTCAGCCGACCCGCTCTTCTTCACATCAAGCGTTTCATGATACGTGCCTTCCCGAATCATAACAGTTGTGCCGGGGACCGCTTTTTTTGCTGCATGTCCCAGAGTTCGAAACGGCTTTTCTTTCGTTCCTTCATTTTGATCATTTCCATCGGGGGAAACATACAAGCTGTTAGCCGGTTCTGCTTCTTTTGCTCCGGTCTTATCGTAAGCAAAAGCGATGATAACAGAAACTAAAATACACGCTGATAAAATAAAATACCATTTTCTCATACTCAGCTCTCTTTTCTTTTCAAAATGGATAAACTAACACCATTATAGAATATCCATTTATGGAAAACCATCGCAAACATTTGAAAGAAAAAGGCAACCCTGTAATCAAAGGGTTGCCTCCATGTTTATGAGTTCATTCAGCACTTCCGCAGTCTATGAATAATATAGCCGCCTATTCCTCCTAAAATCGACGGAAGCACCCATCCTAATCCGATGTCATACATCGGGAGAAACTGATTGAAAAATTGATTAATAGCTGCAATTTTGAGTCCGGCAGCATTCAGGCCGTCAAACAGGCTGATGATAAAGGTCAATATCAGACTGCCTTGATACACTTCCCTCTTCCCTTTAAACAAAGGATGTAAAAATGTTAAGAATATTAAAGAAATCGCAATGGGATACAAAGTTGTTAAAACCGGCATTGAAACGTTAATCAGCTGTGTTAATCCTATATTTGCTACAAGGGTGCTGAACATTGATAGAATGACAGCAATTTTTTTGTAGGAGATGTTTGGAAACAAGCCGTGGAAAAACGAAGAGCATGCTGTGATGAGTCCCACACTTGTTGTCAGACATGCCACCGTGATCATTAAGCCCAAAAAAACGGAACCATATGGTCCGAAATAATAGGATGAAACCTTCGCTAAAACCTCGGCTCCATTTTCTAAAAGACCCAGTTTTTCAACGCTGGAAGCCCCCATATATGAAAGCGCTGAATAGATCAGAGCCAGGAGCGCCGCTGCAATCGCCGTCGATTTTGCACAAACGATCATGAGCTGTTTTTTGGAGACCGCTCCCTTCTCTTTCATGGCGTTCACAATGATGATTCCAAAAACAAAAGCGACGAGGGCATCAAGTGTAAAGTAACCTTCTTTGAACCCTTTAAAAAATACGTGTGATGCATATCCTTCAGACGGAGCTTGAAAGCTTCCGATTGGATGAATAATTGCCGTAACGACGAGCAATCCGATAAATGTTAATTTAATAGGAGTTAAAAATTTTCCGATTACATCGATAATTTTAGTTGGATTCAGGGACAGCAAGCAGGCCACTGTGAAAAATAATACGGTAAATATGATTAAGGCAACAGGGCCCGCATCATTTGATAAAAAAGGTTTAACCCCTATTTCAAACGACACATTACCGGATCTGGGAATCGCGAAAAAAGGGCCGATTGCTAAATAGAGAACCGTCGTAAATACAATGCCGAACAATGGATGCACACGACTGGCCAGAGACTGCAAATCATTTTTTCCTGAAAAAACGAATGCCGTAATGGCGAGTAAGGGCAATCCGACTCCGGTCACTAAGAATCCTGCATTGGCTGTCCATACATTCTCTCCGGCCATCTGACCAAGCATAGGCGGGAAAATGAGATTTCCTGCACCGAAAAATAATGCAAACAGCATTAATCCTATGATTAGGATAAATGAAAAAGGAATTTTTTTTGCCATGATGAGTCCTCCGATTCGGGTTAAGCTATTAGTGTGTTTTTAGTAGTCAGCAGTGTAGCACGATAAAAATTTCATAAATAAATGTCCTGAATTATCAGTAAATATTAAATAAAAGTACTATCCTACTATAGTAGGTGTTGCTTGTATTGTCAAAGGTTTCGTCTGTATAAAAAACTGCGTCATGCTCTTACTTTGAAATGGATTTACAAGTTTGTTGCAACATGTAAAAATAATAACGAAAAGGAAATTCACATTTGGGAGGTTGTGAAATGCCATTAGGGCCTGCAATCATTTCGGTATTAATCGTATTCGGCATCGTATATGTTATTATGAGAGCGGTAAGAAAATCTAATTGATGGGAGAACGTCTCAGCTCTGACTTTTTTGTCGCCTAAGCTGCTCTTTTTCAGAGTGCCAAGCCCGCCAATTTCCAAGCGAGACACATAGAATGAAGCTGTATGTCCATCCGCTCCGCTGAAATTGCCGGATCATGCGAAAAAAGGCCAGTCAAATAAAATGACTGGCCTGTCTGGTATTCAATATGATTTACAAAGTGGAGATATCAATCACGAATCGATAACGCACATCGCTGCGAAGTACGCGCTCATACGCTTCATCTACTTGGTCCGCTCCGATGACTTCAATCTGCGGAGCTATGCCGTGTTCAGCAGCGAAATCAAGCATCTCTTGTGTCTCGCGAATGCCGCCGACTAGCGAACCTGCAATGCTGCGGCGGCCCATAATTAAGGAAAACACACTGTACTGATCCGGTTCTGCCGGTGCGCCGACGTTAACAAGTGTTCCATCTACGCGAAGAAGTGATAAATAGGCATCAACGTCCAGATTGGCGGACACCGTGTTTAAAATGAGGTCAAAACGGCCGGCCATTTCAATAAATACAGCAGGATCACTAGTTGCAAAATAATGGTCTGCGCCAAAACGCAAGGCTTCTTCTTGTTTATTCAAAGAGCGGCTCAGGACCGTTACTTCTGCCCCCATGGCATGCGCGAATTGGATGGCGACATGGCCGAGTCCCCCCATTCCAACAACGGCAATTTTCTTGCCGGGACCTGCGTTCCAATGCTTCAAAGGAGAGTACGTGGTGATGCCCGCGCATAAGAGCGGGCTGGCAGCATCCAAGTTCAGACTGTCCGGAATGCGGACAACGAAATCTTCTTTGACCACGATGCACTGGCTGTAACCGCCGTATGTCGGATGACCATCGTAGTCTAAACAGTTATATGTTTGGATCACGCCTTTCGTACAAAATTGCTCCTCTCCGCTTCGACAGTATTCACATTCGCCGCAGGAATCAACGAAGCAGCCGACCCCGACGCGGTCGCCGACAGCAAATTTTTTAACGTCTGGCCCTACTGCTTTGACAACGCCGGCGATTTCATGTCCCGGAACCATTGGAAAGATTCCGCCTCCCCATTCATCGTACGCGCTATGGATATCCGAATGGCAAATGCCGCTGTACTTAATGTCGATTAACACGTCATTTGATTTTAATTCCCTTCTTTCAATTGTGGTCTGTTCAAATTTTGCTTTGGCACTCCGAACACTCAGTACACGGGTTGAGATGTTTTGCTGCTGATTACACATATATATCTATCCTTTCTTACGTCATATCGCGCCAATTCATCGAGAAGAGGTGCAAGTTAAGGTTAAACCTTAAAGTTCGCTTTAAGGCAAGAGGTTTTTCTAAAAAAATAGCTTCTCTTCCTTTGGCTTGCGTTAAAGCCCACTTTAAGGTCTATAATCATTGTGTGTTGTGACAATTAGAATATTGATGAATATGATGGAGGATTCAAAATGGGGTATTCTATAAAAGAAGTTGCTGAAAAAGTAGGCTTGCCTACACATACACTACGATATTATGAAAAAGAAGGTCTACTGCCTTTTATTAAAAGAGACGCCAATGGAAACCGCATTTTTGAAGAAAAAGATTTGTCGTGGTTGGAGCTTGTGATCTGCTTGCGAAAAACCGACATTGCGCTTTCGGAATTACGGGAAATCGTCAATTTAACAAAAGAAGGAGATTGGACCGTGCCAAAACGCAAACAAATACTTGAAAAACATAAAGAAAAAATGCTTGAAAAACAAAGAGTTCTGGAACGCACCTTTTTAAAGATCGATGAGAAAATCATGTACTATGATGGATTAGAAAAAAAGAATCAGGAAATATCCTTGAAAGCGGATGAAAAGTGATTTGCATCCTTTCTCATTGCAGCAAATTCAAAAGAAATTTTTCCAAAGTTTCCTTTGCGGTTTGCTCATCCGTTCCATTGACCATTAACGTGATCTCATCCCCTTCTTGAACGCCTAATTGAAGGATTTCCATCAAATCTTTCCCGTTTGCTGTCTGCCCGTTTTTCGCGAGTACGATTTCACTTTTAAATGAAATCGCTTTGCGGACAAACAGAGTCGTATGTCTGGCCTGTAGCCCTCGCGGAAGCCGAACTGTTGATTTTGTTACTAACATCATAACTCTCCTTGCTTTTTTTCGATTAAGGCTGCGAATAAGCTGCATCTACAGAATAATCGTTAAAGTCCACTTTAACGCAAGGGGTTTTGTGAAATTTCCTGATAAAAGCCGTCTCCGGTCTGCGCTGGAAACGGCTTTTTCTTAGAGTTGCAAAGGGAGTGCAAACCACCTGCTTACATATCCCACCAAAAGGAATCGGGAAGCGAGTATTGTCCGTTTAACAGAACCGTTTCACCAATCGCGGGAGCAATCATGTTGGCGTCTTTTTTCTCAGCTTCTTTCAAAGCGCGTTCAATCGGCTCTTTCCAGCCATGATAGGCGAGGGTGAACGCGCCCCAGTGAATCAACATCATGTGCTTTCCTTTTACATCTTTGTGGGCCTGTACAGATTGTTCAGGTGTCATATGAATCCCGGACCAGCGTCTGTCATATTGACCGCCCTCCATTAAGGTGATATCAAAAGGGCCGTATTTTTTGCCGATTTCCTTAAAATGTTCATCATATCCCCCGTCACCGCTCGTATAAAAACGCGTATGCTTTCCGAGGATAATCCAGCCGCCCCACAGGGTCGTGTTTCGATTCAACAATCCTCTACCCGAAAAGTGTTTGGAGGGTGTCAAGGCTATCGTCAAACCTTGAAACTCCGTTTCATCCCACCAATTGAGCTCTGTGATTTTTTCTTTCTTAACTCCCCACCGTATCAAGTGTGCGCTGACTCCGTGGGGAACGAAGAAATGACCGGCCTTTTCCTTCAGTTTTAAGATGGATGGATAATCTAAGTGATCATAATGATCATGTGTAATCAAGACGGCGTCAATCGGCGGCATATCATCGACCATATGCAGGATGTCTTCGCTGTAGCGTCTGCTTCCGATAAATGATACGGGTGAAGCAATTGGACCCAGCATAGGATCTACGAGTATTTTTTTGCGATCGATGCTCAGTAAAAAAGCGGAATGTCCAAACCACGTTAAGCTGTCTTCGTTACTTTTAACTGTGCTCCAATCGATCTTAGAAACAGGGATTTGGCCGGAAGGATTGCGTTCCTTGCCGCCGGAAACAGCGTCTCTCATTATCGAGAAAACGCCGGAGATTCCGCCCATATCCATCTTTTCCGGAGCTTGATTGACAAATTTGCCATCCGCATAATTGTCAAAGCTTTGATACAGTTTTTTTTGTTCTTTGCTTGGATTTCCCCCAAACACGGGGTGTATATTGATGAACAATAAAACAGCCGCGCCGAATACGATGATAAAAATGAATAAAAACATCATGATTTTTTTCATTGTTCCTTCCTTTTTAGGATGATATCTTGCTTCTTCCTATTCTATCGATTATACCTGCATCATCGCCAGTGTGACGCTGTGTATGGGATCATACCATCGTAAATGTAAAGAACCCTCCCAATTTGGAGAGTTCTTTTTTATGAGGTAAATGCGTGCCGTCATTATTTGATTTGCACCAATAAAAATGTGTATTTGGTGCCCTCCGGTTTGTTTTTCCAATAAATCGTTACCTCCGCATCCCCCTTTTGGCGTCCTTCGTAGTCTACCGAATTTAAGCCCGGATTAGCATATGCGTGAAGAATAAAGGGATCATCGACCGCAACCTCTAAATCGTCGTCCGAAAATTCAATTTGAGGACCGCCATTTATACTGCCGCAATAAAAATGTGCACGTCCGGAACCGCCAATGCCGACTGTTTCACGGTGAGGATATGAGTTGAGCATTCGCTCGGTTTAATGGTACCGACTGATGCAGCATCTACAGAGACGGCATGAAAGGACATCACCGTCGCGAGGGCCATGCCAAGGGACAAGAAATACTTGCTTAATTTTCCGATGTTCATGTTGTCAGCCTCCAACCAAATATTGTTAGTATACATATTCTCCAGATAGAAATATATACCTCTTTCATATGGCTCTTACAAAAAAAGAGCTGACGTTAATCGTCAGCTCCTGCTTTTAAAATCGGACAGATTCAGAAGGTTGGAAAAACCGGTCCACCGCTTCATCGGTTACATCTGAAACGTGCCGGTACGTATAGTTCGGTGATTGATCACGGTCGATCAGGACGGACCGGACGCCTTCGAAGAAATCATTGTGCTTCAAAAAGTTCTTTGCCAGCACCAGATCCGTTGCAAAGCATTCTTCCAATGTTTTTTGACGTCCGTCCGCCAGCTGTTTCAATGTGATTTTCAATGAAAATGGCGATTTGGAAAGCATCGTTTTTTTCACATTCGAGCTAAAAGTGCTTCCTTCGCTTTCGAGCGATTGAAGGATCTCTTCCAGCTTATCATACTTAAAATGACGGTCAATCGCTTGCTGATCACGGGCGAGCGTGCTTTCTTGGGAGGGTTTCGTTTTCGATTCGCCGATCAGCTGATTGAGCTTTTCTTCAACATTTGCAAGGCGCCAATCTGTTTGTTCCACTGTTTGGATCAATCGTTCTAAAGCGCCGCTCTCCATGTAGGCGTCTGCCCCATTGATATACAGCACGTCGGACGCATGGATGACAGACGCCGTTAATCCAAGAAACCTTCCTAAGTGTCCCGGGGCTCTGTTTAAAAAATAGGCCGCGCCGACATCCGGAAAGAAACCGATATTCATTTCGGGCATCGCCCATTTTGTCCTCTCCGTGACAATCCGGTGGCTGGCCCCGTATGTCAGGCCGACGCCTCCCCCCATAACGATCCCGTCCAAGCAGGCGATGATCGGTTTCGGAAATCGATGGACTGACATATCGACTTCGTACTCTGTTTCAAAAAAGCGCTCGGCTTCTTGCAGGGCCTGTTTTGACGAACGTGCTTCATAGAGTGCCTTAATATCCCCTCCGGCACACAGTCCTTTTGGTCCCGCACCTTTGATGACCACAACGGAAACGTTTTGATCTGTCTCCCACTCGTTTAACTTTTCACCAATCAGACGGACCATGTCGTATGTGAGGGAGTTGAGCGCTTTCGGGCGATTCAAAACAATCGCTGCGGCGCCGTTTTGATTAACGGAAAACAGCACGTCATCGGACATCTGGATCCACTCCTTTTATGAATGATGAAAGTTTGGTTTGCGCTTTTCGACAAATGCGTGAATTCCTTCTTTGGCATCTGAAGTGACAAACAGCTCGGCGAATCTGTTTCGCTCCCTCTCCAGTGCCTGTTCCATGCTTTCAGAGGCGCCCTGTACGACACATTCGACGGCGCGCCTCACGCTGGTCATGCTTTTTCCTTCGATAAAAGACGACGCGACCCCTGCTGCCGTCTTCATCAGTTCCTCCCCCTTTACCGCCATCTGCGCAATATTCATCTCTACCGCCTCTTGAGCTGAAAGCGTTCGGCCCGTCAGGATGAGATCGAGTGCTGTCGCTGTATCCGTTATGTTACGAAGCCGCTGTGTACCTCCAAACGCGGGAATCAAGCCGAGCTTTAATTCGGGAAGGCCGAGTGTTGCATCGTCTGATACGATTCTGAAGTGGCAGCTCATCGCAAGTTCCAGGCCTCCGCCAAGAGCCGGTCCGTTTATCGCCGCAATGACGGGCTTATTGGAAGCTTCAATTTCATCACAGAGCGCCTGGCCCCCTTTTGCGAGTGCCACCCCTTGTTTTTGGTCCCCGAGTTTTGAAACGAATTCTTTTATATCCGCTCCCGCCACAAAAAATCGTCCTTCTCCTGTGACGATGATCGCTTTTGTCTCCTCGTCGCGGGCCAATTCCCGAAAAAGAGAGCGTAATTCGGCGATACAGGAAGAAGAGAGTGTATTTGCCGGCGGATTGTTCAACGTGACGGTCGTGATGCTATGTTCTGTTTTAAGTGTGGCATATTTCAAGTTCAATATTGATCCCTCCCTGTTTAAATAGAAAAGGCCCCTCTGAAAAAATCTGTTGCGCATGAGAGGGAGCCTTATGTTAAGAATTAGAACCAGCGTTCAGTGACGACCTTTTTGCGCGTGTAAAACTGGACGCCGTCCTTTCCGTTTGTCCCAAGGTCTCCATAGAAAGAGGCCTTGTTCCCTGCGAAGGAGAAGAATGCCATCGGAGCCGGTACGTTGACATTGACGCCGATCATTCCGGCATCGATTTTGTCGCGGAACTGCTGGGCGCTTTTCCCGCTCGACGTGTATATGACAGCGCCGTTGGCAAACTTGGATTGATTGGTTAGCTTGATCCCCTCATCAAGGTCTTGTACGCGGACGACACTCAAGACCGGCGCGAAGATTTCGTCCTGCCAGATTTTCATCTCCGGTGTCACATGATCGAAAATCGTGGCTCCCACAAAATATCCTTCCTGAACATCCAGATTGCGTCCGTCCACGGCGAGTGCGGCGCCTTCTTTTATACCGCTGTCGATATAGTCAAGGACGCGTTGTTTATGGACTTCACGGATCAGCGGACCGACAAAGTGATCCTCTGATCTGCCGTCCCCTGTCTTCAGCTTCCGTGTTTCGGAGACGAGCATTTCTATGAAGTCATCGGCGATGTCATCAACGACCGCCGCGACGGAGCAGGCCATACAGCGTTCTCCGCTGCTCCCGAATGCCGCCCCGATGATGCCTTGAACCGATTTTTCAAGGTGACAATCCGGCATAACAATCGCATGGTTTTTTGCGCCGGCCAGCGCCTGAACGCGTTTCCCGTTGGCTGTGCCCGTTTGATACACATATTTTGCGACCGGTTCTGAACCGACAAAGGAGACGGCTTTAATATCATCGTTCTCCAATATTCCGTTTACAACATCCTTTCCTCCATGAACGAGGTTCAACACACCTTTCGGAAACCCGGCTTCATAAAACAGCTCGACAAGTTTACCGGCAAGAATAGGAGTGCGTTCCGAAGGCTTCAGGACGAACGTGTTTCCGCAAGCAATGGCGAGCGGAAACATCCACAGAGGAACCATCATTGGAAAGTTAAACGGCGTAATGCCGGCGACGACCCCCAAAGGATAGCGCCAAATCGATCCGTCGATTCCCCCTGCAATCGCGGGCAGGGATTCTCCCATCATTAAAGTAGGTGTGGCTGTCGCAAGCTCAACAACTTCGATTCCCCGCTGAACTTCGCCTCGGGCGTCTTTTAACGTTTTGCCGTTTTCCGTCGTAATAATGTCTGCCAATTGTTCTTTTTGCTCCTGGAGAAGCTGTAAATACTTGTATAAAAGCCTTGCCCGATTGGGGACGGGCACAAGCGACCAGGTCTGATAAGCGTGCTTGGCAGCCTGCACGGCACGATCTACATCCGCTCTCACAGATAGAGGCGCATAAGCGATGACGTTTCCGTTTGCAGGATTGACGACTTCTTCCGATTCCGCACCTAGAGAATTGACCCATTCCCCGTCGATATGGTTCATCATTTTTTTTGCATTGGTTGTGATCATTTGATTTCTCACCTCTCCTTACTGATAAGTTGTCTTCTGTTCGCTTATTTTTTTGTATAAAACAGACATATCTTTTTCCCCGTATCCGTTCTGATCGGCTTCTTCGTAAATGCCGAAGAGAATCTTGCTCACCGGCAGTTCAACGTTGTTCTTCTCAGCCAAATCCAATGCAAAGCCAAGGTCTTTCAGCAGCAGCTTCAGAGAAAAGCCAGGTTCATAGTTTTCATCCGCTATGAAACTTTTATAGTTGCGCTCATAGATTCGGCTCTGCCCGTAGCTGACGTTCAGCATCTCAAACAATTGGTCGAGATCGAGATTGCTGTTTTTGGCAAGGTGCAAGGCTTCACTGACACCGGCTGTATAAAAACCGATTAAGAGGTTGTTGACCAGCTTCGTATTCGTTCCGCTGTCGATGTTTTCGTTCACATGAAAAATATTCTCGCCCAATGCGTTGAAAACAGGCAACGCTTTATCAAAAACGGACTTCGGGCCCCCGACCATAAAGGTAAGCGTCCGGTTGACCGCCCCGATCACACCGCCGCTGACCGGCGCCGCAAGAAAATCGATACCTTTGCTTTTCGCTTCCTCCGCAATTCGGATATTCAGTTCAGGAGCGACCGTGCTTGTATCGATCAGAAGGACGCCTGGTTCAGCCAGGTGTACGAGCCCCTTTTTCCCCAGAAAAACCTCCTCTGCAGCTTTTGATGAAGGAAGGCTTGTGAGGATGGCGTCACACTCTTCAACCATTTTTTCAACTGAAATCCCGATCGTTCCTCCTGCATGATGCAAGGCCAATTCAGCTTCTTTGTTAAGGTCCATTCCATAAACCGTAAAGTTCTCCTGAAGCAGATTCTTCGACATTGGCAGACCCATATTGCCCAAACCGATAAATCCGATTTTTTTCAAACAGTTTCCCTCCGATCACACCGTATATTTTTCATGAGCGGCTATTTTTTCTGCGATTTCGCGTTTTTGAGTAAACAGATTGCTGAAAAGAGGCAAAGAAAGGCTGCGAGCCTCTTCAAATGCGAGTTTTCTTTCGGCTTCATCAGATGCTATGCTTGATAAGGCGGTCACCGCCATCTCTTCGATTCTGCGGTAGCCTTCTTCACAAATGACATTCGTCATCATTTCTTTCAACCGTGCTTTTTCACCACCGTATATTTGCCTAGCTTTTTCGGTCCGGCGGGCGGCGGATTCCATCACATAGAGTTCTTTTTGCATGTCGGCGAGAATCCGCGCGTATTCCTGCTCCTCTTGAATGTTCACGCGGGAGCGTTTAAGCGCTTTTAATGTTTTGCCGAAAAGCCTGTTGGACAGCTGAATAAACCGCCGGTTTCGGTTTTCCTCGCTGCTTAATTGAGCTTCCGGCTCTGAGATGCCGTTTTGCTGAACTTCTTTCATCATCAGTTTGGCGATCGTCAAACGGTTAATCTCGTTTGTCCCTTCGAAAATCCGGCTGATCCTCGCGTCCCGGTACAAACGTTCGACTTCGTACTCCTGCATGTATCCGTAACCGCCATGAATCTGCACCGCCTCGTCTGCATTTCGGTCGAGTATTTCGGAGCAGTGAACTTTATTGATCGCGCATTCGGATGCATAGTTTGTGAGTTTTCTCAGTCTGTCGTCTAATGGCTCAGCCGAATTTAAAACATGGTCCAGGCAGTCTGCCGTTCTGTAAGCAGCGCTTTCGGCGCCGAAAATCGAGACCGCCATGTCGGCAATCTTTTCTTGAATCATTGAAAAACCGATGATCGGCTTGTTAAATTGTTTGCGCTGTTTGGCGTAGCTAACGGCAAGGTTCAATGCTTGCTTTGCCATTCCAATGTTCGAAAACGCGAGCTTTAAGCGCGCCATGTTTAAAATGTTCAAAGCGACATGATGACCTTTCCCGACATGACCCAAAACATTGTCGTTTGGCACCTCGACTTCTTCGAGGATTAAGGTTGCCGTCGAAGAACCTTTGATTCCCATCTTCTTCTCTTCAGGTCCGATGGAAACGCCTTTAAACGAACGTTCGACGATAAATGCTGTCATGCCTTCCGCCGTTTTTGCAAAGACAACATATACATCAGCTACTTGCGCATTCGTAATCCACTGTTTTTCCCCGTTTAAAACCCAGGATGTTCCTTCCCCATTCAAAACGGCCGTCGTTTTTGCGTTTAAAGCATCTGAGCCTGCGCCCGGCTCTGTCAGAGCATATGCTCCGATCCATTCGCCCGATGCCAGTTTCGGAAGGTATTTTCGTTTTTGTTCTTCTGTTCCATAATAAATATACGGCAATGTCCCGACTCCGGCATGAATATTAAAGGAGACGCTGAACGATCCGCCGGCTCCCATTTTCTCTGCCACTAACCCGGAAAGCTTCTTGCTGAGTGAAAGGCCGCCGTATTCCTCCGGAACTTCGATACTGAGCAATCCGAGCTCTCCCGCTTTTTGAAACAATTTTTTCACGCTTTCGTGATCCTGCTGATCGATCGATTCAAGAAGGGGCATGACTTCGTTTTTGACAAATGATTCTGTCGTTTTTGAAATCAGTTGATCTTCCTCTGTGAAATCTTCCGGCGTAAATCCTTCAGCAGCCGATTCGTGTTGAGAAATCAAGGGTTCATTCCATCGAAGTTTTGCTTTCCCCATTGCTTTCCTCCTCGCTTCCGCTAAAAAGAGTGATAAACTGAGATAAAAAGACGATGAATCCGCTTACATTTTTCCTGATACGAATCATCGTCTCCTTTTCTCATCCAGATAAGAACCAACCAATTATGAAGGGCACGGTTGTTTCGGTCATTTAGCAGGCTTTTCTTGTGCCTGTCGCCGGAACACAGCCCCGCTTTTTTGTTTCATGAAGCAACTGTTCCGCGAAAAGCTCCGGGCAATGCAGCTGATGTGTAAGTTATGAAGCTTTTAATATCAGCTTATCAAATAATTGGAAGATTTCCAAATGTTTTTTTGGTTTACTCTATTTTACTTGTGAAAGCTTGGGAATATGCATTTTCCGCGTTTTGGCAAGCCGGCATTCTTTTTTTGAAAAAATAAAACAGACCATCGTTTTGATGGTCTGTTTAGAAAGTGTACCGTTGATGGCTTATTCATTTGACAGGCTTGAGACGATACATTCTGCACGGCCGGCGATTGTAAATTCTCCAAAGCCCGCAGGCAGCAGCATGTGATCTCCTTTTTTAAAAGAAAAGTCGTTGCCGCAAGACGCGTTGATTTGACCTTCCCCTTCTATGACGCTGACAAGAAGAAACGGTTTATCCTGTTTGAAACAGGCTGATCCTTTTACATCCCATTTTGCTACTGAGAAATAAGGACACTCAATCAGTGCGGCAGTCTTGACATCACCCGATGTTTCATATTGAACGTCTTCGCGGCCAGGCGAAGACGGGACGTCGATCACTTCTATGCTTTTTTGCAAATGGAGCTCGCGCAGGTTTCCTTCAGCATCTTTTCTGTCATAATCATATAGTCTGTAGGTTGTGTCTGAATTCTGCTGCGTCTCCAAAATCAAAATGCCTTTTCCGATCGCATGGACGGTTCCGCTCGGCACATAGAAGAAATCTCCCGGCTTCACTTTGAAGCGGCGCAAAAGTTCGTTCCATTTCCCGTGTTCGATCATTGAGACCAGTTCTTCCCGCGTTTTGGCATGGTGGCCGTAAATGATCTCCGCATCTTCTTTGCAATCAATGATATACCAGCATTCCGTTTTTCCAAGCTCCCCGTTTTCGTGCAGTTTTGCATATTCATCGTTTGGATGCACTTGTACGGATAGGTCTTGGTCGGCGTCCAAAATTTTTGTCAGAAGAGGAAAGCGGTCTCCCTTTATATGTCCGAATAAATGGCGGTGTTCATTCCATAATTCGCTGAGTGTGAGCCCCTTATACATGCCGTTTTTCACGACGCTTTGCCCATTTTGATGGGCGGCGAAAGCCCAGCACTCCCCCGTTTGTTCGGATGGAATCTCGTAGCCGAAAGAGGCTAAAGCCGTGCCGCCCCATATTCTTTCTTTAAAAACAGGCTCGAAAAATAATGGTTCAGTCATGACAGGCATCCTCCTTTTTTAGATGATTTCATCCAGAAGTTTGTATGCTTCTTCTTTTGTTTGAGCAGAGAGAAGCTTGTCCCTGTAGGTGTCATCCATCAGTTTTCGGGAGAGCATTTGCAGAAGCTTCAGATGCTCGCTTCCCCCGCTTTCTTTCGGGACGGCGATCATAAAGATCAGTTTGGCGTCAGTTCCGTCAAGACTCTTCCAGTCCACGCCTGAACGTTTGATGCCGAATGCTACACTCGGCTTCTTGACGGCGTCAGACTTCCCGTGCGGGATCGCGATGTTCATGCCGATCGCCGTTGTCCCCTCTAGTTCGCGGTTCATGATCGCTTGTTTAAATTCGCTTTCCGAATGCAGTGCGCCTTTACGGGACAATTTTTGAATCATTTCATCGATAATGTCGTTTCTCGTATCCCCTGATAAATGAGGTTCGATCAAATCTGTATCGATGATGTCTGTGAGCTTTTTAATTTCCGGTATTTCGGATTTTTTGCTTTCTGTTTTTATTTCGATGTTCGGCTGCGGAATGTTATGATCTGCAACAGTTTCATTTACCCCTGCGGGAGCGGCTGCGACCTCTTTTTTGAGTACATTGACCAAAAGAGCGGTGACTAGGGATCCGGCAATAACGGCGATGAAGAACATCAACACATGATCGACAGCGCCAAGCACTGCTACAATCGGTCCGCCGTGGGCGACTCTGTCCCCTACATTACCGATCATGGCGATCACGGAACCAGTCATTGAACCCGCCATAATACTTGGGATGACGCGAAGCGGGTCCTGTGCAGCAAACGGTATGGCACCTTCAGTAATGCCGAATAACCCCATTGTAAATGCTGCTTTTCCCATTTCTCTTTCTTGCGCCTGAAATTTTCTTTTTCCTAAAAACGTTGCGATGCCAAGCCCGATCGGAGGAATACAAATGGCGACGGCGATCGGACCCATAATTTCATAGTTTCCTTCACCGATCATGGCTGAACCAAACAGGAATGCCACTTTATTGACGGGACCGCCCATATCAAACGAAATCATCGCCCCTAAAATTAATGCCAGAAGAATCGAACTAGAGCCCTGCATACCAGCCAGCCAAACTGTCAATGATTCAAAGATTTGCGCGACAGGCGCGCCGATCAGCAATACGAACGCCAAGCCGACAATAAGCGAGGAAACCACCGGTATGATGATGATCGGCATGATCGGCTGAATGGCTTTTGGCACTTTTAATTTTTTGATGGCCAGCGCCGCATATCCGGCTAAAAAGCCCGCGATAATGCCGCCGAGGAACCCCGCACCGCTTACGCTGCCGTAAAAGCTTCCCGTCGCTGCGATGTATCCGCCGATCATTCCCGGCACAAGCCCCGGTTTATCGGCGATGCTGTAGGCAATATAACCGGCTAAAATCGGGATCATGAATGAGAATGAGGCAGCCCCGATTTGCTCAATCGTTTTCCAAAAAGATTCATCAGGAATCACTAACCCTTTCGGCGTTTTTTCACCTCCAAGCGTCAGTGCGACCGCAATCAATAATCCGCCGACGACAATGAAAGGAACCATAAACGATACACCGTTCATTAAATGCCGGTAAATCGGATTTTGTTTTTTCTCAGTTTGAGCGGAGGCTTCCGTTTTCGCAGCCGAACGATAGACAGGTATATCGCCGTTGATCGCTTTTTGTATTAATTCTTCCGGTTTTCGGATGCCTTCCTGAACACCGACAGCCAGAAGTTTTTTCCCGATAAAACGGTCTTTGTTGACCGAGCGGTCTGCGGCTATGATAATCGCGTCTGCCTCGCGGATTTCCTGCTCGGTCAGCTCATTTTCCACCCCGATGCCGCCTTGTGTTTCGACTTTCATTTGAACGCCCATTCGATCGGCCGCTTTTTGCAAATTTTCCGCAGCCATATACGTGTGGGCAATTCCGTTTGGACATGATGTAATCGCTAACAGTTTCATGCGAATCCTCCTTCTGAAACTAAAGTAGTGAGCAGCTCTTGTCATTACTTTATAATAAAAACGTGTGTGTAAAAGCGTTGTTTTTTACCGCATGTTCCGGAAAAACCGGCTTTTTTTTTTAAAAAAAGCCGGACTGCAATGAGTGCGACTTGTAACACTTTTGGGACTGAATGTGCCGTATTGCATTTTGAAACTTAATCTTTCATTTTCCGTATATCAATATAAAATGGTATCTAATGCGGGGAGGGATATTAGTTGGCTGAAAAGCAAAAAAGTGTTCCATTTTTGAAAAAATATTGGGTTTCTCAAATTGGTGTATTTTTATTGTCACAGATAATTTTTATTACATTTGAAACAACAGGATGGATACCTAATTATAGAGAGATTGATGGAACACTATTTGGGAAAATTACGGAATCGTCAATTTTTAAAGAATGGTTTACTTTTTATGAAACACCACAATTAAATTTACTTACTGTCTTTTTTGGCGTCTTCTTTCTTGTGCCAGGAATAATAAGTGCATTAAAAAACGTATTTTCGCCTAGACACTATAGTAATAGCTCTAAATAACCGTGATTAAAAATAAATATGGTTTATTAAAATGAATAAAGTTAGACTATTGGATACGATACTTCAATAAAGAGGTATCTATAATGTCTGACATTAAAGGAGAAAGAAAAGGCATCCTAATAGGTGTCTCTTTTATTTTGAAATTGAAGGTGAAAAATCAATTGCAGACACCGGAAATGAATCTGCCAGGATGGAACGAAAAAAGCAGGCCGCCCACCTGCTTAGTCTGTCTTAGCTTTCTTCCATCTACTCTTAATCATCACCATGAACAAAATGTAAATCAATACAACGATGATATTATACTTAGGGTCAATTTTTAAAAAGACAGTATTAAAAGTCATCACTAGAATCATGAGGAGTGTTGCAATCCACCATATAAACTCATACTTTTTATCACTCTGATCTTGACTCCTCTTATGTTTAACCAGGTCAAAAATCAAACAAGCAGTCATAAGAACCACTAAAACAGTTGTTGTCACAGGGAAAGAAAAGTTTGATTTTACGTTATACATTATAACTGCCCCTAAAGCCCCGAGTATAAAACTAATAAGTAATCTCATCATGTATATCATACCTTTCTTCATTTTTTATTAAATCATAATCAGAGCTTTCAGGCACTAGGAATGAGGTATTTTTAAAGAATGGTATTCAGTTCGTTTCATTGTGAAAAATTGATAATCCTATTTGAGAAATAAAAAAGTGTCCAGACCTGTTGAATTAGAAAGAAACCTACTACTCACTAATTCAGGGCTCTGGACAAATATTTTAAAAGAATATAAGGATGCCGAAATAGACGATATATTCGTTGATACTGAAACAGATTTCATAAAATACAGATTTTAACTTAATTATTGAATCGTTCCTCTAACTCATGAATCCTTCTTTCAAGCTTAGAGAACTTCTTGTCGTTGTATCTACGCCCCGCCTTTAATAATCCAAATAAGATAAAAATGTCATCACATTTGTTTCTTTCGTCAGCTTTTGGATGAATGCCGGCTGCTCGCTTAAGCTGGACAGCTCTTGAAACAGTTGTTTTGTCATGTTTTGATCCTCGTGTTTGACAGCCAGCATAAAGACGAGCGATACTTTTTCAGAGCCCCAGTCAAGCGGCTCTTTTAATGTGGCGATCGCAATGGCTGATTGTTTAATCAATTTGGCGTTCGCGTGAGGAATGGCGATGCCCGCTCCGATGTTTGTCGCCGACATTTTTTCTCTCATGACGGCGTGCACAGCATATTCTTTTTCCACATAGCCTTTTTCGTATAAAGCCATTGCCAGCTGTTCAATCAGCTTGTAGCGGTGTTCTGATTCCTGCTGCAGGAAGACGAGGAAAGGAGTCGTGTCATTCAGCACTTTAAACGTTTTTTGTGTTTGCCGGGACGATTCACCGAGCTGATCCATAAAAGCGCCGAGCTTTTTCTCATCGGCCGACTCGAGCAGCGGAGATACAACGATATGGGGAATTGATAAATCCTCCAGGCTGACCGTTGATATGACAAGATCGATATCTTCATGTCGTGCAGTATAGTCCGCCAAATCAGCTTTTGCGATGCAGTCCATCACGGCAATTTGGTGGAATTTCCGTTCGATTTTTGTCCGCAGCAGCTGTGACATCCCGATGCCCATATGACAGACAATGATCGCTTTTTTATGCTTGTCTTTTCCATAGCTGAAGCGCTCGATCGCCGCTTGGAAATGCAATGTCAGATAGGCGGCTTCTTCCTCGGGAATCGAAAGTGAAAACGTTTGGTTGATGTCTTCAAGAGCATCAATGACAATATGAAACAGATAAGGGTACATTTTTTTGATATCGTTGAGCATCGGATTTGATACGGAAAGGTCATAGCTCAGCCGATTTAAAACGGTATTAAGGTGAACTTTCAATCCATTGATCAAAACCCGGTCCTCGCGGAAATTCATCATTTTCAACTCTGAGACACGATGGATTAAATATTCGACAACCTTTGGAAGCAAAGGGTTTTCCAGTCCGCTCTCCCCTTCTTTCCCAAATGGGTAACGGACTTTGCCGCCTAATATATGCAATGTTAAATAGACGGCCTCTTCTTCAGGAAAGCGGATCGCAAAAACCGCTTCCAGCCGTTTTAAACAAGCAAACGTCCACTGAAATTCTTTTTTCTTTTTGACTGCATCTATTTCCCCTGGAGAAATAGTAATCGGCTGTTTCATTTTGATGCGGCGAATCATCAGCAGTGTATGCAACAGTAAATTTTCGAACGTTTCATCAGTGAAATATAAAGAATGTCGCTTTTGCAATGATCTGATTTCGCTTTTAACAAATTCCACTTCATGGCTTAAAAATTGACTTTTAATAAATCGGCTTGTAAACTCCGGGTTGTCAATCAACTCCGAGATGCGCGCCAGCGCTTTTCTCTTATTTTTTTCACTCCCTTCGATCTTTAAACCGAGGCGCTGCTTGGACACCAGAGTGAGGCCAAACCGCTGGAGCCAAACTTCGATTTGATTCAAATCCCTTTTGATGGAAGACTTATTCAAGAAGTGCTCGGCAGCCATTTCTTTTGCAGAAACCGGCTTTGGATTCATTAATAACTGATAAGCGATTTGCAGCATTCTTTCTTCATCGGATTGCTGCTGTGCGGCGTGATGTTCGGTATATAACTGCCGGCTTAAACGGACCCTTTCATGATCTTCAATATTCAAATAAACGCCCAGTCCCGGTTTGCGAATCAATTGAGCATCAGAATGCTGATTGAGATAATCTTCAATCGTTTTCAGATCATTTCTGATCGTTTTTTCAGAACACTTTACCCTGTCTGCGAAATCTTGTACGACTAAATAGTCTTCAGGTTCAGATAACAACAGATTCAGAATGTCTTTTTGCCTTGTATTCATATCTCTCTCACCTGTTTTTCTATCCTTCCCTAAAAAGAAATGATAGTATAAGTATACTACAAACGTAACCGTTTACATTATACAGTGAAATAAAAGGGCCAAAAGTTTCGTTTTTTACCGAAACTTCCGGAAAAAATGCTTTTATCAACACGGGAATTTTTTTAATAGATGATAGTAGGAGGAAAGTAAAACAGCCGTACGGTTCTGAGCAACGAAAAAAGGATCAGCGGAGTTCCTCCCGCTGATCCTTATACTAAAATTCTCTTTTATTATAAAAGCTGAGCGATATCGCATATGAAACAGAGATCATCACGAGCAGTACGCCAACCAAAAGGATAAATGTGCCCGCATTTGACATTTCGCTCAGAAAAGCCGTTAATTTTTGGCTTAGTGCAAGGTTTTCCCCCGCATTTATAAATTTAAATAAGGCCGTCCCTCCAAATATAATGACGAAAAATATGATGATGTTCGCCATTTTGGACTTCAAATAGCCGTACTTAAAAAGCAGCGGAAATGAGATCGAGCTAAATAAAGTGACAGCCACAACAGCACCCATGACGCCTGAAAGTGTCAATGGGAAATCAAGCGGCAAGTGCAGCATATGTCCGATAGCATTGATCAAAGAATAGAAGAGAATGGCATAAGTCGCATAGACATAAACCGATACATATTTTGATAAGACGATGATGTTTCTTCTAATGGGCAAGCTGATCAGGATTTTATCACTGTTGTTTTTATCTTCTAAGGAGCTTGCGCCTAATGCCAGCTGATATGTGACAGCCAAAACCGCCACTGTATATCCGACAAGCTCAAGCTGCGACAATGTAAAAGTGAAAAATATCATCAATAACAGCGATAGTTTCATTGCCCTTTTCTGCATTAAAATATCCTTTTTAATAAGATGATACATGTTGATCACTCCTGCCGGTTGAAAATACCAAAATATCCTCCAAAGTCGGTTTTTCGATCATGACGGAATCCCCGAAATGCTGAACGACTCCCCGCTTATCTTTGGAGAGCGCTTCGAAGCCATAGTTGTTTTTCTTGATGCCGATTAAGGCGTCTTCGTTTCCTTTATGCAGCGTATCGAGGTCTCCTTTTACAATGCAGTACTCCTCCAACAGCTCATCTTTTGTTTTGCTCAGTACGAGCCGGCCGTTATGAATGAAAGTGATATAGTCCGCTACTTTTTCTAAGTCAGAGGTAATATGCGTCGAAAAGAAAATCGACTTGTTTTCATCCTGCAGCAATGTTTGCAGCACGTCGAGGAGCTCCGATCTGACAAGAGGATCAAGTCCTGATGTCGGTTCATCCATAATCAATAATTCGGCATGATGGGAAAGCGCGACCGCCAGTGAGAATTTCATCTTCATCCCTTTTGACAAGTTTTTGATCTGCCTGTTTAAAGGGAGCTGGAAGTCTTTTGCGTACCGCTGAAAAACAGCCTCATCCCACTTTTTGTAAAACGGTCTGATGATTCCTTTCATTTCGTTCGGCGTCAGTTCTTCGTAAAAATGATTTTCATCGTAAACAAAGCCGATCCTCTGCTTGATTTCGATATTGTGCTTTTCATTGTCGAGACCGAAAATGCTGATGTCCCCTTCGTCTTTTTTGATCAGGTTCATGATCAGCTTGATGGTTGTGCTTTTTCCGGCTCCGTTCGGGCCGATAAAACCCATAATATATCCTTTTTCAAGCGAGAAATTGATGTTTTTTAAAGAGAAATCTTGATAATGTTTTGATACATTTTTTAATTCCAGTATGCTGGTCACTTTTACCACTCCTCATAAACCAGTTTGAGCATCTCTTGGAGTTCCTCGTATGTAAAGCCGATTTGTTTCGCTTCAGTGACGGCTTCTGCTATGTGTTCTTCGATCAATTTGACTTTTGTTTCTCGAAGCACGTCTTTGTTGATGGCTGCGACATACGAGCCCTTTCCTGCAACTGTGACGATAAACCCTTCTCTCTCCAGCTCGTCGTAGGCTCTTTTTGTTGTAATTACGCTGATTTTAAGCTCTTTGGCCAGGTTTCTGATCGATGGGAGCGCCTCTGACTCCGAGAGTTCTCCCTTGACGATTTGATCTTTTAATTGGTTGACGATCTGCAAATAAATCGGTTCATCAGATGAATTTGAAATGATGATATTCAATGCATGACATCCCTCTATTCGTTATAACTGTATATATACAATATAAACAGTTATAACACCTTTGTCAAACAATAACAAAACAATGCATATCAATTGCAATGGTTTTGTATTACGTAGCAATTGAAGAAATAAGGAAGCAGATCATACAACAATGTTGTTTATCTTCTTGCCTGTAAAAAGGAAAAATTGAATGAATAAATCCCAATTTCTCAATGTGACACAGAGAAATTGGGATTTTTATCAGTGTTGAAAATCAGCTTTTTGGAGCAAATCCTCTTAGTTATACTCCAGAATAGGCGGAGAACCCTCCATCGACCGGTATGATGGTTCCAGTGACAAATCCCGAGGCTTTATCGCTTACCAACCATAATAATGTTCCGATTAGATCTTCCGGAACCCCAAATCTATCCAACGGCGTCTGGTTGATAATTTTTTGTGCTCGCTCCGTATACGTTCCGTCGTCATTGAGCAATAGGCTCCTATTTTGGGCGGTAAGAAAAAAGCCTGGGGCAATGGCATTGACACGAATACCGACTTTTGACATATGCACAGCAAGCCATTGTGTAAAGTTACTGACGGCCGCTTTTGCACCGCTGTAGGCGGGAATTTTCGTAAGCGGCGTATAGGCGTTCATGGATGAGATGTTAACGATCACATTTCCGTCGTGATCAGCCATGTCTTTTGCAAATACTTGAGTGGTTAACAGTGTGCCAAGAAAGTTTAAATCAAATACAGACCTTACACCTTCTATTTCTAAATCAAAAAACGTAGTCAATTCTTTAGTATTCAAGTCTTTTTTATATAAATATTCTTTATCTGTTGTTCCCTTTGGATGGTTGCCGCCTGCACCGTTAATTAGGATATTGCATCTGCCGAATGTTCTGTTAATGAGATGTTTTGCTTGTTCAAGGCTTTGTTTATCAAGGACGTTTGCTGTAAGGGCAAGTGCTTCGCCTCCGTTTGCTTGGATCTCTTTCGCTACGCTGTCAGCCGATTCAGCTCTTCGGCTGACTACTGCTACTTTTGCACCGCATTGAGCTAATGCTTTAGCGAAACAGCTGCATAAAATGCCGCCTCCACCTGTCACTACAGCCACCTTACCTTTCAAGTTGACATGAAAAGGTATCTGCACATTCATCCCCCGTCTCTGCATTTTAGTTAGTGCTTGTTCATTTATTGCATTCCAAGGCGATCCGCTTCTTTTCTTTCGTCAATGTTTCCCACATTCCATTTAAATACACTGCACCCAGCGCCCGGTCATATAAACCATAACCCGGTTTTCCGGTCTCTCCCCAAATCATTCTCCCATGATCCGGTCTGGCTGGCCCGGCAAAATCAATATCTCTTAATGCTCTTACGATTTCATACATATCTAAAGAACCGTCTTCTGAACGGTGGGAGGATTCTTGAAATGACTTTTCCCCGATGATCTTAATGTTTCTCAGATGCACAAAGTTGACTTTTCCTTTTTTTCCGAAATAACGAATCAATGCGGGAATATCATTTGTTGAATTCACCCCCAGCGACCCGCTGCATAAACACAAACCGTTAAAGGAGCTGTCATAGAGATTAATCAATCGCTCCAAATTCTCTTTGTTCGTTATGATTCGGGGCAGTCCAAAGATAGGCCATGGCGGATCATCCGGGTGAATCGCCATTTTGACTTGTTCATCTTCTGCCGCCGGTATAACCGCTTTAATAAAATACGAAAGATTTCCCCATAAATCCTCTTCTGTAACGTGCTGGTATTGTTGAAAAAGATTCTTTAGCTGTCCATCTTCATAGCTTGTGTCCCAACCGGGAAGTTTTAGTTCACCATGCAAAGGGTTCATTTGTTTAACTTTTTCTTCTTCATAAATTAATGCTGTAGAACCGTCTTCTAGTGCATAGTCTAAAGAAGAACGAGTCCAGTCAAAGACAGGCATGAAATTATAACAAACGATTTTAACACCCGCTTTTGCCAAGTTGCGTATCGTCGTTTTATAGTTTTCAATATATTGATCTCTTGTCGGAAGACCTAATTTAATATCTTCATGGACAGGTACACTTTCAATGACACTTAACGATAAACCATGATTTTCAATTTTTTCTTTTAATTCCGCAATTTTCTCATAAGGCCAGGCTTCCCCTACAGGAATATCATAAATAGCCGAAACAATTCCAGTAACGCCGGGAATTTGGCGAATATACTCTAATGTGACCGGATCGCTGTCTCCATACCATCGAAACGTCATTTGCATGGTTCTCCCATCCTCTTCCCTCTTTTTATTTAACATTCGATGCCATCATTTCGCATGACAATAACAATATATTGGACCGATTTTCTAAAAAAGAATTTGCTGATTAGTATTCCCTTACATAATTTTCGTGATAATTATTCATGTAGCTTGCCGGGATGTAACCGCGGACAAAGATTCTTGCCTCGAGTAATGGAAAACATTATCATCATGTGGCCTTAATCTTTTAACCACACGGCAAACTGTAAGAAAACTCTCCGTTCTTGCTTTCCAGCTCTGTGCCATTTACGATCAGTTTTCTCTTTTCTCCATTTGGTACGTGAAAAGTGAGTTGATCATACGGTAACTCGTATGTTCCTTCCTTTTGTATTGAAAGTTTGATCCCGTCTTCTGTTGTTTCCATATCGACATGAATAAAGGCAAATGTATAAGTATATTCATTTGTTAACCCATCATCTTCATACAAACGATAAGTTGATTTTCCTTTTCCTTTGAATGGGAATAACAAAAATCCTCTTTCATCTTGGTTCTTTGTTTGGAATGTCACTTTTGCATCATTTACCGGAACGATCGCTCCCGCTTTCGCTAATAGCGGAGTATAATGTAATGGTGCCGGCAGAACGACTGTCTTTCCTCCTTCATACCAAGTTCCCGTATGGAAATCGTACCAGCCTTTTTCATGGTTCGGTAAATACACCTCCCGCTCCGTCATTCCTTTTTTGACGACAGATGCAACCAGCAAAGATTCACCAAGTATAAATTCATCGTTTTCTTCAAATGTTTTCTCATCATGTTCAAAATCATAAAATGTCGGTCGAATGATCGGCTGATAATGTTCGTGCGCCTCATACAGCGCGGTGTAAATGTAAGGGATGATCTTATGTCTAAACTTAATGAGTTCACGGATTTCATCGATTGTTTCAGGAAACATCCATGGTTCATTAACTGTCCCGTCATCGTTCCACGAATGAATGGTAAATCTCGGATGCATGATGCCGTTTTGCACCCATCTTACGAATAGCTCCGGTTCAGGGGCCGGTCCAGAAAATCCCCCGACATCATGGCCGAAATTGTAAATGCCTGATAAACTTAAACCGATGCCAGTTTGAATATTAAATTTTAATGTTTTCCAGCTTGTTCGGTTGTCACCGGTCCAAGTTTGTGCATAACGGTGCATGCCGGGACAGCCGGATCTTGAGATCAGATACGGGCGTAATTCCGGGTTGTGTTCTAGCTGCGCCTCGAAAGACGCTTTCATCATCAAAAGCGGGTGAAGCGCGCGGATCAATTCAAATTCCACTTCTTTGCCGAAGCCGTGACACTTGGCGTTTTGACTCCATATTTCAAACTCGTTATTGTCGTTCCAGGTTGAATCAATTCCGTATTCCAACAGCTTTTCTGTCACTTGAGCCTTCCACCAGTCGAACGTTTGGTGATTCGTGAAGTCTAAATAAGCCCCGATATCATCCCAAAATTGAGCCATCACCGGTTTTTGTGTTTCTCTGTTTACGATAAACATTTCTTTTTCTTTTAGTTCATCAAAGTACGGATGATCCTTTAGCAAACACGGTTTAATGTTGGCGCATAAACGCACGCCCTTCTCATGGAATTGTTGCACCATCTCTTTTGGAGCAGGAATTTTGCTCTCATCCCAGTTAAAGACATAACGTTTGTCACCGATAGATGTGTATCCTGACGATAACTGAAACGAATCGCATAACATATCATGTTCTTCACAAAGATGAACGAAATTTTTTAATTGTTCTTGTGCATTTGGAGCATCGGTATAGCTCATCGTAGAGCCTGAATAGCCCAGGCTCCATTTTGGCGGCAAGATCGTTTTGCCTGTCAGCCAAGAGAATGTTTCGACTACATCTTTTATTTTCGGACCGGCTATGAAGTAGTAGTCTAAATCCCCTTTTTCGGCCTGATAATAGCGGTACAGTCCATGATAGTTATCAAGCTCTGAACCCATATCAAAAATGGAAGCTGATAGATTATCATAGAAAATTCCATAGGAGATGCCTGTTTTCTTATGGCGTGTAATATAAAATGGGATATGTTTGTATAGCGGATCTGACCGCTCTGCGTCATACCCCATCGCATCGATATTTAACATCCGGTAGCGTTTCCCGTGTTTATCGATGTTTCCCGTTTTCTCGCCAAATCCAAAATATTGTTCCTGGAAATCGCGTTGTAAATAATGGTATACGCCCTTTCCAAAAGCCCCTTCAAAATTATACCCTTGTGTTTGCCGATCGTTTGCAACATTGATCCATTCAGAACCACTGTGATAAAACCAGCTGATCTTAAAACCGTTCAATTGAACATGAAGCTTGATCTTGCCGGTTTTTACGATAAAAACATCTTTGACTTGCTGAAATTCGTATTGAGGCAATGTAAATCCGCTCATGTCTAAACGATGGCGGCCCTCCCATGGCACATCGATCTGTCCAGGCGCGACACTCCACGTTTTTTCAAGCGTTAACGCTTCTCCCTCTGTCAGCAAAATCCGAATCATATCTTCTTCAAGAATGAATATTTTTGCTTGTGCATGGCCGTCATTTAAATGAAAATGCAGCACATTTTTCTCTTCTTTTATAAATGTAAACATGTAGGTTTCTTTAATTGACATTAAACAGACGCCTCCTGTCTTAAAGTCCAAATAATTGAGGCAGCATTAAGCTGATTTGTGGAATGTAGGTAACAATTAAAAGGACAATCATGATCGCAGCGTAAAATGGCAGAATCGGTTTAACCACTCGTTCAATATCAACTTTACCTATGCTGCATCCCACAAACAGAGCACTTCCCACAGGTGGAGTGATATTGCCGATACAAAGGTTAAATACAATCATAATTCCAAAATGCACCGGATCCATGCCAAAGCTTTGAACAATTGGCAGAAAGATTGGAGTAAAAATTAAAACAGCCGGAGTGATGTCCATAAATGTACCGATTATTAATAAGATGATATTCATCATCAGCAGGATCAAAATGGGGTTATCTGTAATCCCTAGCATTCCATTGCTGATTGCCGCCGGTATGCCTGTAAACGCCATGACCAATGACAGCATTGTTGAAGTCCCAACCAAAAACATAATAACAGCTGTGATTTCGACCGTTTCCAGCAGCATTTGGGGGAGCTGTTTCCATTTCAATGTCCTATAAAAGTGTGATAACAATAAGGAATAAGCCACCGCTATTGCTGCACCTTCAGTTGCTGTAAATATGCCGGCGATAATACCCCCGATTACGATTACAATGAGCAACAGGCTTGGAATCGCATCGAGAAGTACTTTAAAACCTTGACTCATCGTAATCTTTGGCGCAACAGGATACTTTTTCTTTTTTGCAATTATACAGGCGACAACCATCGTAGCCAGCCCCCACAAAATTCCGGGCAAATAGCCCGCCATAAATAAAGCGGCTACAGATGTTCCGCCGCTGACTAATGAGAAAATGATCAAAAGACCGCTAGGCGGAATAAGCAAACCAGTTGGTGCAGAAGCAATGTTTACTGCGGCAGAGTAAGTCCGGTCATATCCTTCTTTTTCTTGGAGCGGCGACATGACCCCGCCGATTGCAGCAGCAGCAGCTACAGACGAACCGGAAATCGATCCGAATAACATGTTTCCGATAACATTTGTATGGGCCAGAGAACCAGGCAGCCTGCCGCTGATCAATTTTGCGACGTTAATGAGCCGCATTGCAATACCGCCATTATTCATAATAATGCCTGATAAAATGAAGAACGGTACCGCTAATAAAGAAAAGCTGTCGATTCCAGTTACCATTTTTTGCGCCGAAGTGAAAATGGCAACATCAAAAGGAAAAATGGTAAGCATTGTTACAATGGACGCCGCCGCAATACTTACGGAAATCGGAACGCCGAGAAACAATAATATGAAGAATACTGCCGATAAAATGAGACCTGCTGCTATGGTCATATCATTTCACCTCTTTTTTTAGTTTTCAAAAAGCCTTAGTCACATCTTTTCTGCTTTTTTTACATCATCACCTGACTTTTGTTTTGAATTGAATTCATGTAAAGATTCATATAAACCGGCCAAGCTGTATCCAATGATGAGTATGCCTGCAACAGGAAGTGATAGATAAACAAATCCCACCGGTATCCCTAATGCTGCTGAAGATTGCCCCATTGTGGTGATCACTGCTTTTGATCCTCCCATCACCATCACAATCAGAGCAAAAGCAATCAAGAGAATCTGAATGAAAGTATGAAGGAAAACAGCTGCTTTTATTGGAAGTTTTCGAACGATAAATTCAATGGCCAAGTGCTTTTTTTTCCAAAATGCATAGGCACCACCCAACATAGAAATCCATATCAATGAATAGCGTAAAAATTCTTCTGAAAACGTACTAGGAGAATTCAGTACATATCGCGTAAATACTTGCCATATCGCAACAAAAACCATGACTGCCATTAGTGTGCAAGTCAAACATTCAATCGTTTTATCCACCGCTTTTTTTAAAGTGAGCATATACATCCCTCCCTTATCGAAAAATATTCGATTCGCTCATCCAGAGTTATTTTACTTTTTTAGCTTTCGCACGAATTTCTTTATAGTATTTTCCGATCAATTCTTTTTTGGCAAACTCATCATGAAGCGGGCTTACCGCATTTCGGAATGGAGTCTTGTCTGGTTTGTGGAACTTCACTCCCATTTCCTTTGCTTTCTTAACCGCATTTTCAGTTTCTTCAGCCCATACGATTTTGTGATACTCAGTAGATTCTTTCGCCGCTTCGATCACCGCATTCTGCTGCTCTTCGCTTAATTGATCCTTTTTGTCCAAATTCATGATTAAAATATCCGGAACGATCGCATGTTCTGAGTACAAATATTCTTTTGCCACTTCCCCGTGATTGTTGCTTGTTAAAGCCATTTCGTTGTTTTCGGTGCCATCGATTACACTTGACTGCAATGCTGTATATACTTCTCCATAAGCCATTGGAGTAGGTGCTCCACCCATGAGTTCCACCATTCGAATCGCTGTAGCACTCGGCTGCACGCGAACTTTTAAACCTTTAAGGTTATTTGGATGCATAATCGGTTTGTTCTTTGTGTAAAAGTTCCGTGAACCGGCATCATAGTAGGTTAATCCAATAAACCCTATGTTTTTCGTTGCATCATACATTTCTTTTGCAATATCACTGTCCATGGCTTCATAGAAATGCTGTTTGCTGTCAAATAAATAAGGCAGGCTGAAGATGGAGTAGACCTCTGAAAAACTTTCTAAAGCGCTTGCACTTACTTTAGCCAAATCGACAGCCCCGGTTTGCGTCAATTCAATCACTTCACGCTCTGAACCGAGCTGAGCATTTGGATACAATTGCACTTTAACAGTGCCATTGGTTTTCTTTTCTACGTCTTTTGAAAATTTGAGTAAAGACTTGTGGACGGGGTGCTCCTCATTATGGTTGTGAGCGAGCCGTAATGTTACGGTTTTATCGGTGCCTAGTACATCGCTGCTTTTACACCCCGTAAGCATTCCAAAGATTAAAGCGCATACAAAAAACACGGATAGCATTTTTCTCATGAACTACCCTCCTTGAATCTCATGACTGTTGCTTTCTAACCAAAGATTGATAGCGATTCATGTTTTCTTTCATCGTCATACATTCACAGCCATATTTTTTTGATAGCGTTTACAATTTCGCTCGAATAGTGAACGAATAAGCAGAATTTTGGCATTGTATGTTTCGGTTTATCCCCTGAATTCCGTTTCCGATTATGTTTTGTGCGAGACATTAGATGATCGTCTTTCTCACACTTCCCCTCCTTTACGATAAGTTTAACAACGTTGTTAAAAATAAACGTTGCTTCATCATCCGAAAAGTTCTTTTAACAACGTTGTTATTTCCTTCGGCAGATGTATATGATTGTTATTTTATGATGTATCATTTATAATAACAACGTTGTTATTTATTATCATAAATTTATTTCGGAAAATTTGCAATATTATATTTTTAAAGATTTTTTGGAGGATCCAAAATGACTGTAACCATCAAAGACATCGCCCATGCTGCCGGAGTAAGCTATTCAACAGTCTCAAAGGCTTTAAGAAACAGCCCTCTTGTAAAACCGGATACAAAGAAAAAGGTCTTGCAAGTTGCCGAACAATTAGGGTATACTCCGAATTTTGCAGCGAGAAGCTTGGCATCTAAAAAAAGTCAAACGATCGGTCTTGTCTGGCCTACAATTGAAAGAATCGCTTTATCGGCACTTGTTACAAAAATAAATGAAGTGGTCGAAAAGAACAGCTATTCAATGATTTTGTCTGTTAACAAAGCTAAAGAGGCAGTAGAATTGTTCAAGAGTTTTCGCGTGGATGGGATCATGGTTTTTGAAGAAGGCGGCGAAACTCAGCTTAGTGATGATGCGGGATTAACGATTCCTATCTTATCTTATGGAGTGTCGGGTGAACATACACATCCTATTATCGATGTTAATCATAAAAAAGCAATTTACAAAGCCGTTACGTATCTGTATCAACTCGGCCACAAAAACATTAGCTACGTCGGCGACCTCTCCCCTGCCGACAAGCGTCAGATTGAAAAAAGCAAAGGGTTTGAAGAGGTGATGATGGAAGCCGGTTTGAAATTAAGTCGAAATAGTATTTTAAATACTAATGGTTTAAGCTGGTATAACGGTTACACTGCTGCGAAAAAACTATTACAACAAACCAAAAAACCTACAGCAATCATTAGCGGAAGCTACGATATCAGTGTAGGGATTTTACGAGCCGTAAAAGAACAACAGCTCCGTATACCGGAAGACCTATCTTTAATTTCTTATGATAATATTCCTCAAATGGCAAGCCTTGAAACCCCGCTGACGAGCGTCGGGGTTCCAATCGATCAATTGGCTCACAAAATGGTTGATTCTCTGCTGTCTCTTATTCGTGAGCCGGGCTCAATACCATTAACTCAAAAAATGGACCCTGAATTAAACATTAGAATGTCATGCGCTTCTCCAGCAGTTTTAGGTAAAGAAAACAAGTAACATTTAAGTCAGGTCACCTTTTCTTTTTAAAGTGAAAAATCCCCGCCCTGGGGGTTTTTAGTGACCGCATTCCTCGGGTGCATTGATTTCTGTATTTTCACATGAACGGCCGCATGCATTCCAGACGTGTTGTTATATGTTTCTAAAAAATACAAAGCTCAAGTAACAATACTTGAGCTTTGTATTTATTCACCTGTCTCCGCAAATCGCTTGATCCGCTCTCCAATTTCATCGCGCACGCGCTGAAAGAATGCCCATTTTTCTTCTTCTGTCCCTTCTGCTTTGGCGGGATCGTCAAAACCCCAATGCTCGCGCTTGACATGCGGCGGTGTCATCGGGCATTTATCAGCCGCGTCCCCGCACAGCGTAATGACGAGGTCTGCGTTGTGTAAGATATCGGGATCAATGATATCGGACGTCTGCTCAGAAATATCGATGCCTGCTTCTCGCATGGCTTTGACCGCGTTCGGGTTTAAACCGTGCACTTCAATCCCTGCACTGTAGACGTTCCACTCGTCTCCGAGGTGTTTCTTCGCCCAGCCTTCAGCCATTTGGCTGCGGCAGGAGTTGCCTGTGCATAAAAAATAGATGGTCTTTTTTGACATTGGTCATCGTCTCCTATCATGTTTAGTGGATAATCAGCAGCCACACATAAAGTCCGGCAAGCGTGATGAACAGGGTTGGAATGGTCAAAATGACACCTGTTTTAAAATAGGTTCCCCAAGAAATCTTTACGCCTTTCAGTGAAAGGACGTGAAGCCACAAAAGCGTCGCCAGGGAGCCGATCGGCGTGATTTTCGGACCGAGATCAGAGCCGATGACATTGGCGTAAATCAGCGCTTCTCTGAGAATCCCGTGTGTGTCGGTATTGTGAATCGCAAGCGCATCAATCATCACCGTCGGCATATTATTCATCAATGAAGACAGGGTGGCTGCGATAAAGCCCATTCCGATTGTTCCGGCAAACAGCCCTTGATCACTGACGGTCTGGATGACCTGTGAGAGAATATCTGTTAAGCCGGCGTTTCTCAAACCGTATACGACGACATACATTCCTAGTGAAAAGAAAACAATCGCCCAAGGCGCTCCCTTCAGCACTTTCTTCGTTTGTACCGCGGGGCTGTTTTTCGCTGTAATTAAGAAAATGACGGCGATCACGCCTGCGATGATTGAGACGGGGATTGCGAGCAGTTCGCTGATAAAGTATCCCGCCAACAAAACGGCTAATATGAGCCATGACAAGCGGAACATTTTCCTGTCTCTAATCGCTTCCGCCGGCTGTTTTACATTTGTCATGTCATAATGCCGCGGAATGCTTTTTTTGAAAAACAAAAAAAGCACGATGATGCTTGCAATAAGCGAAAACAGGTTTGGAACAATCATTCTTGTTGCATATTCGATAAATCCGATGTTGAAAAAGTCTGCTGAGACAATATTGACAAGGTTGCTGACAACAAGCGGCAGCGATGTTGTATCCGCGATAAATCCGCTTGCGATAATAAAAGGAAAAACGAGCTTTTCTTGAAAATGTAACGCGCGTACCATGGCAAGCACAATCGGCGTCAAAATTAAAGCAGCTCCGTCATTGGCAAACAGCGCGGCTACTATGGCTCCCAGCAGGGAGACATAGACGAACATCCGAATGCCGTTTCCTTTCGCTGCCTTGGCCATGTGCAGGGCGGCCCACTCGAAAAATCCGATTTCATCAAGAATCAGGGAGATGATGATGATCGCGACAAAAGCCAAAGTCGCATTCCATACGATTCCCGTCACATCTAATACATCCTGAAAATTGACGACCCCGGCAATTAAAGCCAGCACCGCACCTCCGCAGGCCGACCAGCCGATGGATAGATTTTTCGGCTGCCAAATGACAAGCGTGAGGGTCAGCAGAAAAATCAAAATGGCTAAGACTGTCGTCATCGCGTGTACGCCTCCTTCATAGGTTTCCTCTCCGGACACATCTTATAATAAAATCGTTATATAAGTCAATGCTTATATAAAAAGTGAAATGAAAAAGAGGGAACTGTCCTCCCTCTGCTTTTTTATTGGCACGAAACGGGTCTTTCTTTTCTTTTAACGGTTTGAAGAACCTCATCGTGTTCATCGATCTGATTGAGAATGGCAAGGACCAATTCGCGTTCCGGAAAGTTGTCATGAAGCGAATAAAAGCGCCATTGCTCCCTTCTTTCTTCCTTGATCATATTTGCACTTTTCAGCTTTCGTAAATGCTGGCTTATGGCGGGCTGGCTTGTTTCAAACATATCGACAAGCTGGCAGACGCAATAAGGTTTCTCCTGAAGCAGTTTCAGGATCAAGAGCCGGGTCGAATCGTTCAATATCTTCATGCAGCTCACCGTGCTTTTCGAATCAAGCTTCGTTTGTACGGTCATGACATTCCCTCCAATCTCAGGCGCTTTGCAGCCGGTATATTGCCTCCATTATATAAATGTCTTTTTATATAATCAAGCGGTGATCATCAAGGTATGGATCTCGTGCCATTCGAAAAATTGAGCGGCCCTTCACTAATCAATTCACCGCTTCTTCGGTCATATGGTTATGATTCGCCTCTCTCATGAAAACGGTAGTTGCGAAATAGACTAGTCATTCAATCCCTTTCCATCAAGAATTTGCTTTGTATATTTTTCAATCCTCGATTCTCGGGTTTTGGATTGTTTTGGTTTAGAAAAATAAAGAATATACGCTCTTTGCCTGCCCGGCGTCAATTCTTCAAAAGCCGTTTTTAAAGCCGGGATTTCTGCGAATTTTTTTTGCAGTTCTTCTGGAATCGTATATTCCGCAGCCTTTTTAAAATCCACTTCAAGACCGGCTTTTTCCACTTCAATCGCTTCATTTATATAAGCTTTCAAGATGGTTTCCATTTCAGCTATTTCTTGTACATTGGTGAATCGAATCTGCCGCGCGGCTTGTACATTCTCCGTCTGCTGGATGAGAATCCCGTTGGGGTCCTTTAACAATGCGCCTTTATGAAACAAGAGGGCACAATATTCTTTAAATCCATGGATTAATACGATGTTTTTGTTCTCGAACGTATAACAAGGATGCTTCCACTTGAAATCTTCGTTCAGCTCACAGTCAAGAACGATTTGACGCAGCTTCTCAAACTCTTCCTTCCACTTCTCGGCTTTGCTTAAAAATTCATCAACCTTTGGGTTCGTTCTGCTATTTGTCATCAAGGAACACTCCTCTTTATATCATAATGTCATTTTAACCTAATCTCGCTCCGCCGACAGCAGAAATATTTTAATCGTTCCGGAGGTACAATATGCTTAGCTTAAAGAAGAGGCGGGTTGATTATGAAATTTGGCATCATGACGTTTAATATCCATCATGGAAAAGGAAGGGACCGTCGCGTTGATTTAGAGAGAACAGCCGGTGTGATCGCCGAGAGCGGCTGCGACATCGTCGGTCTTAATGAAGTGGATCAGCATTTCTCCAATAGAAGCGATTACGAAGACCAAATCGGCTCGTTAGCAGAACAATTGAACATGCACTATGCGTACTGCCCCTCCCTTTCATTGAGTTCCGGTGATTCTTCAGTGAACAGGCAATACGGGAACGCCCTCTTAACGCGTTTTCCGATTGTGAAAGAACGGCATCATTCATTCAACTTTGTCAAAGGGCTGATCGAAGGAAGGTCTCTTCTTGAGGCTGATGTCCGGATCGGTGATCGGCTCTTTCGCGTCTTTGTTACGCATTTGAGTCTGAATCCGTGGCTTCACGGCAAGCAGACGGATTTTTTAATCGAGAGGGTTCAAGAGAGCGATCGGCCTGTGATCGTCATGGGAGACTTTAATATGAGGCCTCATTCACGGGGATGGACAAAGGTCTCGGAAAAACTGGCCGACCTGTGGGATGAACGACAATACGGACAGGGGTTCACCTACCCTTCGCACCGCCCGAGACGACGCTTGGACTACATCTTTCTCAGCCGGTCTTTTCATGTGTCAGCGGCTGAAGTTGTCGCCGTTGATCCGAGCGCTTCCGACCACCTGCCGCTTAAGGGCATTGTCACATATTAAAGGACGGCTTTAGAAGCCGTCCTTCAGCGTGTCGACAAACCCTCGCATTCGTTGTCAGGCCTGTGCGTCGGTGCTCACGAATAGGAGAAGGATCGGCGGCTAACCGCCCAGGCGTCCTGCCTGAACGCCGCCGTCATCACATCCTGTGAAAGTCAGCTTCCGATGCTCGGTCTTCCTAGACTGCAAGGGTTTTCAATCACGCTGAAAGGATGACAAAATCCCAAAACTAAATATCGTTTTGGGATTTTGTCAAAAAGCTTAAGGACGGCTTTAGAAGCCGTCCTTTAAGCTTTTGCAATGCCCAGCAAAACGCCGGCTGCGACGATTAATATAATGCCGATGGCGATACCGATCAGCTGCCGCTTCGTTTTCTTTTCGCCGAGCAAAATAATGCCGCCGAGCGTTGAGATGACGATTCCCATCTGCGATAGCGAAAAACTGGTCGCTACGCCGACCCGCGGCTGGGAAATGAATAAAAACATGTTTCCGGCTGCCCAGATTAAACCCGGAATGATATTTTTGATGACGTAAAAATTAAACGGCTTATGCCTGAATGTCAAGATCAAGCCACCGGCTACCATGCCGATAGCCTGAGGAAAAAGAGCCGCCCAGCCACTGACATCGAAAAGCCGTACGACGACGACATACACGAGATAGCCGAATGTGGAAATCAGCAAAATCACGATTCCCTTTTTCATGTCGCCGGTTTTTTCCTCCGATTTTTGGCTGCGGTCTTCCAGCGATGTCAGCACGATTCCCACGATGATGAAAATCAGCGCCAGAATCCCGAGAACAATCGAGATTGTCGTCGCCCACTCGCGAAAAACAAGCACGCCGAACAAAGAAGTGGATACAAGCTGAAGTCCTGTTGAGATCGGCATCGTTTTAGACACGCCGATCAACTTGATGCTTTTCAGCTGATTGGTCTGACCGAGCGCCCAAAATAGTCCGGAGACGACGCCGACGGCAAATATACGGGGGGATAATTCAGGCTGGACGACGAAGTAGATTCCGATTGAAAAAATTAAAGCGCCGAATGTCGTACCGAGCACCTGGCTGTACGGTCCGCCCCCAAGCTTTACATTAAAGAGCACAATGCTTCCCCAGAAAATCGCTGGTAAAATCGCTAAGAAAATGTCCATTTGATGTAAACCTTTCTTTCTTTGTTTTTATCTATTAAGGTGCTCTATTCATGCGATTTTTAACACAAAAAATCCATTTTGAACATTGTCAAAATGGATTGGTACTGTTACCGGCGGCCGTATCACTAAAATATCAGTTTTCACTGTTTGCTGTTTACGCTGTCAAGCCAAGGCATACCGGGAATAGCTACCGGTTTTTTGTACAAGTCCTGGATCAGCCTGTCTTTTATGCCGAGCGGGTTCCGGTTTAAATCTTTCAGGCTGAAATGGATGCTTCCCATCACCATTGAGTCGCGGTTTAAGGCGATCTGTCGCGGATATTCTTCAGGGTCTGACCAGGCAGGATCTGAGTTTTGATTGATTTTATAGGCTGCTTGTCCGATGTATAAATGAACGGGGCGTTGGCTGACTTCATTTTTCCACCAGTCTACTAAAATGTCGTAGGAAGCCGGGGCAAAGCCGATGCTCCAGTAGATTTGCGGGGCGATGTAATCGATGTATCCCTGCCTGATCCATTCCCTCGTGTCAGCATAAAGGTCGTCATAGTTTGTCATTCCGGCGGCTGTATTCGATCCCGTCGGATCATCTGCTATATTTCGCCATACACCAAAGGGGCTGATTCCAAATTTGACCGATGCTCTTTCTTTTTTGACGGCGGCGTTGATCTGTTTGACAAGCTGGTTGACGTTGTCCCTCCGCCAATCTTCAATATTTGAAAAGCGGTCCTTTCCATATTGTTCATACGTGCTCAAGTCGGGAAATTCGACGCCTGCAATTTTATACGGATAAAAATAGTCATCCATATGAACGGCGTCGACTTGGTAATTTTTGACGACTTCCGCTATGCCTTGGACAATGAATTCCTGCGCCTCAGGAATGCCGGGATTGTAATACAGCTGTCTGCCGTAGGCAACGACCCAATCGGGGTGCATTCTAGCCGGGTGATCCTGTGAGAGCCTGTTTAAATCCGTATGATTCATCGTGATCCGATAAGGGTTGAACCATGCATGAAATTCAAGCTTTCTCCGGTGGGTTTCTTCGAGCAAAAATGACAGCGGATCGTAACCGGGGTCTTTTCCTTGAACGCCTGTTAAGTATTCCGACCACGGCCCGTATGCGGAAGGATAAAACGCATCCGCCGCCGGCTTAATTTGAACGACAACCGCGTTCATCCCCATGGCTGTCACATCATCCAAAAGCTTCACATACTCTGTTTTTTGCTCTTCGATTGTCAGCCCTTTTTTCGAAGGCCAGTCAATGTTTGTGACGGTGGCGATCCACACGGCCCGAAATTCTGTTGTTTCGCAGCTTGTGTTCTTTTCTTTCATGAACATCTCCCCTTTTGGAAAAATCGGAACTTTCTGTTATTATATGCCAGGTGTTCTTTTTTGTATATGAAAAAACAGGCCAAGACTGTCGAAGTCTTTAGCCTGTCGTTTGGATCGCCTGTTTCACCTGCTGCATCAAATATTGGACAAATGCTTCATCCCTTGCGAGCCATGCAGCATAATTTCTTTTAATAAACCGTTCTGCCTCTTCGAATGAAGTAAATGTCTCATGCTGAGTCACGCCGTTTAATTGAATGTTCCAGCCGTGTTCTCCAGGAAAGAGAAAAAACTGGTCTTCGTCCCTGTTGATATAAAGGCTGCCGTTGTCCGACTCTTTTACATTATAGACGTTTTTAAAGGCATCCGCTCTCAAGGGCTCCAGCGGAAACGGTTCAGTCACATACAGCTTGAATGCTTCATCTGTCAGCGGGCACCCCGCTGCTTTGGCATGGCCGCCGCCGCCGAACGTGCCGGCGATTTCTGATACATCTGTTTCATCATGGATGGTGCGAAGGCTCACTTTTTTGCCGCCCATATTTAAGATGGCGATATAGTCAAGGTGCGGATACGTTTTTCCGAGTTCGTTCCCCACTTCGGAATGATAGGATTCCGCATGCACGATGCCGACGCAGTGTGCATTGATGAAGGTCTGAACGATTTCCCGCCGTTTCCTGCGGATATACCGTTCAATTTTTTCTTCTTCCATATCCAAGATTTTTTCTTCGAATTCATCAAATGAAAACGCGTCGCTTTCTTTAAGGCGCCGGACCATTTTTTCCTCAAATTCGTCGATGGAAACCATAAAAAACAAGTCATTCAGGCGTTTCGCTTCGAGTGCGTCCGTCTGTTCCCATTCCCATGTATCATAGAGGCGTACGAGTTCGACGAACTGATCCATCGCTTTTGTCTCTTGAATATGGCCGTTGTCTATTAAGTATTCATAAAAAAGAGAAGTCGCTGAAGCGAGCCTGCCGTCCTCATATTGAACTTTTACCATGCCCCAAGAGCGTTCATTCAAATGCAGCGCAGTTTTATGGTGGTCGATAAGTTTGACCTTTCCGCCCGCTTCAGCATATTGGTCCAGCCTTTCTTCATTTTCTTGATGGACGGACAAGTCGGTAATAAACAGGCCTTCATGCTGTTTTTCTTTTCCTTTTGTCCGTTCCAAAAAACGCCCGACTTGCATATCAAGTCCGGTGACCGAATTGTAGCGGACCTCGACCCGTTCGCCAAAAGCCACCTTTGCGAGAATTCCGCAGCCGACTCCGTCCAAGTCGTTGTGAGAATACAAATGATACATGCTTCCCGCCCACCTTGCTGTTTTATTGTCGGCCTGCCGCAGCAGGCGCGTCTTTCTCATCTTACTATTGTAAAAAAAGGGATTTTTTATACGGTTGTGCGGTAAGACAAAAAGGACAGCTTTTTGTTGGAAAAAGTCTGTCCGGTTAAAAGGGTTTATGTTTCTTGCAGCATGGCTCCGCCTTGCAAGTGGGCGGTGAGCAGTCTGTATGCGTTTTCGGCCCTGGCGGCACTTGGCGGTTCAACCCCTTTTAATGGATAATCCAGGCCAAGCGCTTCCCACTTGTAGACGCCGAGTTTGTGATAAGGAAGAACCTCCACCTTCTGAACGTTCGCCAGCGTGCCGATAAACGTGCCGAGGGCTGCTAAATCGGCATCGATATCAGAGATCCCCGGAACCAGTACATGACGGATCCAGACGGGGACTTGATGATCAGCGAGAAACCGGGCAAAATCCAATATGTGGTCATTCGGCATTCCTGTCAGGTTGATATGTTTTTTTCTGTTGATATGCTTGAGGTCAAGCAAAACAAGGTCTGTATACTGGATCAGCTCTTTGATCTGCTCTTGAAATGCCGGCGCCGCCGAATAGCATCCGCCGGACGAATCGAGTGCCGTGTGTATGCCGTGGCTTTTACAGGCTTTGAACAGCTCGATTAAAAATGGCAGTTGTAAAAGCGGCTCGCCTCCGCTAACGGTGATGCCTCCGCCTGAAGCTTGAATAAACGGGAGATATTGCTGGACATCCTGTACGATTTCGGAAACCGTCATTTGTTTTCCGGTTCCGATTTCCCAAGTATCAGCATTATGGCAAAATTGACAGCGCATCAGGCAGCCTTGTGTAAAGACGACATATCTGATGCCCGGACCGTCAACGGTGCCGAATGTTTCGATCGAATGAATATTTCCATCCATGATGAAGATCACCTCTTTTTATGGAGGCGGAGCGCCTTGGCCGCGCTCCGCTTTTTGCTCGTTACATCGATTCATGGAAGGTACGGCTAATGACGTCTAACTGCTGTTCTTTCGTCAGCTTAATAAAGTTGACCGCATAGCCTGAGACGCGAATTGTTAACTGCGGATATTCCTCTGGATGTTCCATGGCGTCGAGCAATGTCTCTCTGTTAAATACGTTAACATTTAAGTGATGCCCTGTTTTTGCGGCGTATCCGTCAAGGATGCTTGATAAATTGACGGCGCGGCTCTCTTCGTCTTTGCCAAGCGCTTTCGGGACGATCGAAAAGGTGTTGGATATGCCGTCGAGCGCATAGCTGTAAGGCAGCTTTGCCACTGAAGACAGCGATGCAAGCGTTCCTTTAGTATCGCGGCCGTGCATCGGATTCGCGCCTGGTGCAAACGGTTCTCCCGCGCGGCGTCCATCCGGCGTATTTCCGGTTTTCTTGCCGTAAACGACGTTTGACGTGATCGTTAAAATGGACATGGTATGAACGGACTGGCGATATGTCTGATGCTTGCGCAGTTTTTTCATAAAGCGCTTGACAATGTCAACGGCGATCGCGTCGACGCGGTCATCATTATTTCCGTACTTCGGAAAGTCGCCTTCTGTTTCAAAATCGACGGCAATGCCGTTTTCATCGCGGACCACATTGACTTTGGCATATTTGATAGCGCTTAACGAATCGGCCACAACGCTCAAGCCGGCGATCCCGGTTGCCATCGTCCGCAAAATGTCCGTGTCGTGCAGCGCCATTTCAATTCTTTCATAGCAATATTTATCATGCATGTAGTGAATGACATTGAGCGTATTGATGTACAAGCCTGCAAGCCATTCCATCATCTGATCGAATTTATGCATGACCTCGTCATAGTCCAGCACATCGGAAGCAACCGGAGGCATTTCCGGACCGACTTGCATTTTATGTTTTTCGTCTTTTCCTCCGTTGATCGCATATAAAAGCGCTTTCGCCAAGTTGGCGCGTGCTCCGAAGAACTGCATTTGTTTGCCGATTGCCATTGCCGATACACAGCAGGCGATGCCGTAGTCATCCCCGTATTCAGGACGCATGATATCGTCATTTTCGTATTGGATCGAGCTCGTTTTAATCGACATTTTGGCACAGTAGTTTTTAAACTTTTGCGGAAGCCTGACAGACCAAAGGACGGTTAAATTCGGTTCCGGCGCCGGACCTAAATTGTCAAGCGTATGCAGGAAACGGAACGAGTTTTTCGTGACGAGTGCGCGTCCGTCGTGCGCTATTCCGCCGATTGATTCTGTCACCCACGTCGGATCGCCGCTGAACAGTTCATTGTAGTCAGGTGTGCGCGCAAATTTGACCAAGCGCAGCTTCATGACAAAATGGTCGACAAGCTCTTGGGCCTCCTGTTCTGTTAATGCGCCCGTTTTTAAATCTCTTTCGATGTAAATATCAAGGAATGTGGACACGCGGCCAAGGCTCATTGCTGCTCCGTTTTGCTCTTTAATGGCAGCCAAATAGGCAAAATACAGCCATTGAAATGCTTCTCTTGCATTCGCCGCAGGCTCGGAAATGTCAAATCCATAACTTGCTGCAAGCGCTTTAAGTTCGTTCAATGCCCGGATTTGTTCTGACAGTTCTTCACGAAGGCGGATGTTTTCTTCAGACATCACCCGAGAGGTGCCGGCCGCATCTTTTTTCTTTTCATCGATCAAGAAATCCACGCCGTAAAGCGCCACTCTCCGGTAATCACCGATGATGCGTCCGCGCCCGTAAGCATCAGGCAGTCCGGTAATGATTCCGACTTTTCGGGCAAGCTTCATTTCGTCCGTATACGCGTCAAACACGCCTTGGTTATGGGTTTTGCGGTAATCGGTAAAGATCCTTTCCACTTCTTCATTCAGTTCAAAACCATAGGATTCACATGCTTGCTTCGCCATGCGAATGCCGCCGAAAGGCTGAAGCGACCGTTTAAACGGCTCATCGGTTTGAACGCCGACGACTTTTTCCAAGTCTTTGTCCAAATAGCCGGGACCGTGCGAGGTGATCGTTGAGACGATCTCTGTGTCCATATCAAGGACGCCTCCGTTTTCACGCTCTTTTTTTGTCAAATCCATTACGTGATCCCATAATGCCGATGTAGCTTCCGTCGGAGGTTCGAGAAACGATTCGTCACCTTGATATGGCTCAAAGTTCGAGAGAATAAAATCGCGGACATTGACTTCTTTTTGCCAAACGTTTGTGGTGAAACCTTTCCATTGTTCCATTTAAATCCCCCTCTTTTCAAGTTGAAATGATATAACAGTTGTTGCATTTATATCTTATGTTCAATATAACAGGTTTGAATGTGATAAAAATCACATATTTTGTGAAATAGTTAACAAATTTGAGAAAGTTCTTTGAACATCGCGTTTTTTCTCATTTCAGCCGTTGTTTGAAGCTATTTTCTTTTGATGATTCTGTATTATAATAAAATCAAAATAGAGGGGATCTGTTATATAAAAAAGAACCGGGTTATAAAATCAAAATCGGCCGGCAGCAAAACATGAAATAAAGAAAACCCCATTGCCTTCAGCAATGGGAGATGTCATGAAGAAGCTAATATTTGAACGATTTTGTCTTCAATATCCTTTCCTTTTTCATCATCCGCGAGCTGATTGAGAAGAATGGAGAAAATCAATGTCTTGCCGCTTGCAGTATCGATATAGCCCGACAATGTACTGACGGTTGAAAGAGAACCTGTTTTCGCTCTGACTTTGCCTTTTAGAGCCGGGTCTTTCAACCGGTTTCTTAATGTGCCGCCGACCATTCTGTCGCTATCCCCCGCAACCGGGAGTGAACGGGCAAACGACGGAAACCACTTCTCCTCTTGAACGGAATACAATAGCTTTGTGATCTGGTCGGCAGAAATCAAATTGATATGCGAGATGCCTGAGCCGTCTCTGAGAACGATCTTTTCTGTGTCCATTCCAAATCCCTGCAGTTCTTTATTCAACACTTCCATACCTTGATCCCAGCTTCCTTCACGGTTCGCGGCTTTTCCCATTTCCTTGATCAGTGTTTCGCCATGGCCGTTGTTGCTGAGCTTCATAAAGGGGATCATCAGCTCTGAAAGCGGCATGGATTGATGTGCGGTGATGCGGCGCGCTTTTTTTGGCGCTTTGCCGGTTTTAGTCTCTCCCAGGATTCGAATGCCTTGTTGCTGTAAAGCCTGTTTAAATAAATCGAGTGCATATTCTGACGGCTCCCAAACCGCAACCCATTGTCTGACCCTTGAAGCGCCTTGTGGAATCGTCCCTTTGATTTGGATGGTATTTCCGCCGTGTTCCCTTTTAATCGTGATATCTTTTTTTCCGTCTGCAGCAACGGTCTTGGCACCGTTTTCGATTTTGACATGGTTCGTTTGCGGGGTAAGCGATACAACGGGTTTTTTTCCGGTTTTGACGTCAGGATTCACGTCGATGATGACCGTTCCGGCATCATAGTCTTCGTTTGGCGAAGCTGTTAAAGCCGAGATCTGCGCTCCGTAGTATGCGTCTTCATCGCTCCAGGAAAGGTCTGGAGAGTAGCGGACATCATCATACCAGGAATCATCGCCGACCAAGTCTCCCCGGATGACTGTGATCCCTTGTTTTCGGAGTGCTTCGGCCATTTGCTGAAAATCCGCTTTCAAAAGCGTCGGATCGCCTTTTCCTTTGATATAAAGGCTGCCTTTGAGTGTGCCCGCGGCTCGCGCGCCGTCTGTCATCACCTCTGTGGGAAAGGTATAGTCCCCGCCCAGGACGGAAAAGGCAGCTGCTGCCGTTAAAAGCTTCAGATTGGACGCCGGCCTCATCCGTGTATCGCTCATATGGCCGTATATCATTTTCCCGCTTTCCGCGGATCTGACGCTGATGCCTGCGAGCGCACCTTTTAAATCAGGTTCGGTCTTTAACAGCTGATCGATTTGCTCTTTGAGGCCGCCGCCTTTTTCCCCGGCGGCCAAGCCGTCTATGCTGCCGGCCAACGTCAATACAAAGATCATGATCATACACAGACAAAGCTTCATATTTTTCTTCATAAAATATCCCGCCTCCCGCTGATGTTTTAATACTTTATTGCAAAACGCGGCGGGATATACTCCTATTGGTCGGTTTTCACCAAAAACCTCCGGTATAAAAGCAGCAGTATCATGACATGCAGCACAACTCCGATGAACCCGAAAACGAAAACAAGCCCTTCCTGAGTAGTTCCCGCCAAGTACGTTTTCGCTGTCCAGTAGGTCGGCGTGAAAACGCCGAAAAGCTGCCACGGAAAAGGAATAAAATAAACCGCGGCCGGCATAAGAGTGAGCAGGCTGAACCCTTTCATTAAAGCAAGCCCTTCCACTTTGTTCGAAGCATAGGCGGCTAAAAGCAGCGTGTAAATCGGGGCTTGAAGCGTCACCATAATCAGGACGAACAAAAGGTACACAGAGCCGGGTGCCATTAAACCGCCGGATGCAAACAGCAAAATGCTGTAGCAAAAAGTGAGCGCCATCGGCAGGATGAGGCGGATCAAGACATATCCGTGCTTCGACAAGGGCGTCACGGCAAAATACTGAATCATATTTTCGTCGCGCTCATCAAGCAGGATAAACCCCGACATGGTACCGAGAATCAGGGGGATGAAAAGCATGGCAAAGCTCATGATCAAATGCCGGTATGGGATGATATTAAATCCCGTCAGTTCCGCTGACAAAGGAATGCCTGCTGCCGTCACGATGATGAGCAGAAAAGGCGCCAGACCGTAAAAAGCGAGCATTGAATCACGCTTGATCTGTTTCATATCTCCGCGTATCAGCTGAATGATTTTCATCATCGTGTATCACCTCCGCCAAGCTTTAATGTGATGAACGTCTGAAGTGAATGCCTCGCCCACAAATACGCGGCTCCGTTCCAGAACAAGAGAGTGGAAATCGCGTAGACGAGCTCCCATTGCTGAAGGCCGGTAAACACGGAACCTAACAGCATTAATGAGGCCTTTGACGGCAGAGCGTAAAACAGCGGGCTGCTCCAAATGCCCGCTGTTTCAAACAAAGGCAGAACGAACACAAAGGTGCTCAACGAAGACAAAAAGAAAAATCCGTTTAAGGTTTCGCACCGCACTGCCAAACCTAAGCCGATCATCGTGAAGAAAAATGAAGTGAAAAGCACGCCGCAAGCGAACAAACCGGAATTTGTTCCATAGCCGAACACGCTGCTGTGGATGAAAATGCTCGATCCGAGAGACAAAACGGACAAGGACGCCGTTTTGGAAAGAATATACTCACTCGCACTTAGCGGTGTGACAAACAGGCTGTCATGGATGTTTTGCCCTTTCTCCAGTAAAACAAGACCCCCGATGAAGAAAAACCCCAGGAAGCTCGGATCTGAAAACGTCAAGGCAATGCTGGCCGCCTCCCTGTAATCAGCCGGAAGAAACAGCAATACGGCGATATACACCGTGCTGATCAGCAAATAGGCATAATAAAAACCGTGCTTGAACTGAAGTTTGATATCATGGGAAATCGCTGACAAGATCCTCAACTTAAACGTCTCCCCGTCACATCGATAAAGATGTCTTCAAGCGACGCTTCTTGGGAATGGATGGTTTCCACAGGGTGCTCCTTGATCAAGTTCAAAAATTCCGGGCTGCTGCCGATCTGATCAAGGTCGAATTGAGCGGTTTCCAGCTGCCTGCGGCTGCGGTATTCCACTTTTACGTGCCTTTTTCCTTTTTGCACTTTCAAGGCGCGCGGAGAATCAATCAAAGCCACCCTGCCGTCAACGATGAAAGCGACGCGGTCGCAGATTTCTTCAGCTGTCTGCATGTGGTGCGTTGTGATCAGAATCGTCTTCCATTCCGCCTTTTTGTTCAGGATAAGCTGTTTTAATGTTTTGGCATGCACGGGATCGAGCCCTGAGGTCGGTTCGTCTAGAAATAAAAGATCAGGCTGATTGATCAGGGCTCTCAAAAAATTCAGCCTCATTTTCATGCCTTTTGAGTAAGCGGATACCTTTGTCCGGCCGTACTCTTCAAGACCCGTTAAAGCGAGCAGCGTTTCCGGCTCCTCAGTTTCAGATGCATACAAGGAACGGAACAAATTTAAGTTTTCCAGCGCAGTTAATCGTTGATAAAAATTCGGAAATTCAAAAGCGACGCCGATTTTCTCATAAAAGGAGCTGTCGGCTTGATTCAATTCTTTTCCCATCACAGAAACCCGGCCTTCATATTGCTTTAAAATACCGATTAAGATTTTTTGAATCGTGCTTTTCCCGGCGCCGGAAGGGCCGAGAAATCCAAAAATTTCACCCTTTTGAATCGAAAAGTCGATTCCTTTCAATACGGGCGTTTTTTGTCCGGGGTATGTGAAGCGAAGCCCGCTGACTTCAATCATGAGCTGCATCCTCCTTGGCCGAAAGTCCCTGTCCGACCAATTCGATAAGCAAATCCATCGTTTCGTCGTAGCGGTCTTCCCCAATGTTTGTTTTTTGAAAGGATAAAAGAACAATGGCGCGAATCACACTGATGATCGTCTCCGGTTTTTTTCTGACAAGCCAGCCTTTTTCCTGGCCCATTTCAATTAAAGGCTTGAAAAAATCTTCATCGCTGGCGAAATGCGCCTGCAGCTTTTCTTCAGGGAGTTTGCGGAAGAGCGTCTCGAGTAAGTTGTCATCGTAAACTTGGCGAATGTACGGGTTATGTTCCATCACCGCCAATGCTTCACGCAAAAACTGTGCAAATGTTTTCCCGCTTTCAGAAAATGATGCCTCAAGCTTGGCGCGAATCTTACTTTCTTCCTGCTGCAAAATCTCAAAATAAAGCTCCTCTTTCGAGTCGAAAAATGTATAAAATGAGCCTTGGGCAATTCCGGCCGAGGCTGTTAGCTCTCCGACACTCGTTTTTTTCAATCCAAGCTGCGCGAAAAGCTCCCTTCCGCTTTGTACTAAAGCTGAACGGATCACTTCCTTTTCTTTTTTGGTAAATTTCGGCATGGCAGTCTCTCCTTGTTTTATAAACATATGAATATTTTGATTTTATATTCATATAATGCGCTGCGTCCCTCTTTTTGTCAATATATTTTGGTTCAAATTTACCACAATATTTTCATTTGCCCGTCAAATTTAAAGCAAAAAAAAGCACCACTTATAGTTTAAACTATAAGTAGCGCTTCATTTCGGATTAATAAGCCAGGCTGAACAGACCTTTAATATGGCTCAGGTAGCGGACGTTGCTCGCTTCTTTCATCAATGAAGCAGGCAGGCCTTTAAGAGATGTGCTGTTCGCGCCGATAACGGCAACTGCGTCTTTGCGGCCAAGGCTTGCAAGCGTGCCTGAGTTGACAGGGCTGAACGTTTCCATTGATTTGTTTTCTAAGTATGCATACAGGTTGTAGCCGATCAGCTCGCCCATTTGCCAAGCGATTTGAGCTGTCGGAGGGTACGGACGGCCATCCGGACCGAAGACAACGGCGCTGTCTCCTGCAACAAATACGTCTTCATGTGATGTGGATTGAAGGAAATCGTTTACAGTTGCGCGTCCGCGGTTGACTTCAAGACCTGACTCGCCGATCAGCGGATTGCCTTGAACACCGCCGGTCCAGACAAATGTATTTGTGACGATTTTTTGCCCGTCTTTCAAATCAACAACGTTTCCTTCTACATTTGTGACAGGCAGTCCTGTCAAGAATTCAACGCCGCGTTTTTCAAGGCTCTTTGTCGCACGTTCGATCAGCTCATCCGGAAGAACCGGCAGGATTTTCGGACCGGCTTCAACAAGCTTCAGCTTGATTTCTTTCGGATCGACACCGTAGCTTCTCGCAAGGTTCGGCATGATATCGGCAAGTTCACCGACAAGCTCGACGCCTGTTAGTCCGCCGCCGCCGATTAAGATCGTAGCATCCGCTTCGTTTTTCGTTTTAGCGTATTCGCGCACGCGCTCTTCAACATGCTTGAAGATTTTGTTTGCATCGTTTGCAGATTTGAGCACCATGCTGTTTTCTGCAAGTCCTGGAATGCCGAAGTAAGCAGTGACAGAACCAAGACCGACGACAAGCGCGTCATACGTCAAGGTAGAGCCGTCAGAAAGAGCGACTTCTTTTTTGTCAACTGAGAACGAGTTGACTTTGGCGATTTTAAGATCGATGTCTTTTCCTTTGAAAAGCTTTGCAAGCGGCATTGCAACTGCCTGTTCTGACACGTTGCCCGCAGCAAGACGGTGCAGTTCTGTGATGATTTGATGTGTCGGGTATTGGTTAACCACTGTGACTTTTGCTTCTTCTTTTGTGTAGTGTTTGCGAACTGTTAAAGCAGACAGTAATCCGCCGTAACCAGCGCCTAAAATGACGATATGTTTTGACATCGTGAATCCTCCGTCCTTATTCTGAATGTATAGTGATTATTTTTGTTTTTCGCGTTCTGACATGATTTGCAGGTAGCTTTGAACAAAGCGGAACAGCTTTTGGGCCTGCGGATCTTTAAGCATTTTCAGCAAACCGAAAAGTCCGATGACTTCATTGCTTTCGTCAGCGCGGTCTTTTGCTTCAATGGCGGTAGCCGCGATTTCTTTTGCCGTATCTTTGACAGGCTCAAGAATTTCTGTAATGGCACCGACCGTATCATTTTTTAATACTTCATCAGTTGCAACGGATTGTGCGAAATCGTAAGACTTTGTCAAAATGTTGACCAGTTCTGTCAGCTTTGGAAGCTGGTCGACTAAAGTAGTCAAAGACTCCTGTACTTCAGGTTTTAGCAGTTGATCGATAAGATCGCGTTGGCTTTGGCTTACAGATTCGTTTGTTTGATCAGCTGTTTGATCGATTGTTTCCGGCATAACCAATTCTCCTTTTCAATAAGCGATGTGCTGTTTTTTGAAGGAACCCCTTTTTCATAGTTTGTGAATTTGTGCACAAACAAGTCCGCAAAAAGGTTCTCCCCTTTTGTGTTTGTATTGCTGTTTTCAGTCTGGAATTCCCGAAAACCCGCAATCTCAAAACACGCTGTATTTTTTACTACTAAATGATAACACTTTTTGAACAAAAAATGAACGTGATTGTTTCGGAAATGAAATAAAATCATAGAAAACTTTATATATAGGGCTTCTTTCATTCCTTTTATTTCCTATATTGTGTCTTTTTTTTACGAAACGTCATGTCATGATAGAGACGGGAGACGTCCGAAAATGTCAGAGAATCGCATCTATTAGTTTACATAATAAAATTATTGTTGCCTCGAGTTAATCTTCATCTTTAACATCCGGATCTTCGGGGATGGGTTCGTTCAGAACGGATTCCGCCCACGCTTTATACTTTTCCATCTGTTCCATATGGGTATTGAATTGTTCTTTGTTAATTAAATGCTGCTGTCCGTCGAAGACGGTGCGGATTTTCTTTTCTCTCACAAGCTGTTCAACATATGCTTCTGAAAGCGTTAAATATTCTGCGGTTTCCTTTATTGTCAAGTCCATGTTTTGGTTCCTCTCGTTTTGATTTAGGCGAACGTTGCGATTTTAGGATCATACGATAAGATATATCAGTTTAGATGATGGAGGCCTATTCTATGTATTCAAAATGGAATGCTGAAACGTTTTATCCGCCTTCAGCCCCGCAAATGCATACCGGTCAATCTTCTCAGCAGATGAATCAAAGGCTGAAAAATCTCGAAGATCAAATGGAATTGCTGATCAAACTCATGGAAAGCAACAATCAGCTGCTGCGTTCAATTGAAGAGCAGCAGAACCGCGTCTGCGCGGCAGGCGGCGGTTCGGTTATCGTCAGAATGTGAGTTTTTGGTCAATCGAGCTTCATTAAAATAAAAAGAGGAAGGACGTGTCCTTCTTCTTTGTCTGCAAGCCTTATCCAGTATACTACAGATTTTTTTGCGCTGAAAGGCCGGCAATTTCATCGTATGTTTCACGGTTTTCCAATGTTGACAAATCGCCTGCCGGCTCGTTCAAATAGGCAGCTCTGATCAGCCGTCTCATCACTTTTGCATTTCTCGTCTTCGGCAGACCGCTGACAAAGTAAACCGCTTTTGGCTTGATCGCTTTACCGATGGCATCAGAGGCGAGGTTCAGCAAATCATCTTTTAGTTTTTCCGACGGCTTTTCCGACTGTGCGAGGACGACAAAGCAGACGGCAGCCTGACCTTTGAGCTTATCCGGAACGCCGATAACGCCTGCTTCCACCACCGCCGGATGGCCGACCAGAACGGACTCTATTTCAGCGGGCCCGATCCTTTTCCCTGCAGTATTGATGACATCATCAGAACGTCCGCTGATCGTCCAGTAGCCGTTTTCATCCCGTTTTGCCCAATCGCCGTGCACCCAGACGTCAGTCCAGCGGCTCCAATATGCTTTTTCATATCTGGACGGCTCTTTCCAAAAACCGTATGTCATGCCGACCCACGGCTTTGTCAGGACAAGCTCCCCGACTTCATTGACGACTTCCTCCCCTTTTTCGTTGAAGACATTGGCCGCCATGCCGGGCAGAGGCGAATTAAACGTCATCGGCGTGATCGGCCGCAGGAGCACATTGCCCAAAATGCCGCCTGAAATTTCCGTTCCTCCTGAATAATTAAAAATAGGAATCCGCTCTTTTCCAGCATGGCGGAACAGCCATATCCACGGTTCATAATTCCATGGTTCGCCCGTTGAGCCGATTGCCTTCAGACTGCTCAGGTCGCATTGATGAAGAAAATCTTCGCCGTGCTGCATCAGCGAGCGAATGAGCGTCGGAGAGACGCCGAGATGCGACACCCGGTGTCTGCTGACGAGCTCCCACAGCCGATCCGGGGCCGGGAAATCCGGTGCTCCGTCATACAGCAAAACTGCCGCTCCGTTTATGAGACCCCCGAATATTAAAAACGGCCCCATCATCCAGCCCATGTCTGTAAACCAGAAAAACGTGTCCCCTTGTTTGACATCCATCCCGAAGCCCGCATCAAATGCAGCTTTCAGCGGAAAACCGGCGTGGGTATGAACCGCTCCCTTCGGCTGTCCTGTCGTGCCCGATGTGTAAAGCAGCATGAGCGGATCTGAACTGTCCATTTCTTCTGTAATCTGGAGAGGATCGCTTTTCATCAATTCATTCCAGTCTATATCTCTATTATGATTCCAATCTTGTTCGCCATCGTGAAGCCGGCAGACGACAACTTTTTGGACAGTGGGGGCACGGTCTGCTGCTTTGTCAGCTTCTTTCTTCATACAGACCTTCTTTCCCCTTCGTAAAAAGGCATCTGCTGTGACAAGAATTTTTGCTCCGGCAGCGCTGAGTCTCGCGGCTGCCGCATGGGCGCCGTAGCCTGAAAAAACCGGTGAGAATACCGCGCCGATTTTAGCGGCGGCGAGCATGGCGATGACCGTTTGCGGGATCATCGGCATGTAAATCGCAATGACATCCCCTTTTGATATGCCTTGTTTTTTAAAGCCTGCCGCCGCACGGGCGACTTTTTGATGTAAAGAAGAATAGGTGATCCGTTCTGTTTTTCCGTCTTCACTTTCCCAGATGAGGGCCGTCCTGCCGGCCGTATCAGGCTGTCGGGACCATTTTTCGACGGCGCTGCAAACGGCATTTAAGCGTCCGCCGGAAAACCATTTCGGCCATTTTATGCCTTTATCGAGATTCAATGTTTGGCTGTACCGCTTGTACCAGCTGATGCCGAGCGCTTTTTCGGCCTCTTCCCAGAACCAGGCGATATCGTCTGTACTTGCTTTCAAAAAATCATCATAGTCGGAAAAACCGAGGGCTGTCATCCATTGAAACAGCCGGGTCGTTTTTACAAATTCCGGATCAGGCTGCCAAACCGCTTTTTCGGCCATGCCGTTTCCTCCTTTTCGTTTCATTGGCCTTTAGACGGGATAAACAGGATGCTTCCGTTCCGTAAATGTCATGTATTTGGTCATATATGCATTCAGCCGTTTGATGAGTTCCGTACGAAGCGAATCGGCCGGAATGATCCCGTCGACAATCATTTCTGAAGCAAGCCGGTAAATGTCTATGTCTTTTTGGTATTCTTCCCGTTTTTCGGCAATGAAGGCGGACCGCTCTTCTTCAGGCAATTGTGCGATTTTTTTTGCATAAACGGCATTTACCGCTGCTTCCGGCCCCATCACGGCAATCTGAGCTGTAGGCAGCGCCAGACAGCAGTCAGGCTCAAAGGCCGGCCCAGCCATCGCATACAAGCCTGCGCCATAAGCTTTCCTGACGATGACGGATATTTTCGGCACGGTTGCTTCGGCCATCGCTGAAATCATTTTCGCACCGTGTCTGATAATACCCGCCCTCTCGACTTTCGTTCCGATCATAAAGCCGGGGATATCAGCCAGAAACAGCAGCGGGATATGATAGGCATCACACAAATTGATAAACTTTGCGGCTTTGTCTGCCGAATCGTGAAACAACACACCGCCTTTGACCCGCGGCTGATTGGCGATGATGCCGACAGGCTGCCCGTGAATCCTTGCCAAACCGGTAATCAGCTCTGGCGCGAACAATTTTTTGATCTCATAAAAAGACGCTTCATCAATGATCTGATCGATTAAATCCATCATTTGAAACGGTGCGTTTTGGTTTTTCGGAATGATCTCCTCCAACGGCCGGTCAAACGGACGGGCGGGTTTTGCTTCAATGACAGGCGCTTTTTCGGTGTAGTTCGGCGGAAAGTAGGAAAGATACCGACGCGCCGACTTGATCGCATCTTCTTCCGTTTCGGCAAGAATGTCTCCGCAGCCTGAAACAGAACAGTGCATTCGCGCGCCGCCCATTTCTTCAAGCGACACTTTTTCGCCGATCACCATTTCCGCCATACGCGGCGAGCCTAAATACATCGAGGCGTTACCTTCGACCATGATGACGATATCGCAAAAAGCCGGTATGTAGGCGCCGCCTGCGGCTGAAGGCCCGAACAAAAGACAGATTTGCGGGATACGCCCGGATAATTTGACTTGCTGATAAAAAATCCGCCCTGCTCCTCTTCGCCCCGGAAACATGTCAACTTGATCCGTAATCCTTGCGCCTGCCGAATCGACCAAATAAAGAAGCGGACAATTCAGTTTTTCGGCTGTTTCCTGGATGCGGATGATTTTTTCGACGGTTCTCGCTCCCCATGATCCTGCTTTAACCGTTGAATCATTAGCCATGACGCAAACGGTTCGGCCGCCGATTTTTCCGATTCCCGTGACGACTCCGTCTGCCGGAAGCCCGTCTGCCATGCAATTGGCAAAAAAAGCGTCCTCAAGGTCGAGGCCTTCGTCAAGCAGCAGCTTTAATCGGTCTCTGACAAATAATTTCCCTTTTTTCTCATTGGCTTCATGGTATTTTTGCGCTCCGCCTTCCTGAATCCGGCGGATGCGTTCATACAATTCCTTTTCGGCCGGCATCGGCTGTCCCCCCGTTCGTTTTATTCTCCCGTATAATACGGCTTCCGTTTTTCTGTAAAAGCTTTCAGCCCTTCGGTTCTGTCTTTCGTCGGAATCGTCAGTTCATAGGCTTTTTGTTCAATCGCGAGTCCAGTTTCGATATCTGTCTCAAGCCCTTGGTTGATGGCGAACTTCGCCTGTCTGACGGCAACCGGTCCGTTCGCCGCGATGTTTGCTGCGATACTTTCGGTCGTTTCCTTTAACTTTTGAAGCGGAACGACATGTTCAACTAGGCTGATCTTTTGCGCTTCTTCGGCGCTGATGCGGCAGCCGGTATAGATCATTTCTTTCGCCTTTCCCCTGCCGATTAAGCGGGGCAGCCGCTGTGTTCCCCCTGCCCCGGGAATGATCGCGAGCGTTGTTTCGGGGAGACCGAGTTCAATATGTTCGGCTGCGATCCTGATGTCGCACGCCAATGCAAGCTCCAGCCCCCCTCCCAAAGCGCTTCCGTTTAATGAAGCGATGACGGGCTGCGGCAGTTTTTCCGTCTCGCTGACCACTTGTTGAATCATGGAAACGGCCTGCTTCGCTTCTGTGCGGCTCATGCGGGCTCTTTCCTTTAAATCGGCACCTGCACAAAACGTCCTGTCCCCTGTTCCCGTTATAATGACACAGCGGACGGCCGGGTTTGAACGGATATCGCGAAGGATGCGCTGAAAGTCGTCGAGAAGTCCGAGCGAGAGGGCATTTGCAGCCTGCGGTCTGTTCAACGTCAACACGGCAACAGCCTGCTCGTTGATGGAATAAAGAACATTGGGCTCCATTCGATCTTCCTCCTCTTTATCTATGAAAAACAGTTCTTTGATTTAGCCGCCTGCAAATTTCGGCTTGGCAGCTCTCTTCCGGTTTTGTCTTCGATCCATTTAGCAGCTGAAAGCAGCTTGCTGAGATCAACTCCGGTTTCGATGCCCATCTGGGCGCACATGTAAATCAAATCATCAGTTGCCGCATTTCCCGTTGCTCCAGGGGCATAAGGACAGCCGCCCAGCCCGCCGCATGATGCGTCAAATACGGTGATTCCCATATCCATCGCTGCGATCATGTTGGCGAGCGCCATCCCTCTCGTATCATGAAAATGAAGGGCGATATTCTCTTTCGGAAAGCGTTTTAAAAGTACGTCAAGCACCCTTTGAACCTGTACGGGATTTGCTGCGCCGATCGTATCTCCGAGAGAAAGTTCGTCGATGCCCATGTCGAACAGCGCTTCAGAGATGCGTATGATTTGCTCCAATGGAACGTGATGCTCATAAGGACAGCCAAATACGGTGGACAGGTAGGCTCTGACGGTGAGGCCCGCTTGTTTTGCTGTCCCGGTGACTTCCTGTAAGACGGGAAGCGTTTCTCCGATCGATTTGTTAATATTTTTCCGGTTGTGTGTCTCGCTTGCCGACATGAAAACAGAAGCTTCATCGATCCCTCCTTCGAGAGCCCGTTCCAGCCCTTTTCGGTTCGGAATGAGGGCTGCGTAGGTGACGCCCGGCTTCCGGTTAATGCCTTTGGCGACGTCAAGGGCATCAGACAGTGCAGGAATCCACTTAGGATGGACGAATGAAGTGATTTCGATATACGAAAGCCCTGTGGCAGAAAGCATGTCGATCCAGGTAATTTTATCAGCTGTCGAAAGTGCGGTTTGTTCATTTTGCAGACCGTCGCGCGGCCCGACTTCTTTAATGAAAATGTTCTTCGGTACGTCCATTTGCCATCCTCCAGACCTTATTGAAGCTCCAATAAGACATCCCCTTCATCGGCAAAATCACCTTCGTTCTTTCTAACGGTTTTGACTGTTCCGGCCGTTTCGGCGACAATCGGAATCTCCATCTTCATCGATTCTAAAATGGCGACTTCCTGCCCCTTTTCGATTTTGTCCCCCGCTTTCACTAATATTTTCCACACGTTTCCCGCCATATTGGTGACAACAGTATTCATAGTACGCCTCCTTGATTTCATTTTGACTGATAGCGACTGATAAAATCGGTTTGGACCCCGCCTTTTCGGAATTCGTCAGAACGTACGATGTCTTCAAGCAGAGGAATGTTCGTTTTAATGCCTTTCACTTGATATTGTGAAAGCGCTTCGGCCAATGTGCAGATGGCTTCTTCTCTGCTGCTTCCTTTGACGATCATCTTGGCGATCATCGGGTCGTAATACGGGGTGATAGTCATACCCGGGGCTGCTGCGCATTCATGACGGACATTCGGTTGCTCAGGCAGCTTAAGGTCGGTAATCCGCCCCGGCGAAGGGAAAAATGTTTTCGGATCTTCGGCACAGATTCTGACTTCGATCGCATGTCCGTCCCGCCGAATGTCTTTCTGCTTATGGGAAAGCGGTTTTCCCGCTGCGATATTGAGCTGTTCTTCGACAAGGTCGAGCCCTGTAATTTCCTCTGTCACCGGGTGTTCGACTTGCAGGCGGGTATTCATCTCAAGAAAATAAAAATGATTCTCCTTGTCTACTAAAAACTCGATTGTCCCGGCGTTGACATAGCCGATCGACAGCGCAGCTTTCACGGCCGCTTCACCGAGCTTTGTGCGCATGGTTTCATCGAATAACGGAGCAGGTGCTTCTTCGATGATTTTTTGCTGGCGTCTCTGAATCGAACAGTCCCGCTCCCAAAGATAGACGGCATTTTCGTATTTGTCTGTTAAAATCTGAATCTCGATATGTCTTGCCTGTTCGATATATTTCTCGATGTACATAGCCCCGTCTCCGAAAAAATCGGCGGCTCGTTTTTGGTTGCCTTCATATGCTTTTTCTAATTCGCTTTCATTGCGGATCAGCTGCATTCCGATGCCGCCGCCCCCAAAAGAAGCCTTGAGCATCACGGGATAGCCGATGGATTCGGCAAGAGCCCGGGCTTCATTCAGACCGGACAAGCTTTTTGTCACGCCGGGAACGACGGGAACCCCGGCTTGTTCCATCGCTTGCCTTGCTTCAATTTTGCTCCCCATTTTGGCGATCACATCGGACGGCGGACCGATAAACGTGATTTTTTCCTGCAGGCATCTTTCGGCAAAACGGCTGTTCTCGGAAAGCAGGCCGTATCCCGGGTGGATGGCACAGACCCCCGCTTTTTTAGCGGTTTCGATGATTTTTTCGATATTTAAATAGCTTTCACTGACCCGCGGTTTGCCGATCAGCCAGGCTTCATCTGCAGCTTTAACATGCAGGGACTCCGCATCCGCTTCAGAGTAGACGGCAGCTGTCTGAATACCGAGCCGTTTACAAGTTCGGATGATCCGAAGTGCGATTTCGCCGCGATTGGCGATAAGCAATTTTTGAAACAAAAAAATGCCCCCTTTCATATTCAAAAGTGTCTGAAATGGAATTTGAAAGCGCCTTCATTTACTCATTGTGCGAATTCGAAAGTGAAGTAGCTTATCCTGTTTGCTGCCGGGTCTTGTCTGTTCTTTACAGCTTATGATGATTTGAAAGAAAAAAGTCCTAAAGCTGAAGAAATCGCTTTAGAACTCTCAATGTTTTGGCTCAGGCCTGTTGGTGTTTGGACGGCTTTTACCGAGAATGCTCTGCATGTTTGCCGCTGTTTGTGAGGATATGTTGAATGATCTCGGCGTTTTTTGACAGAAAGGCAGTTTCGAACATATCTTTATGCGGCCCGGCTCCTTTATACTCTTGATAGTTTCTTGTTGTGGCGTCAGCCCATTTTTGCAATGTGAATCTGTCGATTTGATCCGTCTGAATGCCGGCTTCAATAAAGTGGATGTTTGCGTTGATTTGGCCGCCATTGATTAATTGTGCCCAATATTTTTGATAGTTTGCCGTCTTTTTGATGACTGCTTCCCTGAGGTGAGCTGGAACATTTTCTGCCGAGGTGCTGCTTGGCTGAGGCGGCAATGCTTGTTTCTTTTGATACGCATCGACAATAATGAGATCGCTGACCTCCAAACCGCGGTTTTCCATTTCTTTGACAGTCTCAAAAGCCGTGTTGCCTCCCGCTGAATATCCCAGCAGGATATAAGGGCCCCGAGGCTGTTTTTGGATGATGTTGTTCACGTATTGTTCCATACGGCTGTCTTCTTCAATAAAGTTAAATCCGTACACGGTCGCTTTGCCGTTTAGCTTGGCAGCGAGATCTTTATAAAATATCCCGAAGCCCGAAATGGGAGGAAAGCAGAAAAGGTTCACTCCGGTCGGCGGATTCAGTCTGCTGACATGCTGTACGGCCGAGGCGCGCAGCTCATGTGAAAACAGCTTTTCGGCCAATTGTTCAATTGTCGGATTCTCGAATAATAATTCAATCGGAATATCGATCCCCTGGCTGTTTTTCAGCTGGTGAATGACTTGAAGAGCCTTTAGCGAATGACCGCCAAGTTCGAAAAAGTCATCTTCAATACCGAGCTCCTTCACGCCAAGGATAGGTTTCCATATGTCAATCAGTTCTTTTTCGACCCAGTTTCTTGGCGGCACGATCTGTTTCAAAGTCGTTTTTTGGTCAGGTGCAGGCAGCGCGCGGCGGTCGATTTTGCCGTTTGCCGAAAGAGGCATGCGGTCCAGTTTAACCCAATCATGAGGAATCATATAGTCGGGAAGCTGCCTTGATAGTAATGAACGGATCGTTTTTTCCTCTGTTTGATCATCGCTTACATAATATGCGATAAGAAACGCTTCTTCGTTTTTTTCTTTAATGATGACAGCTGCTTCTTGAACGCCTTCAATCTCGATGAGCCGCGCTTCTATTTCAGCCGGTTCAGTTCGTTTGCCGCGAATTTTGATTTGCCGGTCCATCCGGCTGATATATTCTAAGTTGCCGTCTGGCAGCCAGCGCGCCAGATCGCCGGTTTTGTACATTTTTTCACCTGGTTGAAACGGATGCTCTACAAATGCTTCACTCGTCAAATCAGGTCTGTGCAAATATCCTTTTGCAACTCCATCGCCGCCGACGCAAAGTTCGCCAGGAACGCCGATCGGCGCGAGCTGACCGCTCTCGTCAACAATAAAGGCATTTGAATTGCTGATCGGTTTTCCGATGGGAATCGCTTGTGAAAAATCTTGCTTGACTTCATAAAATGTAGAGAATGTTGTATTTTCCGTCGGACCATATATGTTATAAAGCTTCAGGTTTGGGCACCGATGTCTGACCGTATTCATCAGTGCAGGCGTCAAAGCTTCCCCGCCGACATATAAAGTGGAGAGTCCTGAAAACATGTCCGGCTGGGCTTGTGCCAGCTGGTTAAAGAGAGCCGTTGTTAAAAACAGCACTGTGATATCATGGTGAAGCAAATAGCTGCCAAAACGGGCAGGAGTCAACATCGTCGAGCGGTCAATGACATGAAGGCATGCTCCTTTCAGGAGCGCTCCGAATATTTCAAATGTGATGGCGTCAAAGCCGAGTGAACCGGTTAAGATCAATCGGTCATTTGTATCGGCTGATGTGTAATTGCTGTTTGAGATCAGTGATACGACATTGCGGTGCGAAATCATTACGCCCTTTGGTTTGCCTGTCGAACCTGATGTATACATGATATAAGCCAGATCATCCGGACGCGTATTTATGTTTATCTCGCTGACAGGTGCCAATTGCGCTTCCTTGGATATCAACACTTTTTTCGGAAAATCAATGTCCGTCTTGAGTCCTTTCTGAACGGCCAATACGTCCGCCCCGCTTTCTTTCAGCATGCAGCTGATCCGTTCAGGCGGCAGTTCGGCATCGAGCGGGAGATAGATACCACCCGCTTTCAAAACGGCAAGAACACCGATGATGAATTCAGGGGAATGCTCTGCTAAAATCCCGGCAATTCCGTTTTTCTTTAAGCCTTGTTCTTGGAAGATGCGGGCCCATGCAGTGGATGTTTGATCCAGCTCCCGGTATGTCATCGTCAAGCCGCCGGCATGTAGTGCGATATGATCCGGCGTTTTCTCTACTTGATTGGAAAACAAGTCAGTGATTGTTTTGTTCGTATCGTAATCCGTTTTTGTATCGTTGAATTCCCTGATGATCCGGGCTTTTTCGTCAGGCGCGATCATCGGCAGCCTGGAGGCGGGGATATCGGTGTCCTCCGCCGCTCTTCGCAAGGCTTCCAGCAGGTGGCCCCTCACACAGTCAATCCATGATTCATCATAAACGTTTGCATTGTAGATGAACTTGATGACAAGTTCATCATCCGGCGCAATCATGAGGTTGAAGTTGTAGCCTGATTGCTCCGACACTTTTACATTTTCGATCTGAAGCGGTGATTCGGCGCGGTTTGCCGAGTCTTGCATTTGCTGCAAAGGGTAGTTTTCAAAAACGAAAATATGGTCAATAGCATTCTGTTTAAAAGCGATATGCGACTGAATGTCAGCCAATGGATAAAAGTTGAACATGTCTTGAGCGAGCCTTTCTTTTTGGGAGCGGCGAAGCAGCTCTGAAAAGGTTTCATTTTCGCTCTCGGTCTTGATTCGCACCGGCACAGTATTGATAAATAAACCGATGATCTTCTCAACGCCCGGAATCACGGAAGGACGGCCGGAAACGACAGAGCCGAAGACGACATCATCTGTCCGGTTATAGCGCTGAAGCATTAAGCCCCACACGGTTTGTATGAGAGTGGCGAGTGTGGCTCCATGCTGTTTGGCGATTGTTTTGAGTCTGGCCGTCAACTTTCGGTCTAATGAAAACATCAGCTCTTTCTGCCGATATCCCTTTTCCGCAGGTTTTGCAGACACTTTCGGAAGACCTGTTGGCGCATTGAAGTCTGTCAAGTAGTTCTTCCAATATTCCTTGGCTTTGTCTTTGTCCTGATCATACAACCAGGAAATATATGCGCTGTATGGCTGAACAGGATCTAAAGGCACAGATTCTCCCGTATAGATGGATTCGTACAACTGCATAAATTCTTGCAGCACGATCCCGAGACACCAGCCGTCCATTAAGATATGGTGATGGCTCCATACACACACGTGTTTTTCCGGCGCCGTTTTGAACAGAGAAATACGCATCAGCATATCTTTTTGCAGATTGAAGCCTTTCCGCCGGTCCCGCTCTTTAAACTGGCTGATATATGCGGTTTGATCAGTCTCCGGCATTTCGGTCAAGTCTTCAGCATGCAACTGAAAGGATCGATCGCGTAAAACGACCTGACGCGGTTCTTTCAGCCCGGCAACATGAGGCAAAAAAACCGTTCTGAAAATATCGTGGCGGTCAATGATCGATTGGACACTTTGTTGGAACCAGTCTAAATGGAGCTGACCCCTTATTGTGAAGACGGACTGTTCAATATATGCGGTTCCTTCGTCTTGCAGGAAAGAATGAAAAAGCATTCCTTCCTGCATGTGGCTTAAAGGATAAATGTTTTGGATTTTTTGTGTATGATCCATTGTTTCCCTCCGCTCGTTTAATGAAATCCGAGTAAGTCGGTTATATTTTTAAAAGCTTCCTCGGTCAACTCGCGATCATCAAAGTCGCTGACGGTCTTCTCTGTTTCAGTTTTGCCGAGGCAATGGTTCATCAGCTTTCTGAGATAGTACTGGCAATCTTGGGAAAGCCGCTCAATGGTTTCTTTTTGAAAACGACCTGTTTCATATGTCATGTTAACGGTCAGTTTGCCTTCGGCTACGAGTGCGCTGATGTCCAGCGACTGTTCACGCTTCCAAGTGCCGGTGATATCCTCGCCGCCTCCCAAAGGAGAAAATGTAAATGCATCAAGCTGTTCTGTTTCGGTTTGCGCACGGTTTCCGATTTCAAATTGTCCTAAATAGTTAAAGGTGATATCGGGCGCTTTGCCGAATTCGATCTTTGCTTTTTCAGGCGGTGTCATATATTTGAGAACCCCGTATCCAAATCCTTTATCAGGTATCCGCCTTAACGTGTCTTTTGTTATTTTTAATGTGCGGATCATATATTCTTCATGATGGACACCCCGTGTATTGGGTTCAAGCTGAAGCAATACTGGATATATGGAAGTAAACCACCCTACGGTTCGGCTGATATCGGGATGTACCGCCTCAGATTGACGGCCGTGCCCTTCAAGCGCGATTTTTAGCGCCTTTTGCGGCACCCATTGCCATATAGCGAGTACCGCTGACGCCAATAGCAGGTCTTGGGTATCCGTATTGTAAGCATTGTGCACATCTTTTAGAATCGCGTCTGTTTCTTGTTGAGCTAAAGTAAATGATACGGTGTTTCGTTTTTTCAAAGCGGATTTGTCGATATGTGTCTGCTCTTTTGGCAGTGCAACTGTTTCATGTTGTTCGATGGCGCGCCAATAGTCTGCTTGCTGTAATAGTCGCCGGCTTTCTGCATACTTGGCTAATTGCTCGGTATATGTCTGGAATGATGCGGTTTTTGGCGGGAGTGCTATGTCATCTCCGCGAATCGCCTGCTCATAGCCGGCTGCCAAGTCTTCCAGGATAATCCGCCATGATATGCCGTCGACGGCCAAGTGATGGATAGCAAGAAACAAATCATCTCCTTCGCTTGAGCGGAAAAGCCCGGCTTGGACCAGCGGCCCGTTTTCCAAGTCCATTGCTTTTTGCAGCTTGCGAACTTGGTGTTTGATGATGTGTTCATGATCTTTTGGCTCGCCGGTCAGATTGAAGAGTCGCAGGTTGTAAAGCTGGTCCTCCCCGATGTTCGCTGGACGATTGTACAGGCGCAAGTTCCCTTGTTCATCTTTGGCGCATATTAGCCTGAGTGCATCGTGATGGACGGTTATCGCTTTTAGCGTTTTCTTCAATGCATCTTCATCTAACGGATTTGACCGATGCAGCATAACCGACTGATTAAAATGGTGGGCTTCTTTTATATCTTGAGACAGGAACCATTTTTGCACCGGTGACCATGTAATCTCGCCTTCTACAGATGCTTGGCTGATCGGTTGTTGTGATAAACGGACATATGGCGCCAATTCTTGGATTGTCGGATGGCTGAAGATATCTTTTACGGCCAATTGCTTTCCTGATTGATGCAATCTCGCAGAGACTTGCAATGCTTTAATGGAATCTCCGCCAAGCTCAAAAAATGATTCATCAATTCCGATCTTGTCCACACCGAGCACCCCGCGCCAGATGGCAGCCAATTCTTTTTCAATATCAGTGGCCGGAGCCGTAAATGTTTGCCTAGTCTCTTCCTTGTGCGGGATCTTTGCAAGTGCGGGCTTATTCAGCTTCCCGTTTGGCATGGTAGGCAATGCATCAAGCGTTTGGAAAAACGCCGGTACCATGTAAGACGGCACTTTTTTGGCCATAGCTTTGCGCACCATGCCGCAATCTGCGCCGTCTTCAACAACGATATAAGCGCACAGTTCCTTATGACCTGCTGCGGTAACAGAATCCACCACTGCCGCTTCTTTTACTCCGGCAAGGCCGGAGAGTGCCGCTTCAACTTCTTTTATCTCTATCCGGTGGCCTCTGATTTTGACTTGTTCATCCATCCTGCCGACATACTGCAATGTGCCGTCCGGCAGCCATTTCGCCAAATCTCCCGTCCGATACATGCGCTGATCCGGATGAAACGGATCTTGAACGAAAGCTTTTGCCGTTTGCTCAGGAAGATTGATATATCCTCTTGCAAGCCCCGGTCCTGTAATGCAAAGTTCTCCGGTGACTCCGATAGGCTGCAAGTGATCTCCATTTAAAATATAAACATTTGTATAACCGATCGGCCGGCCGATCGTGACGCTTTCCTGTCGTTTTAATCTTCTGGCCGCAGTGGCCGTGATGCTGCTTTCTGTCGGTCCGTATTCATTGGAAATCTCTATGTCAGGGCGGAGCGAGAAACTGCGATCCAGCAAATTCGGTTCAATCGCTTCGCCTCCTAATGTGACAAGTCGAAGTGTTTGTACATCTTCCGGCTGCAATACGTCAAGCAGTGTCCGGTATAGAATCGGAACGAGATTCATATGCGTAATGCCGTAATCGGCCAGGTATTGTTTAATAGCGAGAATGTCTTTCGCTTCTTCCTCAGCCGGGATAACGGTTTGCACTCCTGATATAAGCGGTGCAAACATACTTGTGACAAATGCGTCAAAAGAAAATGAGGAAAGCTGAAGTGCGATATCATGATCATGAAATTCATAAAAAGCACTGCGCCACTGAACTGTATAAGCGACTCCTCTGTGTTCCACCATGACGCCTTTTGGCTTGCCCGTCGTACCTGATGTATAGATGATATATGCCAAATGATCAGGCCCGGAAGCAGTTAGAATAGGTGAGGTGTCCTGTTCCTGTACATCTTCAATCAGAAGCACTTCGCCTTTAAAACCATCAGGTACTTGATGAATTGCTTTTTTATCGGTGATCAGCAGTTTTGCTCCGCTGTCGGCTAATACATATTGTTTGCGCTCGTCCGGATATCCAAGATCAATTGGGACATAGGCGCCCCCTGCTTTCCAAGTTCCGAGAACGGCTGCGATCAAGCCTGTTGATTTAGGAATCATAATACCTACAGCGAGATCCGGACCAATCCCTTGATCTTGCAATGTTCTCGCTATTTTGTTGGACCATTCGTCTAATTCTTGATAAGTGAGCACCCCTTCCCGAGTGATGAGTGCAGTTGCACTCGGCGATTTTTCCGCCTGGCGGGCGAATAGTTCGTGAACGGTTATGTTAGGGCGGTGTTGTTCCGGCATTCTGTTGAAGTTTGACATCAGCAGCTGTTGTTCTTTAGCTGTCAGCATGCTGATGTCATGTAACGCTGTCTGCGGCGCATGGACAATGTGCTGAAGCATTGTCGTGAAATGTGATGCCCAGCGTTCGATCGTATCTTGTTTAAATAAAGATGATGCATATTCAAACCGAAAATGTATGTGTTCATCCCCTTCTGAAACTTGCAGCGTCAGGTCAAACTTCGCCCCAGTCTGAGGCATATCGGCAGGCTGAATATGCAGTCCATCCAGGAAAAGCTCTTGGCGATCCATATTTTGTACGACAAGCATAACGTCAAACAACGGATTGCGGCTCATATCACGGACGACATCAAGCCGGTCGACAAGCTCTTCAAACGGATAATCCTGATGTTCGAATGCCTCAAGCGCCGTTTCGCGGACCTCTCTTAAGAAATCGCTGAAACATTTGTTTTCGGCCGGATGCGTTCGGAGCGCCAATGTGTTGACAAACATGCCGATGACAGGTTCTAAGTCTTTGTGCGGACGCCCGGCGATCGGTGAACCGATGATGATGTCCTCCTGTCCGCTGAGACGCGCAAGAAGCGTGCTGTACGCGGCGAGAAGAACCATATACAGGGTGCAGCCGTTGTCGCGGGCAATCTTGTAAAGGCCGGCTGTCGTTTCTGCATCAAGCGTGCGGGACACTGAACCACCCGCAAAGCTTCGCACCGCCGGGCGGGCGTTGTCGGCCGGAAGCGCAAGCACCGGCAGCTCTCCGTCAAGACGCTTCAGCCAATAGTCCTTCTGTTTGTTGTAATCTTCCCCCTTTTTGAATGACCGCTGCCAGACGGCATAGTCTTTATATTGAATCCGCAGCGGGTCAAGTGTCCGGTTTGCATACAGCTCACAAAACTCGCGGATGAGCGTGTTCACAGACACCCCGTCGGAAATAATGTGATGCATGTCCACCAATAACAAGTGGCGCTCCTCCGCCTCCTGCACAAGAGCGACACGGAAAAGCGGCGCTTCTTGGAGCTGGAACGGACGGACAAAGTGTTCTGTTGATGCCTCCTCTGTAAGCTGGAATGGAACTTTGTCATGGATGCGCTGGACAGGCTCACCGTCTGTGCCTGTTTCAAACGACGTTCTGAGCGATTCGTGACGCTTGATCAGTTCGCTGAAAACCGCATCAAGTCGCGCACGGTCAAGCGGACCTGCCAACTCGAGCGCTGCCGGCATATTGTAGCCTGTACTGTCTTCTTTAAGCTGCTGGAGCACATACATCCGCTTTTGCGCCGAGGACACCGGGTAGGCCTCCTGTTTTTCCGCCGGTTCAATCGCCGCATGCGGGCTTTCATCCAATTCCTGAATCACGGCGGCGAGCTCTTCCAGTGTCGGCTTGGCGAAGATCTCCTTCAGCGGCACCTGCACGCCAAACGCTTTGGCGATGCGGGAGACGAGCGCAGTCGCTTTCAGCGAGTGGCCGCCTTGTTCGAAAAAGTGGTCGCGAATGCCGGCAGGGCCGTATTTCAGCACCTCTTCCCAAAGCTTGGCGAGCTTCATTTCCGTAATAGTTCGCGGCGCGGTGTAAGTGCGTCGTTCAGCCGCTCCGCCGAGAGCGGGCAGCGCCTTGCGGTCAAGCTTTCCGCTCGGAGTGACAGGCCACTCACGCATCTCGATGAAGGATGAAGGCATCATGTAGGCCGGCAGACGTTTGCCCAGCTCTGTCCTTACGGTCTGTTGATCCTGACCTTCAATATAGGCGTAAAGCTCGGTTTCCTCCCCTTCTGTCCGGGCTACAACCGCCGCTTCCCGCACACCGTCGATCTGGCGAAGCGCCGTTTCGACTTCTCCCGGTTCGATTCGGTAGCCGCGGATTTTCACTTGGCCGTCCATGCGGCCCAGCCATTCAACTGTGCCGTCCGGGAGCCATCTCGCCAGATCGCCCGTTTGATACATGCGTTCCCCTGGATAAAACGGGTCATCGAGAAACCGTTCTTTCGTCAGCTCCGGACGGTTCAAGTAGCCCCTTGCGACACCCGCGCCTGCGATATACAGTTCTCCTCGACAGCCGAACGGCAGAAGCTGCCGCTTTTTATTTAAAATATAGAGTCTCATATTGTGTCCTGATCGGCCGATCGGGACATGGTTAAGTGTTTTCCTTTTAGGGACATCAAAGTATGCCGCTTCTACCGTCGCTTCCGTCGGTCCGTAGGAATTTGTCAATTCCACTCCCGGCAGAAGCTCATGAAAACGGGAGACGAGGTGTGCCCCCAGCTGCTCGCCGCCTGCGAAGACTCTTTTTAAATGTCTGATGTTGGCCGGTTTTTTTCTATGATTCATATATTCCAAGAATGAGTGAAGCATAGAAGGGACAAAATGGGCCGCTGTAACTTCCTTTTCCTCCAGCGCTTTTAAGATGATTTCAGGATCTTTTTCCCCTCTTTGAGGAAGCAGATAAACAGAAGCCCCGGCGAATGGCCACCAGAACAGCTCCCATATTGAAGCATCAAACGAGTAAGACGTTTTATGCAGAATGATGTCCGAGTCGTTAAGTGAGTAGCGGGTTTGCAGTGAGTATAAAAAGTTGACCGCGGACCTGTGTTCCACCATGACGCCTTTTGGGCGTCCCGTTGAGCCGGATGTATAGATGATATAGGCCAAGGCATCGGGCGACACCGGGAGATTCGGATTGGCTGCCGCTTCTCCGTGATTCTCGCGCCCGCCATCTAGCGGCAAAATGGTTCCCTCAAACATCGATAGATTAGATTCTGCAAGCAAGGTCTTTGCGCCGCTGTCCTTCATTAAAAAACGGATTCGTTCTTCAGGATAATCCGGGTCGATCGGCACGTAAGCAGCTCCCGCTTTTAAAATGCCATAAATTCCAATCAGCATATCTGGTGAACGTCTCCCCATCACGGCAATCACATCTTCCTGTTGAATACCGAGGCCAATCAGCTTCCATGCAATTTGATTGGCTCGTTCATTCAGTTCTCTGTAGGAGATGGAGACGCCATCCGCCAAAACGGCCGGACGATCAGGCGTCTTTTCCGCCTGCTGCTCGAGCTGATGATGAAGCGGCTGATCCAGTGGGAAATCGATTTTTTGCATCGGGCTGAAGTTGTGCAGAAGTGCGCTTTCTTCCTTTTTCGAAAGGATTGACAAATGGTCCAGTTCCAACTCCGGATGCTGTGCAGCGTTTTTAGCCAAAGTTTTAAAAAAATCGGCCCATTTTTGAATCGTTTTCCGTTCAAACAAATCTGTACTGTATTCAAACTGACAGTATATTTGTCCGCCGCTTTCGGCCATGTACAGTGACAGGTCGAATTTAGAAATCGGGTGGCTGATATCTTTCTGCCGAAGCTCAAGCCCCTCCATCGACAATTGTTGCCGCTCCATATTTTGCAGTGCAAACGTTGTATCAAAGAGCGGATTTCGGCTCATCTCCCGCTGAACGCCGAGGCGGTCAACCAGCTCCTCTAACGGATAGTCCTGGTGTTCATAGGCTTCTAGCGCTGTTTCTCGAATATCCTGTAAATATTGTTTGAAAGATATTCCGCTCACCGGACGTGTTCGAAAAGCCAATGTGTTCACAAACATTCCGAGCACGGATTCAAGGTCAGCATGCGGTCTGCCCGCGATCGGCGAACCGACGATGATCTCTTCCTGCCCGCTTAGCCGTGATAATAAAACGGTATATATCCCAAGAAGCGTCATATACAGTGTGCATCTGTTTTCTCCTGCGAGCTGTTGTAAACGTGATGTAAGCTCTTGACTGATCACGAACGTAACCCTGTCACCTGCAAAGCTTTTTGCCGCGGGCCGCGGTTTGTCCGTCGGCAATTCGAGCACTGGCAGCTCACCGGCCAGTTGTTTGAGCCAATACGATTCTTGCCGTTTGTATATGTCGCTTGTTTTGAATGTTTCTTGCCATGCTGCATAGTCTTTGTATTGAATGCGCAACGGGGCCAGTTCATGTCCTTTATACAGCTCGCTGAATTCCTGCATAAGCAATTGGATGGAGACACCGTCTGAAATAATATGGTGCATGTCCACTAAAAGCAGATATCGTCCTTTTTCAATGGTCACTAAGCCCGCCCTGAAAAGCGGAGCCTTTCCAAGATCAAACGGCCGGATAAATGATTCAGATGAAGATTCGTTTGAAAAAGCAAACGGCACCTTTTCATGAATCCGCTGCACCGGCTCGCCGTCTTCTCCTGCTTCGAATGATGTCCTAAGGGGTTCATGCCGGCGGATCAGTTCGCGAAATACAGCTTCCGCCCTCTGTCGATCGAGCGCGCCTGTCAGCTCCAAAACGGCCGGAATGTTGTAGCTGACTCCTCCGTCATCAAGCTGGTGCAGAACATACATCCTTTTTTGTGCGGAAGAAACCGGATATGCCTCCTTCTTCTCTATTTGCTGAATCGAAGCAAACGGGTTTTCCTCCGCTTCACTGATGACTGCTGCCAACCCTTCTACGGTCGGATGGGCAAAGACATCACTTAACGGAATCTGAACGTTCCATTCTTTGGCGATGCGAGAGATGAGCGATGTTGCTTTTAAAGAATGGCCGCCCAGTTCAAAAAAGTTGTCGCGGATGCCGACCGGCCCCCTTTTCAGTAGACCTTCCCAAAGCTGTGAAAGCCTGAGCTCGTTCAAATTGCGAGGTGCGGTGTATAACTGATGTGAAGCAGATGATGTTGGTTCTGGGAGGGCGCTTTTATCGACTTTTCCATTTACGGTAAGCGGAATCGCTGGCACAACAGTCCATTTTACTGGCATCATGTAGTCAGGGATGGCGTCGGCCAAATCGTGACGCAATGCAGAAGGGTCGATCGGTTTCCGCGTGCTGTAGTATGCGCACAATTCATGTTCCCCTTCACTGTCTTTTTGAACCAGGACAACCGCTTCCTTAACAGCAGGATGATTTGCCAATGTCACCTCAATTTCCTTCGGTTCGACCCGGTAGCCCCTGATTTTCACTTGATCATCCGTCCTGCCGATATAGTCCATTTGTCCGTCTGCACGAAGCCTTGCGATATCTCCTGTTCGATACATGACGGCTCCCGCTCTGAACGGATCGGGCAAAAATTTCTGTTTTGTCAAGACTGGATTGTTAACATATCCTCTCCCGACGCTCGCGCCGGATATATAAAGCTCCCCTGCTACACCGCAGGGCTGAAGCCGTTTGTATTTGTCAAGGATATACAAGGCGTTTTGGCTGATCGGTTTTCCGATCGGCGGAGAATCCGGGATGTCTCCCTCAGGATGAATGGTGCATGTCGTGACGACATGGGTTTCCGCCGGGCCGTAATGATTATGCAAGTGTATGCCGCGCCGCTTTAGCAATGCCTTAAAAATATGCGAGACCGTCAATTGCTCCCCCGCAGTGATAACATGCTTCACACAGTTTGGAAAGTGGTTCGCATAGTGTTCCTCATTAAAAAGCATCTTCACAAAAGCCGTCGGGAAAAAGACGACTTCTGTTCGCTGTGTATTGATCAACAAAAACAACTGAGCTGGGTCGCGCTTGATTGATTCAGGCGCGATGCAAAGCGTGCCGCCGCTAAGCAAAGTTGTAAACAATTCTTGATAGCAAACGTCAAACGCACAAGATGCATACTGGAGCACATTTGTTTTGAAATCAATACGTGAGTTTTCAAATTGGTCATGAAGCAAATTGGCCATATTTCGATGTTCAAATAAAACACCCTTCGGTTTCCCCGTTGTTCCAGATGTATACATGATGTAAAGCAAATCTTCCGGTGTGTTTACCGTCTCGACATTGCTTCCGTCTCTTTCCGCATCTGCTTCTTCTATGAATGTCACAGATCGTTTTGTTGCGGCTGACTTTGCTAAAGCCGCTACATGACGCTGTGATACAATGTGCTGACAGCCGCTGTTTTCTATGCAATAGCGAATGCGTTCGGCAGGATGGCTCAGGTCAATCGGAACAAAAGCCGCACCCGCTTTTAAAATACCGAGGACTCCCGCCGCTAATGCGGGAGATCGTTCGACCATGATCGCCACCGGCTCCTGGCGTTTGACACCCCGTTTTCGGAGAAGGCGCGCAAGTTTGTTTGCCATTTCATTCAGCTCTTTATAAGTGATCGACTGCCCTTCATAGTGAATTGCTTTTTCATCAGGGGATTGTGCCGCCTGACGTTCGAACATCGACTGGATCGTTTCATATTCACGCTGCTTAGTCTCTATTTTCAACGCGCTGAGCAGGTCTTTTTGTTCCTGCTGTGTTGTGATCGTCAATTCCTCCGGGGTCAAATTCGGATTTTCCAGCACTTGTGCGATGATATGCTGCAAATGGCCTTTGACGCTTTCGATGAAGGAACGTTCATGGATGCCGGAATCAAATCTCATTTTGAGATGAATGTTTTCACCTGGTGCCACCATGAGATAAAAGCTGTAGTTGGTCTCGTCTTCCATGTTGAAATCATGAATGCGAAACAGATCCTCTGCATCTTGTCCGCTGTTCAGCAGTGCGATTTCTTTTTCAACAGGATAATTTTCAAAAACAAGAATATGGTCGATTAAGCCTTGTTTGACGGCGGATTCCGCCTGTATCTCATAGAGCGGGTGGTAGCTGTACGGCTGCCCATTGAGCGCATCTTTTTGCACTTGTTTGATCAGTTTCACAAAAGGCACTTTTATACCGGTAACCCGCACCGGCACCGTGTTAATGAAAAGGCCGATCATCCGCTCTATCCCTGCAATTTCAGCCGGTCTGCCGGAAATAACCGAACCGAAAACCGCATCATCCGTCTGGTTATAAGCTTGCAGCAACATTCCCCAAAGCGTGTGAAAAATGGTGCTCAATGTGACTTCTTCCTTTGCGGCCAGCGCTTTCAGCTTATCCGTAACTGTTTTAGAAAGGGTAAAGGTGACTTCTTCTTGTCTGTTTTTGGCGCCCGCTTTTTTTTGCTTCGGCAGCCGGCTCTGTTGGTCATATCCTTCAAGATAACCCTCCCAGTACCGGGCGGCGGCTTCTTTGTCCTGCTCCATCAGCCATTGAATATAGCTCCCGTAAGGCACAGCAGGCTCAAGCTTTAATGGTGTTTGGTGCAAAAGGGAAGCGTATATATGGAAAAACTCCTTCAGGACAATCCCGAGGCACCAGCCGTCCATAATGATGTGATGGAAGCTCCATATACATGTAAATTCGCGTTCTCCTGTTTTGAAAAGAATGACGCGCATCAATCCATCTTTTTGCAAATGAAATCCTTTGGCTCTGTCTGTTTTTTTGACGTCATCGATCAATCTGAGCTGGCTGGATCGGTCCAAATGAGTCAGATCTTTTTCTTCAACGGTGATCGTCCGTTCTTTTAAGACGACCTGCTGCGGAACGGATACATTTTGACTGACAAAAATCGTTCTGAAAATGTCGTGCCGGGCGCACAGAGCAGCGATGCTTTTCTGAAAAATGCCGGTGTCAACCTTTCCTGTCATTGAAAATGAGGCTTGTTCGACGTATGCCTGTGTGTCCTTGTTAAGAAGGGTGTGAAATAGCATGCCTTCCTGCATATAAGAAAGCGGATAAATATCCTGAATCTCATGTTTTTTTGTCATATTTTTTCCCTGCCTCCTGTTCCTACAGTTCTTCGACAAAGCTCGCAATATTGTCCAAATCTTCCGCTGTTAACGATTGGCTGCTAAAATCGCTGACCGTTTTCTCTGTTTCTTGTTTATATGCGCAATGTTTGATGATTTGGTGCAAATTATGTTTCACCATGTGCAGCAGCTGTTTCATTGTTGTTGTATGGAACCGGCTTGGCGGATAGCTCAAATTGAAATGCATCTGATTTTGCCTTACCATGGCGCTCATCTCCAGCGTTTGCTCACGCTGCCATGTAGGTGTAATGTCTTTCCCGCTTGCAAGCCCCGAAAAGCTGAACTTTTGTTGACGTTCTGTATCATTGAATTGCCCTAAATAGTTAAAACCGATTTCAGGCGCTGTGCCGAACTGGATTGTTTTGTTTTCAGGGGATGTTAAATATTTCAAAATACCGTATCCGATTCCTTTGTCCGGTATTCTGCCGAGTGTATCTTTGACTGTTTTCACCGCCAGCCCCAACTCGCCTTCGGCTGCATGTAAATCAATCAACACAGGATATATTGTGGTAAACCAACCGACTGTCCGGCTGATATCCAATTCAGGAAGGGTGTGGTCTCTCCCGTGTCCTTCCATCGCGATCCGCAGTTTCCTCTCTCCCATCCAATCACACAGGGCTAATGATGCTGCCGTCAGCAGAATATCCTGGGTGTCTGTGTTGTAGGCGTTGTTGACCTTGTGGATTAAAACGTGTGTGTCTTCTTCGGAAAGGGTAAAGCTTTCCGTTTTCCGAATGTTGTCCGCAGCGCTATGCGGTTTTTCGCAAGGAAGTAAAGCGGCTTTTTCTTCTTCAACAGTGCGCCAATACGATTGCTCGCGAATGATCTTGCTGCTCTCTGCGTATTCGGCAAGCCGGTTTGCGAAATATTGGTATGAGTCCGTTTTCCGCGGAAGCTGAACCGGTTGTCCTGCGGCCGCCTGACTGTATGCTGCCGATAAATCCTCAAGCAAAATCCGCCATGAGACCCCGTCGACGACCAAATGATGAATGGTGAGAAATAAATAAGTTCCCGACATTGTGTTGAACAAGCCTGCTTTTAGCAGTGGACCTGTTTGCAAATGGATACTGCGCTGCAAATCAGCGACTTCGTCTTCAATCATGTTCTCCCATTGTGCCGTTTTAGAAAGGTCTCTTATGTTCAGGCTGTAAAGTTCTCCATGAATTCCCCTGTTAAATTGCTGCAGCTGGCCGCCGTCATCGATGATTGTCATGCGGAGGGCATCATGATGGATAACAAGATGCTGTAAAGCTGTTCGCAGCGGCTGTTCCTGAAATCCTTCTGAGCTGTGAAGCATGACAGATTGGTTGAAATGCTGCCTCTCTTCGATATGCTGTGCGAGGAACCAGCGCTGAACGGGCGTCCAAGGTACTTCTCCTTCAATCGGCCGCTGATCTATACTTCTCTCCGTCTTGCGGATGAGAGGTGCGGCTTCTTTAATAGTTGGATGGCGGAATAAGTCGCCTGCCGTGATTTTTAAGTCAAACCGTCCAAGGCGCGCAGATACTTGGAGGGCTTTAATCGAATCGCCTCCCAGTTCAAAAAACGAATCCTCAATCCCGACTTTTTCAACGCCGAGCACCTCTTGCCAGATCACGGCAAGCCGTTCCTCCAGCTGGTTGCGCGGAGGGGCGTATGCTGTGTTGATTGTTGTGGTCTCCGGCTCAGGCAGCGCTCTTCTGTCGAGCTTTCCGTTTTGTGTCAGAGGCAAGGCGGCAAGCTCAACCAAATGCGCCGGGATCATAAACGCGGGCAATTGCTGAGAAAGAAGAGATCTGACTTTCTCGATATTCATTTCCGCTTGCAGACTCATATAGGCAAGGAGTTCTTTATGTCCTGAGGGATCGGTTCGCACGATGACAGCGGCTTCTTTGACACCGTCAATCTGCCGTAATGCTGCTTCAATTTCTCCCAGCTCAATCCTGTAGCCGCGAATTTTCACTTGATCATCCACCCGGCCGATATATTCAATCGTCCCATCCTTCAGCCATCGGGCCAGGTCACCGGTCCGGTACATTCGTTCACCAGGTGCGAAGGGATTTGGCACAAATTTTTCTTTCGTCAGTTCAGGTCTCCCGAAGTAGCCTCTGGCTAGCCCGTCCCCGCCAACGCATAATTCTCCGATGACACCCATGGGCTGCAATCTCCCGCGGCTGTTGACAATATAAGCGGTTGAATTAGCGATTGGGCGGCCGATCGGAATGGAATGCTTATACTCGTGTTCAATCCGGAAGCACGTTGAGAATGTTGTGTTTTCCGTTGGGCCGTAGCCATTCCATAGCGCGAGATCCGGCGTCGCGTTGCGAACGCGATTGACATGGTTTGGCGACAGGGCTTCTCCGCCGAGAATCAATCTGGACAGGTCGGAAAATGTTCGTTCATTTTGTTCTGATAATTGATTAAATAAGGATGATGTCAGCCATAAAGTCGTGATTCCGTTCTGCTGTATGAATGTCTTGAGCCGATCGGAATCTAAATAAGTTTCCTTGTCACTGATGTATAAACAAGCACCGTTTAATAGCGGTCCGAATACTTCAAATGTCATCGCGTCAAATCCCAATGACGCTGTCAATAAAATCCTGTCTTCAGGTGAAAATGCCATATCGCTGTTTTTCACGAGACGGACGACGCCGCGCTGTTCAACCATTACGCCTTTTGGCGTGCCGGTTGATCCGGATGTATACATGATATAAGCGAGAGAATCAGGACCGCCCTGCTGTTCGGGATTGTTTGCTGAAATGCCGGCCTCAAGCTGGATGTCTTCTATGAATAACCGTTTTCCTGCCATATGAGATTCTAATCGATCTGATTGGAGGAGCATCACAGCATTGCTGTCAGACAACATCCATTCCAGCCGTTCTGTCGGCATGTCTTCAGTGACGGGAAGATAGGCTCCGCCGGCTTTTAAAATACCTAGAATTCCGACCGCAAGTTCAGGGGTGCGACTTGTTAATAGTGCGACAACACTTTCTGAACCGACGCCATTTGCTCGAAGCGCAGCGGCTATTCTGTTGGCGCGTTCGTTTAGTTCACGGTAAGTCAAGGTTTGCCTATCATGTATAACGGCCGGGGCATGAGGTGTTTTGGCTGCTTGATATTCAAATAAACGGCTGATCGTTTCGTGTTTCGGGTAGTCTTGTTTTGTCTGATTAAATGTGTGAATGAATGAGCTTGTCTCATGTTCATCTAATACATGGATATCTCCGAGATGAATGTTCTGATGTTTGATCACATGATGGAGAATATGAATATAGTAGGAAAGCCATTTCTTGATCGTTTGTTTTTGATAGATGTCTGTATTGAATTCAATATCAAAACGGATTGTCTCTTGATCTTCTTCAGCTGCATAAAAAGTCATATCAAACTTAGAGACTTTATGAGCGTTATGAGCTACAGTCGTCAAATGCAAGTCATGCAGAGTCAGTGATTCCCGCTCCATATTTTGCAGAGCGAACATAACGTCAAACAACGGATTGCGGCTCATATCACGGACGACATCGAGGCGGTCGACAAGCTCTTCAAACGGATAATCCTGATGCTCGAACGCCTCAAGCGCCGTTTCGCGGACCTCTCTTAAGAAATCACTGAAACATTTGTTTTCTGCCGGCTGCGTTCTGATCGCCAATGTGTTGACAAACATGCCGATGACAGGCTCTAAGTCTTTGTGCGGCCTTCCGGCGATCGGTGAACCGATGATGATATCCTCCTGTCCGCTGAGACGGGCAAGAAGCGTGCTGTATGCGGCGAGAAGAACCATATACAGGGTGCAGCTGTTGTCGCGGGCAATCTTGTAAAGGCCGGCTGTCGTTTCTGCATCAAGCGTGCGGGACACTGTACCACCCGCAAAGCTTCGCACCGCCGGGCGGGCGTTGTCGGCCGGAAGCGCAAGCACCGGCAGCTCTCCGTCGAGCTGCTTCAGCCAATAGGCTTCCTGTCTTTTGTACGCCTCCCCTTGTTTGAATGCCTGTTGCCAGACGGCGTAGTCTTTATATTGAATCCGCAGCGGGTGAAGCGTCCGGCTGGCGTACAGCTCGCTGAATTCGCGGATTAAGGTGCCGACAGACACCCCGTCGGAAATGATGTGATGCATGTCTACCAACAACAGGTGGCTCTCCTCCGCTTCCTTCACAAGAGCGGCGCGGAAAAGCGGCGCTTTTTGAAGCCGGAACGGACGGACAAAGTCTTCAGCCGCCGTCAACTCCATGAGCTGAAAAGGGACATCATCATGGATGCGCTGGACAGGCTCGCCGTCTGCCCCGGTTTCAAACGACGTCCTGAGCGATTCGTGGCGGCGGATCAGCTGCCTGAAAACCTCATCAAGCCGGGCGCGGTCGAGCGGTCCTGTCAGCTTAAGCGCCGCCGGCATATTATAGCCGACACCGCCGTCTTCCAGCTGCTGAAGGACATACATCCGCTTTTGCGCCGAGGACACCGGGTAGGTGTCCTGTTTTTCCGCCGGTTCAATCGCCGCATGCGGGCTTTCATCCAATTCCTGAATCACGGCGGCGAGCTCTTCCAGTGTCGGCTTGGCGAAGATCTCCTTCAGCGGCACCTGCACGCCAAACGCTTTGGCGATGCGGGAGACGAGCGCAGTCGCTTTCAGCGAGTGGCCGCCTTGTTCGAAAAAGTGGTCGCGAATGCCGGCAGGGCCGTATTTCAGCACCTCTTCCCAAAGCTTGGCGAGCTTCATTTCCGTAATGGTTCGCGGCGCGGTGTAAGCGCGTCGTTCAGCCGCTCCGCCGGGAGCGGGCAGCGCCTTGCGGTCAAGCTTTCCGCTCGGAGTGACAGGCCATTTTTTCATCTCGATGAAGGATGAAGGCATCATATAGGCCGGCAGGCGTTTGCCCAGCTCTGTCCTTACGGTCTGTTGATCCTGACCTTCAATATAGGCGTAAAGCGCGGTTTCCTCCCCTTCTGTCCGGGCGACAACCGCCGCTTCCCGCACACCGTCGATCTGGCGAAGCACCGCTTCGACTTCTCCCGGTTCGATTCGGTAGCCGCGGATTTTCACTTGGCCGTCCGTGCGGCCCAGCCATTCAACGGTGCCGTCCGGGAGCCATCTCGCCAGATCGCCCGTTTGATACATGCGTTCCCCTGGATAAAAGGGGTCATCGAGAAACCGTTCTTTCGTCAGCTCCGGACGGTTCAAGTAGCCCCGTGCGACACCCGTGCCTGCGATATACAGTTCTCCGGCCACCCCTATCGGCTGGACGGCTTTCTCACTGTCTAAAATATAAAGTCGGGCCCCTGGTACAGGCTTTCCGATCGGAAGCCGCATCCGTTCTCTGTCTTTTTCGTGGTCGTACAGATAAAATGCGGCATCCACCGTAGCTTCTGTCGGCCCGTAGCCGTGAATGACCGCAGTTTCCGGCAAACACCGGGCAAACCGGGCTGCTGTCTGGGGAGCGAGCGCTTCACCTCCGGCGAATACGCGTTTCAAGGTTTTCGCAAGGCTTGTCTTTTTCTCCTCTGTTTCCATCTCGACCTGATCTAAAAAGCTGTTGGCCATCGCCGGGATAAAATGCGCCGTTGTCACCCCTTCATTGACGAAGGCTTCTGTCATCAAAGCGGGATCTTTCTCCCAGCCCGGCGGAAGCAAATACATGGAGGCGCCGGGAATCATCCACCAAAACAACTGCCAGATCGAAGCATCAAATGAAAACGATGACTTGAGCACGATGACATCATCTTCAGTTAATGGGAACTGGCGCTGCATCCCGGACAAAAAGGCGGCAGCCTGTCGGTGCTCAACCGCGACGCCCTTCGGTGTCCCGGTTGAACCGGATGTATAGATGACATAGGCGAGTGAGCCGCCATCCGTATGAGCGCAAACCGGTTCGGTCTCCGCTGGTTCCGTTCGAAGTGATGACAGGTTGACTTCAAGCGTTTCCCCGGAAAATCCGGAGACGGACAAACCCGGCCCTGTGACGAGAAGCTTGGCACCGCTGTCGCTCAACATGTATCTGAGCCGTTCTTCAGGATAGTCTGGATCAAGCGGCACGTAAGCGCCGCCGGCTTTCAAAACAGCCAGCACCGCGATCACCATCTCCGGTGAACGGTCGGCGAGCACGCCGACCACACTTTCTTTGGCCACGCCTTTTTTCCTCAACCGAATAGCGAGCTGATTGGTATACTGATCAAGCTCTCGATACGTTAAGATACCGCCGGAAAAACGAAGCGCCGGCATGTTCGGCGACAGAGCCGCGCGGCGGGTGAAAAAGCTATGCAGCGTCGGCGCTAAAGGTGCAGCGAGCTCTGTTTGATTGAATTCGTACAGCATCTTTTTGGCAGTTTCTTCGCCAAGCAATGCAATTTGTGCGATTTGTTGATTGGGATCAGCGATGACAGAGCCGATGATATGGCGTAAATACAGTTCGATTTTTTTCATCATGGCTGGATCATACAGTCCGATATCAAAATTTATGCGAATATAAAGCGAGCTTCCCGGAATGATTTTAATGCTGCATCCATAGTTGGTAACTTCCTCCATATCAAAATGATCGACTGTGAAATCGAACGCATCAGCTTGATTCAGACTTTCAATTTCGCGCTGGGCCGGTATGTTTTCAAATACGACAATATGGTCAAACAGCTCATGTTTCAGCGTGCTTTGCGCCTGAATATCATATAAAGGATAATAACTGTACGCTTCCGCTTTCAGTGATTCCTGCTGCAAGCGGCTGACCAATGTCAAAAAGGACTCCGGCCCGCTTTTGACCCGGACGGGAATGGTGTTAATGAAAAGCCCGACCATTTTTTCTACGTCCTCAAGATCAGACGGCCTCCCGGAAATAACGGAGCCGAAGACTGCGTCATCACAGCGGTTGATCTTTTGCAGAATGATTCCCCATAATGCTTGAAAAACCGTGTTCAGCGTTGCGTCTGCTTTCAAGGCCAATTTTCGCAGCCTTTCAGTCTGTTCTTTAGATATGGTGAATGCCATCTGCTCAAGCTTTCCTTTTGAGGATGACGATGTTTTGGGAAGTGATGCGGTTTGTTTGACATCGACAAGCCTTGTTTTCCAAAAGGCTTCAGCTTCTTTTCGATCCTGTCGCATCAGCCATTTAATATACTTGCTGAACGGCTGAACCGGTTCAAAATCAGGAAGCTGCCCTTTTCCTAAAGCCTTGTAAATCGCAAGAAATTCTTTCATCACAATACCAAAGCACCAGCCATCCATTAAAATGTGGTGGTGGCTCCAAATACAATGATATTGTTCATGTGCCCTTTTTAAGATAGATACTCTCATAAGAGGGTCTGTTTGCAGATCAAATCCTTTTTTCTTGTCGTCATGTTTGAAATGATCGACAAATGTTTCTTTAGCCGCCTCGTCTAGATGAGAAATATCAACAAATTGAAGGCGGATTTGCCGCTCTTTTAACACGACTTGGCGCGGCTTTACCACATTTTTGTGTATAAACGCAGTGCGGAAAATATCATAGCGTTCAATCAGCGCGTCTAAACTTTTTTGAAACCGTTCTGTATCGAGCGAGCCGTTTATCGTAAATGATGCCTGTTCAAAGTAGGCTCTAGATTCCTGATCCAACAGCGAATGAAACAGCATGCCCTCCTGCATAAAAGATAAAGGATAGATATCTTGTATTTCCGGTTGCTGCACCATCAGCGACTCTCCTTTTCTATAATTTATTGACGGCTCCCATAATGTCGCTTAGTTCCTCCAATGTTAAATCTTCATCAGTGAAGTCTGTTGCACTTTTTTCATGAGTTTCTTTTTCTGTGCAATGCTTGATGATCGTTTTGAGAAAAAATTGAACATGGTTTGCCAGAGCTTGTACTGTTTCTTTCTTATATTGAAGCCGGTTGTAGACAAAGTGCATGACGAGACATTCTGAAGATACGGCGCCGCTGATATCGAGAAGATGAGGCCGCTCCCAATCCGGACTGATCTCATGCCCCGCTTTGACGGGGGAAACGCGAAACCCGCTCGACTTGATATCTTCGTCAAACTGTCCCAAATAGTTAAAGCTGATGTCGGGACACTGGGAATCTTCAGGTTCCCACATGCCGCCGATGTATTTCAGCACCCCGTAGCCAACGCCCTTATACGGAATACGGCGCAGCATGTCTTTTGTCCGCTTGATGTGGTAGCCGAAACGCTCATGATCATCTGCGGACTCCGGAAGGCTTGCATCGAGTAAAACAGGATAAATCGAGGTAAACCAGCCAACCGTCCGGCTGATATCAATATCCTCCAAATGAGCTTCTCTTCCATGGCCTTCCAAGCTGATTTTGAATCGATCATTGCCGGTCCATTTGTGAAGCGCAAGACCTAACGCGGCGAGTAATATGTCATTTGTATCTGTCGTATACGGCTTGTTTACAGCCGTTAACAGACGCTCTGTTTCTTGTTTTGTCAGCCGAATGTCTATGGTGTCTGTATCTTGCAGCAGATTCGTAAAGGTTTCGGCATCTTTCGGAAGCGGTTCAACTATTGTTTTTTCCCTTTCAGTCCAGTAATCTATTTCCCGTAATAGCTGTCGGCTTGTTGCGTAATCAGTCAGCCGCTTGGCATAGGTTTGATAGGAATCTGTCTTTTCCGGAAGCACGATTTCTTTTCCCGCCAGCGCCTGCTTGTATCCGGCAGTTAAATCTTCGAAGAGGATGCGCCATGATACTCCGTCGATGACAAGGTGATGAATCACAAGCAGCAAATGATCGCCGTCCGATCCGCGAAAAACGCCGGCTGCAACAAGCGGCCCTGTCTGAAGCTGAATCGATTTCTGAATATGTTCCGCGGCCCTTTCAATCATCACATGCTCTTGAGCTAATAATCCTGCTTCTCTTACATCAAGCAGTTCAAACGAAAACAGCTCCTCTATGGCAAGCTCTTCGGCTCTGTTGTACTGTGTTAAAGCTCCGTCTTGATATCCGCATACTATCCGCAATGCGTCATGATGGATCGCGATATGGGCGAGCGTTTTTTGCAGAGCTGTTTCATCAAATCGCGCGGAGCTGTGCAGCATGACAGATTGATGAAAGTGATCGTGTGACAAAGATTGTGAGAAAAACCAGTGCTGTACAGGCGTCAGCGGCACTTCCCCGTTGACGGGCGCTTGATCAATCTCGCGCCGGACTTTCGTTACCCGCTTTGACAGTTCGCCAAGCGTCTGATGTTTAAACAGGTCGCGAACCGTTGTTTCATAGCCTCGCTGCTTTAGCCTTGCGCATACTTGCAGCGCTTTAATAGAATCTCCGCCAAGGTGAAAGAAATGGGCGTTCACACCGAGCCCCTCCATTCCTAAGAGCTCTTCCCAAATCTCAGCCATCATCTGTTCAATATCGTTTCTTGGGCTTATATCTTCAACTGCGCCCCGATTCGCCGCCGGTTCTGGCAGCGCATTTTCGTCGAGCTTGCCGTTAGCTGTCAGCGGCAGTTCGTCAACCTGTATGATCCGCGCGGGTATCATGTATTCCGGGAGGAGCGTTCTGAGAGATGTACGAATCTCTGCTTCATTCAGGCTTTGCGCCGTTACCGCATATCCATAGATCGATTGCTGTCCGTCTTTGTCATTTCTTGTTATGACTGCTGCTTCCTTGATTGGAGGCAGTTCTTGAAGGGCGCTTCTGATTTCTCCCAACTCAATCCGGTATCCTCTGATCTTTACTTGCGCATCTTTTCTGCCGACATATTCCAGCTCGCCGTTTGGCAGCCTTTTGACGATGTCTCCCGTACGATACAGGCGCTGACCTCCGACATATGGATTTGTGATGAAACGGGAAGCGGTCAGCTCTTCTCTGTTGATATATCCTCTTGCGACTCCGGCGCCTGCGATATACAGTTCTCCCGGCACACCGACGGGCTGCAGGTTCATATAGGCGTCCGCGACATAGGCTTGTAGGGTTGCCAGAGGTTTTCCGATATTGCTTTTATTGTGTTTCATATCGGTTCGAGTCAGTTTTTTATACGTGGCGTGCACCGTTATTTCGGTAATGCCGTACATATTGATGAGATCCGTTTCTGGATACTTCTCAAGCCAGTTCATCAGCATCCCGGGCTGCAGGGCTTCTCCGCCGAAGATGACATAGCGGAGCTGTAAGCGGTCCGAATGCCTTAATTCTTCATCGATAAGCCCGTGAAAAGCTGTAGGCGTCTGGTTTAGCACAGTCACGCCTTCTTTTTGTAAAAGCCGCCGGTAGACATGGGGATCGCGGGCGGTTTCTTTCGGGACAATGACAATTTTTCCGCCGTGTAAAAGAGCGCCGAATATTTCCCAAACCGAGAAGTCGAAACAATAGGAATGGAACAGCGTCCAGACGTCCCGGGATCCGAATGAAAAAGGCAGATCGTCATGTTTGATCAGGCTGACCACATTGCGGTGTTCAATGACTACACCTTTCGGCTTTCCTGTTGTTCCCGATGTGTAGATCACATATGCCGGCTGTTCGGCTGATATCGGCTGGCGCCGCCTTTTCGCTGCGGCTTTTTCTGCCTCGTCAATATATAAAACAGGTATGTCAATGGGTTCTTCCCATTGTTGTCCGGATTGGGTAAGCAGCAGTTTGGCCCCGCTGTCATTCAGCATAAAGCGGATCCGTTCAGCTGGATAATCAGGGTCGATCGGCAAATAGGCGCCTCCCGCTTTTAAGATGCCGAGAATCCCAACCAGCATATCGAGTGAACGGTCTGTCATTAAACCGACCACTTGCCCTGAACCGACACCATGTTCATTTAACACAGCAGCTGTCCGTTCAGCCTTTTCATCAAGTTCCCGGTAAGACAGCTGACGATCATCGATCACGGCGGCTATTTGATCCGGAGCGGCCATTGCCTGTTTTTCAAATAGACTCGCGATGTTCTCTTGTCTCGGGTATTCAGCCGTTTCTCCTGCAGGATTGATCAGCATGTTTTGTTCTTTCGGAGTCAGCATTTGCATGTCGGACAGTTTCATGTCATGATTGGCCGACATGCTGCCGATTAGCGCTTTAAAATGATCAGACCAGCGCGCGACCGTTGCCTTTTCAAATAAGGCGGTACTGTACTCAAAATGACAGCTGATCGTTCCGTCATCTTGTTCTTCGGCATGCAAAGTCAAATCAAACTTTGACGAGTGATGCGGCAGTTTATGTGATAAAAGCGTCAGTTCCGGTAATTCCATCTTGAAATCATCGCTGTTTTCAAGCACCAGCATAGCGTCAAAAAGCGGGTTGCGGTTCACTTCTCGTGGGGCGTCAAGGTGTTGGACGAGCTCCTCAAACGGATAATATTGGTTGTCAACAGCCTCAAGTGTCAGTGTTTTGATCTCTTTCAAATATGTACGGACTGTTTTATTCCCTTCAGGCTTGCTTCGCATCGCCATTGTATTCACGAACATCCCGATCACGTCATCAAGTTCTGCGTGTTCTCGGCCATGTGCCGGCGAACCGATGACAATATCCTCTTGACCGCTCAGTTTAGAAAGAAAGATTGAGAAGCCAGCCAGCAACACCATATATAACGTTGAACCGGTCTCATCCATTAACTGGCGCAGCTTTGCCCCAGTTTCCCTGTCAATATGCGTGGTCAAAGTGTCTCCGCTAAAATCGGGAAGAAGCGGCCGTTTTTGATCAAGCGGCAAGTCCAGCACCGGCAACGTCCCCTTCAGCACTTCCAGCCAGTACTGTTTTTGGCTGCCGAATGCCCCGGTTGAAAACTGTTCATTTTGCCATACAGCGAAATCTTTATATTGCAGTGTCAATGGAGGCAGCTCTTTCCCGCTGTAAATGTCCGTGAATTCACGAATAAACGTGCTCATTGACATACCGTCAGCAATGAGATGATGCATATCAAGCAGGAAGAAATGCCGGTCTTTGTTCAACGCGGCTAAGCAGACTCTGATCAGCGGAGCTCTTTCAAGATCAAACGGCTGAACGAACGATTCCAACACTTCATTGAGCGATTCCTCGGATTGGATGTGCAACTCTGTCCATTTCACTTTGGCAGATGATACGATTTTTTGCATCGGCTCCCCGTCCTGTAAAACAAACGAAGTACGCAGCGCCTCATGTCTGTCAATTAATGTTGCAAAAGTTTCTTTCAAGCGCTTTCGGTTCAGTGTTCCGCAGAGTTCCAAGCAAGCGGGCATGTTGTAGCTTGTACTGTCTTTTGCCAGCTGATGCAGGGCATAGAGCCTTTTTTGCGCGAAAGACAAAGGATACAGATTTTTTTCCGGCGCCGGTTTTATCTCCGGACGGGTCTCACTTTTGACCCGTTCTATTGCAGGAGCCATGCTGGCAATCGTCGGATATGAAAAGACTTCGCGAATCGGCAGCTGAACATTAAGCCGCTGATAGATTTTTGAGACAAGCGCCGCCGCTTTAAGAGATTGACCGCCCAATTGGAAGAAATCATCATGTATGCTAATCCGCTCCCGCTTCAACACGTCTTGCCAAATCGACATAAGCTCTGTTTCCAGCAAAGTGCGGGGCGCTTTCGGCATGACGTCTGTCCCGCCTGAATGTGCCGGTTCCGGGAGACCGGAGCGATCCAGCTTTCCGCTCGTTGTAAGCGGCATTTTGGGCAGTATTGTAAAGCTGTCAGGCATCATATAGGCCGGCAATTTCCCGGCAAGGGCTCTATGCAGGTCCAAGCGCTCTGTTTCCTTTTGCAACACAACATAAGCCGCAAGCTCCTGTTCTCCATCTGCTGTGGTGCGTACGAGTGCCGCCGCGTCTTTTACCCCGGAAATGCCGCGAAGCGCGGATTCAATTTCTCCTAGTTCTATTCTGAATCCTCTGACTTTTACTTGGTGATCCAACCGTCCAAAGTATTCGATCGTTCCATCCGGCAAAAAGCGCGCCTTATCCCCTGTCCTGTACAGCCGTTCTCCTTCATGAAAGGGATGGGCGGTAAAGGCTTGATCTGTCAATTCCTTTTGCTGAAAGTACCCTTCAGCCAGGCCTTTTCCTGAAATGCATAATTCACCGACAGCGCCGATCGGCTGAAGGAGGTTCCCGTGCATAATATAGACAGATGTATTATCAACCGGACGGCCGATTGTCAATCGCTCCCTTTTCTGAAGATCCCGCAGCACCGTTGTCGACACGCTGTTTTCTGTCGGTCCGTATTCGTTTATCAGCTCGGCACCACTGCAAATCTCGCGGCTTAAGGCGATGACATCAGGTGTCACAGCTTCTCCGGCCAATGTAACAACACGGACTGATTTCACATCTTCTTTTGTCAAGGTTTCCAATAGAACACGGTACAGCGAAGGAACGAAGAGCAGATGGCTGACGCCGTGTTGGGCGATAAGCTGTTTCATAGCCACGACATCTTTTGCATCATCTTCATCGGTCAGCAAGACGCAGGCACCTGACAAGAGCGGTGTGAACAGACCTGTTATTGACCCGTCAAATACATATGAAAAGAGATGGAGCGCGATATCGCGGTCTGTCATGCTGTATTCTTCCCGTCTCCATTGCAATGTATTGGAAATGCTTCCGTGGCTGACGAGCACACCTTTCGGCCGCCCCGTTGTCCCTGATGTATAAATGATGTAGGCCCAATTTTCGCTGTCTGACTGGGCTGAAAGAGGATCTGTTGGTTGAACAGCGGTTTCTTCAATTGTGACAATCTTCCCTTTGTAATCCACAGGGACGAATGGGAGCAGTTCTTGCTGCGTAACGAGCCATTTGGCTTGACTGTCACCTAAGAGAAACGAGAGCCGCTCAGGCGGATGATCCGGATCAAGCGGCATAAACGCGCTGCCCGATTTCCAGATGCCGAGAAGAGCTGCGACAGTTTCTTTTGAGCGGCGCAGCATAACAGCTGCAACTTGATTTGGGCCAGCGCCTTCTTTCCTTAGCGCACGAGCGATTTGATTGGCTCGTTCATCTAATTCGCGGTAGCTCCAGCTTGTTTCATTGAATCTGAGCGCCTCTTGTTCCGGTGTTTTGGCAGCTTGCTTTTCAAACAGCTCATAAACTGTTTGATCCGGATAAGTTCGCTGTTTGCCGTGAAAGGAATGAATCAGTTTTTTTTCAGCAAGTGGCACAGGATCAATGCTAGTGATCAATCGATCGGGATCTGACAGTATAGATTTGATCACCTCATTTACATGCCCCTGAAGCCGAAGTATGTCGGTTTGATCGTAGACTTCGGCATTATAGCTGAATTTCATGTAAAAGTTCTCACCTGGAACAATGACAATATTCAAGTCGTAATTGGTTTCCTCTGACGTGGAAAAATGATCAAGATGAAGAGCGTTTTCCTCCGATTCTTCCCAGCCGTTAACCTCTTTCTGCATTTGGACGGGATAATTTTCAAATACAAGGATATGATTGATCAGGTCTTTGTTTAAGCCGCTTTCATTTTGTATCTCATAGAGCGGATAATAGCCGTGATCTTCACAAGCCAGAATGTCTTTTTGCACCTGTTTGGCGAGTGAAGAAAATGACATACCCTCGGAAGAGCGAATCCGGACAGGCACCGTGTTAATGAACAGTCCGGCCATTGATTCGATCCCGTCAATGGCGGAAGGCCTCCCTGAAACAACTGCGCCGAATACAGCGTCATCAGTCGCGTTGTAGCGGTGCAGAAGCAAGCCCCATATACTTGTAAACAACGTGTTTAACGTCACACCCAATCGCCTTGCTAAATCGGAAAGTTTTTCAACCGTTTCCGGCTTGAGTGAGAATTGAAGGTGTCTCGGTGTATAAATGCCTTCCGTTGTTTTGCTTTTTGAACCGGGGACAGAGACAGGCTCCCCGTACCCTTCCAGATAATCGGACCAGAAGGCAGCTGTTTTTGTTCTATTCTGACCGCGAAGCCAAGTCATGTATGTGCTGTAAGGCGCCGGCTTCCCAAGGCGGAAAGGCCGGCCGTTTCTTAGAGCGTAGTACATGTGGAAAAAATCTTGCAGCACAATACCTAAGCTCCATCCATCCATCATGATGTGGTGGTGGGTCCAGACGCATGTATGCCGTTTTTCTCCTGTTTGATAAAGGGTCAGCCGCATTAATGGACCTTTTTGCAGGTCGAACCGTTGAAGCCGATCTGCTTGTTTGCGGCTATTTATCAACGTATTCTGTTGTTTAGCCGTCAAGGCAGAAATATCCTCCGTCTGAACAGCTACTTTTCGGTGTGACAGAACGACTTGCTGCGGCCCGTCCAGATCAGGCACCTCTTTTATATAAATCGTTCTGAAAATGTCGTAACGTTCAATCAATAGATCCAGACTCTTCTGAAATGAATCCAGACACAAATCACCGCTGATGGTGAAGGAAATTTGTTCAATATAGGCGTTTGAATCAGGGTGAAGCAGTGAATGAAACAGCATTCCTTCCTGCATATACGACAATGGATAAATATCTTGAATCTCTGTCTCTTGCGCCATGAATGCCACACACCTTTCCGGCGAAATTAAAGTTCTTTTACGAGATTGGCAATACTTTCGAGTGAAGCGGAAGTCAATTGTTTATTGCTGAAATCGCTCAATGTTTTTTCTCGTTTTTTCTTGGCGGAACAATGCTCAATCACCTCACAAAGGCGGTCACGGAAGCCATCCATAAATGTTTCAATCGTACGCCTGGAAAAGACGTCGGTATAGACAGTTTGAATATCAAGCCGCTGATTGACGACCATGGCATTAATGTCCAAATCAAATTCTCTCGGCCGCTCTTCAGCAATGTTGTGGCGCGGCTGATAAGGAGACATCCGCATCATTCCTTCGAGACCGTCGAACTGTCCGAGATAGTTAAAGCAGATTTCAGGTTCACGGTGCTGAATACGTTGGGACGATTGCAAAAGCCCGTATCCGGTTCCTTGGTTCGGCACGCGTCTCATCATGTCTTTCACGTTTTTTATACGGCAAGCGGTTTTTTCGCTTGAATTGTCCGGCGCGCTCATGTCCAGAAGAACCGGATATATCGAGGTGAACCATCCTACAGTTCTGGAAATATCAATGTCCGGAACATGTCCTTCCCTGCCATGTCCCTCAACACTGACAAGGAATTGCTCATCTTTCGTCCAATCGGCAAGCGCCATTCCCAAGGCCGCCAGCATCAGTTCATTCACCTCTGTGCCGTATGCCTGTTTTGTCTGAAACAGCAGCTGGTTTGTCAGTTTCACGCTTAACATGCGAGAAGTGGTGAGTGCCGTTTTTTGCAGCCTTTCCGCATTCCTGTGACCGTCTTTTGGCAATGAAGCCGTTTCAAAAGATATCGCATGCTCCCAATATGCCGCTTCCTCAAGCAGTTCGTTGCTTGTTGACAATGGATGCAGCCTGTTTGCATATGTTGCGTAAGAATCGCTTTTCTGCGGCAATTTAATTTTTCTGTCTGTTAAAGCTTGCTGATAAGCTGTTTGTAAATCTTCAAGCAAAATTCTCCATGACACACCATCCACTATCAGATGATGAATTGCGATCAGCAGATGGTCTGCATCCCGCAATCTGAACAATCCAATGTGACAAAGAAGTCCTTCGTCCAAACGCATAGCCCGCTGTATTCGTTTTTCCTCCGCTTCTATGCGTTCGGCGATCTGCGTCTCATCGGCGAGGTCTATGGTCTTAAAGCTGAATCCATCCTCATCCGTTTGACTGATTCCGCGATTATATTGAAGGATGCGTCCGTTATCATCTTTTTTAAACATCATCCGCAGTGCGTCATGATGCTTGATTAAAGCGGATACGGCCCGGCGCAGTGCAGTCTCGTCCAATCTTTTTTCACTTGTGAGCATGACTGCTTGATTGTAATGATGTTCAAAGGCGCCAGGATAGGCAAAAAACCTTTGCTGGACAGGTGTTAGACTGGCATTTCCTTCAACAGGCCCCTGATCGGCAATTGATACGGCCGGAGTCAGGTGACTCGCCAGTTCTTCAATGGTCGGAAATTGAAATAAATCCCGAATCGTCATATCCCATCCTTCAGCGGCAAGACGAGCCGACACTTGCAGCGCTTTTATGGAGTCTCCCCCCAGCTGAAAGAAAGAGTCGGTGATGCCGGCTTGCCGTACATGGAGCACATCCTCCCAAATCCGGCATAGCAATGCTTGTTTTTCATTTTGCGGGGCATGGTAAGTTTCCAGGCGCTGAACATGTGCATCAGGCAAAGCGTCTTTATTCAATTTCCCGTTAAATGTAAGCGGCATTTTCTCTAAACCGACAAAATGAGCTGGAATCATGTAAGCCGGAAGCCTTTTTGCCAAATCTAAACGCAGATCGCTGATGTCTGCTTCTTTAGGAACGACGTATGCCGCCAAATAGGTTTTCCCTTCAATATCTTTTTGAATGGCGACTGCCGCTTCTTTGACATGCTCGTTCTTCAAAAGCGCATTTTCTATTTCTTCGAGCTCAATTCTGTAGCCCTTTATTTTGACTTGTTGATCAAGACGCCCATAAAGACGAAGGGTGCCATCAGGAAGCCAGCAGGCCTGATCTCCGGTTTGATAGAGCGGCCGACCTTGCGCTAAAGGATCGCTGAATTTGGCTTTTGTCAATTCAGCTTTTCGCCAATAGCCTTTGGCCACGCCTTCTCCCCCAATAAAAAGTTCTCCCGGGACGCCGATGGGCTGAACTTGTTTGTTCTTGTTAAGAACATACATTTGTACATTTGGGAGCGGAATGCCGATCGGTACAAAATCGTGATAAGGCTCTTTACTCATCGTGATTTCATAATAGCTTGAATCAATGGTCGCCTCTGTTACACCATAGCTGTTGATGATCCGCATCTCTTTTCCGAATCGTTCATTTAGTGTGTAAAAATCCTGTGCACTGACAATATCTGAACCCAGGATCAGCACCTTTAGGCTCGGTAATCGATATTTCCGCCGGTAAACATATTCCATAAAGGGAACAATCAGGGCTGGCGTTGATTCCATTAATGTAATCTGCTGTTGATTCATCAGCTTACATAACAGCTCGGGCTCAATTCGGACATCATCCGGGCAAATCACAAGCGTTCCCCCGTTTAAGAATGCCCGGGCTATGTCTCCTGAAAAGACATCAAACGAGAAACTGGCCATTTGCAGTACTCTCGCTGGTGTGCGGTCAAGCTCATAGATGCTTCGCCAAGCAAGCGCTGCATGTGTGAAATTGCGATGTCTGACTTCAACTCCTTTTGGCGCTCCTGTTGTTCCTGAAGTATAGATGACATAGGCAGTATCTTTTGGAGTTGCTGTTGAAACAATATTTTCCGCGTGCAGGCCATTATGTTCATGGTCAAGATGGATGCAAGGCATAACGCCATCTGTCAAAAGTGAAGCGATGTCTATATATTCAGCCTGGGCCAGCAGCGCAGATGCTTCGCTGTCTTTTAATAAAAACCGAATTCTTTCTTCTGGATAATGGGAATCTATCGGGATATACGCTCCTCCCGCTTTCAGCACGGCCAAAACACCTATGATGGCTTCAATCGAACGATTGGCCAAAATCGCAACTCGTTTTCCAGGACCGATTCCGGCTGTTTGAAGCGTCCGCGCCAGTCGATTGGCGCGACCATTCAACTGGTGATAGCTGATCTGTTTCGAGCCCTCAATGACTGCGATTTGCTGAGGATTATTCGCTGTTGTTTCTTCAAACAGTTCGTGAAACACTCCTGCTCGTTCTGGAAGTTGAAGGTGTTTGTGATTAAATTCAACAAGAATTTGGTGTTGATCTTCATCGTTCAGAAGATTGAAGCGCGCAAGATCTGTCTCGGGCTGATGGGCGATATGGCGCAAAAGTACAAACAAATGTTTCATCCAGCGCTCGATGGTTGTTTTTAAGAAAAGATCGGTGCTGAATTCCATGTCGAGACGGATATTTCCGTTAGATTCGCAAGCGGTCAATGTAAGGTCAAAAACAGATACTTGATGGGCAAATGTTTGAACGCGATTGACTTGAAGGCCGGCTAATTGCATATCGTGCTGTTCCATGTTTTGCAAAATAAACATGGCGTCAAACAGCGGATTGCGGCTCATATCACGGACGACATCGAGGCGGTCGACAAGCTCTTCAAACGGATAATCCTGATGCTCGAACGCCTCAAGCGCCGTTTCGCGGACCTCTCTTAAGAAATCACTGAAACATTTGTTTTCTGCCGGCTGCGTTCTGATCGCCAATGTGTTGACAAACATGCCGATGACAGGCTCTAAGTCTTTGTGCGGCCTTCCGGCGATCGGTGAACCGATGATGATATCCTCCTGTCCGCTGAGACGGGCAAGAAGCGTGCTGTATGCGGCGAGAAGAACCATATACAGGGTGCAGCTGTTGTCGCGGGCAATCTTGTAAAGGCCGGCTGTCGTTTCTGCATCAAGCGTGCGGGACACTGTACCACCCGCAAAGCTTCGCACCGCCGGGCGGGCGTTGTCGGCCGGAAGCGCAAGCACCGGCAGCTCTCCGTCGAGCTGCTTCAGCCAATAGGCTTCCTGTCTTTTGTACGCCTCCCCTTGTTTGAATGCCTGTTGCCAGACGGCGTAGTCTTTATATTGAATCCGCAGCGGGTGAAGCGTCCGGCTGGCGTACAGCTCGCTGAATTCGCGGATTAAGGTGCCGACAGACACCCCGTCGGAAATGATGTGATGCATGTCCACCAACAACAGGTGGCTCTCCTCCGCTTCCTTCACAAGAGCGGCGCGGAAAAGCGGCGCTTCTTGAAGCCGGAACGGACGGACAAAGTCTTCAGCCGCCGTCAACTCCATGAGCTGAAAAGGGACATCATCATGGATGCGCTGGACAGGCTCGCCGTCTGCCCCGGTTTCAAACGACGTCCTGAGCGATTCGTGGCGGCGGATCAGCTGCCTGAAAACCTCATCAAGCCGGGCGCGGTCGAGCGGTCCTGTCAGCTTAAGCGCCGCCGGCATATTATAGCCGACACCGCCGTCTTCCAGCTGCTGAAGGACATACATCCGCTTTTGCGCCGAGGACACCGGGTAGGTGTCCTGTTTTTCCGCCGGTTCAATCGCCGCATGCGGGCTTTCATCCAATTCCTGAATCACGGCGGCGAGCTCTTCCAGTGTCGGCTTGGCGAAGATCTCCTTCAGCGGCACCTGCACGCCAAACGCTTTGGCGATGCGGGAGACGAGCGCAGTCGCTTTCAGCGAGTGGCCGCCTTGTTCGAAAAAGTGGTCGCGAATGCCGGCAGGGCCGTATTTCAGCACCTCTTCCCAAAGCTTGGCGAGCTTCATTTCCGTAATGGTTCGCGGCGCGGTGTAAGCGCGTCGTTCAGCCGCTCCGCCGGGAGCGGGCAGCGCCTTGCGGTCAAGCTTTCCGCTCGGAGTGACAGGCCACTCACGCATCTCGATAAAGGATGACGGCATCATATAGGCCGGCAGGCGTTTGCCCAGCTCTGTCCTTACGGTCTGTTGATCCTGACCTTCAATATAGGCGTAAAGCGCGGTTTCCTCCCCTTCTGTCCGGGCGACAACCGCCGCTTCCCGCACACCGTCGATCTGGCGAAGCACCGCTTCGACTTCTCCCGGTTCGATTCGGTAGCCGCGGATTTTCACTTGGCCGTCCGTGCGGCCCAGCCATTCAACGGTGCCGTCCGGGAGCCATCTCGCCAGATCGCCCGTTTGATACATGCGTTCCCCTGGATAAAAGGGGTCATCGAGAAACCGTTCTTTCGTCAGCTCCGGACGGTTCAAGTAGCCCCGTGCGACACCCGTGCCTGCGATATACAGTTCTCCGGCCACCCCTATCGGCTGGACGGCTTTCTCACTGTCTAAAATATAAAGGCGCGCCCCTGGTACAGGCTTTCCGATCGGAAGCCGCATCCGTTCCCTGTCTTTTTCGTGGTCGTACCGAAAAAATGCGGCATCCACCGTAGCTTCTGTCGGCCCATAGCCGTGAATTACCGCAGTCTCCGGCAAAGACCGGGCAAACCGGGCGGCTGTCTGGGGAGCGAGCGCTTCACCTCCGGCGAATACGCGTTTCAAGGTTTTCGCAAGGCTTGTCCTTTTCTCCTCTGTTTCCATCTCGACCTGATCTAAAAAGCTGTTGGCCATCGCCGGGATAAAATGCGCCGTTGTCACCCCTTCATTGACGAAGGCTTCTGTCATCAAAGCGGGATCTTTCTCCCAGCCCGGCGGAAGCAAATACATGGAGGCGCCGGGAATCATCCACCAAAACAACTGCCAGATCGAAGCATCAAATGAAAACGATGACTTGAGCACGATGACATCATCTTCAGTTAATGGGAACTGGCGCTGCATCCCGGACAAAAAGGCGGCAGCCTGTCGGTGCTCAACCGCGACGCCCTTCGGTGTCCCGGTTGAACCGGATGTATAGATGACATAGGCGAGTGAGCCGCCATCCGTATGAGCGCAAACCGGTTCGGTCTCCGCTGGTTCCGTTCGAAGTGATGACAGGTTGACTTCAAGCGTTTCCCCGGAAAATCCGGAGACGGACAAACCCGGCCCTGTGACGAGAAGCTTGGCACCGCTGTCGCTCAACATGTATCTGAGCCGTTCATCAGGATAGTCTGGATCAAGCGGCACGTAAGCGCCGCCGGCTTTCAAAACAGCCAGCACCGCGATCACCATCTCCGGTGAACGGTCGGCGAGCACGCCGACCACACTTTCTTTGGCCACGCCTTTTTTCCTCAACCGAATAGCGAGCTGATTGGTATACTGATCAAGCTCTCGATACGTTAAGATACCGCCGGAAAAACGAAGCGCCGGCATGTTCGGCGACAGAGCCGCGCGGCGGGTGAAAAAGTTATGCAGCGTCGACGCCAAAGGTTTGACGGAATCTGTTTCGTTAAAAGCAGACAAAATCCGTTCCTTTTCGTTGGACTCTACCATATCGATGTTTTTAATCGGCTGATCCGGCTTCTCAAGCGCCTTCTCCAAAACGGTTAAAAGATGGGATTGAATCCGTTTGATGTCATGTTCAGTAAACATAGCGGTTTGATAATCAAAATTTAACTGTATGATACCGGTATCAAGGCGCTCTTTAATTGAAACAGACAGCTGATTTGCAGTGCGCCCGCTGAAGTACATGGCCGTTTCATATTCAAAGCCATCCGCTTGTTGCCATTGAAGCGGCTGATACTGTATGGAAGTGGCGATTAAATTTTGCAGATCACCATGCTGATGCCTTAATTCGTTCATCAGCAGATTGTAGGGATATTTTTGATGACGCATGACTGACAGCTGTTCTTTCCCGATGCTTGTGACAAAGGAAAGAACATCACAATCAGGATCAACTTCCATTCTGATTGGCAGTGTGCTGACAAACATACCGAGCATGTCTTTTTCCAGCCTGGAGGCGCGGTTTCCGTAATAGGTTCCAATCACAATATCCTTGCTGGATGTCATCCTGCTGATGCATATGTAAAACGAAGCCATAAACAGAGAAAGAATGCTGATTTGATTCTTTTCACAAAAGTGTCGGATTGATTCTGCCAAGGGATGTGAAAGAGTCAGGGTTTCTCTTATAGCGGCGGTGCTTTGTTGTTGAGGCAAGGCTTTTTCTGTTAGTGGGAAATGTTCTGGAATGGTGTGGTAGGTGTTTGTCCAAAATAAGCGGTCTTTTTCAAACCGGGAAGATTGCAAGTATTGCTTCTCTTTTTCGATATAGGTGAGATAGGAAGGTTCATGATGTTGAGGTAAGGGTTCATTCCGAATCATTTTTTGATACATCTCAATCAGCTGATTGCCTAGCAGATTAAGAGAAATACCGTCCATTATGATATGGTGGAATTTTGCATAGAGCCAAACTTCTTCGCTTGAAATCGCCAGCAGGGTGAATTGATAAAGCGGTGAATGAAACAGCTTAAACGGAATCGAAGTCTGATCGTCAATCCACTTATTCCGTTCGGACTTGACGGCCTCTGTCAAATCAATTGTCTCTATGGAAAGCGGGCGATGTTCAGCGAGATAAAGATCAGGCTCTTCCCCTTTCCCTTCTGTCAGCTGAAAATGAAGTGAATCATGCCGGGAAACTGAAAAGTCCAAAGCCCGCCGCAGCACATCAAGGTCGATAGCACCTCTGAATTTGACACAGGCTGCAAGATTGCAGATACTTGTACCCGGATCGAGCAGCTCGGTAAACCATACTCTCCTTTGAGCATGGGTCAAAGTGTAGGTTGTGTTCAATGGAACCCCTCCATTTCAAATATAAGAGAATAAAAAAGTAAAATAATTACAGGTTATATGACAATATATGGCTAAATCATACGTATGAGAATCATTGTAATACAAATTCGATAAAATACAACAATGTTTACAATAAATTCAATAATTTATTAGAAAATGGTTATTTTATCTCATCTGCAAAATTCTTGTCTTTACTGCTCATAACATATGAAAAGCTCTAAATAGAATGAGTAAACGGAGAGAATATCAGGATGTTTATACCATTTTATTCAAAAAACAGAGCTGAAATTCAACGCACTCTGAGAGAAATGGAAATAAATTGTCATCATTTATACATAAAAAATATCGTCTCACGTGTTCTTGAAAAACCTCATAAAAAAAACTGTACCTTAACCAATCAAGATACAGTTTTGCTTCGCTTTCAAAAGCTTTAGGCTACACGGCATCCGTTTACATGTGCAGATGATCCGTTAAACAAAAGAGTCCCTCATTTTAGTTCGTCGCACTTGCAAGAGAAAATTACAATTGAAAATGCTCAAGCGCCTGCTCCCTTAACTTGAATTTTTGCACTTTCCCTGATGCCGTCATCGGGAACTCTTCTACAAATGCGATATAGCGCGGAATCTTATAGCGGGCGATTTTGCCTTTGCAGTATTCTTTTAATTCGTCAGCCGTCATCGATGCTCCGCTTTTCAGTTTGATCCAGGCCGATACCTCTTCGCCGAATGTTTCGTCAGGCACTCCGACAATTTGGACGTCGAGAATGTCGGGATGCTTGTATAAAAACTCTTCTATTTCCCGCGGATATATGTTTTCACCGCCTCTGATGATCATGTCTTTTAATCTCCCGGTAATCCGGCAGTAGCCTTCTTCATCCATTACGGCTAAATCTCCCGTATGCAAAAATCCATCCTCATCGATGACCGCTGCCGTGGCCTCAGGATTTTTGTAGTAGCCTTTCATAACATGGTAGCCGCGTGTGCACAGCTCGCCTTGAACGCCTCTTTCAACCTCCCGGTTCGTACCCGGTTCAGTTATTTTGACTTCTACATTCGGCAAAGCGCGCCCTACGGTTTCGACCCTTCTTTTGAGCGAATCGTTGACCCTAGTCTGGGTAATGACCGGTGAGGCTTCCGTCTGTCCGTATGCAATCGTTATTTCAGACATCCCCATGTTATCGATCACTTTTTTCATGACTTCGATCGGACAGTTTGAACCGGCCATGATGCCCGTTCTTAAAGAAGACAGGTCATATGATGCGAAATCTGGATCATTCAGTTCGGCGATGAACATGGTCGGTACACCGTGAAGCGCCGTGCATTTTTCCGTTTCGACGGCTGAAAGCACTTCTTTCGGACTGAATTCTTGTACCGGCACCATCGTCGCGCCGGCGGTGACGCAAGCGAGAGTCCCCAGTACACAGCCGAAGCAGTGGAAAAACGGAACGGGGATGCACATTCTGTCTTTTTTCGATAAATTCATGCATTCCGCAATATTTGCCGCATTGTTTGCCAAATTGGAATGGGTGAGCATCACGCCTTTCGGAAAGCCTGTCGTACCTGATGTATATTGCATATTAATGACATCATGCTCTTTGAGCCGTTCCATCCTGCGATCAAGCGCTTTTTCGCTTACTGACCCTGAGAGCTTTAATAAATCATCCCATAGGTACATGCCGGGATGCCTTTGATCCCCCAGCAAAATAATATTTTTTAAGAAAGGCAGTCTTTCAGATGCAAGCCTGCCCGGTTCGCCCTCCTTTAATTCAGGAATCAGTTTGCAAAGGATATCAATGTAGGAAGTGCCCCGGTATGATTCCATTAAAATGAGTGTTGTGGCATCTGACTGTTTCAGCACATATTCAAGCTCTGATAATTGATAGTTCGTGTTGGCTGTGACTAGTACAGCACCCGCTTTTGCCGAAGCAAACTGGGCGGTGAGCCATTCCGGAGTATTGGAAGCCCAAATTGCGACATGTTCACCTTTATCAATACCGAGCGCCATCAGTCCTTTTGCGACTTTTCTGCACAACTGGTCAAATTCCCGGTACGTATAACGCAGGCCGCGGTCCGGATAGACGACAGCCTCGTGATCAGGGGCGTCTGCCGCGGTTTTCTCCAATAACTTTCCAATTGTCAAATGGAGCAGCTCTGCCAACGTTGTCCCTCCCTTCCGATAGAAAGCGTTTTCATTTCAGCGCTTGTTTGCCGATGCCGAGCTGCCTTGCGATGACGAGCCGTTGAATTTCTGAAGTGCCTTCACCGATTTCCATTAATTTTGCGTCCCGCAGCATGCGCTCCACTCCATACTCTTTCATATACCCGTATCCTCCGTGTATTTGAATGGACTGATTGCATGTCCTGAACGCCATTTCTGAGGCATAAAGCTTGGCAAAAGCCGCTTCTTTTGTAAACGGACGTCCTTGATCTTTCAGCCAGGCGGCCTTCAGCACCATATTGCGGGCGAGCTCAATTTCCATGGCCATGTCGGCAAGCTTGAACTGAATCGCCTGGAAATAAGAGATCGGTCGGCCGAATTGTTTTCGTTCGCGCGCGTATGTGAGCGCCGCCTCAAATGCGCCTTGGGCAATACCGACAGCCAGCGCTGCGATCGAAATTCTGCCGCCGTCAAGTGTATTGAGAAATTGTTTAAACCCTTTTTCCGGGCTTCCCAATAGATTTTGTTTTGGTACGCGGACATTGTCCAATATGAGCTGTGATGTATTGGAGCCGCGGACACCCATTTTGTCATATTCGCTTTTAATGGTGAAGCCCTCCGAATCTGTCGGAACGATGATGGCGGAAATGATGTTTTTTCCGTTGTCATCTATTCCGGTGACGGCGGTGACGATGACGGTCCTGGCAAATCCTGCATTTGTGATCCAGCATTTCTCACCGCTGATCACATAGCTGTCCCCTTCCGAGCGGGCTTTTGTCCGGGTGCCGCCCGCATCGGAACCTGCATTCGGTTCGGTCAGCCCAAATGCTCCGAGCGCCCGGCCCGTCGCAAGCGGGACGAGATATTCTTGTTTTTGTTCTTCAGTGCCGAAATAATAAATCGGTGCAGCCCCGAGCGATACAGCCGCAGCATAGCTAAGACCGGTGCTTCCGCACGCTTTGCCGATTTCTTCGACGCTAAGTGCATAGGAAATCGTATCTCCGCCTGAACCGCCGTAGCTTTCAGGAAACGGAATCCCCAAGAGGCCGAGCTCCCCCATTTTTTTAAATGTCTCAATCGGAAATTCTCCCGTCCTGTCAACATGTTCGGCGTGCGGTGCAATTTCCTGTTTCGCAAAATCTCTTGCGAGTTCACGAATCATTTGCTGTTCTCTGGTTAGTTCAAAATTCATAAAGTGCCCCCCTTTTTGGATCGTCAAATTCCTTAGGCAGCAGAGCTTTGTAACATTATATTAAAAAAGTGCATTTTTCATGCCAGAGGATTTTAGACAGGTAAATTGCATGTTTGATCGCCAACAGGTACTTACCTTTATGTAAGTACCTGAACTAAAAGTGCATACTTACAAATTGGCAGTGTGAACTTTATACTCAAGATGAAAACATGCTGAAGGAGGGCAAATCTTTGAAAACGCTAGTTATCGTTGCACACCCAAATTTAGAAACATCAGTGGTTCATAAGCGCTGGGTAGAGGAACTCAAAAAATATCCGGAAAAGTATACGGTTCACGAATTGTCCGACGTTTACCCAGATGGAAACATAGACGCGGAAAAAGAACAAAAATTGGTGGAATCGCACGGCAATCTTGTTTTGCAATTCCCTATCTATTGGTTTAACTGTCCGCCTCTTCTTAAAAAATGGCTTGATGATGTATTAGCTTACGGCTGGGCTTATGGTTCAAATGGAGGAGATCGATTAAACAATCGTAAAGTGGCATTAGGTGTATCCGCCGGAATTAAAGAGGAAGATTATCGTGAAAACGGAAGGTACCGGTATACGCTTGAACAAATATTAGTTCCATTTGAAACGACATTCCGGTATTGCCGCGCAGATTATCGTTCATTTTTTGCATTTTACGGCAAGGAAAAAGAGCCTGGCGGAAACGAGGAAGAAGAAAATGAGCCGGGAGCAGGAGAATTGGAGAAAAGCGCACGAGATTATTTGCATTTTATTGATCATATGTAGCAAGGGGTTTTGCTGAAAATCATTCGGGCTGAAACAGGCTGTCAGCCCAGCCTGTTTTTCTCCCCCCACTCACACATCATATTTAACAAAGGCACGATGGAGCGTCCGCGTTCAGATAATGAATACTCAACCTTTGGGGGGATTTGGGGAAATTCTCTGCGAATGATAAGGCCGTCTGCTTCCAGCTCTTTTAACATGATGCTTAGCGTTTTGAAGGAAATGGTGCCGATGCTTCGCTTCAATTCATTATGCCGCATCACTTCGCGTTCAGACAGCCAATATAGAATGACTATTTTATATTTGCCGCTTATCAATGACAACGTATAGCCAAAGCCGGTGTCTTTAAGTTCCACACCGGTCGGAACGCAGGTTTTTCCGGATGGGATTTGCATAACGCACACTCTCCTTCTGACTCTTATATCATAGATCATTATGTAATGTGATTGAAAGGATGTAAAGGGAGGAGTTTGAAAGGTGCCTGGTAAAAAAATTCTGCGCCTGTATGTTTTATGAGGATGTAAATTCAGCCGAAAAAAACTGCACCTCCGGATTGTCAGATGGTGTCTGACAAACCAGGTGCAGTTTCAGTACAGGTCTCTTTATTTATCTTCTGATATGGCCGTCGCCTCTCATGATATATTTGCATGTGGTCAATTCTTTCAGACCCATAGGTCCGCGGGCGTGAAGCTTCTGTGTAGAAATCCCGATTTCAGCGCCGAATCCGAGTGCGCCGCCGTCGGTGAACCTGGTTGAGGCATTGTGGTACAATGCTGCAGCATCAACGGTATTCAGAAAAGCTTTGGCTGTTTCCGGATTTTCGGTGATAATCGCTTCTGAATGCTTTGTTCCGTATGTTTCGATATGATCGCAGGCTTCTTCAAGACTTCCTGCGACTTTAACCGCGAGATCAAGGCTTAAATATTCGTTCTGCCAATCGGCTTCCCCTGCTGGTCTTGCGCCTGGAATCATTTGAACAGCCTTTTCGTCCCCGTGAACTTGAATCCCGTGTTCGTTTAAAGCATTGATAAGCGCGGCGCTGTTTTCCTCAAGCCATTTTTCGTGGACGATCAGCGTTTCAAGTGCATTGCAGACGGCGGGGCGGTCTGTTTTCGCATTGATCATGACATCGATCGCTTTTTCAGGGTCCGCTTCCCGGTCAATATAGATGTGGCAGTTGCCGACTCCCGTTTCAAGGACCGGAACGGTTGCGTTCTCAACGACTTCCTGAATGAGGGCCCCGCCTCCCCGGGGGATGAGTACATCGATATGTTCTTTCATCTTAAAGAGCTGCTTCGTTGCGCTTCGGTCTGTGCTTTCGATGAATTGAACGGCATCGCGGGGGATGTTTGTCGTCTCAAGTGCTTGATGCATGCCCGATACGATCGCTGTATTCGAATGAATGGCGGAAGAGCCGCCTTTCAAAACGATCGCATTGCCTGATTTTAGAGCAAGCCCGGTCGCATCGACAGTTACGTTCGGACGCGCTTCATAGATCATGCCGATGACGCCGAGAGGAACGCTGACTTTTTCCGCTTTTAACCCGTTGTCGAGCGTCCAGCTTGATAGCGTTTCTCCGACCGGATCATCAAGTTCCGCGACTTCCAGCAGCCCATCGGCAAAATCCAGAACCCTGTCTTCATTGAGCGACAGGCGGTCGATGTAGGCTGCATCATAGCCTTTTTTTCGTCCCGCTTCGATATCTTTGGCATTTTCAGTGAGAATATAGCTCATGTTTTGTTTCAGGTGGTCGGCCAATGCAGCAAGCGCCTCGTTCTTTTCTTTTTCAGTTGCCAGCCGCAAAGATTTTGCGGCCGTTTTTGCCTTTATCGCTTTTTCTTCGATTTGTGCACTGATGCTCTCGCTCGTCGCAGTCATGTCAATTCCTCCTTTGATTTGTTTTTTAAAGCGGAACGGATAGCTCTAAATGACAGACAAACGCTTCTCTGTCAACGACAGCCTGTGAGGAAGCGGCTGTTTCCTGATTCGTATCCTTCTTCCATTTACGAAGCTGGGATGAGGAAAAGTTGACGACGCCGAGGCCGATTTCCTCTCCTTCCTGATCAAGGATTCGAACGACGGATCCGTTGCTGAAACGGCCGTTGATGTCGTAAATACTAGAAGGATACAGGCTTTTTTTACGGTCGATAATAAACTCTTTGCTTTCGTTGTGGACGACGATGTCTCCTTCAGGTCCAGAGTTAAATGCTATCCATTGCTTTTTATGGTTGAGGGCGTGTGAATCCGCATTCGGTATAAAATACGTTCCCCTCGCAGTCCCGCAGATCGCTTCGTGCAAAATGCCGGGGGTGTCCGCGCGCCCTAAAAACCCTTTGATGCCTGAAGCCATTGTAATTTTAAAAGCGTCCAGTTTGGACTTCATGCCGCCGGTTCCGACTTCGCTTCCTGCATCCCCTGCTGAAGCTTCTATTTCCGGCGTGATTTCAGTTACTTCCTGGACGAGTGCGGCGTCCGGCGTTTTTCGCGGATTCGCGTCATAAAGGCCGTCTATATCAGAGAGGATGGTCAGCAGGTCGGCGTCGATCAGACCCGCCACTTTAGCAGAAAGCGTGTCATTGTCTCCGAATTTGAGCCGATTGACGGTAACCGTATCATTTTCGTTGATGATCGGAATAATGCCGCGTTTCAGCAGCACGTTCATCGTATTTCTCACATTGTTGTACCGTTTTTCATCTGAAAAATCGCTTTTTGTGATTAAAATTTGTGAAGCGATATAGCCGTGGGATAAAAAAAGCTTGGAATACGCTTCGATTAATAAGCCTTGGCCGACAGAAGCGGATGCTTGTTTTTCAGGCAATGTATCCGGCCTGTTGATGAAGCCAAGTTTCCGGTATCCGGCCGCCACAGCGCCAGATGAAACGAGGAGGACTTCGTGCCCTTCATCTTTGAGGCGGACGATCTGCTCAACGAGCTTTTCGAGCTTTTTGCTGCTGATTTCGCCGTGAAGACTTGTTAAAGAACTGCTTCCCACTTTGACAACTACCCTCTGTTGATTAGAGGTCATTTTATCACTCCTGTAGTATTTTTCTTCGTTACGGGTGCTTACTTTGCTGCGACTAATTGTTCAAGTTCGAGACTGATGGTTTTGGATCGTTTTGCGGCTTGTTTGACCGCCTGTTCGATCGCTTCGCCTCCGCCGCTTTCCTCCAAGGCCTTTAAACCGGCGGCAGTCGTACCGTTAGGGGAAGTGATGTTGTCTTTGAGAACAGCTGTATCTTCAGAGCTTTCCAAGAGCATTTTGGCGGCACCTAACAATGTCTGCGCGCCGATTTCCCTCGTTAGTTTTTGGCTTAATCCAGCCTCGGCTCCCGCTTTTTCGATGTGCTCCATTAAATAATAAAAGTAAGCAGGCCCGCTGCCGGCAATGCCGGTGAAAATGTCCATTTTGCTTTCTTCGATGGAATAGACTTCTCCCATGCATTGAAGCAGTTGTTTCGCGGTTTTTGACAGATCGGCTGTTACATGGCTGCCTTCGGCCATGGCGGTTGCAGATGCGCCGATTGCACTTGAGGTGTTAGGCATGATTCGGATGACAGGCTGCATGTCGTGCAGCTCGTTTTCAATAAATGAAATTGATATGCCAGCTAAAACTGACACGATAAGCTGATGGGGTTGAATATGCGGTTTCATGGAAATGAGAGCACTCTCTGCATCTTTCGGCTTCATCGCCAAGATGAAGCAATCGATGTTCTGATAGTCAAGCTCTTCTTTTCTGACGCCTCGTATTCCATATTTCTGCTGGAGTTCTTCTAAACGCCGGTGGTTCGTGTGGTTTGTAACATAGATTTGCGAAGCAGGCAGTTTTTTGGATTGAACGATGCCTGAGATCATTCCCTCTGCCATTGATCCTGCCCCTATAAAAGCTACGTTTTTTTGATTAAAGATCTTTAACATCTCCCTTTGTTCGCATTTCTGTTCGTATTTTTCGAACACGGTTAGTATATTAACACTTTAGATATTTATGTCAAGTTTGCGTGTTTTGATTGGACGGCGCAGGTCATGTGAAAAATGGAGATTTTTGAAGAAAAAAGGAAAAGAAAAAGAGGCTGAAAGCAGATTTTTCAGCTTCAATTGCACCTTTTGTCGTTTGTCTTTCCTCCATTTGAAGGCCGTTTGAATGATTTAACGGAATTTTTTAGAGATTGACAGCCTTTCGGACTGGTAAAAAAGTATGATCCTTTAGCCGTGTGAGCGCAAATAGAAAAGCGCGGGCTCGAAGCATGTCGAACCCGCGCTTGCCAGTATCAATATGTTGTAACGTAAAGCTGCCCTTCATCGCCGCGCCATTCCGCATAAAGCACCTCTTGATACTGTGTAATACCTTGACTTGATAATTGATTTTGCAGCCAAAGCTCATCAAAGCCGGCTTCATGCAGATTGTTCTTTTCGAGCTCGCCGTCGAGGATTACCGGCACCGGGAGCTGAACCGGCTTGTAAGGGATATTTAAGTCTTCTTTTGTCGGCATCCCGTATTTGTGTTTTGGGAGGACGCTGATCGAACCGTCTGTTTCAAGGATGGCATATTGGATCTCGTTTAAGGAAAAACAGCCTTTTTCACGTGCCAATGTCTGCAGCTGGTTCAGGTCCAATTTATTTTTTTTGAGGGCGCTGTAATCGATTTTTCCTTTATTGATCACAATACTTGGCCTGCCCTCGAGAAAACCTCTGATGTTTTGAACTTTTTGTGATAAAACTTCTATTGAATAGATTAGAATGGCCCAAACGAGGATGGCGAAAAGGACTTTCCAGATGGTGACATCCTGATCGAAAATCGCGTTTCCAACCATCTCCCCCAATATTAAAGCGGAAATAAAATCAAACGGCGTAATTTGGGCAAATTGGGTTTTCCCCAGAATTTTCGTCATCAGAAATAAAGCTGCAAACCCTATCGTCAGTTCGACTACCAAGTGTACATATTCCATCAAGGTTCCCTCCCGAATCTCTCTCTTCATTGTTAACAATCGGGATGCAGTTTAAACCAGAGGAATACTTTTCCTGAGAAAAAGGACCATCTGCTGCGCTGCGCCGCGCCTTCAGCCAATCCATTGTATTCTTCAAAAAATAGCGGCGTCGTGCCAACCTCTTCTTCGTTCAAACGGCTGAGAAGTGCCGTTCCGCTCTTGACTTCTCACGATCACATCAGGCAATGAAACAGATAAAGCTGCACGAGCGCCTTTTTTCAATCCGGCTGATTCCGGGCCTTAGTCCCAATCATCCAAAACAGGCGGCCCGGTTAACTAAAGTCCCTCCATGCGGCAGGCTCTCTTTTACGTCCTCTTCCTCCAACGATCGACTTTACATGATCCCTGTTTCTTCGGACATCTGATTGTTTCTGCCTGGCATGTTTCATAAGGCTTACAGATCCAAGAGTGGCAAGAAAAACACATAAAACAACTGCCACTGAATATAAATCAAAATCGAGAAAGATTTTTACGAGACTATACGAAATGACAAGTGAAAAAACCGGTGAAACAACCCATACTTTCATTAACTTCAAAATCACGCTTTTACGAAAAATTGCCCTTCCCTTTTCAGAAAGGCCAATCCCGATGATGCTGCAAGTCGTAATCTGGGTTTGCGGCACGGGAATGCCGAATAGCGAAGCGCCGATGACCAGGGACGCACCGAGTCCGGAAACACATGACCCTTGCAAAAGCGAAAACTCGGTGATTTTTTTTCCGTTCGTCTCAATGACTCTGCTTCCAAGGCAAATGGCTCCGATAGCCACGAACAGCCCCCCAAGAAACGTTCCGCTGCTGACTGACAAGAGGCCTGCTCCAACGAGAGGTCCGACGGAATTGGCGACATTGTTCATTCCCGCCGAAAAGGCTTCTAAAAACCCGGTTAAAATCACTAGTGCGGTGAGCAGCCGCGCCCATTTTTGCTGTTTGAGCCACCGCAGCCTCTTCTCGGCTTTTTTCAGCAATTGTCCAATGAAAAAAGCGAGAAAAAAAGCGGCAACCGGAATGATCAGCCAATACATGACAATCACCAACAGCTTATCGGTAAATACCGCTTGAAATGCGACGCCGACCCCGACAATCGAGCCGACCGTCACCTCGCTGGTTGAAAGGGGAATCCCCGCGATGTTTGCAATAAACAGTGAAATCGCAGATGCTCCGAGGATAATCACGACAATATGCACATTGAGAATAGACGTGGGGATAATGCCTGAACCGATTGTTTTCACAACCTCTCCTCCGCCTATTATGGCGCCCAGAAATACACCGATTCCGCTGATCCACAAGGCCGCCTGCCTTTTCCGGACGGCGCCTGCGCCATACGCTATTCCCATTGAAGCTGCTGCTCCGCTCGCTCCTATGTTCATGGCAAAAAACAAAGCGATAATGAATGCCAAAATGGTAATCGTCATCTTTTACCCAGCTCCTACCGGAATTGATGCAGCCCGCATTCTGTTTTTTCCTGACGGGCCCACCTTCCCGCTCTTAAATTGCCGCCGTCTGCCACGGGAGACGTACACACCTCACAGCCGATGCTCGGATAATCTTGATCATGAAGTTTGTGATACGTCAGCTGATTCAGCTTAATGTAAGTCCAGACATCTTCCCATGTCCAGTGAATAAGGGGGCAGATTTTAATCAGTTTAAAATTGTCGTCCTTGTTGATATAACGGACATGTTTCCGTGTTTCCGACTGCTCCCGCCTCAGCCCGGTAATCCATGCCTCCATCCCTGACAGATGCTCTCTGAGCGGCTCAATTTTGCGAAGGCGGCAGCAATGGTCCGGATGGCGTTTCCAAAGTTCGCTGCCATAGCGTTTTTCCTGCTCTTCAAGTGAGAGGCCGGGTTTTAAAAAGCGAATCGACAGACCGGGATAGCGATCTTTCACTTCATTGATAAGTTCATATGTTTCCGGAAAATGCAGTCCTGTATCTTAAAACACGATGTCCGCTTCTTTCACAACTTTTGAAATCAAGTCGATCAAAACGATTCCTTCCGCGCCGAAACTGCAGGCATAAACGATTTTTTGATACGTGCTGTACGCCCATTTCAAAACGTCCATCTCGCCGCTGAAGGTATCCATCACCTCTTCAGAAGCTTTTTCATTCCATGTGTGATACGTTAAAACATCGTTCATCGATTTTCCCCCAATACGTCCTAAAGGTTAGTTTTCTTACCCCCTGATACGAAACATGAACTGAAAGAACATATAGGCAGATTATTCACTTTTTAAACTAAATGTGATCTGGAAATTGTTTTGATTTCAGCAATTTTGTGAATATCTGAAAGACCCGGCGCGCCAAATTGAAATAAACCGATTCATATCAGTCAATCATTACATCTGTCTTGTGGCATTAAAAATAAAAACTGACGGTGAGAGATCCGGATTTGATATACTGATATATTTTCTAATGTTAAGTAAGGGCTTCGCGAATCTGTCGCAGGCTTTCTTTTTACGTCAGTTTTCATTGTGAAGAACTAGTGAGGAACCATATGAAAGGACGGCGAATATACTTACTTTGACTTCACAAAATGGATAGATACCTAGTTGAGAAGCAAGTCAGGCGATGAGAGGCTAACATGCTGCCTAATGGGGAGGTGGACGAAGATCACTCCTTGCCGAACGGCAACACATGAATGGGAGAAACGATAAACGGGAAAAGGTGAATTCTTAATGTGACAGCTGAATAATGGCCGACAGACATTTACCTAAAAGTATGAAAGATACAGCAGATTGTGAGGGGTAATCAATGATTTCTTCTGAACTGATACTGCCCGACAGGCAGCTTAAACCAAGATTGAAAGGGATCACCATCCTGATTGATAACGGGGTTCCCTTGAACTTTTTTAAAGATACGATTCACGGAGCGGCAGATTATATAGATTTTGTGAAATTTGGCTGGGGAACATCTTTAATTACGAAATATTTGGTTGAGAAAATCGAATGTCTGAAGCAAAATGACGTTCAATTCTTTTTTGGCGGAACATTGTTTGAGAAGTTTTTAAGCCAGGATAAAATTGAAGATTACTATCGCTACTGCAAATTATATGGATGTCGTTATGTGGAAATATCAAACGGAACGGTCCGTCTCTCTAATAAAGATAAAGCAAGCTTTATTTCCGATTTTTCGAAAGAGTTTCACGTGTTCAGCGAAGTCGGCAGCAAAGACAGCGCCCTCAGCAGTGAGCTGGAGTCAGCCGAATGGATCGATTACATCCTCGAAGATCTTGAAGCCGGGGCCGAAAAAGTGATCACGGAAACGAGGGAAAGCGGCACGAGCGGGCTGTGCAAAAGCGATGGAGAAATGCGGTCCCAGCTTATTGAGGAGATCCTTCATTCCGGCATCGCTTCAAGGGATTTAATTTTTGAAGCGCCGACGAAACAGCTGCAGACGTGTTTCATTGAAAAAATCGGTCCTGACGCCAATTTGGCTAATATACCGTTTCAGGATGCCATTCCGCTTGAAACGCTGAGACTGGGACTTCGATCAGATACATTTTATTTATATGATTAGGGTCGTTTGAAAAGCGGCCTATTTTTTATTGCGGAGACTGGCGATAGGCATCAATAACGGACGGAAGCGAATCTGATAAATCGCATCGATGATCCTCGTAGAAATCCACTGGCAGATTAGAGCTTGGATAACGATTCCCCAGGCGATGACAGACGCCGTCAAAAGGAAGATAAATGCGTTCATCATAAACAGCGCAGTTCCCGGTTTTCCGCCGCGGTAAATCGATATCATTAAAGCCAGGGCGCCAAAACCGCCGTTAGAAATATTGTATTTATATAGCAGTCCAACCCCCGTCCCCAAAAGGACGGATCCGTAAAATAAATCCAGCCAGATATTGTTCGTCGTCATGAAGGGCATGCAGGATTCGAAGATCTGCACCGAAACGGACGTCATGGTAATCGCCCCCATCGTCCCGAAGACTGTCACGGGTTCAAGCCATTTAACGGCCGTCAAAAGCAGCGAAAAGTTGACAGCCCAGACGGTTAATCCGTGCGGAACCTGAAACCAAAAATTGAGCAAAACAGCGATGCCGGCTGCGCCCCCTGAAGGAATATGATTCGGAAACAAAAACAGCGCCATGCCGAGACCCTGTAACACGCTGCCCAACACGATAGCCTGTACGATTTTGAGCTTTCTTCCCATACGGATATAATCCCCTTTAAAGAAACTTGTCCTCTTTCCTACTATATGTAAGGGGAAATGAAAAATATCACATTTTTTCGAGTTGGCGCTATCACATGTAAGACGAGCCGTCCCATCCATACGCTTCTACGAGCTCTGTATCGATTTCGATTTTGTCCGGGACTTGAATGCAGCCGTTTTTTATGCTGACGGGCACGAGTTGTGTGAACGGATTCTCCATCGCATCCCATTCGAGCGGTTCGATATCTTCTCCGTCCATTTTGGTCCAAGGCGGCAGACAGGCTTGTCCGAAAACGGCGTACATTCTTGAAAGTCCGCCGTCATAGCTGTGGGGAGAAACCCTTTTTCCGAAATGCCTGGCGAGCTTCAGAACGGTTTGAAAATCGTCTGTGCCGTCACAGTGCATAACATCTGGCTGAGCAATATCGACTGCGTTCTCCAGAAAAATCGGCAAAAACGGTTTTGCGCCTTTTACATTTTCTCCTCCGGCAACCGGAACAGAAAGCGCTGAACGCAGCATCCGGTATTCAGCGGGAACGTCAAACGGCATGGGCTCTTCAAACCAAAGTACGTTGCCCCAGGCGGAAAACCACGTTTCCCACTTCCGTGCGGCGGCCTGGTCATAACTCTGGTTTGCATCGAGGATCAGTCCGGTGTTTTGCCCTGCCATCTCCTGGAATGCCTGAATATGCGCCAAATCTTCGGAAAACAACTTGCCTCCCGCTTTCAGCTTGACGGTTTTAAATCCGAACCGCACGGCTTTTTCGACGAGCCGGAGGGAATGGCGGCTCCAATCGGGCCTGTCTGAATACGATTGGAATGACGCATAGACCGGGATCTGCTCCCTCAGTTTTCCTCCCCATAATTCACATACCGAAAGGCCTGCTTTTTTCGCCGTGATGTCCGTTAAAGCCATGCTTACAGCAGCTGCGGCCCGCTGATGCCACTTTTTAATGACGGTGACAAGCTCCGTGCGATTGCCCGCTTCTTTTCCAATTAAGTAAGGAATGATCCGTTTTTTAAAGCCCGCATCCAAAGCAGGCAGCCAATCCGCGCATTCCCCCCATCCCGACAGGCCTGAAGCTGTCGTGATCCGAATCAGGTAGCATGTTCTGTAGCTTTTCAATCCGTTCGCATCGCCGTAAGGGGAGGAAAGCTTGTGGAACAGCGGAAATGTGTCAACCTTTTCAATGCGCATATTTTTTCCTTCCCTCCTATCTTGCGTCAGCAGGCTGCAGCCCTTTCTCCCCTTTTTTGGTGTCTTCCTTTTTGACGTGAATCATAGTCAGCACCAGCACACCGACGATTAATGTCAGGCCTGCAATCGACATAAACATGCCGAGTTTCGACCATTCCATCAGCCTCCCGAAAATCGGCGGACCGATCGCGACTCCTAAAAATCTGACCGATCCGTACAGCGAGGTCACAAAGCCGCGCCTCTCTTTTCCGACAGCCCCGGTTATGAAGCTGTTGACACACGGCAGAACAAAGCCTGTACCGATGCTGCTGATGACAAGGATCGAGATAAAAGGAATGAGCGCGGAGAAAAAAGACAGTGTGCCGTAGGAAATCGTAATCAGAGCGAGCCCGATAACCATCATTTTTTTCATCAGCTGCTGATTTTGTCCGATTTTGCTGCCCGTAATATATGATGTTGTACACATGACAAGCAGGGGGATCGCCAAGATCAGACCTTTTTTTACGCCGTCTGTATGAAATTCTTTTTCCAAAACATCAGATAAGTAAAAGAGGATGCCAAACAGAGTAAACAAACAGACGGCTCCTGCGAGATATGCGGTGAAAAGCCATCTGCCCTCATGTTTAAAAACGCTTGTCAGCCCTTTCACATATTTTCCGAGAGGCGGCGGATCTTTTTTCTTGTCTTTTTCTTTGATAAAAATCCAAGTCAAAATGATCGGTGCAATACAGAAAGCAGGAAATGCAAAAAACACCCAAAACCAAGCGATCAATGCAATCAATGATCCTAAAATCGGAGACAGCACTTTTCCGAAGCCGTTCGAGGCTTCAACGAGACCGAGCACCCGGCTTTCTTCAGATCCTTTAAAAAGGTCTCCTGTCAGCGCCATTGCGATCGGCGCTGTACCGGCTGCTCCAAGCCCCTGCAGTCCTCTCCCGAAAAGCACCCACGGGAAAGCGTTCGCAAAGGTCGTCGATGCAAATCCTGCAAGAATCCCGCCGGCCCCGTAAAGGAACAGGCACGGAATAATCACCACTTTCCTTGAGAAGCGGTCCGCCAAGTAACCCAGCAGCGGAATAAAGAGCGCTGCAGTAATCGAAAACACGGTAATGACAAGGCTGACTTGAAATTGCGATAAATTGAGTTCAGATTTCATCTTCGGCAAAATCGGAATCAGCATCGAATTTCCCAACGTCATAATCAATGGGATCGACCCGATAGCGACAACCGTCATGCCAGAGGTTTGTTTTTCTGCCATAAATTTGTACATCCTTCCTTATTCAAAATGAACTGTAAAAGTTAAGTAATCCGTTTGACCCGTCATCAACTGAACTTCGTTCCCGGCCGTTTTTCAGGTTCGCGCCGGCCGAGCCGTTCCGTATATAAATCGATATCCACCGCATACCTCGGCCTTCTTTTCACTTCGGTGAAAATCGTTCCGATATATTCGCCGATAATGCCGATCCCCATCAATTGCAAACCGCCCAAAAACCATATCGAAATGATCAACGAAGCCCAGCCTGCATTCGTGTAGCCGAGCAGCTTTTGAATCATTGCATATATACCTGCGATACAGCTTAGGAAAAATAAGAAGAAGCCAATCAGGGTAAAAAAACGGATCGGAGCGACACTGAATGACGTAATCCCGTGAAAAGCGAAAGACAGCATTTTTTTCAGCGGATATTTCGTTTCTCCAGCCAGCCGCTCTTTTCGGTCATAGAACACTTTGGCCGACCGGAGGCCGATCAAAGGCACCAGACCGCGCAGGAAAACATTTGCTTCTGCATAGCGGCTGAGCTCTTCGAGCGCCCGTTTATTCAAAAGCCGAAAGTCGGCATGGTTATCGATCAGCTGGATGCCGAGCTTATTCATGATCCGGTAGAACCATGCGGCTGTCGTTCGTTTAAACCATGTATCTGTTTTCCGGCTGCGGCGTACGCCGTAGACGATTTCATAGCCTTCATGATATTTTTCGATAAACCGGCGAATCGCCGAAATGTCATCCTGAAGGTCGGCATCGATTGAAATAACGCAATCCGATTTTTGCTTCGCTTTATCTAGTCCGGCTAAGAGAGCTTTTTGATGTCCGGAATTACGGGCCAGCTTCAAGCCTGTCACATAGCGGTTTCTTGTACTTTCCATAGCAATCAGCGGCCATGTGCGGTCCGTCGATCCGTCATCGACAAATAAAAGCTTGCTCTCTGCAGAGATCAGCTTGTCTGCTGTGAGATCATCCAATACCGCAGTCAGCTGTTTTGCGGTTTCGGCAAACACGTCCTCTTCGTTATAGCAGGGTATGACGATTGTCAGCAAAGGCTGTTGAAGATTCAATTTGCTTCCTCCTTATCGATGCTTATTTCGCTTCATATACATAGATGTTCCAAGCGGACTGCGGGTGGCTGAACCGATTTAAAAACGCCAGCTTGTTTTGTTCTGCATTCATAATCGGAACCGAAGAAAAAATATATCGCCCCCCCATTTTTTTGAACGCTTCAGTGTTCAATTCGAGGTTCGTGATTTTTTTCTTCGTGTTCTTTTTGAACGCGTAATGTTTTCCGAGCTCGTCAACAAACAGGTAGCAGCGGCTCCCCCACTCATCGAAATAGCGCTTCAGGACCGGATTTTTATCAAGCTCTTTGGCGATGATTTTCCGGAATTGATACTTGTATTTCAGCGGATAAATATTGGCATACGTATCAAGTGTGTAAAAACCGTTATACTGCGCAATCGCGGGATGAAGGCCGATGCTCGCCACCCGGTAGGAATCGGGAGAACGGCCGATGAACCGTTTGATCTGTTTGAACTGATCTGATGCATAAAATTCCCGAAAGGTCGGGGCATGGTGGTATGCGCCGTAAGTCAGCTCTTCATGAAACGGTATAAGCACGAGCAGCTGGGCGACCAGCGCGGCATGGACGAAGCGCCGCCATCTCTTCCCCATTTTCCACAATATGTAGCATGCAACTGCAAAGCTTGCGTATATCACAAGAGGGCGCAAAAAGTGAAAACGCGCGAAATTGAATGCCGAAAGCAGACTGATCTTTTCCTTTGGAAGCGCCCACAGCTTGTTGAACCAGAGGGCATACCATAAAGAAAGCGCATAATTTAAAATGAATAAAAAGATGAACAGCTTTTCTTCTCTTGGCCGCTTTTTTCGTTGTCTCGCAACGACGAGCCCGAAAGTGAGCACAATCAAAGGCAGTATCACCGCCGTATGGACGGTCATGACATGATTGTGGCCGAGCACGAAATTTTTAAATGAAAGCCGAAACGAATGAAGGATGTCATGCCTGGATGAAATAAATTCAACCCGATGCATCGTTTCGCCTGAAGCGAAAACCGAATAAACAAGCCGGTATTCTATCGCCAGAAAAATGCCCGTCATGAGAGCGATGCTTCCGAGAAAGCGAAGGTTAAAGCTGCGCTTTGTAACCAAATCATAAAGCCAAATCAGCGAAACGGCCGCAAGGAAAAAGAAGAAACCGAGCACAAAGCTTGAGTAAAGCGGCAAAAGCGCAAGGGTCGCCCATTCTTTCCATGAGTCTCTTCCTGCCCTGATGTTTAAAAACGCCCATAAAGCTAAAGGATGGCCAAGCGTGCTGAGCATTCCCGAAGGCCAAAAGGGTGTCAGAGCAAAAGCAAGCGATACCGCGATTCTGATGAAATACGCTTTTTCATCGCGAATCAAATGGCTTTTCAGCAGCAGATACATCCCGACAAAGGCAAACACCCTCGTGATCGTTTGGCTTATAGCGTATGCGGTCATCGAGGGAAACAAGGCATGAAGCCATACAATGCCGCTCCATTCCGTTCCGTAAGCATCCCGCGGCAGTCCGTTGATGATTTGCGGAATAACGGCTTTAACACCGCCGAGCAGTTGACCGCTTTCCGCCAGCACCTTATACCATGCGATGTTGGAATCCAGGTTGTCATGCACGCGGATATGAGCGTCTTCATTTAATATGTAAAGCGGAAGGACATAGAGAAGAATGACACTGAATGCGAAAATCAAATATCGCTTTTCCTTGCTGGTCTTTTTGACGAATAACGACACGAATACCACATCCAATTTTGTTCTCTTTTGGAAATATAGAGCTTTTATCATATCGCTGTTATTATTCGTGGAAGCGTTTTGAAAAATTCATCAAAATGAAAAAAGCTGTCTGTTTCACCAGACAGCTTCGCTTTACCCATTACCAAGGGTACGGGTAGTAAGGGTAGTATGGATAAAAAGGAAAGAACGGATAGAAGAATGGATACGGATAAAACGGCGGTCTTGGTCTAGGGCGCGGCCTTGGCCGCGGATAGGGGTAGCCGCCGTAGCCGCCATAAGTAAAAGGCTGCTGTCTATCCGCATCCGTCCAGTCATCTTGATATTGATAAGTTTCTTCCACTGTTATAGCCTCCTTTATTGCGTTGCATAATTTAGGTTATGTTATATACCATGAAATGGAGTACGTACACAATTTTTTTATCATTGCTTTTGTATAAATTCGAACAAATAACGATATGGCATTGTAAATCAAACAAAAAACAGCCTGCCCTGTCAACCTAAAGAAGGTCGCAGGACAGGCTTTATTTATATGATGTGAATACCCCTTTGTTTTACGGCAGTACAGAACTTCCCATTAAATATTTGTCAACCTCACGGGCGACTTCGCGTCCCTCGTGAATCGCCCAAACGATCAGGCTTTGTCCTCTTCTCGCATCCCCTGCTGCGAAGACTCCATCGACATTCGTTTTAAATTCCCCGTATGCTGCGTCAACTTTATTTCTCACCGTATTTACCCCGAATTGTTCAAGCAGCGGCTGTTCCGTTCCTTCAAAGCCGATGGCAATAAAGACATATTGAGCAGGCCATACTTTTTCCGTTCCCGGAATTTCGTGAAACTCAAATTTTCCTTGATCATTCTTTTCTTTTTTCATTTGAATCGTATGCAGTTCTTTCAAATGGCCGTTTTTATCTGCGACAAGCTTTTTCGTTTGGATCGAATATTGTCTCGGATCGCTGCCGAATGCTGCTTGCGCCTCTTCATAAGCATAGTCCAGTGAATGGACATGCGGCTGTTCAGGCCACATATTTTCGGCGGTTCTTGTATCGGGCAGCTTCGGATGTTTGCCGAACTGGACGACGCTTCGCGCTTTTTGGCGCAAGGCCGTTGCAACGCAGTCTGCCCCGGTGTCTCCCCCGCCGATGACGATGACATCTTTATTTTTCGTATTGATAAACTGTTTATCTTTAAAATTCGAATCGAGCATGCTTTTTATAGTGCCTGTTAAATAGTCCATGGCAAAATGGACACCTTTTGCTTCACGGCCTTCAATCAAGAGATCTCGCTGTTTTTGGGCTCCTGTGCAAAGGATAACCGCATCGTACTGTTCTTTTAGCTCGTCGGCTGTAATATCTTTGCCGATTTCCGTATTGGTGACAAAGTCGATGCCTTCCTGCGTCAATAGTTTGATGCGGCGTTCGACAACGCTTTTTTCAAGCTTCATGCTTGGAATGCCGTACATTAACAGGCCGCCCGGGCGGTCGCTGCGCTCGTAAACAGTGACCGAATGCCCCGCTTGATTCAATTGATCGGCGCTTGCCAGACCGGCAGGCCCTGAGCCGACGATCGCGATTTTCTTGCCGCTCCGTTTTTTCGGAATCCGCGGCTGAATCCATCCGTTTTCAAATCCTTTGTCAATAATCGTCCGTTCGATCCCTTTGATGGATACCGCAGGGTCGGAAATCGCCACCGTACAAGAGCCCTCGCAAGGCGCCGGACAGACCCGCCCCGTGAATTCAGGGAAGTTGTTTGTCTTCAGAAGGCGGTCAAGCGCTTCTTTCCACCTTCCCTTGTAAACGAGGTCGTTCCATTCAGGGATTAAATTGTGAATCGGACATCCTGACGTATAACCGCCTATATCCATGCCGATTTGGCAAAAGGGGGTGCCGCAGTCCATGCAGCGCGCTCCCTGTCTTTTTGATGCTTCCTCAGAAAATGGAGACGAATATTCGTTCCAGTCATTTATCCGTGTGAGAGGATCGCGTTCAGCAGGCTTTTCCCGCTTGAATTCCATAAATCCTGTTGCTTTGCCCATTTTCCCCTCCCCTTTCTTACTGTGCCACCGCTTCTTTTGAAGAAGCAGCCGCAGACGGTTCAATCTTTTGCTTCGTACCGGCTTCAAACGCGTACATCAGCGCTTCTTCATCAGACAAGCCGGCTTCTTTTTGCTCTTTAATCCGCTCTATCATTCGCTTGAAGTCTTTCGGAATCACTTTCACAAACCGGCCGACGGCCTCTTCCCAATGATCAAGTATCGAAGCTGCTTTTGAGCTTTCGGTATATCTGTAATGGTTTTCGATCATCGTTTTCAGTTCGGCGATTTCCTCAGGTGCTTCAAGTGTTTCAAATTCGATCATTTCAGGATTGCATTTCCGTTTAAAGGCTTTTTTGTCTTCGGCGTACACGTAGGCGATTCCGCCTGACATGCCCGCGGCAAAGTTTTTGCCGACGTCGCCGAGAATAGCGACGCGCCCGCCGGTCATGTATTCGCAGCCATGGTCGCCGATGCCTTCAACGACAACGCTGACTCCGCTGTTTCTGACGGCAAACCGTTCGCCGGCGAGTCCGTTAATATAAGCTTCTCCGCTTGTAGCACCGTAGAACGCAACATTTCCGACAATAACATTTTCACGGAATGCAGGGTTGAATTCGTCAGGCGCTTTGACGGCGATTTTTCCGCCTGAAAGACCTTTGCCGATGTAATCATTGGCATCTCCTGTCAAATACATTGTCATTCCTTTTGGTACGAACGCGCCAAAGCTTTGCCCCGCTGAACCTGTGAATCGGAGCGTAATCGTATCTTCAGGGAGGCCATCTTCGCCGTAGCGCTTAGAAATTTCGCTTCCGGTTATGGCTCCTGTTACACGGTTGATGTTGCGGATTTCAAAAGATGCTTCCGCAGACGTGCCGTTTTCAACAGCTGACTGGACGGCGGGTAGAATTTGCGTAATATCGAGCGATTCATCGATTTTATGGTTTTGCGGCGTACGGAATGTGCGTGCGCCTTCCGGCTGATATAGCAGGTTTGATAAATCGAGCTGACCCGCTTTCCAGTGTGCTTTCGCCCGTTCGCTGACACGAAGGACATCCGTGCGGCCCACCATTTCATCAACTGTTCTGAATCCGAGCCGGGCCATCAATTCGCGTACTTCTTCTGCGACAAAGAGCATGTAATTCACGATGTGATCCGGATCGCCCATGAACTTTTTGCGCAGCTCAGGGTTTTGCGTCGCTACCCCGACAGGGCACGTATCCAAATGACAGGCTCTCATCATAACGCATCCGAGAACAACGAGCGGCGCTGTGGCAAAACCGAATTCTTCGGCTCCTAAAAGCGCAGCCATGACAACGTCTCTGCCGGTCATTAATTTGCCGTCTGTTTCCAATACGACGCGTTCGCGCAAACCGTTCATCATCAGTGTTTGATGAGCTTCGGCGAGCCCTAGTTCCCACGGGAGGCCGGTATGCTTAATACTTGTTTTCGGTGATGCTCCAGTGCCCCCGTCATAGCCGCTGATCACGATGACATCGGCGGTCGCTTTGGCGACTCCGGCTGCAATCGTGCCGACCCCGGCTTTAGCGACAAGCTTTACACTGATCCGTGCATCGCGGTTGGCGTTTTTCAAGTCATGGATCAACTGCGCCAAATCTTCAATCGAGTAGATGTCATGGTGCGGCGGCGGTGAAATCAAGCCGACCCCAGGCGTAGATCCGCGAACATTGGCAACCCATGGATACACTTTGTTGCCAGGGAGCTGTCCGCCTTCTCCAGGTTTTGCACCCTGCGCCATCTTAATTTGCAGCTCGTCGGCATTGACGAGATAGTGGCTTTTCACACCGAAACGGCCTGAAGCAATTTGCTTGATCGCGCTGCGGCGGTTATCGCCATTCGCGTCTGGGGTAAAGCGCGCCGGATCTTCTCCGCCTTCCCCGCTGTTGCTTTTTCCGCCGAGACGGTTCATTGCAATCGCCAGCGCTTCATGGGCTTCCTTGCTTAAAGAGCCGAATGACATCGCCCCTGTTTTAAAGCGGCGCACAATCGATTCAGCGGATTCTACCTCTTCAAGCGGCAGCGGCTTCCGGTTTTCATCAAACGAGAAGAGATTGCGGAGAAAACCGATTCTTTCTTCATCAGCTGCTTTCGAATATTGTTTAAACAGACTGTAATCACCTTTGCGGCATGCCCATTGCAGCGTGTGAATCGTTTTCGGGTTAAAAGCGTGGTGCTCCCCGCCTTTTCTCCATTGAAAATCGCTTCCCGAATCAAGTGTTTCGCTGAATGTATCTTCATAAGCTTCCCTGTGGCGGCGCTTCGCTTCTTCGGCAATCGTGTCCAGGCCGATTCCGCCGAGCTGTGATGCCGTTCCTGTGAAATAGCTGTCTATGACGTCTTTGCTGATCCCGACCGCTTCAAAAATCTGTGCGCCCCTGTAGCTTTGGACAGTGGAAATGCCCATTTTGGACATCACTTTTACGACGCCCTCTGTCACGCTTTTGCTGTATTTTGTAACGGCTTCTTCATAGCTGATGGAGAGCGCTCCGTCTTCAATTGCCTGCTTGTATGTCGCATACGTGAGGTACGGATGAATGGCATCCGCTCCGTAGCCGATCAAGGCGGCAAAATGGTGAACTTCGCGCGCTTCACCGGATTGGGCGATAATGCTGACTTTCGTACGTTTTCCCGCGCGGACTAAATATTGATGCAAGGCACTGACGGCTAGCAGCGCAGGAATCGGCGCTTTCTGACCGTCCATTTTGCGGTCGGATAAAATAAGGAGAGTCACGCCTTCGGCGATCGCTCTGTCCGCTTCTTTAAACATATCTTCGAGACCGCTCTTCAAGTCGTCTGTAAAGAGCGTATGAATCGTTTTGCTTTTGAAATCCTTATGCACAAGTCCTTTTAAAGAATTGAACTGCGCGTTTGTCAAGACCGGTGTATACAATTTAATCCGGCGGCAGCTGCTTTCGTTCGGATGGAGAATATCGCCTTCCGCTCCGAGCCATGTCAATGTCGAAGTGACGATCTGCTCGCGGATTGCATCAATCGGCGGATTTGTAACTTGTGCAAACAGCTGTTTAAAATAGTTGAACAACGATTGCGGACGGTCTGACAATACCGCCAGCGGGACATCGTGGCCCATTGAACCGAGCGGGTCTTTCCCTTCTGTAATGACAGGAATTAAATATTTGTGAATATCTTCGTACGTAAAACCGAATGCTTTTTGGCGGGTCAATAGGTCAGGCACAGATTTTTCTTCGGTTTCCTCAATATCGTTTGAGACATGAACCAGTTCTTTACTGAGCCATTCCTGGTACGGAAACTCCCCGGCGATTTCGGATTTGACTTCTTCATCGGAGATAATCCGCCCTTCTTCAAGATCAACAAGCAGCATTTTTCCGGGATCCAGCCGGTCTTTATATAAGATGTTTTCCTGTTCGACATCAATCACGCCGACTTCGGAGGAAAAAATAAGGTAGTCGTCTTTAGTGACATAATAGCGGGCAGGTCTGAGCCCGTTCCGGTCTAAAATGGCTCCGATCTGTTTTCCGTTTGTAAATGAAATCGCAGTCGGGCCGTCCCACGGCTCCATTAAAGAGCTGTGATATTCGTAAAATGCCTTCTTTTCTTTTGACATGTACGGATTCTCGTTCCACGGCTCCGGAATCAGCATCATTGCAGCATGGGCCGGATTCCTTCCAGCCAGAACAAAGAATTCAAAAGCGTTATCCAAGATCGAGGAGTCGCTTCCGTTTTCATCGAGGATCGGCAAAACCTTCGGCAAGTCTTCACCGAACGCTTCAGAAACAAACTGCTGCTCCCTCGCTTTCATCCAGTTCATATTGCCGCGCAGCGTATTGATTTCCCCGTTGTGGATCAGATAACGGTTCGGATGCGCCCTTTCCCAGCTCGGAAACGTGTTTGTGCTGAAACGGGAGTGAACCAATGCAAAAGCTGAGACGAAGTCCTCGTCCTGCAAATCTTCATAGAAAGCATCAACCTGCTCGGGCGTTAAAAGTCCTTTATATACGATGGTATTGCTAGAGAGGCTGACGAAATAGAACGTTTTGTCGTGTTCTTTTGCCCAATTTTCGGCCTGTTTGCGAATGATGTACAACTTGCGTTCGAATGCCAGATTGTCTTTCAGCGTTTCATTTGCTCCGATGAATACCTGGCGGACGACCGGCGCGCTTTTCTGTGCGACTGTTCCGATTTTTCCGACATTTATAGGTACAGTTCGCCAGCCGAGCACCGTCTGCCCTTCCTGTTCGATCAGCTCGTTAATGCGCGCTTCGGTTTTTTCGCGCCCGCTGTCATCCTTAGAAAAGAAGATCATCCCGACGCCGTAGCGTCCTTTTTCAGGCAAGTTGAAACCGGCGCAGACTTTTTTGAAAAAAGCATCCGGAATCTGCATCATGATGCCTGCTCCGTCTCCGGTATGCGGGTCACTGCCCTGACCGCCCCGGTGGTCTAATTGGCAAAGCATTTGCAATCCTTTTTTGACAATATCATGAGTAGGAAGGCCCTTCAAATGAGCGTAAAGGCCGATTCCGCATGCATCATGTTCAAATTCAGGACGGTAGAGACCTTGTGCCTTTGGTAGTTGATTATAAGTCATTGTTCCTCTCCCCCGTTCATTTTTCCCGTTTGTCCCCGGTCATAAAATCTTACAAACTCTAATCCTATTGTAGGTTTTCAAATCTATACAAACAATATATAATTTAGATTAAAACTATCTCATTTTGAGATGAGCAGGTGAAACAACGATGGAATTACGCCAATTGCATTATTTTATGGAAGTTGCAGAAAGAGAGCACGTATCGGAAGCGGCCATGCACCTTCACGTCGCTCAGTCGGCGATCAGCAGGCAGATCGCCAATCTCGAAGAAGAGCTCGGTGTTGATTTGTTTGAGCGCGAAGGCCGCAATGTGAAGCTGACTCCGATCGGGAGACAGTTTTTAGATCACATTAAAACAGCGATGAAAGCGATCGATTTCGCGAGGGAACAAATCGATGAGTATTTGGACCCGAATCGCGGGACCGTTAAAATCGGTTTCCCGACAAGCCTTGCGGGCCAGTTCCTTCCGACGGTTATTTCCGCTTTTAAAGAGGAGCATCCTAATGTCGCTTTTCTTTTAAGGCAGGGATCTTATAAATTTTTAATCGAAGCGGTGAAAAACAGGGATATCGATTTGGCTTTTCTCGGTCCTGTTCCGTCAAATATCGCTGAGATTAAAGGGGACATTTTGTTTTCGGAAAGCCTTTTGGCACTCGTGCCGATCAATCATCCCCTATCAGGCCAGAAAAGCCTTCATCTAGGCGATCTCAGAAATGATCAGTATGTGCTGTTTCCAGACGGATACATCCTTCGAAAAATGGCTGTTGATGCATGCAAGCAAGTAGGATATACGCCTAAAATTTCCTCAGAGGGCGAAGATTTGGATGCGATCAAAGGGCTGGTTTCTGCTGATATGGGGGTGACGCTTTTGCCGGAAAGCGCCTTTAATGAAACGGCTCCCCGTTTTACAAAGAAGATTCCGATTGATTATCCTCAAGTAAAGCGCACAGTCGGAATCATTACCCCTAAAAACAGGGAGCTTTCCCCTTCTGCAAAAGTCTTTTATCAATTCGTAAAGAAGTTTTTTTCTCGCCTTCAGCAATACCAATAGCCAGTATGACAACGAATTCAGCCGGGCGCAAAAGCTTGGCTGCTTTCATTTTATCATAAACAGCAATTGAAGTCTGAATTTTCTGTACATTTATTTGTTGCCGCATCTCTTCTATTGTAAAAAGCGCATCTTATATATGTATGTTCTTCCCCTTTTTTTATGCTGATTTTTCATACTGACGCCAGTTTTTTCTGTCTGGGAACGGACTCGCCTGCACTGGCTGCAGTCTGGAACCGGCCTTGGACTCGTCATAACCGCTGAAGTGAATGACAATTCCGTCAGCCGGATCGCGCCGTCACAAAGGACCGAAAAGGCGATCATATCGCCGCTCCCCTGACGAAGATTTAAAAAAGGCCGCCATTCAGGCGGCTTATCGTTTCATTTCATTCCTTGCTTTCTCGGCATATCGGCATGGATTAAATAATGAATCAACGCTTTTTGCTCCTGTTCGGAAAAGCCGCTTTTGGCGTCGACCCAGAATTCATGCCCTTTGCCGGTTACCCTGACCGTTTTTAAGTCTGGCGATTCTGAATTGCTTTTGACGACCTGCTGTCTTAAGTCTCTGTCGATCATCGCCAGCAAACTGTTATAAGGGTCCGCCTGCTTACCTTTTATGACCGTATTTGGTATGCCTGTCTCTTTTAATGAGCTTCCCACTGCAACCCCTCCGTCGTGCAAATAAGGAGCGCGCCAGTAAACGCCGATTAAACTCGGCACTTTGTACCCGCCTTTGGAATCTCCCTGCGCCCACGAAAGCTTGATCTGTTCGGGGTCAAACCCGGCTGTCGGGACTTTCAGGATCTTCGGCTTGCGCGGCAGAGGCACCGGTGTGTCAGGCGAATGAATAAGGCTTTTCCCGAATATGTTTTCCGTTTTCTTAAAAGACCGGGCCCTTGTCGGCTCGGTTCCGATTTTTTCAGCCGAGATGACCTTGTTGTTCGTCAAATACCGGCCGGCATGGCAGGATATGCAGCCCGCTTGTTCAAAAACGCGCCTGCCGCGCCTGACGGTTTGGCTGTCGGTTTTTTGCCGCGGATCAGGCGGTCTAAGTGTATTTTGCCAGGCGGATACAGCGTTGTTTTCTTCATTCACTTTTCGTCCGGGTGAGCTCACAAGTACGCCGTCGGGCGCCGCCAAAGTGATGTTAGGAAAGCTAGGCGGCTTGACCATTTGGTTGACGCCCGGTACTCCGGGAGTGGGATCGGCTTTTTTGAAAAACGCAGTCGGACTTTCCTTTTTTTTCGGCTGATACCTGTATGTTGAGGCGGGAGCCCTTTGCAGGATCGTCCCGATATAAACATCTTCGCTCATGCCGAAAAGCGCCCGGCTTGCCGGGGCTTGCGAGAGGCTGTCCGAATTTTGCGCATGAACATTATTGCTGAACACAGTCAAGCCTTTAAAAGGACCGGCCATTGCCGCACCGCTCCAGCTATACGGATGGTCGCCCAATGTATAAGCATCCGGAATCTGCGTGGGATTGCTTTTCATATCGATCGTCGAGTCGAAAAAACCTCTCGGCCACTTCAGGAAAATGCGATCGACCGCATCTTCGAGGCGGTCCGGATCGGGAAGGCGTTCTTTTTTGCCGTTTCCGGCGGTGATCACAGGGCTTTTATCATTCATAAATTGTTGAATATTATCAATTTCGGCATGTGTAAAATAAGCCGCTGAATTTGTCGCCAGCGCCAACATCAGCCCTGTATTTAAATCAGGATTTGTCACGCCTTCCATCACCTTCATCGTTTTCGGATCGACTGCGGCGTGGCAGGCCGCACAGCTGATGCCGGCTTTGATTTTTCCGTCAGCGTATTTGAAAGGCATGCCGAGCGGGGCGTATGCCCCTTTTGCAACATCAATGCCGGTGTCGATCTTCTCGCCTTTTTTAAAGGTTTTCTCCCCGATCTTAACGGTTTCGGCCAATTCGATGCGCAAGTTCGTCGTCCCTTTCCCTTTCAATCCGGCAATGGCTTTCGTCATGTTGGCTGCTGTAATGGGACCGTCAAGGAGTCCGATGATATCTGTCAAAAACACTTCATTGCCGAAAGTTTCCTTATAAAATGTCTCCCGCCCCAAGTCGAGAAGGCGGTCATCAACCTTTACAGCTCCCTCCCCTGCGGAGGCGGGCTTGTCCGGTGTAAATGCTCCCCATAGATCGTATCCGTGCACTCGTTTTTCTTTTGAGATGACTTTTTCTTTAGGAGGCATATATGCATATTCCGGTTCAAGATGTCTGACCGCGATATAGCCTATAACGGCTAAAATTGCGATGATAGCAAATGCGGCTAACCATTTATGTTTTTTCATCATTAACCCTCCTTTCTAATTAAATAGGCTTCCCAAGTGCTGCCGTGATTCATTTAGAACCTATTACCAGCTATAACTTCCGGCGTCCCATGCCAGAATATGCATATGATGGGATTAAAGGAATGAGGCCGTTTTGAAAAAGCTAATCATTGTACTTGTCATTTTTATATGTGCGCTGGTTTCATTTATCATATGGCTGAATGCCGGGGATGAAAAATTGGGGCTCCCGGATGAAGAAGCAGTGGCTGTCAAATCTTCCAAAAAACCGGTCATTGTCCTTATCATCGACTCTTTGATGGATCAGCCTTTGAAAAAAGCGATTCAAGATGGCCGCGCCCCGGCATTAAAATTCTTTCTTGAAAACGGTCATTATGAACCTGAAGTGGTGAGCGCGTATCCGACGATGTCGGTCTCGATTGACAGCACGCTGCTCACCGGAACTTATCCGAATATCCACCGCGTTCCCGGGCTCGTCTGGTATAACCAGGATGAACAGAGAATCGTGAATTACGGGAGCGATAAAAAAGAAATCGCCGCGCTCGGCATCAAACAAACGATCGAAGACGGACTATATTCTCTTAATCACCGCCATTTAAGCCGAAAGGCGGCAACGGTCCATGATGATTTGCAAGAGCGAGGAAAACAGTCGGCATCCATCAACGGGCTCATATACAGGGGGCCTGACCGCCGCGAATTAAACATCCCGCCCCCGCTCAAGAAGCTGAAATTGATGCCTGAACATATGACGGTAAACAGGCCGGCTCTTTTTTCGTTCGGCCGCTTTGCCCAGCTCGATCCCGATAACCCCTACCACCATATTTGGCAAGGTTATGGCGTTAACGACAAGTTCACGGCACAGGAAATGGCCTATTTAATTAAAAAGGGGAAGCTTCCTGCGCTGACTGTCGCCTACTTGCCCGATTTTGACCGCGATGCACACAAAAAAGGCCCGATGGATATGAAAGGCCTCGAAAAAATGGACCGGCAGCTGCAGCGCATATTGAATGCATATGATTCTTGGCGCGATGCGGCCGAAAAAGCGGTGTGGGTCGTCATGGGTGACGGCGGGCAGACAGCGATCGGACGCGATAAAGACAAGGCCGCCATCCGGCTTCATTCGCTTTTTAAAGGATACCGGATCGCTAAAATAAATGAAGTCCCCGATCGAAGCGACCAGCTTCTTTTTGCGGTAAACGACAGAATGGCATACATTTATGTCACGGATCGAAACATGCCGCTGCAAGATGCCATCAATGAATTGAAAAAAGACGAACGAATCGCTTTTACAGCGTGGAAAAAAAGCGGCTGGATATATGTCGATTCGAAGCGTTCTTTAAAACCGCTGCGGTTTCGTCCAAAAGGCGCCTATCAAGATCCTTACGGGCAGTCATGGACGATCAGCGGAGATTTTTCTTTATTGGACATTAAAGCAGATGGCGCATCGATCAAATACGGCGATTACCCGGATGCTCTTGCCCGCCTGTACAGCGCCATGCATTCGCATCGCGGACAATTTGTGATCGCCGACGCGAAACCCGGGTTCCAATTTGCCGGCGAAAAGTCTCCCCTCCATTTTGGAGGAGGCGGCCATGGCTCACTTTATAAAACGGATAGCTTGGCTCCGATGATCATCGTCGGTTCGGAAAAAGTTCCGGAACATCTTCGCCACCTTGAAATGAAAGATTTTTTTATGAAGCTCGTACAATGACCCGGTCATGTTATCAATGATCGGGTTTTTTCTTTTTTCAAAGTTTCTTCTTTGACAATCTTTTGTTGTTCTATGTATGATAATACCGTGTTTTAGTTTATTTACTTAATTAATTAAAATGGAGAAGCAGGTGCTTTTTATGAAACAAGATAAAGTCAGCCGCAAGACCGTTGTGCAGTTGATTGAAGCTTTCAACCGGCTGCGGTATGCGGAAATGAAGCAGTCTTTTCCTGCAGTTGAATGGAAAAAGACTGAGGCAAAAGCGCTGATGTTTTTAAATGAAGCAAGCGGTGAAGGAAAAATGGCATCCGAAATCAGCCGCGCTCTGCATGTCACCTCCCCTTTCGTCACGCAGATGTTGAACAGGATGGAAAAAAAAGGACTCGTTTTTCGGCGTATGGATGAGGATGACAGGCGGATCGTCCGGATTTTTTTAACCGATGAAGGAAAAAAAGCGGCGGACGATGCGCTTAAAGGGCTGAACCGGTGGTTCCTGCAGCTCACTCGGTATTTGGGCGAGGATGAAAGCAGGCAGTTCGCCGATTTGATTCATAAGTTATCCGAGTTTATCGAACACGGAGAAAAAACAAGTGAAAAGAAGGTTGAAAAATGATCTCACTCTTAAAATATTTAAAGCCTTATAAGCTGCAAGTGATTCTTGTCGCTGTTTTTACTTTGCTGAGCAGTGTGCTTGAGCTTTATTTGCCGACGTTAATGGCAGATGTCGTGGATGTCGGAATCGTGAACGGCGACATGCCATTCATATTGAGAACCGGCGGCTGGATGATCGCCTGCTCCCTTCTGGCTATCATCATGACTGTCGGAAAAGCGTTTTTCGCTTCGAAAACAGCCCTCGGCTTTGGAAGGGATATCAGGCGCAAGCTGTTTGTCAAAGTTGAACACTATTCAATGGATGAATTCGGAAAAATCGGTTCTGCTTCTCTCATTACCCGTACCACAAATGATGTCAAGCAAGTCCAGGATGTGCTCAACATGATGCTTTCATTGATGACAAGAGCCCCTTTAATGCTGGTCGGCGGTATTGTGCTTGCTGTTTCCAGAGATGCCAAGCTGTCGATTATATTTCTGGCCGCTCTCCCGATCCTTGCGGGGCTGATTTTTCTCATTACAAGGAAAGCTGTTCCCTTATTCGGCGTTCTTCAAAAAAAGACGGATCGTCTCAACCTCGTTCTCAGGGAAGGTTTGACTGGGGTTCGCGTCATTCGCGCGTTTAACCGCGTTGATCAAGAAAAAGCCCGTTTTCAAAAGGCAAACGAAGAGTTTCGCGATACAGGCATCGCCGTTAATAGAATCATGGCTTTTCTATTCCCTGTCATGATGATTATGATGAATTTCACGAACATCGCGATTATCTGGTTCGGAGGCATCCGCATCGATCAAGGGAGCATGCAGGTCGGGAACTTAATGGCTTTCCTTCAATATGCATCCATGATTCTAATCGCACTGATCATGCTTGCGATGACATTCGTGATGATCCCAAGGGCTCAGGCATCTGCCGACCGCATTAACGAAGTGCTGTTAACAGTGCCTTCGATTACCGATCCGAAAGAGCCGCAGAAAGACAGCGGCCTGCGCGGTTATGTGGAATTTCAAGATGTGACTTTTCGTTATGCCGGAGCTGAAAAGCCCGTTCTCGAAAATATCACGTTCAAGGCAAAACCAGGTGAAACGACTGCGATCATCGGCAGCACAGGAGCCGGAAAAACGACGATTCTTCAATTGATCCCGAGATTTTTCGATATTGAAAAAGGGTCTGTGCTTGTCAACGGAACAGATGTCAGAAAGATGGCGCAAAAGGAGCTTCGCGCAAAAATCGGCTATGTCCCGCAAAAAGCTTCAATATTCAGCGGGACGATTAAGGACAATATCCGATTTGGCAAAGAAGATGCAACAGATGAAGAAATTTTGGAAGCACTTGAAACGGCTCAGGCTGCCGAGTTTGTGGAAGGCAAGGAAAACGGAATTGAATCTGATATCGAGCAGGCCGGAGCCAACCTTTCAGGCGGCCAGAAACAGCGGCTTTCCATCGCCCGGGCATTGGTCAGAAAACCGGAAATTTATTTATTTGACGACAGCTTTTCCGCGCTTGATTACAAAACGGATCAAAAGCTGAGAAAAGCGCTGAAGAAAACCACCGCCGATGCCGCCGTCATTATTGTTGCCCAAAGGGTAAGCACGATTACGGATGCGGACCAAATCATCGTATTAAATGAAGGAAAAATAGCCGGTATCGGCACCCATCAACAATTGCTTGCTGAAAATGACATTTACCAGGAAATCGTGGCATCACAGCAGGCTGAGGAGGAAAGCGCATGAGCCAACAACAAAAGCATCACGGCTCGATACCAAAAGGAATGGACGAGACAAAACCGAAAGAATTTAAAAAGACCCTCTTGAGATTGGCCCGCTATTTAAAACCGCGGACCTTCCAGCTGGTGCTCGTTGTCTGTGCTGCAATATTGGCGACGTTGTTTAATGTCATCAGTCCAAAACTTCTCGGAGATGCGACCTCTTCCCTTTTCGCAAGCTTTACAGAAGGCACCGGTGTTCAATTCGGCTTTCTCGGCCGGATCACGATGATCCTGGCAGGACTGTATCTGCTTTCTGCTTTCTTTACGTTCTTGCAGCAATACCTGATGGCCGGCGTAGCCCAGAAAACGATATACGAAATGCGCCAGGAAGTGAATGAAAAGCTGACGCGGCTCCCTTTAAAGTACTATGACAAGCATTCGCACGGCGACACGCTCAGCCGCGCCGTCAATGATATTGACAATATTAATACATCACTGCAGCAGGCGCTGACGCAAATGATTACATCTGTCATTACCATCGTCGGCATCATTGTCATGATGCTTCTAATCAGCCCTGTACTGACGCTCGTCGTCTTCATCACGGTTCCGCTCAGCATGCTCGCTGTCCGATTTATAGCCTCATTTTCGCAGAAACACTTCGGCGCGCAGCAAAAAGAACTCGGCGACATCAACGGACACGTTGAAGAGATGTTTACAGGGCATCAGGAAGTAAAGGCATTCGGTCATGAAGAAAAAGCGATTCAGCAATTCGATGAAGTGAATGAGCGACTTTACCAGTCAGGCTGGAAAGCGCAGTTTATTTCAGGTCTGATGATGCCGATCATGACATTCATCGGCAACCTAGGCTATGTGTTTGTCAGCATAACCGGCGGTATTTTCGTTCTTAACGGCACCCTCTTAATCGGAGGCGTGCAGGCTTTTATCCAATACACGCAGCAATTTTCCCAGCCGCTCGTTCAAGTTGCCGGAATCGCGAATACAATCCAATCGGCAATCGCATCCGCCGAAAGGGTGTTCAGTCTTTTAGACGAAGACGAGGAAACCGAGGAGACGCCGGCTTCCATCGATACCGGCACATTAAAAGGCGATGTATCGTTTGAACGTGTCGCCTTCGGCTATGATGAAAACGTTCCGGTCATCCGCGATTTAAGCCTCCATGCCAAAGAAGGCCAGACGATTGCGATCGTCGGACCGACTGGCGCAGGAAAAACGACGATCATCAATTTGCTGATGCGGTTTTATGAATTAAACAAAGGCAGCATCAAGGTCGGCAGCACCGACATCAGCGAACTGTCGCGCGAACAGGCCAGAAGCATGTTTGCGATGGTTTTGCAGGACACATGGCTGTTCAACGGCACCATCCGCGAAAACATCGCCTACGGGCGTGAAGGCGCGACAGATGAAGACATCATCAGAGCGGCAAAAGCCGCCTATGCCGACGATTTTATCCGCACCTTGCCGGAAGGCTATGATACGGTACTGGGTGAAGATGCCCAAAACATCTCGCAAGGGCAGCGGCAGCTCCTCACGATCGCGAGAGCCATTTTAGCCGATCCGAAGATTTTAATATTGGATGAAGCGACAAGCAGTGTCGACACCCGGACGGAAATGAATATTCAAAAAGCGATGAACAAACTGATGGCTAACCGCACGAGCTTTGTCATCGCCCACCGTCTTTCTACCATTAAAGATGCCGACCTGATTCTTGTGATGAAAAACGGAGATATTATTGAAAAAGGCAGCCATGAAGAGCTTCTCCGCGAGAACGGATTTTACGCCGATTTGTATAACAGCCAGTTCTCCCGGGAAGAAGCTGTCAGCTGAAAGATCGAGGCCGTACCTGATCAGGTGCGGCCTCGTTTTTCATCCATCTCTGAGCTGATGTTCCCGCAGTTGTTCAGCATACCTCGCCTTTTTTCCTTTTTTAGATCCGATACTTTCGTCCAATTGACAATTTTTTCATGGTATGTCCGTTGAAACCGTTGTAAAAATAGTGATAACGTAAAGATTGAACCGGTTCATCATGTATAAACGATTCATGTTAAAGGAGAGAGTTGACGTGGCAAATTCAAATTCACTTCAATCAAGCAAGCACTATGCCAATTGGATTCCGATGAAGGAAATCAGCTCCCGTAATGACCGGCTGTTTCCGTTCCCGATTTATAACCGGATCAGAAAAACGTCTCCTGTGCGTTACGATGATGAGCGAAAATGCTGGGATATCTTTTCATATGAAGACGTTCAATTCGTGTTAAAAAACCCGAAGCTTTTCTCTTCAAAGCGCGGCGGTAATATGAAAGGAAAAAGCATATTAACAATGGACCCGCCGAAACATACAAAAATGAGGGCCATCGTTAATAAAGCTTTTACGCCGAAAGCGGTGAAAGAGCTTGAGCCGCATATCGAAGAAGTGACGGCTTTTTTATTTAACGAAGCGAAACAGAAGGATTTGTTTGATGTGGTGGATGACTTGGCTGCTCCCCTTCCCGTCATTATCATTGCTGAACTTTTGGGCGTTCCGGCTGAAGACCGCCTCATGTTTAAACATTATTCAGACATCCTTGTCGCAGGTGCGGAAGACCGCTCGGCTGAAGCCGCTGAACAGATGTACAAACGCCGTGAAGAAGGCAATCGGTTTTTGGCGGATTATTTTAAAAACATTATCAAACAGCGCAAAAAAGAGCCAAAAGACGACCTTATTTCGCTTTTGCTGCGGGCGGAAGTTGACGGCAAGTCGCTGACAGAAGAAGAGCTGCTGAATTTTTGCATCATTCTTTTGGTCGCAGGCAACGAAACGACAACCAACCTGATCGCAAACAGCGTCATCTATCTCACCGAAGACAAAGCCACACAGGAAGCCGTAAGACAAGATCTGTCCCTCGTTCCTGTTTTTGTTGAAGAAACCCTGCGGTATTATCCGCCCGTGCAAGCGATCGGCCGCACGGCGGCTGAAGACCTTGACATCAAGGGCGTGCGGATTGCAAAAGGTTCCACGGTGATCAACTGGGTCGCTTCAGCGAACCGTGACGAACTGAAATTTGACGATCCTGACAGCTTTAAGCTTGATCGTAAATCAAACCCTCATATGAGCTTCGGCTTCGGCATCCATTTTTGTCTCGGCGCTCCCCTTGCCCGGCTTGAAGCGAAAGTCGCACTCGGTTACTTGCTGCGGCATGCATCCGTGGAAAGGGACAGCTCAGAGGAGCTTGAAGCGATTCAAAGTCCGTTTGTCTTCGGCGTCCGCCATCTCCCCGTACGCCTTTCGCGAAAATAGCACGAAAAAAGGACAGGCTGTTTCAAGCCTGTCCTTTCCCGATTGCTTAAGGGTTTGTAGACCACATGCCCGCTGATTTAATGAAAATGCGCGGATGCAGTTTAAGCTGGGCGACCATGTATTCAGCCAGATCTTCAGGCTGCATGACGCGTTCCGGATTGCCGTCTGTTAATTTGGAGTCGATTGCCAAGTCCGTCGCAACCGTGCTCGGTGTAAGGGCGCTCACGCGGATATTGTACTTTCTGACTTCCTGCATCAGCGATTCGGTCAGTCCGAGTACCGCGAACTTAGACGCGCTGTAGGCGCTTGTCCCGGCTGCTCCCCTTTGGCCTGCTGTAGAAGAAATATTAATAATATCGCCGGCTTTTCTTTCGATCATTTCAGGCAGAACGGCGCGTGTTACATTGTAAACCCCCATCAGATTCACCTGGACAATATTTTCCCACTCTTCAGGGGATTGCTCAAGAAATCCTGCAAACCCGCCGATCCCGGCATTGTTAATGAGAATGTCGATTTGTCCAAGCTCTCCTTTTACGGATTGGACCGCACGTTCTACAGCTGTTAAATCCTTTACGTCAGCTGCGGCTACAGATACTTTTACGCCGAAGGCCTTTAATTCCTCTGCTGCTTTTTCAAGATTCGCAGCTGTACGGCCGATAAGGCCGATGTGTACGCCTTCTTTTGCAAGGGCGATCGCTGTTGCGCGGCCGATCCCTCTTCCCCCTCCTGTAATCAGAGCGGTTTTGTTTTGTAAAGATTGCATATGAAAAACTTCCTTTCTATATGTATCACACGTTTAAATTATAGGAAAATAAACTGCGTTTTTGCAAATATGACGACTTGCGAAGAATAAACCGCCTGCTCAGCTGGCGTCATCCGCGAACCAACCGGATCAAATCGGCCATCGTTATATTCGATTGCATGAAGAAACAAAAAAGAACCCGGATCGTTTTACCAGGTTCTTTTAATATTGCATAAAAACAGACGCGATGATATAATCAAAACACGTATGTTTCGACTTAATTGTCAAAGGTATCCCATCTTACATTTTAAGTCTACCATATCGGAAAGCTCTTGTCAAATTTTTTTTCGAAGGAGAGATGCAGAATGAGTCATTTCGTTCTCGGTTTTCACGAAATGGAAAAAACACAGCTTTTGCTTGTCGGGGGAAAAGGGTTAAATTTAGGTGAATTATCAAAAATTCAAGGAATACAAGTACCAGAAGGCTTTTGCCTCACGACAGCAGCATTTCAAAAAGCCATCAAACGAAACGAAACGTTCCAAGCGTTGCTGGATCAACTGGCCATGCTAAAAGTTGAGGATCGGGATCAAATTGGTGAAATCAGCAGGAAAATTCGGCAAATCATTATGGAAGCAGAAATTCCTTCTGATGTTGTGAAAGCAGTAACTCACTATCTCTCCCAATATGGCGAGGAACATGCTTATGCAGTGCGTTCCAGTGCGACTGCTGAAGACTTACCGCATGCTTCTTTTGCCGGTCAACAAGATACCTATTTAAATATTATCGGCAAGGATGCGATCTTGCAGCATATCAGCAAATGCTGGGCTTCCCTGTTCACGGAACGCGCGGTCATCTACCGTATGCAGAATGGATTCGATCACAGGCAAGTTTATTTATCCGTTATCATTCAAAAGATGGTTTTCCCGCAGGCTTCAGGGATTTTATTTACCGCTGATCCGATGACTTCCAACCGGAAACTGCTTTCAATCGATGCCGGTTTTGGACTTGGTGAAGCTCTTGTCTCCGGCTTGGTCTCTGCCGATTGTTATAAAGTGCAAAACGGACAAATCGCCGATAAAAGAATAGCGGCCAAGAAATTGGCGATTTATGGACGAGCACAAGGCGGAACAGAGACAAAGCAGATCGATCCTGATCAGCAGATGTCTCAAGCGCTCACTGACGGGCAAATTTTACAGCTGGCGCGTATCGGAAGACAGATCGAAGCTCATTTCGGCCAGCCGCAAGATATCGAATGGTGTTTGGCTGATGATACATTTTATATTGTTCAGAGCCGGCCGATCACGACTTTATACCCGATCCCTGAAGCGAATGATCAAGAAAATCACGTCTATCTATCTGTTGGTCATCAGCAAATGATGACTGATCCCATTAAACCGTTGGGATTGTCTTTTTACCTGTTAATTACTCCTGCACCGATGCGTAAAGCCGGCGGGAGATTGTTTGTTGATGTTGCGCCTAGGCTGACGACACGTGCCGGCCGGGAAACTTTATTAAATACCGTGGGATCTGATCCGCTTACAAAAGACGCACTCTTGACCGTAATCGAGCGAGATTTTATAAAATTGTTGCCAAATGATCAAACAGCACCGATTCCGGGCAGCGGTCATTCAGATTTGCCGGCGCAATTCGAGAACGATCCGGCAATCGTTTCTGATTTGATGAAGCGCAGTCAAACATCGATCGAAGAGTTAAAACAAAACATCCAAGCGAAATCGGGATCGGATTTGTTTGATTTTATTCTGGAAGATATCCAGCAATTAAAGAAGATCGTATTTGACCCGCAAAGTACGGCTGTGTTTATGGCTGCTATAAATGCGACAACATGGATCAATGAAAACATGAACGAGTGGCTAGGCGAAAAAAACGCCGCTGATACCCTTTCTCAATCTGTACCGGGCAATATTACTTCGGAAATGGGTCTGGCGCTGATGGATGTGGCGGATGTGATTCGGCCTTATCCAGAGGTGATTGATTATTTGCAGCATGCAAAAGAAGATCACTTTCTCGATGAACTGGTTAAGTTTGATGGAGGAAGGGAAACCCAAGAGGCTATCTATGATTTTCTCAGCAAATACGGAATGCGGTGTCCCGGAGAAATCGATATTACAAGACCTCGCTGGAGTGAAAAACCAATTACACTTGTCCCTATGATTCTTAGTCATATTAAAAACTTTGAGCCTAATGCCGGCAATCGAAAGTTTGAACAAGGGCGGCGGATTGCTTTGGAAAAAGAACAAGAGTTAATAGATCGATTGAAGCAATTACCGGATGGTGAACAAAAAGCTAAAGAAACAAAACGAATGATCGACCTCATCCGGAATTTCATCGGCTACCGGGAATATCCAAAATACGGCATAGTCAGTCGCTACTTCGTATATAAGCAGGCTTTGCTGAAAGAAGCCGAACAACTCGTACAAGCGGGCGTTATTCATGAAAAAGAAGATATTTACTACCTCAATTTTGAAGAACTTCACGAAGCCGCACGCACAAAAAAAATAGATGACCAAATCATCAGCAAACGGAAAGACGAGTACAAATTATATGAAAAACTAACTCCACCGCGCGTGATCACGTCTGATGGCGAAATCATTACAGGTGAGTACAAACGAGAAAATTTGCCGCCTAATGCGATTGCAGGCCTGCCTGTTTCTTCCGGAGTGATAGAAGGAAGAGCGCGTGTCATTTTAAACATGGAAAATGCCGATCTGGAAGATGGAGATATATTAGTCACCTCCTTTACCGACCCAGGCTGGACACCATTATTTGTATCCATAAAAGGCCTGGTCACCGAAGTCGGCGGATTAATGACCCACGGAGCGGTGATCGCACGCGAATATGGCCTGCCGGCAGTCGTCGGAGTGGAGAATGCTACTGGGCTGATAAAAGATGGGCAACAAATTCGCGTGCACGGTACAGAGGGATATATCGAAATTTTGTAACGGTGTCTGCTGCGAAAAGAAATACGGGAGTCGACAGTGCATGTAAAAGAACTCTTCAGATTTGGAGAGTTCTTACCTTTTTTATCTATCAGGGAAAGGATCCGGGCATGATGTTCTTCAGTCAGAACAGCTGCCCGCAATACAGGTAAAATACACCTGTAATAATGGGCTTATTTGACTGAAGGGATGATCTATGCCCTTACCTCCCTGTCATTTCATAATCATCCACTCGTTAACTTCAAAAGATGAACCTGACAATTTTATTGTAAATATGGGTGAAACCGAGTATACTCATATAGTTGCCAATCATGAAGAAAAACGATGAACGGCGGTGGAGACACGTTATTATATAAGATGAAAAACGAAAGAAGCAAATTGGGACTCCGGATATTCGGGAATCCTACATATCATTTGTCGTCATGTTTTTGGGTAAATTGTATTACAGGAGGTTTGATATGGAGAAAAAGTTTAATTCTAAAGCAATATTAGTCACCTTCATGATTGGTGCATTTTTTGCAATATTAAACGAAACGCTGTTGAACATCGCATTAACAGAGCTGATGGAAGTCTTTCACGTTGATGCCCCGACTGTTCAATGGCTGGCAACCGGATTTATGCTTGTCATGGGTGTTTTAATGCCTATTTCCGCTTTACTGATTCAATGGTTCACGACAAGACAGATGTTTATCGGCGTCATGTCGACTTTTTTAGTCGGAACTATCATCGCCGCTTGTGCAGTGAATTTTCCGATGCTCTTGACGGGGCGCATGATTCAGGCAGTCGGTACGGGACTCTTGATCCCCATTATTATGAACGCCCTCTTGCTCATTTATCGGCCTGAAGTCCGCGGGAAAATCATGGGGACGTTCGGGCTGGTCATCATGTTCGCTCCGGCGATCGGACCTACTCTTTCGGGCGTTATTGTTGACATCCTCGGCTGGCGCTGGCTGTTTATCATCGTCATCCCTTTTGCAGTATTTTCAATCTTGTTTGCGGTGAAGTATTTGCAAAATGTCGGAGAAGCGACGCGCCCGCGGGCTGATTTTTTATCGATCGTTCTCTCAACCATCGGGATCGGCGGAATCGTATACGGATTCAGCAGTGCCGGAGAGGCTCCGGAAGGGTTTCAGTCCCCTCTGATCATCGGTGTAATCATCGTCAGCCTGATCAGTATCGTGTTGTTCGTGCTTCGTCAGCTGAAGCTTGAACAACCGTTGCTGGATGTGCGTGTATTCGCCTATAAAAATTACACGCGCGGGGTCTGCCTATTTGTGATTGTCATTATGGCGATGTTCGCTTCCGAAATCGTGATGCCGATGTATTTGCAAGGACCGCTTGGTTATACTGCCAAAGCAGCAGGGCTTTTACTTTTGCCCGGGGCCTTGCTAAACGGTCTCATGTCACCGGCAATGGGCGCTTTATTCGATAAGTACGGGCCGAGAAAACTCATCATTCCGGGTACGATCGTTCTCGTCGGCGTGATGTTTTTCTTTAGCAGGATCAATCCTTCGGTGCCGGTCTGGGCGTTTATTATTGTGTACATCATCTTGATGCTATCGATCTCAGCCATCATGATGCCTGCGCAGACGAATGCGTTAAACGAATTGCCGAAACATTTATATCCTCATGGAACGGCAATCGCCAATACGCTTCAGCCTGTTGCAGGCGCACTCGGTGTTTCGGTGTTCGTCAGCATCATGAGCCAGGGCCAGAAAAGCTATCTTGCCGGACAAGAAGCCGCAAGCCCACAAATCGTGCATGAAGCGATGACTCACGGTGTTCACCATGCCTACTGGTTTGCGCTTGCTTTAAGCTGTATCGCTTTCTTTACCGCTTTATTTATTAAAAAAGCGGTCGCGCCTGATTTTGATAAAGAATAAACAAAAACGTAAAGGATGTCCTTCCAGGGGCATCCTTTTTTATCGTTGTTCTGCCGTGATTCTTTCGGCTCTTATTTTCAGAATTGACGAGATTTTGTGATATAATGCTAGAATCATATTCATTTTATCGGAAAGGAACGGATTCCATGGAGTCATTTGTTGATCAAAAAGACGGGATTTTCAAATCCGTATGTTCGCTCGACTGTCCGGATCAATGCGGGCTGCTCGTTCATAAAAAAGACGGAAAAATCGTTAAAATACAAGGCGACCCGGACCATCCGGTCACACAGGGCAATATTTGCAATAAAGTCCGCAATATGACGGAGCGTATTTATGATCCTAAACGGCTGAAAACTCCGCTGAAACGGACGGGTCCAAAAGGAGACGGGATTTTTGAACCGATCAGCTGGGATGAAGCAATTGAAACGATTCGCTCCCGCTGGCAGTCGCTCATTGAACAGGAAGGTCCCGAAAGCATTCTGCCCTACAGTTTTTACGGCAATATGGGGAATTTGACGGCTGAAGGAATGGACAGGCGCTTTTTTCACCGTCTCGGGTCGAGCCAGCTTGACCGGGCGATTTGCACCCCTGCCGGTTCTGTCGGCTATAAATACACGATGGGCGGAAGCATCGGCACCGACCCTGAAGATACAACGGAGACAAAACTGTTTATCTTTTGGGGAATCAATGCGGTCTCAACCAACATGCATCAAATCACCATTGCTCAAAAAGCCCGGAAAAATGGTGCAAAAATCGTTGTGATCGACGTTCATAAAAATCAGACCGGGCGGATGGCGGATTGGTTTATTCCGATTCGCCCCGGCACGGACAGCGCGCTTGCGCTTGGCATTATGCATGTCTTATTCGAGGAAAATTTGGCTGATGAACCATTTCTGAAAGAATTTACAGTCGGCCATGAAGAGCTCCGCCGCCATGTGCTGCAATACGATCCCGCCGCAGTAGAGGCAATCACCGGCGTATCCCGGAATGATATCATCAAGCTCGCCCGCTTGTACGGCCGCACCTCCCCTTCCCTGATCCGGATCGGCAACGGTCTTCAGCATCATGACAATGGAGGAATGATCGTTCGCACCATCGCGTGCCTGCCCGCGATCACGGGCCAATGGACGAAAAAAGGAGGCGGGGCGATCAAAGGCAACACGGCATTTTTGGCCTATAATACAAAAGCTTTGCAGCGCCCCGATTTACTAAAAGGCAGAACGCCGAGGGTCATCAACATGAATCAGCTCGGCAAAGCTCTCCTGGAAACCGAGCCTCCGATCCGTTCGCTGTTTGTGTACAGCAGCAATCCGGCCGTCGTCGCGCCGGAGGCGAACAAAGTCAGGAAAGGGCTTGAGCGCGAAGATTTATTCACGGTTGTTCACGATTTATTCCTGACGGAAACAGCACGGTATGCCGATATCGTCCTGCCGGCTTCTTCCGCTTTCGAAAATACGGATTTCTATACATCATATTGGCACCATTATGCGCAAATTCAGCAGCCTGTTATTGAGAAATACGGTGAGAGCAAGTCAAATACAGAAGTATTCAGACTTTTGGCTGAGGCGCTGGGCTTTGATGATGAACCGCTGAAAGATTCCGACGAAGAGATGATCAGACAGGCGCTTGACTGCCCTGATAATCCGTGGCTCGACGGCATTGACTACGACAGCCTGACTGAAAAGCATTTTGTCAAAGCCAATCGGAAAACGATTTTTCCTGATAAACTGCCAACACCCAGCGGAAAAATTGAATTGTATTCAAAACTGATGGAACAGCACGGCTACCCGGGTCTGCCGACTCATACCCCGCTTGTTGAAACAGACAAGTATCCGTTTTTATTTGTACCCGGACCAAATCATAATTTTTTAAATTCGACCTTTTCAAATAATGAAAAGCATACCAAATTAGAAAAGGAGCCGAAGCTTCACTTAAATAGACAGGATGCCGAAGAAAAAGGCATCGAAAACGGAGATTTGGTGAAAGTTTGGAATGACCGCGGATCATGCATCCTGCCCGCTGCGGTCGGAGAACACGTCCTTCCGGGTGTGGCCGTCAGCCAAGGATTATGGGCGGATGCAGATGGGAAGCATTATCTCCTCAATGCGCTGACGCCTGATCGATTAGCTGATATGGGCGGCGGAGCAACTTTCTTTTCCGGAAGAGTTCAAATTGAAAAAATATGAACGTGTACAAAAGACCGGTTGAAACAAAACCGGTCTTTAGTCACTTTGTCTTCTTTAAAGTTTTGGCATAATCGGCGGCAAACGCCGTGCTGTTTTTCAAAAATTTGATAATGGTTTGCAGTTCCTCCTCTGAATATCGGCTTAAAAATCCGGCAGATTCTTGCGCCAAGTCTTGAAAGATACGAGAGATCTTCTCCAGGTTTTCCGGGATCAGCTCGACTAAAAGACGCCTTCTGTCGGACGAATCCCTGATGCGTCTGACATAGCCCGTTTTCTCAAGGCGGTCGATCACGCCTGTGATCGCTCCCGTTGTCAGCCCGCTTTTTGCGGCAAGCTCCCCCGCTGTTACTTTACCTTCCCGCGAGATGATCTCAAGGCATTTATGATCTGTTGCGTTCAGTCCGATTTTCTCGCCGATCGCCTCGTGCAGAAAAATGGTTGCGGTGCTGTGAAATCTCAACTGCTGTATCAGCTCGTTGAGCAGCCCTTCTCCTTCAATATGATTTGTTCTTGACATCGGCAACACCCTTCTATAAAATCATTATGTCTTAGCAGCTAAGATATTTATTTCCTGATATAAATGATCATAACAGGATGAAGCGTCCATGCCAAACGCTGCTTTAGAACGAATTTATTTAAAAGGAGAATAGATTGATTTGTCACAAACTCAAAATCAAAAATTAGGATTTGTTGTAGCAGGACTTTTGCTTGCTATTTTGATGGCTTCGATGGACAATACCATCGTCGTCACGGCAATGGGAACAATTGTCGGCGATCTTGGCGGACTCGACAGCTTTGTCTGGGTTGTATCTGCCTTTATGGTCGCCGAAATGGCCGGTATGCCGATATTCGGCAAGCTGTCGGATATGTATGGCAGAAAACGTTTTTTTCTTTTTGGCAGCATCGTGTTCATGGCGGGTTCAGCATTGTGCGGAACGGCTACAACCATTGAGCAGCTCAGCATTTACCGCGCGGTCCAAGGAATTGGCGGAGGCGCTCTCATTCCGATTGCTTTTACCATCATTTTTGACATTTTCCCGCTGGAAAAGCGCGGTAAGATCACTGGACTTTTCGGCGCTGTTTTTGGCCTTTCGAGCATTTTCGGACCGCTCATCGGCGCCTATGTCACTGACTACATCAGCTGGCACTGGATTTTTTATATGAATCTGCCGCTCGGTATGGTTTCTTTTGTTTTTATTCTTCTATTTTACAAAGAGACGAAACAGCATGAAAAGCATCGCATTGATTGGCTAGGGGCGATCACGCTCGTAGGAGCGGTCGTCTGCCTCATGTTTGCGTTGGAGCTCGGCGGCGAGAAATACGCCTGGGATTCGAATGTCATCCTTACTCTTTTCGGAAGTGCAGCCGTCTTATTGGTTTGCTTCCTCATGATCGAACGCAAGGCCAGTGAACCGATCATTTCGTTTCATATGTTTAAAAACCGTCTGTTTGCCGGCAGCACGCTTGTCGCTTTATTTTACGGCGGGACATTTATTTCGGCGACCATCCAGATTCCGATCTTTGTTCAGGGTGTTTACGGAGACTCTGCGACAAACTCCGGGCTTGTTCTTTTGCCGATGATGCTCGGCTCTGTCGTATCAGCCCAGCTTGGCGGATTCTTAACGACAAAAATGAGCTACCGGAACATTATGCTCATCTCCGGACTGGTTCTCGTCAGCGGGTTTTCTTTATTAAGCACGCTTAATATTGACACTCCGCGTTTATTATTAACAATTTATATGATTGTTGTCGGCTTGGGAGTCGGTTTTTCATTCTCTGTATTAAGCATGGCGGCAATCCATCATTTCGGCCCGGAACAGCGCGGTTCAGCGACTTCTACGAGCAACTTTATGCGCTCTCTCGGCATGACGATCGGCGCCAGTATGTTCGGAATGATTCAAAAAAACCAATTTTCAGAACAGATGGAAGATATGTTTAAAAGCACAGGCGCTTCAAATCCCGCCTCACCGAATGACGCCAACCAGATTTTGTCTAGTGCCCGGGCATCATTGCCGCCGGATATTTTAAATCACATCACCGAGGCGCTGTCAAATTCGATTGTTCATACGTTTACTTGGGCAATTTTCCCCGCAGCGGCCGCCTTTTTGCTCGTGTTTTTCATGCCGAATGACAGGGTGAAACCGAGAGCTAAAAAGCGAGTGAACAAAGCGGGCTGAACATCTAGCTTTGCAAAGATTTCTTTTTTCTCATTTTCGAAATCAATAAAAGCGGAATCGGCTCAATGCCGAATAAAACAGCCGCTTGATAGCCGATCATGTCGCCGAGAGAAAATACATCATCGATATTTTTTGGCGTCATTGCGAGCAAATACATCACCGGAAGCAGACCGAACATGATCGGTCTGCTCTTTTTTTTGAAAATTTGCGAGAGCCCCAGGGATGCAGCGTAAAATGAGACAGAAAAAGTCGCAAACAGCTGCATAATCCAGATGACAAGGAGCAGCGATTCAAAACGTTCAAATATTAAGCCGGGCATCTCAAAACTGCGGATGAGGTTAAGCGTCGGCCATGTCATCGCGGTCACCCCGTCAACCGACACCCCCCCGATCACGAATACGACCGTTGTTAAGTAAAAGAGCATTGCGATGCCGATTCCCATGACAGCGACTTTGACACCATCTTTCGGCTTTTTCATAAACGCCAAAAGGAACACCATCACCTCTGCGCTGATGAACGAAAGCGTTGTCGCTTTTGTCCCCTTTATTGCCGGCATGATGCCTTTCCCAAGGACTGGCCGCAGATTATCCAGTTCAAATATGCCAAAGCTCATAAATACGACGGTTAAAAAGAAAAGGATTGTCACCGGAAAAATGATTTCAAATAAACGGGCAAGCGACCCCATTCCGTCTTTGATCGAATAAAATCCGACCCACATCATCGACATGACGATCGCCCAAATCGGTGTTTGCTGCAGCAAAAAAAAGGTAATGACTTCCGTCATAATTCTTGCTTCAAAAGCCGCAATCGCTATAAAATGGTCAATGAAAAGCAGGCTGATCACAATACTGAGCCACTTTCCAACAATGTCTTCACCATATTGAAAAAATGTTTGGCCGGGATAATCCTGGCTTAATTTTGTCATCACCACTCCGGCTGCCGTTGTGACAAGTCCGCCTAATAGGACGGAAATCCATACATCCGGCGTCCCGGCTTCTTCTGCAGCGGTTCTCGGCAAGGAGAGAATCCCGGCCGCCAAAATATAACTGACTAAAACTATAATTGCCTGAGAAGTCGTGAGTGTATCTTCGGAACGGATCATTGCGCGTTTCTCCGCCTTTCGTGATTAGAAGTTCTTCTGTTACTGATCCCCAACAGTTCCGTATTCTTTAATCGCGATTTGAACATGAAATGTAATCGGTATATCGGTAAAGGTCTCATCCCAATTTTTCTTTAGTTTTTCCCAAAGCCTCGGATGCTTGATCCTCAGCTCGTTACCGAATCCGGCAAGATCTGCTTTGTATTCGGTTTTCATTTTTTTTGTAATGTCCTCCATCGATTTTTTCACCGTTTTCGCGGTTGTTTTTTCGACTTTTTCTAAAAATTTGTCATCAAAAGCTTTTTCTTTCGTATTCCAGTTTTCCGCAAGATACCCCTCTGACTTTACGTTCACTTCAAAAGACAGGCGGTTTCCTTTGACGATGGGTTTGATGTTGCTTTTAATCGATTCAACGCCAAATGCGGTCACCTTCTTTTCTGTCGGATCATAGCTTTTAACCATGCCCCCAATCCCCTTTCCGATGATCCACATCACGCCTTCTAAATCGTGTTCATCCAAATAGCCGATCAGCTTATTGGTTTTCCCGTTAATTGCGGCTGCTCCCGCATATTTTATTTCTCCATCGGTACCGATGACATTTTGAAGCAGATAGCTTGTTCCTGATCTCATTTTGCCTGTCAATTTGGCAAGCGTTACAGGAGGGAGAATTTTTTTCGCTTTATACTCATTTTCAACGATTTTAAGCAGACGAAACGCCGGCATTTCGCCGGTTTCCTTCAGCTCAAGCGTGTCTCTCGCACGCCCTCTTGTGACCAGCACCATACTGCTCGGCCTGATTTCATTATCGCGGAGAGGCTGATCTAGCAGTTCCGACAGCGAATAGGTGCGGAGGAGGTCAGCGGCGATGACAATCACTTTTAAATGAGGACTGAATACAGGCCTGTCTTGTCTTAATGCTACTTCAGCGTTAATTTGCTGAAGCGAGTCTCCAGTTTCATAAACGTTGATATACGTTTTTTGATCAGTGCTTCCTCCAGTCGATTTTGAACCGGCTGCTTGTTCGTTTACGTATTGATAGATCATCGTGATCCGGTCTTTTTTCGGATAATCGCCCCCAACTTTGTCAAACTTTTTTTCAAGTTCGGTTTCCTCGCCTTTGTCAATCCCCATTGCAAATGTTAAGCCGAGCTCTTCAATTTCGTGGCTGCTCCAGCATCCGGTTAATAGAAACAATAGTAAAACACTCGTTAAATAACGGATGGTGTTAGTTTTTTTCAAACTTTTTCCTCCTCACTTTCGATATGACCAGAAGCATTAGCGGGATGAGACCGACCAAATAGATGGCGCTGTTGCCGATTAGATCTCCCATTTGAAAAAGCTGATTGATATTTTTAGGCGCCATCGCAATCAGATAAATGACCGGAAGCAAGCTGAATAATATCGGTTCCATCCTTTTCTTCAAGAGTTGCGACAAACCTAAAGCAGCAGCAAAATAGCTGATCGTAAAACTGGAGAACATTTGCATGATCCATATCACTAGCAGCAAGGACTCAAAGCGTTCAAAAATCAGACCCGGTATCTCAAAACTACGCATCAAATCAATCGTCGGCCATGTCCGTGATGTCACTCCCTCGATTGCCAATGCACCGATGACCATAATGACGGTGATCATATAAAAGACAATCGGGAAAGAAATCCCCATCAAAGTAGCTTTTAACGCTTGCTCGGGCTTTCTCATAAAAGGAACGATGATCAGTATGATTTCTATGCCTGTATAAGCAAAAGACGTTGTTTTGACTCCTTCCAGCACCGGCTTGATCCCTTTCCCGAGAACCGGGCGCAAATTGTCGATGTCGAATATGCTTGCGCTCATAAAAATGACGATCAGAAAAATGAGAACAGTAATTGGAAAGATGATTTCATAAAGTCGGGCGAGCGGGTTAATACCGCCGGTTAATAAATAGATTCCGCTCCATAAAAAAACCATCGCTGTCGCCCAAATCGGCGTGTTTTCCAGTAAGTAAAATCCCATAACCTCTGTGACAGACCGGACTTGGAAACCTGATGTTGCGAGAAAATAACAAATCAAAAGCAGGGTGAAAAGTCCTCCCGGCCACTTGCCAATGAGATCCCGGCTATATTGATATAACGTTTTGTCGGGGTACTCCATGCTTAATTTCACCATGATGAAACCAGCTAATATGGCAACCAGACCTCCGAATGCAACAGAAAGCCAGACATCCGGCGCTTTAACCGCTTCCCCAGATGTCCGCGGCAGCGTCAAGATGCCGGTTCCCAGCAGAAAATTCGTGATGACGATGCTCGTTTGTGAAACGGTAATTTTGTCCTGCTGACCTACCATCATGGAGAAATCACCCCTTTCTTTTTCAAGCATCAGCTGATTCCCTGTTTTCTCCTTCTTATTTTTGAAATCACCAGCAGCACGAGCGGGGTCAAACCGCCTAAATAAACGCCGCTGTTTCCAATAAAGTCACCAAATGCAAACATCGCGTTGATGTTTTTCGGGATCATTGCAATCAGATAAATGACCGGAAGCAAAACAAACATCATCGGCCGAATATTTGTTTTAAAGAGCTGGGCCAGGCCTAATGCCGCACCATAAAAAGCAATCGCAAAGGTACAGAACAGCTGCATGATCCAGATGACCAGCAGCAAAGACTCAAACCGTTCAAATATCAGACCTGGTATTTCAAAGCTTCTCATTAAGTCAATCGTCGGCCATGTCCGTGAAACCACTCCGTCTATAGACAGAGCGCCGATCACCATAACAACTGTGATCATATAGAAAAGCAGAGGGATGGCGATCCCGATCATGATCGTATGAATGGCCTTGCGAGGCTGATTCATGAAAGGCATCAGGATCAAAATGATTTCAATACCTGAAAACGACAGTGCGGTCACCTTTATTCCTTTTAAGACAGGACCTATTCCCTCTCCCAGTACAGGACGCAAGTTGTCCACATCAAAAATTCCGATACTCATGAACACGACCAGCAGAAAAAGAATGAATGTAATGGGTAACACGATTTGAAACAAGCGGGCGATCGAACTTAAGCCGCCGACGATCAAATATAAGCCAACCCACAAAAAAACCATCGCAACTGCCCAGCGGGGGGTTCCTTCCAGTAGAAAAAAGCGGATGATTTCAAGCATTGAGCGGACCTGAAAACCGGAATGGGCCAAGAGGTAACATGCGAAAAACAGGCTGATCAAGCTGCCCCCCCATTTGCCGATGATGTCCTGACTGTATTCATAAAAGGTTTTATCAGGATATTGATGGTTGAGCTTTACCATGATGACTGCGGCCGTCAGAGCGACCAAGCCGCCTAATACAAGCGTGATCCAGACATCAGGCGTCCCCACCTCGTCAACAGACGTTCGCGGGAGCGTCAGAATCCCTGTCCCAAGCAGGAAATTGGTGATGAGAACTGCTGTTTGCGAAGTGGTGATGCGCTCTTCGTGCCTGACCATCATGAGCGTTTCCCTCCTTTCTATGCTACTGGCGTGTCGAATCGTCTGTTTTTAACAGCTTCGGCCGTTTTTTCATCATCTGTATCGGCATGCGAACGATGAAGTCTTTCCAATCGCGCAAACGATAAGGAACGGCAGGGCTCGCATAAGGAACACCAAAGCTTTTCAGCTTCACCGCGTGGCTGGCAAGCATGAGGAAAAACATAATCACCCCGTACAAACCGAACGTGGCTGCACAAAACATCGCTACAAATCTCAGCATGCGCAGCGAAATGCCGGCGCTGTATTGAGGAATCGCAAATTAAGAAATCGCGGTGACGGCAACGACGATGACCATAATCGGGCTGACGATGCCTGCCTGCACGGCAGCCTCCCCGATGATGATACCGCCGACGATTCCCATCGCCGGACCGATTGGTTTTGGAAGCCGCAGGCCGGCCTCGCGCAAAATTTCAATTGCCACTTCCATAATGAGCGCTTCAATCAGCGATGGAAAAGGCACACCTACCCTCGTTCCGGTAATGGAAATCGCAAGTTCACTCGGAATCAGCCCGGGATGAAACGAAATAAAGGAAATATATAGAGCCGGCCCAAGCAGCGAGATCATGGCTGCGCCGATTCGCATGATGCGGATCAGGGAACTCGGCAGCCAGCGTTCATAATAATCCTCGGGCGATTGGAGGAGCATACTGAATGTAACCGGAACGATTAAAACAAAAGGCGTCCCGTCCAATAAAATGGCCACTCTTCCCTCCATTAACGCACTCATCACCCTGTCAAGACGTTCAGTGCTTTGCACCTGCGGAAATGGACTGAGATAATTGTCTTCGATCAGCTGTTCGACAAAACCTGATTCAAGCACATCATCTATATCAATCTTTTCGATTCTTTTTTTGACTTCTTCCACCAGCCCCGGTTCCGCAACGTCTTTGATATAGGCTACGACAAGATTTTTGACGGCTCGCTTCCCAACTTGAAATTGAACCATAGACAAGTTTTGATTTTTGCCGTGCTGCCTCAAAAGGGCTGTATTGGTGCCGATCGTTTCTGTAAAGCCGACGCGCGCGCCTCTTACCAAAGATTCTGATACGGGCTCTTCAATGTTCCTTGTATTTCTTTTAATAGTTCCCAGCAGTAAAACTTCCGCTGAACCGTCGATCAGCAGCATGGCCGCACCGGATAACACTTCGGGCACCACTTCGTTGACATGGTTTACCTCTGATACGCCGCTAATTGATAAAATTTGCTTTTTAATTAAGTCGGTCACATTGCTGCTTAATGAAGAAAGTTCAACTTTATATTCTTTAGAAAAATCATCCATAAGGGATTTCATAATATGCTTGTCAATCAGGTCTTGATCCGCAAGCATTTCGACAAATACAATCGCCGCGCGGATGCCGGTGCGGCCTAAGTTGAATTCGCGGAAATGAACGTCTGAGTTATTCTCCATAGCCGTTTTGGCCAGTTTCAGGTCGTGATCAAAATCGCCGGTAAAATACCCAGTTGACTCCACAGACGGCACTTCATTTTTAGGTTTATCCGGCTTGTTGGACGACTGTATCATTCTTCGCGTTTTTGCTTTCCACCATCTCATGCCACTCACTCATCCCCTGCCGTGCGAAGCCACAAAAATACTTTTGATATGGCAAACGGGACAAAAAAGACAAAAAAAGCCTGCATCAGGACCAGCCAGTCCGGAAAATAGGAAACAATGGTTTTCCACATGTCGATCACCCTTTTTCATTGCTGTAGTAAGTCCATCATTTTTATCCTATTATTACCTTGGGTGCCAGCTATAATTGGTGGTAATTTAAACCACGTCAAACAAAAAAGAACCATCTGCGTTAAAAACACAAATGGTTCTGTTCATTTATTCTTTTTCTAAAAACGCCCGTTTGCGTTTGGCCAGCTCTGAAAACTCCTGATCCAATTCATGATATTTCGGATCTTGAGGCGTGAGTCCGGCCAACTCTCCAAGAACGGCGGTCATCCGATTTTCGATGCGCAGCCGCTCCTCTTCATCGCTTTTTGCATGGGGCTGTTTCTGTCTGTTCCGATAATCTTTTAATCCGGTTTCGACGCGGGTGATACGACCGTTTTCAAATACAAGGAGCTTCTCACACAATTTGTCTGTGAAGTACAGGTCATGCGACACAATGATGATCGTTCCCTGAAACTCAAGCAATGTCTGCTCAAGCTGCTCCCTGCTTGGCAAATCGAGGTGGTTGGTCGGTTCATCCAGAATCAGCAGATCATAATCCTTTAAAATCATGCCTGCCAGTTTGATTCGGGTCCGCTCCCCGAGACTGAACGTCCCGATTCCATCATGAAAGCGGTTTTCTTTGATCCCCATATTGGCCAAAATCGTCCGCGCATTTGCGATTTCGGCTCTGTCAGACAAATTCAGCACTTCAGCAACTGTTTGGTCAACCCTTAGATCACTGACATCCTGGCTTAAATATGCGGCCTTTACAGACTGGCTTTTCCATAGCGTTCCGGCTGTTGCAGGTTCAGCATCCAACATCATCTTAACAAGGGTCGTTTTGCCGCACCCATTGTCTCCGATAAGCGCTATTCTCTCGCCATGCTTGACGTAAAAATGGCTGTCTTTGAATAAAGTACGTCCGTCAAACGCTTTTGCCAGGCCTTTAGCTTCGATAATCCGCTTGCCCCTTTTTTCTCCTGATGAAAACTGAAAATTGACAGATGCCGCTTCCTTTGGCTTTTCAGCTTTGTTTTTTTCAAGTTCCTGTTCAAGGCGTTTCAGTTTTGATTTGACTTGGTTGTCGAGCTTTTTGGCTTTTACCCGATGGTATTCTTTAAAACCAAGCTGCCTTCGTTCTGACTGTGATCCCTGTTTTGTTGAGTCGCGGTGGGCTTTCTGCGACCAATTTTGAAGAGTGGCAATCTGTGACTCGATTCTTTCTTTTTGCTTCTGCTGGACTTCGTATTGGTGCAGGCGTGCTTCATATAACCGTTTTTTCTCCCGCCGGTATGCACTATAGTTTCCTTGATAGGTGTGCAAATTCCCATCTTCCAGTTCGAGGATTTTGGAGACGGATTGATCCAGAAAATAACGATCGTGAGAAATAATCAATACTGCCCCTTGATATTGCTGCAGTTCTTCAAGGAGCCAACTGATCCCTTTTAAATCCAAGTGGTTGGTCGGCTCATCTAAGATGAGGAGATCAGGCATCGTCTTCCAGACGTGTGCCAGTGCAAGCTTCAGTTTTTCTCCTCCGCTCAAATGGCTGAGCCGTTCGGAATTCCAGCTTTGAACCTTTGATAAGCCAAGACTGCTCGTCAACTGATATAATTCCCCCCCCTCATCGCCTGTTAATATGCTGTTGAAATCATGAACAGAGTACTCAATCGACTGGAGCAGATAGCCGATTTTAAGCGTCCGGTCTGTTTGAACAGTGCCTTTGTCGGCTTCTGCATGACCGCTTAATATATTTGCAAGCGTTGTTTTCCCCGCTCCATTGTATCCAACCAAACCAATCCGCTCTTGATTGGAAATGTCAAAATCGATGTTTTTTAAAATTGTCTGCTCTCCAAAGCTTTTTTGCAAGCCTCTTATTTTCATTAAAATCGTCATACCGTTCACCTCTGTTTATTTTTGGCTGACAACAAAAAACCTCTCGCGGAAACCCGGAGAGGATATCATGCCAAAATATGCATCGTGAAAGCGGTATAAACCGATCCCATTCCATTGCACGACAAAAAACATGCAAAGTCAGAAAATGATGCAAGGTATAAAAGGGCATACTCATCCTATTCTCCAAGTTTCCGTTTTTTCATATTAAAAAAACGATGGAAAATAAGATTACTGCTTCATGTCCCCTATACCTATTCCTTTCACTGTATTTACCGATAAGTATATAAACGGAGGGAAACTTTGTCAACAGTTATCCAGCCCATTTTCCGTCAATACAGATACTTTCGGCTTTGTTGAGGATTTTGTTTTGAAGCCAAAATTTTTAAATTTAATGCAAAAGTGTGAAAATTGTCCGATATTATTCTCGTAACCTAGAAAAAGGAGTTTTGGCTAATGAAAAAAATATTGGACTGGATCAGGCATCCATCTCTTTCAAAAAGATTAGCGGTCTCATTTTTATTGATTTTAACGCTCCCTGTTTTAATCCTTTCAGGTGTTTCCTATTATACGGCAGGAGGATCGATTGAAGATGAAATCATGAGAAGCGCAAGAAACAGCGTGGATCAATTAAACGAAATGATCGATCAAAACATTGAGAAAAAAGCGGATGCTGTTACATATTTCAGTGAAGAGATCAAAGAAAAAACATACAAGGAAAAAGGCCAGACATCGCTAAGGCAAAAGTTTGAACAATACGCCAGGCAAAACAAAGATGTAGAAGCCGTTTTCACAGGCTCTGAAGACGGTGTATACGTGCAGCACCCTTATACGAAAATGCCTGACGGCTATAATCCGGCGGAAAGGCCCTGGTTTAAAGAAGCGGTTGAGAAAAAAGGCGAAATTATCGTTACCGATCCATACACATCCGCCGCTACCGGCAACACGGTCATTACCATCGCCAAACAAAATAAAGACGGGTCGGGCGTCGCTGCGCTCAGCTTGAATATCGACGAGCTGATTAAAGCGACAAACGATATCAAAGTCGGAAAAGACGGCTTTGCTTTTATCTCAAGTGCGTCCAAAAAATATATCGCCCACCCGACGATTAAAGCCGGAACTGAAGGTGAAGGCGGCTGGGTTGATCAAGTTTACGGCAAAGGAAAAGGCGAATTCAAGTATACTTTTGAAGGAAAAGCCAAGCAAATGGCTTTTACGACAAACAAACTGACAGGCTGGAAAATCGCCGGGACGATGTTTTCCGATGAGATAACAAACGCAACAAAGCCCGTCCTTTATATGGCTCTCATCGTCTTTTCAGGGGCTTTGGTGCTTGGCGGAGTTCTCATTTTCTTTATTGTCCGCGCGATTAGCAAACCATTGAATCAGCTCGTTCTATCTGCAAAGAACATCAGCAACGGCGATTTGACACAGCAAATCGAAGTGCGTTCAAATGACGAATTCGGGCAGCTCGGCAAAAGCTTCAATGACATGGCGGAATCGCTCCGCACACTGATCGGCACCATTCAGGAATCGGTTGAGAATGTCGCCTCCTCTTCTGAGCAGCTGACAGCAAGCGCAGAACAGACGAGCCAAGCGACAGAACATATTACATCTGCGATCGAACAGTTCTCTAACGGGGCTGAAAGCCAGAATGAAAAAGTCGAAACGAGCTCGCAGCAGCTCAGCCAGATGAATGATCATCTGAGCGAAATGACCGAAGTGTCGGAATCAATCACCGAAGCATCGATCAAATCGACAGAAATCGCCGAAACCGGAGGAGAACTCGTTCAGAAAACGGTCGGCCAGATGAGCTCAATCGACCAATCTGTCAAACAAGCTGAGAGCGTCGTCAAAGGCCTCGAAGGCAAATCGAAGGATATCACATCAATTCTCAGGGTCATTAACGGAATTGCCGATCAAACGAATCTATTGGCATTGAACGCCGCGATTGAAGCAGCCCGCGCCGGCGAGTCAGGCAGAGGATTTTCCGTCGTCGCCGAAGAAGTTCGAAAGCTTGCCGCGCAGTCAGCGGACTCGGCAAAAGAAATCGAAGCGTTGATTCAGGAAATCGTCAAAGAAATCGAACATTCTCTCAGCATGTTTCAATCGGTCAACCATGAAGTGCAGTCCGGACTTAAAATTACCGAGAAAACAGAATCGAGCTTTCACGAAATCAGCGGCATGACGAATGAGATCGCAGGCAAGCTGCAAACGCTCAATGCGGCGGTCGAACAGTTGTCGAAAGGCTCGCAGGAAGTCTCCGGTGCCGTTCAGGAAATCGCCGATGTATCAAGGGAAAGTACAGCTGGAACCCAGGACATTGCAGCATCAGCGGAAGAACAGCTGGCTTCAATGGAAGAAATCAGTACCTCCTCTGCCACGCTTGAGCAGATGGCGGAAGATCTGCGAGAATTGACGAAAAGATTCAAGGTGAAATAAAAAAGAGAGGCTTCCTTCTTTTAGAGGGAGCCTCTCTTTTATGTATCAGCTGATCTTCGTTCCATTGGGCGCTTCTTGATCAGGGGCCAGCAATATAACATCGCCTTTTTCCGGTACGCCTCCAAGAACGAGAACTTCCGATTTAAACCCGGCAATCCGCCTCGGCGGAAAATTGACGACTGCCGTCACCTGCCGGCCTACAAGCTTCTCAGGCGTATAACGCCTTGTGATTTGAGCGCTCGAACACTTGACGCCAATCTCTCCGCCAAAATCGATTTCAAGCTTAATGGCCGGTACCTTCGCTTCCGGAAACTCTTCTGCTTTTAAAACTGTTCCAACCCGAATATCAAGCTTTAAAAAATCTTCGATTGTTGCCATGAACTCAGCTCCTTTGGCCGCTTTCTAAAGGGTGATATTGACATGACTAGAATATCATGTATTTTGATTCGTTTAAACCCTGGACTTCCGCTGCATTTTATAGAATCGAGTAGTAAACAGGCCTTTTTTGCCGCCGTTTTAGGACAGCCAACTTTACGGGAACCGCCTCTCATTCATAGATTAAGAGGAAGAATAAACTATAAGAGATGAGGTGGAGCTAGAATGTTCGGTTCCTACATGGTTCAAATGGTAAGGTCCAACGCCCATAAGCTGGACCGGCCGCTGAGAGAAAGCGTGCTGAAACTCTATAAACCTTTTAAATGGACGCCTTGCTTTTTACACGGTTTTTTCGAAAAAATATTAATGAAAAACAAAAAAATACCAGTCATTATTGAATTTGAAAAAGACTGTCAGCATAAAGGCTATCAATTAGTCAATGAAATGATCGGCAGCAAAAGAAGAAACAAAATTAAGCATCGCTTCTCCAACGTTAGCTGCTGCAGCGCTGAAGTCACCCCTTCTTCTTTGCAATCGCTTCTATCTGAGTGCGGCGACATTCGCAAAATTTATTTAAATCGCAAAGTAAAAGCGCTCCTCGACGTAGCGCTTGAATCAAGCCATGCTAAAGAAGTGATCAGAAACAATCAGACGCTGACAGGCAAAGGAGTGACAGTCGCTGTCATTGATACGGGCGTATACCCTCACGAAGATCTTGAAGGCAGGATCAGGTCTTTTCAAGACTTTATCAACCAGAGAACAGAACCCTATGATGACAATGGGCACGGCACACACTGCGCCGGTGATGCTTGCGGAAACGGAGCGGCCTCATCGGGTCAGTACCGCGGACCTGCTCCTGAAGCAGAACTTGTCGGTGTAAAAGTATTGGACAAAATGGGATCCGGATCGCTCGAAACCGTCATTCAAGGCGTAGATTGGTGCATTCAATTCAATAAGGAAAATCCTGATGATCCGATCGACATTATTTCAATGTCATTGGGTGCAGAAGCCTTGCGCTACGAGAATGAAGAAGAAGATCCAGTCGTTAAAGCTGTTCATGCAGCATGGGACGCAGGCATTGTTGTATGTGCGGCAGCCGGCAACTCCGGTCCTGATGCGCAAACGATTGCCAGCCCGGGTGTCAGCAGCAAGATTATTACAGTCGGAGCCTTGGATGACAGGGATACAGTCAGCCGGGAGGATGACGATGTCGCCTCTTATTCAAGCAGAGGGCCGACAATCTATGGTCAAGTCAAACCGGACTTGCTGGTACCGGGCACAAAAATTACGTCGCTTCGTTCACCCGGATCTTTTCTCGATAAGCTGCAAAAAACAAACAGAGTCGGCACAAAATATATGACATTGTCCGGAACCTCGATGGCTACGCCGATCTGCGCAGGAATTGCCGCACTTATCCTTCAGCAAGCCCCGGGCACAGAACCTGATGAAGTCAAACAGCTGCTAATGGACGGTACCGATTTATGGAAAGATCGCGATCCAAATGTTTACGGTGCAGGGTACATCAACGCAGAACAATCGGTGCCGCAAGACTAAAGACCGTTCGCCCGTTTTTGCAATAAGCGGGCGAATCTTACATAAAAATATTTAAACTGCAGACCTTCTTTTTTCAAGGATGAGCGGTATCGTCAAATACATGGCATACGCGAAGACCATCCAAACCGCAAACCCAATCATCTGGCCATCTGAAAGCGCCGGGAAGATCAGCGAATGATTCCATAAAGAAAAAGCGTCGAGAAACAAACCGACAGCCGACCCCACAATGCCAAGCTTAACCGCCGCAAACCTCGTTTTGTCAACCCGCCGATAAACGAGCATCACGGCATATAAAAGGGCAAAAGTTCCGGCTTCAAGAAGCAAAAAGCGGAGCATAAAACCATCTTGGCCGGGTTCTGTAAGAACCGCACTGCCGAACAGCATAAAAAATACGGTGGCGCCAAGCCAGACAACGATTGAAAAAACAAGAGCCAAACCCAGCTTTTCAGTCAACTTACCCATCCCTTTTTACTCCCCTCCATGCTGTTTAACAGCGGTTTCCGTCAGCATCTGCAGCACAGTTTCTAATTCCCCGTAGATTTTTTCAGGGGAAAATCCCGGAGACATAAGCGACTGAAGTGCAAGACCGTCGATTAGTGCGTTTAAAAGAATGCCCCACGTGCTGAAAGAAACCCCGTCAACAGGAGAACGCTTCCACAGGTCGGAAAGCTGTTCTGCCAACACCGCATTTTCCTCTTCGAGAAGTTCGCCGAGCTGTTCTTTTATCTTTTCATTTCGAAACCCTAAAACGGCCAATTCTAAAAAAAGCTGATGATAATACGCATCCTTCAGTGTTCTTGATTTCGCGGAAGACAATCCGTCTTTTATCCTTTCGGCAGCGGGCTTTTCATTTGCTTTCAATCGCTCCCACGACGCGCGGCATAGGTCGCGGACCACTTCAAAAACAAGCTGCTCTTTTGTCCGAAAATGATAGTAAACAGTTCCCTGTGTGACCTTTGCTTCTTCAGCGACCGCTTTTAACGTCAGTTTGTCCAGGCCATGTTCGGCAATGCGGCGCTTAGCCGCCTCAATCAACGTTTCTTTTGATGTCACATTTGGCCTTGCCATTCGGTTCACCTCTTAGTTATTCAAATAACTAACTTGATGGTTTAACTATAATATGGAAAATATTTCTTGTCAATCGATTTTCTTCTCTCAGCCATAGATTTTTAAGTTTACATAATAATATTATTGTTAGATTGAATTAATGCTTCTTATCCGTTTCTGTCATAAACGTCAGCCCTTGAAGGAATTTCAAAATCGCTCCCTGTTCTGCTGTTGAAAACGAATCGAGAAATCTGCTAAACTGATCCGCTTTTTGCTGATGGAGCTTTTCATGAAGCTCAAACACTTGTTTTCCGCTGGGCGTCAGCCTGAAGTATATCTCTTTTTTGTTGTCCGTCAATTGAAACCGTTTGATGAGGCCTTCTTTTAACAGCTTTGAACTGATTTTTGTAATATTTGCTTTTGATAAATTCATTTTTTTTGCAATGCCGGTGTTGTTGATCGGTTCATCATGACCGATACAGCTGATGACATGGATGGTAGTCATATTCCCCGGGAGCCATTTAACATCAGATTCTGCCGCCTGCTTTAAAAATGCTTTGAGATCTGTATCCGCTTTTTGTTCGTTCAGGTGCAGGAGTTTAACATACATATCATAGATCAGCTGTTTTGTCAGTTCAGACATAGTCAATGGACAGTCCCTTCTTTTTATTTTCCGGTTAACAAAATATTTTAATAGTTAATTTCAGGATTTGTCAATATTATGATAAGGTGAAATCAGATAACAAATGTGTTTTGTTTATCATGAAACAACACCAAAAAGGAGAATCGCTGATGAATATTGAAGGAATAGAGATGGAAGTTCGCTGCACAGGCGATGTATGTTCAGATGCCCTTGAATTTTTGAGACGCCATAACCACGAAAAAACAGCCGAACATTCGATAAGGGTGAAACAAGCGGCAGAAAGATTGGCAAATCGTTTTCATGTTCCTGCACAAAAAGCTGGTATAGCCGGTATGATGCACGACATCAGCGGTGTCATCCCTAATGAAAAAAGAATTGCGGCTGCTGAAGCGCTCGGTATTGATATTCTGCCCGAAGAACGGATATTCCCGATGATCATCCATCAAAAGCTGTCGAAAGTGATGGCGCGGGACCTGTTTCAGGTGGCGGATCAAGATATTTTAGATGCAATAGAATGCCATACAACGCTTAAAAAAAATCCCTCGCAGCTCGACCTTGTCCTGTTTTCAGCGGACAAAATAGAATGGGATCAGACAGGGACTCCGCCTTACATCAAGGAGCTTCATGAAGCGCTTGAAATTTCTCTGGAGCACGGGGCGTTTGTTTATATTCAGTATTTGTGGAAACAAAAAGATAAACTGAAAGTTGTCCATCCCTGGCTAAAAGACGCCTATTATCACCTAAAAGCAATAATCGAAGCATGCCCCCAGGCAAAATGAGCTGCGGCTTAGGGTGGGTGACCGCCTTAAGCCGCCATCTTGCTTGACAACACCGTTAGTTGACGCCTTTTGAAGGGTCCCACGATTTCTGCTGTTTTCGGATCGTGACGATTTGTCCCAGATGATAAGCGTTATGAAGAATGAGAATGGACAAAATCTCCGCCCAGGTGGAATGCGGATCATGCTGGGCCGGCTCGTTCAGCATCTCCTCTTCGCATGCCGAAAGCGCATCGATCCATTCGTCATAGATCGTATTCAGTTCCTGCCGGCTTTCTTCCCAGCCCAGTCCGCTTTTGTTTACAAACGTATCATCGATCGTATAATCAAAAGCCGGAACGGGAATTCCTTTAAACCACTTTAAATAGCGCTCGTTGTAAAAAATCAAATGGTTGGCAATTTCTAAAATCGAATTTTCCGAACCTTCCCCTTTTTGTCTTGCCTGGCTTTCCGTGAGATCAGCGGAAGCCGTTTGAAAACAAACAAACCAAGTCGTTTCGTTAAAGCATGCTTTAAACTGTTCAAGTAAAATGTTTTTTAGCATAAATACCCTCCAGTTCGATTCGATTTTTGCCTAGCTTTCATTTGCTATTTTCGCCCTATTGACGGCAGAATCCTTTTTTTCAATATGATATTGAATGTCGAGAAACCTTATGCCGAACAGCCACATGCGGTGATGGGCGCAGAGCCTCTTCCGTCCCTGCTCTTTGATGATAAAGCGTTCGGCAAGCGGCAGTTTAAACGTACCTGTTCCGGTCGAAAGGAAAATGCCTTCATCCCCCCGGTCAGATCGTTTGTCACTGCTCGTCAAAATCAGGCAGCCGTCCTCTGTTTTCGGCTTTAAAATGCCTGTCAGATTGGAAAACGGCAATGGCAGAGCAATATTCATATATGTGATGTGATCATGGGTATGAGCAGAATAAAGCGCCACGAACACAGTCTCGCCTTCCTCGTTCGTTCTGACCCATGCGCGCACATTCTTCCTGCCGTCTTTGGCTGAATTAACACCGATAATCTCGCCCTCCATCGTTTGCCGCCCGGTCTTTGTCCCCAAATGAATTTGCCCTGTCATTTTTGAAATCAGCTGGTACATGTGCGCAAGCGGCTTAAACCATGGACGCCAGGCGATCTCCGCTGTTAACGAATAATCGGCAGTATGCTCATAGAAATCGAGAATAAGAGGAGAAACCGTCTCAAGCTGAAATCCGTTTCTCTGAAATGCGCTCATATCATCGGCAAGACCTTGGTAAGACGAATCGCTTTGTAATCGGTGCCGGTGTAAAAAATCGGCTCCTATTCTCCATGACCCGTAAATGTTGCTCATCATTTCGCCTTGCCTTCTTTCACAGTCCGGCTCAGGAGATTCAAGACGCCAGCCGGTCAGCGCTGGAATAATGACGCCTAAAGCGTTGACAAGCCCATGAATCCAAATCATTTCCTGGACTGTAAAAGTCGGCCGGCCGCGAAAAACGCCGTAAGAGTAAATGAGTGAAAAAGCAATGGTGATCATCAATGTTAAAGACGAAAAGATAACAAAGCGGCGAGCCGCGCTGTTTTTGAAGGCCGCAATCGAGACGAGAAAGCCGCTGCCGTATATGGCCGCCAAATACAGCGCAACTGCGAAGACATCAATGGTTTTCGAAAACGATATGCCGACCGCAATGAAAAGCGGAGACAGCATGATGAGCCATGTCACCGCCGCATAAAGAAGGCCTTTCTTTTTCAGCTTCCTTCCGAGCATTCCATTAAAAATCGGAATGAAAAAGGCAGAATAATGAAAATGCACCGCTGTCAGCAGCACGATCAGCGGGCTGAAATCCATGACCTGGAGATTCAGCGTATAAGCAAAAAGCCAAACCCCTCCGAAAGGAAGGTAAAGCAGGCCGCTGTCAATCGATGCCTCTTCAAGGCCCTTTCCTCCTCTTTCCCAGAGGCGGAGGACGCCGTAAAAGGCGATCATCCCCGTATAGCACAGCCAAACCGCTGAAAAAAGCGGGGAATGGAACAACAGGGATAACGAAGCCGCACATGCCGCATAAGGAAAGCACACGCTGATCAGCTGAAACATTCCGTTTTCATGCTGAATGAGATTGAGCGCGGCCGGAACAAAAAACAGCATCGCTAATAAAAGCAGCGCCTCTGCTGCCGGGATGTCCGGCGCTTTTCCGGCGAAAAAAACCGCAAAGCAAAGAACGCTTACAAAAAAGCGGCGGACTTTCATGCCGTCTCCCCCTCCCTGTTAAACGTTCCTCTGTAGGCAAACAGCGTTCCGAACAGCGGGTTTTTCACATGAACATCAATCGTAAAACAGCTTTTTTCTTCGTCATACGATTCATTCACGCTGGAAATACCGTATAAACACTTTGGAAGGGGCAGCTTTTTACTGAATAAAGGCAGCCATTGTCTGACAGAAGTAATCGACAATGATCCGTCGGCTTCCGCCTTAAACCGCAGGCTTGAGATTAAGATTGGCGGATGTCCGAAATAGTCGATGATTTCAACACGGCTTTCATCATAGATCATGACAGCATCAAAATACCTTTGTCTATCACGAAAAAAGAAAGTTCTGTTCCAAACAGCTGCCGGTGTATCATTTTTCGTCAGCCGAATATGATTTTCAATCGTGAACGGAACGTTCCTCCCTCTTTCGGGAAAAAAACAGCGGAAGACCGTTCCCGCTTTAAACAACAGCCTGATCCAGTACGAACCGCCGGATATTTCCGTCATGACTCCTTTGCCTCTGAACGCGCTTTCTTGAGTGAGGTGATACCGTTCCTTGAGTTTTGGGTGAAGAAGGTGAAAGTCCTCGATCACCCGTTCATAAATCGAAACCAAATCAACGCCTCTTTCTGATCGTATTACCCGCGTTTGGAATGCCGCAAGCGCTCACATAGCCGACAACGGACAAGATGATAAGCGCTGCATTAAGCACGACCGGGTTAAAAGGTTGGGCAAAAGATCCGAGATCAGCCATTCCCGCCGATGCCGAAAGCAGCACAAGCAGGGCGATATGCAGAAGGAACCACTTCCTTTTCCGGCCTGGATAAAGCCATAACACACCGACCATCACCTCGGCCAAACCGATAAGCTTCAGGAGCATTTCGGGATGAAAACGGCCGCCCGTGAAAGCTGAAAGCATGCTGATTTCCTCAGGATGAGCCGTAATAAGCTTTGGAACAAGCCCTTGGTAAATCCAGACGAAAGAAAACAGCAGACAAACGAGCCAATAGATCAATGTTTTTTGAAAAAGCAGCCTTGGGTGAAGTCCTTTTTCAAGCCAAATCTTCAGCGCAGCAAAGCTCCAGGCCGTCGCCCAGCCGATGAGCGGCCTGAATGCCATATCTGCAAGCCGGCCCAGCCTCCCGTAACGGGTGTCATAATCGTATTGTGTCATAAACGTGATCCCGGTTTCGCTCTCGCTGTATTTCCAGTATCCTCTGCCTTCGCGAATGACAGAAAGCGGGTGGTTTGTAGCGAACTTGAGTGACGAGACTCTGTCTCCCGTGTCTTGATATACGTTTCCGACAGACTCTCCTGTACCGGAAATTTTTAAGCCGAAGCCGATTCTCGTTTCGTATAAAAACCTTTGCGGTTCACCCGGTCTGCGCTTTAAATAGGTAATGTCCGTAAATCGCAAGTCCCATTGCCGATGGAGGGCAGGATCTTGGGTATAGCGCCATAGCCGCTCCATATCTGTCTGGATAGATATTTCTACGTAAATCGGAGTTTTTTTCATTACGCACGCCCTTTTGTGAATATATTCACAATAACAGCATAACATGGAACACATCATGTGTGAACCAATTTTTGCATATTCAGCCTCTCTTTGCCGACATAAAAAAATCCTCGGCTGTTAGGCCAAGGCAATTAGTGGCTGGTTAAGCCTTCTCATACCTATGACTCAAAAAATGGAAGAGCCATACGACAATCATACTAAATTTTCGAAAAAATGTAAACAATTAAGGGGGAAATTCCCTTGTTTATTCGGTCTGATAGACAGCAATGCCTTTTAAGAAGGCACGGATTGTCAGATCAAAACTTTCTTCTACATCATAAGGAAGACCGAACGCATCGTGTTGCCTGAGTGTTGCAAATCCATGCATGATGCTTCTCAAGCCTCTGACCGCATGGATCGTGAAGTCATCGTCTAAATGATAGTCTTTCAGAACGGAAAGCACCAAGGCGAGGATTCTGTCTCCTGCTTCGTCAAGCCGTTCATCTTCATCAGGCATTGCAATAAAAGTTGCTTCATAAAGCCCCGGTCTGTTTTTGGCAAAAGCGACATATGCATGAGCCATTCTGCTGACAGCCTGATCCTCTTCGGCTCCCTGGACAGCAGAAGCCATGTTTTCATAAAGTATCGTCAAGCCGTAAAGTGCGAGTTCTTTCCGTAAGTCGTTCAATCCTTTTATATGATTGTACAGAGACGGAGGTTTGACATTCAGCCTTTTGGAAAGAGAAGCAAGCGTCACTTCATGAATGCCTTCCTCATCAGCAAGAGATGCCGCAGCTTCCAATACTGCATCTTTATTCAACCCGATTCGCGGAGACACGATTTCTTCATCCTTTCCTGATCAATTTGATATATGCTTCGTTTATCGCTTTTTTCATCGCTTGAGCCGGATCATGGACAAGATCGCCGTGGCCGGCGGCAAGCGCCTTCGGTTTTAAATCTAACAGCTTTTGCGCGCTTTCTAAAGCGATTTCTTTGTCCCACGTGGCCAAAGCCGGAAAAGGAAATGAAAGCTTTAAATGCCCCGATACCGTCATGCCGCTTCGCGTATGGTAGGCGTCACCGACTATTAGAAGACCGCTTCTTTCATCAAAAAACGAAATGCTGCCAGGTGTATGCCCGGGTGATGAAACGGTCAGCAATGAACCGATCCTGTCTCCTTCCTTTAAAAGGATATCAGGATTTGTCTTGATGTTTTTCGGAACGCCTCCTTTGATTGTTCCGCGCTCCCCTTCCAGCATCTTTGTATCACCTTTTAACAGACGCGCATCCCGTTCAGATATTGACACCTTCACACCGGGAAGGCTGTAGTACAGCGCGTCAAGCGAACCGACATGGTCGCTGTGGGCATGGGTCAGCAAAATCCGTTTAATCGGCTTGCGGAGATGATCCGCAGCCTTTAAAATCCCTGTTTTGCTGATCGGAATCCCTGTATCAATTAATGTAAGGCCGTCTTCTTCATCTGCTAAATAACAGTTGACAGGAAATATGCGCGGAAAAAAAGTCAGCTGGTAGACAGATTCAAATCGGGTAATCCTCATCGCTTTCACCTCTTCGATCAAAATAAAAAACTAATACCGTTAGTTTTCATTTTAAAACTAATGGTATTAGTTTTGCAAGCATTATTTTTTTCGATCGACAGCAACATAGATGGTAACTTGAGCGTTTTCGGGATTCTCTGCTTGTTCATCATAAACTTCAAAATCTCCGGTATAAGTACGAAGATTTTTTTCATCCCATGTCCAAATCTCCTGCCAAGTTTCAAACACGACCTCCTCGATCCTCCCCCGCTTTGAAACAAAAACGGCATATTCGGATGCAGGGAGCGAAATGAGATTCGCCGCTTTTTCATGCTGATCAACGAACGTTCCGATTGAAAATGTATATGTCCCGTGTTCGTCCGTCTCATAATCTGCATAAAGTGCGATCGTGTCTCTCCTTATGTCCTGGCGTTCAGTATGCAGAAATTTTTCACGGTATAAACTCCACATAGAAGGAATTTTACCTTTTTCGGATGCTTCATCACGGTTGCTTGTCACGGTCGATATCCCGCTGAATAACTTTGCCTTCTGTTTTTCGAAATGAGAAAAGCTCATCTTCTCTGCCCGCCTTTCGTTTGCGTATCCGCCGTCCACCGTTTTAAATGAGGGAGCGTCCGCTCCAAAAGCGCTCTCGCTTCGGCCTCGGTTTTTCCCTCTTCTTTTATATAAGGAACACAGATTTCGATCATATCTTTCAATGTCGCATCCGGATGTGTATATGCTCCGTTTTCATAGCAGTACATACAGTAGTCGCGATTCTTCCCCCCGTCCTTTTCTGTGCCGAAAAGTTCGCTTATCATCGGCATGCCGCAGCTTTGGCAAACATAATGTTCCATGTTTCATTCCTCCTTTTTCTTCATCATACAAAAAGAAACCTGACAGCATCGTGTCAGGTTTCATATAAATGTACAATTTGATTAGCTAAGTTTTTTATTTTTTGACGGATGCGGGGAGGTGCGAGAACTTCGATATGTGTTCCAAATTGGAGCAGAAATCCGTACAGCCATTGATCTTCCGGATAAGAAACGGTTGCCACGCATTGTCCGTTTTCATAAGTGAGCGCTTCGGAGCCAAACCATTCTCTCGCCAAAGACTCTCCCGACGGCTTAATGAGAAGGGTCAACTCGGTCATATTGTCCGGTTTGTACCATGATGTTTCCCAAGGAAGTGAAGACAGATCAACTTCCTTTCTTTCAAACTTTTCTTCAAGCATCCGCACGTCTTTCATACGCAACAGTTTAAAGAAGCGAAACGCCTGTCTCTTCAGGCAGAACGCATACAAATACCAGTGCCTTCCCTTTAGGACGAGGGTATGCGGCTCCGCTTTCCTTGTTCCGGTTTGCCCCTCTCTGTTCACGTATGTAAAGGAGACCGCCCGCGTGCTGTCTGCCGCCCCATCTAACAAGCGGATCTTTTCTTTAATGACAGGACTTTCTCCCCAGGAAGAGATGTCAACAAACCATTTTTCCGTTTTCTTGCGGAATTCCGGCATTTCTTCTTCGGAAACGAGAAACCGGATTTTTTCAAGGGCAGAACCGTGATGAAGCACTCCATACGTCGAAGAAACGCTTTCCAAAGCCGTAGTAATGGCAGCCAGTTCGTCTGCAGAAAGCAGTTTATTTTCGAGCCGAAACCGCTCCATGATGCTGATCCCGCCTCCCGCTCCCTGTGAGGTGACAATCGGAATGCCCGCCTGGTTGATCGCCTCGATATCCCGGTAAATCGTTCTGACAGAGACTTCGAACATGCCGGCAAGCTCTTTTGCCTGCACCTGGCGTTTATTAATCAATAAAATCACAATGGCCAATAGCCGGTCAATTTTCACCGCAGATCCCTCACATTCATCTTACGCTGCCTATTTTCATTCTAAAGCACACACCATTTTGGAATATCATGACAAAAAAGGGGATCTCATCACCCAATTATTTAGAAAATCACTTTTCCTGTTACGATTTTTACAGTTTGGACATATACTCCTTAAAAAAGGAGGTTTTAAAAACATCATATTTTATTTTTTACAGTTTTTCGTCATTGTGTCCTTCGTCTATATCAAGTTCAAACGCTCAGTCGGCTATCAGCCTTTAAAGCCGGCACGCATGCTGTTCCGGATCATCCTCTTTTCGGGAATTTTCGTTTTTCTGCTGACGATGAGCGCACTACACCCTTTATCATACTTCTATGATCTGATTGGGATTGCGCTCGGGCTCCTCTTGACCGCCTATGCGCTGAAGCATGTGTCAATCGAAAATCGGGACGGCATCCTTTATTTCAGAACGCATTTATGGATTGAATTGATCGTACTTTTGTTATTTTTATACCGGTTTCTTTACCGGATCGCCGAGATCGGCCAGCTCCAGACTGCGGTTTCAAACGGGGGTTCAGCAGCGTACGGCGCCCTTTTTGCGCAGGATCCGGCGACGATGATCGGTTTTTTTGTACTGGCCGTTTATTATGTCGGTTTCTCTTTTTTTGTTTTAAAAAAAGGGAGAATCGAAGAAAAACGCTCAGCGTAAAAGGCAAACTCGGGATGTGGAGTTTGCCTTTTCATAAGCTTTAGTCATGCTGTGTATGATCGATCATCTGCTGAAGTACATCGAGGACATGCTGGTCTTCTGGGGAATAAAAAATGGAAGTCCCTGCCCTTCTTGATTTGACGAGACGAAGGTTTTTTAAAAACCTGAGCTGGTGAGAAACGGTTGACTGCAGCAGACTCAGCTTCTCCGCTATTTCATTGACCGAATGTTCGCCTTGTGAGAGCAGGTGAAGAATTTTGATTCTCGTAGGGTCTGAGAGCGCTTTAAACGTCTGTGAAACGAGAAATAAAGTTTCTTCATCTAACTCGGCCCGCACCTGTTTTTCTGTTGTTTCCTGATTGTGCTCACTCATGCTTTTCACCTTTTCCGCGCAACTTTTACCTTCATATCATATACCAAAACATACCGGTTGAAAAGTTTTATAGCCAGGGAACAGATCAAGTCGAAAACAGCGTCCCCTGAAGCGCTTCTGCATACCTTGCGGCTGACAGCTGTACACGTTCTCCGGCACTGTTTTCCACTAAGCGGCGAAAAGCGCCGTACAGCCGGTTGAATGGAACATTTTTTAATTGATCAGCCATTTGCTCCACTTTGCCGGCGGGAAGAGGAATCAAATTTGGATAGCTGTACATAAAACTCACCCATCTGCGATCTTGAACGACTTGGATAATGTCTCCTGAAAGGAGGATTCCCTTGCCTCCGTTTCCGTTTGCCCAATGGCAGACCGCTCCCCCTTTAAAATGGCCGCCAAGCCGGTGCAAAGTCAACCCGCTTGACAGTTTGAGGGAATCGCCGGACCAAAACACAATCCGGCTGCTCGGCCGCTGCACCCATTGTTTGTCATCTTCATGAATATAGATCGGAGCATCAAACTTTTCAGCCCATTCCGTTTGTGCAGCATAATAATGCGGATGTGATAAAGCGATCGCCTGGACTCCGCCCATTCGCTCGATGTTCTCAAACGTCCGCTGATCCAGGTATGTTATACAATCCCACAGCAAGTTAAAACCGGGCTCCTGTATCAGGTATGCCGATTGACCGATGCCGAATTCGGGCGTTGTCGTCAAACTGTATAGGCGCTCTTCTTCCAATGAGATCTCGTTTTGAAACCTTCCGCTTTGCTTCATTTCTTCCAGCGTTGTCCAAGCTTGCCCTGAATGATTGACATACTGTCTTTCTTCATTGCAAATAATGCATTCCGCCGGCTCTTTCGGAGCAGTGTCATATTGTACACCGCACGTCGTGCAAATATAGTTAGTCAAAATTGCTCCCTCCCCTTTCAAACTATATTTTACCATCTTCTTCACATATACATGATTTTTTCGCTTCTATATGCAGTCTATTATTCATGATATCCAGGCTGATCTGTCCGCATCATCCTGAAACGTGAAAAAAGCGTCCGCTGATCCGGACGCTAGCTGCCTTCTTGCTGATACATATGTTCAAGCTGTGAAAATGAAATATCGCCGGCCGCACAATCTACAGCGGCATCGACTACCTGATCAAAGCGATCGGCCGAAGCGCTTTTCTCTTTTAACCGTTGTTCATAGCGTTCGAGCTCTTCCTGCTGTCTTCTTAAATCCTCTTCTTTTCCATCATAATCAGATGCATTCATCGTCTCCATATTTCTTTTGACGGCTTCAACATAGCCTCTCAATATATCCATGTCTTCATACTCCTTGCCTTTTTTCAAAGGGTTTGCAACATTTATTATTTTTATACGGGAAAAAGAGGTTTTATACGGTTGCTCAAGCGCAAAAAAACAGATAAAATATGTCTTAATTTCTGTATTTTTTACATAAGGGGATTTAGAAGTCATTGAAAAACGAAACTGCGCTTAAACGAAGTCTTACACTCGGCCCGCTCGTTGTGATCGGCCTTGCTTATATGGACCCGCTCGTCGTATTTGATTCATACGGAGTGGTCGCACAACTGACAAAGGGACACGTTCCGGCGGCATACATATTCACTGTTGCCGCACTCCTTTTGACCGCTTTGAGCTACGGCAGCATGGTCAAGGCCTATCCACAAGCGGGATCGGTTTATACATATGCATATGAAAGCATTCATCCGCATGCGGGATTTTTAGCCGGCTGGACGATCATGCTGGACTATTTATTTTTGCCGATGGTCAATTTTGCGATCGGCAGCGCTTATTTGACGGCGGCTTTTCCTGAAGTGCCGCATGGTTTTTGGGTCGTTCTGCTCGCTTTATCGATTACCGTTGTCAATATTTTAGGCATCAGACTAACGGCAAATATTACAGGGCTGTTCGTCGCTTTTCAAGTGATCGTCGCCCTGACTTTTGCCGGTTTTATGATCGCCGGGCTCGCAGACGGTCTCGGGACGGGCGAGCTGATGTCAGCCGATCCGTTTTTCCGTTCTGATATCGAGCCTTCCCTGATTGTATCAGGAGCGACGATTTTGTGTTTTTCGTTTCTTGGCTTTGATGCGATTTCCACCATGTCTGAAGAAACGGTCAACCCGAAGAAGAACATTCCGTTGGCCATCTTTTTAACAGTAGCGATTGGCGGAACGCTGTTTACGGCGATTTCTTACTTGATGCAGCAAATCTATCCGTCCTATGATAGCTTCCGGCACGCCGATTCGGCATCGCTGGAAATCGCCCTATATACAGGAGGCGCTTTTTTAAAGTCCTTCTTTTTGGCGGGAACAATGGTCGCTGTCATTTCATCCTCGCTTTCTTCGCATGCGAGCGCTTCGCGGCTTTTGTATGCGATGGGGCGGGACAGCTCTCTTCCGAAACGCTTTTTCGGCTATGTGCATCCGACTTTAAAGACGCCGGTGTTTAATATTATGTTCATCGGGCTGATTTCATTGACGGCCATGATCGGGGAACTCGAGGTCATCTATTCATTCATCAGTTTCGGCGCGCTGATCGGATTTATTTTTGTCCACCTGTCTGTCATCGGCCATTACTACATTCGAAAACAGGAGAGAGGCTTTTTAAAAACACTTCGCTATTTGGTTCTGCCCTTTTTGGGGGCCTCTTTCTGCGGCTGGCTGCTGCTTAGCATCAGCAAAAATGCGCTCATGATTGGAGCCGGCTGGCTGATTGCCGGGTTTATATACTTTTTGTTCAGAATCCGTTCTCTTCCGAACGTCACATTCGGCTTTGACCGCGATCCAAGATAGAAGGATATCGCTTGGTCTTCTTGAAGATATATGTCATAATAAATGAGGCTGTATACTGTTTTGCATCAGGGCGCTACAGAGGTGAAACCATTGAAGAAAAAGAAATCGGGATGTTTAGCCGGAGCTGGCTGTTTGTCTTTTTTTGTGTTTGTTCCCTTGATCATTTTCTTTGCCATCTCCGGTCTGGAACAATTAAAATGGCTTCCTCTTGACACTGAATCTAACATTCTTGAGAGATTAAAAGATTACAAACCTCTTGTTGAAGAAGAACTCGATGAAGAGGATCTTTCACAATACACCGCTCTTTTATTGGGCATGATGTATCAGGAGTCGAAAGGCAGAGGCGGTGATCCGATGCAGTCGTCGGAATCTCTCGGTATGAAACGAAATGAGATTGACGATCCAAAAGCAAGCATTAAGCAGGGTGTGCGCCACTTTACAGCAATGTATAAAAAGGGACAGAAAAAAGGCGTCGATATTGAAACGATCATCCAAAGCTATAATATGGGATCGGGTTATATCGATTACGTCTCAAAACACGGCGGAAAGCACTCAGCGAAGCTGGCAAAGGCATTTTCCGAGGAACAAGTCAAAAAGAACCCCGACCTGTATAATTGCGGCGGAGATACAAACAATTTCCGCTACCCTTATTGCTACGGGGATTACTCTTACACGGAAAAAGTAATGGAACGCACAAAAAAAGTCGAAGAACATATCGAAGGGTTAACACTTGAACATTGACAAAACGGCAAGCCGGGTGAATTTTCGTCCGGCTTGTCCTGTTTTCGAGGAGCGAACAGAAGCATCGCCTGCAGCCGCATGCCATGCCTGTCATCAGTTCGCGTATTCTCCGTGAAAGCTTCGGTCCATCCTTCTACTCCAAAAAACCGCCTTCTTTCAGCATTTCTTTTACTTCCTTTTTTGAGATTAAAAAGTCTTTTGAGCTCAAGTGATCAGTTTCTAAAGGCTGACAATCCGCATACTTTTTATGAAGTTCAGGCATTTTGATTGCAGGAAGCACCACCGCGAGGTCATTTGTAAATGAAACAGCATGCTGTCGTTCATGAGGTGAAATCAGCAGCTCATGAAGCTTTTCCCCCGGCCTTGCGCCCGTTTCTGCGATGGACGTTTTTTCGTTTCCGTAAGCTTCGATCAGCACTTCAGCCATGTCTAAAATTCTGCAGGCCGGCGAATTCATAATGAAAATTTCCCCGCCTTGGCCGCTTTCAGCCGCTTTTAATAAAAGCCGGATCGTTTTTTCCTTCGTGAGGAAGAAACGGGTCATTCTTTTGTCTGTGATGGAGACCTGGTTCTTTTCCCTGATCTGGTCTTTAAAAAGCTGAAGAACGCTTCCGCTGCTTCCGAGCACATTTCCTCCCCTTACACAAATAAAATCCGTGTCTGAATAGAGATGGTTCGCATATACGATCAGCTTCTCGCCGATCGCTTTCGTCATACCGTAAAAGTTGGCAGGATCAGCCGCTTTGTCGGTCGAGACGTTGATGACTTTTTTAACGCCGTTTTCGATCGCTGCTTCAATAACGTTTTCCGTCCCTGTGACATTCGTTTTTAATGCTTCTAGCGGCTGTTCTTCACACACCGGCACATGCTTCAGCGCTGCTAAATGAAAGACATAGTCGACACCTTTTAATCCTGTGTTCAGCGCTTTCCGATCTCTGATATCCCCGATGAAAAACGTCAGCCTCGGATCTTCAATCTGCCTTCTCATTTGAACTTGTCTTTCTTCATTTCTGGAAAATACAATGAGCTTTTTAGGGTTTAAGGATAGCAGCTGAAGAATGAGTTCCCGGCCCCATGAGCCTGTTCCTCCAGTAATGAATATCGTTTTATTTTCAAACATCCGCTTTTTCTCTCCCTTTGTGCCTTAGTCAATCATTCTCATCGGCAAAAAACTAACGAATCGTTATACCTTGGAACATTTCACTCCAATATGGGTCATTTGATTGCCAAATTTCTTGATCAGGAAGTTCGACAGCGCATACGTTCTTTAACGGCCAGTGATTTTCAACAATACCCGATACATTTGTGTGATTGATCAAAAGAATGCTGAAATCGTTTGTAACCAAATCAGAGAGCACTTCTTCAAGCTCTTTTGCTTCCTGCATTGTGCCGCTTGTTCTGACAAACAACGCGCGCTGTGCAGTCGATGTCTTTTCTAAAAATCTGTTAAATCTCCTGTTAAATTTTTCTATCACTTCATGATAAGTAGCCAGGTTGTCGAGTGTATTTCGATCCGCTTTAAAATCGTGGGCCGAGTCAATGCAATAATGATCATCCGTAACCGAAATAAAAGGATCTTTAGTGGCAACTCCTGTGGAATACCCCGTCACTCTCAAATTTATAGGATCCATAAAGCCTTCAAATCGGTTTCGTATCAGTCGGCACAGATCCGGCAGCGACGAGGAGCCGACCCAATCAAACGGCCCCGCATAAGGCCTTTTATTCATTTTTCTCAGCTGGAGAGCTGTCAGGCATAAATGCCCCAAGCTGAAAATCGCATCATATTCGCCCTGTATCTCTTTTAAATTCATATTTTCACTCCTTGTGCTTACTGACAAAAGATGGTCGTTATAAGTAGCTAATGATAGGAAAGAGCATGTGGTCTTTATAACATATTATGTCGGTGTAGCAAATTGGTAAAAGACAATTACCTAACATAGCCTCCTAAATTCAATCAGCCTTGATAGATTTATAGGCTTAATAAAAACCTTCGGAGCTCCGAAGGTTGATTGTGAAGAATTAATTATTCTGTTTTTGTATGATTTTGTGTTTTAAAGAAATTCAATGTGGAATCATTTGGAATTGTATAATTCTCTGGAAGCGACTCTTTGATCGCTTCAAGCACTTTGTTATTGCTTTCTATAATTTTACTGTTCATTTCTTCAAAGCTCGCAGTTAATTCGTCTAATACTTCATTTTTGCTGTTTACATTAGTTGAGCTTTCTTCCGGTAAAGCCTCTGTGGTTTCAACAGGCTGTTCATTTGATCCAGCTGCCGAATTCGTCTGAGCGGCCTTTTCGGCTAATGCCTCAACTTTTTCTTTTTGAAACTCGAAAAGCAAATCCAAATATTTATCCCACCAATCGATATCCACTTCCTCTTTCGTCAGAAGTTCAAACAAATGCTTTTTAATTTCAGACTTCATATGACATATCTCCTTTATTTTAAAGTTTGCTGATAAATTTCCAAAACCTTGTTGACAGCTTCCTCCATATTCCAATATTCCATTGCAAACTTGTGCGCATTGGATCCTAAAGTTTTTCTGAGCGTCTCATCTTCCAACAACTGATTGATAGAGTCGCATATGGCCTGTGCATCTCCTTTAGGCGTAACCATACCGGTCACATTGTGTTCGACGATTTCAGGAAGACCTCCGGCGTCGCTGACAATGACAGGAAGTCCGGCTAATTGTGCTTCAATTACAGACAGCGGCTGATTTTCGAGAAGACTCGGCAAAACATACACATCAGCAATTGAAAGAAGATAAGGGACATCATCGCGCTTTTTCATAAACACGACATCATTTTCCAAACCGAGCTGTCTGCATAGAATTCGCAGTCCCGCCATTCTCTCTCCGTCGCCGGCAATCCAGCATACCCAATCATCCCGAACCTCTTTTAAATGTGAAAGTGCGGCAAGCAGATGCTGAACACCTTTGTTTTCAACGAGCCTACCTGTGAAAAGGATAATTTTCTTATCTGTTTGCGGTATTTCTGCTGACGACTTTATATCCTTTCGTTTTAGAAAGCTATCAATATCATAGCCATAATGGAGAACGCTGATTTGTTCCTCCGGTGTATCGAATTCCTTAGTCAGCAGATTTTTTAACCAATTGTTGGCAACGATTGTGGTGTCAGCCGAAACAGCGCCGACCCGTTCAAGATGGTCGAAGTACGCCCCTGCAACGTCAGAATTAGATCTTCTGTGGATCGTTGTAAGCTGGTGTCTGATTTCATGGGCCACACTCCCGTGAAGCGTTGCGACAAGCGGTGTGTTTTTTGGCTTCACTCGTTTCAGACAGCCGCTTGAGATGACATCTTGGGCATGGATCAGATCGTATTTTTCCAATCCTAAATAAATGGCTGCAAGTTCGTAAACATAGCGCTGGATCTCTGTAAAGTGAATCAATTGATTGTCAAATATTTGCGGAAAAGATTGTTGATTGACCGATTGCTCAATCATAGGCATCAGCTGTTCTTTTTCGACCTTGCGATTTTCGTTTACAATATGAACAATCTGATTCTCCTCTCCATATCCAAGCAAATCGACTTCATGTCCCATAGATTCGAGCGATTCTTTCAGTTGGACCATATATGTCCATACACCACCTACATGCGGAATACTCCAATAAGTGGCAAGAAGAATTTTCATAAGCATCTCCCTTTTTCATTTCTATCCAATGCTCTAATTATTTATATTGGTGATTGTCATATCTTGTGTAGGACGGATATCCAATTAAGAAAGATTATTTTTCAAGAGGCTGCTAAAAGAAAAAATCCGCTCTCCTTTTATAAGAGAACGGATTTTTCTTTTAGTAATAGGGGGAAATCATCATATAGACGAGAACACCTGTCAGGCTGACATACAGCCAAAGCGGCATCGTCCAGCGGGCGATTTTGCGGTGGCGTTCCACCTGCATGCTCAGGCCTCTGAACAGTGTAAACAAGGCCAAGGGAACGATTAAAGCGGACAAGACAATGTGTGTGATCAAAATAAAATAGTAGATCGGTCTTATAATCCCTTCCCCGCCAAAATGAGTGTCAGGCATTAATGAATGGTAAGTTAAGTATGAAACGAGAAAGATGAACGTTGTCGTAAAAGCGGCAAAAATAAACCGCTTGTGCGCCTTAATGTTTTTCTGTTTAATCATGATCAGTGCAGCCACTAAGAAAATGAATGTGAAGCTGTTGCAGACTGCGTTCAAAAGCGGCAGAAAAGTCAAATCCAAGTGAGCGAATTTGTCGCTTTTCGGCATGAAAAACAAGAGGGCAATGACTCCGTTTATGATAATCGTCAGAGCAACAACAATGCCTGTATAGTTTTTATTTTTTTGTGTATGGGTCATATCGGGCAATCTCTCCTATTTGTGCAAGCTATCAAAATCGTATTCAAATTCAGGAGGAATGTCAACGTTTTCGGCTTTTCGTCAGAATTTAGTCACAGAATATACAAAAATTCCCCTCCTCTAGAACGAGGAAGGGAACTCAGGCGGATGCCTTAGAAATTCATAGCATCTTTAGCCATTAATTTTTCGAATTCTTCTTCAGTTACGATATCTTCTTTATTCGGTTTATGCTCAAACTTTACGTCACCATCGATATTTTTGTACGTCGTTGATGCCGTGATGCCTAAAGATTGAGGGGCTTTTTTGCTGTCAACAGACAAAGAGATATCCGCATTTTCAGTCAGAAGATTTTCTTTGTCATCGATTGTTGATGTCACATCAAACTTTTTGAATGTGACGTCTTTCAGTCCGTCTTTGATCTTGTTCAGCTCGCTCTTCGGAACAGCTTCTCCGCTCGCTTTTCCGGCGATTTCGATGAACTTGACGACCGCAGCTTTAATTTCTTTGTCACTAAAGCTGAAAGCGACTTTTTGAGCAGCACCCTGCTCTTTTTCTTTATCCGTCAGATCCGCTTTTTCAAACTTATCTGCAGGCAGATTGTCCGCAGCTTCTTTGATGGATTCCATCAATTGTTTTTGAAGTTCATCCGTGTCTTGAGATGAAGTTTTGTCATCTTCAAGCGGGAATTCAAGGTACTTGCCTTTGACGCTGTCAAAATTCATGCCGGCTGTTCCAAGGAACAAGCCGAAGCTGTCGAGAACGCTGTCAATTTTGATGTAGCCGACTTGTTTCTTTTCGTCCATATAAACCGGAATATCGAAATCAAGCGACATGTTTTGGACTTTCAGCTTCGCTTTAATTACAGCCTCAGACTGTTTCGTTTCAGCATTCGTTTTTCCGCTGATCGTTAATGTTGCATCGTTCAGCATATCAGCAACTTGCTTATCTTCCGCTCCAAGGTTGGATGCGTCAACTTTCAAGCCGATATCACTTGAAAATTCGTATGATTTCGCAGAAATCAGCTTTTTATAAGCCGCTGCGTAAGATCCTTTTGGATCAGCCTGCTGACATGCAGCTAATACAAGAACAAAAGCTGACATCAGCATCAATAGAGAAAAAATTCTTTTCTTCAAAATCGTACGCTCCTTTTGTCATGATTTTTCTGGGGTTAGGAGGATCCATTGTCTCGTATCCTAGGTAAATATACCAGAAGTCATATGAATTCTATCACAAAAAAATCGTAGAATGTGAAATTTTTGTTTAAAATTACATTAAAATTTAATTCTAGCAACCCATTTGCAAATTGCCGTTCTTTTTACTATAATCGAAAACTGTATGTTTTAATGGAAAGGAGTAAGTTTTATGATAACGGATGAAGAAATGCAAAAAGACAGCTCCGGCTTGCAGAAGGAATTGAACGAATTGCAATTTCAACTGTTTCGGATGCGTGAAAATATGAAGGATATCTCCAAAGATTCGCGAGTGCTCGGTATTGATCAATCGAAAGACGATGAATGGATGATTGTCCATTCGATTGATGATGGCCGGACATGCAAGATCATGTTAAGCGATTGCCAGTCGCCGTACCGCGGAAGATGTGATTTTTCTCTTGTCGCTTCCTACAAAGAAGAAAAACGCGCGATCCATATCGGGGATATTAAAGGGCCGGCAGGCTACGGTTATGGGTCCATCTGCATGAAGTATTTAAAAGAAAAAGCCCGCGAGCACAACATACCGGTCATCACGGGGGACATTGCTGAAAGGGATTGGGACCATGTGGATCGGCTGGTTCATTTTTATGAAAAGCATCATTTTGAAGTAACGATTGACCCCGGTTCAAAATCCGGTGAAATTCAGTGGCAGGATCTTTAAAAGTATGGTGAAATAGATAGAAACAATGAAAGGTGTGCCCGTTCATGTTTCCAGAAAAACTACAGCCCGGTGACGAAATCAGGGTGATTGCCCCATCGAGAAGCCTGTCACTTCTCAACACCGATAAGATCGAAAAAGCGAGAACAGTTTTAAACAATCTCGGATTTCGAATTTCTTTTTCCGCACATGCTAATGAAATTGATGAATGTTCTTCCTCCAGCATTCAATCGAGAGTAAGCGATCTCCATGATGCCTTTTCTGATCAACGCGTCAAAGGAATACTCACTGTGCTCGGCGGGTATAACAGCAATCAGCTGTTATCACATTTAAATTATGAACTCATAAAGGCCAACCCAAAAGTGTTCTGCGGCTTTTCAGATATTACCGCCCTTTCAGCGGCGATCTATGCAAAAACCGGGCTTGTCACCTATTCGGGACCTCATTTTTCAAGCTTTTCAATGGGGTATGGACTAAACTACATGAAGGATTACTTTTTGAAGTGCTGTTGCGCAAGCGGTGTCTACGATGTTGAACCATCATCGATGTGGTGTGAAGAAATCGAAACTGAAGAATGTCCCAAACAAAACAGCGGCCCTGTTGTGATCAACGAAGGCTCAGCAGACGGCAAGATCATAGGAGGGAATTTGTGCACATTGAACCTATTGCAAGGTACGGAATTTTTCCCTGACATCAAGAACGCCGTATTGTTTCTTGAGGATGATTGGGAATCGCCGGCAGCGTTTTTTGACCGCGATCTGCAGTCATTGCTTCATCTGCCCGATTTTTCCGGTGTCAAAGCTGTTCTCATTGGCCGTTTTCAGACAGCATCAGCCGTATCGCTTGAGCGCCTCCAACAAATTGTGCAAACAAAAAAAGAGCTTTCTCAAATACCCGTTATCGCGAATTTAGATTTCGGCCATACAAGCCCTTTCTTTACATTTCCGATTGGCGGATGGTGCCGCATCGACGCACAGAAAGAACATGTATCACTTTGTATCTCAAAACATTAAGGCAGAGGATGAACACATCCTCTGCCTTTTTTTATTTGGCAAGACCCCAAGGCGAAAATAACAGATAAATGCAGGCCATCAGACAAATCACAAGAATAGAAGCAAGTTTGGCATGCTTCCATGGCCGCAAATCAACCTTAGCATTTTTCTCAAGCTTGAATTCCGACGGCCTTGGCTTCAATTTTCCGATGAAAAGCATCAAGAGGACGGAAAACGGAAACAAAACGGCCAATATATAGAGAAAATGAATATGGACAAAATAAATTTTTGAGATGGTATACAAAACAATGTGTGCGAATATCGCCCATTTCACGGCAAGCGCCGGCACTTTTTTCGTAAAGAATCCAACGACGACGGCCGCCAATACAGGGACATTGAAAAATCCGAACATTTCCTGCAAATAATTGTAAAGGCCAGACGGCGCAAACAGAATAAAAGGCGCGATGATAATCGATACCGCGGCAAGGATCACCACAAAGATCCTTCCCGTTTTCACAAGCTCTTCTTCTTTTGCCTCAGGCTTGAAGAGCGGTTTGTACAAATCCAATGTAAACAACGTGATCGTGCTGTTCAGCGAACCGTTAAACGAGCTGAGAATCGCTCCGAATAAAATCGCGGCAAAGACACCGATAAGCGCAGTCGGCAGCAAATCAACGATCAGCTTAGGGTAAACGGTGTCAGCATTTTGAATATGACCTCCGTAAAGATGATAAGCAATAACCCCGGGAAGAACGAGATAAAACACACCGATCGTCTTAAATACACCGGCCAGCAATGCGCCTTTCTGCCCTTCAGCCAAATTTTTCGCCCCGAGCGCCCGCTGAACGATCGACTGATTAACAGCCCAATAAAATAAGTTGTTCACAAGCAGTCCCGTAAAAATCGTCGGCCACGGGACTTCTGCAGCGTTGTCGGCTGTAATGGCATTCAGCTTTTCCTTATGTACACTCGTCAGCTCTGTATAGCCGTTTAAGAGACTGCCGTCGCCGATTGCCATGATTCCGAGCACAAAAATGAACAGACCGCCAAGAATTAAACCGACGCCATAAATGGCATCAGCCGATGCCGCAGCTTTGAGCCCCCCGAAAAATATGTAGCAGCAGCTTGCGGCCCCGATCACAAGCGAGATGAAAAAAACAGTCGTAAACGTACTGATTCCAAGCGCGGAGGAAATATTAAACACTTGATCGAGAACGAGCGCTCCGGAGTACAAAACGGTTGGCAGAAACGAGGTCGCATATCCCAGAAGCAGGAGAATCGAGACGATTTGCCGCGTTCTTTGATCATAGCGTTTTTCAAGAAAGTCGGGTATCGTCGTGATTCCGGAACTGAGATACCTCGGTAAAAAGACGAATGCCAGCATAATGAGCGCAAGCGGTGCTGTAACCTCCCAAGCCATGGCACTCATCGTTCCCGAATAGCTTTGACCGTTTAACCCAACCATTTGTTCCGTTGACAAATTGGTTAAAAGCAGCGAACTTCCAATATAGAGAGCAGTGAGACTGCGCCCGCCGAGAAAATAACCGTCTGACGTCTTCAAATTAATATCTTTTGTCCTCAGATAAGAAAAAATAAAAATCCCTGCATTAATCAATAAAAATGTCATGATAATCCACAGCAATACTCCTGCATCTCCTTTTCTAAATCAGCTGATATGTACATATCTATTGAACTACCCATTTGCCAATCTAAAAAAACATCTAAATCGAAAAAAAGATGCAGAAAACAGAAAAAAGACACTGATCATCTCCATGGTCAGTGTCCATCAATGGTAAAACTTATTATTTTAAAACTTTTACTTTAACCGTTTTAACGCCCCAGTTTTTTGCCGCGGATTTGCTTGGAACAAATACGTCGATTTTGTTCCCTTTGATCGCACCGCCGGTGTCGGCAGCAGTCGCTTCTCCGTAGCCTTCAACATACACCTTGGATCCAAGCGGGATCACGTTTGGATCCACCGCAATAATCTTGGCATTTTTATTGGCGTTCAGATCAAAACCCGTAGCTGTCACGCCTGTCATTCCGCCGTCATTGGCAGTGTATGCCGTCGCGGTAACCGTCAGTTCTTTTGCAGCGCTTTGAGCGCTTTGAGAGCTTTGAGATTCGTTTGAACGGGAAGCCGTTTCTTTTTTCTGCTTAGGTGCAGGCGCAGCTTTCTCAACTTTCGCTTCTTTTTGTACGGCAGGCTTTGTTTCCGCAGGCTGCGCCGCAGCAGCTTGAACCGTCGCCTGTCCGTCAACAGTTATGGATGTATTCGGGTAAATGATATCTGATTTTATGTTGTTCCAATTTTTAAGGTCGTTCACGGAAACGCCGAATTGTTGGGCGATTTTCCAGAGAGTGTCTCCCTTTTTAATGGTATATTGTTTCTTTTCTTCTGTCTGTTTTTCAGAAACGTTCAGCTTTTGTCCTGGAATAATCAGGTCTGAGGAAAGCTGATTCCATTCTTTTAGGTCCTGTAGATTTACCCCTTGTTTTTGCGAGATTCCCCAAAGGGTGTCACCTTTTTGGACTGTTACTTCTTTTGCAGAGGCACTCGCTCCGAATGCAGTTGAAGATAATGCTGCAACTGCAACAAAGGACATAAACGTCTTCTTCATAAGTAAATCCTCCCTTGTTAGCTTTTTATTGTCCGGCTAACAGGAGCAATCGTAACATATGAAAATGTCAAATCAATAACAAAACAATTTGTTTTTGATTACAGTTATTTTACGAGAAGGATTTTCAGCCGTCCAAAAATCGGCATAAATTCAGGTGTATCAAGGGTTCCAATCTTTTTTTATCTGCAATAGGAAATTTACTAAAAAAACTTTTTACATATGATGTTTTTGGGTTTTTATACTTCTTTCTCGGTTTTATAGGCTTGAAGCTCCTGTAGAAATACAGCGCCGTATTTTACTCTTTTTTGTTCTCCCACTCCTTTGACTGACAAAAGTTCTTCGTCTGTCAGGGGAACTTTCCCGCTCATTTCCCGCAGTGTTTCGTCAGAGAATATGACAAAAGGAGGCACGCCTTGTTCCTGGGCCAGCTTTCTGCGCAGCGTTCTTAACCGTTCAAACAATTCGTCATCTTTAACAATTTGACTTGTCTGCATTTTTTCCTTGCGCATCACCGCTTCGCGGCCGAGCAAAACGTTTCGCCCCTTGTTGGCGACAAAGAGAACGGGATATGTTCCGTCGGACATCTGGATGTACTCATCTGCGATTAAAAACTCTATAAAATCGCTGATGTCGGCAATAGACCGGCTCTTTAAAATTCCGTAAGTCGATAATTGCTGGAAGCCGTTTTCGGTCACTTTCTTATTTTTCGAACCTGCCAGAACTTGCGCCACCATGGTTTTTCCGAACCTTTCTCCCATGCGGATGATGCAGGACAGTACCATCTGTGCTTCCTTCGTCACATCGGTGATGCTTCGGGTGTCGAGACAGCTGCTGCACCTGCCGCAGTCTTCAGTCGAAACTTCGCCAAAATAAGAAAGAATAAACCGTTCAAGACAGCCTTCAGTATGGCAAAAGTCAACCATTTGCCTCAGCTTTTTCACGTCTTGCGCCCGAATGTCTTCATCCTCTGTCGACTGTTCGATTAAAAACCGCTGAAGCCGGATGTCCTGAGGAGAAAATAGCAGGATACACTCGCTGTCAAGACCGTCGCGTCCGGCTCGTCCTGCTTCTTGATAATAGCTCTCCATGTTCTTTGGAATTTGAGCATGAATCACATAGCGGATATTGGATTTATCGATGCCCATTCCGAATGCTGAGGTCGCTGTCATCACGCTGATCTCGTCATTTAAAAAGAGATCCTGCTGCCGGTCCCTTTCTTCATCATTCATCCCGCCGTGATAGCATCCGGCCGCAATTCCTTTTTGAGACAGGCGGCTTGATATTCTTTCGGCTTCCTTTCTTGTCGCTGTATAAATAATTCCCGCCTCTGAGCGGTTTTTCTCCACATATGATTCGATAAAACGATCCTTGTTTTCGCCTTTTAAAATTTTAAACGTCAAATTATCCCGTGAAAAACCGGTGAAAACCGTGCTCTCTTTTTCGATCCCGAGCTGTGTGCAAATATCCTCATGAACCTCGGGCGTTGCGGTAGCCGTCAATGCCAATACGACCGGACGGGTGCCGAGGCTATTTAAAAAGCTTTCAATATGTCTGTAGCTCGGCCTGAAATCGTGGCCCCACTGTGAAATGCAATGAGCTTCATCAATCGCTGTCAGCGGGATATGAATGTGGGAAATCACGCGAATAAAATCGGGAGACGTCAGCCGCTCAGGTGTGACATAAAACAGCTTGTAGCCGCCTTCCTTTAAAACGGAAAGCCGCTCAGCGATTTCGCCATGGCCTAAAGAACTGTTCACGTACGCAGCTTGAATTCCAAGCTGATTTAAAGCATCCACCTGGTCCTTCATCAAGGAAATTAAAGGAGAGATCACAATGGTTGTCCCTTCCATAAGGAGCGCGGGAATTTGGTAGCAGATTGATTTCCCTCCGCCCGTCGGCATAATGCATGCTGTATCTCGTTTTTCAGAAACGACCGATTGAATGGCTTTCTTCTGGCCCGGACGCAGTGAAGGATAGCCATAATAGTGCTGCAATATAGCTTCAGCTTTCTCTAGCATATAAATGAAACCCTCTCTTATCATAAACTTCTTCCTGTCCACCATGATATCATATTTAAACCGGCAATCAGCCTCTCTCCGTAAAATCGTCTATTCGATAAAGAAAATTCATTTTTAGCTCAAATACAAAAAACCCCGGCGCTGATGTAAAGCGTCAGAGTATCAAATGAATAGTTTCGCCTTTCATTTAATCGCAGTCTGTTGTTCAGCTAATAATTGCAAACGCTTCGCTTCCTCCAAGCAAAGCGTTTTGTATGCCAGGGCTCCGGTAATGCTCGCTCCGTCCGATGCATTCCGGCGCAGAGCGGAAAGCTCTGACAGCACAGATGCCGCGTCGTCTTGTATAATTCCGCGGTCATGCAGCATTTGAATCAATTCATCGCCTTCAAGGCGGATCGCATTTTGATCAAATGTCGAGGCTGTTTCCCGCAGAACATTGTGAACATCAGACCAAGCGCTTTCGATCATGTTTTCCCCTGCCGGCACCGACCGTACAGATGTCAGTCCCGATAACCTTTTTTCCCGTACGGAGACGAGCTCCTGAAGCCTTTTGTCAAACTCCAATTCAAAGTCCTTGTATTTCAGTTTGATCAATTCCTTCATCCGTTCAGACAAAGGTTCCTTTAACAGCAAAACGCAAATCATCAAAGCAGCTGGCCATGCCAATGATTGAACCGTCGCAGAAACAAATTCAAGCCAATCCATAAAATCAGCCTCCGTTTCAAAAGGAAAGTTGTTTTGTGAAAGACCAGGTGGTAATGTTGAATCGAAAGGAAAATTTTGTGCATAAAGGGTGTGGTTTACCATGTGGATCATCATCATATTGATGATCATATTGATCGGATTTGCAGGAAACATTGTCGCCATGTTGCGAACGATTGTCAAGCAGAATGATAGAATCATCAGCCTCTTTGAGAATGAAATCAACAAAAAACATTAGACAAATGCTCAGGAATTGAAGAATCGCGGAAGATACAAAACAGCCCCTCTCCTTATTCGAAGACAAACAAGGAACCGATCAGTGGCCGTATTGAGAGACGGCTTCTTTTTTATGGTGTTTAAGATGCCGCTGGGATCGGTTTACAACTATATTAAATTGAATATTCAGATTAGTAAATATGAGTAAAGTCCTCACCTCTCTAACCGATACACATGTTAAGGAGGTGGTTATGTTGGATATTGCTGTTTTATCAATGGCCATGAGTCAGGCCGCTCTTTATCAAAACGTGCAAATGTCGCTGACAAAGACGGCTTTGGACACCGCCGAACAAAGCGCACAGCAGCTTGTTGACATGGTGCAGGCGCCACATCCCGTTTCAGGGCATCATATTGACCTGAAAGGTTAAGGCAGAAACATACATTCAGCAGGCTGCGAAGTCTGCCGGATGTATGTTTTCCCGAAGAATTTTTTCAAAAAACCGCTGCAACCTCTTTATTTTTTCAGTTTTTTGTACTATAATATTGTTCTGTGTCCCAGTAGCTCAGGTGGATAGAGCAACAGCCTCCTAAGCTGTGTGTCGGGAGTTCGAATCTCTCCTGGGACGTTTTAAATGTAAAGAGGCAAACCCTTGGTACGTAAGGGTTTGCCTCTTTTTTTGTTTGAGGTTTTCATCAGGGTGATCACGCATCTTTGACCGTTTTGGTGGCGGATTTTTTTAAGGCCAAACTCTGCTTAGAAAAAGTATTAAATCACCGTTTAAAAATATCATTCCCAAGACTTTCGTTTCCTTTCATTTTTTTAAAGAATTTTTATACACATCATCTTTACTTATTTTCATGTTTTTTCAATGTGTGTTTAATAAATTTGTGGTCATTTTGGTGGTCACTTTTAACCATGTGGTCAAAAGCAGCTGCACTGCCAGAGTAGATGATGCCTTCTGAACAAGTCTTTTCGTCATTACTGAAGACGTGGATCGTCTTGTCAAATTCTATGAAAAAGTCATGGGTGTTTCGGCTGAACACCATGCGCCTGTATTTGCCGAACTTGTTGTACCATCGTGTACTCTTGCGATCGGCCACTCGCAGACGGTACCACTGTTCGGCGCTGGTTCTGCAGTGGCGGCCAACAATCACTCCGTCATTATTGAGTTTCGCGTCTTTAATATCGATGCCGAATACGAGCGCTTGAAACCGTTTGTAGACGATTGGGTAAAGGAACCGACCACGATGCCATGGGGGAACCGTGCTATGTTATTCCGTGATCCCGACGGAAACCTAATTAACCTCTTCGAGCCGGTAACCGAGGAGGCTATCAAACGGTTCAGCCGAAGGGGTTGAGAGAAAAGTTTGAATGAGGCCTCAATTCTGGGTACTTTAACAGTATGTAAAATATATGGAATTTCAGCAAACGTACCTATAATTTGTCTGACGATAACATCTTTCATCGTTAGACAAACCACTAAGAAGTTTTGAACAACAAGGGCCCCGCTTATTAGCAGGGCCGCTCTTCGCTTTATCACCTATAACCACTCTAAAACAACTTGCTTTCCCAAAATCTTGCCAATTGTTACTTTAAAACAAAGTCTGGTCAAAAACATCTTACAAATCCACACTTACGTTAAATTAAATGAACCCATTTGATCAAAACGAGTGATTCTCTTATGATTAGTATACATTTTTTTTTTAAAAGTTTGTTCATTGTTAAGGCTTATTCTACAAACGCACCCTTTAATGGAAGAACGAGAGATTTTGAAAAAGTGAAATGGTTATTATTAGTGTTGATAAAGTTCCTGCCGACACTAAAGTTATCATTTTTCGCCTGTTTATCATTTTTGTAGGTTTAACAACTTCTCGGGACACAGCAATCCATATAACGACAGAAAATATAGCTATGATGGTTACAACAGATGTTGACATACTTGATTCCTCCCTTGATTTACATGATATCTAAATTTTAACCTATCTTATTCTACAAAATGGTCTTTTAATAGAATAACTTTATTATCACTTAACAGCTCCAAAAAAAACATCCGCAGCCTCACTGCCATTGACCTCGGTCATCCGCTTTCTTAAATTCTTCTTTATCCTTACCCAAATTTAAACCTCCCGCTTCGCCATGTTTTCATTAATTATAACACAATGGAATTTCCTGCTACTATTTGCGGCGAATGCGGCCACCTTGTCGTTTATAGGTGTCCTTCCTGACTCCCATGATCTCTTCCCAATCCCGTCTCGTTAATGTTCATCTTCCTTCGTTGAGGAGCTTAATACTTTTTAAGCTGCTGCTTCGTGTCAGCTGATAAAACAAAACATATCTCATCTTCATGTTTCATTCTCCTTACCGAATAAACACCACCTTGCGCTTTCGCTTTTTTGAATTAAAAATGACTTCCTGTGCAAACGGGATCTCACCGCTTGTGTTCCCCGTGACTATCGCGCGTAATACTGCATAGTCTCCAGGCGCTCCTCCTGTGATGCTGACGAATCATCATACGATTTACATCCGGGTTCACACTTAATAATGGAAAGGTGCGTCTCCCATTCTGGCCATTAAAAAAGCGGCCACTAATCAGCGGCACAACATCCGTGTGCAAAAGATCAGTGTCCGCAGGCTCTCCTTCTTGGACTCGATATTCACGTTCGTTTTTCTTGTCGCTATCGTATGACAAAGTGGAATAGAAAAAGACCCCCATTTTATCCCCCTTTTGTCGGATTTTTCTCGGTTTTGAACATAAAAAAGCACCCAAACAATATTGGGTGCTAAAAAAACGATTCTTCTTCCTCTTTAAGAGGTCTGAGTCCATTGATTAATTCTGTGAAGTTCTAACAAACATAAATCAACGCTTTTTCTGGATTTGTATAAGCCTCTTCATGATCCCAAAAAACGATTTTAGGTGCAGACGAATCCCTATAATCAAAACTATAAAAATTCCCTCCTGGATCATTAGCAAACGGTATTACATTTTCGATCTTTGATAGAGTCATAAACTTCTAGTATTCCTATATACTTATCGCTTTCAAATTTAAGAAGAAAATTAAAAGATTCTTTAAAACTGCCAATTTCAACAACATTTTTATCTAAAGATATACACCCCTGATATTTCTTAACAACTTCTTTATAGTCGGATAGAATTGCTACCTTCATTTTATTTTCTATTTCTTTTATTTCCTTGTTTGAAAACTCTTTATACTTTGAGGGACTAATCCAGTTCATTTCTTGAATCATTATCTATTTCTCTTTCTTTTTATGAATCTCCCCCATATTTTTTGACGCCTGTATGTCCTGTTTTTGCATGGATTTCAGAATCAACAAGTTCCATTCGCCCTAGGAATTTGACGATGATGCCAAGTATACTTCTTGGATGTTAACCCCGCTTCTAATATTAAAACTTCCTTATCGGTCAATCCCAAGTCTTTCTGTATTGACTCTTTTCGTCGTAGTCCCTGGTTGGTTCAGTTGTACCTAATTGAAAATGTGATGTATCATCCAGATGCAAGACAAAAAAAGAGTAAAGTTGAAAAAATATGTATTTTTTCTTGAAATTGTAATTTCTTGTGGTACAATTGACTCGCACAAATAAAAAACAAAGGGGTGAAATTTGGCTTAATATTATGTGCGCTATTTCTTTTGTCTAAAAACAGAGTCCCAAAACCAATAAATTAAAGCCAAAAGAAAACTAAAAAGGTATAGTTTATACGAGACAAAAATAGTCAAACCGTAATTAGTCAATAAGGCTAAAATTCCACAAACGACAAGAGAGACTATAAAGTAAGTTAGCAAATACCATCCATGATATTTTTTTGGTTTGCGATTTAGAAAGATTTGTATTGGTGTAGCAAAGATTAAATAAGCAACAAACATAAACAAACTTATCGCTCTAAAAGACAAAAAACCAAACCCTTCTAAGAACATCAACGTGTAGACAATTGCCGCTGATACAACGGAAAAGACAACTGTACATAAGTAACTAATAATCCCACCAAAAACGCGCATTAGTCAAACTCCTTTTCTCTTGTAATCAATTTTTTTTTCAAAGATCGGAGGAATTCCCATGAGAAAGCTTTTTGTTTTACCTTTCCTGCTAATTCTGTTTCTTTGTTTATGTTCAATACCTAAAGGTTATGCGAAAGAGATCCCTGATATTGAAACAAAAGTAAAAAATGGACATGTTACATTAAAGGTAAACGAAAAAGGAGACGAATACAAGTTTTTCAAAAATGGCACACCAGTTTACGAAGGTGATTCTAATGAATACAGTGATGATGTGTCAACGATTGGAGATAAATATAAAATAGGAATCTTTCAAAAAGATAAGTTAAAGAAAGTGGTCACTCTAAACGTCACCAATGATTTAGGAGAAAAAGCTTTAAATTCATCTGAAGAATCATATGCCGAAGATTTAATGGCTTATCAAATTCAAAATGGCCACTTAAATGTTATAGCTGATCCTGAAAGCGTGCAGCTTTCATGGGATGAACTCCCTGACAAAGACGGAGTATATGAGGTTTATAGAGACGATCAAAAAATAGGTGAAACAACAAATCGAGAGTTTACAGACTACCATGCGAAATCAGGTGAAAAATACAACTACTCTATCCATGTTAGTTTGGATCCGCCTGAAGCGAAGAAAAAAGAGATCGAGAAAAAGATGAAAGAATCGGGTTCAAATCTTTCAGAAGAAGAAAAATCTAAAATCATGAGTGTCGAAGGTTCCCTCTCTGCAGTCGTAGATATGCCGGGAAACAAAGAATCATACTTAGAATCAAAAGATTCAGTATTAGCTGATTTAACGACTGACGAAAACTTTTCGATACAAGGAAAGCTACCAAAGGATAATATGAAGGGATGGGATTATAAAACTTTCATACCTTACAAAACGGTTGCAGATCCTAAACCAGAAATTTCGAAAACATATTTAAAGGGGGATAATAGAGGTTTTTCAGATACATCAAGTAAATTCAGAACACAGGCGATGGTTAATACACAATTCCATTCGCCGACAAGCATAACCCTGTATAAAGATGTCAGTCAATCTGTAAGATGTAGCGACCCGAACTGCAAAAAAGTCATCGAAAGAAAAACCGCCAGTAGCTCTGGAATAAAGCTGCATATCACTAGCAAAAAAAGCGATTACCTCCATTGGACTGTAACTCATGCAGTTGGAATACCATTCGGAAGCTATTATCCAAAGATTGACTACAGTTATAATGTAATGCTGACGAAGAGTATGGCATCCATTTCGGGCAAACATGACAAGGCTCCGAACCATGAATTTTATTTAAGTGCTCCATCCGCTGCAAAGTCAACAACAATCTATAGATATGCGGTTAAATCAAAGGATGACTTTTGGAATTTGTGGTTCTTCGCTCCTAAAAAGTCTTGGAAAACTGAACTCTTTTAGATTGTTATAATACATCCCCCTTCTGTTTCGGGTAAGGAATCCCAAACTAAATAGAAGGGGGTTTTCAAATATAAGAGTTTTTAAATGCGCATGGAGGTCCGCTTACTCTGGCTATTTGGTCTTTAATGCATGTGTTCAAATGACTTCACCTGAAGTTCAAACACTTCGAACAGAAATATCCATATCCCTTTTTCTTAACACAGTTGGAAGCGAAATTTCAGCTTCTTTCCCTTATTAACGAACATATCACAGCCGGTGACCGATTCGCTAAAGCCATCTGCTGCGGCGAGCCCGAATAGACCTACCTGGAATGTTTCCGGTGTTGTCTAGGTAGCTAAGACTTTGCCAATGATTGTGAAGTCATATAAGCTATATACGCCTTTAATTCCTTTGCACTCTTGATAACCGGAATGTATCCGGCCGAGTCGATTACTGCTGCATCAATCCGATGACCTTCAAGTTTCTCTCCTGTAACGGGATTAACACCCTCAGTGGCTTTCTTGTAATCATAATATCCGGTGATGTTTCCTGCAAATGTGCTGCCTGCATCCAACACTTTTTCATACCACTCCGCTCGCAAGATCTTCCTGTTTTTTGAGTGAGCTCTTATTGCTTCGATTTCATATTGATTAGCCGGCTGCCTGCAAACTTACTTCTTCCTCGTATTTGATCATTTTTAACCGGTCCATTAGATCTTTTCACCAAAAACCCGAGCTGGCAACAGCCGGCTCGGGCGGGTGGTCAATCCCTCTTATTCATCCCCCTTTTCTCTCGGGGTTCCTGATGATGTTTTTGGTGCTCCGGAGGCTGAGTCGTGCGTTCCAGCTCCTTTGTATCTTGTCCCATTCCTTTTAAAAAGGAGAATAGCAGTGTAACTGCTTTGTTGATTTCCGGGTCTTTGAGCGAGCGGATGATATCAAAATAACCTGTTTTCTCTTCGCTGTCCTTCTGTTCCACCGCGTTTGCCACCCCCGCATTCACTTTCAAAATGAGAGGTTCCAGCTGTTTTACATCCAGCATGCCAAGCGTTCCGAACAGAAGAAGCAGATTTTTCAGTGTATTGGCCGTTTCCTCTGTATCTGCCTTTTTCACTAAGATGTCAAGAACTTTATCTCCTTGGCCAAAAAGGCCGCGGAGCAATGGCAAAACACCGCGCTCGTTCATGTGGGCAATCATATGCAGCGTTTCAAGAATGGCTTCCTTATTTTCGACTAATGCATCTTCTATTTCTTTCATATCACGCTTTCTCTGTTCCTCTTCGGTTATCTCGATTTTCTGAATTCGTTTAATCGCTTTAGCCATTATGCCCAATCCCCCTTTTCACAGCGTCACCAGGGAAAATATAATCCTTCCGCGCCCATTTCTTTTGTACCTGCACACCGATTTGCGGCTGCGGATTGCCATTGCGGTGATTGATCTTAGGCAGCGGATTGGTTCCGTCGTGCTTCAAAATTTCCATCTTGGCTGAGGTTTCTTTGTATGCTGGCGTATCGGTATCCTTATCGGCATGGCTGCCTGTTAACAGGTTGATCGCTGCTTCCCCTGAATCGTTCATTGGCAGATATACTTCCTTCCCTTTGACACGATCAGTGATCAAGCACTTCACTTTGACATTTCCGAAAGGCGATGTGAGTCTGACAAGAGTTCCGTCCTGAATCCCTCTTTCTGCCGCAAGTTCAGGAGAAATTTCTAAGAACACTTCCGGTGTTTTCTTCGAAATGCCTTTTGATTTGTAGGTCAGGTTCCCTTCGTGGAAATGCTCCAAGAGCCGCCCATTGTTGACATGGATATCATATTCCTCACCGAACTCTTCAGGCTCTGTCCACTGAACAGGATAAAGAATGGCTTTGCCATCCGGGAAAGGGAAGCGCTCGGTAAAGAGTAAAGGTGAATCCTTTCCATCAGCGCTTACAGGCCATTGCAGGGAGTTGTAGCCTTCAAGGCGCTCATAGGTGACGCCGGCATAAATCGGCGACAGCATGGCTGCTTCCTCCATAATGTCTCCAGGGTGCTCATAGTGCCAGTTAGCACCGAGCTTATTGGCAACCTCCATAATAATCTGCCAGTCAGGCTTTGATTCGCCAAGCGGTTCAAACACCTGATATAGCCGCTGAACCCGGCGTTCTGTGTTTGTAAAGGTGCCCTCTTTTTCAAGGCTCGGACTCGCAGGAAGAACCACATCAGCAAACTCGGCTGTACGTGAAAAGAAAATATCCTGCACCACAAAGAAATCAAGCTTTTCATATGCGGCGTGTACATGATTGATATTGGAATCGACCAGACCCATTTCTTCACCTTTTACATACATCGCTTTCAGCTGGCCAGAATGGATTTTTTCGATCATTTCGTGGTTGGTCATGCCAGGCTCCTTCGGCAGCGGCACTCCCCACGCCTGCTCGTATTTTTGGCGGACTTGTTCATCCGTCACTTTTTCATAGCCCGGCAGTCTGTCAGGCATGCTTCCGAAGTCACTTGCTCCCTGTACGTTGTTATGGCCGCGCAATGGGTAAGAACCCGCTCCCGGTTTTCCATAGTTTCCTGTCACAAGCAGCAGATTAGAAATTGCCGTGCTCGTGTCGCTTCCGCCAATATGCTGTGTCACGCCCATCGCCCACAATGCGCACACACTGGCAGCCTGACCAATCATCTCTGCGATTTGGATGAGGGTTTCTTGATCAATTCCGGTTTTCTCCTCGGCATATTCAAGTGTGTAAGGCGCCAGGCTTTTCACATATTCATCCCGGCCGTTTACTCTCTCCCGCAAGAAGCGTTCATCGGCCTTGACGTTTTCAATTAAATATTTGGCGATGGCATTCAGCCAGACGATATCCGAGCCGGCACGCGGCTGGACAAATAAATCAGAGCGCTCTGCCATTTCGTGTTTTCTGATATCCGCTACGATCACTTTCTGCCCTCTCAGCTTATGAGCCCGTTTAATGCGAGTGGACAAGACCGGATGCGACTCAGACGTGTTCGAACCGATAATCAACACAAGGTCCGCTTCCGCGATATCTGTAATCGACCCTGAGTCACCGCCATAGCCGACTGTCCGGAACAGGCCGGCAGTCGCAGGAGATTGGCAATAGCGCGAACAGTTGTCGACATTATTTGTGCCGATGATCCCTCTCGCCAGCTTTTGCATGAGGTAGGATTCTTCGTTTGTACATTTAGAAGATGTAATAAAGGCAAGCGAATCCGGGCCAAACTCCTCTTTTAAATCCGTGAACTTGCTGGCGATCAGCGATAACGCCTCCTCCCATTCCGCTTCACGGAAATGGTCGCCATCGCGGATCAGCGGCTTTGTCAGGCGTTCCTCGCTGTTGACGAAATCCCAGCCGAACTTTCCTTTTACACAAGTAGAAATGCCGTTGGCCGGTGCTTCTTCCTGCGGCTCGACTTTCAGAATGTCTCTGCCCTTTGTCCAGACATCAAAGCTGCAGCCGACGCCGCAATAGGTGCAGACGGTTTTCGTTTTCTTGATTCGTTCATCACGCATGGCGGATTCCATATCAGAAATGGCGAGAATCGAGCCGTAACCAGTTTCTACGCCTTTTGTGATCTCGATCATCGGACGCAGCGTTTCGTCATCGATTCCTGTTAAATATCCGGCTTCCCCCTCCATTCCTTTTTCCATCATCGCATTACATGGACAGACGGTAGAACAGTGTCCGCATGATACACAAGATGACTCATTGATCGGCACATCATTATCCCAAATGACGCGCGGGCGTTTCCGCTCCCAGTCAATGGTCAGTGTTTCAGTTACCTGAACGTCCTGACACGCTTCGACACAGCGTCCGCACAAAATACATTGATCCGGATCATACCGGTAAAACGGATGAGATTCATCCTTATGGTAAGGCTTCTGATCAAACGGGATGCTTTGGTGATTGACTTTCATTTCTTTCACCGTATTATGTATTTCACATCCCCCATTGTTGTAATCGCAAACTGTACAATAAAGCTCATGATTATATAAAATCTTGTCCATCCCGATAACCTGCGCTTTTTTCACATCAGACGAAAGCGTATCAATGACGTCGCCATCCTTTAATTCAGCGGAGCACGACCTCTTCAGCTCGCCATTGATGCTGACGATGCACGTATCGCATGTTTCAATCGGCCCTAAGCTAGGATGATAGCAAACTTGCGGCACTTCAATCGAGCTGTTATTCAAAAGCTGCAGCACCGTCTGTTCCTCGGACGCTTCCATTTCAACGCCGTTTATTGTGATTTTTTTCTGTTCAGCCATCTCCATTCCCCTTTCTTGCTTGTGTATATACCGAATTACCCATTTCTCTTCCCTTGCAAGGGATCAATAAAACATACAAAGCGCACTCACATGTTTTATTGCGTCATCACCGGAAAACGAGAGGATAGATAAAAAAGGAGGGGCGGCATGAAAAAAACAATGTCTGTTCTAACCGCGGCAGCAGCACTGACAGGCTCTCTTTTCGGTTTTGGGGCGGCGCCCTTTTCAACACCGGCAAACGCTGTAACTCAAACATTCCGCTCTCTGAAAACACAAACCAATCAGCAGCCGCGTGTTCCGATAAAATCATTGACACCCATTTGATACTTCCTCTGATTTTTTCTACAAATGTGCTGCCGGCATTCAGCACTTTTTCATTACCACTGCCAGCTCGCAAAATCTTCCTGTTTTTGGTGAGCTTTTTGGCTAAACCCCGTTTGGGACGGCTTATTTTAAAAGGAAATTATCAAAAAGGCAGAAATGACGTTTGCTCTTGCTTAAAAGCGCTTGTCTTATGATTCCGGCTCAAGTATCAAAGGAATCATGCCCGGAAATCCTGAGAAGAGGTTTCAGGACTGCGTATCATAAGAGCTGGTGTGAAGGAAATTGAAACCTAACATTATTTAATTCGTATCTATAGTAATTTGAACATTATAGGGAGTGTTAAATTGAAGATTGCACTATGGATTATTGCAGGTATAATAATTTCTCTTGGTTTAGTAATAGCAATCGGTATTCTTATGTTTCGGAGGGAAATAAAAAAGTTAAATCCAGAGTATATTGTACAGTTTGTTAAAGCAAAATCAGGAAGCGGGAATGTCTCATTATCCATAAAGTACAATGATGAGAATTGGGTTGATGTTAACGTAAACGAGCAACTTCCACTGGCAAGTACTGTAAAAATCATCTTAGCCATCGAATATGCACAACAAGCAGCAACAGGAAAAATCGATCCGCAAAAAGAAGTAAGATTAAATGAATTAGAGAATTTCTATATTCCAAAAACAGACGGCGGTGCGCATGAGGCTTGGATTATTCAATTAAAAAAAGACAAAGAGATAGATCGTGTTCCATTATGTGAGGTAGTCAACGGGATGATTGCTTACAGTTCTAATGCAAATACTGAATACTTAATTGAGGTGCTGGGGCTTCAAAACATCAATCATGTTCCAAAGAGCTTAGATATGTTAAAGCATGAGCCTATGTATCCCATTGTAAGTGCACTCTATATACCTGCCCAACTGATGAATGAAAAGAACTTATCGAAAAAAGAAGTCCTAGAAGTAATGAAAAACATGGATATGCATGAATACCGTAATAAAGCGGTTGAAATTCATAATAGATGGCTGAGCCAACCACTAACTGATCAAGAAAAAAAACAATTAAGAAAAACTTTGGACAAGGATTTTCAAAAAATTTGGTCCGACCGTTTGCCCCGATCAACGACTAGAGATTATGTATCTATTATGAAAAAGCTAAACAGCAAAGTATATTTTAGTGCAAATGTATATCAATATCTTGATCCGGTAATGGAACAAATAATGAGAAATCCAAACAATTGTGAATGGCTTGTTCATGCGGGACAAAAGGGAGGATCTACTGCGTTTATTCTTACAATTGCAATGTATGCGACAGATAAAGATGGAAACCAGACAGATATTGCATTTTTTGCAAATGATTTAACTCCATTCGAGAATGCAAAACTTTCTCGAAATATGAATGATTTCCTGCTGAAATTTTTAAAAGACTCTAAATTCCGCACCCATATCAAAAAAGAATTATCTATTTTAGATTTGCCTGGTTCACTTTCATGACTATCCCCCATCGGAATACCACGCTCGCGGTCTTTGCTTGTATTTGGCCAAAATATAATTTCAATTCTTGGTTTCTCGAAATCAATAATCATATCTCCTGTGACTCGTCTGGCGTCGATTCTGTTTCTTTTTCAATAAGTCTCGATCGGGTTCAATTTGTCATTAAGCAATTTCTCAATCTTTTTTAACTCGTATTCCTCTCATTGGCTCTGCCAGACGAGAGCTGCATGAGCCGTTTTAATTTGATTTAAGTTAGACACAGAAATCTTACGACCGCCTTTTTCTACTGGTGTTTGGTGCTTTGCTTCAAAAAAGAAGTTTTTCAGCAAATTAAAAAGCCCTTTTTCTTCATTGGCAGAAGAAAAAAGGCTTCTCTTTTTTTCGTTGGTTCAGCGGTCGCGGCCATTGAATCCCGGTTATGTCACCTTTTTTGATAGCTCATCCCAGGCTTATGCGACGAGAACTCATGCTTCTTTTTTGACCTTGAAATCGGCCGGCGCAACCTAGGATTCCACTGCTTCACCGACGATGTTGCTTGTCGATCTGCCGTTTTCATGCAGAATATCTGTTACATGTGAAGGATCACTACACTTCAGTGCAGTTGATGACTTCTGTTGGCAGAGTTGGACGCCAACTTGCCAACAGGTTTCCATAAATGTATATGGCGAGGACGAAACATCTCCTCTGAATTAATTAAGAAATTTTAGGCAGATCACTGTCTTCCTAAACTTCCATCTAAAACCTCATTCATAAAGAAGGTTAAAATTAACACTTATTCAGTTTTCAATTTCCTTCTTTCTGTCAATTGCAATTTTATACAATAATGTACAAGAGTTTGTTCGTCATGTTCATTCATCTTGATAAATTCAACTGTCATGAACTGTTTGTTTGTTCTGGGGTCAATGTAAGTGCGTTTGACTTGAGCATGGACGTCAATCACATCTTCATCATGCTCATTTGGCAGATGGATACTTAGATTTAAATCATCTTCTGGTTCGTGTTTTTGCGTCTCGTCAATGATTAACGCAGCGCCTCCAGCACTGATATTTGCTGTATATGTTTTAAACATTGAGCCAGATCCATATGGGCGAACAGTGACGGGAATCGTTGTATTGACTCTAAAAAATTGCCGTCTTTGAACTTTTGTCATTTGAACTTCTTCAGGTAAATACATATTTAATACAGGTATATCCTGATAGATTTCTCGGCCTTGTATTACACTAGTGAATTTATATGGGACTTGTTGCTCACTTATAAAGTGAACCATGGCCATTGTATTTGTTGGAATAATAACGGTTCTCCCCGTTTCTTCATCCACAGGATAATGCACTCTTAAAACATTGCCTTCAATAGATAACACTTTGCTTTTCGCAAGGACATATTCTTGAATTTCGTTTTCAAATTCTATTGTTATAATATTTCCTAAAGATAACAATGGACATCACTCTTTCAATTCTACTTAATCATTATATCGGTACTATGACACATAATTTTAAAAAAGAAAAGAAGAAGGCATTGAAGAAATTGAAAGACTTATAATTTCCACGGGACCTTACCGCCTTGTGATGACGATCACGCGCAAAACTGCATAGACTCCAGCCACGTCTCAGTAACCCTGACGATCTTCATCATCATTCGATTATGGAAAGGTGTGTCTCTCATTCTATGCCACTTTTTTCAGATTAAATATAAAAAACCTTGAAAGGCAATAGCCAATCAAGGTAATTCTTTAAAGTTAATCAATTTTCAAGTCAATTTAGGCATGAATATAATAGTCTGGTTCTTCATCCATTTTCTTCAAAAATTCTTCGAGTGATGCCGCAATTTTCTTTTCAAAATAGTATACTGGACAAATCCCGTTCTCTTCTTCCTGATCTAAATCTAGAGTAAGATTTGTCCCCTCACCAACTTCAAAAAACACTAACATGTTCTCTGGGTATAGCTCCCTAATGCTTGGATCTATAAAATCATCCTCATCATTAGGAAATTTTTTCTAATCTCTCTTCTGCCTCAATAACATCATCTTCTAGCCGATATATAACATGTTTTTTGTTTTTGACTTTGGTAAATTCGTCTGATTGTTGTTTTAATTGTTCCAACGTTTGATCAATGGCTTTGGGCAACACCTGAACATCAAGAGTCTTCATGGCATTCTCCTCTATTTTGTTTTCATCGAAGAAGCCAGCTGTTTGTCGGTGTCCTTCATTGCTTCGACTGCTGATTCCGTTTGGGCGGCTTGTTTTGAGAAGGCGGAGGCATAGGAAGAAGCGATCTTATTAATCGTCTGATTCAATTCCTCTATCTTCATCGTCGCATCAAGCTGATTCTGGCCCTTGATATCTGTCGGAACCGATGCTTTCATTGAATGGCTGGAATGCTTCAAATTAGAAAGCGCTTGTTTGACTTCCCCGGTATTTACTTTTATTTCTTGACCCATTTTTCATTTACTCCTTGTTTCGCGCTTCTCGCTTCGCGTTCTCAATCTTTTTCTCTAAAGAACGAACTTCCTGGCTGAGCGAGTGAATATCCTCTTGTAAAGATTTGATTCGTTCATCGATTTTGCTTAAAACATCAGAAAGCTGTTTTCCGCTGATGTCATTGTAGGCAGTCTTCATCAGGCCTCGAATACGGTCAAAGGAGTCAGCAAGACTGCCTTGCCATGTATGAGACGACAACTGTGGTTCGGTGATCGTCTTTTTGGAATCAGAGAACTCCGTTTTGTCTTTTTCTAGCTCTTTGCGGCAAGCTTTCAGCTCTGCCAAAAATTCTTTCTTCATCGATAAATCAACTTTCATGATATCTAAAGCCAGCGTTTCTCCAAGTATTGAACCTATCATATGCAACACCTCGCTTCCCGAAAAATGCATGACAAAAGTAATAACCAACTAAGAGTTTACCACTATACGGAAAGGAATTGGTGAATAAATCCTTTCAATCCAACAAAATGTATCTTTAAGACCAGGCCAATAAACCTATTCTTTAATCGAGAGTTTCAAGCGCATAAAAAATGCTGCTAATGAAACGGCTGCAAAAAGATCATTCAAAACTTATTTCTAAGCTAAACAACAACATCATGACTGGGAGCGCTTGTGATGTTTCTTGAAGCTGGCATACTGCTTCATTTATGTGATCCGTTAGCTTTTCTGCTGCTCGGGTTAAATATTTTTCAGCAAATCAAGAAATACTGATGAATAAGGTGGTGTTTATTTGGATTTCCCAATCATTCATACAAACTTTTGGGATGCTGTTATAGCAGTGCCAATTATTATGATCGTCACACAGATCATTAAAGTTTTTCTCAAGGTTCCCAAAAAGTATGTCCCATCAATTGCGCTCGCATTAGGCTTAATCATATCTGTTTGCATAAGCCATCGACACAGCCTCATAGCTGGAGTATTTATGGGCGGATTCTATGGTTACGCAGCTATTGGTTCATATGCATCATTGAAAACAACCATTTCATCATATAGAAACAAAAAAACATAAACAGGCGTGAAAATATATATTCCAGAGTTGAATTCGCTTTTTTTCCGCTTTTATCCCCCAGAGGAGGCGTCCAATGCAAGTTCACATGTCCTTAAATACATAAGCCTTAATCATCGAATGGGAAGTTATCTTGTTTGATGTCTGCCATTGAAAGGATCGGCGTCGTTCCTGCACGCCCGGCTTTACTTTATGATTTTTTTGCGCCTGTTCTCTTTCCCTTGATATAGGGTTGAAGTTGGATTTCCCGAAAAAGCGAATGAATACCACCTCAACAGACAAAATAAGAAGAGTTGATATTTCAGCACAATTCACAAAAGGAGTGAAACCATTGTATTGAATGATCATCAAACTGAAATGGTCTTCAGATGCCCCTTTCTTATTATAAAATTCAATGATATGGAGTGATAAACGTGATGCAAAAAAATGGAGCAGACAAACCCGATGATTACAAAAGATTTTCTTCAGCAGACAAGGAATACGATTCTCAGCAATCGTTAGACAGCAATGCTAAGACAGAGAACGCTGAAACTGATAGGAAAGATAACATAAATGACAGCACGGATATGGCTGGAAAATACTTTGACCCCTCGGATTATGAAGGAGCCACGCAGTTGGAAAAAGGATTGGCTGAAACTCATGAACAGGTCAGTGATGACTATTTTGAAGGAACGATCGATCAAAATTTGGATTAGTCGTTTGAACGGCGGAACTAACTTAAAAGAGTAAGTTAGTTCCGTTTTGTTTAACAAAAGATTCGGTCAACCTCAGGATGCCATGGACGAACTATAAAATGCGTGTTTGATCAGATGTCTTTGTCTTTTTAAAGCCATCTGATTATAACCAACTTCTCACCCGTTCCTTCTATCCCTTTCATTTTTTATAAATTCCAGTTAAAGCTAATGTCTGCTTTGTGATCCAAATTCCTTCATCGTGATGTTCACATCATATTGAATGGGAATCTCCGTGAACACTTCATCCCAATTTTTCTTCAACTTCTTCCAAAGAAAGGGAAATTGAATCCTCACTTCATCACCGAAGCCAGCAAGGTCGGCTTTATATTCCCTCTGCATTTTTTCTGTAATCTGCTCAACTAGCTGTTTCACTGTTTGTGACGCATATGCTTCCTTCCTTTTCAAATATTTTTTGTCAATTTCTGCGTCGGCTGTATTCCAGGTTTCGGCCAGGTGTGCCTCTGACTCAATTTTCACTTTAAACGAAAGGCGGTTTCCTTTAACGACCGGCTTGATCTCACTCTTTAAATGATCAACTGCCAAAGCCGTCAGTTTTTTTGTTTTCGGATCATAGTTTTTGATGGTACCGCCTATCCCTTGTCCTTTGATCCACATAATCCCGTCCAAATCTTTTTCATCTAATAAACCAAGGAGCTTGTTTGTTTTTCCGTTAATGGCTACAGCTCCTGCATATTTGATTTCCCCATTGACACCGATAACGTTTTGAAGCAAATAGCTCGTTCCAGCATTCATCATGCCCGGCAATTTGGCAAGTGTGATCGGAGGAAGAATCTTTTTCGCCTTAAAGTCATTGTGAATAATTCTGCTAAGGTGAAATGCGGGTATTTCCCCGGAGCCGTCTTTCAGTTCTAGTGCATCGCTTGCTCTTCCTCTTGTGACAAGGACAAGCGTACTCAGCCTGATTTCATTGTCCCTCAGAGACTGATCAAGCAATTCCTTCAGTGAATATGTACGAAGCAAATCCGCAGCAATGACGATCACCTTTAAGTGGGAGCTGAAGACCGGCCTGTCCTGTCTGAGCGCTACTTCAGTGCCTATTTGCTGAAAGGAATCACCCGTTTCATATACGTTAATGTAAGCTTTTGCGTTGCTGCTGCTTCCCCCAGCAATCTTAACCCCTGCTGTGTACGGACTAACATATTGGTATGTCAAAGTGATTCGATCTTTCTTTGGATAATTACCGCCTATTTTAATAAATTTTTTTTCAAGGGCAGTCGCTCGGCCTTCATCAACCCCTAGAGCAAAAGTCAAACCAATTTCTTCAATTTCATGGCTGCTCCAGCATCCGGTTAAAAAAAGAATGATGATAGAAAATAAAAAGCAGATCTTATAAGTGCTAAGTTTCATGTTTCCGCTCCTCACATGAAAAAAAATAAAGAGAATTGCCATGGATCCAACTAGGGCTGATCCTAATTTTCCCTTGGATCAATTTATATATATACGGTAATTAAAACCATATTGGAGAGGCTTCTACACCGATCAAAACCGTACGTGATTTTCGGTTTGTGCTTCTCTCTCAAAAAACTTCCATCTTTTTCAACTCATCTATGCTACAATAAAATGGAAAAAAGGAGGGGAGATGGAATGAAACGCTTTTTGCTGATCACGGTGTTGGTTTGTGGATTTTTCAGTTTTGGGAGCAGTGCTGAAGCTTATTCGTTCCCGCACAAATTGAATTTAACGTTTACGGGAACACATGTGGAAGTCATTCCCAATAGCGACACTAACGTTTATAATTGGCATATTGGCTACAAGTTTACGATTTTCAATGCAGAAAACTGCAAAACAACGATTAAAATTCAGATGATGCACCTTTCCGGCAGATTTATGAGCTTAAGCATTAAAGATTTTGAAGGTAACTGGCCTGATCGAACCGCTCAGGATGTCATCACGTTGATGCCTCGGACCTATAGGCTTTATTTTGAGAATACCGAAGGTGAATGTAAGGATATCCGCATTAAAGGAACATACGGAGCTATTCCGCAAACGTATGATAATTTCTCGGCCTTCAGCGAAAGATAGCCGTTATAAAGGCAATACAAGCATAAAGGCCCGAGCACCATTTTGCTGACTACAAACGGATGTGGGGGAATCATTTGAAAAACTTTTGGACATACGAAGACGAAGATCCGTACACTTTAAAAAGCATATCAGAGAGAGGCATTCTGAAAGCTGAAAAAAAGTTAGGTGTGAGACTTCCGGAAGAATATAAAGCGCTTATTCTTGAACAAAATGGCAGCTATATCAATTTTAATGCTTTCCCTTCTGAACGGCCCACCTCCTGGGCTAAAGATCATATCCAGTTTGACTACTTATTAGGCATGGGGAAAAAGGAAGGAATTCTCGAGAGTAAAGCCTTTATTAAAGAATGGGGACTGCCCGACAACCTGGTCCTTATTCATGGTGACGGCCATACGTGGATAGCGCTTGACTACAGGGAGACGAAAGAAAATCCGCCCGTTCACTATTTTGACTCAGAACTTGAAGAGGATTTTAGATTAGCCGGTTCATTTGGAGAATTTCTCTCTAAACTTTATACAGATGACTCCATTGATGATGACAGCTGCGAACATAAGGAAGGCATATATCCTGAGAATGTAGATATTCCCTATGTCTATCCGGAAGATGCCATCACAAAAGAAAAAACGGAACAGATTCTGACTGAAACTGAAAATTCGGCAGCCGATCTGTATCAGATTCATTACTACCCTATTGAAGGTTTGGATGATTTAAATTGGCTTCTGACAAAAATAAAAGAAAGCTCATTGACAGCAAATATTGACAATGGTGTCGAACTTGCCATTGTTTTAGAATCCATTATTTCCTACTATAAAGATTTAATGCTTGATAACGAACAAACAAGAAGGCTGGTCTTAGACATTGCAGCTATTCTAAAGAATTTGAATGACTCTGTTATAGACATCCTTTTAGTACAGATAAAAGATTCCCTTTAAAAAACAACTTTTATGTTGTTTTTTATTTATGTTTCCGCCCCATTCTATAAACTCTCCTGTTCCGAGACCTCAATGTAGGCAACTGTTGTTACTCAACCTTTTATAAAACATAGAATACTAAATAGATTGTTGGAAATTAATCCACAAAAGGAGTTTAGATTATGAATTTGAATGATATAAAAGGAGACTATAATGCCATTTTCGGATTAGGCCACCTCTGTTAACTGCTCTTCAGCTTAGAGAAAACAATTTAAGGCCGTATGCAGGCCCTTTAGACTGGGTCGGCACCTCTTCCCTGACCGAATTGAACCGTCTTTTAAAGAATCGCTTTTCAAATTTTATGGCACCCCTAAATCTAAGGGTAACAGGCTACTCAACAGGTGTTTATACTACTGACCGTTATATCTCTGTTACAGATGATTATTATCATGTCGATTCAGCTCATGATTTTAAAGCAGATAAAAATACACTCGAACATCTTGCCGCATACGATGAAGTGATGGAAAAATTCAATAGAAGAATCAACAGATTTTATGAAAAGATGTCAACCGCTAATCGGATCCTTTTTGTCAGAACTAACGGAACCTACAAGGAAGCTCAAGAACTGAGTCCGTATTATCGGATTTAGTACAAAACGACTTCAGGGTACTCCTTATCAATCACTCAAAAGTTAAAGGAATTGTCGAGCAGAATTGGCCATTAAAAAGAATATGCGCGGTTACACTTCCAGATCGTGAAATCTGGCAGTCTAATGATCATCTGTGGAGAGAAATGCTTAATGGCGTGAATTATATCCCTTTTTAAACAAAACTAATAAGCGACAGGAAAAGGTTATAACATCATCTTAATCTTTTCCATACATACTCTTCTCTGAAAACTAAACCAGAAAGCTGGTCTTCAAACAGAACAAATCCTAAGGAGCGGCTTTCTGAAGTCTAGCAAGGCAAGTTTATCACTGAGAATTTCAAAGGAAAGATCAAAAGGCGCCTTCAGGATATCGGGATAAGATATGGTCTCTTGCTTCCAGCGCTTTTTGTCTCACTTTTTCAAGATCTGCATCAACCAATCGGCCGTTTCGTTTCACCGCTTTTCCTGCGACATATACGGAGTCTACATTTCCCGTGTGCGCGCTTTGGACAATAGCCCCCACCGCATCAGTGAAAGGAAGCAAATTGACGCTGTCCGTTTTCACCATGATAAAGTCAGCTTCTTTGCCGGGGGAAAGCGAGCCGATTTTGTGATCGAGCCTTAAGGCCCTCGCCCCGTCAATGGTCGCCGCTCTCAGGATTTGTTCGGCCGATATGCTCAATTCGGGACCAGGCATGATCCCTTCTTTCAGCAGCTCTTCATTGTGCTTTGCACGCTCTGCTTGAAGGGCAAATTTCATCTGTGCGAAAAGGTCTCCTCCCGTCGATGTCACAACATCAACCCCAAGTGCAGTAAGAACCCCGTTTTTTAGGGCGAGCCCTGTAACAGGATAGCCGTGCCCCATCATCATCTCAATTTCTGGTGTCACAGAAATCGAGCTTCCGTGAGTCGAAAGCATTTTCATTTCTTCTTCACTCATCGCATTGGCATGCACCATATTTAAATCGGGACCGAGCAGCCCGGCTTGATTCAGCTTCTCAATCGAACGATCTTTCGCTCCCCAGTTGCCAAACGCAATATGCATGCTGCATAAGGCATCCAGTTCCCGGGCCGTTTCGATTTCAAAGACAGATGTCTTCCATGAAGAAAACTCCGGACCGCGAATTGCAAGTCCCATCGTCAGAAGCTGATCCTTCGATTGAAAATATGCTTTTTTTACCCGTTTCGCTTCGTCCATATTCGAAAGATCGCTGTCTCTGTCCCAATATTCTGCATCACCGGATGTTCCGAAAGCGAATACTGCGCGAATGCCGGCGTCTTTTAGTCCCGCAATCAGCTGGTCCGTATGATCAGGCGATTCAATCATCGTCCAGTCCAGCAAAGTTGTGACCCCTGCATCAAGCGCCTCAAGCGCTCCTAAATAGTTCGCGACCCAATCATCCTCAGGCCTTCTCATCGATCCATAATTCCCATAATAAATCCGGTTTAAATAAGTTTGCAGGGACCAGTCAGCTCCGATTCCGCGGATCACAGATTCCCATACGTGGCGGTGTGTATCGACAAATCCAGGCATGATCAGCATATTGGAGGCATCAACAATCTCAGCGTCTCCCGGTGCAATCGACTCGGCAACGTCAAGAATGACGGAGCCTTCAATCAGCATGTCCCCTTTTTCGATCGTATGAAGCTGCGGATCAAGAGTAACAATCGTTGCGTTTTGAAAAAGTGTTTTTTGCATAACGGTTCTCCTTTCTTCCCAGCCAACTAGAGAAAACAACATCCTATATGTACCATTTTAAAATAAAAAAGGTATAAATGATATTAATATGCTTTGTGCGACTTGGAAATCCGCCTTCTGAGCTAGATGCAAGAGATGCAGTACACGATCACGTCAGAAAAAGAAGAAAGGTGAATTGCAGGAAACAGCGGTTATTTATATTGCAATGATGCGGTGTGTATTTATCGTAAATTCCGCTTTCATACTGCTGGTTATCACGATATAGGTTACTACCTCCAAAATAGAAACAGACCATAAAAAAGCTATGGTCTGTGAATGAGTGAACGTATATTTAGCTGCGATCAAAATACGGTACAATCACTTTATTAATAGCAATGGCCATAGTCCGACTTTTTTTCATAGCCTTTGCAAGGTTTTCCGCAATGATAGTGTTCATGCGAAACGTCTTTATGATGTGAATAAGTGTGCGGATAGTAATGAACATGTTCATATTTGTGGTGGTCAATTTTTTTAGTATGCTGCGGATGAATATGAGGAACGACAGATTTTGAATACTTATGATCCTCACAATATTTCGTAGGGTAAACATGCGGCTCATGATGTTTTTTGCAGTACATGTGTACACGCTCCTTTCAATTTATAGATTCACTAGTACATTATGCTGAAAAGCTAAAGCCTGACTGCATAAGTACCTATACTTTGTCCCAATTTTTGCCCGTTCATTTTCTGAAGATCGTTTTTGAAAAATCTGCTTTATTACCCTGAAGCATCCGCCGGTTGAATACCCCTTGCTTCCGGAGTTAAAAAAAGACACTAAACGAATACTTTAAATGTTCGCTTAAAGTCCTTCATCTCCAATAAACCTTGACGGGATCTGTATGAATATGCAGCTCTGTTTTTGTATCGAAATGAACAACAAAGCCTCTGATTAACCCATAGAACTTGTTTTTTTCTGTAATTTTCATAACGGTCGCTTCGTCTCTAAATCCTGGCGGATGGCATGGCTCACCTACAATATATTGCTTTGAATGAACGGTGATTGCTTGAATTGACTTCATTAAATCCCATTCCCCCTCAGAAACGTCATGCTTCCTTCTGCTTCTGCGCAAAACGGAGATTCACCCCAGTAAAAACTTGCGATTTTTCTCTTCCCTGGAGTTTAAAATTATTCGGGTATTTTTTACGCCTCAAACTGTAGAAGCAGTACGGTAATTATCATCATAACACGTTATCCAAAATATTCCTTTCCGCTTTTTGAACATTATGTGGCGGCAGCTCCTCCGTATAGAATCAACCGATAAACTGCGTTAAAATCCGGTTGAACATTTCGCGTTCCTCCCAGAACGGGCCGTGTCCGCTGTATTGAAACGGAACAAGATATGAATTTCTTATTTTGCGTTTGAGTTCCTTTGCTTGTGCAAACGGAATCACCTTGTCTTGAACACCGTGAATGATCAAGGTCGGAGCAGCGACTTTTCCAAGATCATCAAACAGTTTCTCATCTCTCAGCATGTCGATAACCGCTTTTGTCGACCAGCCTGCCGCCTGCAATCCCAATTGAAAAAACCAGTCCGAGAACGGTTGTGTAATATATTGAAAGAAAAATGTGTCGGTCACTTCACGCATCATCTTAGGACGATCGTTAGACGCTTGCTGGAGCAATTTGGCTGCCGTCTCTTCTGTAAATCCCGCAGGTGCCGCTGCATCGATCAAAACCAGCTTTGAGACCCCGGAACCCCTGTATCGCGACATATAGCGAAGTGCTATGGCGCCGCCGGTTGAATGACCGGCAAGCGTGAAGCGGTTTAGTTGAAGCGTCTCAACGACAGCGCGGATATCATCAGCCAAACGGTTGTAATTGTAGCCCGTCGCCGGCTTATCCGAACGCCCGAATCCCCGCCAGTCAATGCCGATACAGCGGTATCCCTTTTGTGAAAGATCGTCAAATTGATATTCAAACTGCAGATGGCTTAATGGCCAGCCGTGCAAAAATACAATTGTTTTGCGGCTTTGAGGATTGATGTCTTCTACGTACAGGTGAACGTCTGATTCAGCCTGAACAAAGTATCCCATGCCGTCGCCCCCAATCATGTCTTTACCATAAGGTACTCCCAAGATGTCAATAGGTGAATGTCCAGACGGCTGAAGGTGAAGAATTTGAAAAGGTGTGACTGGTTAGACTATTTCAAGATACGGAGGTGGTTCAATGATGAAACGCTTGAGAAGTCTGGCGATATCGCTTGTCCTCATGCTGCCTGCGGCGACGATCCAAGCGCAGCCTGCCGCACTAGTACCTTATCCATGCAGCGTCGTTCTTCATCCAGCCCAGGATATTCCCAATGCCCGCGGAACGGCTTTAATTGCGAAAGTGAAGAAACCGTATACCGAAGCCCCTGGAAGTCCAGTCAGGGAACGGCGGAGCGTCGGCATCTACGCCGATTGGCTTCCAGCCCCTGCTTCATTTGGAGATTATGATCAATATGAAGGAATTGCCCGGATACCGGACCAGATCAGCTGGCGCTTTACCATGCATCTCGTCCGGGAAGACGCGCCAAGCTGGTTTGGCGGAAGTCCTTGGGCGGGCAAATTTGACGAAATATCGTCAGAGCTGACTGTGAATACCCGAGTCGAAGTGCGTCCTTTCAATTCGAAGACGAAAAAGGCCGGCCGAGCTGTTTTGCAGGGGACTTTGCAAGGATGCAGGAACTAAATCAAAAAAAAGGCCGCAAAAGCACCATTAGGACGCTTCTTACGGCCTTTTTTCATGAGAAGAATTTTTTCTTCGGGAAAGGTTAGTATTTTTCGTAGCGATTACAAGGTTTACCGCAGTAAGAGTGATCATGATATACCGGCTTATAGCTTGAATAAGAATGCGGATAATAGTGAACATGCTCGTATTTCTGATGATCCACTTTTTTAATATGCTGCGGATGGATGTGAGGAACGATCGTTTTAGAGTATCTGTGATCCTCACAGTACCTGGTAGGATGCACAACTGGCGGCAGAACGCGCGGTTTGCAGTAAGACATAAGCACTTCTCCCTTCCTTGAGTTTCATTCTTCATTATCAAAATATGTTGATTAGCACAAACTTGTACTAATACAAGAAACTAAAAATCCGTCCATTTTCCCCGCCTTTTCACTCAAAAGAGAGTTTCTCTGATGGTATAATTAAAAAAATACTAATGAAAATGGAGTTGGACAGATGGATGTGATATCGATCGTTTCTTTTTTGGGTGCGGCTATACTGCTTACACTTATGCCGGGCCCTGACAACTTGTTCGTTTTGGCACAGAGCATCTCAAAGGGAAAATCGGCAGGTACAGCAACCGCATGCGGGCTATGCACAGGGTTAGTCGTCCACATCACAGCGGCTGCAGCAGGTATTTCTGCTGCGATCTATCAATCAGCTGTCGCCTTCTCGATCGTGAAATATGCAGGTGCAGCCTATCTGTTGTTTTTAGCTTACCAGTCTTTTCGGCAAAAAAGCGCTGGTTTCAATCTTGAAGCCAAAGATTCATTGAACCGCAGGGCTTTATACCAAAAAGGCGTTGTGATGAATCTATTAAACCCGAAGGTCTCATTGTTCTTCCTTGCCTTTCTTCCGCAATTTATACACCCCGGCACCTTCAGCGTGACAACGCAAATGCTCGTTTACGGCATGTTATTTTTAATTCAAGCGTTTGTGATCTTTGTAATGATCAGCCTGTTTGCGGAAAAAGTCGGAGGCCGGCTGCGCAGAAGTCCGCAAGCCGCCAAAAAAGTTCATTTGCTGGAAGGGTCTTTATTCGCTTTGATCGGACTTAAAATAGCGGTCAGCCAAAGGTAGCGCCGCTGAAAAAAGGTGTGCAGCCAGCACACCTTTTCCCGATTTTACCGCTTATAACATTTGACGCGTTTACCATTTTCGCCGTCGGGCGCCGCTTTCATGGACACAGCGGCAATGTCATCCCTTTAAACATCGAGGTTCATGTGAAAATGAACAGCCCTGCATTCCGTTATTCGTTTTCGAGAGCGGGAGCTGGTGTTGCGGAATCGAAGTGATTTGTTTCTTTGGCTGGAGTCGAATCACAAGACTGTCAAATTCTGCAGCGCTTTCTTGCTGTGTTAGATTCTTCCTTCGTTTCATTGTATAGTGGAGTGCCAGACAATGAGACAAAAATCTAAATACCGTTGTTCTCTATCCTCCCCCTTTCTTTGAAGCCAGTATACAAATTTCCCGCTGCTTCGTAATGATGCAAATCGGTTATTTTCCGCTCAATCCAAATCATCAGATCGAATAAAGCGGACACATCGATCTTAGGGACGGTAGATCAGTCAATCGATGGGCGTGGGTCTTTTTTGATAGAATATGCCGCTTTTTGAGGAGAAACGGGATCGTTTGATTCGTGTATCTGCTAAGTTTTGCTTTAATCAATGAGATTCATTTTCGCTTTTTATCTGCAAAAAAGACTCGGACAGTGAGTCTTTTGAATTTATTTACAAATGATATTTTAAATGTTATAATAAATTTTTTACAGAAATAAAATCTATTTTTATTTATATAAATCGATGAATTTAAAATGAAGGAGGTAAAAAGATGGCCAAGACTTCAATGATTGTCAAACAAAAACGGGAACAAAAGTTCAAAGTCAGAGAGTACACCCGCTGCGAACGCTGCGGCAGACCGCATTCCGTGATTCGGAAGTTTAAATTGTGCCGCATCTGCTTCCGCGAGCTTGCCTACAAAGGGCATATCCCCGGCGTTAAAAAAGCAAGCTGGTAAGAACGACTTCGTCAGCCTTTTCAAGAGGCTGGCTTTTTTGATTTAGGCTCTGTTGAATTTTAATGTTGATATTGCATAAAAATAGAGGAAATCCTATGATTAGGGTTTCCTCTATACTTGTTCAACTAACGTCTCTGTTAGCTGGATAAGAACTATTGAATCAGTTGCTCATTATACACACTCATTGAGTGTACATTCTCTTTTAATAAGTTATCAATGATTTGCTTTGTTACATTTGGTTCTCGTAAGTCTTCGTTCTCAAATGTTACAAGGTCACTTACTTTTATCCACTTGCTGTCTGAAATTTCATCTTCTTCGAGATTGAAAGAACCTCCGGTAACTTCACCAATAAAATGAAATAAAATAACTTGATTCTTCGTCCTACTGATAAAATTATATACACCAGCAGCGGCAATCAGTTTTACGTCCAATCCAGTTTCTTCTTTAACTTCTCTTCGAGCTGAATGGAGAATGTCCTCTCCATATTCGATACGTCCACCCGGAAAGTTCCACTTATGAACGGCGGTAGGCTTATTCTCTTTTATCATCAAGACTTTATTATCACGTAAGATTGATACACTGGCTACTAAAACAATTCCATTTTGCGACATCCATTTCTCCTTTATTTTCATTGGCTTGACTAGCTTCTTCTTTCATGAATCTGCTTTGTTCATTGAAAGCTCTCAACGCTTTGCACACCTTGACAACCAAACAGAACACTCGTTCTATTTTTATTATATCAGGGATTTGTATAAGCAGCAAATATCAATATAAGCGCGTTCATGAGCCGTCACTGTTCAATATTTGAACAAACCCGTTTGTTCCGTCGATTCGGATGTAGGCGCCGTCTTCAATAATGTCTGTCGCTTTGTCGATTCCGACGACCGCAGGAATGCCGTATTCCCTTGCCACTACTGAACCATGAGTCATCATGCCGCCCACCTCCGTAATCAGTCCGGCCGCTGAAGTAAAAAGCGGAGTCCAGCCCGGATCAGTATACGGCGCCACTAAGATGTCCCCTTGATTCAGCTTCGCGTCTTCAGGGCTCTTCACAACTCTGGCGGTCCCTTCAATGGTGCCTGCAGAAACCGGTGTCCCTGTGAGAGCTCCTTCGGGACTTTTTGCATTTCGCAGCCTCCCTGTAATGATCTCCCCTTCACTTGTCATCACGCGGGGGGATGTGAGCTTTTGATTGGACATATGCTGCTGTTTTCTGTCTGTTAACAATTCCGGAATATCCCCGATGCCGCGATTCTCCAATAGCGCGATAAGCTCCTCAAGCGTAAGGTAAAAAACATCGTCTTCACAATTGAGGATACCTTTTTCAACGAGGGTGCGGGCTTCTTTAAGAATGGCTTTTTTGTATAAAAACATCAATTTTACAAGTGTAAATTTATGATGCTCCCGCATTCCCATCAGGCTTCGATACATATGAACGAGCCGGGAGACTCTCTTTTTTTCCGGAAAACGAAATTGAGAGATGATTTGCTTTTTTGCCTCTTCCGCTTCCATTTCGCCTTGTTTAAATTTCCTCCTGTGTTCCCCAGGGGCAGTCGTCCGAATATGGCTGAGTATGGACGGAACGAGCTGAACCGGAGCCTCTGCCCATCTTGGCCTTGTCATATCGATTTCTCCCACGCACCGCATCCCGTACTTTTTGAGAAAACCATCTAAACTGGATTTCAATTCGGCGCCGCCGGGGATTTTGAGCAATTCTTCCATAAAGTTTTCGCTGTCTGCACGCTTGAAATAGTCAATGACTTCAGGATACTTCCTCGCCTGATCGGAAAGATCCCCCAACTCAAGACCCATTTCCGTTGTGACATTATGAGGCAGGGATTTATACAATTTCCCCAGTAAAATAGCGCTTTTCTCGTCCCCCAGCTTTTTTTTTAGCTTTTTTTCGAGCGATCCGGCTGCAATCATTCCGCTGAAGACATATACAGCGACTTTTGAAAGCACGTCTTGGAACATCCTTTCCATTCCTTTTTGGATGACGCGGATCGTCTCAGCGCCGGAAGTCCGGCTAAGCTTCTCCTCGGTGTCCGTCACGATCGCTTCAATGATCAATTCCGCTTTTTTCTCGGCTTTATCGGGGTTTTTCATCAGCAGGATTCCGGCAACCTTTAATGCTGCCGGAATCAAAATCGGCGCCAATCTCCCGGCAATATGAAACATGCCTTTTATCGAAAGAGAATTAAGCTGATGTTCTTTGCGCTTGACTGCCTCCGATACAGCAGATGCCATCAGCTGATCCATACCATTTAATACTTTAAGCAGCCGGCTCCGGGCGAATCTGAGAGAAAGAGCACCCGTAATATCGGCGAACACTCTTCCTCCCGCTTCGCGAAGAATCGGATGTGCCGAAGGGTCTTTTTTTAAAAATCGGAGAACTTGGCTGATCACCGATACACCCAATGGTTTCAGCGGATCTGTCATCATTTGGATATAGCCAAAATTAATCAATACGTGCGGCTTATCATCAAAAAAGCGTACGACCGGGTATAGAGATGTAATCGGCCGGCTTTGAAGAATGTAAAAGCTGCCGCCGGCAAAAGCCCATTCTATATCCTGTTCCTTGCCGTAGTGAGCCTCGATTTTGCGCCCCAGTTCTGCCAATTCGACGATTTTTGGATCCGGCAAAGCCTGTGTTTGTTGTTCTTCCGGAGAGAGAATTTTCTGAACGGTTCCTCCTTCTGGCACGGAGTAAATAGCCGATTCCTTCTTCGAAAGTTGTTTTTTGACGATTTCACCTGACTGAACCTGATACAGATCAGCGCTCACAATTCCGGACACCAACGCTTCACCCAAGCCGAAGCTGGCATCGATGGAAACCGTTTTGCGGTGCCCCGTGATCGGGTCCGCAGTGAACATAACTCCGGAAACCTCGGGAAAAACCATCTCTTGCACGACAACTGCAAGAAAGACAGAGCGGTGATCGAAACCGTTTTTCGCGCGGTAGGAAATCGCCCTGTCCGTAAACAGAGAGGACCAGCATTGTTTCACTGCATCAAGAAGCTGATCTTCTCCGCAGACGTTCAAAAAGGTATCCTGCTGCCCCGCAAATGAAGCCGTCGGCAGGTCTTCTGCCGTAGCACTGGAGCGGACGGCATAGGCTTTTTCTTTGCCGGTCGTATCAACGCCTTCCAATATCGCCGATTTGATCTCGCCAGGTATGGGAATCTGGGCAAGATGCTCGCGAATCTGCTTCCCCGCAATCCGAATCTGTTCGAGATCATCATGCTTGAGCTGTCCAAGCTGATCGAGCAGGCTGTCGATGATGCCGCATGTTTGTATGAACGCGCGGTAGGCGGCAGTTGATAGGCAAAATCCCTTGGGAACGGGAAAACCCGCTTTTGTCATTTCCCCGAGGTTCGCCCCCTTTCCGCCGACATAGGGCAAAGCAAATTGATCGATTTCATTGAAATACACCACATATTTCTCCATTCTATCATCTCCTTAGATCCGCTTTTTGCAGCAATTCCACGCCTCATATTGGATAATTTATTTTGCCCTGGCCTGACTTTCAACAAACACACTTTGTCTTATGAGGCATGCTTTTTTATACGTAAATATTGAACACTGTGTTGATTAATATTCATCATGTTTATTATAATTGCACAAAAGGCGAATGCAATGAACAATTAATCAGCAAATGTTAAGTTCTCAACACAAACATGGACATTGTTGATTTTCATGGACCGTCAGGAGGATTTGTATGACTGGACAAAAAAAAGACCGCAGGGTAAAGCGCACGAAAAAAATGATTAGAGACGCACTTTCTGAACTGATGAAAAATAAAACGTTTGAAGAGATATCCGTCACGGACATTACAACGAAAGCCGATATTAACCGCGGCACGTTTTACTTGCATTACGAAGATAAATACGATTTGCTGGAGCAAAGCGAGGAGGAAATTATCCAAGAGATCAATAACATTGCTAAACGCTCGATTCACTCAATGGACATATTAAATCAGGAAGTGATTGACCATCCGCTGACGTCGTCGATATTTTTCAATATATAAGAGAAAACGAGGTTTTTATGAAGGCAATTTTAGGCCCTAAAGGCCCGGGTTCTTTCCGTTTGAAATTCAAATCGGTTTTGAGCATTAATTTAAGACGGCTGAAAAAAGCGATCAAGACGGATCCGATCGTACCGGAGGACTACTTGATTTCCTATATAACCGGCGCTCATATCAGCGTCATGCAGCAATGGCTGGAAAACGGCATGAAAGAGACGCCGCATGATATGGCGCTCATTTTATCAAAAATAACCGGGATGGGCCCTGCATACGCGGCAGGACTGAGAAAAAAATGACAGGCTTTCAGGAAGAGGGATAACCCTCTTTTTTGCTTTTTTCGTGGTATGTATAAGAAATCAAAAACAATCCAAAATATAGTGAAAAAGGTGGTGAGACCATGCAGAAGAAAGGCATTCAAAACAGCAGCCTCGAGCAGCTGAAAAACGACCACGAAACAGAAAGCGCATTCCAGCAGGATAACAAAAGCAATAAACAGCAACAAAACAGGAATGCTTTAAAATAAGCTGAAAGGTGTGGAAACGAAATGAAACATGTAAGAGCATTGTGTTTAAAATTCATTGTGAGCCTTGTCCTCTTATATGTGGTGCTAACTCTGTTTTTTGGCGTTCCATTCGGCGAAATGTTTGTTTTGACATTGTTTTTAGGTGTGATCTCCTATCTGATCGGAGATCTTCTTCTGCTGCCGAGAACAAACAATACAACAGCGACAATGGGAGATTTTGGACTTTCCCTCGTACTGATCTGGGCGATTCTCGCCATGCAAAATAATCCGCCGTATGGTTCGCTAGCTGCAGCTTCAATCGTGTCAGCGATCGGCGTCACAGTGTTCGAATATTTCTTCCACCGCTATATGGAAGCCAACGTTTTGGGCGAAACGGAAAACGAAAAACGGGAAAAGCCAGGCTCATTGCAGTATCAAAGTGAAGCATCGGAAGAGCTTTACCCGGTTACCCCGTCTAAAAAACAGGACGAAGACTAAGCACAAGAACCTGCCGATCGGCAGGTTTTTTTACGTTTATGACCAGAGGCATTTTTCATAATTAAAGGAATATGAGTCTTTTTCACGAATTGATATTAAAAAAGTGAGGAGGACAAAAAAATGACACATAGCGCGCTAAAGCATTTAGATTATCACAATTGGGCGAATCAAAGGGTGCTCACCCACCTGAAAAGCCTGCCTGAAGAGCTGTTCACTCGGGAAATCAAAAGCGTTTTTCAATCTGTATCTGAGGTTGTTACCCATATGTGCGTGGCTGAAGATTATATCCGGAGCCGCTTACGAGGAAGCAAAGGAAACAGGCATGCGGCTGAAAGAAGGATTAAAGGGGAAAAAGATCGATGACTTCATTTCCCTCTTCCATGACACAGCGCTTCAATATGAAACGTTTTTTGAAAATCTTGAAGACCCCGATGGTGAAATCACGATTGCACATCCGGCATTCGGCAAAATCAAAACGCCTGTTAGCGAACTCCTTCATCACGTGGTCAATCACGGCACGTACCACAGAGGCAACATTTCAGCGATGCTGAGACAGATGGGTGAAGCAGGTGTGCCGACAGACTATGTTTATTATTTATTAAGCATGAAGCAGCCGACATAAATAAAAAACCCTTGTTCCGCTTTTGGAACAAGGGTTTCACAATTAAAATGATGCTGCAAGCTTTTTAGCTTCTGCTAAGCCGTTTTCAATAATTTTTTGAGCGTCGTCAGGAACAGCGTTGTGTCCTTCGATGACAACGGTATGCAGGTCTTGAACACCGAAGAAGCCCATGACGGTTTTCATGTAGTTCAATGACATTTCCATTGCAGCCATCGGTCCTTCAGAATAGAAGCCTCCTCTGGCATTTAACAGAGCAACCTTCTTGTCTCCCATCAAGCCTTTAGGTCCTTCAGGAGTGTATGTAAACGTCACTCCTGCGCGGGACAAGTAGTCCACATAAGTGTGAAGTACAGCTGGAACAGCAAAGTTCCACAATGGGAAAGCAAAAACAACTTTATCGGCTTTGACGAATTCGTCCAAGTAACGGTCCGCTACAGCTGCAGCTGCTTTTTCTTCCTCGTTCAATTCCATGCCTTTTCCTGCTTTAAATGTCCCGTTAATAGCATTTCTGCCCAGGTACGGCGGGTTTTCTTTGTAAAGATCAAGCTCTACAATTTCATCGTTTGGATGATTTTCTTTATAGCTGTTAAGAAACGCATCATAAAGTTTTACAGATACAGCTTCTTCAGCAGTACGGTCATTAGCTTTAACAAACAATACTTTAGACATTCTATTTTCCTCCCGTGCTAACGTTTCAATATTTACTTACAAATAGTATGTTACTTTCTTTTAAATAGAAAGTCAACTCATTTATTTTTCTGGCCAAAAAAAAGCACCCGTTTGGGCGCTTTATTTGGAGTCCTGCTCCTGGTCAAGCCGTTCATAGACGTATGAATGCTTTTGATCCATCGTTTCTTTATTCGTCAAATCCTTCATCTGCCGTGTAAATTGCCGGTCATTCTCTGTGCGGTCTTCATGTCTTGTGTCTGCTTCCGCTTGAGCTTCGGCCGTTCTTCGCGCATATGGAACCGCTTCAAGGCGTTCATAAGGGATTTCTTTTCCAGTTGCTTCACACCTTCCGTATGTGCCGTCTTTCATCCTATTTAAAGCGTCTTCGATCTCTTTCAGCAAAGCTTCGTCCGATTGCCGGAAAGCCTGGTCCCTCATTCGTTCGGTATACACACCGGCGTGATCGGCAAGATGATTGTCAATACCGTTTGACAATTCGCCTGTTTCTTCATTCATCGGCTGTACCTCAGACTTTGCAGCTGTGATTTCGTTTTTTAAGCTGATTAATTTATCGTAAAGGTGCTGTTTTTGTTCCTCTGTCAATGCCATGTTGATCATCCTCCTTTCTTTTTCATTACCCGATTGCCGAAAGGGGAAACCTGCATTTCTCCGCAAAAAAAAGACCGTTCGTTCGCAAAATAGCGTTTGAACAGCCTGTTGAGATTATGCACATAAGTATTTTGATAACAGCGCTTGAATTTCAAGCATGTCGGTATCCTTCGTAAATTCCAGGTCAAAGATTTTGCTGCTGGTCATCAGAGAAAGAGAACTGTCTGGATTGAACATGCTGACTTCTCTAATCGCAAAGCCTTCAATCGATCTGTATGGCAGAAAGACGCGGACTTTCTTTTTGGAAAACAGTTTATTATCAAAAAAAATAATCCGCTTGTTCGTAAAACAAATTTGATCTATCCTCAGTCTGCAAACCGATTCAATTTTTTCTCCTTCTATGAGCAGCGGTTCAAATTTTTTGCCGTCTGCTGTCTTGCTTGCTGAAAAAACGCCCAATCAAAACCCCTCTTTCTGTATGTCCAATTTATGTTTATGCACAAGGCAAAGTATGCTGTCAGTTACTAATAAGGATACGATAACCCTGATTTATAAACAATTACGAGCAGATTACATTTCTTTAACGCTATATGTTTGTTTTTACTATCAATTCATACGCCCGGCGGACGCGTGAGGTTTCAACTTTTTATCAGTTTTTTTAGCTTATTTTTCGTTTGCTACCAATCAAAAGGTGCATAACGGATAAAACAAAAAACCGCAGCAGGATGTTCTTCCTCTGCGGTTCTCTTTTGACTATTATGCCTTTTATGTACATATCAGGCGCTTTTCCTGCTTCGGTCACGCAACTGATTCAGTCAGCCGATTTTTTATGAATGCGTGCGGTTTTTGTTCGACTACCATTCATTGCTGTTGATGACCCGCGCGAATTGATTCAGGCTTTTACTTCTTCAAAGTACTCTTTGTAATAGCCTCCGACTTTGTTTGTATTATCGATGATAAACAGAAACTCTTCCGTTTCGTTTTTGACCTCGTATACGTTACCGACGGTCAGCGCTCTGTTGACGATGTACTTTTTGGCATCGGTATGTATGCACTTTACTTTTTTAATGGTTTTATTGTTCTGCCATTTTTCGTGAATCATGTGGATGTCTCCTTTTTCATACGTCCTATAGTTTCCATTGTAGCGTTTTTTCGCCGAAATGCAATGCGATCTGGAGGCGAATGTGATTTTAAAGAGCATGGATATTGATTTGGTTTCATTCCCTGTTATAGAATGGTGGTGTATAGTTCCAAAATCAGAAATATATCCCTCTTCCATCCACGCAATGACCGAATCAAAAGACAAACCAGCATCAAGACAACTCACCCGAAGACAGACCAAAATTTCAAAGGAGGTTTGTTTGACAAACATGAGTTCATTAACAATGCAGGTCAGTAAAAAGCTGGAGTCATTTTTGCAGGGAACAAAGAAGCTCTATATTAACGGGGAATTTGTAACCAGCGCCTCAAACAAAACGTTTGAGACCCCAAACCCGGCGACTGGTGAAACGCTCGCCACCTTATATGAGGCAGGTCCCGAGGATGTGGACAAAGCGGTGAAAGCCGCGCGGGAAGCCTTTGACCGCGGTGAGTGGCGGACGATGAACCCGGCCGAAAGAAGCCGGCTGATGTACAAACTCGCCGATCTGATGGAGGAACACAAAACGGAACTGGCTCAGCTTGAAACGCTGGATAACGGGAAGCCGATCAGCGAAACGACCGCAGGCGATATTCCGCTGTCAATTGAACATATGCGCTATTATGCCGGCTGGGCGACGAAAATAACCGGACAGACGATTCCTGTTAACGGACCTTATTTCAACTATACACGACATGAGCCTGTCGGAGTTGTCGGGCAAATTATCCCTTGGAACTTCCCGCTTCTGATGGCCATGTGGAAAATGGGAGCCGCCCTTGCAGCGGGATGTACGGTTGTCTTAAAACCGGCGGAACAAACGCCGCTTTCCGCTCTGTATTTGGCAGAACTGATCGATGAAGCAGGCTTCCCGAAAGGCGTCATCAACATCATTCCTGGCTTCGGTGAGACGGCCGGAGAAGCTCTGACCGATCATGCCCTTGTCGACAAACTGGCATTCACAGGGTCAACGGAAATCGGCAAAAAAATTATGGAGAAAGCGGCCAAATCGGTTAAACGGGTTACCCTTGAACTCGGCGGAAAGTCGCCGAATATCATCCTCCCTGACGCCGACCTGAAGAAAGCGATTCCAGGCGCACTGACCGGCGTCATGTTCAATCAAGGCCAAGTGTGCTGTGCGGGATCACGCGTGTTCATCCATAAAGACCAATATGACAAAGTCGTCGATGAAATGGCCGCTTATTCCAAATCGCTCCGCCAGGGTGCGGGCCTTCATGAAGACACGCAAATGGGACCGCTTGTCAGCAAAGAGCAGCACGAACGCGTCCTCTCGTATATTGAAAAAGGACGTCAGGAGGGTGCGAAAATCGCAGCCGGCGGAACATGCCCTTATGAACAGGGATACTTTGTTTCTCCGACTGTATTCACCAATGTCGAAGACGAGATGACAATAGCAAAAGAAGAAATCTTCGGTCCTGTTTTGGCGGCGATCCCTTATGAAACGGTAGATGAAGTGATCGAACGGGCCAATCGCAGCGAATACGGCCTTGCTGCTGGCGTATGGACGGAAAATTTGAAAAACGCCCACTATATCGCCGACCGTCTGCAAGCCGGTACCGTTTGGGTCAACTGCTATAATGCCTTTGACGCTGCATCCCCATTCGGCGGCTACAAACAGTCGGGACTCGGACGTGAAATGGGCTCATACGCTCTGGATAACTATACAGAAGTAAAAAGCGTCTGGATTCATACAGGCGAATAACGCAAGACATGAGTTTCTGCAGCCGCCCTGTCGATCAGGGCGGTTTTCTTTTTGTGGAAATAAACATTTATAGATACATATGGTAAAATGGATGATAGTTTAAATCGACTGGAATGATAGAATCGTGTATTCTTCCTCTCTTAGCAAAACCCTCTGGAATCAAAAAAGCTTTAGATACATATGGGCGTCACAAACAGCACAGGCTGTCGGATCGATTTTGATGACGATCATCGTCATGGTCGATGTGTTTAAGGAAACGAACTCTGTATTCGGATCGGGTCTGGTTTTGGCTTTATCCTCGTTCGGCAGTGTATTAGGCGGTGCGATGGCTGCTTTTGCTATTCAGCGCCTCGACCTGCTTCAAACAGCGGCTTGTTCAACATGGTTCAGAGCGGTCTGCGCATTATGCATCGGCTTATGCCAATCGCTAGGCTTACCCTCTTATATCATTTATATGCTGCTGTTTTTGCAAAGCTTTGTCGGCTCCTGGTATTCTCCCGCACAATTAGGTTTACTGTATCAAGCGATTAAAAAGCGCGATTACGTGGCTGCATCGGGAAGCATCGTAACGGTCAACCAGTTTGTTCAGGCAGCAGGCTGGGGGCTCGGCGGCTATTTAACCGTTTTGACCCAGACTCACACGCTGACAGTGTTTACAGCAGGACTCTTTTTCGTATCAGGGCTTTTAATCAAATTGCCTGATTTGAAAACAGCGGTTATCCCTCGCCAAAAAATCCGCACACAATCAGTCTGGCGCACTGTATACAGGAAGAAAACCGTTTTGCTGCTTACGATGATGGACATGTCAGAAGGTTTAGCAAATGCGGTCTGGACTTCCGCCGTTTTGCTGGCTTTTACGAAAGAGGTGCTGAATAAAGGAGAGGCTTGGTGGGGATTCATCAATGCCGGTTATTTTTTGGGAGCAATTTTGGGCGGCATTCTCGCTGTGCTCTTTTCCAACCAGCTCAAAAAAAGGCTTGGCCTCATGATTGTCTTGGGTTCTGTTTCAATGGGAATCACAACGCTTTTATTCGCCTATTCGTCAAATCCCCTCCTTTCGGTCATCCTCTGTATCATGATGGGTCCGCTTTATCAAGTAAGAGACGTCAGTCAGACGGTTATCCTTCAAGATACGTTGACAGATGAAGAGCGTGCACCGGTTACCGCCGCCAAAAATACCATTTTGACTGCATGGTCTGTTTTAACAATCGCCATTATGGGGGCTTTGGCTGACTTGATCGGGGTGCAAAGCGTATTTATCGCTGCCGCTGTATTATATGCCGGAACAGCCGCTGTCACATTTTTCGTACGGGATGTGAGAACGTACAGCCAGTCTGCAAGGCAGCACACGAAAGAGGAGATAGAACGATGAAGCTGCTGTGGATTTTTCTCATCAACGGTATATTTGGAGTGATCGTTTTAGAAAAAAAGAAGCTCATTTGATGACAATGGCGCAGATTGCCGGCGGCCTGTTTTCGGCGGCATTTGCAGCCGTTCAGCAAAGATTGAAAAATAAGAATGAACAAAGCGGCGCTCAGTAGAATAACATGCTGCGCGTCCTCTGATTCAGCAGAATATCAGCTCTTTGTATTCCCGCTTCAATATCCCCATAATGATTTCATCTGAGTACTGTTCATTCATATAAAGAGCCTCCCTGACCGTACCTTCCCTTTTAAATCCGGCTTTTTCATATGCTTTCAGAGCGCGCTTATTGTGTGAAAAGACTTCGAGCTGGAGGCGGTTAAGATCGAGCCTTTCGAATGCAAACTGCATGGCCAGCCGCACCGCTTCAGAACCATAGCCTTTGTTCAAATAAGCGGGGCTGTGCAAAGCGATTCTAAACCCCGCTTTTCGATTCGTCCGGTCGATGTCAATGATGGACAGATCGCCTAACAAAAGATCGTCCTCCTTTAAGCAGACGGCAAAATCATAGCGCGTCTCATCGCTTGTGATTCTCTCGTAGTGCTCATAAAGGTCTTCCATCGTAAATTCACGTATCGTGCCCGTCATATACCTGATGTATTCATTTTGAGCGGCTTTATAAAAGCTCTCCATATCGCCTTTTTCAACAGGCCTGAGATAAACTTTACGGCTCTCGAACATCGAACGCGCCTCCCCTGCTATTTTTGATACGCAGCAAACCAATGGTATGGCTGTATTTCCTTTAAAGATTTATAAACCAGACGCCCATCCGGTACAGTTACAGCTGCTTTAAGATCCGGCCCCCAATAAAAAAGTCTTTCCTGGCATACCCCGCACGGCGTTAATACCTTGCATTCGGAATGTTCATCATCTCTCACGACACAAACAGAGTGCGTAATTTTTGCCTGATACTTATGGGCTTCGAGAATGGCGCCCGTTTCAATGCATAAATCGGTTGAAGCGTTGATTACTTCCGGCGCTACGCTCGTCAAGATTCTTCCGTCTTCGGTGTACATGGCGGCTGCCCCGCCCCATCCGGTCGGATACCTCTTTTTGATCAATTCGACTGCGGTGTCATACAGCATCTGTTCAATATTCATTCAGCAACATCCCCCAAACATTGTTTCTAAGGTCTCTCTTTTTACAATACCTGAAAATGGAACAGAGGTAAATGAAGATATTCATGATTTCCTGATCATGCTCACGCATGCCCACACTGACGAATGCCTGTATACTCATCACATATTCAAAATCGCTGTTCTTCTGTTTTCATCCGGTTGGCATGACACATTTCCGAAATGAATACAGTAAAATGAAGGAGATGAGAAGATTGCGTTCTTTACTAGAAGACGTGAAAGCTTTCAGACAAAAGACGCTCGCAAAGCTTCAAAATAGACAGAGACCTGATGGTTCGTGGCGGTTTTGTTTTGAAGGGCCAGTGATGACAGACAGCTTTTTCATTTTGATGCTGACTTCACTTGGCGATCAGGACTCTTCTCTCATCGCAAGTCTTGCTGAACGAATCCGTTCGAAGCAGAGCGGAGACGGTGCATTTCGCAATCATCCGGATGAAACGGCAGGCAATTTGACCGCGACAGTCCAGGGCTATACCGGGATGCTGGCTTCGGGGCTCTATGACCGGAGAGATGCGCATATGCAGAAAGCCGAGGCATTTATTAAGGCCGCAGGCGGTTTGAAGAATGTGCACTTTATGACGAAGTGGATGCTCGCTGCCAACGGGCTGTATCCATGGCCGAGAGCCTATATTCCGCTTTCGTTTTTACTGATCCCGCCCTATTTCCCGCTTCATTTTTACCATTTCAGCACATACGCAAGAATTCATTTTGTCCCGATGGCCATTACGTTTAATCGACGATTCTCTTTAAAAAACAACCAAATCGGCTCGCTTCGGCACCTGGATGAAGCCATGTCAAAAAATCCTCTCGAATGGCTGAATATCCGCTCTTTTGACGAGAGAACCTTCTATTCTTTCAATCTGCAATGGAAACAGCTCTTTCAATGGCCGGCTTATGTCCATCAGCTCGGATTTGAAGCGGGCAAAAAATATATGCTGGACAGAATCGAAGAAGACGGAACACTATACAGCTATGCGAGCGCGACCATGTTCATGATTTACAGCCTGCTAGCGATGGGAATATCAAAAAACGCCCCCGTTGTTAAAAAAGCAGTCGGCGGAATCAAAAGCCTTATTTCATCATGCGGAGAGGAAGGCTTCCATTTGGAAAACTCAACTTCCACTGTCTGGGACACCGCGCTCATCAGCTATGCCATGCAGGAATCCGGAATACCTGATGAACAACATTCTTCCATCTCATCGGCAGCGGACTACCTTCTCAAAAGACAGCATGTGAAAAAAGCGGACTGGGCGGTCTCAAATCCTCAAGCGGCACCGGGAGGGTGGGGTTTTTCACACATCAATACAAACAATCCCGATTTGGACGATACCGCTGCGGCATTAAAAGCAATTCCGTTTCAAAGGCATCCGGCTGCCTGGAACCGGGGGCTTACCTGGCTTTTATCAATGCAAAACAACGACGGGGGGTTTGCAGCATTTGAAAAAAACGTTGACCATCCGCTCATCCGAAATCTGCCGCTCGAATCTGCCGCTGACGCAGCGGTCGATCCGTCAACGGCAGACTTGACTGGGCGCGTTCTTCATCTGCTCGGACTTAAAGAGCGGTTGACAGATGACCATCCCGCGGTCAGACGCGCTCTAAGGTGGCTTGATCACCATCAGGAAGCTGACGGCTCGTGGTATGGCAGATGGGGCGTCTGCTTTATTTACGGGACATGGGCCGCACTCACCGGAATGAAAGCCGTCGGGATTTCCCGCAACCACGCGTCTGTCAGAAAAGCGGTCTCCTGGCTTAAATCGATCCAGCTCGAAGATGGAAGCTGGGGAGAATCTTGCAAAAGCTGTGAAGCGAAGCGTTTTGTCCCTCTTCACTTTGGAACAGTTGTTCAATCTTCATGGGCGCTGGAGGCGCTCTTGCAATATGAGCGTCCGGATGACCCTAAGATCTTAAAAGGGATTCGTTTTCTCACCGATGATCACGAAAGCTCGCCTGAGCGACTCGAATACCCGACGGGAATCGGGCTGCCGAAACAATTCTACATCCGCTATCACAGTTATCCTTTTGTGTTTTCATTGCTCGCTTCAAGCGCATTTATTAAAAAAGCGGAAATGAGGGAGACATATTGAATGCTTACAAAGAAAAAATAGCGTCATGGGCCAAAGATCTGAAAGACCAAATGAAAGATGATCCTTCTTTAGAAAGCCATTTAGAAAAACTTTTTCAATCACTGGATGATCCTCGTGCGACCGAACAGGAATGGTATGAACAGGCAGAAGCCGTGTATCAAGCCATCTCCCGCAGTGATGCGTCTCAAGCAGGCCGGCAGCCATTCAGAACAGTGCCGATCGGAGGCCACCGCCTGCCAAGCCTGCCCTACTCGTATTCAGCCCTTGAGCCTTATATTTCAAGAGAAATTATGTTTCTTCATCATACAAAACATCACCAAAGCTATGTCGACGGCTTGAACAAAGCTGAAAAAGAACTGCAGAAAGCCAGGCAAACCAAACAGTTCGACCTTGTAAACCACTGGGAAAGAGAGCTCGCCTTCCACGGAGCCGGGCACTATTTGCACACTATATTTTGGTACGCGATGCACCCAAAAGGAAAAAGGCGGCCGACAGGCGAATTGCTGGAAATGATTAACCGTTCTTTCGGCAGCTATTCGGCCTTTAAAGAACAATTTTCCGAAGCGGCGAAAAAGGTGGAAGGCGTGGGCTGGGCGATCCTTGTCTGGGCGCCTCGCTCGCACCGCTTGGAAATTCTGATCGCAGAAAAACATCAGCTGATGAGCCAATGGGATGTGATCCCCCTTCTCCCGCTCGACGTATGGGAACACGCATACTACCTTCAATATAAAAATGAAAGGGCAAAATACGTCGATAATTGGTGGAATGTCGTTGACTGGAGAGAACCTGAAAGGCGGTTTGCGACAGCAAAGCGCGTTCTATGGGAGCCCTTCTGATACAAATTCAAATGGCGGGACTTCAAACTATTGAAGTCCTGTTTTTGTTTCGATTGTGAAGCCGGACATCGGCCTCCCCGCCATCAGAGATGAAACAAGCCTTTCCTCAAAAAGCGAACAAGCGCTTCCTCTCGCATCTTTCATTCATGAATGCTTCCTGGCGCCATGCAGTCGTCGACACCGGCCGTATCGAGCCGAACGCCGAATCCTTATCACTGTCAATGCCCATCTATGTTTTCTCTTAAATCCTCTATCATATGTAAAAAGACAACGTATAAAAGTTTAAATACTCCAGTTTATCCTCAGGATTTTCAAGACCGATACACGGAGATGTTTGAGCAGATTCAGAAGAGAATCCCGCAGTCGTGCACTTTTTTGAACCTGCTATTATGATAATCTCCTTATGGAAAAGCGAATCTGCAACATTCTATCAATATATCCCAATTTCGTGCCTTAAGTATGAATTGTGAATATTTTTTGATTTATTTGGAAAATAGTCGTTTTTCCTCATTCTTCTAATTTCAAAACTCGTTAAGCTATTCTATGAGAAAGGAGGGGATAAATGAACAAACTGTCGATGTTTGTCTGATTGTTTTTTCGAAAAATGGAAATTTAATTTAGGAGGGTTAATCATGAAAAAAATGTTTGCTTTCTTTACAGCCTTCATGCTCGGTTTGACCTGTCTGCCGTACTTATCAGAAGCGAAAGAATCAAAACATACGGATAGTTCTGTTACAACCTTACCTTCTATGTCTATACCCACATCTCTCAATCAGTCATTAGACCAGGAAAAACAACAGTTTAAAACTTCCGCTATTAATCTCAACATCGGCCTCGATCTCTTAGGAATCGGAAACTCGATTAGGGATGCTATCGTTCAAAGCAATAACCGCAGCGGTTTCGTCAAAAACTGCATGGAAACCGCTTTTTATTCTGCTGGGCAAAGATACAATGTCATGGTGTTTAACTTAAGTCAAGGCTATCAAAATGGTTTAAGAGGAGTAAAATTTTATGGATCTGCCAACTATCATGGGGTGATTTACGGCATTTGGGTATTTGAAAGCGGACAATTTACAAACCAGGGAGACGGCGGCTGGATTAACTGGGCCTTTAAAGGCTGGTTTGATCGAAACGGCCAAACTGTAACATTCCGCAAGCCTTAATCAAAGTCAAAGTATCCCCCTCTTCTGCCTGCCGGTAAAATCGTCAAAAACGAATTCACCGGCAGGCCTTTTTAATATGTTTGCGCAGAAAAAAGCCGATTTATCAAACACTTCCCTTGCCGGTCATACCGCCGCCATTCTTTAGCGGCACTCAAACTGTCCGGCCTTACAACAATTCAATCTTAGAATACGCCAATGACGTCCAAAAAGACGATAATAATAACGATTGGAGCGGCGTAGCGAATCAGCAGAAGCCATGCTGCAAACCATTTTCTGCTGATTTTAGAGCCCTCTTTCAATTCGGCAAAAAGCTCTTCTTTCGGGATTTTGAGCGGCACAAAAACGGCGATGAGCAAAGCGCCGAGCGGCATTAAAATATTACTGACAAGGTAATCCGCCGCATCAAAAATGGATAGATTAAAAATCGATACATCCTGAAGCACGCCGTATGATAATGCTGAAGGAATTCCGAATAGGAAAATCGCAATTCCTCCGGCCCAAGCGAAAGCCTGTCTTTTTTTAGGATCCCCTTTTGACAAGGAAGAAACAAGGATTTCAAGCATTGAAAATGCGGACGTCAGTGTAGCAAATAAAAATAAGAGCATAAACGCCAATAAAAAGACGATTCCTAAAGGCATCTTGTGAAAGACTGACGGCAGCACATTAAATAACAGCATCGGGCCGGCATCAGGAGATAATCCGAATGAAAAAACGGCCGGAAAAATTGCAAACCCGGCAAGAATCGCTACAGATACATTGAGCAATGTCACTGAAACGGCCGACTGTACAAGGTTTTCTTTTTTCGATAAATAAGAGCTGTACGTTACCATAACGGAAACACCGACACTCAGCGAGAAAAAGGATTGTCCAAGCGCAAACAGCACCGTTTTGGCTGTGATATGGGAAAGGTCAGGTTTTAAGAAAAACTCCAATCCTTCCATTGAACCGGGAAGTGTCAGCGAACGGATGATCAACAGCAGAAAAATAATGAACAGAGCAGGCATCATAAACTTGCTCGCTTTTTCAATCCCGCTTCTGACTCCTTTGGAAACGACAAGAATCGTTATCATGATAAATGCAAACTGGCTCGCAAGAACGAGATACGGATTTGCAATCGTCTCCCCGAAAAGACCTGCATAATCCGTGCTTCTTGACAGTTCGCCGGTCAGTCCTTTGATAATATAAATGATGATCCAGCCGCCGACAACACTATAGAAAGACAGCAGAATGAAACACGTGATAATGCCGAGCCGGCCGATCCAATGCCAAAGCGAGCCGGGCGCCAGCTCCTTATAGGATTCAACGGCATCTTTTTGAGTCTTTCTGCCGATAATGAACTCCGCCATTAATAATGGAAGCCCAATCAATAAAGTAAAAAGAATAAACATAAGTAAAAATGCTCCGCCGCCGCTTGTTCCGGCGACATAAGGAAACTTCCATATCGCGCCGAGCCCGATTGCCGAGCCGGCCGAAGCTAAGATAAATCCAAGCTTTGATGACCATATATTTTGTTTATTTTCCACTTAAGCACCTCTTCTTCTCGGTCTAATTGCATATGGCTACAAACTATCATTTTAAAAAGCATAAACGAATTCGTCAAGGTTTTCAAACATTTCTTTCAGTTTACATAATAATATTATTTAAAACAAATTCGCATTTTACTAGTATTGAATTATTCAGAATATTAATTATAATAAGAGAATGTTATATTTTCTACAGATGTGAGGAGCTGGACTTATGAGTTATTTGATCAAAATCAGTCAATTTGCAGGAAAAACGTTTGCCATTTGGGTGATTCTGTTTGCGGTTCTCGGCTTTGCCTTTCCGACGCAATTCACCTGGATCACCCCTTATATTACCATCCTGCTTGGCGTGATTATGTTTGGCATGGGATTGACATTGTCAGCGGACGATTTTAAAGAGCTGCTGAGACGTCCCCTGCATGTGCTGATCGGTGTGATGGTTCAATATACGGTTATGCCGCTGCTAGCTTTTGGACTGGCCTATGGACTCGGTCTTCCCTCCGAAATAGCGGTTGGGGTCATTTTAGTGGGATGCTGTCCCGGGGGCACGGCATCAAACGTCATGACATTTTTGGCGAAGGGGAATATCGCCCTGTCAGTGGCGATTACAACGGTTTCCACATTGCTTGCCCCTTTTTTAACGCCGTTTCTCATTTTATTTTTCGCAAAAGAATGGCTTCCGGTATCTCCGGGCTCTCTGTTCGTTTCGATTTTGCAGGCGGTGCTGCTCCCGATTATCGCCGGGCTGATCGTTCAATTTTTCTTTAAAAAACAAGTGAAAAAAGCGGTGCAGGTGCTTCCGCTCGTCTCTGTTCTCGGCATCGTCGCCATCGTCACCGCGGTCGTCGGAGGCAACCGGGAAAACATTATTCAATCGGGGCTGTTGATTTTTGCGGTAGTCGTTCTTCATAATGGCCTCGGGCTTTTCCTTGGCTTTGTTTTGGCAAAGTGCTTTAAAATGGATTATGCATCACAAAAAGCCGTGTCCATTGAGGTCGGCATGCAAAATTCGGGTCTCGGTGCAGCATTGGCAACGGCGCACTTCTCTCCTCTTTCCGCTGTCCCGAGCGCTGTTTTCAGCGTCTGGCATAACCTTTCAGGCTCATGGCTTGCGACATACTGGAGCAAGAAAGCAAATAAGCAGAAGAATAACAATTATTCTCCTGCCCCGCAGATGATAAACAAAAAGCTTTGACCGTACATGCGGCCAAAGCTTTTTTCTTGATTTAACCTTCCAACAAAAGCTGTTCAGGATCTTCAAGCAGATTTTTAATCGTAACCAGGAAGCCGACCGCCTCTTTACCGTCGACGATCCGGTGGTCATACGATAATGCAATGTACATCATCGGGCGGTTTTCGAAACGCTCTTCATCAATTGCTACAGGGCGCAGCTGGATCTTATGCATACCCAAAATACCAACTTGCGGACTGTTTAAAATCGGAGTCGATAACAGTGATCCGAACGTTCCTCCGTTTGTGATCGTAAAGGAGCCTCCTTGAAGCTCGTTGAGCGACAATTTGTTGTTTCTCGCTTTCTTCGCAAGCTCACCGATATCCCTTTCAATATCAGCAAAGGTTTTGCGGTCTGCATCCCGAACGACCGGTACGACGAGGCCATCCGGCGCAGCAACAGCGATTCCGATATCATAGAATTTTTTGATCACAAGCTCGTCGCCTTGAATTTCCGCGTTGAGGAGCGGATATTTTTTCAGCGCGGCGACAACAGCTTTTGTAAAGAATGACATGAATCCGAGCTTCACATCATGCTGCTCAAGGAATTGATCTTTTCGGCGTTTCCTTAGGTTCATGACCGCCGTCATGTCCACTTCGTTGAATGTCGTCAGCATTGCGGCGGTGTGCTGAACTTCAACGAGGCGTTTGGCGATCGTCTGTCTCCTGCGGGACATTCTTTGACGCTCTACCGGTTTACCTGCATTTTCAGTTTGTTTAGCAGCCGGCGCCTGTGTTTCGCGTTTTGGATCAGGCTGAGCTTTTGGCGGCTGCTCGTTCTTCTGATAAGATTCAACATCTTGCTTTCTGACCCTTCCGAGCGGATCTCCGGTAGGAATCTCCGATAAATCGATGCCTTTTTCACGGGCGAGCTTTCGGGCAGCCGGAGAAGCGATTGTTCTTGTTTTGGCTGTATCCGCCTCATCGTTCGCGCTTTCGCGAAGTTCGGCTGTCTTTTCAGACGAGGCTGCCTTCTCTTCCGAAGCACCGGCGCTTTCTTGAGCGTCAGCTTGAGGAGCCGTTGATTTGCCGCCTTCTGAAATCGTTCCGATTATTTCGCCGACCTGAACCGTGTCACCGGAATCTTTCAGCACTTCCTGAAGAACGCCGGACTGCTCTGCCGTCAATTCAACGTTGACTTTATCAGTCTCCAGCTCGAGCAGGAATTCCCCTTGTTCTACATAATCTCCCGGTTGTTTCAGCCATTGGGCTATCGTTCCTTCTGAAATTGATTCCGCTAATTCAGGTACTTTAATTTCCGCCATTTTTTAGTTCCCCCTTAATTTTTGCGAGTCAAGCTATCAGATACAATGCGTTCCTGTTCCTTTTTATGAACCGTCGGATCCCCTTCTGCCGGACTTGAACGTCTTCTTCTGCCAATATAGCGGACCTTCACGTCCTTTGGAGCAATCTCTCTTAAATAAGGCTCGATATAGTTCCATGCACCCATATTTTGCGGTTCTTCCTGTACCCAGACAATCTCCTCCAAATTCGGGAGTTTGCTGAAGATCGCTTTAATATGCTTTGCAGGGAAAGGATACAGCTCTTCAACCCGTGCAATGTGCAGCCAATCTTTTTCACCTTCCATTTTATTGAAATGGCTGCTGATGTCAATCGAAACTTTACCGCTTGAAAGGACGAGGCGCGTCACTTTGTCATACTGATGGGAAAGTCCTGACATTTCATAGACCGGCTTAAAGCTGCTGTCGCTGAGCTCCTGCACTTCTGACACGGTATTCGGATTTCTCAGCAGGCTTTTCGGCGTCATGATGATCAGCGGGCGGATCTCCTCGCGAAGGAGCATCTTGGCCTGCCTTCTTAAAATATGGAAGTACTGGGCGGCGCTCGTCAAGTTGGCGACAGTCCAGTTGTTTTCCGCCGCCAGCTGAAGGAAGCGTTCCGTTCTTCCGCTTGAATGCTCAGGTCCCTGCCCTTCATAGCCGTGCGGCAAGAGAACAACGAGCCCTGATTTTTGTCCCCATTTCGCTCTTCCTGCAGAAATGAACTGATCAAAGTACACTTGCGCCGCGTTTGCAAAGTCTCCAAACTGCGCTTCCCAGATCACCATCGTTTCCGGCGAAGACACGTTATATCCGTATTCAAAGCCTAGGACGGACCCTTCAGAAAGCGGGCTGTTGTGAACCGCAAATGACGCTTTCGTATTTGCAAGGTGATGCAGTGCGATGAATTCGTCCCCTGTCTTGCTGTCGTGAAGGACAAGGTTGCGGTGTGCGAATGTGCCGCGTTCTGAATCCTGCCCGGTCAGTCTTAGAGGTGTGCCGTCTTTCAAAATGGACGCAAAAGCCATCGCCTCTGCTAGCGACCAGTCGACTTTTCGGTCATCGTCGAACGCTTTGGCGCGCCTTTCGAGGATTCGCTTTAGCTTATCGAAAACGTTGAAGTTTTCAGGCCATGAAACAAGCTCCTGATTGATTTTGCGCAAAGTTTCAACATCAACCGACGTGTCAACATCAGGAAAACCGTTGGAAACAGGCTCGGGAAGAACGATTTCATGTGTCATGTCTTCCTTCTTGGCCGGCACTTTGCGATAGGCTTCTTCTAAACGCTTCATGACAGCGTCCCCGATTTTGTCGACGGTTTCTTTATCGACGATCCCGTTATGAATCAGCTTTTCAGCAAAGATGTTCTTGACGGTCGGGTGCTTTCTGACCGCATCATACAGCATCGGCTGCGTTGCAGACGGCTCATCCATTTCATTGTGGCCGAAACGGCGGTAGCCGATCAGATCGATCAAAAAGTCTTTGTTGAAAGTCATGCGGTATTCAACAGCGAGCTGAACCGCTGAAAGGCATGCTTCAGGATCATCCGCATTAACGTGGACGATCGGAATCTCAAACCCTTTTGCAAGGTCGCTTGCATATTTCGTCGATCTTGACTCATTGCTTTCCGTCGTAAATCCGATCATGTTATTGGCGATAATGTGAATCGCTCCGCCCACCTGATAGCCTTTAAGCTGGCTTAAATTCAGCGTTTCCGCGACAATGCCTTCCCCTGGGAATGCCGCATCGCCGTGAATCAGAATCGCCAGCGATTTTTTAACGTCTTGAACCGGATAGCCGCTCTCCGTTCTCGTTTCCTGGGCGGCTCTTGTCGAACCCTCAACGATCGGATCGATGAACTCCAGGTGGCTCGGATTGTTCGCGAGCGCAATGCGCGCCGTTTTCGTATGCTCATCCTGAATCTGACGGTTGGCGCCGAGGTGATATTTTACGTCACCCGTCCAGCCGTAATTGATCCCTGTCGAACCTTCCGACGGAACGAGATCTTTATTCGGCGCATGCTGGAATTCAGAAAAAATGATTTCATAAGGTTTTCCTAGAACATGCGCAAGAACGTTCAGGCGGCCCCTGTGCGCCATACCGATATTAACGTTTGTCGTACCTGCCGAAACGGACTTGGCGATAATATCATCCAGCATGGGCACAAGCGCATCAAGTCCTTCTATTGAAAAGCGTTTTTGCCCGACAAAGGTTTTGTGGAGAAACTGTTCAAGACTTTCAACTTCTGTCAGCCTTCTTAAAACTTCCACCAGCTTTTCTTTCGATTTCGGGGCGAATAATTCCCCGGATTCGATCTTTTTCATCAGCCAGTTGCGCTCTTCAAAAATGTGCACATGGTCAAATTCAAAAGAAATCGATTTTTTGTATGTGTTTCTCAAGTACTGAATGGCTTCTAAACCGTTTGTTACTTCTTTAGGGGCATCTTTGCATATGACAGACGCCGGAATTTTTTTCACATCCTGCTCAGTTAACCCGTACTCAGCAAGAGGAAAAAGCTCCTGTTTCTCTTGTGTTTTTCTCAGTGGATTGACGGAAGCGTTTAAATGGCCATAGGTTCTAATATCTTCTGCGAGTTTTATCGCTGATGCGATTTTTTGAATAGATCCAGCCGTGAAATCTGCCTCTTCGTTTTCGTTTTTTAGAGAGGCGGCCCTTATATCGCCCGGGGGAGCTCCAAGTTCGTCAAACATCTCTTTTAAATCAGCATCCAAGCTTTCTGGATCCTTGACGTATTGATCGTAAAGCTCCAGCACATAGCCGAGGTTCGGACCGTGAAATTCTTCCCAAGTCATTCTTTGTTTCATACTATTTTGAAACATTTGAACATTACCCCCAACCTAATAATCAAGTGAATGATTCACTATCTTAATATATCTTCTGAACCTTACGCCCAGAAATATGTAATAAAAACGCTTCCACGTACATTTTACCACTGTTTCTCATTTGTTTCTACACAGATTGTTCAAATAAAATTAAAAAATCATCTTGAAAAATAAAAAAATTTATAATTTTGAACTTTCAGACCGAATTCTTTTAAACTGCCTCATTATTTATTCACATATTTCCCCTGACCGTCTATTTTTTAACATCCCGATGTGCTCCGTAAAAAATTAAGTTGATAAAAATAATAAAAATTTCAATATTTCACTGTGTTTCTACGATAAAAAACAGATGGCCGCGAGTATTGCTGCCATCTGTCATATCTATCCTATACTTTTGCTCAACAGCTTTTTTAAAAGCGGGTACAGAACATCGGGGAGCTGATCGACGTCTGGGACGAAAAGGCTGTACTTTCCGTACATGTCCTGTATCGTCTTGATTTGCGATTCTTCGATTTCGCTGTTTGATAAAAATACATTGATGACTTCGATATTTCGTTTCCGCGCTTCCATAACGGCTTCATGTGTATCGACAATCCCGTTTTGTTCATAATCGAATGCGGCCGGCTCCCCGTCTGAAAAGACAATCAGGAACTTCTGAGCTTCGCTTCTTTGAACAAGCATCTTCGTCATCTGTCTGATCGCATATCCGTCCCGGTTGTCTTCTTCCGGTTCAAGCTGCATGACATGCGGTCCGGCGCCTGCTTTTAAGGAATCCGCAAAAGAGACGACCGTATGAAAGTAATTGGGCTGGCTCGTCTCTGTCGCATCGTTCGTATCTTCCCAAAAACCGACGATTTGGTGAGGGACAGCAACAGATTTAAGCGCTTCGTGAAACAGGACAATGCCCCGTTTCGTCTCCGCCATTTTGTCATGCATGCTTGCTGAACAGTCGACAAGCAATGTAAAAACGGCGTCGATCTCTGTTGACGGTTCTTGCTTTTTATAGAACAGGCGCGGATTGCGCTCTGTAAAGTAACGGAGCAGTTTATTGTTCAATCTGCCTGCATGCAAATCGGTTCTCGGGAGCGTTTTTTTATGCTCGAGCGTTTTTTGAATCATCTGTTTGAGCCGTTTTTGATACGATTCGATTGTTTTGGCTTGAGCCTGGTAGTCTAATATGTCTTCGTTAGAAGGTTTTTCCGGAGGCTTCATCACCGAAAACGCATAGCGGTTTTCTTTGCCGGCTGGTGCGGCGCCGCCGTTCGGCTCATCTTGAACAGATTCAAGCGATTCAAGTTTTGAATAGTCTTTTCTTTTCGTCTGCTTCGCCGTTCCCTGAACAGACCCGAGCGCTTGGTCGCCGTCTTCTCCTTCTCTTAAAGCGCCGCCGGAAATATCGGTTTTGGCGCCGTGCTCCAAATCAAACTGGAGAAAGCTTTTCGCCGGGGCTTCCGTTTCTCTGTGCCAAGTCGGCATTTCTTCTTCATGAACTTCCTCGTCACCCGCACTTTTCTCTTCAAGCGTCAGATCCTCGCTCAGCTTCGGTTTTGCTTTCAAATCTTGAAAAAGCTCTTCTTCGTCAACTTGTTCGTATTCCAGTTCCGGAAAAAAGAAGTACGTATTCAGCATATCCTTTTCGAGCACCTCTTCGAAACCTTCCATCAGCCCGCTTACAATCGAGACGATGTCAGCAGTTGAACGCGCTTCGAATACGCGGGCGAGCTCGGCTTCTATAAATCCTTTCATCGGATCGACCGATTCATGGATAGCCGGTATCTCATCAAGCGGCGATTCCGCGGTCAGCTTAAGATATACAGCGCAAAACAAAGCATCTGTAAAAATGCTCCGCTCCAAATTCAGCGTCAACTGGGTCGTAAAGTGTTTCCGGTACATTGATTTCCGGTTTGAAAATACCGGTTTTGTGCCGGGGCGCTCCCTCTTGATGGACTCTTCGATTCTGATGTCTTCAAAAAGCATAAACAACTGTTTTGCCAAACTCTTAAACTGATATTTCCGAGCCGCGTCAAGCATGCGGGAAAAGTCTTTCATCGAGCTGTAGCGGGAGCCGATTGACCGCAAGTAGACATCACTTTTCAAACCGTCTACCATATCCCGGTGGTTCCTGTCTTTCCAAAAATGGCTCATGTAGATCTTTTTCTCAAAAGGATTGTAATAAGACTGAACCCCGTACTCCACTTCAACCTGATCGCTTTTTGCGAGCGTTTTCGCCAGATCTGTCAGCTCCATAAAAAGCAGAGAGTCAATCTTGCTGTCATTGAATTTAATAAACTTCATAAAAAAACCCTCATTCGAACAAAGTTTGGGCAATATTTCGGACCGCCGCTTTTTCGCGTTCATCATCAAGCTTTTCAACGATGCCCCGTTCGATCGCTCGCAGCGGCGGAATATACGTCGACAGATCGCAAGTATCGAGAAGCGCTCTGATGGAAGCGGCCTCTTCAGAAACCTGTCCATTATGAGCCTGCGTCATTAAGTCCGATGACAGGGTGACAAAGCGGTCCAGCAGCTTCTGATTTTTCAGTTCGGATTGTGTTTCAAGCACCCGTTTCAGCAGGTCACCTTTAATGTAGGGCACGTCGATAATGACAAACCGGTTTTTCAGCGCTTCATTCAACGGGACCGTTCCGACATAACCTTCGTTTATCGCTGCAATCACGCCGAATCCCTCTTTCGCTTTGATGACGTCCCCCGTAAACGGATTGGTCATCATTTTCCGGTAATCGAGCACCCCGTTTAAGATCGGCAGCGTTTCCGGTTTCGCCATGTTGATTTCGTCAATATATAGGAAATGGCCGTTGTTCATCGCTTTTGTCACGGGACCTTCGATAAATTCAATAGAGGCGTTCCCGTCGGTGTTTTCAATCGTTTTGTAACCGACAAGCGCCTCTGCATCAAGGTCCACAGAACAGTTGACACTGTGCATAGGTTTTTGAAAATAAGCGGAGAGCGTTTCGGCAAGTTTTGTTTTTCCGGAGCCTGTCGGGCCTTTTAACAAAACGTTTTTTCCGAGTGACAGCGCGATCATCGCGTCATAGAGAATGGCGCTGTCTTCCGCTTCATAGCCGGGCGTTCCAATCAATGATTGGTATTCCGCGGCAACAGGTTGGGCGGCAGACTGAATCAGCCGCTCTTTTATTTTTTCAGGCAGCTCTAGTTCATGCAGATCATATTTCATGTGTTGTAAAATTCCTTTCTCAAAGCGTCTTCTGTATGTAAGTATACTAGAAAAGATGCGCTGCCCTCAATATAAACGGCTTCCATGCGCCGATTCACTTTTTTCCGGTGTTCGTCAGCGCTCCGCAAACCATCCGGGCTCCGGAGTTTCCGGATGGATTTGTTAAATCATCATCCTGATGCTCATGAATGATGAAGGCACTTCCATCATGATCAAGCAGACTGAACTTGCTTTTCTGATCAAGGGTGACGTCCGGCGCATTTACGATGACGTCGACTTTGCCGTCGGCTCCGACTTCAATATTCGGCAAATCACCGGCATGCGGTCCTTTCGGATTGTGAAAGCCGTGCTCCTTTTGGTCAGGATTGAAATGAGCACCCGCACTTTCAAAATCAGGCTTTTTACACACGCCCGTTTCATGAATATGAAAAGCAAGCATTCCCGGCGGCAGATCATGGGCGCTGACTCTGATATCAAGGCCTTCTGCAGCAGATGCAGACACTTCTATAAAACCGGTCTCCGTACCGTCGCGTTTGATCAGCGGTATTTTTAATGGCTGTGTCATCGCTTCAAAAGTTTCTTTATGTTCCTGTTCGGCATTTTTTTGCTCGATTTCTTTCTGCTGTGTGCATGCAGCTGCCAAACAAACAGCCATACATGTGAGCAATATGTACTGTAATGTTCTCAAACGGCTTCCCCCTTCGCTTTTCTTTTCAGTTTAGACAATGAAGAGGGGCATTAAACCTGTCCTTACCATCCTGAAATCACGCAAAAAAAAAGCCATATAAAATGGCTTTTTTAAAATGAATACCGTTTTGCGCCGAGGTAGCGCTGTTTCCAGTAGGAATTATTCATGTCGCTGACGGTGACACCGGAATCGTTGGCATTGATAAACTTGTTGTTTCCTAAATAAATGCCGACGTGTGAAGGACCCGCTTTATATGTTTGGAAGAAAACGAAGTCTCCTCTTGAAGGCTGGCTGACTGGCGACATGATGTTCCAGTATCCGGCTGCGCTCAGCCTTGAGACAGATGTGACTTTGTTCAACGTGTAATAGATGAATCCGCTGCAGTCAAAGCCTGAAGGGTTGTTGCCTCCCCATCTGTAAGGCACGCCGATATGCTTTTCTGCTTCCGCAATCATTCGCTCGACCTTTGCGCTTGTCGAAGTGCCGGTTGAAACTGAAGAGTTCGGCGAGCTGGAAGACGGGCTGCCAGATGATCCGGAAGTCGATGCACCGGAGATTTTAAGCTTCTGGCCGACTTGCAAAACATCTGTTTTTAATTGATTAGCCTCTCTGATGCTTTGGACTGTCACCTTCATCGAATTTGCAATTTTCCAGAGAGAATCCCCTGGTTTAACCGTGTAAGTGGTCGTTTTTGAACTGCTGCTTGTGTTCGTTTTACTTGATGAAGAACTTGAAGACGAACCAGAAGATGGTTTGCTTCCGCTGGAAACCGTTCCTTTCACTTTAAGAACCTGGTTCGGGTAGATCGTGTCCGACTTCAAGTTGTTCAGCGTTTTAATTTCGGCGACTGTCATATTCAAACTATTGGCAATTTTCCATAAAGAGTCGCCCAATTTGACTTTGTATGTGCTGCTTGAACTGCTTGCACTTTGCGAGCTTGAGGATGAGCTGGATGATTTCGAACTGGAACTCGAACTTGAGCCGGAGCTGGATGATTTCGAACTGGAACTCGAACTTGAGCCGGAGCTGGAACCGGTGTTTTTCGCGCTTCCTTTAATGACCAGCTTTTGTCCCGGGTAAATCATATCGCTGCTCAGCCCGTTTAAGTTTTTGATCTCTTTTACGGTTGTTTTGTAGTCTTTGGCAATCAGCCACAAGGAATCTCCTAATTTTACCGTGTAAGTTGACTTGGCAGTGCTTGAGCTTGAGCTGGAACTTGCGGATTTTGTCTGTGAGCTGCTTGTTGACTTGCCGTCCGGTACTTTTAAAGTTTGTCCGACATAAATAACTGTAGATGAAAGATTGTTTGCTGATTGAAGTGCCGAAACACTGGTATTGTAATCAGCTGAAAGCTTCCACAGTGAGTCTCCGCTTTTCACCTTGATGGTTTGGGCTTCTACCGGTGATGCCGCCAATGAAGTTCCAACTACCGCAGAGGCCGCCAAACCTACTGCTATCTTCTTCTTCATAACCTTTTAACCTCCCGTTTCATTTTCGTTCTCTCTATGTATGCCATTACATTTGCTATTGCTTAAGCCTTTATCCGGCCGATCAGACAGGTGATCTGATCACCATATGTATGACCTTTGGCCGAAAGCCCCCTTTTATATTCTTAAGCAAAAAATGCAATTCACGATTTGTATCGGTCTATTTTATATTTTTTTAATAGTCTTTTTGTTTTTTTACAAATTTCTCATTAAAAATACAGACTGATAGACATATTGACAAAAATCAATACTTTTTTCGCGCGCTCGAGATGCCGGATGCTTTTTTTGCAAAGGTTTGCGTTTCAATTTTTCGGAAATACGATGATCAGTTGTTTTAAAATCAGAGGTTCATGGTGAAAAACAGCGAGAAGGAGTTGACTGGATATGCTGCATGTGCTGAAACAGCCCGAATAGACGCCGTAACATGCGGATTTCCGTACCGTTTTACAGCCGCTTTCTTTTTCTCTCGGATCAAACGGTCAACAGATGGACAAGCCAGCATTCAAGTTGAGGATGTAAAAACTGTGTATTCATATTCATTAGTTTACCGGAAATCGCCGATCAATCCTCATCTATTGCCTAATCGAAAAGCAAAGATCAGGATCACTCATACATTTCTACATTTCAGCACAAATTCCTCCAAGAAACCATAAATTGACTATATCACACATTTTTTTTGCCAACATCCGGAATTGGGAGCATCTTTTATTTAGATCGAACGGCGTTTTACTATTTCATTTATAGATTCTTTTTTCCCGTCTTAATGTAACGATAATTAGAAAAATAAAACTTAATGCTCATTAATTTTTGTATATTAATAGTCTTAATAGGCTATTAAAAAACACATAAAAAACTTCCGGTTGATTACCGCCGCTTTCATGCATGTTTCCTCCTTTTATGGCGCATTTTAAGACATGGAGGTGAATCTTCTTGGCTATTCAAAAAATATGTCAATATTTATGTACGTGTTTAGGAATCCTTTCTCTTTCCTTTATTTATGTGCAAATGTTTAAAAAAACAAAACAGACGAAAAAAGATTGAACAGACATTTATTGCATTTTATACATAACGTGTTATAATTTCTCTCGTTATCCAAAAGAAACGGGGAACTGATATGAGGGAAACAAAGGATTTGCGGGAGAAAACAAGACAGTTTTTAACGATTTTAATTCCGATTTTGATTACGCAAGCGGGACTGTCGCTCATTACGGTTCTCGATACGGTGATGTCAGGCAAAGTCAGTGCCGCAGACCTCGCCGGGGTCGCAATCGGCTCGAGTTTGTGGACCCCCGTTTATACAGGGCTTGCCGGCATTTTGACGGCTGTAACACCGATGGTCGCCCAGCTGATGGGGGCCAAGCGGCAAAAGGATGTCCCTTATACTGTTATTCAATCGGTCTATGTGGCCGGGATCATCAGCATTGCTGTCATCGTTTCCGGGTACTTACTGATTGATCCGGTGCTTGAGAACCTCGATCTTGAACAGAAGGTAGCGGTTATCGCAAAGCAATATTTAATCTGCATCGGGCTCGGCATATTGCCGCTGTTTGTTTACAATGTGATGCGCTGCTTTATTGATTCACTCGGAAAAACGCGGGTGACGATGCTGATTACGCTCTGTTCTCTGCCCATTAATTTTATTTTGAATTATTTGTTCATTTTCGGGAACTTCGGCTTTCCAAAGCTTGGAGGAGCAGGAGCCGGTATGGCTTCCGCCATCACATATTGGTGCATTTGTCTGATCTCTTTATACATCGTCCACAAAAAGACGCCGTTTCACCAGTTTAGGATTTTTGGAACATTCTATTCATTTTCTTTTGCTGAAAGTATGAAGCTGCTGAAGATCGGGATTCCGATCGGTTTCGCCATCTTCTTTGAGACGAGTATATTCGCAGCTGTCACTTTGCTGATGAGCCATTTTGACACGGTCACGATCGCTTCCCATCAGGCGGCAATGAATTTCGCTTCGCTTCTTTACATGCTTCCATTGAGCGTATCGATGACACTGACAATTGTCGTCGGCTTTGAGGCCGGAGCAAAACGGTTTAAAGACTCGAGAACCTACAGCTATCTCGGCATTTCAATAGCGGTCGGTTTTTCATTATTCACCGCACTCATCATTTTACTGTTCAGAGAGCAAATCGCCGGTTTGTATGCGGCTGACCGGGATGTGCTGCTTCTGACAAAGGACTTCTTGCTGTATGCGTTGTTTTTTCAGCTGTCAGATGCCATCGCCGCGCCGATTCAAGGAGCGCTCAGAGGATATAAAGATGTCAACTACACGCTTGTTACCGCTCTCGTCTCGTATTGGATTATCGGGCTTCCGGTCGGTTTTGTGATCGGAACGTATACTTCATTCGGAGCTTTCGGGTACTGGATCGGACTGATCACGGGGCTCGCAGCCGGTGCAGTCGGGCTGTTCTTCAGGCTCAAACGCATTCAAAACCGCTATATTCACACTCAAAGCGTATAAAAAGGTGCCGGGCTCATATGCCCGACACCTTTTTTGACCATTTTAATCATTCCATTGATAGGTCCAAAATGTTTCTTTTTCAAACCATGTCTCAACAACCGGCTCGCCATTGGCGAGTTTTTGCTCTATTTCTTTCATAAAGCCGCCTGTTTGAGATTTATGCGCTTTGAGCGCGTTCATTTTAATATCTGCGGCTTCTTTGATATCAAGAACGACGTCAGGCTTGCCAAGAACCTCTTTTCTGTGGTGGGTGATGGCCATGCATAAGACGCGCGGCCGGTCTTCTTTCTTTTTCCGCGATAATGCCCTGATAACCGCGGCACCGCACGCATCATGGTCAGGATGAACGCCGTGTCCCGGATAAAACGTCACAACAAGGCTCGGGTTTACATCATCGATGATAGCCTCTATTCGATCGGCCAGTTTTTCTTCATCCTCGAATTCGAGCGTTTTGTCGCGGTATCCGAGCATGCGCAAGTCCTGTACATCCATTTCCCTGCAGGCGTCGATCAGCTCTTGCTTTCTGAGCAGCGGAAGGGTTTCCCTGTTGGCAAAAAGCGGGTCTCCCATATTTCTTCCCATCTCGCCCAGCGTCAGGCACGCGTATGTGACAGGTATATCTTCTTTTCGGTTTAAGGCGATCAAGCCGGCGACTCCGAAAGATTCATCGTCAGGATGCGGCAAGATCACGAGTAAATGTTTTTTCATCTATAACACCTTCTTTTTAGACTGCAAATGGCTTTTTGCTGATTTGAAGCGAAATGGCGAGTTTGCCGCCCGGCAAATAGCCGGCGAGAAGCAATCTTCCTTCATCATCAACCGTATAATCCGTCAGGCCTTCGGCGTAGATCCAGCCGTCTTCGATTTTCAAACCGGCGCGAAATGGCCCCTCACCCGTGATTTTAGCCCGGGAGCAGGTCACCTTCGCGTTTCTGATATACGCCACCACGGTCATGTTCTGCTCATCTTTATGCGCGGAATACGATCCGGTTGTCGTCTCCAAATGAATGTAAACAGGCTGGTTTAAAAATGTTTCCAAAGAAGCCTGCACATCTTCTTTTATTATTGCTTTCATGTTACTCCCTGCTTTCTTCGTTTGTTAATAACTCTAATCGTTCCGTATGCCATTCAATCAGCTTGAGCTTCATATCTGGTTCCAATTGTGAATTCACAATGCGCCGGATTGATTGATAGTATTTTTCATGCTTCGTCTTTCTGAGCCTTGGATGGGTGCGGAGGTCGTTCAGCTCATCATCAATCGCCCGATAAAGCGCCTGCCTGCCTTCTCCGTCCATCGTCCGGTTTTTCCAAAGGGTTTTATACGCCCGGAAAAGCTCTAATTCGTCTGCCATGACGGAATAACCTCCGAATTGCTTCAATAATGTTTAATTATACATAATCGGTGCTTATTGAAAAGAAAAAGGGCTTACGGATGAAAGGAATTTTTTCTTTTCAAAAATACTTTCTCCGGTTTCTTCCATTGAAATTGCGAAAGTGTAAACAAAATCAGCGCCGCCCATATGCAGGTAAACGTAAAGACCTTGCTGCTGCTGAACGGTTCATGGTAGACGAAAACGCCTAAGCATAATGTAATGGTCGGAGCGATATATTGCAAAATGCCAACTTGATAAAGCGGAAGTTTTTTCGCACCTTCCGCAAATAAAAGCAGCGGAATCGCGGTTAACACTCCTGCCAAAAACAGCAGCACCATCATGCCGATGCTCCCTGAAGCGGCTTGAGCCTTTTCCGGATGGCTGAGGAACAGCAGGTAGATCGCTGCAACCGGAGCGATCATCATCGTTTCCAAAGTAAGTCCTATGGCACTTGAGAGCGATGTGCGCTTTTTCGCCAGTCCGTAGAGCCCGAAGCTGAATGCGAGCATCAGGGCGATGTACGGCACGGACCCGTACTGAAAAGCTGAAATAAGCACGCCGAGGGCAGCGAGAAGAACTGCCGCTCCCTGCATCCGCGTTAGCTTTTCCTTTAAAAAGACAATTCCGAGAACGATCGATACGAGCGGATTGATGTAGTAGCCCAGGCTCGCTTCAAGAATATAGCCGTTGCTGACGGCCCATATGTAGACATACCAATTGATCGAAATCAGAACGGACGACAAAATGAGCGGAACAAATTCCTTTCGGTTTCCCGAAAGCGAGCGAAATGCTTTGACTCCGTTTTTCCACTGCCGCAAAACGAGAAGCACCCCGCACATAAAAACAAATGACCAGATAATCCGGTGCGCCAGAATATCGAGCGCGGCCGTCTGATCGAGCACTTTCCAATATAAAGGAAGGAGCCCCCACAGCAAATAAGAAAGCGCTGTGTAAATGATTCCTTTCGTTTGAGATGAATGATTCATGTCTGTTTCTTTCCTTTCTTCTTCATCACTTTCCGCACTTTTTTGCATATACTGTACCGTCTATGTGAAAGGAAGTGTGATCGTGTTTGATTGGCAACGCTTTTTTCCATTTCAGCAGTTTTCCAAGGACGGATTAAAAAACGCTGACCCGAAAGATGTGGAGCAATATATCCACCACATGATGAAAAGCGTTTTCGGACCGGGGTATGCAGTTCAATTTCCTTTTCGTGACCCTCTCTCAAAAGAAACATCGGAGGCAGATGAATCTGATCCGATTGATATTTTTGAAACGACAAGCCATGTATTTGTTAAAATACCGCTCACCAAAGAACAGCTTAACCTTCTGAAAATTAAACATACTTCACAAACCCTGATCATAGAAAACTACCCTGAAAAAGGGCGGCAGGAAAAAGTCGTTCTCCCCTCTCTAGTGCGCAGAAAGGGTACGAAAGCAATATTTAAAGACGGCATTTTGGAAGTGATGTTCTTAAAAAATGAGGACTTTAACCTGTCTGAAATCGACATCACGTTTTGAAAACGGCCAGCTTGAAAAAGCAGGCTGTTTTTTTTCTTCCTGTATCATCTTAACACTACTCCTCAAGGATGATCATCTCATTTGCCTGACATTCGGCCGCGCCTTTAAATTTTGACAGTGTTAGTCATTATTCCTTAAAAAGTCTCTGTAACTATTTCCTCTTTCGGCTGTTGTCGATTTGTCCTTATAATGATAATGGTTCTCAATTTATAAAACAGGAGGATGTATATGAAAAAGAAAATCAGCATATTGATCACAGCAATGTTTTTGACAATCCTTTGTTTTTCGCCTCAAGCTTCCGCTGCGTACAACTCACTGCATACGGGCTATGCCACTTATACGGGGTCGGGCTACTCCGGCGGCGCATTGCTTTTGGACCCTATTCCGTCCAATATGAAGATCACCGCTTTAAATCCGACAGATATGAATTACCGCGGTGTGAAAGCTGCTCTTGCCGGCGCCTATCTGCGGGTTGAAGGGCCGAAAGGAAAAACGACCGTCTATGTTACCGATCTGTATCCTGAAGGAGCGCCGGGAGCCCTTGACCTTTCACCGAACGCTTTTCGCGAGATCGGCGATATGAAAGACGGCAAAATCGACATTAAATGGCGTATAGTCAAAGCGCCGATTACCGGCAATTTCACTTACCGGATCAAAGAAGGCAGCAGCCAATGGTGGGCGGCGATCCAAGTCAGAAACCACAAATATCCCGTCATGAAAATGGAATATTACAAAGACGGAAAGTGGATCAACATGGAGAAAACGGATTACAACCATTTCGTCAGCACCAATCTCGGGACAAGTCCGCTTAAAGTCAGGATCACAGATATCCGAGGAAAAGTCGTCAAAGACACGATAAAAAAGCTTCCGGAAAACGGGACGTCAAGCGCATATACCGTACCGGGAAAAGTACAGTTCCCTGACTGATCGATCCGGAAAGAATGAGACGGCGGCCAAAGGCGAAAAGATTCGCAGGCTTTGGCCGCCGCTTCATATTGACATCCGGCATTTAGACGCCAGCAACAATTGGCTTATTGATCAATAGCCCGGTCCTGCTCCTCTGTATGGAGCTGCGCCCGGAACACCTCCGTACGGAAAAGCCCCAGGAGCTGCCCCGTAGCCGTAATAAGGCGCGCCGCCGTAAGGTCCCGGGTATGGCGGCGGGTAAGCGTAAGGTCTTGGGTAGTTAAAAATCGCGCTTCCGAGAAATCCGCCCAGCAATCCGCCGACAAGCGGCGCTCCAAAACCCCAGAATAACGGGAATCTGGCCGGGTATCCGGCAGGACCTGATCTCGAATAAAGCATATGAGGGTTCATTGGCTTTTATCCTCCTTTATGTCTGCCTATAGTAAAGGTATTCATAAAGTCGGGAAACGTTTGGGCTATTCTTCATAAATCATTTTTTTTGTCATTCCGCCGTCCACCGTTATGTTTGTACCGGTGACGAAGCGATTGTCCGGATCGGTCAAATAAAAGCATGCTTTGACGATATCCTGTGGGCGGCCGACCCTGTTTGACAAATGCTGCGCGTGGTCAATAGGCCGCAGGGCAGTATAATCACCGGTTTCAATCCAGCCCGGGGAAATGCTGTTGACCACGATTGAATCTTTGCTTAAAGACGCGGCCAATGCGTGAGTCAAAGCTATTAAGCCCCCTTTTGACGCGGCATAGGCTTCTGAGTCCGGTTCGGACATAAATGCCCTTGTCGAAGCGATATTGACGATGGCACCGCCTGTTTTCGCCTCTTTCATTCTTTTGGCCGCTTCTCTTGCGCAAAGAAACGCGCCTTTCAAATTCGTATTCAGGACGCCGTCCCATTCTTCAGCCGTCAAGTCGTAAGGGGACTTCCAAACTGATCGGCCCGCATTATTGATGAGCGCCGATATCGAACGGCCGTTTCGGGAAGCTTCCTGCATCAGCCGTTTCACGTCTTCTTCAGAAGCTACATCACAAGGTGCAAATTGGACCCGCGCACCGGAAGCGGTCAGCTCTTTTTCAAGCTGTTCACCCTCTTCCTTCAATACGTCGGCGAATACGACGATAAAACCTTTTTGAGCATAGGCGGCCACGAGGTCTCTTCCAATGCCTTTTGCCCCGCCTGTAATGACGACAGTTTCTTTACTGTTCAATCCGGTCAGCTCCCTTCCGGATCACAATGGCTTTCGGCCCAGGTTTGTATCTCCTTGAGGACAGGCTCCAGCGCCGTTCCCTTGTCTGTCAATTGATAGATCACTTTTACCGGCGTTTCCGGGAGCACTTGACGCTCGACTATTTTGCAGTGTTCGAGCTCTTTTAAACGTTCAGCCAGCATTTTCTGGCTGATCATCGGTATCATTTCAGTCAAGTCTTTAAATCGTTTAGGTCCATCCAATAATACATGGATGATCAGTCCATTCCATCGTTTGCCGAGTAAAGAAAAGGCGGCTTCCATTCTAGGACACATTGTAAACCCCAATTCTCTCACCCCTCCATATCCAGTTGACAAATATAATGTGTGCCATTAAAATACTCATTAAAGTTACAAAAAGTAAGTTTCTAACTTTTTATCTAACTCTATCATAACACGTTTAGCCCAAAGGAGGAAGTCACATGTCTTCACAAGAAAACACCGCTCTCAACATTCTGGAAGAGCGTACTTCGATTAAAGAATATGACACAAGCGTTTCGATTTCCAAAGAGGAGCTGACAAAGCTGCTGAGCATCACCACAAAGGCTCCGTCAGCCTGGAATCTGCAGCACTGGCATTTTACAGTCTTTCACAGCCAGGAATCAAAAGATAGGCTCCTTCCGATCGCGTTCAACCAAAAGCAAGTCAGTCAGGCCTCTGCGGTCGTAGCGGTGCTCGGGGACTTACAAGCGAATCTGAACGGTGAAGCCGTATACGGCCCTCTGGCAGAAGCAGGCTATATGACTGAAGAAATCAAAAACACGCTGCTCGGACAAATCAACGGCGCTTATCAAAACAGCGGATTTGCAAGAGACGCCGCGTTTACAAACGCATCTCTAGCAGCCATGCAGCTGATGATCGCAGCCAAAGCAATGGGCTATGACACATGCGCAATGGGCGGCTTTGACAAGGAAGCATTTGTGAAAGAATTCAACATCGATGAACGCTATGTACCGGTTATGCTGATTTCGGTCGGAAAGCCGGTCAAACCTGCGCACAAAAGCAATCGTTTCGATGTGTCTGACGTATCTACATGGCTGTAAACATGTTAAAAACCTTAGTCCCAAAAAAGGACTAAGGTTTATTTTTATGCTTTTATATGCTTTTCATACCAGATTTTCGCCTTTTCAATTTCGCCGTGTGTCAGCTGATGGCCTCCGCCTTCCCAGTGAAGGAGCACTTTGGCGCCGGCGTTTGTGAAATAGCCGGCAAGCTCGCTTGATTCCTGCGGCGGACAGAGCGGATCTGTTTTGCCGGCCCCGATAAACACGGGCAGACCTGTCATATCAGGGAGCTTGCGATTTCTAAACGGAACCATCGGATGATGCAAAATCGCCCCTTTCAGTACATGTTCATGACGGAACAGCAGACTTCCCGCGATATTGGCGCCGTTTGAATAGCCGATTGCGACCACCCGGCTTCTGTCAAAGTGAAGTTCCTTGGCTGCTTCATCTAGAAACGTTTTTAATTCATCCGTCCGGTCGATCAAATCTTTCTCGTCAAACACCCCTTCTCTCAAGCGCCTGAAAAACCGGGGCATTCCGTTTTCCAGCACATTTCCCCTGACTCCGAGCAAATTTGCATCGGAATCAATCATCCTGCCGATCGGCAGAAGATCGTGTTCGTTTCCCCCTGTTCCATGCAATAACAACAGGGTGGTATCCGAATTCCCTTTCTCATATATATGATTCATTTCCTTTCACTCCTTTTCCCATTTTGTTTCCGCGATGTCATTGCGCCAGTCTTTCCAGCGGTTCATCAATCAAAAAGCCCCCGTTCGCCCGTCTCTTTCCCATTCATTTACTCAGGAATCTCCTGTGTAGTGATCCCCTTCATTCTGTTTTATCTCGAATTCGAGATATTAATTATTGTAAAGTTATACTTTCGAATATGCAAGTCAGAACGGCTGTTTAAATAATTTAAAAAATCACTTTTTTCTAATAATTATCTTGTGATTAAATCTGACTACTGCTATGATTATGAACATTAAAATCGCTAAAGGAGGAAAAAAGGTGAATCAACAGCTTTTTAAATGGGTTCTGTTCATCATCCCTTTTATCGGACAGCTTGCCTTGCTGCCGTTTGTAAACCGGATCGATCCGATCGTTTTCGGACTTCCGTTTTTTCATTTTTGGCTGGTGCTGTGGATTGTGCTGACACCGCTGATCACATTTGCGATTTACAGATTTGAGAAAAGAAACGGAGGTTATGAGTGATGCAGGGAAATCTAACAGCGCTCCTCATTACCGCCGGCATCATTTTGGCCGTAGTTTGTATCGGATTTATCGCCGGCAGCAATAAACAGTCGCGGAAATCGGTTGAAGAATGGTCGGTCGGCGGAAGGCGGTTCGGCGGGCTGCTCGTCTGGTTTCTCGTCGGCGCCGACTTGTATACAGCCTACACGTTTTTAGGATTGACAAGCACCGCTTTTACAAGCGGAAGCGTTGCTTTTTTCGCGATCCCTTATTCGGTTTTGGCCTATTTTATCGCGTACTTTTTTCTGCCGAAGATTTGGAAGGTGGCGAAAGTACATCAGCTGACGACGCTGGCCGATTACGCAAGGGAACGTTTCAGCAGCAAGCTGCTGTCTTCGCTTGTTGCCATTGTCGGCGTCTTGATGCTGATCCCGTATATCTGCCTGCAGCTCAGCGGAATCCAGGATACGCTTCAAGTCGCGGGTACAGGGTTTATTAACGTCAATGCCGTCGTGATCATATCATTCATCCTTGTCGCGCTCTATACGTTTTTCAGCGGCATCAAAGGTCCTACATATACCGCCATTATTAAAGATATTTTAGTTTGGGTGATGATGCTGTTTATGGTCGTTTCGTTGCCGCTCATCCATTTTAACGGCTGGACGCCGATGATTGACAAGCTTGCAAATGAAGCGCCGCATATGCTGACGATCCCTTCTGACGGACCGCGCGGGATCGCCTGGTTCATCACGGCATCGATCGTTTCCGCGTTTGCCCTGTTCATGTGGGCCCATGCGGCGACAGGCGTCTTCACGGCGAACAGCGCGGATGCGCTCAGAAAAAACAGCATGTTTCTGCCGCTGTACAATATCGTATTGATCTTAGTCATTTTCTTAGGCTTTATCGCATTTCTCGTACTTCCCGATGACATTAATCCGAGATTTGCCTTGCTGTATTTAATCCAAAGTTCCTACGGCGGCGTCACGCAAGGATTCGCCTATTCAACAATTGCCCTGGCAAGTCTGATCCCGTGTTCGATCATGGCGATCGGGGCGTCTAATCTATTCGCCAACAATTTATACCGCGATTTGATCAATCCCCGCGTTTCGGGGCAAAAACTGACGATCATTACGCGCTCAATGGTATTTGTCGTCATCGGCCTGGCCCTTTTATTTGGAATGCTGTTCCCCGCAGCGCTTGTCACGCTTCAGCTTCTCGGCGTTTCAGGCATGGTGCAGATATTCCCGGCCATCGTCATCAGCCTGTTCTGGAAAAACCAGACGAAGGAAGCGACGATCATCGGTCTTCTCATCGGCCTTGCCGTTACATTTACCGTTTATTTGACAGGGGCCACTTTCGGCATTTACGAAGGATTCTGGGGCCTTGCAGCCAACCTTTTGACTGTTGTCTTGTTGAATCCGTTTTTTGTGAAAAATGTAAAACACAATTCTGTGATCAACTATTTGTTTCATACTAAGAAGAATGTGCAAAAAAGCGCCTGATCACCAAAAAACCCTTGTGCTCCGTGTGAGCGCAAGGGTTTCTTTTATTTCTCTTTTTTTAAGATCTCAATCGCTTTATCCAACTGCGTATCATTGTCGGAAAGCTTATCCTGCAGCTTGCTTGTCAGGCTGATTGTCGTCTCGCCCGTTAGGATGCCTGTCGTTTTCAGCTTTTGGTCTTTTTGAAAAGCCTTAACGGCAGCTTCCGTCTGTGCGTCGAAAGCTCCAGTCGCATTCAGCTTATAGCCGAGCGCTTGAAGCATTTGCTGGGCGGCTTTCACTTCGTCTCCGGTGCTGCCTGCCTTATACTCTTTTTTGGAATCCAGGTACGGCAGTTTGGCATAGCTTGGGAGCTCCGCTTTATATTGAGGTTTGATTCCTTTTTCGTGAATCCAGTCCCCATTCGGCGTCAGCCACTTGGCAATCGTCAGCTTGACGGTCGATCCGTCGGAGAAGCTCTCCGCATTTTGAACCGTCCCTTTCCCAAACGTATTTTCACCGACGATCGGGATGCCTGAAGACTGGTGAAGTGCTGCGGCCATGATCTCAGCGGCGCTTGCCGTTCCTCCGTTGACGAGAACAACGGTCGGCTTGTTCACTTTTCGCTCCTTCTCAGCTTTGTACACTTCTTTTTTTCCGTTTTTGGATTCAACCTGCATGATGGTTTTGCCTTTATCGACAAACATGTTGCTCATCATAATCGCTTGGTCCATCAGCCCGCCTGGATTTCCTCTGAGATCCAGCACGAATCGTTCCGCACCTTTTTCAGACAAGTCATCAATGGCTTTTGTCAGTTCTTTTGCGGTATTTTCAGAGAAAGACGTAATTTGGATTTCACCGATATTGCCGTCGATCATTTTGGAATAAACCGTTTCGATCGGAATCGTATCGCGCTTAATCGTAACATCGATTTGGCCGACGCCTTCCCTGTTGAGAACAAGTTTGACATTCGTGCCTTTTTTGCCGCGGATCATCGCTGTCGCTTCGTTGACGGTCTTGCCTTTTACGCTTTTGCCGTCCACTTTCTGAATTTCATCATGCGGCTTTAAGCCGGCTTTTTCTGCGGGAGATCCTTTAATAGGCGCGACGATTAGAATTTGTCCATTTTTTTCTTCTACTTGGGCGCCGATTCCTTCAAAAGAAGATGTAATGCTTTCTTCAAAGCTTTTAGCTTCTTTCTTATCCATGTATGTAGAATATGGATCATCCAAAGCTCCAAGCATCCCTTTAATCGCGCCGTCAGTCAGCTTTTCATCGTCTGCATTTTGATAATAGTCGCTCTTGATTTTGTCGTACGCCGCCATCAGCTTTTCGAATTTCTCGGAATCTGAAGCGGAATATACTGAACCGCCGCTGCCTTTGCCCACCAGATAAAGCGTCAGTGCGGAGGCGGCGACGGCCGTAATCAATACAGCCAAAAAGAGTTTCAACTGCTGTTTCAAACGAACACCACCTTTTCTTCTTACCATATTATCATGGACGAATCTTTATTCGTCAACTCGAATCACTTAAATACCGATTTTTCCGGGATGCTGGCATTCGATCGTTTTCAACCATTATTCCGCTTTTGCATATGCATACAAAAAAGGAGGGATCTCAATTTGAGCGATTATTTAGACATGCTCGCCAGCTTCGGCGTCTCATCCGCTCATCCCGGCGGGATGTCCCTGTCAAAGGCAGTGCTCGCCAAAGCCGGCATCGACCCTGAGCAGCCGATTCTTGATGCAGGCTGCGGAACCGGCCAGACCGCCGCTTATTTGGGTCAGCTGCTGTTTCCTGTCACTGCCCTTGATGCCGACCCGGTCATGATCGATAAAGCCCGACAGCGTTTTAAAAAAGAACAGCTTTCCATTCCGGCTGTCCGCTCTCCACTTGAGGAAATGCCGTTTCAGTCTGAAAGCTTTGCCTGTGTATTAACTGAATCTGTGCTGAGCTTCACAAATATCCGGTCTGCTTTACAGGAAATCCGGCGGATTTTAAAACCCGGAGGGATGCTGGTCGCGATCGAAGTCTGCCTTAAGGAAGGAAACGCACTGACAGACGAAGCAAAAAAAGAAATCACGGAATTTTACGGATTCACCGCATTATATGACGAGGATGAGTGGGTCAATGTCCTTCGAGAAGAAGGATTTTCAAAGATTGACATCATTCCTGTCGTATTGGAAGATGCAGGAGACCCGGATGACGCCGTTGAAATGGATCTGTCGCCTGCAATTTCCGACAAAGACTATGAAACGATGGAAAAACACCTGCATTACCTGGAAAAATACCGGGACTCTCTCGATCATATTATTTTTATATCACATCTATAAATCATCATTTGTCCTCCTTCTTTCGTCCAACCTTTTCTATTAAATCCGTCATAAGCTGACTAGGAATAGATTAGATGATGGAAGGAGCATTCAAGTGGACCGATATTATAGGTTTTGCCACCAAAATATTGGCAGAGTTGCGAGAATCACCGACAAAGGAGGCCGCGTCCATGTCGGAAGAATCGTCCGTGTTTCACCAAGCAAAGTATATATTGCCCCGATGATCAGACGGGGAGGCCGCGGGTTCGCCTACGGATATTACGGCGGCTGGTGGGGTTGGGGCCCTGTATACGGACTTGGCCTCGGTCTAATTGCCGGTGTGGCTCTTGCAGGCTTGTTTTTTTGGTAATATGAAAAGGCCGATTGATATCGGCCCTTTCATTTTTATATCTTTTTCACCTGTTTAAAATACTCTTCAAGCGTCAAGTCGTGTTCTTGGATGGCTTTAGCCGCTTTTTTTCCTACATAGCGCAGGTGCCAAGGTTCATACTTATATTTCGTGATGTCTTCTTTATTTTTCGGATAGCGGATGATATAGCCGTATTTGTAGGCGTTCTTCTCGACCCATTGTCCGTCTTTCGTATTGCCGAATTCCTCTGATAAGGCGAAGCCGTTGCTTTTGCTGGAAATATCCATCGCAAGTCCTGTCTGATGCTCGCTTTGGCCCGGATATGCCACAGCTTCTTTCGCCTTTTCTTCTCCCTTTTGGCTGACTTCGTTGTTATAGATCGCTTTTTGTCTGTCATAGGATCTGTAGCCGGACACTGCAACGAGTTCATAGCCTTCTTTCTTAGCGGCGCTGAACATCTCTTCAAGCGCTTTGGCGGCTTCTTTTCTGATATAACGCTTGTCGATATCCTCGGTAAAAGAAAACGCGACATCAGGCACTGTCAGGTCGCTCGGTGCATAGTTGCCGGGAAGCGCGTATTCTTTATTTACAAGCGCCATTATGTTTTCCGGATTTTGAATCGTCGGCAGCCCGTCTACATCTTTTATTTGATTAAAGTACTTGCTCTCGAGTATGAAGTCCTGATCTTCCAGGCTGCTGTCTGACTTTTGGTCTTTTGCATCCTTGCTTGCATTTGCAGTATTCTGTGTTTTAGCCGTGTCATTTTGCTTCTGTTCGGTCATGGTACATCCTGTGCCAAGCAGGACCGCTGCACTCAGCAATGAAGCAATCGTCACGTATTTGTACTTTCCGTTCATTCGAATCCATCCTTTTTCAGTGCATGTATGCTTTTACAAAGCAGTATCCAGAGCCAGCAGAATCATATCATTAAAGGTCGTCTGTCTTTCTTCTGCCGTTGTTTCCTCGCCGGTAATGACGTGATCGCTGACCGTTAAAATGGAGAGGGCTTTTCGGCCGAATTTCGCAGCCAATGTATAAAGCGCCGTCGTTTCCATCTCGACCGCAAGCACTCCGTGTTTGGCAAGCTTCTCAATTTGGCTGTCGTCGTTATAGAATTGATCCGCCGTAAACACATTCCCTGCCGTAACCGGGATGTTCCGCTCACTTGCAGCGTCATAAGCAGCTTTTAGCAGGCCGAAGTCCGCGCAGGGCGCAAAGTCGATCGAGCCGAATGCCACTCTGTTGATTTGCGAATCGGTTGATGAAGTCATTGCCAGAATGACATCTCTTACATTGACGTCTTTTCTGATCGCACCGCACGAGCCGACGCGGATCAGGTTTTTCACATCATAGCTTCTGATCAGTTCATTGACATAAATTGAAATAGACGGCACACCCATGCCCGTCCCCTGAACGGAAACGCGCTTTCCTTTATAAGTGCCGGTAAACCCGTACATTCCCCGTACTTCGTTATAACATTCAACGTTTTCCAAATATGTATCAGCGATATATTTTGCGCGCAGCGGGTCTCCTGGAAGCAGCACCGTTTCTGCAATTTGTCCTTTTTCTGCGCCAATATGTACGCTCATGATTATTCCTCCTGCCTTTTTAAAGCTGATTGGTGATGATGATTGCAGCATCCACTCGCATATGTATTATAAACCAACATCGCGGAAAAAGAAAATAAAGCCCTGCTCCGATTCGGCATCATTCTTTTTCTTGTCATGTTTAAAAAAGGACAGGCATACCTTTAAAAAAGAATCATTACGATTAGCTATTTCAGGATGGAGGAAAAGCGATGTTTCGTTCACTTAACAGTTATTTAATCGACTTTACCGGGCTTGTTGTCATCGGTGTTCTGATATGCCTTGTGTCAGCCGGCGGGTCGCTCGCCTCAGGCCTCCCCTTCCAGATTCCGGCTTCCGTTCTGCAGCTGAATACGATTTTCATCAGCATTTTAATCGAAGCCCTTCCCTTTGTGTTAATCGGAGTATTAATCGCCGGTTTCATCCAGATCTTTGTTACTGAAGAGCATATTCGCTCCCTTTTTCCGAAAAACAGGTTTTCAGGAGTGATTGTCAGCTGTTTGCTCGGCGCTTGTTTTCCGGCTTGCGAATGCGGGATTGTCCCGATCGTGAGAAGGCTCGTGTCAAAAGGCGTTCCCATCTATGCCGGCGTCGGCTTTCTGTTGACGGGTCCGCTGATCAATCCGATTGTCGTCTTATCCACTTATATGGCTTTTGGCAATGACTTGCGAATGGCCGTTTTAAGGGTTGCCGTCGGTTTTGCCGCAGCGGTCATCATCGCTTTTGCGATCAGCATGATGTTCCGCTCGAGCCAGCTGAAAACGGAAAGCCGGCAGACAGCTGCACACTGCGCCCATTCCGGCAGACCATCCCCTTTTTCGGAAAAGCTCTTTGATATGCTGAAACATGCTGTTGACGAATTCTTTGATATGGGGAGGTTTCTGATTATCGGCGCTTTAGTTGCAGCGCTTGTGCAAACATACCTCCCGTTAAAATCGCTGTTTGTGTTCGGAGGGGGCATGCTTGACTCGGCATTGGTCATGATGGGGCTGGCTTACTTTTTATCGCTGTGCTCTGAAGCGGATGCATTTATCGGCGCTTCCTTCACCAATTTGTTTCCTTCCTCATCCATCCTTGCTTTTCTCGTTTACGGGCCGATGCTCGACTTAAAAAATACGGTCATGATGCTGCATGCGTTTAAGCCGAAGTTCGTCATTTGTTTGTCTGTCCTGATCACCGTTGTTGTCTTTGTTTGTATCAAAGTTGTCAGTTTGCTGTAGAAAGGAGGTTTTACCAATGGTTTTTCAGCTTCGGCAATTTTTGCGCGCACTTGTGCTGGCTGCCTTTTCCGTCTTTATTTTCAAGCTCCATTACACAGGGGAAATTGATAAGCTGATTAATCCTAAATACGATTACACCAGCCTCATCGCCGCAGGTGTGTTCGCGTTTCTGTTCATCATTCAGCTGACCAGGATCTGGACGGTGAAGGATGACCGCGCTGGGGATTGCGGCTGCGGGCATGATCATGGCGAGTCAAAGCCCTTTTTCATCAGGCTGATGCATTATGCCGTCATCGCTCTTCCCCTCATCACCGGATTCACCCTTTCCCCGGCTGTACTGAAGTCGTCTGTCGCCGCCAATAAAGGGACGATGCTCACCAAAACGGAGATCGCCCCTCAAACTGAAGGCGAAAAGGAACATGTCATGACACCGGAGATTCAGCAAGGACTCGCCGATTCAGCGATGACGAAGTCGGCGTATGACAGGAAGATGGATCAGTTTAAACAGGAAAAGCGGATTGTCATGAATGACGACATGTTTGCAGACTATTATGATGAAGTGACAAGCAATCTTGATCACTATATTGGAAAGGAGATCACGGTCAAAGGCTTCGTCCATAAGGAAGCGGGGCTGAGCGCACGCCAGCTCGTGCTGTCCCGATTTATGATCACGCACTGCATCGCAGACGCCAGCCTGATCGGATTTCTCGCCGAATGGAACGGTGCTGAGCAATTGCAGCCTGACACATGGATTGAATTGGAAGGAACGCTTGGCAAAGCGTCTTATAACGGCTCTGTCATCCCGATCATCCGCACGAAGCGATGGAAGGAGATCAGCGAGCCGGAGCAGCCGTATGTCTATCCGGCCGCGATTAGTATGACAGATTAAAGACAGCTTTCTCCTGGATAAATAACGGGGCGTTTAGTCATCCTATTTTTTAGGAAGGAGGTCATAAATGATGGGCAAAAAACAGCGAAACAGAGTCACCGGATTGAAAAAAAACAACCACATCCCGACAAAGGACGTCATCGCGGCAGAGGATGCGCATGAAAAGGAATACAGCGCCAGAAAAAGAAAAAATACAACATAAAAAAACTGCGGACAGCGCTTCCGCAGTTTTTCACTTCTTACGAAGACTGCAGCAAAATGCGGTTGATTTTGCTCCACCCCGTAGACAGCAGTTTATAATAGGTTTTTCCCTTTCTTCCTTCATCGATTAAAACGATGTCGCCAGTTGCAAGAAATCTCGCCTTATAATCATTCGGCACCGTGTCATAAACATTGAAAGTGGAAAACGTCCGTTCCAGCACATCTTCATGGGTTCTGCCGTTTATTTCCGTTCTGTAAACCATCTCGTATCCCTTATCTTCACCAAAGCAAGGCGTTTGAAAAATCGTCACATCATAAGGTATCAGCTTTTTTTTAAACAGTTGAAACATTAACGGCAATACAGATCCCTCCTTTTTTTATAAAATTGGCGCTTCGGGGCTCAATCCCTTTGACTACTTTTGTCGAACAAGCGGGTACTTTTCGCCAATTTTTTTGAAGATGAAAAACAGCGCGAGACCGAGCGAAAAACCTGAGATAACATCAGTCATGTAATGAACGCCGAGATACATGCGGCTGATTCCGATGAGTCCGACGAGAAGGCCGGTCCACACGTAAACCGCGCGACTGTGTTTTTGAAAAAAAGGAATGCAGAGCAAAAGGAGAAATGCGATAAACGGATACATGCTCGCCGCATTCATCGAATGGCCGCTCGGAAAGCTGTATGACGGTTCGTGCACGAGCGGGTTTATCGCGGGCCGCTCTCTGGCAATCCAGCCTTTTAAGGCTTCATTGGCCGTTCTTTCAACAAAAAACAGCAAATAAAGATACAGTGATGCCGCTGCTTTTTTATAGACGGCGAGAACCAGGGTTAAAGCAAGCATCAGCGGCAGCATGAAGCCGCTTGACCCCAGCTCTGTCAGCGCTTTAAAAACCGCTGTGAGAACCGGATGTCTGACAGACTCGAGAGCCTGTATCACGCTCACATCAAATGATTGAACCGCCGGGATGCGGATAAGAATGGCCATGATGACAAAGACAGCTGCTGAAAATAGTGCTTTATACATTAGAAAAGTCAGTGCCTCCTTGACATTGTTTTTAAACATTTTACACCCGGCTCCCCTGCCGGGCAAATAATATAGGAAAAACCGGAGCAGGTCCGCCCCGGTCTCCATTTTCAATCCTCTATATGCTCATCTATCATACATTTTGCAATCAGATAATCAAAGGTGATATCGGCAATTTCGAACAGTTCGTCCTCGTTCGGTATGTAGCCTCTTCTTGTCAGCTCTAGATAAAAAAAATCAGCGATTTCTTCTGTATCTATCATCAGTTCAATTTCTTTCATTGTGATCGCCTCCTTATTCTGATGTATGAGCTGGCATTCGGTTTTATAACCGGTTTGTCATAATGTTTGTCCTCTTTCATATACATGTCGTAACAAGACAAAAGCCGGAAGGGGAAAAGAAAATGATCCAAAAAACGCTTGGAGAAGGGTTTGACCTGGTATTGGGGAAGGTCTTGAAAGCCATGTTCGCTCTTATTGTGTTCGGCTGTTTTCCTTATTTCTTATATTTGTTGTTTATCATTTGAAATATTCTTTCAGGCTGCTTAACACAAACTCCATCATATCTTTATATTCCGCATCCTGAAACATTTCATACAATACTTTATAGTCATTGTAGATATCAAGCAGTTCATCCACGACAGTAACTGCCATATTGCGCTCATGATCCTGCTCCTCGGAATCACCGGAAAATGGCAAAAACACTTTTTCAGATATCGGTTCATCAAGCTCTTGTCCGGCTTCGCCGACATAATGAACAAACAGAAGCTGATGGACGAACTGGTCCATTTCGTAGGTTCTAAGCACGAGCGTTAAATCTTCTTCTTCAGTTTCAAGCCATTCTCCGTCTTTCAAACGGGTCAGCTCGTAAATGATATCTTCCCAGCCATCCTCCACATATCTCCAAATTTCCGTTCTGTGCCCGGTGATTTTAAACAATTCTTTGCCGTAATCTTTTACATAGACGACATCTCCGATTAAAAATTCATATTCGATGTCAAGCTTTTCCGTATCGACAATGACCCCGTCATAATCTTTGTAAAGTTGAAGAGAAGTCTCGAAATAAAGCACTTCATTATGATTGACTTCATACAAAAAATGCTTATCGATTTTATGAACTTTTGTAATCGTTCCGACCGTCCCGTACATCACGACGACGACCACATCCCCGACTTTGAATTTAGGCGCGTTTGACTTCATTTGGATTCCCCCTTGCCTTGAAGCTTCCGTGTTACGCTTATCGTATGCTGAGTGCTGTCAATTCGCATGGGCTAAGGCTACAAGGCCCGATGAGTTTTCCGAAAAGCCCAGTCGGCTCGAACGAACGCAAAAAAACCGCAGTTCTGAACAACTGCGGTTTTTTTATCGCTTTGTTTCCGAAATATATCGTTCCCAAGCCTCATCAAATGTCGTCATTGACGATAAATAATCCCCATTAAGCTCAAGGTAAGAGCTGATTTCATCGTAATGAGTTGATGCCTTGGGAAATCCGTGATCAAGGTAAGCATGGTTCGCGAATTCGCTGATCGCGTCCTTCGGTTTCGGATGGCGGTATTTCACTAAATAATGGTAAAAAGACTTCACGGTCTCCCCTCCTGTCCTCTTTTGATGTTCTATTATACAGGCCGTCTGAAAAAATACAAACAAAAAACCCGTTGAAACACGCAAAAAAACCGGCAAAAGCCGGCTTCATGAGGAAAAGTCAAAGTAATTCCGCTTCAGTATGCGCTCTGTTTTCATCAGCGCATCATATGAAACGGACGATGGCAGTTTTTTTGTATCAATCAAGAGCAGCTGATTTTCAATTTCCCAGGTGACACTGTCCTCCTGATAGACCATCCCGCACCCTTCGCATTCCACCGCAGGTGTGTCGGTGATTTCAATCGCTTTCGTCCCGTCGGGAAGCTCCCAATATACCGCCGTGCGGGCTGCCGCGGCTTTTTCTTCATTGCACCATTCACACTTCTTCATTGCGCATGCCCCTCAGCTTCACCTTCTTTCTTTTGCTGGGCAAGGAATTTCTTTTCTTTCAATTCATCGCGCTTTGCCCGGCGGCTTTTCAATGTTTCATGATCAGGCCTCTTGGAATAGCTTTCTCTTCTCTCGAGCCGTTTTAAGCCGTCCGGTGTGTATGAAAGAGCTTGATCCGCATAGATTGCCGATATGCCGATCTCCTCTTTTTCCTTCATCACATCAGGGAAGATTTCGGCAAAATAGTCGTCCGCTCTCCCCGGAACATAGTTTTCAGGCTCAGGATACGACGTAATGACGCCTTCAAAATTGCGGAGCACGACTTTATCGGGGCTTTGCGAAATCAAGTAATTCGGCTGGATGGCGATTTTCCCGCCTCCGCCCGGCGCGTCAACGACAAAGGTCGGCACTGCATAGCCGCTCGTGTGGCCGCGCAAGCCTTCAATGATTTCAAGCCCCTTTGATACAGGCGCTCGGAAATGGCCGATTCCTTCAGACAAGTCGCATTGATAAATATAATACGGACGGACTCTGATTTTCACCAAATCATGCATCAGCTTTTTCATAATGGAAACGCTGTCATTAATGCCTGCCAAAATAACGGCTTGATTGCCGACCGGCACCCCGGCATTGACCAGCTTCTCACAGGCTTCCTTCGCTTCCTTCGTGATTTCAATGCTCGTGTTGAAATGCGTATTCAGCCAGACGGGATGATACTTTTTCAAAATGCTGCATAGCTTGTCGGTAATCCGCTGCGGGAAGACGACTGGGGCCCTTGTGCCGATCCGAATGATTTCCACGTGCGGAATGGCGCGGAGGTTTTTCAAAATATATTCAAGGATCTGGTCGTTAATGAGGAGGCCGTCCCCGCCTGATATCAGCACATCCCTGACATCAGGCGTATCCCGAATATAGCCGATCGCCTGATCGAGCTGCTTTTTCGGCACGCCCATGCCGATTTGCCCGGAAAAACGCCGCCTTGTACAGTATCTGCAATACATCGAGCATTGATTAGTGACGAGAAACAAAACCCGGTCCGGATAGCGGTGGGTTAAGCCGGGGACAGGCGAATCTTCATCCTCATGAAGGGGATCTTCAAGGTCGTATTTTGTTTTGTGCATTTCTTCTGCGAGCGGCACCGACTGCATTCTGATCGGACAGCGCGGATCATCCGGATTCATCAGTGAGGCGTAATACGGCGTGATATTTAAAGGGATCGTCTTTGTGGAGATTCGCACCCCTTCTTCTTCCTCTTTCGTAAGATTGACGACTTTTTTCAAATCTTCAAGCGTTCTGACGGTGTTGGTCAGCTGCCATATCCAGTCGTTCCATTTTTCCTCGGGAACATCTTTCCAAAGCTCAATATCCTTCCAGTGCCTTTTCGGCTTAAACAGACCGTTTTCCATCTTCCATCCCCCTATCAGCATTTTCCCTATACTTTTCAGGTTATGTGACCGGCATGAAAAGTGTCTCTTCAAATGTAAAACCCGCGGAAGACCACTTTTTAAGACCGGCTTAAATTTTTGCACCAGATGTTCATATTCTCAATGCTTCTATAAATGAGGCAGTTGTTCAAAAGCCGGCCCCTGTATGAGTATGATAAATGATAAAGACTGGCGTTCATTCCGAAAGAAGCCGCTCTTGCGATTGAAAAAACGCAAAAGATGCCCGATTGCTTCAAGTCGGTTTCAAGCTCGGCAATCAACCGCCTCGTCAATGAAAAGCCCCTGTATTCCGGCAGGACGGCGCAGTCGGTTATTTCCGCATTCCCCAAAGCGGGATTAACGTCTGCGCCTGCTGATGCAATGACTTTTTCGCCGTCAAAAGCGAGGTAGTAAACAGCCCCCTTTCCCATCGCTTCCTTGAGATATGCCGAATCTGAAACAGGTGCGGGATATACAGGAAAGACGCTGTTGTAGAGGTCGGCGAGAACAGGCGCATCAACAGAGACGGCCCGCCTGATTTTAAAGGAAGCGTTTTGGATCTCGGCGATGCGGGGTGTGCTGAACAGCTCTGCCAGCATTTGATCCTGCATAAGCCAGTCAGCGGTTTTTCGCCTGTCTTCTTTTACATATTTTACGAACACGTCAGCATCATGCCCGTTAAAGTATCCGTCGATTTTCCCTTCCGGTTCAAACGTCCGCTCAAGCAATGCGTCTCTGTCAGTCGTTTTGGTGAAAATGATAATTTTCCCTATATCATGTTTTTTTGCTTCTTTCAGTATGTCGGGAAAAAATGAACACACATTGCCTTCATAATTGACAATTCTGATCCTTTTGCTGAACAAGTCGACATCCGCTTCAAGCGTGCAGCTGTCATTGCTCCATTTTTTCACCATGATTTAACCTCCGAAACGGCTGATCTTTTCACCTTTCATAATCACACCAATTCATAATAAACAGGCTGATGATCTTGGCTGACTGGATCAGGGCGTCTTTTTCAATGTATTCGTTTGCCTGGTGGGCCATTTTCGTTTCTCCCGGCCCGAAGACGATGACAGGGGTGCCTCCGGCGTGCGACAATATTCCGCCGTCTGTCGCCCACGGGGAAGCTTCGATGAGCGGAGCCTCTGCCGTGATGGTTTGATAGGCGGATTTCAGCACTTTCGTCAGTTCATGGTCTTCAGCCAAATCGTTAGGAAGCCACATGGCGCCGAACCATTCTATATCAACAGGATAGTGCTTAAACCATTCATCATGGTACTGAAGATCGTTGAGCCAGTTTTCAAGCTCGGACTGGACGGCTTCAGGGGATTCGTTCGGAGCGATTCCGCACCTTCCTTCCAGTGTCACCGTGTCGGCAACCGACGAAGGCCAGGCGCCTCCGTTGATCGTGCCGATGTTGATCGGGACCGGAATCGGGATATTGTCATACAAAGAATCTGTTATTCTCTTATTCCTGACCTGTTCAAGCTGGCGGAGCGATTGAATGACAAGCATGCTTTTTTCGATGGCGCTGACGCCTTCATATCTTGTGCCGCCGTGCGCAGAAAGCCCTTTGACCGTGATTCTGAACCACATTGAGCCCTGCTGTTTAATAAACATTTTCATATTTGTCGGCTCGGGAATCAAAGCGCCGTCCGCTTTGTAGCCCCTCATTACGGCCGCAAGCGTCCCGGCTCCGCCACACTCCTCGTCTACGACACTTTGAAAAATAAGGTCTCCTTTTAGTTGAACCCCGCATTGCTCCAGCGCTTCCATCGCGATTAAAAGAGCGGTATTGCCGCCTTTCATGTCAGTTGTGCCTCGGCCGTATATCCGCCCCTGCTTCACAACCGGCTGAAAAGGCTCCGTCTCCCAGTCTTTTCTGTTTCCTTCAGGCACGACATCGATGTGTCCGTTTAAGATCAGCGATTTCCCGCCGCCCTTTCCTTTTTTAACAGCCGCAATATTCGGGCTTTCTTTAAAGCTTGTTCTGTCTGATTTAAACAGCGGATGCTGTTCCAACTGCTTTATGCTTGGCTCCCAGACATCGATTTCAGCTTCGAATTGCCTCAATTTCTCCAGGACGACGGCCTGGGCGTTAAATTCTCGGCCCATCGTGCTTTTTTCTCCGACGAGTTTTTTCAAAAGGCGAATCGCTTTTTGCTCATGCGAATCGATCCAATCGCACACTTTTCTCTCTATGTTCTCCATCCAATTCCTCCTCTTACGAAAGCGGCCCGTCGATCCGGATCTTTCCCTCCGTCAGCCGCAGCACATCATCAAGATCCTCTTCATTCATCAGCTCTTGTAATACAAAACCGCCGCTGTCAATGGTGATCACGGCTTTTTCTGTAATTACCATGTCGACGCAGCCTTTTGCTGTCAGCGGCAGAGTACAGTCAGCGACAAGTTTGGGTGCACCGTTTTTATCGGTATGGCTCATCACGACAATGACTTTTTTCGCCTTTTGGGCAAGCTCCATCGCCCCTCCCATTCCAGGAACCTTTTTGCCTGGGACGATCCAGTTGGCCAGATCTCCTGACTGGCTGACCTGCAGAGAACCAAGAATGGTGACATCAATCGCACCCTTTCTGATCATGCCGAACGACAGAGCTGAATCAAAATAAGAAGCGCCTTTTACTACGGTGACAGGCCAGCCTGCCGCATTGCAAAGATTCTCATCTTCCTTTCCTTTTTCAGGCGATCCGCCGATGCCGAGAAGCCCGTTTTCAGATTGGATCATTACGGAAGTGCCCGGGTCTAAAAAGTTGGGAACTAAAGACGGAATGCCAATGCCCAGATTGACAATCATTCCGCTTTTGATTTCGCGGGCCGCCCGTTTCGCGATTCTCTCCCGCTCTATGACTCCCAAACCCATTTCCAGTTCACCCCTTCCGTTTCAGCTACACCTTCGACAAAAACACCGGGTGTTACAATTTCTTCTTCATCGAGCTCTCCAATGGGAACGATCCGCTCGACCTCGGCAAATGTCCGATCAGCAGCCATCGCCATAAGCGGGTTCATGTTGCGAGCCGTTTTGTCGTAGATGATATTGCCGAATTCATCGGCGGTTTTTCCATAAATGAAAGCGTATTCCGCACTCAAGGCTTCCTCGGCAAGGTATGCGCGTCCGTTTAATGAAACGATATTCTTTCCTTGGCGCACCATGTCATTATCGATCCCGATATCGGTCAAAATGCCGCCAAGACCTGTGCCGCCCGCACGAATTCGTTCGGCCAGCGTACCTTGCGGAGAAAATTCAACGGCGAGAAAACCGTCGGTCATTTGTTTTCCCGCAACGGGATTTGAACCGATATGAGAAGCGATCAGCCGCCTTACGCGGTTATTGACGATTAATGGGCCGATCCCGATGCCGGGAAATCCTGCATCATTGCATATGACCGTTAAATTTTTTACGCCTTTTTTCAAAATCGCCCGGATGAAAGAAGGCGGTGAACCGACTCCCCCAAATCCGCCAAACATGACGGTCGCTTCGTCTTTCAAATCGGCAATGGCATCTTCAACAGCAATACGTTTGTTCGGCATCGTCATCTTTCGCGCATCACCTTTTCCGCTTGTTTTTCAATCTCGTGTACGGCATGTTTAAATATATGAATGAGTTCTTCCAGCTCTTGATCCGATATCGTAAGGGGCGGCGCAATGATGACCGCATCTCCCCCGCCGCCGTCAATACCCGCCTGGGACGGATAAAGAAGCAGGCCTCTTTTTTTCGCTTCGGAAATGACGAGAGCCGACACCGGCATTGATGAAGGAAATGTCTTTTTGCTTTTTCGATCAGCGACAAATTCAATCCCGAGAAGAAGCCCCTTGCCCCGAACGTCGCCAATGATGCTCGACTGTTTCATGACTTCTTTCAGCATCTTTTTCAGCTTTTCCCCTTTTAGCCCGGCTTGTTTAACAAGATCGTGCTTCAAAATGTAGCGGAGAACGGCGAGCGCCGCACGGGCTGAAAAAGGGTTTGCGCTGTACGTATGTCCGCTCATGATGACTCCTGAGCCGTTTTTGACCGTTTCCATGATGTCATCGGATATGACCGCTGCGGCAATCGGTGAATACCCTGCGCTCATCCCCTTGCCGAGTACGGCAATATCCGGGGTCACACCCCAATGTTCAATCGCCAGCAACCGGCCGGTTCTTCCCATCCCGCTCATGACTTCATCCGCGATAAAAAGAATTTCATTTTCTTCGCAAATCTCTTTTACTTTTTTGTAATAACCATCAGGTGCTGTTATGGCTGCTCCAGCAGCCCCGATGACGGGTTCGGCCACGAAGCCCGCGATGAATTGCTTGCCGATCCTTTTAACGGCGAGCTCGATTTCTTTCACGCACGCTTCCTGGCATTCGGGATGAGAAAGCCGGCATCTGTAGCAGTTTGGCGCGGAAGCGGCGGGATACTTGTGCAGCATGTGAGTAAACCTGTAGCGGCGCTCATAAAATCCCGACAGCGACAGGGCTCCGTTTGTAATTCCGTGATAGCTGTTCCATCTTGAAAGGAAAATCGTTTTGTCATTTTGCCCCTTTTCCTGCCAGTATTGAACGGCGATTTTCATAGCGGTTTCAACAGCTTCCGACCCGCTGTTGACAAAAAAAGACCAATTCAGATCACCCGGCAGCCATTCAGCAAGGAGTTCGGCAAGCTGTTCAGCCGGTTCACTCGTAAACTGTGAACGGTAGACAAATGAAACGGCATCAAGCTGTTCTTTGAGAGTCGCAATCACTTCTTGTACACCGTGCCCGAGATTGCAGGTAACAGCCCCTGAACAACCGTCAAGGTACCGCTTTCCGGAATTGTCGACAATCCAGCTTCCTTTTGCATACTGAACGACCGGATAGCTTGCGTGCAAATCCGGCTTAATCAAAAACGACATGAAAACTCCCCCCTTCCCCAATGAGAGGTTTTTCTTTACATTATATGAATGGGGAAAAGGCGGCATTCTCTTTTCAAGCGGAAATGGTTGATTTCGGAGCGATCGCCGTTAGTTGTAAACAAAAAAATAAAAGGACATGTCCTTTTATTTTTCCAAGCGCGCTTATTCACATTGACGTTTTGTCCTGCAAAGCAACTGTTTCCTTCGTCTGTTTTTCCCATAAATAAAATGATCTCATCATCGAAAACGCAGCAAACGGCGCGGGCAGTGCGACGATGAGAAATAAATATTCGGGACTGACGGCATCCGACAACATCCCCGCGGCCGCATAGCCGAGCGGCATAAAAGAGCTGTTAACCGCAAAAAAAGCGCCCAGCGACCTTCCTCTGTTTTCACCTTCCGTTACCCTTTGCAAGTAACCTTCAATATAGATGTTGACTACGCCGCTGATCATTCCGATGACGATCAAAATCGCGGCGCCGAGCACGACATGATCAATCCAGCCGAGAGGCGACAAAAGCAGGCCGAAAATCAGCATTAAAGCGGGCACAGCTGCTTTTGCGTGCTCCGGTTTTGCGATAAAGGACAAGAAAAGCGCCGCAGACAGCGTCCCGCACGCCCAAAATGATTGAAAAGCGCCGCCCAGCCAAGCCTGATCTTTTATTAATAGCGAAGTCCAAATGACGATATATATTGGAAAACCGCTGAATACAAGCTGCTGTATGCTCGTCCCATACAACAAATACTTGAGCGGCTTATTTTGAAACAAGCTTGTAAAACCGCTGAACAATTGTTTGTTTGTAAAAGGAATACGCTTTTGGCTGCCCCTTTTATCTATGATTCTCCACTCCAAAAAGATGGACAGGAGGGAGAGGCTTCCGCACAGCACCCATAACCAGCCGAAATGCAGAAAGGAAAACAGAACCCCTGTGACAAGCGGAACGATCACTTGGATAAGCTGTGTGATCACTTCTTGAAATGCGATACCTTTTTCAATTTGTTCTTTTCTCAATGTATCCGGCAAGAGCGATCTTGCAGCAGGTTCGATTGCGGTCAAACATGCCGATACAATCGCCCTTGCAACCGCCAGTAACATAACTGAACTCATGCCTGACAGCCAAAAATCCGATTATTAAAAATACAGTTGAAATGATCATATCTGAAGCCGCAATCAATTTCCCCCTGTGAAACCTGTCGGAAAGCCAGCCTGTAAACGGCGATATCAAAATTGAGACAGTCAGACCGATGCCAATCACGACGCTTCCCGAAAGGGCGCTTCCGGTTTCAGATAGAGACCACCATACCAATGAATAATAGAAAAGAACCGAACTAAAGAGCGATAAAAATGTTCCAGACCACAGTCTGAAAAAGTCCCTTTTTATGACCCAAGCATATTTCAAAGTTTCTCCCCCGTTTGTCCGATATTTTCACCTCATGATTATATTACATATATATGTAAAATTTTACAATGAAAACAAAAAACCTTCCGGATGGAAGGCTTTGTGAGCATGTCAAGCGACCGGGCGTAGGGCTTTTAGCTAGCAAATGAAAGCCGCACCGACAATGATGAGCAAAATAAAGAGGACAACGATGAGCACAAATGTGTTTCTGCCGTGAAACCCGTAGCCGTATCCTCCAGTAGGACAGCAATAATGGGAGTAATGCACAGGCTTATCATCCTTTCGTATAAAGTCTACACCCCAGCCTATGCAGGCCAAGTCCCAGTTGGTATGTGCACCTGCCTACTTTATTCGAACAAATATTTAAATATCGTTGTGAGCTTTTCCTCCTGCTGAAAACCCAGCTTTTCATAAAACGTTTTCACCTGATCGCTTCCCGAAGTCACAAGATAGCACGATTCCATGCCCGATTGTTTGGCAGCGGCGAGCATCTGCTTGATAAGGCCAGATCCATAGCCTTTTCGCTGGTAAGGTTCCAAAATGGCGACTTCCTCGATTTTAGCAACGTTTTCGTCCTGATCGAGATAAAGTTCGGCACATCCAATCGGTTCTCCTTCTTCCGAATAGCAGACACACAGCTGAATGATGCCTTCCTCGTAAAAAGGATACTTGCGCAGCAGCTTTTCTTTCGCAAACGCTTCATTGATCGACAAAGAATCATAAGCCTGCATGATGCGGCAGCCGTCACTGAGCGATTTCTTCGTCCCCCATTCTGCCCGCACAGGGGAAACTCCTTTCCAATCTGCAAGCCGGATCGAATAAAACAATTCTTCATCAAGAATGTATCCAAGATCAAAGAGCGACTTTTTCATTGTGAAAGGGAGATCGCGGTTAAAAGAGCTTTTCACATGAATATAATTTCGTTTTAATATATCGGGTACCCGAACGAGCAGGGAGTACAGCTCTGTCAGCGGAAATTCGTCCTGCAGCTGCAGAAAATGAGATGAAAACATTTGCGGGATCTGGTCATCTGTGTATAGATGATAATGCGGCTCAATTTTTTTGCTGCATGTCAGCATTAAATAACGGTCTTCTGTGTTTGAAATGGATGTCACAACGGCTGCCTCTTTTCTCAAGATGTTCTATCATAATGTTTTTCGCTTTCAGAGCAGAAAATCCTCTAAAAAGATGACTCTTTGAAAGAAAGGATCATCTGAACATGCGGCTCTTCTCAGCTTTCTTCTCCGGATTTCTTGCGTTTTTTCATAGACGAGTTTCTTCCACATGATATGGAAGTTCATAAACCGCTTTAAATTAACATTTTTCCTTGTTTGTATTTCGTGGGATGTTAACGGATTTTTCGTAACAAGTTTCAAATTTTTATTGTTTGCTGGGTATCCTCACGGCAGTCTTCATGCCGCTTTACTTTATCAATAGAAACTACTCGACTTTTTCGCTCGGAGTATGCAATTCCAAATTCGGAGATAAAAAAGCCCTCTCTGCTTTGTGAGAGCAAAGAGGGCAGATCCTTGATAATTTATTGAGCGCCTTTAAGACCTATTTTTCACGTTCAAACAGCTTGACATATTCGCCGTACCCTTCTTTTTCAAGGTCATCCTTCGGCACAAAACGGAGGGCTGCTGAATTGATGCAATAGCGCAGGCCGTCCGGTCCGGGGCCGTCCGGGAACACGTGTCCAAGATGGGAATCGGCAGATTTGCTTCTCACCTCAGTCCGAACCATGCCGTGTGAAGTGTCAAGTTTTTCTTCGATCTCCCCGGAATCGACCGGTTTTGTGAAGCTTGGCCAGCCGCAGTGTGCGTCAAATTTGTCAAGCGATGAAAACAGCGGTTTTCCCGACACGATGTCGACATAGATTCCGTCTTCGTGCAGATCCCAGTATTCGTTTTGAAATGGAGGCTCCGTCCCGTTTTTCTGCGTCACTTCATACTGCATCCGGGTCAGCTGCTTCAGCCGTTCTTCTTTATTGTTCGTCATGCTTTCGCCCCCAATGCTGTTGTAAAAATCCTTCTCTGCCGCTTCCGATCCGATACTGTGTGTAGCGTTCAGGATGCTTTTTATGATAATCCTGATGATATTCTTCAGCCGGATAAAATGGCCCGGCTTCCAGAATGTCGGTCGCGATCGGATCTTTAAAGATGCCGCTTTCTTCAAGCTTTTTCTTCGATTCCTCAGCGAGTTTCCGCTGCTTGTTATTATGGTAAAAAATTGCTGTCCGGTAAGACTCGCCGCGGTCTGCGAATTGTCCTCCGCTGTCAGTAGGATCGATTTGCTGCCAGTAGAGTTCCAGCAGTTTTTCGTATGGAAAGACATCGGGATCAAACGTGATTTGCACCGCTTCCCTATGTCCCGTTGTATTGCTGCAAACCTCTTCATAGGTCGGATTTTCCGTATGGCCGCCGGTATAGCCGGATTCGACTTTTATAATGCCCGGCTGTTCGTCAAAAGGCTTGACCATACACCAAAAGCAGCCTCCGGCAAATGTGGCGAGTTCTCGTTTTTCAGCCATCTGTTCTGCCTCCTTCTCTTCAACATTTGCTGGGAATCATTATACCACATCATGCTCATTTTTAAGCCTGCTCCCGCTCATCGCAAAATCAGCCGCTGCCTAAAAAGAAAAAATGACAATAATATGTCATTGCTATCACCAAATTCTAAGAAACAGCAGTATTCATCTATCATTGTCATGGGCCGTTGTTCAATTGATGGTCAAATGAACTAAAAATCTTCTGAAACATACACTTGAAAAACGAAAATTATGGTATCATAGTGATATCATGTTCATGAAAAATAATATTCATGCTGATTCGGTCATTCCTTTTTAAAAAAAGCTGAAATTTGCTACTTATATGGAGGGGCGAAATTTTGAAAGTTAGAGAACAAATGATGTATGATATGGAAGCACTGCTTCGCACAGTATTTAAACAGATACGTGATGAAATAAATGAGCTGCTCGAAAAAGAGATGTCCCGCAATGAATTCATGATTCTCCGCCTGCTGAGCGAGCAAGGTCCGAAGAAAGTCACGGAGTTTGCAACGATTTTAGGCGTTTCTGCGAGCCATATCACAGCTGTAACCGATGCGTTGGTTGAAAAAGGATGGATCACGAGAGTCCGGTCAAAAGAAGACAGACGGATCATCAAAATCCATCTGACAGACGCGGGAAAAGAAATTATCAGATATTTTGAAGAAAAGAAAACGGAATATTATTTCAAGCGGTTCAGCAGCTTCAGTGATGAAGAGCTGAAAACGCTGATTGAACTGTTCAGCAAATTGGACAAAAAAAGGGAACAGCGCTAATCCGGGTTTTACATAAATTGGCCCGAATCTGTGCACCTTAATTCAAAAAAGAGGTGTACTGACTTATGACAGCTCCTTATCTTTGTCCAAACTGCAAAACAAACCGAACACGGTTCAACTTAATCGAACAGTCCCCAACATCCGTTAAGATTGATCCGGCAACAGGGGAGATCATGGAAACGTATTCAGATGACGAGCTTTCTCCATTTCACCTGCCGTACAGCGGTCCCGCCATAAAAGTGCAGTGCGGCGCGTGCGGATTAATTGAAGATGAAAAGACTTTTATCAAGCTTGCCGAATTCGATAAACGCACCTAACAAAGACAGGATAGATGGACATCGTTTCATCTATCCTTTTTCGTACAGCTTAAAGTGATGTGCACACCCGGTTTCTCCCAAGGTGTTTAGCCCTGTACAAACATTGGTCGGCTTTTTCAATCAACTCGTCCGTACTGCGAATGACCTCCGGAAATGCCGCAACCCCAATCGAAACGGTAATATGAATCTTTTTAGAATGAGAAATTGAAAAAGTGTGTGTCTCCACTTCCTTGCGTATCCTTTCAGCGATCTCTGCAGCCTGCGAATGGGAACTGTTCGGCAATATGACCGAAAACTCTTCTCCGCCGTTTCTTGATACGATATCTTCCGTACGCGTTGACTTTTTTAAAATCGTTCCCAGTTCTTTTAAAATCACGTCTCCGTTTGAATGTCCGTATGTATCATTAATCGTTTTGAAATAATCGATATCGATCATAAGCAAAGACAGTTTCTCGTTCTTCTCCATTGCGTTTGAAATATGAGCATTCCATATCGCATCAAAATGGCGGACATTATTCAATCCCGTTAAATAATCAATCGACGATTCCTCTTCATACTTTTTTAACAGAAAATGAGATTTTTTTAAATATGAGACGACATATACTGATGTAAATCCGCCGATAGTAGATAAAATCCAGAACCAGATCATTAAAATTTTCACTAAATGGAAATCATGGAGGAGCATCAAGATCACAATTGAAATCGCCACATTGGCAAAAATGACTAAAGCAAATGTCTTTCGATAAGTGTCAGCGTCTTTATCCATGACCCTGAGGATGAGATAATATCCCATGAATATAACGATCATTCCTGTGAGCGCAGCAATCGAAGATGTATTCCCCCCGTAAACAAATCTTCCTCCTATAATCAGCAGAGAACAAATAAAGGCCGGAAAGGCGCCCGTAAATAAAAACAAAATCATGACGGGCACATAACGCAAATCAACGAGCGTCTCATCGGTTGCCTGGATCGAAAAGAACATGAGCACATTTCCGAGCAACCCTCCCATGACGCCGTCAATCCAATCAAGTTGTTTATTAGTAGCTTTTCGGGAAAAAATATTCCACTTTAGCTGAGTGTAAATAAAGAGCGAAGTTATTAAAATGCACAAATTCAAAAATAAATCGATTAAAAACATGACAAGCCCCCAACACCAAACTCATTTTATATTGTATATATCGTCAATTATTAAGACGTTAAAAGCATTTTTGTTTCTTTGCTTCAGATACCCGGCGGGAGGCACTTCCGGGGCTTGCTTTCATTTTTCAAATAAAACGAGGTGCTTCCACTTCGCGTAGCGGTAATATAAAAACGCAGTCAGGCTGCTCAGCATAAAGCTCATTCCAATGCCAAGGGCTATGCCGTTTTCGCCAAGCCACTTTGAAAATAAGTATGTAAACGGATAACGCAAAGCCCAAAAAGAAATCACGTTCAGCACCAAAATTTGAAACATTGCGCCGGCTGCCCTTACAACACCGTTTAACACAAAGTTAATCCCGATAAACGGATAGAAAAAAGCGATCGTTTTTAAATATTCTTCCCCGAATGCGGCTGAATCGGCTTCCGAAATAAACAGCCTGACCGCATGATAGCCTGTCAGAAATATCGCGGTGCTGACGGCAGCCATAAACAGCAGAACATAAATGACACCGTAATGAGCGATTTTTTTCGTACGCTCCATATCGCCGCTGCCGACGGTTTGGCCAGCCATACTGTTGACAGCAGTGCCGATGGCCATCGCCGGGAGAATCAGCAGGCTGTCAAGCCGCTGTACCGCGCCAAATCCTGACACGACACGTTCTCCAAATGAATTGACAACGCTCATAATTGCCATCGAGCCGCCTGAAATCACCATCATTTGCAAGCCGGCAGGCACTCCGAGCTTCAAAATGACGGACGTCTCTTCCAGCGACGGAAGCGCCGGCTTTGAAAATGGAACAAGCCGCTTTCTCACCGTATAGACCACACCGTAAATGAAAGCAATCCCTTGGGAAATGACGGTTGCATAGGCCGCTCCTGCAATTCCGAGGTTGAATACCGAGATAAACAGCGGATCCATGAACAGGTTCAGGATGACGGCCAAGAGGACGAAACGCAAAGGTGTTTGACTGTCACCGACCGCCCTTAACACTGTACTGATGAAATTATAGCCGAATAAAAATATAATCCCGATAAAATGAATGCTCAAATAGCTTACAGCCAAATCCATCATATTGCCGGGCGTTTGAAGAAGCGAAAGCAGAGGCTCTGTGAAAAAATAGCCGATAACCCCGAGCAATACGCTCATCGCCGTCATCAGAACGACAAACGCGTTGACATATGAAGCAAGTCCCTTCTTATCCCCTTTTCCTTTTTGCTGCGCAAGAATCGTCAGTGCCGCATTGTTGACGCCTAATACGAACGACAGCACCGTAAAGAAAACCGTCCCTGAGACGGCCGCAGCACCGAGAGCTTTTGCTCCGAGCAGATTTCCGACCCACAAGCTGTCAACGAATTGAAATGAAATCTGCAAAAGATTGGCTAAAATGATCGGGCCAGAAAAAAAGACCAGCTGTTTAAACACATTTCCGTATGTAAAATCCGTTTTCATTGTTTTCTCCTTTTAAACTGTCGTCTTGATCGCGATGTGACCGATGGCTTCGCAGCCTCATATGATGTCAGAAAGCATGAAAAGGGGCGTGACAAGATGTTCTCTACAGATCATGATGCCCGTCAAATGGCGGAAGGTTTTCGGTGGAACTGCTGCCATCTTCCGCCTGCAGAGGCGCCCTTTTATTTTCGAAACGGCGGAAAAGCAGCGATGATCAGACTGCTCCACGCGGCTCCTCACACCGACAATCTCGACGTATTCGTAAACGGAATATCCGTTTTTCAAAACATCTCCTATACAGATTTATCTTCTTATGTCCGGTTTCCTGCCGGCCGTATTCAAATCGATGTTTTCCAAAGAGGCAGGGCGCGCGGTCCCATACTGACGGTACAGTATCACCTGATCCACGGCGGGTACTGCACGGTTGCCGTTACAGGCACAGCCGCAAAGCTCGTTTCCGTCGGAATGTATGACCAGCCTGCGGCTGATCCGGAAAGCCGCAGCATCCGATGCGTCCATTTATCGCCGGACTCCCCCGCTCTTGACTTTGCAGTGCAAAACGGACCTGTCCTGTTTTCCGGTGTCCCCTTTCAAACGGTCACCCGGTACATCCAGGTGCGTTCACAGAAAATCGACATGGAGCTAAAGGCCGCCGGTTCAACAGCGGTCCTGCTGAAGGTCCCGAAAATCACGCTTCACGCCGGGGAATCCGCAACTTTGTATGGTCTCGGTTTCGTCAACGGCTCCCCTTCTCTCACAATAAAAGCGGCGCCGTTTCCTGCCAAAGCTCCGCCTTCATAGCGAAAAAAAAGAGACCTGATGTCTCTTTTACAGTCTGCTGAAGCATGGACAACAAAATCCTAAAACGGTCTCATGTTTTAGGATTTTGCCGGCAATTATTGATTGTGATGGTCAGTTTTTTTATGTTTTTTTGCATCTAGGGTAAAGATCATAATGCTTAAAAACAACGCACAATACCCGATGTTCAAATACATCTTGTCCATGTTTTCATCGATGAAACTGAAGGCGGCGAGGCCGCCGAAGTACAGTGAAAACAACATAGACAGCAAGCTGAAATATGTGTAGATACGTTCCATATGTTCACCCCTGTAAATCCCGCTGCACGATCTATGAATCTGTTTGTGCAGGCTGATAATAAACAAATTCGATTTGATCTTTTTCTAAATCAATGTCTTTTGCTTTCACATACATTCCGTTTTTAAGCGGCATCTCTGACAGACGGACTTGAATTTCTTTAGCGTCCGAACGAACGTGTACAAAATCAGGAAGATCATAAAATTGATCCATGTAGTTCAGCACCATCGATATCGGAACATTTAACTTGCCGATCGAAAATCTCGTCACGTCAAGAACCACATCTCCGTTTTTTTCCACTGTCGGCCGAAAGGACACCTTCGCATCGACTGTCGAGGAAAAGGCGCGGATCGCACCGACGATGTGGAATTCATCATCGATTTCGATTTGATAGTCAAGATCCGGTGAAGACTCCTTTTCCAAATACGTGTTGATGAATGCGGCCAATGACTCTTTCGTGCTCGTCACGTTCAATTGGTATTCGCTCGGAGTCGGCCGCGACGGTTCCTTTTGACCGCCGGGCATGAATACGAGAATGAAAATCCCGGCAAGTATGATGAGGTTGACTGCTGCTAAAATTAAAAATAAGCTCTTCCATTTCTTCATTTTTTCACCTTATTCTGCTGAGGGGTCTTCGTTTTTAATTTGTTCGTAAACGCGTTTCGCTATTAAAGAATACCCGTATTGATTAGGATGAAACTCATCTTTTGCAATCTTCTTTTCATCGCTGTATTCCTCAAAAATATCAGCAATATCCGCCATTTTCGTATTGGAGACCTTTTTCAGGCTTTTTTCTGCGCCTTCATTCCATTCGTCTACGACTTGGTCAATTTCCCTCAGTTCAGACAGCGTAAACTTAAATGGATTATACATGCTGACATAAATCAATTCAGCGCTGGCGTTTTGCTCTCTGATTTCCGCTAAAATATTCGAAAACCGCTTTTCAAACAGTTTTTGTTCAACGCGGAAAGGTGTGAGCGTTAAGTGCGCGAAGTTTTGGCGGACGACTTTCATCAGGTCGTTGCCCCCGATTGTAAATAAAATGTAGTCTGCATCTTTCAGGCCCTCTTGTACTTCTTTTTCTTTTAATCTTTCAAGCAGCTGATCGGTCCGGGAGCCTTTAACGGCATAATTTTTGACCGTTACGGACTTCACATCTCTCCGGCTTTCAAGCTCGTCGGCCACCATGCCGACATAGCCTTTCTTTTCTTGATCGCCTACCCCCTCTGTCAGAGAATCGCCCACTGCTGCAATCACGATATCGCGCTTAGGGGAGACCGATGTTTTTTCAACGCCCGCATTCCATTCCGTACAGGCTGAAAGCAGACAGACGAGGGCCATCATGACTGTTATAAACCGTATGTTCAAAAATGATGCCCCTTCCTTCTAGATAACCTAAAAAAAAGTGTACCATGTTTTGATTCTTTTGAAAATGATTTGACAGGTGTTAAAAAAAGCCTGTTTTCCGGTGGTCAGGAAGCAGGCTTTTAGCGGCAGGCCGCCCGTTTTTATCAACGGTTTTCCAGCGTCTTAATATCGGCGATGATTTCATCGTACGGCGTATCTTTTGCACCGTCATAATCCTTGACGACTTTGCCGTTTTGATCGACTAGATAAAATGACGATTGGTGAATCACCTGATCCTCATCTTCAGGTTTTTTCACGATTGCTTTAAAGCTTTTCAGCGCAAATTTTTCGATTTCCTCCTGCGAGTATCCGGTTAAAAAATCCCAGTTTTGAAAATTGAGCGGATAGTTGGCCGCAAATTTCTTCAATTTTTCAGGCGTATCATTTTCGGGGTCAACGCTGAATGAGACGATGCGGGCCTGCAGGTTTTCCTCTTCCATTTGTTTTTGCAGTTCAGCCATATGTGAAGTCATCGGCGGACAGATCGTTTTACAGTTCGTAAATATAAAGTCGGCCACCCACACCTGGCCTTTTAAACTTTCAAGAGACACCGTTTTCCCGTCTTGATTTTGAAAAGAAAAAGATTGTACGTCATAGTTTAAAGAATTTTCAATCTTGCTAGTTCCGCAGGACGAAAGAAACACTGTGAGTATACCTGCAAGGACAATGCCAAAAACGTTTTTCAATCCTTCCATCCCCTTTTTCAATCGGTGTAAAAGGTAAAACCGATCGCTCCTTTTCCGGTATGAACCGAGATAATCGGCGTTGTGTATGAAATATCAATATCGATTCCCGGGATATGTTCAAGCAAAGAGTCTTTCAGCCTATGGGCAAGGTCGAGTGCATCGGCATGGGCGATTCCGATCGCCTGCACCGTCCTTCCCTTCACCGCGGAAAGAAATTGACCAGTTAAATAACGGATAAGCTGACTGCTGCTCCGGACATTTTTTTCAGGCGTATAGATTCCGTTCTCGAGCCTCGCGATCGGCTTAACCTTGAGCAATGAGCCGATCAGCGCTTTTCCTTTCCCGATGCGGCCGCCTTTGATCAAGTTATCAAAATGATCAATTGTCACGTAGAGGGATGTCCGGTCGCGCAAGTTCTCCAGGTCATTTACAATCGCTTCGGCCGTCATTCCCTCTTCGGCCAGCAAGGCGGCCCGCAAGACCTGAAAGCCGAGGCCTTTTGAAATATACATGGAATCAATCACCGTAATGTTCCCGTCGACCATGTTTGAAGCGCTTACAGCCGTCTGGTATGTCCCGCTCAATTGGCTTGAGAGATGGATGCTGATCACTTCGCTTCCGTCAGCGGTCAGCTCTTCGTACAGTTCGATAAAAGCGCCTAAAGGCGGCTGTGAACTTTTCGGGAGTTCTGCGGCGCTCTCCATTTTCTCAATAAATTCGTCCGGCTGAATATCGAACCTGTCTCTGTAAACAATGCCGTCGATTGATATCGAGAGCGGGAGAACGGAAATATGATATTCTCTGAGCAGTTCTTCGCTCAAGTCAGCTGTTGAGTCCGTTACAATTTTAATGCTTGTCAATTCCCTTCACATCCTGTCGGTTCAAATGGTGAATTTCCTAGTGAGGCCAAATCGGCATGAAAAATTCTTTGCCGGCCGAATGCCGTCTTCCGCCCTTTTCAAAGCGGATTTGGCTGTCTTCATGGGCCGGCAAAGAATGCAATCAATTCTTATGCATTATGCTTCAATTCTTCCTGTTGATAAATGGCGAGGTAATCCTGCCATTTCAATGCTCTCTTTAAGTAGTCCCTAAAGGAGTAGACATTTTTTTTCCGCTTTGAACAATAGAGCGTCTTTAAAAAGATTTCGAGCCTCAGACTGGCCATAAAAAAATGCGGGTCGTCCTCCTTCAGCACGGGTATTTCCGTCACCTTCACCTTCTGTCCATCCGAACGTTTGAACTCCAGGCTTTTAAGTAACAAGCTATCAATCCTCATTTATGAGATATTTTCTTTATTATACATAATCTCAGGAGCCGTTGTCTGTGATTTATGCGTGTTTTCAAAAAAATTTCTTAAATCAGCAAATGAAAGAGCCCTTCATCTTTATTCACTTCGACATAGCGGAAGCCTTTACGGTCCATTCTCGCAATCAGCGGCTCATAGTCTTCGCGCTGCTTCAATTCGATGCCGACGAGCGCAGGGCCGCTGCTTTTATTATTTTTCTTCGTATATTCAAACCGGGTGATATCATCGGTCGGCCCGAGCACTTCATCTAAAAATTCGCGCAAAGCTCCCGCCCTTTGCGGGAAGTTCACGATGAAATAATGCTGGAGTCCTTCATACATCATTGATCTGTCTTTGATTTCCTGCATTCTGCCGATATCGTTGTTTCCTCCGCTCACAATGCATACGACATTTTTCCCTTTAATTTCATCCCTGTAAAGGTCTAAAGCGGCGATCGGCAGCGCTCCCGCAGGCTCGGCGACAATCGCGCATTGGTTGTACAGCTCAAGAATCGCGGTGCATACCTTGCCTTCGGGAACGAGCAAAATATCATCTACAACGGTTTCAAGCGTTTTAAATGTCTCTTCGCCGATTTTCTGCACGGCGGCTCCGTCTACAAATTTATCGATTTTCTCGAGGGTGACGACTTCGCCTTTTTTGTTTGACTCAAATAGAGCCGGCGCGCCTTTGGGCTCAACCGCGATCAGCTTTGTATCCGGGGATACGTTTTTCATGTAGGTTCCCACTCCTGAAAGCAGGCCGCCTCCGCCTACGCTTGCGAATAAATAATGGGGTTCTGTTTCGATATCGTTTAAGATTTCGACCGCAACCGTTCCCTGGCCGGCCATGACGGCAGGATCGTCAAACGGGTGGATAAATGCCCGTTTTTCTTCCTCGCAGCATGCGACTGCGCTTTGATATGCATCATCGAACGTGTCGCCTGTCAGGATGATCTCGACGTATTCCTTGCCGAACAATTCGACTTGAGAAATTTTTTGCCTCGGAGTCGTCGACGGCATAAAAATCTTTCCGTGAATACCGAGATGTTTACAGGAAAAAGCGACCCCCTGCGCATGGTTTCCTGCACTGGCGCAGACGACCCCGTTTTTCGTCGTTTCTTTTGAAAGCTGCTTCATTTTATAATAGGCGCCTCTCAGTTTAAAAGAGCGGACAACCTGCAGATCTTCTCTTTTTAAATATACGTTGCAATCGTACCTCTCAGAGAGCCTCTCATTTTTTTGGAGGGGGGTATGAATGACAACATCTTTTACATTTTGATGGGCTTTTAAAATGTCTTTGACTTGGATGAGAGAGTTTTCTTTAAGCAACGGTTTCATGTATAAGATCCTTTCTGTATAAAGCTTTATTTAATACGCCATTATATCATGAATATTCAAAATTTAAAGGGCAATTCTTTGTTATTTACAGAATATTATACACTTTCTCGATATATACGGAGTTCTTTTCGATTGTTAATGTGCAGCCAAATACACTTTTTTTCAAAAAACTCTTTATTTGTTCTAATTGGGTGTTATAATAGAACCAATTAGAACCAAAAGGAGATCCGCCATGATTAAACACACGTATCCGTCCGTAGGGTTCTCCGAGCTGATCGGGGAATGCGATTCCTTTTTGCAAACGAAAAACAGAGCGATACAATTTGCAGCCTCTTCCCATCCGATTCTGATTCATGGAGAAACAGGCACAGGTAAAGAGCTGTTCGCCAAAGCCATTCATTCCGGATCATCTTTCAAGCATGATCCCTTTACACACGTAAGCTGCAGCACGCTGAATGAAGATGAAGCGGCTGAAGACTTTTTTCTTTCAGAGATGAATGAATCCGGAACCTTGTTTCTCGACGAAGTGTGGGGGCTTTCCTTGCCTCTCCAGGGCAAGCTTTTGGCAGCCATTGAAAAAGGGATGGCAAAAAGACTGATCGCCACCTCAAGCGTGCCGCTCGGTGAACGGATTGAAAGCAGCGAATTCCGCAAGGATTTGTACTACAGGCTCAATGTGCTCGACCTTCCGCTTCCCCCCCTTGCTGAACGGCGAAGCGACATCCCCCTTCTCGTGCATCATTTTGTAAAAAGCGGGGATCATGACATATATGTCGAACCGGTCGTTTGGAAGGCTTTAGAGCAGCATGAGTTTGAGGGGAACGTCAGAGAACTCAAAAACATGACGGATTATATGAAAACCGTCTCAGACGGGAAAACGATTCAGCTTTACGACACTCCGCCGGCGTTAAGAGAACAAATCGAAAAGAAGAAGCCAAAAGACAAAAAAACGGCTTCAACATCACTGACTTTAATGGAAAAAGAGGAGTTTGCGTTTTTGCTCGATGCAGTCAAACAATTAAATGAAAAAGGAGAGCCTGCCAGCCGCAGGGTTCTGTCTGAACTGAGCAAAAACGGCAAGTCGGAGCTTACCCCCCAGCAAGTGCGCAGCAGATTGGATTATTTGGAAAAAAGAGAGTTTATTACAAAGGGCCGCGGAAGAGCCGGGACAAAAATCACGCTTGAAGGCCTCCGCTTTTTAAGCTCTTTAAAGCATCACATTATTCAAGATTAGAAAGGGTGACTTGGTATGTACACGATTAAAGAAGAAATTGCGAATGCAATAACCCATGGACTCGGCGTTCTCCTCTCCATACCCGCCATCGTATTTTTGGTGATATTTGCGATCCGCTACGGAAGTCCGGTGGATGTTGTCAGCTTTTCGATTTTCGGCGCTTCCATGCTGTTCCTGTATTTAAGTTCGACCCTTCTGCACAGCATTCAGCACAAAAAAACGAAAGATATTCTTGAGATCATCGATCACTCAGCCATCTATGTACTGATTGCGGGTACATACACACCGCTGCTCCTCGGACCTTTGAAAGGCGCGCTCGGCTATACAATGCTTGCGGTTGTCTGGGGGCTTGCGATTGGCGGAGTTGTATTTAAAATTTTTTTTGTGAAACGGTTTATCGTGGTCAGCACGCTGGTGTATCTCGTGATGGGCTGGATGGCGATCATTGCGATCAAGCCGCTTTATACGGCCTTGACCGGAGAAGGATTCGCCCTGCTGCTCTTAGGGGGAATATTGTATTCCGTCGGAACGATCTTTTATTTATGGAGAAAGATCCCGTATCATCATGCGATTTGGCACACTTTCGTACTCGGCGGCAGCGCCTCCATGTTTTTCTGCGTACTTTTCTACGTGGCAAAGGTGCCGTTTGTATCATAAACGGCGAAAACCAGGCTTCCTTTACGGGAGCCTGGTTTTTTTATGCCTGAAGCTGTTTGTTTTCGGTCAGGACGTAAGCCTGGTGGATCGTCAAGTCGATATCAGCAGGCCTCAGCCTCTTGAACAACTTGCCTTTCTTCATGTCTTCCGTACCGGCTGTTTCGACTGCAACGATCGGAATGCCGAGCCTTTTGGATAAAGATTTGTAATCGAGCCCGTCATCTTCAGACAGAATAAAGCTTTGGCCTTTCCTGATGATCTCTTCCACTTTTTCAAGTGATGCTTCCTTGTCGGCGCTTTTTTTGACCGCGGCCATTTTATTGAGCCAGCCGCTGAGCAGCGGATAACGAAAGGCGCGCGGATCAGCAAAAAACGAAGCCGTTTTATCAAGGTGTCCGAGCAGCACGGCGAGCTCTGACAGGCCGAGCTTTGGATGCACGTAAAGGACGGGCCCCGCCGGGGATCTTCCGTTCTGATGGATGGAAACGGTCGAACCGGTTAAGCCGATGCACCCCCGCAAAAAAGCTTTCGGCTTATCAAAGACAGCTTCCATCTGATTGGCATACGAAAGGCGCGGGTCAAGTGTCTGCAGCGCCTGCAGGAGCTTGATATGCTTGATGAACATATAGGCTGAATAAACCCATAAAAAACAATAGCGAAACATGAAAAACCCTCTCCTCTATCCTTTTCTTTGATAAACGAGGAATTCGTAGTCATAAGGATTTTTGTCATCTTTCAGGCCTTTCCGCCTCGAAACGATTTCCCATTCGGCTTCGCTGAATTCAGGGAAATACCGGTCCCCTTCAAAGGTTTCATCGATTTTTGTCACATACAGCTTGTCCGCAAAAGGCAGAATCTCCGCGTACAGTGTTGAACCGCCGATGACAAAACATTCTTCATTTTTGTTTTTCGCAAACCGCACCGCTTCTTCTGCCGAGTGCATCACCTGACAATTCGGGATATCCAGTTCTTTATTGGATGTAACGATGATGTTCTCCCGGTGAGGCAAAGGTCTGCCGATGGATTCAAACGTCTTTCTCCCCATGATTACGGCGTGTCCTTTCGTCACCTCTTTAAAATACTTCAAATCCTGCGGCAGATGCCATGGCAGATCATTATCTTTGCCGATCAGGCGGTTTCTGTCCATGGCGGTAATCAATGAAATCATTAATTTAAAGCCCCCTTATGATGTTTGTAGCGAAATAAAGCCGGATGATGCTCATCTCTTTGTGTGATCATCTGTGAACATGATGCATGTAGATGGAGGTTAAAGCTGTGATGAGAGGAAACCTTTCTTTCTTCGAGGTTTTCATTCTGATCAGGCCGCCCGAATGCATTGGTGTCATTCCCCGTTTTGTTCAATTCCGGTTCTCTAACATATGACGGCATATATCCGCATGATGTTTCATTTTTTTCATCCTTTTGTAGTGTATCTTGTTTAACCTTTCGAAAACAAGATATTTTTCGAGAAAAGGTTTAAAATATGCGGCATAAAAAAGTCCCCGCCTGATGGCGGGGACGGCCGGATCTTTCAGCGGCTATTCGCAACGCTCTGTCCGTCTGTTCTCTCTTCCTGCACTTCATCCTCAAGATCCTGATGCGAATGGGCAATTCGGCTTGCAGCAGCTGCCGCCAAGGCAGCGACGATATCATCAAGGAACGTGTGAACCTCATCGTCCGGACAGTCGTCCAGTTCTTTAATGATGCCGAACTTTTCTTTATCCAGATAGCCGAAGTTCGTCAAGCCGATCGAACCGTAGACGTTTACGATGGAAAGCGGAATAATCTCGTCGATTCCGTAAAGGGGTTCATCCGTTTCGACCAAATATTGAAGCGGTTCAGGCAATAGCTTTTTCTCGGCAAGCTGGTCAAGCGCTATCCCCGTTAACACGGCATGAACGATTTCCCTTTTGTTTAAGACCTTTTCGACATTCTCAATGCATACTTCAAGCGACAGATCAGGATGGTATTTTTCCTGCAGCTTTTGTACGATCAGCGCGATATCCTCAATCGTAACCCCGCGCTCATTCAGCATATTTTTCGTTATGTGCACCATTTCATTCATCGTATACTTCTTCATCTGCATCAATCTCCTTTAGTGGCTCATCCAGTTAGGCGGTGTATTGCGGTCCCAGTAAATGCTTCCGAGATCGTGATGTTTTTGAAAGCCGTCTTCGGCAGTATGATAATGAAAGTTAAACCAGTACCCTTTATGCGGCGGCTTGTCCCTGCGCACATGGAATCTCAGCACATCTTCCCCCGTTTTCCGGTTGTAAACGTGGAAAATTCTTTCCGACTTCCCCGCCGTCGGCGTTTTGGAAATGACGAGATCCTGGTAAGCGTCATTGTCCTGCATTGTCATGAGATGGCTGACGATGATCTCCTCGACCTTTGGAAGCACTTCTTCCCTGTACTCGTCTTCAATGACCGGCGATATCCTGCTGCCGAATTTTACGAATGACAGATCTTCCGCTTCATTGAGCAGTTCGTCCTTGTAAGTGTTAAATGAAGATCTGGATTCGCTGTCTTCTTCAAGTTCGGGCTCTTCCTGCTTTTGATAAACAGCTGTATACCCGGATTCTTTCACGCTCTGATGCTCCTGCGGCTTGTCCGCCATTAATGCAGCAGGAGGAGATACAAGGCCGAACGTTGCAATTGTAAATAATGCGACAAGCGCTTTTCTCATCCACATCTTCATGACTGATTAGTCCCCTTCTGATCGCTTTCTCGTTTTCTCTTATTCTATCATAGGTTGAATTTTCAGTCATTCATAAAGTGGCAGTGCAGAAAAACAAAACGCCTTTTCTTTTGCCGATAAAACGTTTACAATCAAAGATGAAAATTCCAAAACTGGGAGTGATCGTTCATGGTTGAAGGTCTTTTTATAGCCGCTTCATTGATTACCCTCGCTTATTTTATCGTCATGGAAATCGCAGATTAAAAAATCCCAAGGTGTATACCTTGGGATTTCATCTTTCGAGGACACCGTAATGAAACAGGGCTGTTTTTCGTTTTTTTACGGAAAATCCGTATTTTTCAAAGCGCGGACTCTTCCAGTGGTCTTTCAGGACCACTCTTTTTCTGGCGACCCGAAGGGCTTCATGTAAAGCACCGTCAAGCGTAAATTCGGAATGCGCCCACTTTCTTAAAGGGGCGATGCCGTCTGATTCTTTGATTCCAACATCAAACATCGGGTCAAAGTAGACGATATCTGCTGAATCATCATCAAGTTCCAGCAAGTAATCAATGCTGTCGCCGGAATGAACCCGAATCCTTTTCATCGCCTGATCCAAAGCGTCAAGGCCGGTCTCCCACGATTGAAGCCCCGCCTCGACAAGAAAAGCGAGGAGCGGGCTTTTTTCAATTCCGCACACCTCGCCTAGTTCGCCTGCGGCAAGGCTCGCAATGATCGCGTCTGATCCAAGACCGAGCGTACAATCGAGCAGCTTGTCTCCCGGTTCAACTTGTGCAGCTTCGACAAAAGGGTCCGGTTCGCCCCTTAACATGCGCTTCGCCCGGAACATTGCAGAGTTCGGATGGAAAAAGAACTTTTCACCCTCTGAATGATACAGCTCAAAGCGCTCTTTTCCAACCACGAGAACATCATCCTGCTCTGTTTGCCGGATCTGGCGAATCGGCCGTTTTCTCCGTTCGGAAAAGCGGGCGCCGAGCGTCCGGCTGATTTTTTCCGCCGTTAAAACCGTGCTTTCAGTCGGTCTGTAGCTTGTTGTGACAATCATGTTTTTCTCCGTAAAAAATGCCCTTCAAAGGGCATTTTAGCAATGTTTTTCAAAAGCATCTGTAATGTTTTTCATAATCTCCGTCATTTCACGGCCTTCAATCTGTTCACGCGGAATGAAATGAACGACTTCTTTGCCTTTCAGCAGTGCCATTGAAGGTGAAGACGGTTCATATCCTTCGAAGTATTCCCGCATTTTTGCCGTTGCTTCGCGGTCCTGTCCGGCAAAAACTGTAACGGTCTCGTCAGGCCCGTTTTCGCTTCCGGAGACGGCCTGAACGGCTGCCGGTCTCGCCAGTCCGGCGGCACATCCGCAGACTGAATTGATGACGACGAAAGTCGTGCCTTCTGCACCTTCCATGAAAGTCTCAACTTCTTCCGCAGTCGATAACTCTTTAAAGCCGGCCTGCACCAATTCCTGACGCATCGGAAGAACGAGCTGGCGCATGTATTCTTCATAAGCTGTTGACATATTAAAAAGCCCCCTCTATAAACCTTGACTACTGATGTCAAGGATACTACAGCGGGGGCTGAATTTCAAACACCGAGCGAAAAAACCGCTAGATTTTCATAATGCCTCCGGTATTGGCAGATGTCACCAGCTTTGAATACCGGGCGAGATAGCCTGTTTTCACTTTCGGTTCAAATCCGGGCCAGTTTGCTTTTCTTTTTTCCCATTCTTCATCTGAGATTTCGATGTTTAAAATCCGCTTTTCGATATCGACAATGATATGGTCGCCGTTTTCTACGAAAGCAAGCGGGCCGCCTTCGGCTGCTTCTGGCGAAACGTGGCCGATCGAAAGACCGCGGGAGGCTCCGGAAAAGCGGCCGTCAGTAATTAAGGCGACTTTCGGACCGAGGCCCATTCCGACGATCTGCGAAGTCGGTGCAAGCATTTCAGGCATTCCCGGTCCGCCTTTAGGACCTTCATAGCGGATGATCACGACATCTCCCGCTTTTACTTTACGGTTGATGATACCGTCAAGCGCTTCTTCCTGCGAGTCAAAGACAACCGCAGGTCCTTCATGACGGGTAATCCCGTCTTGGACGCCGCCGGTTTTAATGATCGCTCCGTCAGGCGCCAGGTTGCCGAACAGGACGGCGAGTCCGCCTTGCTCTGAAAACGGCTGATCGATCGGATGAATGACCTCGTAATCCGTCACTTCGCGCCCGGCAATATTTTCGCCAAGCGTTTTTCCCGTTACGGTCAGCGTATCCAAGTGAAGCGCGCCTTCTTTTTTCGACAGCTCGTTTAAGACTGCTGATACGCCTCCAGCTTCATGCAAATCTTCAATAAACACATCGGAAGCCGGCGCAAGCTTTGATAAATGCGGAACCCTTGCCGCTACCTCATTGATCCGTTCAAGCGAGTAGTCTACCCCCGCTTCATTGGCGATCGCAAGCGTATGGAGGATCGTATTCGTTGATCCGCCGAGCGCCATGTCTAAAGCGAACGCATTGTCGATCGCTTTTTCGGTCACGATGTCGCGCGGTTTGATATCCGACTTGATCAGCTCCATCAGCTGGCGGGCCGACTGTTTGGCAAATTCCCTTCGGTCGGGCGATGTCGCCAAAATGGTGCCGTTACCCGGCATAGCGATGCCAAGAGCTTCAGAAAGGCAGTTCATCGAGTTGGCCGTGAACATGCCCGAGCATGATCCGCATGTCGGACAGCCAAACTGTTCAAGCTCCTCAAGCCCTTTCTCATCGATCTTGCCTGATTGATAAGCGCCAACGCCTTCAAATACAGAGGAAAGCGAGATTTTCCGTCCGTCGCTCGTTCTTCCCGCTTCCATCGGTCCCCCGCTGACAAACACGGTCGGAATATTGATCCGCATTGCTGCCATGATCATGCCCGGCGTGATTTTATCGCAATTTGGAATACATACCATTCCGTCAAACCAGTGCGCTGATACAACCGTTTCCACTGAATCGGCGATGATTTCGCGGCTCGGAAGAGAATATCTCATTCCGATGTGCCCCATCGCAATTCCGTCGTCGACCCCGATTGTATTAAATTCAAACGGAACACCGCCGGCCTCTCTGATCGCCTCTTTGACGATTTTTCCGAACTCCTGCAAATGGACATGACCCGGTACGATATCGATATATGAGTTACATACGGCAATAAACGGTTTGCCGAAGTCCTCTTCTTTTACTCCTGCCGCGCGCAGCAAACTGCGGTGCGGCGCTCTGTCGATCCCTTTTGTAATCATGTCACTGCGTAAACCTGTCATCGTGATCCTCCTAAATATCTTCGTATTTACATTCTATATTTTCTGAATATTCAGTTTTAAAAAACTGTCTGTTAACCGCTTGCCGGACTGATCCGCAAGATGACGGCTGTTTTGATCTTCATCTGTAAATCATTCCCCATGAATCAGAACCTCCACATTCCATATGATTGCTAACTACTATATATATTTTCAGCGTGTTTTTCAACAATATTCGAAATATTTTTATAGAAAAAGTGATATTTTATAACAAGATGCGTGACTTTTTTCAAAATTCCCGGATGGATCGCCGCTTCGGAACGAAGAGCTTAAGGCATCAAAAAAGACGCTGTTTCCAGCGTCCTTGTCAGCCGTCTTTTTTGCGGCTTTCCGTCATTTGCTTCCATACGGAGCCTTTCGCTTCTTCACCGTATTCGATCCGTTCGATCGCCATTTTGACTTGAAGGCTGACTTCAAATTCGGGATCGTTTTCAGCTTCTTTTAAAGCGGGAAGCGCGCTCTCATCGCCGACTTCGTACAGAAACATGGCGGCTCTCCAGCGCACAAGCTTGCTCGGGTCCTTGAGCGCTTTGATCATTGCCGGAATCGCTTCCGGGTTTCCGATGTCTGACAGACAATCACCGGCTGTTCTTCTGACCGTGATCGTTTTGTCTTCGAGCGCTTGATATAAAAGAGGAAGCACCGCAGGCGTTTCGATCATGCCCAAATAAACGACAGCAAGCCTTCTGATCGATGTTTTCGGATCCTTGAGTGCTTTTTCGAGTACTGGAATGTCCTTTTCATCCGGGTCCATTTGTTCTAGATGGGCATAACGTTTTTGCCAATCTTCCTCATCCATCATTTCAAGCGTTACCCGGTAAGACTTTCGCTGCACAGCCGCGCGTTTATCCTCAGCATCGCTTGATGCGGCTGATTCCGTCAGCTTCCGCAGGCGCTCCTCATCGTAAGCCGCCTCAAGCTCTTCCGTTACTTCACGGCCGATTTCTGAAAAATCGCCAAATCTGACGCCTTGCTCTTTCCATGACCGTTCGAGCACGACGTTGGAAGACGCGGTTTTAAGCTTCAAGATCGCTTCCTGGAAACGTTCCGGAAGGCCGAAGCGCTCCTCGCGCTCGCCGTCGGTCAATTTCACCTGCATCGGTATCCCGCTGAACATTTGCACGAAGACTTTAACCTCACCGAACGATTCCTTTTCTTCGGAACGGGCCCCCGCCTCTTCGGCTTCGTCCATTCCGAAGGCAGCGCGCACAGCAGGGAGGATGTCTTTCCAGTCAAATCTCGCATTGCGCTCGACAGCGATAAAATCGGCCACATGGTAGACGCCTTTTACTCCGTCTATGTTTAAAACCTCTTGGATGACGGGAGGCGCGCCTTCCGCATGGTCCTTTTTATAATTATTGCTTTTTCCGCCCGGCAGTTCTTCGGTCAAAATCACCTTCATTGTATTCGGGCTCGGTGTCGGTTCTATCGATTTAATTTTCATCATTGTCCCCCTCTGTTAAAAGATCCGGTCTTATTCTACCATAACCCCCGGCCCTGATCTATCAAGGCGGCTTTCTATGGAGAAGGCGCATTCATTTTCCAGTTCGCCGAGAAAGTCAAGCATCAGCTGATGCCTTTTTTCCGCGAGCATCCGTCCCGTCTTTGTATTCATCAAATCTTTTAAAAGGAGAAGCTTCTCGTAAAAGTGGCCGACAGCAGTAGGGGCATTGGCGCTCCCATAGAGGAGATGGCCCTTTGCCCCCGCATACATCAAAGCCCTGGCGATCCCGACAGCGCCGATCGCATCAAGCCGATCGGCATCCTGAACGGCCATACCTTCTTTTGAAAGGGGTTCATCTTTATATTTTTCTCTGTCTCTGAAGGAAATTCTTGTGATGATGGCGAGAATCCCGTCAACTGTTTCCGGATCGACCTTCCAGTCTTCTGACAGGCGCCTTTTCAGCTCCTGAAGCGGAACCCGGTGTTCATCGGCAAGCTTTACATCAATCACATCGTGGAGAAGGGCGCAAGCTTCGGTCATAAACAGGTCTGCACCCTCTTCTTTTGCAATCTGAAGGCTTACGTTCCGAACCCTTTCGATATGCAGCCAGTCATGTCCTGTGCCTTCGGCTGCGAGCTTTTTTCTTACCCATTCGGACATCAAGCGGATCTGTTCTGTTTGTTCCTGATTCAGCCGAGCCATTTCTGAATGGCCTCCTCCATCTCCTTTGGATTGGTTTGCGGTGAAAAACGCTCAACGTTTTCGCCAGTTTGATCGACGAGAAATTTTGTGAAATTCCATTTGACCGCTTTTGTTCCAAGCATGCCCTTCGCCTTGTTCGTCAAGTGGCGGAACAGTGGATGGATTTGATCTCCTTTTACATTCACCTTCGAAAACATAGGAAACGTGACACCGTAGTTTACGCTGCAAAATTCTTCAATGCTTTTTTCATCGCCAGGCTCCTGATTCATGAATTGGTTGCTGGGAAAGCCCAGAATCTCAAGCCCTCGGTCTTTATATGTTTCATACAAGTCTTGAAGCTGTTCATATTGAGGTGTAAATCCGCACTTTGAGGCCGTGTTGACGATGAGAAGCACTTTGCCTTTATACGGCCGCAGTGTCGTGTCCTCGCCTTTAATCGTCTTGACGCTGATATCGTAAATGGACATGACCGTCCCTCCTTTTTAGAATAAACCTTTGGCCCTGCCGTCTTCACCGACATCCATTTTAAGTGCAGCAGGACGTTTCGGCAGCCCGGGCATTGTTAAAATGCTGCCAGTTAAAGCGACGATAAATCCCGCGCCCCTCGATGGTTTTAATTCACGGACGGTGATGCTAAAACCTTTCGGCCTGCCGATTTTACCCGGGTCATCTGATAAAGAATACTGAGTTTTCGCCACGCAGACAGGCAGTCCGTCCAACCCGTTCTTTTTCAATTCAAGCAGCTGTTTTTTCGCCTTTTCGGTAAACTCTACCCCTTCGGCGCCATAAACGGTGCGGGAGATCTTGGCTAATTTGTCTTCGATCGAGTCGGTTAATTCGTATAAATAGGAAAACCTGTTGTCTTTTTGCTCCATGACATGAATGACTTCCCTTGCGAGATCAGTCCCGCCTTTTCCGCCCTCTTCCCAAACATTGCAAAGTGCAGCCGGATGTCCGTTGTCTCTGCACCAGCCAAGAACGGCCTCAAGCTCGTCCTCCGTGTCCTGTACGAATCTGTTGACAGCCACAACGTATGGAAGACCGAAGGCATCTATCGTTTCGATATGCTTCGCAAGGTTGGCAATTCCCCTTTTTAATGCTTCCAGGTCTTTTTGCTTCAAATCGGCGAGAGGCGTTCCGCCATGCATTTTCAGCGCTCTGACGGTGGCGACGATCACGACCGCCCCCGGTGTGAACCCGCCGGCTCTCGTTTTGATGTGCATGAATTTTTCCGCCCCCAAATCAGCGCCAAATCCCGCTTCAGTCACGACATAGTCAGCCAGCTTCGCAGCCGTTTTTGTCGCGATCAGACTGTTTGCCCCGTGGGCGATATTTGCAAACGGTCCTCCGTGGACGAGCGCCGGTGTTCCTTCAACAGTCTGAACAAGGTTTGGTTTGATAGCATCTTTTAACAGGAGGGCAAGCGCTCCCTGCACACCGAGCATGCCGGCCGTTACCGGCTGTCCGTCGACTGTGTAGGCGACGATCATCGAAGCCAGGCGCTTTTTTAAATCGGCCAAGTCTCTGGCCAGGCATAAAACGGCCATGATTTCCGAAGCGACAGTAATGTCAAAGCCGTCTTCCCTGGGAAATCCGTTCGCTTTTCCGCCCAGGCCGACAACGGTTTCACGCAGCGCCCTGTCATTGAGATCAAGCGCCCTTTTCCAGACGATTTTTCTGATATCGATGTTTAATTCGTTTCCCTGATGAATATGATTGTCTATGAAAGCCGCCAAAGCGTTGTTTGCAGCTGTGATCGCATGCATATCTCCCGTAAAGTGAAGGTTGATGTCCTCCATCGGAAGAACCTGGGAATACCCTCCTCCGGCAGCCCCGCCTTTCAAGCCCATTGTCGGACCGAGTGAAGGCTCCCTCATCGCCACGATCGATTTTTTGCCAATCTGCCAGAGCGCCTGGCTCAATCCGACGGTGACAGTCGACTTCCCTTCGCCGGCCGGTGTCGGGTTGATGGAGGTTACCAAAATCACCTGGCCATCGGGTTTTTCTTTCAAACGCTCAAAAATTTTCAAAGAAATTTTCGCTTTTGTGCAACCAAAACACTCTATTTCTTCGTCATTTATATTGAGTTTCCGTGCAATTTCGGTAATCGGTTTTAATTCCGTTCTTTGTGCGATTTCTATGTCTGATAAATGGGATTTCATTTGCAAGAGGAGCCTCCTTTTGGTTCATCACACGATGATTTTCCATATTTTTCACACACTTCTTTTATTGTAACACAATTCACACATTGAAATATCGCCAAAAAGTTCCTATAATGAAGAAAAATCAGCGGAGAAAACCGGAGGTGGCGTGTTGCCTATCAACATACCTATCAATTTGCCAGCAAAGCAGATTCTTGAAAGTGAAAATATTTTTGTCATGGATGAAAAACGGGCTTTTCATCAGGACATCAGACCTTTAAATATTGTGATTCTTAATCTGATGCCGCAGAAAATCAAGACCGAGACACAGCTGCTCAGGATGCTCGGGAATTCTCCTTTACAGGTATATTTCACTTTTTTAATACCGTCTACACACACGCCAAAACATACACCAAGGCAGCATTTGGAACAGTTTTATACAACTTTTTCTTCAATCAGGGACCGAAAATTCGACGGCATGATTATTACCGGTGCGCCGATCGAGCATTTGGAGTACGAAGAGGTATCCTATTGGGAAGAACTCCGGGAGATTTTAGACTGGAGCAAAACGCATGTCACGTCAACGCTTCACATCTGCTGGGGAGCGCAGGCGGGACTGTATCATCACTACGGCATTCGCAAAGTCAAACTGCCGAAAAAGACATTTGGCGTTTTTGAACACAGAATAATGGAGAAAAATGAAAGACTGGTCAGAGGCTTTGAAGAGTTCTACTATGTCCCGCACTCCAGGCATACAGATATCAATATGGATGACCTGAAAGCCGTTTCCCATTTAAAAGTGCTCAGCATATCCGATGAAGCGGGCGTCTGTTTAATTGCTTCAAAGGATGAAAAACAAGTTTTTTTAACTGGACATCCTGAGTATGATACAGATACTCTTAAAGAAGAGTATGAAAGGGATTTAGCCAGGAACATGGAGATTGATCCGCCGGTGAATTATTTTAAAGAAGGGCCGGATGGCGCGGTACCTGTAAACCGCTGGAAAGCCCATGCGACTCTTTTGTTCATGAATTGGCTGAACTACTACGTTTACCAGGAAACGCCGTATGAGTGGAAATGAAATTCTCATGCCCTGGTCTGATGCAAGACATTCAAAATGTGTTAAAATACAGTTGGGTTAGTCTTCCACAATGGGGATTCGGCTTTGCCGCGAAAGCGGGAATAATAAGGAACCCAGCGCTTTCCTGCCGATCCATACTTTAAAAATACCTTAATTTTTGTTCTTCATTTATAATTAAAATAATATTTATGGTATGGTATGAGTGGACTTTGACTCCTGTTTTTTTACCATTTTAGCTCTTGCTGTTTGAATTAATTGAGGTGAATATGCTTGAATACCAATAAAAATATATTAATTTTGACTGCAAATTACGGAAATGGCCATGTTCAAGTAGCCAAAACGCTCTACCAAGAGTGCGAAAGGCTCGGTTTTAAGAATGTAACTGTTTCGAATTTGTATCAAGAATCAAATCCGATTGTGTCAGAGATTACGCAGTATCTCTACTTGAAAAGCTTCTCAATCGGCAAACAGTTTTATCGCCTTTTCTACTATGGAGTCGATAAAATTTACAATAAAAGGAAGTTTAATATTTATTTCAAAATGGGAAATAAACGGCTGGACCAACTGGTTAAAAAACATCAGCCAGACATTATCATCAATACGTTTCCAATGATTGTCGTGCCCGAATACAGACGGAGAATGGGAAAAGTCATTCCGACTTTTAACGTCATGACGGATTTCTGTCTTCATAAAATTTGGGTCCACGAACATATTGATAAATATTACGTAGCAACTGATTACGTGAAGGAAAAGCTGCTCGAGATCGGCACTCACCCTAGCAACGTCAAGATCACGGGCATTCCGATCCGCAGGCAGTTTGAAGAAGAAATGGACAAAGATAAAATCTACGAGAAGTATCAGCTGTCTCCCGACAAGAAGATATTGCTGATCATGGCAGGCGCCCACGGGGTTCTTAAAAACGTAAAAGAACTGTGTGAATCTCTGGTGACGAAAGAGGATGTTCAAGTCGTTGTCGTGTGCGGAAAAAATACGATGCTGAAATCTTCATTGGAAGACATTGAAGCCCTTTATCCAAACAAGCTGAGAACGCTCGGTTACATCGAAAGAATTGACGAGCTGTTCAGGGTGGCAGACTGCATGATCACAAAGCCGGGCGGAATCACCCTGACGGAGGCCACGGCAATCGGCGTTCCCGTCATCCTTTACAAGCCTGTTCCCGGACAGGAAAAGGAAAATGCCCTGTTCTTCGAAGACAGAGGGGCTGCCATCGTCGTCAACAGGCATGAGGAGATTCTTGAGTCAGTCTCTTCCCTTTTGGCTGATGAGAAAAAATTAAACGAAATGAAGAAAAACATTAAAAGCCTGCATTTATCCAATTCATCAGAAGTCATCCTGACGGACATTATCGAGCAGTCTGAAATCATCATGAACAAAAAACAGACTGTCCGGGCGCTGTCCTAAAAAACGCCCGATTCAAAAAAACACTTGCTCTGCAAGTGTTTTTTTGATGCTAAGATTCCGAGTAATAAACTTCTTCAAATGGCTGTACAACGACAAACCCATTCCCTGAAAACTTCATTTGGATGGATTCCCCGCTTCCCCTGCCGATGAACGTCTTAAAAGAAACATCTGTCACAAATTCAGGCTGAAGGCTTCCAGACCAGGCAACCGTTGCGTTTGGATCGGTATAGACGGGGCTTTCCGGGGTTACGATCAAAGTGAGCGGCTCGTAGTGGCTTGTAATGGCAGCCATTCCAGTTCCCTCAAGCTTAATGTTAAACAGTCCGCCGGCCAGCATGCCGGAAATTCTTTTCATCAGTTTAATGTCCCAATGGATCGACGGTTCAAATGCGAGCAGATCATGTCCATTTACAAATATGGAGTCATCTTTCAAGTTTAAGATGGATATCTTCTTTCCCTGATCCGCTAGATACACCTTTCCGTTTCCTTCCGCTTTCATCAGGGCAGCCCCTTCGCCGCTGAACACTTTTTTCACCATCCGTCCAATTCCGTGTTCAAATACCCCTTCTCGCTTAAATTTGACTCTTCCTCTATAGGAAACCATTGAACCGGCCTTTGCCCACACTTTTCCGTCGAGATTGACTTCCAAGAGACGGGGCGTTTCCATTTCAAACAGCCCCTCCCCTTTGTCTTCCTGCTGGGTTTTGGATACAAACTCATCAACTGAATAACGGTTCATCTCTAAACACTCCTGTTCGCATTCCTGATATTGGTTTTATTATATACGGACCGACGCTTAAAATGTTTCACCCGCTTGATGATGAATAACCATAAATTGAAAACGATTTCAAAGAAATTCCTAAAAAAAGCATTAAAGTTCATTTTTTTCTCTTGACAGCTTGACGAAGCATCCATGGATAGTGTATAGTGAAACCATCATTTAGCAGAACACCGTTAGATGATGAAAATTTTTTTTAGCACATTGTGCTACAGTACTAGGAGGATTAAGCAATATGCAAAACGGTAAAGTAAAATGGTTTAACAATGAAAAAGGCTTCGGCTTCATCGAAGTTGAAGGCGGAGACGATGTATTCGTTCATTTCACTGCAATCGAAGGTGAAGGATACAAATCTCTAGAAGAAGGACAAGAAGTTTCTTTCGAAATTGTTGAAGGTAATCGTGGACCTCAAGCATCTAACGTTGTGAAGCTTTAACAAAATCAAGACAAAATGAGACTTCAAATAAGAGGAGAGGCAATTTCTGCCTCTCCTATTTAATTTTCAGCTGAATTTCGATCGCCAGTATATTTTGCTTCAGCCTTTGCTCGATTTCCTCAATGTTCTTCTCGAGAGATGGACGCCCCTTTTTAGCGATATCAACGAGCTGTTCAAGATCTTTATATACCTCCACAAATGTCTTGTGAAGAACGGTTTGCAGTTCATTGCTTTCCACTGTTCCTCAGACTCCTTTTTTTATGATTACCTAAATTAGTAATAAAGACTTATATTTTTTAGGTTCAATAGTTATATCGGATTAATTTTACTTTATTTTTTCTATTTTACACATAAAAATGCCTTTTTAGAAAAAATACTTGTCGGAGGTGTATGATCATGAAATCAGACCATCGCGATGATCTCGAAACCGGATTTAATCAGCGCAAGCAGCTTGAAATTGCCGTAGAAACTGCTCAAAAAACGACGGGAATGGCAACGAGGCAAAAGAGCTCCACTTTGCTGAAATCGGCGTATCAATCCATTGAAGATGCCAGACAGCTGTCACAGGCTGAGGAATTAGCCGCACTGGATGAAGATTTTTTAAACGAACAGCTCAACATACTAAATGATTGCCAGCATCAGCTTGATGAATCACAGCATTAAAAAAACCGCTGAACGCGGTTTTTTAGCGTGGCCCGAAAACCCCAGATTGCATGGATTATGGCCTATAGGGGAATTTTCGGGGATCAATTTTTGTTTGTCAGCACGTCTCCATAGGTGCGGAGCTTTTCTCCGACCGTACATTTTGAAATGCAAAATGCGTGGGCATACGTTTTTCCGTATTCTTTTCTGAAGTGTTTTTTGATGAAGCACCCTTCACAGTAGGTGTCCTGCAAATGTGTCAGTTCCTTAAAGATCTCTTTCTTATCCAAAACGTTCATCTCCGTTATTCATCTAGTTTGATTGTGCTTTCCACAATGGTATGCTCAAGCATTTTTTTTGCGAGCTGGTCCGCTTCCTTATTGTCTTTACGGCTGATTTGAATATAGGTGGGCGTGAGCTTTAATTTTTGAAGCTGGCTTTCGATTCTGTCCAGCCATTTCGAATGAACGGGATCATAGCATGGCCAGCTGCCTTCAAGCTGATTCAGAACGACGAGCGAATCCCCTTTAATGACGACGGAGTTCCTGCTTGCCCCGAGGTCTCTAAGCTCTTTAACGGCTTCGTAGAGAGCCGCATATTCCGCTTCGTTATTCGTTGTCAGCCGAAAGCTCTTATTCTTTCTCAATCGATACCTTTCCCCGCCGAGGGAGTAATAAATCACAATGCCTAAACCGGCGAGCTGACTTTCTTTATCATAGCTGCCGTCAAAATACACGGTGATCTCATCCGGTTCAGCCGCAAGTTCTTCTTTCAGCTTTTCCAGTTCTTTCAGGGTCCAAAAGCTGCCCTTCTCATCTTCGAATTCAAGTTCAGTGACATACGGGCTTTGAGAAAGCTGACGCCCCGCCGCCACTGCCTCTTTCACTTCGATCCATTCATCGGCTGTAAATTGAATGGGTGAAGACCCTTTAATCTTGATTTTCATTCCTGCTCTCAGTTTCACAAAATCACCTTTATTCAAATTATGGCTTGTTATGCTATAATCAAAACAGTTTATTCAGAAAGGAAGTACCCGTTCTTGTTTAACGAAATATTATGGATTAGTTTTGCGATCATTAATTTTATCATTGTTCTCTTCTTTTTTAAACGATTTGGCAAGACCGGTTTATTTGTCTGGATCGGTTTTGCGACAGCCGCCGCCAATATCGAGGTAGTCAAAACGGTCGAGCTGTTCGGTTTGACTGCGACGCTCGGCAACATCCTGTACGGAAGCGTGTTTTTTGCGACCGACGTCATCAATGAAAGATACGGAAAGGAAGAAGCGAAAAAAGCCGTTTCAATCGGTTTTTTCATTCTGATTACCTTGACGCTCGTCATGCAGGGAGCGCTCCTATTCAAGCCGCATCCCGAAGACATCGCACAGCCTGCGCTGGAGACGATATTCGGCTTCTTGCCCCGCGTGGCCCTCGGCAGCCTGCTCGCCTATATCATCAGCCAAACGCTTGATGTTTATGTATATTCGGGAATCAGAAGGTTATTTCCTTCCGACCGGGCACTGTGGCTTCGCAACAGCGGCAGTACAGCCTTAAGCCAGCTGCTTGATACGTTGATTTTTACGAGCGTCGCGTTTATGGGCGCTTATCCGCTGGATGTATGGATTCAGATTTTTATCACGACATACGTCTTGAAATTCGTTGTAGCCGTATTCGCAGCGCCGTACGCTTATGCCGCTAAAAGGATCACCCCTTTGGATGAAAGGAGCGAAAACAATGCCGGTTGAGGTGTATATTGACGGAGCAAGCGCCGGGGATCCCGGACCGTCCGGACTTGGCATTTTTATCAAAGACGGCCAGAAGACCGAGTCCTTCTCCCTTCCCGCCGGCTCACTGAGCAACCATGAAGCAGAATTCATGGCGCTGATCGAAGGAATGAAGCTGTGCGCCGAACGAAACTACCGGATCGTTTCGTTTCGGACCGATTCGCAGATCGTCGAGCGCACGGCGGATTCGGAGTTTGTCAAAAATCAGGCTTTCAAGCCTTATCTGGATGCTATCATCCGCTTAAAAAAGGATTTTGATTTATTTTTTATCAAGTGGATTCCTTCGAAGTCAAATCAAGCGGCTGACAAGCTTGCGAAAAAAGCGATATTGCTGAACCAACCCGAGTAAATTCCATTCCCGCTGCACATCATAACGAGTGAGGTGGTTCATGTGGAAAAACAGCATTCAGCAGGAAGAGGCCGTCTGACAGGCGGTGTCACGCCCCAGGGTGATATTGTATTGAACCGGGATAACCGTCATACAGACCCAAAAACCGAGCTTGAAAACCGGGCGAAAAAAAGCAATACAAAACATTAGAGAGATCGGTTTATCCGATCTCTCTTTTTTCGAATTTCATCAGCAGCGGCTCGATTCCCCGTATTTGATGAAGTCTCAGCATCTCCTTTGCCCTGTCATGCATCAAGGTGAAGTCCGCATCGTCCAATGAGCAGGAAAGCGGTACATCGCATTTAATTTCTGCAAGAATTCTGGACATCTTCAGATCTTCTAGACATTCGGTTATTTTCGTCTGCTGGCCCTTCGTCAGCTGACCGATGTTTTCCAGCAGCCGGTCAACAGTCGAATATTCCTTGATCAGCTTGTAGGCCGTTTTTTCGCCGATGCCTTTTACACCCGGATAATTATCGCTTGTATCGCCCATCAGCGCTTTAATGTCAATCAAAGCTTTCGGTTCGATACCTGTCTCTTCACTGAATGATTCTTCTGTGTATACCTTATAATTGCCGATTCCTTTTTGAAGCAGGGCAACTTTAACATTGACTGTTAAAAGCTGAAGTAAATCTTTATCACCGGTGACGATCGTGATGTCCGCTTCTTCGCTGAACATCGCTGTCAGGGTGCCGATGCAGTCATCGGCTTCATAGCCCGCAAGGCCGATATTTAAAATCCCGAGCTCTTCCGCCGCTTCCTTCGCCATGTCAAATTGCGGAATCAATTCTAGAGGCGGCTCGCTCCGGTTCGCTTTATAGTCCTTAAATAAATCGTTTCGGTACGTTTTGCTTCCCATGTCCCAGCAGCAGATGACATGGCTCGGTTCAAACGCAGACGCAGCGGTTAACAGATGCTTTAAAAAACCGTGAACCCCGTTTGTCGGCACGCCTTTGTCATTCAGCATAAAATTACGGTGCACCGCAGTCGCAAAAAAAGACCGGAATAATAAAGCCATCCCGTCTACAAGCAGCAGCTTCTTGTTCATTATGGAAACTTCCTTTCATCATACAATGCACTTATTGTACCACAGGAGCAAAAATGATGAAAACAGCGTCTAGCGACGCTGTTTCTATTTTTGGTGCTGTTTTTTGCTTGAGATTAATTTTGCGGCTTCCATTTGCGAATAGGATTCAGTCGCAAATTCAGTGTTAAAGCCGTTCTTCTTTTTAGCGTTGTTGTTTCGCTGTGCATTCGCGTTGCCAAGCTTTGTTCTTCCCATTACACTTCACCTCCAGCGGGCGGGTCATGGTTTATGTTTTGCAAAAACACATGACGCCACACGCGGAAGGATCCACCAGCTAGGCCTGCGGATATTTTCGGCTGACGTATTCGGCAACCATTTCCTTCGAGACGAGCCGTCTTGTGGGAACGATGCCTTTTTTGGCCAATTCGTTCATCTGCACTGTAATTTGGTTGATGAGGTCGGTTGAAAATGCTTCGTTACGCCGGCACTTATCGACCACATCATCGATTGCTTTTTCCCTCTCCTGTTCGAGACGCACGAACTGCTTGATGTGCTGGTGCTGTTTTTTTGAATGTGCTGTAATCGCTTCATGAACGTTTGTCATCGTCTAATTCCCTTCTTTTTTTATTCAGTCTATCATGCCTGCCAGCCAGATATCCATACCAATATCAATCTGATTCAACATGAGCGGAGCCATTCGCCTGCCAAGGCATGCGCTTTTTCAATGTTTTCGCGCTCTGCGCTCTCCAGCGCCTCATGAAAATATGCTTCTTTTTGTTCTTCGAGTTGAGCTTTTGCGGATAGAACAGCCGCTTTCTGTAATTGACCGGCGCTCGTTTTGCAGCGGTTTAAAAATGTCTGCTTTTCACGTTGAATCCAATTGTCCGTGATCGCCGAAAGCTTTGCAGTAAACGCCTCGACAAGCCGGGCTTTGCCATTTTGCTGAAAAAACGTTTTAGGTGTTTTGAACATTTTCAGTTCATCTGTAAACTCCCCTTCATCCGCTGACGCTTCAGTCGTTTCCCAGCTTTCGGTCTCAGGCCGGTCAGCCTGGATATGAACCGAAAAATAAGGATTGCCGGCAAGCCGCTCTTTTACGGCATTTGCCCATTGTTCGCCCGCAAATTTCAGCATCAAATTTTCCATTCTGATATCAAGCGCTTTTAGTTCCTGCAAAAATTCGAATTCATACTCCTTTAAGCAGCTTTTCAAAGCGGTTTGCAGATTGGCGCGCCAATCTCCGTTCTGAAGCCCGGGGTGTATCGCAGCTTTAAATAAATCGTGTGCAAAAAAGGCCAGACGCTGCTTCATGTGGTAAAATTGCTCTTCCACATCCTTTTCCGTCATTTGAAGGATTGATGACCCCTTCTCTGCTTCTTCAATCGCAGCCAAAGCCTCTTGATAAGCTTTTGCGACGCGCTTTTGCTCCGCTTCCTTTTCTTCAGCGGAACGGTGCAGTGAACCGCGGAGCTGAAAGACGGTTTCACACAGTTTTTTGCCTTCATCAAGCAGCTCTTCGACAGCTGTTCTGGCCAAACCGTTTTCGATAAAATCGTCGAGCTCCCGCTTTAGCCTGCTGAAGTCGTTGTACGGCGAAGTTTTTTTGTTGAGCTCCTGCTTGCTCGATACATGGTACAGGTGCGGATTTTGGATGCCTTCTTTCAAGAGCTCTCCCCTTACATAGTCTTCAACCGTCTGTAATTCGACCGGGCTTTTCGCGAGGTCAGCCGCATTTAAAATAAAAAACATTTTATCCATGCTGAAAGCGTCTTTAATGAGCCCCAGCTTGCGCAAAAACGACCGGTCCGCTTTGGAAAATGAATGCTGGTAGTATGTTAAGTAAAGCAGGGCATCAGCATCTTTCATGTATTGAAACGCAAGTTCAGTATGCCGTTTATTCATGCTGCTGGCTCCCGGTGTATCGACGATTGTTATTCCTTTCTCCGTGACCGGTGTGCTCAAATAAACGGTGACTTCGCGGACGGCACAGGCCGTTTGTTCTTCAGCGACATACGGATGCAGATCGTCAGCGGAAATCGTCAGGATTTCCTGATCATTGATATATGAACCATAACGCTTATAAGCCTTGAGGAAGTTCTTGATCAGCAGCCGTTCATCATCGTGCAGTTCCTCTTTTTTCAAGAGGTTTTTAAGTTTTTCGCCAAAAGCGGAGCCTTTTGCTGAAGCCATTTTTCCATCTAAAAGCTGATCCAGTTCAGCTGTGATTTCCCCTTCCGTTTTAAAAGCGACTTCGGCTGTCCCGTCCCTTTTGGTTCCCGACGGTTTTGTTATTTTATTAATCGTTGCCGTTGTCGGCGTCGGAGATGACGGCAGCACTTTCCGCCCGCAAAGCGCATTTGCAAAAGACGATTTGCCGGAACTGAATGCGCCGAAGAGCGCCAGGGTAAACTGCCTTGTATGAAGGCGCTCCGTTTTGTGCAGGAATGCTTTTCTCTGCTTTTCTAAAGCCGGGATATCCGCCAAAATCCGGGCAAGTTCGAAAAAGTGCTCAATGGACTCAGAAACGCCCTTTTTCGGATGAAGAGCCTCGTCTTTACGGCTGCTGTTTTCCCCTTGTGCACGGACCGGTTCCGCTCGCTTCGCATCAAGCGTTTTTTCAAGGGGCTTTCTTTCGGCGGCATACCAATTCGCCGGCAGATCGCTCTGATTGCCGTGTTCCCATTGATCCCAGAGACGGTTTGCTTTTTCATATGACTTCTGCTGCTCAATCAACCGTCTTTCGCGCTCGGCGAGCTTCGCTTGTTCCGCATCATATTCAGCTTTTATCGCTTCCGCCTGCAGGACGCTTCTTTCTTTAATAAAGGTTTTGAGCTGGTCGATGAGCGGCTGCGCTTGTCTCTTCGCCTTTCTTCTGATGTTTTCAGCCAGTTCTTTCGTGTAGTTCAGCACGTATTCCGGTGTAAGCTCAGCCCCTTTTTTCCGGGAACGAAGCAGGTCGTTTTCATCTATCACGGTCCGAAATTGAAGAACTTCCCGAAGCATTTCATCATTCTGGACGTTAAAGCATTTCATGAATGCCTTGATTGCTTCAATGACATGCCAATCGATTTCGGCTTGAACCCTTTTTTGGACGTCGGCAAGAAAAGCTTCTTTTCGTTTTTGTTTTTCTTCAAGCGTTTTGGCCTTACTGAAAAGAATTCCTTTTTTAAAGCCCTTTTCGATTGATTCCAAATACGATTTGGCCAGCTCTCTCATCTCAAACGGCGTTATATTTGCGTTTTGGGCAATCGTTTGGATGTCTTTTTTGATTTGTTCCTCCGCCCGTTTTTCCTGTTCTGTCAAATCGGCAAGCTGTGATTTTAAAGTCTCGACGGTTTCTCTTAAGGAAGCGGTTTCTTCAGACAGAGCCGTATCTTCGTCACTGATCAGCATTTTGATATGTTCATGAATCAAGCTGCTGATTTTTTGCTCCGTATATGCCTGCAGCTGCTGTTCGGATTGATGCTGCAGTCTTTCCAGCTCAGCACGGAGCCGGTTGAATTCGTTGAGCGGATGATCGGCTGCGGTGACCGATGTAAAAAAGAGGTGTTCTTCACTGATCCCTTCTTTCAGCAGCATATCTAGAACTTGCTTTTTATAGGCGTGGAAGTCTGTTTCAGCTTCGTCATGGCGGTCAATCTGGTTCACGATGAAAAAAATATTGGGTATCTTATCTTTTATTGATCGAAGAAATTTCACATTTTCTTCGGAATGGACATGATTGTAGTGCACGACATAAAACAAGGCATCCGCCTGGTGAAGAATCGAAGACGCCGATAGAAAATGAGCATCGTCTGTAGAATCAATTCCAGGCGTGTCGATTAAGACGGCCTGAGGCGCTATTCCTGAAAAAGGCCCCCCGATTTCCACCATTTCAATCTGGCTGCCGTCCCTGCAGTACGCCTGCACTTTTTCTTTATCATAAGAGCCGTCCATCTGAGCGTATCTTCCATCGACCGTATGGAGTGTTGTTTTCATTTCTCCCCGGCGGACCAGCACGAGATTGGCGCTCGTCGGAATCGGACTTGTCGGCAGGACTTCTTCCTGAAGCAGCGCGTTCAAAAGCGATGATTTCCCTGCTGAATAGTGTCCGGTTAACGCGATGTACACTTCTTTTCTCAGCCATTTTCGGATGATGCCCGCAAGCTGCGCCGACCGCTTGTCATCCCCGTTTTTTGTGAGCTCCCCGAAAACCGCTCCGGCTCTTTTCATCAGATCGTCTTTCGTGTTTATTTGTGCCATGTTTCCTACCCCTTTTATGCGTTGTTGTTTGCCATCTTAGCCCTTTCTCCCATTTTACACAACCTTGCTGTATTTTTCTTCACAATCGGAAAGAAAAACGAGAAAAAGCTGCCGGTTTCGGCAGCTTCAGCACGTGTATCTATTTATTTTTGCGGATTCGCTCCTGCGATTCCTTTTAAGACATATCCAATCAATAAACTGTATGTACTGACGGCCGCCAGTAGAAAAAACATCGTCATACGCGACTCACCATCCTATAATGAGAATGTTTATCATCATTATAAATGAAATGATAATCATTTTCAATGGTGTAATTTTTCTAATGCCTGTTCTTCCGTACGAATGCGGATGTACATGACAGCAGCGTTGAGCACCGTAAATAAAAGTGCGGTGGCGTATGCCTGAAAAAGCAGGGGCAAAAGCAGAAATTCAAGAGCGACCGCCAAATAGTTCGGATGTTTAATCCATTGATAGGGCCCCTTTCGGACAAGATTCGTTCCAGGGATGACAAGGATTTTCGTGTTCCAGCATTTCCCCAGTGAAAAGAGCGCCCAATACCGGAGAACCTGCGTGAAGATGAGGCCTGTCAATACGACAAGCGCCATCGGAAGGGTTCCGCGTTGAAAAGCGGTCGTTTCCCAAATCAAAGATACGAAAAACGAAACATGCATCGCGACGATGTAAGGGTAATGACGTTTCCCGTATTCGACCGCTCCCTCTTTCAGAGCGTTTTTTTCGTTGAACTTCGCGACTGCCAGCTCAAGCAGGCGCTGGGCGGCAAAAATGCTTAAAATCGTCCAAAACATGTGTCAGTCACTCTCTTTTTGTCCATCTCAAGAGCAGCAGCTCCGATGAAAAGCCCGGTCCGAGCGCCCCTAAGAGACCGTATTTTCCCGGCACGGGGCCGCCATGCAAGCAATATTCCTTTAAAACATGCATCACAGTGGCCGATGACATATTGCCGTGCCTGGCCAAAATTTTTCGTGAACAGTCGATGTGCGCTTCGGAAAAGCCAAGGCTTTCCATATAAGCGTCGAGAACTTTTTTTCCGCCAGGGTGGGCCAGAAATACTTGAATGTTCTCCAAAGCGATATGTTCTTTATTCAGAAATGCTTCGATATCGTTCTTTAAGTGTGTTTTGATCAATGTCGGAATGTCCCTGGAAAAAACGACGCGAAAACCGTTGTCATTGATTTCCCATCCCATGACCTCTTCCGAATCTTCCAAGGTGCTGGATTGTGAGCCCAATACTTCCGGAAGAACCTCAAATCTGGCTTCTGAGAAATCCGCTTCCTTGCCGCACATTAAAAGCGCGGCGATTCCATCGCCAAATAAAGATGTGCCGATAAGATTGCTTTTCGATTGATCATCCTTTTGAAACGTTAAACTGCACAGCTCCGCCGCAATCACAAGGACATGGGCTTTTGGAAACGCTTTGCAGTATTCGAATGCCCGCGCTATACCTGAAGCCCCTCCTGCACAGCCTAGCCCCCAGATCGGGATCCGCTTCGCCCGTTTTGAAAAAGGCAGAATGTTCATAAGCTTCGCTTCAATGCTGGGAGTCGAGATGCCTGTAGAGGAAATAAAAAAAATCGCGTCAATTTTTCCGCAAGGGATTTCTTTTTTCAAAAAACGGTCGTCCGACAGACAATTCGAAACGGCTTCAGCACTGTGTCTGACAGCCATATCAATGTACGTTTGATTTTTCTCCTTGAAGCTCTTGGCCTCTTTGTACCAATCCAAAGGCATGACAAATTGCCGTGAAGCGATTTCGCCATTTTGAAAAGCTGACAGCAGACGATCAATGTCTTTAAATGAATCTTTGAACATCTCCCTCGCAAAAACGGCTGCTTCCTTCTGGTCGACATGGCAGCGCGGAATGCTTGTCCCCGCCGAAATGACATAGGCCATAACACCACCTCTGTTTACAGCTTCTCCCGAATTTGGCGGCCTTATGTGGACCCGTTGAAAAAATAGGCCATCAGCACTTCATCTTCATATTTCCCGTCCGACAAAACCTGTTCCTTTTGAACCCCTTCAACGATAAAGCCGCTTTTCTTATAGAGCGACAGCGCTGCTTCATTTTCGGAAAAAACGGTCAAGCAGAGCTTATGCAGGCGATGCAGCCTGCACCATTTCAGGGTGTAGGACATGATTTCCCTGCCGATCCCAAGACCTTGCGCTTTGCTGTGAAGCCAGGTTCTGAACAGCCCCGTGTGCCGCTTCATTTTGAGGTCGCCGCGAATGACACGGGCAATTCCGTACACCGCACCATCGATTTCAACCGCCGCATACATGTTATCCTTTTCCATCATATCGCTGATGAATGCCCGCTCTTCCTCAAGTGTGCGCGGCCGTTCTTTTTGGATGTAAACACCGGTATGAATCACATCTTTTACCGCTTCAATGATATCAGGAGCATCCGCCATTTTGACGGGACGGATGACAGCTTCACCGCCGTCTTTCGTGCTGATGCGTTCGACAAGCTCATTCACAGTTTCCATTCGTTACGCCTCCTCTTCATACCGGTAGTATGGCTAATCCGCAATGCAAAAAAACCTCACAATCTGTGAGGTTTTAAACAGCGGATTTTTCAGTTGGAACTGCTTCTGGTTGTTCAGCATGACGAGAAAACGGATGGATGTGAAAGATCGCATTCAAGAGAATGGCTGTAAAGCTTCCCGCGACAATTCCGTTCTCTGTCAAAAGCTTGACGGCATCAGGAAGGTTTTGAAACATTTGCGGTACGACCGTCACGCCGAGGCCGATTCCAACTGAACACGCTACAATCAACAAGTTCTCCTGCTTTCCGAAATCAACCCGGCTAAGCATTTTGATCCCGTAGGCGATCACCATGCCGAACATCGCGACCATAGCGCCGCCGAGCACAGGTTTAGGAATGATCGTCGTTAAAGCAGCGGCTTTCGGAAACAGCCCCAACAGAATAAGAAAAGCTCCAGCGAGCGCGATCACGCTGTTTTTCTTAACTCCTGTCAGCTGGACGAGACCGACGTTTTGCGAATAGGCCGTATAAGGGAAGGCGTTGAAAACCCCGCCCAGCAGCACGGCAATCCCTTCGGCACGGTAGCCTTTTGCCAAATCTTTTTCTGTCAGCCGGCGGTCCGTCAAATCACCCAATGCAAAGTAGACGCCTGTAGACTCGACAAGGCTGACGATCAGCACGAGAGACATCGTCAAGATCGGTGTGACCTCAAAAACGGGAGCGCCGAAGTAAAATGGATGGATCATCTGCACCCAGCCTGCGTTTGCCACTTCTGTAAAATCAACTTTCCCTATCAGAGCGGCGCCGGCTGTTCCTGCGATTAAACCGATTAAAATGGAAATTGATTTGATAAATCCTGTTGTAAAACGATATAAAAGGACGATGACCAGCAAAACGGAAAAAGCTAATGCAAGATTGGACAGCTCGCCGAAATCGCTGCTGCCTTCACCGCCGGCCATGTTGTTCATCGCAACGGGAATCAAGGTGATCCCAATCACCGTGACAACCGATCCTGTGACCACGGGAGGGAAAAACTTAACAAGCTTTCCGAAGAAAAAAGAAACGATAACGACAATCACACCGCCTGCGATGATGCTTCCATAGATCGCTGGAATACCGTATTTCGAAGCGATCGCAATCATCGGGGAAACGGCTGTGAACGTACACCCCAATACAACAGGCAAACCGATTCCGAAAAAGCGGTTTTTCCAAACTTGCAGCAGTGTCGCCACTCCGCACATCAAAATGTCGGCAGACACAAGGTATGTCAGCTCAGCCGGCGTCAAGCCGAGAGCGCCGCCGACGATCAGCGGCACGACAACGGCTCCTGCATACATGGCCAGGACGTGCTGAATGCTTAATGAAACGGTTTTACCGGCCGTAAGTTTCATGACCCAACCTCCTGTAAAAAGGTAACTTTTCCATCGGCAAGAGATGCAATACGCGCAAGGGATTCGACTCTGATTCCAAGATTGTCAAGCTCCTCCCTGCCCGTCTGGAATGATTTTTCGATGACAATTCCGATTCCGCACACCTTTGCGCCGGCCTGCTCAATGATGGAAACAAGCCCTTTCGCCGCTTGTCCATTTGCCAAAAAATCGTCGATGATCAGAACTTTGTCATCCTTTGAAAGATGGCTGGCTGATACGGCGATCGTACTTTCCGTTTTCTTTGTAAAGGAATAGACAGAAGCCGTCAACAGATTTTCCGTTAAGGTAAGCGATTGACGCTTTCTTGCAAATACTACCGGCACGCCCAGCTTCAAGCCTGCCATCACGGCAGGTGCTATCCCTGAGGATTCAATCGTCACAATCTTCGTGACGCCTTCCTCCCGGAAAAGCGAGGCAAACTCTTCGCCCACAGCAAGCATTAATTCCGGATCGATTTGATGATTTAAAAATGAATCAACTTTCAGCACTTCGTCAGACAACACCGTGCCATGCTCTGCAATTTTTCGTTTTAGCTTTTCCATTAAACCCCTCCGTTCATCAATTGCCCTTCATAAAAAAAAGCATTGTCCGCTCGGATTTTGAATGCGAGCGGGCAATGCTTAAAAAGACGAATTCCGTCTGTTTCACTAAAAGACGTTCGTTTTCTTAGCGCCCACTCATAGTCGGACATTTACGGTGTCCGGTAGAAACTTGCGTGCCATATCCACGCGATTATATGAGTGATATAATGTATCAAATTATATCAACTTTCGATCTGAATGAAAAGGGATAAAACAAAAAAAGACGAACCTGCACACATTTTTTTAGTTGAATGTTCGTATTTAACAGAAAATTCTGACCTGAAAATCCCTCCCGGGCAACGGGAGGGATTTCTTTTTTACAAATAGAGTGTTGTATATTTTTCTTTCAGGTAGCGGATTAAATGACGGACGTTTAATTCTTCGCCTGTCGCAGACTTGATGATGTCCAGCGGTTTTTTTCTTTTGCCGTGGATGTGAACGTGCTCTGTCAGCCACTTTCTGATCGGTTGAAATTCGCCGTTTTCAATCAGGCGGTCAAACTCAGGGAAATCTTTCTGCATGCTTGATTTCAGTTGAGCCGCATACATATATCCAAGCGCATATGAAGGGAAATAACCGAAATCGCCGCCGGACCAATGGACATCCTGCAAAATTCCTTTAGCATCGTCGGGAGGCGTAATGCCCAGATATGCTTCATATTTGTCATTCCATAGTTTCGGAAGGTCTCCGACCGATACTTCCCCGCTGAAAATCGCTTTTTCAATTTCGTAGCGAATCATAATATGCAGCGGATATGTCAGCTCATCAGCCTCAATCCGAATCAGCGACGGCTTTGATTCATTAACGGCCCTGTAGAACCCTTCGGCAGTAACACCTGCAAACTGGTCAGGACTTGCTTCTTTTATTTTCTCAAAATACCGCTTCCAAAAGCCTTGATGCCTGCCGATAAAGTTCTCATAGAAAAGGGATTGGGATTCATGTATCCCCATTGATGCGCCGTCTGCTAAATTGGTTCCGCCCAGCGCTTCATCAATGTTTTGTTCATAAATGGCATGGCCGCATTCATGAATCGTTCCGAAAACAGCCGAGCGAAAATCGTTTTCATTATAAGCTGTGGTCACCCGGGCATCCCCTTGGCTGATTGTCACCTGGAAAGGGTGAACCGTCTCGTCCAGGCGCCCCGCCTCAAAATCATAGCCCAGTTCTTTTAAGAAAAAGTGGCATACATCGCGCTGCCGCTCTTTTGGAAAACGTTCGTGCACAAAGCTCGTATCAGGCTTTTGATCACTGGCGGCAATCTTTTGCACAAGCGGAACGATCGCCTCCCGCAATTCAGCAAAAAGGCCGTCGAGCTTTTCGACTGTAACGCCTGGCTCATATTGGTCCAGAAGGGTGTTATAAGGGTGGCCTTCATATCCCCAGTACGAGATAAACCGTTTTTTATAGTCGATGATTTTTTCTAAATACGGAGCAAAGAGAGAAAAATCGGACGCCTTTTTCGCTTTTTCCCAGACGGATTCCGCTTTGGATGTCAGCGTCGTATATTCTTTGAACTCCTCTTCCGGAATCTTGCTGTTTAAATCGTATTCTTTTTTTGCTTCCTCAACCGCTTTCTGTGTATCGGCAGGCAGATCCTGTTTTTGCTCGGCAAGGGCATCCAAAAGCTCCTTCATCCGCGGGGACGTTCTCATCTGAAAGACGTCTGCCGACAATTGGCCGATCGCTTCGGCGCGGCTTTCTTCGCCTTTTCTCGGCGCGCCCGTTCTCATATCCCAATACATCACGTTAATCGCCTGCTCATACCGGCTGATTTTCTTTAATGTTTCTAAAAACTCTTTTTCATATGTATTGATCGACATCATTCATCCTCCTCTTCCCTTATATGATGCGAATTGTAATCAGACTAATGGAAATATTTACGAAAGTCAACTTTTATGCGGGCAAAAAAAAGAAAAGCGGAATGTCCGCTTTTCTTTATACATAGACCGGCTGAACAGGAAGCACAGATTCGACTTCTTTTATTACATTCCATTCTTGCTCATCGCCCGCAAAAATGCTGATCGTGCCGGAGTCGCTGTTTGATCTGATCAGACGTCCGACGCCTTGGCGCAGCCTTAGCAGCATGTAAGGGAGGTCTACTTCGCGAAAGGCGTTTTCCAAACCGCTCCGCTTCGCTTCAAACACAGGATCATGCGGCGGAAAAGGAAGCGACCAGATGATGACATTTTGCAGCGGATCTCCGGGAATATCGAGCCCTTCCCATAGATGCACAGAGCACAAAACGGATTCTTCAACCGTTTGAAACTTTTCAACGATTGTACTGATTTCTTCATCCCCTTCAAAGTAAACAGGAAACGAAAATGATTCCTGTGCAGTCCGGCGCTTGAAGGACAGAAGCTCCTCAAAAGACGGAAACAGGATCAGCGTCTTCCCGCCCGATTCTTTGATTGCACGGATTGCCGCTTTTTCTTTCGCTTCTCTTTCCTCAATTCGATGGATGTACACTTTCATCTGCTCTTCATAATCGTACGGCGAATCAACGGTAAATGATAAGTAGTCGCGGATTCCGAGGCTTGTCGCCAAATAATCGAACGATCCGTTTTCCGATAATGTCGCCGATGAGAAAATAAATGGAATCTGCTTGGAGAACACTTTTTCTCCGAGAACTTCGGAGACGGTTCTCGGCATAACGACGAATGTCGACTCAAGCTCTTTTTGCTCAAGCCAGCTGATCGCATTTTTCCTGTAGAGCGAAAGGGAGTAAGCCATCTGTTCGAGATACTCCTCGACAACGGTTAAAGCGTATTGGTCGATCGTGTACAGCTCGCCTTCAAAAACGAGCGCCTCCCCGATTTTTTCAAGCAAATCATACAGCTCGGCGGCCGCTTTTTTCAGATTGGCATGATCTTTGATGCGCATGCGCTCAGAGCCTTCTGCTTTTTCGGCGTTTTCCGAAAGCAAACCGAAAAATTCGTCGTTGGCGCGAAGCGCTTCTTCGACAAGCTCTGCAAATTCTTCTCTGATATCATTGCCGAGCAGGCGCTCGAGAAACATTTCGAGCGTCGATTGCTTCACCCTGTACGTCAGCGCCTTTTGCGCCGCAAACTCGAGCAGATGCCCTTCATCGAAAACCACAGCGCTGTGTTCCGGCAAAAGCGGAAGCTGGCCTTCCCGTTTTCTCGCCTCTTCTGTCCAAACGTGCTCCATATAGAAATCATGGGAACAGATGATGAAATCGGTTGATTTTCGATAATGGTCTCTTGACAGTGTGAGTCCGCAGCGGTGCCTCATATCACACGTGAGACAGTCTTGAAAAGAATCGTAACCGATTTCAGACCATTCATCATTTGATAAAGACGAATACTCTTTGCGGTCGCCGTATGGATAAAAAGTCTGCATGCCCTGCGATTCGTGAACGAAAGACGGCAGACTTTCGTAAAGGTCAAGCCATTTCTCATCATCAGAGCGCTGCATCGTTTTCTCCAGTTTTTTCAAACATAAATATTGATCATGCGATTTGCTGAGCCTTGCGTCAATCGTCAAGCCCAAATGCTCGGAAATTTTGTAAATATCGCCTTCTTTTTTGACGAGCTGTTCGATCAGCGTCTCATCCGCACAAGCGATGACCGCCGGCTTGCCCGTATACCTGGCATAGCTCAAGGCAAACAGAAGATAGACGAGCGTTTTTCCGGTTCCGACTCCGGCTTCTGCAAACATGACCTTCTTTTCCTTAAATGCCCTCTCTAATTGAAAAGCCATGAATATTTGCTCATCGCGCAAATCAAAGCCTTTTTCAGGAAGAATATCGTAAAATACATCACCGATCCAATTGTTCAGTTCTTCATAAAAGTTTTTTGTTTTTGTTAATGAAAAAGGCAGACGAGATGCTGTCACCCTGCTCCAACCCCCAACTATCGAGTTTTCAGAACTTCTATCCTATCACTATGATTCGGGAAATTCAACAAGAAAGATTTGAAAAAAGGAGCAGGAAGCCTCTCTCAACTATTTCCGGTAAATCGAATGCGTCAAAAACGGATGATCCGTCGATTCCATATGGCTGATCGCGTTTTTCAATTCTTCCTTCGCATATGTAAGGCGCTCTTCGCCAATGTCCTCGAGCTGATTTTCTGACGTCTCCAGCGCTTTTTGAATCATTTGAATGTGATCGCTGTTCAACATGAAATCACCCCTTTTCAAAATCAATAATCCCGAGTATATGCAGGATGAATCGTTTTTATACAGGCTGATTTTATGTTTTTTCTTTCTTTGCTCTTTTAAATAAAAAGGGCGGACCGTTTTCGCAGCGGTCAAACCACCCTTTTTTCAGTCAAACAAAAGCTTAACATCAGATAGCAAGGACTGTGTTAGACAATGTGCGCTTTATCCACTATATAAACCCAGTCTATTCCGTTTTTCTATCATATCCTATAGGGACTTAAAAATTTATAGACTAAAGGTGGAGAGTTTATGTACTATTATGAACCGGCAAAGAAAGATTATTGGGATTATGATTATGATCCTTACAAAAAGGATCACGATTATTGCAAAAAAGATTTTTACTATCATGAGCCTTGCAAGAAGGATTACGATTATTGCAAAAAGGATTATTACTACCATGATGACTACAAAAAAGACTACGATTACCACAAGCCTTACAAGAAGGATTACGATTATTGCAAAAAGGATTATTACTACCATGATGATTACAAAAAAGACTACGATTACCACAAGCCTTGCAAGAAGGATTACGATTATTACAAAAAGGATTATTACTACCATGATGATTGCAAAAAAGACTACGATTACCACAAGCCTTGCAAGAAGGATTACGATTATTGCAAAAAGGATTATTACTACCATGATGATTGCAAAAAAGACTACGATTACCACAAACCTTGCAAGAAAGACTGCTACTATGAGCCGCGCAAAAAATGCTATGATTCGTCTTATAAAAAGAAAAATGATTCATGGATTTACTAGTGAATCGATGTTTTGCCATGCGCTTTTAAGGATTAAACCCTGAGGGGCGCGAATTTAAAAACGCCGTTTGGCGGCTTTCCAGCTATGGAAAGAAAAAAAGGCTGCCGTTTCATGGCAGCCTTTTAGCTTCACTTCTCTTTATTCGGTTTTGGCGGCCTTTTCCCCCAATACTGGTAATAGTCCGTCTTAATAAAACCGTTAAAGAGTTTCCGTTTTTTTGTCGCTTTTTTCCCGTAGCACTCTTCAAAACGCTCGTTTGATGTCAGCATGTAAACAGACCACGTATCAAGTCCGGCAAATGCCTTGCCCATATCTTCATACATGGCTTCGACTGCTTTCTTTTCACCGAGGCGTTCCCCGTACGGCGGATTTCCGACGATCACGCCGTATTCCTCTTTCGTCCGAAAATCCTTTACCTGCATTTGCTTAAATTCGATGAAATCGGCGAGTCCCGCTTCCTCGGCATTCGCCTTGGCGATCTCGATCATACGATGATCCAGGTCATACCCCGAAATTGACAGAGGCTGATCATAATTCGCCTTGTCTTCGACTTCCAGCCTCGCTTGATCCCACACTTCTTTGCCGATCCATTCCCATCTTTCGGATGCAAAATCCCTGTTGAAACCCGGCGCGATATTTTGGCCGATCAAAGCCGCTTCGATCGGTATCGTGCCCGAACCGCAAAACGGATCGACGAAAGGTCTGTCAGGCGTCCAATTTGTCAATAGAATCAATGCTGCAGCAAGGGTTTCTTTCAGCGGCGCTTCCCCTTGGCCGGTTCGGTATCCCCGTTTATGAAGACCGGCTCCGGATGAATCAAGCGTAATGACCGCTTTGTCTTTTAAAAGGGAGACCTCGATTTTATATTCCGGGCCTGTTTCCTCAAGCCACCCGCCTTGTGTCTGATACGCTGATTTCAGCTTCTCGGCGATCGCTTTTTTGACGATACGCTGGCAGTCCGGCACGCTTGCGAGCACTGATTTAACAGATTTTCCCGTCACAGGGAATGAGGCGTGTTCAGGAAGATAGGCGCTCCAGTCGATCGCTTTTGTCTTCCCGAATAACTCGTCAAAGGTCTTGGCCGTAAATTCGGCAACCTGCACTTTCACCCTGTCAGCGGTTCTCAGCCACAGATTGGCTCTGCAGATGGCGAGGGCATCGCCTTCAAACAAGACTTTGCCGTTGTCAACCGTACAATCATATCCAAGATCTCGCACCTCTTTGGCGACGATCGCTTCAATTCCCATCGGCGCTGTTGCAATTAATGTATAGGTTTTCATCATATCACCTGTTTTTATGTATGTTTTTTACATGATAAAAGCTCTCCTACCTGCGGAGAGCTTATACATTGTCATCATCATAATAGTGTGTAACGTTCTGTAAGCCATGTTTTGTTCCGTCGTACTGCCGTCGGCTGCTAAGCCTCGTACTCGGGTGGTAATCATCTATCTACAGAGTCAACTCTGTCCTTCTTTCCGTTCATTTCCGTCCAGAAGGTTCCCCTACCAAAATTTGGGTTTCTCGCTCGAGGGGTTTACCGCGTTCCACTCTCACCATTTCTAGTGAGACTTCGTCACTGTGGCACTTTCAAGGATACTCAGCCATATCCATAAAGGACGTAGGCTTTTTTCCTGCCGTCAGCCTTCTGCAAGGCTGCCCTAGCTTATGACTTCGCTAGGCACGAACACTACGGGCATCTCAGCACCGTGCGAGCATGGACTTTCCTCTACAGATGTAAAATCTGCAGCGATTACCCGAACGTTAAGACATCAACTATTATAGCTTAGTTTGTTCTAAAGGGCAAGCGGTTTTCATCAATCGTATAATTTGCTTCCAAACACATGTTTTTCCAAATTGGAAAGCCGTTTTAGAATATCAAAATTGGTCGTATTTGATTGAGCCGGCTGTCTCTTGTTGGCTTCTTCAAGCTGTTTTTTCAACTGCAGGTTTTCCTGCTGCAATTCTTCGATTTCCTGATGGAAGGCTTCATAGTCTTTAATGACCATGTCCAAGAATTTGTCAACATCTTCCTGCTTGTAGCCTCTGACTCCTGTTTTGAATTCTTTTTCCAAAATTTCTTTAGCAGAAAGCTTCACTTTATCAGCAAGCATCTTTTTCACCTCATATCGTGAATCATCATCTTATATTTTTTCAGAAAACGTGTGCAATGTCAAATTTTCTCTTGCACTTTTTACTCTTCATAAAAGCTGCATTCTTCAACGGTGACTCTCAGGTCATCCATCGTAATCGTGTAAATCGGAAAATCGCGTTTTTCCTGAGCCTTTTTTGCTTCATTCAGCATATACACAGGCGAGCCTTCTCTTTCTTCGTCGTACAGAATCAATAAGCCATCCGCCTTTTCGATGAAAAACCGGTTTTTTTGTTTAAATTGGACCGGGCTTTCGTACGGCCTGTGTGTCAAGCTTTCAGTGAAATCGCTGGCTGCGAGCACAGCTTCATACTGCTCTTGGTTTTTCTCGTTCCACTTCTTTTCCTGTTCCAAAAACGGAGTGATAACCGCCACTTTCAAGTCGGGATATTCTTCCTGCAGCGAAAACGCGACTTCCGCCGCCCATAGTTCCGTGCCGAGCTGGCCTGAGATAAGGATCCATTCCAGGCCTTCCTCAAGCAGGGCGGTCAGTCGGTTTTCAAGCGCTTTTTTTATGTAGAACAGGGCCTTGTCATCCTGTTTGAAAATCCCGAGTTCAAACGGCTTGTACCCTGTAACGGCCAATACTTTCATGTTAATCACCTGCTAAAAAAAGGGGCCGTATTCCGCCCCATTTTTTCAAAAGATATTCTGTTGCTCACGTTCAATCCGGCGCTCGTTCATCCTGACAAAACTTCCGAAAATCCTTTTTAGTAAGGACCCATACCCATTCCAGGTCCCGGCATCGCTCCAGGCCCGGGCATCATTCCTGCGCCAGGGCTCACGAAGTGCTGGTGTGATGCCTGGTTGACAGCTGATTGAGTTTGCGGGAAGTAATGAACATGCTGAAAATGCTGATGGTTGACATTCGTTGTGTGCTGCGGGTGAATGTGCGGTACGACGGTTTTGCTTTGCGTATGGTTGTAGCAGCATTGAGTAGGATGAACAATCGGCGCCATTACATGCGGTTTACAGTGCATGAAAATTCCCCTTTCTTTAAGCTTCTATATACACTATTAAACTATGAAGCAAGGGGTAAACATGTACTAATATAAAAACCTATTTTAAAAGTAAGCCATAAAGCTTTCCTTGAAATTCGTCATGATCAATACGATAAACAGTACGACGACAAAAAACAGATAAAACAGCCCCTTATACATATCGACGCTCCCTTCAAACCATTCTAACGTTATTTTACAAGAAGCGATCGGTTTCTACAATTCATAACATGCTTGAAATGTTTGGCTTTCGAAGACCGTCGTTTTCTGCGCTTGCCCGGGGAATATTTCGTCCGAATTTCCTTTCCAGCCGCTCGCGCCGTTTCAAAAGATCGGCCACTTCTTTTTCGGTCAGCTCAAACTTTTGTGAACCGTGCTGCAGCATCAGGTTATCCGTTACCTCGAGGGCGGCCCGGATATCCCGCTTTCGATGTTCAAGGTATTTGGCAAGTTCGATGCCTGCGCGCCAGGCGGTTTTTCCGTCTTTTCCATTTAGGAGCTTCAGCCAAAGGGATGCGGCTTCTTTTAGCATGCCTTGCTTTTTATACTGCATGGATAAATCGAATGATGCGCGTTCAGACTGCTCGAAAGGCTTTTTTTCAAGCTCCTGCAATTGCGCTGTCGCAAGCTCTGTCTCCCGGTTGGCGAGGAGCCACTTTGCCATCGCGTACTTTTCGTTTGCTTCTGCTGTCTGCTCCGGGGCGAGGATTTTCTTCGATAAATGGATGTAAAGAGAGATTAAAGAAAGCACGTCAAGCTCATTGTGGCGCAAAACGCCTTCAATGATTTCCGGGCGCTCCTCCTTTAAAAAATGAAAATACATCATCGGCGCCAGGTAGCCCGGCGTATCTTCAGTTCTTCCAACACCCAGCTCTTCCTTTTCCACCGTCCCCAAAGAGACGCGGTCAAATTTATGCTTCCAAAGGCGGCGGGATCCGTGGAGCAGGTCAAAGTGGCCGAAATCCGGCAGCTTTGGGACCCTGTCGCGGATCAGCGTGTGCCTTGTTTTCACCTGAGGCCAGTCGAACGCTTTCCCGTTGTAGGTGACAAGAGACTGAATATCGACTTCACTCAGGAAGCTGTGATAGAGGGCGGCTTCGTGCCCCGGCTTTGGCAGCAGATGCTGTTTGACAACTACGCAGTCGTCATACACCCGTGCATGGCCGAGCAAAAAGATCGCATTGCCGGCTCCTCCTCCGAGACCGGTCGTTTCCGTATCAAAGAAAAAAAGCTGGCTCGGTGTATACCCTTTGCTTGAAAGTGAATGGGAAACGGCGCTGTTGTTCCAGTGCCGAACCGTCTCATGCAGCTCAGAAAATGCGTAATGGCCATGAACATGTGTCAACGGATAAACGACTTCCCTGATCAGGCAATAGCATTCCTCAAACACATACGGTTTAACACCGAGTTCGGCCCATTCTTTCTCAAAACCGACGGACACGGAAGTCCGCTTTTCTGCCGGAGAATCCGTTTTTTCTTCTTTCGCTTGATTTCCCAGGTGATGCTTATAGCGGTTAAGTTTTCGTTTTAAAGACATTCCGCTCAACCTTTCCAGCCTTTTAAAAGGCGCAGCGCATTGTTTTTTGTCTGATCGCCGCTGCCGCCCACTCCTATGCAGGAAGGGCATCCTGACTCACACGGACATCTTGAAATCAGCCGATGCGCTTCACTGATGATCTCAGGCATTTGTTCATACACTTTCTGAGACAGCCCCACTCCGCCGGGATATCGATCATACAAAAAGATCGTCGGCTTTTCGTTATGAACGGCTTTAATTTGCGGAAAAACGTGCAGGTCAGACGGATCGCACATCACTTTTAAGGCGGCGACATGTCCCAGGACGTTTGCAGTTCCAAGCAAAGCCTCTTCCAATTTGATATCGTTCCAATTTTGCCGCTCGTCATCGTTCACCTGCACCCAAGCCGCATTGGTATGCAGTTCCTCTTCAGGCAGATGAATCGGTCCTGAACCGATATTTTCATGCGTCTCAAATTTTATTTTCTTAAAAATCGTCGCTTTTGCCTGAACGGTCACATCCCCAAAACCGAACGCTGCGGTTTCTGTCTTTTTTTCCTTGTCAACTTCGAGAACTCTCAATAGGACGGCAAGATTGGCATCCGTATAGTAATCAACTTGAACCTCGCGGACAAACGCCTTTTTCTCCTCCCAGTCAAGCTTTTCCACCTGGTATTGGATGCCTTGATGCAAATAAATGGCTTCATCGTGCAGAAGCGTCATGGCGCTGAACCTGTCCATTTCCCCGATCACTTTCGCCTTCTCGCGCTTTGACTGATCAATAATGACAACATTTTCCTGAGAAGCCGACCTCAAGCTGATGCCGTGCGCCGGAAAAGCGTCATTCATCCAGTGATACGTGTTCCCGGTTAAGTGGAGGACTCTTTCTTCTGCCAAGTAGTCAAGAATATCCTCGATTTCGGCACCTCCGAATGTGTCCGTTCTTTTGAAAGGCAGTTCAAAGGCTGCGCATTTAATATGATCGACAAGAATGACCAGGTTGTCCGGATTAATGACGGCAGTCTCGGGATTTTGTTTAAAGAAATAGTCCGGATTCTGTACAATGTACTGATCGAGCGGGGCGGAACTTGCCACCATGACAATCAGCGCTTCGTTGTGCCTTCTTCCGGCGCGGCCGGCCTGCTGCCAGGCGCTCGAGATCGTTCCCGGATATCCGGTCATGATGCATGTCTGCAGCTGTCCGATATCAACGCCCAGCTCAAGCGCATTCGTGCTGACAACGCCCTTAATGTCCCCGCTGCGAAGGCCTTTTTCAATGACGCGCCGCTCGTTCGGCAGATAGCCGCCCCTGTACCCCTGAATCGAATTAGGGCCGACAATCGGTTTCATCACTTCCTGCAAGTATGTCAATATAATTTCAACCCGGACTCTGCTTCTTGCAAACACAATTGTCTGAATGCCGTTTTTCAAAAATTCGGATGCGAGCTTTCTCACTTCAAGGGTCGCGCTTTTCCTGATGTTAAGCGAACGGTTGACCATCGGCGGGTTGTAAAATAAAAAATGCTTTCTTCCCGACGGGGCGCCATTGTTTGAAATCAGATGCATCGGCTGCCCTGTGAGCGTTTCAGCGAGCTCCAATGGATTGGCGATCGTCGCGGATGTACAGATAAACTGCGGCTTGCTTCCATAAAATTCAGCGATCCGCATCAGCCTTCTGATGACATTGGCTACATGGCTGCCAAAGACTCCCCTGTATACGTGAAGCTCATCGATGACGATATATTTCAGATTTTCAAACAATGACACCCATTTTGTATGATGGGGCAAGATCGCCGAATGCAGCATATCCGGGTTTGTAATGACGATATGTCCTGCTTTTCTGACTTTCTGTCTGATCGAAGGCGACGTATCTCCGTCATATGTATAACAGTTGATCGACGCACCGATTTCATCGATTAATTCGTTCAGTTCGCTTTTTTGGTCCTGCGACAATGCCTTTGTCGGAAAAAGATATAAGCTGCGTGCATCCTGGTCTTCTGTGATCCGCTGAATGACGGGCAGATTGTAGCAAAGCGTCTTCCCAGATGCCGTGGGCGTCACAAGCGTCACGTTTTTGCCGGCGGCGCTGTGCAGAAACGCGTCAGCCTGATGGGAATACAGCTTTTCTATCCCTCTCTGCTGTAAAGCATGGACGATTTTTTTATCTAAACCTTCAGGAAAATCGCGGTAATCCGCTTCTTTTTCCTCAATTGTATGCCAATGAACAATTTGCTTACTGAAAGCTTGGTCTTCTTTCAGAAGCTGAATCATATCTGTCAAATTTCGTTTTTGAAACAACGCTGTCACCTCTCCCTTCTATTTTAGCGAATGTCCGTTCGTTCTGAAAGAGGTGATTTCCTGAGAAAATGAAAAAGGAAAAAGCAGAGAATCGCTCTCTGCTTTTTTGCTGTTACTTAACTTTAAGCTCCATGAGCTTTGTCTCGCTTTTTTTCGCCTTTGCCTCTTCATGTTTTGTGACGCGCTCCAACACATCGCCGTTCATAATAACGATCGGCGTAATGGTGCTGCTCGCTTTTTCCTTGATCAGTTCCAAATCGCACGTTATTAAAGGATCGCCGACTTTTACTTTGTCTCCTTCTTTGACATGGGCTGTAAAACCAACGCCTTCCATCGCTACGGTTTCCAGACCGATATGAATCAAGAGTTCCACACCGGACAGTGAACGGATGCCGATGGCATGTTTTGTGTGGAACAGCTGGATCACTTCCCCGTCGACAGGTGATACGATCTCGCCTCCGGAAGGCTCGACAGCCATTCCGTCACCCATCATCTTTTGGGAGAAAACGGGGTCAGGGACTTTTGAAAGTTCCAAAACTTGTCCGTCAACCGGTGAAAAAACGGTTTCTTCTTTCACTTCATTTTGTTTCTGACCAATACCGAATAATTTTTTCAGCAATACAGTTGGACTCCTTTCAAAACGCCTCTTTATGATGGCTATTAAAAGAGGAACAGGTTAAATATCAAATCTTTGGATTCCCCACTATTTAACCACACTTTCAAATTCCCATCAATGAATAACCATACCAAGAGCCCCTGCATAAGCTGAAAATAAAAAACCGGGGTGATGAAGAATGGATTTCAAGGAAAACGACAATCACTCGCTCAGCAAGAAAGACGAAATTCAAGAAGCGGTTGAACAGTTATTTTACAATTCACCTTTCCACGATATTTTAAATTCATTTCAAAAACTGATATCAGACCAGCTTCAGAATTCCACCATTTCCATGAACATCAGAGAGGAGAATGAGGTGCTTCACGTCGACATCGCCGTTCCTGAATCGTTTCAAAACGGAGATATCATGATTGAAGCGAAATCGAGGTATCTTCATGTCGCCTTGAAGGAGAAAAAAGAAAACGGCGGTTCTTCATCATTTACAAGCCTGTCCAGAACCGTTCTGCTCCCATATCCCGTCCGCGAAGAAACAATGAAGACGTCGTGGAACCGAAATATCCTCACGGTCTCATTTCCGGAGCAAAAAAAGCATGAATGACCTTCATCCATGCTTTTTTTATTTGAAGAATCCCATAAACCCTTTGGCCAGCGCTCCGACCTGGTTGACCGTGCTCACCATCTGGCCCGCGGTGTCCATCATTTTGCTGAAATCAAACTGCCCGTTCTTTTTTTTGAATTGCGACAGAAAGCTTTGAAACTGTGATGGCTGGTGGAGATTCGGCCGCGGCGAGGGATATGGATGCTGGTAAGGAAATGCCTGAAACGGCGGAAGCGGCGGCTGCATTTGCTGCTGAACAGGCTGATGATAGACTGAAAACGGGTCCACATTCTGCTCGATCGGCTGATATGCCTGCGGCCGCTGAGCTGGATGAGCGTACGGGACGGTTTCCTGGCTGTAGTACGGCTGAACGGGATGATAGGCATGATGGTTTTGCTGATCCGCTTGAACATACGCACCGGGGCCGGAATAAGGATATACGGCGGTTCTCCTCTCTTCCATCTTTCCTCTCCTCCTAAAGCCCTTTTTTATATGTGTATGATATAAAAGCATTTCCCGTTCCAAAGGTTCTGTCACAAGTTTGTCAAAAAGTGTCGAAAATTTTAATATTTGAAAAACAGAAAAAAGTCGAATTGTTATGGTACGATATTATTAATATAAAGGAGAGGGGATGCACCATATGAACGTATCATACTTAAGAAATTGTTTTGCCGAGATGAAACAGTATGAGACAGACTGCATGAACAAACTGATGGATTTCGCCAAGTTTTTGTATATCCAGGGACATCTGACATTAAACGAATTTCGCACAAGTATGAAAGTTCTTGAAGCGAATGGCGCACAGCACCCTGCTTATGATATGAATACGGACGCCAGCTAAACAAACAGCCCTCATAAAAAAGAAGACCGGGTCTAATCCCGGTCTTCTTTTAATATATCGTCTTCTACGTTTTTCAGCGTATAGAGGACGGATTCCGTCAGATCTTTAAAGCGTTTTTTATGGATTTTGCAAAAATAGGACTGCATGAAAATTTCATTTGCATTTTCCTCCACCGAGCTGAGCTGTTCTTCATAAATGTATTTTGGCCGATTGGCCTTGATATAAGGCAGGCTTTCCGCCAGCCAGCTTTTCACTGTTTGTTCGAGTCTCTCGACAGAAGGTTTGACAACCTCGAAAAAATCGTATTCCGTCCCTTCCTCTTTTCCCTTACTGTATCGTTCTTCCGCTTCTTTTACAAGGCGGATTAATTCCCGTGTCTGTACAAGAAGAGATTGTGTATCCAATTTTTTCACCTCGGGTTTATCGTACCAAAGGAAGACGACCGTTACAACGAATCCGGCTTATGCCGTCTCTCCTCTTGGCTCCACTCCCATTAACGTGCTGTTTAAACAAGCCAAGAGCTCTGCCAGTTCTTTTTCAATCAGATCGAGCCGTTCGTTCCAGCCAGCCCGATTTTCATACTCCGCCCGGCGTACTGCTTCTGTCAAAGCCTTCTCAGCAGACGACATGTCTGATTCCGTTTCCAAAAGCATTTGAAGGACCGAGTCTTTGCTTGCAAATCCGTTCATTTGCTTCCCTCCTTTTTGATCGCCTTCTATGCATTCTCCCCTATGCGCCCCCTCTCCTCCGCAGCTGACAAAACTAGAAGCAAACCGCCAAAGAAACTCATTTTCCAGCCAAACGCGCCGCTTTCGACAAGTGATCTTGCGAAAAATGGTATGATCAGCGCTTTTTTGCAAAATCTAAAAAGGTAAGGAGGTGCCCGCTGTGGAAAACAACAAAAAGAAAACACCTGCGAAAACAAAACCTGATGCTAAACAAACAGACACACTGGATAAAAAATTAGGCGGACCTAACCGCCCGTCCACTTAAAAAGCAAGGAGAACCCTTGCTTTTTTGTTTTACCTCTTATTCAGCCAATGCTCCAGCGAAAACAATGCCTGCAGCTGCCTTCTTTTTTGAAAATACCAATCGGTGATTTCGATCGTTTTCGGCAGTTTTTCATCTTTGAACATTGCCTCTCTCTTTCCTCCGCGAAACCAATCGGATTTTAATCCGTCTAATGAATGGGCAACAACGGGATAACACGTTCTCAAAAACGGCGAGGTTCTGATTTTAACCCCTGCCCAGCGTTCCATATCAAAGCGCGACCCGGTATGCGGAACACATGATGTAAAGTGAAAAAAACCGGGGAAAAGCTCAGGCGAAAACAGCAGCTCGCTTAATTGCTTGCCGAGCTTGATCCTTTCCTTTAAACTAGTGAAGCGTTTGACAGACACACCGTAAAAAACGCCTTCTACCGTCGGAAAAATCACTGTGTTGAAGTGAAACCATTCACATAGCTGAAAAGGAATCGTCTGAAAAACATTCTTTTTAAACAAAGGATTTTGTATAATAGGAGTTTGGATAGTGTTTTGTTCATTTATAATGAGAGCGTACATGAGCCGCTTTTGATCGCGCTCATGCCAGAACCGCTCCCACTCCGTTTTCATAAATGAAGACACACCAAATGAGGAGAGCAAATGAAACAGCGGCTGGCCAAGCTGCTTGGACCAATGGTATAACAGGAGCTGCGGATAGGCGTCCGAAAAAATCAGCCAGTTCGCTCTTTCATACGTTAAAAACAGCCATTTTTGCTGAAAAGCCGTAAGTCCGAGCTCGAATAAACGTCCTTTTAAATCGGTCATCGACCAGCCGGCATTCCTGGAAACAAATGAAGCCAAAAGCGACCACTTGATTTCAGGATGGCGGTCAAAGTAGCGTTTGTAGGCATTTGTCCGTGAGATATTGTCCTTGTTCAGTTTTGCGGTCAGCTCTTGAATGCGGCTCGTCAGCTCCGCCGCGGAAAAAGTGTTGTGCAAGATCAGCCACTTCCGTTAGTATCCAGATTTTTTGTAAAAGGAGGATGAAGAAAGTGATTCGTTACCCGAACGGCAAATCGTATCAGCCGAAAACAGCTGCCTCATCCTTGCAAAAGAAGCCGTCGTATTCCAATCGCGGCATGACCCTCGAAGATGACCTGAATGAAACGAATATGTATTATCAATCTCATTCGATTGCGGTCATCCATAAAAAACCGACTCCTGTACAGATTGTTCAGGTCGATTATCCGAAGCGAAGCGCTGCGGTGATCAAGGAAGCATATTTCAAGCAGTCGTCAACTACTGATTATAATGGGGTTTATAAAGGCCGCTACATCGATTTTGAAGCGAAAGAAACGAAGAGCCGGACCTCCTTCCCGCTTCAGAATTTCCACGATCATCAGATCGAGCATATGAAGCAGGTTGTGGCGCAAGACGGCATTTGTTTTGTTATCATATCCGCTTTTGAAGAAATTTATTTTTTGGAAGCAGAAAAATTATTTTATTTCTGGGAGCGGAAAAAACAAAACGGCAGAAAATCGATCCGAAAAGACGAGCTTCAGGAAGCCGCTCACCCCATTTCACTTGGATACTCGCCAAGAATTGATTATATTAAGATTATTGATCAGTTGTATTTTTCGCCATCATAAATTATGATTTTAAAGTCATGTGAGCGGAAAGGTTTAACTACGAAAGGTTGAGATGTTATGTCAGATCAATTTAACAGCCGCCAGGAACGGCGAAAAGCCCAGCAGGGCAAAAGCAGGTCTAATACTCATTCTAAACCCAAGAAAAAGAAAAAAGCAGGATTGTTTAAGAAAATTCTTTTATCTATTTTAATCATCGGTGTTATCGGCTTGATTGCCGGGGGCGTCACTTTTGCGGTGATGGTAGCGGACTCCCCGTCCCTTGATGAAGCAAAACTGAAAACACCGTACTCTTCCACCGTCTATGACAAAAACGGAAAAGAAATCGCCGAAATCGGTTCGGAAAAGCGGACGTACGTGTCGATTAAAGATATACCGGATTCCGTCAAAAACGCATTTCTTGCAACGGAAGACGCGCGTTTCTATGACCACCACGGCGTCGATCCGATCCGGATCGGAGGAGCGCTTCTGGCAAACTTCGAAGGCGGATTCGGTTCTGAAGGCGGAAGTACGATCACACAGCAGGTCGTCAAAAACTCCCTTCTGTCACATGAAAAAACGCTGAAACGGAAAGTCCAGGAAGTCTGGCTGTCGTTCCAGCTCGAAAGAAAATACTCAAAAGACGAAATTCTTGAAATGTATTTAAACCGGATTTACTTCTCTCCGCAGGCCTACGGTGTCGGAAAAGCGGCTGAGCAGTTCTACGGGGTTACAGATCTAAACGACTTAACGGTCGAGCAGGCCGCAACGCTTGCCGGCATGCCGCAAAGCCCGAATAACTACAACCCGATCAAACATCCGGAAAAAGCCGAGAAACGGCGCAACGTCGTGCTGAGCCTGATGAATAAACACGGCTTTATCTCTGACGCAGAGTACAACAAAGCGAAAAAAGTAGCCGTCACAAAAGGCCTTGTCTCTCCGAAGGAGTACGCAAAATCAACGTCCAACAAATACAGCGCGTTTATCGAGCAGGCCGTCGCTGAAGTGAAAGAAAAAGCGAACGTCACTCCGGGAACGGACGGACTGAAAATTTACACGACGATTGATACAGACGCCCAGGATTATGTGGATGAGCTGATGGACGGCGATTCGATCCAGTATACTGAAAAAATGCAGGCCGGCCTCACCCTGCTTGATACGAAGACCGGAGAAATCCGCGCGCTCGGCGGCGGACGCGACCGGAAAGCAGGCGACTTTAACTATGCAGTAGATACGAAACGTCAGCCTGGTTCAACGATTAAGCCGATCCTTGACTACGGCCCTGTCATTGAGAACAAGAAGTGGTCGACGTATGAACAGATTAAAGATGAAGCATACACATATTCAACCGGAGATCCGATTAACAACTATGACAGAAAACACAGAGGCTGGATATCGATGAGAGAGGCACTTGTCGATTCTCGAAACGTTCCAGCTTTGAAAGCATTCCAGGCAGCCGGAAAAGACAATATTGTAAAATTCGCAGGCAACCTTGGTCTTAACATAAATTCAGATGATTTAGTGGAAGCTTACGCAATCGGCGGCTTCGGAAACGGTGTGTCGCCTCTGCAAATGGCCGGAGCGTACAGCGCCTTCGGGAACAACGGCTACTATAATGAGCCGCATACCGTTACCGCTGTGGAATTCAATGACGGCACAAAGCTTGATTTGACGCCTGAATCAAAGGCAGCCATGAGCGATTATACCGCATTTATGATAACGGATATGCTGAAAAGCGCTGTTCAGCGAGGAACAGGAACAGCCGCACAAGTCAATGGCGTTACTGTAGCAGGTAAAACGGGTACGACGAACTTTACCGAGGACGACATTAGAAAACACGGCATAAGTCGAAACGGAGCAAGGGATTCATGGTTCGTCGGCTATACGCCGCAATATACGGCAGCGGTCTGGACCGGTAAAGAAGGCTTTAATTCGCTGAGCGTAAACGAACAGCAAGTCGCTAAGCTCCTGTTCAAAAAACTGATTGCCAAGGTGGACAACGGCAGCGGCTCATTTGAAAAGCCTGACAGCGTCGTTGAAGCGACCGTTCTAAAAGGCTCGAACCCGCCGGTGCTCGCCAGCAGCAACACGCCTAGCGATAAAAAAGTCACTGAGTACTTTGTAAAAGGCACACAGCCGACGACCGTTTCGAAAAAATATGAGGAAAAAGAAGATGCCGAGAAGCCGACAGGTTTGAGCGCAGAATATGATGAAGCATCAAAGAGCATCAAGCTTTCATGGTCATATTCCGGAGACGGTGATGTATCCTTTAAAGTCAAACAATCTGTTGACGGAGGCGGATACAGCGAAATTCAAAGCAGTAGCGCGAAAGAAGCCGTCATACCGAATGCAAAAGAAGGATCCGTCTACAGATTCCAAGTCACGGCCGTTACTGAAAATGGCGAAAGCGACCCTGCTTCTGTGACGCTTAAAGTCAACGCGGCTGAAGATGATGAGTCAAAAGCGGACGATGAAAAGAAAGACGAGGATGACGAGAAGAAGCAGGATGCTGATGCTGATGATGATCAGGACAAAGACAAACAAAATAACGGCAACTCAAATCAGCCGGATGATCAAAATTCAGGCAATACGGATCAAAACAATCAAAATCCGGGAAATACAGACGGCAGAAAAGATGATGACGCCGATGATCAAAACAAAGATCAGAATAAAGACAAAAACAAAAACCCGGATCAAGACAGCAACACAGATGATCAACAAACAAATTCCAACGGTCAATCAACCGGCACCCATTAATCTAAAAAGCCACTCACAGTTTAGTGAGTGGCTTTTTTATGATTGATGGCAACATATTTATAAAATTGCTTTTTCATTTCCGTAAACAATTCGTCAAGCTGAATAAAACAATGATACTGCGTTGGTTTCTGGAGGATAAACTCGAGGCGTTCCGTCCAGTTCATCGGCTTGGCTCCAAAATCCTTACGGGTGATGATCTCCCAGTTGAGACTTTTGACGGGCTCCCCCATCGTCCAGTGGAGGCTTGCGATCAAGCAGCACACCCCGTTCAGCATATCATCCTGGCTGCACCTTGACTTTCTCGTTTTAAAGACGGGCAGAAGCTTTTCTTTTGTACGCTCCCAAACCGCAAACAGAAGCGGGACCCATTCTTCAGCATGCTCCCACGGCTTGTCCTCTTCTATGTCCTGAAAAAAATCATAGCAGAGCGGATTTTCCGAAAGAACGGCAAGCCTTTCGCCGGATTCCAGTCTTCTCTTCCGCAGCGTTTTTTCGTATTCGTCCAACAGTGAAACGCTTGTCACGGCAGCTTCACCAGCCCTTTTTTATATCGTTTTTGCCCTTCCCTGCACAGAGAAAACAACGGGCATTCTTCACATTTCGGCCTTTGCGCCTTGCAGTGATAGCGTCCGAAAAAGATCAGTCGATGATGAGTAACGGACCACTCTGATTCAGGCACTTTTTTCATCAGCGTCTTTTCGACTTCCGTGACCGAATCCTTCCATCTGCAAATGCCGAGCCTTTTTGAAACCCTTTCCACATGGGTGTCGACGGCAATGGCAGGAACACCGAATGCAACGGAAACGACGACATTGGCGGTTTTTCTCCCGACGCCCGGAAGTTTCACCAGCTCATCCCGGTCTTTCGGCACTTCACCGCCGTATTCTTCCAGCAGCATTTTGCAGAGCTTTTGAATATTTTTGGCTTTGTTCCGGTATAAGCCGATCGATTTGATATCTTGCTGCAGCTCTTCAAGCGGAACGGCAAGATAATCTTCAGGCTTTTTATATTTTTTGAAAAGCGTTTTCGTCACTTTATTGACAAGCGCGTCTGTGCACTGGGCCGATAAAGCGACGGCGATGACAAGTTCAAACGGATTGTCATGGACTAATTCGCATTCAGCATCCGGAAACATTTCACCGATTGTTTCTAAACAAAACTCGATCTGTTTTTTTGTCAGCATGTCTTCACCTTTCACTTTATTGTTCAAGCCAATTGTAAAAAGGAACCTGTCTTGTATACTCCTTTTGCTCACTTTGCCGCGGAGCGGTCTTCCGCCTGAATCTTTGGCTGTAGTTTGCGGCTTGTTCGACTGTTGAAATGCCGTTTTTCTTCCACTCAAACAAAATCCGGTCAATGTAGCGGAAATTTAGTTTTCCTGATATGACGGCTTCTTTGAGAGCTTGTTTGATCAGCTGTGCATCGTGATGATCCTGGTCAAGCCAGATGCTGAGCGTCTCGCATTCCAGCGGAGACAGCGGCCGCGCAAATTCTTCTTCAAAGATCGTATAAAGGCTCTTCTCTTCGCCTTCATTCTGTTCGGCGAGTTGCTTCTGCTCGTCCATTTCAAGATGCTCAAACAGCTTGCCCCAGAGAGGTTCGAGCGAATACTTTTCAAACTTAATGCCGTTCTGGTCTTCGCATTCTTCTATATAGATGAAGCCTTTTTGAATGAACATTCTCAGCATGTTCATACATTGTTCGGTTTCAATCGACATCGTCTTGCTTAATTCCTCCGGGGTCGGAAAAAATGAACCTCTCTCAACATGCATTTTAATGTTTAAGAGCAGCATGAATTCTGTCTCGTTTAAGCCAAGCTCCCGGTAGTTTAAAAAAAGCAGATTCGGAATGGTGACAGATCCCATCTCCTGCATCTTAATAAAGTGCTGTTTTTTCATTCGATACACCTCTTACCTTCCAGTATATCATGGATGACTGTGAAAAAGTCTCCTGCAATCAGGAGACTTTTTTCTTAAGGATATAAGCGATTTAATAGTCTTGGGAACGGAATCGTTTCGCGGACGTGCGGAGAGCCGCAGATCCAGGCAACCGTCCGTTCGAGTCCGAGTCCGAATCCTGAATGCGGAACTGATCCGTATTTTCTCAGCTCTGCATACCATTGATAAGCATCCGATTCTAAACCGTGCTCTTTCAGGCGTGCTTCGAGAAGCTCAAGATCATGGATCCGTTCAGATCCGCCGATAATCTCACCGTAGCCTTCAGGCGCAATCAAGTCAGCGCACAATACGACATCTTCCCTGTCAGGGGCAGGCTGCATATAAAACGGCTTTAATGATGTCGGATAGTGTGTAATAAATACCGGCTTGTCATAGCTTTCGGCAATCGCCGTTTCGTGAGGAGCGCCGAAATCATCGCCCCATTCAATATCGTCAAAGCCTTTCTCTTTTAAGAACTGAATCGCTTCATCATACGTGATTCTTGGAAAAGGCGCTTTGATAAGCTCCAGTTTGGAAGTGTCTCTGCCGAGCGTATTCAGTTCAATTTTGCAGTTTTCAAGCACGCTTTGAACGATAAAAGAGACATAGTTCTCTTGAACTTCAAGATTTTCATTGAATTCGACAAACGCCATTTCCGGTTCGATCATCCAGAATTCAATCAGATGGCGCTTTGTTTTTGATTTCTCGGCTCTGAAAGTCGGCCCGAATGAAAAGACTTTTCCTAAAGCCATTGCAGCAGCTTCCATGTAAAGCTGGCCGCTTTGCGAAAGGTAGGCATCTTCGTCAAAATACTTTGTCGCAAAAAGCTCTGTCGTTCCTTCAGGTGCGCTTCCCGTCAAAATCGGAGGATCGACTTTAACAAAGCCTTCCTTATTGAAAAATTCGTATGTAGCGCGAATGATTTCATTGCGGATTTTCATCGTTGCGTGCTGCCGTTTTGAACGGAGCCACAAATGTCTGTGATCCATCAAAAATTCTGTTCCGTGTTCTTTTGGTGTAATCGGATAATCTGTTGCTTCATGGATGACTTCAAGCGATGTGACAGCAAGCTCGTAGCCGAGTGGCGAACGCTCGTCTTCTTTGACGACGCCTTTTACATATAGCGATGTTTCCTGTGTGACAGATTTAGCGGCTTGAAATGTTTCTTCGTCCACTTCCGCTTTGACGACGACTCCTTGGATAAAGCCTGTCCCGTCTCTAAGCTGCAAAAACGCAATTTTGCCGCTTGAGCGTTTGTTGGCGATCCAAGCGCCGATTGTTACTTCTTCACCAACATGCTTGTACACTTGGTTTATTGTTGTTTTCACTATCGTTTCCCTCCAAAACACGAAAGAATTCGGTTAAGCCCTCATTCTTTCTGACGTCCATAACGTATATTATACCTTTTTTGATTCGATCAGGTCAATGCAGCTTGCGTGCATGCAAAAAGCGTCCAGCTGCGGACGCTTTCTGCTTCTAGCGGCTTCGATTCACGACAAAGCGGCGAATCCGTGCGACCGCTTCTTCCAAAAGTGACAGGGATGTCGCATACGACAGACGGATGTTGTCCGGTGCGCCGAACCCTGAACCGGGAACGATCGCAACCTTTTCTTCTTCCAAAAGCGCTTCAGCGAATTCATCAACGCTTGAAAAGCCGCACGATTCTGCCGCTTTTTTTGCATTCGGGAACAAGTAGAAGGCCCCTTCAGGCTTCAGGCATGTCAATCCCGGAATGTCAACAAGCAGTTCATACACCTTGTTCAGCCGGTCTTCAAAAGCTTTTCTCATCTCTTCAACAGGCTCGTTTGGTCCATTGTAAGCGGCAATGGCTCCGTATTGTGCGACAGATGTCGGATTTGACGTGCTGTGGCTGGCAAGGTTCGTCATCGCCTTAATGATCGGTTCGCTGCCTGCCGCATACCCGATTCTCCAGCCGGTCATGCTGTGTGACTTGGAAACCCCGTTGATGATTACGGTTTGATTTTTAAGTTCTGGAGAAAGCTGTGCAATGGATACATGTTTTTTTCCGCCGTAAATCAGCTTTTCATATATTTCATCAGATACGATTAGAATGTTGCGGCGAAGGCATACTTCACCGAGCGCTTTGAGCTCTTCTTCCGTATACATCATGCCTGTCGGATTGCTTGGGGAATTGATGATCACAGCCTTCGTTTTTTCCGTGACGGCTTTTTCAAGCTGCTCCGGAGAAATTTTGAAGCTGTTTTCCTCAAGGCCTTCCACAAATACCGGTTTGCCGCCTGCAAGCTTGACTTGTTCAGGATAGCTGACCCAGTACGGAGTCGGAATAATCACTTCGTCCCCTTCGTCGAGGAGCACTTGAAATAGGGTGTAAAGAGCATGCTTTGCACCTGTGCACACGATAACTTCAGATTGGCGGTACTCGATTCCCTGATCGCGCTTGAATTTTTCGCGGATGCTGTCTTTCAGCGCCGCAAGACCTCCGGAAGGCGTGTATTTGGTATGTCCTTCATTCATCGAACGGACAGCCGCCTCAATGATGTGCTCAGGCGTATTAAAATCCGGTTCACCCGCCCCAAGACCGATGACGTCGTGCCCTGCCGCTTTTAAATCTTTTGCTTTTGCAGTGATTGCCAATGTTGCAGATGGTGTTAACGCTGATACTCTTTTAGCTAGATTCAACTCGATTTCCCCCTGTTTCGTCTAAGGCGTAATATTTTTGTGAATTTTTCCGTTTATAAAGTCCACATAGCTTAAACTGTACTGCCCATCTTTATTTAAGTATGTAACTTCCCACAATAGAACATTGCCTTCCCTTGCAAGGTGCACCTCTTTAAGCTCAGACACAAGGCCTTCATCCTGAACCGCTTTTGAAGCCTGGCGGCCGGTAATGCCGTCTGCCGCTTTTTTGTAAATCGTTTTCTGCTTTTTGTCAGCAGGCACCCAAACATACATTTTGCCGCCTTTTTTGTCCGTCCCTGTGACAATGTACTGCTTTTCTTTGCCGACAAACGTCTCCACGCTGTCAACTTGTTTTAAGCCTGCTTCCTGCTTGGCTGTTTCGGCAGCCTGCTCGTGGCCGCTTTCTTTCTGATCCATTGCCGTACGGTAGACATTCGCTCCCGCAAGAAGTGCTGTTAAAAAGATAATACCAAATATCAGTATGAAAATTAATGTTTTTTTGCCCATTTTCTGCTCCTAAGTACGATAAATCGTAAAAATGGCCTGTTTTTGATCTTCTTCATCGAGAGCGAGGCCGAACATGAGATCATCGCGTTTGAGCGTGCGGTTCAAAAGGTCGACGATTTTATACAGGTCTTCTGAATGCTCGACGCTTACGGTAGATAAAATTTCGATTTTGTTTTCCATTTTTCAAATACCTCCGAACGAAACAATAATTGTAATTCATACTCTTTGTGCCTAAAGCCATACTAGTTGTTACAACGGGATAACCGTTTAAATAAACAGCCTAAAAAATAAAACCTTAATCCACACCATTTAAGAGCCGCTTTATGCGGCTTTTAGCCGTTTTTCCCGGCTATGTAGGCTTCAAGCTCAAGGAATGCAGGCTCCATGACTTTTGCAGGGGGCAGAGCCTTCATAAACACCGTGCCGTAGGAAGAGGTTCGGATGCGGCGGTCGAGAATCACGACCGTTCCGCTGTCTTTCTCCGAGCGGAGCAGCCTGCCGATCCCCTGCCTGAATGCCAGGACAGCTTCCGGCAGAGATACCGCTTGAAACGGGCTTTCTCCCCTTCTCTTTGCCCGGTCGCACTTGGCTGATTCAACAGGGTGGTCAGGCGGCCTGAACGGCAGCCTTGCGATGACAAGCGTCGTCAGCTCGTCACCCGGAAAGTCAACGCCCTCCCAAAAATGGTTCGTTCCGAGAAGAACCGCATGGGGATACGATCTAAACAATTTCATGACCTTGACGGGGCTTCCTCCGGAAATCCCCTGCGCAAGGAGCGGACAAGGAAAGTCTTCCTCGTGTTTTATTGCATGGTAGACGTCTCGCAGCATATCATGAGACGTAAACAGGACGAGCACTTTGGCATTTTTCTGTTTTGCAAGCGCCTTGACATAACGCGAGACATCTTGAATATAGTCTTCAGGATCGTTTTGAATCGGGCTGACATCCGTCGGAATCATGATGTTCATATGCTTATCATAAGAAAAAGGCGCCTCGATTTGCAAGGTCCTCGGATAGAAATCGCTTAAACCGAGCTTATTGATCATATAGTCAAATGAGTTCTCGACGACAAGCGTCCCCGATGTGAGCACAACGCTTTTTTTCTCGGTGAAAAACCGGTCGGCCAGAATTTCGCTTGTATCAAGCGGCTGAGCGTAAATGGCCGCGGCGTTTTTTGCTCCTTTCGCGTCAATTTCAATCCAGACGACCTCATCTTCGACAGGGTCAAACATCAAGCGGGCGAGCGTCTTTCGATATTCTTCAAGGTCGTTCATGCATGAATCGTATTCGTCTATCAAAAACGCCTGACGGCTGGTGAAAAAAGCCTGTTTTTCAGCGAGGCTTTTCTTTTGATCCGTAAAGAGCCGGTGCATGTCATACAGCATGGAACACAGTCTTCTCGCGCCTTCTTCAAGCCTGTTCCACGCCCTGCTTTCACCGGTTTCGCCGATCTTATATAAGAGACGGTTTAGATCGTTTCTTGGTTTCCTCCGCTTGACAAAAGAATGAACAGCCGTAAAGAAAAGATCACTTTCTTCAAGAAGCTGAGCGAGCCATTCGTCCATTTGGAAAAAAGATTCTGATGAAATGCCTGCGGACCGGTAGAGGCGTTCGGCTTTTTTTAAAATCCCCCTTTGCTTGAGGGTGCCGAGCCGCATCAACCTTTTATGAAGAAAGACATAGTCTGCTCTTGCTCCATACTGCTCGCCCGCCGCGCGTTCAAAGTGATGGGCTTCATCAATAACAAACGTATCGGCATCACCGGTATGAATTCGCTGATTGGCTTCGTCAGTCAACAGAAGCGCATGATTGGTAATGATCATATCAGCCTTCTGCGCCCGCGTTTTGGCTCTCTCATAAAAACACAATTTCCTTATGCTGCTGTTTTCTGCATATGAATGCGAATCATATGCCAGTCTGTCCCAGAGAAGCTTTCCGCCTGACGGAAGATTAATTTCCGATAAATCGCCCGTTTCTGTATCTGTCAGCCAGACGAGAATTTGCGCTTTTGCAAGGACGCTATCATAATTGTCATCATCTTCCTGTAAAATATGCTTGAACTTGCGAATGGATAAATAATGGGAGCGCCCCTTTAAAACCGCGGCTTTGACCGGGAAAGGAAAAATCTTTTCCAAAAGCGGGATATCGCGGTTAATCATCTGCTGCTGAAGCAATGTCGTATATGTGCTGATCACAACCGGCTTGCCTGTTTGCTTGGCATAGATTGCAGCCGGCACAAGATATCCGAGCGTTTTTCCGATTCCAGTGGCGGCTTCGATCAGAGCATGCTCATGATTTTGAAAAGCGGTCCAGACCTCCCGCATCATTTTCGTCTGTCCTTCTCTCTTGTCAAACCGGTCGTCCAATGAAGAAAGCCCGCCGTCTTTTTCCCAAATAAGCGGCTCTGTCTGCGGGATCCGGCTCTTATGACCGGCCTCTTCATCTTCGTCTTCAGGGGTCCTGATCACAAAGGAACCGACCTTCATAAAGCCTGCCTCAAGCTCAGCATCGGCGCCTTTTTCAGCAATCAAGCCGTCAAAAAGCTCCTGCGCGTCGCTGATCAAATGCCAGGATAGACGTCTGATCGATTTCAAAACAGGAATCGGCAGCCTTTTCAGTCTGTCCATCATATGTAAAAAGATCAAAGCGGTCACTTCTGCATCGCTGTCAGCCCTGTGCGGGTTTTCATGGCGAATCTGAAGCTCTTCGCTCAGTTCAGTTAATTTATAGCCGTCAAAACCCGGAAAAACGATTCTCGAAAGCTCAACCGTATCGAGAACGCTGCATTCAAGCTCACCAAAGCCGGCCTGCTGCAGCTCATGCTTTACAAAAGCAAGATCAAAATGAATGTTATGAGCGATAAAACAGCTGTCTTGAAGCAGCTCAAAAATATCTTTGGCAATCGCCGAAAATGGTTCTTCATTTTCAACCATTTCATTTGAAATTCCCGTCAGCTGCTCGATAAAAGCGGGAATCGGCTGATTGGGATTCACATATTTGGAGAAACGTTCGGTCATTTGTCCATTTTCAATCACAACCGCTGCAATTTGAATGATTCTGTCGCCTTTTTTCGGCGAATTCCCTGTCGTTTCCACATCAATGACCACATATCGTTGATTGTTCATTCAATGGACACCTCAATTTCGATACCTTCGACAAAAGTGTAACACGTTTTAGAAAGATGCGGGGGAAAAGCTTCACCTTCTGCTCTTTCTAACGATATGAAAGCCCCCTAAAGGCAAGGGGGCTACAAAATGGTACGGGCGGGCTCCTGACCCAGCATTTCCTCGATTTCGTTTCTCTCGTTCAAAACGGCAACCTTCGGCTTATGGGTCTTTGCCTCCTCTTCAGACATCATGGCATAAGAAACGATGATGACGACATCTCCCACCTGGACAAGGCGGGCGGCAGCTCCGTTTAAACAAACGACGCCGCTCCCCCTTTCACCGGGAATAATGTACGTTTCCAGCCGGGCCCCGTTATTATTATTTACAATTTGCACTTTTTCATTTGCCATCATTCCGACGGCATCCAGCAAATCTTCATCAATTGTCACGCTGCCGACGTAGTTCAAATTGGCTTCCGTCACTCTCGCTCTGTGAAGTTTTGCGCTCATTAACGTACGGTACATCATAAATCCTCCTTTTGATCTGCCGGGATATCGACGATGATATTATCAATTAAGCGGGCTTTGGAAAACTGAACGGCAACCGCTATGATGACTTTTCCAGTTAATGGCTCCCTGATCTCCAGATCGGGATATGAATAAATATCCGCATAATCAATGACACCGCTCGTTTTTTCAAGAATGCTCCGAACCTCTCGCTTAACAGCTTCCGCGTCCCTCTCTCCATCGCGGATCAGCTCGGCGCCGCGCTGAAGGGCTTGATAGAGAGCGGCTGCTTTCTGCCGTTCTTCTGCTCGCAGGTTGACATTTCTTGAGCTTTTGGCAAGCCCGTCTTCTTCCCGTTTTGTTTCAACCGGGATCAGCTCAATATCCATGAAAAAGTCGTTGATCAGCCCGTCGACCACGGCAACCTGCTGCGCATCCTTCATGCCAAAATAAACCCTTGTCGGAAAGGTGAGATTGAACAGCTTTGTGAGCACTGTTGCGACACCGTCGAAATGTCCTTCCCTTGAACGGCCGCAAAGGACGTCGGTCCGCTTTTTCACGCTTGCGGTAACCGTCGGCTCCTGGCCGTACATTTCTTCAGGCTCAGGAGTGAACAAAATGTCCACTCCGCCGTCGGCCGCAAGCTGCCGGTCCCTTTCGATATCTCTCGGGTACGCTTCATAGTCTTCACCCGGACCGAACTGCATAGGATTGACAAAAATGCTCATCACGACAATATCATTGTCTTTTCGCGCTTTTTCCACAAGCGACATATGGCCTTCATGAAGGAAGCCCATTGTCGGCACAAAACCGATCGTTTTGCCTTCTTTGCGATAATTTTTCGTTACATTTTGTATATCTTTTGCTGTATGGATCTGAATCATGCTTATTTCCCTCCGTATAATCCTTCAAGAACTTGCTGATCGATACGGAATGAATGAGCATCTTCAGGAAACACGCGGCTTCTGACATCCTCAACATATCCCCGAAGCGCTTTTTCAAGCGGCTGATCGATTTGCACATACTGTTTTACAAATTTAGGCGTCCGGCTCACTCCGTGTCCGACAACATCGTGGTAAACGAGAACTTGTCCGTCTGTACCGGGGCCTGCTCCAATGCCGATGACAGGAATCGTGAGCTCTTTTGAAATCTGTTCAGCGAGCGCTGCCGGGACGCATTCGAGAACGAGCGCAATTGCGCCTGCTTCTTCACAGCGCCTGCTGTCTTCAATCAGCTTGCGGGCGCTTTCTTCATCTTTCCCCTGAACTTTATAGCCTCCCAAGACACCGACGGATTGAGGAGTCAAGCCTAAGTGGCTGACAACAGGTATTCCGCCGCGTGTTAAAGCCGTGATCGTCTCAAACACACCGTCGCCGCCTTCAAGCTTCAAAGCATCGGCTCCGCTTTCCTGAACGATCGCCGCGGCATTATTCAGTGCGCTTTCCAAAGAGCAGTGATAAGACATAAACGGCATATCCGTCACAACAAACGTATCTTTTGCCCCGCGTTTGACGGCTTTTGTATGGTGGATCATATCAGCGACCGTCACAGATACGGTCGAATCAAGGCCGAGCACAACCATGCCGAGCGAATCGCCGACAAGAATCATATCGACGCCGGCCTGTTCGGCAAGCTTTGCCGCCGGATAATCGTAGGCCGTCAGCATGACGATCGGCTCTCCCTCTTGTTTCATTTTTAGAAAATCAATCTTTGTCTTCATGTTTTCTCCTCCTCTTTTTCAGAGGAGATGAGCTGCCGTGCTTGCATGTGCATCTTTTCGGACAGCAAAAAAACCTTCCGGCAAGGAGAAGGATTTCGAATCGTCCGTGTTCGGCAAGAATCATCCCTCTGTCCCAGTCCTTTTTGGATCAAGGCAGACTGTTTTTTATCAGTTGCATGTTTTCCAGGTGCAGTTCCTACAGGATACTGCCCATCCGAAGTATACCAAAAACGCATGGATCCTTCCAACTATGACGGATTTATATCGATATCGGCGGAGTATATTTTTTTGATGCCGTCACTCGTTTCCAGGATCAAGACGCCTTCTTCGTCTATTCCCAACGCTTTGCCGTGAAACGTTCCGTTCAGCGTCCTGGCCGTCAATTCGCGGTTCAGGCTCAAAGCGTAGCTCTCCCATAAAAGCTTGATCGGTTCGAAACCGTAGGCGTGATAGTCTTCATACCTTTTTTCAAATGTCGTCATTATCGTTTGAATCAAAGCTGCTCTGTCGATTTTTTCGCCGCTTGCGAGACGAAGGCTTGTCGCTGTTTCTTTTAATTCTTCGGGAAAGTCGCAAGCCATCTGATTGACGTTGATCCCCGTTCCGACGATGACAGAATGGACCTGATCGGCTTCCGCCTGCAGTTCGGTTAAGATCCCGACGACTTTTTTGCCGTTGATCAAAATATCGTTCGGCCATTTGATTTCGGCTGCGATGCCGGTTTGCTCTTCGACTGCCTGAACGATCGCGACTGCGGCTAAAAGCGTCAGCTGGGGCGTTTTTTGCACGGGCATTTCAGGTCTTAAAATGATGCTCATCCAAATGCCGTTTCCTTCCGGGGAATGCCATGCTCTCGCCATTCTTCCCCTTCCTTCAGTCTGCTTGTCGGCAACGATGATCGTTCCTTCCGGCGCACCGTTGTTTGCTAGCTCATGGGCAATTTTTTGAGTTGATGAGACGACATCCTGAAAATGGATGGTCTGTCCCATTTTTTTCGTTTTTAACCCGAGCCTGATTTCATCTTCGGTGATTTTATCAGGTTTTTTTATCATTTTATAGCCGAGCTTTCGGACCGCTTCAAGTTCATATCCCGATTTTCTCAGATCTTCGATATGCTTCCACACGGCGGTCCTTGAGCATCCGAGCTCTTCGCTGATTTTCTGGCCTGAAATGAATTCGCCGTCGGCCTCTGTAAACAATTGAATGAGTTTCTTTCTTAAATTTGACTGCATGAATCCAGCCACTCCTCTATGGCTTTTTTTTGATTGGCAAGCTCCCCGTTTAACACGGCCCGCTCAATCCGTTTCAAATCATCGGACACCCATTTCCCGGCCGGCTTCTTTCTGAAATTCAGCAAATCGCTTCCAGACACCGCCAGGTCTTTCAGGCTTTTAATCGGAAGCGCATGGTACGACTGTCTGATTTCAGCCAGCCGCTTTTCATCGATTGCCTGCTTGTCCCTTAAGCTGCGGATGGCGGAAGCGGACAGCAGCGTCTCTTCCCCCGCCTCATACATTGAGACGGCATCCCATTTTTGATCGATTCGCTCAGCCGTCAGGATCGCCTGTTTTATGACTTTCCCCGGAAGCTTCCACCCTTTTAAAAACCGGTGCGCTTCAGCGGGATCGATCGATATCATGTGAATGAAAGCCGCCCATATATCCGCTCTTTTTTGAAGTTGATAAAAAGGAAAAGCTCGGGCAGCTAGAACGCGCTCCTTTTTGCCGTCCAACCCCGGAAGCTCCTTGTAAAGCCCTGTTTCAGCCGCCGCTTCCAAAGCCCTGTCCGCTGCTTTTCCTTTTAACAGCTTTTCGAATTCAACCGTTTTCCGCTCTGTAGAAATATGAGCCAAGAGCAGACGGTTTTCGCAAATCGCCTTTTTTGTATTTGGAGAAAGCTCAAACTCGAGCTGACTCATAAAACGGAGCGCCCGCAGCATGCGAAGCGCATCTTCGTGAAAACGCTCCGCCGGGTCGCCGACCGTTTGAATCAATTTTTCCCGTATGTCGCGGAGTCCGCCGAAATAGTCGATCAGTCTCCCCTGTTCATCCATCGCCATGGCATTAATCGTCAAGTCCCGCCTCTTCAGGTCTTCCTTCAGCGATTTGATAAACTGAACGCCGCTCGGCCTTCTGTAATCCTCGTACTCAAGCTCTGCGCGAAAGGTCGTCACCTCATAAGATTCTCCCTCAAAGAGGACGATGATGGTTCCGTGTTCCTTTCCGACATCAACGGTTTTCGGAAAAATGGCTTCAATTTCTTCCGGGGATGCATCTGTAGCGATGTCAATATCACCGACATCCCGGTTCATTTGGGCATCCCTGACGGCTCCGCCTACAAAGTAGGCCTGCCGGCCGTGTTTTTTCAGCTCACGAAGGAGAGGAAGAGCCTTCAAAAAGAGATCCTCCATTGTCACACTCCCCTTCTGTTAATTGTTGATAAATTTCTTCATATTGCGCGATGATTTTACTGGAAGAAAAGCGCGCCTTGATGCTTTCTAGCGCCGCTTCCGCAAACTGGCGCTGCAGGCTTTCATCAGTCAGCAAATGGAGCGCCTTACGAGCTGCGCCTTCAATATCTCCTACATCGACCAAGTAACCGGATTTACCGTTTTTGATCACCTCGGGAATCCCTCCGATATTGGTGCCGATGCACGGAACGCCGCAGGCCATCGCCTCCAGCAGCACTAAACCGAAGCTTTCCTTCTCGGACAAAAGCAGCTTTAAATCGCTGATGGCGTAAAGCTCTTCTACGCTGTCCTGTTTGCCAAGGAAAAGAACGTCGTCTTTTAATCCGAGCTGCCTGACAAGCTGGCAGATCACGGTCATTTCCGGCCCGTCGCCGACGAGAATCAGCTTCGATTTCATTCGTTTGACAATGCGGCTGAAGACATGGATGACGTCCTGTACACGCTTCACCTGTCTGAAATTGGATACGTGGATGATCACTTTTTCATCAGGTGCGATGCCGTACTGCTCTTTCAGCGAATGATGCTCCTGCTTTTTTAAATACACGCGCTCATCCACAAAATTATAGATCGTTTCGATTTTTTTGTTCGGTCTGATCAAATCATACGTTTGCGCGGCAAGAGCTGAAGAAACCGCGGTTACGCGGTCAGACGACTCGATCGCAAACTTGATCAGGTCTTTTAAAGACGGATCATAGCCGAGAACGGTTATATCTGTGCCGTGCAGCGTTGTGACCGTTTTAATGTTTCCGTTCAGCATTTGCTTCGCTAAAAAAGCGGAAATCGCGTGAGGCACCGCGTAGTGGGCATGCAGAACATCAAGCTGTTCCCGCTTCGCCACCTCCGCCATTTTGCTGGCCAAAGCCAAATCATACGGCGGGTACTTAAACACGGCATATTGATTGACTTCGACTTCGTGAAAATAGATGTTGGAATACACTTTATTGAGCCTGTACGGAACACTTGATGTAATAAAATGAATTTCATGTCCTTTTTCCGCAAGGAGCTTGCCGAGCTCGGTAGCGATAATTCCTGATCCTCCGACACTCGGATAACATGTGATTCCGATTTTTAACTGTTTCATCATCCGCCCCCAAATAAATCGTTGTTTAACAGAAGAGTCCGCTTTGCAAAAAACCCTTCCGCGTATGCGACGCCGACCTCTTTTCCCAAAAGCTTTTCCCTTGCTTCGACCGTTTCAATATATCCGTTCGTCAGCGGTGTTTCAACCGACTGCCGGGAACGGATGAACTGGCTCTGATAAGCAGCAAGGCTTTCCTTTTTTTGATTGATCGTTTCGGAAATGTCGATGACAAATTCAGGTTTATGAAAACCGTTGATCATATAGTAGTACACGTTTTGGACTTTATGGGCCGGCTGTTTTTCTGCATCTTCATATTTATGTATACCAGCGGAAAAGACCGCTTCTTCGACGATTTCCGCTGCGTGCCCGTGATCGGGATGCCGGTCCTTTGGATAAGGGACAAAGACAAGCTTCGGTTTATGTTTCCGAATGACGGCAACAACGTCTCTGATCGCCGTCTGGCTGGGAAACAGCCCCCTGTCCGGCAGCGTGAGGGAAATCCGCGGACTGGCGCCGAGAATGTCGGCCGCCAGCGCCGCTTCGCTTTTTCTCGTTTCGACTGTTCCGTTTGAAGACAGTTCAGCCTGGGTTAAATCGCAGATTCCAATTTGAAAGCCTTTTTTAGTATATTTGGCAATGGTTCCTCCCATGCCGATTTCTACATCATCGCTGTGCGCACCGAAAGCCAGTATATCAAGCATCTCGATCCCCGCCGTGGACAATGTTTCTGAATTCAAATGCGCCTGCCTCGACAGATCGGATCAAGATTTCCGCCGTTCCCATGTTGGTGGCGAGCGGAATGGCGTAAACGTCAGACAAGCGGATAAGAGCTGACACATCAGGTTCGTGCGGCTGGGCCGTCAGTGGGTCTCTCAGAAAAATCACAAGGTCGATGTCATTTTTCGCGATCAAAGCGCCGATCTGCTGGTCTCCGCCAAGCGGTCCCGATTGAAAGCGCACGACGGGCAGCCCTGTCGCTTCGGTGATTTTTAAACCGGTCGTTCCTGTCGCAAACAGCTCATGCTTTTTTAAAATATCTTTATAAGCGGTTGTCAGCTGAATCATGTCCTGTTTTTTTCGGTCATGGGCAATTAAGGCGATTTTCAAAGCGATTTCCCCCTTTTTGTTACTCTATGATATTTTCAAGGCCGTAGACAAGCTGATCGATTTTCATCACTTGTTCAACAGCCAGTTTCACACCAGACATAAAAGATGCGCGGTTATATGAATCGTGACGGATTTTCAGGGTTTGGCCGTCTCCGCCGAACATCACTTCCTGATGGGCGATCAATCCCGGCAGACGAACGCTGTGGAGACGGATTCCGTTTTGATCGGCGCCTCTTGCCCCCGGCAGAATTTCTTTTTCATCCGGATGTCCCTGGGTTTTCGCTTCGCGAACAGCCGAAATCATTTCCGCCGTTTTCAAGGCCGTTCCGCTTGGCGCGTCAAGCTTTTGATCATGGTGCTGTTCAATGATTTCGACATCGGTAAAATAGTTGGCAGCCATTTGCGAAAACTTCATCATCAGCACGGCTCCGAGCGCGAAGTTTGGCGCGATGATGGCTCCGATCCCCTTCTCGTCGGTCAGTTCCATAAGCTCGTTCAAGTCGCTCTCAGAAAATCCTGTCGTTCCCACAACAGGACGGACGCCGTGCTCCAGCGCGATTTTTGTATGGAGCTTGCCGATTTCCGGCGTTGTCAAATCAATCAGAACGTCCGGAGCCGTTTCTGAAAAGCATTCGGTAATATCGGTGTAAATGACGGCATCTGAACTTGATATCATCACGTCTGACAGCTTTTCACGGTTATATGTACGGTCGATTGCACCGACAAGCTCAAAATGTGCGGTATCTTCAACAAGTTTGACCGCTTCGCTTCCCATTCTTCCGCGCGGTCCTGCTATTGCGATTTTAATGGTCTCCTTTTGCATCTTAATTCTCCTCTACTTTCCTTCTTCTTTTCTTGTCCAGCGGTCTTTGTCACGGGTGTTGAACTTCTCCATGACCATATCATGCGCTTCATCCAATGATATATGAAGCGAATTCGCAAGACAAACTAAAACGAACAATACGTCGCCGATTTCTTCATCGATCTTTTTTTCCGATTCGGTTTTTTTCTTCGGTTTTTCGCCGTAATGATGGTTGATTTCCCTCGCCAGTTCGCCAAGCTCTTCCGTCAGCCTGGCCATCATGGCAAGCGGACTGAAATAGCCTTCTTTAAACTGGCCGATATATTCGTCAACCTCACGCTGTATATCTTTCATCGTTTTTTCTTTCGTCATGCTGACAAAACCTCCTGTCATCTCTTACATGTTAGCGAATTCAAACAAGTTTGACAAATGTTTAAGACGGGTTTGCTGTTTTAAAACGGATACACTATAATATTAACGCCAGCTTATGGAAGGAAAGGAGTTTTTTTATGTTCGGAGACATCAGAATGAAGAACGTCCTGTTTATTTTGGCAGGCGCTGCAGTTTTTTCCTTTGGACTCGTTCATTTTAATATGCAGAACAACTTGTCGGAAGGCGGTTTTACCGGCATTACCCTGCTGCTTTATTTCCTGTTTAATATCGATCCTTCCATATCCAATCTGGTGCTGAACATCCCCGTCTTCTTCGTCGGCTGGAAGCTCCTCGGCAGAACGGTCTTCTCATATACCATTCTCGGCACAGTCAGTCTGTCGGTGTTTTTATGGATTTTTCAGCGCTTCCAGATTCATATGCCGCTACAAAACGATCTTGCGCTCGCGGCTCTTTTTGCAGGCGTGTTTATCGGTACCGGATTGGGCATTATTTTCAGATACGGCGGAACGACGGGCGGCGTCGATATTATTGTGCGGCTGATCAACAAATATTTTCAAGTGCCGATGGGCAAAGCCATGTTTGTGTTTGACGCCTGCGTCATTACATTATCCCTTATTTTTTACCTCTCCTATAAGGAAGCGATGTACACGCTTGTTGCCGTATTTGTCGCGTCAAAAGTCATCGATTTTATGCAGGAAGGCGGTTATGCCGCAAAAGGCGCCACCATCATCTCTGAAAAGAACGACCAGATCCAGCGCAAAATCATAGAAGAAATGGAAAGAGGCGTCACGGTTTTAAAAGGTCAGGGGTCATATACGAAAACAGAGCGGGACGTTCTATACTGCGTCGTCCCGAAAAATGAGGTTTTCCAGCTGAAAAACGTGATTACCTCGGTCGACCCGCACGCTTTTGTAGCCGTAAGCGACGTACACGACGTTCTGGGAGAAGGGTTTACGCTTGATGAGAACAAAAATCCGATCACACGCTGATTGAAGGTCAGCAAAAAAAGAAGCTCGCGATCAGCGGAGCTTCTTATTTCGGCCAATCTTTTTCTCTTTTTCTGCGCCTGTCCTCTTCGGCTTTATACTTTCTGAATCCGACATATGTCAGCGTCGAGAGGATAATGCTTCCCGTCGTCAGGATGACCCATAACAGTGAAGGGTCTGCATCATCTTCTTCTACTTGATTAAACACATCTTCCAAATCTTTTTCCAAAAGCGTCAGCCTTTCCAGCTTGCTGCTTTCCGTCATTTGCTGAAAGCCCCCGTTTTCCACGACTGCAATATGGTTGGAGACGCTTTTTAACTGCTTTGGCGAAACATCAATCGTTAAGCTTGGGTAAATCGTATCATACAAGGATAAAAAATGATTCCACTTTTCCCTGAATGTCAGGTTGTCTTCTTTCTGAATCCCGGCCTTCAAAGCGCTGAAAGAATCCATGATCGGCTTTTTCAAACTGCTCCACAGCGGATCATGGTCAGATTCTATGGCGTCCATCAGCATTCTAAACTGGGCGGCGGCTTTAAATTTTTCCTGCTGTGCGACCTCTTCGCTTTCCAGCCTTTTCAGCGTATCATGGTAGGCCAGACTGACCTGACGGATTTCCGAGCCTGTCATAATACCCTCTGTTTCGCCTTTCTCCGCTGCTTTCAGCCGTTTTTCAAAGTATTGAAGAATTTGTACCGCTTCCTCATATTGAGACTGCCTTGTTAGCTGGAATACCGTATCTGACAGTTCCGTCAATTCCTGCAAAGCCGATGATTCTTCCGCTTTTAAACCGGCCGCAGGAAAAACAAGCGCAAGCATCATGCAAAGGATCACCTTTCGTATCATTACGGTCCCTCCCACTCCTTCTATTAAAGCGTATGAAGAGAGGGACAAGGTTAGACCAAGATTGTGAATCCGTGTTACAGCTTAAAAGCTTTCCGGGACAAAACCAAGTAATAGGCCAAACCGATCGAAGCGATGCTGAGCCAAAATGTAAAATAGCCGATCTGCGGCATATATTGATCGAGCATTGAATAATTCGGCATCATGCCAAACAAGTAATCAATGACATCGTTATGCAGCGTCCAAACAGCCGCAAGCGCCAAATGCCACCCTTTAAACCGGTAATGAGGGGCGTACAGCACGCCTTGCACAGCCATTGCGAAGTGCGACGCGATCAGCATATAGCCCGTCCAATGGAGGCTTCCGGACACCGCAAGCACGAGGATATTCATCACAACCGCCCACAGCCCGTATTTGACGAGCGTAACAAGCGCAAGCGCCTCAAAGAGAGGAGCATTCCTTCCCAATAAAAGTCCGATGAGAACAAATAAAAAAAACAATGTCGCCGTCGGGCTGTCGGGAACGAAAATCAGAAATTTCGCAGGCGTATTCGTCAGCTGCGGAAGGTACCAGTAATACCCGTAAACCGTACCGAAGAAATTAATGATCAAAAGCAGCAGAAGCAGCGGTTTTTGAGCGAGCATGTAGGAAATTAGTTTCAAAGCAATCAACTCACAGTCTCTTTAAATAAAAAAAGCCGCCGCCGAGTCAGCTTCACAGACTGACCGCAGAAACGCGCGCCAAGAAGCAGCGGTCTTTCCAGCTTCCGTACGGTTCACGATCAGCAGCGGTCAAAATTGAAAAGGCCATCGACATCGTCGACAGCCCGAGAGGCTGACTTGGCGTCAGCTTCAGCTCTATCAAGAGTATAGCCTGCCTTCATCAACTTGACAACCGTTTTATTTCGCCGTTGTTTCGGAGATGAATTTAGACAGTTCTTTAAGCTCTTTATCAGATCCTTTAAAAACGCCAGCAGGCATTTCGCCTTTTCCTTCCTTGGCGATTTTCGCAATCTCTTCCGGAGACAAGCCGTTGTCAACGAGAGACGGGCCTGCCGCTCCTCCCTGCATGTTGTCTCCATGGCACGAAATACAGCCTTGCTCCTGATAAATCTTATACCCTGCTGCACTCGTATCAATATCGGCCTCTTCCTTGATTTTACCCTGCTCTTCAGCAGCGGCCCAGTCGTGGGTGACAACGGACTGCCATGTTAAGAAAACCGTCGCTGAAATCGCCAAAAGCATCAACCCTACGGCAACCGGGCGTTTAAACGGCCTTCTTTCAGGGCCTCTGTCAAGAAACGGCGCCAATAATAGCGCTCCGAATGCAATTGTCGGGATAATAATTGCGCCAACCACAGTATACGGTCCGGCAGCATATTCGTATTTCAGCAATTGGTAAAGAAATAGAAAATACCAGTCTGGCAAAGGTATGTAGCCGGTATCGGTCGGATCTGCCATCCGCTCGAGCGGAGGCTCATGGACGATGGTCAGCACGAGAAAACCGACAAGGAAAACCGCCCCGACCATCCATTCTTTCAGCAGGAAATTCGGCCAGAACGCTTCCGTTTTCCCAGGAAATTCGGAATAATCTTTTGGAATATTCGGTTTTCTTTCCGCCGGGATCCGTGAATCACCGACAAACTTCATCCCTTTTCCCCTTTTCATGCCATCCCCTCCTTCTCAATTGAGTCGCTCGTTTACAGCGGCCCAGAAATTCCTTGCTTGCGAATCATGATAAAGTGTGCAGCCATCAGTCCGAACAGAGCGGCTGGCAGGAAAAAGACGTGTATGGCAAAAAAGCGCGTCAACGTCTGAGCGCCGACAATATCCGGATGACCGGCAAGCAGCGTTTTAATTTCCGAGCCGATCAGCGGCGTCGCCTCAGCAATCTGCAAACCTACTTTTGTCGCAAACAGAGCTTTCATATCCCAAGGCAAAAGGTAGCCTGTAAAACCTAAACCGAGCATGACAAAGAAGATCAAAACGCCGACAATCCAGTTCAGCTCTCTCGGCTTCTTATAGGCCCCCTGGAAGAAAACCCTGAGCGTATGAAGAAACATCATCACAATGACCAAGCTTGCACCCCAGTGGTGCATTCCCCTTACAATCTGTCCGAACGCCACTTCATTCTGCAAATAATAAACAGATTCCCAGGCATTTTTAATATCCGGAACGTAATACATCGTCAAAAACATGCCGGACAGCACCTGAATCACCGTAACGAAAAACGTCAATCCCCCGAAGCAGTACACGAAAGCTGAAAAATGGTGAGCCGGGTTCACGTGTTCAGGAACTTCATGGTCGGCGATGTCCCGCCAGAGCGGCGTAATGTCAAGTCTTTCGTCCACCCAGTCATAAATTTTGTTTAGCATGATCACCCATCCTTCCTCGGCTTGGCTTTCCCTAAGTAAAGGTAGCCGTCTTTAACCTCTTGCTCATAGCGGTCCAAAGGAGCAAGCGGCGGAGTTCCGGGCACGTTGGTACCATCCTTTTCATAAAGTCCGTAATGGCACGGACAAAAGAACTTATTCGGATTTTTAGGATCGCTGTTCCAGTTGACCGTACACCCCAAATGTTTACAAACCGGTGATAAAGCTACAATTTCGTCCCCACTTTTGAAAACCCACGCTGATCTCGATTCTTCCGATTCGTACCAGGCATCCACTTGTTTGATTTTAAAATCGAAGCGCTGCGGTTCATTTGTCAATTCATCAACGCTGACAACCTGAACCATGTCCTGATCTTCAGTCGGCCTTAAAACCGGATCGAGCGCGAAGCGAACCATAGGCATGAGCATCCCCGCCGCCATAAAGCCGCCGACTCCGGTCAGCGTATAGTTTAAAAACTGACGTCTGGATACCCGATGTCTTTTTTCGCTCATCTTCATATCCCCCCTCAAGTCCCCAGCTACAATATAACTGAAATAGAAAAAAATTCATGAAACTAGGACACCCTCATAATATATCAATATTTTAGGAAGGTCAACATTCCCAAAATCATTATACAAAGGAAATGTAAGTGTTTTTATTAAGAGTTCCAATATTGTAACAAAATGTTCAATATTTGCTCAATTTGATCTTCCAGCAGCTTCTGCTTTAACGAATCCTTCATATGTTCGAGAGGAATCGCCGGAACCCACAGCAGCTTTTGCTCGCTTTCGAGCACCCGCTTCCAGCGTTCATCCGTCGTTAAAAAAACGATGTGGCGAAAATGTTTTCCGGCCATTTCTTTTAAATCGGCGATATGCTGCGCCGATTTTTCATCCGCATCTAAATATGTACAGGGCGGAAACAAATAGATTCTGCCCTTCAGCTGCCTTTCAAGTTCTTCTGCAAGTATAGACGTAAATTCCCCTTTTGATACGGCCGATTTAAACTGATCTCCCAAATCAACCGATATTAAAGGGATGACAGCTGTATCGATGTATTCTTTCGCGTTCAAGTAAACATCCGCATCGTGCGTATTCCATTTCACGGCTCCCGGCCTCCTCGTTTTGACAGCGCTTTCTCCGGAGCTGAACAAGCCTTGCTCTCGGCAAGGCTTGATTGGCAGCGGATTATCGCAGCTGGCTCAGTTGTTTAGCTAGTTTTTCGAAGCTTTCTTTATCTTGGCGGTCAAGCGCTTCATCGATTTCCCGCAGCAGCTTTTGTCTCTGAAAAGTGGAAATGGAATGCTCCAAAATCTGTTCAGCGACAATTTTATCTTTTTCATTTTCATATAGGTCTTTCGGAATATGGGGATTGGCTTCGAGTACAGCCGCATATTCCGGAGAATTATAGGCTGAGCGGAAGTTCAGCTGGATAAAGAGATCCTGCTGCTTATTCAGCCTGATATCATGAAATGATTTTTCTGCATCGGTCGTCATGACATTTTCTTTATAAAAACGAAAAGGCACTTCCTCAACGCAGTGGGTAGACATGATAATGCCCCTCGGACAAAATTCGGCCTGCTCGACAAAATGCACTTTTTCCATCAGCGAGTCATGGCTCATTAAATAATTCAGAATCCATACACACTCTCTTCGTTTCAGCTGATAATGGTTGAGAAACCAGCGGATAAAATCTTTTTTTTCATTGACAGAAACAGGGGTCTGCATGTTATTCCCTCCTCTATCGCATCTTGTGTATTACTTTATAAATTCCACACAAACCGATCATATCCTGCTTATTCAAAGGAATTTTCATCTTCGATTCTGAAAATCGTCTCCTGGACTTCTTCGTTTGCCGGGTCGAGCTCTGCCAGTTTTTTCAGCAGAGGCAGCGCTTCTTTCCGCCGTCCTTCTTCAAGCAGAAACATTGAATATTCGTAAAGGAAATCGGCGTCATCCCGATAGTGCAAAAATGCGTTCTCATATTCCTCACGCGCCTTGTCGTACGCCTCTGTCCGGGCGAACGCCGATGCCAGATGCCAGCTGAACTTCGGATCATCCTCTCCGTATTTGCGCACTTCCTGTACGAGTTCAATGATGCTCTCATCGTCTTCTTCTTCAAGAAACAGGGCAAGCAGGGTATGGACGGCTTCCAGATACCCGGGGTCCAGCGCCAGCGCTTCACGAAGCAGCTCTTTCGCTTCCGAATGCCTTTTCGTTTTTAAGGCTGCTTTTGCAGCGGAAAGATAAAGCTCTTTGTTGAATTCATCGAAGCGGATTCCTTCTTTTGCCGTTTCAAATGCTTCTTCATAAAGCCCTTCTGCTTCAAAGCTGTTTGCCAGAGGCTTGTAAAGTGAAGAGTAAGCGGGATCCATTTCCTTCAGCTCTGTCAGCTGTTTAATCGCAGTTTTAGGATACCCCGCTTTCAGCGCTGTAAAACCAAACCCGAACAGTGTGTTGGGCTCCGGGTTCTCCTTGACGGCTTTTTCATACCATTCAAGCGCTTCTTCAAACGCGCCGGATGAACTTAATGATTCCGCCAGCCTTTGGTACACATTGACGCCGCCGATGACGGCTTCTTCTTCGGCCGCTTTTTTGAATTGACGGACAGCTTTGCCGTAAGCTCCCTGAGTGAAATACAGCTCTCCCAAAGCAAAATCGATAACCGGCTCATCCGGCAAAATGACTTGCGCCTTCAACAGCTTTTGCTCGCTGACTTCAAACAGACCCTGCATCTGATAGAGGTCAGCCATTAAAAGCAAGCACTGCGGGTACGCTTCGTCTGTTTCCGGAATCGTTTCAAGCACGCTGAGCGCTTTTTCTTCCTGATCGGTTTCGATGAGGAGTTCGGCATAAAAGCATGTCAGCTCCGTTTCATCCGGATACAGTTCATGGAGATCATTCGCAATAGCGATAGCCTTATCGACAATTCCCCATTCGTAATACAGCTGGGCTACTATGGCTTTGTCTTCATCATGAAGGTCAGACTCGATATCAGCAAGCTTTTTCAATCCGCTTTCCGGGTGGCCTGCTTCAACTAATTTTATGGCTTCTTGAATCGAAGTATTCAAATCTAAACGTCCCTTTCTTTCGTCAATTCATCGCCTGCCGTATCAGCCGGCATATCGCGGTGAGTTACTTACTATCATAATTCACGCGGCGGCTTCCGGCAAATATGTTGCCCGCACAGCTGGATGAAGCAGATTGATTCTGTTAAGACAAGCTATGCGGGAGACATTCGTTTTATGATCAAACACCCGGCTTTCATGATTTTCCGGGCTGAAAAAGCCTGAGCACAAGGCTTCAGGCTTTTTTTGCAAGCTTTTCGATATGTTCAAAAAACGAAGGATATGAGACACTCACAGCTTCAGGCTGTAAAATGTCGATCGGCTGCTCGCAGATGCAGGCGGCGATTCCCAGCATCATTCCGATCCGGTGGTCCCCGTGGCTTGAGACTTTCGCGCCGCCTGTAAGAGGCGTCCTGCCGTGAATCTTCATCCCGTCTTCTGTCGGCTCGATGTTCGCACCGATTTTTTTCAGCTCTGAGGCGACGGTATCGATTCGGTTCGTTTCTTTTACTTTGAGCTCAGCCGCGTCTTTGATGACCGTCGTTCCTTCAGCCTGTGTAGCGAGAAGAGCGATGATCGGTATTTCATCGATGAGGCGCGGGATTAAATCGCCCGAAATTTCAGCGGCTTTCAAGGAGGACGTTTTGATTCTCAGATCGCCGTACGGCTCGGCGTTTCCGGCATTTTTTTCTTCGATTTCAAGATCGGCTCCCATTTCTTTCAAGACATCGATGATTCCCGTCCTGGTCGGATTGAGTCCGACATTGCGAAGCACGACTTCACTGTCAGGAACTAGCGATGCCGCTGCCAGGAAAAACGCAGCTGATGAAATATCACCCGGCACGAAGACTTCGGCCGCTTTCAGCTGCTGCCCGCCCTCAATCGTTACGCTTGTTTCATCTTCCTGAAGGCTGACGCCGAACATCGACAGCATCCGTTCCGTATGGTCTCTTGATTTATGAGGCTCCGTCACCGTTGTGGCGCCTTCGGCCTGCAGACCCGCAAGCAAAACGGCAGATTTGATTTGCGCACTTGCAACAGGCGACTGAAAATCGATCGCTGCCAGATGTCCGCCGCGTACAGAAAGCGGTGTGTATTCCCCTCCGGCGCGGCCGTCGATTTTCGCTCCCATTTTTCGAAGCGGTTCTGTGACACGCTTCATCGGCCTTTTGGCGATGCTCTCATCGCCGGCGACTGTACTGTGAAACGGGCGTCCTGCCAAAATGCCGAGCATCAGCCTGATCGTCGTTCCGGAATTCCCCACGTCAAGGAGTTCCGCAGGCTCAGCCAGCTGATCGAGCCCTTTGCCGAGGACGGTGACATCACTGCCATTCTGTTCGATTTCCACGCCCATTTTCCGAAAGCAGGCGATCGTGCTCAAGCAGTCGGCTCCTGGCAAAAAGTTTTTGATGACCGTTTTCCCTTCTGCTATGGCTCCGAACATAACAGAGCGATGAGAGATGGATTTATCTCCCGGAATATGAAGCTCTCCTTTTAGCGAACTGATTTTTCCTCTTTTCATGTGTTCCACCTCAATCAGCATAAAATGTTTCATATTTTGCGCGGGTTTGAATGCATTTTTCGGCGCGTTTTCGATCTTCATCGGATTGAAAGCTGATTCTGAGAACACCGTTTATATCTTCCCTCGTTTCAATAATCCGGATGTTCGTAATGCTGATTTTCTCGTCAGCGAGAATCGCCGTAATTTCCGAGATGACCCCGGGATGGTCGGGGACATCGACATAAAGATCGTAAAAGGAAGGAATCGCGCCTTTTTGCCGCAAAGGCAGACCGTCACGGTATTCCTTGGCCTGCCGAAAAAATTCAAACAGCCCGTCTGCATCTTCATTTTCAACAAAAGACTGAATTCTGTCCAGCTCATATTTCCATTCGTCAAACCGCTCCAATATTTTATCTTTATTGTGCAAAAGAATATCGCGCCACATCGCCGGGCTGCTTGAGGCAATTCTCGTAATATCGCGGAAGCCCCCTGCGGCAAAACGCTTGATGAGCGGGTAATGATCTTCGAATTTGACGGTCTGGTGGACGAGACTGGCCGCTACGACGTGCGGAAAGTGGCTGATCACGCTTGTAACGGCGTCGTGTTCAGCCGGAGACATTTCCACAAACTTTGCATTTGTTCCTTTGAGCAGATCTTTTAAGGAAGCAACTGCTTCTTCGCCGGCGGAGCCGGAAGGCGTCAAAATATAAAACGCGTTCTCGAAAAGGAAGTCTTTGGCGGCTGCGACGCCCGATTTATGCGATCCGGCCATCGGATGGCCCCCGATAAACCTGTATTCATCCGGCAGCACTTTCTCGGCATGGCTGACGACCTTTTGTTTCGTGCTGCCGACATCTGTAATGAGCAGCTTTTTTTTGATGCCTGAAGCGGCAAGTTCATCAAGCATGTGAAGCGTCTGTTCGACCGGCGCCGCTAAAAAAACGGTTGACGCTTCTTTCACCCCTTCTAAAAAAGAAGCAGCCGGAGCATCAATAACGCCAAGCTTTTGTGCAGCTCTTGCCTGCTCTTCTGACACGTCAAACCCGATGATCCGTTTGCCGGGGTGTTCCTTTTTGATGGCAAGGGCGATCGAGCCGCCGATTAAGCCCAAACCGGCCAATAAAATCGTTTCATTTGGTTGAGTCATTTTTTATCACCTAAGTTCATCAATAGACTAAAGAGGTGACTGAATCATCACCTCTTACAACATGCCGGCTAACGTTTTCAACAAGCCTTCGTTCTGTTCATTCGTACCGACCGATATTCTAAGGAATGTCGGAAAGCCGAGCGCATTCCCCGATCTGACGATATAGCCTTTTTTCAGCAGTTCCAGGAAAAGTTCGTCTGCATCCCGTTTAAAATCGATCAGCACAAAGTTCGTTTGTGAAGGATAGTAATTTAGCCCGTGCTCATCACAGAAATCGTAGTACTGTTTGAGCCCTTCATTGTTTTTTCTCACGCAATCGTCGATAAATGCCTGATCGCCCAGGGCGGCAAGCGCGGCAGCCTGGCCGAGCCGGTTTGTATTAAACGGCTGTCTCGCCGGCTCAACCGCCTGAATCAGCTGTTCAGAGGCAATCCCGTAGCCGACCCTCAAAGACGCTAAACCGTAAGCTTTTGAAAACGTCCTGAGAATCATCAGGTTCGGAAAGCGTTCCAAAAGCGGAATGGTCTCAGGGTAGTCTTGAGCCGTTACGTATTCGTAATAAGCTTCATCGACGACAGCAAGGACATGTTCCGGGACTTTTTCAAGAAAACGGATCAGGTTGCGGCCGGATTCATACGTTCCGGTCGGATTGTTCGGGCTGCAAACCCAGACAACCTTCGTCTGTTCATCGATCGCCTCCAGCATTGCATCAAGGTCGTGGCAGCCGTTTTCAAGCAGGCCGATTTCCCTGACTTCCGCTCCTTCGATAACAGCATTGTGCTTGTATTGTGAAAATGTCGGATTCGCCATTACAGTGTTTGAGGCAGGATCCAACAAAGAGCGGGAAATAATTTGAATGACTTCGTCCGTTCCGTTTCCAAGGATGATGTTCGTTTCGTTTACGCCGAGATGGGAGGCAAGCTTTGTTCTCAATGCCGCACTATAGCCGTCAGGATAGAGAGCCATTTGCTGCACTTCGGTCTGGAGCGCTGCTTTTGCCGCTTCCGAACAGCCGTAAGGATTTTCATTTGAAGCGAGCTTGACGACCCGGTCGAGGTTGAATTCTTTTTTGACCTCTTCAATCGGTTTGCCCGGCTTGTAAGGCGTTAATTGTTTTAACTGTTCTTTAATTTGCAACATTCTGTCACCTCATTTTACCATGTACGATCCGCTAAATGTCTTAGCGTATGCCTCAAACGCCTTTAAGGCTTGTTCCCTTGTCTCAGGGGCGATGAGTTCGTCTTTCAGCTCTTCGATCTTTCTGACAAGGGCGCTTCCCACGACAACGCCGTCCGCCAGTTCATTCATCATCTCCACTTGTTTGGAGCTGGAAATCCCAAACCCAACGGCAACCGGGACGGAGCTCATTCCTTTAACTGACCTGATAAATGAAGAAACAGAATCTTCGAATTCATTGCGCACACCTGTCACACCGAGCGAAGAAACGCAATACACAAAACCTTCCGCCTGCTGCGTTATTTTTTGAATGCGCGATTCGCTTGTCGGCGCGACCAGCGAAATATAGGTAATCCCGTGTTTTTTACACTGCTGCTGCAAATATACGCTTTCCTCAAAAGGAAGGTCCGGTACAAGGAGTCCGTCTAGCCGATTTTGTCGCAGTAAAGCGAAAAAGTGATCTGTATCTAATTGTAACACAGGATTATAATACGTAAAGAGAATAATCGGAATATGGACGCCGTTTTTTTTCATTTCACCGCCAAGCCTGATCGCTTTTACGATGTTCATGTCGTTGTCAAGCGCCCTTTTGGACGCGCGCTGAATCACCGGGCCGTCAGCGAGCGGATCAGAATACGGAACCCCGAGTTCAAGGGCGGACGCCCCCGCCTCTTGAAGGGATTTCGCCAGCTCGATCGAGATTTCAGGCAGCGGATCTCCCGCTGTAATAAACGGAACAAGTAACTTATCGGACGGCTGTTTTTTCAGATTGAACATCTTGATTCACCTCTTCTTCCAACACCTTCATCAAGGTATGGACGTCTTTGTCTCCCCTGCCTGAAAGGCAGACGAGAACACTTTTCTCTCTCGGCAGTTCTTTAGCGATGTCAAATGCTTTTGCCAAAGCATGGGCGGATTCAATAGCCGGCAAAATGCCCTCTGTCTCTGTCAGCAGCCTTAATGCCGAGACCGCTTCATCATCAGTGACTGATTCATACGTGACGCGCCCTGTTTGATGAAGATGAGCGTGCTCGGGGCCGACCCCCGGATAATCAAGTCCTGCTGAGATGGAATAAGGCTCAATGATCTGTCCGTACTCGTCTTGAATCAAGTAGGTCAAAGAACCGTGGATAACGCCTTTTGTACCCTTTGTGATCGTGGCCGCATGAAGAGGTGTGTCAACACCTTTTCCCGCAGCTTCGACTCCGATCAGTTCAACAGTTTCTTCAATGAACGCGCTGAACATCCCGATCGCATTGCTTCCGCCTCCGACACAGGCGACAACTTTATCGGGGAGGCTTTGCTCCAATTGATAAAACTGCGCTTTCGCCTCTTCGCCGATCATCCGTTGAAATTCGCGGACGATATAAGGATACGGATGCGGCCCGACGACGGAACCGATCATGTAAAAATGGTCCTGGCAATGCTGAACCCAGTAGCGGATCGCTTCGTTTGTAGCATCTTTTAATGTCCCGTTTCCGCTTGACACCGGGACGACCTCCGCTCCCAAGAGCTTCATCCGGAACACGTTCAGCGATTGTCTGGCAACATCTTCCTCCCCCATGAAGACGATGCATGATAAGCCGAACTTCGCGGCGACAGTCGCCGCCGCCACACCGTGCTGGCCTGCACCGGTTTCAGCAATGAGCTTTGTTTTTCCCATTTTCTTGGCCAGGAGCGCCTGGCCGAGGGCATTGTTGATTTTGTGGGCGCCTGTATGGTTTAAATCTTCTCTTTTTAAGTAAATCTTCGCTCCGCCCAGCTGCTTAGTGAGCTGGTCTGCGAACGTCAAAGCCGTCGGCCTGCCTGAGTAGTCATTTAAAAGCTTTTGATAATCCTTTTGAAATGAAGGGTCGTCTTTCAGTTCAAGAAACGCTTTTTCGATTTCTTCCAAAGGCTGCATGAGTGTTTCCGGGACGAATTTCCCGCCAAAATCACCAAACCTGCCTTGTTCATTCGGATATGAATACATGTTCGAACATCCTTTCTTCTAAAAGGCTGATCAGCTTTTCGCTTTTTCTGCCTCTTTCTTCGATTCCGCTTGCCAAGTCGATTCCCGGCGGACGCCGCTTTAAAAGATCTGCGATTGTGTCCGGGTTCACGCCTCCGGCGATAAACAGGCGCTTGCCTTCTCTTTGGGCTGCATCTATATACAGCGGGACGCTGTCCCACGAAAACGAAACACCCGTTCCCCCTCTCATCCCTTTGACAGACGAGTCGATGACATACCCGTCGATGTAAGGTGCGAAAGAAGCCATGCTCTGTACGGTATCATTCCCGTGAGGGAGCGCCTTCCATATCTCGCAGTCTGTCATGCTTTTAAGCCGCTTGATGTCTGCCGCCGTTTCATCTCCGTGAAGCTGGATCACGTCCAAGCCTGCATCTTTTACGATTTCAGCCATTCGGCTCATGTTTTCATTAACAAAAACGCCGACAAGCTTTTTACCTGGCGTATCCGTTTCGCCGCACCACCGTTTCACATCCGCCGGGTCTACCGACCGTTTGCTTTCGGCGAAAATAAATCCGAGATAATCGGCTTTCGAGCGGGCTGTCACCTTTAAATCTTCCAATGAATGAATCCCGCAATATTTTAGACTCGGTTTCTTCATCAGCCGTCCTCTCCGAATAACGCATAGACAGCCTTCAGCTGTGACGTCTCTCTCATCAGCGATTCGCCGACAAGCACGGCTTGGGCTCCGCACGTTTTTACAAAAGTCAGGTCTTCCGATTTTCCGATGCCGCTTTCGCTGATGAGAACGGTCCCCGGCGGAACGAGTTTCGCCATTCGCTCCGTTTGTCCGACGGTCGTTTCAAAGTTTTTTAGATTTCGATTGTTTACGCCGATGATTTCGGGTGTAAAGACATTTAAAATGCCCTCAAGCGTCTCTTCGCCATGTACTTCGACGAGCACATCCATGCCTTTTTCAACGGCTTGCTGATAGAGTTCAAACAGCTTTTGCGGTTCAAGCGCTTCACCGATCAGCAGGATCGCATCCGCTCCGATGCGGTCCGCTTCTTCAACCTGAATGGAATCAATGATAAAATCCTTGCGCAGCACAGGCAGGGAAACCGAGCGTTTCACATCTGACAAATAACTGTTCTTCCCTTGAAAAAAAGGTGTATCTGTCAGAACAGACAAACAATCGGCTTTAGCCTGTTCGTATTGTTTTGCGATCTTGACGGGCTCAAAACCCTCCTGAATCACGCCTTTTGACGGAGAAGCTTTTTTCACCTCCGCAATTAAAGCGACAAACCGGTTCGGAGAAAGGAGCGCTTTTTTAAATGACCGCTTTGGCAGTTTTAAATCTTCCGGCAGCTTGATCTTTAGGATGTCTTCTCGTTTTCTATCAATAATTTGATTAAGCATACAACTCTTCCTCTTTCTGTTTTAATCGCTCCAGCTGATTGAGCGCTTCACCGCCAGCAACAGCTTCTAAAGCGAGCGCAACGCCCTCTTTTAAATCCGCTGCCTGTTCTGCGACGTATAAAGCGGCTCCGGCATTAAACGCTGCGATATGAACAGCCGAGTCCGGACCGCGGTTTTTCAAAATATCGACGATCAGACGGCCGCTTTCTTCAGGCGTCGCCACCTGAATGTCTCTCAGCCTTCCGAGAGGCAGTCCAACATCGCCCGGCTCGACGGTGTATTCGTATGTTTTGCCGCCTTTCAGTTCAATTACATCTGTCGGCGATGTGATCGACAGTTCATCAAGACCGTCCCGGCTCGAAACAAACAATACGTGCTCCGGTTCAAACGCTTCAAGAGCGCGGGCCATAAGCTTTGCTTTTTCGATCGAGTAGACGCCGATCACCTGGCGTTTGGCCTTCATCGGGTTGCTGAGCGGGCCGAGCAGATTGAATACGGTTCTAAAAGCCAGATCCTTCCTCGCGCCTGCCACGTGCTTCATGGAAGAGTGATAGCTTGGCGCATACAGGAATCCCATATTTCGGCGTTCAATGCTCTTAATCGTTTCTTCAGGCGACGTCTGAATAGAAACGCCGAGATATTCGAGAACGTCAGCGCTCCCGCTTTTTGAAGAAACGGATCGATTACCGTGTTTTGCGATTTTTGCCCCGGCTGATGAAGCGATGATCGCAGCCGCTGTGGAAATGTTGAAGGTGGAGCTTCCGTCTCCTCCGGTTCCGCACGTATCAACAACATGCTCCGGTCCGTCTATTGTATGCGCCTGCTCCCGCATGGCTCTGACAAATCCCGTAATCTCTTCAGCCGTTTCTCCCCTGTAGGCGAGAACGGACAGGAGGCCTCCGATTTCCGCAGCGCTCAGCGAGCCGGTCATCATGTCGCGCATGATGCTGTGTGCCTCGATTTCATTCAGTGTCCGTCCGTTAACGCATGATTTCAGCAGTTCGTTCATTGCCGTCCTCCCCCTTTTCGAGAAACGTTTCTTCTGCGATTTGAATCGTTTTTAACAGAGCCCCTGCTTTATTGCAGGTCTCTTCCCATTCTTTTTCAGGCACGGAGTCGGCTACGATGCCCGCCCCGGCCTGAATGGACGCCACTCCGTTTTTCACGCTCATCGTCCGGATCGTGATGCACGAATCGATATTTCCGTCAAATCCGATGTAAGCAATGCATCCTCCATATGTTTCCCTCGGTTCGGGCTCAAGCTCATTTAAAAGCTGAATCGCGCGGATTTTCGGAGCGCCGGTCAAAGTTCCGGCCGGAAATGCGCTCATTAAAGCGTCAACCGGGTGGACACCCGCTTTTAAAGTGCCGGTTACGATCGAAATGATGTGCATGACGTGCGAAAAGGAAACGATTTTCGTAAACTCGGGCACTTGGACAGACCCGTACTCAGCTACTCTGCCGATATCATTTCTCGCCAAATCGACAAGCATGTAATGCTCCGCTTTTTCTTTCTCATCAGCCAATAGTTCTTTTTCAAGCCGCTTATCCTCAGCCTGATCACCGCCCCTTTTCCTTGTGCCGGCGATCGGATGGATTTCAAGATGGCCGTTTTGAACATGGATCAGACGTTCGGGCGAGCTTCCGACGAGATCGCGGTCAGGAAGCCTCATGTAGTACATGTACGGGGACGGGTTGATCATTCTCAGCACTCTGTATAACTCAAAAGAACCGACCTTCACCGGAATGTCGAACCTTTGCGAAAGGACGCCTTGAAAAATGTCTCCCGCTTTAATGTATTCTTTCAAGCGATCGACATCGGCCAAAAACCGGGATTTCTCATATGTTGATTGAATCCCTTCAAAGCTGGGGGCCGTGTGCCGTCCTTGCGGAAGAAACAGCTCTTTCGGCGTTTTCCGGTCTGACAGCCTGTGTGTAAGCTGCTTGAGCTCTTCTTTCCCCTTTTTGAAAATGCGGCGCTTTTCCTCCCTATTTTCACTGCCTTCAAGCCTTGTATAGTGGATGAAATGCAGCTTTTTCAGTTCGTGATCATAAGCGATCATCGTCCGGCAGACAAACAGGAGGCATTTTGCCATTTCCGTTTCTTTGCTGTGCCCTTTGATGGACGGTTCAATGAGCGGCATTAAATCGTAGCTTAAATAGCCGACCGCTCCTCCTGTAAACGGGATGTCGAGCTCAGGCGCTTTGATCGAATACGTCTCCGACATCCATTCGAGAACGTCTTTTAACTGTGAAGCCGAATAAAGCTTCTTCTGCTTTTGATCGCAGGCGTGAAACCGGCCGCGTTCTTCTTTGATCGTCAAAAAGGGGTCAAGGCCGATGAAAGAATATCTTGACCATGCAGAGGTTTCATCCTGGCTTTCCAGCAAATAGACGATGTCTTCCTGCAGCTTCTCGACCAATTGAACGGGCGTCAGCGTATCGACGGAAAAACTCTCAATAATCGGTATCGTTTTAAAGTGTGAAGAATCCTCTGAAAAAGAGGCAAAATCGGTTTGCAGACTCAACTATCTCTCACTCCCTTTCAGGCGGAGAGAATGAGAAGAAGGCCTTTAGAGGACAAATGATTGAATTGACGAGGGGAAAACGAAACAAACCCAAAAGAACAGCGTCTTTTGGGTAGAATGAATAAACGTTTTGTCTCAACTCAGCTCATCTCAACTCATTCTCAATCTACCCTAGTCTCATACTCAGCTTTTCTAAACTAAAACCCATACACACTCCTGTGTATTTCAAGGTTTCTACAATCGTATTACAATTCAGTATTTTTTGTCAATGATAAATCAGGTCTGAGCGTTACTGCATTTTCCAAATAAACATGGCGGACTTCATCCTGCCGCATATCCGTCTGTACCGTCATCATCACTCTGATGCATTTTTTAAGGCCGTGTTCAACATCCATTTCCTGCATGCACATGACGGGCACATGCTGCCAGCCGTCAAACGTTCTGACGACCTTCGCGGGAAAAGCAGCGTGTATATCGGAAGTAGCAGAAATTAAGATCTGTACGACTTGTTCAGGTTTGAGTCGATTTTCATCGATCATTTTTCCGATCAGCTGCTTCGTCCGCTCCGTAATGTCTTTTTCTGTATCCCGGTCAATGGTCGTCGCTCCCCGAATACCGCGCATCATCATTTGTCTCCCTCCAATCTCCACATATTCAGCCATCGTTCGATTTCTTCGGCTTTAAAGGAGTGCAGCCGCACACTGCCGATCTTATCCAGAAGGACAAACTGAATGATGCCTCCGCGTGTTTTTTTATCGTTCATCATTCGATTGATAAGGGCTTCTGTTGAAACTTCGCGTTTCACGCTTTCCGGATAGCCGAGATTTTTCAGCCAGGCGGCGATTTTCGTACGGTCAACAGGACAATTCAGCACCTTCTCGCTGACAAACAAAGCAAATTGCATGCCTAAAGCGACGGCATCGCCATGGGTGATCTCTCCGTAGCCGTATTCGGCTTCAACGGCGTGGCCAAGCGTATGCCCGAAGTTCAAATAGGCCCTGATTCCCTGTTCGCGTTCGTCTTGTGAGACAACTTCCGCTTTAATCGAAATGCCTTTGTAAACCATTTCACTGAGCTGGCCGGTCGTAATCGCTTCTATTGAATCAAGTTTAAGCAATTCGTTCAAGAAAGATTCATCACGGATAAATGCGTGCTTAATGACTTCCGCAAGACCTGAACGCATTTCTTTTTCCGGAAGCGTGCTCAGGCATTCGGTGTCATATACCACCGCCTTCGGCTGATGAAAAGCGCCGATTAAGTTTTTTCCGAGCGGGTGATTAATGGCCACTTTCCCTCCGACTGCGCTGTCATGAGACAGCAGAGTCGTTGGGAATTGCACATAATCGATGCCCCTCATAAAAGTTGAAGCGACGAATCCTGCAAGATCGCCGACAACACCGCCGCCCAGCGCCACAATGCATGACGAGCGGTCAAGGTGAAATTGAATGGCTTCCGTCTGGAGCTTCATAAACATATCGATGGATTTGGCCTGCTCGCCGCTTGGCACCGCAACCTTTTTGACGGGCCATTTGCTGCGGAGAAGACTGAACAGCTCTTCTCCATAGCGTTTATCAACTTCTTCGTCGGTGATCAAAAGCAGTTTCGTCATCGGAAGGTTCAAGGATGACAAAAGCTCTGCCGCGTTTTTTCTAATGCCTCCCCCGATGAATACCGGGTAGGACAAAGAAGCGGTTTCGATTTGAAGTGATTTCATTAAAACTCCCTCGCAAGCTTTCTCATTTTCTCAACATTTTCAGCGATCCGGTCCATTTGGTCAACGCCAAACTGCTCGACGATCGCATTTGCGATTTCCCATGCAACAACCGCTTCAGCCACCACGCTTGCGGCAGGGACAGCGCAGGAGTCGGAACGCTCGATGCTCGCTGTAAACGGCTCTTTTGTCTCGATATCAACGCTTTTAAGCGGTTTGTATAACGTTGGAATCGGCTTCATCACACCTCTGACGACAATCGGCATTCCCGTTGTCATTCCGCCTTCAAGACCGCCGAGACGGTTTGTTGCCCGCGTATAGCCTTTTTCTTCGTCCCAGATGATTTCGTCATGGACTTCACTGCCGTTTTTGCGTGCGGCTTCAAAGCCGATGCCGAATTCAACCCCTTTAAAAGCATTGATGCTCAGTACGGCGGCTGCAAGCTTGCTGTCGAGTTTTCGGTCGTAATGGACATAGCTGCCGACTCCTACCGGCACCCCTTCAACTATCACCTCGACGATTCCGCCGATCGAATCCCCATTTGCTTTTGCTTCATCGATCGCGTCCATCATTTTCCTGCCCGCTTCTTCGTCATAGCATCTGACAGGGGACTCTTCGGTTACTTTTTTCAAGTTTTCGATAGATTCGTAATTTGTTTTTTCAGCTTTTACTCCGCCGATCTCCAGCACGTGGCCGGCCACTTGAATGCCGAGCTGGGAAAGGATCTTTTTGGCGACGGCTCCTGCCGCTACACGGACGGTCGTTTCTCTGGCAGATGAACGTTCAAGCACGTTGCGCATGTCTCTGTGCCCGTATTTGATCGCGCCGTTCAAATCGGCGTGCCCCGGTCTCGGCCTTGAAATCTGTCGTTTCATTTCGCTTTCTTCTTCAGCCGTGATCGGCTCTGAACCCATGATTTTCGTCCAGTGTTTCCAGTCATTGTTTTCGACGACGAGAGCGATCGGCGATCCAAGAGAACGCCCGTGTCTTACACCGCTTGTGATCCGCGCCTGGTCTTTTTCGATTTGCATCCGGCGTCCGCGGCCGTGGCCTTTTTGACGTCTTTGAAGCTCGTAATCGATGTCTTCTTTTGTGATATAAAGCCCCGCTGGGACTCCTTCGATAATTGTCGTAAGCTGCGGACCGTGAGATTCACCGGCTGTTAAATACCTCATGCTTTCGTTCTCCCTTCATCACATTAACGCTTTTAAGTAAAACTATAACATAACCCTTTATAAAAAGTCAGCTAACTTTTTTGATAGAAAAACGTATCTGTCGATTGAAAACCGTATTTTTCCGGATTGAAGATCTGTTCCGTGCTTCCGACAAACAAAACCCCCTTATTCTTCAGGCTGCCGCTGAACTTATGATAGATCTTCTCTTTTGCTTCCTCCGTAAAATAAATGAGCACATTGCGGCATACGATGATATCAAAATCTTTCTCATACGGATCAGCCAGTAAATTGTGCTTTTGAAAGCGGATGTTTTTCCTGATCTCGTCTTTGACTTTAAAGCGGTTTCCGTCTTGCGTAAAATAAAGTTCTTTCATCTCTTTCGGCACTTCCTGCAGGGACCTTTCCTGATATACGCCTTCTTTCGCTTTCTGAAGGACTTTGTCATCGATATCTGTTGCGATAATCTGATAGTCTGTGAGGCCTTTCTGTCTGCTTAAAATCATTGATAATGTATAAGGCTCTTCCCCGGTTGAACAAGCCGCGCTCCAAACTTTCAGCGTTTTCGCAGGCTTTAAAAGCGGCAGGATCGTTTTTTCGAGAACCTCCCACCTCTTATAGTTTCTGTAAAATTCTGAAACATTGATTGTCATTCTGTCCAATGTTTCCTGCAGAAGAGCTTCATTCTTTTCTAAAGCGAGCGCAAACTCGCGGAAATCGCCGTATCCTTTTTTCTCATATAGAGACGTCAGTCTTCTTTTCATTTGCGCCTCTTTGTACAATGCCAAATCCACACCAGTCATTTTTTTCCATTTATCAACGAAGAAACTGTAATTGTCCATGTTTTCTCTCCTAATCGTCGTGCTGATATGAGTACAATTATAGCTTGTTTTCTTTTAAATTTGTATCTTTAAAAGAAAAAAGCCCGCCCGCCGGCAGCCATTCTATTCCATATAAAAAAATCAGCTTTTCAGCTGATTTTTAGTAAATCCATTGATTCATTAATTTCTCGTCTTCAACAAGTTCGTCCTCTTTAAAAAACAAGTTGATTTCGCGTGCTGCACTTTCAGGAGAATCTGAACCGTGAATGATATTTTTTCCGACAAACATGCCGAAGTCTCCGCGGATTGTACCTGGAAGCGCTTCCTTAGGGTTCGTCTTCCCGATCAGCTGTCTGGCGACCGCGATTGCGTCCTCGCCTTCCCATACCATGGCGAATACCGGGCCTGAAGTAATAAAGTCGACAAGTTCGCCGAAAAACGGTTTCCCGTTATGTTCTTTATAATGCTCGCCTGCCGTCTCTTCTGAGACCTTCATCAGCTTGGCTCCGATTAATTGTAAGCCCTTACGTTCGAATCTTAACAAAATTTCGCCGATCAGCTGACGCTGAACGCCGTCAGGTTTTACCATCACAAAGGTTTTTTCCATAGTCGATTCTCCACCCCGCTAATATGTATAGGCTTTCAACACTACAACAGAAATATAGCATTTTTCAAACAATTAATCAATAAAGGGTGGAGAATATTCATACTTTCGACTCATTTGACGTTTTTTAGAACTTTCGCTTGCCGATGTATTTCGCAATTTGGCCCAGTGCCGTCCGCGCCCGGTTTTTCGGGAGCGTTTCAAGCAGTTCGAAAGCCTTGTTTAAATACATTTCACTGACCCTGAACGATTGTTCAATGGCATCCGTTTTCTTCAGCTCTTCGATCACTGGCTTGATCTGTTCTGGAGTGGTTTCACTGTTGACCAGCATCAGGCGCGCTTTTAGCTCAGGCGATTTCCGTGCATATAATACGGGAAGCGTGACATTCCCCTGAAGCAGATCGCTGCCCACAGGCTTGCCAAGCTCTTTTTCGCTTGAGGTGAAATCGAGGATGTCATCAATAATTTGATAGGACATGCCGACATAATAGCCAAACCAGTACAACGTTTTATGAATGTTTTCACCCGCACCAGCAGCAATGGCCCCTAGCTGGCAGCTCGACGCGATTAGAAGTGCTGTCTTGCGCCTGATTCTTCTCAAATAGGTTCTGAGATTTTGCTCCATATTATATTTATCTTTAATTTGTTCAATTTCTCCAAGACAGACTTCGACAATCGCCTTGGACAAGATTTCATGGGCTTTCGGTTCGTTTATTTTTGTCATCGCTTCAAGTGAGCGAGCGAACAAATAATCACCTGTATACATCGCAATCCGGTTATCCCACTTCGCTTTGATTGTCGGCTGTCCTCTTCTCAGCTCCGCATCATCGATGACATCGTCGTGTACGAGCGAAGCCATATGTATCAATTCCAACGAAACGGCAACATTTTTAATTTTGCTGATGTCGTATTCGCCGAACATGCCGGAAAGCAGGACAAACACGGGACGAATCCTCTTGCCTCCGGCCTGCAGCAAATGCAGGCTCGCTTCACTGAGCAATGGATAGTCGGAGTGCACGGTCTTTTCAAGCTCTTTTTCTATTAATTCAATATCGTCATTCAAAAAAGAATAAAACGTTGTCAATTTCATATCGATTCACCCGAGTATTTCTGTAGTCATCATCGCTTCCAGCCGACATGTGTTGCCGCTACGCCGCCTGTGAACGGATGATATTGAACATTTTTTAATCCAGCCTCTTCAAACAACGCGGCAAGCTCTTTCATACCAGGAAATTCCCTGGCCGATTCCTGAAGCCATGAATACTCCTTGAAGCTTTTGGCAAAGAGCTTTCCAAACATAGGCATAATGAAGCGGAAGTACAGGAAGTATAGCTGTTTGAACCCGAACATTTCAGGCTGGGACGTCTCAAGGCATACAACCTGGCCGCCGGGTTTTACCACGCGCGCCATCTCTTTTAATACGGTTAAATAGTCGGGAACATTGCGAAGCCCGAAGCCGATGGTGACATAGTCGAATGTATTATCCGGGAAGGGCAGTTCCATCGCATTGCCGTGGATCAATTCGATCTGGCTGTAGCTTTCCGTTTTTTGTTCGGCGATGCTCAGCATGTTTTTGCTGAAATCAAGGCCCTTGATTTCCCCTGTCTCTCCTGCCGCATCAGCGAGCGCGATCGTCCAGTCTCCCGTCCCGCAGCAGACGTCAAGCGCTGTGGCTCCTTTTGGAACGTTCATGAGCTGCATCGTTTTGTCGCGCCATTTTTTATGCTGTTTAAAGCTGATGACGGAGTTCATCTGGTCATAATTTTTATAAATCTTTTCAAACACGCCATGTACGCGCTGTTCTTTTGACTGCACCATGATTACCCTTCTTCCACTTTCTGATGATAAGTTCGTTTTTCAGGCCGAATTTCCTGCAGGCGTTTCAGAAGCCATTTTTGGACGGCGGGCTTTTTGGCAAGCGACTGGTTGATCGCAAGCTTGGCTTCTTTATAAGCCGCAGCAGCCAGCTGTCCGCATGAAGCCTGTCCTTCCGGAAACTCTTTCTGTATGATCGTCTCCAGCAGCCGGGAATCTGAAGCTTTTTCTTCGGCCGCAAACCTTTTAAAGACAAGAAAGTCATTGGCGGCTGTTTTCCAGTGAGGCAGGTAAAAGTGGTCGGCGAGATGGTGAAAAAGTGCAGCTTCCACTATGCTGACGCTTTTTTTCAGGCTGTCTGCATCTTTTGCGGAATGGTCGTAAAGCCTGATTTTGTGTTCGTTTATTTCTTTGATGGCCGCAGCGAGCGTCCGAATCATATAAATATCCTTCATACCCGATAACAGCGAGTAGTACATGCCGCTGAAGTAATCACCGGCCAATACGGTCAGCTGGCGGTTTTTATAATCGTCCTGTTTAATTGAAGCTGCGGTCGTGACTTCATCATGGGTATCAAGGGCTGTTTGAACAAGCATCGCCGTTAAGATGTAACTTTCCTTGTCAGCTTCTTTTAAATCCGTTTCCTCAAACAGAGCGTAGAAAAGAAACAGCTTATCCTCATCAACTTTCGGCGCAGTCAGATGCTTCGCCAAATATGGATGTGAAAGCTTTTGATTCAGCTTGATTTTCAAATAAGATAATTGTCCGTAGATGTCTTGCAAAGATATCACCCTTGTCCCAAAATTCGCAGTTTTTCTTTTGATTGATTATGTATCTTTTTTGAGCGGAGAAAGTTTAATTATACCATAATATGTTGAAAGATATTGTCTTATGCCACGCGGACGGGCATAAAAAGCCAGCCTGCTATTTTTTCGATTCGCTCTTCATCTCGCCGTTTGCCGTCTGAATAAGGGCCTCGCCCCGGACCTTGATCGCGGAGGTATGCTCGGTAAACTGGCAGATCATCACTTCTCCTTTATCAAGCTTTTCTGAATGATGAAATCTCGTGTCCGTCCCCCTTGTCAGTCCGATCACATTGACGCCGTCTTCAACGGCTTTGATAACGACAAAATCATTCGATTGATTATTGGTCATGTTCATCGCACACCTTCTCATTTTTAATCATGATGTTTTGATAAGCTCCAACACCTCAGAGCGAGCAGCCACATCCTGTCTAAACGTTCCCCTTACAGCTGAAGTGACAGTTTTTGAACCCGGCTTTTTCACGCCGCGCATCGTCATGCACATATGCTCGGCTTCAACAACCACCATTACACCGTGCGGAGTCAGCGTTTCAACAATGCTGTCGGCAATTGTTGACGTAATCCGCTCCTGAAGCTGCGGACGTTTTGCCACCGCTTCAACGGCTCTCGCCAACTTGCTGAGTCCTGTCACTTTTCCGCCTTTAGGGATATAGGCTACATGGGCTTTCCCGTAGAAAGGAACTAAATGGTGCTCACACATTGAATAAAAAGGAATATCTTTAACAAGAACAAGCTCTTCGTGATCCTCGCCGAAAATCGTTTTGAAATGCTCTTTCGGATCTTCGTTTAAACCCGCAAATACTTCAGCGTACATCTTTGCGACTCTTTTCGGTGTATCAAGAAGGCCCTCGCGGTTCGGATCTTCTCCGATCGCCTCCAATATTTGCCGGACGGCTTGTTCAATTTGGTCTTTGTTGATTTCTCTCATTGTTTTATATCCTCCAGAAACGCATACATTTAATTCAGATTCTAGCACACTTCAGCTTATAAAAGCAAAATGAAAGGTTTTTTGCCGGCAAAATGTTATCCGTCTAAAAAAGGCCTTTAAATTATGAAAAGCCCCTTTGAAAAGGGGCTTTCCTGTGAAGAAACAACATGGTATGTATTACGCGCGAAAACGGCATATACATACAATTATTTTCCTGCTACAGCGTCTTTAAGCGCTTTACCTGGTTTGAAAGCAGGTACTTTGCTTGCAGGGATTTCGATTTCTTCACCTGTTTGAGGATTGCGTCCTTTACGAGCTGAGCGCTCACGAACCTCAAAGTTACCAAAACCGATCAATTGAATTTTTTCACCGTTTTTAAGTGCATCTAAAATTGTATCAAAAACAGAATCAACTGCTTTAGTAGCGTCTTTTTTAGATAGTTCGCTTGCTTCTGCAACCGCATTGATTAGTTCTGTCTTGTTCATGCCTTTCACCTCCTCCCAAAAGGTATCAATCAATAGATTATCATCATTTCTTCACAGTTCAACCTGTTTCTATACCTGTTTGAACAGAAATTTCAAATAAATATAGAAAAGGCATTTCACGGCTTCCAGCGAAAATTTCACTTTGAGAGGAACGTTTGTCCAGTAAAGTGAAGATTTTCTGTTTGTAGATTAACACATCTGAATAGCCATATCAAGCATTTTAAAGCGATGATCCCTTATTCGTCAAGGTTTAAGCAGAATAAAACGAACAAATATTCCTGTTTTTTCTTTTTTAATCATAATCTTTCCTATATTTCCAGCCGCAAGCCCTTGCCGTCCAACCCCCTTTCACCGCGCCCGTTCAGCCTGTTTTCAGGCATAAAAAAAGACCTCCCGTATGATAAGAGGCCTTCCCTTTTATAAGATGATCGCAATCAAGCCGCCTGAGCCTTCATTGATAATGCGCTCCAGCGTCTCCTTCAGCTTATATCTCGCATTTTCAGGCATGAGTGACAGCTTCGCCTGAATCCCTTCTCTGACGATCGAGCTCAAGCTTCTTCCGAATATGTCGGAATTCCAGATTGACAGCGGATCGTCCTCAAAGTCCTGCATTAAATAGCGGACAAGCTCTTCGCTCTGCTTCTCTGTTCCGATGATCGGCGCAAACTCGCTTTCTACATCGACTTTGATCATATGAATCGACGGCGCCACCGCCTTCAGCCGGACTCCGAATCTTGAACCCTGCCTGATGATTTCCGGTTCATCCAGGCTCATATCGGTTAATGCGGGAGCTGCGATTCCATAGCCGGTTTGTTTCACCATTTTCAATGCATCTGAGACTTGATCATATTCGGTCTTGGCATGGGCAAAATCCTGCATGAGCTGAAGGAGGTGATCTTTTCCTCTGATTTCAACGCCGACGACTTCCCTCAAAATTTCATCGTACAGGTAATCCGGCGCGTATAAATCGATTTCCGCGATCCCCTGGCCCATTTCAATTCCGGCGAGGCTTGCGCGCTCGATGAAATCAAATTCGCTGAAGTGTCCGACGACGCGGTCGACATCTCTCAGTCTTTTAATATCTTTGACGGTTTCTTTAACGGAATCTTGATAGTTTTCCCTGAGCCAATGATTCTCTTTTAATACCATCACCCAGCTTGGAAGATTGACGTTGACTTCGAGCACAGGGAATTCGTAAAGCGCTTCTCTGAGAACGCTCAGAACGTCCGCTTCCCTCATGCTTTCAACGCTCATCGCCAGCACCGGAATGTCGTACTTTTCCATCAATTCTTGCCTGAGCGCTTCTGTTTCCGGATGATACGGCCTTACGGAATTGATGACCATGATAAACGGTTTTCCAACCTCTTTCAACTCGTCGATCACCCGTTCTTCAGCCTCGACATAATCCTGTCTGGCGATTTCTCCAATCGTGCCGTCAGTCGTAATCACAACACCGATTGTGGAGTGCTCTTGGATGACTTTTCTCGTGCCGATTTCGGCAGCTTCGTGAAACGGAATCGGCTCTTCATACCAAGGAGTATTGATCATTCTCGGCCCGTTTTCATCCTCGTATCCCTTTGCCCCGGGTACAGTATAGCCGACGCAGTCGACAAGCCTTATATTCACATCGAGTCCGTCACTGACATGAACTGACATTGCCTGATTCGGAACAAACTTCGGTTCAGTTGTCATAATGGTTTTGCCAGCGGCACTTTGGGGGAGCTCATCTTGTGCGCGCGCCCGGTCTGCTTCATTGTTGATATTCGGGAGCACCACTAGCTCCATAAATTTTTTGATAAACGTAGATTTTCCTGTACGTACAGCTCCTACGACACCTAAGTATATATCGCCTCCTGTTCGTTCAGCGATATCCTTGAAAATATCGACCTTTTCCAAGTGATCCCCTCCCGGACTTCCAATCCTTTTCAATTTTTTACTTCTTCATCAATCAAAAACAGGACACTATAGTGTATGACGTTGTCCTATTTCAATATGACAGCTTAGGGAAATTTTTTCGGCATACATGAAAAAACCTTTCTCCTCATTGTATGCCGAGGAGAAAGGTTCATGACTGATACTTGCATTTTGACCGATATTCTATTCGAGAAAAACAGGTTCCTGTTTGTCATTCACTGTGTACTTTACCGAAAACGCCGGAACGAAAGGCGTCTCTTCCCACATCAAATCTTGGACTTCCTCGCCCGGCTTTACCGTTTTTTTCGACTTCTTCATCAGCTTGGCCAAATCCATCCGGTAATCCACTTTAATGTCGCCTTTTTCATCGACGAGAAGCGGCAGCGAGGTGCCCGAAAGCGGACTCGTGACAGAAGGCGCCTCTTTCAGTCCGAGCTTTTCATGGTCAAGCATGAATAAGTTCTTGGATACGACTTTTTTATACGGCGGATACTTGTGCTGATCTTTATACATTTCGACCCGAAGCTTTAACTCCCTGATCATTTCCGACATTTTTACATCAATGAGCTTGACCGTCGGCTTTTTTTCCACATCGACAAGAACGTACAAGTACTCTCCGCCGTTTTCATAGGATGTGCCCGGCGGCTCAGCCATATACCGGGGGGACAGCCTGTTAAAATCGATAGGGTATTTTTGATAGATTGGCACGCCCATATCCCTTGTCTTAATCGGCAGAAGCCCTCCCGTCGCCTCCCTGAATTCATCAACGGCCGCCTGCACTTCTTTGAGCTGGTGCTGATGCGGTGCGCTGTTTTTCGCCTTTCTTTCTTCAGGGTACAAACAACCGCTTAACATGATTGCGGTCAATAAAATAGCGAGCAGAACGTTTACGATTTTCATATGAATCTTCCTTTTTTATGCATTATTCGTTGACGGGGCCGCTGAAGACGACAAAAAAGACGATCACGCCGGAGATGAGCATACATGTGTAGGCGACAAACGACGTGATAATTTTTAAAAAACGGTTTTTAAATTTATATCTGCTTATGTATATGGCAATCACCGCTAAGAACATCAGGCCCATTGATCCCAAGGCAAACCACATTTTTAACAGACCGACATTCACATTGAAGCCCTCCTTCTACCTTTTCTTGTGATGTAAGCGTTATATTTCATTTTATATAAGAAAAACCAGAAGTTCAACAGCTTTTCCAATATTTCGAAACGGAAAAAGCCGCAAAAAAAAGCCTGAAGCAAAGAGGGGGGCTTTGCTTCAGGCATAATGATTGTGACTATATAACCCAATTTGTAAGATACAGCTCTTCCAGACTTCGATTCTATTTTATGCAAGTCTTCGGACAAATGTATCCTCTCTTGCCTAAGTCTCCAAAATGTTTTGGTTTTTTTAAAACGAACTTAGAGGAGAGTATAAAAGCAGTTGATGATGGGGCGGTCATTTCATTTGATTTTCGAATGTGTTCACAAGATCTTCCATCTCGTGTGTTTTGACTCTTGCCATCAATGATTCGACTGCCGTCTCAACTTTTTCGCCGTCAAACAATACTTTGTGCAGTGCTTCGGTGATCGGCATTTTTACATCAAATTTCTTTGAAAGCTGATAAGCGGCTTTTGTCGTGCGGACCCCCTCGACGACCATCCCCATTTCTTCCAGAACTTCATCCAGCTTGAAGCCTTTACCCAGCATATTACCGGCTCGCCAATTTCGTGAATGGACGCTTGTGCAGGTGACGATCAAGTCCCCGATTCCAGTAAGACCCGAGAATGTCAGCGGATTTCCGCCCATTTTTGTGCCGAGCCGGGCGATTTCTGCCAAGCCCCTTGTAATCAGCGCGGCTTTCGCATTATCTCCGTATCCCAAACCGTCTGTAATGCCCGCGGCAAGCGCAATGACGTTTTTCAGCGCGCCGCCGATCTCTACGCCGATCATATCCGGATTCGTATACACGCGGAAATTCTGGTTCATAAACATATCCTGGATCGCCTGGGCCGATTCAATGCTGCTGTCGGCAGATACCGTTACTGTCGTCGGATGCCTTAAACCGACTTCTTCCGCATGGCTCGGTCCGGACAGAACGACGATGTCCTCCCTTAATTCAGCCGGAATTTCTTCTTTCATCATTTCAGAAATTCGAAGCAGTGTGTCAGGCTCAATTCCTTTTGAAACATGTACAAAAATCGCCTTTTGGTTGATGAAGGAAACAGCCTGTGCCAAAACTTCGCGGATCGCTTTTGTCGGAACGGCGACAATGATCGTCTTGACATCAGCCACTGCAGCTTCAAGATCTGTTGTGGCACGCACGTTTTCAGAAAGTTTGACACCCGGCAGATAATCTTTGTTTTCATGATGTTCATTGATTTGCTGAATCAGTTCTTCACGATGGCCCCATATGCACACATCGTACTGGTTGTCCGCCAAAACGAGCGCCAAGGCTGTTCCCCAGCTTCCGGCTCCCAAAATCGATACTTTTGTCATTTTTACTACACCTCTTTATTTTCTTGCTCTTGCGAAAATCCTGATTGGTGTTCCTTCAAATCCGAAGGCGTCGCGTATCCGGTTTTCCAAAAAGCGTTCGTAAGAAAAATGCATCAGCTCAGGGTCATTGACAAATACGACAAATGTCGGCGGCTTCACAGCCACTTGTGTCGCATAATAAATTTTTAACCGGTTTCCATTATGCGTCGGCGTCGGGTTCATAGCCACCGCATCCATAATGATATCATTAAGAATATTGGTCTGCACCCTCATCGAATGGTTTTCGCTCGCCGTCATGACCGCAGGCATCAGCGTATGGATGCGCTTTTTAGTCAAAGCGGACATAAACAAAACAGGCGCGTAGTCCAAAAATTGAAAGTGGTCTCTAACCTTTTCTTCAAATTCTTTCATCGTCCGCTCGTCTTTTTCGACTGCATCCCATTTGTTTACGACGATGACAACAGCTTTTCCTGCTTCATGCGCATAGCCGGCAATCCGCTTGTCCTGCTCAATAATGCCTTCTTCGCCGTCCAAGACGACGCAGACGACTTCTGAACGGTCGATCGCCTTTAAAGCTCGGAGGACGCTGTATTTTTCAGTTGCCTCATACACTTTCCCCTTTTTTCTCATCCCGGCTGTATCCACGATGACAAAGTCTCTTTGATTGTATGTAAACCTCGTGTCAATGGCGTCGCGCGTCGTTCCCGCAATATTGCTGACGATAACGCGCTCTTCTCCAATCATGGCGTTTACAAGGGAGGATTTTCCGACGTTCGGCCGGCCGATGAGGCAAAATTGAACGACTTCATCCTCATACTTCGTCTCGGGTATGTTTTTAAAATGTTCGCTGACCGCGTCAAGCAGATCGCCGAGACCAAGGCCATGCGTCCCTGAAATCGGGAACGGCTCGCCAAAGCCGAGGGCATAAAAATCGTAAATGTTTGCTCTCATTTCAGGATTATCCACTTTATTAACCGCCAGAACGACGGGTTTTTTTGTACGGTATAAAATTTTTGCCACTTCTTCATCAGCGGCTGTGACGCCTTCGCGGCCGTTCGTCATGAAAATAATCACATCTGCTTCTTCCATGGCGATCTCGGCCTGATGGCGAATCTGCGCCAAAAACGGCTCATCGCCGACTTCGATTCCGCCTGTATCAATCAGGTTGAAGTCGTGATTCAGCCACTCGGCAGAGCTGTATATCCGATCCCGCGTCACGCCAGGTGTATCTTCCACAATCGAAATTCTTTCGCCCGCGATCCTGTTAAAGATCGTGGACTTCCCCACATTGGGTCTTCCAACTATGGCTACGACAGGTTTTCCCATAGTACCCTTCCTTTCAATTCAGTAAAGCTTTTCCATCTTTAAATGAATGATCATTTGTTTCTCTTTTCAAAAAATCAGTTTGAAGAAAGAAACCCTTCTTATTCCATACAGAAGGGCTTAACTCATATATTATATCAATTTCTAAAGAGATCACAACTGTAATTAAAAATGTTTCACAATCAAATAAAGGTCATCTCCTATTCCGTGGGCGATTCCGTCGAGAATGGCTTCAAGGTTTTTGGCGTACGTGTTCATTTCCTCGGGGGTGTCGCAGAAAAATGCAGCCGTCCCGCCGATCACTCTGTCTCGCCTCGTTGTGACGACGGCGAGAATGAATTTTTCGATTGATTCGCTCATTTTATCACCTTGCTGTGCTTTTCTTTAATGAATTCCATCGGTACGCGGATGGCGTTTTCCAGCGTCGGAACATCGCCGATGACCCTGATCGCCGTCTCTTTGTCCTTGATGACCGGAAGGACAAAAACCGCGACCCGCCCGTCATTCAAATCCCTTTTCGCAAGCGGCGAAAGAGAGGGTTCTCCAGAATCTCGATACACGCCGAGCACATTTGAAACGTCAAATAAAATCGCTTGTCTTTGCCCGAGATTGGCAATCGTTACTGCGGAATTAAAATTTTTCGGCTTCAAAATAAACCCCATGCCGTGTTCCAAAATCAGCTTCCGCTTTTCGGGAAGCCCGATATTCATAATGTAAATATTGTCGACATAAAGTCCGGCCCCTTCAAAATGAGGCTTTTTATACTCTATATCGGCGATATCCTTAATAAAGCTTCCGGACATTAAGATTCTGCCCGCGATAAAACAGATCAAAGCAGCAGCAAGGCCTGCCCATACCGATGAAAACAGAATGTATGCGAGGGTCGTCAGGAGCGATGTAAAAATGACAATGTAATTCCTGCTTTCAAAGGCGATCGCGATTCCTTCGATATACGTGCTGCCTCTTGAAACGAGTTCATAGCCGTCAAGCTGCGTCAATGTTTCCCGTTCCATGTTCCGGACATCCCTGAATTGGGTTGCAGCCAGCGTTAAAAACGTAATCGCTGTATAATCCGATTTCAAGATTGACGGAATAATGATCGCGCCAATGCTGGCAGCGATCAAAGCCAGCGCAATATGTATCGTTTTCCCATGAAGATAAGTGGGGTACTGGCGGTAGTCGGTTCGGAGCATATATACTCTGACAACAATACCTGCGACAATTCCCAAGATGATCGGATAAGTATATTGGCTCATGACATTTTTGCTGCTCCTTTATTCAATCGCTTCAATTTATGATAGACTTGATGCATCAGCTGTTCATACTGGGATATTCCGTAAACGAGAACGATCCCCGCAGCGCACATTGACAGCCATGAATAACCGCCCGCTGCAATGTCTCCATAGAGCTTTCTGATGACGAATGTATACAAGAGCTCCCCCTGGCACATCCCGAGCACAAACACCCCGAGACGGACGGCGAAGCTTCTTTCAAAAGCTGCTGTCATGATGACAAACAAGATGATGATCAGCCATTCAGGCTTTAGGATAAACCAAACAGGGTCATATAATGCAAACAGAAACAAAAAACCGTAGGCGGACACCATCGAGAGATGAAGCAGCAGCCGCTTGACACTTTTATGAAGCCTCAAAAAACCGCACAGCATGAAGGCTCCGATATAAAACGACAAATAGGCGGCATTAAAATACATAAAGAGCCTGACCTGATACATACTTAAAATGATGTTGAGCAAAATAAATGCTGACGCATAAAAGCGAAACCTGTTTTTCTCGAGGATAAAAGTCGTCAGCACCCATAAAAACCACATTGACCAATAATAATAGAATTCTTCCATATGTTTTCGTCCTCCATTTTCAGTATGGAGCGACTTAAGATTTTTTAAACGTGCGATAAGGAGGGAACAGCGTTGGGAAAAGACAGACAGGAAAAGAAGCTGAAACAGCAGAAGCGAACCGAATCGGACCGTGACCAGTCGATCAGCTACAATGGCGCCGCCTCTCTCGAAAGTGCGGAGGACGCGCGCAAGCGAAACCCGTAAAAAAACCGGCTCAAGAGAAGCCGGTTTTTTTAACGCATGCTGTAAACAAAGGGGTCAACACCCCTCGCTTTCAGCCAATGATATGTATCGCCCTTGATGACGAGCGGCGCTTTTTTCAACTGTTCAATCGTCCTGCAACCCAAGACGGTCATAATTCTTTTGAAATCTTCTATCAGGCTCTCGATTTCGGCGGCTAACGCCTCTTCTCCCGAAGCTGTCAGCACCTTGAGAAAATAGCCTGCCATCCCAGCCGCAGACGCGCCCAGCGCTATCGATTTGGCCAAATCAAGGGCATCTTGTATGCCGCCGGATGCGATAATCGGCCGATCGCCGGATATCGAACTGACTTCGGCCAGGCTGGCTGCTGTCGATATGCCCCATTGATCGAAAAACTGAACCGCTTTATCCCTGCGCAAATTTTCGATTTTCGAAAAATTCGTTCCCCCGAAACCGCCGACATCGATCGCCTGAACGCCGACGTTAAAAAGCCGGGCCGCGGTATCCCTGCTCATCCCAAAGCCAACCTCTTTTACGGCGACTGGTACGCTGACACTCCGGCAGATGTCTTCAATCCGGCGCAGGCGTCCTGTAAAATTGCGGTCGCCTTCAGGCATGACGATTTCCTGAATCACATTGAGGTGAATTTGAAGCATATCGGCTTCAATCATGTCGACCGCCCGCTTGGCCTGTTCCACTGTCGCTTCGCTCCCCAAATTGGCGAATACAAGCCCCTTCATATTTTCTTTTCTGACGATCTCGTATGAAGGTCGCTCATCGGGATCTTTCAAAGCGGACATTTGCGAGCCGACAGCGACCGGTATGCCTGTTTGTGCAGCCGCCCTCGCCAAAGCCCTGTTGATCTCAAACGTCGCCTTCCCGCCTCCGCCTGTCATCGCATTGATAAAAATAGGCGAACTTAAAAACAGTTCGCCTATTTTGGTTGAAGTATCAACTTGTGACAATTCCGTTTCCGGAAGGCTGACGTGAACAAATGTGATATCATCAAGCCCGGTCTGACGTTTCTGTCCGGTGGACAGGGCATGATCAATGTGTTCTTTTTTTCTTTTTGCTCGCGTCACCATCATCACCAAATTTTACTTTAATTTATTCAGTTTGTCTCCGATCATTTCACCGAGCTGGAACCCTGAAGACTCTTCCTTCGCCTGGTACTGACGGTAATCTTCCTGCTCTGCTTTATCGGTGTTTTCTTCAAGCTCTTTCATGCTTAAAGAAATGCGCTCTTCCTCTTCATTGACATCAAGCACTTTCACTTTTACGTCCTGGCCTTCCTCAAGCACTTCATGAGGCGTTCCGATGTGTTTGTTGGAGATTTGCGAAATGTGGACGAGGCCTTCAACTCCAGGAAGCACTTCGACAAATGCACCGAAGCTCACCAAGCGCTGAACTTTTCCGTCCAATACGTCTCCAGGCTTCACCTTTTCACCGATGTTGGACCAAGGTCCAGGAAGCGTTTCTTTGATCGATAGCGAAATTCGTTCATTGTCGCGGTCGACGGACAGCACTTTGACTTTGACATCCTGGCCTTCTTCGACGACGTCCGACGGTTTTTCAACGTGTGAATGCGAGAGCTGGGAGATGTGAACAAGACCGTCAATGCCGCCGATGTCAACGAAAGCACCGAAGTCTGTCAGGCGCTGTACTTTTCCTTCAAGCACCTGTCCTGCTTCCAGCGTTTGAAGAAATTCTTGTTTTCTTTCTGACTGCTCTTTTTCTACAACCGCACGGTGTGATAAAATCACGCGGTTTTTATCTCTGTCAAGTTCAACGACGATTAAAGTAAGCGTCTTTCCTTTATAATCTGTAAAATCTTCGACAAAATGCGCCTCTACAAGCGATGCGGGAATGAATCCGCGCACGCCGATATCGACGACCAGACCGCCTTTAACGACGTCTTTTACTTCGGCTTCAAACACTTCTTTTGACTCAAACTTTTTCTCTAGGTCTTCCCAAGCGCGGTCTGCATCAACAGCACGTTTTGATAAAATCAATGCATCGTCTTCCACTTTTGTCACTTTTAATTCAAGCTCATCGTCAACATTGACGACATCTGATGCTTTTTCAACATGAAGACTTGATAATTCACTGATTGGGATAATTCCGGTTTGCTTGCAGTTGGGGATGTCAACATCGACATGCTTGTCCTCAACTTTCGTTACAATACCTTTCACCACATCTCCAACCTCTGGTACTTGAACATCAATTTGATTCATTTCCTCTGTCATTTCAATAACCTCCTTGGTCCAAACCTACACAGCTTTTGTAAAAACGGTTATTCCGGACGAAATGATATCCGCTCCGGACAGCCGATATGTATTAAAGAACCATTCAAAAATGGATATTTGAATGTTCTAAAACATGATTTATTATTACTAACTTCTAATAAAAGCCTGTGTTTGTCAAGTCAAAACATGCAGACAATAAGTAATTTGCCCGGATTTTTTATTTTTGAGCCTTTTTGTCTACAATCTGCAGAATTTTTTCGGCCACTTCATCGATCGTCAATGAAGTCGTGTCGATTTCAAGCGCATCGTCCGCTTTTTTCAACGGGGAAATCTCGCGCTCTGAATCGAGTTTGTCACGGCGCCTGATTTCTTCTGCAAGCGTTTCATAATTTACATTGTACCCTTTTTTGACGTTTTCTTCAAAGCGGCGTTTTGCCCGCTCCTCGACGGACGCCAAGAGAAATATTTTCACTTCCGCATTCGGGAGAACGTGGGTTCCGATGTCGCGGCCGTCCATGACGACTCCGCCTTTTTCAGCCAGCTGCTGCTGCCTTTTCGTCATTTCTTCGCGGATCCCGGCGTATTTGGCGACGATGGAGACTTGGTTGCTCACGCTATCCGTGCGGATCGCCTCTGTTACATCTTCGCCTGCGATATAAACCTTCTGCTCTCCTTCAGGCGAAACCGTGAGATCGATGGCAGATTCTTTTAACAAGGCCGTCAGCGCCGCTTCGTCGTTTAAATCAACGCCCTTTTCCAGCGCTAGATACGTAATCGCCCTGTACATGGCACCCGTATCAATATAAATATACGACTTTTTTCTGGCCACGATTTTCGCCACGGTGCTTTTTCCGGCTGCCGCAGGGCCGTCTATTGCAATGCATAATTTCTTTTCCATAATTCCTCTCCTTGCTATCTGGTACTCCTTATAGGATTGTATCATGTATTAGGCGAAAAAGGGGAGATTTTAGCGTGAATTACGGCTTAAATGTCTCGATCCATTCGCCGATTTTCATGTTGTTCACGCCTTCATACTGCACGACCTTTGACAGATAAGGCTCAGCCTTGGAGAAATGAAAAAGAAGCTGCACGCTGATTAAAATGACCGTCTGTACGACGAGTATCTTAAATAATAACCGTTCGATTGTTTTCATATTATTCCTCCGCTGCCCGGAAAATTTATGGCCCCGGGCATTTTCAATTTACCGGCGGACGTTCCGCCCATATGTTCAGTATGGAAATGTTTAGGGCGAATTATTCCGAATGCTAAAAAGGAAAAGGCATGTTATCGCCTTTTCCCTTTGATCTATCGTTTTTACAAGTCGTTGTATATCGGTTCTGCGCTTTTCATTTTCTGAACCTTCTCTTCCGTGCCGTCATTGGCATTGATGAACATGCGGAATGTATCGTTTTCAATCGTGCCGAGAATTTCGTAGCAGAGCACTTCTTGTGAAAGCTCGTTCGTGACTAAAGCAAGGCGCGTCTCCTGAACTTTTACGTTGGGATTCAGGCTTGCTTTCGCTTTTTCAGGCGTTAGTTTGGGCTTCGGCAAGTCTCTTTTTTTATGGGAGATTAAGAAATCCTTTGCATTAAACCCGGTAATCTCGCCGTCGTCAAGTGCGACCTTGATGCGGATACTGTCCGGATAGAGCCAGACATCGTCCTGGACCGGAACAAATGAAAACACCCCGACGCCGTCGTATTGCGAGCTTTCATCCATCTTCAGGTCTTCTGTTTTATAGCCGTTTTTTTTCAAAAATTGAAGGGCTTTGTTTGACGCATCGTTTAAGCTGATTTTTTCATCTTTAATTTTTTTGTTTTGAATCAGATAAACCGGATATCCGCCTTTTTCGGTAATGTCCATATAAATATCCGCTTTTTGATCAGGGTCCTGCATACTGATGCTGTATACATCCCTGTTCGTTTTCTTGCCGCTTTTCGATACTTTGATATTGTAATTTTTGTCCTGGGCGAATTTTTGGGCAATCTTGCGCGCTTCTTTTTCGGTTATTCTTTTGCCTTGTAAATGGTCGTACCCTTGCTGCTCTTTTTTCGTGTTCGTCATCTCTGTCGCGCCTAAATCCGTATCCGAAAATGCACTTGCGCTTTTTTCAACGGTTTTAAAGCCATTAATAATCTTATTGTCGCTTTGTTTTTGGCCGGACGCGAGCGCAAGTTCTACATCCATCCATCTCAAATTTTTGTCAATAATCAAATGCTGGACATTACGCAGTTCATTTTGTATATCCTTTGAATTTTCATATAGCTGATTTAAAGAAGCGTACTCTTTTTTATTGAGCGGCTCTTTGTCAAGATCGCGCACGGCTGCTTTGTAGCTGAAATCTCCGACCTTTGCCAAAAACTCTTCGGTCTTGTTAAACGGCATTAAGGTCAGCGGCAGCTGGCTGACATTGTTATGCGCTTCAGAAGTCGTTTTCCAGACTTCCGCCAAAGCGGGAGACAGCGTTTTTTTGCTGTTCATCGCAAGCGTGCTCCCGATTTTATCATGCAGCTGATCCACCTGATAAGTTAAGTCGTGAAATGCCCTTTGATAGTTGTTTTCGGCATGAAGCAAAACGGCGTCTTTCTCCTGATGTTCTTTATAGCCCCAATAGCTTGTTCCGACGATGGCGACACCTAAAAGGGCGATTAAAATTCCTCTGATCATTTATAGCACCTCGCTTTTATTCACAGAAAATGTGTTTACCGATCCTTTTAATTTGAGGTCTGCCCCAAATCCATGAGCTAGTGGCCGTGTCAGGGTTAAAATAGTAAGTGGCATTTTCTGATGGATCCCAGCCGTTGATGGCGTCAAGAACGGCTTTTTTCGCCGTTTCATCCGGCGTCATATAAATCTGTCCGTCCGCGACAGCTGTAAATGCAAGCGGTTCAAAGATAACGCCCGCCACCGTATTCGGGAACGTAGGGCTATCGAGCCTGTTTAATATAACAGCTGCAACGGCAACCTGGCCGTCATACGGTTCTCCGCGCGCTTCACCGTAAACCGCTTGGGCCAACAGATTAATGTCGTTGTTCGAGAATCCGCCCGGCATATTGGCTGCAACGGCATCCTGTTTTTTAGGCGCGGCTTGTTTAGGTGCAGCCTTTGGCTGTGCTTGTTTTTTCGGCTGTGCAGGAGCGGCCTGCTGCTTTTGCTGCGGCTGTTTTTGGGCGGTACCCCGCTGTTGTGCGCCCTGCCGCTGTCTTGCTTCCGCCTTTTTTCTCGCCTGCTGCTGCACTTCTTTTGAAGGCTTCGTCTGATACTTCAGCGGCAGCCCGCCGTAATGTGTAAATTGGTTTCCTTTTCGAAGCTGTCTGTGCACGTAGTCGCTGTAATATTTAGTATGATTGATTAATAATCGTTTTGTTTTCGGCCCGACCAGGCCGTCTGTATCCCTTAAGCCGAACTGATTTTGGAAATTGCGGACGGCCCAGTATGTCGCCCACCCGTATACTCCGTCAATTCTGCCATTGTAATAGCCATTGTATTGAAGTCTTGCCTGCAGTTCAATCACATCATCCCCTGTCGCCCCCCGCTGTATTACCTGTTCAGAAAAGGCAGCGCTTTTTTGACTGAATGGAAGTGAAAGACTGGTTGCCATAATGGTACATAAAATGACATTCAAACAAAAAGAACCTTTCGACTTCATGTTTTAAGCCTCCTCCAGCATTTTTGTAACCATATCTTTTGTAGCGAGGCAGATTTTATACACGCTTTCCTTTCTGTTTCATCTTTAGGCAAATATGCCTGACAAGAAAAATAAAAAAACCGCCCTTTTACAAGGCGGCTATTGCTGAAGAGGCTGCCCGCCGGTTTTGACGGAACGGGCTTTTTTTGCTTTGCGCAAGCCGAACCACCAAAGAAACGCCATAAAGGGCAGCATAAAATAGATCCAGTTTTTTAAGGCGAGCAGAATATAATCGTAGAGACCGTGAAGCAAAGCCGGAATAAAAAGCGAGCATAGCAGCCATTTCATCTTTGTTTTGCTATCCGAAAAACGGGCTTTGCCGATGTAAAAGCCCATGATCACTCCGAATAAAGCATGGCTGGAAACCGGAAGCAAAGCGCGCATAAAGGCGTACTCCACCCCGTTTCCGATGAGGTACAATATATTTTCAAGCGTCGCAAACCCCAATGAAAGGCTTGTCCCGTATACGATTCCGTCATAGTGTTCATCAAAGTCGATATGCTGAAAGGTGCTGACCATCAGCAAAAACCATTTTAAAAATTCTTCCAAAAAGCCGGAAGTTAAAAACGAAACGACAAAACTGCCCTCAGAAATGTGTTCTTTTTCCAATACATACTGGATGAACATCGTCGGAAAAACGAGCAAAACCCCCAGTATAAAGAGGCGGATGACCATATGAATGGGCTCGGATTCATATTTTTCCTTTAAGTAAAAATACATTAACAGTGCGATTCCGGGAGCTAGGCCTGCTGAGATAATTCCGAACATGAGGAAACCTCTTTCCTTTTCATCTCATTCTATCCTACCATGATTCGGATTGTTTTGAAATTGAAAAAGAACAGGCCGCCTAATAGCAGAATTTGTCTTTTATGCCTTCTTTATAGCTTGCAAGAAGGACGGCGAGTTTCATTCTCGCTTTTTTGCTGTCATAATCCTTGCCTAAAATGACCCCTTTTTTCGCGAGGTCATAGCTGCTGCCTGCATAGTCATAGGTCGTATAAACTTCGCCTTCCTCTGCGCTCGTCGTGATGACGATATAAACGCCCTGATTTAAAGCTTGTTCGATATCAGCCATCATATTCGGCGGCACCTGCCCCCTTCCGACTCCCTCAAGGACGATCCCTTCGACACCCTCGCGGACGGCGGCTCTGATAAACTTGCCGTCTCCATCAAGATAGCATTTGACGATGTCCACTGCAGGAAGCGGCCTTTGCAGCTGGTGAACATCCCGCTTTAACGGCTTTTGATAAACGTATACTTTGTCGTTATCAATGATCCCTAAGTAGCCGAAACCGAATACGTCAAAACCCTGCAGATTCGAAGCGTGCACTTTTTTAACGTAGCGCGCGTTAAAGATCCTTTCGTTAAAAACAACAACCGTGCCGGCTCCTTTTATATCCGGACTGCAAGCTGTATATACGGCATGCCTGATATTTGTATATGCATCTGTGCCTTGCTGTTCCGGTGCTCGCTGTGAACCTGTGACAACGACCGGCCTCTCATCCTCTATTGTTAAATCCAAAAAATAGGCGGTTTCTTCAAGCGTGTCCGTACCATGCGTTACAACCGCGCCGTCATAGCCGCCGTCCTGAAACACGCGTTCGATGGTTTGCTTGAGCTCTAATAAATGCTGAAATGTTATATGCATACTTGGAAGCTGAAACGCCGGGTAGACATCGATCTGTACATCTTCCGGCAGGCTGCACATTTCGGCTAATTCAGGGCCGCTGATCGCCCCTGCCGCAAGCCGGCCGCTTTCGGTTTTCCGGCTGGCGATCGTTCCTCCCGTTGTAATGAGAGCTACTTTTTTATTCATGTCAAGATGCCCCTTTTCGCGTTGATCTGTGTGCCGATAAAAAAGAGAGCACATCTATATATAGAATATGCTCTCTTTTGCCTGATACAAATCATAAAACATCCGGTTTTTATATCCGTTTAGCAATTTCAGCTGCGATTAAGCCGCCGTGAAAACGGCCGTTTTCAATAAAGATTTCATTTGCGTTGTTCCCGGCCGCAATAACGCCGGCGATAAAGATGCCTTCTTCGTTCGTCTCCATCGTTTCTTCATTAAAGAAAGGACGGCCCGACTCTGCGTCGATTTTGACTCCCATTTTTTGAAGAAAGCTATGATCTGGATGATAGCCGGTCATGGCAAATACAAAATCATTTTTGATCCTGGTTTCTTTTCCGTCGACAGAAAAAATCAGCTCGTCTTCCGTAATTTCTTTGACGACCGCCCGGAATTCCATTCTGATTTTTCCGTGCTTGACAAGCGAAAGGAATTCCGGAAGGATCCACGGTTTGATGCTGGAGGAATATTCGTTCCCTCTGTACAATACGGTCACTCTTGCGCCCGCCTTAACGAGCTCCATTGCCGCGTCGACGCTTGAGTTTTTGCCCCCGATAACTGCAACATCTTTATCAAAGTACGGATGAGCCTCTTTAAAATAATGAAATACTTTTGGAAGGTCTTCTCCCGGTACATTCATATAGTTCGGATTGTCATAATATCCCGTTGCGACAATGCAAAAAGAAGACAAATACGTGTCCTTTGATGTTTCCACGATAAATTGGTTATTCTCTGTTTTTGTTACGGATTGAACTTTCTCAAACGCGTTGATCCGTAGATTTTTTCGTTTGGCGACTTCCCTGTAATAAGAAAGCGCCTGATTTCTGACCGGCTTGTGATTTTCAGTAATAAAAGCCACATCGCCAATCTCCAGTTTTTCGCTTGAGCTGAAAAAGGTTTGGTGAGTAGGATATTGATAAATGCTGTTGACGATGTTTCCTTTCTCAATGACGAGTGCATCTATTCCGATCTCTTGCATGTGAATAGCTGCTGAAAGCCCGCAGGGGCCGCCGCCGATAATGATCACTTTTTCTTCTTTCATGTTCCGTTCATCTCCTGTCATATCCGGCAAATCAAAAAATCTCCTATTTTATGATAGGAGATTTTTTGGGTTGTTGCAAATGTTTGAGCCTATATCCAGCCTCTGAAGCGGGATGCTTCCGCCATCTTGCGGACGCCCACCATATAGGCTGCAAGCCTCATGTCAATTCTGCGGTTGTGCGCCATTTCATAAATGTTGTTGAACGATTTGACCATCATTTTTTCCAAACGTTCTTCAACTTCTTCTTCAGTCCAGTAGAATCCCTGGTTGTTTTGCACCCACTCAAAATAGGATACCGTTACACCGCCGGCGCTTGCCAGCACGTCCGGTACAAGAAGAATGTCGCGGTCGGAAAGAATTTTCGTCGCTTCGAGCGTCGTCGGGCCGTTGGCAGCTTCGACAACGATTTTCGCCTTGATGTTATGGGCGTTTTCCGCGGTAATTTGATTTTCTATGGCAGCCGGCACAAGAATGTCGCACTCCAGCTCCAGCAGTTCTTTGTTTGTAATGGTGTCATTAAACAGCTTTGTGACCGTTCCGAAGCTGTCTCGGCGGTCAAGCAGGTAATCGATGTCAAGCCCTTCAGGATCGTACAGGCCGCCGTATGCATCAGAAATGCCGACAACCTTTGCACCTGCGTCATACATGAATTTCGCAAGGTAGCTTCCCGCATTTCCGAACCCCTGCACGACGACAGAAGCTCCCTCAATGTCGATGTTTTTCTTTTTCGCCGCCTCTTTAATGCAGATTGTAACCCCTTTTGCTGTCGCAGATTCTCTGCCGTGAGAACCACCTAAAACGAGCGGTTTGCCGGTAATGAAGCCCGGCGAGTTGAATTCGTCGATTCTTGAATATTCGTCCATCATCCATGCCATGATTTGAGAATTGGTAAATACATCGGGAGCCGGTACGTCTTTTGTCGGTCCGACAATTTGGCTGATCGCCCGAACGTACCCTCTGCTTAAACGTTCCAGTTCAGGAAAGGACATATCCCGCGGATCACAGATGATCCCGCCCTTTCCGCCTCCATATGGAAGGTCGATGATGCCGCATTTCAGACTCATCCAAATAGAAAGCGCTTTAACTTCTTTTTCTGTAACTCCCGGATGAAAACGGATGCCGCCTTTTGTCGGCCCTACTGCATCATTGTGCTGGGCTCGGTAGCCCGTGAAAATCTTAACAGATCCATCGTCCATGCGAACCGGAATTTTCACCGTTAAAAAACGAATCGGTTCTTTTAGTAATTCATACACCTCTTCAGGATATCCCAATTTTTCAAGCGCCTTATGTATCACCGTTTGCGTTGATTTCAAAACGTCATGTGTGTTTTCTTCAGTATGACCGGTGTTTTGATCGGCTACCATTATAAGTTAACCTCCTAAAGTCTTTCTGGCATGTTGTCCTTTCAGAGAATAGTATACACCCTTGCACTAATCATGCAAAGAACAATCAACCATTTTTCGTGAAAATATTCAAGAAAAATCATTTTTGTTATATTCTTATTTTCGGCAGAAAAAAACTGCTGTTTAACACAGCAGAATATCTTTTTTGAATGCGGGCTATTTAAAGTATGTCTGAATGGTCTGAACGGCATTGTTCTCCATGATTTTCTTTCCGTATTCCTGAAGCCTGTAAATCGTTAAAGTCGTCGGATTCCCATATTCGGCTAAAATCGAAATCACGCCGTCAACCTCAAGGGAGTCAAAATCGTCGAGACTTAAGAAATACCTGCCCTCATAGTGGTAGACTGTCCCGCCTTGAATACCGATGCGGTCCAGATTTTTGGAAAGTTCAATCAGATGCTCAAACGTTTGAAATTCATATATAATGTCAACACTTTCGCCAAGTTTGACTTGCATTTCAATATAGTCCTCATCATACTCATTATCGTCTTCATCTGTTTCCTGATTTTTTGTGACAATGATGACCATTCCTTGTGCTTGAAGAGAATACACTTCAACAGCGATTGGGCCATTCGCTTCGAACCCGAGCTCTGTATTCGCTTCGTTCATCATGTCCTTAAACAGCTGCTGAACTTTAAATGAGTCTTTCCAAAGGTCTTCTTTCGTCAGCCCCCGGTCTGTCAGATCGTCAAGTGTCAGAAAGATTTTGATCTTATTATAATTTAGACGCTCAAGCCGCATAACGTTCCCTCCTGCCTCTTCTTGCACACATCATATATCTTATTATATGGAGATGATGAGTCATAGGTTCTTAATTTTGATACCAGTTTACACTGTGTTTGAGAGGAAGACAAGCACAATGCCGCCTTTTCGTTTTTTTTCAGTGAAAAAGCATCAGTTTCCTTCCATACGGGGGCCCGGAACCAGATTGATCAGATGGGTTTCCGGCCTCGCTCCGAGCCGCAGAGGAAGCTTCGACGTTCCATAGCCGTTGCTGATCAAGTACGGAGCCTTGAAAACAGTGCCGGTTCCTCCGATTTCACAGAGCCCGAATCTGCCGAAGCGAATCTGTCCTCCGTGGGTATGACCGCTCAATATCAGGTCAATACCGTCCGCCTCCTGTATTTGATGATGAATCTCCGGATTATGTGACACAAGGACAGTCGGAAAACCCGGCTGCACGCCGCCGAGAGCTGCCGGGTAATCATCCAATTCGAGTCTGATGTCATCCACTCCGCAAATATTGACAGTTTGTCCTTGATGGTCATGCAATACCGAAGCATTGCGCAAAGGCGTTACACCGTATGTCTTGAATATTTCCAGCAGCCTTTCCTGATCAACTTCATAATCGTTATTTCCCCATACAAAATACGTTTTTCCCAAACTTGAAAGCCTTTTGATATTTTCTTCAATTCTCGTATAAGGGACGCCGCCCTCTGCTAAGTCGCCGCCGATGATGACGAGCTGAACCCCGCGTTCTTTCACTTCACAAATAATGTCTTCGCTGACTGTCCGCCTATGAATATCTGAAATAAAAAAGACATTCAATTCCTTTTTCAGGCGCCCGAGTGAAAATTCAGCCTTCAACACCCGGTTTTCGCGCGCGATGGCTGACATTTTCCACACTAAAGCAGCAAGGCCGATGAAAGCGGCCGAAGCCAGACTGAGCCAATAGATCATGTGCATTCTCCAATCTGTTTTGTTTATGATAAGACGGCTTGATGCAAAAAGACGTTTCTTTTAACAAGAAAACGTCTTTTATTTGCTTTCGAAATAAAGATTAATGTCATACTGCTGTTTCATGATCTTAAAAACCGTTTCCCTTGATTTCCACTCTTCAGGCTGGGGCCATAGATCCGTGCTTTTCTGAATAATCTCGCATCTCAGCTTATGATATTCCCCTTCTGCTTTTTCTTCCTTCTTTTTAAAATAGTAAGCGGTGCTGTATGCAAAAGCGGCCGACAAGATCCACAGCAGATAGACGGAGTCATTCAGCAAGCCGGAAAGGAAGCCGTTTTGCCCAATCCCCTTTGACGCTGCAAACACACAAAACGAAACCGCGCATATCGCCGCCACCGCCTGCCACCTGAATGTCTGTCTGGCATAGTTTTCGTACTTTTTCTTCCTTTTAATTAAGGCGCGGAGCATTTGTTTCGTCGGTTCGTCCGTAAAACGGTCCAGCTCTTCAAGCTCGCTTCCCACAGTCCTCACACCTTGTCCTATTTGTTAGTACAATGTATATGTATTCGCGGGCAAAATCATGCCACTGTTAATAAATCGGGATATCCAGGACCTGGCCGGCGTAGACATTGTTGCCTGATAATTGATTGTAGTTGCGGATTTTTTCCTCTCCTGACCGGTTCTTATAATATTTCATCGAAATCCGGAAAAGCGTCTCTTTTTCGCCAACCGTGTGCTTCAGCACCTTTTTGGGCTGCGGTGCTTGCTGAACTGGCGGCGTTTGAGGCGCGTTTGCCGTTTTCTTCTCTTGTTCCGCAGGCTGCTTCGATGCGGCGGGCTTCTTTGCAGCGACAGGCTGCTCATCTGCTTTTTTTGCCTCTTTAGGCCGCTCTTTTTGCTTTTGCTCGTCTTTTTTTGACGGTTCATCCTCTTTATTTTCCGGCTGTTTGCTCTCTTTCAGCTTTTCTTCTTGAAGGGCGGCGGCTGTATGCTGCGAAGCCGCCTTTTGATCCGCTTCTTGTTCACCGTTTTGATTTTCATTCGTCATTCCCGTTTCACCTTTGTTTTCATAAAACACATTATCATATTGATCAGGGTCGGTATCGCCTCCTTGATTCAGCATGTACATGAACACCACGAAGACGATGATCGGAATGAAAACAAACATGACTGCAAGAGACGTGAATAGTGGATTTCTGTCTTTATTCTTTTTTTTGCTGGACTTCTTTTTTTTATGATAAGTCCGTCTGGAAGGAATCTCCTCATCAAGTGTCTCCAGTTCAACAGCCGCGGCCGCCTCCCGGTTCATTTCAGCGCTGGCCTTCTCCTGTTCCCTCTTCTTCCTCTCTATTCTTGACATCTCCGTCATGTGAACTCCTCCTTACGTGTTGAAAACGAATCTGGCACGCAAATACAACATCGATCAAAAAATGTGCCGTGACAGGAACAAATAAATTCCCTGTCCGTTCAAAGCTCAATCCGAGCAAAAAGCTGATGGACACCACCATTACAAACAGCAGCCATTTTTTTAAATAACGAAAATGCAATATCGCGAAAATAATGCTCGCCGCCCAGAGACCGAAATGCGTCTGGATAACGCCCCTGAACAATATTTCCTCTGCAAATGCAATGAAAAGGGTAAGAATCACGATATGCGGATACGAGCGTTCACGAAAGAGCTTTTCATTTATCCCTTCATCGTCATACATATGCTTGGGAGCCCATTTCATCACCATCAGGTCGGCGATGATCACGAGAGCCGCGAGCGGCGCCCCGTACTTCAGGATGCTCAAGTCCGATGGATTCCAAAGCGATAGAAAAGCGTCTGCATCATCAAATAAAAAGATGCCCATCAATAATGCGGTAAAAAGCATCAGCGTCTGGGAAAAATAGAGCTGTTTCAGCATTTCCCCGTCTGACAGGCGACGTATGATTTCCGACTGTTTTTTCAGCATACACGATCACAGCTGGCGGCAAATATGGTATCCAATTCTTCTTCCCACGCTGTCAATTTGTTCATAGACGGACGGTCTCCTTTGACTTCGTATGCTTCAAGACTTAAACCGCAGGATGTGCAGCACGCTGTTTCATCCGTTTTCGGCGGCTTTTTTTGTTCATTAAAATAAGCGAGCAAGCTTTCCCTGAAACACCCTTCTGTTTCGGTGACGGCGGCGAATCCCGCCGCTTTTTTCAATTTGAGCTGCCTGCGGCTGTCCATCTCCCTCTGAATGACCGCCCGGCCATCGCCGCCCAGATGATGCACCTTCTCATAAAGATGGAGAAAATGGCGGGCTTGCGTTTCCGATAAACCGGCCAGCTGCAGAGCTTCCCGCCGGCAGCGTTCATCTTTCACTCCTGCAAGCTTTTCGTATAAAAAGCCGATATCGCTTTGGGAGAGGGCTTCCATTTGAATCAGCTGCTCCTGGATTTCCTCGTCTCCCGGAGCCTTCAGCAAAATGCTGACGCTCCGCTTTCCATCCCTGCCGGCACGTCCGATTTCCTGCAGATACGCCTCAATCGTCTGCGGGAGGCTAAAGTGGATCACATATCTGATATCCGGCTTGTCCACTCCCATACCGAAGGCGTTTGTACAGCAGACCACATCAAGCTGATTGCGGATAAACTGCTGCTGGATCAGCATCCTGTCGCTTGCCTCCATCCCGCCATGATAAAATCCCGTTCTCAAGTTTGCTTCTTTACGGAGCTTGTCAGCCAGTTCTTCAGCCCATTTTCTCGTCGGGCAATAAACAAGGCCAGGACCTTGCAGCTTTTGAACCAGCCCTGTCAGCCGCTCCGTCTTCTCAGCAGTATCCCTCAGCTTTTCAATATGAAGCGCAATGTTCGGACGGTCGACCGAATGAATCAAATAATTGGCGGCTTTAAGCCCCAGGATTTCCGAAATGTCCTTTAATGTCGCTTCGGTTGCCGTTGCTGTAAGCGCCAGAGTGACGGGATGACCGAGGAGCGCCTTGATGTCTCCAAGCTTCGAATAATCAGGCCTGAAATCATGCCCCCATTGTGAGATGCAGTGGGCTTCATCAACGACAAAAAGGCTGACATTGAGCAATTGAAGCTTTTTCAGCATTTGGCCGGACTGAAGCGCTTCTGGTGAAATGTACAGATATTTGAGGCGGTGAAGCCGGTTTAATACGTCATTTTTTTCTTGGTGTGTCAAAGCGCTGTTCAAGGCGGCAGCTCTCTTCTCTCCGCGCATCTTCAATTGCTGCACCTGGTCTTCCATTAAAGACAAAAGCGGCGAGACGATCAGGACGGTGCCGTCTAACAAAAGCCCTGGGAGCTGATAGCACAGCGATTTCCCGCCTCCTGTCGGAAGCATCGCCACCGTGTCCCGTCCCTCCAGCACGCTTTTGATGATCGTTTCCTGGCCTTTTTTAAAAGCATGATAACCAAAATACCTGCGGAGCGCCTGATGAAGTTTATCCATTCCTGATCACCGTTTTCGACAGGGCCAGGCGGATTTTAAAATAACTGTATCGGCCGCCGAGTCCCTCTTTAATTTGTCTGATTTTATTGGTTTGGTTCGCTATCGCATAATCGGCAATAATTTTCTGTTCCTCTTTCGACACGTACTGATCGATGGAAAAAGACGGATCATGAATGGCGATTTCCACAATGTGATCCTCGATCGTCGCCAATTTCAGCTTTCTAATTTTTGCGATCCGGTCTATTGTATACCCTTCTTTTATAAGAAAGAGCGTTTTTCTCGTCGATTGTGTCAGACCATCATTCAAAGGAATGTCATGAATGAGCGTTTGAAAAAGCGGACTTTCACCATTTTGGGCGGATTGAATAAAATGGTGCAGAACATCCCAAAACAGTGCATATATGTACCACTCATCAAGGTTCATTTTTTCGGAAAGCTGTCTAAATGTATAGCCCGCTTTTGTTCTGGATGTCAGGGAGTGAACAAAAATAGCGGCCTGTTCATCATGATTTAAAACAGACAGCTTCTCTTTCAGCTCTTGGTGAAACTGGGCCGCTGTTTCAGCAGCATTCCGGTTTCTTAAATACTGTTTAACCCAGTTCTGAATCTGATAATCTTTTACGATCGGCAAATACACGCGTTCGCGGTAAAGCTTGTTGGAGAGCACTTGGATCAAAAGCGACATCCTTGCCCACATCACTTTGGCTGCCGCCTGATAATAGCCGCCGTGAAAATGGCGGGGCCACGGATAAAGGGCAAAAAAGCCGGCAAGTTCCGCTTCTCCTTTTTCGGTGACGGTGTAAGCGCCGCTTTCCGCTTTTTCTCTGACCAAAGACTCCTGCTTCAATCGTTGAACGCTGGCTGCCACCTGCTCTCTCGACAGAGCCGAACAAAAGCCGAAGTATTTTGAAACGGCAAATAAACCGGCGTCCTGTATCGTCTGTGACGACCTTTTTCCTTTTAATAAATGATAGACCGCGCTTGGAGAACGCTCACCCTTCATGGATGACAGAATGTCAAGCACAATCGCGTCAAAAAAATGAACCGGCATATCATCACCTGCAATCTTCCGGCAACATTCGATCATTTCTTCCTTTTATTTTAACAGATTTTGCGGAGAAATCGACGTTTAAACTCATATAAAAGGGGTATGTTAGCAGTAGAACCCTTGTGTGATAAGCATTCTCAATATTTTTGAGTTGAAATGTAAGATTAACACCATTACAATAAGGAATGGGAATAGGTTTCATATCGGATAGATAGAGGGTTAAACCATTTGTTCCAACGAAGAACAATCTGGGAGGTTTTTTATTCATGCCAAAATATACAATTGTAGACAAAGATACGTGCATCGCATGCGGAGCTTGTGGTGCTGCGGCTCCTGATATTTATGATTACGACGATGAGGGAATCGCATTTGTCACCCTTGACGACAATCAGGGTGTCGTCGAAGTCCCTGACGTCTTAGAAGAAGACATGATGGACGCGTTTGAAGGCTGTCCTACAGATTCGATCAAAGTTGCGGATGAGCCGTTCGAAGGCGACCCGCTTAAACACGAATAAAGCCAAAAAACATCCGGTGCACAAAGTGCCGGATGTTTTTTTATGAGATAAGCACGGCTTTACCAACAAGCAAAAAGAAGCCGGCTAAAGACATCCGGCTTCTTCTGCAGCTGACAATATCCGGGAACATGCACCCGATATTGTCATGTTTATTTATTTGGCCATGCGGACGTTTTCCTTCAGCCGCGGTTTCAGCGAAAGGAAAATCGGCGTGGACACGAGGGCCACAGCGATGCCTTTAATGAAATTAAAAGGCAGGATTCCGGCCAGAACTGTTGTCTTGAGCGCCTCTCCAGTCAGCGCTGGAGCATTTAAAAACCAAGTGTAGGCAGGCAGAAACAGCAGATAATTTAAAATGCTCATCGAAACGGCCATCACAAGCGTCCCTGCGAAAAGAGCTGTGACAAACCCTTTGGCAGAACTTGATTTTTTCAGCAGTACAGCTGCCGGCAGGATAAACAATGTTCCGGCAATGAAGTTAGCCGCCTGATCAATCGGAACGCCCGAGGCGCTTCCTGCAATAAAGTAATTCAGCACGTTTTTGATCGCTTCAACGGCAATCCCGGCTCCCGGACCGTACAAAATAACAGCGAGCAATGCCGGGATATCACTGAAATCGATTTTTAAATACGGGAATGCCCCCAGGATCGGAAAGCTCAGCATCATTAAAATAAATGCGATGCTGCTCAGCATGCTGATAGAGACGAGACGTCTCACCTTGTTGTGTTTCATTTTGTCACTCTCTCCTTTTCGATCACATCTCACGAAAAGAGGAATGGTTCTTTCCCCTGTCCTAAACAAAAAACCCGCTTTATTGAAAAAGCGGGGCTGTTTTACAGACAGGTCAAATAAACGTTTGAAAATGTTCATTTCAAAACGCGCGGAACCTCCATCTTCTCCCATCCAGACTATACTGTCGGCTTCGGAATCGCACCGAATCCTGCCCATAAAAAGGCTCGCGGGCTTAGAGCGTTTGCTCATCACCGCCGGTAGGGAATTTCACCCTGCCCCGAAGATTGATCTTATTTATTTTTAATACTGATATTATTATAAATTAATTGTGAAAAAATGTACAGGTGCAAAGCTTATTGCGCTGTTTTGGGACATCCTGCACGATATTTCGGTAAACTCACTTTTTCCGCACACTAAAAACCGCACATTCACAGTTATTTCATTTTTAATTTTCGTCTTTCCGCGTGAAACTCATTGACACTCTTTATGGAATATGGTAAATTATCAGATATTTATGACGCTTATTTAGGAGGAAATCTTACATGTTTCGAGTATTGGTCTCAGATAAAATGTCCAGCGACGGCCTCAAACCATTAATGGAAGCAGATTTTATTGAAATTGTAGAAAAGAATGTTGCGGAAGCGGAAGACGAGCTTCATACGTTTGACGCGCTCTTGGTGCGGAGCGCCACGAAGGTAACCGAAGAGCTGTTTAAAAAGATGACTTCGCTGAAAATCGTCGCCAGAGCAGGTGTCGGCGTCGACAATATCGATATTGACGAGGCGACAAAACACGGTGTTATCGTCGTAAACGCGCCAAACGGGAATACAATTTCAACCGCTGAACATACCTTTGCAATGTTTTCAGCGTTAATGAGACATATTCCGCAGGCAAACATCTCCGTGAAATCAAGGGAGTGGAATCGTTCGGCTTACGTCGGTTCAGAGCTTTACGGAAAAACGCTCGGCATCATCGGAATGGGCCGCATCGGAAGCGAAATCGCGAGCCGCGCAAAAGCATTCGGTATGACCGTTCATGTATTTGACCCGTTCCTGACCCAAGAAAGGGCAAGCAAGCTCGGCGTTAACGCGAACAGCTTTGAAGAAGTTCTGGCATGCGCCGACATCATTACGGTTCATACCCCGCTCACGAAAGAAACGAAGGGACTTTTGAACAAAGAAACCATCGCAAAAACGAAAAAAGGCGTTCGTCTCGTTAACTGTGCAAGAGGCGGCATCATCGATGAAGCAGCGCTTTTGGAAGCTCTGGAAAGCGGACATGTCGCTGGCGCTGCCTTGGATGTATTCGAAGTCGAGCCTCCGGTCGATTCAAAACTGATCGATCATCCGCTTGTAGTCGCGACTCCTCACTTAGGCGCCTCAACAAAAGAAGCCCAGCTGAATGTCGCTGCACAAGTGTCCGAAGAAGTCCTTCAGTATGCGCAAGGAAACCCTGTGATGTCCGCGATCAACCTTCCGGCCATGACAAAGGATTCATTCGAAAAAATCCAGCCTTATCATCAGTTTGCCAATACGATCGGAAACCTTGTGTCTCAGTGCATGAATGAGCCTGTTCAAGATGTAGCCATCCAATATGAAGGCTCCATCGCCAAACTTGAAACGTCATTTATTACGAAAAGCCTTTTGGCCGGATTTCTGAAGCCGAGGGTCGCGGCTACCGTTAACGAAGTGAATGCCGGCACCGTTGCGAAAGAGCGCGGCATCAGCTTCAGCGAAAAAATTTCTTCCAATGAGTCAGGCTATGAAAACTGCATCTCTGTGACTGTCACGGGAGATGTAACAACATTCTCTTTAAGAGCGACGTACATTCCGCACTTCGGCGGACGCATCGTTGCCTTAAACGGCTTTGATATTGATTTTTATCCGGCTGGACACCTTGTCTACATTCACCACCAGGATAAACCAGGGGCTATCGGCCATGTCGGACGAATTTTAGGAGACCATGACATCAATATCGCCACTATGCAGGTAGGCCGAAAAGAAAAAGGCGGAGAAGCGATCATGATGCTTTCCTTTGACCGCCACCTTGAGGACGATATTTTAGCTGAGCTGAAAAACATCCCGGATATCGTGTCTGTTAAAGCCATCGACCTTCCTTAAACAGAAGCTGCGGAACCTGAAAAGAATTCCTTTCAGGTTCCGTTTTTTTTAGGAATTCTCCCTGATCTCAAGCATCTGGCGGGGATAAATCCGCTCTCCTTTCAAATCGTTCCATTCTTTGAGGCGCTGTACAGTTACGCCCATTTTTTCGGCGATATGATGAAGCGTATCCCCTTTCCGCACTACATATGTACCGGTCTTCGATTCATCGTCATGAAGGCGGAGTGTTTGGCCGGCCTTGAGATTTGAATGTTTCAACCCGTTTATTCTCATGATCTCCTCGATGGATATACCGCTATCCTTGCTGATTCTCCAGAGCGTGTCCCCTTTTTGAACGGTCACCGCACCGCTCATTGTCCCGGCGTTTTGATGAACGTGGATAGAATTTTGCCGGAACGCCTCCTCACGAAGCACCGTCAGCGGATTGATTGCATATCTTTTATCTTCAGTCCATGAACCGTGATGCATTTCAAAATGCAGGTGGGTTCCGGTCGATATTCCCGTATTGCCGATGATTCCGATTTGCTCGCCTTTTTTCACCCGCTCCTTTTCCTTTTTCAGGCGTTTGCTTAAGTGGGCATAAACGGTTTCATATCCGTTGTCATGTTTAATAAATATCACTTGGCCGTAGGAGTCGGATTGATACGATTTGCTTATCGTTCCGTCTGCGGCTGCCGCTACTGCTTCCCCTTCGGGAGCAGCGATGTCAAGCCCCTTATGCTTTCCGCCTCTCGTACCGAATTGATCTGTGATCTCTCCTTTAATCGGTTCAATCCACTCTGAGGCTTCCGCCCCCGGGGCATTGACGAAAAGCGCCAATCCCGAAAGCCATGCGATCGCGAACAGGAAGTTTTGATGTCTGAGTTTCTTCAAGGTTTTCCATATCCTCCTATTACATGCATCTTCGGTAAAATTGCCCCCTATTCGGAGACAGCTTAGTATACTTCCAAATCAATACAATTTATACATTAAAAAAAGACTCCGCACAGGGAGTCTTTTAGTTTTCTATCGTCATCGGATTCGGTGCGTACGGAACCTGTACAGATTTCGACAGGTCATAGGCGCCGACCTTGGTTATGGATGCGTTTTTAAATTTCACTTTTGTGAAGCCGAAATCTTTCGCGGTCAATAGAAGGCCTTCCACCATCAAGACATCTTCGGGTTTATTCTCAATATTCGCGGAGGAAGAAAATTGAATGATCAGTTCTTTTCCATTCTTTTGAATATCTTCAATCGGCGTATCATCGGATAAAATGGGTTTTAAATGAGTGCCGCTTTCTTCGTTTTTCATCATCTTAATCGCTTCCTGCACCGATTCGTAAGATTCGCTTGAAGGTGCAAGGAACCGGCGCCCGTCTGAGCTTTCATATAAATAGTAGCATTTTTGCGTCTGGTGCATAATCGCCATATCGGCGAGCATTCCGAATGTTTCAAATTCAACACCCGATTTATCATTGGAAATAAACAGAACAGAATCATACGATCCCCATTTAAAGGTTTCGTTGATCACATTTTTCAGCCGTTCGAAATCTTCGACTGATAGCTCCGGTATTTTCTCATCAACTTGAATCTTCAGTTTTTTATTGTTTTTCTGCTCTTTGAACTTCACCTTATCAAGGTAAGCTGTGTCAAATGATGTAAACTGGTCCACTCCAAGCCGGCTGTAAGCGTGAAGCGCATCTTCAAGATTTGTCATGCCAGTGCTTTTCTCGAGGCTTACCGGGACAACGACAGACTTGGACTCGTCAAGGAAAGCGAAGGTGATATAGTCGTCTTTTTGATTCTGTGAGACGACAAACGTATTTGCAGGTTCAGACTTGGCAGCATCAGCCTCCGTCTGCACCAATTTTCCGTCAGAAGAAATGTTGGCGTCGGCGCTGTTTTGAGATCTGATCTGTTCGATTAACTGGGGAGTGATCAGCATCAGAAGAAAGAGAACCAAAACTGTAGCAGCAAATGCGCCGACCCGTTTTTTCGGTGATTTACGCTTTGGTGCGAGAATCAGCTTTTGATAGATCTGATTTGCCGAACGATTATCCTTAACCGTTGGAAGTTGGCTTAGTAACGCCTTCAGCCGTTCTTCGTTCCATTCTGACTTCTTCATTCTTTGGATCCTCCTTCAAAAGCTCCATCTGTTTACGAAGCACTTTCAGACCGCGGTGCTGAGTGGTTTTTACCTTGCTTTCGGAAAAATTCAAGGCTTTTGCTGTTTCACTGATCGAATATCCTTGAATAAAACGCAAGACGATAACTGATCTTTGGTCAAGCGTACACTTGTCTAGGGCCTCGAAAATTTCCTTTAGGTTTTCATTTTGCATCACGATGTCCTCAGGCAGAGGCTTGCGGTCTTTTACATCTTGTTTCTCCCAGTCAAACGTCCCCAAAATCCGCTGGCGGATCGTCTGCTGCTTTCTGAACCAGTCGATCGCAACGTGCCGCGCAATCGAAAGAAGCCAGGTTTTTTCGCTGCTCCTGCCTTCAAATGTTTCGTAAGAATGCAGGACGCGGATGTATACTTCCTGAACTAAGTCTTCCGCCTGATTTTTGTCTTTTACCATATAAAATAAAAACTGAAATAAATCCTGATGATACTGATCATATATTTTCTGAAAGGTTTCTTCCACCTGAAACCCCTCCGTTCAATTTATTGTCGTTTGTCAATCTTAAAAGGTTACATTACAACTATTACAACTATATTACGAACATATGAAAATGGAAAGGGGGTTTTGCGAAAGTTAAGCTTAATTTTAACTTAACAAGCACAAAAGCACCCGTTCTAAATGAACAGGTGCCAAGGTTATAGGAGCCCACATTTTCACTAAGCTGTGCCCTTACAAGGCTTTCGTTCTCCTGACCGGAGCGTTGCGGATCCGCTGAAATGAACTGATTTCAATCCGTTTATGACTTTAAGTCCAATTGTTGGCGAAGCTTTTTGGAAATCTCCATTCTCTTTTCGTCAGTCACTAGGTGATACCATAAGCCGTCAACTTTTTTGTCTTCACCTTCAATTTCTACCTGCTTAATATCTTTAGCAGCTTCTTTATAAGAACTTTGAATATCGATCATCTTGTCCAGTGTTAAGTTTGTTTTGATGTTTTTTTCTAATGCTGCCAAAATCTCCTGATAGTTTGTTAATGATTTTAATTGTGCACCTTCATGAATAATTTCGTTGATAATCTCACGCTGACGCTCTTGACGCCCAAAATCACCGCGGGGATCGTCTTTTCTCATCCGGGCATATGTCAATGCTGTTTTGCCGTCAAGATGCTGCTTCCCTTTTGACAGATGCACGCCTTCAAGGGTGAAATCAATCCGATTATCCACCGTTACTCCGCCAATCGCATCTACTATATCTTTAAACCCATCCATATTGATTTTGATATAATAATTGATTGGAATGTTCAAAAATTGTTCTACAGTTTCAACGGTTCCTTCAATTCCGCCATACGTATAAGCCGAATTCATTTTCGAAAATTTATTTTTTGATTTGATAAACACCCTTGTATCACGCGGAATACTGGTCATTGTCGTTTTCTTTGTCTTCGGGTTAACAGTCATTACAATCATAGAATCCGGGCGTCCTTTATCACCGGGGCGCTCATCTATCCCCAATAAAAGAATGGATATAGGATCGTGCGGAGCAGTATCCTTCTGCTCGGCATCCCGATGAAGAGGTTCGTACATTCCATTTATTGATTTGGCGACTGTACGGTAAATCCCGTATGACACCACACTGCCGATCGTTATCACTAGCGCGAGGACAAACAATATCACATTTTTCATCTTTAGTTTTCCTTTTCTCATTTTTACCATAGTATCCCTTCCTTGTTGATGCATCTCATATTTTTTAATTCCATCTGAAATGAACCGGTTTTATCGAATCATGAATGGGCTTCATTTCATATCCGTTTTCTTGGAAGTATTTCAATAGTTTCTCTAAATGGGCCGCAGTTGTCGGTTTTTCATGCATCAATACAACTAGCGGCTCAACACCGGAAAGGTTATTGACTTGCTGAATCACATTATTCACGAATTGACCGTTTGTATTTGCAGATTTCCAGTCCTCTGAATCAACAGTCCAGTCCCAAAGGTTAAAATGGTCGCGCTTAATGACTTCTTGAAATGGACCGGTGATATAGGGCTTTGATCCGTAAGGCGATCTGATCAAATGTGTGTCAACGTTGGTCGTTTCTTTGATGGCTTTAAGCGTATCATTCATTTCTGCCGCGAAGCTTTCAGGAGATTTATAGATTTTCGATACTTGATGCGTCACTCCGTGAGAGCCGACAGAATGGCCGTTTTCAACCATTTTCTTCACAATATCGGGATTTTGTTCAATATTCGGTTTTAACATGAAAAATGTAGCTTTCGCATGATACTTATCGAGCAAACTTAAGATTTTATCTGAAGCCGCAGGATTCGGACCGTCATCAAATGACAAATAGACGACCTTTCCGATTTCCGGCGCTGTTTGCTTACTTTCTTTTTTCTCTGCTTTATGTTTGCCTCCCGGCACCGATGCTGAAGCCGCGGAATTTTCTTTTATCGGTTCCTGCTTTGGGCCGGCAAGCGCATTCCAAGAAATGCATAACAAAGTCACACCGAATACAATCAACATACCTAGCACTAATTTTCCTAGTGCGCTCAATTTATGATCTTCTTTTGGTGAATTTGACACTTTTTCCAACTCCTTAGACTTTAATTAACAATCACTAGGTTTCTTTTAAACTCGTCACTCACAAGTGACAATTTTTTAAGCTGCTATTTTTGAAGACAAAGTTCTATAAGAAGGATGCTCTTTAAATATAAGAGGAAGATATCGCAGAAGTTCGACCAACTTGTAAACAAAATGTCACAAAAAGAAGAAAAACATCATTTTTTGAGGAATGATAATCAGGCTAATTACCCTGCAAAAAAAGTGAAAGAAGTCTTTACAAAAGAAAAACCTTATTTCGGTTAAATGCCGAAATAAGGTTTTTTTGCCTGATATTAAAGTGGAGAACGAACAATTATTTAAATGTGATGATATAAGCTTGCTCTTCTAAAAATCGCACGGATGCACTCTCCATGGCAGGGTACTGGTATTGAGCGTTAACAAGCAGGCTGTTGCCGTCCGGACTCCAAAATATTTCCGAAGGGATGGTGCCGTGGTATATCGGTTCTTCATAGAGGATATTTTTCCCCTGAAGCTTACCTGCATAGATATTGTCTTCATCCTTTAAAGAGTAAGCGATTTTCTTAAAGTCGTTTGAGAATTTAAAAACAGTTACTTTATCGAGCAGAGCAGAAAGCTCTCCGTTTCTGCGATCATATTCGCACAGGGTTTCCCCGGTGTCCAGGAATACAAATTGATCATTGTTTAACCAAACAGGCCCGCCGCGGCTGTCCAGACGCTTGTCCTCGATTTTAATGCGGCTGCCGTCAATGGTTCCCATTCTGATCCCGTACTCGTCGGAACGCTGCAACACGGTAAACAGCAAATCTCGTCCATTATCGGAGATGTTAACTCCGGTAAGCGAATCCTTCTCCGCAAAATCATTCAATGAATACGTTTTAAGCGTTCCGGAAGCCGTATCATAAACACGAAGGCCGGTCTCATCCCCCTGCCCGACATCTAAAACAAGATAGCAAACGTATCTGCTATTATTTGACCATGAAACATCTTGGACATAGACCTCATTGCTGGCGGAGGTGCTGGCGATTTCTGTTTTTTTCCCGCTCGCCGGCGAAAACAGCTGCATTGATGCCTTACTTAATGACAAAGTGACTCCGGCGATACGCTTTCCGTCTGGAGACATTTTTAGGTTGGACGTGTTGCTTTCAATGCCTTTTACGATTTCAGCTTTTTCATAGGGGGAGGAAAGGCGCTGAAGACTGTGCGCTGTACGTTCGGATGTCCCTTCTCCCTTGAAAAAACCGACAACGGAATCCGGTGAAGACCACCCGAGCAGCTGCCCGACTTTTGGAAGACGATAGATCGTATTGACTTGAAAAGGGCGGGTCTTCTGGTCATAGATATGATTTTCTTCCCCGCTTGGGATAATAATCGTTTCCGATCTTTTTCCGACATTATAACTGGACACGATAATGATCAGAAACAGCAGCACTCCTGCCCATATAATAAACGGTTTGTTTTTCATCATTTCTCAACCTTTGCGTAAGCTAATTCAACTTGAATCACTGTGTGGTTTTCTTTGTAGAACATCTCGATTGTTCCTCCGTGTTCGTCAACAATTGTTTTCACAATGCTTAATCCCAAACCTACACTTCCTTCTTCCTTAATCTTCTGATTGACTGAATAAAAAGGTTGGAACATTTTGGTGTGTTGGTCATTTTCCAATGGATCGCTTGGATTCTTGAATGTAAAAAGAATGTTTTCTCCAACGATTTCGGCCTTAATGATGATTTCCGAATGAGATAAGCTGTATTTGATGGCGTTGTCCAGCAGATTGATAAAAAGCTGGCGCAGCCTGCTCACCTCACCAAGAACGTACAGGCCATCTTCAATGTCACAGGTGATCCTTTTCTTATACCGTTCTGCCCGAAATTTCATCGACTCGCAAACATCTTTTAAAATTTCGCCTGCGTCGATCCTGTCAAATTGAGCACTCTTGGACGTTTCCCGGGATACTTCAAGAAGCTTGATCACCAAATTATGCAGGCGCCGGCTTTCTTCGACAATGTGGTTCATTCCTTTATCAAAAAATTTCCGGTCCGCTTCCCCTTTATCTTTTATGATCTCAGCATATCCTTGGATGGAAGTCAGAGGTGTTTTCAGCTCATGCGTCATATTATCAAAAAACCGTTTTTCTTGTTCGTTAAGTTCTTTTAGACGGTCGCGATCCCTTTCGATGGTTAAAATTTGTTCCCGAATCCTGCTGATCATATCGTTAAAGTTGACGGCAAGCTGGCCAATCTCATCTTTTCTATTAAAGTGGATATCCATATCCAGCTTACCCTTCTTGACTTGTGAGGTGGCATCTGTCAGCTTGACGAGCGGAATCGTGATATGTCTGGACAGGATATAGGAGAAAAGGAACGCCGCCACAAATATTGCAAGCGCGATATAAAAAACAATATCCAGAATCTCTCCGCTCTGCTTATACAGCAGGTCGAAATTTTTCGAAAAGCGTAATATGCCTACTTTTGTGCCTTCAATGACAACCGGATATGAGAAAAACACTTTTGCTTTATTCCGGTTATAGGTGATATGATAGGCAGTCTTTCCTTTGATCGCCTGTTGAAGATCTTCATCACTCCCTCTGGAAAACACCTTCTGATCAGAAGAAGACAACAATGCGCCATCTACTGTATAAACACCGACATTGCTTCCTGTGGAGTGATTTAAATTATCTACCATTTCATCGGCCATATCACCGAAATAAAGTTCATTGTTTTTATAGTGATTGATTAAAAATGCTTGGTTTACATAGACGGTACTGTTTTTTTTCAGTTCGACTAAATCCGATGTTACAATTTTTTCGTTACTCGACCAAATGACGTTCTTAACCGTGTGATTGAGCACAAGGAAAGAGAGAGAAAAAATCAGAAAAAAGCCAACAATAAACTTGCCCTTGATGGTCCGTAACACTCTCTACTCCTCCTGCTTCTCGAATTTATATCCGATGCCGAACACTGTTTTAATCAAGTCGCTTGCATCAAGCTTTTTGCGGAGTCTTTGAATATGGGTATCGACTGTACGGGTGTCACCGAAAAAATCGTATCCCCAGATGAATTCCAAAAGCTCTGAACGGGTAAAAACTTTTCCCCGATGGTCAACCAAAGTCATTAGCAGATCATATTCTTTTGGAGTTAATTCGACGGCTGCCCCGTCTTTTTTCACCAGTCTTTCGCCCGGAACGATCACAATATTTTTAAACCGGATCTCATCCACTTTTTCCGTTTCCCGTTCGTTCACATGATGGGCTTGTTCCAGACGCCGAAGGATCGTGCGTATTCTCGCGACAACTTCGCGCAGATCAAACGGCTTTGTAATATAGTCATCGGCCCCGAATTCCAACCCCAGTATTTTATCCGTGATATCTGATTTTGCGGTAATCATCAGTATTGGAATATTACAGCTTTCGGTCACTTTTTTGCAAATATCCAATCCGCTGCAGTCCGGCAGCATCCAATCGAGGAGCAGAAGGTCAGGTTTGAACTGATCTAGTTTCCTCATTCCTGAAGAACCGTTATTGACCGTGCACGTTTCAAAGCCTTCGGACGTCAGCCCGTATGAAAGCAAATCAGCAATTGCTTCATCATCTTCAATAATCAGTATTTTTGTTTTTTCCATCAGTCATCACTCATTCCCTGTTTCATGCTTATTTTATCTAAAAAATCTCTTTTGTTTCTCGCATCCTTCTATAGAGATTATACATAAATCCAAACCAAAGTCTTCATTTGACAGCCCTTCAGTCATCCCACTCTTATTGGGAATGGCTGGCGGACTTTAGTGTGTGCAGTAAAAAGCGAACCGCCTTGTATAGATTACCAGAACGGGAGCGGCCATTTCCATATGCGGTTTTCACTATGATAAAGTTTGCGGTTGTCCTAAATTCTTCTTTCATCTCCTCTTAGACGCTCATCTGTCTTCCTGAAATTCTCACTCTTTCATCGGCTACAAAGGCATAAACGTTTAAGGATATACAGAAATTTTACAAATTGGATACATTTTGCCCTCAAATAACTGAGCACCTGTTCTGTATGAACAGGTGCTCTTTGTTTCGTATGGAACAAGATTCTTCGTCAAATTTGGCCATCATCCTGCTTATTTCTTGGAATGTAGAACGTGAAGGAAGTACCTTCGTTCAGCATGCTGTGGACGGTGATCGATCCGTTGTGTGCATCGACGATGTTTTTGACGATCGCAAGCCCGAGGCCAGTCCCGCCTTTTCCTCTCGTCCTTGCTTTATCGGCCTTATAAAAGCGTTCAAAAATAAACGGCAGATCCTCTTCGGGAATCCCGCTGCCGGAGTCTTTCACGGCAATCTTCAGCCCGCTTTCAGCAGACTGCACATCGACATGAACGGTGCCCCCGGCATTTGTATGGCGGATCGCGTTGTCAATCAGGTTGGTTAAAACCTGCTCCATTTTGTCCGGATCAAACACAAATTTTGCTTCATGCAGATCAAGATTGTGAGAAAGCGTAATATTTTTGTCCCCGGCCACTCCGTAAAACTTTCTGAACACTCTCTCAAAAAACTCGCGGAGCTCCACCGGTTCAACGTTTAAGGAAATATGCCCCGCCTCCATTCTGGCAAGGTCCAGCAAATCATTCACAAGCCTTCCCATTCTTAAAGACTCGTCATAGATGACCTGGGCGATTTCCTTTTTTTCTTCCTCAGAGCTTGCGATGTCGTCAACGATCGCTTCACTGTACCCTTGAAGCATCGAAATCGGTGTTCTCAGCTCATGGCTGACATTGGCGATAAAATCTTTTCTCAGCTTATCAAGCCGTCTTTCCTCCGTCATATCCCTCAACACGGCAACCGCTCCGCGTACATGGGACTGATTGTACAGCGGACTCATGAGCAGCACCCATGTTCTGCCTTGCAGGGTCATTTCAATCATCTGCTCTTTCTCCGTGCTGACGGTGTTTTGAAAAAGCTCTCGCGCTTCGGGAGGCAGTTCATGGCCTTCTTTTACATTCATGTTCTGCTCATAATACCAAGCCTGTAAAAAGCGTTCAGCCGGAGGGTTTGTCACAAGGATTGTCCCGTCGATATTAATGGTGATCACGCCGTCGGCCATACTGCTTAAGATATTCGACAAATGCTCCTTTTCCTGATTGAGTGCCGTAATGTGAAACTTCAGCTGGCGCCCCATTTGGTTAAAGGCAATCGCCAGCTCGCCGATTTCATCCTGGGTCAGAATCGGAATCTTCGTATCAAACTTCCCTTTCGCCAAGTCCTGGGCACCCTGCCGCATTTTTCTGAGCGGGTAGGTAATCCGGCTTGAGAGGAAGAAAGCGAAAATCGTCGTTAACACAATCGCAATCGCAGCGGCAAAGAGGATATACCTCGTCGTATGCTGTGTCGTATCCTTGACGGCAAGAAGCGATTGAGAAAGAAACACCATGCCTTCATCTTCGCCTTTCCCGTAGGGTACGCCGACAATCAGCTGATCGTTCTTTTGATTGGAGATAACCGTCCTCTTCTGCACTTTTTGATGCTTGCGAAGCGCTTCGTTCAGATCTGGATCGTTTTTAATATCTTTTAATGTGATGGAAGCCACTTTTTGATGTTCCCGCGGTGAATACCAATATTCATTCTCATTTTTGATGACGGCGATGCTCGTCAGTTCATCGGCAAGCTCCCATGTAATCGATCTGGCTGTCTCCTGGTCTTTATGGTTTTCCATGATGACGGCCACCTTGCTGGCGAGCTTTGTCAAATCAGCTTCCGCTTCATCTACATGGTAGTTTTCAATAAACTCGAGCAGAAAGAACGTAAGGATAAATAAGACAAATGAAACCAAAAGCAGTATGGTAAACCACAGTTTACCGACTACGCTCTTCCAAAACTTCATTCGTTTCCGACCTCAAATTTATACCCGACGCCCCATACTGTTACGATTTTTTTCGCAGCTTTCGGCGAGACTTTGTTCAATTTTTCACGTAAACGTTTAACATGGGTATCGACCGTTCTCAAGTCGCCGAAAAACTCGTATTGCCATACTTCCTTCAGCAGCTTTTCACGATCGTATACTTTATCAGGGGTTTTGGCCAGAAAGTAAAGCAGTTCGTATTCTTTCGGCGTCAGGCTGACTTCCGTTCCGTCCGCCATGACTCTGTGAGCATCGTGATCAATGGATAAGTGAGAAAAAACAAGCACATTTTTTGCCGTTGTATCCGTATTCAGGTAAGAGGTTTGCGATGATCTTCTTAGGAGCGCCTTGACTCTCAGCACCACTTCCCTCGGACTGAAAGGTTTCACAATGTAGTCATCGGTTCCGACTTCAAAGCCCTGCACCCGGTTCGCTTCTTCGCCTTTCGCCGTCAGCATGATGATCGGAGTGGCTTTTTTATCGCGTACTTGGCGGCATACTTCAATGCCGTCGGTTCCCGGCATCATCAAATCGAGCAGGATTAAATCGTAATCGTTGCCGAGGGCTTTGTCGATGGCTTCATCGCCATTCTCGGCTTCTTCGATCTTGTAGTTTTCCCTTTCAAGGTACATTTTTAAAAGTCGTCTGATTCTTGCCTCATCATCTACTACTAATATTTTTGTCTCTTTCGTCTGTTCCATCGTAAACCTCCTGATTTGAATCTTCTTACATTCATTTTATTAGAAAAGCGATTGTAAGCCAAGCCAAGAATGCCTTTCCTCAATTTAAAACAAAAAGCTGCGGAAGGCCCGGTGAAAAGCCCGGACCTTCCTGCACCGCACGGATCATGCATAAGAGTGAAGCCCGGCGATGACAAGGTTTACAAAAATAAGATTAAACATAATAATGGCAAAACCGATGACGGCGAGCCACGCCGATTTTTCGCCGTGCCAGCCTCTCGAAAGCCTGAGATGCAGATAAGCTGCATAAAACAAAAATGTAATCAGCGCCCAGACTTCTTTCGGATCCCAGCCCCAGAATCTGCTCCACGCCAGCTGTGCCCATATCATCGCGAAAATAAGCGCGCCAAGCGTAAAAACCGGAAAGCCGATCGAAACGGAGCGATAGCCGATTTCATCGACAAGGTCAAGGTTCACATTTTTCACGAGCGGCTGAAGAAGCTGACTGATGCGTTTTCTGATGATCAGCCTGATGACACCGTAAAGCAAGGCGCCGGTTCCAAACGACCAGAGAACGGTATTCAGCTTCCGGCCTGAAAAAATGGGCGGCACATTGACAAGCGGCTCCATTCTCTCCTCCGTTAAAAGTTCTCCTTTATTCGGGCCGATAAGAGCGGGAAGCTCGTAAATCATGACGTCTTCCTGGTTGTCTTTATCAATCCACTTAAACTGCGCCTCATAGCCCCCAATGCGGAATGAGGTCGTCACAAGGATAAACGCGAGCGTTGTCACAAGCATAAACATGACACATTCGAGCCAGAACGTTTTTTTGCCCGGCTTTGAATGATCCACATGCTTGAGCAGAAAGATCACGCCGGCGACAAAGCTGATGGCGAGAATCGCCTGCCCGAGGGCTGCAGTCGTGACATGAATATACAGCCAGTTGCTTTGAAGCGACGGAATCAGCGGTGTGATATCGGTCGGAAACATGCTGGCATATGCGATCAAAAGCAGGACAACGGGAAGCGTAAACAGTCCCAATGCGGACAGCTTGTAAATAAAGTAGATGATGATGAACGCCAGGACGAGCATCATGCTGAAAGCAGTTGTAAATTCAAAGAGATTGCTGACCGGCGCGTGTCCGGAAACGATCCATCTCGCAATAAAATATCCAAACTGGCATACAAATCCGATGATCGTGATCAACACTGCGATCGATGCCCAGCGGTTCTTCTTCTTCCGGTCTGAAGCCTTGCTCCTGATGGAGCCGCCAAAAAAGAAGACCGCTGAGAGATACAAGAGAAATGCCGCGTACAATAAATTGCCGCTTAACTCTGCCATGAAAACCCCTCCCTATGCTGGCCGTTTATTTTTTTTCCTTTGACAGTTCTTTTTGATCGGCCGGTTCGGATATCCCCGTATCCGCGAGCGCGGCCTTCAAGTCCTGCTTCAGCCCGTACCAGTTTTTGTTCGTATGTCCGGCGACGAGCACATGCCCGTCCAGCGTTCTGAGCCAGATCCTTCTATGGTGCCAGTACATCCCCTGAATGACGCCGATCATAAAGATGGCACCGCCGACAATGAGCACCCACAAAGTCAAATCTTTTCTAATTGTGAGGCCTGAGAGATTCTTCGTTTCGACATGGTCAAACTTCATTTTGTATTTATTGTCGTCAGAACCTTCGATTGTTTCCTGAATCGCCACGAAACTTTTTTCTCCTTTAGGCTTATCCGGTGCGGTGATCTGGAATACAAATGCCGGATTGTTCGGATTCCTCGTTTTCGTGCTCGGTTCCCCGTCTTTGTTAAAATAAAAGTCCGGCAGGTAGCTTGCTATATGAACTTTGTAACCGTTACCAAGATCATATTCCGGTTTCGGCTCCAAGAGGTCGATTGCCACTTTGCCGAAGGATTTCCCGCTGTCTTTTTCAATCAGCTGAAACACCATTTTGTCGAGCTCGCCTTCCTTGTATGTCAGCTGATAGAGTGCATATGAACCGAATTTCAACGGGTCATTGACCTTGATCTTGCCGTTTTTCACTTTCTTCAATTCAGGCGCTTCGCCCGGCAGGCTGTCATTTTTTCTTTCATACAGTTCAACATCGGTTTGATATGTTTTTGCGACAGTACCGTCACCCGCTTTAGTAATCGCCTCTGAAAATACTTCTTTTTCTTTTTCACTGTCGTACATTTCTTTTGTAAACCGGTTGTTTTTCAAGTAGTAATGGCCGTCAGTTCCCGGGATGGGCACGGTCTCCCCTTCCCTGATCCAAAGGGTTTCGTCGACATACATGCCCGGAACAAATCTGAGCATGACACCGATGAGGAATATGATCAGCCCGATATGGTTCACATATGGGCCCCACCTTGAAAAACGGCCTTTTTCCGCAAACAGGTTTCCGTTTTCTTCCTTGACGCGGTATCGTTTTTTCTTCAGTTTACCGACGATTTGTGATCTTGTGTCTTCAGACATGTCCGCTTCCGTCCGGCTGAAAAGGCGCTGCCTCTCCATAAAGTTCGGATTTCGCGTGACGCCCTGATTTTTCAGCGCCCTGTACAAAGGAACGACCCGGTCAAGGCTGCAGATCACAAGCGATATGCCGATTGAGGCAACCAGAATAATAAACCACCATGAACCGTAAAGATTGTGAAAACCGAGAGCATAATAGATTTGTCCGAGAAGCCCGTATTGTTCGCTGTAGTATGTATCAGCCTGCGCACCCGGCGGCAGGAACATTTCCTGCGGGAAAATCGTTCCAAAAGCAGATGCTGTCAGCGTAATGACGATCAGCCAGACGCCGACCTTTACAGACGAAAAGAAATTCCATATTTTATCTACGATTGTTTTGTTATATGTTTGAGAGCGTCTCGCACTTCCGTCATACCGCATGTCAAGGAGTTTGGCATCCTGTTTGACGAGCGGCTTTCCGCACGATTCACACAAAACGGTACCCGTCGGATTCACGTGGCCGCATTCGCATTTGATTTCTTTCATCATGACGATCCCTCTGGTTTGATCATATTCATATAATCATGGATCATCCGTTCTGTCATCGTGCCAGACACGACTTTGACAATCTCTCCGTCAGGGTTGATCAGAAACGTGGTCGGCAGCGGTGTGACATCGTATGCGTTCAGAACCTGCCTGTCTTTATCAAGCACAACCGGAAAATTGACGCCGTAGTCTTTCATAAAGTTTCGGACGGCAAGGTTTGATTCGCCGACATTGACGGCGACGATTTCAACCCCTTTATCCTTAAACACTTTATATTGATTCGCCATATAAGGAAATTCTCTTTTGCATGGTTCGCACCATGTTCCCCAAAAGTTTAAAAATACCCCTTTGCCTTTTAGCTCGTCCAGTTTGAGACGGTTGCCGTCAACATCCTCCAGCGAAAAATTGGGAGCTTTTTCCCCCACCGCCACACTCTCCGTCTTTTGAAACACGGCGCTGTACAGCGTGTAGCCAAGCGCCGCAAGCAGCACAAGGAGGATGCCTGTCCGAATGTAAAAACGCTTTTTTTTCATAATCCGCCCCCTCATTTAGACATTCAGTATCATTATATCATCTCATGACTGCCTGCCATTTGCCTTTTTTGAAGGTTGTGTGAAAATTTAAAAAGCAGCTTTACCGTGTTCGGCCAATGCCCTGAGCCTTTTCACTTCATGAGGCGTGAGCTCTCTTTTTTCCCCGGTTTTCAAGCCCGCCAGGTTCAAAAAAGCGTACTCTTCCCTTTTCAGCTTGAGCACTTCGTGCCCGATGGCTTCAAACATTCTCCTGACCTGGCGGTTTCGCCCCTCATGGATCGTGATTTGGACGATGCTTGTCTGCTTTTTCTTATCGAGTGACAAAAGCTTCACTTTTGCCGGAGCTGTCTTTCCTTCCTCAAGGCGTACGCCCCGCTCAAGTTTTTTTAAACTCTCCTTTAAAGGAATGCCTTTCAGCTTTGCCACATACGTTTTATTAATTTCGTATTTCGGGTGCATCAATTTATTGGCGAAGTCCCCGTCATTCGTTAACAATAAGAGGCCGCTCGTATCATAATCAAGCCTTCCGATCGGATAGATCCGCTCCTCCACCTCTGTGAAAAAGTCGGTCACAACTTTCCGGCCTTTGTCGTCTTTGACTGCTGATATAACCCCTCTCGGTTTATACAGGAGAAAATAAACGGGTTCTTCGCTTTCAAGCTGGACGCCGTTAACCTCAATCCGGTCGGAGCTTGATACTTTAACGCCGAGCTCTCTGACGGTTTTACCGTTGACCGTGACTTTCCCTTCTTTTATAAGTTCCTCCGCCTTCCGCCTCGATGCAATACCGGCGTGGGCGATTACTTTTTGAAGTCGTTCCATATCTTTCACCTCATGTATTATCTTACTTTTTTCCAGACCAACAAACAAGTTTGCGGGCGCCTTCTTCCTTAGGAAAGAAGCACTCCGCCCTTAAATGTATCCTTTCTCACGTCAAAAGTAAAACAGTTTTGGCAGAAAAGCAAAAAAGCGCCTGTTGATCAGGCGCTTCCAAACAGCAATGTTACAATAATCACAGACGCGATAATCCCCGCTAAATCAGCAAGCAGTCCCACTTTTAAAGCGTCCCCCATTTTCTTGATTCCGACCGCGCCGAAATAGACGGTCAAAACATACAGCGTCGTGTCTGTCGATCCCTGCATGACAGAGGCCAGCCGGCCGATGAACGAATCGGGTCCGTAAACTGCGATTAAATCGGTCGTCATGCCGAGCGCCGCCGTTCCCGAAATCGGCCGGATCAGAGCCAGCGGAACCACTTCCGTCGGAATTCCCACGGCGGAAAACACCGGCTTTAAAAGATTCATAAAAAAATCGAGCGCCCCTGAAGCCCGGAAAACCGTGATCGCTACAAGCATACCGACCAAATAAGGGATAATGGAAAACGCAATTTGGATTCCTTCCTTCCCTCCCTCAACAAACGCTTCATAAGTCGGAACTTTTTTGAATGTGCCATACAGCAGAATCGTGGCGATGATAAACGGGATAAGGGCCAGAGAAAGCCAATTGATGAATTCCAAATGCTCACCCCTTCTTTTTTCTTCTATAATAAAAGTATCGATCGATGAAGATCGCAAAGATTCCCGATATTAAAGTCGCCAAAATGGTCGGCCCGACGATGTCTGTCGGTGCCTTTGCATCATATGTCATCCTGACCGCGATGACGGTCGTCGGAATCAAGGTAATGCTTGACGTATTGACCGCCAGAAAAGTGATCATTGAGCGGCTCGCTTCCCTGCGGTTCCGGTTGAGCGCCTTCATCTGTTCCATCGCTTTAATGCCGAGCGGTGTCGCTGCATTGCCCAATCCGAAAAAGTTGGCCATTAAATTGGATAAAATATAACCCATCGCCGGATGATCCGGAGGGATCTCGGGAAACAGCTTTGAAATGAACGGCCGGCACAACCTGCTGAATTTTTCGAGAAGCCCGGACTGTTCAGCGATTTTCATCAGCCCCAGCCAAAAAACAAGGACGCTCATCAGGCCGATCGAAATCGTGACGGCTTCCTTCGAACCTTTAAATACGGCTTCATTGACTTCCTGAACCGTTCCGTTGAAAAGCGCAAACACCAGACCGATCACCGTTAACCCGACCCAGATTATATTGACCATGATGAACCGCCTGCCGCTTTTTGGAATACGGATTGAAAGGTCTCGAAAAACGATTTTTTCGGCTTTTTGTTGTGTTCGTTTTCATAATAGATCGGTACGCTTGCAATCGTTTTTCCGTTGAACATGACGTTCATTTCCCCGATGATGTCCGGGATTTCTTTTTTGTTTTTACGCCACGATTTTTTCGGTTTAAGAAGCTCGATATCAACCTTCACGTCTTCTTTTTCATCTTCGTTTAACAGATATGTGACATCCCGTTTAATAAAAGCTTTATTCCCGTAAAAAGAGTCTTTTAATTTCGGAACCTCGCCTTTTTTGGCGATGATATATGTTTTGTAGTGGCCGTATACATAGTTGAACATGTTCATATGATCATTCCAGTCGTCAGGGGCGTTGATGGTGACGGCGATCAAATCGGTTCCGTCTTTCGATGAAGTGGAGACGAGCGTGCGCTTCGCCAGCTTGGTATATCCCGTCTTTCCGCCTGTACTGTATTCGTAAAGTCCTGTTAAAAGCTTGTTTTTATTTCTCCAGATGCCTTGCATCGTTTCTGCCTTATAGCGCTTCGTTCCGGCGATTTTTTGGTACGTTTCGTTTGTCATCGCATATTTCGTCAAAAGCGCCATATCATAGGCCGAGGAATAGTGGTCAGGGTGGTCATCGAGTCCGTGCGGATTGCGGAACAGGGTGTTTTCCATGCCGAGGTCGGCCGCTTTTTGATTCATCATGTAGACAAACCCTTCCAGGCTTCCGCCCACATGCTCGGCAATCGCAACGGCTGCGTCATTTCCCGATCTCAGCATCAAACCGTAAACAAGGTCCTTCAGTTTCACCTTTTGCCCGCTCGTCAAATAGATCGATGATCCTTCCGTTCTGACCGCTCTGTCGCTGACCGTGACTGTTTCATCCAATTTGCCCGATTCCACGGCCAAAATGGCTGTCATAATCTTCGTAATGCTTGCAATGCGCCGTTTTTCATGCTCATCCTTCGCAAACAAAACCCGTCCGGATTGCCCGTCCATGACAATCGCGCTTCTTGCGCTGACATGAAGGGAAGGCTGTGCTTCAGCGATTTGGTATGAAGAGCATAAAAGAGAGCATATGATGATGGCTGCTGCAGCCTGTTTTAGAAAAAAGCGCATTTTTTCTCACGTCCTTGTGGTTGTTTGTACAAGTTTATGCGCTTGTCTTTCCGTTATGAACACCAATTGGATGATTCCCCGAGAAAAATCTCAAGCAACATAAAAACTCCCCCTTTCATGAAAGGGGGAGTTCCGGCTCACGGTTCATTTAAGCTATGATCTCGGCTGAACCATCTTCAGCCGATAGTCATTCGCATAGTATTCCAATTCTTCTCTCATCGATTGATATTCTGTTTCAAGCGAAGCCATCAAATTTTTTAATGAGGCCGGCGCTGGTTCGTGAAAGCAAATGGCGTTTTTTCCCGTGTAGGCCGCTCTGCTGTCTTCGTACCAAGTATCTTTTTTCGGTGTAAAAAATTCTTCTATGCATCGATGATAGATCTGATAGAGCGTCCTTTCGGCGGCAGCGTCCTGAAAAGGATTCTGCTGCAGCCTGATTCGGCAGGCCAGAAGCCCTTCTTCACAGTAAACCGCCAGCTTTCTCAAGTTGCTGAGGACATCGCGATAATAATCTCTGCTCCCGGGCTCTTCGGCTTCAAGGGATGAGAGCGTCGTTTCGTTTAAATAATCGCTCAGCGTCTGAACGGTCTGTGCTAAAAATTCGCCTGCCTGCTCGGTTTGGGCTCTTGCCATAGATTTTCCCATTGGTGTCGGCACCCTCTCCTCATCGCTTTGTTACAATCGTATTCTTTCATGCATGAAATTAAACATAAAAAATACGATAATATATATTATCATACTTCGGTCCTTAAGGTGAGTCTATTTTAAATCTTCGAACGTCTGGTTAAAGTTCTCAAAGAACAGATCGGCTTCTTCCTGAACCCCGTCTTCTTCTACATTTTCGGGCAGCGGCGGAAGCTCTTCAAGCGTTTTTAAGCCGAATTGTTCAAGGAATGTTTCGGTTGTACCGTACAAGATTGCCCTGCCCGGTCCGTCCGCCCGGCCTACTTCGCACAACAGCGCTTTTGCGACAAGGCTCTGGAGAATCCGTTCAGATTTGACCCCTCTGATCTCCTCGACTTCCGCTCTTGTAATCGGCTGCTTATATGAGACGATGGCCAAAACTTCGAGGGCAGCCTGAGAAAGCCCTTTTGAAGGGGCTTCAATCAGCTTTTTCAAATAGACGGCGAATTCTTTTTTGGTCGAAAGCATGTACGTATCTGCGTATTCGACAAGCTCGATGCCCCTGTCTTCTTTTTCATAGGTTTCTTTGACATCAAGCATAATATCCTGAAGCTCGGCTTCATCGATCTCCAAAACGGATAATAGCTGTTTTTTTGTCAGGCCCTCGTCGCCGGCGGCATACAAAAGCGCTTCGACAATGGCTTTCCAATTCACGATATCAAGCGTCATGAATCGCTTCACTCCCTGTTATGTAAATGTCTGAAAAGTTGTGTTCCTGTTCAATGATGATCAGCTGGTTTTTCATCAGCTCCAAAATCGCCAAAAACGTCACAACGAGATGCTCTTTCTGTTCGTACGGGAACAGTTCCATAAAATGCATCCTTTTACGGGACGATTTCAAACAATCGACGATTTGCGTCATTCGTTCTTCTATCGGTATTTCCTGTCTTGAAATTCTAGTTTCAGACGGCCGGCTGATTTTTTTGCGGTTCAACACCTTTTGAAATGCCCCGAGCATGTCGTAAACGGTGACGGACAGCTTTTGCTCGCTGAGTTTGATTTCCTTGGCATAGTCGCTCAAATCGCTCGGCGGCTTCGCGAATGCTTTTTGCCGCTCTTCCTCGCGCTCCTTCAAATTTTGCGCGGCACTTTTGTATTTTCTGTACTCTATTAATTTTTCAATCAATTCTTCTCTCGGGTCCTCTTCTTCCTCGAGAAACTCTTCGTCAAAGAGCTCCTCTTCCTGCTTTGGAAGGAGCATTCGGCTTTTAATGCTGAGAAGGGTCGCGGCCATCACCAAATATTCACTGGCCACGTCGAGCTCAAGTTCGCGCATCGTATGCACATATAATAAATACTGCTCGGTTATCTTCGCAACAGGTATGTCATAAATGTCTATTTCAAGGCGGTTGATTAAGTGCAGCAGCAGATCCAGTGGCCCTTCAAACGCCTCGATTTTCACCTGATATTCCATGTTCATTTCTCACCATTTTCAAAATCGCTTCTAAGCCGGCTAAAACTGGCTACCCTTTAGTATAAATTACGCGTCTGCATGAGTCCAATATAATTTAAGAAGCTTTGGCATTCGCCTATACGATTTGAGCGTATGCTGCATAGAATACTGTGTAAAATCTTAAACCTGAGGAGGGAACAACATGGGAGGTAAAGGCTTCGGCTACGGCGGAGGATTTGCTTTGATTGTCGTTCTGTTTATTTTGTTGATTATTGTAGGAGCGGCATGGATCTATTAACATAAAAATGAGAAGCGTCCTTTACCGGGCGCTTTTTTCATAGCCTGGATATATCAGCCGTTTTTCCTCCGTTCCGTTCTTATGATACACTTTAACGGAAACTTAAAGGAGGATGTCAGATGTATCCCCAAGCTTATATCGATTACCTGGCCGAATTCCACGGGTCAAGGGATTATTTTGAATGCCACGAAATTTTAGAAGACCATTGGAAAAAGGACAATCCCGGCGAGCGGAAATCATACTGGGTCGGGTTGATTCAGCTGGCAGTCGCACTCTATCATCAGCGGAGAAACAATTTTGCCGGCGCAGAGAGATTAATGGCGAACAGCATTCGCATCCTGGCGTCCGAAAAAGACGCAGTCGAATCGCTCGGATTGGATTACAGCCGCTTCATCAAGCTGTTAAGGAAGACGTACCAAAAAATCAAAGCCCATTCTCCTTATGAAAGCATCATGCTTCCGATCACAGATGAAGCTTTGATCAAAGCATGCCGGAAAAAATGTGAAAAAAGGTCGTATGAGTGGGGAGCAAACGATCCACCAGACGCCTTCATCATCGATAAACACCTGCTGAGAGACCGGACTGAAGTGATTGCCGAGAGGGAAAAACAAATCGAACGGCGAAAAAAGAGCAGAGGCTAGAAGCCTCTGCTCATTGGTTATATGTGATGTCTTCATTTTCGTGATCCTGACAGCGCTCAAAGAATCCTTTAGTTAATTCATTCGGAACCAGCGGTTTAGGTGCAAACATTTGCGAAATGGCCGACACCATTTTTTTGCCGATTCCTTGATGACGGTGAGACGGGTTTACACTGATATGCTTGATCTCGACTTCTTCTTCTCTTTTCTCTACTCCTACACAGCCGACAATATCCTCGCCTTCTTTCCATAGGAACAGCTGCCTTTCAGTGTCCGTTTCATAGTCTTTAATTGTCTGCTGAAGCTGCTTGACGTCCTTCTCATTCGGCATAAACGAAAGGAGCCCCATCGCAATCTTTTCGAATGACTTTTTATAACGAATTAACATAAATACCCCTCAATATATCAAAATGTGGATCTAACGAAGGCTAGTCGCTTCACATCACATTATAAACATTTTTATAACCTTTTTAAACTCTTTTTCGGTAATTATTGAAGCGACCGGGTCAGGTTCGCCATTTCAATCGCTGCCGCGGCAGCTTCTGCACCTTTATTTCCGGCTTTTGTTCCGGCGCGTTCTACCGCCTGCTCGATCGTGTCTGTCGTCAATACGCCGAAGATCACCGGAACGCCTGTTGACATGCTGCTCGCCGCAATCCCCTTTGCCGCTTCATTGCAGACATAGTCATAGTGGCTTGTCGCTCCTCTGATGACCGTGCCAAGTGTAATCACGGCGTCGTATTTTTTCGTTTCAGCCATTTTTTTGGCGATCAGCGGAATCTCGAATGCGCCGGGAACCCAGGCGACATCAATATCATCAGCTTTGACCCCATGTCTCAACAGCGTATCTTCTGCACCGCTTAGAAGTTTGCTTGTAATAAAATCGTTGAACCTTGACACAACGATCCCAATTTTCAAATCTGTTCCAATTACATGACCTTCTATTTTATTCATATGAATCCCGTCCTTTTTTGTGATTGATTTTAGTTTAAAAATGAAGCATATGCCCCAATTTTGATTTTTTCGTTTTTAAGTACTTTTCATTATCTTTTTTTGTCTCCATCTGCAGCGGCACCCTGTCTGCGATCGTCAGGCCGTAGCCTTCGAGACCGGCAATCTTTCGCGGATTGTTCGTCAGCAGCTTCATTTGTTTCACGCCGAGGTCTCTTAAGATTTGGGCGCCGATCCCGTAGTTGCGAAGATCCGGGAGAAAACCGAGCTTTTCGTTAGCCTGTACGGTGTCATATCCTTCTTCCTGCAGCTTGTAAGCTTTCAGTTTATTAATTAAGCCGATTCCTCTTCCTTCCTGTCTCAAATAAAGGAGCACGCCCCGGCCCGCTTGTTCGATTTGCGCGAGCGCGGCAGCAAGCTGCGGGCCGCAGTCGCAGCGGTAAGAGCCGAAAACATCGCCCGTCAGGCATTCTGAGTGTACGCGGACAAGGACAGGCTCGTCTCCGAAAGGTATATCGCCTTTGACGAGTGCTATATGTTCCTTGTCATCGATTTCGTTTGTATAGCCGTAAACCTTGAATGTGCCGAATTCGGAAGGCAGCGTAATCTTCACTTCTCGGTTGATCAGCGTTCCCTTGCTGTAGCGATATTCGATCAAATCTTTAATCGTAATCATTTTCAAGTCATGCTGGTCGGCTATTTTTTTGAGCTCGGGCACCCTTGCCATCGTGCCGTCTTCATTCATGATTTCGCAGATGACGCCGGCCGGCGCGGAACCGCATGCCTCCGCAAGGTCAACGGCCGCCTCCGTATGTCCGGCTCTTTTTAAAACGCCGCCTGTTTTCGCAATCAAGGGGAAAATGTGCCCCGGTCTTTTAAAATCACCCGGAAGCGCGTGATCATCAATCAGCGACATGACGGTCAACGACCGCTCCTGAGCGCTGATCCCCGTCTTTGTATCGCGGTGATCCACACTGACCGTAAATGCCGTGTGATGAGAATCGGTATTTTCGTCCACCATCGGATGGAGGTCAAGCCGTGAAGCGATCTCTTCATTAAGCGGCGCGCAGATCAAACCCCTTCCGTGCGAAGCCATAAAGTTGATCACTTCAGGTGTTGCGTATTCTGCCAGCGCAACGAAATCGCCTTCGTTTTCCCTGTCCTCGTCATCGACCACGATGATGACTTTTCCTTGCTTCAAATCGCGTATCGCTTCTTCAATTGTGTGAAACATAGGCGCTCAGCCTCCTTTCATTTAAAACCCGTTTTCTTTAAAAAATGATTCAGTCAATGGCTTTGCCTGTTTGTCTTGTTTTGCTTGGTGGAGAAACCGGTAAATGTATTTGCCGATCATATCGCACTCGATGTTGACGATGCTTCCGGGCTTTTTTTCCGAAAAAATCGTTTCATCCAATGTGTGCGGGATTAGCGAGACTGTTACTTGATCTTCCGTCAGTCCAAAAATGGTGAGGCTGACGCCGTCTACGGCGATCGAACCTTTTAACACAAGCATTTTGGCCAGTGAAGAGTCAAGTTTTAAATCATAGTATACGGCGTTAGCCGCTTTTTCTATGCGTACGATAGACGCGGTGCCGTCGACATGCCCCGACACCATATGCCCGCCGAAGCGGCCGTTTGCCGCCATCGCCCGTTCAAGATTGACGCGGCTTCCTTTTTTTAATGTGCCGAGTGATGTTGCTTTCAGCGTTTCAAGCATGACATCCGCCGTGAAACTGCCGGAACCGAACTCATTTACGGTCAGACAGACTCCGTTGACAGCAATGCTGTCGCCAAGCTTCACATCTTCGGTCACTTTGTTGGATTGGATGACTAAAGACATGGCGCTTCCCGCCTTTTTCATGTCCAAAATCGTTCCGACTTCTTCAATGATGCCTGTAAACATATGCCACCGCCTTATTCTTTTATCGGTTTTGCCGCCAGCTTTATATCCTGGCCGATTTTGGTAATGGTTGTGAAATGCAGTAAGGGGACATCTTTCATCGATTGAAAGCCTTCACCGGAGAGGATGCTGGGAGATTGCAGCCCTCCGATTAATTTAGGGGCAAGATAGAAGATCATTTGCTGATAGAGTCCTTCTTTGACGAAGCTTGCGTGAACCGTCGCGCCACCTTCGACAAAGACTGAAGCGATTCCTCGGTCTGCAAGGTGCAGAAGCACGTCGCGCACCGGAAGTTCATCCGCATCCAGCACGGTTACCTGTACACCTTCTTTTTCCAGGTTCCGAACCTTTTCGGGATCTGCCTTGGACGTCGTGTAAATCCAGGTTTCCGCTGCTTTATCCTGAATTACTTTTGACTGAAGCGGGATTGACAGCGTCGTATCGAGAACGACACGCACCGGCTGATTCACTGACCCGGGGAGACGGCATGTCAAACTCGGGTCGTCTGCTTTTATTGTGCCCGATCCAACTAAAATACTCTGGTGGTTTTTTCGGTATTGGTGAGCGTCCATCCGCGCTTCTTCAGAAGTAATCCATTTGCTGTCGCCTGTTGCGGTAGCGGTTTTGCCGTCAAGGCTGGCAGCTGCTTTTAATGTCACATACGGAAGGCCTGTCCGCATAAAATGCATGAACTTTTCGTTCAGCTCTTCCGCCTGTTCTTTGAGAACGCCTGTTTCGACCTCGATCCCGGCGCTTCTCAGCATCCCGATTCCTCTTCCGGAAACGAGCGGATTCGGATCTTCGGCTGCCACGACTACCCGCTTCAAACCGGAACGAATAATCAGTTCCGCGCAAGGAGGGGTTTTGCCGTAATGGCTGCACGGTTCAAGCGTCACATAAATGACGGCTCCTTCCGCATGGCGGCCTGCCATTTGAATGGCGTGCACTTCTGCATGCGCTTCACCGTATTTTAAATGAGCCCCCATCCCGACCACTTCACCGTCTTTGACGACAACGGCTCCGACAAGCGGATTGGCCCCTGTCTGACCTTCGCCCTGCTTCGCAAGCTCCAATGCAAGATTCATATAATGCGCATCTGTCATGAATTTCCCTCCCTTCTTCCAAAAAAATAACCCCGGATGTCGATCCGGGGGTTTGTTTTTGTGCATGAGAAATAAAACTATGCATCATCATTATTTTTCACATAGTCTCTTCATCCTTCTCCCATCCAGACTTTCACTGTCGGCTTCAGCTTCTCACTGAATCCACCGCTTTGCACGACGCACAGCGGGTCACGGGCTCTAAAGCTGTCTCTCGCTTTATTACCGCCGGTCGGGATTTTCACCCAGCCCCGAAGGATACAATCGATATTTACTTGTCCTTATGCGTAATTATAGCGGCCGCATATTAAAATTGCAATGAAAACTGCTTGCACAGAAAAACCCCTCTGAGAAACAGAGGGGTTTTAATCTGCCACCTTGACGACTTTGATTAATCCGTCGATTCTGTTGGCATTAGAGAAGTAGGCCTTTACTTTGTCTCCTTCTTTAATGTCGGACAGATCCTGGTTAAGATTTTTCGCATTGAAAATGATCTTCGTTCCGTTATCTGATACCCCGTGGTATTCAGTGCCGTCAATTTTGGTGATCTTATATTGATAAATGGTATAGTTCTTTTCCTCAGATGAGACGGTTTGGCTGAGCGCCGTTGAGACATCTTGAACGCTTCCGTTTTTTAAATAATAAAAGCCTCCGGCCAGTACGGCAGCCAAAACGAGCAGAACCGTGAGCTTGAATCTTATTTTCCCCATGATCAAAACCTCCAGAACACGTTCTGAACTATCCTATGTTTATTTCCTGTTAATGATGAAATAAAACATGTTCGATTCAGACGGAAAATATGTGGTTTTTAAGTATAACGCAAAATGAAGGGAAATCGTTTCATATTCAGACGAAATACTACTTATAACCTACGAATGTACATTCTGGTTTAGGGGTGTGTGTGAAAACAAGCTTTAAAATTGAGTCCAAATAACTATGTTTTGAGAAACCGTTTGTTCTGGTTTCTTCGCTTTAGGTTTCGCTGTAAAAGTCGTTTCGGATGGCAATAACAGACTGATTTTTAAGATACTCGCTGTCTTTCGTTTTGGCCCAGGCGAGAAACTTCACATGCTCGGAATGGAACAGAGCCTCGTGATGGGGCGAGCGAGCAGCAGCCGCTCCGAGTCTGTGCTTGATACCGCGCACGAACTTCCAATATTGATAGAAAGGCAGTTTTAATTTTGTCATAAATCCTGCCGAGTCTTCAATCACATATCCCTCCTCTTCAATCGACGGGTCATTTGACACAGACAGGTACCATTTATAAAAATCCGTCCACTGGTCAAAAGAAATGACTTTTTGCTTACATTCTACACGAAATGTCTCAGCAAAACAGAGGACATCTTCATACGGCAGCTTTTCATATTTCATCTGCCTTTTAACAATGTCGAGAAGGACAAGCTTATCCGATTTGTACTCGATAATGTGCGGATCTTTTTCTGGCAGCACGACTTCAAATACTAACGAAACATTGCGTTTTTTTACATATTCTCTTACATCCTCTATCTGAGATGCGTCAAACGTTTTGTGAAACAGCTCTTCCACCCATTTCGCATGGCCGTCTTTTTGTCCGCTTGCCGATGTATAAGATTTTGAGGTGAAGACGAGCTCATCGGTTTCAGAATTGTAGCCGACAGTTCCCAAAAATCCATTCGCCTTATCATAAACAGTGACCGGAAAGCGCAGCGTGTTAACGAGAACATGCATTTTCGTCGTCAGGCGCTCATCGATGTTGAAAAATTTGTTGTAGCTTCTGCTGACGATTTCCTTGGTGTTTCTGTTGATAAACAGCCCTCTTGCCTTCATGCTGACGCTGTCCCATTTTCTCTCCTGAAAAGCCTTCCTTGTAAAGTTAAAAGAGGAAATGCCGCCGGCTAATTTTTGCTCAGACACATAATCGTGTTCGTCCAAATGCTTTAGAAAATGGTCGACCGTCAGCTCCTCGTGTTCGTGATGAGAATCAAGCGAAGGAGCGGACGTTTTAAACACATCATTTTTTATCTCATGTGTTTGAATTCCCGACCGATCGATGGTGACAACCCTTAAATGCCCGCCGTGCTCCACCTGCCCTTCCAGGTTATATGATTTTGCGGCTGCATGCACTGGAAGCCGGAACATGTTTCTGTGCCCGTGGATTTGAATGATGTTCCGCCCTTCCATATTTTTCGTAAAGACATGGTCGATATCTGTCTCATATCCGCCGACACCGTTGATCAGCTGGCTGGTAGCCGTAAGCAGAAGGTTGTCAGGAAGCGCGGAAATGCCGCCGTGCGTGATGATGTAAGCATCTTCTCCATACGTGAAGTAAACAATTTGGTGGAAGCGCCTGGCCAGTTCCCTGATATCTTTTTTGTCAAAGCCTGCTTCGTCTAATTCCGGTTTTGTCTTCTTGTTAAATACGCTGCTTCTTGTCTCTTCATCATGCCCGTATTGCTTCAAGTATTTATCATGATTTCCTTCGAGCAAAATCACATTTTTACGATCTTTGATACTGAGCAGGAATTGAACAACTTTTGCGTTTTCTATTCCTCTATCAAGCATATCACCTGTGAAAATATATAACTCGTCATCTTCGAGTCTGCCTTTCAAATAAGAATCCAGCACCGTAAAACAGCCGTGCACATCCCCGATCACATGTATTTTTTTGTAGCTGTCGAGCCGCCTCGGCTTATACTGCATCACATCTTCAAATTCTTCCGGCTTGATGACCGTTGTCCAGGAAGGCGCCGGTTCGGTTAAAATCCGCTCGTGCATGGCGTGAACCACGCTGTCGGGCACCCGCTTATGCTCGGCCCTCTCCCGGTTTCTCAACAGAGCGGTCTCAAGCGGAATATCGGAAAAATCAACCACATACGCTCTGTAGCGATACTTTAAAACGAGAGCTTTATAGCTTGAAATCATGCTTGGTTTCGCATGGGTGGCATCAACGACGGTGAATTCCCCCCTTTCCATCCTTTCTTCAAGGAGGGTGAACAAAAGCTTCCATACCTTGCCGTCATTTTTTTGGGAAATGTCGTATTTCCCTTCCAAATTTAACACGGGTGACTGATGGATCAGCCTCAGCTGATCCGCAGACAGCGTATATTGATTCAATTGATGATCCCTGATCCAGGTTGATTTTCCGGTGCCAGGGCAGCCTCTAAGCAGTACTAAAGTCCTCATTATTGATCTCCTTATTCAGTTCTGATAAGTTTTATTATAAAAAAATTCAGCATTCCTTCCAAGAATATACGTCCTTATTTGCATTTTGTTTCAAAAAATAAACAAAAAAGATCCCCTAAAGGGGACTTTTTACGTGTCCTTAATGAAACTTCTCATCTATCCTCTTTTTATCGGACATGAAAAAAGCAGTGCTGATATAAACCAGCACTGCCCTTTGACGGAATATTATGTTACATTTCGTTCTCCGATATGAATCGGTGACGTTTTGACAGATGTTACGTTTCTCTCAGCAACATGTACCGGTACGGATGTTACATTTCTCTCAGCGATTTGCACCGGTGCGGACGTTACGTTTCTCTCAGCGATTTGCACCGGTGCGGACGTTACGTTTCTCTCAGCGATTTGCACCGGTGTAGACGTTACGTTTCTCTCAGCGATTTGCACCGGTGTGGACGTTACATTTCTCTCGGCGACTTTCATACCATCTGTTTGCGTCATCAGCACAGCACTTGCCAGAGAAAGTCCTGCTACTGAAGCAGCGGCGGTTAACAACAGTTTAGATTTCATACGACCAGTCCCCTTTTTTCATTTGTTTTCGAGCACTGAATACCGTTTGATAGAAATAAACAGAGTCGCTCAAGCGCCCAATTTCATTATAGTATTCAGCTGCTTCCAATGCCAAGTCCTCAATATCGGGATACATCTTTTTTGACCCGAGCAGCTGAAAAGTTTCCAGCATTTGAGCTCTTCCGTCATCATCAAGATACAAGGCTTTCAAAAAATGAAATTTTGATAGATAGATCGAATCGTCTGATCGCCGGGCGATGTCAATCCCTTTGTTTAACGCGTCATCCGCCTGTTCCAGGTGCTTCAGCTTGAAATATGCATGTGCAAGACTAAAAAACGCTTTTGGGAGAATATCTGATGACTCTTCTTGATAAATCGCAGCAGCTCTGTTGAAGTATTCAGCCGCCCGATTGAAATCCCCCATCTTATAATAGCAATTTCCCAAATTGTAATAGGTGTGTCCTTCCAATATGAGCTGGCCTTCTTGCTGTGAAAGCTTCAGCGCCTTTTTAAGATGCGAAAGCGCGTTTTCATTCGAATCCAAGTCGTCATAGTTCCCTGCGATGACGAACTCGCATTGGATTCTCCGAACCGTGTAAGTTTCATGCGCCTGGTAGGTTTCAATCGCTTGAAGCGCATAGTTCATCGACACGTGGCTCTGTTTCATATGATAAAACACTTCAGCCATTTTAAAATGAAACTCGGCTCTCTCTATTTCGTCCTCGACATGCAGCAGCTTTTTTTCGGCGCGCCTGTAAAAAGAGATCGCTTTAATAAAATCATGGTTTTTATATTCATACATCCCTCTAAAAAAGTTGAAATAATATTCAAGCAGGCCTGTCAGCTTTCCTTGTTCATCTTCGATATCTTTTAATATTTCAGAAAAGTCAGGCGGGGTTTCGCCTTCTTCCAATGGTTTTACGTAATCAAGCATGATTCTGTGTCTGAATTCCATTAAGGCGTAATACAATAATAAGTCTTGATCTTCTTCCATTTGAGAAATTTCGCGCTCAATTTCTGCCTTCAGCATTTCGGCGTCCGTGACATTGAATTTGCGTATCGCGTTATACCAGTCATTAATTTTTACGCCGACTGCAGTCGATGGGATTTTTACGCTCACCCCTTACGCCCCTTCCTTTTTTACAGATTGCGTTCTCTATCTAGCTCTTCACTTGAATATATTTTACATAAAGGGTCATTTTTTCACAATTATTTTATTTATTAGGATCGTCATTTCCTAGCAGAATGCGGTCTAAGAATCGGTCCCTGGTCCTATTGCATCTGGAAAATGAACACCGTTTCAGACAAAAAAAAACAGCCCGGCTTAGCGGGCTGTTTCTGCACTTTCTGATTATGCGTCAAATACTTCGACTTTTTCCATGCCTTGTCCCTGTTCCATTGAAGTGACAGCATCAAAACCTGATGTGACTTTTCCAAAAACAGTGTGAACGCCGTTCAAGTGCGGCTGAGGCTCATGGACGATAAAGAATTGGCTGCCTCCAGTATCTTTTCCTGCGTGAGCCATTGAGAGAGAACCGGCTTCGTGTTTATGCGGATTCCCTTCTGTCTCGCATTTAATCGTATATCCAGGTCCGCCTGTTCCGGTGCCGTGCGGGCAGCCTCCCTGGCTGACGAAGCCCGGAATAACGCGGTGGAACTTCAATCCGTCATAGAACCCTTCGTTTGCAAGTTTTTCAAAGTTGGCGACAGTTCCCGGCGCCGCTTCCGGATATAGTTCAAACTCGATTTTTTTGCCGTTTGTCAGTTGTATGTATCCTTTTTTAGCCATCTTGATTCTCTCCTTTCATTTCACAAGGGTCATTATATCATATCGTAGAAGCACAGAGCCAATCAACCTGAAATAAACGGCGCTCTTGTATCGCTTTTGTAAAAGTTTTAAAAAAAGGTTGAATCGCCTGTGAAAATCATGAATGATAAAAGAGCGGTGTGATACGATACCCGGAGGGCATTTGACTTGAAAAGAAATGGATCTCTTTTTTTCTTTGAAACCTCTCTCATCTTTCATCCGTCTATATTTCGGAACGCATTATTTCCGTTCCGGCAGGCTTCTTTAAAAGTACAGCAATTCTGCCTGAAGCCTGCATTTTTAAGGAGGGCATTGAGCTTGAAAAAATCGATACTAGGAATCTTTACAGCATTGTGTCTGCTCATTTTCCCGCAGGTCAGCTTTGCTGACGCCGCAGTGGGTGATGTGATCGTCACGCTGGGGAAAGACTTGTCAAGCCAGGACAGACAAAAGGTATTAAAAGAAATGAATGCGCCTGAAAATGCGACCATCATCGAGGTGACAAATGATGAGGAGCATAAATATTTAGGGGATTATATACCGAAAGCACAAATCGGAACAAGAGCGATTTCTTCTTCTTCGATTACCGTAGCAAAAAAAGGCACCGGTTTGGAAGTGCAGACACACAATATCAGCAGAATTACGGATGAAATGTATTTAAACGCGCTGATGACAGCCGGTGTAAAAGACGCTAAAGTCTATATCACCGCACCATTTGAAGTATCAGGCACGGCCGCTTTGACCGGCTTAATGAAAGCCTATGAAACGACTTCGGGCGAAAAGATCTCCGAAGACGTGAAAAAAGTCGCGAATGAAGAGCTAGTCACCACTTCAGAGCTTGGCGAGAAAATCGGCAGTGAGAACGCATCGGCGCTGATGGCCAAAGTCAAGGAAGAAATCTCGAAAAACGGGGTTCCCGAATCAAAAGAGGAATTGGAGAAAACCATTGATTCGGCTGCTTCCGATCTGGGCGTGACGCTCACAGAGGATCAGAAAAAATCTCTCATGTCTTTATTTAATAACATGAAAAATATTAATATCGACTGGAACCAGGTTGGAGACCAGCTTGACAAAGCAAAGGATAAAATCACGAAATTCTTGGATTCTGAAGAAGGACAAAACTTTCTTCAAAAACTGATCGACTTCTTTGTGTCTCTGTGGAACGCCATCGTTTCCGTATTCACCGGCGGCGGCACCTCAGAGTCCAACGGTTAACACAACCGCCGAAACACCTCCTTTTTTCACTTGAAGGGGGTGTTTTATTTTTGCAGAGGGGAAATCCCCTCCGTCTTCTTCATAGTTTTCATGAATAAAATCTGTCAGCAGCTTTGTAAATCGGTAAAACGTTTCGTTTTGCGTCGCCGCCCTGTCTTTTAGTGTAAACCGGTCGAATAAAGATTTGCGGAAACCCGTGCTCATTTCAAGCTGAATGCTCAGCCCGGAAAGCGACTTGTTGGCGATGTTATTCGGATGGGTTCCGGCATACTTGTCATCTGTCGCCAGCATTTCAGCGGCAAACCCCGAGCGGTTCAGCTCATCAACCAATATTCTGATTTTAGCGCGGTCTGTGCCGCCTACTTTAATATCGCGGTCTTCACTGTAATAGCCGTGGAGCGACATGACATACTGGTGGCTTGCAGTAATTGCGAGCGCCGCTGGCTCGTCAAAACGCGTGCTTGTAATGTGAAGGTCCGTATTGCCTGATGATTTCAGCCCTTCAAACAAGTACAGGGAATAGTTTTTGGACACTTCATTGGCGATTTCGCTCGTTCCGGGTTCGATGCCGCCTCCATGGATGGCCATGATGAGCATCGGCACTCTTGCGTTCTTCTCCGTAATTCGGTAAGAAGCTGGATCTTCATTCCGCTCCAATTCTTCAAAGCTTGAATATTGATCGCCGGACTGTGTTGCGCCATGGGCCGCAGCAGAATATGGGAATGAGATCACAGCCGAAATCAATAAAATATTCACAAAAATGTTTATTGCTGTAAAACGATTTACTGTGTTACAATCAACACATTGCTTCAGGCACTGGAGCAATCGGTGGAGTAGGGATACTTTGGCCGGTTTCATCTACTCCGCCTCTAAATCCAACAAATCAGCAAATCTCATCCTTTTCACCCTGGTCATTGCCTTTATCATCTCCTTTGTAAATTTTTTGTTAAATTCACAATATTATATACAACTAGCCCGGTCGCTGTTCTATGCATGTCATGATCTTTTTAACAAAAAACACCTCCCGATCACCGGGAAGTGTTTTTCGTGCTTGAATTAAAAATGGAGACCCCCCTCTTAGGGAATCTCCATTTTTTTATTGTTTGACTTTCGATTTCAGCGGCAGATCCAGCTTGACGATATCCTCATACGTCTCTCTCTGAATGACGAGCTGCGCTTCCCCGTCCTCGACAAAGACGACGGCCGGGCGCGGAATGCGGTTGTAGTTGTTGGCCATGCTGTAGCCGTACGCACCGGTGCAGAAAACTGCGAGCACATCTCCGTCGCGAACTTCGGGGATTTCCAAATCCCAAATCAGCATATCTCCGCTTTCGCAGCATTTTCCTGCGATTGATGCGGTATCATGACAAGCATCGTTCATCCTGTTGGCGACGGCTGCTTCATATTTTGCCTCATAAAGCGCCGGCCTGATATTATCGCTCATGCCGCCGTCGATGGCTACATATTTGCGAATGCCCGGCACCTCTTTTTGAGAACCGATCGTGTACAGCGTAGTCCCCGCATCACCGACGAGAGACCGGCCTGGTTCGATCCAAATCTCAGGGATGTCAAAGCCGAAATGCTCGGCATTTGCTTTGACCGCCTCGATGATTTTTTCAACATAAACATCAGCTGCGAGCGGCTCGTCGTCTTTTGTATAGCGGATGCCGAAGCCCCCGCCAAGATTGAGCACTTCCGGAATGAAAGAGTAAGTCTCCCGCCATTCCGCAAGCTTCTCGAAAATCTTGTCTGCTGCAAGGACAAATCCTGCCGTATCAAAAATTTGCGAACCGATGTGGCAGTGCACGCCGAGGAGCTTAAACGCAGACGAGCGGAGGACTTGTTCGATGGCTTGTTCGACCTGTCCATTATGCAGATCAAAACCGAATTTGGAATCTTCCTGCCCCGTCGTAATATAATCGTGCGTGTGCGCTTCAACTCCCGGAGTGATTCTGAGCAAAACGTCTACAGTTTGTCCTGATCGCTTGCAAAGATCTTCTGTAATGGCGATCTCGTGAAAGTTATCGAGCACGATGCAGCCGATTTGATGCTCCAGCGCCATGGCTAGTTCTTCAGGGCTCTTATTGTTTCCGTGAAAATGAATCCGCTCAGCTGGGAACCCTGCTTTGATCGCAGTGAAAAGCTCTCCTCCCGATACCACATCCAGAGACAGCCCCTCTTGTTCGGCAAGCTGAATCATGGCAACCGATGAAAACGCCTTGCTTGCATACGCTACCTGCGCTTTTAAACCGGCTTCCTTGAATGCCTTCTGGAATTTTCGGGCGCGCTCTCTAATAAGCGCGACATCGTATACATAAAGAGGTGTTCCGTATCTTTCTGCCAATGATAGAACATCGACACCGCCGATTTCGAGGTGCCCTCTTTCATTTTGTCTGCTAGTACCGTGTAAAAACAATTGTCATTCCCTCTTTCTCTATCGACAAAGGTGCAAGGGGCGCTCCGGTTGCTGCCCGATGCATCTTCCGGCTTCATGATAGTGCGATTCTTATGTTGTATTATAACATTTCGTTTTAAAAACTAAACCACCATTTGTCCAAATTTTCTTGATTTATAAAGGAAATGATTCCCTAAACAACTAATCCATTCTATTGATTATAGAATAACAGAAAACAGCGCTTGATAGAAATAGGCATACACAACGTCCATTCAATAAAAAAAGAGCCGAAAAGCTGAGATTTTCGCCCATACAAATAGGCATTTACCTGAATATAATCTTAAAGATGAAAACCAAAAAACGAAGTGGGAAAGAGGTTATCATATGTATCCAAATCGTTATCCCTACACCCCCGCTCCCGGCTATGCACCTGAAGATGTATACGCCCCTTATCAGCCGGCTGCGCATTATGAACAGAGAATTTATGAGCCTTATGAAGGGCAGATTATTACAGCTCCGGCGAATACGAGATTTTGGCGGAGAGGAACTGAGGTTTTCCTTCATTCGTCAACGATTGACCCGTACGGCCGCGAAATGCTGTATGTCGTCTATCCGATCAGAAGACAGAACAACATCTGCAGCCTCCGGGCAGTCGCGATCTCTGCCAATGAATACAGAGGCATCGGTACTCAAAGACCGGAATTCGATTATTGAAAAAGAGGCTTTTCCCCGGGGAAAAGCCTCTTCGAATGCCGGCTTCACGGCTGTCTGGAGCGGTTTCTCGGATGAACGATGCTCGGCCTGACTTTTCCCCCTGGAACGGACGTGCGCACGAGAACATGCCAAAACGCTTTTCCATTGAACGGGAGGAGAGGCCATAAGTAAGGCGTTCGCAATGACCTGATCGAAGTCATCACTATAGTTAAGATCGTTAATCCGATGACAAATCCCTCCACTTTAAAAAGCGCCACCAATATCAGCATAAACAGCTTTACCATTTTATTCGCCAGGCTCAGCTCGTAGCTTGGTGTCGTGTAGGCTCCGATTGCCGAGAGGGAAACGTATAAAATGACTTCGGGAGAAAACAAGCCGACATTGATCGCGATATCGCCGATCAATACAGCGGCGATCAGGCCCATTGCAGTCGAAAGCGCCGTCGGCGTATGAATGGCGGCCATTCTTAAAAATTCGACGCCGAGATCCGCCAGGAAAATCTGCATGATAATCGGAATATGGGTGTCTTTATTCAACCCGATAAACGATAAATTATCAGGCAAGAGCGACGGATGAATGACAAACAGCAGCCAAAGCGGCAGCAAAAAGGTGGAGGCCAAAATACCGAAAAACCGCACCCACCTTAAAAACGTCCCAACAGCCGGCGTCTGTCTGTATTCCTCAGCATGCTGAACATGGTGAAACAAAGTGGTCGGTGTGATGATGACGCTTGGCGACGTATCGACGATCACGATGACATGCCCCTCTAAAATATGGCTTGCGGCTACGTCTGCCCTTTCCGTAAACCTGACAAGCGGAAACGGATTGTAGCCTTGGCCGACCAGGAATTCCTCTACCGATTTATCCGACATCGGCAGCCCGTCGATCTTCACATCTTCAATTTCTTTTTTTAATACTTCAACAAGATCGGGATCTGCAACGTCTTCCAAATAGCAGAGGCAGATGTCTGTTTTAGAGCGTTCACCGATATGAAGCATTTTGTAGCGCAAGCGCTCATCTCTGATCCGGCGTCTAATCAGGGCTGTGTTGACGATGATGTTCTCGACGAGTCCGTCCCTTGCACCGCGTACGACTTTTTCTGTATCAGGTTCTTCCGGCGTTCTGCCCGGGTAGCTTCTGACATCGATGATAAAAGCAAAGCCCGCATCTTCGACGATGATGGCAACCAGTCCTGACAACACTTGGTCGACAGCTTCATCAAGCGTTTCCGCTTTTGAAACCTGCTGGTTCAAAAGCCTGTTTTCTACGATGTCTTCGACCTCGCCCGATTCTTTTTCTTTATCATTCAGATGCACCAGTTCTCTTAACAGGTGAATGATGTATTGTGTGTCGCACAATCCGTTGACATAATAAAGCTGAACTTCATGTCCGAGAATAAAGACCTTCCGTACGCCAAGGTCAAAGCTTTCTCCCATGCCGACCCGCTTCTTGAAATACGCTTCATTCTTAGAAGGATCAAGGAATACGTTCGTCTTCTCTTGCTTTTGAGCACTCATGATACCCGCTCCTTTCTAAAATGAGCTCGACCGCTTTCATTGTAATCGGCGAACCTTTTTCCACATCGTCTTTTCTGTTCATCTTACCGATATCACCGATTCCGACAATGATCGGAACATCCAGCTGGTCAAGGCAATAGACTGTATCACCATTCATTCGTTTGACATCGAACTCTTTGACCCCGTGTTTATCGACGCCGTACTCTGTCAGTTCGCCTTCTGCATCGATTGATACATCGACTCTCGTCCACTCTGCATAATGAGTTTTTGAAGCGACGGCGATGACTCCGAGCACCTCGATATCGGGATGCATCGCTACATATTTCATAGCTGTCTCTCCCGGGCCTTCACCTTGAAGTCCGGAATCATCAAACATGACGAATACAGGATCATGAGGGGTTTGCAGGATCATGGTTACAAGCTCCGGTCCTGTTTTAACGCTCGGATTCCCCGCCGATTGGGAAATGCAGCGGCCACCCGTTTTTCTTGCTGCATATTCGATTGCTTTTGCAGCGTATATATCGCCGTCTGTGACCAAAATGACCTTGCGTTTTGCTGGCATTTTCCTTTATCCTTTCGGTTTAAAAATCACGGCAACAAGAAAAGCGAACAAGATAGCGGCAGATATACCGGCAGATGTCAGTTCAAATATCCCCATGCCGATTCCGATAAAGCCATGTTTCTCAGCCTGGTGCATCGCGCCGTGCAAAAGAGAGTGGCCGAAGCTGACAATCGGGACTGTAGCCCCGGCACCGGCAAATTCGATAAAACGGTCGTAAATGCCGAATCCGTCAAGGATCGCTCCAGATACGACAAAAGTTGACATGACATGAGCCGGCGTCATTTTGAAGATATCAAGCAAGAGCTGTCCGATGACGCAAATCAGCCCGCCTGCAATAAAAGCAATGACATACTCCATCTTAAGCGTTCCCCCTTTCGGCCCGTTCAAATACGACGCCATGGGCAATGCATGGTATCGATTCTTTTTGCTGGATGATCGTCGGGCTTAAAAGGGCGCCTGTCGCGACAACAAGCACTCTGTTCAGCCTTCCCGCTTCAATTTCTTTGAAAATATGGGCAAAGGTGACGACCGCGGAACAAGCGCATCCGCTTCCACCTGCAAAAACTTGCTGGTCAGGCGTATAGATCATCAGCCCGCAGTCATTATGTTTTGTCCCGACATTGATTCCTTCCTCTTTTAACAGATCCTTCAAAATCGGGCTGCCGACGCCTGAAAGGTCGCCGGTTAAGATCAGATCGTAATCATCAGGGGTGCGTCCCAGATCCTCCAAATGCTGCTTGATCGTATCCGCAGCAGCGGGTGCCATCGCCGACCCCATATCTTGCGAATCGGTAATCCCCAAGTCGATAACCCTTCCGACAGTTGCGCTTGTAATTTTAATTCCGCCGGGCTGCTGGCTGAGGACGACCGCTCCGCTTCCGGTCACTGTCGAAGTCGCGGTTCCCGGTTTTTGCCCCCCGTATTCCGTCGGGTAGCGGAACTGCCTTTCTGCCGTAGCATTATGGCTGCTGGTTGCCGCTAGGGCGCGCTTTGCGAAACCCCCGTCAATCAACGCCGAACTGATCGCGATCGATTCCATTGATGTCGAGCATGCTCCAAATAAGCAGAGAAAAGGAATTTTCAAATGCCGCGCCACATAGTTGGCTGTCACGTTTTGGTTGAGCAGATCGCCAGCCAAAAAGATATCGATGTCTTCCTTTTTAAGATTTTGTTTTGATAACGCGGACTGAACCGCATCCTCCATCAGCTTGCGCTCTGCCATTTCCCAGTTTTTCTGGTTGCAGTGCATTTCATCATAGCTTTTGTCAAATAAGTGTCCAAGAGGACCTTCTTTTTCTTTGGGACCGACCGCTGTTCCGCTTGAGTTAACAAACAGCGGGTTCTCGAATTCCCATGTTTGTTTTCCTGTTAATTTCATGATGTTTTCCTCCTAAAACAGCTTGTCAAAGGCAAAGCGGATCATCCCCACAATATAAGCGGCCACAACACCGAACACGATGACGTTTCCCGCAAGCTTGAACATGTTTGTCCCTACGCCGAGGACGTAGCCTTCGCTTTTATGCTCCAGCGCTGCGCTCGTCATACTGTTGGCAAACCCTGTAACCGGAACGGCAGAACCAGCGCCGGCAAACTGTCCGATTCTGTCGTAGACGCCAAGGCCTGTTAACAGAGCGGAGATCAGGATCAGCGTGGCAACCGTCGGGTTCCCGGCCGTTTTTTCATCAAAATGGAACACAGCCATATAAAAATTCTGGAAAGCCTGGCCGATCGTACAAATCAGACCACCGACGAGAAATGCCTTGATACAGTTCAGGACATAAGGCGGTGAAGGCTGATACGCTTTAACTTTCGATTGATAATTATCTTTCAAACTTGACATCATAATCCTCCTTTTATGACAAATGAACAAAAATGAGCCATTGGAACATCGATCCGAGAATCTTGCCGAAAACAATGGCCATTAAAAGTATCAAAATCCGGTCTCCCATCCCGATGCGTTTCGCCAGTATCGGCAGCACGTTCAAGACTTCTGTTAGCGCCGCTGCAAGCATTCCAATGAAAACGCCCGCAAAAAGGCCGATCGGAACAAGCAGCCATTTGGATAAAAAAAAGCGGGACATGTTCAGCGATTCCCATCCTCCGAAAACCGCGCCTAAAATGACAGCCCATTCATACGCCTGGATAAATCCTTTTGTTTTCGTCAGCTGAGTCAGCCTCGGGATAATGCCAAGCACGGTAAGAAAAGCGACAAAGCCGGATCCAACAGCAACCCCTCCTGCGAGTCCGAGAAAGATGATAAATATCACGCTAATGATCATGAATATCCTTTGTCGTTTCTTTGTTTTCGTGCATGGCCACATAATGGTCCAAATCAAGCTGATATTTAAACATCTCGACCTCCAGGGGGCTGGGCTCCTCGTTAAACCGTTTTTTAAATAAATGATTAAAAAACAAGATCATGCCGAGGCCGAGACCGATGCTGTACGGAACCTGCAAAAGGTATGGATAGCGGTTCACCTTGCCCGTCACCATTTCGTAAAGCAGGATGTGCACTTCCCTCATGCTGACATCTTCATGAAAGTTCATGACGGCAAGGCCGGCACCGACGAACAAGAGCAGCCAGACGGCGATGAAAAGCACGGGCGACAGACCCCTTTTCGGATATTGGATCTCCACGATGGTTTCAGAACCGCCGACGGTTTGGACATCAAGGTCAGGAAACGATTTATGTACAGCTTCAATCACCTTCATCACGTCCAGCACCACCATGCTTTGATCCGCTTTGCTGACCTGATAAATAGGCAGCCGTTCAAGCTTTTCTTTGTATCCGCGGTCACCCGCTACCTGTGCGATATGGCCGAGCAAAATCAATTCATCCGGATCTGCCTCAAGCCGGTGGCGGAGTCTGATAAAAACTTGACGTTCCATCTGGGTCACTTCCTATATGATGGTTATAGTTGTAGTATGAAGTACATCCCATTTATCATTCAGAAAGGCGCAAAAGACCATAAATTACCACACAAAAAAACCGGAACGCTCCCAAGAGCGTCCGGTTTTTCATCGGACATCCGAGGCTGCCTGCAACATGAGCAGCCTCAGCTTTCAAAATGGTCCATCTGGTTTTTGATTTGCTTTAAAATCTTTTTCTCAAGCCTCGAGACTTGCACCTGGGATATGCCGAGGCGGTCGGCAACTTCAGATTGCGTCTTGTCTTTGTAATACCTTAAATAAACAATCAGCTTTTCCCGTTCATCCAAATCCTTGATGGCTTCCTTCAAAGCGATTTTATCGAACCACTTCTCTTCCGACTGATCGGCGATTTGGTCCAGAAGTGTAATCGGGTCCCCGTCGTTTTCGTAAACCGTTTCATGAATGGACGAGGGAGAGCGGACCGCTTCCTGGGCCATCACGACCTCTTCTGAACTGATTTCGAGATAATCGGCGATTTCCTGAACGGTCGGAATCCGGCCGTTTGACTTGGAAAGCTCGTCTTTCGCCCGCCGGATTTTGTTGCCGAGTTCTTTCAGCGAGCGGCTCACTTTGACGGTTCCGTCATCTCTGATAAACCGCTGAATCTCGCCGATAATCATCGGAACGGCGTAGGTGGAAAACCGAACGTCATAGGAAAGATCGAATTTGTCCACCGACTTCAAGAGGCCGATGCAGCCGATTTGAAAGAGGTCGTCAGGCTCATAGCCTCTGTTCAAAAAACGCTGAACGACAGACCAAACAAGACGCATGTTTTTTTCTATGAGGAGGTCCCTTGCTTTTTGATCGCCGTTCTGGCTGTTTTTAATCAGTTCTTTCACTTCATGGTCTTTAAGCTGAGTGTTCTGGTTTTCTTTTTTAACCTCCACATCCATAACAAATCTCCCTTAATTGCAAAGCGCTTTGCTTTTTGATAAGTGCTTTGTTAAGTGTATTGTGGTTCCCATCTCAGGTGAGGAGTCGATCGAAATATCATCCATGAAATTTTCCATGATCGTAAAGCCCATTCCCGACCGCTCGAGTTCAGGCTTTGTCGTGAACAGGGGCTGGCGCGCTTCTTCAAGATCAGGGATGCCGACTCCTTCGTCGCGGATCGTTAAATAGACAATATGGTCCTCGAGAGTGACGGAAATATATACGTTTCCCTGCCCTGAGTTTTCATAACCGTGAATGATCGCGTTTGTGACCGCTTCGGATACGACCGTTTTAATTTCGGTCAGTTCATCCATCGTCGGGTCAAGCTGAGCGATAAAAGCAGCGACTGTCACCCGTGCAAACGATTCATTTTGGCTGAGCGCTGTAAACTGAATGTTCATTTCATTTTTCATGACGCCACCCCCAACGTTTCAAGTGCACGCTGCTCTGATTGCTCAAGGCGAATGATTTTAAACAGCCCGGACATATCAAATAAACGTTTGACAGCAGGGGAAATGGCGCAGACGATCATTTCTCCGCCGAGCTGCTTAATCTCCTTATATCTGCCGAGCACGACGCCAAGCCCTGAACTGTCCATAAACGAAAGGTCTGCAAGATTCATGACAATATGGCGAATGCCGGATTGTTCCAGATGGTCACTGACTTGTTTTCTCAAGGTTTCTGCTGTATGGTGATCGAGTTCACCTGTCAACCGAATGCATAGTACGGATTCTTTGACGTGAATATCGATTCCGAGGCTCATCCTCATTCCTCCTTGGTTTAAATCGGATAATGAGTGTTTCGCTTCAGACTTAATAAATTCCTTCACCGTGACAAAACTAGTGACCGTTCGGCATTATTCACTCCACTTCGTCCAGTGGGTCATCGTTCGCTTGAACATCGTCCACATCCCTGCTTTATCCATGTCTTTTTCCGCGACAAGAGGGCTTTCAGCGAGAACCTTTCCGTCCTTTTTCAATACGAGCGTCCCAAGCTCTGTGCCTTTTTTGACAGGGGCCTGGATATCTTCCTTCTGTTTGATTTCTTTTTTGACAGATTCGATATTTTCGCCTTTTTTCGTCAAAAGGGAAATCGGTTCCGATGTGACAAGGTTTATTTTTTGCTCACGGCCTTTATTGACCTTCAAATCGGAAATAATTTCATTGCGTTCATACATCGGATGCGTTTCATATTGGCTGAACGCAAAATCAAGCATTTTTGTGATTTGGGCATTTCGCTCTTTCGGCGTGCTGGCTCCAAAAACGACAGCGATGACGCGCATGTTTCCTTTTTTCGCTGAAGCTGTCAGGCAGTACTTTGCTTCATTAGTAAAACCGGTCTTGACTCCGTCAACGCCGGGATAAAATTTGATGAGGCGGTTTGTGTTGACGAGCCAGAATTTTTTATCAGAGTTTTCTCTTAGATAGTCTTCATACGTTCCCGTAAATTTCGTGATGTTTTCATATTTTAAAAGCTCTTTCGCCATGAGCGCCATGTCATAGGCTGTGCTGTAGTGGCCTTCTTCAGGCAGACCTGTCGTATTTTGAAAAGACGTATCCTTGAGGCCGAGCTCAGCGGCTTTTTCATTCATTCTTTTGACAAATTCCTCTTCAGACCCGGCAATATGCTCTGCCATTGCAACAGAGGCATCATTACCCGAGCCGATGGCGATCCCTTTCAGCATATCTTCAACCGTCATTTCTTCGCCGGGCTCAAGGAAAATTTGCGATCCCCCCATTGAAGCGGCATACTCGCTTGTTCTGACTTTGTCTTTCATTTTGATCTTGCCTTCATCAAGAGCTTCCATGATCAACAGCATGGTCATCACTTTTGTCATGCTGGCCGGGGGAAGCTTTTCACGGCTGTTCTTGTCATACATCACCTTACCGGTATCCCGCTCGATTAAAACGGCAGATTTTGCATCATCAGCAAGCTCCGACGGTTTCTTTGCGCTTTCCTTTGCAAACGCCGGCGGCGCAGTCATCAGGATTATCGTAAAAATCAGCAATTTGGATAAATGACGTTTCATCACCCAGACCTCCATTTCGTAATCCTCTCTATTTTTTCCAATCCGGTTGGATTTATACGGATTGATTGGAAAAAGTTTCTCCTCAGTCAAAAAGAAAGAGCCAATGCAGGTTCTTATTTGAACTTGCATTGGCTCACATTTCAATTTCGCTGAGGTTTTAGCCGATTTTGGCGACGGCCGCTTTAACAAACCGTAAAAAGTCGGCTTTTACTTTTTCGGTAACTTCGATCACTTCGTCATGGGAGAGCGGCTGATCGAGGATTCCGGCTGCCGCGTTTGATATACACGAAATACCGAGCACGCGGAGGCCCGCATGTTTTGCCACGATGACTTCCGGAACCGTTGACATGCCGACGGCATCCGATCCGATCGTTCTGAGGAAGCGCACTTCGGCAGGCGTTTCGTATGTAGGTCCTGTGACGGCTGTGTAAACCCCTTCTTGTACACTGATATTCAATTCTTCGGCTGTTTTTTTCGCCAAGAGGCGCAGTTCTTTATCATATGCGGATGACATGTCAGGGAACCTGACGCCCAGCGAGGAATCGTTCGGCCCGATCAGCGGATTCGTTCCCATATAATTGATATGATCGGATATGATCATCAAATCGCCGGGACGGAACGATTCATTGACGCCGCCTGCGGCATTGGTCACGATTAAAGTCTCGATTCCGAGCTCTTTCATGACACGTACCGGGAAGGTTACCTTGTCCATTGAATACCCTTCGTAAAAATGAAAACGCCCTTGCATCGCGACGACTTGCACATTTTCAAGTCTGCCGATGACAAGCTGTCCGGCATGCCCTTCAACAGTGGAAACAGGAAAATCCGGGATGTCTTCATATTTAATGCGAACGGCGTCTTTTATTTCATCAGCAAGCACGCCAAGGCCCGATCCCAAAATCAGGCCGACTGCCGGTTTGATTTCTGTTTTGCTTTTAATATAGTCTGTGGCATTTGCAATCATCTGTTTCACGTCGTTTCCTCCTATTTCAGCAGGGATAAAAAGCTTTTTCCGTACTTTGGCATATTCGTTTTAAAGTTGTCGGCAATCGTCGCGCCGATGTCCGCGAATGTTTCTGCGAGCGGAAGTGCACCGGGCTTTTCGTGCTTTTTGCTGTATACAAGAAGCGGCACGTACTCCCTTGTATGATCTGTGCCATGGTGAACCGGATCATTGCCGTGGTCGGCGGTAATGATGAGCAGATCGTCTTCACGCATCTTTTCAAATACTTCAGGAAGGCGCGCGTCGAATTCTTCGAGCGCTTTTCCGTATCCTTCAGGATCGCGGCGGTGTCCGAACAGCGCGTCAAAGTCCACGAGGTTTACAAAGCTGATCCCTGTAAAATCTTTGTCAAGCGTTTGCACCAGCTTGTCCATCCCGTCCATATTCGACTTCGTTCTAAGCGATTCTGTAATGCCCTCGCCGTCGTAGATATCGGAGATTTTGCCGATCGCAATCACATCAAAGCTGTCATCTTTCAATTCATTCATCACGGTTCTGTCAAACGGCTTCAGCGCATAATCATGGCGGTTCGGCGTCCGTTTAAATTCGCCCGGCTTGCCGACAAACGGCCTCGCAATGACGCGTCCGACCATATATTTCTCGTCAAGCGTAAGCTCGCGCGCGATCTCACAGATTTTGTACAGTTCCTCGAGAGGCACGACTTCTTCGTGTGCGGCAATCTGCAGAACGGAGTCCGCTGAGGTGTAGACGATCAGCGCGCCGGTTTCCATATGCTCCGCACCGAGCTCATCCAAAATCGCAGTGCCTGATGCAGGCTTGTTTCCAATCACTTTTCTTCCGGACTTCTGTTCAAGTTCATGGATCAATTCGTCCGGAAAACCTTCGGGAAACACCCGGAAAGGTTTGTCTATGTAAAGCCCCATTATCTCCCAATGACCAGTCATCGTATCTTTTCCGTTTGAGGCTTCTTTCATTTTGCCGTAATAGGCAAGCGGCTCTTCTGCCTTTTCGACACCTTTGATTTCTCGGATGTTGCTGAGTCCGAGCTTCGACATGTTCGGCAGGCTGATGCCTCCCATGTGTTCGGCAATATGGCCCAATGTATCTGCGCCTTTGTCATTAAATTTATCGGCATCAGGCGCCTCGCCGATTCCAACGGAATCCATCACAATTAAAAATACGCGGTTGTAATCAAATGCAGGCATTTGTCGGCCTCCTTTTTTTCTTTCTGTCAGCTGTTGGCTGTCACGCTTGGCATAAAAAAACCAAAATACCGCTATTAGCCAAGTATAAACCGTTTACACAACAGTTGACAATACGAACGGGAATAGTGAGAAACTTCCCGCAATTTGCTGCTCACTCAACATGAAAAACCGTGCTTTCGCCTCTTCTTTTAGGCTATGCACGGGGATGGTATTGCTTATATACGTCTTTCAGCCTTGTTTTCGTCACGTGCGTATAAATTTGCGTCGTCGAAATGTCGGCGTGTCCGAGCATTTCCTGAACGGCCCGGAGATCGGCTCCGTTTTCGAGCAGGTGTGTGGCGAATGAGTGCCTCAGCGTATGCGGCGTCAGCTCTTTATTAATTCCCGCTTCCAAGGCGATTTTCTTTAAATTTTTCCAAAATCCCTGCCGGCTCATCTGTCTGCCGTGGTGATTCAGAAACAGGGCGTCTTCGGAATTTTTTTTCAAAAGCTTTCCCCTCGCTTTTGACAGATATTCGCCGACCGCATGTGACGCCGCTTCGCCGAGCGGAACGATCCGCTCCTTTCTTCCTTTCCCGAAGCAGCGGATAAAGCCCATCGATAAATGGACATCGGACAGCTTTAATGCGATCATCTCGCTGACGCGGATTCCTGTCGCATACAATAACTCCAGCATCGCTTTATCGCGGTAGCCAAACGGCCCCGTCAGCTTCGGCGTATCCAGAAGCGTTTCGACTTCCTGTAATGACAGCACCTTCGGGAGCGTCCGTTCCGTTTTTTGTGACTCAATATGGACGGACGGGTCCTGGGCCGTTACTTTTTCCCTCAGCAAAAACTGGTGAAAACTGCGGATGGAAGCGAGATGCCTCGCAATCGTCTTACCGGATTTTCCGGCGTCTTTTAAATGCTTTAAAAACTGGATGATGGTAAGCCTAGTCACCTGGTCAAAAGAGCTCAGCTGCTCCTGTTCCTCTAAATAGGCGGCGTAGCTGTTCAAATCCCGTTCATAGCTCACAACCGTGTTGTGGGAAAGCCCCCGTTCAACAACGGCATAGTGGATAAAGTCTTTAATATGAACTTTCACGCTATCCTACTCCCCGTTTAAATAAAAAAAGATTAACCGGTTAAACCAGCTGCCCTGCTCGTCCCCTTCCATCGAGGCGACCTTGAGGGCTGCTCCTTCAGGTTTATCATACCGATGATAGTTTTCATACTCTGAATTTATCCATATCATAGCATAATAAAACAAGACGGTAAAACCGGTAAACAGCACGAACACCTTGATCATATCGGCAGCCGTTTTCAGCATTTTCATACGGTTTCAGGTCCCTTCTTTTGATTCGATTACTAAAACTTATGCCAAATGAGACAAGTTTTATACGTCTGAATCAAAAAAGAACCCGCTCATGGCTGAAAGGGTTCTCTCCGGTTTAGACTATTCCGATTCCTTTTGCTGACAGTCATGACAGATGCCGTGGAACGTCAGCCTGTGGTCTTTTATTTTAAATTTCCAATCCTTTTCAATGATTTCTTCCACGTCTTCAAGCAAATCTTCTTCAATCTCAACAACCGAACCGCATTCCATGCAAACGAGGTGGTGATGGAAATGGGCGGCACCTTCTTTACGGAGGTCATATCTTGACACACCGTCGCCAAAATTGATTTTATCCACTACTTTTAATTCAGTTAACAGTTCAAGAGTCCGATATACTGTCGCAAGACCAATCTCAGGAGATTTCTCTTTTACGAGGAGGTATACATCTTCTGCGCTTAAATGGTCTTCCTCATTCTCAAGCAGCACCCTTACAGTAGCCTCGCGCTGAGGGGTGAGTTTATAGCTGGAAGAATGCAGTTGCTTTTTAATCCGATCAATACGTGTTTCCATTGACTTTCCCTCCTACGCCGCATTACCTAGCTTATTATAACAAAACAAGCGCAGGGAGCCAACTATAATCATTATAAATTGAGAAACAAAATGAATATTTTTTAATAATTATTATAAATTAATGCTGTTTCGGCAAGACGTACTCCGTCAGCTTTTCCATCAACACCGGCGAAAGATATGCTTCAAAGGAAGAGGATATAAGAGACATCCCGAGAATCAGGACGAGCACAAAAGCGTAGCGGCCAAACCAATGGACAGGCGCTTCTGCAAGGCTGCGTTTGACAAAAAGCTGGCGGATGAGCCTCATCGAAAAAGCGATGGCGCAAGTCCCCATGATCAAGTAAGCCGGGATCAGCAGAATATTTTGCGGGAGCACGGAGACAAAAGACAGGAAAAAGCCGTTGATTCCCATTTGATTGACCAGAAAGCCGACTGTAAATCCGACGACGATCCCTTTTAAGAAGACCATGATAAAAATGACGGGCAAGCCGATGATGGAAATCCCGAGAATCCACATTAAGCCTAAATATTTCATATTATGAAGAAAGCTCTGCAAAAACATTTCCTTTGAGCTGGCTGCTTTTCCTTCGGAAAGCTGTCCAAAAAATCGATTCAAATAGTAGAACAAATCTTCTTTTTGACCGATCGTCATGCTGTTGACGATGACCGCGCCGAAAATCACACCCATTAAAAACAGCACTGAAACAAATAAATAGATCGACAGATGGTCCTTCATATGTTGAAAGATGAGCTCTTTGATTGTGGGCTTCCGCATGTATCTTCCTCCCAGACGTGCTTTTGATTTTAATAGATTGTATGAGAGAAAAGAGAGCCGCATGACTTTTTTTGAAAAAAGACAGGCGCCCGTAAAAGGCGCCCCGATAACGTTATGATTCCTCCCTGTTTTCCGAAGAATGCTCCCTGTCCGTATTCACAGTCTTGTTGGCTGCCATTACAAACGGCAGATAAATCACTGTTGAAATGGTGAGGCAAAGAAAGCCGACCCCGAGCGCAAACCAGTTTCCTCCGGTCCCGAGAAACGGAATCAACGGCCCGGGCGTTGTCCACGGAACAGCGTATGCGATCGGCGGAATCAGCTGAAACTTGATGAACAAGTAGCCGATGACAGTGTTGACTGCCGGAACGATGATAAAGGGAATCATGAAGATCGGATTGAGCACGACTGGAAGTCCGAAAATAACAGGTTCATTAATGTTAAATATCCCCGGCCCGATCGAAAGCTTGCCGATATCTTTATAATCCCGGCGCTTTGAAGCGATGAATATTGCGATCAAAAGCCCCAGCGTCATGCCTGATCCCCCGTAGTTTGCAAAGGCGTCATTCAGCGCCCATGTTTCAGGAAACGGAGCGTTCCAGGCAGAGCCTGTTTTGGCGGCAAAAGCGAGATTTTCAAGGTTTGCTTCGGCAAAGATCGTTTCTCTGATCGCCGCGATTGTATTCGGACCGTGAATGCCGAACAGCCATAAAAAGTTGGCGACGATTCCAAGAAAAACAACAGTGAAAATATTCGTTCCCATCTCTCTCAACGGCGCCTGCAGCACGGTATATACCAATTCATGCAAACCGTTTTTCGACAGAGACATCAGCGCAAAGCTTAACAACGCAAAACCAATCGTAATGAAGATGATCGGAAACAGCACTTTAAATGTCCGGGCAACCGCAGGCGGCACCTGCGGAGGCATATGAATTTGCAGGCGCTTAGCATTTGAAAGCCTGCTGAACACTTCACCGACGAGGATCCCGATGATTAAGGCGACGAACAGTCCTTGGGCGCCGAGCCACTTCGTCGTTAAAAAGCTCTCGTTTTCGATCAGGCGGTACGGTGAATAAATGATAAAATAACAGGATACGGCCGTTAATCCGGCTAGCAGTTCATCCGCTTTCATTGAGATGGCTAAATTGCGTGCGACGAGAAACACGACAAATATCGACATAATATCGAGCGACCCCCGCAGTACGGGGGTAAAGACCGACTGATAATCAGCCAAGTTCGGAAATATCTTTTCAAGGAACAAAATGTTGGCGATAAACCCGTCCGGAGATAAAATAGCAAAATTCAATAAAATGATAATCGATCCTGCCATAATAATCGGAAATGATAGAATAAAAGCATCTCTGATCGCACATATATGGCGCTGTGAGTTCAGTTTTGCAGCAACGGGAACCAAAAACCGTTCCACGTTCCGCTCAAACTTCTCCATAAACCCGCTCATCCCTGTCTCCCCTCCTTTTTATTTCATCAGCTGCAGCGCTTTTTGCAGCACAGCTTCGCCGTTCATGGTGCCGTAGTCGCGCATGTCGATCACCTGAACCGGTGTGTCTCCCGCGCTCGCCTCAACCTGTGACTTTTGGTACCTGACTTGCGGCCCCAGCAATACGACGTCCGCGCTTGACGCGGCGGTCCCGGCTTCGGATACAGGCAGTGCGATGATGTCGACCTCTTCGTTCAGCGCCTCGGCATGCTTTTTCATTCTGCTGACAAGCAGGCTCGTTGACATGCCGGCCGCGCAAACCAATAAAATTTTCTTCATTATTTGTTAACCCCCTTCAGTTTCACCTTTTTCTCCGCTGATCAGAAAACGCTTTCATTATAATACGGAGTAATTTCAACCTGGTCTTTTATCCTATGATCGAGATAGACAACTGTTTCATAAAAATCAATATTTTTATAACGGTTTCAAACGGCTCGTTTAGTCAACCTCAACAAACGCATTGAAACATTTGTTTAGTTTATCTAATGAATTTTTCAGAATAATAAGTTATATTTTTCCTTAAAAATAACCGGAGGGATTACATGAAATCTGTCCATTATGAAAAAGTTCAATCAGACCGCACACTCTCAAACAGCGACCTGCAGCCTCTGAAGCCTGAGGAACGCACATGGAAAGCGGTCAATTTCGCATCGATCTGGATGGGCTGCATCCATAACATCCCGACTTACGCAACGGTTGGCGGACTGATAGCGATCGGGCTTTCTCCGTGGCAGGTGCTTGGGATTATCGCTGTCGCTTCGGTCGTGCTCTATGCAGCCCTCGCATTGAATGGACATGCCGGCGCAAAATACGGCGTGCCTTTTCCCGTGTTAATCAGGTCTTCTTTCGGGATATACGGGGCTAATATTCCGGCGCTCCTCCGAGGCTTTGTGGCGATTATGTGGTTCGGCATTCAAGCGTTTGCGGGAAGCATGGCGCTTAACATCCTGATCTTAAATATGTGGAGCGGCTGGAAAGACATCGGCGGCGATTGGAACTTGTTTGGATTGCATTTATCGGGTCTTTTGTCATTTGTTTTCTTTTGGGGAATTCATCTGCTTGTCCTCCACCACGGGATGGAGTCGATTAGAAAGTTTGAAGTCTGGGCCGGTCCGCTCGTTTATCTCGTCTTTGGCGGAATGGTGTGGTGGGCGGTCGATATTGCGGGAGGACTCGGTCCGATTTATTCGCAGCCGGGAAAATTTCAGACATTCGGCGAATTGATTTGGCCGTTTCTTGCCGGTGTGACGGGGATTATCGGCATATGGGCGACACTCATTTTGAACATTCCTGATTTTACGAGGTTTGCAGCCTCTCAAAAAGAACAAATCAGAGGGCAGTTTTACGGTTTGCCGGGCACATTCGTTCTGTTTGCATTTGCAAGCATTACCGTCACCTCCGGCTCACAGGCTGCCTTCGGGGAGCCGATTTGGGATGTTGTCGATATTCTCGCCCATTTTGACAACCCGTATGTGATCGCGCTTTCGGTCATTACACTTTGCATCGCCGCCATTTCGGTAAACGTTGCAGCGAATATTGTCTCGCCGGCCTATGACCTGGCCAATTTTTTGCCGAAATATATCGATTTTAAGCGAGGCAGCTATTTGACAGCTGTTTTGGCCCTGTTCACTTTCCCATGGGAGCTGATGGAGAATGAAGCGAGCGTGTTTTCGTTTCTCGGCACAATCGGCGGCATATTGGGGCCGGTCGCAGGCGTTATGCTTGCCGATTATTTTATCATCCGGAAGCGCACGCTCTGCCTCGAAGATCTCTATTCTGCAACCGGGCAGTACATGTATTATAAAGGCTATAATTACAGGGCTTTTGCTGCGGTTGCTCTCGGAGCGCTGATGTCTCTGATCGGCTCTTACATCCCCGCCATGAAGCCGCTTTATGACGTCTCCTGGTTTTCGGGCGTGCTGATCGCTTCCTTCGCCTATATCCTTTTGATGCGCATCCATCCGCCGGCCTCCATTTTAAATGAAACGGCTCAATACGAAGACGGAAGAAAAATAAGCGGATAATTAATATGGGAAAAAAGATTTTTTGCTAGAGAAAAACGCCTTTTCTTCTGTCCGCTTTTTTTCAGAGGCCGCTTATGATAGACTCATATCATCAAATATTTTCCACAATTCTACAGAAAGAGACGATGCAAACGGGAGCCGAGTGCGGCAGTTAAGCCGTTTCGGATCACGTCGTTGCGATGGCAAGATTCCATGAATAACGTCTGCAGGAGGAATACGCTATGAATCCGATACTGCTTGATTTTCCGGACAGCTTTGAAACGGAGCGTCTGCTGATCAGAGCGCCGCGCGCCGGCGACGGCAAGGCTGTATATGACGCTATTACAGCTTCGTTTTCAGAGCTCAAGCCGTGGATGCCGTTTGCAAGGGAGATACCCGAGGAAGAACATGTAGAAATCAATGTCAGGCAGGCACAGGCCGATTTTATTCTGCGTAACGATTTACGGATGCATATTTTCCATAAAGAAACGGGGAAGTTCGTTGGCAGCACAGGCCTTCACCGCATGAACTGGAAAGCGAAACGGTTTGAAATCGGCTATTGGCGCAGTTCTGAATTTGCCGGACAGGGGTACATGACAGAAGCGCTTAACGGACTGATTGATTTTGCGAGGGGACACATCAAAGCCAAGCGGCTTGAGATATGCTGTGACAGCATGAACACGAAAAGCAGAAAAATGGCGGAGCGCCTCGGTTTTAAGCTGGAGGCCGTTTTACAAAGCGATGACCTTTCGAATGATTTAAGCGAACATCGGGACACATGCATGTATTCGCGCATCTTCTAAAAAAAGAACCCTTATAATCTTCATGAAGCAAATCATAAGGGTTCTTTCGTTTATGTTTCATATGCAGCTTTGCAAGCTCTTCCCGCCTGCTTTTCGTTTTTCTGACGTGCGTGCTGAAGTCAGGCGCCTTGCCTCTTGATGCGGCGGCATCTCTGCCTGTGTTTCTCAACATGTGCTCGCGCTTTTTCCTTGCCTTGCTTTTGGCCATGTTCCCCACTCTCCTGTCAAATTTTTACCTTACTATTATAGAAAGGCGGGGTTCTGAACGCAAGTCAAACGGTTTCTGCCGTTTTGATCATATCCACATGCGGAATGCCGTCCTCCATATAGATGTCTGATATTGCTTTAAATCCGAAGGAGCCGTAAAAGGAACGCAAATGATTCTGGGCGCTGATCTTGACTCTTTTTTCTCCCCGCTCGCCTTCCAAAAACCGGAGCGCTTGATCAAGAAGCGTCTGCGCATATCCCTTTCCCCTGTCCTCTTTGCGGACGATCACCCGGCCGATTGATGCCTCCGGGTAAGCCGTACCGCTCGGGAACAGCCTGCAATACGCAGCGATCTCTCCTTCTTGGCTCAGAAATAAATGGTGTGCCCGCTCATCTAAGTGATCAAGCTCGTGATACGGACAGTTTTGTTCAACGATAAAGACGTCTATTCTAAGCTTGATGATGCGGTACAGCTCTTCCTTCGACAATTCCTCATACGATTTTAGTTTCCACTCCATCCCTTTTTCTAAAGCCCCCTTCAGCTCTGCACTTTTCCATAGGTTCCGCCGCCTCCGGCTTTCAGCTCTAAATCCCCGTTCCTTGCTTTGATCACGAGCTCAGCCGTCTGCGGACGAATGGTTTCTTTTAGTTCGCCTTCTTTTACCCGGTGAAGGATATTCATCTCAGTGCCGAAAGCATCTTTCAGCTTCTGAATCGTTTTCGGACCGATGCCGGGGATCAGCTGCAGCGGAACCTGGTGAACGTACGGCGGGCGTTTGACCGGGCTTTTATCCTGATCGTAAAGCTCCGTTAGACGTGTGCTGACGCCTTTTGTAAACTTTCGGCTTCCGCACGCTTTACACACCGTTTCACCTGCCTCCTGCAAACGGCCGCATGTTTCACAAGCGGTTTGAAAATATTTGCCCAGCTGCGGATTCATTCCGTAATTGGCGGCAATGCAGCGCCCCTCTTGTCCTTTTAAAGCAAGTGAAAACTCTTGAAAGCTGGCATGTTTAATGTGGAGCTTATTATACTCCCTGCCGATTTTCCCAAGAGAATGGGCGTCCGAATTGGTCAAAAATGCATAAGGATTCAGTTCGGATACGTGTGAAGCCATATCGGTGTCGCTGCTCAGCCCGAGTTCAACCGCATCAATCATCTTCGGATCAAACACTTCTTGCAGCGAAAATTTGACTCCTTTTCCATACAGGCTCTTATGCGGTGTAAAAATGTGCGCGGGAATGAACAAGCCGCCGAGTTCTTTCACTTTCCGCTGAAGACCGATGCCCGTCTCATAGATGCGCTGGGAGCTCAAGTGGATATTCGTCACCCTTTCCGAGAGCCAGGCGGAAAACTGCTTCATTGCGGAGATCGACGGCATAAATGCCAGCACATGAATCGGGCCGCGGCATCTGTCATCATTGATTTCCAATTCAGCCCCGCACAGAAGCACGGTATCTTTATACTTGATTCCGCCGTCTTCAAGCTCTGTATAACGGCCTGAAGACACCCCTTTTTCAATTTCCGCCAGCACCTCCGGTGAATGACAATCTATAATGCCGATCAGTTCCATTCCTTTATGTTCGCTTGCTTCAATCAAAATTTCGTCGAGCGTAAGCGTTCTGGCAGCCGTTATCTTAACGGGCCGGCCTGATTCCGTCCGCCCGATATGGATATGCATGTCTGCGAATATTTCTTTCATTTTTTTGCTTGCAGGGCCTTTCTCAGCTCCAGATACTGCACGGCATAAGCCGTTTTCGCATCATAGATGTCCTGAGTTTCCATCAGTTTCAGCGCGCCTGTAAGCGGCACCTCCATTACTTCTACAAATTCGTCTTCATCAAGTTCGCGCTTTTCTTCAAGCGGTGTCAGCTCTTCGGCAAGATACAGGTGCACCAATTCGTCCGCAAAGCCCGGCGATGTGTAAAAAGCGGTGATTTTCTCCAGCTTTGCCGCCGTGTATCCCGTCTCTTCCTCAAGCTCCCGCAGCGCGGTATATTCAGGTTTCTCTCCTTTTTCAAGCTTACCTGCCGGTATTTCAACGATCGCCCGTTCAAGCGCTTTTCTGTACTGCTTCACCAAAATGATGTTTCCTTCATCAGTCAAAGCAAGCACCGCAACAGCGCCCGGATGCTTCACGATTTCGCGCTTTCCCGTTTTACCGTTCGGCAGTTCGACGTCTTCAAGATAAAGATCGATCACCTTGCCTGAAAAAAGTTTTTCTTTACATATGGTTTTCTCCTCTAAATGCTTCAGTTTGATCATCTCCTAAGTTCTGCTCTGGCTTTTGATCCCATACATTTTATCATACACCATGGAAGGGGGACGCGCCATGAAGGTCTACCGGCTGAACAACCGCATCGTCATGTCGGGCAAAGCATGGGAAATCCGCGCCAAGCTGAAGGAATACGGACGACTGTATCACTATGTGAGAGACTGGCTTTCTGAAAAAGAAAATCGAATGATTTTGATTGACATCAAGAAGGATCGCATGAAATAATACTTTTTAGTAACATTACTCAGAAGTATTATTTTGGAGGCGGATGGATGTGGGAAATGAAAAGGGACGCAAAGGCAAAGAAAGCCGGAAGCGGCTGCTCGCAGTCGCTGCAAACGAATTTGCAAACCGGGGATTCCATGAGACGAAAGTAAGTACGATTGTCAAAAGAGCGGGGCTGACTCAGCCGTCTTTCTACTTATACTTTCCAAGCAAAGACGCCATCTATAACGAGCTGATCAATGGCTTTCACGCGAGCTTAAAAAATCTGATCGAATCGTTTCGTTTAGAAAAAGGAATCGAGAAAAAACTCGTCTCAAAACGGGTAACGGCCGCTGTCGAGGCTGTATTTCGGTTTTTGGCAGAGGACCTGGATTTGACCCGCATCGGTTTTTTTCTCAGCCCGGAAGCATATGAAATGAAAAAAGATTTAACACTGGCCTTGAAAGAAAACTTGAAAGCAGAACAGAAGCTTGGCTACTTCCGGTCCGGCCTGGAAATGGAGACCGTTGCCGAATGCCTGACAGGCATGATTGAGCACCTTGCCGATATCTATTTGCTTAACGGATCAAAAGACCCGTCAAGTCTCGCAAAACAAATCACGGATCTTTTGATCCACGGGATGCTCGTTAATCCGCAACATCCAGAAACGGAGTGAACATGGTGGCATTTGTTTTCGTAAAAGCAGGATTGGCGGCATTTATGCTGACCGGAGGCGTAATCAAGACGCTGCACGTTCCTTTTCAAGTGGAACATTGGCGCCATTATCAATACCCGCTGTGGTTTCTTTCAGTTACAGGATTTCTCGAAATCGCCGGAGCGCTCGGCATGATCGGCGGAATTTGGAATGTGCATCTGGCTGTCGGCTCGGGGCTGTTGTTCTCCCTGCTTATGACAGGCGCCATTCATGCCCACCTATTCCGGGCGCGGCAGCCTTTTTTCACGGCCATCCCTGCCGCGGTTTGTTTGATTTGCGCCCTAAGCGTTATCATCTTCGAGCTGTACTTCTGATTCCGATGCCGATGGGTTGAAAACTTTGCTCCTTTGTATTACGTTCAAAGTAAGAAAAAAAGGAGTGAAGCTTATGAAAAAAAGGACGCTCGGACATTCCGATTTACAGGTGAGTGAAGTCGGCCTCGGCTGCATGTCTCTCGGAACAGACAAAAAGCACGCACTGTCAATTTTGGATGAAGCTTTGGAGCTTGGCATCAATTATTTGGATACTGCCGACCTGTACGATTTTGGACGCAACGAAGAAATTGTCGGTGAAGCGATCAAATCAAGGCGCCAAGACGTGATCCTTGCGACAAAAGCAGGAAACCGCTGGGAGGAAGGAAAACCGGGCTGGTTCTGGGATCCCCGGAAAGCGTACATAAAAGAAGCCGTCAAGCGCAGCTTAAAGCGGCTGCAAACCGACTACATCGATCTTTATCAGCTGCACGGCGGCACGATTGAAGACAATATCGACGAAACGATCGAAGCCTTTGAAGAATTAAAACAGGAAGGCGTCATCCGCCATTACGGCATTTCTTCAATTCGGCCGAACGTCATTAAGGAATACGTCAAAAAATCAAACATCGTCACGGTCATGATGCAATACAGCTTGTTGGACAGACGGCCTGAGGAATGGCTTTCTCTCCTTGAAGAACATGGAATCAGCGTGATTGCAAGAGGACCTTTGGCAAAAGGGATCCTGACAGAAAAACCTCTGTCAGACGCAAACGCCGCGATCAAGAAAAACGGCTATTTATCATATTCCTACGATGAACTCGTTAAAACAAAAGCGGACATTGAAAAAACGGCACCTGATTTATCCGCGACCGAAACCGCGATGAAGTATATTCTCGCCCAGCCGGCTGTCGGCGCGGTCATCCCCGGGGCGAGCAAAATCTCCCAGCTTCGGGAAAACGTTGAATCTGTCGGCGGACGCGCTCTGACAGAACAGGAAATCAAAGCGCTCCGCTTTTATACAAAACGCGGCGTGTACACTGCACATCGCGAATAAAGCAATAAGAAAGCCCCGTCTCTTGGTCAGACGGGGCTTTCTTACTTATACTTCCTCCAATCGTCAATTCCGCTTTCGTTGAGGAGTTCTTCAAAGCTTTTGTTTTTTTCCCTTTCCTGTCTTTCCTTGATGAGCCGCTCTTTCTCACGCTCTTTTCTTTTTTCGTCCTCCTCTTTCAATTCGCTCTTCATTTGCTGAAGTTTATCTTTCAAATCGTCGGCGAGTGCATCTTTCAGCAGCTGCCGGGCATTTGGGTCTTGTTTTTTCTTTCCCATATCCTGTCCTCCGTTCTCCCTGTTTGTGATGATAGTTTATCAGGAATCTAAAAGTTCAGGCAAGCCGTCACTCGGGGAGCAGCCTCTCTCGGCAAATGCCAATCGCTGTGTGGTATGATAAAGTGAGAAGCATTTAAGAAAGGAAGAATACATCAGATGTTAATTTGGCTGGCTGCTATCGGGGCGGTTTTGCTGTTTATTGCCGCGCTCGGAATCTATTTTACGAATCAAATCATGTACATTAAAAAACGGACAGACGAATACATTATCGAACGGGAAACGGCCGACGGCCATTATGATGAAAAAGCTTTTGCCGCTCTCCCGAAAGAAGAAATCATCCTCGCTTCTTCTTACGGCTACAATATTAAAGGATACTACGTCCATCCGCACAAAACGAAAAACACCGTGATTATCTGCCACGGGGTGACGATGAATCTGCTGAATTCGATCAAATATATGAATCTGTTTCTTGATCTCGGCTGGAACGCCGTCATATATGACCACCGGAGGCACGGCACAAGCGGCGGAAAAACGACGAGCTACGGATATTATGAAAAAAACGATTTGAAAACGGTTGTCAATTGGCTTCGGGAAAAACACGGCGAACACGCGCTGATCGGCATTCACGGCGAATCGATGGGCGCTGTCACGACGCTTCTTTACGCGGGAATGGACGATGCCGACGCTGATTTTTATGTGGCCGACTGTCCGTTTGCCACATTTGAGGATCAGCTCGTTTACCGGCTGAAAGAAGATTTTCATCTTCCGGGAGCTTTCATTTTGCCGCTTGCCAGCCTCTTTTTGAGATGGCGGGACGGCTACCGCATCGGTGATGTCTCCCCTTTATCCGTCGTCGGGAAGATCAAAAAACCGGTGCTGTTCATTCACAGCAAACACGACGACTATATCCCGGCTGAATCGAGCGAAATGCTTTACGAGAAGAAGCCGGGGGAGAAAAGGCTTTATATCGCTGAAAACGGTGCACACGCGATGAGCTATACCCAAAACAGAAACAGCTACAAAAACACGGTGCGGGATTTTCTTCAAGAGATCACAAACCGGCGCAAAGAAGGCGAACGAGCATAAGTCTCGTCCGCCTTCTTTTGATGCTACAAAATATCCGTAATGTCGCTCATATGATCGCCGATCCAGGAGATGGCCGTCTCAATTGTATCGAATTCCTTTGTTTCAAAAGTCATTTCATCCTGAAGAAGCCAGACATCCTTTTTGACGGACTCTGTCCCTCCGATTGACCAATGAAGCAGTGTATACGGATGATTTTGATGTAAAAAGGACGCCCATGTTTTATTTTGAGCGGTTTGCTTTAAAGATTTTACCTTTTGATTCAAATCGAACGCCACCCTATTTCACTAAAATACTCATTCTGGGAGAAAGCACCTGTGCCGGACTTTTCAGCATCAAGGCACCCGCTTTCTCATAATAGTCGATGGTCATCGCTTCATCAAAAAAGACTTTTTGCGATGACTGAATATAAATCGGAAGCCCGTTTGTCTCAAGGGGCTCGCAACTTCCCGATAATTCGTCCGTCAGCCACAGAACCGGCACGCCGCTGACCGCGCATCCGCAGCCCTCGGAATCATAGCGGAGCTGGATCTTTTTATCAGGGTAAGGCTCTGTTGCCCGTTGAATGGCTTGTTTTGCCTGTGCAGTGATTTCAAGCTGCATGATATCATCCTTCTCTATTTCGTTTACGGACATTGTACCACAGGCGCGGGAAAAAGCGCATCGTTTCCGGCTGTCAGGCATAAATATGAAGAGATTCGGAGGTGGAATGATGCCCAAAAAAGTGCAGATTAAAGTGATGGACAACGGCGGTTTCCGGGTCACGGGAGACGTCGAACTGATCGATATGGAAGGAAACCCGTTCCCTGAAAAACCCGCTTTTTCGCTCTGCAGATGCGGAAAATCACTGAAAATGCCTTACTGTGACGGAAGCCACAAAGGAACGTTTGACTCTTGTGTCAGAGCCTGAAGCAGGAGGGGGCTTACCTGTCCTCCCCTGCCTTTTCCCATTGTTCAGCCAAGCGCTCAGTCTCTTTTATCCAGCCGTTTTTGCCGTCAACATAGCCTGCCATGTCAAGCGGAAACATCTCCGCCAGCTTCATCTTCAGAACAGCATATTCTTCGGCCCGCTCCGGATGCGAGATTAAATAATCCCGAAACGCGAGATGCCGTCTAATATCGGGATGCCCGCTTTCATACAGATGGACATGGTGTGTACGGTTCCGTCCTCCTTTTTGAAAGAACCTTCTCCCCGGAATTCCGTTTTCCCCCTTCGATTCATAGCCAAGTATTTTCATCCCCTTTTCGAAGCGGGCGGCGGAGCCGAGATCGTTTACTTCGATCAGTATGTCAATGACAGGCTTGGCGCTCATCCCCGGAATTGACGTGCTTCCAATGTGGTGAATATGCAAGACTTCATTCTGGAAAAGCGCTTCAAGCTGCTTTTTTCCTTTGAAAAATTTGCCTTTCCACTCCTCTTGATAGGAGACGACTTTAACCTTTCTCGGCGCATGCAGCGTCAGTCTTGAAAGAACAATTCCTTTTTCAGGTTCATACTGCTCAATCTCGGAAAATCCCAATTTCTGATACAGCGCTTTTGCCGGTTCATTCCCCGCTCCCGTCGTCACTTCAAACGCTTCCGCTTCCTTCTCCATCAATATATAACGAAGCAATGCCATCGCAATTCCTTTTCGAAAATGGACGGGATGAACGGCCAGCCTGCAGATCGTCAGCTTTTCGGCTGTATGTACAAAGGAAGCGATTCCGGCTAATTCTTCTCCCTCAAACCAGCCGATGAAAGTTTCACAGGAATCCATCACATCAAAAGCTGTTTCATTCAGCTGCGGAATGCCCTGAAATTGAATAATCTCCGCTTCTCTTTCATAAGCCGGCCTTTGAACATTTACAATGCAGCGGGCCGTGTGCGGGTCTTTATGATTTAACAATTGAATCATTGCATTTCCTCCCCGCTGGTGCCATCTGACGAGGGCCGGCCGGGCCGCTCCGAAATTCTCGCGGCTTCAACTTTTGCGACCCGCACGGCAAAGTCGGAATACCATTCCGTTCGGCCTTTTTCCTTCGCCTGCCGGTGTTCGCTGTGAAACTTCCATTTTTCAATCGCCTCAAGGCTTTCCCAATAGGAAACCGTTATTCCTTTTCCGTTCATGTCCCTTGCGCTTTCTGCTCCTAAAAAGCCTGGCTGTGCTGCGGCAAGCTTTAGCATGTTCGCAGCCGTCTCTTTGTAGCCATGATCCCCGTTTGTTCTGACCGATGTGAAAATCACTGCGTAATACGGCGGCTCCGGCGTTTTTGAAATCATGTTCATCCCCCTTTGGTAAACAGGACTTGATCCTGATCCGGTCTGTCATCATTCGAAACGTCTTTTTTTTACGAAAATCCCGTTTTCCGCTGATAAGCAATCAACACTTTGTTGATATGCAGCGGACCGCTTTGCAGTCGGAAAAAAACTGCACATGAGAGCACAGGCACATTGTTTTCAATGCCCATGTTTTCATCAAAATCTAACCTCTCCTTTCAACATTATACCTGACCATCGGCACAAATGTTCTGCAACTAAGCAATGGATATGCTTCCTTATTATACCGTTTCCTGCTCCCAATTTACCATTTTAATACGTCAGTAGATGAATGGGAGTAAATTCTTAGTTCTAATTCAACAGCACAAATCGATTTGCCATCTCCCTGAAAAGCTTCACTCACCTTGCCCCATAGGATACCGGCGCGCCCAGCGGCAAAAAACCGTTTCATATACTGCTCTTTTTCCGAGTGTAAAAAATAGATAAATTTACACTTCGTTTTCATATGTTCGTTTTATAGAATTGTCGTTGTTGTGAACTTATTACTTTTTTAGGAGGAGAAACAATGCGTCGCCATTCATTTTTATCTATTCTATTGATTTGCATGCTGTCTGTCGTGTCCGTATTTTCGTTCCAGCCTGCTACAGCTTCCGCCGCTTCCCGCAATCCGGTCGTCATGGTTCACGGCATCGGCGGAGCCGATTATAACTTTATCGGCATTAAATCGTATTTACAATCTCAAGGCTGGACAAGCAGTGAGCTTTACGCCATCAACTTTATCTATAAAACAGGAAATAATAAAATCAATGCGCCGACACTATCCGAATACATCAAGCATGTGCTGAATCAAACAGGAGCGTCAAAAGTCGATATTGTCGCTCACAGCATGGGCGGGGCCAATACGCTCTATTATATTAAGAATCTGGACGGCGCACATAAAGTCGGACATGTCGTTACCCTTGGCGGCGCTAACCGTCTGGTTACAAACACGGCGCCTCAGGGAAGCGAAATCTCATACACTTCGATTTACAGCACAAGCGACTATATCGTCTTAAACAGCCTCTCCAAACTTGATGGTGCAAACAATGTGCAAATCTCAGGCGTAAGCCATGTCGGCCTTTTGTTCAGCAGCAAAGTGAATGCCTTGATTAAAAACGGGCTGACCGCCAGCGGGCAGTAAAAGTGAAGGAACCTTGAAGGACTGAAACCTCTTCAAGGCTCCTCATTTATCAGGACTGTTTTCCCGCCCGGGCAAAAATAAAAAGGACTCTAAATAAACGCCTTTTCCGACCGTTCATTCAGTGTCCGTCAACCCCGTCGATATATGATTATTCTACAATGATTTCAAAGACTCTTTGTTCGAGGTTGTATTTAGCATCCTGGAATGTAAATTTATAATCATCTGTGTCGGCATCAGGTGAAAGCCAAGCTCCGTATTTTCTGATTGTCTGGACGATGCTTTCGAGTTCAGCAGGAGTGAAGTCACCTATGTCTGTGCCTTCGGTTTCAGCTGTATGGCGTATTTTTACTGTAATCATCATCGCTTTTTGGCTCCTTTCACTTGCTGTTTGAACATCTTATTAACAGCATATTTTTTTCCCCTGTAAATCGTTCCATTAACTCCCTTGTTTCAAATTATTCGGGCTTTCTTTTTTGCAGACCTATTTTATATGGAAAAGCCGGCCGGACTCCAAAAAATTTGTCCCCTCACTTTCGTCATATAAAGGCAAATATTCCTGTTTACAACAAAGGGAATATCCCCTATGATAATGAAAGCAAATCGAAATCATTACTTTTTGGAGGTATAACCGATGGCTTACATAGCAAAACGCATGATCATACCGATTGTTTTTCTCTTCATTCTCGCTTCCTGCTCCTCCGGAGGCGCGGACTCGGCGAAAGGTGATGAGAAGAAACTCACCTTTCTTTTCAATATTCCAAGTCAAACCCTTGACCCGAATCTCGATGTCAATTATACGGCGGTCCGCGCCGGCATCAGCGAAACGCTCGTCAAAATCAGCGCTGACCTTTCCATCGAACCTTGGCTCGCCAAGGATTGGAAAAGTAAAGACGGACAAACATGGGTCTTCACCCTTAAAGACAATCTGACGTTTCAAAATGGCAAAAAAGCGGATGCCAAAGCGGTAAAAGCGTCTTTAGAACGGACGATACGCGAGAGTAAAGCCATGAAGAACGCCTTAAAAATCAAAGAAATCAAAGCTGCAGGACAAACATTGACGATTACAACGAAGGAGCCTTTTCCCGAATTCCCTTCAGAATTGGTTCATCCAAACACATCGATCATTGACGTCAGCGCAGCAAACATTTCTCAACAGCCCGTCGGAACGGGTCCTTTTCAAGTTTCCTCTTTTGAGGCCGGCCATAAAATAGAGTTAGAACGGTATGACGGTTATTGGGACGGCAAACCAAAGCTGAAGCACGTCACATTTTCGTTTAATGAAGACGCAAACGCCCGCGTCATGGCTCTCCAATCAAAAGATGCCGACATCATTTACAGACCGAGCGTGGAGGATATTGACCAAATTCAAAAAGATTCATCGATTACCGTTGATTCGGTGCCGAGCTTGCGCGTTCACCAGATTCTCTACAATACAAAGAAGGATCATTTCGCTGACCGTCACCTGCGCCGCGCCTTCGACGCATTACTCGACCGCAAAGAAATCGCTGAAAGCATTTTGAACGGGCATGCTCAGCCGGCAGACGGACCTTTCTTAGCGGATTTCCCATTTTCCGCCGGTACGGTTCAAAAGCCGAGCGGACTGGAAGCGGCAAAAGCCGAGCTGAAAAAAGCCGGCTACGGGCTTGAAAACGGCAAAGCCGTGAAGGACGGACAAGCCTTATCTTTTACACTGCTAACCTATCAGTCTCGTCCGGAATTGCCTTTAATCGCACAAATTCTTGAATCAAATGCGAAGGAACTGGGCATTTCGATTAAGATTCAACAAGTCGAAAATATCGATGAGTATTTGGCGAAGAACGATGATTGGGATTTGGCGACATACAGCTCGATGACCGCGCCCAGAGGCGATACCGGCTATTTGCTGAACACCGCCTATATGCCGAATGGCGCTTTAAACTACAGCGGCATCGAAAATCAAACCTTGATCAAATGGATTGAGGAATTCAACCGCACAATCGACAAAGAGAAGCGAGACCGCCTTGCTAAAAAAGCAGCTGAATTGATCGAGAAGGAGACATTGAACTCTTTTATCGTCACTCCCGAAAACATCACGGCATACCGAGACGGTGTATTAAATTGGGAAACGAGCAAAAGTGAGTATTATATGCTGACGAAAGATTTGGATGTGAAAACGAAATGAAGCAGATCGCTAAGCGGCTGTTTGAACTGGTTCTATTCTTATTCCTGCTTTCGTTTATCAGCTTTGTATTTATGAAAGCGGCTCCCGGTGATCCGGTGAAACAGATGCTTCGCGTAGATGATGTAGCGGTAACAGACGAGCAGATCGAGGCATTCAAAGAGGAGCTCGGTTTGGACAAACCGGTTTATATTCAATATTGGAACTGGTTTAAACGCTTTTTCCAATTTGATTTGGGAAAATCCTATACAACACACGAACCCGTCATCGACGAGCTAAGCCGGAAATTCCCGGCGACATTGCTTCTGACCGGCGCATCGCTTCTCGTCATGCTGCTGATCGCCGTGCCGGTCGGAACGCTTTCCGCTTTATACCGGGATCGGTGGATCGATCATCTCGGCCGCTTGCTCGCTTTAGTGGGAGCCGCGCTCCCAAGCTTTTGGCTCGGATTGATACTGATCGATCTCTTCTCCGTCAGGCTGAATTGGCTGCCGTCGATGGGAGCCGGAACGTTTAAACATTTGATTCTCCCCTCTCTCACGCTCGGGATCGCGATGTCCGGCGTTTATGTCCGCCTTGTACGGTCAAGCTTGATCGAAAGCCTTGGTCAGGATTTCATCAGATCAGCCAGGGCGCGCGGTATCAGCGAGGCGAGAATTTTCTTCTTTCACGCGTTTCGCCACTGTCTTGTCCCTGTCATCACGATATTCGGGGTCAGCCTCGGCAGCCTGCTCGGCGGCACGGTGATTATTGAAGTCCTGTTTGCATATCCCGGCGTCGGCAAGCTTGTCGTTGACGCCATCGTTCAGCGTGATTATCCGATCATTCAGGGGTACATTCTTTTCATGGGGATCACGGTTGTCCTGATCAATCTTTTGGTCGACCTCTCCTATCGGTACCTCAATCCGGAAATTCGCTTAAAGGAGGCTGGACGCCGATGAGAAAAAACGTCAAACTTATATTCCGAACCAAAACAGGACTGTGGTTCGTGCTGCTGTTTTCCGCGGCGCTGTTCACCGTCCCCTTCTTTTTGCCGTTCGATCCGCTCCGCACAGATATGGCCAACCGTCTCCAGCCGATCAGCTTGCAGCACTGGCTCGGGACAGACCATTTGGGCAGAGATATATTTTCCCGAATGATCGCCGGTGCGAAAGCGACGGTCGGCACCGCCTTGGCCGCGATTCTGATCTCCGTTTTCATAGGCGTTCCCGTCGGGCTTGTCTCCGGCTTTTTCGGCGGACGGCTGGATCGGATGATCATGAGAATCGTTGACGCGGTCATGGCGTTTCCGGACTATATTGTCGCGATTGTTTTAAGCGGTTTGCTTGGCCCCGGTCTGATGAACTTAATATTAGCCGTTGTCGCTGTCAAATGGGTCGGCTATGCAAGGCTGGTCCGCAGCACGGTGTTTTCGGAAAAACAAAAAGATTACATCGCCTTGGCCGAGCTGACGGGCTTAGGCTCCGGGGCGATTTTAAAAAAGCACTTGCTGCCCCATGTTCTCGGCAACGTTTCCGTACTTGCGACACTTGATATCGGAAAAACGGTGTTAATGATTGCTGCCCTGTCCTATATCGGACTGGGTGCTCAGCCTCCATACCCGGAATGGGGCGCCATGCTGAATGACGGAAAACATTACTTTTTGCATGCGCCTCAGCTTATGGTGATTCCCGGTCTTGCGATCATGTTCATCGTTCTGTTGTCCAACCTGTACGGTGATCGTTTAAGGGACAGGTTTGACGTTAAACACAAGAAAGGAGTTTCTTAGCATGCCGATGTTATCCATTGAGGGCTTATCAATCAGCTCCCGACAGCACACCATTGTCAAAAATGCCTCCTTCTCGATCCATGAAGGGGAATGGTTCGCGCTGCTCGGGGAAAGCGGCAGCGGAAAAAGCCTGACCGCTTCGGCCATAGCCGGGCTGCTTCCGGACGGACTAACGGTGTCCGGCGGAGATGTGATATTTGAGGGCCGCCAGATGCTTCAAGCCGGCCGCAAAGCGCTCCGACGCATGCGCGGAAAGGATATCGCCTGTATTTTTCAGGACTGTCACGGAGCATTCACCCCTTTTATACGGATCGGCAAACAAATTGACGAAATGGTCAAAACGCATACCGATTGGTCTAAAAACAAGCGAAGAGAAGCGATTCTCCGCGCTTTTCGGGAGGTTTCTCTGCCGGAAAACAGAGTATATGAAAGCTACCCGTTTCAATTGAGCGGCGGGCAGCTCCAAAGGGCCGCGATCGCTCAAGCGATGGTGCTCCGCCCGAAGCTTCTCATCGCAGACGAACCGACAACGGCTTTAGACAGCATCACGGCCGCGGACGTCTTGCAACAGCTCACCGTGATGCGCGCCAAAACAAACTGCGCCATCCTTTTTATCACTCATGACCTCCGGCTTGTCAAAAGGTACGCCGATCAAACCGCTGTCATGCAAAACGGAGAAATCGTCGAAAGCGGCTTAACCGCTGATTTAATCAGACAACCGGTACATGAATGTACAAGACGTTTATTCGCAGCCGTCCCGCCGCTGAAAAATCCTCCGCCGAGGCTGACAGCCGCGCCTGAAACAAAGGAAGCGGCGCTGGCGGGAACAGGAGGTGCGTGATGACCCATTCAGCAGAAACCGTTCTTTTTGTCAGCAATCTGACAAAACATTACGCTTGCGGCCACAAAGCGGTTGACAATGTATCGTTCTCCATTCGAAAAGGCGAATGCCTCGGGCTCGCCGGCGAGAGCGGCAGCGGGAAAAGCACCCTCGCGCGCTGCCTTCTCCTGCTCGAAAAAATCGATCACGGAGAGATTCGGCTTCATCAACATCCGCTTCCCGGCATAAACAAAAAAGAGACCCGAAGACTGCGCCGAAAGCTGCAGGCTGTTTTTCAAAATCCGGCCGCATCATTGAATCCAAAGCTCAATATTATCGATTCAGTTATGGAGCCGCTTGATGTTTCCAAACAAGACATACCGCCATTTTTAAAGGACTTCCAAGGCAGCCGCCGTCTGACGGCTGAGCGTCTGTTCTCAATGGTCGGCCTTCCCTCGAGCCTCCTTGACCGCTATCCGCATGAATTAAGCGGCGGGCAGCTCCAAAGGGCCTTAATCGCCAGAGCCATCAGCACTCACCCGTCTTTAATCATCTTTGATGAGCCTACGGCAAGCCTGGATGTCACCAGTCAGGCGAAGATCCTCGACCTCCTCAAAGATTTGCAGGATGATATGGGGCTTTCCTATTTGTTTATTTCCCATGATCTGGCCGCTGTCCACTTTATGAGCCATCGCATCATGGTCATGAAAGACGGGCAGATTGCCGATCAATTTAAAAAAGAAGAGCTTTTTTCTGCCGAAAGGCACCCATATGCCAAAAAGCTGCTTCAGGTGTTTGAATCCTAAGGGGGGTCATAAGAGATGAATCACAGACATTATCTAGCACTCGCCGTTCCGCTGATCATTTCAACGATCACCACTCCTTTGCTGGGGGCGGTCGATACGGCGGTAGCCGGGCAGCTTTCCTCCCCTGCTTACATCGGCGGTGTTGCAGTCGGAACGATGATTTTTAATACGATGTATTGGCTCCTCGGCTTTTTGCGGGTGAGCACATCGGGGTTCGCTGCTCAGTCGCTCGGCTCCCAAAACAGATCAGAGAGCGTTTTGGCTCTTGCCCGGCCTGTTTGCATCGCGTTTTTTGCCGGACTGATGTTCATTCTCTTGCAAAAACCGCTTGAATACGCAGCGCTGACGCTGATACAGCCTGACCGCCATACCGCTGAATTCGCCTCGCAGTATTTTTCGCTGAGGATTTGGGGCGCTCCATTTGCTTTAATCAGCTATTGCATTCTCGGCTGGCTGATGGGAATGTCCCTTATCAAAGTGACATTGCTTTTGCAGATTTCGATGAACGTCTTGAATATCGTGCTTGACATCGTTTTTGTCTACGTCTTTCACATGGAAGTATACGGCATCGCTCTAGCCACTTTGATTGCGGAAGTGACGGGCTGCCTGATCGGCTGCTGGCTTGTGAAAACGAATGCCGCCATGCGGTTTAAGCTGCCGTCCGTCAAGGTTTTGTTCGACCCGAAACCGTTTAAAAAAATGATGGTTGTCAACCGCGATCTATTGATTCGGACATTGTGCCTTTTAACAGTTTTTAATTTGTTTACGGCTAAAGGAGCCGGCTTCGGCGCTGAAGTTTTGGCCGCAAATGCGATCTTAATTCAAATTCATTATATGATGGCTTATGTGTTTGACGGATTTGCCAATGCATCGAGCATTTTTGCCGGGAAAGCCGTTGGAAGAATGGATCGGGAACTTTATTCCCGTACGCTTTCCCTTTCGATCCAGTGGTCGCTGATCTCGGCCGCGCTGCTTTCAGTCGGCTACTTTCTTTTGAAAGGTGTAATCCTTCCCTTGTTTACACCGCTTGAAAGCGTTTTGGAAGCAGCGAAAACCTACGATATTTGGATCGCTCTCTTTCCTTTGGCCGCAAGTTTTGGACTCGTTTTTTACGGGATTTTTACAGGAGCGACTGAAATAGGCCCGGTCAGAAATTCAATGTTCTTGGCTGTTCTCGTCTTCCTGGCCGCCTTTTTTACCGCTGTGCCCGCTTTCGGAAACCATGGGCTGTGGCTCGCTTTTCTTTTATTCAGCCTTGGACGTTCCGTATTCTTATGTATGGCTGTTCCCGGGCTGACCACCCGTCTCTTCGGAGAGCGAAGTGCTGCGAAAGAGGCAGGCTAAAAGCCAAATCATAAAACCCCCCGGCTAAAGCTTAGCCGGGGGGGTTCTCGTTTATTCTTTCGTTAATTGTGCGACGAAATGGTTCAGATGATCCAGCGTCATCACATTTTGATTGCATGTTTCACTGTCACAGCAAATATAATTGCCTCTGTCTGTATAGGTTTCTTTCCCGCTTTTCACCCGGGCCATGAACAGTCCGATCTCTTCGGTCCTGTTGCATATCGCGCAGATTCCTTTTTTATTGCTGGATTTGATGGTGCCGTGTATTCCGGTCAGCTTTCCGCCGGCATCCACAATCATGTACTTTCTGCCTGATCCTGCATCATTCCATCCCAGGTAGGAATATCCGCTGAAATCCATCTGTTCAAAATCGGGCGTCTTTAACTTCTTCACTTTAGAAAATAGCTTTTTAGCGGTTTTTACTGTTATACGCTGAAATGGAATGACATGAGGCTTTAATTCGGCTAAAAAGCGCATCGTTTCACCGCTGTCTTCCACTTCTGCCATCTTCTGCAGCAAAGACTTTTGATCGCTGCTGAGATCAGGAAACAGGTTGAACACTTGATCGAGCGCATTGCATTTCAAAGCGTCAAGTACGTTTTCGTCATTGATGTTCGCATGTCCCTGAACAAGGCTGTCCGTTTGAAACTTAATAAAATTATATTGGTCATTTCTGATAAAAGGTGTCTTCATTTCTGCCAGCTCCTTATTTATGGATCTATATTTAAAAATAAGGTGCAAAGCCGGATGATCAGAAATGATACCTTGCTTTTTTTAGGCGATTTGTTGATAACCCCGCCTCATGCAAAGTATCGCCTTTCAAGATAACAGGCTTTGCATGAGACGCTGCAGTCGGCAAATGAATGTCATTTACCATTTTATCCACCTCCGAATACTGATTCTATTATAAACGACAATCGTATTCAATCTCAATGATATCCTCCATCTTTAAAATGCATATTTCATCCGCCCGGCTTACGATCCGCAGCTCCCTTTTCAGGGCGTCGGCATAGTGAATCCGGCCGGCCAGCGTTTTCACTTCCCCCTGCCGATAATAGGCAAATTGCAACATTCTGTTTTCTGCCATCGCTTCACAAATGATTTCATTAAATTCTTCATATTTTTGTTCATCCAGGATCGGTTTTTTGAGTTTTTGAAGGCTTTCATGATATTCCCTGAGCAATTCCACGTGCTCAGGCAGCATCATGGAAACCCATTTGATACTGCCTCTGTCGCGAAGCATAAATGATTCTCCTTTCTATGCCTGATGGCCTCCGACCAATTTTGACCGCAGCCGGGCCGTCCCGGCGTTTGTATAGGAAACGGCCCGCAAAAGCGCTGTTGATCCGTGCCGTTCTCTGATGCCGTCCATCACGTACCCGAGCTGCCGCTTCTTTTCCTGATCGGGACGAAAAAGATCAAGCTGCATATTGGTATCGTCTTGAATATTGGACAAAGAGACGGAAATTTTCCGAACCGTTTTGCCGGCATAAAACCGCTCGAACAATGCCAGACATGTATGGTATAGATCAAGGGTGACATTTGAAGGGCTTTCCATTGTTTTTGAACGGTAAAACCCGCCGCCAAGCTCATCGCGGCTGTATTCGACGCCAAGACTGACGGTCCGGCCCGCCTGGCGGTGGGCGCGCGCCCTTTTGGCCACTTCTTCACACATTTCAAGAATGACATGCTTGACTTCCTCCGGATTCGGATAATCGCGAAGCAAAATCTGGCTTTTTCCATAGCTGACCTGCCCCTCCAAGAGCGGCGCTCCGATCGCTGAAAGGTCGATGCCCCAAGCGTGATAATAGAGCTGGTTTCCCATCACCCCGAATGTTTTCTCAAGCCGCTTGAGATCATAGTGAGCCAGCTGACCGACTGTAAAGATCCCCATCCGGTTTAACGTCTTTTCCAGCCTGGAGCCGATTCCCCACATGCGGCGCAGCGGAGACAGCGGCCACAGCTTCGTTTTCACGTCTTCGTAGCCCCAAACGGCCACTCCGTCTGCTGATTTTTTCGCTTCAAGGTCAAGGCACAGCTTTGCCATCAGCAGATTCGGTCCGATTCCGACAGCACAGGGAAGGCCAAACTCCCTTTCCATATCATCTTGAATTTTCATCGCAATCGTTCGGGCGTCTCCCCACATGCTCTCAACACCGTCCACCTGAATAAAGCTTTCATCCACGCTGTACGTATGAATGGCATCAGGCGGCACATAGCGGCAGAACAGCCGGGTGAGCTCTGTAGAAACACGGACAAACAGCCCCATCTTTGGATTGACCAGCTTGATGCGCGGATCATCCGGCAGCTGATAAAGCCTTGTTCCCGTTTGCACGCCGAACTCTCTTTTCAGAGCCGGAGAAGCAGCGAGAACGATGCTCCCCTGCCGCTCCGTGTTTCCGACAACCGCCAGCAGGCAAGTCATCGGATCAAGTCCGAGCAGGACTGCGGCACAGCTTGCATAAAAGCTCCGCATATCAACGCACAAAACCGAACGCGACGGATATTGACCGTAATCCATCTCTCTCCCTCCAAAAAGAACTGATGTTCGCACAATTAGTGTATGAATACTATACTCCGAATATACGTTCGATTTCCAGGCGTAATTTTATCCAAAGAAAATCCTGGCTGAAAGCAACAAAAAACACCTTCTTTGGAAAGAAGGTGACATGGCGGATCATTCCAGTTCGGAATGCTGCCGCATCCGGTTTAATGGCTCAAATTGAAAGCTCCCTTGAGAACCTCGTTTTTTCCTAGTAAGATAAAAGAAAAAGCGCTCCTAAAGGAGAAAGACAAATGGATGAGAAACTGATTGAAAAAATGCTCGGACAGGCGCTGAAGCAGTACGGACGCAATGTTGCAACCGATCCGCTCAGCCCCGGCGAAAAAGAAATCCTGAAGCTGGCTTTGCAGGAAAGGCGGATCGAGGAACCGAATGAGGGGCTGCATGCCCATATCGAAGATGTCATCTATGATTATGTCACAAATCAAGGCTTGTTCTCCTTTTGATCACCCAGCATATAGAAATTCCTCTATTCACCGCCATTTGTTTCATGTATGATAAACAAATAAAAACGTAACGGAGAGTTTATCATGAAACAAAAATGGCAGAACATCCACCCGCTCAGCTGGACCATTATTGTCGGAACCATTTTCGGACGTATGGGCACAGCCATGAGCATCCCTTTTTTAGCAATTTATTTGACACAAGTGAAAGGCGCCTCTTCCGGCTTTGCCGGCGCCGTTATTGCAGCGAGCTCTCTGATCGGAATTGCGGCAAGCTTTTACGGCGGGTACTTATCAGACAGGTTCGGCCGGAAAACCATCATGCTCGTTTCGATTTTCGGCTGGACATTCGTGTTCGCCGGTTTCGCGCTCGCCGATCATGTCTGGACATTCTTTGTCATGAATGCCTTAAACGGATTATGCCGCGCTTTGTTTGAACCGACTTCAAGAGCGCTGCTTTCAGACGTATCCAAACCCGAAACGCGCCTTTTCGTCTTTAATCTCCGCTATACCGCGATCAACCTCGGCGTCGTCTTTGGTCCGCTTTTAGGCCTGTACCTCGGATCTTCGAAAACGACGCTGCCGTTTTTCATTGCGGCTTTCATTTATTTTATTTATGCGGCGGTGCTGGTCATTCAGTTTAAACACCACACCGTACCGGCAACTGAGCGGAATAAGCGTATAAAAGTGCGGGACGCGCTGGAGGTGACAAAAAAAGACCGGGTATTTACGATTACACTAATCGGTTCGATTCTTTGTTTATTCGGGTATTCCCACTTCACATCCACGCTCGCACAATACATGGCGGCCAGCCCGTTCATCGAAGACGGGACGAAAGTGTTCGGTATGATGCTGACGCTGAATGCCTTGGCCGTGCTTGTCGTACAGTACCCGATCGTACATATCGCCAAACGGTTTTCACCGATTTTATCGCTGATTGCCGGAAATGTGCTGATTAGCGGAAGCCTGTTCAGCCTCTCGTTTTTCCACGATCTATGGTCCATCGTCTTGATCATTATCGTGTTTACGATCGGGGAAGTGCTTCTCTTTTCGATGATGGATTTACTGGTCGACCGGATTGCCCGGCCTGAGCTGAAAGGCACTTACTTCGGGGCTATAGGCTTCACCCAGCTGGGAAGCGTGATCGGCCCTTGGGCGGGGGGAATGCTGCTGGACGCCTTTGGAGCGGAAAAGCCGTTTTTCACTTTTGCAATCCTGTCTGCTGTCACTATTTGCGGCGTTCCTTTCCTGGTGGCAGCCTTCCGGAAGCTCAAAATAGATGAAGCAAAAGTCAAATTAAGTTCGAAAAAAACGATGCAGCATTAATTGAAAACAGGCCGGCTCGGTCAAAGGCCGGCCTTCCGGCGGACGCCCGCCTCAAGGCGCCGCAAGTTCGACTTTAATGCGGTCGGGATCTTCGGTATACAAGGCATAATGCCCGCTTCCGCCGGCAAACGGATGTCTGTCTTCATATAAAATGCGGCATCCCCGCTCCCTCAGTTTCATTGTCATTTCGTCGACCTGTTCTTTGGATGCCGCGTAAAAAGCAAGATGGTTTAAACCGACGCGGCACCTGTGATAACCTGCTTTGACAAACTGCTCTTTCGCCTGCACAAGCACGAGATAGGCGCCGTTTGCTTTCCAGCTGATCCCGTCTTCCCATTGTTGAAAAACCTCATAGCCGAGCTCTCCGAGAAACCAGCCCCAAAAGCGCTTCGACGCTTCCAAATCTGAAACATACAGTTCAATATGATGGATCATGCAAGCCTCCTCTTCTACACCCGTCTGACGAGAATCTCTTCCACCTTGTGGCCTTCGCCTTTTCTCAAGATTAAATCAGACCGGAATTTTGTAGGCAGAATGTTCTCATACAAATTCGGACGGTTGACGGTCTCCCATATTGACTTTGCCATATGGTCCGCTTCTTCGTCCGCAAGGTCTTTGAATTTATGGAAATAAGAACTCGGATCTTGAAATGCCGTCTCTCTGAGCATGCGAAAGCGTTCAAGATACCATTTGATAATGAGGTCTTCTTCGGCATCCACATAAATTGAGAAGTCAAAAAAATCGGAAACGAAAACCCGCGGTTTTGTCCGGTCGTCTTCGATCGTCGGCGTCTGCAGCACATTGACGCCTTCGATGATGACGATATCCGCTTGTTCAACCGTTTCGTAAACCCCTTCCAATCTGTCGTACGTTAAATGGGAATAAACGGGTGCGCGAACGATTTTCTTGCCGGATTTTAAATCGTTTAAAAACTCAAGCAATGCTTTGACATCATAGCTTTCCGGAAACCCCTTCCGCGACATCATCTGTTTTTCTGTCAGCACCGCATTGGGATAAAGAAAACCGTCAGTTGTGATCAGACTGACTTTCAACCGTTCCTGCAAACGCGAGAGCACCGTCTGAATGATGCGGGCCGTCGTGCTTTTTCCAACCGCGACGCTTCCGGCAATCCCGATGATGAACGGAATTTTGGCCGCGTGAGGATGGTTCAAAAAACCGTTCACCCGGGTGTTCCGTTCATATTGAGTTGTCCGGTGTAAATAAAGCAGCCTCGCCAGCGGAACATAAACGGTTTCGACTTCTTCCAAAGACAGATAGTCATTTAAACCTTCAAGCTTCTTTACTTCCTCTTCGGTCATCTTTACCGACATATGCCCGCCGAGATTTGCCCAGGCATCACGGGTATGACTCGTATATAACGTGTGCAAATTCAAATCCTGATTCGCCACTATTCTCACCTGCCCTCTGTTCAAACGCTGTTTACTTAAAAAAGTGCATGAATTCTGAGACCGCTTTATTATTATATAGAATTTTTCGAATATTTACGAGGAACAACGTTTCAATCAAAAAAACCGTCTTCCTCCAGAGACGGGTGGGTCCGGTTTCCTTGCATGGCGGATGCGAATGGCTCTCCTTCCTGTCAACCCTGAGCCAACGGGTGTCCTTCGTTTGCAAAAGAAAAAAGAGCGCAGGCGCCCGCACTCTTTTTTCAAACGACATATTTGCTTTGCCTGTGCGCCATGTAATAAGTGACCGCAGACAGCAAGCCGACGGATGCGGCTAAAATGATGATGACCGGAATCATGTCCACCTTCACCGGTGTAAACAGTTTAAAGCCGCCGCTGAAACTGAAAACCGCATGCCCGAGATTAGACAGCAGGTTTTTTAAATCGAACCTGCCCAAAGCAGGGATCAGCAGGCTGTAAACGACATAAAGCAAAGCAGGCGTAATAAAGCTTCTGAAGAGGACGCCCAAATAAAATCCGATCGTCGAAAAGATGAAGCTGACCGCCAGAACGACAGCGAGCTGAAGCAGGATATTGCTTTTTGAAACAGCGGGTATTGTGAACTCGCCGACCGGTATATCCCTTGAAGCAAGGGAATAAAAGACGAGGCTTGACACATATGCCGTACATACAACGGCGATCACGGCGGCAGCCATCACCATGTAAACCGAACACTGTTTGGCAAACAGAACGGATTTCCAATCATGGCTGACCGCTTTCACTTTCATCGTCTTGAATCTGATGTCGTATGAGGAGATATAGATGGCATACAGCGTGAAAGCCAAGGGAAAAATGATGAAGCCCATCAGCTCAAGCGTCATAGTGACTGACTGTTTCGGCTCCAGGTGATGGAGGGACAAGACGAAATTCTCATAGTCGAACCTTAAAATATTTTCGACGATCTCTCCGTCGCCATCCTCGCTTTTCAGCTCACCTTCCTTCACCTTGACGGGCGACTCCAGCGCCTGCTTAATATCGATGCCGAGTTCTTTATATTCATTTTCAGTCTTTTTGAACTGCTGGTAGCTGTCCATTGTATTTTTATAGTGAACATATATGTATCCGGATGAAATGAATAATAGAGGAAGCAATAAAATGATGAGCAATTTAGAATACGATTGAAATGCAAGCTCTTTCTTGAAAATATTATAAATATTCTTTATAGACATCGCCCAATTCTGCTCCATTCGTTTTAAAATTGTCTATGTGGATAGCTGAACCGTCTTTCAACACGTATAATTGATCGACGATTGAAGAATAAAACTCAAACTGATGGCCGGCGGCAACAATCGTCATCCTGCTTGACCAGTCATTGATGAGCTCCTGAAGCTCCATCATGGACCGGTAGTCAAGCCCGTTTGATATCTCATCCAAAAACAAGAATGACGGTTTGTTTAATGCAGCGATCATTAAGGCCAGCTTTTTCTTTTGTCCGTATGAATAGGTCTTGACCTTTTTTTTCAGCAGCTCCCTGCCGAGAAACTTTTGCGACAATTGTTCAAGCTCTTCTTTGCCGGCAGGTTTATTGATCAGTAGTTTGATATTTTGATATCCGCTCAGATGATCGTAAAACGGGGAATCGTCATAGATAACGTGCACTTTGCTCCTGACGGCTTCAAGCGGCTCTCCGTCGTACAGAATGCCGCCTTCGAAATGTTCCAGCTTGAGCAGGCATTTCAAGAGCGTCGTTTTCCCGGCGCCGTTTTCCCCCATCAGGAAGGTGACTTTGTTTTTTTCGATATTCATGTTGAGACGGTTGAATACCTTTTTGCTTCCATAAGATTTCGTCAGGTCATCGATTTTGATCAATTTAAAAAATCCTTTCTTGCATCAGGATGGTGTTGCAACATTCTCCATTATACAACGCTGCCATTAATTTCAAAATAGTCTTTTAGCAGCGTTGTATGAAATGGCTTACGGCAAATTAATCGTTTCCGTATTTTCCTTTTTTATTGACCCACCTTCTGTCTGTAAAGGTTGAGCTGGCGAATTCAACATCTCCCCACGGTGTAACGGTCCCGAAGCTCAGCGTTTTTTTCGCTCTCCATTTGTGAAGCCCTGAAGACTTGTAATACCTTTTAATCCCTTTTGCTCTCACGACATTCGGAAAGACGTAGCCGACATCCTGCGATCCGCTGCTTTTCGATACTTTTTTGCCGTTGTAGTACCAGTCGATATAATCTTTCGACCAAGCGAGGAAGCTTCCTCTTTTAATTGTGAGCCTTTTTCCTGCATATGCCGTCACACCGCTTTGGACAGATGCCTGTTCAGGAAGTGACTGCACGTATTCTGTCTTGGCTTCAAGCAGTTCTTTTTGCTCACTTGTCAGCTGCCCGTCCCCAGCAGCCGCAGCGAATGAGGATGGAACCAGGAGCGCCGCAGACAAAGAAAACCCTAAAATCGCTTTTTTCATTTCGTTTCCCTCCGTATTTTTGATAATTCGTATGTACGTCTTCAGCTGCCATCCATAAGCTACTGCCGCATCCAAAACAATTTAAGGTCCGAGTTCTCTCATTTTAATGGATAAAAAAATAGATTTCTAGCAGAATGGACCATTTTATCATTACCTATTGGAAATTATCACCTCCTATGTAATTGATATTATACCATATTTTTACTTATATTCAATTCCTATTATTTGGAATTTTCGTCATGGGTAGCCCGCATCTTTTATAATGGGGATGAAAAAAGGAGGAAGAAGAGGAACCTATATACCTGGAAAGCGATTCTACAGCTGTTATTCGTACAAAAAAACAAAGCACCCGACAGACTGTCTACCTTCATGGAGACGGTCTGTCGGGAACCGCCTTCGATTTGGAGGATGAAGAAGCCGATCGTTTATTTGTGAGTGCACATAGCAAAGGCTGCTTAAATCCAAGGCAGCCTCATCCTTTAAAAGTTCTTCGATTTATCGTTCGATTTGCTTTTGGAAGGAACAATCCGGTGTTCCACCTTTTCATAAAGGGACAGCATTTGATGAATAAATGACAGCTTCGGTGCTGTCCAGAATACAAACAGAGCTGACAACACGCCAAGAAGGGCTCCCGCCGCAACATCGAGCGGATAGTGAACGCCCGACCAAATGCGGGAAATGCCTACGGCAAACGCAAGCACAAGCCACAGCCAGCCCGTCTTTTTGTGAAACAGGAAGAATAAAAAGCCGATTGAAAAAAACAAAATCGTATGGTCGCTCGGAAACGAATTGTCAATTTCATGCTCTATCAGCTTGTTGACATTCGGAAGCGTGGCAAACGGTTGATAGTTGGAATGCAGAAAGCCCATGATTTTCCCAAGAATTTCGGCAATCACAAATGCGATGACTGCATAAATGACCATCAATCTGTTTTTTGTCGTCCGGGTCAGCCAATAAACGACAAGACCCAACGCGAGGAAGTACATCATATATTCGGCCAGAAAGTAAACGACCGGATTCAGCATCGAATACTCTTTTCCCAAATCATTAATGAAACGAAAAGCATCAATATTTAATTCTGAAAAAGACATGTTCCATTCTCCTTTTTTATACTTTTATCCTAAATATATCCATCAAAATTGTGCAATAAGCCTTTATCGGGATTAGGAATGTACAAACATGTGTTGCACATTCCTTTAGACTCCTCCTGCATCAATGAATATCGATTTTTTTAAAGTAAACGATTGTCGCGGCTAATCCAAGAACGGTTGTGGCGGCAACACTGATAAAAGAATATTCGGGCGGATATTCCGGAAAGAACGTACCCGAAGCGATCACCCATACCGCCGACCAGGGGAGTAAAGCGCTGTACTCCGTGCCGTATACCATAATGCTGACCATTGATATAATGATTGTAAAGATAATGGTGGGCACGTAGTTTTTAAACAGCAGTGTCACAAATATAATTGGACTGACCAGGAAGAAAAGAAGTGCCCCGCCTATCATAAATTGTTTAAACCCATCTATTAAAACCGCCGAACTGAGCCCTTCAAACTGGCCGATCAGCCCAAACAGCAGCGTCAGCACCCAGGCAATCAACGTCAGCATCATGATCCAAATGAGGAGCAGAACCAATTTGCTGACAATCAGGCTGATTCTTGAAACAGGAATCGTCAATAGATTCTTTAGCGTGCTTTCAGCGTATTCCCGATTGAATAAATATGATGTAATCACGCCATACAACGGGACTCCGATCAAAAGCACAATATACAGGTTGGTATCGGAAAAGGTCTCACTGAAGCGAATCGGTACATCAGGGTACTTGGCTTTTTTAGCCAAAGACGATATAAAACAGATGAAAGGGGCTGCCGCCGCTCCCAGGATACTGACAAGAAACATCTGTGACCGCTTAAGCTTCAGCAATTCGGTATATAGCAAATTAGCCAATCGTCCCGCCCCCAATCAACTTCACGAAATAGTCTTCAAGACTGTCTTCGCTCATCGCAATCTTCAATACGTCTATTCCGTTTTCGACAAACAATTTATTGAGCTTTCCCTGCTGGCCCAAATGGGAGTATACCCGGATGATCCCGTCCTGGTGAACTTCGTAGTCATGAATATCAAAATGCTGTTCCATCAGAACGACCGCTTTATTTTGATCGGATAATTGAAATTCCAGATATTTGCGGTTTCTTTTTTTGAGATGGTCAAACGGAATTTCTTCAAGCAGTTTTCCTTCATGAATGATCCCGACATGATCGACGAGCTGTTCGATTTCAGACAAAATGTGGCTTGATATAAAGATGGTGATGTTTCTTTCTTTGGCGAGAGAATGAATGAGTCTTCTCATTTCTTTGATCCCGATCGGGTCCAAGCCGTTTGTCGGCTCGTCCAGTATCAACAGCTCCGGATAGTGAAGCAAGGCTCTTGCAATTCCCAGCCTTTGTTTCATGCCCAAGGAAAACTTGCCGACGAGCTTTTTCGTTTCATGCTGCAGGCCCACGATCTCCAATACTTCATCGATCGCATTTTTTTTATGGATACCTATGATTTTCGCATTGATCAGCAGGTTTTCCCTTGCCGTCAAGTTCGCGTAAAAGCCGGGCACTTCCACGATAGATCCGATTCTTCTTAAAATTTCTTTTTTATTCTTGAAAAAATTCTCTCCGAAAATTTCTATCTGCCCGCTGGTCGGTTTGATCAGACCCAGCAGCATTCTGATCGTCGTCGTTTTGCCGGCGCCGTTTCGTCCCAAAAATCCGTATATATCTCCTTGTTTTACATTGATATTGAGATGGTCTACAGACTTTTGCGGCCCGTACATTTTCGTGAGATCCGTCGTTTTAATAATTGTGTTCAAAGTTGATCCACTCTCTTTCACTCGCCTTATAACTACATCATAAACAGAAGGATTTAACTTCTTCTTAACCAATTCTTAATTAATTCTTAAATGATTGGAGATGGTTTTGTTTAGGCAGCGAAAAACCAAACGTCGTTTTTTCCCACGGGACGCTCTGTGCCCATATGCGTCCGCGGTTTTTTTCGACGAGCGATTTGGCGATGGCAAGCCCCAGGCCGCTCCCGTCATCAAGGCTTCTCGACCGGTCTCTGCGGTACATTCTATCAAACACGTTTTCAATATCGTTTTCCGGAATTCCCGGACCTTGATCCCAGATGAGAAGCTGATATTCATGTTCTGATTCCGTCAGTTCGATTCCAAGTACTTTTCCCTCTTTTCCATAATGAATGCCGTTTCTCACGATGTTTTCGATCACGCGGATCAAGCTGAGCCGATCTGCGATAACAAAGCATTTCTTTTCCGGAAGCTGCACATTCAAATCAATGTCATGTTTTTTCAGTTCCGGCAAAAAGTCGATCAGCGTTTCCCTAGCGACTTCGGCAAGGTCAAAAAACTCTGTTTTCAACTGGACTTCATTCGCGTCCAATTTCGCCATGTTGAATATTTCATCGATCAATTGCTTGAGGCTGTTGGATTTTTTAGAAAGGATATTGAGATATTCCTGTTTCTCTTCTTCCGAAGACGCGACCCCGTCTTTTAATGCATCAACATAGCCAATAATTGATGTGAGCGGCGTTCGGATATCGTGGGAAATATTAGACAGCAGCCGTTTTCTGGCCGCTTCCGATTTTGCGGCGTTGATTTGAACTTTTTCAAGCTGCTCTATCAATTCGTTAATGGAAAAAATGATTTCATTAAACGGCTGACCGCCTTCCGCCAGCAATCTTCTTCTTAAATTTCCATCCGCCACGCGCTTCAGCTCGGTTTCGATCAGCTTTAAGCGATCGATGAAGCGAAGCCTCATCGTAAACAGCAGCGCGGTAACGGCAAACAGAAAAACAAACAACATTGTGCTGAAAACCCCAAAGGAAGCCGTTTTCATATAGATGAACAAAAGTGCTGCAATCGCCGCACATTGCAGAATGAGAAGCAGCAGCTTTTTATCGGTCAGCATCTTTCTCACCTACAAACTTATAGCCAATTCCCCAAACGGTTTGAATAAATTGTGGATCGGAAGGGTCCGGCTCTATTTTTTTTCTCAGCCTTCTGATATGCACCATGACCGTATTATCATCTTCTATGTATTGGTCGCTCCAAGCGTTTCGAAACAGCTGCGTTTTCGTAAATACCTGCCCCGGATTTGAGGCGAAAAACTTCAGCAGTTCAAACTCCTTCGCCGTCAGGGAGATCTCCTGTCCGCCTGCGGTGACCGTATATGTTTTCAAATCGATGGTCAATCCTTTAAATTGAATCAGCGATTGTTCATCAGAGCGGCTTTCGCTGCCGAGGACCAAAAAGCGCCTCAGCATGGCTTTGATCCGCGCAAGCACTTCGTTTACGCTGAAGGGCTTTGTTATATAATCGTCGGCACCGATGGACAGTCCTAAAATTTTATCGCCTTCAAGGTCTTTGGCGGTCAGCATCAGGATCGGAACATTCGTATGATTCCTCATCCTTCTGCAGACCTCGATGCCGTCGATTTTCGGCATCATGACATCCAATATCACGAGGTGGTAATGGTTTTGTTCAAACAGCCTTAACGCATCTTCTCCGTCAACTGCCACGTCAACCTCATAACACTCTCTTTTTAAATAGGTTTTCAATAAATCTCTGATTTCTTTTTCATCATCCGCTATGAGCACTCGAATGGTTTCCACTTGGTTCACCCGCTTTTATTTTGTCTTGATAGATGTTCACACCGCAGCACCCGCTGCTGCATGTTTTTTGAAATATTTCCTCTCTTTTCTTTGCCTTTCATTATAACAGAGAGTTGATAAGGCAAACAAAAGGCACCCTGAAAAGGATGCCGTTTTGTTCATATTTTGACAGTCTTATTGATGATATCATGGATCAATCTTGCATTTCTTTCAAGAATGTCGGGATGGGACTTGGAGATCATTTGCATATGGGTTCCGGCTCCTTGAACGACTGTAAAGGTTTTGGACGCCGCTTTTTCCCACATCATCATATTTTCATCCCGCTGATTGTCGCTTGACTTGATATAGCTGATATGTCCGTCAATTGCGCCGGTTGTGACTGTGTTTTGTATATATACATAAGACTTCATCACCAAGTCCACTAAATAGTCGCTCAATAATTTCTCTGCATCGCGGTATTTCTCAAGTTCAAATGTTTTGGATATCTCTTCTCTGTATTCCTCCTCTGTGAACTGATGTTTCTCGGCTTTTGTCCGATATTTTGAATCGATGATGATCAAATCTTCGACTTCATATCCTTGCCGGTTCAATTCTTTCGCCACATCAAATGCCAGGATTCCGCCGGATGAATAGCCGATTAATGTGTATGGCCCTTCACCTTGAATGTTTTTGATGATATCTGCGTATTTTCGAATCCTGTTTGCGGATGGAATGAAGTTGAAGCTGTACACCGAATGCTGCTTTAGATGCTTGGCCAAGCCCATGTAGGCAATGCCCATCGACGCGGCCGGCGGGAAGCAGAACAGGTTTTTGCCGCCTTCTTCCGCCCTGGTCAGCTGCATGCAATCATCTGTGTAGTCTTTCAGCAGGTCTTGTGCATGCTTCAGAAAATCAGACAGCTCTTTAATGGTCGGCTTGGAGAAAATGTCCTTAAACGGAACTCTGAAGCCAAGCTCTGCATATAGCCTAGAGACAAATGACATGACGTTTAAAGAATTCGCCCCGATATCGAATATGTTGGCGTTGATGCCAATCTGTTCGATATTCAGGATGTCTTCCCAAATGGCGGCCATTTTTTCTTCAAGTTCGTGTCTTGGAGGCTCGTATTCCAGTAAAGCGCCCGCGCTTCGATCTGGCTCTGGAAGGGCCTTCAAGTCGACTTTTCCGTTTGGTGTCAGCGGCAGCTCATCAAGCTTCAGCAAATAAGACGGCACCATATATTCCGGAAGCTCCTTCGCCAAAAACGCTTTGATGTCTTCCTGTGTGATGTCTCTTTCGGAAACGACGTATGCGCAAAGAACTTGATTGTTGCTTTGATCTGTTTTGGCGGCAACCGCCGCTTCTTTTATATCGCTGTGCCTTAACAATTGATGCTCGATTTCGCCAAGTTCGATGCGGTAGCCCCGAATCTTGACTTGATGATCGATCCGGCCCAGATACTCAATATGTCCATCCGGTCTCATCCTCGCAAGATCTCCTGTTCGATACATTCTTTCACCCGGTAAAAACGGATTTGGCAGGAATTTTTCAGACGTCAGCTCCGGTTTGTTCAAATAGCCTTTTGCGACTCCGTCTCCGCTGATATACAGCTCTCCGGCAATTCCGACCGGCTGCACTTCCTGACGCTCATCCAAAATATAGAGCTGGACATTGGAGGCCGGCTTGCCGATCGGGACAGAAACTTGGCGGTCCCGTCCGGCATCATATTGATAGATCATGCAGCCGACAACCGTTTCGGTCGGACCGTATTCATTGTAGATTTCAATGCTGTGATGAAATCTCTCCGTGATTTCTTTGGCCAGTTCCGTTTTTAAATCTTCCCCGCCGACGATCAGGCGTTTGATGCTTGATCCGCTGGCATCCATGTCTTTGACAAGGCTTAAATGAGACGGGGTTAATTTGACAATCCCGGCTTTTTGGTCTCTGAACACTTTTCGAATCAGCGGTTCCCCGTCCCCGCTATGCTGATAAACAATCACCCGGTTGCCTGAGATTAATGGCGTAAATATCGATGTCACCGTTAAATCAAAGGCAATGGATGAGTAGAGGGCAAAATCGAGCTGTTCGCCTCGGACATATACACGGTCAGCCCAGGTAATATAGTTGACCAGCCCTCTTTGCCTGATCATGACCCCTTTCGGTTTGCCTGTAGAACCTGACGTGTAGATGATATATGCAAGGCTGTCAGCGTTACCCGCCGGTTCCGGATTGTCAGCCGGATAACTGCTGAAATCTCCGGTTAATTCGACGGCTTCTTGATGAAGTGTGCCCAAGTCCAGCTTGTGATCCGCAAGAATGATGGCCGCGCCGCTGTCCTCAAGCATATACTTGATCCTTTCTTCCGGATAATCGGGATCAATCGGCAAATAGGCTCCTCCGGCTTTCAAAATCCCCATGATTCCGACCACCATTTCCGGTGAGCGTTCTGCCATGATGGCGACAATCGTATCCTCTTTGACTCCTTTGTCCCTGAGGTATCTGGCAAGCCGATTTGATTTTTCATTGAGCTCACGGTACGTCAGTTTGTCATTTCCTGAGACAACCGCAGCAAGCTCAGGGGTTTTTTCGGCTTGTTCCTCAAACAGCCGGTGAATCGTCTGATTCGGATATTCCGCTTTCGTGTCATTCCATTCGTACAATAGTCTGTTTCTTTCAGCTTCCGAAAGGACTGTGATGTCGTTTAATGACTGATCTTCATTTTGGACGACCTGTTCCATCACTTGTTGAAGGTGTTCTTTGATACCGGCGATGATGTGGTCATGATAGATATTTCCGTCATAAGTCAATTTGATGACCAAACGTTCGCCCGGGACGGCCACAATATTAAATCCGTAATTTGTTTGTTCTTCGGCGTGAATTTCTTCAAAGACAAAACCGGCACCGCGTTTGCCGCTTGTCTCAAATGCACTCTGATCAACCGCGTAATTTTCGAAAATCAGGATATGATCCAGCAGCTCTCTTTTTAATTCACTGAGCGACTGTACTTCCGACAAATTCATGGCATGATATGTCCTGCCTTCCAGAGCCTGTTCCTGAACGCTTTTGATGAGTTCCTTAAAGCTTTGGCTTTTGTCCAGTCTAATTCTCGTCGGTACAGTGTTGATGAATAATCCGACCATTTTTTCGATTCCGGCTACTTGTGCATCCCTTCCGGAAATGACTGTACCGAATACGACATCATCCGTTTGATTGTACCTTGCCAAAAGCATTCCCCAAATGCATTGTAAAACAGTATGGAAAGTGACATTGTTACGGCTGGCAAGCTCTGTGATCCGTCCGGTCAATTGTTGCGGGAATTCGATGACGGCCTCTTTTCTCTTATATTTCGCATGTCCGGCAGAACCCGCCAAAACCGAAATCGGCGATTTTTCGGTAAAGCCTGATAAATAGTTTCTCCAGTACGCTTTTGCAGCTTCTTTATCCTGTTGCTGTAGCCACCCGATATAATCGCTGTACGGTCTTGCCTCTTCAAGCCGGTGTTTTCGCCCGGCTTCTTTCATATGATACATTTGGAACAGCTCTCCCATAATGATTCCCCGGGACCAGCCGTCAAGCAGAATATGGTGGTTTGTCCATATGAACGTATAACTGTCATCCCCGGTTCTCAGCAGCGCGGCTCTGATCAATGGTTCGCTGTTTAAGCGAAAACCTTTCTCCCGATCTGCTTTGCGATACGCTTGAATCACCTGCTCCCGTTCCGCCGGACTCTGCTTTCGCAAGTCATGATAGTCAAGATTGATCTTTCTGTCCTTGATGATCACATTTCTTGGTTCATCCGTTATTTCATATTCAATAGAGGCCCTTAGAATCTCGTGTCTTTCCATGATGTCATTGAACGTTTCTGCAAATAGACGCTCATCGATCAATCCTTTCATATTGATGGCCATTTGTTCAAAGTACGCCTGTGATTCCTTGTCTTCGAGCGCGTGGAACAGCATGCCCCTTTGCATGTTGGCAAGCGGATAGATTTTTTCGATTTCCATCCCTTTATATTTCAGTTTGATTTCCTCAAGCTGATCTAAGCTGATGCCTTTGTCTCCGTAATCGGACGGCGTTTTTTCCGTCTCTTCTCGTTCCGCGCAGTGGCGAATGACCGCTTTAAGAGCTTCTTTATAGTTTTGAGCAAAAGCTCTGACGACGTCTTCACTGTATGCTCTTGTGTTATAGGTCGTTTGAATGGCCAGTTTTCCCCTGAAGACCACCGCATTGATTTCGAGTGGATGTTCTCTTGTGATGCCCTTTCCGGCTGCTTCTCCCGGCGACAGATGTGATGAAGAAAATTCTCCGCTGTTGATGTCTTCATCAAGCTGTCCCAGGTAATTGAACAAGATTGGTGATGCTGCGCCTTTTGTGATCTCACTGTCCCGGGTGAGATACTTTAAAATTCCGTAGCCGATGCCTTTGTTCGGCACATTTCGCAAGTGCTCTTTCACCATTTTAATCGTCCTGGACATGTCTGTTTCTTGTCCCAGATCGATGAATACCGGGTATTTCGAGGTAAACCATCCGACCGTTCTGCTGATGTCGATGCCATCTGCCACCTGTTCTCTTCCATGCCCTTCCAGCGTGATTCTTAATTGATTTTGCCCGGTCATACCTCTTGCCGCCACCAGAAGCGCTGTGATCAGAAGATCGTTGATTTCGGTACGGTAAGCTTGGTTTGTTTCTCTTAAAAGCCGCGCTGTCTCCTCTTTTTCGAGTTCCGTGCTGAATGTTTTGCTGTCCTCAACTTTGAAGACACCTGCATCTTCATTCATTTCCAGGAATTTTACGTCGTCACAAATGGCCTTCAGCCAATACTGTTTTTCACCAAGCAGTTTTTCAGTTTTTGAATATTCCGTGATGTGCCGCGCATATTCCTGGTAGGAAGCCGTTTTTGGATAAAACTCGACTTTTTCCCCATTCGATAACTGGCTGTATCCCAGCGCCAAATCTTCAAATAATATTCTCCAGGAGATCCCGTCGACCACAAGGTGATGGATGATGATCAGCAGGTGATCCCCATTATTCGTTTTGAAGAGCGCCAATTTGACCAAAGGGCCGGTTTTAATATCGATGCTTTGCTGAAGTTCCGTTGCCAATTGGTACACTTTCTGAGGCTGGTCGTTTTCGCTCGAGACATCATAGATAAATAGGTCAAACAGCTGTTTGTCCGGTCCCCGGTTGTACTGAATGATCTTTCCGTCTTCTTCTGTAAACACCGTCCGGAGTGCATCGTGATGTTTGATGATTTCTTTGAACACACGTTTGACGATGCTCTCGTCGAATCCGTTTTTCCTATAAAGCATAACCGCATGGTTGTAATGGTTCCTGTCCGTTTTGTTCAACGAGAAATACTCTTGTTGAATCGGGGTCAAGAGAACCTCGCCCTCTACCGTTTCATAGGATGCTGATTTGTCGGATTCGGCTTTGACATATCGGCTCAAAGACTTGATTTGCGGATTTGCAAATAGATCTTTCATTTCCAGTGACAGGCCTTCTCTTGATAATCTTGAGATCATTTGCAGCGCTTTGATGGAATCGCCGCCTGCTGCAAAAAAGTGATGAGTGATCCCGATCTTGTCAATGCCAAGTACTTCTTCCCATATTTGAACAAGCTTTTCTTCCGTCTCGTTCCGCGGCGGTTCATATTCCGTCTCTTTTCCCGGCTGCGGTTCAGGCAATGCAGCCGTATCGATCTTCCCGTTGGCTGAAAGCGGCATCTTCTCAATTTGGACAAATGAAGACGGAATCATATATTCTGGAAGCTCACGCATCAGGTACGTCCTGATGTCCTCGAACAGCAATTCCGCGTCTGCTGTGAAATAGGCGCACAGCTGTTTTGCACCTTTATGGTCTTCCCTTGCAGCAATAAAGGCTTCCTTGATATCATCATGAGCCAACAGCCTGTTTTTGATTTCTTCCGGTTCTATTCTGTAGCCCCTTACCTTTACTTGGCTGTCCATCCGGCCTGCAAGTTCGATATTTCCATCGCTCAGCCTTCTGGCAAGATCTCCGGTTCTGTACATTTTTGTATGCGGTGCAAACGGATTTTCGACGAATTTTTCTTTCGTGATATCCGGTTTGTTTACATAGCCGCCTGTCACTCCGGCTCCTGCGATGCAGAGCTCTCCGTACACACCTTCCGGAAGCAGTTTCATGTTTTCATCCAGCACATATGCATTCGTATTATGAATCGGAGTGCCGATAACCGGATATTCTTTGAAAGAATGGAGGTGTTCCGGGTCGATCACTTTAAAGACTGAGCCGATTGTCGTTTCCGTCGGGCCATAATGATTCATGACTACATGATCCGGATATTGGTTGTAAAATGTCTCAACATCCCTTGTATTGATCATCTCCCCGCCCAAGACGACCAGCCTGAGAGTAGCGCAAGGTTTTTCGGCGGAAAAGCCCGGATCATTGACAAAAATGTTAAACAGAGACGGCGTCAGCTTGATATAGGTGATGCCGTTTTCTTTGATATACTGTAAAGCCCGGTGCGCATTTGTATAACATTCTTTACGTGCGATATGCAGTTCGCTTCCGCTTAACAGCGCCGAAAAGATGCTCGTATAGCCCAAATCGAACGCATATGAGGACACAAGCATGGCTTTGTCGTTTTCTGTAAGACCCGCTTCCTTCATAAACCAAGTTGTATAATTCACCACATTCCCGTGTCTGACAAATACGCCTTTCGGCTTTCCGGTGGATCCTGATGTGTATATAATATATGCATTCTGATCGGCTGAACCCGATGCAGACAGGTTTGACGCGGCCTTCGCATCAATCAAACCGTCGGCAACATTGACGATTTCTCCAGCGAACGCGACGTTTTCTTTGACAGAGCCTTTGACAAGCAATATTGCAGCTCTGCTGTCACTTAAAATCTCATTCGTCCGTTTGGACAATTGCTCCGGCTCGATCGGCACGTAAGCCGCTCCGGCTTTCAGTACCGCCAGCATGGAAATGATCATCTCAAGCGATGGTTCAATCATGATCGCTACAGGTGCACCGGCGCTTGCTCCTTTGTCTCTCAAAAGCCTTGCCAATTGATTTGCTTTTTCGTTCAGTTCCCTGTACGTCAGCTTTTCATCCGCAAAGACCACCGCTGTTTGCTCCGGCGTTTTGCCAGCCTGATGCTCAAACAACTGATGAACCGTTTGATCTTTAGGGTAATCTGTTTGTTGTCCTTGATTCTGATCCCGAAGCACTCTCATTTCTTCATCTGACAGCATGTTAACGTCGCTCAACGGCATTTGCGGATCGTTTGCCGCTTCCTTCAGAATATTGATCAAATGGACCGCCATTCTTTCAATCGTGGACTGCTTAAACAATTTTGTACTGTAGTTGAAAACACATTGAATGCCTTCATTTGTCTCAGCGGCTGTCAGCGTCAAATCAAATTTTGAGATGTTCGCCTCGGTTTGGAGCGGCTGGAATGTCAGGCCGTCGATGTCCGCTTCATCGCCGTCGAAGTTTTGCAGAACAAGCATGGTATCAAACAGCGGGTGTCTGCTCATATCCCGTTTGACATCAAGTTTTTCAACCAGTTCATCAAATGGATAGTCTTGATTTTCATAAGCTTTCAGCGCCGTTTCTTTCACTTCTTTTAAATAGTCGGCAAATGGCATGTCTCCTTTTGGATGGTTCCTCATCGCCAGCGTGTTGATAAACAGTCCGATGACATGTTTCAAATCGCTGTGATGCCTTCCCGCGATCGGTGAGCCGACAACGATATCCTCCTGGCCTGTATACTTCGCCAAGAGCGTTGTGTATCCCGCCAAAAGCAACATATACATCGTCGCGCCGTTCTCTTTCGCCAGTTTGTTCAGCATGGCGGACGTTTCGCCGTCTATTTCAAACTGGACGATATCTCCTTCAATCGAACGCTTTTGCGGACGTTTTTTATCCGCCGGCAAATTCAACACCGGCACTTCACCTTGAAAAACGTTGAGCCAGTAGTCTTCCTGGCGTTTAATCTCATCTTTTTGATAAAAAAGTTTTTGCCATTCTGAAAAGTCTTTGTACTGAATCGTTAACGGCGGCAATGTTTTCCCCTCATACAACTCGGCCAGCTCTCTTGTGAAAATGGCCATGGATACCCCGTCTGAAATGATATGGTGCATGTCGAGCATCAGTACATGCTCATCGCCACTCGCTTTTAATACTTCCGCTCTTAAAAGCGGCGCTTTTTCCAAAGCAAACGGCTTGATGAACGCTTTGATTTTTTCTTCTAGCCGGTCCTGTCCGAGTCGCCCGTACTTCACTTTAAAATCGACTTCTTTTTCGATTTTTTGTACAGGTTCGCCGTCAACCATCACAAAGGCCGTCCTCAAGGCTTCATGTCTTTCTATCAATTGCCGAAAAGCATCCTCGAACCGGTCGACATCAAAATCTCCTGCAATTTTCATGGCGAAAGGCATGTTGTAAGAGAGGCCGCCTGGTTCGATTTGATTAAGGATATACAGCCTTCTTTGTGCGGATGACAATGCGTAATACTCTTTCTCTTCCGCTTGTGTGATGGACGCATAAGGGCTTTCTTTCATGGATTCGATAAAATCACCGATGTCTTTGATTGTCGGTGTTTCGAATATTTGTCTTAAAGGGACTTCAATCTTCATTTCTTTATGCAATTTTGCAGTCAATGCCGCAGCTTTTAAGGAATGGCCGCCAAGTTCAAAGAAATTGTGGCTGATTCCGATGTTTTCGATCCCTAAAACGTCCTCCCAGATTGAGACAAGCTTTTCCTCTGTACGGTTCCTCGGTGCTTCGTACGCCGCTTCACTGATTGTGCCGCTTGGTTCAGGGAGCGCTTTTCTGTCGATTTTGCCGTTTGCCGTAAGCGGCAATTGATCGAGCTTGACAAAGTATGACGGCACCATGTAATCCGGCAGTTCCTTTAACAAGCATTTTCTGACGTCTGTAACGCCGGCCGTTTTGTCCGCGACGATATATGCGCATAGGTATTTCCCGCCGGCTTGATCTTCCCGCGCCATAACTGCCGCCGCGTCAATGCCTTCTATTTTCAGCAATTGGTTTTCGATTTCGCCCAGTTCGATTCTGAATCCGCGGATTTTGACTTGGTGGTCGATTCTTCCTAAATATTCGATTTGACCATCAGGTAAAAATCTTGCGAGATCCCCCGTCCTGTACATGTTTTCTCCCGGAACAAACGGGTTTGGAACAAATTTTCCAAGCGTGAGGTCAGGTCTGTTTAAGTATCCGCGGGCAAGGCCTTCCCCGCTCAGACAAAGTTCACCGGGCGTGCCCAACGGCAGCAGCTGCTGGTTGTGATTTAAAATATAAGCCTTGTGGTTGCTGATCGGCCGGCCGATGACGACTTTTTCGTCATCTTTTCGCAGCTCGCCCCGCGTTGAGCAAACGCTGTTTTCCGTCGGTCCGTATTCATTAAACAATTTGACGTTCGGCAGCTTTTCAAAATGCTGCCGGATCAGACTTTCATTGAAGCCTTCCCCTGCGACCGTGACAAATCTTAAATCCTCTAAAGGCTGCTCAATCGTGTCGAGCAGATTTAGATAAAAGCTCGGAACGGCCAGTAAGTTTGTCGCTTTATGCGTTCGCAGCACGCCGATGATCTCACGCGGATTCATCCGTAAATCTCTAATTAAAACCAGCTTCGCCCCAGATATAAGCGTCGTGAAAATATCTTCAACAGAACTGTCGAAAGAAAAGGACGGCACTTGAAGCGTGGCATCGGCTGTACTGTAGCCATACGATTGTTTCCTCCAATAAAGCGTATTGACAATTGATTGATGGTTGACCATGACACCCTTCGGCTTTCCGGTCGAACCTGAAGTATAGATGACATAAGCCATGTCGGCAGATCCGCTCGTGTGCCCTAAGTTCTCTGCGGCCATGTCTTTCGCCAGCCCTTTTTCGTTCATATCGATACAGGTGAAATCAACGTCAATCTGTTTGTCCGCCTTTTTCAGCAGGATGCTGATGCCGCTGTCTTCGATCATGTACCTGATCCGGTCTTCCGGATATTCGGGATCGATCGGCAAGTATGCGCCTCCGGCTTTCAGCACCGCCAGCATTCCGACGATCATCTCCACAGAACGTTCCGCCATAACGCCGACGATCATGTCAGGTTTGACGCCTTTTTCCCTTAACAGTCCCGCCAGCTGATTTGACCTTTCATTCAATGCTTTGTAAGAGAGCTCCTCCTTTTCAAATACAATCGCAGTATGCCCAGGCGTCCGTTCCGCCTGTTCTTCAAATAATTGATGGATCGTTTTATTCCTTGGATAATCTGCGGTTGTCCGGTTGAACTCATATAGGAGCGTCTTTCTTTCTTCCTCCGCCAGCATGTCAATCTCTGCGATTTTCCGGTTCTCATTTGCCGTCACTTGCTCAGCGACCCTTTTAATATGACCTTCGATATTGTTGATGATATCCCTGTCATAGACATTGCCGTCATATGTCAAAACAAGTGTGAGCTCTTCGCCTGGAGTCACCGACATGCTAAAGCTGTAATTGCTTTGTTCGGCAGCGCTGATCTCATTCACCTTAAAGCCTGTCTTCATTTGACTCTCTTCAAAGTCCTGTTCATCAGCTTCATAGTTTTCAAATACGAGAATATGATCGATCAGATCTTTCTTTAAGCTGCTCAAAGCCTGGACTTCAGCGAGATTCATATAGTTGTAGCGGTTGCTTTGAATCGCATCTTCCTGAACCTTTTGCAAACAATCGTTAAAACGCGCCTGCTCATTGAATCTGATTCTTGTCGGGATGGTGTTGATAAACAGACCGATCATGTCTTCGATTCCGTCTAAGTTTGCTTCCCTGCCAGATACGACCGTTCCAAACACGACATCATCGATCTTGTTGTATCTCGTTAGCATCAGGCCCCAAATCGTTTGAATTACCGTATGAAGCGTAACGCTGTTTTTGGCAGCGAGCTCCTTCAATTGTTTTGTCAGCTGTTTTGACAAATGGATGACCTTCTCCCGGCGGTCATAGCGGCTGCTTTTTTTGCGTTTTGTTAATGTAGGCAGCTGTGCCTGTTCCTCATACCCTTTCAAATATTCGCGCCAATATTGACGGGCCTCTTCCTGATCCTGACTTTCAAGCCACTTGATATAATCGCTGTACGGCTTCGTCTCCTTTAATGGACTGGCTTTGCCGTTCATCCGGTTTTCATAGATGACAAACAGCTCACGCATGATGATGCCAAGGCACCAGCCATCGAGTAAAATATGGTGATGGCTCCAGACAAGCCGGTACGAGCGCTCCGCCGTTTTCAGCAAATAAGCCCTCATCAGTACATCTCTGCTTAAATCAAAGCCTTTTTTTCGATCTTCATTGAGCAATCTTTCAATGAACATTTCCTGTTGCTGGGCGGAGCTTTTCGCGATATTGAAATAGGTGAAATCGATGCTGCGGTTTTCGATGATGATCTGCCTCGGTTCTTCAACGATTTCATATTCATAAGAGGCCCTTAAGATTTCATGCCGTTTCATGATGTCATTAAAGCTTGCCTCAAGAATCGCCGGATCGACATATCCTTCAATATCCATGACCGTCTGCTGAAAATATGCATCTGAGGTATGATCCTCGATGGCATGGAACAGCATACCTTTTTGCATGTTGGCAAGCGGATAGATTTTTTCAATGGCGCTCCTGTATTTTCCTTTGATTTCTTCAAGTTCGGCTAAACTGATATTTGTATCTCCATAATCGGACGGCGTTCGTTCGCTTTCCGTCTGTTGCGTGCAGTGCTTAATGATTTGTTCCAGGCGTTCTTTTAATTGATGATTCAGCCGGCTGATCGTATCTTTTTCGTATTCCATTTGATTAAAGGTTGTATGAATCACCAGTTCATGATTCATCACGATGGCGTTGATTTCGATAGAATGACTTCTCGCAATTTTTCCGCCGATGCTTTCCCCTTCGGAAAAGCTGGAGCCGGAAAATTCGCCGCGGTTCATGTCGGCATCGATCTCGCCTAAATAGTTAAATGAAATCCGGGCTTTTTCTTCGTTGATGAAGTCCGGGTCTTCAGCCATATACTTTAATAGCCCGTAGCCGATTCCTTTATTCGGTATTTTTCTCAACGTTTCTTTGACCATTTTGATCTGTTGGGAGAGGGCTTTTTCTTCTCCTGCATCAAGAAGCACCGGATACATCGTCGTAAACCAGCCGATTGTTCTCGTGATGTCAACGCCTTCTAAAATATCTTCCCTGCCGTGGCCTTCCATCATGACCTTCAGTTTGTTTTCACCTGTGATGTCCCTTGCTCCGGTCAGTAATGCCGTTAACAAAATATCGTTGATTTCGGTATTGTAGGCTCTGTTCGTGTTTCGCAAAAGGTCCGCTGTTGCCTCTTTGCCGAGCTTGATGCTCAACGTAGTGCTGTTTTCGTATACATCTTCCTTTAATACGTTCTTTGGCGGAATAAACCGGACACGAGCCTTGGCAATGTTCCGCCAATACTCGGCTTCCTTCGATAATGTTCGGCTGTGGGCGTATGCTTTTAACCTGCGGGCGAATTCTTGATAGGAATCCGTTTTGTAGCCGATCTCAAGCGTTTGCCCCTTTAATGCCTGACTGTACAATGTTTCGAAGTCCTCAAACAGAATTCTCCACGATACACCGTCGACGACAAGGTGATGGATTACAATGAGCAGGTGGTCTCCCTCATCAGCCCGGAAGATGCCGAGATGAACAAGTTTTCCTTTTCTAATCGATGATAGTTTTTGAATGCTCGTCGCCAGCTCATATACCTTTTCCGCTTGACGATCAAGACCTCTTACATCATAAACATCCAGGTCGAACAGATCTTCCCGAAAGCTTCTGTTGTACTGAATGAAGTCCCCGCCTTTTTCTTCATAGATCATCCTTAACGCGTCGTGCTGCTCCATTAATTTATTGAAAGCCTTTTTGACACAGCTTTCGTCAAATCCGCCCTTTCTGAAGAGCACAAAAGACTGGTTAAAGTGATCCAGTTCTTCTTTGTTATTAGCAAAATACCATTTTTGGATCGGAGTGAGTTCTGCATGTCCCGTGACGGTTGTATTGGCATTTTTCCTCTGTGATTGTTTTTTAACATATTTGGCAAGTTCCTTGATTCTCGGATTGGCGAACAAATCCTTCATTTCAAGCTTCAGGCCAAGCCTGGACAGCCTTGAGACGATTTGCAACGCCTTGATCGAATCTCCTCCTGCTGCAAAGAAGTGATGGCTGATACCGATGTCTCCGGCACCGAGAACATCCCTCCAGATGTCAACGAGCTTAGCTTCTGTGTCATTCCGCGGTGCTTCGTATTCCGCTCCTGTGGCGACATGTCTGTCAGGTGCAGGAAGGGCTTTTCGATCGACTTTATCGTTTGATGTGAGCGGCAGCTTATCAAGTCTGACAAAATAAGCCGGAATCATATAGTGAGGAAGCTCTTTTTCGAGCCATTCACTGATCTCGGTTGATGTCCAGTCTTCTTTGGAGACGATATAAGCGCACAAATAATCGCTGTGGTCATCGTCCTTCCTGGCTATAACCGCCGCTTCGTCGATTTTGTCAAGCTTGAGCAATTGATTCTCGATTTCCCCCAGTTCAATCCGGTATCCGCGAATTTTCACCTGATGGTCTATTCTTCCTAAAAACTCGAGATGTCCATCAGGCAGCCATCTGGCCAGATCACCCGTCCGGTACAATCTTTCCCCTGATGCAAACGGATGTGAAATAAACTTTTCGGCTGTCAGTTCCGGCCGGTTTAAATACCCGCGCGCAAGGCTCATTCCGCCGACGCACAGCTCTCCAACAACGCCTGTCGGCACAGGCTTCTGGTTTTGATCCAATACATATACGTTTGTATTGGCAATCGGACTGCCGATATGAGGACGACCGGATCCTTCGTAAATCCCCGCCGTTGCACAGACCGTCGTTTCCGTCGGTCCGTAGGCATTGATAAACAGCCGATTTCCGGACCATCTTTTTGCGAGTTCTTCGCTGCAGGCAGAGCCCGCGGAAACGATTACTTTGAGGTTTTCCAATCCGGATTCATCCAACACATTCAGTACGGTCGGCGGCAAGGTCGCATGAGTGATGTTATACTGCCTTAGAAAGCTTGTTAACGGCTGCCCCGGCATCATTTCCTCCTGCCGTCCCAACACTAAAGCCGACCCGGCTGCCAGCGCCGGAAAGATTTCAAATGCTGACGCATCAAATGATAGTGAAGCAAATTGAATCACTCTGCTGCCCGTGTTTAAATGCATCAATTTGACAACCGCTGAAACGAGATTGCTCAGCCCTTTTTGTTCGATTAAGACGCCCTTCGGTTTTCCTGTGGACCCTGAAGTATAGATGATGTAAGCCAAATCCCCGCTGCGGCTGACAGGCTCCAATTGAGCCGCATCCTGTGCGGCAATTTGCTTGTCGTGAATATCAATGTTGATCATGTCGGCCTCTTTGATAAAGGCCCGTTTTTTGATGAGCGCCTCTTCCGACAGAAGAAACTTTGTTTGGCTGTCGCCCAGGATGTATTTGATCCTGTCTTCAGGATATGCCGGATCAAGCGGCAGGTACGCGCCTCCGGCCTTCAAAATTCCCAGAAGGCCGATGATCATCTCGGGAGAGCGGTCCACCATGATGCCGACGGCTGTGTCCGGTTGAACCCCTTTTTCTCTTAAAAACCGGGCCAGCTGATTTGACCTCTCATGCAATTGTCGATATGTCAGCGTTTGATCTTCAAACACGACCGCGGTTTTGTCAGGCGATGTCTCCGCCCGCTCCGCAAACAGCTGGCAAATGGTTTTGTCTGTTGGAGCATCCGTTTTCGTATCATTAAACCGATATAGCAATGTGTTTTTTTCGTCTTCTGACATGGCCTCTATTTGATCAAGCCGCTTGTCCGTCCGTTTGGAAATGTCTTCTAAAACACGGACGAAATGCGCCGCCATCCTTTCGACCGTTTCTCTTTTAAACAGTTTTGTACAGTATTCCAAATCAAATTCTATCTTCGAGTCTTTTTCGATTGCCGATAAAGTAAGGTCAAATTTTGAAATATGGATGTCGCTTTCAAACGGTTCAAATGTGAGCCCTTCTATTTCAGCATCCGCTTTTTCCAGGTTTTGCAGGACAAACATCGTATCAAACAGCGGATTTCTGCTCATGTCGCGTTCAAGGTCAAGCTGTTCGACAAGATCATCAAATTGATAATCTTGGTTTTCATATGCCTTCAGCGCCGTCTCTTTTACATCTTGCAAATATTCAGCGAATGTCTTGTCGCCTTTCGGATGATTTCTCATCGCCAGCGTATTGACAAACATTCCGATCACATGTTTCAGCTCGTGATGTTTTCTTCCTTGAATCGGCGTTCCGATAATCAAATCTTCCTGTCCGCTATATGTTCTAAGCAAAACCGTATACGCCGCCAGAAGAAGCATATACATGGTGGCTCCATTGTCTTTGGCGATCCGCTTGAGCTTCTTCGTCAATTCGCCGTCGATTGCAAAACCGATTCTATCGCCTTCAACACTGTGCATTTGCGGCCTCGGGTAATCCGTCGGCATGTTGAGGACTGGAATCTCGCCTTTGAAAATATTGAGCCAGTACTCTTTTTGCCTTTTCATCTCATCTTTTTGATAAAAATCCCTTTGCCATTCTGAATAGTCTTTATATTGGAGGCTGAGCGGCTCCAGTTCTTTTCCGCCGTACAAATCGCAAATTTCTTTTGTCAAAACCCCCATCGATGCACCGTCTGAAATGATATGGTGCATATCAAACAGAATGATATGTTCCTCGTCATCAACCTTGACCACCTCTGTTCTAAAAAGCGGGGCCTTTTTTAAATCAAACGGTCTGACAAATTGTTTGATGATCTCCTGAATCGATAGAGACTCTATTTTGCTGCATTTGATGCTGAAATCTACTTCTTTTTCAATCTTTTGAACAGGCTCTCCATCCGCCATCAAGAAGGACGTTCTAAGCGCTTCATGTCTTTGAATGACAATTTGCAATGCGTTCTCAAACCGGCGTATATCGAAGGAGCCCTTGACTTTCATGGTAAAAGGGATGTTGTAGGACAATCCGCTCCCTTCGATTTGACCTAGAATGTACAGTCTTTTTTGCGCGGATGAAAGACGATAGTATTCTTTTTCTTCCACTTTTTTAATAGATGAATAGACACTATCTTTTGTCGATCTGATATATTCTCCCAACCCTTTGATCGTCGGCGTTTTAAAGATTTGCCCAAGAGGGATTTCCGCTTTCAGCTCCTTTCGGATTCTTGCCGCCAGCGCGGCCGCTTTGAGAGAATGTCCCCCCATCTCGAAGAAATGATCGTTGATACCCGTTTTTTCTACCTTTAAAATATCCCGCCAAATTGCTGCCAGCTTTTCTTCCGTTTCATTTCGCGGCGCTTCATATTCGTTTTCCGCCCCCGCCGTTCTGTCCGGCTCAGGCAGGGCTTTTCTGTCCACTTTCCCGTTTTTGGTGAGCGGCAGCTTGTCCAATTTGACAAAATATGCGGGAATCATGTATTCCGGAAGCTTTTCACCTAAAAATCCTTTCAGCTCATCAAGGGAAATCTCGCGATTCGCCGTGATATAGGCGCAAATGTACGGGCGGCTTTCTTCGTCTTCCCTGACGGTGACGATCGTCTCATTGATGTCTTCATGCATCTCCAGCCGGCTTTCGATTTCGCCAAGTTCGATCCTGAAGCCGCGGATTTTCACCTGGTGGTCGATTCGGCCGATGAATTCGATGTTGCCGTCAGGCAGCCATTTCGCTAAATCGCCCGTCTTGTACAGCCTTTCTCCCGGAATGAACGGATGCGGGATGAATTTTTCCGCCGTCAGTTCCTCGCGGTTTAAATATCCTTTGCTTAAGCCATCGCCTGCGATGCACAGCTCTCCGGGAACCCCGACCGGAAGGAGCTTGCCGGCTTCGTCCATGATCAAGACCGACGTATTCGCCAGCGGGCTGCCGATCGGGATTGTTTCCGCTTCATCGTCTATCTCGTTGATGAAGTAATATGTCGCATATACCGTGCTTTCCGTCGGGCCGTAAACATGAATCAATTTATCCCGGCCGACATGATCCAGCACTTTTCTCACATGCGGTATCGACGCTCTTTCCCCGCCGAAGAGGATTTTTCGCAGCTTGGCAAGGCAGCCGATATTGATGTCGGCGAGCGTATTGAACAGCGCCGTCGTAATGAACATCACACTGACTTGTTCTTTTTTTATCACTTCGGCCAGCTCATGTGTATTCAAGACCGTCTCTTTTTCGATCAGGACGAGTGAGGCTCCGTTTAAGAGAGCTCCGAAGATGTCGAACACCGATCCGTCAAACGAATAGTTGGACAGTTGGAGGATGACATCGTTTCCTGTGATGTCAATATAATTGGTATTTTTAACGACTCTTGCCGCACTGTAATGCGGGGTGACGACGCCTTTCGGCATTCCCGTAGATCCTGATGTGTAGATGATATAGGCGGTATCGCCGGAATCATTGACAGAACTGAGCCGTTCTTTACTGAATCCGTCCGCCACTCCTTTATCCAGATGAATGATGTCAGCCTCACAGTCAATTCCATCTGCCGCTTTTCCTTGCGCAAGCAGCACCGCGGCTTTCGTGTCGCTGAGCATGAAGGCTATTCTGTGTTTAGGCGTTTCAGGGTCAATTGGCAGATAAGCGCCGCCCGCTTTTAAAATCCCGATGATGCCGATGATCATCTCGAAGGAGCGGTCCGCGATGATCGCCGCAATCGAGCCTCTGCCGATCCCTTTTTCTCTGAGGAGCCTCGCGGTTTGGTTTGCTTTCTCATTCAGCTCTCTGTAGGTCATGCGCTGAGCACCGAACACAAGAGCCGTATGGTCAGGCGTCTTCATGGCCTGTTCCTCAAAGAGCTCATGAAGCGGCTTGTCTTTTGGGTAACCCGTTTTTGTATCGTTGAATGTGTGTAAAATCCTGTGTTGTTCTTCTTTTGACACAAGGTTGATGTCTCTTAATGTTTGTGTCTCATCTTCCGCCACTTGTTCTGCGACGGTAATGATATGCTTTTCTAATGTTTCGATGATGGTGTTGTCATATACATTTTCATCATAGATGAAGAGCAGTTTTAATTGATCGTCAAGAGCTGCGGAAATGCTGAAATGGTAATTGGTCTGTTCTTCCCCGCTGACATTCACCATTTCAAAACCTACATCATTTTTTTCTTCAAACGCTTTTTGGTCAACGGCATAGTTTTCAAAGACCATGACATGGTCGATCAAATCGTTTTTCAACTCGCTTAGCGCTTGAACCTCCGCTAAATTCATATAATTGTAGCGGCTGCTTTCCAAAGCGTCGGCTTGGGTTTGGCGCAGAACATCTTTAAAAAGCTTGTCTTTGTCCAGCCTGATTCTGGTCGGGATGGTGTTGATGAAGACGCCGACCATTGTTTCTATACCTTCCACTTCGGCATCTCTGCCGGAAACAACGGTTCCGAACACCACATCCTCGCTGTTGTTGTATTTCGCCAAAATCACGCCCCAAATGCTTTGCAGCACGGTATTGATCGTTACATGATTCCGGTTGGCCAATTTAATCAGGCGATTTGTCAATTCTTTGGAACATTCAATCGTTTTCTCTCTTCTTTTAAACCCCGTCTCAGAAGGTGTGCGGAGCTTTGGAAGCGAATTTTTTTGATCATAGCCGCTCAAATAGCTCTCCCAATAGCTCTGAGCTTCTTCTTTATCCTGATCCTCCAGCCATTTGATGTAATCGCTGTACGGCCTCGGGTCTTCCAATTGATGATGTTGACCTTTCCGCTTCATTTCATATATCGTCAACAGCTCATCCAGGATGATGCCAAGGCACCATCCGTCAAGCAATATGTGATGATACGTCCAGACAAATTGATACGAATCGTCAGACATTCTGATGAGACAGGCTCTCATCAACGTATCTTTGGCTAGGTCAAAACCCTTTTGTCTATCTTCTGCCAAATATCTTTCCAAAACGCCGTCTTGATCATGCCGGCCTCGTATATCAAGATAGTCAAACTTCATGTGCCGATCTTTGATAATGACGTGCAGCGGCTCATCCAATCTGTGATGAAATGATGCTCTTAGGATCTCATGCCTTTTCATGACTTCATTTAGGCTTTCTTCAAACATCCGCTCATCCACATCACCTTTTAATTCAATGATGAACTGCTCAAAATATGCGTGTGACGCTTCGTCTTTCATGGCATGAAACAGCATTCCTTTTTGCATGTTTGATAACGGATATATTTTCTCAACTTTTGTTTTCATATCGTCATCTCATCTCCTAGAATTCCTTTTGTTTTCAGATCCACATGGGCCGCCCATTTTTTAAGCAGCAGGTTAACCACTTTTCATCTCTTTTGTCAGGATTTCTAGCTGTCGACAGATTCATATTCATTTAATAATTCTTCTAGATCTTCCAATGAGAGTTTGTCATAACCGTAGTCAGAGGACGTTTTTTCGGTTTCATGTTTGCCCGTGCAATGGCTGATGACCATTTGCAAACTTTCTTTGAATGCTTGATTCAATTCGCTGATCGTATCTGGAGAATACTCGTATTCGTTAAATGTCGTACTGATCATCAATTGCCGGCCGGCAACGACTGAATCGATTTCAACAGAAGCATCCCTTGCACTTTTTTCTCCGATGCTTTGACCTGCCGAAAGCTTTGACGATGAAAATTGTTCAGTCGTCAGATCATGATCGAGCTCACCAAGATAATTGAATAAGATCGGAGGCTTTTCATCCATTAAAAGCCCTTCGTCTTTTCTCAAATACTTAAGGATGCCGTATCCGATTCCGTTATTCGGTATTTTTCGCAAAGTTTCTTTCACGATCTTAATCATCACAGACAAGTCTGCTTCATCTTCTAAGTCGATGAATACCGGATACATTGCGGTAAACCAGCCGACCGTTCTCGTGATATCCACATCTTGCAAAATATCATCTCTTCCATGGCCTTCCATAAGAATTTTCAGCCTGTTTTCCCCCGTCAGCTGCCTTGAGGCGATCAACAAAGCCGTTAACAGGAGATCATTGATCTGCGTATTGTATGCTTTATGCGCCTCTTTCAGGAGCTGTTCCGTCTCCGTTTGGCTGAGGGATATTCTGAGTGTTCTGCTATTTTCATAGTTATCATGTGCCGCTTGGTGATGTTTAGGGAGGAATGCCATCTTTCCTTTGGATATCTCCCGCCAATATTCTTGTTCTTTCAGGAGCTTTTTGCTGTTTGCGTACTCAGCCAGTTTTTCGGAAAACGTCTTGTACGAATCCGTTTTATAACCGAGCTCTATCGGTTTGCCTTGCAGGGCTTGACCGTATGCCGCTTCAAAATCCTCGAACAATATTCTCCAGGACACGCCGTCTACCAAAAGGTGATGGATCGCAATCAGCAGATGGTCTCCCTCCGTTGTTTTGAACACGCAGAGCTTGATCATTTTGCCCTCGCTGATGGATATGTCTTTTTGAATATTCGTCGCTATCTGATAAACGGTTTTCTCGAGATTTTTTTCCGTTTTCAAATCATAGACATACAGATCGAAGACGCTGTCTTCCAAGCCGCGGTTATGCTGAATGATTTCACCGTTCTTCTCCCGATAGACCATCCGTAATGCATCATGGTGTTCTGTGAGTTTACGGAAAACCTTTTCGACGATCCTTTCAGCAAACCCGTTTTCCCTGTAGAGCATAAACGCTTGATTATAATGGTTTTGCTCCCTTTGATTCGCTTCAAAAAACGACCTTTGCACAGGGGTCAGCGGCACTTGCCCTTGCACGATTTCGCTGGTGCGTGCTTTCGTTTCTTTTTTGACATATTTACTGAGGTGTCTGATGGACGGATTGGTAAACAGATCTTTAACCTGAAGCTTGAGATCGGCTCTTGATAATTTTGAAACGATTTGCAGAGCCTTAATTGAATCTCCCCCGATTTCAAAAAAATTATCGTTGATTCCGATTTTGTCCCTGTCCAGCACTTCCTGCCAAACAGCGGCCAGCTTTTCTTCCGTTTCATTACGCGGCGCTTCATATCCGCTTGCCGCTATGACGTCTCCGGCAGGTTCAGGAAGCGCTTTTCGATCGATCTTTCCGTTTGGTGTGAGAGGCATCTTGTTGATTTGAATAAAATAGGAAGGGAGCATATAGTCCGGTAAGTGATCGGACAAATATTCCCTCAGTTCATTTGCGTTTGTTTTCGCTCGAGCGACAATATAGGCGCACAGGTACTTATGTCCTTTCTTATCTTCCCGGTCTATAACGACAGCTTCGCTGATGTTTTGATTTTCCAAAAGCTTCGTTTCAATTTCGCCGGTTTCGATTCTGAAACCGCGAATCTTGACTTGGTGATCGATTCTCCCGAGGAATTCGACATTTCCATCAGGCAGCCACCTTGCCAAGTCTCCCGTTTTATACATGTTCCCCCCGGCGGCAAAACGATTTGGAACAAACCTTTCCTTCGTGAGTTCCGGTTTGTTTAAGTATCCCCTCGCGATCCCTTCACCGCCGATGTACAACTCGCCATAAACGCCGACCGGCTGCGGGTTTAATGAGGGATCCAATATATAAAATGCTGTATTGTCCAGCGGCTTTCCTATCGGCGTATTCGCAATCTCTGGAATCCGATCCAAAGCTTCCTCATAATAGCCGGAATCGACAGAAGCTTCTGTGACGCCATAGCTGTTGATGATTCTCATCCTTTGTCCGAACCGTTCAACGAGCCACTTATAATCTTTGATCGTGCAAGTGTCAGAACCCATGATCAACAGCTTCATGCTTGAAAAGTCAAGCTTGTGATGATCGATATATTTCATCAAAGGAATGATCAGGCTTGGCGTCGATTCCAACATATGAATGCCGTATTTGTTGATCATGTCATACAGAAGATTCATTTCCAGTTTGACATCATCCGGGACTATATACATTGTTCCGCCGTTGAGAAGACTGCGGCATAAATCTCCCGCGAATACATCAAACGACATGCTGGCAAGCTGGAGCAGGTTAACTGAAAATGATGCCAATTCATAGTGCTTTCTCCAAGTATAGTGGGCATGAATGATATTGCGGTGCTCGACCATCACGCCTTTTGGGTTTCCCGTCGTACCCGAGGTATAGATGACGTATGCCAAATCACCGGGGGAATTAAGATGCTCCAGATTGCTTCCATCCGTGTCGTAAGCATCGGCCTGATCGATTTGGATGATTTCTCCGGCAAAGCTGATGCTGCCAATAAGCTGATGCTGGGTCAGCAATAGATCAGCTCCGCTATCCGTGATGAGATATTGGATGCGCTCTTTCGGAAGCCCCGGATCGATCGGCATGTACGCCCCGCCGGCCTTTAGAACCGCCAATATGCCTGTCACCATTTCCACCGAACGCTCCGCCATGATTCCGACTACTGTCTCCCGCTGAACCCCTTTTTTCCGCAATGTTCTGGCCAATTGATTCGCTTTTTCATTTAATTCGCGGTATGTCAACATTTGATCTTTGAAGACCGCCGCCGGATGATTCGGTGATTTTTCGGCCTGCTCTTCAAACAGCTCAGAAAAAATTCCTGACGGGTGTTCGGCGTTCGTATCATTAAATTGATACAGCACTGTGTGTCTTTCTTCTTCTGAAAGCATGCTGATGTCGTTTAACGGCTTCTGCGGATGATCGGAAATATCTCTTAGGATATTCACGAAATGCTGCGCCAGCGTTTCGGCGGTTTCTTTTTTATACAGCCTTGTGCAGAATTCCAGGTGAAACGTAATGACGCCTGCGGACTCTGCTGCTGTTAGCGACAAGTCGAATTTTGAAATCTGAAACTCCAAATCGACGGGTTCAACATGCAATCCCTCTATATCAGGCTCTGCATCATCCAGCGCCTGCATATCAAACATTGTGTCAAATAAGGCATTTCTGCTGATGTCCCGTTCCAAATCTAATTTGTCTACGAGTTCATCGAAAGGATAATCTTGATTTTCATAGGCGTTAAACGTATTTTCTTTTACATCTTGCAAATACTCAATGAATGTCCTGCCGCCTTTTGGATGGTTTCTCATCGCAAGGGTGCCTACGAACATCCCGACCGTCTGTTCCAACTCCTCCCGGGTTCGCCCCGCAATCGGCGAACCGACAATGATATCTTCCTGTCCGGTGTATTTCGAAAGGAGTATTGTATACCCGGCCAACAGCAGCATATACATCGTGACTCCGTTTTCTTTCGCTGTTTTTTTCAGCTTATCCGTCAGCTCTCTTTCGATTGCAAATGCGATTCGATCTCCTTCATAACTTTGCATTTGCGGCCTTGGAAAGTCTGTCGGCATGTTCAGAACAGGAATGTCGTTTTGAAAAACGGATAGCCAGTATTCTTCCTGTTTTTTCAACCGGTCTTTTTGCCAGGACTCTCGCTGCCACTCGGAATAATCTTTATACTGGATCTTTAACGGTGCAAGTTCTTTTTCTTCATATAAAGCCGCCCATTCTTTCATCAAGATCCCGATTGACACGCCATCGGAAATGATATGGTGCATATCAAGCAGGAGAATGTGTTCGGCTGCGTTCACCCTCACCAGCTCCGCTCTCAGAAGAGGGGCTTTTTCCAGTTCAAACGGTCTGATAAATTGATTCATCCGTTCCCGAAGGCTGCAATTGTCAAGCTCCCGGTATTTCATTTCAAATGTGACCTCTTCGTTTATGTTCTGAACGGGTTCGCCATTGATGGTCACAAAGGATGTTCTTAAGCTCTCATGTCTTTTGATTAGCGTTCTGAAGGCCTTCTCGGCCTTGTCCGTTTGGAGCTCACCTTTTATTTTCATCGCAAAAGGCATATTGTAGGCGGTTTGGCCTTCTTCGATCTGATTAAGGATATACAGCCTTTTTTGAGCGGAAGAAAGCGGGTAGTATTCTTTCTTTTCCGCTTTTTGAATGTCGGATTGAACTTGTTTTTGTTTTTGTTCAATATAAGCTGCGATGTCTTTAATCGTCGGATGGCTGAAGATCTCCTTTAGCGTCACTTCGACTTTTAATGCCGATTGAATTTTCGCGGCCATTGAAAAAGCTTTCAACGAGTGTCCGCCGATGTCAAAGAAATGGTCGTTAATCCCGATCTGTTCCGCTGGCAAGATGTCCTGCCAGATCGATAAAAGTAAGGCTTCCGTTTGATTGCGCGGGGCTTCATAGCGGGCTTGGGCAAATGCCCTTCGATCCGGCTCCGGCAATGCCTTAAGATCAGCCTTTCCATTGATCGTGCGGGGAATTTGATCAAGCTTGATAAAGCAGGACGGAATCATATACTCCGGAAGGTCCTTCGCCAAACGTTCTTGAACCTGCTCAATATCTGCGTTATTGTTATTGAATGCGATGTAGGCGCATAGATATTTGCTGTTTTCCTGATCTTCCTTCGCCACCACGATGGCTTCATTGATATTGTCGTTCATCAGCAACCGGTGTTCGATTTCTTCCAGCTCGATCCGATAGCCGCGGATTTTGACTTGGCTGTCAATTCTGCCTAAAAACTCGATGTTTCCGTCAGACAGCCATCTTGCTAAATCGCCTGTACGATATACTCTCTCGCCTGATTCGTCCAGCACAAAGGCCGCTTTTGTCAATGTTTCATGATTCAAATATCCCCTTGCGATCCCTTCGCCGCCGATCAGCAGTTCGCCCGGTACTCCAACCGGCTGCGGCCGGCCGTATTGATCTGCAATGTATACCTTATAATTGCTTAAAGGCTTGCCGATAGGAATGCTCGTTTTTTTGCGGTCTGCGCTGCTTAGTTGATAATAGGTAGCGCAAACTGTCGCTTCCGTTGGACCATAGGAATTGTAAACGTCGGCGCCTTTGATGATATTTTCGACGTACTCAAATTTTAATACGTCGCCTCCACTGATAAATTTCATCTGCGGATGAAAGGTTAAGTGCTGATTTTTATCGATTTCATTTAATAGAAGCGGGGAGCAGCTGACAAGTGTGACACGATACTTCCCGATCGTTTTCACCAGTTCATCAATGTTCAGATCGCTTACTTTTCTGCTGATCACCAAGCGCCCTGAGCAAGCTAAAATAGGGTAGACTTCTTCAGAAAATGCATCAAATGAAAAGGATACGACTTGCAAAACTGTATCATGTTCGCTCAAAGGAATCCTTTTCGTAAAAGCATCAACATAATGAACGACATTACGGTGAGTCGTCATGACACCTTTCGGCCTGCCAGAAGAACCCGAAGTATAAATTACATATGCCAAATCAGAAGCCTTGTTGACATTTGGGAGATTTTCTTTGCTGAAAGACCGGGTATCTTCGGCGGTTATCAGTTGACGCCCGTCTATTTTTGATTTAAAGGGCTCCTGGGTAACGACCATATCAGCTCCGCTGTCTTCCAGCATATATTTGACTCTGTCCTCGGGATAATCCGGATCAATCGGCAGATAGGCTCCGCCGGCTTTTAAAATTCCGATAATCCCGATGATCATCTCGAGTGAACGGTCTGTCATGATCGCGACAATTGTATCCGGCTTTACGCCCTTCTCTCTTAAAAGCCAGGCCAATTGGTTGGCCTTTTCGTTCAGCTCTCGATATGTCAATTGCTGATCTTCGAATATAACAGCGGTGTGATCGGGTGTTTTTTCAGCCCGCTCTTCAAACAGCCGGCTGAGTGTCTTGTTTTTCGGACCATCTGTTTTCTCATGATTGAATGTATGTAAGATGATGTCTTTCTCCTCTTCCGACATCATCCTAATCTCGCTTAACGCCAGTTCAGGGTGATGAGCAGCGTCTTTTAAAACATTCAAAAAATGTCCGGCCATTCTTTCAACCGTTTCTTTTTTATACAGATCGGTGCAATATTGGAAATCGAATTTCAGGTTGTTTCCATGCAAAAATGCCGTCAGGCTTACATCGAATTTCGCGACATGAAATGGAATATCATACGTTTCAAAATGCCCCCCGCCGGCTTCAGATGCGAAATCATCCGCATGCTGCAGATCAAACATCGTGTCAAACAGCGGGTTTCTGCTCATGTCATGTGTCAAGCCCAGATGTTCGATCAATGCATCAAATTGATAATCTTGATTTTCATAGGCGTTCAGCGTATTGTTTTTGACCGTTTGGACATATTCGCTAAATGTCATGTTCCCCTTTGGCCGGTTTCTCAGCGCAAGGGTGCCGACAAACATCCCGATTGTCCCGTTTAAATCGGCATGCGGTCTTCCGGCAATCGGCGAGCCGACAATGATATCCTCTTGTCCGGTATATTTTGACAGCAGAATGGTGTAGCCTGCCAAAAGAAGCATGTACATTGTAACGCCGTTTTTTGCGGCGATCGTCTTCAGTTTTTTTGTGGTGTCCTGATCCAATTCCACAACCGTTCTGTTTCCTTGAAAGCTTCGGATTTTCGGTCTCGGAAAATCGAGCGGCATATTCAATACCGGAATGTCTCCCCGGAAGGTATTGAGCCAATACGCTTCCTGCTTCTTCAACCGGCTCTGCTGCTCGATGTCTCTCTGCCACTCTGAATAATCTTTATACTGAACCGCCAGCGGAGACAATTCTTTGCCTTCACAGCAGTCGGCGAATTCCTTCATTAAAATTCCGATAGAGACGCCGTCTGAAATGATATGATGCATATCAACCATCATCATATGCTCAGCTTCATCCACTTTTACGATTTCCGCTCTTAAAAGCGGGGCTTTTTCTAATTGAAAAGGTTTGATGAAACGGCTGATTTTCTCCTGAATGCTTTGATCCCCCAACTCGCTGTATTCAAGTCGGAACTCGGCTTCCTGTTCGATTTTCTGCACCGGTTCGCCATCGAGCATGACAAAAGAAGTTCTTAACGATTCATGCCGTTTGATGAGTGCTTTCCATGCCTGTTCAAGTCGGCTGATTTGAACTTCACCGTTTATTTTTACCGCCAGCGGCATGTTATAGGCCGTTTTGCTGTCATCAAGCTGATTTAAAATGAACATCCTTTTTTGTTCCCTTGACAAAGGGTAGGTTCCGCTTTTAGACGGCGCCGCTTTCGGAAAGCTTCGCTCAATGTCCGTTTCGCCCGCTTCCAGCGCTGCGATGATGTCTTCTTTATACCGCTTGATTTGCTGTTTTAAGTCAGCCGTCAATAATTCTTGAGGACCGATGATTTTGATTTTTCCCTTGTTATGGTATAAGGTGATATTTTTCTTTTTCAAATCATTTATGAAGTCCATTATGCTCATACTCATCTCACTCCATTCGTCAGACTTGCGGCCAATATCAGAATCGGTTTTTTGCGGAAAATGGGGCAGCTGTACAATCTATCATTTGAAATGATAGATTGTACAGTGCAATTCCATCACACTTCCTCTTCCGCGTACTCCTCACTAACGGCCGATTCGGCTTCAGCGGTTAATACAAAACGCGCTAATGATTTTGCAGTCGGATGTTTAAAGAACGTGCTGATCCTCATATCAATGCCAAACGTTTTGTTAATGGAATGGACAGCTTGCATCGCTTTCAGCGAATTCCCCCCCTTGTCGAAGAAATGGCAGGAAATACCCATCCGCTCTGTTCCGAGTACGTCCTCCAAGATGGAAATGATGCGCTGTTCGACATAGTTTCTTGGCGCTTCGTACTCTGCTTCAGTTCCTGCGCTTCTGTCCGGCTCAGGCAGGGCTTTTCTGTCCACTTTCCCGTTTTTGGTGAGCGGCAGCTTGTCCATTTTCACGAAATAGGCGGGGATCATGTAATCCGGAAGCTTTTCACCTAAAAATCCTTTCAGCTCATCAAGAGAAATCTCGCGATTTGCCGTGATATAGGCGCAAATGTACGGGCGGCTTTCTTCGTCTTCCCTGACGGTGACGATCGTCTCATTGATGTCTTCATGCATCTCCAGCCGGCTTTCGATTTCGCCAAGTTCGATCCTGAAGCCGCGGATTTTCACCTGGTGGTCGATTCGGCCGATGAATTCGATGTTGCCGTCAGGCAGCCATTTCGCTAAATCGCCCGTCTTGTACAGCCTTTCTCCCGGAATGAACGGATGCGGGATGAATTTTTCCGCCGTCAGTTCCTCGCGGTTTAAATATCCTTTGCTTAAACCGTCGCCTGCGATGCACAGCTCTCCGGGAACCCCGATCGGAAGGATCTTGCCGGCTTCGTCCATGATCAAAACCGACGTATTCGCCAGCGGGCTGCCGATCGGAATCGTTTCCGCCTCATCGTCTATCTCGTTGATGAAATAATATGTCGCATATACCGTGCTTTCTGTCGGGCCGTAAACATGAATCAATTTATCCCGGCCGACATGATTCAGCACTTTTCTTACATGCGGTATCGACGCTCTTTCCCCGCCGAAGAGGATTTTCCGCAGCTTGGCAAGGCAGCCGATATTGATGTCGGCGAGCGTATTGAACAGCGCCGTCGTAATGAACATCACACTGACTTGTTCTTTTTTTATCACTTCGGCCAGCTCATGTGTATTCAAGACCGTCTCTTTTTCGATCAGGACGAGTGAGGCTCCGTTTAATAAAGCGCCGAAGATGTCGAACACCGATCCGTCAAACGAATAATTGGACAGTTGGAGAATGACATCGTTTCCTGTGATGTCGATATAATTGGTATTTTTAACGACTCTTGCCGCACTGTAATGCGGGATGACCACTCCTTTTGGCGTTCCGGTTGAGCCGGACGTGTAGACGATGTACGCTGTATCGCTTGAGCGATTCACACGCGGAAGATTCTCTTCACTTAGTAAGTGCAACTCGTCCGAACACAAATCAACGGTTTTTATATCAAAAGGTTTAAGAAGCGAATCTGTTGTTACTAACAATGCCGCACCGCTATTTTTCAACATATAATCGATTCTGTCCCTAGGCGTTTCAGGATCGATCGGCAAATATGTGCCGCCCGCTTTTAAAATCCCGATGATGCCGATGATCATCTCGAAGGAGCGGTCCGCGATGATCGCGGCAATCGAGCCTCTGCCGATCCCTTTTTCTCTGAGGAGCCTCGCGGTTTGGTTTGCTTTCTCATTCAGCTCTCTGTAGGTCATGCGCTGAGCACCGAACACAAGAGCCGTCTGGTCAGGCGTCTTCATGGCCTGTTCCTCAAAGAGCTCATGAAGCGGCTTGTCTTTCGGGTAACCCGTTTTTGTATCGTTGAATGTGTGTAAAATCCTGTGTTGTTCTTCTTTTGACACAAGGTTGATGTCTCGTAATGTTTGTGTCTCATCTTCCGCCACTTGTTCTGCGACGGTAATGATATGCTTTTCTAATGTTTCGATGATGGTGTTGTCATACACATTTTCGTTAAATGTCAATTTGAGCTTCAGCTGCTCATCTTCTAAAACGCCGGTCAGATTAAAATCATAGTTGGTCCGTTCTTTTCCATGAACACCTTCCAGTTCAAAACCGGTTTCCCCGGATTGGCTTCTGAACAGCTCTTCATCAAACGCATAATTTTGAAAGGCCATGACATGAGTGATCAGCTCTCTTTTTATTTCACTCAGTTCCTGAATTTCCGATAAATTCATATAGCTGTATCGATTGCTTTCGATAGACTCGGCTTGTGTTTTCTTTAACACCTCTTTAAAGCTTCTTGCGCCTTCAAAGCTGATCCGTGTCGGTATTGTATGAATAAACAAGCCGACCATCTCTTCGATGCCGTCAACAGGAGCCTCCCGTCCCGAGACGACGGTTCCGAATACGACTTCATCGGTATTGTTGTATTTTGCCAGAATCATGCCCCAAATTCCTTGAAGAACCGTATTGATGGTGACATGATGCTGCTTGGCGATCCGGGTGATTTTCGTTGTCAGTTCTTTTGAAAACGATATGACTTTTTCTTTGCCGCAATATTCTTCTGACGTTGCGCCGCGATTGAACGCCGGAAGTTCAGACCGCGACTCATACCCTTTTAGATAATCCTTCCAGTATGCCGCCGCTTCTTCTTGATCTTGTTTTTCCAGCCATTTGATATAGTCTCCATACGGCTTCGGCTCTTTTAATCGGCGGGATTCGCCCTTCATTATTTTTCCATATAGACTGAACAGCTCGCTCAAAACAATACCCAGACACCAGCCGTCCAGGAGGATGTGGTGATGACTCCAAATGAGCCGATACGATTCATCACTCATTTTGATCAAACAAACCCTCATGAGGGCTTCACTGCTCAGATCAAAGCCTTTTTCTTGATCTTCTTTTAAATATGTTTCTATGAACCTATGCTGCCGCGTTCGATTTTCGCCTGTCAGATCTATTGATGTGAAAGGTGTTTTCCGGTCTCTAGCTATGATTTGTCTCGGTTCGGCTGTGATTTCATATTCAAAAGACGCCCTTAAGATTTCATGCCTCTTCACGATTTCGTGAAAGCTTTCTTCTAAAATGTCCGGATGGACACGTCCTTTTAATTTGATGACAATTTGCTGGAAGTATGCCCCTGATGTCTGATCCATAGCGTTATGAAATAGCATTCCTTTTTGCATATTGGCCAGTGGATAGATCTTTTCGATTTGAAACGCGCTGTACTTATCTTTAATACGCTCCAGCTCTTCAAGACCAAGCGAGACATCGCCATAATCGGAAGGCGTCATGTCCGATCCTTCTTTATCAACGCAATGATCGACGATCTTTTCCAGGTTTTCTTTGAATGATTGATTGAGTTGTTCGATTGTGCTTGTTTGGTATTGGTCCTGGTTGAACGTCGTATAGATTGTCAATTCGCCGTTTAAAGAGATCGCATTCATTTCGATGGCGCAGTGCCTTACGATTTTTCCGCCGATGCTTTCTCCCGGTGAAAATGGCGACTGGGAAAATACTTTTCTATTCATGTCATTGTTCATTTCTCCAAAATAGTTAAAAGAAAGCGGAGCCTGTGTTTGTATTTTCTGAAGCTCTTCTGTCATGTATTTTAAAACACCGTAGCCGATCCCTTTATTCGGTATTTTTCTCAACGCTTCTTTGACCATTTTGATATTTTGCGATATTTCTTTTTCTTCTCCCAAATCGATAAAGACCGGATAAACCGTCGTAAACCAGCCGATCGTTCTCGTGATGTCAACACCGTCTAAGATGTCCTCCCTGCCGTGCCCTTCCATCATGACCTTCAATTTGTTTTCGCCGGTGATATCCCTGACTGCGGCGATTAATGCCGTCAGCAAAATATCGTTGATTTCCGTGTTGTAGGCTTTGTTTGCGTTTCGCAAAAGTTTCGCTGTCATGTCTGGGCCGATTCTGATGCTCAAAGTCGCGCTGTGTTCAAACGTGTCTCGTTCAAGCTTTTCAGCAGGAATAAATGGAACATCCGCTTCCAGGGCCTTTTGCCAATACTCCCTTTCCTTTAACAGCCTGCGGCTTTGGGCATACTTCTTCAATTGACGGGCGAACTCTTGGTATGAATCCGTTTTATATCCGATGTCGAGAGGTTCACCTTTCAATGCCTGAAGGTACAATGTTTCAAAATCCTCGAACAAAATTCTCCACGATACGCCGTCAACGACAAGATGATGGATCGCAATGAGCAGGTGATCGCCCTCATCAGCCCGGAAGATGCCGAGATGAACGAGTTTTCCTTTTCTAATCGATGATTTTTTTTGAATGCCTGTCGCCAGCTCAAACACCTTTTCCGCTTGACTGTCAAAGCCTCTTACATCATAAACATCCAGGTCGAACAAGTTTTCACGATAGCCTCTGTTGTATTGAATAATGTCTCCGTCTTTTTCTTCATAGATCATCCTTAACGCGTCATGCTGCTCCAGTATTTTATTGAATGCTGTTCTGACGATGTTTTCGTCATAGCCGTCTTTTCTAAAGAGCATAAATGACTGGTTGAAGTGGTCAAGCTCCTCTTTGTTGTTCGCAAAATATCTCTTTTGGATAGGAAGCAGTTCCGTCTCACCTGTAACGGGTTTGTTATGTTTGCGATGTCTTGTTTCTTCTGTAATAAATCGGCTGAGATCTTTTATTTTCGGATTGGCGAACAGCGCCTTCATCTCAAGTTTCAGGTTCATCTTTGCCAGCCTGGATACGATCTGGAGCGCCTTGATCGAGTCTCCCCCTGCCGCAAAGAAATGGTGACTGATCCCGATGTCCTCGGCACCGAGAATCTCTCTCCAGACTTGCACGAGTTTTCGTTCGATTTCATTTCGGGGCGGATCGTACCGGGTTCCTTCCATGACATTTACATTGCCGTCCGCCTCAGGCAGTGCGCTTCTGTCCACTTTACCGCTTGGGGTGCGCGGGAGCCTGTCAAGCTTCACAAAATAGGACGGAATCATATAATCAGGCATTTCCCTTTCAAGAAATTGTCGTACATCAGCTGCAGGCAATTCCTTGTCAGAGGCGATATAGGCGCATAAATAGCTGTTGCCGTTTTGATCCTTTCCTGCGATCACTGCCGCTTCTTTGATTTTCTCATGTGTCAAGAGCTGCTGTTCCACTTCGCCGAGCTCTATGCGATAGCCGCGGATTTTCACTTGATGATCGGCTCGTCCTAAAAACTCAATCTGTCCATCCGGAAGCCACATCGCCAAATCTCCGGTTTTGTACATTTTTTTGCCTGGCTCAAATGGATGGTCGACAAACTTTTCCGCCGTAAGCTCAGGTCTGTTTACATACCCCCTGGCAACCCCTTCACCTGCTATACATAGTTCTCCGGCAATCCCAACCGGCAGAGGGCGGAGTTCTTTGTCCACAATATAGATGCTTGTATTGAGAAGCGGTCTGCCGATCGGAATGGACGGTGTTTGCGGCACTTTTCCATATTCTATTTTGTATGAAGCAGCATCCACACAGCACTCTGTCGGACCGTATACATTCGTGATATTGCATGACAGATTCGGGAATTTATGAAATAGGCCGCCTATGACATCAGGTGTTAATGCATCTCCGCCGACAATCAATTCCTTCAGACAGAATTCGAGCTCCGATTTGTCCAAATAAGCCAGCATGTTTAAATGAGCAGGCGTCATGTCCGATACATGGATGTTGTTTTTCGAATAATACTCAATTAAACTCATGGCATCCCAGGCTGTCTCGCGCGGGACGATGCAAAGGGTATGCCCGAAGAGAAGCGCTGCGAATATTTGTTTGACAGAGGCATCAAATATATAAGGTGCAACCAGCGCTACATTTAAATGAGCATCGAGATGCTGATAAATTCTTTCATTTAATCCATGAACAAGATTGTTCACACTATGATGCTCGATCATGACGCCTTTCGGTTTTCCAGTGGATCCTGATGTATAGATGACATATGCCAAATGCTGCGGCTTGATGTCATGTTTAAGGTTTTCCACGTGGTCATTTTGTCCGGTTTGATCAATCCGGATGATGTCTCCGGCATATGCTTCACCCGGGTCCACATCGCCTGCCGCGCATAATACGCTGACATCGCTGTCTTTTAACATGTAGCTTATTCTTTCCTGCGGATACGCCGGATCGATTGGCAGATAGGCGCCGCCAGCTTTCAAAATACCCATCATACCGACGATCATTTCGATTGACCGTTCTGTGAGAATCCCTGCTATCACATCAGGGCCTACTCCTTTTTGACGCAAGGTGAAAGCCAGGCTGTTCGCCCTTTCATTCAGCTCCCTGTAAGAAATCGTTTCATCCCCGAAGACAACCGCCGGATGATCAGGCGTTTTTTCCGCCTGCTTTTCAAACAGCTCCGGTATCGTCATCTCTTTGCAGAACACACCGTCTGTTCGGTTAAAATCATACAGAACCCGATGTCTTTCATCCTTTGTCAGGACATCTATCTGATTGATGGCAACGTCCGGATGATCCGCCGCTTGTTCCAACAGGCTGATCAGGTGTTCAGATAATCTTTCCATTCTTTCCTTGTTGAATAGCGACGTCGAATACTCAACTTCCAATTTTAATCCGTCTGCCGCTTCACTCGCAGTCACTGTGATGTCAAACTTGGAAATGCCGCGCTTGATGTCCACCAGCCTGCTTCTCAGCCCCTCTGCTTCAAACGGCTTCAAGTCTGTGTCATGGTACACGAGCATCGTATCAAAGAGCGGGTTTCGGGCCATGTCGCGTTTGATGTTTACTTTTTCGACAAGCTCTTCAAACGGATAATCCTGGTTTTCATAAGCTTGAAGCGTGTTTTCTTTTACCTCTTGCAAATAATGTCTGAACGTCTTTTTCCCTTCCGGATGGTTTCTGATCGCCAATGTATTGACAAACATGCCGATGAGATGTTGAATATCCTCATGATTTCTCCCTGCAGCCGGGGTCCCGACGATGATATCTTCCTGACCTGTATATTTGGAAAGCAGTGCTGTATAACCGGCCAACAGAAGCATGTACATCGTAACGCCGTTTTCTTTCGCCATATGCTGAAGCTTGCGGAATGTTTCACTTTCGATTGCTGCAGTGACGGTGTCACCTTCAGAGCTTTTCGTCAGCGGCCTTTTATGATCTGTCGGGAGATCAAGGACCGGGATATCGCCTTTATACGTCTTCAGCCAGTATTCTTCCTGTCTTTTCAGCTCATCGCTGCGGGCATGGCTATTTTCCCATTCTGCGTAATCTTTATATTGAATATCGGACGGCTCCAGTGATTTCCCTTCATACAGCGCTCCCAGCTCTTGAACGAAGATGTCGGTGGACACGCCATCGGAAATGATATGGTGCATATCGAACATCAGCAAGTGCTCACGTTCATTCACTTTGACGACCTCCGCCCTTAAAAGCGGTGCTTTTTCCAAATGAAACGGCTTGATGAAGCTTTTGATTTTTTCTTCAGCGCTTTCTTTGCCGATGTCACTGTATGCGACTTGAAAATCGATCTCGTGTTCAATCTGCTGCATCACCTCACCGTCGATCATGACAAATGAAGTTCGAAATGATTCATGTCTTTTGATCATGTTTTTTAATGTATTCTCAAATCGGCGGATATCAAAATCGCCTTCGAGCGTCATGGCAAAAGGCATGTTATATGCAACATGACTGCCTGCTTGAGAAAGGATATAGAGCCTTTTTTGCGCTGAAGACAATCGGTAATATGGTTTTTCTTCCGTTTTTCCTATCGATGTAAAAACACTTTCCTTCGCCGCACCGATATATTCCCTCAGCCCTTTAATCGTCGGGGTTTCGAATATTTGTCTTAAAGGCAGCTTGACATTCAGTTCTTTATGAATGGTTGATACTAAAGCGGCGGCTTTTAGCGAATGCCCGCCGGCTTCAAAGAAATGGCTGTTGATCCCGATTTTATTGATTCCTAAAGCCTCTTCCCATATGGAAACAAGTTTTTCTTCCACCTGATCCCGCGGCGCTTCATAGCGGCGATCCATTGCGGCGCTCCGTTCCGGAACCGGAAGGCTTTTCTTATCCACTTTTCCATTCACGGTAAGCGGCAGCCCGTCAAGCTGGACAAAGTGCTGAGGAATCATATAATCCGGAAGGCTTTTCTTTAAAAACGCTCTGATTTTCTCCGGTTCGACTTCCTTTTTAACCGTTACATATGCGCAAAGATACGGGTCATGATCTCCGTCATCTCTTGCGATGACCGCCGCTTCTTCAATTTTTTCATATTTAAGCAGCTGGTTCTCGATCTCGCCGGGTTCGATCCGATAGCCGCGAATCTTAACCTGCTGGTCAACCCGTCCCAAAAACTGAATGTTTCCATCCGGCAGCATTTTGGCAAGATCACCTGTACGGTACATTCTTTCCCCGGGTACAAACGGATTTTCGATGAATTTTTCCCGAGTCAATTCCGGTCTGTTGACATACCCGCGGGCCAGCCCTTCCCCGGCGATACAGAGCTCGCCGCTCGCTCCGAGCGGACAAAGCTGCAGGTCTTTGTTCAATATATACACTTTGACGTTTTCGATCGGTTTGCCGATCGGTATATTTTGATACGATTTGTCTATTGGAAAACTTGTAGCAACGACTGTATTCTCCGTCGGTCCGTAATTGTTAACGATTTGATAGCTTTTTTCTTTAAAGACGTTTAATTTATCTCCGCCTGTTAACAGCGTTCTTAACGAATGATTGTCAAGCGCTGTAAATTGTTCGCAGACTGGTGTCGGCAAAAAGCTGATCGTAATATGATGATCATGAAAATACCGGTTCAGCTTTTCAACATCCAGCCTTGTCTCCTGATTGAGGACATGAACGGTGGCTCCCGCTGTTATATAAGGGAACAGCTCCCAGACAAAAGCGTCGAAGCTGATGCTCGCATAAATCGAGCTGTTGTCGTTTTGTCCGACTTCAAAACAGGATTGATGCCAGCTGCACAAGTTGATCAATGATTGATGTTCGATCATCACGCCTTTTGGCTTTCCCGTTGAACCCGACGTATAGATGACATATGCAAGGTCGCCGCTTTGATTGACATTGTCAATGTCTGACCGATCCTGCCCGGCAATCCTCTCATCATCCATATGAATCAACTCGATCGATTCCGCCGTAAGCTCCTCGGCAAGCGGAACGTCAGAGATGATGACTTTGACTTCACTGTCAAAAGCCATGTATTTCATCCGCTCCAGAGGATACTCAGGATCAATCGGTAAATAGGCGCCGCCTGCTTTTAGCACACCGAGAATCGCTGCGATCATATCGGACGAACGCTCCATCATGATCCCGACGAACGTATCCGGCTTGACACCTTTTTCTCGCAACAGCCTTGCCGCTTGATTTGCTTTTTCATTCAACTGTCGGTACGTCAGTTTTTGATTTTCAAAAACAACTGCAGTGTGATCTGGTATTCGTTTTGCCTGTTCCTCAAACAGCTGGTGGATTGCTTTTCCTTTTGGATATGCCGTCTTTGTATCGTTAAAGGACTCTAAAAGTATCCGTTTTTCTTGACGGGATATCATGTCGATTTGATGTAAAGCAACATCAAGGTTTTCTGAAACTTCCTCTAAAATCCTGAAATAATCTTCCGCTATCTTTTGAATCGTCTCTACCTTGAAGAGACTTGTCGAATATTCAATATTCAATACGATCTTTTCTTCAAAATCCAACACATTAAAGATCATGTCAAATTTTGCATTGTCCAGTTCAAAGATGATCGGACTTAGCTTGACATCGCCTTTCTGTTTGGTAAACATTCTGGCATCTTCCAGAACAAACATTGTGTCGAATAAAGGATTGCGGTTAGACTCCCGTACACCATTGAGTTTGCGGATCAAATCATCAAACGGATACTCGGAATTGTCAAAGGCCGCTATCGTACGCTCTTTCGTCTGCTGCAAAAATTCTTTAAAACTGTTGGAAGTATCAACCTCGTTCCGCAAAGCAAGTGTATTAACAAAAACGCCGAATACATCTTGCAGATCAGGATGCAGCCTTCCCGCAGCAGCGGTTCCGACAACGATATCTGTTTGATTTGTATATTTATTTAAAAGCACATAATATGCGCTCAGCATCACCGTATAAAGAGTTGTTCCGGTATGTTTCGCCAGCTTCCTTATATGATCTGACAGTTCCCGCTCCATGTCCAAAAACACGCTGCTTCCTTCAAACGTGTCAATATGATGACGTTTATAGTCATAAGGAAAGTCCAGCTTTGACGGTATATCGCGATAAACGTCAAGCCAATAGGCTTCCTGCTTTTTCATCGCGTCTGATTGATTAAATGTATGATTCCATTCCACATAATCTTTATATTGCACATTTACTTCCGGCAATGGCACATTGCTGTAAAGTTCCAATATTTCATTCATCAGGATGCCTTGAGAAACCCCGTCACTGATGATGTGGTGGAAATTTAAGACCAGTATATGCCTCATATCGTCGATTTTGATAAGCTTGGCCCTCATAAGAGGCGGCCGGCTTAAATCAAAGGGCTTGATGGATTCTTTACAGTACGTGCTTGTGATCTCCATTAAAGCACGCTGATCTGTAATCGAAGCGTCTAAGCACTCGTATTCCAGGCGGAAGTCGACATTCTCATAAATTTTTTGGATGAGTTCATTGTTTTGGATTTCAAACCCGGTTCGCAATATTTCATGTCTTTGCAAAAATGTCTTCAATGCGTTTTCGAGCTGTATGGCGTTGATCCGGCCTTCGACAAGAAGGGCCATCGGAATATGGTAAGCTCCCCTTTCATTTTCCAGCATCGACAGCATATACATTCTTTGTTGGGCAGGGGAAGTCGGATAATACTCTTTTTCGCGAGCCTTTTGAATCGGATGTTCCATATCGCTTTCTTCTCTGTTTTTCAAATAGTGGTCCAAAGCGATGATTGTATCATTTTTAAAGATTTCGCTGATCGGCATCTCAACATTCATTCGTTTGTTGATTTCCGTGATGATGGATATCGCTTTGAGTGAATCTCCGCCGATTTCATAATAGCTGACATCAAGATTGATGCTGTCCAGGCCAAATATATCTTTCCAAATCTCCAGAAGCATGGCTTGTGTTTCATTCTCCGGCAGCATCGGTCCGCCTCGTTGACCTTCATCTGCGGTATGCTGTTCAGCCAAGTCATGGAGCGTGCGCTTATCGACTTTTCCGTTTACAGTTAACGGGATTTCCTCAATTTGCACGAATTTCGCAGGAATCATATAGTCAGGCAGCGTTTTTTGCAAAAATTCCTTTACATCTAATTGGCTGATCGCGTTCTCGGCTACAACAAAAGCGTATAAGTTTTTGATTCCGTCCGGGCTTGTATAATCAATAACCGATGCCTTCGTGATCTCGCGATGGTTTAAGAGGGTGTTTTCAATTTCCCCCATTTCCACTCTGTAGCCTCTGATCTTCACCTGGCTGTCTTTTCTTCCGAGAAATTCTACATAACCGTCCTCTTTCAAGACGCCGTAGTCGCCCGTTTTATAGATGTAACCTAATTCCTGATGCTGGATAAATGAATGATCCGTTTTTTCTTGATCATGAATATACCCGCTTGCTACCCCAGCTCCGCCTATGTACAGCTCTCCTTCGACACCGACGGGGCATAATTGTTTATTCTGGTTCAATACGTATATTTTTTGATTGGCCAGCGGTTTTCCATAAGGAATACTTTTCCAGTCTCCCTCTACTTTTTGAATCGGATAGTAGATCGACCAGATGGACCCTTCTGTTGCGCCTCCCAAGCTAATTACTTCTGCGTTTTTAAACGTCTTTCTGATTGTTTCAGGCAGCTGAAGCGGTATCCAGTCTCCGCTTAGCAGGACGAGTCTGAGATGATGATTGAGCTCGCTTTCCTTGTATAAATCAGCCGTCATTCCCATAATCGCCGGAACAGAATTCCAAATTGTAATCCGTTCTTTTTCGGCTGTCTCTTTCAGACTGAATACATCCCTTTGATCATCAATGATGACAAGTGAGGCCCCGCTGCTTAAAGCGCCAAACACGTCATAAACAGATAAATCAAAACACAATGAGGAAATGCCCATTATGTTATCTTGTTCTGTGACGTTGAATTTTTCATTGATATCGAGAATGGTATTCGCTGCGGCACCATGGGTAATCTGAACGCCTTTTGGCTTGCCTGTGCTTCCTGACGTAAAGATGACATATGCCATGTCATCCAAATCGACTTTTCGGTCAACCGGCGCTTTCGAGAAGCGCTCGATATGTTCTTTGTCATACACGTCATGGCTGATGAAGAATTTGCAGTTGCTTTTTGATTGGATATACGCCTTTCTTTCTTCCGGATAATCCGGATCGAGAGGGATATAAGCCGCTCCAGTCTTCAATACAGCCAATAAATTGACAATCGTCCCCAGGCTTCTTTTGCCGATGACACCGATATAGTCGCCCTTTTCAACCCCTTTTCCGATGAGAAATCTTGCAACCTGGTTGGATTTTTCGTCAAGCTCCTGATAGGTCATCACCTCATCATGATGCTTGAGTGCCATTCTGTCAGGTCCATGTTTAACCTGGCCGGTAAACAATTCGTGCAAGGGCTCGGTATCGAAAGATTGGTCTGTGTCATTATAGGCGCTGATCATTTGGCGGCTTTTTTCATTCATTTGGATGGTTGAAACGTCCTCGCCGGATACGGCTTTCTGGATGACGGCGATATACTGGTCAAACATCGATTCAATTACTTCATGTTCAAAAATTTGCTCCACATAGTCCCATGTAATATAAAGGCCGCCGTTTATTTCATAAACTTGGTTGTCAATATATACTTGGGACGTTCTCGTGCTAAAGAAATGAATGTTGTCAAAATCGACAAGACTGTCAAATGAGTCGTCGGGATTTTCACTCAGCACGCTTGTGAATACGATCGGCATGACCGCTTTTTTATTCATGCCATTCTTTTTGGCGATGTTTCTGATCACATCAACCCCGTCATAATGTCTGTGTTCCAGTGCTTCCAAAAGCGTGTCCTGAACATTTAAAGCAAATCTCCAGAAAGAGCTCATGTTTTCTTCGGCATGGATATCCAGCAGCATTAAAGAGGTAAAATCTCCGATCATGTTCTTGACATCCGGATGAAACGGGATTCTGTTAAATACGGTTAAATTGATAGCAAAATGATTTTGCCGGCTCCAATAAGCTAATATATAGGCATATGCAGCACAAAGGACGGAAGTCGGCGTGAGATGATGATGCCGGGCTTTCTTTTTTAATTCATTCCATGTATGTCCATCCAAAAACGTTGAAAACTTCTTGAACGAAGGTTTCGCTACATGGGCTGGATCAGATTTAAGAGGCAGCTCAGGCGCACTTGGAAAATGATCCAGTTTATCCAGCCAATATTGTTGATCTTTTTGATATCTGCTTGTTTGCTTAAAATCGATTGAGGCCAAAACATAATCTCTGAAGCTGTATTCTAGTGAAGGCAGTTGGAGGCCGGGGTTTTCATATAGTTGTTTAAACTCTCTGATTAATCGTTTCATACTGCTGTCATCGCAAATGAGCGGGTCCACATTGAGGAAAAAATATTTTTTCTCTCCAGGCAGCATAAACGTTTTGAGTTCAAACAAAGGCCATACACTTGGATCAATGATTTTTGATGTCATCTTCTCCCGCTGTTCTAAAATTCTGGCGTTGATTTCTTCTTCTGTGAAGCCTCTTAAATCCTGAGTTTCGATCGTATAACGTTGTGTTGCTTCGAGAATTTTTTGCGTTCCGTTTTCAAATACAATCGTGCGGAGAATCGGATGCCTGTCAATCAGTTTTTGCAGTGTCAGCTGAAATCGATTCAAATCGACATCAGCTTCAAATTCGACAGTTAAATTCGTAGCGACTCCGCCGATTTCGAACGTCTCATCCCTGCCAACCAAATAAGCCAGCTGAATGCCTGTAAGCGGGAATGTTTTATGGATATTTTCCGGATCGGCAGCCCTTGTCACGAGAGTGTCGCCCTTGTCTTCTTGTTGATTAGCTTCGATAAAAGCGCTCAATTCCTTTATGGTCGCAAGCTTAAATAGCTGATGAAGCGGAATTTCAACATTCATTTTTTCCTTTATTTTGGCGATGAGCTCCATCGCATGCAATGAATGTCCGCCCATTTGTGCAAAATGATCATGAATGCCTGCTTTTTCAATATGCAAAACATCGCACCAAATGGCAGCTAATTTTTCTTCCGTTTCATTTCGCGGCGCTTCATATTCGCTTTCCGCCCCCGCCGTTCTGTCCGGCTCCGGCAGAGCTTTTCTGTCGACTTTCCCGTTTTTGGTGAGCGGCAGCTTGTCCAATTTGACAAAATATGCGGGAATCATGTATTCCGGAAGCTTTTCACCTAAAAATCCTTTCAGCTCATCAAGCGAAATCTCGCGATTCGCCGTGATATAGGCGCAAATGTACGGGCGGCTCTCTTCGTCTTCCCTGACGATGACGATCGTCTCATTGATGTCTTCATGCATCTCCAGCCGGCTTTCGATTTCGCCAAGTTCGATCCTGAAACCGCGGATTTTCACCTGGTGGTCGATTCGGCCGATGAATTCGATGTTGCCGTCAGGCAGCCATTTCGCTAAATCGCCCGTCTTGTACAGCCTTTCTCCCGAAATGAACGGATGCGGGATGAATTTTTCCGCCGTCAGTTCCTCACGGTTTAAATATCCTTTGCTTAAACCGTCGCCTGCGATGCACAGCTCTCCGGGAACCCCGATCGGAAGGATCTTGCCGGCTTCGTCCATGATCAAAACCGACGTATTCGCCAGCGGGCTGCCGATCGGAATCGTTTCCGCCTCATCGTCTATCTCGTTGATGAAGTAATATGTCGCATACACCGTGCTTTCCGTCGGGCCGTAAACATGAATCAATTTATCCCGGCCGACATGATCCAGCACTTTTCTCACATGCGGTATCGACGCTCTTTCCCCGCCGAAAAGGATTTTTCGCAAATTCGACAGACAGTCGACATGAATGTCGGCAATCATGTTGAACAGTGCCGTCGTAATGAACATCACGCTGACCTTCTCCTCATTAATAGCGCTTCCAAGTCTATTGATGTTCAATAGCGCTTCCTTCTCAATCATGACCAGCGACGCTCCGTTTAATAAAGCGCCGAAGATGTCGAACACCGATCCGTCAAACGAATAATTGGACAGTTGGAGAATGACGTCGTCTTCTGTGATATCGATATAATTGGTATTTTGAACGACCCTTATGACACTGTAGTGCGGGGTGACGACGCCTTTTGGCGTTCCCGTGGAACCTGATGTGTAGATAATATAGGCGGTATCGCCGGAATCATTGACAGAACTGAGCGGTTCTTTACTGAATCCGTCTGAAGCCTCTCTGTCCAACTGAACGATGTCAGCCTCACAATCGATTCCGTCCGCCGCTTTTCCTTGCGTAAGCAGCACCGCGGCTTTCGTGTCGCTGAGCATGAAGGCAATTCTGTCTTTCGGCGTTTCAGGGTCGATCGGCAGATACGCACCTCCCGCTTTTAAAATACCGATGATGCCGATGATCATTTCAAAGGAGCGGTCCGCGATGATCGCGGCAATCGAGCCTCTGCCGACCCCTTTTTCCCTGAGAAGTCTCGCGGTTTGGTTTGCTTTCTCATTCAGCTCTCTGTAGGTCATGCGCTGAGCACCGAACACAAGAGCCGTATGGTCAGGCGTCTTCATGGCCTGTTCTTCAAAAAGCTCATGAAGCGTCTTGTTTTTTGGATAATCGGTTTTTGTGTTGTTAAAATGTAGGATCAGTTCTTTTTCATTCTCTGTCATTTTGTGAAATACCCCATTTTCTAATGAATGTTTAGCAACCATATAAAAATTCTCCTTTTTGATAAAATATTCACCATAATATTGGTCTGTAGTTGCTCTTTTACCGATTTTTTATTGAACCTCCGTCTTGTGAAAACAGATTATCAAAAATAATCATTATTTTCCATGGGAATATTGTTTAATAATGGTTAATTTTTTATGAATTGGATATTTTATATTTTACATTGTTTAAACATGTATTTATGAGACAAGATAAACACCAAATAGATCAAAAGATCTAAAAAACACTGTTCCGATTATAATAAAAGTAATTTTTGAAGCGTCCGAAGAAGGAAAAATAGATTAGACCCGGGCTTGAATCTCGCCGAAATCGCAGGTTAAAACGTCCGGCTGGCTGTCAGTGAATGATTGATGATTTCGGTGATCTTTTCAACGTGATGGTGCAAAAAGAAATGATTCCCCTCAAAGTAATAGGCTGTAAAGTGTCCTGAAGTATGATGTTTCCAATCGGATACATCTTCCTTGCTCATGGCGTCTTCTTTTCCGTTGAGAACGGTAATGTCGCAATCTATTTTGCTGTTTCTTTCTTGATAGATATAGTTTTCTACCATTTTAAAGTCGCTTTTGAGAATGGGGATAAACAATTCAAATAGCTCTTCATGATTGATGAGCTCCTCAGGCGTTCCCCCGAGCTCGACAATTTTTTTCTTAAAAATAGGATTGGGCAAGGTATGCAGTTTTTCTGTCTTTCTGATCCTGTTTGGCGCTTTATAGCCCGAGAAAAAAATGTGAACCGGTTTTTCAGCTCCCGCCCCGCTCATTTGATAGTAAAGTTCATATGCCAAAAGGCTTCCCATGCTGTGCCCGAAAAGAGCGTAGTCGTCACCTTTTCGTTCAGCTTGAACCTGCTCAAAAATGTCTTGAACTGCTTCTTCAAGGCTTTCGTAACAAGGCTCGTTGAAACGCCGGCCCCTTCCCTTCAGCTGAATCGGATAAATCTCAATGTCGGGCTGCATATGGCCTTTCCAGGAATAAAATACGGATTCGGATCCGCCGGCGTAAGGCAGGCAAAATAATTTCATTTCTATCATTCCCTTTCGTTGTAGATATTTTTTGGTGAATAAGCCGTTAATCGACAGATACGTCAGCCGTCCGGTTCACCGCTAAAAACTTCGGAAGGATAATCATGTAGAAAACGCCAACAGCAATCAGGCTTCCCCCGACTAGCCAATACAAGCTTTCAAGCGCGATCCATGCCGGGTAAAGCCACGCAATAAACAGAAGGGTCAGCGACTGTGAGAGCATCATAAGCGGATGAATCCACCCCTGTACCCTTCCCATCATTTTCGGATTGACGATGCTTGGTATCCATCCTCCGATGGCAACGTTGATGCTTGGAAGAGAAACCGCGATAAAGCAGGAGCAGACCATATACAGCCACAAACTTTTAACCAGGGAGCCGGAAATCGTGGCACAACCGCAAACAATCAGCGCCAGGATCAAAAGTTGATAAAGCTTCAATTTTTGAGAAAGCAAGGATGCGGCGATGCTTCCCGCCAAAAACCCCGCACCGAAAACAATGCCGAGTACAATCGACATTTCTTCATAGTTTCCAGGTGCAAGCTTGTATTTTAGTATAAACACCTGCATGACCGAGAGCCCCCCATTGACAACTCCGAAAAGGACGAATCCGGACACGAGGGCAAGCAGCAATTTATGGTTGAGAATATAAGTAAAACCAAGTGTGAAATCTTTCCATATACCAGCGATATTCAGCTGTCTAATGGAATGTTTTCCATTTGGCATGCGGACGGCATCGGAGATCCGGCAGGCTTGAATCAAAAGCCCGCTCAGTGCGAAGCTGGCTGCATCAACCATGACGGCTCCTTCAACTCCAAGCGTCCAATAACAAAATACGCCAAGCCCGTTTCCGAACAGCATAAATAAACTGGCTACCATTTGATTCAATCCGACGGCCAGCGAATATTCGTTTTCAGATAATATTCCTTGAATAAGAGAAGTTTGGGCAGGAGTGAAAAAACTTTTAACGGCGTTTCTTAAAAAAAGAACGGCAAATGTAAACGGCATCCATTCAAGATAGAGAGACAGCAGTAATACAATAGATAGTCCCATACAGATCCAGTCGCAGTTTTTGGCGATTTTCTGCCGGTCAAACTTATCCGCGAAAACACCGACGAGAAAAAACACAGCCAATGTAGGCAATGACAGCATCAGCTCGGTCATTGTGGCATATGCAGGCTGATTGGAAAAACGGTCTAGAAGGTAAAACAAGAGTGCAGTGAGTCCGATGATCCCTCCCATTTGTGAGGTAAAGGATGCGAAGAACAGCAGCGCATAATTTTTATTTTGAAAAATAGAAAACATTTTTTTCATAGGCGCCTCCTAATTTGTATTGAGACAGACGGCTCCATTTGTTATTCTGGAAAAATAACATCATTCTAATTTTCCGTCTCTTATCACGTTGATTTTCATTTTTAAAACTACACTTCTATCATTTAAAGTGTCGCAGATTGAATTTCCCAATATAAAATCGCTGCTTCTCATAACGATTGCAGCCGTCTTTTTAACCCCCCGTTTCTTCTTTCAGATAGTATTCTCTAGCAAAGTGGTAGGGAAATCCCCGATCGCTCCCCTTCAAATTTACAAAGAAGTAAATTTATGAAAAGTAATTCTAAGGTTATAGATTCGTCCTATTTCAACAATATCCTCTATCTTATATTCAATTTTTTAGAAAATGTCCTTTTCAAAAAGTAATTACTATATCAAGAAAACAAAAAAACGCTTCCGATATGGAAGCCGAAAGACTCAGCATACCGGAAGCTGTTTAGATGTTCATTTTTTTATGAAATTGTTATCCAGCACTTCGATCACCGAAGAAGTCGTTTTTGAACGGTCTTTTGTTTGCTGTACCAGTTTGATGATGTCTTGGTATGCCTGCTGCGCTCCGAGCACCAGCAAAGGAACCCCGATCGGATCGATTTTCAGCCTCCTTGAAAATAAACCGCCGAATGTCATCGCAATGGGCACAGTCGGAGACGTGTTTGAAAAAATGACTTTTTCCTGCAGTTTTCCGCTTTTTTCAAACAGCTCGAAAACGCCCAGCATGGCTGGAATGACCGCTTTTGATGATCCTCGGCCGATCGTGTACACCTGGTGGCCTTCTTCATCTAGACCGTGAAAAATTAATTTTCCCATTTCCTTCGGACTTAATTGATTAAAACAGTCGGTGCTTAAAATTTCGTTTTTCGTCGGTTTTCTGCTGAATGGGAGCTTTTTCAGATGATAAGCGGCGGCAAGCGCAGATGAATGAGTGCCGCCGTAACAGTTGTATATATAGATCAACATGCTCACCCTCTTAAATGTCTTTAGTTTTAATGTGACCCAAATATACAATCTTATTTATACCGTGTTTCCAAAACTTCTTTAACAGCTGAGACATACGCTTGGAACGTCTCATTTTTAGAACTTGCCCGCGTCCACAGGCCGAACTCCGAAAAAAAAGCCTCTCGTTGAGGCGTGCTGATTTCCAATTGAATGCTTTGACCTGTTTTGCATTGATTATTGATATTTTCGGGATTTCCCCCTGCAAGCCGGTGGCTTGGGCTGACCAGCTCCGCTGAAAAACCTTTGTTCTGCAGCGCTCTGACAATTGCTTTCGCCCCTCCGGTATCCGTTCCCCCCACAAGCGTATGTTCAACGATGTCATGATATCCATGAAAAGCCAGCGTATAGTTGTGCTCTTTGACCGCTTTGACGGCCTGCGGTTCATCAAAATTGTTGCTTGTGATGTGAAGATCCCAGTTTTGCGAGGGTTTGATTCCTTCGAATAAGTAAGTGGAATAATCGGCGCTGAAGGCGCGGACAAGTTCACTGACACCTCCTTCGATTCCTCCGCCGTGCGGCGAAAGAATCAACAGTTCGGTGCCCATGTCTGTATATTCGATTTGATAATCTTCTCCTTCTGTTTCATGTTCGGCAAGCTCGGCAAAATTGGTGTATTTGTCTGCGGATGAAGCGACGCTTTGCAGCGGAAATTGAAAGATGACCGTTAAGTAAATCCCCGTGACTAACCAGATGATGCAACGACTTTTCATCAATGGGTTCCATTCTTCCTGCACCGTTAAGAAACTCCTTTTATCGTGTATTTTGTTGCGAGTATCACGTGATATCATGTTTCGGCCGGGATGAGAGAATCTCAATAAATGGTAAAATATTACTTCTTTTCGTCACCCAGTTGCCATTTTATATAAGAAGAACTGCATAACGAAAGCGACCTTTACCTTATTTTTCATCAGCGGCCGGCACGTGTTCCCGGAAGCACGGAATCTTTCGGCATACAGTATTTTTATATCGATTGCCTCAGACGGGACAGGTGCCTTCAGATCAAGCAAAGCCTATAGAAGGAAGCACAGGTTCGGTGCAGCGGTTTGAAGAGGGACAAAGTCTCCCTGTCTTTATATGATATTTTGAGCCTCTCTGACAGGAGATCATCTAAAAAAATGCAAATAAAAAAGAAACGGACGATTCCGTTTCGAAGGAATTGCAAACTCCCAATTGTCGATCGTTGGTCCGTAAGGTGGATTCACTATTACATGATCAAATGACTCAACTCATTCCATTTCAACTGTATCCCCTTAATAAATAGAAGCATGAGGATAGCAGACCTCTGAAACACGTGCTGCTTCAGCCATTAGCTCTACTCGATGTATTTCGCAGTCAGGAAGAACGTCTAAAAAACTCGTCCTCCCTCGATCCCCATCATTAGGCTTGTAAAGACTGCTACTTCGATTGGCGTGAAAAATTGGCCATTATTCATCCTGAACGTGTAAGCCCACCGAAACTAGAGCACTATTTAATTTTAATCTCTTCTTTAGTACGATTTGTTTTCTCCAGCACTTCTCGAACCTTTTTTATTATCTGCAAAGCGCTTCCGCCCTTTTCTTTCCATTGGATTACTCCCAAACATTTATTCAAATTCCTAATTATGTTAAATCACCTTGAGTTTTAATGGAACGGGAAGTAAAATAAAAAATACAGAAACAGAGGAAGAAAAAAGGAGGGAGAATATGAAGAGATTTAAAGGGCTTATTGGTGTTGGGTTAATAATTTTTGGTTTAATATTTGGAGTCAACACCTACCAATACCAAGCTGCCGGTGATATCATTCTTCGGTTCTTAGGATTGCCAGCTTGGAGCAACAATGCAGAGTCAACAGGTCTCCATTACAGTGCTATTCTTGCGCTTATAATAGTTGTTGTGGGGTTTATTCTGGCTGTTAGCCATTACAAGGAAGTTCCTCGCATCAAATTGAAGCTTGTCTTAGGTTCAATTGCGATTGCTGTTCTTTACCCTTTGCTCACCGAGCAATCAATGTTTATTTTGAAAGCGAACGCAAAAGGTTTAGAAGCTGTTGAGTATATAAAAAACAAAAGCACCTGTGAGTATGAAACAATGGATGACCAGCTAAACATTGATTGTTCTGTAAAGATAAACAACTATGGAAAAAATACAGAAGATGTCTACGTATACCCAAGTAATGATGGAGGATCAGATCTCAAACCAGAGAAGTTGTCCCTGCCGCCTCATTCTCAAAACGTGTATCACATCAGCTTTTATGTATCTGTTGATGAAGGTGAAGCATTTATTGGAGAAGATGGCGAACCTGATATTATTGTTGTGCAATAAGCAAATTAAGCTATTGGAATGGATTTTAGTTAAGCTAAAATAAAGGCTGATCATTAAGCTTCATTTCGACTGGGGCAACAGTTGAGTCTAAAACTTATGTTTTGGCTATCAAAGGTATTACAACTTAAGTTAGCAAGACTACAGGTGCTGGTACACCGTACGGTCAGAGAATTGGTTTATAGATCTTAATACGAGTTATTAGATCTTTTTTTGTTTTAAGTTTTCCAAGCTTGAGGGCTATTCGTATAGTAGATCAATTAAGTTTACTTATATAGTATTCTTAATTGATCTTTCTGAGATAAAGGTAGCCGAATAGAGCGAGGAAGTCTATAGAACCACAGATTCCGCCAAAAAACTGTTCACCATTCTACTTGTTGAAGCAAGTTTAAGCTGGTTGAGACATTAATCTCGTATTACAAGCGAAAATATGGGTCGAGATGGGATAGGAGTTACCGGTTAAGACAAAAAAGAGAGTGGTCAACAACAGTGAATCCTGTAGTTGGAATTAATGTATCCAAAGGGGAAATTCATGTACAGGCCTTTCTAAAAAAAGGAAACCTCTTTGAGTTCTTGGAATCAAATACAAACGTTTATGTGAGCTATTCTTACTGTAACATATTACCTCAAGCATACCATAAGCTTCATCCAAAATTTTTCCCTCAGCGAGATATCGACTAACAGCATCTTTCATCGCCTCGTCTTTCCCGCTAATAAAGCTGCTAATATATTTTGGGCATGCTATCCAAGCGATAACAGCACTTGGGCCTCTTTTCTTAAAACAAACATAGCTTCGATGGTCATAATGTTTCTAAGCTGTCGAGCTAATAAAAATTTTGTTGAATTTAATTTTGATGACATGATCCCTCCCCTTTCTGGCATAATTTAAGCAACATTTAACACAAAAAAAGACCACCCATAACATAATCAAATGGTTAGTCTTTGATACAACCTTTTCAAGAGAAAAAGGCGACCATTTCCCACATAGTGGTGGTCGCCGGTTAAATGAATTGGGAAATCATCCAAATTCAGCTTTACCTGCTATTTGAAAATTAGTTGAAGCGGTTTTACCCAATTGAGTATTACTTGATGTTGTTACAAAAAATGCAGCTGTTAAAAGGATAGTCGATGCAATAACAACGCTGATGGCTTTTTTCATTTTAATTCCTCCAATAGCTTTAATATTTGGTCTCTTGCGTGATGAGCTCTTTCGAAATAGCGGGATGACTTTGCTGTATCGCCTTTGTTTTTGTAATAATGAGCTGCATCCAGACACAGTTCAGAAACATCTGTCCATAAGTTTTGCGACTCAAGGTACTCTAACCCTTTTTCCATAGATAGAGTATCTTTTGTATTGTAGAGACCATCAATAAATATAAATTTCGCTTCGTATTCTTTTTCTCCTTCTTTATTTGCTCTAGAAAATCCTTTTTTGAACCAAATTTGTGCATCGTCCGATTTATGGTCCTTATATAGAACATGAGTTAATTCAAACATTGACTTTATTCCAACAACACCACTTTTAAGGTCTTCGTTGTCTAAAGCTTTGTTGAAAGACTCAGCTGCTTTTGAATATAACTCCATACGCCCGTAGCATAATCCCAAATTAAAATAAGCTAAACTTTCTGAATACTTACTGCCTACTGATTTTGATTTCTTTATTGCGCTTAGATAGTTGGCCTCAGCTTCTTCGTAGTTGAGCATATCGAGTTTATTAGCGGCAAGAACCATTTCGCTATAGATCTCTCTTTCATGATAGAGGCTGTTTGCTCTGAATGATTCCAATGCTTTTTCTGCATGATTAATTGAAAAAATATGCTGATCAATTCTATAATAAGCAACTGCCACCTGGTAATGAAATTCTGCCATTTCCATTTCATCAGGTATCTTATGTAGCATTATTTCAGCCCTTTTATAATAATTGATTGCTTTTATATAATTCTTTTGATAAAACTCATATACTCCGGAAAAGAAATAAAAATAATACTGAATGATGTCATCTGTGTTTTTTTCAAGGTCTTTAAACTTTTTAATATTGCTTAAAATCTCTCCGGATTCATTGAACCTTTCCATTAAAAGCTTATACCTGGATTCAATGAGATTATAATAAAGCAAAACAGTTTGATTTTCTGACATGTTGGGCAACCTATCACTAATCTCTTGATGTAGTTGAGTTGCTTTACTCTTATCTCTCTGTTTTATTGACTTATACCATTCATTCAAATCATTCGCAATTTCTTGATGAGCAATTTGACCAATCAATAGTAACCTCCCCCTATTAAACCACCTTGGAAATATGTAACTTCTTCCATCGTAGCATATTTTCAAAAAATTGAGAATCGAAAATCTATAATTATATAATGTTTTGTATGATTATCATATCTTTAAACTTTGATCCTTTTCAGCAATTAAGTCGGATCGTTGTGCTTTACCAAGCCTAGTGAATGCAAGAATGCAGATCCCTGCAATAATTTCGATTCCCCCCCCTATTGCTATGACCTTCCCTGACCCACATACTGTTGCAGCATATCCACCAATTAAAGCTCCTAATGGAATCATGACATAAGAAATCATATTTATGATCGCATAGACTTGTGGCTGATCTTCATCATCAACAGACATTTGAATGATTGTGTGTTCTGGAACATTAATTGCACTAATTGTAGCCCCTAATGCAAATGCAGCTATGAATACTAACGGCAAAATTGAATTCATTCCAGTTACAAAAAAAGCAGTTCCTTCTACCATGCCAGCAACAACAAACAATAGACCATACCGATTAATTTTCACTTTAGCCAATACAAATCCTAATAAAAATGCACCGGCAGCTGTGGCCACTCTTACAAATGAATGAACGATTGGCCCTCCATTGAGTTCCTCAGAGATATATACTGCTGAAAGTGCTTCCCAAGGAGCTGATGCAAGATTTGAAAACACACAATAAAGAGCTAACGGAAACAGAATATGATGCCTGCGTACAAGTGCGAACCCTCTTTTTAATTTTTTGAAATATCCTCCCCGTGGTTTGTTTTCCTTTCCATTAACCTCATCTTCTTTAGCTTTGTAATTAATAAAAAGAACTAGCAGGGCTGAAAGAATATAAAGCGGAAGGATAATCAACATTGTGTATGCTGCTCCAATCATGGCTATCATAACACCACAAAGTGTTACTGCGGCTAATCTAACAACTTGACCAGATGACTGAATTGTTGCGTTAGCTTTTTGGATATTATCCTCTTTCACAATTTTCGGAATTAAGGAAACAGAAGCTGGATCATATGAAGCTCCAGTTGCAGAATGTATAAGCATTAGCAATATAATAAACCACAAAGGAGAAAAACCATTAAAATAACATATTGGGATGATTAGCATTATTGACGCTCTAGTCAAGTCTGAGAAGAACATCCAGAACTTTAATGTAGATGTTTTCATCAATGGTGTAATGATCGGCCCCAAAATCGCTTGAGGAAGAAAGCTAACAGATATCAAAAAAGCTGTACCAATAGCCCCTTTACCATCTAAAATCAAAAACCACAGAATAGTGCTAAATGCAAAACTGTCTGCGGTTATCTTCACCATTTTGGAGCCGAATAAAAAGGTGAAGTTTTTTTGCCAGAAGCTGTTGCTTTTCTGCATATTTTTGTCCCCCTTACATCAATACCTCAATTTTACAGTTATTCATTTTAATACAATATCCATTTATTTGTCATTAGTCAATCATGGTTTTGATTTGAAGTAATTTCATATATGTCAGATTGCTAGACATTCACCACATATACTGAAATTGGATCAAGACTTTAATACTGACATATTTTCAAAATATTGAGCTTTTATTACCTATTTTCATCAAAAACTGTTTATTTTTGGAGGATTGTTTGTTAACCTTTAGGTAAAGGGGGTGGGTATAGGGGCAAATTAATCAAAAGTATAGGTGATACGGTGTAGGTCATAATCCTTGGAAAAAAGCTTGAGAGGGAGAGGAAAAATGAGGAAATTGATTCTGTTTTTTGTTGCTGTTTTTGCTACAATTGGATTGACAGTGCCAAGTCAAATATCGGCCGCAGAGGTTCACGCCAATGATACAGCGTTTAAATACACTATAGAGGACTATATCAATTACCTGGCCAACTATAGTGAAGAAGATGCCATAAAAGGTGGAGTTTCACCAGAATATGTTTCTTCCGCAGTATTTGATGCACAAAATGTATTAAACCAATTTAAGGCGATGCCTAAAGAAGATCAACAGAAGTTTGTTGACAATCTTACCAAGTTTGACACAAATGCTTTAACTATAAATACAGAAGTAAATGAAGAAGAGGATATTATTGCGAAGCCTCAAGCAAATAAGGCAGTTTCTTACACAGATTCAGTTAAATTTTTTGGAGCACCTGTAACTACATATAGGGTCTCAGTAAACTATAGTGTTACTAAAGGCAAAGTGAAAAAAATTAACTCTAGTAGCGCTTATGTAGTTCGAAACTGGAATCCTGTCGTCAGAACAGAATTAAACCCAGGTGGCAAAAATGCTTGGGTAACAGGTGACAATAAGGCAGCTGTCACAGGAAGCTTCTTTTATCGGATTGGGCCACTTAAAGATTTTGCGGTGCAATTAGGGAATGTGCATCTTAAAGCTGTTGGCGACAAAAATGGAAAGAGGACTTACAAAAAAACCAGGCTTGATTAATCGACGACTGTGAGGTGAAACCAATGTCCAAAAAAGCAAAAACCATCTTGTGGTCTATTCTGGCAGTAATGATTGTATTATTAGCGGTAGGGATAATCGCTTATTATCAAACTGCTGCTGCATAAAATGAATGGCAGAGGTGTTTCCACATCTCTGCTTTTTTGGCTACCTAAAACATGAGTTACTCTCATCTCAAAGATGATTTAGTTTCCTTATCATGTGCAATTTTAAGGCAGCTTTCCAATACATCGCCTCCCCTTCTTTTATGCCCCCTTCCTTGCTCCTAATGTAATATGGATATTTTACAAACATGCCATCACATACAACAACCTCTTGTATTTTGACATTTTCTTTTCTCAAATAATCGTTTATTTTCTTTAGGAAAACAGTTCTTTTAATTTGAGCTGATAATATTCCTCTATTTTCTTGTTGCCACTTGCTTCAGCTTTATAAATTCTTGTTCCATCGCATGGACACAGAGATCAATTATAATTTTTTCATGAAAGGCATTTTCAAGTTCGAAATTGCAGGCTTCAAATTATTTACCTCATTCCGAATATAAGTTCTGTTATACACTATCCAAAATGTTATCAAAAAAATTTACACATAAAAAAAGCCCTTTTAAAAGGACTTCTCTTCGACCTTATGAATCTCCAAAACATATCGACCACAATATGGCTTTTTAACTTCTGGGTGATGCTTCATTAATCCTTGAATAAAAGTAGTCATGTTGTTAATGACAAGGCTAGTTGGTGGGAAGCGATTTGGACAAGAAGATTTTTAATATCTTTAAAATCTCTGACAACTTTATCCGCTGCTTATTCCTTCTTCAATGCCCCTATTGATGCGCCCCATGATTCCACTTTGTTTTTTTCTATTTATAGGGTATAAATAATAATTCTGCTGCTGTTCTGTCAGATTCTCAATTCCAATCTCTTTTGCAATTTCAACAAATTCATCAGGATCAATGACACTTTCTAGCTTTCTTTTTAGTCTAGAAACGGACGATTCCGTTCCTTTCTTCGAGAGACGATCATTTTTTATAGAAAGCGCTCCGGCCTGCTCGTTCAACCAGGGATGGGAAGAGCTGATAGAGTTTGCTGACTCCGTTCATCCAGCCTGGAAGATTAATTTCGCGCTTGTTCGTCATCATTGCCGAGACGACTTTCTTAGCAACCTGATCCGGATCAAGCATCCATCTCTCGACGTTTTTGACATAATCCCCTCTTTTATCGGCCGTCTTGAAAAAATCGGTTTGAATCGGTCCAGGATTGACCGTTGTCACGTTGACCCCTGTCTCGGCAAGCTCCATTCTCAAGCTGTTTGAATATCCGAGCACAGCATGCTTTGTTGCTGCATAAAGGCTTGACTTGGGCGTCGCTAATTTGCCCGCTTGTGAGGCGATGTTGATAATATGGCCTTTGTCTTGCCTGATCATATGCGGAAGTGCCATTTTCGTGCAGGCGATCAGACCGAATACGTTGACCTCAAACATCGCTTTCATATCTTCAAGGGAAGCGTCAAGCGCGCTTTCGAAAATACCGAATCCCGCGTTGTTCACAAGAATATCAACCGGACCGGCTTCTTGGAACGCCGCTTTAATGTCATCCGTCCGGCTGACGTCCAATGCGATGATGCGGCATTTTGCACCGGTTTCATCGGCGATGTTTTGCTTCAAATCCATGAGGCGGTCTCTTCTGCGCGCAGCCAGAATGATCTCGGCTCCTTCCTTGGCGGCATGGTATGCGATCCGTTCGCCAAGTCCTCCTGAAGCCCCTGTAATCATCACGTTTTGCTCTTTCAACTTTTGCTGCATGTTCATCACCTACTTTGCGTAATAGTACTCGATTCCATCGGCCGTTTCTGCTCCGATCCTCCCTTGGGATTCCAAATCGTCAAGCTGCCCAATCGTTTCTGACATCGTTAAGAACAGCTCTTTTTCATAGACTGCAGGGAACAGTTTTTGACATATCTGATAAGGTGAATGCGGTTTTTCAGAAAGGATGCGGTACACCTCTTCGGCTCTGTTTCGCTGCTTTTCCAGCCTTTTGGCGACAAGCTCATTCACTTTTGTGATTTCCTCCCCGTGGCCGGGATAAATAATGTTGAGCGGAAGCTCTCGCAGCCTGCCGAGCGATTTCAAATAGTCCAGCAGCGGAGTCGGGCGCTTTTCTCCTTTTTGCGGCACTTCCAGAAGCGGATTTGAAGAAGACGGCTTTAACAGCAAGTCTCCTCCGAGCATGCTTCCAAGCTCCTCATGATAAAGGACAATATGTGAAGCGGCGTGTCCGGGCGTCTCAAGAACCCTCCACCCTTCAAGCCCGTCAATTTGCGCGCCTTCTGAAACGGTCTCTGTCAATGTCCGATTACAGGAAAACCGGTACGACGCTTTTACCGTAAGCCCCGGCGGCTTCATATCGCCGGGAACGCCGAATCGCTGAAACAGGTATGTAAAAAAGGCCTTTTGTTTTTCAATAAAATCGGGATTTTGGCTGATATACGGTTCATTGAACGGATGGCCGATGATGTTGACCCCTGCGGGGAATTCGTCCAGCAGTCCGGCGTGATCAGCGTGATGATGGGTCAGAACGACCTGGTCGATATCGTTTAATGACAGTCCCTGGCCGGCCAGCTCTTTCTTCAAAACGGCGGCCGCCTCCTTTGTATTGGGCCCGGCATCGATCAGAGTGAGCGCCTCGCCTCTGACCAAATAAATGTTGACGTCTCCGACTGCAAACGGAGTCGGCAATGAAATAGGAATGATTCTTGCGTCTTTCATCGTTTGATTCTCCTCATCCTGCGAATTGATGTTGATCATATTTTACCTTTTTCTCCCGCGCATGTCATTTTTGCTTCAAATGCCTGTTGACATTTCATCATTCCTCATAGCATAATGAACAACAAATATATGCAGGTAAATGAACGAAGACGCAATGAAGAGGAATAGTAAACGAGCAATGGCGAAAGAGAGTGAAATCCACGGCTGAAAGATTTCACAGCCCGCTTGCCTGTTGAACCTGCCCTCTGAGCGCTTAGGCAAACCTAAACGTATCCCGCGTTACGGGGCAAGAGCTGAGCATGTATATGCTAATGAAGGTGGTACCGCGAAACCTTTTCGTCCTTTGTGAAGACGGAAAGGTTTTTTTGTTTTTTAGAAGGAGGAATTCATAATGAAACGAATGGGATTTATCGGAGCCGGTTCGATGGCTGAAGCGATGATTAAGGGGCTTGTCAAAAGCGGTGCGATGGAGCCGGAAGCAATATTCGTCACGAATCAGTCGAATACGGCCAGGCTTCGTGAATTAAGCGAGACATACGGGGTATGCGGAGAAGCCGATACAGCAAAAGTCGCCGCCCGTTCGGATACACTCGTTTTGGCGGTGAAGCCGAAGGACGCGGCGGACGGAATAGCCGCACTCCGCCCCTATTTGCGAAAAGATCAGCTGCTGATTTCCGTCCTTGCAGGCATTCCGATTCACACGATCCAGCACTATGCCGGGCTTGAGCTGCCAGTTGTAAGGGCCATGCCGAATACATCGGCCGCCATTCAAAAATCAGCCACAGCCTTTGCGGCAAGCCCGCTCGTGACGAAAGAGCAGATGCAGGAAGCGGCTGACCTCTTTGCGACAGTCGGAAGCGTTGCAATCGTTGAGGAATCTGCCCTTGATGCGGTGACAGCCTTAGCCGGAAGCGGCCCCGCTTTTGTTTATCGGTTTGTCGAAGCCCTGCAGGCGTCGGCTGCGGAATTGGGGCTTCCTGAAGAAACGGCGAAACAGCTGATTATCGATATGATGTCAGGTGCGGCTCAAATGCTTGAAACCGGCAGAGATCCTTCTGTCATGAGGAAAGAGATCACAAGCGCCGGAGGGACAACGGAAGCAGGCCTTAGGATGCTTGACGACCATCAATTTGAACAGACCGTCATATCCTGCGTCAAAGAAGCGGCGAATCGTTCTGCGGAACTCAGGGATATGTTTGCCGCCAAAATTTAAAAAAGTCGGGAACAGCGTTTTCGCTCGTTCCCGATTTTTCTTCAAGCGGTCCCGTATCTTAGAGAAGCTTGTGTATCGCGAGCCGGAGGATATCTGGCAGCTTTCCAAATGAAAACGGCACATGGAGACGTTCCGTCCATTTGTGAGGATCTTTGCCGGCCGGCCCGATATTGATGACCGGCACAAACAGTGCGTTTTCGCGTCCTTTTGGAAGTGAATAGCCGTGATGAAAAAGCGGCATATTGGATGTGAACGCATCGACTGACTGTTTTTGCAGCTGCAGGTAGCTTAAATCGGACAGGCCGGGGAAATATTGGACTTCTGTAAATTCAATTCCGTGCCTGTCGGCCGCATACTGCTTCACTTCTCTCATCACCTTTCGGATCAGAGGATCGTCCTTTGAAGAAACAGCCGGATAAAACGGCGGACTGTAAAACAGAACGATCATCGGAGCATCTTCTTTGCAGAGTGAAGCCAATTCAGAGACGATTTTCGTTGAAAAGTCGCGGTCTCCAAGCTCCCCCCTGTTCGCAAATGCAAAGTTGAGGATGCGTTCCGCCTCGGGCTTCCCGGCTTTTTCCTGTGCTTTGTTCCACAGCTTCTCAAACGTCAGCACGGAAACGGCCGGGTTAATTGGCATGAAGGCTTCAAACCGCTGATATTCGGCCGTTTTACGTTCGATATTTGTTTGAATATTGGCGGCCGCTTCCCTGGCTGTGTCGAGCAGCATGCGATGGAGCTCGGCGGCGGAACGCTGCATCATCAGTAAATTAAAGAGCGACACCGCTGCGTGAGGAGTCTGAACCGAGTACGCCTCCTTCAAATCTTTTTGCATCAGATTGGCCGGGGGAGGCGTCACCTCTCCGTCCGCTTCTTCGCAATAGTCGACGTTTAATTCGAGCAGCCTGTTGATCTCAGACACCATTAGATTCGCATTCACCCCTGCAAACGGCTCGCCGACATGCGTCTCAACCCCTTTGCAGAAAAATCCGGCAAGCGCTTTGCCGATGCTGCCTGAATAGACGTACAGCTTCGGATCTCCCGGATGTTTTTCAAACATCGGCTCACAATTTAAGCACGATGTATAATGAAGGCCAAATTCCTCTTCCAAAGCTTTCAGTGCGGGTACTGCTTCAAGCATCCCCTGTGAATTGACTTCTTCGTCGGGAACCGTAATTAATAGAAGGTTTCCGTCAAATTCTCCGTTCATCGCCCGTTCCAGCATCGAAAATTGAACAGCAAGACCCGCTTTCATGTCCATGCTTCCCCTTCCAAACAGCCATTCGCCGCTTTCCAAGTCTCTTCTGACCCGTTCGGGCAAAAGTTCTTTTTTATCATTTAATACATCCATGAGTTCCGGGACTTTGCATGCCATATGTTTGAATTCTCCGTAGTCTGCCGTATCGACCACGTCAAAATGGCTCAAGAGGAGCACCGTATTTGATTTCTCTTCCTTTTTGACGAGGGCGGTTAGAAAATAACGCCCGTCTTCCATCGGGTGAAGCTTTAAGTATTCAGGATTCTTTTGAAAGTACGAACGTTCCTTTAATATATCATGCATATACTTCGCAAGCGCCACTTCTCCGGCTGTGCCTGAGATGCTTTCGTATTGAACTAGAGAAATGAGCAGCTGTTTCAGTTCTTCCACTGTCTGCCACTTCATAAAGCAAACCCCCTCTTTCACTGTTTTCCGCAGATGTATGCAAATATCGTATTTAGTAAAAATTAGAATGTGAACAACTTTATTGTACTGAACATTCTTATATATGGAAATGACTTGAGCAGTTTATATGACGAGAATGGACAGAATTGGTATAATCGAGGCGAAAACTTACGGGAGGCGAAAAAATTTGAGTAATCGAAAACTGTTTACACCATGGAGTTTAAAAGGAGTTACACTAAAAAACCGGATTGTCATGTCGCCGATGTGCATGTATTCCTCCCATGAAAAGGATGGAAAAGTGCAGCCGTTCCACATGACCCACTACATCTCCCGCGCCGTCGGACAAGTCGGACTGATCATGGTAGAAGCTACCGCCGTCACCCCAGAGGGAAGAATTTCCGATCAGGATCTCGGTATATGGGATGACGCGCATATTGACGGACTTGCCGCATTAACGTCACAAATCAAGCCGTACGGCAGCAAAACGGCGATTCAGCTGGCGCACGCCGGAAGAAAAGCCGAGGTCGAAGGTACAATCTACGGTCCTTCAGCTCTTCCTTTCGACGAAAATTCGCGAATACCTGTTGAAATGACAAAAGAAGACATAAAAGAAACCGTTCAGGCTTTCAAAAAAGGAGCTGAACGTGCGAAAGCCGCCGGCTTTGACATCATTGAGATTCATGGAGCCCACGGATATTTGATCAACGAATTTTTATCACCGCTTTCCAACAAACGCGAGGATGAATATGGAGGATCACCGGAAAACCGCTACAGGCTGCTTCGCGAAGTCATCGACGCTGTAAAAGAAGTCTGGGACGGACCATTGTTCGTACGCGTTTCGGCTTCAGACTACAAAACAAAAGGCCTTGATGTCGCCGATTATGTCGGTTTCGCCAAATGGATGAAAGAACAGGGCGTTGATTTGATCGATGTCAGCTCCGGTGCCGTCGTGCCTGCCGACATCAACGTCTTCCCGGGCTACCAAGTCGGCTTCGCCGATACAATTCGCGCCCAAGCCGAAATCCAGACAGGTGCAGTCGGGTTGATCACAAGCGGCCTTCAAGCTGAGGAAATCCTCCAAAATGGACGCGCAGATCTCATTTTCGTTGCGCGAGAGCTGCTGAGAGATCCATACTGGCCGAAAACTGCTGCCAAACAGCTGAACACAAAAATTGAAGGGCCTGTTCAGTACGACAGAGCCTGGTAAGTTGCTGATATCCCGCCTCAAGGCGGGATATTTCTTTTTTTCAAACTCGTGAGAAACGAACATCCTTGTTCGTGCGTCTTTCCTAATAGAAACACCATATACAGAGAGAGGATGACCTCTATGACCATAACGGAAAGAATATATACAGTTAAAGGATGCATGTTTTACACAAAGCAGAGAAAAGGAAAAAAGAACGCAACGATTATTTTTGAAGCGGGCTACGGTTTTTCTTCAACGACTTGGCAGCCCATTTTATCCGATATAGACGAAGATCTCGGCTTGTTTGCATACGACCGTGCAGGCCTTGGCAACAGCGGGCCGAGCAGCAGCAAAAGAACAGCGGATCAGATGGTAAAGGAACTGAAAGCGCTGCTTGCAGCAGCAGGCGTCAAACCGCCCTACCTGTTTGTCGCCCATTCGTTCGGCGCCGTCATTGCAAGGTTGTTTGCAAGCCGGTACAGCGATGAAGTCATCGGCATGGTGCTGCTTGATCCCGCTTGTGAAGATCAGGAGGAAAAAGTGCTGCCTCTTCTTCCGGAAACATTAAAAGAAGACTACAGCAAACAGTTTTCGATCGAAGGGTCTCATGAGGACTTTCAACAAAGCCTGGACATTCTGAAGCAGGAAAAGAAACACCTCGGTTCGGTTCCTTTGCTCGTCCTCTCGGCGGGAAAAAGGACGGAGACGGCGAAACAGGCTCATCACGAGTGGCTGAAGCTTCACAGCAGACTGCTGTCTCTTTCGCATCAAAGCGGCTGGATTCAAGCGAAAAACAGCTCGCATTTGATCCATCATGATGAGCCCCACATCGTCCAGCTTGCGATCTATGATGTGTGGTATGCCGCACAGCAGCAAACATACGCCTATCAAGCCGCCAATTAAACAAAAAAACCAGCAGACATTCTGCTGGTTTTTGGTTATTTTGTTTCACGGTGAATCGTGTGCCTTTTCAGACGCGGAGAATATTTTTTCAATTCCAGGCGATCCGGATTTGTACGTTTGTTTTTTGTCGTAATATAATTGCGGTCCCCTGTTTCAGTACACGCCAATGTAATTTTGACTCTCATGTTGTCCTCCTTATCAAAACGTAATGATTACGCTTTATTATACACCATTTTAGAACCGTGTCAACAAAAAAAGCTTCCCGTCCCGCATTGCTGGAACAAAGAAGCTTCGAATGCCAATTAAGTTCTTTTAATCTCATGCTCATAAAAGTCAAAAGCTGCCACGGTATCAGGAAAGATCGCTTTTGCTTCATCGACCAGTTCAAGCACGTTTTCCCCCTGGTATCTTGCACTGATATGGGTTAAAATCAGTTTTTTTGCACAGGCTTCCCGCGCTGTTTCAGCAGCTTGTTCTGAAGTGCTGTGATAATAGTCTCCGGCGAGCTCCCTGTCGCCTTTCGCAAATGTTGCTTCATGGATGAGAACATCGGCTTTTTCGGCAAGCCTCTTCACATTCTCGCATGGCCTCGTATCCCCGGAAAAGGCGACAATCCGCCCTTTTTTTGGCGGTCCGATAAAGTCTGCCCCATGAATCGTCCGGCCGTCTTCCAATGTGACCGTCTCCCCGTTTTTCAGTTTTTGATAAACAGGGCCCGGCGAGACTCCGATCTCTTTCAGTGCTTCAGCGTCAAGGGCGCCCGGAACATCTTTTTCCTGCACGCGGTACCCAAAAGCGGGAATGCCGTGAGATACGCTTCTGGCCGTCACGATAAACTGGTCATCCTCAAAGACTGTCCCTTCTCCAATCTCCTTAATCACAAGCGGATATGTGACATGCGTCCCCGATACGTCAAGCGCCGTTTCAAGAAACGTTTTGATTCCTTGCGGTCCGTATACGGTCAGCGGGCCTTCCCCTCCCTGGAAAGATCGGCTGCTGACAAGACCCGGAAGCCCGTATACATGATCGCCGTGAAGATGGGTAATAAAAATCTTTTCAATTTTTCTAGGTTTGATCGATGTATGTAGAATTTGATGCTGTGTGGCTTCCCCGCAGTCAAACAGCCAAACAGACCGCCTTTCTTCTAAAAGCTTCAATGCAACGGATGTGACATTCCTCGTTTTTGCGGGGATGCCCGCTCCCGTTCCTAAAAATAATAACTCCAATATCCTTTCCTCCTGCTAAAAACTTCATCTATCACAAGCATACAGGAAGTCTTGGAAAAAAGAAACGCCGGCCTCGCGTCGGGCTATGCAACTAAATACCCTGACCGTTTTCAGTAAAGTTTTCATACGATTCGATCTCAAATGTTTGCTTTAAGGGATTATTAGCTTTAAAATGAAGAAAATAAACTTATGCTTCGAATAAAGTGAGGTACGTTTAATTGAAAAAAGATCAAATGGAACCAAAAGCAGTTATCGTAATATTTGGCGCAACAGGGGATTTGGCAAAACGAAAACTATATCCTTCTATCCACAGGCTCTACGAAAACGGACAAATCCGGAATGAATTCGCGGTTGTCGGAGTCGGCAGACGCCCTTGGACAAATGAAGACTTTCGCAGTACCGTACAGCAATCGGTTTCGAAGTTTCCGTTAAACGAAAAGGATGTGGACGAGTTTACATCTCACTTCTACTATCATCCTTTTGATGTTACAAATTCCGGCTCATACCGGGAATTAAACGAACTTATAGAGAAGCTGGAAAGTACATATGATATTCCGAATAACCGGATGTTTTACTTAGCGATGGCTCCTGAATTTTTCGGAACGATTGCAAAGTTCCTAAAATCAGAGGGTGTCACTTCAACAACAGGCTGGTCAAGGCTCGTTATCGAAAAGCCTTTCGGGCATGATCTGCCGAGCGCAAAAGCCTTGAACCAGGAAATCCGTGAAGCTTTTACAGAAGATCAAATTTATCGGATTGACCATTATCTAGGAAAGCAAATGGTGCAGAACATCGAAGTCATCCGCTTTGCCAACGCGATTTTTGAGCCGCTTTGGACAAACAGATACATCTCGAACATTCAAATTACGTCAAGTGAAGATTTGGGTGTGGAAGACAGAGCGAGATATTATGAAAAATCGGGTGCGCTTAGAGACATGGTGCAAAACCACATTCTTCAAATGGTGGCGCTGCTTGCGATGGAACCGCCGATCAAGCTGAACACGGAAGAGATCCGCAGCGAAAAAGTGAAGGTTCTCAGAGCCCTTCGTCCGATTCAAAAAGACGATGTCGACCAATTTTTTGTGCGCGGCCAGTATGACGCAGGAGTCGTCGACGAAAAACATGTTCCGGCTTATCGCGATGAGCAAAACGTAGCAAAAGAGTCGAATACGGAAACGTTCGTTGCCGGCAAACTGCTGATCGACAACTTCAGATGGGCCGGTGTGCCGTTCTACATCCGGACAGGCAAACGGATGCAGAAAAAATCAACGCAGATTGTCGTCCAATTTAAAGACATTCCGATGAACCTTTATTACGGAAACGGCAACACGATGCATCCTAACCTGCTGGTGATCCATATTCAGCCGGATGAAGGCATCACCCTTCATTTAAACGCAAGGAAGCTTGGAGGCGGCACTTTTGCCCAGCCGATCAAGCTCGACTACTGCCATAACTGCGGGGACGGCATCAACACGCCTGAAGCTTATGAAAAGCTGATTTTGGACTGTTTGCACGGAGACGCGACAAACTTTGCTCACTGGGATGAAGTTGCGCTTTCCTGGAGTTTTGTTGATGCGATATCTCAAAACTGGGAGGAAAACAAAACCCTTTCCCCTAACTATGAGGCGGGCTCTATGGGGCCGAAAGCTGCTGATGACCTGCTCGCAAAAGACGGCTTTCATTGGTGGCCGCTTTAATAAAAAACAGCCTTCACATTGAAGGCTGTTTTTTATTTATGCTTTTAAGGCCTGTATTTCTTTCGGATGGCTTTTGTCCCGCTTCCACATCAGCTGAAGGACGAACAACAGAAGGAATATGCCGAGACCGATTATGTCGGAATAGCCCTCCGGATAAATCAGCAGGAGACCGCTCGCAGCCGCCAGTATTCTTTCAAACCAGAACACTTTTCTCATCCAGAATCCGACCATGCCCGCACCGATGGCGATCATTCCGGACAATGCGGTAAAGATCACCCAGAGAATTTCATACCAATGCGCGTCAATCATGAGAAGCTCCGGAGACAGGACGAATACATACGGGATGATAAAAGCGGCAATCGCAAGCTTTGCTGAATTGATCCCCGTTCTGATCGGCTCTCCTCCCGCAACACCGGCGGCGGCAAAGGCTGCCAAAGCAACGGGCGGTGTAATGTCAGCTACGATGCCGAAATAAAACACGAACAAGTGGGCCGACAGATCAGGAACATTCAGCAAAATCAAGGCTGGCGCGGCAATCGTCGACGTAATCACATAGTTTGCCGTCGTCGGCGACCCCATTCCGAGAACAAGAGCGGCGATCATTGTCAAAAAGAGCGAAGGCAGCAATGCGCCTCCTGCCAAATCGAGCAGACCGTTTGCAAGTTTAAGGCCGAGGCCCGTCTTTGTGACGACTCCGACGATGATGCCGGCGGCAGCTGTTGCCGCCGCAACGGAAAGCGCCATTCTCGCTCCTTCCGCGAGAGCCAGCACAATTCCTTTAAGGCCCATTCGCGTTTCCCTGTTGAACAAACCGACCAGGATCGCCAGAACGATCGAATACAATGCGGCATGCATGACCGTAATGCCCGACATTAACAAAAAGACGACCGAAACGATCGGAAGCAGCAAATAAATCTTTTTGAATACTTCCTTGCGGTTCGGCATTTCTTCTTTCGTCAATCCGCGCAGGCCGAGGCGCTTCGCTTCAAAGTGCGTCATAATCCAGATGCCTGTAAAGTACAAAACAGCCGGGATCATCGCGGCTTTCGCGATATCCCAGTACGTAATCCCTCCGCCGATGAACTCAACCATTAAAAAGGCGGCGGCTCCCATAATCGGAGGCATCAGCTGTCCGCCGGTAGATGCGGAAGCTTCGACTGCACCGGCAAATTCTTTTTTATAGCCCAGTTTTTTCATCATCGGAATCGTAAACGATCCGGAAGTGACGACATTGGCGACAGAGCTTCCGCTGATCGTTCCCTGAAGCGCGCTTGAAAAAATCGCGACTTTTGCCGGTCCGCCCGTGCTTCGCCCGGCGATCGCCACAGCAAGGTCATTAAAATACTGCCCCACACCGGTTCTGACAAGAAATGAACCGAACAGGATGAACAGGAAGATGAATGTCGAAGACACAGCGAGCGGCGTGCCCAAAATTCCTTCCGTCGTAAAATACATCGTCTGAACGAGCCTTTCCAGCGTCAGGCCGTTGTGAGACAAAAAGCCCGGCAGATACGAGCCGTAAAGGCCGTACAAAAGAAACAGGCCGGCGATGATCGTAATCGGCAGTCCGACAGCACGTCTCGTCGCTTCCAATACGAGCAGGACGGCCAACAGCCCGACATAAAAGTCAGTTTCCGTGATCAATCCGATCCCGCCTACAATCGTTTCATAATTGGCAACCCAATAAGCGCCGACGCCCGCTCCTAATACGGCTAAGATTGCGTCATACCAGGCGACTTTGAATTTGCCGGTCTTCCGTAAACCTTTTGTCGCAGGAAACAATAAAAAAATCAGACCGAGCGCAAACCCTAAATGAACCGACCTTTGAATTTGAGCCGGAAAAACACCAAAAATGGCTGTGTATAATTGAAACAAAGAAAAAGCGAGCAGGCCGGCAAATGCAATGACCCCCGTCAACCCTTTGAGCTTTCTCGTTCCCGCTTCAGGATCGTATTTCTCCAGCAGTTCCTGCTGATCTTTTTCCGAAAGCTGCTCAGTCATTGATCTTCACTCCCCTCAGTTGTTGCAAGACATTTAGTTTTCGGACACTCATCCTTGTCCATGTGCCGGGGCGGATGTACCGCTTTAACTCATGTTCAGCGCCTGAATACTTGATCCTGTGATTCGCCCTCACCCTTCCGATCCGCATATCAATGAACGGAAAGGTCCTCTTCATGTCCGAAATGGTGTAGACACCGTTATTGATGACGAGCCTTTCACCTTGCTCCGCGTTTGCGGGCATTCCGACGGCCGGATCATGATAGGTCAGAGCGGTCTGCCGAATCATTCCTTTTTCCCACACATACGATTCGATCACTTCTGTCCGATGGATGGAATGCGTATAGATCACATCAAAGCTTTTCTTCTTTTGGAGGGGAAGAAAAGCGATGATCTCGCCGCTGTCCTCTTTCTCGAACACGACAGCGGTCTGATAAGGAATCAGGCATGCCGCTGCAAAAGCGGCAATGATCAGCGCCGGCACAAGCCGTTTTACAATTTTAAATTTCCTCATTTTCCCAAATCCCCTGCCGAATAGAAAAACGATAGACCGATGTTTCATTGCAACGGTCTATCGAGTGTCCTGACTTGTTCATCGTTTATCTGCCTGCGGCTTTACGATTTTTCTATCCCTTTTTCTTTGAAATATTTAGCCGCTCCCGGATGAATTTCAATATCGCCCAATCCTTCAAGCGCGGTTTCAGGCTTGATAAATTCGCCTTTGGCATGATTGATTTTATCGGCTTCAAACAGCGCTTTCGTCATTTTATAGACGGTGTCCTCATCCATCTTGTCGGATGCGACGAGCATCGCTTTGACAGCGACCGTGTTCACATCGCTCCCGATGCCGTACGTGCCTTTTTTAATCGTATCCTCAGCATAGAACGGATACTTTTCCATCAGCTTTTCCTGCTTATCCTTTTCAATATTTAAAATTTTGATTTTATTTTGTGCAGAAAGCCCTTCGACAGCGCCGGTAGGCGTTCCAGCCGTGATGAAGGCGGCATCGATCGCGCCTGACTGAATGCCGTCGGTCGACTCTTCAAAAGACAAGTTTTGCGGTTTGATGTCGTCAAAAGACATCCCGTGAACCTCCAAAATCTGCTTGGCATTAATATTGACCCCTGCACCAGCAGCACCCACGGAAACCGTTTTGCCGTTTAAATCTTCAATCGAATTGATTCCGCTTTTTTCTGTTGTCACAATCTGTACAGTTTCAGGATACAGGGCGGCAATCGCCTTGATTCCGTCAATTTTTTCTTTAAACATTTCTTTGCCTTCTATGGCATAAGTGGCAATGTCCGTCTGAGAAAAAGCGACCTCAGCTTCCCCTTTTTGCAGAGTTGCCATGTTTTCAGCAGAAGCCCCTGTAGTCTGCGTCGTAAATTTGTCTCCTGTTGCATCCTCCCAAAGGTTTGCAAATTGACCGCCGAGCGGATAATATGTACCACCGGTTCCCCCTGTCAGCAGACTGTAGCTTTCTGAGCCTTTTGACGCAGATCCGCCGTCCTTATTTCCTGATGCATTGCCGCTTCCGCACGCTGCCAATCCCATGACAAGCGTCAGCAGCAATACAATCCATGATAAGCTTTTCCACTTTTTCATTCATTCTCCCCCTTTGCTTGTTGGACAAATAACAATCCTATCGTACCACGAAAAATGTATTAGTTGTCAATATATTGTTTTATTTCTAATTATTTAGTTAATTTTATGAGCAGCTGGTTCTAAATATGCGTACGGCCCCGGAAATTCCCGTCCGCTAAAGCGATGGTAGCCCACGATCCCCTCGGAGGACAAGCGTGCTGGAAGATTGCATGACAAAACAAAAAACCCGCGGTTATGCAGGTTTTTCATTTCCGAACATGGACGCTGGAAAACACAAACTTGTCGTAGCGATGCCTTGCAAAAGAATATTCAAACGGTTCACCTGTATTTAAAAAAGCGACCTGTTCAACTTCAAGAACCGGATCGTCAGGGGCGCATTCCAAGTGCTCTCGGTCGAGCGCATTCGACTTATCCGCCCTGATCTTCCGGTGCGAGCCGGCGATTGTCAGTTTCAGCGTCTCGGTGATGTGCCGGTAAACGGAGCCGTGAAGGACGTCTTCATTTAATTCAGAGATGACATTCGAAGGCATATACGTTTCTTCAATGACATACGGTTCATCTTCAACCTTTCTGAGCCTGATGATATGATACACCGGAACGGTCTTTTCGATTGACAATTGCTTAGCCACTTCATCTGAAGGGAATTCGACATCAAATTGAATGATGCGGCTTTCGATTTGTTTATTGGCGAGAAGCTTGGTCAGCCCGAGGTTTTCGCGGTCTGTCACACTGACGGGAAGCTGCTGAATCGATGATTTCACAATGAAGGTGCCGTGTCCGCGCTTGCGGTACAGCATGCCTTCTGACACGAGAATATCGAGGGCTCTTTTCATCGTCATTCTGCTGCAGGAAAATTCTTTGGCGAGAGAAAGCTCATCAGGTATGGGCTGATCAATCGGATAGTATTCTTCCTGAATCCGCCTCCTCATTTCGTTTGAAATATATTCGTATTTTCTCATGTTTTAACCACCATTACTAAGGATTCTGTATGCTTGTAACACCTTCCTTATCATTATATCGGTTTTGAAGCGGAAATAAAAAGATGGCCCAACAGACCATCTTTTAGCCCGAGTCCTTTTTAAAAACCGTTGTTCTCGGCAAGTTTCTTAAACCAGTATCCGCTTTTTTTAATCGTTCGTTCTCCGTTTTTGTCAAGGTTGACAGATACAAATCCGTAGCGGTTTTTATAGGCGTTTGTCCATGACCAGTTGTCCATGAATGTCCAAAGGTGATAGCCTTTGACATTCGCTCCTTCCCGAATCGCTCTGTGCAACCATTTTAAGTGTTCTTCGATAAACGCAATTCGGTAGTCATCGCGGATTATGCCGTCTTCGCCGCGGAAACGCTCTTCTCCTTCAACACCCATTCCGTTCTCAGAAATAAAGCATTCAATATTTCCATAGTTTTCTTTGACATTCATTAAAATATCATAGATTCCTTTTTCGTATATTTCCCAGCCGCGGTGGCGGTTCATTTTTCGTCCGGGCATTTCATAATGGTCAAAAAAACGCTCCGGCATAAAAGGCGCGTCCGGATGAGGCAGGTGCTCCTTCGCTTTCACCCGTCTCGGCTGATAATAATTGATGCCGAGCAGATCGACAGTGTGATTTTTGATCAGCTCCAAGTCTCCTTCTTCCATGACAGGCAAATAGCCTTTTTCTTTTAAAATAGCTGTTAAAAGCTGCGGAAACTCACCCTTAACGGCAGGATCAAGAAACGACTGGTTAAAGAAAGCGTCAGCTATTTCAGAAGCTCTTACATCTGCCGGGTGCTGGCTTCTCGGATAGGATGGCGTTAAATTTAAAATGATGCCGATTTTGCCGTCGCCTCCGTGTCTGCGGTAGGCTTCGACCGCTTTGGCGTTTGAAAGAATTTCATGGTATGCGACCTGGACGGCCTTTTGAAAGTCGACGATGTTCGGATAGTGAAAATCGTATAAATAGCCGCCTTCAGCAGGAACGATCGGCTCATTGTGGGTAAACCATTTTTTCACACGATCCCCGTACAGCCGAAAGCACGTTTCCGCGTATGAAACAAAGTGATCGACGACTTGCCTGTTTTCCCACCCGCCGATATGCTGGAGCGCAAGCGGCATATCAAAATGATAAAGGTTGACAAAAGGCTCGATCCCAGCTGCCAGCAGTTCATCGATGACTTGGTTATAAAAGGCAGCTCCTTCCTCGTTCAGCCTGCCTTTTCCTTCAGGAAACAGACGGGCCCACGAAATGGAGAAACGAAAAGAGTTGTGGCCGAGCTCCTTCATCAGCTGAATATCTTCTCTGTAAGTCTCGTAAAAACGCGAAGTCTTCTCAGGGCCTACTCCGTCAAAAAATCGGTTTGGCTCTTTTTCGTACCAGTGATCCCAAATGTTCTTTCCTTTGCCTCCTTCAGCCGCCGCTCCTTCAGTCTGGGTCGCGGACGCCGCCGACCCCCACCAGAAACCTTTTGGAAAACGGTATTGAATTTGTTCTAGCTGCAGTTCTGTTTTTGACATGTCATCAATCTCCTTTTAAAGTCCTAGCGTTGTCTGATCTTGTTCCGCTGCATTGATTTCCTGCTCTTTTTTCATATTCATCCGGTCGATGAATTTCAAAAACGGGAACCAGATCATAAAGACAACGGCTAAATTCACAATCTGAAGAATGCCGCCGGCAAGCGAATTGGTCGCCATCATTCCGCTGATAAAAATCGGCACAGTCCAAGGAATCGTGACCCCCGTCGGCGGCGGCACAAGCCCGGACGCCATCGCGAAATACGTAATTAAAGTGACGATCATCGGCGAGATGACCCACGGAATAAAAATGAGCGGGTTCATGACGATCGGCAGGCCGAAAATGATCGGTTCATTTACGTTGAAAATCCCCGGCGCCGCTCCGAGTTTTGCGACCTGCTTCATCTGCTTACTCTTCATAAACAGCAGGATGGCAATAATCACGGCCAGTGTCATGCCGGTTCCGCCCATTCCGACGGTGTACACTTCCATAAACTGCTTATTGATAATATGCGGAACTTCCCCTGTTGCGGTATAGCTATTCAAATTTTCGATCGAAAGCGTATTCCAGATCGGATCCATTACAGAGTTGATGATAATTTGCCCGTGGAGTCCGAAGAACCAGAGAAGCTGAGTAAAAAATATAGCAATCAAGGTCGGAATGATACCGCTTCCAAGACCGACAAGCGGAGCCTGTACCAGATTGTAAATTAAATCGTGCATATTCGTATTGAACGCTTGGGTCACAAGGATATTGATGACCAAGTAGACGGACAAGGTCATCACCGCCGGAATCAGCGCGGCAAAAGATTTTGCTACAGCAGGCGGAACGCCGGCGGGCATTTTGATCGTATAGTTTTTCTGGACAAAAAATCTGAAAATCTCCGCGGATGTAAAGGCGGTAATCATTCCGAGGAACATCCCTTTCGCACCGAGCCTGTCAATCGGGATGACGTTCGGAATCACTTCCCCTCCTTCGCCGTTTAATACAAACGGAGTCAGCAGAAGGAACGATGCCAAAGCGACGACTCCTCCAAAAACCGCTTCGACTTCATAAGTTTTGGATAAATAATACCCGATCCCGAACACGACGAAAACGGACATGATGCTGATCGTTGCGCTCGGCGCTATGCTTAAAGCCGACTGGAACGTTTCAAGCGCCGATTTGCTCATCATTTTATTGAGAAACGGCAAATTGGTTAAAACGACAATGATCGATCCGAAAATGGTGAGCGGAAAAGCCAGCATAAACGCATCCCTCAGCACGCCTAAATACCGGTTGTTATTCAGCTTCCCGGCAATCGGCACCAAGAGGTTGCTCAATTTTTCAAACATGGTCTCTTATCCCCCTTCGATTTTGCCATGCAGTGCGAATCATAGATTTTTCTCTTTGAATAATTCCAATAATTCGGACACAAGTTCCTTCATCGTGAGCGTCGACATCAAATGGTCCTCCGCGTGCAAGAGCAGCAAAGAGAACTCACTTTTTTTCCCGCCCGCTTCTTTTTGGATCATTTGAAAATGAATATCATGGGACTGCTGCAAATCGGCTTCAGCCTGGTGCAGCAGCTCCTCTGCTTTCTGAACGCTGCCGGCACGGTATGCCCTGATGGACTGAATGACTTTGCTGCGGGCGTTTCCGCTGTGAAGAATGAGCTGAAAGCAAATTTGTTCGCCTGTTAATTCATCGAGTTTTAATTTTTCCATCATCATCAATCTCCGATCAAGCTGAGCGCCTGTTCATAAGCTTTCTTTCCGTCTGCCATTCCGTAAGCCATCATATCAATCACATCAACCTTAGTACCGTACTGTTCTGCTTCCTTCTGCAGCTCGCCTTTTAAAAAGCTCATTTGCGGGCCGATGAGAACGACGTTTGCCTCTGCCATCTCTTTTTTCGCCTGGTCCTGTCCGACCGCCCAAATTTTTGCCTCGTCACCGATTGAATGCGCGTATTCCTCCATCTTGGTGACAAGGAGACTTGTCGACATACCCGAACTGCATGCAAGTAAAATCTTCTTCATCGTCATCTCCTCCTTTATTAAAACGCTTTCACACAACTATTATTATATCTTTTTATTTTTAAATGTCTAGACAATTAAAAATAAATGTATGTATTTATTTTGAATAATAAAAAACCCCTCTTCTTTCAAGAGGGGTTTTCTAACAAATTATCGGGCGTATTTTTTGAACAGCTGAACTGCTTCTTTAGGCACGTAGAAGGATCCATTGCTTTCAACAATCACGCTGTCTAATTCATATTCCTTTCCGTTGATTCTGATGAGGTTTTTGTTCACCGGCATTTCGGCTTTCGCTTTTTTGCGCGATGCGACAAGAACTGGATTAGCCGGATCTTTCTGGTCAATCGTTACGCTGGCTCCGGCTTTTTTAAATGCCTGTTTTGCTTCGATAAATAATTCGTTTGTTAATTTGTCTAAGTTGAAGCCCATTGCTTTTGCCATCGTTTTGGCGATGTCGGTGTTATCGACGAGCCCCTGCGGCTTTTCGGGACCGTACGAATACAGGAAGACGTCTTCACCCGTATGACCGCCTGTTGTGAATCCGATGTTGGCTCGGTTGCTGAGCAGCTTGGTGAATAATGAAGCCGCTTCTTTTTTGTTTTTCACGCTTTTCAGCTGTTCCTTCTCTGCCGGCGTTAAATTATCAAGTCCGTAAAGCTTTGCCGCTTCTTCGATATTCGATAAGTCGTCTTTTAATTTGCCGGTAGCGCCTTCTACCGTCATTTTAGCCTTTTTCAGCGGATCGATATAAGCTGATACCGGTGTTGTGTCATAGCCTTTCGTCGTGTTGCTGTTGCCGATGGAGATCCCGCTGTTGCCGTGGTCTGAGACGGCAATAACCATTGTATGTTTGTCTTTTTTAGCGAATTCAAGCGCTTCTTTCACCGCGTTATCAAACGCCAATACATCGCTGATCATGCCGATCGGATCGTTTTGGTGCGCTGCCCAGTCAGGCTTGCTTCCTTCCACGAATAAAAAGAAACCGTCCTTGTCTTTCGAAAGCGTCTGAATCGATTTTTTCGTCATCTCTGCAATCGTCGGCTGCTCTGGATGTGTTGCGCGGCGGTCCATGTCATACGCGAGATCGCGCTGTGAGAATGCGCCCCAAATTTTTTTCGATTTTGACTTGAGGAGCTGATCTTTCGTTTCAACGAAATCGTACTTTTTATCTTTGAGCACTTTGACAAGATCTTCACCGTCTTTGCGGCTTTTATCGTTTGTACCCGGTTGAAGCGATTCTTTTCCTCCGCCAAGGACAACGTCCATGTTTTGATAAACCTGCTGTTCACCGAGCACTTCAAAATTATTGCGGTCCTTATGATGGCCGGAATAGCCGGCAGGCGTGGCATGCTGAATTTCAGAGGTTGCAATGATGCCGGTTGCTTTTCCCTTCTGTTTGGCGCCTTCCAGCACGTTTGCCACAGGCCGGTATTGATCTTTTTTACCGACCTTCTCGACACCTGGTGTATTCACCTTTGAAGGCAGCACTCCGATATAGGCAGAATTTGATTTTCGTCCCGTTGCCATTGCAGTTGCTGCAGGTGCAGAATCAGTGATCGCCGATTCTGCCGAATGCGTCCGGACACCGCCGCTGACAATCTGGTCCATTGCGAGCGGTTCGCCTTTATACCAGCGTGCCAACGTTGTTGCAGAAGAGCTTGTTCCATCCATGACCATCATGATGACGTTTTTGACCTTCGGTTCTTCCTTTTTTTTCGCTGTTTCCATTGCCGCACTGCCTGTTCCCGCCGATCCTAAAGCGACTGCGCCTGCCAGTGTAATGCCGAAGATTCTGTTGCGTAAGAAACCCATTCTTATGTACTCCCTCCATAACCGCTTTTTGTTGACAAACCTACACTATCATTGCTATGTAAACAGCACTTTTGCTTTCTATTAATCTTATGTAAATTTTTTGGGGCTTATGATGAAAAGAAGGCATCCCGCCTTCTTTTCAACCTTTTCCCGCTTGGAATCCCGGGTATTTCGTCATCCCGCCGTCCACATACAGCGTCAGGCCCGTCACATAGCTCGCTTCTTCGGATGCAAGCCAGGCCGCGCAAGCTGCGACTTCCTCCGGCTTTCCGATATACCCGATCGGAATCAATTCAACAACGCCTTTTTTCAATACGGGATCAGCGAATTTTTCGGCGTTAATCGGCGTATCGATCGCACCGGGTCCGATCGCGTTTACCCGAATTCCTTTCGGGGCATATTCAAGGGCAAGGGTTTCTGTCAGCAGTTTTGCCCCGCCTTTGCTTGCCGCATAATGGACAAAATGCGGCCACGGGATTTGCTGATGGACGCTCGACATATTGATGACCGAGCCTTTAATATTATGGTCGAGCATATAGGCGATCGCTTCCCGGCATCCTAAAAACATTCCCGTCAAATTGGTTGATATGACACGGTTCCAGTCTTCCAGAGACAAATCCTCGGAAGGTACTTCATTTTCCACCCCGGCGTTGTTCACCATCACATCAACGGAACCGAATGAATCAACAGCCTGACTGATCAGCGCTTTTACATCGTCTTCTTTTGAGACATCCCCTTGAACAGCAATCGCGCGCGCTCCGCTGTTTTCTATTTTCTTCACCGTCTCTTCGGGATTTTCTTCTTCCTTGAAGTAATTGATCACTACATTGGCTTTTTCAGAACCGAAGCGCAGTGCCATCGCTTTTCCAAGACCTGTACCCGCCCCTGTAATAACGACCGTTTTTCCCTCTAAACTAGGATACATGGGTTGATTCCTCCTTATTGAAACTCTCTTTTGAGTAGGTTTCCACAGAACCGCTTAAACATGCATCCTTCCGAAATCAAAAAACCGCAAGCTTTTCAGCTTGCGGTTTTACATCTTATTTCATCCACTCAGTGTGGAAAATACCTTCTTTATCTGTACGCTCATACGTATGGGCGCCAAAGTAGTCGCGCTGCGCCTGAATCAGGTTGGCCGGCAATGTAGCAGTGCGATAGCTGTCAAAGTAAGCGAGAGCGCTTGAGAAGCAAGGTACAGGAATTCCTTGTTCAACCGCAAGGGAAATCGTTTTGCGGAGAGCTCCCTGATAGCCTTCAACGATATTTTTGAAGTAAGGATCAAGAAGCAGGTTGTCAAGCTCCGGATCGCGGTCATACGCTTCTTTGATTTTTTGCAGGAACGCCGCGCGGATGATGCATCCTCCGCGGAAGATCATCGCGATATCACCGTATTTCAAATCCCAGCCGTATTCTTCTGATGCGGCTTTCATTTGAGCGAAGCCTTGTGCGTAAGAACAGATTTTACTCATAAAGAGCGCTTTTCTGACCGCTTCGATCAGCTCTTCTTTGTTCTCGGCAGCCGGTTTCGCTTCAGGTCCTGCCAGAAGCTTGCTCGCTTTGACGCGCTCTTCTTTCATGGAAGAGATGAAGCGGGCGAAAACAGATTCCGTAATGATTGGAAGCGGAACGCCCAGGTCAAGAGCGCTTTGGCTTGTCCATTTTCCTGTGCCTTTTTGACCTGCTTTATCGAGGATGACGTCAACAAGCGGCTTGCCGGTTTCCTCGTCTTTTTTCGTGAAAATATCAGCCGTGATTTCGATCAGATAGCTGTCAAGCTCTCCCTTATTCCACTCGGAAAAGACTTCGTGAAGCTCATCTGATGACAGACCGACAATGTGTTTCAAAATAAAGTAGGATTCTGAGATCAGCTGCATATCGCCGTATTCGATGCCGTTATGAACCATTTTTACATAATGGCCGGCGCCGTCAGGACCGATGTATGTCGTACACGGTTCGCCGTCCACCTTGGCAGAAATAGCTTCAAGAATCGGCTTGACAAGCTCATGGGCTTCCTTTTGTCCGCCTGGCATGATAGACGGCCCTTTCAGAGCGCCTTCTTCACCGCCGGAAACGCCGGTGCCGATGAAGTGAATGCCGCTTTCGGCCAGCTCCCTGTTTCTTCTCTGCGTATCTTTATAATATGTATTTCCGCCGTCAATCAAAATGTCGCCTTTTTCAAGATGAGGCAGAAGCGATTGAATCGTTGCGTCTGTCGGTGTTCCAGCTTTGACCATTAAAAGAATTTTGCGCGGTTTTTCAAGAGATTCAACAAACTCTTCAATGCTGTATGTACCGACAACGTTTTTGCCTTCGGCTTCTTTCAGAAACTCTTCGGTTTTCTCGCTTGATCTGTTGTAGACAGAAACTGAAAACCCGCGGCTTTCAATGTTTAAAGCCAAGTTTTTTCCCATTACTGCTAAACCAACTACACCTATTTGTTGTTTTGCCATGTCTAACGTCCCTTCTAAAGCGTTTAGCATTATAGTTTAATTTTTATTTAAATTGAAATTACCACACTTTGACCTACATTTTCAAGCTATTGATCTTGTCTCTCGTCTTGGAAAAAATCTTTGTTAAAGCTTGTTCCGCTCGTTTTGCTTTCTTTTTTCACAATCCTGACCCCTTTTTTGATGAGGTCTGTTCCATATTTTTCATTCAGTTCGGCCATCACTTTTTGGATCGGCTCATCTTTGGCATCCTCATGAAAGGAAAACAAATCAAGCTGTTTGACGGCTTCCTTTCGATTGACGAGGTCTGTTCCCGTCACGCCCAAAAGCCTGACAGGGCTTCCGTGCCAATGCTGCCTGAAAAGGGCTTTCGATTCCTTCGCAATTTCGTCTTTTGAATCGGTCGGATTCAGAAGGGTCTTGCTTCTTGTTATGTTCGTCCAGTCCGCAAAGCGGATCATGATGAAAACTTTTGCTGCCATGACCTCTTTTCGCTTCAGCCTGTCGCTTACTGAGACGGAGAGCTTGTCAATCAGGCCGCACAATTCCTTCTCATCTGTGCTGTCATACGGGAGAGTCGAAGAATTGCCGACGCTTTTGAATTCGTATATCCTGTCGGGATTCACCTCTCCGGTGTCGATGCCGTTTGCCCTCCTTTTTAAACGGGGGCCGTTGATACCGAGGAGGCGCTTTAAAGCATACTCATCTGCGGCAGCCAAATCGCCGATCTTGCCGATATCAAGCGTCTTGAGCTTTTCGGCGGTTTTCCGGCCGACTCCGTACATCTCGCTGATGTCCATGGGCCAAAGAATCCGGGGCACTTCGCGCTTTCTCAATATCGTAATGCCGAGCGGTTTTTTCATATCCGAAGCCATTTTGGCCAGGAATTTATTCGGAGCGATCCCGATGCTTGACGGAAGAAGCAGTTCTTCTTGAAGGCGCTCTTGAATTTCCTTCGCCGTTTCATATGCCCGATTTCTGTATGGCGTGTCCGTTAAATCCATGTACCCTTCATCAATGGAAACAGGCTCGACAAGGTCCGTATACTCCCTGAGCACTTGAAACATTTCTCTTGAAGAGCTTCTGTAGCGGTCGAAATTCGGCGGCTTGACGATCAGCTCGGGGCAGAGCCGCTTCGCTTCCCAAAGCGGCATAGGCGGTTTTACGCCGCGTGCTCTCGCCTCGTAGCTGCACGTGACGACGATGCCTTTCCGCTCCTTTGCATTTCCCGCGATGGCGAGCGGCCTGCCTTTCAGCGAAGGGTCATACGCCATTTCAACAGACGCGTAAAAGCTGTTCATATCGATATGAAAGATGACTCTTCCCTTTTGTTTATCAGCAGACAAAACGGCTCCCTCCTGGTACTCAGATTAGACATCCCGGCATTCATATAGTAAGATGTTAAATGAAACGGAAGTGATAATAGATGATTCTTGAATCTTTCAACGATGCTTTTTTACTGTTTGAGTTTTTCACAATCGTCCTTCCCGCACTGACGGCGATCGGTATCGCCCTCATCCTAAAGGACTGCAGTACGGGCGACAGCTGGAAAACGAAACGGTTTGAAGAATATCATGCAATACAGTTTGTTTCTGCAATCGATTTTCTTATCATCCTATATCATCGCATTACGGTATGGATAAGTAAAGTCATTCGCATGAAAGCTTCATCGAACGACGATGAAGACCACCGTTCCCTTCTTCTTTCAATTTAAACGGGAAAAGGTGTCCGGCAGACGGGCCCTTTTATTCAGAAGGAGGAGAACGTGTTGAACACGAAATTAAAACAATTGTTTGCGACTGCAATGTTTTTGATCATGACCATGTTTATAGGTGAACAAGCTTCGGCAGCCACCGGCAGTACCGGAGGAAGCGACAACTTCTTCCAACATTATGTTGTGGGGCCTTTTTCAGAGCTGATTAAAGGAATCGCCGGATTTTTCCACGGAAACTACGGACTGTCGATTATTTTTGTGACCATCATCGTCCGGGTTCTCGTCTTTCCGCTGTTTGCCAACCAGTATAAAAAACAGCGGGCAATGCAGGAAAAAATGGCGCTTGTCAAACCTGAGCTGGATGCGATTCAAAGCAAGCTAAAAAAGACGAAAGATCCTGTGAAACAGAGGGAAATTCAGCAGGAGATGATGCAGCTTTACCAAAAGCACAACATCAATCCGCTGGCGATGGGCTGCCTGCCGATGCTGATTCAGTTTCCGATTCTGATCGGTTTTTATTATGCGATCCGCTCGACGCCCGAAATTGCTTCACACTCTTTTCTCTGGTTTAACCTCGGGCATTCTGATATTATCGTATCTTTATGCGCCGGGTTCATGTATTTTATCCAGTTCTATGTGTCTCAAAAGCTGAACGCACAGAACGCCCAATCAAATCCGGCGGCTCAGCAGTCCGCCAAAATCATGGGCTTCTTTTTCCCTGTGATGATGACGATCTTTTCGATCAACGTCCCTGCGGCCCTGCCGCTGTACTGGCTGACAAGCGGACTGCTTCTGACGATTCAATCCGTCGTTCTTCATCAAGTTTACAAAAAAAACAAAAAAGCCATTCAGCCTGCTGAATCGGCTACGAAATAAAAGAGCTTGCGCCTTTAAGGCGCAAGCTTTTTTGTGTTTCCCTTTCATCTTCTCGATCGTGACGCTGATGAGAGGCCGGTTCGTTCGAGAACGCCGCCAAAACTGGCGGGCTGGAGCTGAAACGGTGATTTTCCCTGTAAAAACCCGCCTTTATGACGGGTTTGCTACTTCCTCAATAATGGCAACGACCATTTCTGCAGTTTTGACAAGTTCCTCAATCGGCATTTTTTCGTTTTTCGTATGGATCTGTTCATATCCGACTGCAAGGTTGACAGTCGGAATGCCGTGGCCTGCGATGACGTTCGCATCGCTTCCTCCGCCGCTCGTCAATAGCTCGTACGGACGGCCGATTTTCTCGGCGGCTTTTTTGGCGATTTCAACGACGAGATCCCCGTCTTTGTATTTAAAGCCCGGGTACATGACTTCGATTTCCACCTCGGCTCTGCCCCCCATTTCAGCGGCGGCTGCTTCAAACGCCTGCTTCATTTTTTCGGTCTGCTTTTCCATTTTTTCCGGAACAAGCGAACGGGCTTCAGCGAGAATGTCGACCTGATCGCAGACGATATTGGTTTGCGTTCCGCCCTCAAAGCGGCCGATATTAGCCGTCGTCTCCTCGTCGATGCGGCCAAGCGGCATTTTGGCAATCGCTTTTGAAGCGATCGTGATCGCGGAGACTCCTTTTTCCGGCTCTACTCCGGCATGAGCCGTTTTCCCGTAGACAGTTGCTCTAATTTTCGCCTGTGTCGGCGCTGCTACGATAATATTGCCGACCTTCCCGTCGGAATCAAGCGCATATCCGTAATCGGCTTTGATCAGCGAACGGTCTAAAGCTTTCGCTCCGACAAGCCCTGATTCTTCACCGACCGTAATGATGAACTGGATCGTTCCGTGCGGAATGTTTTTTTCTTTCAGCACTTTTACGGCTTCAAGCATCGCTGCAAGGCCTGTTTTGTCGTCAGCTCCCAAAATCGTTGTGCCGTCTGTTTTGACATATCCGTCTTCAATGACCGGCTTCACGCCTTTTCCGGGTACGACCGTATCCATGTGGGATGTAAAGTAAATCGTGTCCGCCTCTTTCGTTCCAGGAAGCGTGCACACGAGGTTTCCCGCTCCGTGCCCCGTTTTTGGCGCGGTGTCATCCTCCACGACATCCATTCCAAGAGCCGCAAATTTTTCTTTCAGCACCTTGCAGATGTCAGCTTCGTGTTTTGTCTCGGAATCAATTTGCACAAGTTCTAAAAACTCTTCTAACAGGCGTTTTTCATTCATGCTAGTTTCCCCTCCATTTTTAAAGCGGTATATTTCCATGCTTTTTGTCCGGCCGGATTTCTTTTTTGCTCTTCAGCATGTCAAACGTTTGGATCAGCTTCTTCCGCGTCTCTTTCGGATCGATGATATCGTCTACCATGCCGTATCTTGCAGCAGCAAAAGGGCTTGAAGCCTGCATGCATTTCCGGATTTTTTCCTCGCGGGCAGCCCGCGGGTCTGCTGACCGTTCGATTTCCTTCGCGAACAGCACATCCGCAGCTTCTCCGGCGCCCATCACTGCAATTTCTGCATTCGGCCAAGCAAACACGGCATCCGCTCCAAGCGCCTTGCTGTTTAAAGCGACATATGCTCCGCCGTATGCTTTTCTTAAAATGACCGTCACCTTGCAGACAGCGGCTTCCGCATACGCGTAAAGGATTTTGGCGCCATGCCTGATCACCCCGCCGTGCTCTTCGCGTATTCCCGGAAGAAAACCGGGACAATCCACCAAAGTCAAAATCGGGATCTGAAAGGAATCGCAAAAACGGATAAACCGGGCGATTTTGTCAGCCGCATCCATGCTGAGGCTTCCTGCTAAATACTTCGGCTGGTTGGCCACGATCGCCGCCGTTTCCCCCGCTATCCTTGCAAAACCGATCACCGCGTTTTTGGCAAAGTGGCGCTGCACTTCAAAAAATGTTCCGCTGTCTGCGATTTCCGCGATGATCTGTTTGACGTCATACGGCCGCTGACCGTCTTCAGGCAGGATCGTCATTAAAGCAGGCCTTATATCATGATCTTTCGCCTTTCTCACCTTGGCTGGGGGCTTTTCTTGGTGATTCTGGGGGATGTAGGACAAGAGCTTGCGCACCTCACTGAGGACGGCTTCATCCGAATCCCCGGAAAAATGGGCATTCCCGCTGATTGAATTATGTATATAGGCGCCCCCCAATTCTCCGGAGCTGACAGCTTCGCCTGTCGCCGTTTTGATGACTTTCGGACCGGTAATGAACATCTGACCGGTTTTTTCGTTCATGAAAACGAAGTCGGTCAAAGCTGGAGAATAAACCGCGCCGCCCGCACAAGGGCCGAGAATGACAGAGATTTGCGGAATGATGCCTGAGCAAAGGACATTTCGGTAAAAAATATGACCGTATCCATCTAATGATAGCACACCCTCTTGAATTCTCGCACCACCTGAGTCGTTCAGACCGATGAAAGGGGCCTTATTTTTGAGGGCAAGATCCATGACGGCCGCTATTTTTTTGGCGTGCATTTCTCCGAGTGATCCGCCGGTGACGGTAAAATCCTGGGAAAACAGATAAACGGGCCGCCCGTCGATTTTTCCGAATCCCGTGACAACCCCGTCACCTAACGGGCCGCCGGACTGCCGGCTTCTGGCAAAGGCATTCAATTCAGTGAATGTCCCCTCATCAAGCAGAAGATCAATTCTCTCTCTGGCGGTGAGCTTGCCTTTTTGCTTCTGCCTGTCGATCCGTTCCTGCCCGCCCCCTAGTAAAGCTTGTTGACGGCTGTTGTTTAAATCGTCGACTCTTTCAAACATATTCATCGCGTTCTGCCCCTTCTCTATTTGATTCTTACACGAAACTTGTCCGATGAAAAAAAGCAGTATAAAATAATGGGAGATTAAAAAACAGAGGTGAAAAGCTTGTCTCGAAAATTCATCAAATTCATGGTTATTTTAATGATCGGCGTCATGGTGCTGACGACTCTGCTTACCGGACTCAGCATGATTTTTTAATACAAATCATGAAAGCAGGCGGCTCTTTTTGCGGAGAAACGCCTGCTTTTTTTCAAGCCCGGACTCCCGCAAGAATAGAAAAAACCGCACGGGTTTCCCCCTGTTTCATTAGATTGACCAATGAAGGAGAAACTCATGCGGTTATGCAGGAGATTTAATTCCTTTAAAGTAGCTCTTAATCACAAGATACTGTTCCATTTCGCCGAGAAAATTGAAAAGAGCTGCGCGCGCTTCAAATTCTTCGCGCGTCGTCGGCAGCTCCATCTCATCAATTTCCTCTCTCATTTTCACGAGCCGCTTCAAAAACTTATGAGCCGTATTGCCGGGATGGATGGCTCCTCTTAAATCATGAAGAAACGCTGCGATCATATGCCCCTGTTCAACCGTCATCGAAATCGACGTGATTTTCGGCAGCACCCTTTCGATAATTTCAAACTGCTTTTCTCTCATTTTAAAGTAGTGATAATAGAGGTTTTCGTGCCTGAGAAAGTGATTTTCCACATCGCGGTATGCCAGGGTCTTCGCTTCATTGATCAAACGGTGCGTCTCAGGAATCTCTTTTCCCGTCCAGTCCTGTTCCCCGGTCAGCAAATAGCGTTCGATTTCTTCAAAAATCTTGGCAAAGTTATCTTCGATTTTCTGCTGATACTGTTTGAGCTCTTTGTCGAGGCTCGGCATGTACAAATTCATCAGCAGGGCAACGCCGATTCCCGTCATGATGATGAGGCATTCATTCCAGATGAGAGAAAGGGTGATCCCTTCTGACATATAAAGGTGAAGAATGATGACCGAACTTGTGACGATTCCTTCTTTTATTTTCAGAAGAACGGTTGTCGGAATAAAGAACAGCAGCATCAAACCGATGACAGCCGGATGATAGCCGATCAGTTCAAAAAACGCGTATGAAAAAACGATCGCAAGAATGCATGCCGCAAACCGGGCCCATGATGCCTGAAGGGACCGCTTTTTCGTCACTTGAATACAGAGGATCGTGATGATCCCTGTCGACACAAAATTATGGAGGCCGAGCAGCTGGGCGATATAGATGGCCAATGCTGTGCCAAGCGCTGTTTTTAACGTGCGATAACCTATTTTAAACATCGTTAACCCCAATCTTTTCTGCTAGTCTTAGTGAATAAAAAAGAAGAAGATCAGCATCTTCTTCAGCTTATTTTATAGTATTTTCTCTAAAAAGTCTTGAGCTCTTTTCGATTTTGGAGAAGAAAAAAACACTTTAGGATCATCGTCTTCGACAATGGTTCCTTCATCCATGAAAAGCACTCTGTCGGCGACTTCTTTGGCAAAGCCCATTTCGTGCGTCACGATCACCATCGTCATCCCGGTTTTCGCCAAATCCTGCATCACCTGGAGCACTTCTTTGACCATCTCCGGATCAAGAGCCGATGTCGGCTCGTCAAACAGCATGATGTCCGGATTCATCGCCAGCGCTCTCGCAATCGCGACGCGCTGCTTTTGCCCCCCTGATAAACGGTTCGGATAATCATCTTTTTTATCGATAAGCCCCACTTTCTCAAGCAGTTCTTCCGCTTTTTTCGCTGCCGCCTGTTTGCTTTCTTTTTTGACATGGACAGGTGCATACGTAATATTTTCAAGAACCGTTTTATGCGGAAACAAATGAAAATGCTGAAAGACCATGCCGATGTTCTCTCTGATTTTCAGCACATTTGTTTTCGGGCTTGTAATCTCTTGATCCTGAATGAAAACGCTGCCCTCCGTCGGCTTTTCGAGCAGGTTTAAGCAACGCAGAAACGTTGATTTGCCTGAGCCTGACGGACCGATGACAGCGGCTACTTCGCCTTTTTCAAAGGAAACGGAAATATGTTTAAGCACCTCGTGCTTTCCGAAAGATTTTGAGAGATTGCGAACATTAATCATTGACATTCAGCTTCCTTTCAATCGCTTTGCCGACAAACGTCAGGATCAAAACGAGCACATAGTAGATGAGACCCGCAAACAGCATCGGCTCAAGCGGGCTGTAGATCGCAGCTCCCGCCTGATAGCTTCGTCTCATAATATCGCCGAGTCCGATGACGGTGACAACAGCCGATTCCTTTGTCAGTGTAATCGATTCGTTGATCAGCGCTGGCATGATATTTTTAAAGGCCTGCGGCAGCAAGAGATCCTTCATCATCTTTGCATACGGGACGCCCAGCGCCATCGCCGCTTCTTTTTGCCCTTTGTCGATCGCATTGATTCCGGCTCTGATGATTTCTGACACATAAGCGGCGGAATTTAAGCCGAATGCGATGACGGCCGCCCAGTAAGCATCAATATCGAAGCCCAGCACCTGAGGCAGCCCATAATAGACGATCATCAGCTGCAGAACAAGCGGTGTTCCCCGGAATATGGAAGTGTAAAAATCGGCAATCCATGCGAGGGGCTTGATCGAACTGATTTTTAAAAGCGTAATCAAAACCCCCAGCAAAAATCCAAGCACGGCCGCAGCCGCGACCACTTTTAAGGTAACGCCCAAGCCTTCCAGGATGAAAGGCATCTCGGGTATTGTACTAGAAAAATCAAGAAAATTCATGTGACTCTCCCTCTCTCGCCTCATCATCAAAGAGGCGCACATCGCTTTAGAAAAAAAAGTTCAACAAAAAGTTGAACTTTTCACGCTTACTTTTTCGTCTCTCCGCCGAACCATTTTTCTTTCAGCTTTTCAAGTTCTCCGCTTTTTTCCATTTCTTCAAGCGCTTTGTTGAACTTCTCGGTCAAATCGCTTCCCTTTTTGAAGGCGATCGCGGAGCCGGCTTTTTCGTCCGGTTCTTTCGGCAGATTGTAGCCAACCAGTTCTTCATTTTTATCAATATATTTTTTGGCAACGATATCCTCTATGATTGCTGCGTCGAAGCGGCCCGCTTTGATTTCTTCGGTTAAATCCGAAATGCGGTTGCGGTTTTCAACTTTTAAATTGTAATCCGGCGTAAGCTCCTTCGCTTTTTCTTCCTGGATGGAGCCAAGCTGCACGCCGACCGTTTTTCCTTTCAAATCGTCAATCGATTTGATGCCGCTTGATTTTTTTGTAACGATCATGTTGTGAGCCGTATAATAGACGTTTGAAAAATCGACCTGCTTTTTGCGTTTAGGCGTCGGCGTCATTCCTGAAAGCACGATGTCGACTTTGTTTGTTTTAAGAGCGGTCACCAGGCCGTTGAAGTCCATGTCTTTCACTTCGATTTCATGGCCCGTTTTTTTAGCCAGTGCCTTGGCCAGATCAACATCAAAACCGACAATCTGATCTCCGTCTTTCGATTCAAAAGGCGGGTAATCGGCGGAAGTTCCCATCACCAATGTTTTTTTATCAGCAGAACTGCTGCTCGTCCCGCATGCAGTCAAAGCAAATGTGAGACATGCTGTCACTACCAGTAACATCCATTTTTTCATGTTGTGTATCCCCCTGAACCTTTTTGAATATTTATTCGTTGATATGTATTTTAAACATTTTCCGGGCCAGATGCAATACCATTTTGAAAAATAACTGAAAAACCTTCAAATAAGCCTTTAAATACCAATTGAAAGCCTTCGTTTTTATCTTTCTGATTGCATATAAAAAGAATTTTTATACATAAAAAAAGCCTGCCAATGTTTTGGCAGGCGGTATTTCCTTTCCCTTATACTTCTTCACAGTATTCTTCAAACAATCCTTGAAGCTTAGTGATGACAGCCATCGGCTCATAGCCTTCAATTTCATGGCGTTCGACCATTTTTAAAATCTTGCCGTCTTTTAAAAGGGCAAATGACGGAGAAGAAGGCGGATATCCTTCAAAATATTCCCTTGCTCGAGCCGTCGCTTCTTTGTCTTGTCCGGCAAAAACGGTGACGAGATGATCCGGGCGCTTATCGTAATGAACCGCATGATGTGCGGCTGGTCTTGCAATTCCCCCTGCACAGCCGCAGACGGAGTTGACCATCACAAGCGTAGTGCCTTTTTTCGTGAGCGCTTCATCGACCTCTTCAGGCGTTTTCAATTCGGTGTAGCCGGCAGCCGTTATTTCCTGTCTGGCTTGGCGCACGACATCATTCATAAACAGATTAAAATCCATATTCACTTTAAGATCTCTCCTTTTTAGCCGCTTTTAGCATGATGCTAAAGGCGCTGTTTGCTCATCTGTTCTAATGATACTTTGAAACCGTCCGGACCGCAAATCAGGCGATTCGTGTTCCTTCAGGTTTATGGCGCGGGCAGCCCGGGGAAAAATAAGTAAAGACTCTATCAAATAAAGGAGCACCTTTATGAACCGAAGGAAAGCAATGCTGATTTACAACGGAAATGCAGGACAAAAAAATGTTGAAAAAACACTCGGTGCTGCCGTACCGGTTCTTTCACAGGCTATAGACGAACTCATCGTGAAACCGACGAGAAAAAAACGTGATGCATTCGAATTTTGCCGGGAGATCGGGGAGGATATCGGGCAATTGTTTATATTAGGCGGTGACGGAACGGTACACGAATGCATTAACGGCATCAGCCAGCTTCAAACTAAGCCAGATATCGGCATCCTCCCGGGCGGTACATGCAACGACTTTTCGAGGGCGCTCCGCATTCCCCAGAACATTGAAAAAGCGGCGGAAGCGCTCGTCAATGGAACCCCTGTCCCGGTCGATGTTTTAAAAGCAAATGATCATTATTGTCTCAACTTTTGGGGCATCGGTTTGATCACGGAAGCTTCCAGCCATATCAATCAAACGGAAAAAGCGCTGCTCGGGAGAATCAGTTATTTTACGAGCGCACTGCGGACCATCTCCAATCTTGAGCCTTTCTCTTTCCGCCTGTCGATCGACGGAGAAAAGTTTACTGACGAAGCGGTCATGGTGGTCGTGCTGAACGGACCATTTATCGGAACGAACAAGATCCCCCTTCCGCAGCTGAGCATTAACGACGGAAAAGCGGACATCCTCGTCTGCCGGAATACGAATCTGGCTGCATTGAAAGAGCTTTTTGCAATGGATGATCCCGAATGGGATTCCTTTGAAGGCGAGCTCTCCTATTATCAGGGGCAAACCGTTCAAGTTGAAACCGCCCTTCCAATGGAAGCCGATACAGACGGCGAAATCTGCACAAAAACGCCGGCTTCAATCGAGGTGCTAAACGGGCATCTCCGCATGCTCGCCCCCTTAGAAAAAGAAAAAAGCTGACCCTTAACGGGCCAGCTCTTCTTTTTTAATAAATGGAAGTATGATCATCGATTTGTTCCAAAATCTCTTTCACACGGGCAAGGAATCTGCCGCAAACAAGGCCGTCAAGCACTCTGTGGTCGAGGGATAAGCACAGGTTCACCATATCTCTGACCGCGATCATGCCATGCTCCATGACGACGGGACGCTTGACGATCGATTCAACCTGCAGGATGGCCGCCTGCGGATGGTTGATGATCCCCATTGACTGAACCGATCCGAATGAACCGGTATTGTTGACCGTGAACGTACCTCCGCTCATATCCCCGCTCGTCAGCTTGCCGCTTCTGACCTTATGAGCCAGTTCGGAGATTTCTCTCGCGATGCCTTTAATCGTTTTTTCATCGGCATGCTTGATGACAGGAACGTATAGCGCATCGTCAGTCGCTACGGCAATTGAGATGTTGATGTCTTTTTTCTGAATGATTTTATCTCCGGCCCACATGCTGTTCATTTGCGGGAATTCCTTAAGCGCCTGTGCGACCGCTTTGACAAAGAACGCGAAAAAGGTCAGGCTGAAGCCCTCTTTCTTCTTAAATTCGTCCTTTATTTTGTTGCGGTAGCTCACAAGACTTGTGACATCCACTTCCATCATTGTCCAGGCATGAGGGATTTCATGCTTGCTTCTGACCAAGTTGGTCGCAATCGCATGACGGATTCCCGTCACAGGAATCTCGACGTCTCCAGCCGCACTTTGAAGCGGTGCAGCTTGAGGGGCCGCTGGCGCCGGTTTTTGGGCGGGCTCACTCGCTCGCACGGCATCTGTATCCGGCTGTTTTTCCGGCTCCGCATCAGCTTGAGGAGCAGCTCCGGAAGCAATGATGCGCTGGATGTCTTTTCTTGTGATCCGTCCGCCGGCACCAGTACCTTCCACCTGCTCCAAATCGATGTTGTGCTCTCCGGCAAGTCTCAGCACCGCCGGGGAATAACGTTTTTTCTGAGATGTATCTTTCTCCTCCGGTTTGGCCGGCTCCGCCTCCGCTTGATCCGGCTTGGAGACAGCCTCAGCCTCCGGTTTCGCTTCTTCGTTTGTTTCGACTTTGCAGATGACGTCTCCGACTTGCAGAGTTTCGCCTTCCTTCCCGACAAGCTCGGTAATCGTTCCCGTGAACGATGAAGGGACTTCAGCATTGACCTTATCCGTCATCACTTCAGCAATCGGATCGTATTTGTTGACGTGATCTCCGACGCTGACGAGCCATTTGCTGATGGTTCCCTCCGTCACGCTCTCCCCGAGCTGCGGCATTGTCATTTGTTCCACTGCCATACGATATGTCCTCCTTCGCTATATTAAAACTCAGCCAATTCTCTCATCGCTGCTTCCGCTTTATCCGGATTGACCATAAAGAATTTTTCCATTGTAGGAGCATACGGCATTGCCGGGACGTCAGGGCCCGCCAACCGCTTAATCGGCGCATCCAAATCGAACAGGCAATGCTCTGAAATGATCGCGGCTACTTCACTCATAATGCTGCCTTCCTTCGTATCTTCGGTCATCAGAAGCACTTTGCCCGTTTTGGAAGCCGCTTCAATAATCGCTTCCTGATCAAGCGGATATACTGTTCTTAAATCAAGGATATGTGCGGAAATCCCGTCTTTGGCAAGCCGCTCGGCAGCCTGAAGGGCAAAATGGACGCACAATCCGTATGTGATGACGGTAATGTCTTCGCCTTCCCGCTTCACATCCGCCTTTCCGATCGGCAGCACATAGTCGTCACTCGGCACTTCGCCCTTGATCAGCCGGTACGCACGTTTATGTTCGAAGAACAGGACAGGGTCGTCATCGCGGATGGCCGCTTTCAAAAGCCCTTTGACATCATAAGGTGTCGAAGGCATGACGATTTTCAGCCCGGGCTGGTTGGCAAACACGGCTTCAACCGACTGGGAATGGTACAGCGCGCCGTGCACGCCTCCGCCGTAAGGTGCGCGGATGACGATCGGACAGTTCCAGTCATTGTTGGAGCGGTAGCGGATTTTTGCCGCTTCCGAAATAATCTGGTTGACAGCCGGCATAATAAAATCTGCAAACTGCATTTCGGCGACCGGTCTCATCCCGTACATGGCAGCCCCGATTCCGACGCCGGCAATTGCGGATTCCGCCAAAGGCGTGTCCATCACCCGCTCTTCGCCGAACTGGTCGTAAAGACCGGCTGTCGCCTTGAACACACCGCCTTTTTTGCCGACATCCTCCCCTAAAACAAAGACGCGGGAATCCTTTTCCATTTCTTCTTTCATAGCCAAAGTGACAGCATCTATATATGACATAACTGGCATTGTTCTTCCCCCTTACTCCGCATAAACATGCCGCAGCGCATCTTCCGGATCTGCATAAGGTGCATGTTCAGCGTAATCTGTTGCTTCATTGACGATGGTTGTGATCTCATCCGACATTTGCTTCTCAGACTGGTCGTCGAGAAGACCTGTTTCTTTTAAGTAATGCGCGAATTTGTTAAGCGGATCATTTTTCTTCGCCTCCGCCACCTCTTCGCGCTCTCTGTAGCTTCGATCGTCATCATCGCTGGAGTGCGGGGTCAGCCGGTATGATATCGTTTCGATTAATGTCGGACCTTCGCCTCTTCCGGCACGTTCCCTTGCTTCTTTAACCGCTTTGTAGACTTCAAGCGGATCATTTCCGTCAACGGTCACGCCGGGCATGCCGTAACCGACGGCGCGGTCGGAAATGTTTTCACAAGCCACCTGCTTTTCGTAAGGAACCGAGATGGCGTATTTATTGTTTTCACACATGAAAATGACGGGAAGCTTATGCACGGCGGCAAAGTTCGCCCCTTCATGGAAGTCCCCCTGGTTTGAAGAGCCTTCGCCGAACGTCACAAAAGTCGCGATATCTTTCTTGTCAAGCCTTCCGGCAAGCGCTACACCAACCGCGTGCGGAACTTGCGTTGTCACCGGCGAAGAGCCCGTGACGATCCGGTTTTTCTTTTGACCGAAGTGGCTCGGCATCTGCTTTCCTCCCGAATTCGGATCCTCGGCTTTTGCAAACGCCGACAGCATTAAATCTTTTGCCGTCATTCCAAAAGCAAGCACAACGCCCATATCTCTGTAATACGGAAGCACATAATCGTTCTCCCGGTCTAAAGCGAATGCCGCTCCGACCTGGGCGGCTTCCTGTCCTTGACAAGAGATGACAAAAGGAATTTTGCCTGAACGGTTTAAGAGCCACATCCGCTCATCGAGTTTTCTGGCTAAAAGCATGGTTTTGTACATGTCGATTGCTTGTTCATCTGTTAATCCAACTGCTTCATGACGGTTATTGCCCATTTTTTTCACTCCTTCATGCTTTCTAAAAATGAATCGCCTTTCCATCTACGGCAAGGGCGGCTTCTCCGATCGCCTCCGACAGCGTCGGATGCGGATGGATCGTTTGTCCGACTTCCCACGGGGTGGCGTCAAGCACCTTTGCCAGACCGGCTTCAGATATCATGTCTGTCACATGCGGGCCGATCATGTGAACGCCCAAAATATCATCTGATTCGCGATCGGCGACGATTTTGACAAAGCCGTCCGTCTCACCGTACACGAGCGCTTTGCCAATCGCCTGAAACGGAAATTTGCCTACTTTGACGCTCTTGCCCTGCGCCTTCGCCTCATCCTCTGTCAAGCCGACCGATGCGGCTTCAGGACTTGAATAGATGCATTTTGAGACAAGCGAATAATCGATGGCGTGCGGGTTCTCGCCAGCAATATGCTCAACGGCCGTAATCCCTTCGTGGGAAGCAGCATGTGCAAGCTGAAGGCCGCCGATCACATCTCCGATCGCATAGATGTGGGATTCTTTTGTCTGGTACATGCTGTTTGTCACGATAAAGCCGTTTTCCACTTGGATATCTGTGTTTTCCAGACCGATCCCTTCAACATTTGCCTGCCTTCCGACAGATACGAGCAGTTTCTCAGCGGAATAGGTCTGTTTTTCTCCGTCTTTTTCAGCTTGAATGCTGACCGTATCGCCTTTCGCCAATGTGTCGGGCAGCACTTTCGCTCCCGTGATGATCGTGATGCCTTTTTTCGCCAGCTGCGTCTGCATTTCTTTAGAAATATCGGCATCTTCCGTCGGCAAAATCCGGTCTGCATACTCAATGACGGTCACGTCAACACCGAAATCGCACAGCATGGAAGCCCACTCGATTCCGATGACACCTCCTCCGACAATCAGCATGGAAGCCGGAAGCTGCTCAAGTTCAAGCGCTTCGTCGGATGACAGTACGTTTTCCCCGTCAAGCTCAAGCCCCGGCAGCGACCTGGGCCTTGAGCCTGTGGCGATAATGACGTTTTTCGGTATGAGCATCTCATTCTCATCCCCATTCGCCATCTCAACGGAAACCGTCCCCGGGTTCGGGGAAAAAATCGACGGCCCGAGGATCCGTCCGATTCCTTCGTAAACATCGATCTTTCCTTTTTTCATCAAGTGTTTGACACCGTTGTGCAGCTGGTCAATTATTTTTTGTTTTCTGCTTTGAACTTGAGAAAACCGCAGGCCGACTTCAGAAATGACCACTCCGAATTCGTCCGCCTTTTTTGCTGTCCTGTAAACTTCCGCGCTTCTAAGGAGCGCTTTCGACGGGATGCAGCCTTTATGAAGGCAGGTGCCGCCGAGTTTCCGCTTTTCAACGACGGCTGTTTTCAGTCCCAGCTGCGAAGCTCTGATGGCAGCCACATAGCCGCCGGTGCCCCCTCCAAGAATCACGAGATCGTATTCAGTTGCCATAACTTTCCCTCCTCTGGTTCGGATACTGTTTCGCCTCTTCCTCGCCGTTCAATACGCGAAATGCACCTTCAGCCAATGCTTGAAGCTCATTTTCTCCCGGAAAGACGACGACATCCGAAATCCAGTCTATGTATTGTCTGATCGAGGTAACAAACGATTTTCCGTACGCCAGTCCGCCTGTCAAAATAATGACATCGACTTCGCCTTTTAAGACGGCGCTGGCCGCCCCGATTTCTTTGGCGATTTGATAAGCCATCGCTTCATAGATGAGCGCAGCCTTTTGATCGCCTTCCTTGATCATTTTCTCAACTTTTACCGCATCTGTCGTGCCGAGATAGCCGGCAAGCCCTCCGCCGCCGACAAGCATTTTCATCAGCTCGCCTTTTGTATATTCGCCGGAAAAGCACATATCGATCAGATCGCCCGCAGGAATGGTTCCGGCCCGCTCTGGACTGAGCGGACCTTCCCCGTGAAGGCCGTTGTTGACATCGATCACCCGTCCGTGGCAATGGACGCCGATCGTAATACCGCCTCCCATGTGGGTGATGATCATTTTCATATCTTCATACCGCTTCCCGAACTGCCAGGCCGCTTTCCTCGCGACAGCTTTTTGGTTGAGCGCGTGAAAAATACTGCGCCTTTCAATGGCCGGCGTGCCGGAAATTTTTGCGACAGGGGCCATTTCATCCACAACAACGGGGTCGACGATAAAAGCGGGAATATTTAATCCGTCGGCAATCTCCCTGGCGATAATGCCCCCGAGGTTTGACGCATGCTGCCCCGCATAGCCGTTTTTCAAATCGACGATCATCGCGTCATTGACTTCGTAAGTGCCGCCTTCAATCGGTCTGAGCAGCCCTCCCCGGGCGCAAACGGCATCCAATTTAGAAATATTGATTCCCTGTTCATGCAGGGTTTCGAGTATCGCCTGTTTTCTGAACGAATATTGATCAATAATGGTTTGGTATTGCTGTAACTCAGCCTCGTCATGACGGATTGATTTTTCGAAAATCGAACGGTCATCATGAAAAACGCCGATCTTTGTAGATGTTGATCCCGGATTGATGACGAGAATACGTTTTTCCTGTACCTGCATTGATATAAAACCTCCAATAGCGAATAGGGGTTATGATCTTAACGTCTGCTTAAGATGTGATGGCCGTTTTGCAAAAATTGACTTCTCGATTGGCGCATGCGCTCAATACGTTCTTCCGCCAAGCGGTCAGCGGCCAAGTATGTCGGAATGCGGTCGCGATTTGAAATTTCAAGGACGCGTTCAATGTTTCCGTAGATGCCTTCGACTTTTTTCAGCGCACGCTCCGAATTATATCCGTAAAGCTCGTCAGCGACATTGATGACACCGCCGGCATTGATGACATAGTCAGGGGCATAAACGATACCCATGTCGTGAATTTGATCCCCGTGGCGGGTTTCTTTCAGCTGGTTGTTGGCTGCCCCGGCAATCACTTTGGCTTTCAGCTGCGGAATCGTATCATCGTTGATTGTCGCTCCGAGGGCACACGGCGCATATATATCGCATTCCTGTGAATAAATATCATCCGGATCGACGGCACGGGCGCCGAATTCGGCGACTGCGCGTTCGACCGCTTCTTTATTGATGTCAGTCACGATCAGTTTTGCGCCTTCTTCGTGGAGATGACGGCACAGGTTGTAGGCCACGTTTCCAACGCCTTGGACGGCAACGGTTTTGCCTTCAAGCGAATCTGTCCCGAAGGCCGCTTTTGCAGCCGCCTTCATCCCTTTATATACCCCGTAAGCCGTTACCGGAGAAGGATTGCCTGATGAACCGAAAGCAGGCGAAATACCTGTAACAAAATCAGTTTCATCATGAATGATGTCCATATCTTCAACGGTTGTACCGACGTCTTCCGCGGTGATGTATCTGCCGTTCAGCCCTTGAATGTAACGGCCGAAAGCGCGGAACATTTCTTCGTTTTTATCTTTGCGCGGATCGCCGATAATAACGGTTTTGCCTCCTCCGAGGTTCAGTCCGGCCGCCGCGTTTTTATAGGTCATTCCCCGCGCAAGGCGCAGCGCATCTTCAATTGCGGCTTCTTCACTTTCGTATGTCCACATTCTCGTGCCGCCGAGAGCCGGCCCGAGCGTTGTATCATGAATCGCGATGATCGCTTTTAATCCGGACTGTTTATCTTGGCAAAATACCAATTGCTCATAGTCATACTGTTCCATATATCGAAATAGTTCCATTTTTTATTCCTCCTCTTGTCGTGCTTCAGACGTACACAGTGCCAAAGCAATCGAATACAGCTTGTTTTCTGCGGAATCGGCCCTGCTCGTCAAGGCGATGGGCGCTTTCGCCCCTGCCAAAATGGCTCCCACTTTCGCACCCGCAAAATGAATCAATGATTTGTAAAGGACATTGCCTGTTTCAATTGAAGGAACAAGCAGGATGTCGGCCTCGCCCGCAACGATTCCGGAAATGTTTTTATGCCGGGCTGCAAGCGGTGAGATCGCGTTATCCAACGCGAGAGGCCCGTCAACGATGCAGTTTTTGATTTGGCCCCGATGATTCATCTGCGTCAAGGCAGCTGCATTCAATGTCGCTTCCATTGCGGGATTTACGGTTTCCACCGCGGCGAGACAAGCGGCTTTCGGCATTTGCACGCCGACCGCTCTCGCCACGCCGACTGCGTTTTCTAAAATCTGTTTCAGCTCGTCAAGCTTGGGGCTGATATTCATTGCCGCATCTGTTACATAAATCAGCCTCTCAAACCCGCTGACTTCAAAAGCTGCTACATGTGACAGCACGTGCGAGGAACGGAGCCCGTACTCCTTATTCAAAACGGCTTTTAATAGCACGGCTGTCGGGACATTCCCCTTCATGAGAACATCAGCATTGCCGCTTTTGACAGCTTGAACGGCAATTCTCGCCGAATCCGCCGGCGATTCCGAATGAATGATATCCACGTGCCGTTTTGAAATGTTCTGTTCTGTCATCATATGCCTGATCTTTTCTCTGTGCCCAATCAGCAAGAACCGGGCAAATTGTTTGTCGACCGCAAGTTTGACCGCTTGCAGCACTTCGTCATCTTCTGCATGTGCGACGGCGACCGTTTTATTGTCAAGCTCCGCCGCTTTTTGCAATAATTGTTTCAGCTTCATAGTACCCACCTTTCTTAGCAAACATCCGCCCACTATATCATGCAAGTTTCGTGCCAGTATAAAAAAAGCGGTTCGGTACTGTGATCCTGTTTACAGTTTGCATGATTTTGCACTCGTTTTGCAATTTATTGCATGCTATCTTTTGCAAGATTGTATTTATCCATTTTGTAATAGAGATTGCGGATACTGATTCCAAGCGCTTTTGCCGTTTTCGTTCTGTTGTATTGATGCTTTTCAAGCGTTTCTTTAATGACATGAGCTTCAAACCGTTCAACCGCATCAGACAGCTTTTCATCTTCAACCTCAGGGAAAGCTGCACCGGCTTCCGCCTTTTTATTCGGACGGTCTGCTTCGGGCAGGTGTTCGAGATCAATCCATTCCATTTGCGGTTTTAAAAAGATCATCGCTCGCTCGAGAACATTTTCAAGCTCTCTGACATTCCCTGGCCACTTCCGTGCTTTTAACGATTTGAGCGCGTTTTTCGTAAGCCCCTTTACATTACGTCCGTATTCTTGATTGATTTTCCCAATCAAATGCCTGCTCAAGGCTTCGATATCCTCTTTCCGCTGCCTGAGCGGCGGAATCGATATCGGATAGCGATTGATCCGGTAGTACAAGTCTTCGCGAAACCTGCCCTCAGCGAGCGCCTTTTCAATATTGACGTTTGTCGCTGCGATGACCCGGACGTTCACAGGAATCGGTTTGGTCCCGCCGACTCTGACAATTTCTTTTTCCTGAAGAACGCGGAGGAGCTTCGCTTGTGTGTTTTGCGTGAGCTCGCCGATTTCATCCAAGAAAATGCTTCCGTTGTTCGCTTCTTCAAAGAATCCTTTTTTCCCGCCGCGGCGCGCACCTGAAAAAGCGCCTTCCTCATAGCCGAAAAGCTCTGATTCAAGCAGTGATTCCGATATGGCCGCACAATTGACGCGGACAAACTTATTATACTTTCGGTCACTTTCGTTATGTATGGCATGGGCAAAAAGCTCTTTACCCGTTCCCGATTCGCCTCTCAGCAAAATCGTCGCAGGCGTCTTCGCCCCCAATTTCGCCTGTTCCAGCGCGACGAGCATCTGCTCGCTTGACCCGATGATGTCGGCAAATGTATATTTCGCCTCAAGTGTGCGGATAATCTGGCGCGCTCTGTTCAGCTCGTTTGTGAGCGATTGAATTTCAGATACATCGTGAATGACGCCGACGCTCCCTTTTAAAATGCCGTCGACGATAATCGGCGCGACATTGACAATCACTTCTTTTTTATTAGGGCCGACTTTCATTCTGACCCCTCTGACAGGGCGCCTCGTTTCAAGCACTTTCAAATGCATGCTTTCCCCTTCGGATATGTCGGTATTGGCCGGCTTCCCGATCACCTGGTCTTTTGTCAGGCCCGTCATCTTTGTATACGCCCTGTTGATCATCATCCCGTTTCCGTTTTCATCAACGACCGATATCGCTTCATCCGAAGATTGAATGATCGCTTCAAGCATCGTTCTGACTTCCTTCAGGTTGGTCACCTCTTCAGCCAGCTCGACCGCATCGGTAATGTCCTTAAATATGCTGAGCGCCCCGAGCAGCGTCCCTCCGTCATCGATAATCGGAATTCTGGTCGTGACGATCTGCCTGTTCGGATGGAGAAATTGCTTTTGATGATACTCAGGCTCTCTCGTATTGAGAATGCGCGGCAGCTTCGTCGTCGGGATCACGCTTTGAATATGCTGGCCGATCGCTTCAGTGCGCTTTGTCCCTGTCATCACTTCCGCCATTTTGTTAAACAAAATGATCTCTTCGTTAATGTCAATAAAAATCATGCCGTCATTCATAGAGTTGAAAATACGGTCGTGTTTATACGTCTGCTCTTTTAACATTTGGATGAGCTGCTGCTTTTCGTTCATCAGCTGAGAGATGATATAAGCGAGCGATCCCGGCACCACGATCGTACTGTCGTGCTTTTTTCGAATCAGCTGCTTTAATACGCCGGCGTCTCCGGTCGTTTCAATGATGATATCGATCTGTTCTGTGATGTATGGCGTCCAATCGAGCGCCGTTTCGATATCGTTTTTTTGCGCGATGAAAAGCCCGGGCGCTTCCGGATTTTTATCGATGACCGCCTCGATATGCATCGTCTTTGTTTTCAGCAGCACATCCAAGAGAGCGGTCCCCCCTTTTCCAGCACCAACGATCAGTACTTTTTGCATCATCCCTTTACCCCTTTGTATGAAAAATTTTGCACACTTTCACGTTCACTTGCAACAATTTGCACAACATCTATGTTATCATGTTTTCCTTTCTTGACAAACTTTTTTTTCAAATAGACAATAAAGGTAAATCATTGGTAAGGGGATTCGTGTATGGGGAGAATGATCGCACTGTTCGTTTTGCTGATACCGGGAGGCCTGGCTGCTCTCGGAATTAAATTGATGCGCGACACTGTTTTCGGCGTTTTGATCAGCCCGTTTCAGATCCTTTGGCTTCAGGGGCTGGCGGGGTTCATATGCTTCGGAGGCGGCCTTTATTTATTAGGCGGATTTATTCTATACAGAGACAGAAAACGCAATCAAGTAAGCCCCCGCTTCAGAAAAAAGCAGAGCGGCCGCGAGGTGTGATCTCTGTGAACGGAAAGCAAAAAGCCGCAGATACTGTCTGCGGCTTTCAGATTGTTGACAAAATCCCAAAACGACTTTTAGTTTTGGGATTTTGTCATCCTTTCAGCGTGTCACATCTCAGCTTTTATTTTTAACGCTTTTTCGGGAAAATCGGTGAAGAAACCGTCAATCCCTTCAGCAATCAGTTTTTTCATCTCCTCTTCACGGTTGATGGTGAACGGCCTGACCGCTTTTTGTTTCAAATGGGCGTTTTTGATCATGTCAGCCGACATTGAACGGCGATACGGATGAAATCCTGAAGCCGGAATCATTTCAATGTACTCCTCCGGCTTGTAGATGACATCCATGTAAAGCGCGGCCAACTCGATACTTGGATTCAGTCTGCTGCATAACGCAAGGCTTTCATGATTGAATGATGAAAGAATGATCCGGTCTTGAAGGCCGTACGCTTCAATCATCGACATCACCTTTTCTTCCATTCCATCATAACGGATAATGCTGTTTTTCAATTCCACATTGAGAAAAAATTCAGCATCTGCCGCCCACTCAAACACTTCTTCAAGGGTCGGCACCGGGACAGAGCCGGTTTTTTCGGAAAAACGGTGGCTTGCGTCTCCGCGCTTGATCTCCTCATATGTAAGATCCTTCACATATCCTTTCAGCGAAGTCGTCCTGTCAAGCTTTTCATCATGTATCACAACAAGACGACCGTCTTTTGCCATTTGTACATCCAATTCGATGCCGTCTGCACCGATGGCCGCTGCGTGCTTAAACGCCGCCATTGTATTTTCGGGAAAAGTGCCGGAAGCTCCTCGGTGTGCAAATATTTTCGTCATCTCTGGTTCACCTCTACAAGAATTGCAAGTTTATATCCCATTATGAAGGTCTTACTGTTTTCTTTCCACACATAAGGCCTTTTTTTAACATAAACATAACACAAGAACCCCGGTCATATACCGGGGTCCCTTCTGTTATTCATAATAAGCTGCGACAGCGTCAGCAATCGCGTCTGCCGCTTTTTCCTGATATTCCGGACTTTCGAGTTTATCTGCATCAGTTTTGTTCGTGATAAAGCCGAGTTCGACTAAAACACTCGGCATTTGAGAATTTTTGATGACATAAAACCCTGATTCTTTTACACCTCTGTCCCGAGTGCCAAGCGCATCCGGAAGGCGTTCTTGAATGTTAGACGCCAGCCGTTTGCTGTCAGCGGCTTGATACGCAGAATCGAAGTATGTTTCTGTACCGGACGCTTCCGGAACGGCCGAGTTTGCATGAATGCTGATCAGCAAGTCTGAAGCGTTCTTGCTCGCTTTGGCCACCCGGTCTTCCAGCGTCAAAAACGTATCATCCGTTCTTGAGGCGACCGTGTCGGCTCCTTCTTCCTTCAGCTTTTCATCAACCAGCTTTGCCACTTCAAGGTTGACATCTTTCTCAAGCAGCCCGTTTCCGACCGCACCGCTGTCTTCGCCCCCGTGACCTGCGTCAACATATACCGTCTTCCCGGAAAGCGGCTCAGCCGCAAAAGCAGCTGGAAAAACCGCAATAAACGAAAACAGCAGCAAAACAAAACTCCTCATTAACAGTTTCACGATTAGTTCCTCCTACAACCTTTTTGCAAACGATCATTCTTTCTCTTTCATATCTTCAAGTTGTAATGTTCCGTCCTCTGCTTTCGTGTACTCCACTTCCACCTTTGTATCATCCTTGATCCCTTTATATTTGTCCCGTTTTTCGGGAGGGACCTGAAACGTCGTTTCTTTGCCGTCAATATTGACGGCGACGGTATGCTGATCCGCCAAACCGACAAAGATGCCTTCTTTCACAAACGTTTCCCCGCCTGTTCCTTTTCGGCTCTCATCGCCGCTTTGCCCATTATGTTGCGTTGTCCCGCAGCCTGCCAATAGCAGCATAGCGAACAAAACAAGGATGACTCCTTTTTTCATGTCGACCACCTCGCCCGCTGAATTTTGCACACCCCGTACCTTATCTTTAATACCCGACAGCTGTAAAGCAGGCCGCTTCAGCAGATATTCGCCCGATTTACCCGTCCAATGCCCCAAGGATTTCCGAATTGTTAGAAGCCATCCGCTCAAAAACGTCTGTGAAAAACGGTCTATCCAAGGCCGAAAAATGGTTGACATCTGGAAGAAATCAGATCTATTTCATCATTTTTATTTTTTTGTATAAAAAAACGTCTTTTTTCATAAGAAAAAAGACGTTTCATGCGGCTTTCGCTTTATATGATTCAGTCTATGACGCCAATGCACCGGGCGTGAGACAAACTTTGAAAAATAGACGGATACACCGAAAGCTGGCTGCGTGCTATGTAGTTTTTGTCAGAACTTGCAGGAATGCAAGTACAAATATTCTTTTATTTTAAACATTTTTTAAAGCCCGGCTGCTTCATGACAAGCATTTAATCCTTCATAGCGGATGATGAGTAGCGCTGCTCCTTCCGCAGTTCTCATGCTTATATTTGCTGCTGCACATACTGCTTCCCGACCCTTGTTGACGGCGTGCAAGCATGTCCAAAAAGTGTACAAATTACATTTTTTAGTATTTTCAGATGTGCTGTTAGGGATGACTTCAAAACAGTACATTTAAGAGCAAAAAAACGGCCTCGTTTATAAAAACGAGACCTTTAATTACTGTATTAAAACCCTTCGGATTGCAGCAAAATTTATCGCAATAAGGGCGAAATATTCATCGGTATTACGATAAACTATTCGTTAGAAACAGGTCGACAATTCAACGGTTAAATCTTCGTCAAAACTGCGCCATGTCAACGTTTAAGAAGCCTTATGCTCCAGTCTCAGCTTGTCTGCGACCATCGCGATGAATTCTGAATTCGTCGGCTTTGCTTTTGACATGCTGACTGTGTAGCCGAAAAGTGACGAAATCGAGTCGATATTGCCTCTGCTCCATGCGACTTCGATGGCGTGGCGAATCGCCCGTTCGACTCGGCTTGCAGTTGTGTTGAATTTTTTGGCGATATCCGGATAAAGCACTTTTGTAATGCTCCCTAGCAGTTCGATGTCATTATACACCATGGAGATGGCTTCCCTTAAGTATAAATAGCCTTTTATATGAGCGGGCACGCCGATCTCGTGGATGATGGTCGTGATGCTGGCGTCCAGGTTTTTCTTCGGCGATTCCGGCTGCGGCCGAAGCACACTGCTTTGAGAGGACGGGGCACGGTGTGTCAATTGAGACCCGTTTCCGCTAACCTGGCGGATATGGCCGACTAAGTTCTCCATGTCAAAAGGCTTCAAAATAAAATACGACGCGCCCAAATCTACAGCTTTTTTCGTCACGTCTTCCTGACCGAACGCCGTCAGCATGATGACATTCGGCTGCTTTTTAAGCTGCGATTCCCTCAGCCTTTCAAGAACGGCCAATCCGTCGAGATGAGGCATAATAATATCCAGCACAAGCACATCGGGCTCCTTGTCTTTAAACAACGAAAGGCATTCCTGTCCGTTGTATGCGACACCAAGCACTTCCATGTCGCTTTGTCCCTCGATATATTCGCTTAATAGGCCGACAAGCTCCCTGTTATCATCAGCAACACATACTTTAATTTTCTCCACGTTTCTTCCTCCCCAATGTGTATGTTGATAAATTTCATCATTCTTTTTCTAATATGTTTAATTCGACAGCACCACTTTATTCCCTTTTTTAAAAAAGGATTTTTCCAATAATAGTGGTATATCTCGCTTTTTCTCTGTTTTTTTCTGATTTTCTCGATTTTTCGACTCGAAATGCGACTTGACAAACCGGGGAACGTGAATTTGTCGAAAAATCTTTTCTTCTTTCATTTTAACGCACAACGCGCAAGAAAAAAAGACGAAATCAAAAACTGCCGGAGGAATCCGGCAGTCAGCTTGCTTTTTCTTTTTTATAAATATCGATTCCCGCTTCAGACAGCATCCATTCAATATGCACGCCGTATCCGCTCGTCGGATCATTGACGAAAACGTGAGTTACAGCGCCTATGATCTTTCCGTTTTGGATGATCGGACTTCCGCTCATCCCTTGAACGATGCCTCCTGTTTTGCTCAACAGCCTCGGGTCGGTGATTTTCAGCACCATGCCTTTTGTGGCCGGAAACTTCTGAGGTGTCGTACTGACGACCTGAATATCGAATTTCTCGACTTTGTCGTTTTCGATAACCGTTAAAATTTGGGCAGGGCCTTCTTTTACTTCATCTGAAAATGCAATCGGAATGGCTTTGTCAGCGATGCGGTTTTTGATTGACTCATGAAGCGTCCCGAAGATCCCGAATGGACTGTTTCTGTTGATATCACCGATCACTTTTCGTTCTGATGCGAAACGGGCCAGTTTCTCTCCGGGATTTCCGCCTGTTCCTTTTTCAATCGAGGTGACGGTCGATTTCACGATTTGCCCTTTTTCAACAACGATCGGTTTTTTCGTATCCATGTCTGAAATGACGTGACCAAGCGCTCCGTATTTTTTCGATTTCGGCTCGAAAAAAGTCATTGTGCCGATTCCTGCGGCAGAGTCCCTGATATATAAGCCGATTCTGTATTTATCTTCAGCCTGGTCTTTTTTCGGAATGAGCTTCGTTTTGATTTCTTGTTTATCTCTTTTAATCGACAGATGTAAGGTTTCTCCTGTTTTCCCGGCCTTTTGAATAAAAGGGGTAATGTCATTCATTTTTTCGATTTTCGTGCCATTGATTTCGGTGATAATGTCGCCTACCGCGATTCCGGCTGCTTCACCGGGCGATTTTTTGCCTTCAGAGGTATTGATTTGATGAAAACCCACGACCAATACGCCAACAGAGTGAAGCTTTACACCAATGGACTGCCCGCCGGGGACCACTTTCAAATCAGGCAGGACATTTACTTTTGTTTTTTTAACTGGAAATCCGGCAAAATCGTAGACGAGTTCTGCCTGTCCATTCTTTTCACCTTTTATTTCTACTTCGCTTTGATTTTCTTTCAGTGTGAATGCTTCCGATGATCCATCTTTCGGAGTACTGACGGATAAGCTCGTTTCAACCGCACGGGTACCCGTCTCAAAAATGTTCAAATTTTTTGGTATTACAATGTATTCTTTCACCGGTTTGTAAAATCCTACACTTATTAAAGAAACAAGGAGAATCATACCCACAGCTTTTCTGATTTTTTCAACATCCACCTTTTCACTCTCCTCGCACCTAACCCACACCATATAAAATTTCTTTCGCTACATTCATTACTTTTGCCTTTCGGACAGCGATTTATAACTGCGGACGGAAGAAAATCATTGGATAAAATGATAAGAATGAGTTTGTATAAGAAAATGCCGACAAAAAAATAAGCTGTTCAGGATGAACAGCTTCAAATTGTTAACAAAATCCCAAAACTGCTCTTAGTTTTGGGATTTTGTCATCCTTTCAGCGTGATTGAAAACCTTTGCAGTCTAGGAAGGCCGAGCATCGGAGCGGAGCGAATGTTGGAATTCGTGAGCACCGACGCGCAGGCCTGACAACGAATGCGAGGGTTTGTCGACACGCTGAAGCTGTTCAGGATGAACAGCTTATCCGGTAGTTTTAACAAGCTTAGCTTGGTTCAAAAGTTCTTTCGCATGGCGCTTCGTCAAATCCGTTACTTCAACACCGGCGATCATCCGGCCGATTTCCGCTATTTTTTCCTGTTTTGACAACGGTGTGACGCTTGTCGTCGTTCTCCCGTCTTTCGACTGTTTCGTGATCAAAAGGTGGGTGTCAGCCATGGCGGCCACCTGCGGCAAGTGGGTAATGCATAAAACTTGAGAACCGATCGAGACGCGGTGTATTTTTTCGGCGATCGCCTGTGCGACTCTGCCGCTTACACCCGTATCCACTTCATCGAAAATGATCGATGTGACATCCTGCTGAGCAGAGAAAATGCTTTTCATCGCCAGCATGATTCTTGACAGCTCTCCTCCAGATGCAACCTTTGACAAAGATTTGAGCGGTTCTCCCGTGTTTGTTGAGATTAGGAAATGGACGGTGTCAATGCCGTGCTTTGTGAGCTGAACCGGCATACCGTTGACGACGGGTGCATCATCATCCCGTTCCGCTTTTTTCACCTGGAATTCCGTATCGAATGTCGATTTTTCCATATACAAATCTTTCAGTTCCTGCTGAATCTGTTTGGCCAGTTTTTTCGCCCATTTTTTTCTGATTTCGGACACATTGGCGGCTTCAATCGCCACATCCTTGCCGATTGATTCGAGTCGGGATTTTAAAGCCTGCAAGTGGCTGTCCCGGTTTTCGATCCGATCGATCTCTTCCTCTATCTTAGCCGAATAAGCTTGGATATCTTCGACAGTAGCGCCGTATTTGCGTTTCAGCTGTTTGATTTCGTTTAATCGCGATTCGATATAATCGAGGCGCTCGGGGTCGTATTCGAGTTCATCCAGCATATTTCTGATCTGAAAAGTTGAATCTTCAAGAATGTAGTAAGCGTTGGCTACGGATTCAGATACTTTATTGAGCCCTTCATTGATGCCTGAGACGTTTTCAAGCTCGCTTGAAGCCATGCCGACCCAGTCAAGCCCGGCCTGCTCGTTGCGAAGCGCATTATAGGCGTTTTGCAGGGCTTCGTATATTTTTTCAAAATTTGCGATTTGACGGCGCTCTTCCTGAAGAAGTTCGTCCTCTTTCGGCTCAAGGTTTGCAGATTCGATTTCATCAAGCTGGAATTGTATTAAATCAAGTCTGTGAGCCATTTCCTGCTCGCTTTCAGAAAGCTCTTTCACCTTTTTCATGACGTCCATGTAGCGGCTGTAAACTTCCTGATACGCTTTTAAAGCATTTTCGATTTCTTCTCCTGCAAACCTGTCCAGAAGCTGAAGATGGTGCTCGTCCTCCATCAGCAGCTGATTGTCGTGCTGCCCGTGAATGTCAAGCAGCAGTCTGCCGACTTCCCGCAAAGCGGCAATGGTGACAAGTTTTCCATTGACGCGGCAGATGCTCTTGCCGTTTGCGTTAATATCTCTCCTCATGACGATCATGTCATCCGAGGCTTCAATCCCCAGTTCTGTGCACAAATCAAAAACCGGATGGCCGCTGTCAAGGAGGAAAAGCCCTTCCAATTCGGCTCTTTTTTCGCCATATCTGACATATTCGGACGAGCCGCGGCCTCCAACAAGCAAAGAGACGGCGTCGATGATGATCGATTTTCCGGCCCCGGTTTCACCGGTCAGAACCGTCAGCCCTTTTTCAAAAGAAACGGTTAATTCTTCGATAATGGCAAAGTTTTTGATCGATAATTCAGCTAACAAGCTTTCATGACACCTCTTTTCAGGCCTTCGTTTATAAAAGCTCCAATATTTTCTTCTGTACGATTTTGGTATCATCATGCGTCCGGCAGATGATCAAAATGGTATCATCTCCGCAGATCGTTCCCATGATTTCTTCCCAATCCAAATTGTCCATCAGCGCCCCGATCGCCTGCGCGTTGCCCGGCATTGTTTTTAAAACGATCAGATGGCTGGCTGAGTCGATTTTGACAAATGCGTCCATCAATGATCTTTTTAATTTGGAAAGGGGATTAAAGCGCTGATCAGCAGGCAGGCTGTATTTGTAGGAACCGTTGTTTGTCGGCACCTTGACCAAATGAAGCTCTTTAATGTCCCGCGAGACGGTGGCCTGCGTCACATTATAGCCGTCTTTCTTTAAAATATCGACAAGCTCATCCTGTGTTTCAATTTCATTAGCGGTGATAATCTCCCTGATTTTAATATGCCTTTGACCTTTGTTCATTTCACACCTCGTTTTATACACAAATTGTGTATGTTTATACATTTATGTTAAATGATTTTGTCGGAAAAGTACATGTTTGCAGTAAAAAAGGAATAATAGCCCACTATTATTCCTTTTTGCGTGCCGGCCACCCTCGCATTCGCCGTACGGCTCTCAAGGGTTTTTAATCACGCTGATCCGTTTTTTTTCGCTTTTAATGTCTTGTGAGCCTCTGCGACAATTTGATTGATCGTTTCTTCTGCTATCGGCGTGCCGGGCTGTGCCTCCCCGTCCCAATGCAAATGGAGAAGGAATTCGATGTTGCCGTCGCCGCCGGTAATCGGCGAAAACGAGGCGTTTCGGCAGTCGTATCCTTCCAGAGCCGCAAACCGGCTGATGTCATCAAGCACAGCTTTATGGACGAGGGGATCGCGGACGATTCCTTTTTTCCCGACGGATTCCCGCCCTGCTTCAAACTGCGGTTTGACGAGAGCGATGCAGTCGCTTCCCGGCACTAAAATGCTCTTAAGCACAGGCAGGATGATTTTCAGAGAGATAAAAGAGACATCGATCGTCGCGAACTCCGGCAGTCCTTCCGTAAAATCGGCAGGTGTGCAATACCGGAAATTGGTGCGTTCCATCACCACAACCCGCTCATCCTGCCTCAGCTTCCAGGCGAGCTGATTATACCCGACATCAACGGCGTATGAGCGGAGAGCGCCGTTTTGCAGCGCGCAGTCTGTGAAGCCGCCGGTGGAAGAGCCGATGTCAATCATCAGCTTGCCTTGAACGGAAAGCTGAAACTCTTTTAATGCTTTTTCAAGTTTTAATCCGCCTCTTGAGACGTATTTTAACGGGTTTCCTTTAACGGTCAGCGGAATCGTGCGGTCAACCTTTTCGCCCGGCTTGTCCAGTCTGTTTTCATTCGTATAGACGATGCCGGCCATGATGGCTCTTTTCGCTTTTTCCCGCGTTTCCATTAACCCTCTTTCTACTAATAAAACGTCGAGCCGTTCTTTTTTTCCTGTCATGATCCAATTCCTTTATGAGTCTTTACGGGCGTCAAGAGTCTTATTCGTCTGATGACGTCTTCTTTTGTCATTCCGATCTCTTCCAGAAGCTTGGCGACGCTGCCATGTTCAATAAATTGATCAGGTATCCCCATCCTGTCAATGATCGGGCTGTAAGACTGATGTTCATGGGCATACTCAAGGATCGAGCTGCCGAATCCGCCTTGAAGCACAGCCTCTTCGATCGTTAAAATCGGAAGCCCCTCGTTCAGGATTTCCATCAGCATGTTTTCGTCAAGCGGCTTGATAAAACGGGCGTTAACCACTCTGACCGAACGCCCTTCTTTCTGCAGCTCCTCCGCGGCAGCAAGCGCCATCGGAATGGTGGTGCCGAATGTTAAAATGACCGCGTCTGTCCCGGGTTTCAGCACTTCCCACGTTCCGATCGGGATCGTTTTCAATTCTTTATCCATTTTGACGCCGAGTCCGTTTCCGCGCGGAAAGCGCATGGCAATCGGGCCGTCGTCGTATTTGACAGCCGTGTTGACCATGTGCTGGCCTTCGTTTTCATCTTTCGGCATCATGAGAACCAAATTCGGAATATGCCGTAAAAAAGCAATGTCAAACACGCCCTGGTGTGTTTCCCCGTCAGCGCCGACAAGGCCCGCTCTGTCAATGCCGATAAATACATTTAGGTTTTGCCGGCAAATATCATGGACAACCTGGTCATAAGCGCGCTGAAGAAATGTCGAATAGATCGCCAGAAACGGCTTCATATTCTGAGTCGCGAGACCAGCCGCCATCGTTGCCGCATGCTGTTCCGCAATGCCGACATCAAACATGCGCTCCGGAAACTCGCTCGCAAACCCTTCAAGTTTTGAACCGACAGGCATGGCCGGAGTAATGGCCACAATCCGTTCATCCTCGCGGGCAAGCTTCCTGACCGTTTCGCTTACGAGCGCGCTCCATGATGGCGCAGCGGCTTTCGGCTTAACAAAATCACCGGTATCGATTTTATATGGGCCGGTTCCGTGCCATGTGCCGGTTTTATCGGTTTCCGCAGGCTTATAGCCTTTTCCTTTTTTCGTAATAACGTGGAGGAGTACCGGGCCTTTCGTCTTTTTCGCATACTGCAAGTTTTCAAACAGTTCATCATAGGAATGACCGTCTACAGGCCCTAAATACGTAAATCCGAGCTCTTCAAAGAACATCCCGGATACCAGCAGGTATTTAAGGCTGTCTTTGATCCGCTCGGCTGTAGCGGCAAGCTTGCCGCCAACAGCAGGAATCCGCTTGAACAAATACTCAAGCTCATCTTTGACCCATTGGTATTTTCCGGCTGTGCGCAGCCTTCCGAGCATGGAATGAATCGCTCCGACGTTTGGAGCGATGCTCATTTCGTTGTCATTCAAAATGACAATCATGTCTTTTTGCTCATGGCCGATATGGTTAAGCGCTTCAAGAGCCATGCCGCCGGTCAGTGCACCGTCTCCGATGATCGGGATGATATATTCGTTAGTCCCTTTCAAGTCTCTCGCAGCCGCCATCCCCATCGCACCGGAGAGAGAAGTCGAACTGTGGCCCGTTTCCCAGACATCATGTTCGCTTTCATTCCGCTTTGGAAAACCGCACAGTCCTTTATGCTGACGCAGCGTGGCGAAGTCCTTTCCGCGGCCGGTCAACAGTTTATGGACATACGATTGATGCCCCACATCCCACAAAAACTTATCTTTCGGGCTGTTAAATTCTTTATGCAATGCAATGGTAAGCTCGACAACACCGAGATTCGGACCAATGTGCCCTCCAGATTCAGAAAGCGTTTCAATTAAAAAGCGGCGAATTTCAGCGCTTAAATCTTCCAGTTCTTGATTTGAAAGGTTCTTCAAAAATGCAGGGTCCTTTATCGATAACAGATCCAATCGGATCAACTCACTTTCAGCATGATTTCTGCAAGTATGCGCCTTGCTTCATTTTAAGTTTCAGCTTGAATTATTATATGACGAATTCATCCCCATGCGCAAACTTGCATATGCGGACGCTTCGTTTGAAAAAACAGCCGCTAACACAACGTGATAACGGCGCGGCGTTTTAGAGTTCAACTTTTTATATTTTATCATAATAAGCCTTTGATGCTCAAATGGAAGCCCTGTATCAATGATCCCTTGCGGCAATCATATCGCAGAACTCGTACATAAGCTCTTTTTCAAGCGGAAGCTCTGAAATCAGCCGTTTTGCTTTTTCAATATGTTCATCAAGCTTTTGGCTGGCGCCCTCAAGCGAAAGGAGCGACGGATAGGTCGATTTTCCGTTTGTCTCGTCAGATCCGATCCGTTTGCCGATTTTATCCTCTGAGCCTTCAAGGTCGAGAATGTCATCTCTGATCTGGAAGCCGATGCCGATATGATGGCTGAATTCGCGGAGCTTTTCAATCTCTTTTTCAGATGCATCTGCTAGAATCGCCCCCGCGATGACGCTGAAGCTGAGGAGTTTAGCCGTTTTTCCTTCGTGAATCCGCTGCAGTTCATCAAGAGAGACAGACTTTGATTCCGCTTCCATATCTAAAATCTGACCGCCTACCATGCCTTCAGCCCCCGCCGCCGATATCAGCTCATTCACCAGTCTGATGCGTTTTTCAGCGGATACATCAGAAGGCATATTGGAAGTGATCATTTTGAAGCTTTCAGTTAATAAGGCGTCTCCGGCGAGAATGGCCGTCGCTTCCCCGTAAATTTTATGGTTTGTCGGCTTTCCCCTTCTGAGGTCATCGTCATCCATACAAGGAAGATCGTCATGGATTAATGAATACGTATGGATCATTTCAACCGCGCACCCGACCGGAATTCCGGCTTCTTCGTCTTTTCCGTACGCATGAAGAAGCGCAAGAACCAAAATCGGTCTCAGCCGTTTCCCTCCGGCTTCCAATGAGTACAGCATGGATTCCTTGAGGATAGACGGCGCTCGCAGGTCTTTAATATACATCGGAAGGCGTTCTTCAATTAATGTTTTTCTCGATTTTAAAAATCCGTCAAGTTTACCGGTCACCTTTTTCCTCCTCCCGAACACTGAAAGGAGCTAATTCCCCATTTTCCCGCAAAATGTAGTCCATCTGCTTTTCGACATTTTGCAGTTTTTCGTGGCACATTTTCGAAAGAGCCATCCCTTTCTGGAAATAGTCGATCGCCTTTTCCAAAGGCACATCCCCTTCTTCAAGCTTTGATACGATCTGTTCCAGACCTTTCATCGCCTCTTCAAATGTCAGGTCTTCCCGGTTTGTTTTGTTTTCTTCAGCCATTTGTTTCGCCTCTCTTTTGCAGTACCTCACAGGTCAGCGTCCCATCATTTAATGTGACGCGGATCTCATCTTTTTCATGAACCTGTTCAATACTTTTAATCAATTCATTTTCCTTATATGTCAAACTGTACCCTCTTTCCATCACTTGGAGAGGGCTTAATGCATTCAGTTTACCAAGAACCGTTTGAAACTGCGAGTGAATCTGCTTCAGCTGCACATCCATATTCCGCTTCAGCCGGACTGTTTGCTCTTCATGCCTCTTTCTCGCTTGTTTAAGCTGCTCCTCGGGATGAAGCATCTCCAGCTTGTATGTCTGTTCGTTCAGTTTTTGTTCTTTGCGTTCAACGGTCATCGCCAGCTGTTTTTGGAAACGGTCGAATATCAGGTCGAATTCCTGTTCCTTTTGGGCATACAGCCGTTTCGGGTAGCGGAAGGCATAAGAGGACTGAAGGGTTTTCACCCGCTCCTGCCGCTTTCTTAAATCCTGCTGCATCGATTTTGCAATTCTCGCTTCGAGCGTTTTCAGACGCTCCAGCAAATCAAGCATATTAGGGACGGCCTGTTCGGCCGCTCCCGTCGGGGTCGCCGCCCGTAAATCCGCGACAAAATCGCTGATTGTAAAATCCGTTTCATGCCCGACGGCAGAAATGATCGGAATGCCGGAAGAAAAAATGGCCCTGGCGACAGCCTCTTCATTAAATGCCCACAGCTCTTCGATCGATCCTCCTCCGCGTCCGACGATTAATACATCGCATAACTCTCTGCGGTTAGCCTCTTTAATGCTGCTGACGATTGACTCGCCCGCGTTTACTCCTTGAACGAGCGTTGGAAAGACGATCACTTTTACAAGGGGGTATCTTCTTTTAATGGTGGTGATCACATCGCGTACAGCCGCTCCAGTTGGAGACGTGACAACACCGACGACTGATGGGAACGCGGGGATGGGTTTCTTATGTTTTTCATCAAACAAGCCTTCTTGCGATAGCTTTTTCTTAAGTTCCTCATACGCGAGATGAAGCGCACCTATGCCGTCAGGCTGTATTTCTTTTGCATAGAGCTGATAGTTGCCGCTCGGTTCATATACCGAAATGCCGCCTCTCACCAATACTTTCATCCCGTTTTCAGGGGTAAAGGCGAGATTTCTGTTTTGTCTGGCGAACATGACGGATTGAATGCGGGCGTTATCATCTTTCAGTGTAAAATAAATATGGCCTCTGCTATGTATTTTAACATTTGACAGCTCGCCCTTGATCCAAATATCTTCAAGATGGGGGTCCACGTCAAATTTGCGCTTAATATATTTTGTCAAAGCCGTGACCGTGACAAATGAAATTTCACTCATGGCACAGTCTCCTTTCTAAGAAGGCACAAGCACGTTCATCCGCCGGCGCGAGACCAGGCGGATGAACGGCTGTACATTAAAGTTAAATTGTACGCTTCGCTGATTTAACCGTGTTATGGGCCAGCATTGTAATCGTCATCGGACCGACACCGCCCGGTACGGGGGTAATATAGGAAGCCTTTTCCTTCGCTTCTTCAAAATCGACATCACCGACGAGCTTTCCGTTGTCAAGGCGGTTAACGCCGACATCAATGACAACGGCTCCCTCTTTCATTTGATCCGCTTTGATGAAATTCGCCTTTCCGACAGCGACAATCAGAATGTCAGCTTTTTTTGTGTGAGCCGTAATGTCGGCCGTTCTTGAATGGCAGTACGTAACGGTTGCGTTTTCGTTCAAGAGCAGCTGTCCTACCGGCTTTCCGACGATATTGCTTCGCCCGACGACAACAACCTCTTTTCCCGACAGATCAATCTCGGTTTTCTTTAAAAGCTCCACGATGCCCGCAGGCGTGCAAGGCAGAAATGTGTCTTCGCCAAGCAGCATCTTTCCTACGTTTAATGGATGAAAACCGTCAACATCTTTGTCAGGGGATATTCTTTCAATCACCGCTTGTTCGGAAATATGATCCGGAAGAGGCAGCTGGACAAGAATTCCGTGAAAGTCGTTATTTTGGTTGTACTGGTCAATCACTTCAAGAAGCTCTTGTTCAGAGAAGCTTGCATCGAAATGATCCAGCTGAAAACGAATCCCCATGGCTTCAGCTGCTTTTTTCTTTCCCCGTACATATGAAAGAGACGCCGGATCATCACCAATTAAAATAACGGCCAGTCCCGGGGTCACTCCTTGTTTTTTCAGCTCTTCAACTTCCTTGGCCAGCTGCCCGCGCTTTTCCTTTGCTGTTTCTTTCCCGTCGATGATGGTTGCTGTCATTTGCTCTCCTCCTAGATTATTCAAGATCGGATTTAATGTTAGAAAGAACACCGTTTACAAACTTCGCCGACTTGTCATCTCCAAATTGCTTCGCCAGTTCAATCGCTTCATTCATAGAGACGTTGACAGGTATGTCTTCTAAAAAGATCATTTCGTAGGCGGACAAACGCAAAATCGCGCGGTCGACATTCGCCAGCCTGTCAAGCTTCCAATTGACGAGATGCCGTTTGATCATCTCATCGATTTTCTCTTTGTTCTCTAAGACCCCGTAAACAAGCTGCTCGAAAAAAGCGTCGCTTTCCTGCCCGTCCAAGGCGTGCTGCATCGCTTCATTCGGTTCTGTATCACTGACATCAATCTGGAATAGTGACTGCAAAGCCTTTTCTCTTGCTGTTCTTCTTTTCATTCTTTCTTTTTCTCCTTTAACCCTCTTTGCCGCTTGCCGTTTAAGCCACAAAGAGATCATATCATATTTTTAGTCTTTCCGCATGCAAAAATCGCGGTTTTATCGTCAATAACCGAATAATAAGAAATAATCATTTATTATCATTCGTTTTTCGAACTTCTTTGCAAACTTTCCGGTTCCTCTTATTTTTGGTCGATAACAGCGGAAAGATGCTTTTAAACGTCATTTTTTAAAACGGAACATGAAAAAACCAAAGGGCCGTCATTCCCCTTGGTTCTTCCACTTCACCGCACTACATCTCTTGATCGACTTCCACCTCGTGCGTTTTTGAATCGAATTGAATGCCAACGATGTGAATATTGATTTCATTAATCGAAAGAGCTGTCATATTGAGAAGCGTCTGGCGGATATTATCCTGAACGGCATTTGCAACTTTAGGAATCGAAACGCCAAACATCATCACGCAATAAACATCAATGATAATTCCGTCATCTGACAAATCAACTTTGACGCCTTTGCCGTGATTCTTTTTTCCAAACCGTTCCACGACACCTGTCGCAAAATTGCCGCGCATTTCAGCTACGCCTTCAACTTCGGAAGCTGCGATTCCGGCAATGACTTCGATGACTTCCGGAGCGATTTCCACTTTTCCTAAATGATTGTCTTCATGGCTCATTTCCAATAAGCTGTTGTCGTCTTTCAATATGTTCACCTCCGTTAAAATTACGATCCCATTACATCATATATTTCTAAAAACTTCGTATTAAATTCTCCGCTTACGAATGTTTCGTGCTCGAGCAGTTTCAGATGGAACGGTATCGTCGTATGAACGCCTTCGATGACGAATTCGCTCAACGCTCTTTTCATTCTTGATACAGCTTCTTCCCTCGTCTTCCCGTATGTGATGACTTTTGCAATCATGCTGTCATAATAAGGAGGAATCGAGTATCCCGGATAAGCCGCAGAATCCACTCTGACGCCGAGCCCGCCCGGAGGCAGATACATCTCGATTTTTCCCGGAGAAGGCATGAAGTTTTTCTCAGGGTTTTCCGCATTAATCCGGCATTCGATTGCCCAGCCGTTAAAAGTGACTTCATCTTGGGTGAGGGCTAATTTTTCGCCTGACGCCACTCTGATCTGCTCTTTAATCAAATCAACGCCCGTCACCATCTCTGTTACCGGATGCTCAACCTGAATGCGCGTGTTCATTTCCATAAAGTAGAACTTCTGCTCGCGGTAATCGTAGATAAATTCAACTGTTCCCGCGCCCGTGTACTTAACGGCTTCAGCCGCTTTGACGGCCGCCTCCCCCATTTGCTCCCTGATTCCTTCATCAAGCGCAGGTGAAGGGGTTTCTTCAAGCAGCTTTTGGAGCCTTCTTTGGATTGAGCAGTCGCGTTCACCCAAGTGAATCGTATTTCCGTGTGTGTCCGCAAGCACTTGGATCTCGACGTGTCTGAAGTCTTCAATGTACTTTTCAATGTACACACCCGGGTTGCCGAAAGCGGTGGCCGCTTCCTGCTGAGTGATTTTAATGCCGTTGATCAGTTCTTCTTCCGTACGAGCGACCCTGATTCCTTTTCCGCCGCCACCGGCAGTTGCCTTTATAATGACAGGATACCCTATATCGCGCGCCAATGAAACCGCATCTTCAATATCTTCAATAATTCCTTTGGAACCCGGTACGATTGGAACGCCAGCCTGCTGCATCGTTTCCCTGGCAACATCCTTTGTCCCCATCTTAGAGATCGCGTCTGCTGTCGGGCCGACGAAGGTTACGTTTACCTCTTCGCAAAGCTCGGCAAAATCGGCGTTTTCCGCCAGGAAGCCGTAGCCCGGGTGAATCGCATCAGCGCCGGTCATTTTGGCGACGCTGACGATGTTCGTTATATTCAAGTAGCTGTCTTTTGAAAGCTTAGGTCCGATGCAAAATGCTTCATCAGCCATCTGAACATGGAGCGCCTCTCTGTCGGCCTCGGAAAAGACGGCCACCGTATCGATCCCCAGTTCTTTACACGCTCTGATAATTCTGACAGCAATTTCTCCCCTGTTCGCAATTAATAGCTTTTTGATCATCTTATTGCTCCTTACTCTGCTTTTACTAAAAATAAAGGTTGTCCGTATTCAACCAGCTGGCCATTTTCAACCAATACTTCAACGATCTCGCCTTTCACTTCGGCTTCGATCTCATTAAAGAGCTTCATCGCTTCCACAATGCAGACGACAGAGGATTCTGTTACCTTCGAACCGACTGTTACGTAAGGATCGGCTTCAGGCGAAGAAGACGCATAAAACGTTCCGACCATCGGAGAGGTGATTTTGTGGAGGTTTCCGCCGTCTTTTGCGGCTTCTTCTGCTGCAGGCGCATCCTGAACTGGCGCTTGCTTCGCCGGAGCTTCCGGAGCCGGTGTTTGAACAGGCGCTGCGGCCACTTGCTGGATGGTTTGCACGGTTCCGCTTTGTTTTTTCAGTTCAACCTTCGATCCTTCGTTTTCGTATGTAAATTCATTTATCGAAGATTCATCAATTAATTTTATCAACTGTCTGATTTCATCAATGTTTAACATGCTATCGCACTCCTAATGAAAAAGATTTTACGCATTTATCAGTTAGTACTAAAAGTACATACTATATTCATCTTACAGGAGAGGAATGCCGAATTCAACTACAATCATGAGCGCCCTGCATCAACAGGGGCCTCAGACATAAAAAAATCCCGCTTTTTGCAAGCGGGACATGTTCAATCTGCTGGCTCGAACGTCACAGCCACATCGTTTAAGTTTTTCACTTCTTTTGCGACGATGTCGATGATATCGGTGGCAGCGGCCTTCGAATGCTCCTTCGCCTTCACCGTAATATTGACTTTATCGCCGTCTGCATTGACCAAGGCATCTTTATAGCCTTTTGTTTTGATCAGGGTTTCAAGCGTCTTTTCCGTTCCTTCAGCTTCGCTGAGCTCTGTCATCTTGTCGTAAGCTTCGCTTTTTTCTTTTGCCGTCGCTTTATCGCTTCTGACGATTTCGGTTAATTCCTCCCTCTCCCTGCTGCGCTGATCGTCCATTTCCATGCGGTATGTCGTGAATAAATCTTCATCACCGGATGATTCTTTTGTTACGACTTCTCCGTTCTGTTCACTCGCAGACGTTTCTTTATCTTTTGCGTCTTTCCCTTCAGTTTTGTCTTTAGCAGGCGCTGTGTCTTCTTTGCCATCCTTGGCAGGCTCTTCTTTCATCGGTTTTTCTTTTTCAGCGGCGACTTGTTCTTTGTCATCCACCGTGACGACATTTTCTCCTTCAGGCGACATAATGTAGTAGACACTCAGCACAACGACGAGACTTAACATGGTTAAAAGCCAAACCGTTTGTTTTTTCAGCATCATTTATGAATCCTCCTTCATTTTTTTAGGGGCAACAGCGACGCGGTGGCTCGGAACATCAAGAACCCTTGTCACTGCTTCAATGATGGTCTTTTTTATTTGAACGTTGTCGACTCCTTGAGCGACAACGAGAACACCCCTGATATCGGGCTTTTTCGTCTGAACGACGACAGGCGTCTCTTTATCTCCGTTTTTGATGATGACAATTTCTTCGTCGGAAGACATTTCAGACACCGTTCGCTTGCCTCCTTGTTTATCTGTCTCATTCGTTGAAGTCTCCTGGGTTTTTCTATTTTTCTCGAATATTTTCAATGAGGTTGCGTCAACATTGACGACGATTGATACGTCTTCAACGCCGATGATCGTTTCCAATATGTCTTTGAGCTGATTCTCATATTCCTGTTCGTAATCTTGGATCGAGTCCTTCGGTTTGTCATCTGAAGCGGGTTTGAACACTTCCTTTTCACCCTCACCGCTCTGTCCGGCGCTTTCAGATGAAGCTTTTTGTGAAGCCGCCGGCTGATCTGCCGCTCGATCTTGAGAAGGTTCGGAAGAGAAGATTTGACTGACGAGCATGAAGGAAACGCCGAGAACAAAAAGCAGCAGAAAGTAGTGATATTTCGTCAGCTTTTTCCCGTTTTTCTCGTCTTTTGGCAGCAGGTGGCTGATCAGCTTTTCGATCCAGGTTCTTTTATTCATTGCCGCTTCGTTCTCCCCCTTCAATATGAACGGTAATCTTGTCGGGGCTTATTTCCCATATGCCTGCAAGCTGTTCTCTGACTTCCCCCGTCTCTTTCTTTTCTCTTTCTCGCATTGGCTGGTAGCCGCGATCCGTATTGATTTCGACAGGAGCGACGGCTTGGACCGTTTTTTCGGATGCCGGTTCCATGAATACCGAGACTTCCGCATGCTTACTGAGATCTTTCTCTGTTTTCAGCTGGCTGTCAGAAGAAACCGCGACTCGGTCAATCTTGTATTTGTCGCTTGTAAACCTTCCCTCTGCGCTCTTTTTCAATTGAACAGCCATTTGTTCTAAGATATATGCTTGTTGTGAGGCTTGTATTTCTTTTTTTTCTGAATTCAGCTGATTTTTTATTTCGTTTGACTGAACTTGTCCGTTTTTTGTAAGCCTCTCAAAGATGACATCCGGATCGGTCCTGAATAAAGAGAAAATCGGATTCAGTATCACAACGATCAAGAGCAGGCTGATCACCATTTTCGCGTATTTTTGCATGCTCGAATTCGGCAGAAGCATATCGATGACGATCGCCATCAGAATAAATAGAATAATGTTCGTGAGCCACTCTGTCAGAAATTCCATCTCATCCCTCCCTACTTCATCATCATCGTCAGATTCCCCGCTGTAATGATCACGGTTAAGCTTAAAAAAAACATCAGCGAAACGATGGCCATGGCCGCGAAAATGTAGATGACGCTTTTGCTGATGACATCCAGGCAGCTGATCACCGGACCGCCTCCGAGAGGCTGGAGAACGGCTGCGGCAATTTTATATATGAGCGCGAGGGAGAGAATTTTGATCGCGGGAAAGGCTGCGATGCAAATCAAGATCGCCACGCCGAGTATCCCGACGGTATTTTTCAGCAGGAGAGACGCGCTGATCACCGTGTCCGTCGCTTCGGTAAACATGCGGCCCAATACGGGGATGAAGTTTCCGGTGATGAATTTGGCCGTCCGCAAAGTAATGCCGTCCGTCACTGCGGCTGAGGCGCCCTGAACCGAGATGACGCCGAGGAACACGGTTAAAAATGCAGCCAGCGTGCCGATCGCCGCATTTCTGAGGAGCTGGGCCAGCTGTGTGACTTTATACTGGTCCGTCATCGTGCTGACAATGCTTAAAATCGCTGATAAAAATAAAAGCGGCAGCACGATATATTGGATAAACAAGCCGCTCGTGTTCATGAGAAAGAGAATGACCGGATGAAAAAATGCGGCTGAGGCGGCTCCTCCCGAAGTCGCCATCAGCGCTAGAAGCAGAGGTACGAGCGACAGGATAAAGCTTGTCATCGTCTGGATCGCTTCATTCGCATATGTGACGGCAACCCGAAAGCTGTTGAGCGCAAGAATGATCAGCACCATATAGACAATTGCATAAGCCACTTTGCTGACGGTGCTTTGCTGAAATGCGTTTTGCAAAAGCTGAAGCAGCACGCAGAAGATGGTCAACAGGATCAGCGTCCCGAGCAGTTTCCCGTTAGCCAGCACTTCATGAAACAAGTAAGAAAACAGCGCTTTGCCCCATTCCTCAGGCGAAAAGTGCTTTTCACCTTTGACAAATTCAAGCAGGCTTCCTTTTTGACTTTCGGGAAGGTGTCCCCCATACTCAGTCAAAATGTTGTTCCAGAACTCCCCGACCCGGTCGAGCTCCAAACCTTCAGCCTGCTCTCTGGCCATCGCTTCAGCCGATTCTTCCGCGGCGGGTTCTCCAGCCGGCTCCGCTTCTTTTGGCGAAGCTTGTACATCACGCGCTCCAAAGCATACGATTCCGATGATCAAGAGCCAGAACAGAAAACGCTTCACTCAGGGAAATCCTCCTTTCTGACTAAGACATGGAAGGGATGAGTCCGATGATCGTTTCGATAATGACGGTTAAAATAGGCACGGCCATGACTAAGATGAGGATTTTGCCTGCCAATTCGATTTTTGAAGCAATCGCACCCTGTCCGGCATCCTTCGTCAGCTGGGCGCCAAACTCCGCAATATAAGCAATCCCGATAATTTTCAAAATCGTTTCGACATACATCATGTTGATGTTGGCATTGGCAGCTATTTTTTCAATCATCCGAATGATTTCGTAGACTTGATCGACTAAGAATAAAAAAATCGTGCATCCGGCAAAAACGACAATCATAAAAGCAAACGTCGGTTTTTGCTCTTTCACAATCAAGCTGAGGAAGGTGGCGATCATTCCCAATCCTACGATTTGAACGATTTCAATGAGTGAGCCCCCCTATCCTTGAAATAGAAAGACAGCTTTTATCTTTTGGAACAGATCATCGACAACAGTAGCCACCATGAACAATATATAAATGAATCCTAAAAGCGTGACCCATTGGGCATATTCCTTCTTCCCCATTTGATCCAGTATGGTGTGAAGAAAAGCGACGACGATCCCGACGCCGGCAATTTGAAAAATAATATTTACGTCTACTCCCATTTCGTGTATGCTCCCCTCTTCATTACATCAATAGAAGAATCAGCAGCAGTCCCGACAAGAATCCAAGGCTCTTCACCATTTTTTCATTTTTCGCCTGGGCGAGATTTGCTTCAGCTTCCTCTGTCTCTAAATGGGTTAACGCCAGTTTGATATGTTTTTGCTGAGAAATCAGATCATGACGGCCAAGCGTTTCGCCGAATTGCCGTAAAATCTCGTATTCTTTCTTTTTGAGAGCCGTTTCGGGCCATACTTTCTCCAAGCTGTCTTCCCATGCCGTCCCCGCTGAAGCGCTGCCTTTTTCCAGCTGTTCTGCAAATGTCTGAAACAAAGAAGCTATCGGCCCGGAAACCTGGTGTGCGATCTGCTTTGATGCCTGAAGGAGCGGTGTGTGCCCGTACATGATTTCAGCCTCTAAAGACTGCAAAGCGGCCAGCAGCTGGCGGATTTGCTTCGGCCTATCCCTGAAAGGCTTCGCCATTTCAAAACCTGTCCATGTGGCTGCTGCCAAAATAAGCACGGCACCTAAAAGCTTCAGCATGATAACATCCTCTTCGCCGCGCCGAGCGGCTCTCCGTTCCCGTTTAAAATGCGGCTCAGGCTGCCGGGACCGTTCTTTCTGGAAAGTTCCACGATTCTCTCAAATACCCGGTGCTCCTGAAGCATTTTCAATGATGGACGCTTAGCGATATCGGCATATGTGCAGCCGTGAGCCGAAACGATGACAGACACCCCCGCATGGACCGCTTCCAAGAGCGCTTCTGCGTCTTCCATTCTTCCGATCTCATCGGCGATCATGACCTCCGGACTCATCGATCTGATCATCATCATCAGCCCTTCCGCTTTTGGGCAGGCGTCAAGAATGTCTGCCCGGTCGCCGAGCCGATATTGCGGGATGCCGTTTACACAACCTGCGATTTCAGACCTTTCGTCAACGATTCCCACCTTTTTGGCAGGCGCGTTGCCGCTTCCTGAGCTGATCAGCCTGGCGAGATCTCTGAGCAATGTTGTTTTTCCGGTTTGCGGCGGACCGATGATCAGCGTGTTCAGCCACGAGTTTTGAAATAAATGAGGGACATACGGTTCGGAAATGCCGATTTTTTCTTTGGCAATGCGGATATTAAATGATGATATTTCTCTGATTCCTTTGACTGCTCCGTTTTCGACGACAACCCGGCCGGCAAGCCCCACGCGGTGTCCGCCTCTGATCGTGACATATCCTTTTTTCAATTCCTCTTCCAGTGTATACATGCTGTAATTTCCCAGCCTGTTTAAAAGCAGCGCCGAGTCTTCAGGTGTCGCCGCATAAGGGAGAAAGCGCGGCTTTCCTTTGTTCACCAGTTCGAGCGGACGACTTGTCCGAATCCGAATTTCTTCTATCTGATTGATTTCATGGTCGCCAAGACCGCTGAGCGCGCGTTTGATCGTATCGGGGAGAATCTCTGTGATGTGATGCAAAAACACTCCCTCCTCTTTTTGCTTGTCTTCTATAAAAATGTATGATCAAAGGAAGACATTATGACAAGTCGGTCTCTCTTATCATGTGTCACTATTTATAGATCCCCGCGATGATCAACACCACTCCCATAAAGATCAAAATCAGCTTTGCGTAAGAAAGCTGCCCTGCAATCTGATAGATGCCGATTGTCATTGTAATAATAAAGATGAGCGGCCCGACCATCGCAAGCATACTGTTGACCGCCACGGCTTTTCTGACGTCGTTTGTCAAAAGCATCACGACAGCCGCCGTCAGTTCGATCAAAGATGATACAACCCTTAACGCCGCCATTGTCAAAACCGTCGGATTGACTTGTCCAAAGAAAAGCTTCATGTTCTTAAACCTCCAGTAACACTTCCTCTTTTATTACAATCTATGCTCTCCCTTGAAAAAGTAGTCTTCCGATTTTTCTATTTGGCCTGTGAGAGGTAAAAGATTTCAGACAGCAAAAAAAGAGCCGGCTTCAATGAAGTCGGCTCTTTCCCGCTGTTATTCTTATGCTCTTGATACGTAAGATCCGTCAGAAGTATTGACAACAAGCGTATCTCCTTCGTTTACGAAGAACGGCACGTTGACAACAAGGCCTGTTTCTGTTTTTGCCGGTTTTGTTCCGCCTGAGGCTGTGTCGCCTTTGATGCCCGGTTCTGTTTCAACAACTTTCAGTTCGACCGTATTCGGAAGTTCGATTCCGATCGTCTCTGTCTGATACATCATGATGTGGACAGACATATTTTCAAGCAGAAATTTGAGCTCGTGTTCGATTTGCTTCTCGTTCAGCTCAAGCTGCTCGTAAGATGTCGTATCCATAAAAACGTGCTGGTCGCCGTTGGCATACAAGTACTGCATCGTTTTCGTTTCAATTTGGGCGCGCGCCACTTTTTCACCTGCGCGGAATGTTTTTTCCTGAATCGCGCCTGTGCGAAGATTTCTCAGTTTGGAGCGGACAAATGCCGCACCTTTTCCCGGCTTAACGTGCTGGAAGTCAACAACGCGCCAGATGCCTCCGTCTACTTCAATCGTTAATCCTGTACGAAAATCGTTTACTGAAATCATGATTATCCTCCTATTGCTCCAATCAAACGGATTATAAAATAATTAATTCTTTCGCGGAATGGGTAAGGGATTCGTTTCCTTCCTCTGTCAGGACAATATCATCTTCTATCCTGACCCCGCCTTTGCCCGGTATGTAAATTCCCGGTTCAACCGTTACAACCATGCCTTTTTCAAGCATCTGGTCCGAACGTGCTGAAAGCGCCGGACTTTCATGAACTTCCATGCCGAGGCCGTGGCCTGTTGAATGGCCGAAATACTCGCCGTAGCCTTGTGAAGATATGTAGTCCCTTGTATAAGCGTCAGCCTGTTTCCCGGTGATTCCCGGCTTGATGCTCCGCATGCCCATAGCCTGCGCCTCAAACACGGTTTGATAAATGCGCTTCAGCTCATCATCCGGCTCTCCTACCGCGACCGTACGCGTTATGTCCGAGCAGTAACCTTTATAGTAAGCCCCGAAGTCCAATGTCACAAGGTCGCCTTTCTCAATCGCTTTGCCGCTTGCCACTCCGTGCGGCAAACTTGAGCGTACGCCTGATGCCACGATCATATCGAAGGACGAATGATCCGCTCCCTGGCTCCGCATGTAAAACTCGAGCTCATTGGCGACTTCAATTTCGGTGATGCCGGGCTTTATGACCGTCAGAATATGGCTGAATGCATCATCTGCAATCTTTGCAGCTTCCTTTAATATCTTAATCTCTTCACTAGACTTAATCAAGCGCAACTTTTCCACAGATTGAGAAACAGGAACGAGTTTAGCTGCGCCAAGCTGCTCTTTGTAGGCGGCATACGTTCCGTATGTCATTTTATCCTGTTCAAAACCGATTTTGTTTATCCCCATCTCTTTGATCACTTCGGCGGCCTTTTGAACGATTCCGCCGGCATGCTGAACAATGTCAAAGCCTTTGATTTGATCTTTCGCCTGTTCTGTATAGCGGAAATCTGTAATAAAGACTGCTTGATCACCTGAGATGACCGCCAGTCCTGAAGATCCGGTAAAACCGGTGATGTACCGCAGATTAACGCTGCTCGTCACCAAAATTCCGTCAATGCCCAAACCTCCGAAAAGCTCTCTCAATTTGTTTAGTTTCATTGTCCACTAGTCCCCCTATTTGTTATTTGTGTTCATAAAATAACAGATGGCCAGCTTATAACCTTCAAAGCCGAGTCCCGTGATCTGGCCTCTTGCAACCGGAGCGATGACCGAGCGGTGCCGGAACTCTTCCCTTGCATGAGGGTTTGAAAGATGAACCTCAATCACCGGTATGCTGATTGCAGCCACCGCATCGCGGATGGCATAGCTGTAATGGGAGAAAGCCCCCGGATTCAAGACGATTCCATCGTATTGTTCCTCTGCCTCATGAAGAGCATCAATCAGGTCCCCTTCGTGGTTTGATTGAAAAAAAGTCAATTCAATCTGAATGCCTTCGGCAAATTGAAAAAGTTTTTGCTCCAAATCAGTTAATGTGTCTGTACCGTATACATCGGGTTCGCGTTTTCCAAGCCGGTTTAAATTCGGTCCGTTCAATATTAAAATATGCGGCAACTCTGCCTCCCCCTTCTCATCACGCAAAAAAATGTCCACTTACAGTGAACATTTTATCATATTGCTTCCTGATCAGGCACTATTCTCTTGTTTCTCCAAGGGCCCGCGTCAGCTTTTCAGAATTGAGCTCATTGTATTCAAACGAAATGGAATAGCCGACGAATAAACCGTAAAGCAGGTAAATGCAAAGCGTCGTCACAACCGTTTCCCTCTTTAATTCAGCCACAGTCTGAACATCTGGGAACATCGGATTGAACAGGTAAAACACGACAGCCCACAAAACGGCTCCATATACAATGCCTGCCCACATGCCTTTGACCTGCTTCAAAGTGCCGTAGTAAAGCAGGGCAGCCCCGATAGAAATAACTCCGATCAGCAGGACGCTGATAAACGTCCCGAGAAATCCGTTTTTCCAATCGCCGATGACAAAAGGCTGGAGAATCATGTTTGCATTGACTTCGGAGAACTTAAAAAGGTACGCCAGTTCACCGATTGCACTCCAAAGCACTCCGCCGACAAAGCCAGTCGTGATCACCCTTCCGATGAAAGTCATCGGAGTTTCACGCTTATTTTGCTCAAGCTCTTCCGGCTGTTTTTGATTGTCTTCATTACCCATACAGTCCAGATCACCTCCATTTCCAGTATGTCCAAAAACAGCCTCGCCAACATCAGCTTTCCCGGATTTTTAAGATCCGAGTGTAAAAAGCATGAAAAAGGGTATACTTTAATTAGATTTGGCATTGTAAGAGGTTCGAATTTCTTAAATTTTTGAGCCCGTCAATCTAGAGGTTTCAGCGTTTTTCCTGTACAATAGGTGTAAGGAAATGGTTAATGTACTCATAGATTGATACAGATAGGTTGATGCAAATGTCAAATCAAACAAAACAGCCCGCATACGGAGGGCAGGCTGTCGTCGAAGGCGTTATGTTCGGCGGCAGGCGCCATTATGTAACCGCGATCCGCAGAAAAGACGGAAGCATTGAATTTTTCAAGCTGCCTCGGAAAACCAATCCGGTGCTTGAAAAATTAAAGAAAATTCCTTTTCTCAGAGGGATTATCGCGATTATAGAAGCAAGCGCGAACGGCACCAAGCACTTGAATTTTTCGAGCGAACGCTATGACCTCGATCCTTCTTTAGACGATCAATTGAAAGAAGAGAAGCCGTCCAAGCTGACGATGATTTTTGGCCTCGCTGCAGTCGGCGTCCTGTCTTTTTTGTTCAGCAAGTTTATTTTTACGCTCGTGCCCGTTTTTTTAGCGGAGCTCACCCGTCCGGTCTTTCAGTCGGACGTCGCGCAGATTATGATCGAAAGCTTTTTTAAGCTGCTCCTTCTCTTAAGCTATATTTACGCCATATCATGCACTCCTTTTATTAAAAGAGTTTTTCAATATCACGGAGCAGAACACAAGGTCATAAACTGTTACGAGCAAAATCTGCCGGTCACGGTTGAAAACGTTCAGCGGCAGTCAAGACTGCACTACCGATGCGGAAGCAGCTTTATTCTATTCACCGTCATCGTGGGCATGTTTGTTTACTTGCTTGTTCCTACTGACCCTCTCTGGGTCCGTATTTTGAATAGACTCGCACTGATACCCGTCGTTCTCGGCATTTCATTTGAAGTCCTGCAGCTGACAAACAAACTGAGAGACATCCCCGTATTGAAGGTGCTCGGCTATCCGGGTTTGTGGCTGCAGCTTTTAACAACGAAAGAGCCGTCTGACGACCAGGTGGAAGTAGCCATCGCAAGCTTCAATGAGCTTCTTCATATGGAGACCAAAGCAGAGGACGAACAGAAGGAACCTTCTAATATCGTAATGTAATGCAACGAATTGGTTAATTTTTTGGGAGGTGGACAGTTATGAAGCAACGCGTACATCCTGTCTCAGCTTTAATTATTGCGTTTGGAATTTTTGGGTTTGTCTATTTCGCCGTCACAAGTCCGGGCCGCCTGCTCCAATACTTGTTTGTTTTTGCAGCGGTCGGCGCCATCATTTATTTCGTGATCAGGCGCATTTCCAATCGCGATATGGGCAGTGAAGGAGCCGCTTTTAAGAAAGCAGCCAAGCAATCCAACAAGCGTTTTCAGGATCACAAAAAACGCTCTATAAAAGGCAAGGTTAATCATCTGAGAAGCGTACCGTCTATCAATAAATCGAAGCCGGTATTGGTGAAGAAAAAAAGCCAGACTCAGCTGACAGTGATTGAAGGCAAAAAAAGCAAAAAGAAAAACAGGGCTTTCTTTTAAAACGTCCACTGTTTCAAAAATAATTCTGTTCGTTTTTTTCCTAGCTCGATTAGAGCTAGTTTTTTTTCTGCCGACATCGCGAATTCAGTCGACAAGACTTCCTCCACAGGTAAAAAAATGATGTTCCGCTCATGTTTTGTGGCAATGTGCCTGGCGTCATGCGCCTCTTTCATCGTCTCAAACAGCGCCCCGAACAGCTCGAACGCATTTTTAATCGTTTTCTTCGGCCTCTCTTTTTCATTGGGCATCAGCGTGATGCCCAATACCGGCCGTTTTTTTTCTGTTGTAAACAGCCACATCGGAAAATTGCTCAGAACTCCGCCGTCTACGACAACGCTGATGCCGCTGGAGGACTTGAGCTTCACCGGCTCAAAAAAATAAGGAATGCTGCAGCTCATTCGGACAGCCCTGGCAACGGAAAAACGCCTTGGATTTAAGCCGTATCTGTTTAAATCGTCAGGCAGCACAAGCATCTTGCCATTCGATAAGTCGGAGGCGATCAACTTCAGTTTTCCCTGTTCAAGATCCCCGAAAACTGAAATACCTTTCGCTTTCAGCTTTTCGGAAATCCAGTTTTCCAGCTTATCTCCTTTATATAAACCGAGCCGCCAATAAATCGATGCCCATTGCAGCATTTTCAAAGGCAAGAGTGAAAATCTCGGGTCAAGGAGCTCGCTTTCATTTAATTCTTCCATCATTTGACGGATTTCCGCGCTTGTATAACCTGCCGCGATAAACGAGGCAATAATCGAACCGGCGCTCGTTCCGGCCAGCCTTTTAAATCGGAAGCCCCGTTTCTCAAGCGCCTCGTATGCTCCCACAAGTGCAATCCCTTTCATACCGCCGCCAGAAAAAACCCCGTCGATGTACATCGCGATCTCCCTCCCTTAAAAGATGGCTTTACACCATTTTAAGAAACGGACCGAAAAAAAAGACCATGAGACAAAGCGGCAGCCGGAAAAACTGATACAGAAAGAGAAAAGCCGCCGATACCCGGCGGCTTCAGCTTGTCGACAAACCCTCGCATTCGTTGTCAGGCCTGCTAAGTCGGTGCTCACGAATAGAGGTAGGATCGGCGACTAACTGCCCAGGCGTCCTGCCTGAACGCCGCCGTCATCACATCCTGTGAAAATCAGCTCCGATGCTCGGCCTTCCTAGACTGCAAGGGTTGCGGGTCACGCTGAAAAAAAGAAATGACAAAATCCCAAAACAAAATTCGTTTTGGGATTTTGTCATCAATCTTAAGCCGCCGATGCCCGGCGGCTTTTATTGATTTTCCTGTTCATTTCTTTTTTGGACGCTTCTCAAATCGTCGATTCTTTTGCTGTCGTCTTCAAAATACTGGACAAGATCTCCGATACGGTCAATGCTGTTCCAGCTTAAATGATGCTCGATTCCTTCAACATCATCATAAATTTTCTCTTCGTCAACACCAATGATTCGTAAAAACTGCTCCAATAATTCATGTCTGTATACTAAACGCTTGCCTATTTTCTTCCCTTTAGGCGTCAGCACGAGGCCGCGATACTTTTCATAAATCAAATATTCGTCTTTATCGAGTTTTTGAACCATTTTTGTAACCGAGGAGGGATGGACGGCCAGAGCTTCGGCTATATCTGAGACCCTTGCATATCCTTTTTCTTCAATCAGCATATAAATTTGTTCTATGTAATCTTCCATACTCGGTGTTGTCATCAAATCCCTCCAAATCACACCTATTCAAATCATAACAAGTTTACACTATGTGCATGTAAAAAACAAGCAACGGGATAACGTTTTCACCCGATTACCTTCTATAATTCCATTCATCTGCCGCATACTTCGTCCTGGCGAGATCGGCGACAAATGCCGTTTCCTCTTCTGTCAGTTCATAAGGCTCCAAATGAATGTTAAGCCCTTTTTCAAACCCTTTTTTAAAAGCTTTGCTCGCTTCTTCAATCGTGACTTTTTCTTTTGCCAGCTCATTAATGGCGACCGCTTTTTGTTTGAAGTTTCTCTGCATGCGCTCTCTGAGGCGGTCATTTTTGTAAATAAACAAATCAAAGAGCTTGTCCTCATCCAGATCAAGAAGGATCGAACCGTGCTGGAGAATGACTCCTTTCTGCCTCGTCTGGGCGCTTCCTGCGACCTTTCTGCCTTCGACAACGAGCTCGTACCACGACGGCGCGTCAAAACAGACGGAAGATCTCGGATTTTTCAGGCTCTGTTTCTCTTTTTCCGTTCTTGGTATGGCGAAATACGCATCAAGCCCCAGCTCTCTGAAGCCTTCAAGAATACCTTCTGAGATGACGCGGTACGCTTCCGTCACCGTCTTCGGCATTTCCGGGTGTTCTTCAGACACAATAACACTGTAGGTCAGCTCTTGATCATGGAGCACGCCTCTTCCGCCGGTCGGCCTTCTCACAAAGCCTAAACCGTGTTTTTTGACGGCATCCAGATTGATTTCCTTTTCGATATTTTGGAAATAGCCGACTGAAAGCGTTGGCGGATTCCAGCCGTAAAAGCGGATGGTCGGCGGAATCTTATTTTCGCTGTGCCAATAAAGGAGCGCCTCGTCGAGCGCCATATTAAAAGCGGGATCCTGTCGTCCCGAATCGATAAAACGCCATATTTCTTTTTCCATAACCTACCCTCTTTTTCTTTGGTATAAAATAAGTCTACCATTCCCTCTTAAAATTGAAAATAAATTCGGCGAATCAGATGACAGATTTCTGAGGCTTTACTATAATAGTATTTGTCTTAACATATCGTTAAAAATCTCCCGATTATCAGACGGGATGAATTCAAAAAGGAGTCGGATCAGATTGTCTACCAGCAGCATTATCATTCTCTTGATTTGCGCCGCGCTCATCATCTACGCGGTCGTTTCATACATCTATCAGCAGCGCATTATGAAAACCTTGACAGAAGAAGAATTCCGGGCCGGCTATCGCAAAGCGCAGCTCATCGATGTGCGCGAGCCGAACGAGTATGAAGGCGGCCACATTTTGGGTGCGAGAAACATTCCGCTTTCACAGCTTAAGCAAAGGAAAAGCGAAATCCGTCCTGACAAACCGGTTTACCTGTACTGCCAAAACAACGTCAGAAGCGGAAGAGCCGCCCAAACGCTCCGCAAACACGGCTGTAAGGAGATTTACAACCTGAAAGGCGGGTTCAAAAAATGGGGCGGAAAAATTAAAACGAAAAATTAATAACCGCAGCTGTCTCCAGTTGCAGCCAACATCCTAAAGCGTCTTCACGTTTTAGGATTTTTTTAGCATATCCGGCAGACAATCAAAACAGGCGGAAGCGGTTGACGTTTCAGATAAAAATAAGCCGGCGAAATGGGTTCGCCGGCTTTGTTCGTTATTTTTTCAAGTCTTCGATTGAATTGACATCTTTCATGTATGTCGGAACGACAAGGCCAATTTTTACGCCTGTCATACTAGTACCGATATCTTCGTATTTGCCTTTGTATTTTTCAGCATATGTTTTATGCGTTTGCGGCAGCCATGCAGCAAGTGAAGCATCGACGCTTCCATTTGCAATTCCAGTCCACATCGGGCCTGCTTCTACTTGGCTGAGCGTCACGTTGTAACCTAAGTCTTCAAGAACTTTTGCGATGACATTCGTGCTCGCAATTTCACTGTCCCATGCCACATAGCCGAGCTTAATTTTTTCGCCGTCCGCTTTATCGACGCCTTTTGTCCATTTCTTAACAAGATCTTGATGTTTTTTCACGAAATCTGCTGCAGCTTCTTCCGCTTTTTTGCCTTCCTGAACGGCTAGCATGACTTCTCCCATATCATCCTCTGTCCAGCTGAATTGGCTGAGCAGCTTGTGTGCGCCCGGATGGTCGTCCTTGAATCCTTTGCGCGTAACAGTATGGATTTCTTCGGCATCGCCGTAAGAACCTTTTGGATCTTTCAAGTATTTGAGATCGTATTTTGCAAACATCCAATGCGGTGTCCAGCCCGTAATGATGATCGGATCTTTTTTATCGTAAGCTTTTTTCAATGCGGCTGTCATCGCTGAGCTTGAGCCTGATGTTACAGCCCACTTGCTGAGATCGTAGTCCTTAAGCGCCTTGTCCGTTGCATTCATAATGCCCGCTCCAGGATCAATGCCGGTAATTTTATAACCGACTTGATCGCCTACAGACGCGTTTTCATTATTATTGCTGCTTCCGCAGGCGGCCAGACCCAATGTCAGCACTGCTGCAGTGCCGATTCCCGCTATCTTTTTCCACATTATGCATTCCCCCTGCTTTTTTTCAATTTTATATTTTGTGTAACCCGGTCAAGTACGATCGCAATAATAACAATCGCAAGCCCGGTTTCTACACCGGTACCCGTTTGCAGCTGGGTAACAGCCCGGTAAACTTCTTCTCCAAGTCCAGGCGCACCTACCATGGATGCAATAACGACCATTGACAACGCAAGCATGATGCTTTGATTGATACCGGCCAGAATGGTTTTCGTCGCGAGCGGCAGCTGCACTTTAAAGAGCCGCTGGCTTGTCGTTGAACCAAATGCTTCTGTTGCTTCTATCAGATCTTCCGGCACCTGCTGAATTCCTAAGATCGTCATCCGGATTGTCGGAGGCATCGCAAAGATAACGGAAGCGACAACACCCGGCACAACCCCGATATTGAAAAAGAAGATGGCCGGAAGCAAATAAACGAATGCCGGCATCGTCTGCATTAAGTCAAGGATGGGCGTAACGATTCTCCGAACCGTTTTCTTTTGGGAGCCCCAGATTCCGACCGGAATGCCGATAATAACAGAAATCAGAACGGATGTGACGACAAGCGCCAATGTCTGGAGCATGGCGTCCCAATATCCTAAATAATCAATGATAAAAAATCCGATTAAAGTAAACAGCGCAATGCCTCTTTTGCTGATCAGCCAGACGAGCGCGGCAAAGATAACGGTCAAAATAACCGGCGGAACAAAACCCAAGCCTTGGACAATCGCATCAACAAACGATTCCACTCCGCTGGCAATTCCGTTAAATACCCCGCCGAACGATACCGTCAGCCAGTCAACAAACCGATCGATCCAATCGGCTAAAGGAATGCGGGGAAGCGATGATAAAGTAAACATTATCTCACCTCCTGAACAACAGTTTCATGAGCTGGTTCATGATCTGAATGTGCATTAATATACCGGTCATTTCCGGCAAGCGCTCCGATTAACGCGCCTTTGACGATGATCCCTTTCATCCGCTGTTTTTCATCGACGACAGCAATCGGGATGCTGGCATCAGAGACCAATTCAAAAATATCCGTCAGGACCGCATTCTCTTCCACGGTTGTGATGTCTCTTGAGATGACGCTCTCCAGCGTCTGGCTTTTTTCGGCTGCTTTTTTAGCTGTTTCAGCATCAACAGAGCCAAGGAGCCTATTGTGTTTGTCAACGGCATAAATCGAGGAAATCCCCAGGTTTTTCATCAGCGTCAGAGCGACGCGCGGCCCTTTGTCTGCGCGTACGGTTTCAGCGCGTTTCATAATATGACCGGCCGTCAGCACTTTAGACAAGTCGACATCTTCAACGAATTTTTCAACATATTCGTTTGACGGGTTCATTAAGATCTCTTCCGGCGTACCGATTTGAACGATGTTTCCGTCTTTCATCAATGCGATTCGATCGCCGATTCTCAGCGCTTCATCAAGATCATGGGTGATGAAAATAATCGTTTTGCCTACTGATTCATGCAAATCGAGGAGTTCATCCTGCATATCCTTGCGAATCAGCGGGTCAAGCGCGCTGAACGCTTCGTCCATCAGCAGAATGTCCGGATCATTCGTCAATGCGCGGGCAAGCCCGACGCGCTGCTGCATTCCGCCGCTCAGCTGATCCGGATATTGCTGTTCATATCCTTCAAGACCGACAAGCTTTAATGATTCCATAGCTTTTAGCCGGCGTTTACTTTTATCGACTTTTTGCAGTTCCAATCCGTACTCTGTGTTTTCAAGAATCGTTTTGTGCGGAAACAGAGCGAATTTTTGAAAGACCATGCTGATTTTTTTCCGGCGGATTTCCCGAAGCTGGTCTTTGGACATATTTGTTATCATGTCACCATCTATGTACACATGTCCTGCAGTCGGTTCAATCAGCCGGTTTAAAAGCCGCACCAAGGTTGATTTACCGCTCCCTGATAGACCCATGATGACAAATATCTCACCTTCATACACGCTAAAATCCGCTTGGTTCACCCCGACGGTCGCCCCGGTTTCTTTCAGAATTTCTTTTTTGGTTTTGCCATCGGCAAGCAGCTGCGTTGCTTTCTTTGTATTTTTCCCAAAAACTTTGGACACTTTTTCTACTTTTATCTTGATTGGCTTTTCGTCTGAATTCATATTTCTCCTCCCGTATGAAGCAATCTAATATACCGTAACATTTATATAACATATGAGACAAACGGCATATTCGCTGTCATTTTGTATCATACCTTCATATTCATCGTTATCACTCTCTATCCTTGTGAATCCTTTTAAATGCTCCATAATCCTCTTCTTTCAAGGTAAATTAAACCATTATATTTCATATAAACATTGAAACTATCACGTTTTTACAATGTAATTTTTATTTCTAATTTTAAATTTGATGAATTTACTATTTAATACGGGAGAAATCCTTATCATTCAGTAAATAAATCGTTTACATAAAGATGTTATTTTTCACATAAAAAAAACCGGCGAAATCGATCCGCCGGCTTCTTATCATTTTTCATAACGCAGCACGGGCTTCCGCGCAGCTTTTGTTTCATCCATGCGTTTCACAACGGTTGAATGCGGTGCTTCCTGAACGACTTCAGGCGTTTCCTCCGCTTCTTTTGCGATCTGGATCATCGTATCGATAAACGCATCGAGCGTTTCTTTCGACTCTGTTTCTGTCGGTTCAATCATGATGCATTCCTCGACATTGAGCGGGAAATAGATGGTCGGCGGATGAAAGCCGAAGTCCAAAAGCCGCTTTGCGATGTCAAGCGTCCTGACTCCCAGCTTTTTCTGGCGCCTTCCCGACAGCACAAATTCGTGCTTACAGTGCCGGTCAAACGGCAGATCGTAGTATGGAGCAAGCTTTCTCATCATATAATTCGCATTTAAAACGGCGTTTTCCGTTACTTCTTTGAGCCCGTCCGGCCCCATTGAACGAATGTACGTATAAGCTCTCACATTGATGCCGAAGTTTCCGTAGTAAGGTTTCACCCTGCCGATCGAATGCGGACGGTCATGGTCAAAGGTATAGCGGCCGTCTTTTTTCACCAGCACCGGCTTCGGCAAATACGGAATCAATTCCTTCTTGACGCCGACAGGTCCTGATCCAGGTCCTCCGCCTCCGTGCGGTCCTGTAAAGGTTTTGTGAAGGTTCAAATGGACGACGTCAAATCCCATGTCACCCGGCCTTGCTTTGCTGAGTACGGCGTTCAGGTTCGCTCCGTCATAGTACAGCTTTCCTCCGGCTTTATGGACGATTTCAGCCATTTCTAAAATATTTTCTTCAAAAAGGCCGAGCGTATTTGGATTGGTCAGCATTAACGCGGCTGTTTCTTCATCTACGACACGCTTTAAATCTTCAAGATCAACAAGACCGTCGTCATTCGATTTGACGGTGACCGTTTCAAATCCGGCAACAGTCGCAGACGCCGGATTTGTGCCGTGGGCCGAATCGGGAACAATGACCTTCGTCCTTTTATGATCGCCGTTTGCCTCATGGAACGCGCGGATCATCATCAGCCCGGTCCACTCGCCGTGCGCACCCGCAGCCGGCTGAAGGGTGACCTCATCCATCCCCGTGATCTCTTCCAAATGCTCGCTCAAGTCGTACAAGAGTTCCAGCGCCCCCTGCACGGTCCGTTCATCCTGGAGCGGATGGATCGCAGAAAATCCCGGGATTCTCGCGATTTTTTCGTTAATCTTCGGATTGTACTTCATCGTGCATGAACCGAGCGGATAAAAGCCCGAATCCACTCCGTGGTTGCGCCTTGATAAAGCCGTATAATGGCGCATAATATCAAGCTCAGACACTTCGGGGAGATCTGCCGGTTCGTCTCTGAGATACGCTTCGTCAAGGACGTCTGTCACATCTGTTTCAGGGACGTCAAGCTCAGGAAGGCTGTAGCCGACCCGCCCTTCTTTTGATACTTCAAAAATAAGCGATTGATCCTGATTATTCATGGCGATCCCCCAATTCATTCATGAGTGTATCGATTTCCTCTCTTGTTCTGAGCTCTGTCACGGCGATCAGCATGTGCTGTTTTAAATCCGGATATGAAGCGCCGAGATCGTAGCCTCCGATCATATTTTTCTCAAGCAGGCGTTCATTCGCTTTTTCGACAGGTTCATTGAGCCTGACGACAAACTCGTTGAACATCGGCCCGTCAAACACGACTTCAAGACCGGCCCGTTTAGCTGCTTCTTTTGCGTAAGCCGCTTTTTGCAGGTTCTGCCATGCGATTTCCTTGACGCCTTTTTTGCCGAGCGCCGTCATGGCGACTGATGCGGCAAGCGCATTGAGCGCCTGGTTGGAGCATATATTTGATGTTGCTTTATCCCGTCTGATATGCTGCTCGCGCGCCTGCAAGGTGAGAACGAATCCCCTTTTCCCGTTTTCATCTTCCGTCTGACCGACGAGACGGCCAGGCACTTTTCTCATCAATTTTTTCGTGACGGCAAAGAATCCGCAGTGCGGCCCGCCGAAAGCGGCCGGTATTCCGAACGGCTGGGCATCCCCGACAACGATGTCAGCTCCCAATGCCCCGGGCGGTGTTAAAAGCCCAAGAGCCAGCGGATTGGCGGAAACGATGAACATACTTTTCCCTTTATGGGCGATCGGTTCAATGTCTTTCAGCGGCTCAATTCGCCCGAAAAAGTTAGGGTATTGGACGATCACTGCTGCTGTATCTTCGCAGACGGCTTCATCAAGAGCCGCAAGATCTGTTGTTCCGTTTTTGGCAGGGACTTCTACCACGTCGATGTACTGTCCTTTCGCATACGTTTCTAAAACCTCGCGCGATTCGGGATGGACGGTTTCCGAAACGACGATTTTTTTCTTTTTTGTATGTTCTGAAGCAAGCATTGCCGCTTCGGCTAATGCCGTTCCTCCGTCATACATCGACGAGTTGCTGATATCCATGCCCGTCAGCTCGCAAATCATCGTTTGAAATTCAAAGATCGCCTGGAGCTCCCCTTGAGAAATTTCAGGCTGATACGGTGTGTAAGCCGTGTAAAATTCCGACCGCGAAATCACGTGGTCCACGATGACAGGCTGGTAATGATCGTATACGCCCGCTCCCAAAAAAGAGGCGTACGTCACTGTATCTTTATTTTTAGCCGCGAGTTTCGTCAGTTCTTTTGTGAGCTCAGTCTCGGACTTTGCCTTTTTAATTTGGTATTCCCCTTTAAATCTGACGCTTTCGGGTATATCGGAGAATAGCTCGTCGATTCTCTCGACTCCAATTGCCTCAAGCATCTCCTTTTTATCCTGATCTGTAGCTGGCAGGTAACGGTGCTTCATCTTCAGTCTCCTTTCACGGTCTTGGCAAACTTACGGCTGCCGTTTGTAAAATGGGGTTTTCACGATTTTGGCTTTCAAACGCTTATTTCTGATTTCCACTTCAACGACGGTGTCAAGGGCGCAGGCTTCTTTTTTCAGCAATGCGAGGCCGACGTTTTTCTTTAAGGTCGGCGACTGTGTGCCGGTTGTCACCTCGCCTGCTTGTTCGCCTTGATAATAGACGGCGTATCCGTGCCTTGGAATGCCTTTATCGATCATTTCAAGGCCGACGAGCTTTCTGTCCGCTCCATGTTCCTTTTGGCTTGCCAGGACGGCTTTTCCGAAGAAGTCCGAGGCTTTGTTTGTTTTGACGGCGAATCCGATACCGGCTTCGATCGGTGTAATGTCTTTTGAGAGCTCCTGTCCGTACAGCGGCAGCTTCGCTTCAAACCTCAGCGTATCCCTCGCCCCGAGGCCGCACGGCACCAATCCCGAATCCTTGCCCGTTTCAAGGAGCAGCTTCCAAATGTAGGCTGCATCTTCACTCCGGCAGTAAATCTCAAAGCCGTCCTCTCCCGTGTATCCCGTTCTGGACACAAGCGCCTGCACGCTGCCGATCGCCGCATCATCCCTGAACGTAAACGGCTTTAACCCGGCAAGATCGCTATCTGCGACCTGTTTTAAAATCGCTTCGGCCTTCGGTCCTTGAAGAGCAAGCAGCGCAACCTCGTCAGACACGTTTCGAACCGAAACGTCTCCTTCTTGGTGCTTGTTCATCCAATCGACGTCTTTGTCGATATTGGCTCCGTTAATGACGAGCATGTAGGCATTGGCCGCTTTTTTATAGACGAGGAGATCGTCGATCGTTCCGCCGTCTTCATAGCACATGGCCGTATACTGGGCACCGCCTTCTTTCAGCGTCGAAACATCGTTTGTCAACAGTTTTTGCAAAAACGGAAGGCTGTCTGTTCCTGTGATTTCGACCTCCCCCATGTGTGAGACGTCAAAAAGCCCCGCTTTCGTCCTGACGGCTTCATGCTCCTCTTTAATTGAAGAAAATTGAACAGGCAGTTCCCAGCCGCCAAAATCAATCGTTTTTCCGCCATATTCCTTATAAAGGTCAAATAAAGGCGTTCGTTTAAGCATTCTGCTTCCCCCTTCGCTTTTCAAACTAAAAACAAGTTTGCCAATCATCAGAAAACAAGAAATATTCCAACATCACCTGGATGGTTCCGCCGCTTTGGACGGCACAAAAAAGGACAGAGAAGCCCCTTTGTCAGTTCGGAGGCTCTCTGTCCTGGCACCTGAAAGTTTACTTTGCATCAAAAGCAAAGATGTCCCCTTTGGTGGTTTGCTAAAACATCATATGATACAAACTCTCTCCAGAGTTGCGTCAAGCAAGAGTTCTTTTGCCTGAGAGATTCACTGTTCCCCAGCTTGCTCCTTCGGCGCCGCTTTTAGGTTTCCCGCTATCGGTCTCTCCCCTTGCTGTCATTCGCTCATATTCATTTCTTTTCATGGACATACTATATAAAGCTTATGATTTTTTTACTGATGATCTACAAATATCCTACCATCATCACAACAATTGGGCAACAGGAAAAATCATTAACAATTTATTATTTCAAAATAAGAATGTTCGTGTTTTGTTTATTTGTTAGTAAAATCCGTTTTTTTCACGCAAGATTTTCTTTTAAAAAAGAACATTTGAATCTCAGAAGAGAAAGGCGGCATTAGTGATGAAACCAGACATTCATTTCGACAACGAGTGGCCGGAACAGTTCAAAAAGCACCTTGATGAAGACGGACCGTGGGCGAATTGGGAGCTTTACAAGCTTTCCTGTGAAGTGCAGAAAAGGCTTGCGATTCCGACGTTTGAAGGCTTGCAGGCCCCTTATCACCTCCCAGGCTTCACCCCGCTTCCCCATCAGCTCGAAGTCGCCCGGAAGGTAGTCGAGCAGATGAACGGAAAAGCCATCTTGGCGGATGAAGTGGGTCTCGGCAAAACGGTCGAGGCCGGGCTGATATTAAAAGAATACATGATTCGCGGGCTGGCCAAGAAAATCTTAATCCTCGTCCCCGCCTCGCTCGTCTCGCAATGGGTGAAGGAACTGCGGGAAAAGTTTTTAATTCCGGCCGTGGAACAGAAAAAAAGCTATGTCTGGGAGCAGTGCGATGTTGTCGTCTCCTCCCTTGACACGGCAAAGCGGTCGCCGCACAGGGAGACGGTTTTGTCGATCCAGTATGATGTGGTGATTATTGATGAAGCTCACAAACTGAAAAACAATAAAACAAAAAATTACGAGTTTGTCCGCAGCTTAAAGAAAAAATATTGCCTGATGCTGACGGCGACGCCCATCCAAAACAAGATCGACGAAATATTTAATCTCGTTTCTCTGCTAAAACCCGGACACTTGGGAAATGAAAGCAACTTCAACAAAGATTATACAAAACAGATCAATTCAGCTGAAGCGCATGAACGCTTGAAGTCCCTTATCAATAAAGTCATGATCAGAAACAGACGGCATGATACCGGCATCACCTGGACGAAGCGCCATGTCGAAACCGTGCCCATTTCCTTTTCTCCTACAGAACAGGCTTTGTATGACGAGATTAAAAAGCTGAAGGCAAGTCATCAGCATTCATCAAGCATGTTCTCAATCATGACATTGGAGCGCGAATGCTGTTCAAGCAGAGAAGCTGTCTATATGACGCTGAAAAACATGCTTGACCGAAAGGATCGCGAAGCGCCGGTGATCTCTGAACCTGTCATCCACCATTTGATCGAAAAGGTCAACGAGGTCGCGCAAAATTCAAAAGCGCTGAAAGTTGTTGAACTCATTCAAGAACTCGATGACAAAGTCATCATCTTTACTGAATACAGGGCAACGCAGATTTATCTGCAATGGTTCCTTCAGCAGAACGGCATCAGTTCCGTACCGTTCAGAGGCGGATTTAAAAGAGGAAAGAAAGACTGGATGAAAGATTTGTTCAGGGGCAAAGTTCAAGTTCTGATCGCGACTGAAGCAGGCGGCGAAGGGATCAACCTTCAATTTTGCAATAAAATCATCAACTATGATCTTCCGTGGAACCCGATGCGTCTCGAGCAAAGGATCGGCCGGATTCACCGGCTCGGCCAGGAACGCGATGTTTACATTTACAACATGGCAACAAAGCATACCGTAGAAGAGCATATTTTAAAGCTTCTCTATGAAAAGATCCATTTGTTCGAAAAAGTCGTCGGAGACTTGGATGATATTTTAACAAAAATCGAGGTCGGCAATTTTGAAGACCACCTTCACGACATTCTCTTTTACTCCGCAACAGACGAGGAAATGAAGATCAAAATGGAAAACTTAACCTCTTTCATTTCATACGGAAATGAAGCCGTTTCAAACCAAAAACAGATCGGAGGCTAAAATCAAATGCGTCAGGAAGAAATATACCTGTTTTTAGAACGCTTTTTCATCGCAAACGGCTGCACGATCACCGACAAAAGTTCAGGCCACATGACCGTGCAGCTGACGGTTGAAGTCGATAAACAGATTATGAACAGGCCGTTTTACTGGCACTGGCTCGAAAAGACGGGCGGAGAGCCCAATCCGATGAAAATCACGCTGATCACGAATGAAGATGAGGCCCCTTCTGATATCGAAGGTGAGTTTATTCATTTTGGATCACCAAGACTTTTTCAAATTTTCCAGGCCGTGCAAAAAAACGGCAAATATATTCGCCTTTATGAGAAAATCCGTTCCGATGGAGCCCATATTTCCCTGGAACCATGGCTCGGCATGAATGTGACGATCTCGTACCAATCCGACATGAAAAAAGATAAGCTTTTGTCTCTCGGCCTTCATTTAATCAGCGGTCAGCTGGTCGAATCGTTTCAAGAACAAATGGAGGCCCGCGATCTCTCTTCACAGATCTCTGACTACTGCTACACGATGTCGCCGTTGATTAAGCCGGAAAGCGGCATTAAACGGCTTGAGCGCTATATCGAACAGGCGGCCAGAAGCGAGCCGCTTGATTGGGCTGAAGCTTCCCTGAAACGTTGGAATAACGACCTGTCACTTTTAAACCAATTTTACGAGGATACTGAAGAAAAACCGGAGGAATACGAAATTGAGAAAAAGGCTCTCCAAACGCTTTACGAGCCTAAAATCGATATTAAAGTTCAAAACGGGGGATTATTTTATTTGCACAAAAAAAATTCAGGATAATTTTTCCGATTCGACACCATTCTTGTTTTTATTCAGTGAGCTGGACTTATAATAGAACTAAAGAGATAGGGAGAACTTTCGTAACACCATTTGGACAAGCTTGGTAAAGTGTTGAGTCTCGGGGTTTATCTTTGTTTATCACAACACGGTTGTCTGAAATACATAATGAAGTATTTTGGGGGGGAAATGCATGAATAAAGATAAAAATGAGAAAGAAGAATTGGATGAGGAGTGGATAGAACTGATTAAACACGCTCTTGAACAAGGCATTAGTCCAGAGGATATACGTATTTTTCTCAATTTGGGTAAGAAGTCTTCAAAACCTTCCGCATCAATTGAAAGAAGTCATTCAATAAATCCTTTCTGAATGTGCTATAATATCGAAAGGAAGGTGATGACATTGATTGGCCAGCGTATTAAACAATATCGAAAAGAAAAAGGCTACTCACTATCTGAACTAGCTGAAAAGGCTGGGGTAGCGAAGTCTTATTTAAGTTCAATAGAAAGAAACTTGCAAACAAACCCCTCCATTCAATTTCTAGAAAAAGTCTCCGCTGTTCTGGACGTCTCGGTTCATACCCTGCTCGATGAGAAAGATGAAACCGAATACGATGGTCAATTAGATAGTGAATGGGAAAATCTAGTTCGTGACGCTATGGCATCAGGGGTTTCTAAAAAACAATTTCGAGAATTTTTAGATTATCAAAAGTGGAAGAAAAGACAGGAAAAGGAGTAAGGGAAACATATCTTACTCCCTTTGGCATTTTTTACGCTGAATAAGCCGATTCCTCATGAACATAAAAAAACGGATCATATAGATCCGTTTTTTAAATTGCACCATTATTTATCTTCACTGTGCGCTCTTTCGTTCTCTTTTACATAACCTTTTTCATCGGCATGTTTTTTGCCGTCGATTGTCAAGCCGTTCCATTGAGTAGCTTCGAATGAGAAGTCAAGCTGCACAGAATCTCCTTGATATTTGTTCTGTACCATTCTGCCGCTGGCGTCTGTTGTTTTGTCATTGACGAACTCAATCACCAATTGAACTTTGTCAAAGTCATATGGATCTTTCGGAATGCCGTCGTATTCAGGCGCCGTTTTTCCGTTGATTGTCGCTACATTGATTTTGCCATTGTCATGCAGGAACTCTGGCTCGATTGCTTTCTTCACTTTTTCGTACGCGGCCTTATCTTTTTTCGCGGACATATTGTACAAATCATAAAGGTTGGCTTCATCTAAAATGATGTTTTTAGGATAGCCGTTTCCGCCTTCAACTCCGACAGTCAGAACGCTGACTTTAAATTGTTTCAGGAAGTCTTCCGCTGTGCTTTTTCCGCCGTTTTTCGCGTTTCCGTCAACAAAATTGCTGTAGCCAACCTGCATCAGCACTTCTTTAATCGCAAGTGATCCGTCATTTTTGAATTCGAAATCTTTAGTGAATTTGTCGCCAGGTTTTAAGTTGGACAAGTTCACCCTTGCAGATGTATCTTTCGCATTCAGGTCAAGCGTACCTGCTGCATAAGTTGCTTGAGTTGTTTCGATATCGTTAAACGCAGCCCAAGTTCCTCCTCCTACTAATGCCAGTCCAAGCGCAGCAGACGCAACGCCTAATCCGAGTTTTTTCTTTGTACCCATTGATAACTCCTCCTTTTATAATAAGAAAATCTGTATATATGGAGACCTGAATGTTCAGGTGACCAACGAAGATTACATGGAAACTGATTGATCTTTCCCGGCGGCTTCAATTGCTTTAGTTTTTTGGTCAATCTCTCTTAAAGCCGCGGATACAGTAATCACTGCATAAAGAATCAACAAGAGTCCCGGCACGATCAGCAATATGGCTGTGCCGATCGGTTTACTTGCAAAATCCAGCAAATACCCGGCATACGGAACCGTAATGCCCGAATACTTAGCGACAACATTTTCTGCCAGCACCGGATCGGAATCAGGGTTTTGGTTATTGTCACCCTTTGTTTTAAACATAAGATTTGATTTATTTTTTGTTATACCGATAATTCGGTGGGTAACCATGGTGTTTTCGTCTTGCATGAATGTAATGATATCTCCCTTTTTCAAAGACCCGGGATTTTCAATCTTTTGAACGGCTATCACAGAACCTGTTTTAAACTCCGGCTCCATCGAACCGGATAAAACCGTTTTCAATTGATAGCCGAAGAGTTGCGGCTCTCCGCCGGACGACTTTGTCGAAATCACGACGATGACCGCGGCGATGATGAGTGTGAAAATAATCACATATAAGATATTGCTGACCCATTTCATCACATGTTTCATGACGCTTCCCCGCTTTCTAATGAATTTTCTTCTTTTCTATTTTCTTTTTCTATGGATTCACTGCTCTTTGGTGTTTTCTCTATGTCCTGTTCAGACTTTTCCCGTGTTTCTGTCTGTTCTGTTTGCTTTGGCTTTCCTGAAGCTTTTTTAGGCGGCTTCGGTGTTTCTTCTTTGCATTCTTGAAGCTCCATCACATTTGACCAAATGAAAGGTTTGCCCTTTTTCACATCGGGATGGCCTTCGGGCTTAATCAATTTAAAAGCGTAGAGCCCTCCTTTTGCCGCCCGCTTTGACTCTATCCGGTAGATGCTCTTTTCGGCTTCTTTTTTGAACGCGCCTTTATCGATGACAGTCCCGTCCTCTAGCGGCTTTTTGGCATTACCGAGTTTATGAAGCTCCCACTTCCATTCAGAGTCGGCGATTTGGCTGCCGCGGTTTTTATATTCTGCAAACAATGTCAGCGGTGCACAGACCGTACCTTTCGTCTTTGTCTGTTTTTGAAGCTTCAAATTGCTCCCGTCCCACTGTTTCTCATCTTGAGGAAATGATGAGGCCGCTTTCATTGTCATGCTGTATGCTTCCACATCGTGAAATGATGCGTTTGTATGCTGTGACAGCTGACTCCCCAATCCAATTAAAAGATAAATGATCAGCAGCGTTTGAAAAACGATGATGTTTTTTCCGGCTCTTTTTCGGGATCTCCTAGTTCGAGATAATCGGATCATGACTACCCTCCTAGCGAGTATGTAATGGCTTTTTCTGATCGTTCGTTTTAAAGAACTTGATAGTTAGAGTATAAAGAACAAATGTACCTTTTGAAAACTATCAAAATAGTCGATTAAGTTCGTTTTATAGAACATTTTCGTTTAATTCCTCAAAAAATCTCTCAAATTCTCATCTTTTCGAAAAGTTTGAAGTTCTTTATAAAGTACATAATTTCTTCTTCATTTTTGTATAAACACTGTTGACAAGGAAAAAATAGGATAGAAAGGATGATGCCCCGTGCTGAAAAACGCCATGTTATGCTCTTTTTTACTGCTTGCAAGCATTGGGCCGCTCAATGCCCATGCGGCAGCTTACGAAACAGCCCGCATGTCTAAGTGGGAAGAAAAAGCGGTTGAGGAAGCAAAAAAGAGGTATCCGGAAGCAGAAGTGCGTCTCACGAAAAAAGTATGGGATCGAAAGCGGGCGGATGAAGCGGTCAAACAATACCATGTCACATTGAGTGAAGGAAATAAAAATTTCGGAGTGTTTGTCACAATTTCATTTGATCCTGCGACACACAAAATCAACAAAGTCGTCGTTGTGGAAGAATATAAATAAGCCGCTTTGCAGTAGAAAGCGGCTTGTCTTTATTTATGCCGTTTAAAAAACATGATACAGCCAAGAGGAAGAATGCCGAACCATTGATAAATCCTGGACGGCGGCTTCGATTCTTTACGTTTTTCTTTCATTTCTTTTCTTTCCTGCTTAGGCGTGTCCATATATTTTACGAGCTGTTCCGTCATATATTTAACATAATCGTTCGTTTTCATCACGTCACCTCTTGGGGAGTTCTGTCAGTTGAAGTGTTGTCATACGAATCTTTTTTTATACATTCTTCATGATTCCGACACACAATTTTTAATATTCTTTCCACTGTGTGATTTTCTTAGTGCTCAAATCATATTGAAATTCAGCGCTCGTTTCTGTGCCGGAAGCTGTCGTTACCTCTATCTTCACTCGCTTGAGCTGCTGATGAGCCGGATTGACAGTATACGATATCAAGCCATGCTGTTTTTGAATTTTCTCTTTTGTCTCTTCGTGAATATGAGACAAGGCATGGAGAATTCCATTTTGGAGAAGGTTTTGCTGAATATGAAATTCTTTTGTTTGCTGTGCAAACATTCGTTGATTCGTTAATAAAACGGCTGAATGACTCGTGCAGAGCATGCAAATCACAGCTGTGAAAACAGCAGCCGGATAAATGAATCCTTTTGAATTTTTCACGTGATCACCCTTTACATATGATAGAGCGGAATGGACTTACGGTATGACTTGCCGCTTAAACTTGTAGCTTCAAGGGTCAGCAAATGATCTTCAATCACAAAACTCATGTGTTTGACATGTTGTAAAAGCGGCACATGACCTTTTCCATTGACTCTTTTTCGAATAACTGTCTGATATTTCTCATAGCGAACGGCGGCACCTTGGCGATTTGTCATTTCCAATGACTGATGATCGCCGGCCGCTCTTATATCAAGTGAATTCCTGCACTCCTTCAATATTTGCTCGGCAGTAATCGTCCATTCACGCGGGTGAATATCCGCACCGTTTCTTTCCGGGGATAAAAACAGATGAAATATCGAGGCCATCGTTCCTGCAATGAACATATACACCATTAAGGAAACCAGTACATTAAGAAGGGTAAATCCCTTTTGACCGCAAAATGGTGAAGCAACTCCTTTGACTGTCTCTTTTTTTAATGGAGATGCATACTTCATAATCATCTCCCTGCTCCTTCCATTCAATAAAGTAAGATGTGTTTCGGTAAAGCACGGTTTCTTTAGGCTGAAACCGTCCGGTCAGCGTGTAGCGGCTGATCTTTTCATCCAATATGCGATATGCCTCTTCTTCTTTTTCGGATGCCCCGCGTTGCAAAGACAGCTGATGAACCATAGGAATCAATAACATGGTGATCATGACCCAAATGCCGAACGCGGAAACAGCTTCAACTGTTGTAAAGCCTCTATTTTTTTTGCACATTAATCTTTCCGCTTCCTAAATAGATCGTCAGTGCAAAAGAGGCGTGCTGTGTATCGATCACGATTTTTCCCCCTTGATTCGGAACTCCGCTTGGGTTAAAAGTAAGAGTTCGTTTGAGCGTCGCTTTTTTGAACGCAATATGGCAACTGTATGTCCTGACCAGCTTAGGCGATGAGCCTTCGTCCGCGTGCTTAATAATATAGCGGCAGCCGGCAAAGTCAAACTGCACCTTAACCTTCGCATGGCGGACGAGAGCTGTCTGTTGAGCGTAAAGCAAATCCTCTTCAAGCTGTGAGACAAAGTGCTGAACAACTCTTTTTTCATAAGCGGGAGGCAGTGCGGCAAAGAGAAGAGAGAGCATAATGGAACCGATCATCAATACAGTAAGACTTTCCAAAAGCGTAAATCCTTTTTGATTCATAACCGTCAATCAGCCTGTGCTTTGCCGTTTGAAATTTTAATTTCTTTCCCATTCGGGCACTTTAAGTTCTTCTTCACGTAACCTTCAGATTCAAGGTCCGCCCTGCTCGGCGTTTTCCCGTCATGATCCATTTGATAAGCCGTGATTTGCGCTTGAACCATATTAATTAACCCTTCGCATCCTTTCTTTTGAATACTTTGATTATGCTTGGTCACATTCGGTATGGTGATCAACAGCAGGATGGAGATGACGAGCATGACGACTAACATTTCTATCAGTGTAAATCCCTTTTCATTCACAGTTCCGTCCTCCTTATAACTGGTTCATCATTTGATACATTGGCAAAAGCATAGACAAATAAAGAATTAATATCATCGCCGCTGTTAGCCCGTAAATCAATGGCTGGATCAGACCTGTCCATTTTTCTGCTTTCCGTTCAAGCCGCTCAATCAAAAATTGACTGTATGAATACAGCTCTCTGTATAAGTGTCCGTTTAATTGGCCGTGAGCTACAGCCTTTGCCAAATCATTTTCATAAAACGGATGCCCGGCCAGCATCTGCTCCAGACTCTCCCCTTGTTTCAGCCGCTCGATGAGGCGCTTCGCTTCATTTTTATGAAATGATAAAAACGGCTGGCTTTCAAATGCTTTTAAACTGTCATATACAGACAGACCCGCTTGCAAAAGATTGCTCAATTGGAGCGATAAAAAATAACTGTTGAATAGTTTGAAGATTTGGCCCAGCAAGGGAATTCTAATGAGAAAGGTCATTTTGTCTTCTGGAGGTTTATGGCGAAATGAACACAGATAATAGAGGGATAAAGCGGCGGCAATCAACAACATTCCTGCGATAAAAAGATAAAAATGATCAAAAACCGAAAAGATGAGGGTCGTTGCAAAAGACGTTTCAACGTTCATTGATTCATAGATCGCGGAAAATTGCGGGATGATTGCCGATTTCATAATAGAGATAATGACGCAGACCGTTAAAACTAAAAACAAAGGATATCTGGCGGCTTTCTTTATTTTTTCGGTTTGAGCGATCTTGCGGTGAAGCAGCTCTCCGCTCTGCCGAAAGGCATATGGCAAATTCCCGTGCTGTTCGGCAAAGTAAACAATGGTAACAGCATCCTTATGAAAGGAAATCATTTCAAGCACTTGGAACACAGGTCGCCCTTCTGTCAGCTTCTCCATCGCAAATGTCAGATCTGCTCTTCGCCTTTCATTCAATTGCAGTTTCAGCATACTTAAAGCATCCAAAATCGTATATCCGCTCTTCATCATGTCTCCGAGCTTTTTCAGAATGTCCGCCTGTTCCAGGACGGGCCACTTCATTTTAATCTTCATGGCCTATCCAGCGTTCATAAGTATTCGACGGCAGATATCCGAGTGCTATTCCCTTCTGGATCAGCGTTTTCAAAGTTTCTGTTTTCATGTCACAGCACCTGCCTTTTGCTTCTTCGATGCAGAGATTGAGGCTTTTTCCGTACAAAAGTTCGAAGACGCTTGCTCTTCTCACAGGCCTCGACAATCTGCAATATAAAGAGCAGCTGTCGCCGCAAAACGGGCAGACGAGACCGACGAGGCGTTGGGCGCTGATTGCGACCAGTGTTTGTTCAATTTCTGTCATATCAACTCCGAACTCGAGCAGCCTGTATATCGCGCCTTTTGCATTTTTCGCATGCATGCTCGATAAAACAAGGTGTCCTGTCAAAGCTGCCCTGACTGCGATTTGGGCTGTTTCGGCATCGCGAATTTCCCCAAGGATGATCATGTCCGGATCGTGGCGAAGCACCGCCTTCAACCCCGCAGAATAAGTCATGCCCGCTTTTTCATTCACTTGCACTTGCAAAATGTTTTCGCTTCTTGATTCGACAGGGTCTTCCAAGGTAATAATATTTCGCTTAAAATGCCGCTTAGCGTATTCAATTAAAGAATAGAGTGTTGTCGTTTTCCCCGAGCCTGTCGGACCGGTGAACAGCATTAATCCGTGGGAATGCTTCAGAAAAGACAGCAGCTTGAATGTTGCACTCGGAAACAATGAGAGCTTTGTGAGCGGCTTGCTGCTCATCTTGGGAAGAAGCCTGATGACCAAGCTTTCATCATGGATGGTGGGCAGAGTGGACATTCTTAAATGAACGGGCTGACGGTTGATATAAAGAGTTAAAGCTCCGCTTTGCGGCAGCCGTCTTTCCCCAATGTCCATCGAAGAAAGGAATTTAAAGTGAGAAATGAGCCTTGAGCACTCATTTCTCGTTAATCTGTCTTTTTGAAAAAGTTCATCATCAATCCTGAAGCGGACCACCGCCTCTTTTTCACCGGGAACAATATGAATGTCTGACGCCTTCATTCTATATGCCTCGTCAATTAATCTTCCGCTTAATGATTCAATCGTGTACAAAACATTGCGCCTCCTTTCTAAGCGCAGTTTATACGAAAAACATCGGAAGCATCAAATCCTTAAAAATCGCAAATCAAGCTGAATACGAAGCAAAAACGGAATTTCCGAATACCGATTTGACTATTTTATTCAGCTTCCAACTGCTGAAATGAGAAATTTAAACCTTCTCTTCAGCCTTGCCGTTTTCACGGATGCAAAAGCCTTTATTGCAAAGCGCCTTAGCAAGGCTCTGTTCTGTTTTAATATGCGAAAAATCCATGCCAAGCTTCACAACTGTTTGGGCAATCTCCGGTCTCAAACCCGAAAGAACCGTCTCAACACCAAGTAGTTTTGTGCTGTCTACGACTTTGAACAACTGGTAGGCAACCATCGTATCGACGACAGGAACACCGGAAATATCAATAAACAGATGCGAGAGATGAAGCTCAGCACACTGCTTAAGCGCAGATTCAATGATCACCGTTGCCCTGTGAGTATCAATTTCGCCAATGAGCGGCAGCACACCGATGTGTTCTGATACCGGTATAACCGGTGCGCTCAGTTCGCGTATCATCTCGGTCTGCGCCTTCAATTGGCTCTTTGTCGTATGCTCATATTCAAGAATAAACTGTTCAATAACCTGATCCATCATTGAGTGAAGCTGTTTATTCCAGATAAAAAAGTCTTTTTTCGAACAGTCCGGTGCATGTTTATCTGAAAAATGCTCGATTTCATCTATTAAAAGTTCACGGCACACTTTAAAACCCTTTATGCTTTCAGTCACCGGAATTTGGCTGACAGCCCTGTCGTAGGCAATTTCCTTGGCGCATCCGGAGGCTTTATCCCAGCAGAGCGCCTGTTCTTCCTTGGCAAATACCTTTGAAACAGCCAGTATAAAGTCCTTATATTGCTTTGCCGTTTTTTCTTTTTCAGACGCTGTTCGGGACAGCCATTCATCAGTGATTCTGTCCGTCTGTTTGACCAAATACTCATAAAGGGCTGCATGCTTGTTTTCCATGTCAATCCTCCTCATTTTTTTCCTTTAAAATCAATCGGCTTTATGACCAACATTTTGATCACTATGTATAAAACGAAATCGATTGTCTACACTATACGTAAGCGCATTGGGCTATAGCCAAGCGGTAAGGCAACGGACTTTGACTCCGTGACGCGCTGGTTCGAATCCAGCTAGCCCAGTTACACAGGCGAAAAAACGAAGATATGCTGAACATGCAATGTGTCAGCAATCTTCGTTTTTTTCAGGAAACAGAACGGTGTAAGGTGTGTTTTTTTAATTTTAAGAGTTCGCCGGGATTGTATCCGACAACCAGCTTATCGCCGTTTACGATAATCGGGCGTCTCAGCAGCTTTGGTTTTTGAATTAACAATTCCAGCACTTCGCTTACCGTTAATTCTTCAATATCAAGATTTAACTCTTTAAATGCCTGGCTTCTTGTCGCCAATATCTCATCGATTCCTTCGGTCGTGAGAGACAAAATATGTTTCAGCTCGTCCTGATTCGGCGTTTCCCTGAAAAGATGCCGCTCTGTAAAATCAACCTGGTTCGCTTTCAGCCAATGTTTCGTTTTCCGGCATGATGTGCAGCTCGGGTATGAATAAAAGGTCAGCTCTTCCATGAATGATTCCTCCTTAAAATGTACTGACTTTGTCTTTGTATGTTCTAGTACCCGTGATATTTTCCGTTTAAACACGTGACAGGTGATTTTTTAAAAATGCTTATCACAAAATTGTAAAAAATGAATTGATTTTCCCAAAATGAAAATGTTTACATTTCAAGATAAATTGGCTTATAATAAAATCAAAGGGGCTTTTTGGGAGGGATATAAATGAATCGCATGTTCCGTGTGTTAGGTTTCTGGACAGGTATCTTTGCGGTCATGTTTTATTTAGGAAATATGAAAGATGCATCACTGCTGTTCTTCGGTCAAACTGTATTCTTTGTGTTCTTATCGTATCTCAACTTGACCGAGCGGATGTACATTTATATTTTCGGTGCTTACTTGACAGTCTTTTTTGCCGCATTTACATATTATTCTGTGTTTATTATGGTTCCCGGGCAGGGAGGCCATTAAAGAAGACGATCCATCTGGATCGTCTTTTTTATATTTTACAAAGTAAATCCGTTGATGAACGGGTTTTGTTCCTGTTCTGTTGCAATGTCCGTCTCGGGGCCGTGACCGCTTAACACAAGCGTCTCTTCCGGAAGCGTCAGCAGTTTTTGATGAATGCTGTCCATCAGCACCTTTTGATTGCCTCCCGGCAGGTCTGTACGCCCGATCCCTCCTTGAAACAAAACATCCCCGGAAACGATCAGGTTTTCCTCTTCCGCATAATACGAGACGCTGCCCGGAGAATGTCCAGGCGTAAAGAGCATGCGGAGCGTAAAAGAGCCGATTTTAAGATCCCCCTCTTCTTCGATCAGATGCTCTGCTTTTTCTGCTGTGATCGTCTGTCCTGTAAGCAGCGCTGAACCGTTTAATGAAGGATCGGTCAGCCATTCAGCTTCATTTTTATGTACGTATACAGGAATGTTCCATTTTTTTCTGACATTGTCCACAGCTCCGATATGATCAAAATGAGCGTGAGTAAGCAATACAGCAAGAGGTTTCAGGCCGTTTTCTTTTATGTATGCATTCAGCTTCCCTGATTCGCTGCCGGGATCAAATATTAAGCAGGTACCGTCGTCATGGGATAAAATATAAGCATTCGTCTGGATAGGCCCTAAAGGCATTCTTCTCCATTTCATTTTCTTCACCTCAGATTCATCTTTCTTTGTTCCATTATGAAGGTTTTGCGGGAAACTTTCAATGAATCATGTTGTCCTCGACAAATTTGATGAAAACGGTTAAAATAAAATTGGAAATATACTGCAGGGGATCCAAACGAAGGGGGTTTATATTAATGTTGCTCGTGATCATTTTCGGTCTAGTCACGATATTATCTGCTCTTGGAGTTCTTCGTTCTCTTAAACAAATCAACGTTCTTGGCATCTTATTTGGCGGGGCGGCTTTTTTAGTGTTTGGATGGTTTACCGTCATGACAATCATTAACAGCGGGTATCCGACAGTCCACTAAACCCGGTGCCTTCAGACAAAGACAGCCTTATTCCGTTATTCCGGAATAAGGCTGTTTTTCTTATTGGCTGAAATGACGCTGGACGCTTGCAAGCTTGCCTTCCATCGTCGTTTTCTTGTCACGGCGGTCGTCAATCCTGATATTTGTCGCCACTCTGTGGATGCCTTTTTGGAAAGGGGCTTCGTGAATCGTCTGAATCACCTCAAATAAATCGCTTAATTCCCCTTCAATCAAAGTATTCATCGGTGTCAGTTGATAATGGATTTTGCCTTCTTTTTTAAATCCTTCTAAAATGGTTTGAATCTCCGCTACATACGCGCTTACGCTCGGAGTCTCGGTACCGATCGGTATGATGGTAACGTCTGCTATGGCCACTGTCCATTCTCCTTTCTATTCTTTTGTCACAAGGGGCGCTGCTGTTTTTGAGTTGAATGAAATGATTTGATCCTGGGTATAACCGTACAATGCATAATCCCCGTCAGGAGATACGGTAATCGGAAGCATTTCCACTTTTTCACGAATGACTTCCCGTTTGCCGGATTTGAGACTGACGGAAATCAGATCATACAAGGAGCCCGACTCATTCGGCTGATACGTATAAAACAGCTCATGCCGAGGGTCGTAACTGTATTCCATCGGTGACAGGCTGCCATATTCCGAGAACAGCGGCAACTTGAAAGAAATTTTCTTGTCCGACGAAGAAACGTCTGAAAATATGTAGGTGCCCTGGCGATGATTGGATGAAGGCGCTACGATCAGCCGCATATCCCCCAGAACATCAAGCAGTACGGCATCATCGGCGTGCTTCTTTTCCCGTCCGTCCGCTGTGTTGTAGGAATAAACAGGAGCCGGTTTTTCCCGGTCCCGTTCATTCCATTTGATATATTCAAAAGTGTCGGCGGAAGTCCAATGAACAAAGGCGGCCTGTGCGATGTCTTTTTCAGTTTGCTCTTCTTTCGCATCAATCAGGCGCGATTCATAATTCCAGTCTTTCGTAAAAGTTGTGACGTATAAAAGATAAGGGTCAAACCGATTCCAGTCCACTTGCAGTTCATGCGTGCGAAATTTTTTTGTGTATAGCTGTTTTCCCTGTAAATTAAGCAAAGTTAACTTCATTTCAGAGCCGTTTCCGGCGGTTTGGATGAGAATCATGCCTTTTTCCCTGTTTACTTCCGCCGCTATCAGCCTGTCATCCGTCTTGTAGATCGTTTCGCCCGTCCCTTTAAATATATCATATGATTTGACTTTACTTCCTGCGACCGGATCGGTTGCGGTGTATATAACGGTTTCATTATCAAGCCATCCTGCCGCCTCATCAAAGTGCCGGTCCTTCAGCGCTATTACTTTTTTATCTTTTACTGCTGCACTGCTTTTTCTTTTCCCTTCCGGCTCCTCATGATGAACGCTTTTCGTTCCTTCCTGATGCTGCGGTGTGCAACCAGCCGCAGCCACGGTCATCACAGCGGCAATAAGCCATAACGAAACTCTCAAACCGGCCATTCTCCCTCCATAAATGATTGGCTGTCACTGTCTAATTTACGATTTTCACCGTGAAAAGTTTCAGCTTTCAAAAAAGCAGGATGCCCAAAGTATGCCTCTGCTTTTACAATATATATCGTCAAATTGTTTTAGCGGTAAAGGATTTTTTCCTTTGCCGAGTTCAACGGTATATCCTTCTCTTCCGAAAAAATGAATAAACCAATCTCTAAATCCTGCATAGCTGTCTATATATCTGACGCCCTTATAACCGCTCAGGCGCTCAAATGTTTGGATCACATCAGCTGATTCAGGAGGCTCCAGCCCCTTATAGCCCCAATAAATTTCCTCTCCCTGTGTGTGAAGCGCCACAAGCCGATCAGGCGGCTCGTTTGCGATTAAATCCCTCATCGCTGCCGCTTCCGGTTCTGTCAGCGGTTCATCTCCGGGGTAGTCCCTGTAGGAAGGGGATTTGGGCGGTTTTCTCTGTTTTTCGATCTCCCAAAAAGACGGAAACTGATTATTTAAATCCACTCCGTTTATATTGGCTTTCCATTCCCGGAAATCTGGCTGATGCTCATTCATCTCATCCAGTGCTTCCCGCGCGATCCCAAGATGACCGGGACCTTTAAGCACAAGATCAACCCCGTCGGGATTAACGATCGGCACGACGGAAAGCTTTGTTGATGAAAAAATGTCGTGCGGTGAAAAACCTAAAGCGGACCGGCCTGTACATACATGATAACAGTATTCTTTGAGCCATTTCATCAAAACAGAAGTGGTGATCCATTCATTGGCATGAAAAGAGGCATTTATATGCGTTTTTTTTTCGGCATTTTCAGCTCCGAGGAGCAGTTCGTATATAGGCTGGCCCATGCTTGAGCGGCCGATGACGCGGGAAGTAACAAACGGAAAGCACTCTGTCAATCTGTCAATTTCCTTTTTCAGTTCTGCTGCATCGTAAACGACTGTTTTTGTCAGCCACTGTTCATCTTCAAGTGTGTATTGATTCACCAATAATTGCAGCTGTTCATATGTTTCGGCTGCTGGAACGTTTTTTCCTGCTAGAAAAGGTGCTCCCGGAAAATAAAATTCGTCCGCGGCTGCATTCGCGTTTGCGCTGATTAAAAGCGGTTCGGGTATGTTCAGGATATCAGACAATCTTTCCATATTCTGCTTTAACTCCGGTTTGATGTTGATGAATGCCATCAATGATCCCTCCCACAATAGCATATGATGAAGGCCTGTTTAAATACTCTCCCGGTTTGCACTTAAAAAACGCTTTTTCAATAAGGTTTCAGCCCGCAAAAAAACTTCCGCCTAAATAGGCGGAAGTTCTTCTATTAGTTCGCTAAGCTTTCTGTAATAAAGTCAAGCTGGCCCTCTAATGAAATCGGATCGGAAAAGTAGAAGCCGACAGGGTCGATTTTATAGACATGTTGATGTTTGACCGCGCCAAGGTTCTTCCAAATGGAGGTATTAAGCACGGAGCTGTCGTCTCCGCTTGTTTCCCAGGGACCTATAAATATATAATCTCCGGCGAATTCAGGCAGCTTTTCTAATGAAATGCTCGTGTAGCCCGGCCCTTCGTCGATTGCTTTTTCCTTCGTCAGCTTTGTCGCCTTTAAGCCGAGATCTTGATAAACAATGCTTCCTCCCCTTCCGAATTGATCGCCGAATACAAAGATTTCTTTGCCGTTCGTTTGCATAATGGAAACCGTTTTGTCCCCGACCGCTTTTTGAATTTTTGATTTTGCCGCGGCAACTTTTTTGTCCCATTCAGCCAGCCATTTCTCCGCTTGATCTTCAGTGCCTGTCATTTTTGCGAAATCCTTCAGCCGTTCAGTGTTATTCAAGCTGTCATATTTCAAAGCGACCGTCGGAGCGATTTTTTCCAGCTTTTCGATATCAGCGCCTTGGGTCGTCCATACAACAATCAGGTCCGGTTTTAATTGAATAACCTTTTCAGCGGAATTTCCTTCACCAATATTTGTCACACCATCGGTTTTCCCCTTGAAATAAGGATTTTTGAATACCCTGTCAGGGGCACCCACTACATTGAGACCGAGTGTTTTGAAATAGCCGAAATAATCGTCAGCCATGACAACCACCCGTTTCGGATGCTTCGGAACTTTAACCGTTCCGTTTTCAGCCTTGTATGTAATCGTTTCTTCGCTTTTTGATTTAGAAGAAGAATCTTTGCTCTCTGTTTGATTGCCGCATGCTGTCAATGCTAAGACCAATAATAGTACAAAGCATGCTCCCGCGAGCGTCTTTCCTTTCATATTCACCTTTCATACCTTCTTTCTGGTTTGAATATCGATAAAGAGAATCATTATCAATTATATCATAACCGGCATCGGCTTGGATCATGATTTTGATGACGGACGCTTGTCATTAAAAACAGGCCGGAACGATATCCGGCCTGCTGCATCAGCTTTCTCCGCCAAAAGAAAAGCTTACTCGTCTTTCGGCTTGGCGTCAGATTGCTTTTTTAAGCGCTCGCTGTCATAAAACCTCAGCAAGTCGCCATAAATGATTTGATCTGAATATGAAAGCTCCTGTTTCGCTTTTTCAATGTACGGCTCACAGCCTTTTTTATCTTTAGACGGCTTTCCTGTCGATTTATCATAGCATATGCCGTCTGTGTATACTTTGTCTTTCGTAATAAAGCTGCCGTCGCGAAGCACTGTAAACTCCGTTTTGTCTTTGGCAAACAGGTCGTTTCCAAACTGGATCTGATCGCTTGAATCGATTCCGAGAAGGTTCAGTACAGTCGGCCGAATGTCGATTTGGCCGCCGACGGTGTCAATGGCTTTCGGCTCTTTATCCGTCACTCCCGGAATGTGGATCACAAGCGGGACTCTTTGAAGCTGCACTTCCTCAAACGGAGTTACTTCTCTGCCGAGGAATTGGCTCATCGCTTCGTTATGGTTTTCGGAAATCCCGTAATGGTCACCATATAACACGATAACAGAATTATCGTAGAGGCCGTCTTCTTTCAGCTTTTCAATAAAACGTTTAAGCGCTTCATCCTGATAGCGGACGGTCGGGAAATATCTGTTTAACGTACGGCTTTTTGAATCAAATTCATCGATCAGTTTATCTTCCTCATCCAGCTCAAATGGAAAATGGTTTGTCAGCGTGATCAGGCGGGTATAAAACGGCTGAGGCATTTCTTTCATCAGCTCTGATGTTTGTTCAAAAAATTCCTTATCTTTCAGTCCCCAGCCCACTGAGTTTTCTTCGTTTACATCATAGGAATTGATATCGTAAAACTTATCGTATTTCAACGTATCGTACATAATATCCCGATTCCAGAAGCTTTTGTTGTTCGCATGGAAAATCGAGGAATAATAGCCGTGATTTTTCATTATTTCAGGCATTGCCGTATATTCGTTTCCTGCATTCGTAAAGAAGACCGCTCCTCTTCCAAGAGGGTAGAGAGAGTTGTCGACGATGAATTCGGAATCTGCCGTTTTGCCTTGGCCTGTCTGATGATAGAAATTCTCGAAGCTGTAGCTTTTCTTTATCAGGTCGTTTAAATAAGGCGTAATCTCTTTGCCGTTTAACTTTTGGTTCACGACAAAGCTTTGGGTGGATTCCAGGGAAACGAGAATCACATTCCGCCCTTTGGCGATCCCGGCCAGTTTCTTATTGGTGTCCGTGCGGTTTGCGTTGACATAGTTTTCAATCTCCGTGAGGCTGTTGCTGTCGGCGAGCGCACGCTGTGCAGACTGCTTTGACTGGATCAGCCCGTCATAGATATGGAAGTTGTAAAGGCTGATATTCTTCACAAGAACTTCCCTGTCAAACGATCTTGTTAAAAGCTGCGGTCTTTCTGTCTCAGAAATCCCTAAATTGAAAAAGAAAACGGCAGCGACAAATAGATAGTAAGCCGCGCGCTCCTTTCTTGTCGCCTTTCCGCCTGTTTTGGCAGGCTGGCGCTTGTACAGCCAAATTAAAATGGCAATGTCGACGATGAGAAGCAAATCAGTCGGCATAAACAAAGAGTTGATACTGCTTCCCAAATCGCCCATATTATTCGTCTGGAACAATACAGGAATCGTTAAAAAGTCGTTGTAAAAACGGTAGAAGATCATGTTCGCAAGCAAGACAAACGTCAGGACGATGCTTGCCCCGATAATAAACCGGTTCCTGTTTTTTTCTTTAAAAAACAGGCCGATTCCGAATATAAACAGCAAAAAGCTTAAAGGGTTGATGAACAATATAAACTCTTGCATGAAGTTTTCAATTTTAATATTGAAGCTTGTTTTGTAGACGACATACGTTTTCAGCCACATCAGCAATGTCGCAATTAACAAAAACGAAATCTTTGAAAAAAATGACTTTCGCATTCGAAACCTCCCTATGCAGCAAGACGCATGTTTCCGTAAACTGAATTTCCACATATTGTTTTATTTTAGAAAAATCGCTAAAATTACTAAATCATATCTTAACCTGTCTGTACAAAAAAATCAATCATTTTTCACATTGGCTTAACAGTGTTAACAATGCTGCAAAGCGGTCTGAAAATGCTTATAAAACAGGCTCCGCCTGGCTTTTCAGCCATTGGTTTTTTGCGATCCATGCGCCGCCGATCACGCCTGCGTCGTTTCCAAGTGAAGCGATTACGATCTCAGCCGCCTCGCCGGCCCGCGGAAATACGAAGCGGTTGAAAGATTGTTCAACTTTTGAGCGCAGGATTTCTCCTGCTTTTGAGACGCCTCCGCCAATTACGATTTTCGAAGGATTGAGCGAGCTCGCCAAGTTGCCGAGGACCATTCCTAAATGACCCGCCACATAATCGACGACTTCGCAAGCAACCGGATCATTTTCCCGGGCCGCTTCAAAAATATCGCGCGCCGTGATCTCCGGACATGCACGCAAGTCTGTATTTCGATGGCCGGTTTTTATTTTTTCTTTGGCAATCCTGACGATCCCCGTTGCCGAAGCGATCGTTTCGATACAGCCGCTTTTTCCGCAGTTGCACGGCGCTCCTCCTTCAGGAACTGAACAGATGTGGCCGATTTCACCGCCTGCCCCGTTTTGCCCGCGGACGATTTCTCCGTTTACAATAATGCCGCCTCCGACACCCGTTCCCAATGTGACAAGAATTAAATCCTTTGCGCCGTCTCCCGCTCCTTTCCACATTTCGCCGAGAGCCGCGATGTTCGCGTCATTTTCAATGACCGCCGCTATTCCTGTCTCTGCTTCAAGGTGGTCTTTTAACGGATAGTTTTCCCAGCCCATGTTCGTCGTTTTATAAACGATGCCGGTCTCCGTATTGACGGGGCCCGGAGCGCCCATGCCGATCCATTTTAAGATGTGCTTCGGTTTGCCGAGCTCTTTCAATTTGCCGTCGATGGCTTTTGCGATGCTTACCGTAACCGTTTCCCCCGATTTATCGGTCGGAATTTCCCACTTGTGCAGGATTTCGCCATAAGCGCTTACAAAAGCGAGCTTTACCGTTGTTCCTCCAAGGTCGACTCCGACCAGCCAGCTGTCATTCATTCTGCTCCCCCTCTAATCCCTGTTTTATTTTCTCTTTACTTTTGTGAGTTCATTCTGCAAAATTGAAACGCCTTTAAGCCATTGTTCTTTTTCTATCAGATTCGAAAGAAACATTTCTTTCAGTTCGTCCATCATATATTCAAGTTCAAGTTCGCGGTCTCCAAAATAAACATAACATCCAAACTGTTTCAGCAACAGCTGTACATCATAGGCTGTTTTCATTTTATTTCACCATTCTTTAAAGGTCTAACATTAGAGTATTCATAAAGCTGTCCGGCGTCAAGCAAAAAAAAAAGCCTGTTTTCCTGGGAAAACAGACATTCAGCGGTCGGGATCCTGGGGATCCAAAAATACGGGTCTTCTATTTTTCAGCGGCATTGGCGTTCGAATCGCGATATCTCGAAAGGCTCTGTAGTCAAAGGGGATAAACGGCCATAAATACGGCACATGAAACGACTTCATTCTGACCAGATAAATCACCCAGCAGAAGATCGCGATGACAAAGCCGATCGGCCCGAATGCGCCGGCCGCGATCAGGAGAACGATTCTTGCCAGCCTGTTCGCGATGCTCAGCTCATAGCTCGGCGTAGCAAACGTGCCGATAGCCGCAACAGCGAGATACAAGACGACTTCATGCGAGAAAAGTCCGACCTGCACCGCCACTTCCCCGATCATTAAAGCAGCTACAAGTCCGAGAGCCGTAGCCAGAGACGACGGGGTGTGGATTGCAGCCATCCGCATCATGTCGACGCCTATTTCAATTATGATGAATTGCGCAAGCAGCGGAAGAGCCCCTTTTTTGTCAGGCCCTATATATTCAAGGGCGTCCGGCAAAAGATCGGGATGGACGGAAAGCAAAAACCACAGCGGCAGCAAAAAAATCGATGCCAACACAGATATAAAACGAACCATTCGCAAATAAGCGCCTGCAAGAGGTTTGTTTCTGTACTCTTCGGCATGCTGCAGATGGTGCCAAAAAGTAACAGGGGTAATCAGCGCGCTTGGCGAGCCGTCCACAAAGACAAGAATGTGGCCTTCGTACAAATGAACGGCCGCAGTATCAGGCCTTTCTGTATAACGAACCGTCGGATAAGGGTTCCAATGACGGCCGCCGATATATTCTTCCAGTGTCTTTTCCGCCATTGTCAAAGCGTCCGTATCGATCGCTTCAAGCGATTGTTTCAGCTTTTTTACACTTTCCAAATCAGCGATATCTTCCAAATAGCAGATGACGACATCCGTTTTGCTTCTTCTGCCGACCTGAAGGAACTCCATTCTGAGGGAACGGTCGCGGATTCTCCTTCTCGTCAGTGCGGTGTTGAACACGATCGTTTCGACGAAGCCGTCTCTTGAACCTCTGACGACACGTTCATTGTCGGGTTCCTCCGGGTTTCTTGCCGGGTATGTCCGCGCATCGATAATAATGGCATGGTCCACCCCGTCGACAAGGAGAACGGCCGGCCCAGACAGCACCTGGGCGGCTGCTTTGTCGAGGTCGTCTTCCGTATCAATTTCGATGTATGGGATGTACGTTTTGATCAGCTTCTCAAGCGGATCGTCTTCCAGACTTTCAGGGGTGAGCCTTGAGAGATTCTTAAGCAGATGGTGCATAATATCATCTTTTACAAAGCCGTCGACAAGATAAAGCGACATGTCTCTATCAGCATAAACAACATCAAGCCGGATCATGTCGAAGCTTTTGTCGACACCCAGCTTTTCATTTAAATATTCAACATTTTTCGCTAAATTTTTTTGGACCGCATGCTTTTTTTCCATTGTATATTAAAAGCTCCCGTCAAAATGAGTCTGTTCTAAAGACCATTTTTAACATAACGGAAGCTTTTCATACTTGGTTACCGGGCGGTTTCTTTCTTAAGTTCGTCCCGAAACGCTTTATACAACTCTTCATCAGGCTTTTCTGCCAACGCTCTTACAACAGACTGTTCGGCTTTGGCAAACTCGCCTTTTTGAGCATAGAGCCTGGCAAGATTATAGTGTGAGGCGTGATCTGATGGATCTTTTTCAACGACGGCCTCGAACCTTTTCTCCGCGTTTTCATACTCGCCGAGCTGATATTCGGAATAAGCGAGCAGTCTTAAAGTGTCGCTGGAAGCATCCTGTTTTGAGCCCGCTTCCTGCAAGGCATCTTTTACCTTTTCATAGTCTCCCTCATCATACCATTGCGCCGCCTGATGCAGCATGGCATTTTCCTGCATCGAAGCTGAATGTGTCCCAAAGTACAGGGCCCCTCCTCCGATGACAAAGATGAGGACCCAGCCTGCCAGCCGTTGGAGCGGTCTTTTTTTCCCGGGGATTCCGACCGCCAAGGCCGTCAGGAGACCGCCGATCAATCCGCCGATATGGCCGGCATTGTCAACATTTGAAATGGTGAAACCGAGGCCGAGGTTCAGAATGATAATCACAATGATATTTGTTCCGATCGTTTTTAAGAAAGCTTTCCGGTTTGAAAAAGCCAGATACAAAAGTGCCCCCAAACAACCGAAGATGGCTCCCGAAGCCCCTGCGGACGGATACGGGCTGAACAGAAAGCTGCCGATCGATCCAAAAATTCCGGCTGATATGTATATAACAAGAAAGCGGAATGATCCAAACACCCTTTCTGCCGCGGCTCCGACAGACAGCAATGCAAATGTATTAAACATGAGGTGGACCAATCCGATATGAAGAACGATCGGCGTGACAAGCCGCCACCATTCCCCGGCTAACAGGAGGCTGTTTTCCTTCGCACCGAACCGGATGAGCGTGTCGGTATTCTGACTGCCGCCCGACATTTCCAGAAGCAGAAACATGAAGACTTGAAGCACTGCAAAAATCCAGGTAAACATCGGTTTGCCTTTCTCAAATACAGCCGCTTCCCGCCGCCTTTCTTCTTCTCTTGCTTTAGCCGCTGCTAATACTTCGGCTCTCTTCTCTTCCACATTCTCGTATCCGGCATCCTGCATGTGGCCTGTCAGCTCATCCGGCCCCATGTTTAAAGCAACGGCGAGTTTGCGGAAGCCTTCTTCAGCCGAAGCGTGCTCAATAAAAACCGGCACGATGCTGATCCGTTTATCTGCGACCGGATGACTGACAACATCTTCCCACTCATCTACAGGTGCTTCCTGCGACAAATAGACGTTCAATATCGAGAGCTTTCGCTGCCTTGATGCTGCTCTCAGGCGCTCCGCTCTTTCATAAAGAGATTCCAAGTCACCGACGAGATCCTGTCTGAAATCGATATCCTTTCGAAAAACGCGAACCAAATCATACGGCGCGCTCCCCCTTGCTTCAAGCCAGGCTTCTCCGAATGAAGCGGGTGCCTGGACAAGCTCAAAATCCCTGTCTAAGAGGTTCCCGATGAAATTCCAATACAAATAATCGATTGAATACATACCGACGCTCCACAATTGTTTTTGTCCATTATAACAGGAAACGCGTCATTCTGCGCCTTTTAAGCGCTTTAAAAAAACCCCGTTTTTAAACGGGATTCAGAAAGCCTGCTGTATAAACTTATTGCGAAAAAACGGAATTCTCATCATCAAATGGATAAAATAGTGGCGGATCTGGTTTTGACCAAGAATGAAATTGATGACACGATAACGGTTTTGAAAAAACACAAGAGCGGCAATGACGCCTACTGCAGCGAATGTAACTTTTCTCATATGATCCCTCCTATAACCGTATCGTGTCTCATTTTTTAATAATTATTCAGCAGACCCGCTGCAGGTGTAAACGGCGTCTTCGGTAAAAATTTGCTCAACCGGAATGTCGTGCGGTTCTTTTGGGACATGATCGATCACTTGGCACTCGAAAGCCAGCGATGCGGTATCTTTTGTGAAACCGGCCAGGTATCTGTCATAATAGCCGCCTCCATAACCGATTCTGTATCCTGTCCGGTCATAGCAAATTCCCGGCACAAGGATGAAATCGATGTCTTCAGGCTCCATCCGCCCGGTTTTGTGCACGATCGGTTCCTGCAGCCCAAAATACACAACTTCAAGATCGCTTTCATCCTGAAAGCTGCGAAAGTGCATCTCTTTTGTATCAGGCATACATTTCGGAATGCACACCGTTTTTCCTTCAAGCCGTGCCTGTTCGATAATCGGTTTTGTCGGAACTTCGCGATTTCTGGATATCGTGAGGGCAATGACAGACGCTTTTTTCCACTGTTTTGATTGAAAAAGCTTCCGGTGAATCGCTTCCGCCTTTAGAAGAAACTCCTGTTCCGGCATGTTTGCAAGCCTCTTTCTGACCTCGTTTCGTAAAGAACGCTTCACATCTCTTTCCCCCTTAAAAACAGAAAAACAGCAGGAAAATCCCTGCTGCTTACTTTGTTTCGCGGTGTAATGTTGATTTTTTGTCACGTGGGCAATACTTTTTGAATTCAACGCGATCTGGATTGTTACGCTTGTTCTTTGTAGAAATATAGTTACGCTCGCCGCATTCAGTGCAAGCTAAAGTAATATTAACGCGCATTTATTTTTCCCTCCAAACTATATATCATTTCTGTTCAGACTTATCTATAATACCACTTATGATGCCGGAATGCCAGGCGTTTTTTTTAGTTTGTCACGGTTTGTTAAAAAGACGTGTGATACACATGTTGCAAAAACACATTTTTGATATATCCAGGATCATGCAAATCCACTATATAAGCCTCTGCCGTTCGCCCGACCTTGAGCAGCTGCTCCTTAGCGCCGACAATTTCTGCGAGCGCATATGCAGCCTTATCCGGATCATTAAAATCAAGATGAAAGCCTGTCACCCGATCGATGACGAAATCGTTCCATCCCCGTTGATTCCGACGGCGACGGCAGCGCCTGCGGCCATGCTTTCTTGAACAGCGATGCCGAACGGCTCATAACAACTTGGGAAAACAGCCATTTCACAAAATGCCAGCCAGCTCTCTCTTTCCTCTTCACAAAGGAAAGGAAGAATTGTCACACTTTCCTTAATACCCAATTCTCTTGCCTTGGCCTCGATCCCGCTTTGAAGCGGTCCCTCCCCGGCAATGACAAGTTCAAGATCAGGCCGCCGTTTGCGAAGCTGCTGAAAGGCGTGCAGCAATGCGATAAACCCTTTTTCCGGAACAAACCTTCCGCAGGAAAAAAAGTACGGCGCGCTTTTCATTCGTTTTTTCACTGTGCGGCTTTTTTTGCACGGATGGGGAATGACGCGGACTTGCTCGAAAGGAAGCGAAAACGCCTTTTGCATGTCTGACTTCATCATGCTGCTCAGCACGAGAATTTGATCGCTTTTTTCAGCCAGAAGCCGTTCGAGGCTTGCTCTGTATGGGTGGACATTTTCGCCTGCTGCCGTTTTCCGGCCGCTTTCAAGGCCGTGTACCGTGGAAATCAGCGGCACAGCCAGCATCTCGCTGAGATAAACGGCGGCAGGCGCGGTGATATCATCATTTGCATGGATGAAATGAAATTGTCCTTTTTGAGCCAGCACGGTTTTGATCATCTGAAAATTCATGGCGGCCACCGCCTCTTCAAAAGAAGCGAACACTTTTAAATCAAGCGGAATCTCAAGCGTTTCCCATGCATGGCTGTTTTGCCCGGCAGCCGTCGTGCAGACGGTAAAGCTGACTTCGTTCCGCAATAGTTCAAGGTGACTTTTCACATAGCGTCCCGCTCCGCTTTTCAATAAAAGGGGATTTTCCAGCGACAGCAGCAATACGTTGATCAACGGAAACGCTCCTTTCCTTCTATTAAAGAATAACTCGTATACGAGGAAAATTGAGTCGTCCAATCCTGCTGATTGTCGTGATACAGAAAACAGCTGCTGTTTGAATGGATTCCGTTTTCCCCAAGGAAGAAGCAGCTGGATGTGAGAACGGCCAGCGACATGTTGAGCGAATTGTATATCCGGTATTCCGCTTTGTAGAACGCATTGCCTGCAGCGGGAAAAACCGAGGCTTCCCCTTTAAATGCATCGGTATGGATCGTCCGTACGCTGCGCTCTCCGTTTTTTACGCAAAAGAGAAGAATTTGCTTTTCGACGTCTCTTATCCTTTCAAACAGAACCGCTTCAGCCGCAGAAAGGGCCGCATCTGAGATCTCCCAGCTCAGCCGAACGGTTTCATGATCCGGCGAAGATATTTTTAAAATATCGTTACAAAACGAAGATTCGCTTCGAATACTATGTTGAAAAGGTTTTTTCGAGATGATTATCCTTTTCACCGTGCGCCCTCCCGTTAAGTCCTGTTATGTATCTATCCTATTGGAAATGGCCCCGCAGGCGCAACGAAAATAAAATTCTTCGACAAAATTTTTATTTTTTGCATTAACTCCTTTTGAAGCAAGCGTTTTTATGGTATAAAAAAGAAGGAGAAAATTAGAATTGAAGGTGATGAACGTGGAAATTGCTATCATTGCGCTGCTCGTTGTCAGTATTGCGCTGATTGCATTCTCATATTTTCAAAGAGAACCGATCAAGGAAGTTGAACAGGAGTTGGAAACCCTTCAGCTGTCCGCCATGCAGGAAATCTATAAACTAAAAAAGAAGATGACCGTCCTTGAGGAAGAGCTCCTCGATTCAAATGTGGTCGTCCGCAGACCAAATGCCGGAATCAGCCAGCATATTGCGAAGCAGATTCTTTCAAAATACCAAAACGGCATGTCTGTAGACGCCATCGCAAAAGCTGAGCACGTATCTGTCGAAGATGTCAAAGCGATCATTAAAGACAATGAGAGGGTGCTTGTATGACCAGACAAAGTGTACAAGCATTTGCCGGAGGAATGATTTTGGCTACCGCCGTTCTTGCAGGCGCATTTTATTTGACGGATAACGGAAAAGCTGAAGCTTCTAAAGACGCTCAAAACATCAGCGAAAACGATGTCAAAACTTATTTAAAGGACAACCAGCAGGTTTCGCTGAAACGCGAAGAATACCAGCAGCTGCTCCATTATAAAGAGACCGCTCTGAAGCAGGATGCTTCGTCTCAAAACAAAAAAGAGAAGGAAGCAGAAAAAAAAGATTCCAAGTATAAGCTTGAAATCAAAAGCGGCATGAGCACGGCTGAGATAGCAGACCTCCTTGCAAAAGGAAAAGTGATTTCATCTGCCGATGACTTCAAAGATTATGTGAAAAAGACCGGAAACGAATCTAAAATCCGCGCAGGTAAATACGAACTGAAGCGCGGTGACAGCTTGAAAAACATCGTCAAAACGCTGTCTAAATAAAAAAGCAGACTGGAACGGGACTGACCCCCGTTTTGAGACAGGATTCAAAAACACCTTTAAACAACCAATTCCCGATAGTTTACCGGTGATTGGTTGTTTAGTTTTGTTTGAATACGAATATTGTTAAAATAATGAATGTATTCTTTAACAGTGCGTTCTACGATGGCAGTCGTAGTTCGATCAATGCTGTTAAGATAGAACGTTTCAGACTTTAGTGAGGAATGAAACGATCCGATGGAGGCATTATATTAATAGCTTTCTGATACTCGTAAGATGTATACACTTAACCTTGGTCGTACAGTAAGCAAGGACTTATATGTAATTTTTACAAGTGGAAGCAGTGCGGGTACAGTTAAGTGTGAGATCATCCCAATTGCAGCTGTCCCCATGGAAACAGTGACAACATTCCCCTTTGTCAGCTTTTTAATGCTTTGATTAGAGGTTCAAAGAATCCTGTGTCTTGTAAAATGCAAAAAATAAAGTGGCGAAGATAAACATGGTCGCCACTGGCAGTACTTTGATAATCCCTTCTTCAAAGAAGGTTTAAATATCATTGATGTCAAATCCAGCAATGAGCACCCCTATCAGAGACACGATGGTCGGACTTACTTTCCCAAAATCAGCAAACCAGTAAACGTTAACATAAGACCCCTCCTACAATAAACCGTTTACATACCTATACAGTAACAAAAAGGATGAAGAACCCATTCGTAGTACGGGGTGGAACTTGTCAAAAAGCAATTCAAATTATTAATTTAAACAATCAAAAAACATCCATTAAGGATGTTTTTTGATTGAGAATTAAGCACTTAATTTAACCAAAAGAAAGTAACTGTAATTAAAATTATTAAATATATGGCCGAAAAAATTCTATAAATACCTTTTTTGGTTTGGAAAGGTGGGGATATAAAAGTTACTAAAATAGTCGGGCCAAACAAAGCAATCAAAAAGTACCTATAATCAAAAAAGATAGTACAGATTGATAGCAGTATTGAAAAATAAAATACTATTATAAATGAAGTATTAACTTTACTTTTCGTTTCTTTTTGTTCTTCTTCTGTATGATCATCCAATAATTTATCTATCTGCTTTTTATTAAAGAACATAAGAGCCTCCTAATGTTAATTTGGTAAGTAAATAAGGCGTTATTAATGCTTCTGTAACAGCAGCAAGTAATGTCAATAAAAATAGTATAATAACAAAGTACAAAAAATCTAGTAAAAACTGTTTTTTCGGAAATTTAATACCCCTTATCTTCATATATACGTAATCTAACAATTTGAAACCAAGTGCTCCCGATAAAATCATTGCGGGAATCTCAAAAATACCGTGAGGAACCAAAGCAGTTAATATAAATAAGACATCGTTTCCATGGTCGGTGATACTATGTAAAGAAGATAGACCGACTAAGAAGCCATTCAATATTAATAAGATAGATGTCAAAATTCCAAATGTAAACATTGAAAAAATGAGAAATAAATTTGCTGCAAAATTATGTGTAAAATAACCCAATACTGTGATATTTTGAACATTATCTTGACTAAGACTAGGTAGAATATTGTTAAAAATCACACCAAGAACTAAACCCACTATGTAAAAGGAGCTTGCTATATAGAGTATACGCTTATTTCTTTTTAATAATTCCTTCATTTTAGAATCGTATCCATATCCCTTATAATCAAATCTTCAAAATCCTTTATGTCTGTAAGGTGATTATATTCTTTAACTAAAGTACCATTAATCAGTATTCCAACCTTATCACATAGTTGTTGTGCTATGTTTACAAGGTGTGTAGACATGATGACAGTGTTTCCCTGTTCAGCATAACGTTTGAGAAAACTTTTCATCATCTTTGTAGTTGGAGGATCAAATGCACCTAATGGTTCATCTAATATTAATATTTCTGGTTCATGAAGTATGGCTCCTGCAACAGATAACTTATGTTTCATACCAAAAGAAAATGTAGATATCATGTCATTTTCATTATCTTTCAAGTTAAATTGACTTAACAAAAGATCTATTCTATCATTTTTAATCTCATAAGGGACATCTTGTAAATCAGCAACAAACTCAAGGTACTCTCTAGGTGTTAAATAATGATAGATAAAAGGCGCGTCTGGAACGTATCCTATATATTTAAGGTAAGAGGATCTTTCAGATTCCAAGGTTTCTCCTTTGATAGTGATTTTACCTTCGTAAGGTTTCACTATACCAAGGATACATTTTAAAAGAGTTGATTTACCGGCTCCATTTGGTCCAAGCAAGCCGTACACTTTGCCTTTCTCTATCTTTAAATTAATAGATTTAAGGATCAGTTTATCTTTATATTTGAAAGACACATTTTCAATGTTCATGTTTTCATCTCCCAATTTTTCGTTCCTATTCTTTTAATCCAAAAATAATAAAAGAATCCAATACCTATAACAAATAAAATGGTGCCTGTTACAATGACTAAAAAGAATATTCCCCTATTAATAATATCAAATGTAACGAGAACGCCTGTGATACCATACAACTGAAGGTAAAATGCCAGTAACACTCCGAGAATAGTATGTTCAAAAAATGATGCTTTAACAGATGAACCAATATCTTCGAAATTCTCCCAATCTAAACGAGGATAGAGAAATGTTCCAATAATTTGCCCAGCACCTATGATAAGACTGATGGAGTTAATCATGATGAACAATATAAATTGCGTCATAATATCTAAGTTGAATAACAATAAGATAAATAGAAATAACGTATTCATTAAAATAAGAATCACAGATAAGTGCAATAAAGATTTTCCTGCGATCAATTTAAAAATAGAAGCACCCGAACTCTTATAAACATAAAGGTTCTCACGCTCTGCATCTGCTGAAGTTACGCCAAGTAATCCCTCTCCTAATAAAGATGTATTATAAGTCACCGCAAATAAAATTGGGTAGATAACAAAGATATCTGAGAAATCAAACCACATTTGATTTAAACTAAGACCTATCAATACACCTAGTTCTATTGCAATCATATTAATGGAAAGTACCAGTCGTTTTTTTATTGTAAAATTAGCCCTTAATAGTGCAGTAAGGTCTTTCTTTAGAATAGCAATATTTTGCCGTGGTAAGGCCTTTTGTAAGAAGCTTAAAAAAGGCAACTTAATTGGTTTTAATTTTGGCAAAAGATTATTAGGTACTGCTTCTTTTATAATCAATACTTTCGAAATTAAATGAAAGGTAATAAAGACGCAAAGGCAACCTAAAGCAATATAACCTATAGAATATATAAAAAATAAATGTATATCACTTGTTGAAAGTAAAAACCAATTTGTAGGTAGCCAATTGGTGGCTAATATCATATCTAATTTGAATAGATATATGAAATTGCCAATAGCTTCAAGGAGATCATTTTGATAAAAATAATTAAGTCCAATCCAGCCAAGAAAAGTAGTTGAAATGGCAGATATACAGGCAATTCCTATAAGGGATAACAAGCTTTTTAATCGTGAATTTAAAATGTTATGTAGAAATTTAGAATAAACGATGTATGTAAGCGATGAATAAAGACTTGTCAGTCCAACAATAAATATTAGCAGTGATGGAAATGATAACAAAAGATATATACGGTCATGTGTAGAAAAATTTATAAAAAAGAGTATAGGGAATAACACTACTGTTAATTTAAACAGGATGTTTAGAAAAATTGTTGTAAAGAACCTTGATAATAAAATTTTTTTTGGATCCGTTTTTAAAGTATGGAGAAGAAGAAAATCTTCAGGATATACATATCGATGTATGATATCAGTCGATGATTTTAATATATTCAAAACAAAAAAGAGAATGATAAAATTAGTACCTAGGGTTAGAATATGCTCTGGAACTCCAGTTAAAAGAGTCTGTGAGGCTTTATATAGAATAAATATATACACCAAGAAAAAGGGCGCAAAGACAAATAGAATTTTATTTGATTTAAGTAAATTTTCGCTTGATGGAAAAAAATAAATCAAGCGATTTAAAGTTCGTCTATAGGTTAGTTTAAAGTTTGCAATGAGAACCCTTTTGTTGAGCATGTGTATATTCCTCCTAAAACGAAAATAAGGAGGAGTATAATTATACTCCTCAATCTCTTCCTTTTGGTCATTTTACCATTCAGCAGCATATTTCTTGCCGTATTTTTTAGCCAGCTTTTTCGCTGTAGCTACCATTGCAGCTGTAATTAGACCCGTTCCGCCCAAAACAACAGCCAATAGGCTGAGAATTGTTAATACATCGCCTGTTGTCATAATAACACCGATTGCTACATAGGCTGTTTTTTTACTAATTCCTAGGTTTGTTGCAAGGTCTAAAGCGAACTGATGACCTGAACTAAAGTCAATAGAAGCTAAACCTGCAATACCTTCTGAAGAGCCCATCAGGAAAGTAGCAATGGCAAAGAGAGAAACTACACCTGTAATACTTGCAATTTTAAAAAGATTGCTATTTTTCATTTTGAAATTTCACCTCCTTTCAGTTTATAAAAATAAACTTGTTGAAAAAAGAGAAATAATACCTAAAGACATTGTAATGCTAATGATTATGATGGTTTTTTTATAAGAAATTTGATGTATTACTTTTAAGGCAATACACCCTAGAATGGTAGACCACCAAAAGAAAGGGTCAATAATAATATTCAAGATAATATCTAGTGGCTGTTGAGAATTTGGGTAAATAACTGAAAAGGCGAAATCACTACCTAAAAAGAAAGAAAAAATAACGAGTATTGTAAATTTGATGCCTATTGGTATGATTGAATAAATAAAACTAGGGAAAAATTCTTTGGCGGTAGCGGTCCCGCCAATTAATATCCCAATAATATGTATAATAAAAAAGCTTACAAGAACCATCGAGGTAAATTGAATAATACCTAATACTAATGTAATAATCATAATGAGTGTATTCATATCAGTTGTATAATCAATTCCATTGTCTTGAAATGAATTATTAATCAAGGTAGAGAGTGTTGGGAAGATAGCTAAATAAAAGCCTAAAAACAGAAACAATACAGCTAGGAAGACAAACCAAGAATGACGATAATTCTTATCGCTAGAATACTTGATAGAAAGAAAGTCCTTTGGAGAAAATATGAAATGATGTATGAGAGTAATAAAGTTTTGTTTGTTATCCATAAATGCTCCTTATATAAACAAAAGTATTTTTTGTTAATTCTATTAAATAATGTATCACCTTTTACAATGTTTGGTCAATATGGAATTTTATTTATTAAGGTAAATTTAAGGTTGAATTGTTTCATAAAAATCGAAAAGAATGCCTCTGGGACTACCCCCTTTTTTTAAAACTTCATTTTGTTGTTTCAGCTAACGACTTTCTGCCTGCAGTCTCTCTAATTCAGAAGAATACTCGGGATCCTTTCCATAAGTATATTGTTTTTCAACAGGCTGTTCGAATCGGTGTTTATCCGCAGCCTTATACCACCTGACCCATGTCTGAACCCGCGCCTTATTCTTGATATTCGATTTCTGCATGATCTCTTTCATAGGTACGCCTACCAATCTCATTTCTCCAGCCTTCCGTTTACTTGTCCCCATAGAAAAAACACCTCCATGTCTTATTTCGGATAACAACTATCCGTGCAAACTTGAAGGTGTTTTTTATTTGTCTCATCTATGGGGTCAGACCCCTTCGTACCAGCCTGCTTTTTTATTGCCTCCGCCGCCGATGCAAAAAAGACTGCCGCTTTAAAACGGCAGCCTCTTTCTCATCCGAACCGGCCTGTAATATAATCTTTTGTCCGATAATCGTCAGGACTTGAAAACATTTTGACCGTATCGTTGCACTCAATCAGCTCGCCCATGAGGAAAAACGCCGTTTGATCGGAAATTCTCGATGCCTGCTGCATATTGTGCGTGACGATTGCAATCGTGTATTTCTCTTTCAGCTTAAGCATCAGCTCTTCAATTTTCAAAGTCGAAACTGGATCAAGAGCGGATGTCGGTTCATCCATCAAGAGAACGTCCGGATTGGTGGCCAGCGCCCTTGCGATGCAGAGGCGCTGCTGCTGCCCTCCGGAAAGTCCGAGCGCCTGGGAATGAAGCCGGTCTTTCACTTCATCCCACAGCGCCACATCCATAAGCGCTTTTTCCACTCTCTCATTCAATTCTTTTTTGTTTTTCAGTCCATGGATCCTCGGTCCGTATGCGACATTATCAAAAATCGACTGGGGAAACGGATTTCCTTTTTGAAACACCATACCGACTTTCTTCCGCAGCTCAACAAGGTCGACTTTGCTGTTGAGTACGTTCGTTCCGTTGTAGCTGATCTCTCCGGTCATTTTGACATTCGGAACCATATTGATCATGAGATTCAGCGTTTTAATGAAGGTCGACTTTCCGCAGCCTGACGGACCGATGATGGCGGTAATTTCGTACTCGGGTATTGTCAAGTTAATGTTCTTTAATGCGTGATGTTCGCCGTACCATAAATTCAAATCGTTGATCTGGTACACATCTTTTGGCTTTACAGCTGTTACAGCGCTCATACCGGCCCCTCCTTATCCAAACCTGCCGTTGATGTAATCCTCTGTCTTTTTTTCTGAAGGATTCATAAAAATCTTTTCCGTACGATCGTATTCGATCAAATCTCCGTTAAGGAAAAACGCCGTTTGATCGGAAATTCTTGAAGCTTGCTGCATGTTATGCGTGACAATGATGATCGAGTATTCCTCTTTTAAACCGACGATTAATTCCTCTATTTTCGCATTTGAAATCGGATCGAGCGCTGAAGCAGGCTCATCCAGAAGCAAGACTTCAGGCTTCATCGCGAGCGTCCGGGCGATGCAGAGGCGCTGCTGCTGCCCGCCTGACAGCGAAAAAGCCGACTCATGCAGCCTGTCTTTCACTTCATCCCACAGCGCGGCTTTCCTCAAGCTTTCTTCCACGATCTCATCAAGCACGGATTTACGCCGTTCGCCCGCATACTTTAAAGCGTGGGTAATGTTGCTGTAAATCGATTTTGGAAAGGGGTTCGGCTTCTGAAATACCATTCCGATTTCCCTTCTCAGATTGACGACATTGATATTGGAATCAAGGATGTTAAGCCCTTCATATCGTATTTCTCCGGATGTTCTGGCTGATGGAATCAGATCGTTCATCCGGTTGATGCTTCTTAAAAAAGTTGATTTTCCGCAGCCTGACGGACCGATCAAAGCCGTAACGGCATGTTTGTCAACATGCATGGAAATGTCGTTGACGGCCCGCTTTTCTCCATAGTAAATATTTAAATTTTTCACTTCTAAAATATGTTCTTTCGCTTCAGGAAACGGAGCGATTCCGATATTGTCGCGCACGGTTTCCAAAACCGGCATCTGGACCTGAGCCATATGATTTCATCCTTCCTTCTTATTTGTTTGCCGTTAATTTTTTATGAATAAAAGAGCCGAGCCATCGGGCTGCCAAATTAAAGATCAAGACGGAAATTACGAGAACGGCGGATGCGCCGTTTGCAATCGCTTCAGCATCGGGAATGATCCCCTGCGTGTTTACATTCCAAATATGAACGGCCAGCGTTTCAGCCGGTCTGAAAATATTGAGCGGCGATGTCTCAGAAAACGGATTCCAATCGGCGAAATTCAGTCTCGGCGTGGTTAGTCCGGCTGTAAACAGCAAAGCGGCAGCTTCGCCAAATACGCGGCCCGACGCAAGAATCGCGCCTGTGATGATGGACGGCACCGCACCAGGGATCAATACCGTTTTAATCGTATGCCACTTGGATACACCTAAAGCAAGGGAAGCTTCTTTTTGTTCCTTAGGTACAGAGCGGATCGCATCCTCTGTCACCCTGACCATGACGGGAAGGTTGAAAATCGTCAAAGCAAGCGCTCCTCCGATAATGCTGTACCCCCATCCGGTCAGATTTACAAACAGCAGCATGCCGAACATCCCCATGACGATCGAAGGGAGGGATGACAAAACTTCAATACAGACACGGATAAAATCAGTCAATTTGTTGGCGGGCGCATATTCAGCCATATAAATTCCTCCGCCGACTCCAAGGGGAACCGTGATCAGCATCGTCAGTGCGAGAATATAAAACGAGTTGAACAGCTGATCGCGGATTCCGCCGCCGCTTGAAAGCGCACTGGAACGCGAAGTTAAAAAGCTGAGGCTGATATGTGAAACACCATTGATGATGATATAAGCGAACAAACCGACAAGAATGGCGGCGATTACCGCAGCGATCAATCCAAAAACACCGGTTGCTAAACGATCTGTTACTTTGCTGTTCATTACAGTTTCCTCCTGGATGACAGATAGCGGATGAGCAGGATGAACAAGAACGACATGATCAGAAGGACAAGCCCCATTGACCAGAGCGTATTGTTTTCCACGCTCCCGTATGTTGTATGGCCCATATTCAACGTTATGATCGTTGTTAATGTCCCCGCAGGGTCTAAAAGGCTCTCAAACAAGTTTCGGGAATTTCCGATGACCATCTGCACGGCCAGCGCTTCGCCGAACGCCCTCGCCATTCCTAAGACGACGGCTGTCAGAAGCGAAGGCAGCGCTGCCGGTATCAGCACTTTGCGGATCGTCTGCCAGCGGGTTGCGCCCAATGCGTATGATCCTTCGCGCAGATTTTTCGGCAGCGACATGAGCGCATCCGTTGAAATAGAAGTGACCGTCGGCAAAATCATGACAGCCAGGACGATCGTTCCCGCCAGAAGGCTGTGGCCCGATCCGCTTGACTTAAACTGTGAGATGAACGGCACTAACACTGTAAGGCCTATGAATCCATAAACGACGGAAGGAATACCAACAAGCAATTCGACAACCGGCTGCAGTACTTTTCTGCCCCATGATGGCGCGATTTCCGTCATGAAAATCGCACCTCCTATTCCAAGCGGTGCAGCAATCAAAGATGCAAGAAGGGTCACTGCAAAAGATCCGAGTATAAACGGAAGGGCTCCGTATTCAGGGTTTTCGTTCGTTGGATTCCAATCTAGACTGGTTAAGAACTCAATTGGACTTACACCATTGGCCAGAAAAGATTGCAACCCCTTATTTCCGAGAAAAATTGTGATCGAAATCGCCGCCGCCATCATGATAAACGCGCACGACGCAACCAAAATCCTCCCGCGGATTTCATCCATTTTGCGATTATGCTTGGAGCTGATCAGCCGCTCTTTCGCGGACAGTTTCTCTATTTTTTGAACCATTTTTTACACTCCTATAAGAACAAGTCATAAGAGGGAAAGTGTCAGGAGCACACTTTCCCGCCTTCTATTGTCAATTATTTATCAGTTTGCTTTCCATCCGCATCGCGCTTTACTTCCATGTCTGTTACTGGAATGTAGCCCTGCTCCGTCACGATGGATTTTTGAATGTCATCGTTCATCAAATAGTCGAGGAATTCTTTCGCCAAGCCTTCAGGCTCGCCTTTCGTATAAGAATGCTGGTATGCCCAGATCGGGAATTTGCCTTTTTGTACATTTTCGGCTGTCGGCTTAACGCCGTCGATTGAAAGCGGAGTGACAGTGTCATCCTTGATATAAGAAAACGCAAGATATCCGATTGCCCCAGGCGTTTCAGCGATTAACTTTTTCACTGTGTTTGAAGAATCTTCCGTGATTCCTTCAGCCGGAGTTTCTCCGTCAAGTGCATATTTGACAAAAGTCGCGCGGGTTCCTGAAGAATCAGGACGGTTGACAAGCGTAATCTTTTGATCTTTCCCGCCTAGTTCCTTCCAGTTTTTGATTTTACCTGTGAATACCTTTTTGAGATCCTCTAACGAAATGTCATCGATGCCTACTTCAGGGTTGATGGCAGCTGCCATTCCGACAACCGCAACTTGATGATCGGTAAGTTCTTTTGCAGGAATGCCTTCTTTTTCTTCGGCAAAGACATCGGAGTTTCCGATTTGGACTGTGCCTTCAGCCACTTGGGAAAGGCCTGTGCCAGAACCTCCAGCCTGAACTTGAATATCGGCATCAGGATTTTCATCCATGAATTTTTCAGCCGCTGCTAAGACAAGAGGCTGCATCGCCGAAGAACCCGAAATCGTTAAAGAACCTGAAGCCTTATTCTCTGCTTTATCGCTTTGTTTGCCTTCGTCTGCATTGTTGTTTGTACTGCTGCTTCCGCAAGCTGCTGCGAAGACAACTAAAACGGACATGATGAACATCAGTGTGATTTTTTTAAATGGTTTCACTTCTTAATCCTCCCGCGTAAATGTGTAATTTGTCCTACGGGTATAGCGTAACTTTTCAATATTAATCTTGTTTAAATGAATTATTAAGGTTTTGTAAAATAAGCTTGAACTTTGTATAGAATGCGGACGAAAGGAACGGGCGCACAAAAAAACACCTGCATGGTTCAATGCAGGTGTTTTAATGAAAAAGTCCTATTCTGTAGCTTCTTTTTCGATTTTGTCTTTATTTTTTTCGGCGGTATTTTCTTTCGATTGTTTTGATTTCAGTTCAAAATACTTATCAAGCACTTTCCGGCCGATTTCGTTTGTAATTGAATATCTTTGACCATAGTCGTTATAAACCCAAGGAACGACGACGGAAATTGCGACTTCCGGATTATCGTAAGGAGCGTAGGCAACAAGCGTTGTATTATATGTCGGTGTTCCCGTTTTCGATTTGTCCGGTCCGTCATAGAAAGACTGGGCCGTTCCTGTTTTTCCTGCTGGTTTATATGAAGCAGAAGCAAACTGACCCGCTGCCGTACCTTTTGTCATGACGCGCCTGAATCCGTTTTGGACTTCTTTAATATATTGATCGCTCATGTCTAATTTGTTCAATACTTCAGGCTGCACGGACTGTGTAACGGCCCCGATTCCTTTTTTCGAATCAGGCTCCCTGATCTCTTTCACGAGCTGCGGCTTCATGCGGTACCCGCCATTGGCAATCGTTGATACATACTGAGCCAGCTGCAGCGGTGTGTATGTGTCATACTGTCCGATGGAATAGTCAAGCAAGAAACCAGGCAGTCTTTGAGATCCTTTGTAGCCTGTTGCTTCATTTGGCAGATCGATTCCGGTTTTGACGCCGAGGCCGAACTGGCTGAAATAATACCTGAATGTATCAAATGCTTTTGTTTGAAGGTCGAGCGGCTGGCGCGCCTTATACTGGCCTTTACCAAGGGCGATCGCCGTTTTAAACATGAACACGTTTGAAGATTTTTCAAGCGCTCCCTGGATACCCAGTGTTCCCAAGTTGCTTGCCCAAGATTTTTTCGGGTTGCCTTTTCCGATGTAGAGCGGTTCATCAAGAAAAGTCGTATTTAAATTAATGGCTCCCGTCTGCAGACCTGTTAAAACGGTGGCCCCTTTGACAGCCGAGCCCATCGCATAAGAAGACGTCATCGCGCCGAGCGCATAGTCGTCAACCTTTAATTTGCCGCTTTCGTTTTTAAGCTGCTTGCCGGCAATCGATAACACTTCCCCGTTTCGCGGATCCATCATGACGACGAATGCGCGGTCGAGAAGCGGAGCGCTATGCCGGGCTTTGGCAGACTTCAGTTCATCCTCGATAATTTTTTCAATCGCTTTTTGCATATCAACATCAATCGTCAAGACTAAATCTTTTCCGCTTTTCCCCTCGGAAATGACTTCCGTATCGACGATGTCCCCTGATTTGTCGGTAATATTTTTCACTTTCTCTTTCTGTCCCTGAAGCACATTTTCATATTCGGCTTCAAGGTAGCTTTTTCCAACCCGGTCATTCCGGTTGTAGCCGAGCGACAAATAATGATCGAGCAGACTTTTCGGAAGTCCTTCATTTGAATCGGATATGCTGCCGATCATCGTTCTGAGCAGACCGTTATAAGGATAATCCCGCTTCCAATCTGACGTCACATCGACTCCAGGGAGCTCGTCCAGGTGTTCGCTGACAACCGCCATTTCTTTTGCGGTTACGTCCTTGTTTTTAATATACTGCGGAGTCAGCGCGTATCCAGAATCCATCTGACGCTTGATTGCCAAGACTTTCAAATCTTGATCTGTCAGTTCATTCAGTTTATCTTCCGTGATCCTGTCAAGCTGCAGCTGGTATAGATCATCTTCTTTCAGCTTGCCGTCCTTAACTTTTTTTCGATCTTGATCGGTGATGAGCTTCTCGGCTTTTTTCGGCCGCGTTAAAATCCAATAGTCCTTTTTATCGCGCTCCGTTATTTTATCTGTATCGATTTCGATCATTTCTGCAAGTTTTTTTGCTACTTTGAGCCTGTCCTCCTGAGAGGTCGATGATGTCCTTGTGTATGTAATGGCATTCATCGGTTTATTTTTCACGATCGTGTTCAAGTTCCGGTCATATATTTTCCCCCGCGGAACGCTTGTCGAGACATCGACTTCTTCCTGCTTCTGCACTTCGTTCGTATAGTCTTCGCCAAAGACGATCTGCACCATGCCTAAGCGCACGACGACGATGGTGAAAATAATAAAAGCGAGAAGGAACAATATGTTCAATCTGATGGGGAGCGATTTGCGTTTTTCAGTTTTCATTTTTTTGTTCATCATTAGCATCACCTTTTTGAAATAAAGAAAAGACACCTTATGAAAAGGTGCCAAATCTATTGTAAAGTTTTTTTCGGCATTTTTCTACTATTTTCCCTTGGGGCTTACCTTTTTCCTTCTAAATAATTCGGTTCAGCTGTTTGTTTATGCGCATCTTTTCCGACCGTTTCGCGGGCGGGCTCTGTCAGACGGATATCTTTGACGAAATAGTAGATCAGCGTGTGGCCTGCCCCCAGCAAAACGAGGGAAACCGGAATGCCCAAGTCTTCCTTCAGGAGCGACACGAGCAGCAAAAAAACCAAAATCGAGACAATCCGTCCGATGTTTAAAAAAACCTCTCTGACGACAATGTATTCGATCCGCGCTTTCCGGGCATACCTTGCTTTACCGATCACATCATATGTGAGCGATGAATACGGTACGAGCAAAATCGGATAGCCGATCGCAATCGCAACGGCATACAGCAACAGCGTCACATACGTCATATGAAACAAAATCAGAAAGAGAGCGCCGAACAGGACGAGACCGCCCATTAAAATCGCCTTTTTGCGCGCTCCCTTTTTAATAAGCCGCGTTGCGAAATAGTATGCAAAAAAAGAAACAGCTGAATTAATCAAGCCGAACTTCCCCAATGCCAACTCGCTCTTTGTCGTGATAAAGACAAAGACATTGATTAAAAAAACGAAAATCCCTTCTCTCAGTCCCTGAAAAAAATGAGCATTTGTAATGCTGCGCCAATTCGGGTCTGAATTTCGTTCCGTCCAGATTTTTTTCAAAATATAGCGGCCGCGCGATTCGCGCCTCTTTAAAAAAAAGCTCGTGATGACGGCCACCGAAAATAAAGCCAAAGACAGGCTGAAAATCACCGTGTACCCCGTGTTGTCAGCAAGCCGTGAAATAACATAGCCGGCGACAATCGGACCGATCATTCCCGCGCCGGAATTTAAAATGCCGAGAAAGCCGTTAAAAAAATCTCTCGTGTCCGGCTCAGTGATTTCAAATGTCAGGACATTAAACGCAAGCCAGTAAAATCCGTAGCCAATTCCGAGCACACTGCCGAGCAGCACAAGCCGTGATCCCGCATTCTCCCCCGCCAACAGCACGGTTAAATAAAATACAGCCAAAAACGAAACGCCAAACCTGAGGATAAACACCCTGTCGATTTTTTTGGCAAGGCGGCCGGCAAACATAAAAATGATCGGCTGCATCACGACGATCGACAAATTGTAAATGGCCAAATCGACAAACTGTCCGGACTGCTTCCACAGATATACATTCACAAACGTATTGGAAAGGGCAATGCTAAGAGAATAAAGGCCGCCGACTGCAAGCAGCAGCAGGAGGTCCCTGTTTACTTCAACATCGCCTATTATGTTTTTGATTCTGCTCATAACTGACTCCCCTTTACTGATCACCATTAGTCTGTCTCATCAAAAGTCAGTTATGTACTTCAGAGCAAAAGAAACGAAAAACAAACAGACCGGCTTTTTGCCGGTCCTTCAGCAGACGCTCCGCTTCGCGAATAACATAAAAAGGCCCGCTTTTCGCGGGCCTCTCAGCGTGTCGACAAACCCTCGCATTCGTTGTCAGGCCTGCGCGTCGGTGCTCACGAATTCCAAATTCGCTCCGCTCCGATGCTCGGCCTTCCTAGACTGCAAGGGTTTTCAATCACGCTGAAAAGGGATGACAAAATCCCAAAACAAAAAGTGTTTTGGGATTTTGTCAACAATCTGAAAGGCCCGCTTTTAAGCGGGCCTCTTTTCTCAAGCTGGATTATTTTGCTTCGCTGTATAGGCGTGCAACTTCATCCCAGTTAACGACGTTCCAGAATGCTTTAATATAATCTGGACGGCGGTTTTGGTAATTCAGGTAGTATGCGTGCTCCCATACGTCAAGACCTAAGATAGGGGTCTTGCCTTCTGAAAGAGGAGAATCTTGGTTTGGCGTGCTTGTGATTTCAAGCTCTCCGTTATTGACAACAAGCCATGCCCAGCCGGAGCCGAAACGGCCAGCTGCTGCAGCGGCAAAGTCTTCTTTGAATTGATCGAAGCTGCCGAATTTGCTGTTGATCGCTTCTGCCAATTCACCAGTCGGAGCGCCTCCTCCGTTTGGAGAAAGAAGTTTCCAGAACAATGAGTGGTTGGCATGTCCACCGCCATTGTTGCGGACAGCTGAGCGGATGTTTTCCGGTACAGCATCAAGGTTTGCAACAAGCTCTTCAACAGATTTGCTTTCAAGATCCTGTTTGCCTGCCACCGCTTCGTTCAATTTTGTAACATATGTGTTATGGTGCTTCGTATGGTGAATATTCATCGTCTCTTTGTCGATGTGTGGTTCTAACGCATCGTAAGCATAAGGTAATTCTGGAAGTTTGTAAGCCATCATCAATTCCTCCTTAATATTGTATGTATTGAAATGCCGCCTTTAGCAAGCCTTTCCTCTTTCAATGTATCAAAAGAAAAGGCTTGTTTCAATGGAAATGCTCACAAAATGATCACAATTGCATTTCAAGCGCTCACTAAACTTTATCCTTTTCCCCCTCTTTTTAAACATGGACGGGAAAATTTTAGAGCACGGTATATAAAAAGTAACCGATCATCATCAGCTGAATCACACCTTTCGCAAAAACGCCTGAAATAAATCCGATCAATGAACCGATTCCGATTCTGGCCGCTGTTTTCAAATCCTTCTGATGGACAATCATCTCACCCGCCAAGGCCCCGACAAACGGCCCCAAAATAATGCCCGCCACAGGTATCACAAAAGGTCCGATCAAAAGGCCGATTGTGCTGCCCCATATCGCCGCCTTGCTGCCGCCGAAGCGCTTAATACCGAGGAGATTTGCAATATAGTCAGCGGCAAACAATACGGCTGTAAAAATGCCTTCAATAATCCAAAACAGGTAGGAGTAATGCCCGAATGTAAATAAAAAACCGTATAGAACAAAGCCGGCTACGATGAAAACGACGCTCGGAATGATGGGATAAACAAGGCCGATGAACGCAATGACGAACATCGCCGCAATGATGATCCAATATAAAACATCCATCCGAATCCCCTCCAATCGATTGTGATGCTTCATATTATACCCATTTTTCCAAAAGGAAACTTCCAGAGTCCCTGTTGATCGATAAGTTTTCTTGTATTCGTCCTTTTGTGACGATACAATAATGCAGATACATTATAGATATAGGAAGTGAAACCGAATGAATTTATTTCAGCGATTTTTTAAAAGTACATATTCCCCTCACGCGATTGGCAAAATGCGTTTCCAAGGCATAGGGAAAACGATTTTATACGTATTTTTGCTCAGCATCATCGCCGCTCTCCCGAATCTTTACCATATCAGCAGCGGAGTGGTGAATACAATGAACAGCTTTCAGTCAGCTGTGAAAGAATTCCCCGCTTTCTCCATAAAAGACGGCTCACTGCAAACAGATGCAAAGAAAGCGATTGAATCACAGTCATTCGGATTTGTCATCGTTTTTGATCCGAGCGGCTCTTATAAAACAAAACAGATCGAAGACAAACGGAATTCCGTCGGCATTCTGAAAGATAAGTTCGTCATCGCCATTGACGGCCAAGTCCAGGAAATGCCGTACACAATGCTTCCCGAAGATATGTCCAAGGACGATATCCTTTCTTTAGTTGATCAAAATAAATCGGTGATTGTTCCCGTCTTATGCGTTCTGCTGTTTTTGGCGACGGCAGCCGGAAAATTCATTGATGTCTCGGTTCTTGCCGTCATCGGGCTGATCATTCGCAACGGACAGAAGAAAATGCTCTCCTATAAGCACCTTTGGGTGATGTCTGCTTATTCGATCACGCTCGCAACCGTGTTTTTTGCAATTATGGACGCGCTGGAGGCGGTGGTTCCAAGTCAGTTCCTCCTGAACTGGTTTGTGAACTTTATTATCCTGTTTCTCGCCATTAAAGAGACGCCGGCTTCTAAAGCAGCAAGGTAAAGCGGGCAGGAGCAAATTTATTGTCATGTTGAAAGAGGGACAAGCGTAACATAATAAAAAATGCAGGAAATGGGGACAAATCAGATGAAACGTGTGATTGTGCTGTTTTCGATTTTGCTCGCCCTGTTCATTGTTTATTATGACTTGAAATCAGGCACCATCCCTCAAAACGCCTTGCCGGCTTCAACCATGGCAGCGGAAGCTCCGGCTGCAAGCCTGCAATATAAGACCATTACCGTCAAACCCGGACAGACCGTATTTTCAATCATCGGGAACAGCGCCGTTCCGGCCGACAAAATAGCCGAAGATTTTGAAGCGCTGAATCCGAATGTTAAGGCGAGCCGCATTCAAGCAGGCGTCACCTACAAGTTTCCCGTTTATCCTGAATAAGCGTTAATTTCTTGTCAGTTTCATGAACGGGCTGTTACAATAAGACTTGTAAACGATTTGGTATAAGAAAAGGAGCAACCGCCTCCGAATTATACTTAAGGAGCGAATTCAAGTGAGTGAAATCACACATCGTACAAAAACGCGTCCCGTTAAAGTGGGACCTTTAACAATAGGCGGCAATAACGAAGTCGTCATTCAAAGCATGACAACAACGAAAACACATGACGTTGAAGCAACCGTCGCCGAAATCAACAGACTCGCGGAAGCGGGATGTCAAATCGTCCGCGTCGCCTGTCCTGATGAACGGGCTGCAGACGCGATTCCTGAGATCAAAAAGCGGATATCCATCCCTCTTGTCGTGGATATTCATTTCAACTATAAATTGGCTTTAAAAGCGATCGAAGGCGGAGCCGATAAAATCCGCATCAATCCGGGAAACATCGGCCGCCGCGAAAAGGTTGAAGCGGTTGTCAATGCAGCGAAGGAAAAGGGCATTCCGATCCGGATCGGCGTCAATGCAGGTTCTCTGGAAAAACGAATCCTTGAGAAATACGGCTATCCGACAGCAGACGGCATGGTCGAAAGTGCACTGCACCACATTAAAATTCTTGAGGATCTCGATTTCCACGATATCATCGTCAGCATGAAGGCGTCTGATGTAAATCTGGCGATTGAAGCGTACGAAAAAGCGGCAAAAGCATTCGATTATCCGCTTCATTTAGGCATCACCGAATCGGGAACGCTGTTTGCCGGTACGGTGAAAAGCGCCGCCGGGCTCGGCGCGATCCTTTCAAAAGGAATCGGCAATACATTGCGGATTTCTTTAAGCGCGGACCCGGTCGAAGAAGTAAAAGTCGCCAGGGAGCTCCTGAAATCTTTCGGGCTCGCTTCCAATGCAGCGACATTGATTTCCTGCCCGACTTGCGGCCGGATCGAAATCGATTTGATCAGCATCGCCAATGAAGTCGAAGATTACATCGCTAAAATCAAGGCGCCGATCAAAGTTGCCGTTCTCGGCTGTGCCGTCAACGGTCCCGGAGAAGCTCGCGAAGCCGATATCGGGATTGCCGGCGCACGCGGCGAAGGCCTCCTGTTCCGCAAAGGCGAAATCGTCCGGAAAGTGCCTGAGGAAACGATGGTCGAGGAATTGAAAAAAGAAATCGACAAGCTCGCCGAAGAACATTATGCGAAACAAGCGGCCGAAAAAGAAAAATTAAACACATAATAAAAAAAGCTTGACGGATATCCGTCAAGCTTTTTCCGTTAGAAAAACGGGGTGATGAATATGCCAAGCACCAAGGAAACTGCACCGATACCCATTGCCCATGCTCCTAAGCCAGCTGCTCCTTGTCTTCTGGCTATATAACCGACAATGATCCCTGCAATCCCTAACAGCACTGGAAGCATAAACAAGGAAATAATCGAAAGCGCAAGCGCGATATATCCGGTTACACGTCCGCCGGCAGCATCGGCGGCATCGTTACGCGCTTCTCCGTTTTTCCCGTTATCTGTACGATAAGTCGGGGCAACTTCTGCTGCTGTTTCTTCTAAAAATTCATCATTATCTAAAGTCGCATCGACTAGGTCAGCATCATAACCGGCTCGGTCACGATCGCGAACATTTTGATCTTTTTCCATTCGATATCCCCCCTCTTTAATCCATAAAGGAGCATTTATAGTTTAAGCATTTTAGCCCGATTCATGTTTGCTAAACTTTACTGTAAATGTTAAAAGATTATGATACACTGGAGGAATGGATGATAAGGAGTGTGGACATGTTACATTTAGGAATCGATATTGATGGAACGATCACTGCCCAGGATACTTTTGTTCCCTATTTGAACGAGTCGTTCAGCCTCTCCATTACATTGGAAGATATTAAGGAATATGACTTAACAAAGCTGCTGAATATATCCCAAAAAGATTTTTGGAAATGGATGAACGAAAACGAGCCCCGTATCTATCAGGAAGCGTTGCTGGCTCAATATGCCAAACAGACGCTGGATGAGCTGAAAAAACAGCATAAACTGATATACATTACAGCAAGAAGACACCATCTGGAGGATGTCACCTTTGACTGGTTCGAGAAACGCGACATTCATTATGACCATATAGAACTTGTCGGCGGACACGATAAACTGGAAGCCGTCTTCAGGCATGAAATCGATGTTTTCTTTGAGGACCACCACGGGAATGCAACCATGATTGCAAAAGAAGCAGGCATTCCGGTTCTGTTGTTTAATACGCCGTACAATCAGCTTCCGACCGATTCAAACATCGTCAGAGTCGACAGCTGGCTTGAAGCCGCCGAATGGCTGAAAAAGAACGAGAAAACGATTAAAGGCGCAAAAAGCATGTAAGATAAAGTCTCTTACATGCTTTTTGCGTTAAAAAGGCATATGGCTCTAAACGCCATATGCCGCTTTTCTTTACTGCGCTTCCGTGCTTTTTTCTTCGCATCGCGGGCACGTTCCGTAAATTTCAAACTTATGGCCGCTGATCTGGTAGCCGTCAAGATCGTCTGTCAGCTTTTCCATCGGACATAGCTCGATTTCCTTCGTTTTGCCGCACACCATGCAAATAAAATGATGGTGGTGATGAGCAGAAGAACATTTAAAACGGAACAGCTTTTCACCGGAAAGCTCAGTCGTTTCCAAAATGCCGAGTTCTTCAAACAGCGACAAATTCCTGTAGATCGTATCAAAGCTTAACCCCGGATAATCATCGTTTAAAGCGGAAAGGACATTTTTCGCCGTTAAATATTTATCAGAATCACTAAACAGCTGAAGCATATCCTCCCGTTTGCTTGTATATTTATATCCTTTTTCCTTCAGTAAATCAAGCGCTTCCTGTACGTTCACGGCGAATCCTCCTTTTGATTTTATTATAACTGATGCACAGTATCAGGATAAAGATCGACAGCATCACGATCGTTCCCCCCGGCGCAAGATCGAGATGATAAGCAAGCACCAGGCCGACGATGACGGAAAGTTCACCGAATAGGATCGATAAGAAGATCGCCTGCTTAAACCCCTTGGCAATGCGCATGCTCGCAGCGACAGGGAGCGTCATCAGCGCTGAAACGAGAAGCGTACCGACGATTCTCATAGAGGCGGCGATAACAAGCGCAACGATCAAAATAAATATAAAATGAATCCATTTTGCGGAAATCCCCGAAGCTTTAGCATGCTCTTCATCAAACGACAGAAGAAACAGCTCTTTAAAAAGGGAAAACACCACGATCAGAACGGCTGCGGAAATTCCGACGATCACCAGCATGTCTTCGCGCGAAACAGCGCTGACGCTGCCGAATAGATAGCTGAACAGATCCGTATTAAATCCGTCCGCAAGCGAAATAAAAATAACGGAAATCCCTATTCCCCCCGACATGATAATCGGGATCGCCAGCTCCTGATAATGTTTATAAACCGTTCTCAGCCTCTCGATGATCAAAGATCCGGCAACGGAAAACGCCATTCCGAAATAGATCGGGCTGACCCCGGCGAGCACTGCAAACTGTTTGCCTGCATACAGGCTCGCCGCTATGCCGGCTAAAGAAACGTGGCTGAGCGCATCTGCGATCAGCGACAGGCGCCTGACAACGATGAATACACCGAGCAAGGGCGCGATGAGGCCGATTAATATTCCTGAAATAAAAGCGTTTTGCAAAAACTCATAATGAAAAAAAGGTGTCAGCATTATTCGTGTCCTCCATGATGATGGTGATTGTGGCTGATGGCTTGAACATCATGCCCGTAAAATTGAGACAAGTCTTGATCTGTCATGGACTCAAACTCTTCTGTATTGCCGTGAAAATGAAGATGTTTATTCATGCAGGCAACGTGTGTGACTTTATCGGAAACCGTGCCGACATCATGGGTGACAAGAATGAGCGTAATGCCTTTTTCACGATTCAACTTCTCCAGCAGCTTGTAAAACCCTTCAACTGTTTTTTGATCGACTCCGACCGTCGGCTCGTCAAGAATGAGCAGCTTCGGTTCGCTCACAAGCGCTCTCGCAATGAAAGTTCTTTGCTGCTGTCCCCCCGAAAGCTCGCCGATGTTCCTGTCTTTCAGGGACGTGATGCCGACGGCTTCGATCGCTTCATCCACCTTTTGCTTATCGGCTTTGGACATGCGCCTGAATAAGCCGAGCTTCGCTGTTAAACCGCTTGCCACCACTTCATATACGGAAGCGGGAAAACCGGTGTTAAAGCTGTTTGCTTTTTGGGATACGAAGCCGATTTTGCTCCAGTCCTTAAATTTTCTGAAAGGGACGCCGAACAATTTAAGTTCGCCTGTCTGCGGCTTAATCAGCCCGAGAATGCATTTCAGCAATGTCGTCTTTCCCGATCCGTTTGGACCGACCAAGCCGAGAAAAGTCCCTTCTTCAATTTTCAAATTTATATCTTCTATCACATTTCGATGATCATAGGAATATGATATATGCTTCATTTCAATAATAGGTTGTTTCAATACGTTCACCTTCAAATTCTCCAGAATCATTACGATTTATCGCACAAAAAGAAAATGGCAGCCGAAAAGCAGCAAGCCATTTTCACGATTGACCAGTTCATCTTTAAATTATACATATAAACTAAAAAAAAGTAAATGAAAGCCTAATGGATGGCGTTTTTGAACTTTCCTCCACGCGTTTCGTGCGTGTCCATAATCGTTATAAAAGCATTGTGATCAATATCGAAAACAATCGATTTCAGCTTCGTCACTTCAAGCCTGGTCACAACGGCATAAATCACCTCTGTGTCCTCATCGGAATAGCCGCCTTTCCCTTTGAGCTTGGTCGTTCCCCGGCCGAGGCGATGCAGCAGCGCATCGGAAATCTCCTCGTATTGATCTGAAACGATGATGACCGCTTTCGTCTCATCAAGCCCTTGAATAACGGCGTCGATCGTCTTCATCGCAATATAGTACGTCATAACCGAAAACATAGCCTGCTCAAGGCCGAATACAAAGCTTGCCCACGCAAAAATAAAGACATTGACGAACATGACAAATTCGCCGACTGAAAACGGCAGCTTTTTCGTAAGCAAAATGCCGAGTATCTCAGTTCCATCCATAGAACCGCCGTTACGAATAACAAGCCCTACGCCGAATCCGAGCAGAAGACCGCCGAATACGGCTGCCAGGACGGGCTGAGTCGTAACCCCTTCTACATGATGCAACAAGGTTTCAATAATTGACAAGCTGATGATTCCGATCAGTGTTGAAATTAAGAACGTTTTTCCGATGTGCTTGTAGCCTGAAAACATAAACGGAATGTTAAGAACGACGACGAGCAGTGCGAAGTTGATATACGGAGTATCTTTAAAAATGTAGTCCAATATTAGTGAAATGCCGATAATGCCCCCGTCAATGATGTTGTTCGGCACTAAAAATAATTCGATGCTGGCGGCTGCGCAGGCAGCCCCGACGAGAATCATGACGATCCGAAACGCCATTTTGACCGCTGATTCTTTTTTATGCTGTTTTATGGTATTTGCCATTCTGTCTCTCCTTTTCCCAAACTGGCCAAACCGTCCCTTATCATCATCATATCATTTAACAGACTGAAATAAAAAAATGACACATTTTTAATTTTACGCCATACATTAGTTCAGAGGGGAGGAATGGACGTGATTTTATTTCAAAAAATCGTGCTGCAGCGTTTAAATCAGGTCACGGCTGACGAGGTGCTGAAGTACGCTAAACAATACGGAATTCATGTAACAAGAAAACAGGCGCTTGAAGTAGAAAAGCTTGTGAAAGGAAAAAACATCAATATTTTTAATGAGGAAGAACGCAATAAACTGCTCAAGCAGGTGGAAGCGGTCACTTCAAAAGAAGCGGTGCAGCTTTTGAACCAGCTGTTTTCTCAATACGTATCATAAAAAGGGGAGCTGATACGCCCCCCTTTTTTATTGCTGCTTGATTTTTTCCAGCAGCCCTTCATCAAACTGTTTATTTTTAAGCATTTCAATTTCAAACCGGTACGGCGGCTTCTTGTTCTTTTTATCTTCTCCTACATAAGGCGTTTCAAGGATTTTCGGAATATCTTTCAGCTGATCGTGGTGAACGATGTATTGAAGCGCATCAAAACCGATTTCTCCGAATCCGATGTTTTCGTGCCGGTCCTTTCTCGCGCCTCTGACATTCTTGCTGTCATTAATATGAAGCACTTTTAAACGGTCGATTCCGACGATTTTATCGAATTCGTTTAAGACACCGTCAAAGTCGGATACTAGATCGTAACCCGCGTCATGGGTATGGCATGTATCGAAGCAGACGGATAAATGTTCATTGTGTGTAACGCCGTCGATGATCTGTGCCAGCTCCTCAAACGTCCGTCCGCATTCTGAACCTTTGCCGGCCATCGTTTCCAAAGCGATCTGCACATTCTGATTCGGGTCGATGACCTCGTTCAATCCTTCGATGATTTTTTGAATGCCCGCTTCTGCGCCCGCACCTACATGAGCTCCCGGGTGAAGAACGATTTGTCTGGCGCCGATCGCCGACGTCCTTTCAATTTCAGAACGCAGGAACTCGACACCGAGCTCAAATGTGGCCGGATTTGTTGTATTGCCGATATTGATAATATACGGGGCATGAACGACGATATCAGAGATGCCGTTCTCCTCCATATGAGCCCTTCCTGCTTCAATATTCAAATCCTCGATTTTTTTCCTGCGCGTGTTTTGCGGCGCTCCAGTATAGATCATAAAAGTATTGGCGCCGTAGGAGCTTGCCTCCTGACTGGCCGCAAGCAGCATATGTTTTCCGCTCATTGAGACGTGTGAACCGATTTTCAACAAAACTGTTTCCCCTACTTTCCTTTTCTAAATTGCTTTCTTTTTTGCTGTCTTTTTATTTTATTGATTTCCGTCTGCATTTTCTTCTTATATCCTGGCTTGACTTTTCTCGGTTTTTTCACAAGCCGCTTGGCGACCTCATCCGTTTCATCAGGCGTTCTTTTTCGGTTCTGGCGGCGCTTGCGGTCATCGATCTTTTTCCACTCGCCTTTTTCAAGCCTCATGTTTTCAAATACGATTCCCATCTGTTCAAGCTTCACAAGCGCATCTTCGTCAGATGTATCATAAAACGTCATCGCTGTTCCGGATGTTCCGGCGCGCGCTGTACGGCCGACGCGGTGAACGTAAAAATCAAGATCGTCTGGCAGTTCATAGTTAATGACATGGCTGACGCCTTTAATATCGATTCCCCTTGCAGCCAAATCAGTGGCTATGATATAGGTGAATTCCAGATCGCCGATTTGCTTCATCACTTTTTTTCGTTCCCGCGGCGTGAGCCCTCCGTGAAGAAGTCCGACTTTCATCCCTTTGTCCGTCAGGTATGCGGCGATTTCGTCAGCCGTTGTTTTTGTATTGGCAAAAACAATCGCCAAATACGGATTTAAATGGGTCATAACCTCGAGCAGCAGCTCATTTTTGTTCCTGTGTCTGGAAGGTATGAGCACGTGTTCGATTTTTTCGGCCGTGATGTGCTTCGGCTCAACATGTGCATACCTCGGATTGGCCATGTACTTTTTCAGGAAAGGCTTTAATTTTTCGGGAATCGTTGCGGAAAATACGAGCATCTGCAAGCCTTCAGGCATATGCGACCCGATAAAATCGACATCTTCCAAAAATCCCATATCAAGCATTAAGTCCGCCTCGTCGATAACGAGCGAACCGGCTTTATGAACATCGAGCGCCTGCTCCCTGATCAGATCTGCAATTCGCCCCGGCGTACCAACCACCAGATGGGGCTGCGTTTTTAATTTGTCAATCGATTTTTGTTTATCGGTCCCGCCGATGAAACATTTTGAACGAACCGCTTCATCAGGCCCTAAAAACTTGGTGATTTTCAGGACTTCCTGATGAATCTGGTTGGCCAGCTCCCTTGTCGGAGCCGTAATCACGACTTGAACGAACTCTTTTTCAAGATCGATCCTGCTCAAGAGCGGGAGCAGATAGGCATGCGTTTTTCCCGTACCTGTCTGCGACTGTCCGATTGCGCTCTCCCCTTTCAGCGCCGCAGGGATTAACCGCTTTTGAATATCAGTCGGCTCATAAAATCCCAAGTGGTGAACAGCCTCTATAATAAACGGCTTTAAATCGTACATTTCAAATTTCGTTTGTTTCATTTTCCCAACTCCTTCTTGGAAAGCCTTTATTCCGGCGCTCCAAGCTTTATCCTATATGGCTGAATTGTGCGCTTATGTATCCTTTTTTATGCCGCACTGCTTAAAAAAAGGCTGATATCATGTCCATCATTAAATTATAACTGATCCTGCGGAAAAAAACCATCACCCCCGCCCTATTCGGGCCGGCGGCAAAGGCACTTTGCCACCGTTGGTGCATACCCTATCAAGAGAAGGATTTTGAAAGGAGGTACAAGTATGTTTCATCAACAGCCGATGAGAAATCAGCCAAGACCGCAGATGCCGCAAAGGCCCGGCAGAGCCTTGATGCCGAGACATCCGGGGATGAGAATGCAGCCCCCTCAAGCGCAGCCCCGCGGCCTGCAGCAAATGTTTCAGCCGCTGGGCGCCGCCCAGCAGCAAGCAGGCGCGCGAGGAGGCGGCGGGATTCAGGGTTTGCTCTCGAAAATCCTTCCCGGATCTGCCGCGTCCGGGGGAACAGGAGCAGGCCTCGGCGGAACCGGAAGCGGCCTTGGAGGCATTCAGGGTCTTGCCAATCCGGCTACCATTTCAAACATGCTCGGCAATGTTCAAAAAGCGCTCGGTGTAGCACAGCAAGTAACGCCGATGATTCAGCAATACGGACCGCTCGTCCGCAATCTCCCTGGCATGGTGAAAATGTTCAGACAGCTGAATTCCGATGATACTGAAGCGGAGGACAGCGAACAACAAAAAGACGAACCGGACAACAAGACCGAAACGAGCGGCGAAAAGAAAGAAGAAATAAAAGTATCTTCCAAAACACCCGAAAAATCCAAAGCCGAAGAAATCAGAAAAAAACAGAGCCGTTCAGCCCCTCCGTCTGCAAAAAGAAAAACCGGAGGATCAAAACCTAAACTGTATGTATAACATTCTTTGATATCTCCTGCGGGATCAGATATAATGAGGTCTATAGAGACTGCAAAAATAAGCCGTTTTTTACGGCTTTTTATCATGCCCGGCTCTTACTTCTTTATAGGAGGACTAAGAATGAACGTAATTAAAATATCGCCGCGCGGCTATTGCTACGGTGTCGTCGACGCCATGGTCATCGCCAAAAACGCGGCTCTCGATAAAAGTTTGCCGAGACCTATATATATTTTAGGTATGATCGTTCACAATAAACATGTCACCGACGCATTTGAAAAAGAGGGCATTTATACGCTTGACGGTCCGAACCGGCTTGAGATTTTGAATCAGGTCGACAAAGGAACGGTGATCTTCACCGCTCACGGCGTTTCGCCTGAAGTCCGCAAAATAGCTGAGGATAAAGGTCTTGTCGCGATTGACGCCACCTGCCCTGATGTGACAAAAACACACGATTTAATCCGCAAAATGAAAGCGGAAGGCTATCACGTCATCTACATCGGAAAAAAAGGACACCCGGAGCCTGAAGGAGCGGTCGGTGTCGCCCCGGATATCGTTCATCTTGTTGAAACCGAAGAAGATGTGGAAAGGCTGGACATTGATGCGGAGAAACTGATTGTCACGAACCAAACGACGATGTCCCAATGGGATGTCCATGATATTATGGAAAAAGTAAAAGAAAAATATCCGGATGTTGAATTCCACCAGGAGATTTGCCTGGCCACCCAGGTGCGTCAGGAAGCGGTGTCCGAGCAGGCGAAAAAAGCCGACTTGACAATCGTTGTCGGCGATCCGAAAAGCAATAACTCGAACCGTCTCGCCCAGGTCTCCGAAGAAATCGCGGGCACGAAAGCATACCGGATCGGCGATTTAAGCGAATTAAAGCTGGAATGGCTTGACGGCGTGGAAACCGTCGCTGTAACGGCCGGCGCATCGACCCCGACCCCGATTACAAAAGAAGTCATCCGCTTTTTAGAACAATTCGATCGTGAAGATCCTTCCACATGGAAGATCAGTCACGAAGTACCTCTTCAAAAAATCTTGCCTAAAGTAAAAGCAAAAACCTGAAGCATCTATCGCTTCAGGTTTTGTTTTTATACAAATGTAAACGGGTTCGTATTTGTATCTGATGGAAAGACGGCGACATTGTATTTTTTCTCCCGGCACATCGCCGTCAGCTTTTTCGCAACTCCGTTTTTCATGATTTGTTCGGCATAATGTCCGGGGTCGACCACATTCAGCCCGATCATCATGGCATCGTGCGCCGTATGGAAATAAAGGTCTCCTGTGACATATACATCGGCGCCCATTCGTTTTGCATGATGGATGTATTTGTTGCCGTCGCCCCCTAATACAGCGACCTTCTTCACTTTCGCATCAGACTTGCCTACCATCCGCGCTCCGTTTGCCTCCAGCTTTTCCTTCACATAGCTGGCAAACGCTTCGAGTGTCATCTCTTCATTCAATTCACCGATACGGCCCAGCCCTTTTTGGAGCGGATTCTGCTCGACGGGATAAATATCAAAGGCCACTTCTTCATAGGGATGGGCCTTATTCATCGCTTTGATCACGGATTTTTCAATACCTGACGGATAAACGGTCTCGATTCTTACCTCTTCGACCCGTTCAAGCTCGCCCCGCTTGCCGATAAACGGATCGGCTTCAGACAGCGGCTTGAAGCTGCCGACTCCTTCTGAAGAAAACGCACAGTGGCTGTAGGCGCCGATATGGCCGGCTCCGGCGTCTCCAAGCGCTGCGCGCACCTGTTCTTCATAATCTTTCGGGACATAGACGGCAAGTTTTTTCAGGGGCTCTTCATAGGTCGGAACGAGCACTTTTGTGTTCTTTAATTCCAGCGCTTCCGCAAGCATGTCATTGACTCCGCCGTCAGCGACATCGAGATTTGTATGAGCCGCATAAACGGCGATATCATGCTTGATGCACTTTTCGATCAGCCTTCCGCCGGGCTGATCTGTGATGACATGTTTCAGCGGCCTGAAAACAGGCGGATGGTGCGCAATGATTAAGTCAACGTTCTTTGCAATCGCTTCATCAACCGTTTCTTCAAGAACATCTAACGTGACCATAACATTTGACACCGTTTTGTTCAGCGTGCCGATTTGCAGGCCGATTTTATCGCCTTCAACGGCGTATGACTTTGGTGAAAATTGTTCAAACAATTGGATGATTTCATGCCCGTTTATCGTTTTTGTCATCTTCTAAGTACCTCCTTTAAGATCTCTATCCGTTTTGACAGTTCAAGCAATTTTTGTTGATTTTCTGCACTCGGAAGAGCCGCTTCAATTTGTTGATAGATGTTTTCCGTATGTTTCAGTTCTTGCGACCATTTTTCGATAAAAACAGCATTTTTTTGTTTGGCCAAAAATGGGCCGACAAGCATGCCTGCCTCAAAGGAAACCCCATCGTAAGCCGCATCCCGATCGCCCGCTTCCGCGACGAGAACCTCATAGTACTTGCCGTCTTCTTCAAGGATTTCTTCATTGATCAGTGCATAGCCTTCCTGATAAAGCCACTCTCTAATATGGTGAGCGTGGATATTCGGCTGTAAAACCAGACGTTCCTTACCTGAGAGCTTATCCTTGCCCGCTTTTAGAATGTGAGCAATGAGCGAGCCTCCCATTCCGGCAATCGTGATCACATCAGCTTCGCCCTTTTCAATCACTTCAAGCCCGTCTCCTTTCCTCACGGAAATGAGCGGACTTAACTGCAATTTCTCAACCTGCTGCTTCGCAGAAAGAAAAGGACCATCTGTGATTTCTCCGGCAATCGCGGCGCTTGCCAGGCGATTCAGCACACAATAGCAAGGTAAATACGCATGATCAGACCCGATATCAGCCACAACCGCCCCTTTTGTTATGTATTCCGCCACAGTCTGCAGCCTTTTCGATAACTTCAATTCATTCACAATTATCACAACTTTTCTAGATTCATTTTTCCTTTACTATCATATAAAAAATCGCTTTAGTTTCCAAGCTGGAACAGCAAATCAACATTCTACTCGATCAATTTTTGATTTTCTCTGTAGTACGCACGTAAAGCATGAGTCTCAAGATCCGCGAGCCAAACCGGAATCGGCAGCCTGCTTTCTCGATTGACCAAGCTCATCGCGATGTCATAACTGCTGTCTAAATCAAGCAAATGTCCGCATGATAGAAATATCGGTTTGACATCTTGCCTTGTCCGCACCGCACGTCCGTAGACTTCGCCATCAATTACAATATCGGTATAAGCGCCGAATTTATTATCAGGCATCACAAAATCAGTTTGTTTTATTTTCAAGTAAGTTTTCGCAATGCCGATCGTTGGCTTTTCGAGAAAAAACGCCGCATGTGTCGCAATCCCCATATGGTTAAAATGGAGATAGCCATTCCCGTCAAATAAAAAAACATCCGGTTCAATCGTCAGCTTCTTAGCCGCCTTAATAATAAGCGGCAGCTCCCTAAAAGCAAGAAACCCCGCGATATAAGGCACAGCGATTTTCCCTGCACTATGTACTTTTTCAATGACACGCTTCGTATGAAAATCCAGCACGATGATACTGCAGACACCAAACGCTTCACCATCTTCCTCCCAATAAGCTAAATCAACCCCCGCACAGGTTTGCAGAGCGTCTTTACTGATGGAGTTTACTAGATTGATATGTTTTTTTAGTTTTGTTTGTATCGTTAAGAAGTCATTTTCTTGGTTTAAATTAAAATCGTGTATGTTGTTGATGTTCATCTTTAAAAACCAACTTTCTATCATCCCATTTTTTAAGTTCATTCAAAGTTATTGATTCATACCGGGATAAGCCGGGACAGCGAGATGTCTTATAGAACGATCAGCATATATAAAAAGAACCCCTCAACAAGCAAAAAATTGGGAGCTCTGTTTGTCTTTTTGTAAATCGAAGTATTTTCTAATCATTCATTATTATTCTTTATTTCTCAGCTTCATCGTCATACTGTTTACACCCTCAAAAACAGCGTCCCGTATGATTTCAGTGTAATTCTCATAACTGTCGCTTTTGGCTTTAATGATATCTAAAACTTGTTTAAATTGTCCATCTATGATAATCGTAATGCCTTCAACCTTTTCACCTGTCTGATCATTCACAAATTCCTCATTTAACATGGTTACCGTATCATTACTATTCATAAGACACTCTCCTATCTTTTATATTCTTCATAAGATGCCGGCTCTGGGTACATGGAATACAACTTTCGCTTATCAAAATCAATTAATAATGAGGTGGCTTAATCCAACATATCATCGGCCGGCTATTTATATTTATGTTCGACTGCTTTTTGAAGGGTGGCTTCTATATGGGCCACTAATTTTTCCGGCCTTCTCGTTTCCATGTCTTCTAACGGGTTTTCCCAGTCTAGATTTTTTATTAACAGCATATAAAAGGTGCCTGAAGGATCAATATCTATGTACCATCCGACATCTAAAATCAAGCGGCTTTCTTTATGCTCCAACTGCAATAATGATGACGTAAAGTTAAACCAGTCATCACTGTCTTCCTCTAACTGATCTGGATCGATATCAATTAGTTTATTATAAGAGACGGTCCACCCTTGAGGAATTCTCAGACGCAAATAGTCAGGAGGTCCTTCAAAAATGAAAATGTTTCCTCCAAATGCCGCCGCTTCAATTTTCCAAATGATCCGTTCCAATTCCTTCACTAACTGCCGGCGATCTTCAACATGGATTGTGTCAATCGTTTCTCCATAATTATCACACATATGAATAAGATAATCATCCCGGCCTTTCATGATTTTGACCGCAGCATGATATCTTTGTTTTTCTAATTCTAATAATATGGTATTTGGTTCAACTTTTTCATGTGTGTCGGTTAAATCATTATATTTAACGAACCAGCCGCACGGTATATTTATAGGTTCTAATGATTTTATGGAATTAGACAAAGCGTTCACTCCTGATTTTCTATTATGAACTGTTGATTTGTTTTCTGCTATATCTTGTATTTCTGCTCAGGGATTTCCTGTAACTCTAAACTTTAAACATCCTTTTCTAATTTGATAAGTTCTAATTCACAAAGGTTCATAAAATAGGAGAGCTGTAGTTAATTTTGTATTTGTAATTCCTTTAATATTTTTTTCCTCAAATCACTCGCAATATCCGCATTCCTGTAATCGTCCAGCAAAGAATTTATTCTCTGAATATAATTATCTGAACCCTCTATACATTTGTCAAAACAGTCAATAAAATGGTCCACTAATGTGTCATCCACTAAAGCAATTGGTTCTGGATAATATTTAACACCTTCTCGTTCAAATGCTTTTCGACTAGTGTATGCAACTGCATCAATCATACAGTTCCAAGCTGCGACATCTATTTCATTATCTGACATCTCTTGAATTATAGTTATGCCATTTCCCTCACTATCCAATAAATCATAAAGAATATCCCCTATATTATTTTTATCTTTTATCCACTCCCAACATTTTTCTAGAGCTTCCCGGGCAAACATCTGGTCTTCCTTTCGGGAAAATACCGACGAAACTTTTTCTGAAAGTCCAAGAAAAAATATTACTTTACTGTCTTCTGTGAAACGATCGAAGTTTGTATCAGTCATCATTTTAACCTCCAACTAATCAATATCCTTTCCATTTTTAATCTTTAGATTAAGTCACCGGTTACTTTAATGCTTTCATCAATTTCCTTCCGATGTTACAAAGACGTTCAACGTGTTTGAGGCTTTGTAGGCGTCAAGCGCGTATTCATGATGGTGTTTTGCCGTTTTTTGCGATTTGACATTTTATTAATATCATCGTCGAGTGTCCAATCCGTAGCTTGGATATTCCAGCTTTCTTATTTCTATTCTAACTATTAAGTAAAAAATCTTGAACGCTCTCCTTGGAAACTTTTTCTGACCCCTCTTTTTTCAAAAACTTCAAAAAAGCTTTTTCTTTTTGACCTGGATTTTTAGATAATAAATTATAGTGACTATGAAATTCCTCAAATAACTCGTACGAATCAATAGATTCGATGGTTTCAGGTAAATGCTCATCTTTCTGATATTTATATGCTTTGTAAATTGTATAAGATGTTGCATCAGCAATACATATCCAAGCATCTAGATCATCTTCATTTGATTCAAGCTGCATTAAAGTTAAAATCCCTGTATCATCTAAATTTTCCAGGTAAGCATAAAGATCGTCTGCTTCTATATTCTTGTGTTCAAGCCACTTCCAGCAGGCATCTAATGCTTCTTTTATATAATTGAAATTATTTGATTGTTTTAATGCAGGAACTATTGCTTCACAAAGTCCTAAATAATATGCAGATTTTAAATGATCATTCAATTCTTCCCACTCTTGAAACATCTACTACACTCCTCAATTAAATATATTCACCATTTTTAATAACTAAATTCAATCTTCCGTTTGGCTTGATTCCTTGAATAGTCTCAGAAGTTACTTTTATCGTTAAATTAGGAAACATCTCGATAAATTTCTTAAATACTCCAGCTGATACATTCGGATTATTTAGTCCTTGAATACAGGTTGGACAAACCCCTTTAGGATTAGATTGGTGAATTTTTAATGTTCCTGTTATTTCAGCAGGATTTTTTCCTAAAGCTTCTACTTTCCTTATAAAGTCATTTAACACGCCTTCTTCAGCATGTCTTGTTGCACTTGCGATTTTTCCTGGAGATTTTATAGGTCTATCTGGCATTACTGAGTCTAAATCGGGAAGCCCGGCTTCTTTTCTAACTTCAAGTGCACCACTTTCATTTTATATCCTAAAACTGGAAAAAGCACTTATCGCCTTTGCTTGGCAATCAAGTGCTTTATTCTTAACTTTAGGAACGGTTAATAAACATATATTAAACTTACGATTGATTCTTTCCTAATTAAAATAACTTTATAAACACTTCTCTTTTTGTGGGGATCTCCTCGTTTGTACTCTGATAATCCTCAATGCCCTTTCTTATCCTTTCAACCTCTTTCGATGTGATAAAACCAGTTTCCACTGCACTGTTTAAAAAGATGGTAATGCTATCTTTATTTATACCTTCTAAAGCTTGTGGTAAATATTTTACTTTTTCTTTTTTATAAGCTTCCCAAGAAGTATAAGCGACAGCATCAACCAATAGTGACCACAACCTAGCAATATTCAAGTCTTCTTCTTCCTCAGCAAATTCTGAAATTCCTGTAAAGTCTGCGTTATCAATAAGCTCGTATAAGTCATCACCAGTAACGGCATAAGATTCAACCCATAACCAACATTTGTCCAATGCTTCTCTTCCTTCAGCATACCTTTCATCGTCTTTGCTGATTACAGAAAATACTCTTTCGGCAACTGTTAAAACAAAGCCTACTTTAACTTCATCTTGTAAATTATCCAAAAATATATTATCCATGATTTCCTCCTTAAAATTATCCGATAATCTTTCCATCTTTTAAAACGAAAGATAACAGTCCATTAGTTTTAACACTATCATCAATCTCTGATGTTACTTCTATTGTTAGATTAGGATATTTCTTACTCGCTTGATAAAATATACCACTCTTCTCAATAGGATAAGGTTTAAGTAATCCTTTACTACACTTATTGCATACGCCTCTTGGATTAGACTGGTGAACTCTTAATGTACCTGTTACTTCCGTCGGTTCGATGCCTGCCTTCTTTACAGCAGAATCAAACTCGTTTAAAACTCCTTCTTCAGCATGCCTTGTAAACTGTGCTAATTTAGGATTTTTCATATGATCGTATGGGGCCCTAATCTCTCTATTTGGTAAGATTGTATCCAATGAAGGCAGTCCAGCTTCTTTTCTTACTTCTGGAGATCCACCTTCAAAAGTCATTTTTTCAAGTCCTTTTACATCGGTTTTACCAACTGCAATTGTATTAGTCTCTGGAACATTCCATTTTTTCCGTAAAACATCCAAATCTTTTTTACCCAGTTGGATCTTACCTTTACCAGTCCCCCCACCACTCACCATCTTCACAATCCCAAGCTCTTTCACCGGCGTTTTCTCAACATTCACGCGGACAATTGGGGTGCCGATGTGGTGGCCTGTTGCGGAGGCCGGCTGTTCGACGTAGACGCGGACGTTTGTCGGAACTTGGAAGGATTTCACCTTTTCAAGGATGTTGTTTCCTTTTTGCACCAGCGCCGCTTTTGGCGATTTCGCGAGCGGAATATTTTTGCCAGGTGTTTTGGCCAATGTTTGAGCGCCGTGGTTTGCTGTTTTTGCGACAGCACCTGCACCGACGAGACTCAAGGCTGCTTCAATCAGGCCTTGTTTCCGTCTTTCTTCAGAAACTTTGTTTCCAAACATGTCCTTGCCCGTAACAGCTTCTGAGAACCCATTTGAAGCGACAAGGCCGTAGGCGCCCATTTCCGTCATTTTCAGGGCATTCAACGTTTTTGAGGCTTTGTAAGCGTCAAGTGCGTGTTCAGCGGCGATGAGTCCTTTTCCTGTTTTATAAATGGCTTTTCCGCCTTTGAAGGCGCGCCCCGCCCAGCCGACAATCGGAATAAATCCTGCTGCCGCCATTGCTCCGGCGGCGACACGCTGGCCGTCTGTCAGCTTTTCTCCTGTGACCGGGTCGACGCCTTCAGCGGCTCTCTTATAATCATAATACCCGCTGACTTCTCCGACAAATGTTCCGGCTGCATCAAGCGCTTTTAAATACCAAGGCTTGTTCGCTTCTTCTTCTTGTTTTTCCTGAAGCCTGCGCGCTTCTGCCTGTTCATTTTTGAATTGAATATAATTGGCGGCTTGATTTTCGACTTCTATCGTATTTTTATAGATCTCGCTTGAGTGGAATGATTTCAAGCTAAAATACATCGGCGAGGCGGTTTTTCCGTGGCTTGTAGCTTCCATCAGCCCGGAATATTTGCCGAGCACGGCGCTGTCGAGCGCTTGTAAGTTTGTGTATTCGGTCTTGAGCGATTCATCCAGCTGATTAACGGCGTCGATGGTGTTTTGCCGGGTTGTTTGTGCTTTAGACATTTTATCAATATAATCGTCGAGCGTCCAATTGTCCAAGTCAACGATATCGCTGATACTTGCGATGATTTTATCCATTTCCAGCTTGAGCCCCGAGACGATTTCCGTCGCTTTCAAATCCGCGTTTTTCAGTTCATGATCCAAAAAAGAGATTTCCACATAAGAATCGGACAGCTTTTTGTCCTTTATATCACCTGATACACCTTTAAAAAAAGCAATCTGCGCTTCAACAAGCTTTAACCAGCTGTCTACGATCTCTGCCTGTCCTTTGTAGAAGTCTTTAATGTTGTCGGCACCTTTCCCCTGAAAATCTTCACCTAAATCAGCGACCCCAAGAAACGCTTTTTTGAGCGTCTGCAGTTGATCCTCAAAGGTTTCGTATTGTTTCTTGCGGTTATTCGCTGCTTCAATTAAAGAATGCGCTTCAAATACTTTCATTGAATTGTCCTCTCTAACCTAAGGGCTATTTTCTGGCGATTGCTTTGTCCTGCTCTTTCAGCAAATCGACATTTTCCTTCGTATCCCTTATGTTTTTGTGTACGGCTTTTTTGTAATCAACCACCATCTGATGAATGTTCTGCTCGCGTTCGTTGCACTTTGTCACATATGTCAATTTATTTTTCCCCGCCGCTTTCGGAGGATTTGGCAGGCCCAGGGCATCGAGCGCCTCTCTTACGGCCTCCAGCTTTTTGATGACCGCTTCATGTTTCAGCTTGATTGTCGTCATTAAAACCAGCTCCAACTGTTTTTGATTGAGCGGAGTTTATCGCTCAACTGATCAACCGCTTTTTCTCCGAGAGAAAGCAAATGATCCGCCTCTTTAGCTGCCGCTCCCGCCAATTCAAGGCTGTGTTTTTCAATTTCCAGCGCGAAAATTTTTCTCTCCAGCTGTGAAATATAGCCTTCATACTTTCCGTTCACGATGTTGTACATTGATGTATGAGCTTCATCCCGTTCGTCATCAAAATCATTGGCGAAGTCCCCCGTCCAGTGGCTGTTCAGATGAGGGTGCAAGATTTGTCTGATCTCGACAATCCCGCTTTCGTGTTCTTTCTCAATCTCCTTTTTTGCTGTTTTGACACGTTCAATCCGGCTTTCTACATCAGCCAGCTTTTGGTTAATCGTGCTGTGGATATGATTCAATGTGCTCTCATGACTCATATGATTCACCTCAGGGAAATACTCAAATAGACGGATGGCACCAGTGCATCCGCTGCATTTTCTCCATTTATATAATAGTAAAATAGATGCAATCTTACTTAAATAGGGTGTAATGCTTATTTTTTCCCCCACAAAGGTGGAGTGCGCCCCAAAAAAAGTAACAAAGGCCTATTTCAGGCAGACGCATCACACTCATAAAGGCCGGGACCGAAAATCTAAATAGTCCAAATCACCCTTCAACATGACTCACCGCTAAGCAAAAGCCCCCGTTTAACGAAAACAAAAAAGGATTCGCACAAAAGCTCTTGTCTAAGCTTTCATTACGAATCCTTTTGGTGATTTAGCCAATCTGGAAAAGCTATTTAATCTCTGACACCCATTTTGCCATATCATCAAGCTTTTCCGCCGGAACAAGTCCGCCCGGCATTCCGTTACCGCCTTTTTCAATCTTTTCTTTAATCGCACCTGTATCCATCCGGTCCCCGACGCCCTTCAGTTTAGGACCTGATACACCTTCATAATTCTCGCCGTGGCAGGTTACACAGTTCGCTTTGTAAATTTCTTCAGGCGAGGCATCCGCTTTGTCTTCTTGAGCTGTTTTATTCCCTTCACCTGCAATTTCTTTTTCGTCATAAAGGCCTTTTATGGATAAGATAAAAACAAGTCCTATGCCCATAATGGCGATTAACAAAAATGGTATCAATGGATTGCGGTTCATTTTACATCCCCCTTTTTAATTTACCCCTGCCCCTTATGTAAACAATTCTAATTCTACTTTAATTTTACAAAAAGTAAACCAATTATGAAACAAAAGCTGATGAAGTTCACATTTTAGACAAAATAACGGATGATGAAGCGATTGTTCATTTTCCATTTAAAGACCAGTTTTTGAATACGGTTACAACAACAATTATAAAGGGCTTTTCCTTCGATCTCAAGGTTATAATGACTCAAAATGCACTTTTGGATATTTGCAAATTCGAAAGAAATTAAGTAAAATATAATCGGGTTACCAATAATAGCGCTTTCATTATGTCGTGAAAAAAGAACGGATCTCCTGACCCGTTCAAGTTTATTCGAGAAAATCTTTCAAGCGTTTGCTTCTGCTTGGATGTCTTAATTTACGAAGTGCTTTAGCTTCTATTTGACGAATTCGTTCTCTTGTTACCCCAAATACCTTACCAACTTCTTCTAATGTTCTTGTACGACCATCATCAAGGCCGAAGCGAAGGCGGAGCACATTTTCTTCACGGTCTGTCAATGTATCCAGTACATCTTCAAGCTGTTCTTTCAGCAATTCATATGCTGCATGATCTGACGGAGAAGTCGCTTCCTGATCCTCAATGAAGTCTCCCAGATGTGAATCGTCCTCTTCACCGATCGGAGTCTCGAGTGAAACCGGTTCCTGGGCGATCTTTAGGATTTCGCGGACTTTTTCAGGCGTCAGATCCATATCTTCCGCAATCTCTTCAGGCGTTGGTTCGCGGCCGAGATCCTGAAGGAGCTGCCTTTGAACACGAATCAGCTTGTTGATGGTTTCAACCATATGAACAGGAATCCTGATCGTTCTCGCCTGGTCGGCAATCGCTCTTGTAATCGCCTGTCTGATCCACCATGTCGCGTATGTGCTGAATTTGTATCCTTTGCGGTAGTCAAACTTTTCTACCGCCTTCATCAGGCCCATGTTTCCTTCCTGAATAAGGTCAAGGAAAAGCATTCCGCGGCCGACATACCGTTTTGCGATGCTGACGACAAGTCTCAAGTTGGCTTCAGCGAGACGGCGCTTCGACTCTTCGTCGCCTTCTTCAATTTTTTTCGCGTATTCGATTTCTTCTTTTGCAGACAAAAGGTTTACCCGTCCGATTTCTTTCAGATACATGCGGACAGGGTCGTTTATCTTAACGCCCGGAGGCACGCTTAAATCGTTAAGGTCAAATTCTTCTTCGGCCTTGGCCAGCTGTTGAATATTAGGATCCTCAGTTTCTTCGTTCTCGCTAATTAATTCAACGCCTTGTTCTCCTAAAAATTCATAATACTCATCCATTTGGTCTGATTCGATCTCGAAGCTGGACATGCGCTCTGCAATTTCTTCATATGTGAGCACTCCGCGCTTTTTCCCGGCTTCTGTTAATTGATCCCTCACCTGTTCAAATGTGAATTCAGTTTCGGTCTCGTGTGCTTGTTTATCAGCCATTCATGGATCCCTCCTTCCAAAACTTACAGACGAATTCTAAAAGCATCCCGCTTTTTTTGTTCCTATTTCACGGAGTAAAGCCTTCTCTCTTATCTAGGGCTTCACGGGAAAGCAAATCATAAATTGACAATATATGATTAGGACAAGCAGCTTTTGCTCCTCCGTTAGGATTCATTGCCAAAAGCTTTTCCTATTATATATAACGGTTTATTTCAGCGAACGGTTCAGCTTAACAATTTCCTGCGCCAAAGTTGCCGCTTTGATGAAGTCTTTTTGCCTCTCGGCTTCCGCCCTTGCAGCTTCTTTTTCTTTTATCATTGACCAATTTCGATAATTCAACACTTTTTTTACATAATCAGATAATTCCGCTTCACTTAATTCTTCGTTCACCTGAAGCATTAAGATATCTGTCAGAAGCTGACCGAGTTCCTGATCCTCAACTCTTTTAAAAAGCTCCTGGATGGAAATGTCCGCTCCTTCTTCATACATGGCGTACAAATAAGCGGCAATCGCGCGGTGCTGATCAAGGTTGAATTCAAAGCCCACCCGGTCTAAAACCTTTCGAATGACGTCCCGGTCATGAATCATGTGAGCCAGGAGCATCCGCTCCGCGTTCTCATGAGCCGGCCGAAGACCCGTCTTTCTCCGCGGCGCGCGCGAAACGGCCGCCTGCCGCTCTTTTGAGTCCTGACGGCTGCTTTCCCTGCTGCGGCTTACAGCCTGCTTTTCAAATACGGAAAGCTGATCCTTCAAGGATTCAAATGAGATTGAAAATTCATTTGCCAGCTGTTTGATGTATATTTCCTGTTCCAAAGGCCCGCTGAGAAGGCTGACTTCCTTCAGTACATCGTTGATATAGGCTAAACGGTCTCCTTCATCAGACAGGTTTCTGCCCTTGCGGAAATAGTTCATTTTAAACGTCATCATCGTAACGCTGGCCCCTATTACATCATTCTTAAATTTCTCGCTGCCGAATTTTTTGATGTAGTCATCGGGATCCAGCCCGTCAGGTATCATGGCCACCTTGACGTCGCAGCCTTTTTTCTGAAGAATCTCCGCCGCTTTCAGCGTGGCTTCATAACCGGCATGATCCGAGTCATAGCACAGTATGACCTCTCCGACATTTCGCCTGATGATTTTCGCATGTTCTTCTGTCAGCGATGTGCCCATCGTGGCGATCGATTCTTTCACACCGGAACTGACGGCTGAAATGACGTCGGCAAATCCTTCAAAAAGGACGGCCCTCTCTTCTTTTCGAATGTGAAGGCGGGCCTGATGGAAATGATAGAGAAGCTTGCTTTTTCGAAAAAGCGGCGTTTCCGGGCTGTTCATGTATTTTGGCTGCTCCCCGGTGAACGTCCGTCCGGAAAAAGCGACCGTTGCGCCGTGATGATCATGAATCGGAAACATAATCCTGTTTCTGAAACGGTCAAAATAGCCGTCACCGTTCTCGCGTCTGATGATGAGTCCGGCTCTTTCCATCAGCGCAAGATCAAAACCTCTCCGTTCCAAAAACTTTGTGATGAAATCCCATGAATCAAGGGCGCATCCGATTTCAAACTGCTCGATCTGCTCCATCTCAAAGCCTCTTCCGAGCAAATAATCGAGCGCTTCCTGGCCTTCCTTTGTATTGACCAGCAAATGATGATAAAATTTCTTTAACAGATCATGAGCTTCCGCCATTTTCTGTTCATCCGAACTGCCTGTGCTGTATGCTGATACAGCTGCAACCTGCTCCGGCAGATCTATTTGATATTTGTCCGCCAGGTGAGAGACGGCCTCCGTAAATGAATAGCCTTCCATTTGTCTTAAAAATGAAAAAACATTCCCTCCCGCTCCGCAGCCAAAACAATGAAAAATCTGTTTTTCTCCGGAAACGGAAAAAGATGGCGTATTCTCACCATGAAAAGGACAAAGCCCAAAATAATTACGCCCCTGTTTTCTCAACTGGACGTACTCTCCGATAACTTCTACGATATCAGCTGATTTTTGTACCTGTTCTACAATTTCGTCTGGTATACGATTGCCCATGTTCCAACACTCCGTCGTACATAATTCGCTGCTTAGTACGTAAATCCTTCAATTTTCGACAAGATTTTTTGCAGCTCTTTGACAAATCGCTCTCGGTCTTCCTTGACCAGTTTTTTCGGGCCTTTCGTGTAACGTCCGCTTCTTCTCAATTTTTGTGCGACGTGACGGCGGAAAAGAGCATGATCGATGGTGTCCTCTTCGAAAAGAAAGCCTCTCTCCGTCATCACATAGACCTTTTTGCCAAGCAAAAGCGATGCCAGCCCGATATCTTGTGTCACGACGACATCACCTGGTCGAACATGGTTGGCAATGTACAGATCGGCTGCTTCTTTGTGCGGATCGACATATGTCCAATTCTCTTCTTCTTTCCTTGTGACTTGAAAATGCTCGAATGAAGCCACGAATACCACCTTAACGTCGAAATCCGCCGCTGTTTTAAGCACTTCATCTTTTACCGGGCATGCGTCTGCATCGACAAAAATCGTCCTTTCTTTTTCAAGAAGACTAATTCTCCATCCCTCCATCAATCTCCTGCTATAAATACAGGCAAAATCACACAGGTTTCAAAAATAATCGATCTATAAGAATTTGTCGAAAGTTTTTTTGGGGAAATTCTTGACACGATACCCATAATAGTTTATTCGTTCTGTACTAAGCTTAAACCTAAAAGTTAATTATTTTATCACAATTTTTTATTATAATACAAATGGGTTAAAGATGCTATCATTTTCACTTTTCCCAAAACCATCAAAGCAAAAACCCAGGATGGGGTGTCCTGAGTTTTATTCTTAGACCCTTTTTGTCATCATGTTGTGAATAATGTTGGCCGTTTCCTCTACCGCTTTATTTGATACGTCTACGACATTGCAGCCGATGCGGCCGACGATCTTTTCAAAGAACTCCAGCTCTTCTTTGATGCGGTTGATATTAGCGTAAATCGCTTTGTCGTTGAGGCCGAGCGATTTCAGGCGCTCCTTGCGAATATGGTTCAGCTTATCCGGGCTGATTTTTAACCCGATGCATTTAGCCGGATCAACGGTAAAGAGCTCTTCAGGAGGATCCACCTCGGGAACGATCGGAACGTTTGCCACTTTTAACCGTTTGTGCGCCAAGTATTGGGATAACGGAGTTTTGGACGTTCTCGACACGCCGATCAGCACGATATCCGCTTTTAAGATGCCCCTTGGGTCTCTGCCATCGTCATATTTTACGGCAAATTCGATGGCCTCTACCTTCTTAAAATAATCTTCGTCCAGCTGCCGGACTCTGCCCGGCTCATATTTCGCGCTGAAGCCGTAGGCCGTCTCCATTTTCTCAATCAGCGGGCCGATGATATCGTAATACACGACATTCGCCTTTTCCGCTTCGGCGATTAAAAAATCACGAATCTCCGGGACAACAAGCGTAAAACAGATGATGCCGCCGTCCGCTTCTGCCAGCGAGATCACTTCTTTTATTGTTCCGCGGTCTTCAACATAAGGAATCCGCCTGATGTTTGTCTGCTCGGATGAACCGTTAAACTGGCTGATAGCCGCCTTGACTACGAGCTCAGCGGTCTCGCCGACAGAGTCTGATACAACATAAATCGTCCGATTACTCATGATATCCCTCCATTTGAAGTTCACTCTACATGATTTCATTTTCAGATAAGCCGACTAAAATTTTTGTCATGTTCGTTTTCGTAATTCTTCCCACAACTTCATAGCCTTTTTCTGTATCTTTTACAACAGGCAGTGCGTCAATTTGTTTTTCGATAAGCATCTTGGCAATGTCCAAAATGAAATCGTCGCGCCTGCAAAGCGTAATGTTCGGCATTCTCGTCATAATGATATGGACGGGTATTGAAGGGAGCTCCTGTTTGCCGATGCTGGCTCTGAGCAAGTCTTTTCGTGAAAGTACACCGACTAAGATGGCATTATCATCAACGACAAAAAGCGTTCCTACGTCCTCTAAAAACATCGTGCAAATCGCATCATAAACGGAGACATTTTCATGAATGACCACCGGAATGGACTGGAAGTCTTTCACCTGCAGCTTTTTCAGCTTATCAGCCAAGAGCTGCGTACCCGTCTTTCCCGTGTAGAAATAACCGACCCGCGGCCTTGCTTCCAAAAATCCTGACATCGTCAATATCGCCAAGTCCGGACGAAGTGTAGCCCTTGTCAGATTCAGCTTTTCCGCGATATGTTCTCCGGTAATCGGCCCGTTCTCTTTGACAATCTGCAAAATATGCTCCTGACGTTTATTTAGTTCGATCGTACTCACCACCTTTAAGCCGAAGCTCACAATTCGTTCGATATGATAAAAGTCGATAACATATTATAACGCATATGAAGACTAAAATAACAGCAATTACAATTGAATTCTATGAAAAAGACAGGCACAATTTGACAAGGATGTGAAAAACCGATTTGAGCAAAAAGACGATTGCCAGCTTGTCAGCAACCGTCTTCCGCGGTGTTTATTTTACAATGATGGCATTGATGTTTGCAAAAGATCGGATCAGCTCCGCCAGGCTTGCCATTTGCGCCAGGCGGTTCGCTTTTAATCTTTCATCTTCGGCATGGACCATCGTGTGATCAAAATAAGCTTCGATCGGCTCTTTCAGCTTGGACAGCTCACTGAAGGCTCCCTCATAATCTTTGGCTTTGTAAAGGGTCTCTAATTGCTGTCTGCACGCCTCATAAGCTTTGAAAAGCTCCTCTTCTTGAGGGTTTTCAAACAGTGACGCGTCAATGGCGTTCGTTTCGCTCTTTTTGCTGATCGAAATAACCCTTGCCAGCGCTTCAGCCGTTTCTTTAAATTCCGGTTTTGCTGCAGCCGATTCAAGGACAGCGGCTTTTTTGACAGCCGAATACGGCTCAAGGTTCGAGCTTTCGAGCACGGCATCCACCACATCGTAGCGGATGTTTTCCGCTGTTAATACGTATTTGAGGCGCTGTTTAAAGAATTCGAGCAGTTCGCTGTTTGCTTCCTGTCCGGCAAACGCAGCCAGTTCTTTGAATGAAATGCCCCAGTTCCGGTCAAGCAGGATTTGGACGATGCCGCTCGCCTGTCTTCTCAGTCCATACGGGTCCTGAGATCCTGTCGGAATGACGCCGATTTTAAAGAATGAAGCGACCGTGTCGAGTTTATCCGCTAATGCGACGACGGCGCCGACGATTGATGAAGGCGTTTCCCCTCCGGCTTGTCTCGGCATATAGTGCTCATTGACAGCGAGCGCCACTTCTTCTTTCTCACCGAGCATCCGCGCATATTTTTCACCCATGATGCCCTGAAGCTCAGGAAATTCGTAAACCATGTGTGTCACAAGGTCGAATTTTGAAATGTGCGAAGCGCGCTTGATCAGCTGCACCATCTCTTGATCCGCACCGATGACTTCAGCGATCCGTTCAGCAACCGCCTCAGTGCGTCTCACTTTGTCTCCAAGCGATCCCAATTCTTCGTGGAAAACGATCTTTTCGAGTTTTTTCACATTCTCGTCAATGTTTAATTTTTGATCTTCTTTATAGAAGAAGGCGGCGTCTGAAAGCCTTGCTCTCAGTACTTTTTCGTTCCCTCTCGCCACGTTTTCAAGGGCGCGGCTGTCTCCGTTGCGGACGGTCACAAAGTAAGGAAGCAAATCGCCGTTTTTATCTTTGACAGGGAAATAACGCTGATGCTCTTTCATCGTTGTCACGAGCACTTCTTCAGGAATTGCGAGAAATTCCTTTTCGTAAGAACCGAACAGAACCGTTGGATATTCAACCAGATGGGTAACCTCATCCAGCAGATCCTCGTCTCTCGGAATGTCCCAGGACTTTTCAGCCGCCAGTTCGTCAAGCTGCTTAACGATCAGCTGTTTCCGTTTGTCCGGATCGGCAATCACAAACTGGCTTTCCAGTGCCGCTTCGTATTCAGAAGGTGCGTTCAAGCCGGCTGCTTTTCCGAGGAAGCGGTGACCCTGTGTTGTGCGGCCGGTTTCGACATGAGCGACTGAAAACGGAACGACTTCACTGCCGAACAGCGCGACGATCCATTTAATCGGCCTGATATATTTCAAATCTTCGCTGCCCCAGCGCATGTTTTTTGGAAAGTGGAGGCTTGTCACCAAGTCGCCGAGCTCAGGAAGTAATGAAAACGTATCCTGACCTTTTTGGAATTTTTGCACAAAAACATATTCTGTTCCTTTGATGTCTTTAAAATACAAATCTTCCGGACTTGCTCCTTGCCCCCGTGAAAAGCCGATGGCCGCCTTTGTCCATTCGCCGTTTTCGTCAAGGGCGATTTTCTTTGCCGGTCCTTTCGCTTCTTCTGTCACATCGTCCTGCTTCTCCGCCACGTTCTCGACAAGAACGGCCAGTCTTCTAGGGGAGTTATACAGTTTGACGGAACCGAAGGCAATATTTTTTTCCTTGAGCCAGCTTTCCAGTTTTTCACCAAGCTGAGTCATGCTGTCATGCATGAAGCGAGCCGGCATTTCTTCTAATCCGATTTCTAAAAGCAAATCTTGATTACTCATGTGAAGCCTCTTCCTCCTTCAGCATTGGGAAACCCAACTTTTCGCGTTCATCATAATACGTTTTCGCCACTTTTCTGGCCAGATTTCTCACCCTTGCAATATATCCTGTACGCTCCGTGACGGAAATCGCTCCTTTTGCGTCAAGCAAGTTGAACGTATGCGAGCATTTCAGTACATAATCATAAGCAGGATGGACAAGGCCCTGATCCATCTGGCGGTTCGCTTCTTTCTCGTACGTGGCAAACAATTCGAACAGCATGTCGACGTCAGATGTCTCGAACGTATAGACGGAATGCTCGTATTCAGCCATCTTGAACAGGTCTTTTATCGTATAGCCTTTCGTCCATTCGAGGTCAAAGACGTTTTCTTTGTCTTGAATATAAGAAGCAAGGCGTTCAATACCGTATGTGATTTCCACAGAAACCGGTTTGCACTCAAGCCCGCCGACCTGCTGAAAATAGGTAAACTGGGTGATTTCCATGCCGTCAAGCCACACTTCCCAGCCAATCCCGGCACAGCCGAGCGACGGATTTTCCCAGTTATCCTCGACAAAACGGATATCATGCTCCAGAGGGTCGATTCCAAGGGCTTTTAATGACTCTAAATAAAGCTCTTGAATATTGTCGGGAGACGGCTTAATGATCACCTGGAATTGATGGTGCTGATAAAGCCTGTTCGGATTGTCCCCGTATCTTCCGTCCGCAGGGCGTCTTGACGGCTCCACATAAGCGACTTTCCAAGGTTCAGGTCCAAGGCTCCGCAAAAATGTATATGGACTCATCGTTCCTGCACCCTTCTCTACATCATACGACTGTAAAAGTACGCATCCTTCATTGGACCAGTGCTTTTGCAGGGTCAGAATCATTTCTTGAATATTCAAATGAAGCACCTCCACAAAACGTGTTTTCAAGTTTAATTTTTGGCATAGGGCTGGTTTGAGCAGAAAAAAACTCCCGTCCCTATGCTTGTTTGCCCACAAACATAGGGACGAGAGTTCTCCCGCGGTTCCACCCTAATTGCTGAGAGGAAATGTCTCAGCCTCTTTTTTAAAAGTTGCTCAAGGAATGCCTTTCATTACGCTCTCATCCCCGGCTTTCACCGCCCCGGAGTCGCTTCAATGAGGCCATGCGCAATTACTTCTTTCCGTCAACGCAACGTCATTATTGAATCCAATCTTCATGACATGATCTTATAAAAAGATGAAGAGGTTGTCAACTTTTGTTTTCATCGCCCAGCATCTTTTTCATATTGTCCATTTGTTCCATGAAGCGCCGCGATTTCAGGTAGATCCCTGAGTACTCGTCATAGTACGTCTGAATGACCCTTTTCAGCTCATCCTTCGTCTCCTGTTTGACGGAGACATTTCCGAGCCTTGACAGGTCAAAATAAAAAAACAGCCTCAACAGCCTGGCGGATGCGGGAGACAGCGGTATCCTGTATGGATCTTTCGCAAAACAGCGGTGGCAGATAAAGCCGTTGTCGCGGATCGAAAAATGAAATGTGCCGTCTTTGCTTTTGCAGTGCACACATTCATCCAGCTCCGGATACAGCCCCATCACGCTGAGCATTTTAACTTCGATAAGGTTGGCGATAATGTCGGGATCTGTACCGTCATCGAGCCTCCTCATCGACTGAAGAAGCAGCTCAAATAAAAACGGATTCGGTTTCTTTTCCTCCGTTCCCTTGTCGATTAATTCAGCGATGTAGGCCGCATATGCTGTTAAAAACAGATCCTCGCGTATATGCCTCATGCTTTCGATCATCTCGCCCTGCTCCAATGTGCCGAGACCGGATGATTTGCGGAATAAAAAAGAAGCATAAAGGAACGGCTGGGAAATCGCTGACAAGCGGCTGTTCGGCTTTTTGGCGCCCCTTGCCAGCACACCGATTTTCCCGTGTTCTCTCGTCAACAGCGTAATGATTTTATTTGTTTCACCATAGTCGTTTGTACGAAGGACGATACCTTCACATTTCGTCAGCATATGTGCACCATCCAAAAATTGGAGGGGTCAAGCATGATCACAAAATTGGAAAGTCAATTTGCGCTAGCTCTTCTTCAAGTACTTCGGGTCTTTCCAGGTTCTCCTTTTCCAATTCTTTAAAAAGGAGGTACGTGTCTACGCTTCCTGTTTGTGAAAATACATTCCAAGTAAAATTCAACATAAAAAGCCCCACCTTTCTGTTTATAACTAGCTTTTTAAACATCCAAATTCTTAAGATTATCTTGACCTTGTATCCTCCATTTCATGTTAAACAATTTTTTCTAATATATCTTTGATTTCGAGAGATTTTGTCACGACTAAACCGCGGTCAAGCTCTGTCCGTTAATACTCGTCTTCTCTAAATCCAAAATCACGAAGCTGAGACATCTTGTTGCGCCAGTCTTTCTGCACTTTAACCCACAGCTCTAAAAACACCGATGATCCGAGCAGCGCCTCGATATCGGTTCTTGCCCGCTTGCCGATTTCTTTAAGCAGGCTGCCTCTTTTTCCGATGACGATCCCTTTTTGCGAATCGCGTTCGACGACGATGGTCGCGCTCACATACACAGAACCGTTTTCCCGTTCTTGAATGGACTCGATCGAGACCGCAATGCTGTGAGGGATCTCTTCCCTTGTCAGATGCAGCACTTTTTCCCGAATCAGCTCAGAAATGATAAATCGCTCCGGATGATCGGTCACCTGGTCACTCGGGTAAAACTGCGGACCTTCCGGCAAATAATCCTCAATTTGCTTTAAAAGCGTATCGATATTATTTCCCTCAAGGGCGGAGATCGGAACGATTTCCTGAAACGGATACCTGGTTCTGTACTCATCGATAAGCACAAGAAGCTCATCCGGATGAATCCGGTCGATTTTGTTGACGATCAAAAATACCGGCGTCTTGACTCCTTTTAAGCGCTCGATGATAAATTCGTCGCCTTTTCCGTAGCCTTCCTCCGCATTGATCATAAACAAGATCAAGTCGACTTCCTTTAAAGTGTTCTGCGCCACCTTCATCATAAAATCGCCCAATTTATGCTTCGGTTTATGAATGCCCGGCGTATCGATAAAAATCGTCTGGGATGTATCGGTTGTCAGCACACCTTGCACTTTGTTTCTTGTTGTTTGCGGTTTGTCGCTCATGATGGCGATTTTTTGGCCGATCACGCGATTCAAAAATGTAGATTTTCCTACGTTTGGTCGTCCGATAATGGAGACAAATCCTGATTTAAAGCTTTCCTGTGTCATGTAAGTCCTCCGATGAAAATGCTCCTGGCAGTAATTCTTGAACCGTCATTTCTTTGACTTGGCCATTCAGATTGGTTAAGATGACAGGCATATTTGCTGAACAAAGTTCGGAAATCACCTGTCTGCACGCTCCGCACGGCGACACCGGACCCGGCGTATCCGCAGCGACGGCAAGCATCTTAAACGATTTTTCCCCTTCCGAGTAAGCCTTGAACAACGCTGTCCGCTCGGCGCAGTTGCACAGGCTGTATGCAGCATTTTCAATGTTGCAGCCTTTGTACACCTTGCCGTCCTCAGTCAAAAGGGCAGCGCCGACTTTGAATTTCGAATACGGAACATATGCAAATTCCCTTGCTTTTAAAGCTTCTGCAATCAATTCTTGTTTAGTCAATGTGTGTATTCCTTCCTATAGCGGTTATGGTACCGCTAACACTTTTATTTTACATAAAAATGGCTTCTTTTTCACGCCCAAATCACAAATGTAAAATTTTTGTAAGAATTGCGCACAATGAAAGGCACGGCATCAAAACAATTTTGACAAAAAGATGAGTAACCCAATCATACACGAAACGGCCGCAAACACGCAAACCGCCCCGGCCGCCGCGTCCTTTGCCGCCTTTGCAAGCGGGTGGTTCTCTTTTGTGAAAAGGTCGATCGTATGCTCCACAGCCGTATTCATCAGCTCCAAGGCGAGCATTCCGCCGATCAGGATCAAGATGATGGTCCATTCGATCAGCGTCAGCCTGAAGAAAAAGCCGCAGGCGATCACGAGGATGGCGGCTCCAGAATGAATTCTAAAATTGCGCTCCGACATGAACGTCTTAACTATTCCTGTAAAGGCGTTTGAAAAACTCCATTTCAGACGGCGCCATTCGTTTTGTTTATGAGGATCTTGAGAGCCCATATCGATTCAAAATTTCCTTTTGCTTAGTGAACATCTCTTTTTCCTCTTCCTCTGTCATATGGTCATAGCCGAGGAGGTGCAAGAAGCCGTGAACCGTCAGAAAACCCAGCTCCCTCATCAGTGAATGCCCGTATTCTTCGGCCTGTTCCCGTGCTTTATCAGCGCTGATGATGATATCTCCGAGAACGGGCGGCATGTCAGCGCCGATAATTTCAATCTCTCCTTCGCCGTCTTCTTCAAGGGCAAATGAAATGACGTCAGTCGGATAATCTTTGCCTCTGTACTCTTTGTTGATTTTTTGTATCTCTTCATTGTTGACGATCGTAACCGAAACTTCGGCGCCGTCTGCGACGCCTTCCTCTGCCGCTGCGAATTGAAGAATTTTTTCAATTTCAGCAAGCTGGTCTTCAGGAACCCGTCCGGTCTCGTCTGTGATATCTAGAATTAAACTCATGTGTGTTTCACCTTCTGTTTAGGATTAGCTTCCGGATATTCGATCCGGGAATGAAAAATGCCTTTCAGCGTTTCGCAGAGCGTCTTCGCGATAATATTGAGCTCTTTTAAAGTCAAATCGCATTCGTCAAACTGCCCGTCCTGCAGCTTATCTGATATGATCCCGCGCACCAGCTTTTCAATCCTTTCGGGATTCGGGTTATGCATTGAGCGGACGGCTGCTTCGACGCTGTCGGCCACCGAGATGATCGCCGCCTCTTTTGTCTGGGGCTTCGGACCAGGATAGCGGAACTCTTCTTCAGTCGTCTGATCGCCTTTTTCTTTCGCCTTATAGTAAAAAAACTTGAGCAGCGATGTGCCGTGATGCTGTTCGGCGATGTCGACAAGCTCCTTCGGCATTTTATGATCCCTCAGCATATCGGCGCCGTCTGTCGCATGGGCAATGATAATGTTTTTGCTCAGCTGCGGAGAAAGCTTGTCATGCGGATTATCAATATTCATTTGGTTTTCTATAAAGTATTGGGGCCGCTTTGTCTTGCCGATATCATGGTAATAGGCTCCGACTCTTGCCAAAAGCCCGTTTGCTCCGACAGCTTCACATGCCGCCTCCGATAAGTTCGCGACCATAACGCTGTGATGGTATGTGCCGGGTGTTTCCGTCAGAATTTTGCGGAGCAGCGGATGGTTCGGGTTTGAAAGCTCGAGAAGCTTCATCGTGGACAGTATCCCAAAGCCGCTTTCAAAAAACGGCATGAGCCCGAGCACAAGAACTGACGATCCGATGCCGGACACCGCTCCCATGACAAGGTATGTACCCATCTCAAGTCCGGTTTGCGCCGTGTTTTGAATGAGCTGCAGGGTAAACAGGACGACGATGTTGATCAGGGAGACAAACAAGCCGGCCTGGAGGATTTTCGCCCTCGCATTATGCTTCCCTAAAAACAGTATACCCGCCATCGAGCTGATCAAGAAATACGTTCCGATTCCATAGTTAAACGTGCCTGTCACACCTTGGTTAAACATCATGCTTCCGCAAATGGAAAGGATCATGCTCGACAGGATCGCCAGCCTTTCATTGATCAGCAGTTTAATGAGCATCACGCCCATCGCAATCGGCACGAGATAGCCGATATGGCCGATTTCAAGCTGCTGAAAAAGACTGATCACTTCCATGACGATTAAAACGATCGCTGTAATCAATGAAAACAGCATGAGCGACTTATTTTTCGGAATCCGGCTGCTGTACTGCTTTTCGAAATAGTAAACCAAAGCTGAGATGAAAAGCGCGATTAAAAGCAGCAGTCCGCCGACAGGCTTGAAGATGTTGGCTCCGCTTAAGAGTCCTGTCAGTTCAAGCTTTCGATAGACTTCCCTGTCGATCAGCTGATTTTCCTCAACGAGTATCTGCCCCTGCTTGATCTGCACCTGCTGCACGCTGTCAGCCGCTTCCTGACGCTTCTGCTCCGTCTTGTCAGGATCGTATACATAGTTGGGAATGATTGCAAAGCGTCCGATTTCATCAGCGGCGTTTTTTAATTTTGAAGGTATCGAATTACCCTTCAGCTCTTTCGTTACATGCTCTTTCGCTTCATCAAGCTTTCCGGCGCGGATTTCTTTGCTCATCACATCATTGACGGCGGTGATGACCGAATCCTGTGTCATGGAAAGCTCTCCGTCGCTGGCCTTCAGCAGGTGTTTGACTGAATCCTGCGACAGCGAGTCCGTCACATCTGAAGTCAGCTTTTCTTCGACAGATTTGATCTGGTCTTTTTCTGATGGGGCCTGCTTGTCTTTTTTCTCTTGTTCTGCGCTTTCTTTTTTCACTTCTTTAAAGATGTCGAATATTGATGAGACAAGGTCGACCCTGTTGTCAGAGTACTCTTTTTTCAAGGTGTACTGGTCGGGAACTTCTTCTCTTGCTTCCTGCTTTTTATTAGCCGTTGCCTTTTGATCTTCGACAGTCGCCGGCGCATAGATCGTATTCTCGCTGATCGAAAATAAATCGAGGTCGAGGGACTCGGGCCTCACATGGAAAAACAGCAGGATGAACATCAGCGCGGATAAAGCCGCATAAAGAATGACGGGGAGGAACCGGCCGTTTTCCAAGCGGATGGGCCGAAACTTTCCGTCTCTTTTTTTCTTTTTCAACAAAAGCACCTCTTTTCCCGCGAGAAACTAAAAAATGACCCGATAACGGGCGATCGGGCCATTCGGAATTATTTTGACTTTTCGTATGCTTCAATAATACGGGCGACAAGCGGATGTCTGACCACGTCCGTCTGATCCAGTTCAACAATTGAAATGCCTTCGATATCAAGGAGCATCTTTTTTGCAACGGCAAGCCCCGATGTGACGCCCTTCGGCAAATCGATTTGCGTAATGTCGCCTGTAATGACCATTTTAGAACCAAAACCCAATCTCGTCAAAAACATTTTCATTTGTGCCGGTGTCGTATTCTGCGCTTCATCCAAAATCACAAACGCGTCGTCGAGCGTCCGCCCCCTCATGTAAGCAAGCGGCGCGATTTCAATCGTTCCTCTTTCAAGCAGCCGTGCCGTATGGTCCGTTCCGAGCACGTCATGGAGCGCGTCATACAGCGGCCTTAAATAAGGGTCGACTTTCTCCTTTAAATCCCCCGGCAAAAACCCGAGGCTTTCCCCTGCTTCAACAGCTGGTCTTGTCAAAATGATTTTTTTGATGCGTCCGTTTTTCAGTTCATGAACGGCCTTTACGACAGCCAAATAGGTTTTCCCCGTTCCTGCAGGGCCGATGCCGAAGATTAAGTCGTGCCTTTTCATGGCGGCGATATATTCTCTTTGACCGATGGTTTTGACTCTGATCGGTTTTCCTTTGGCGTTTTTCGTAATTTCCTCTTCGTACATGCTTTCAAAAAACTCAAGCTTCTGCTTTTTCGCCATCTTGATCGCATACAAGACATCGCGTTCTGATATCTCGATTCCTTTGCGGATGAGATTCAAGAGGGATGCAAGCAGGCTGTCCACGATTTCAAACGTTTCTTCGTCTCCGGTCACATAGACGGTTTCACCGCGCGTGACAATCGAAATGTTCAGCTCTTCCTCCATCAACTTCAAATGGGAATCCTGGTTCCCAAACAGCGCTTGAGCCTCGTTCGGACTTTCCAGTTGCTGATGAATCGCAAGTAAGTGTTCTGTCATTCTTTAGTCTCCTGAACAATTGGTGTTGTTTGAACAATGTCTTCAATAACCTGGTAAAGGATGATCAATTTAACTTTACCATTCTCACTCGTTTCGTGCAAAACTTTTTCACTGATAATGTTCCCGTCGCTGCCGATTTTTTTCCTGATGTCTCTTTTTCCCATTTCGATCCCTTCAAGGACCGCTTCTTTTTTCGAGTACACCCTTTTGATTTGTTCGCTCTCCCTCGTATGTTCCTTTTCATACGCGACAGGAAGCGTAAAATTCATAAAATGCAGCGAGTGTTTTTCGGTTTCTGTCTTCGGGCGCGAGAACTCTTCTTTTTTAAAAGAAAAGCCCCAGACAGGCACGGAAAAAGAACCGAAGGATAGCTTGTGACTTGTCCTTACTTTACCCGTAAAAACGTCAAATGATGTCTCAAGAGGAACCGTTACCTTTGACTTGTACCAGGTTTCACCGTAGATTTTCCCTTTGGCTCCGACTTTTTGCTTTTCCTCTTCGCTCCCGATCAGTCCGGAAACGAGCATTTGCCCTTTTTCAACATGCTGGTTCACGGTGACAAGCGGCTCGCCTTTTTCTACGAACATTTTCGAGATGGTCGCCCCTTTTTTGGCGACGATGTGCCTCGGGCCAATATATTTTTCTTTGTCAGGTTCATTTTTTTCAACCACTTTCATGTGAAGGGCCGTGCCGTTTAAATCAATGCCCACCCAGGTGATGTTTTCGACACGCTTTGTAAGCGCCTGCTGAATTTTTTCCGGGGTCAGCATTGTAAACTGAAGGCGGCCTTTTTTGACGCCGATTTGATTCAAGTGCTGTCTGATTTGATGTTCTGTCTCCGGATTGGCTCCTGTTATGTCAATTTTCCAAAGCATGTTGGACAATAAAAACATGATGATAAAAAAAGCAGCAATTCCAATAGTGAAGCCGCTATTCCGTTTAGACTTCTGCACAAGGAAAGGGAAACCTTTTCGTCTGACCAAGCGGCACTTGCAGTCAAAATCCCTTATGACCCTCCGGAAGGCATGTACATCAGAAAGCGGAATATAAAGAAAGACAGCGTCTTTCTTTTTCTTTACGTTAAACATCGGGATGCTGCGCCTGGTGCATTCATTTAATAATCGTTCGATCCCCTTTCCCGTTATCTCAAGCTGGATCTTTCCTGAAAAAAAAGAAAGCCATTTATTTTTCACGATTCTTTCCCCCCGACTTATGAATCGATATAGCGTACGAGCTCAATCGTGCCTTCAAGCAGAATTTCCTCAGGCAAAATCGTTTTGATGACAAAGTTTTTGCCTTGAATGATGCACTGCCCCTGTTTGAGCATCAGCCTTACTTCGGTATCGCTGAAAAGCAAAAGCCCTCTGTGGTTTTCAATATATATGTGAAGTCTTCCTATCATCGTGATTCTCGGAAGATCCATCATGACATCAGGGGGAATTTCCAATGTTCTTGTCAGCCACGCTTTGATGCGGTTTTTTCTTTGCGCCATAAAAAAAGAACCCCCTTTCATCTCATATGTATGAGTGATATGGGGGTTCTAATACTTAAATTTTAGGCCGGCGCCTCATTGTGTAATGCGGCTTTCTCGACCGCGGAGGGCCGAATACTTCGCTGAGTACAACGCCTTGGACAATCGTGTTTTTATTCAAATCGAGCAGCTCTTGTTTCCGGTTGATCACCCGGCTGCTCTGCTTTTTAATGGCCCGTTCAACGGCCGGCACGGACCGCTCGGCATCCGCTTGTATTCTGCGGAGTTCTGCGGCCATATCTTCGCTTTTTGCAGCAGCCGCAGCTGCTGCAGGCCGTTGTTTTTTGTTTTCTGCCGGCCGGCGCTGTGCCGTCTGCTTCGGCGTCGTCTGCGTTTTCGGCCGTTCAGGCGCCGGTTTACTCTTTGTTTCTTCATTTTCATCATTTTTTCCGAGCTTGTTGAATATGAAGGAGATGGCTGCGATGATGGCCGCCATGATAATCGGATTGTCGAACAGGATATCAAGCAATGAGCTCCCTCCTTTTTACAGGGGCTTGTTTATTTATGATCCTCTTCATTTTGGTCTTTCGTCATCTTTCCGAAAGAATCGCGCATGTCTGTGTCGGCGTCGATGTTTTTCATATTGAGGTAGTCCATGACTCCGATCTTTCCGCTTCGGAGAGCTTCAGACATCGCAAGCGGCACTTCGGCTTCTGCCTCGACGACTTTAGCGCGCATTTCTTCGACGCGGGCGCGCATTTCCTGTTCTTGCGCAACCGCCATGGCGCGGCGTTCTTCCGCTTTCGCCTGGGCGATGTTTTTATCGGCTTCAGCTTGGTCGGTCTGCAGAATCGCTCCGATGTTTTTGCCGATGTCAACGTCAGCGATATCAATCGATAGAATTTCAAACGCTGTGCCTGAATCCAATCCTTTGCTCAAGACGGTTTGTGAAATCATATCCGGGTTCTCAAGCACTTTTTTATGATTATCGGAGGAACCGATTGTCGAAACGATCCCTTCGCCGACACGGGCAATGATCGTTTCTTCTCCCGCTCCCCCGACAAGGCGGTCGATGTTTGCGCGAACCGTGATTCTCGCTTTTGCTTTCACCTCGATACCATCCATTGCTACACCGGCAATAAACGGCGTTTCGATGACTTTCGGATTAACGCTCATTTGAACGGCTTCAAGCACGTCACGCCCCGCTAAATCGATGGCCGCACATCTGGCGAATGTGAGTTCAATGTTTGCACGTTGGGCAGCGATGAGCGCGTTGACAACCCGGTCAACATTACCCCCTGCAAGATAGTGGCTTTCAAGCTGATTGATCGTAACATCAAGTCCCGCTTTATGCGCTTTGATCAGCGGGTTCACCACGCGGTTTGGAATGACGCGGCGGAGCCTCATTCCGATCAGTGTGAAAATGCTGATTTTAACACCAGCGGCCAAAGCCGAGATCCACAGCATGACCGGGACGAATGTAAAGAAGACAGCTAGTAAGATGATTCCGGCTGCTATAATAAGCAAAAGAAACAGTGTTGACGGATCCATAATATTCCTCCTAATAATGTAATTTATAATTCTCTCACAACAATGCGTGAGCCTTCCACTTTAACCACTTTCACTTTCTTGTCCTTCGCGGTGAACGAGCCTTCAGATACGACATCAAGCCGTTCATCGCCGATGATGACCGTTCCGGACGGTCTGAGCGGTGTAAACGTGACGCCGGTTTTACCAATTAAATCGCGCCGGCTTTCATTTGACACATATCCGCTTTCCGTGCTTGTCGAGTCGGTTAAGATCAATTTTTTAAAAAATTTCATACGCTTCCCCAACACCCTTGTTAATAGAATGGATGCCGCTATAGAAACAGCAGTTGCAATCAAAATGGAGACGGCCATGACCTTAAAGCTTCCCGATGCTAAAAAGAGGCTCGCAACAATCGCGATCAGGCCGGCAATCCCTGCTATTCCGCCCGGCAGAAAAATCTCTAAAATGATTAAAATAATGCCTGCTGCAAACAGAAGGATCGTTTCCATTCCGGCAAGCCCGGCGACGAGATGACCGTAGAAAAAGAGCAGCAGCGCGGAGAGTCCCATAAAGCCGGGGATCCCAAAACCAGGCGAATAAAGCTCCACAATCAACCCGAGACTTCCGATTGAAAGGAGAATCGGAATCACGACCGGATGCGTGATGAACCGAGCCACCTTTTCGGCGAAGCTCACCTCGGCACGCTCGATTTTGGCATCCTGCAAGTTCAGCTTTTTCAAAAGATCATCAAGGCTCGAAACTGTGCCTTCGGAATAGCCGACTTCCAGCGCTTTGTCAGGGCTTAATGTGAGCAGCTCGCCCTTCGGCGCCCCAACTTCTTTAGCATCGACGTCAGCATCGGCCATCGCGAGAGCGTATTTCGGATCACGTCCGTTCTTTTTGGCTGCGTCTTCCATTTCAGCGAGCCACAGCGATTCCGACTTTTTGTCAGCGGCATTTCCCTGCGTGTCAATGATCGCGGCAGCTCCCATTTTCCCGCCGGGCGCCATATAAATATCGTCTGCATTCAAGGCGAGGTAAGCGCCTGCGGACAGAGCCCTTCTATTCACATAAGCGGTCACCGGAATGTCGGAGTTATGTATCGTATCAGCCATGTCAAGGACTGCGTCGACCGCTCCGCCGGGGGTATTGATATCGAGTATGATATGTTTGGCATTCATATCTTCCGCTTCTTGAAAAGAGCGCTCAAGAAATTTTGAAAGCCCTTTTTCAACCGTTTCTTCGATCGGAATGACATACACTGTATCTCCATCCGCTTTCACGGTCAAATGAACGCCTAGTAATAAGAATAAAACAAAACCGCTGGCCAGAGCAACAAAAATTCTAAATTTTTTCAGCAGCAATGATGTCTGAGGCCTCCTTCCCCTATTATCATTAACATTACATACGTTATAAATGTAGCAAAGGTTTCATCTTTCTACTTCTTTTCTATTGTATGAACACGCACAAAAAAAGACGCCTTTAATTGCTTAAAGGCGTCTTTTTCTTAAGACAGTTGTTTGCTGACAAGCTTATTGACGAGACCGCCGTCCGCCTTGCCTTTGACTTTCGGCATGATAGCGCTCATCACTTTGCCCATATCCGCTTTTGAAGAGGCGCCGACTTCTGCGATCGTCTCGTTGACGATGCCGAGCAGCTCTTCTTCCGTCAGCTGTTCAGGCATATAAGCTTCCAGAATGTCTAACTCTTTTTGAACTTTATCTACTAAATCTGAACGATTAGCGTTTGAAAATTCATGGAGGGAGTCTTTACGCTGTTTTAATTCACGAGAAAGAACAGTCAGTTCTTCATCATCGGTCAGCCTGTCTTTCTTAAGCTTGATTGCTTCGTTTTGAAGCGAAGCTTTGACCATGCGAATGACAGTCAGTTTGTCTTTCTCACGGTTTTTCATATAGAGCTTCATATCTTGATTCAGCCGCTCAAGAAGACTCATAAATCCACCCTCTTTTAGTATTTGCGCTTTCTTGCAGCTTCAGACTTTTTCTTGCGTCTTACGCTAGGTTTTTCATAAAATTCACGCTTTCTTGCTTCCTGCAAAGTACCTGTCTTTGATACACTGCGTTTGAAGCGACGAAGAGCATCTTCAAGCGATTCGTTTTTTCTAACGACCGTTTTTGACATTCTCTTTCCCTCCCTCCGAATACACCAATCGACTGCTTTAAAAAAAGACATACATATAAACATGTACTTTGACATTATAATATAAGCCTCCGGTAAGGTCAACCAAGGAGAATCGTTTTATTGTTCAGTCATGATTTCGGCAGCTTGTCTGTATATATTTATAAAGGAGGCTGTTCGAAAAACTGATGATAATCTTGATCTTATTCATATTATTGATCGTTCTTTTTCTCAAAGGCATGAGCATGCTGAGAAAAGGCTTGATTTCACTGACATTTGAAAAAATCGAAAAGCGGCTGCTGTTTTTCACGGATCATCCGGTGAAAGCCTTTTTGGTCAGCATTGTATTTACGGGGGTTTTGCAAAGCAGCTCGGCATTTATGGTGATCGTCATTGGCTTTGTCTCGGTAGGCGCCCTATCATTTAAACGTTCGATTCCGCTCATTTTGGGAACAAACATCGGGTCTACCTTCACAACGGAATTTTTGGCGGTGAAGCTGGAATTTTTGATTTTTGCCCTTTTTGCCGCAGGTACGGTTCTTTTCATTGCCGGAAAATCCCCTTTTCGGCAAGTGGGCGTAAGCATGATCGGCTTGGGTGTTATTTTTTTCTGTATCAGCGGCTTCAGCCGGCTTGCCGTGCCGTTGTCACAGCTAGACTCGGGCGCTTATATTGTGCAGCTTGCCGAAAATTCACCGCTTTACGCCTTGATCATCGGCACGGTTTTGACTGCGATGATTCATTCCAGTTCGGCGTGTGTCGGCATCCTGATGAGCTTTATGGATCAAGGTGTCGTGGGTTTGACCGAAGCGATGAGCGTTGTTCTCGGCTCCAATATCGGGACATGCATCACAGCCGTGATGGCGTCCTTCAAAGGCGGGGCTGCAGCCAGGCAAACGGCTTATGCCCATGTGCTGTTTAATGTCATCGGTGTAGCAGCTGTATACCCCCTGCTCTCATCAATAACAGGCTTTATCTCCGGACTGTCCGCAAGCCCCGCTCAGCAGATTGCCCATTTCAGCCTGCTGTTCAACGTCGTCACGTCCCTATTGTTTCTGCCACTTTCAAATCTGTTTCACTCGCTGATCATGTTTCTCATTCCAAACAAAAACCAGGCCCGGTAAACGCCTGGTTTTTGTTGATTAGTAGTCTTCATCCGCTGTTAAGCCTTTGACAATCGACACGCCCGCGCTTGCTCCGATTCTCGTCGCTCCGGCTTCAATCATGGCAAGGGCGCTTTCCTTATCCCGGACGCCTCCTGAAGCTTTAACACCGATATCAGGTCCGACAGCTTCCCGCATCAGTTTTATATCCTGAACTGTCGCACCGCCGCCGGAAAAACCGGTCGATGTTTTGACAAAGTCGGCGCCTGCTTTTACGGCCAGTTCACAAGCGAGCCTTTTTTCTTCATCCGTCAACAGCGATGTCTCTATGATGACTTTTACAAGAGCTTTGCCGGCGGCCGCGTCTGTCACCGCTCTGATGTCATGCTCCACGGTTCCGGTACCGCGGTCTTTTAATGCACCGATGTTGATCACCATATCAACTTCACCGGATCCGTCTGCGATCGCCTGCTTGGTTTCAAAAGCTTTTGTTTCCGGAGACGCCGCACCTAAAGGAAAGCCGATAACCGTGCATACTTTCACTTCTGAATCTTTAAGAAGCTCGGCGCACAGCTTTACCCAGCAAGGGTTGACGCAAACGGAGGCAAAACCGTATTCCTGCGCTTCTTTGCAAAGCGCTTCGATTTCGGATGTGACAGCATCGGGCTTCAATAGCGTATGATCGATCATTCGCGCAATTTGTTTTGTCATCGTTCCGACTCCTTTTCAAGTGGTTGTCTCTTATGATATTCGCAAAAAAAGCCGGAACACCTTTTTCGTGAACCGGCTGAATTGATGATTATGACGATAAGCGGATGTTTTCATGGACGTCGTCTTCTGCGACGCGGACGAACTGTCCTTTGTTGTACGGATAGCCCGCTTCTAAAATCTTCACTTTAACAAGCTGGCCGATCAGGTCTTCTGAACCTTCGAAAACGACCTTCATATAGTTGTCCGTGTAGCCGACAAACAGGTTGTCTTCACCCGTTTCCGTGAACGGCTCTTCCGGAATAATTTCCAGAACATCACCTTCATAGTCTGATGCATATTCTTTCGCAAGCTGATCTGAAAGAGCGATCAGTTTGTGAACTCTTTCGTTTTTCACGTTCTCGTCAACCTGGCCGTCCATGCGTGCTGCTGGAGTTCCGGTCCGTTTGCTGTACGGGAAGACGTGGAGCTCGGAAAACTTGTGTTCTTTAATAAAGTTGTACGTCTCCATGAATTCTTCTTCCGTTTCACCCGGGAAGCCGACGATCACATCAGAAGTGACTGCAAGCCCGGGAAGAGCTTTTTTGAGTTTCGTCAGCCGATCGGCGAAAAACTCCATCGTATACTTTCTTCTCATCCGCTTTAAAACGCTGTTTGAGCCGGATTGAAGCGGGATGTGAAGGTGTCTGACGATCTTGTCTGAGCGGTCAAGCACTTCGATTACTTCGTCTGTAATTTGGCTCGCTTCGATTGAAGAGATACGGATTCGTTTCAGACCTTTTACACGGCTGTCCAATTCTTTCAACAGCTGCGCAAAGTTGTAGTCTTTCATATCTTCTCCATAACCGCCGGTATGGATACCGGTCAAAACGATTTCTTTATAGCCGGCATCAACGAGCTGCTGTGCTTGGCGGATGACTTCCTCAGGGTCGCGGGAACGAAGCAGGCCGCGCGCCCACGGAATGATGCAGAATGTGCAGAAATTGTTGCAGCCTTCTTGAATTTTCAAAGAAGCACGCGTTCTGTCGGTAAATGCAGGAACATCAAGCTCCTCAAACACTCTTGCTTTCATAATATTGCTGACGCCGTTAATCGGCTGTCTTTCTTCCTGGTACTGCTTAATATAGCCGAGCATTTTTTCGCGGTCCTGCGTACCGACGACGATATCAACGCCCGGGATCGCCATGATTTCCGCCGGGGAAGTCTGGGCATAGCACCCTGTCACGCAAATGACGGCGTCAGGATTTTGGCGGATCGCCCGTCTGATCACCTGGCGGCTTTTTTTATCACCTGTATTTGTGACAGTGCATGTATTAATGACGTATACGTCCGCCGAACTTTCAAATTCTTTTCTTTCGTAGCCGGCTTCTTTGAAAAGCTGCCAGATTGCTTCTGTTTCATAATGGTTGACCTTGCAGCCAAGTGTATGAAATGCAACGGTTGCCATTGTTATTCACCTCTTAATAACTCTGTATGATAAGAAACTGCCGCCAACGCGTACAGCGGAGCTGTTTCCGCCCTTAAAATCCGCGGACCGAGCCCGCAGGCGAGGGCTCCTTTTTCTTTAAGCGCCTCAATTTCATTTTCTGAAAATCCGCCTTCAGGACCGAACACCATGAGTACGGATGATCCTTCCGGCAGGCTTTTGAGCACGGATTGAAAACGGCTCGTCTCGCCTTGCTTTGATGACTCTTCGTATGCAACGACACATTTATCGAAGTCCTCAAGGCTCTCAAGCAAACGTTGAAACGTGTGAACAGGCGCCACATCGGGAATCGCGTTTCTGTGGGACTGTTCTGCCGCTTCCTTGGCGATTTTCGCCCACCTTTCCCGCTTTTTCTTTGCCTTTTTTTCATCAAGTTTAACAACGGAGCGTGATGCCTGAAAAGGAATAAACGAGCTTGCACCGAGCTCTGTCCCTTTTTGAATGATCCATTCCAGCTTATCTCCTTTAGGAAGGCCGTTTGCAATATGGATCTGGACGGGCAGTTCGCGCGTTTCCCCCGTCCATTCGATTACGCTCAATAAAACCTCTTCTTTTGTGACGGACTCGATCCGGCAGTTCGCTTCATGACCGTCTTTTGCACAGCAAATGACCTCGTCTCCGGGAGACATCCTCATCACGGTCGCAATGTGATGAACGTCTTCGCCTTTGATCGAGAACGCGGGTGCGGCCATGACCTCTTGTTTTGATTGTTCGATAAAATATCGTTGCATACGCTTGTCACACCTACTAACGATTATTTTTTAGCGATGATGCTGACCCAGTCCTCCATTGAAAGAACCTCGACGATCGTAAAGCCTTCTTTCACCAGTGCATCTTTGACTTCCTGTTTTTTCTGCTGGATGATCCCCGAAGTAATGAAATAACCGCCGTCTTTCAACAGGCTGTATGCCTGATCCGTAAAGCGCAAGATGACTTCAGCCAGGATATTGGCGACGATGACGTCTTTTTCCCCTTCAACGCCGTCGAGCAGATTATTTTGCTTGATCACAATATGATCGCTGACTTTATTGAGCTTGGAGTTCAAGCGGGCGCTTTCAACGGCTACAGGATCGAGATCATATCCTTCAACCTGTTTGGCACGAAGCATGGCTGATGCAATGCTTAAAATGCCTGTTCCCGTTCCGACATCCACAACCGAATCCCCTTCTTTCACATACCTTTCAAGCGCCTGTATGCAAAGTACGGTTGTCGGGTGTGTGCCTGTTCCAAACGCCATTCCCGGATCCATCTCGATGATGAGTTCATCCGTATGAACCGGTGTGTACTCTTCCCATGTCGGAACAATCGTAAATTTCTCAGAAATTTTTACGGGATGATAATATTTTTTCCATGCTGTCGCCCATTCTTCTTCGTTAACCTCGCTGATGGTGATTTTGTTGCGTCCGAGGTCAATATCATACAGCAGCAGATTATTGATGGTTTCCTTGATTCCTTCTACGGTCTCTCCCAAAAAGCTGTTGATCGGGAGATACGCTTTAATAATGACTCCTTCATCAGGGTAATCATTGGGATCGAGCTGGTAGATTTCTCCGTATACATTCTCACGCTCTTTAATTAAATCAAGCGGATCTTCAATTACGACTCCACTCGCACCAGCTTCATGCAAAATATTCGAGATGGGCTCAACCGCTTCATGTGTCGTGTGAATGCAGATTTCGGACCATTTCATACTACCAACTCCTCATCCAATCATTAATCGCCTTTAAAGGCGCGCTTTACTTTATCGAAAAAACTCATTTCCTGTTCATCCGGCATATTTCCGCTCACTTCTGCAAATTCACGGAGAATATTTTTCTGGTTTTCTGTTAAATTCGTCGGTGTCACGACGCGGACGACGATGTGCTGATCGCCTTGACCGTACCCGCGTACGTTGGCAACGCCTTTTCCTTTTAAGCGGAACTTGGTGCCTGTCTGCGTGCCCGCCGGCACTTTTAATTTTACTTTACCGTGAAGAGTAGGCACTTCGATTTCGTCCCCGAGCGCAGCCTGTGCAAATGTCAGCGGCATTTCGCAGTAAATATCGTCTCCATCGCGCTCGAAAAATTCGTGTTCTTGGACGCGGAAAACGACGAATAAGTCACCTGACGGACCGCCGTTGATCCCCGGTTCACCCTGTCCGGATACTCGAAGCTGCTGGCCGTCATCCACACCCGCCGGGATGGTGACATTGATTTTCTTGCGTTTTTTAACTTTTCCTGAACCGCCGCAAGTTGAACATTTGTGCTTAATTTGCTTACCCGTTCCATTACAGTAATGACATACTCTTCTGTTGACAACTTTTCCGAACGGAGTCGACTGCTCCATGTTCAGCTGGCCTGAGCCGCCGCAGTGTGAACATGTTTCCGGCTTTGTTCCCGGTTTCGCGCCTGAGCCGCTGCATGTTTCACATGTTTCTTCACGCGGAATTTCGATCGTCGTCTCTTTTCCGAAGGCCGCTTCTTCAAATGACAGTGTCATCGTATACTGCAGATCGGCGCCCTGCCTCGGGGCATTCGGATCTCTCCGCCTTGCGCCGCCTCCGAAAATGCTTGAGAAAATATCGTCAAACCCAAAGCCGCCGAAGTCGCCGCCGCCGAAACCTCCGCCGCCGAATCCCTGATTTGGATCGGTGTGGCCAAACTGGTCGTAATGAGCCCGTTTTTGGTCATCAGAAAGTGTTTCATAGGCTTCCTTGACTTCTTTGAATTTTTCATCCGCTCCGGCTTCTTTGTTGATGTCCGGGTGATATTTTTTAGAAAGCTTGCGGTAAGCTTTTTTAATCTCATCTTTAGAAGCGCTCTTACCTACCCCAAGCACCTCATAGTAATCACGCTTACTCATCTCTTCACACTCCCGATTTTCTCACATAAATTAGATTGTATCATTTCAAATTATGTTTTTTCAATTCCTTTTGTCCTTTAGGAAGAAAAAAGTCAAAGTCAAGAGATCCTGACTTTGACTTTCATCGCCTGTAAGGTCATGTGCTGTGCAAACCGGGGTAAGCACAGCACATTTTATTTCAATTATTTTTGATCTTTGTCGTCGTTTACTTCTTCATATTCAGCGTCAACGACATTGTCGTCGGCTTTTTTAGCGCCGGCTCCGCCGTCTTGCTGAGCCTGAGCCTGTTTTGCAGCTTCTTCGTAAAGCTTCATTGAAAGCTCTTGGACGATTGCTTGCAGCTCATCTTTTTTCGCCTTGATTTCATCAAGGTCATTTTTCTCGATCGCAGCTTTTAACGCGTCTTTTGCTTCATTCGCTTTTTTCACTTGCGCTTCATCGGCTTTGCCTTCAAGATCTTTCAGCGTTTTTTCAGTTGTGAAGACAAGCTGATCCGCTTCGTTGCGAAGCTCGATTTCTTCTTTTTTCTTCTGATCCGCTTCGGCGTTTTCTTCAGCTTCTTTCACCATGCGCTCGATCTCATCGTCAGAAAGGCCTGAAGAAGATTTGATCGTGATGTTTTGCTCTTTGCCGGTGCCCAGATCTTTCGCGCTGACGTTGACGATACCGTTCTTATCGATGTCAAATGACACTTCGATTTGCGGTACGCCGCGAGGAGCCGGCGGAATATCTGTAAGCTGGAAGCGTCCGAGCGTTTTGTTGTCGGCAGCCATCGGGCGCTCACCTTGGAGCACGTGGATGTCAACCGCTGTTTGGTTGTCAGCCGCTGTTGAGAACACTTGGGACTTGCTTGTCGGGATTGTCGTGTTGCGCTCAATCAGCTTCGTGAACACGCCGCCCATTGTTTCGATACCAAGTGACAGCGGAGTTACGTCCAGAAGGACAACATCTTTGACATCGCCTGTGATGACGCCGCCTTGAATGGCTGCACCAAGGGCTACGACTTCGTCAGGGTTGACGCCTTTATGCGCTTCTTTTCCAGTTTCTTTTTTGATCGCTTCCTGAACGGCAGGAATACGTGTTGATCCGCCGACAAGGATCACTTTGTCGATTTCGCTTGCAGAAAGCCCCGCATCTTGAAGAGCCTGGCGGACAGGACCCATTGTGCGCTCTACCAAGTGTGAAGACAGCTCTTCAAACTTCGCGCGGGTCAGTGTCAATTCAAGGTGCAGCGGACCTGCTTCACCCGCTGTGATAAACGGCAGGGAAATTTGCGTAGAAGATACGCCGGAAAGGTCTTTTTTCGCTTTCTCAGCAGCATCTTTTAAGCGCTGAAGCGCCATTTTGTCTTTAGAAAGGTCGATGCCGTTTTCTTTTTTGAATTCTGAGACGAGATGATCGATGATCACTTGGTCAAAGTCGTCTCCTCCAAGGCGGTTGTCACCCGCTGTAGAGCGAACTTCGAATACGCCGTCTCCCAATTCAAGGATGGAAACGTCGAATGTACCGCCGCCAAGGTCGTAGACGAGGATCGTCTGATCTTCTTCCGTTTTATCCAGACCGTAGGCAAGCGCAGCTGCAGTCGGCTCGTTGATGATCCGCTCAACTTCAAGTCCGGCGATTTTACCGGCATCTTTAGTCGCTTGACGCTCTGCATCGTTGAAGTATGCAGGAACTGTGATCACGGCTTTAGACACGGTTTCGCCCAAATAGCTTTCAGCATATGATTTCAAATGCTGAAGGATGATGGCAGACACTTCTTGCGGCGTGTACTTTTTGCCTTCAATTTCAACTGTATAGTCAGTGCCCATGTGGCGCTTGATCGACATGATCGTGTTCGGGTTCGTGATGGACTGGCGTTTCGCCACTTCACCCACCTGGCGTTCTCCGTTTTTAAATGCGACAACTGAAGGAGTCGTGCGGGCTCCTTCTGGATTTGGGATGACTTTCGGCTCTCCGCCTTCAAGCACTGCAACGCATGAGTTCGTTGTTCCCAAGTCGATTCCGATTACTTTGCTCATGATTTTTACCTCCTGCTATGTAGTTATTGATTGACTTTTACCATAGAAGGACGGATCACCCGGTCCTTAAGTTTATAGCCTTTTTGCAGTTCCTCAACGACTGCGTTTGATTCGTACGCTTCATCCTCAACCTGCATAACAGCTTGGTGCATGTTCGGGTCAAATTGCTCTCCGACTGATGGAATCTGTTCAACTCCTTCATTTTTAAGAGCCTCCAAAATTTGACGGTGCACCATTTCCATTCCTTGAAGCAGGCTTTTCGTCTGCTCATTGTCAGGATCGATCTGAAGTGCGCGCTCAAAGTTGTCAAGCGCCGGCAGCAAATCGCTGATGATGCGCTGGGAGCGGTACTTTTCAGCAGCCTCGAGATCAAGGCGTGCGCGTCTTTTGTAGTTTTCAAAGTCCGCCTGAACACGTAAAAGTTTATTTTCTTTTTCTTCAAGACGTTCTTGAAGTTCTTTTAGTTGTTTTTCAAGCATTTCTGTTTGAGTTTCTTCTGCCGGGGCATCAGCTTCAGCAGCCGTTTGTTCAGCTTCGGCTGTCTCCGCTTCTGTCTCGTTCAGTTCCTCTTGTTCGTTTAGCTCTTCGTTTTGTTTTTCTTCTGCCATCTGTGTTCACCTCCCTTAAAGGATGAGTTTCATGATAAAGAAGGGATTCCTCCCTTCTGTTTGTTTTCAGGTACTGCCTTACCCATCATACAAACTTGTCAGCGCTTTTGACAAGTCAGATGATACGTGCTGAAGCAAGCCGACGACGCGGGAGTAGTCCATGCGCGTCGGTCCGATGACCGCAATGGAGCCGATCTGTTTTGAGCCGACCGTGTATGTTGCGGTAATCAGGCTGCAGTTTTCCATCTCTTCATAGTCGTTTTCTTTGCCGATTTTGATGGTAATTCCGGACTCAGTCGACTGAAAGAGCCGGAGAATCTCCTGTTCTTTCTCAATGAGCGACAATAGCGATTTCACTCTGTCAATATCGTGAAATTCGGGCTGGTTCAGCATGTTAATCTTGCCGCCGAAAAACAGCCGGTCGGTTTGAACAGATGAATCCAGCGTTGCGCCGAGCGCGTGCAAAATCGTATCGTAATTTTGAATGTGCGACTTCAAGAAGATGACAACCTCTTTGAAAATCCTGTCTTTCAGTTCTGAGATCGGCACGCCTCTAAGGCGTTCATTTAATATATTCACCAGCTTCTCGAGATCGGAAAGATCGACCTCCGCCGGGAAGTTAATCGTTTTATTCTCCACATGGCCGGTATTCGTTACTAGAATGGCAACGGCCTTCTTGGGCTGAATCGGTACAATCTGGATCTGTTTGAGATGGTTTTCACTCAGTCTCGGACCGAGGACAATCGATGTATAATTTGTCAGGTCGGACAGCACTTGGGCCGACTTCTGCACGGCTTTTTCGAGTTCAAAGATTTTTTCTTTGAAAATCGAATGAATAATGTTTAAGTCCGTTTTTGACAGCTTTCCAGGTGAAAGCAGATGATCGACATAATAGCGATAGCCCTTTTCAGAAGGAATCCGGCCTGAAGATGAGTGGGTTTTTTCGATAAAACCGAGCTCTTCCAAGTCAGCCATTTCGTTTCTGATCGTTGCCGAGCTGAATGTGATATCTTCCTTTTTGGAAAGCGTTCTTGATCCTACCGGCTGAGCTGAACGAATGAAATCGTTGACGATAACCTGCAAGATTAACAGCTGACGATTTGTTAACATCCATATCACCCCTGTTAGCACTCGGCACAACTGAGTGCTAATTGTATATCAAAATTACCAAACCGAAATCAAAATGTCAATTATAACTCACCCAGGAATGCCTGAAATACTTCATTCCCTAACAATTTTCCATTATGTGTTAAAAATACGTTTTTGCTCGTGTTCACAATCAGCCCTGTTTCTTCCAGCGAATGGAGCACTTTCGGGAAGAGATCGTCAACAGTTCTTCCGTATTTTTCGAAAAAGCGTTCTTTGTCTACTCCCGCGGTTTTTCGAAGACCGAGAAACATTTCTTCTTCAATCTGTTCATTTTTTGTAACCCTGTGTTTTTCTTTATAAGGAAAACCTGACTGTTCAATCAGGTCGATATAATGTTTGACAGGGCCCGCATTTACCGTTCTTTCACCATTGATATAACCGTGTGCGCCCGCGCCAAAACCGAAATAATCCTCATTGTTCCAATATGTGAGGTTATGTTTGCTCTCATATCCTTTTTTGGCGTAGTTGCTGATTTCGTATTGGCCGATGCCCGCTTCTTCCATTTTCCGCATAACGAGTTCGTACATTTCAGCTTCCTGATCCTGCGGCGGCAGGTGAAGCCGGCCTTTTTTCATCAAGTTGTAGAAAACGGTTTTCGGTTCGACGATCAGCGAATAAACCGAATAGTGTTCAGCACCGAGGGCAAGCGCCGTATCGAGCGATGAAGCGAGGTGGCCGATGGTTTGTCCGGGCAGACCGAACATCAGATCAAGGCTGATATTATCAAACCCCGCCTTTCTCGCTCTTTCAAACGAAACGAGTACGTCTTTTTGCTCGTGAACCCTGCCGATTTTTTTCAGCAGCTCGTCTTCAAACGTCTGCACGCCAAAGCTCAGCCTGTCTACACCGGCAGCTTTTAAAACATCCAGCTTTTCAGCTGATAAATCGTCGGGATTGGCTTCCACTGCAAATTCAGCAAGGCTTTCGGACGGTTTCAAAACGCGATGAATGGAATCGAGGAGCCGTTCGAGCTGAGCTGCCGACAGCGATGTCGGCGTTCCTCCCCCGATAAAGATCGTTTTCAGCTCCGGATGTCCGGTTGCCTCCATTGAATTGGCCATTTCCTTCTCTAAGGAACGCAAATATTCATCAACGGGCTGAGATTGAATAAAAAACTTGTTGAAGTCGCAATAATGGCAAATGTGCTCGCAAAACGGAATATGGATATATGCTGCTTTCATTGTTTTCACCTTCTTTTACAGGAAGAAGCCGCAGTGTGTTACGCTGCGGCGGCTCATGATTATGATTTCGGGCCGCTGTCGTCCATTTTCAGGACTGCCATAAAGGCTTCCTGCGGAACTTCGACAGAGCCGACCTGTTTCATTCTTCGCTTTCCTTCCTTTTGCTTTTCAAGCAGTTTGCGCTTTCTGGAAATATCCCCGCCGTAGCACTTCGCCAAAACGTTTTTGCGCATTGCTTTGATGGTTGAACGGGCGACAATTTTTGTACCGATGGCTGCCTGGACAGGCACTTCAAACTGCTGGCGCGGAATGAGCTCTTTCAGCTTTTCGACGATAACTTTTCCTCGTTCATAAGCATAATCGCGGTGAACGATAAAGGAAAGGGCATCGATTTTTTCGCCGTTCAGCATAATATCCATTTTCACGAGCTTGGACGGTTTATATCCGATGAGTTCGTAATCAAATGACGCATAGCCTTTCGTATTTGATTTAAGCTGATCGAAAAACTCGTAGACGATTTCCGCAAGCGGAATTTCGTAGACAATGCTGACGCGGTTCGCATCAAGGTACTGCATATCAATAAACTGGCCGCGCTTGCCCTGGCACAGTTCCATGACCGCTCCGACAAAGTCGTTCGGCACCATCATCGTCGCTTTGACGAACGGTTCTTCCACCCGGTCGATCTTCTGCGGATCAGGCATATTTGACGGGTTATCGACAACGATTTTTTCTCCGTCTGTCATGTACACGTCATAGATAACGCTCGGAGCCGTCGTAATCAAATCGATGTTGAATTCGCGTTCAATCCGCTCCTGAATGATTTCCATGTGAAGCATTCCCAGGAAACCGCAGCGGAAGCCGAATCCTAGAGCTTGGGACGTTTCCGCCTCATACTGCAGGGCTGAATCGTTCAGCTCAAGTTTTTCAAGCGCTTCCCGCAAGTCGTTGTATTTCGCTGTATCAATCGGATACAGACCGCAATAGACCATCGGATTCAGCTTTCTGTAGCCTGGCAGGGCTTCGGGCGCTGGGTTTTCCGCACTTGTAATCGTATCCCCTACACGGGTGTCTCCGACGTTTTTGATTGCGGCCGTCAGGAATCCGACGTCGCCGACAGTCAGTTCGTCAACCGGAACGGCCTTCGGAGTGAAAACGCCGACTTCAGTGACTTCAAATTCTTTTCCGGTCGCCATCATCTTGATTTTTTGACCGGCTTTTACGGTACCTTGCACGACTCTGATATAGGCGACGACCCCGCGGTATGCATCATACAGAGAGTCAAAGATCAGAGCCTGAAGCGGCGCTTCCGGATCTCCGCTTGGTGCGGGAACCTTTTCAACGATCTGCTCCAATATTTCTTCAATTCCGATGCCTGCTTTTGCTGAAGCAAGGACGGCTTCTGAAGCGTCAAGACCGATGACATCCTCGACTTCCTGGCGGACGCGTTCGGGTTCTGCGCTTGGAAGGTCGATTTTATTAATGACCGGCAGGATTTCAAGGTCGTTGTCAAGCGCAAGGTAAACGTTTGCCAGCGTTTGCGCCTCGATTCCCTGTGCGGCGTCGACGACGAGAATCGCGCCTTCGCATGCGGCAAGGCTTCTCGAAACCTCATACGTAAAATCGACGTGTCCCGGGGTATCGATCAGATGAAAAATATATTCCTCTCCGTCCTTTGCCTGATATTTCAGCTGTACGGAGTTCAGTTTAATGGTGATTCCTCTTTCACGTTCCAAATCCATCGAGTCGAGGAGCTGTTCTTTCATTTCCCTTTGAGTGATTGCCGCCGTCTTTTCAAGGATTCGATCCGCAAGCGTTGACTTGCCGTGGTCGATATGGGCGATAATAGAGAAATTTCGGATTCTCGACTGCCTTTGTAATCGTTTTTCTTTATCTGTCACACTAATCACTCCTACTATGAAACGCAATATGCGCTAGCTTAGATTATATCAATAGGGTTGTGAAGATTCAATGCTAAGTCACATATGCTTTCTAAACCCGAAAAAGAAAAAACGAGTCCTCTATCCGGCTCGTTTTTTCTTTTACTTATTCCGTTTTTTCCTTTATCCAGTCATACAATGAACGGGCTGTGTTTGTGACCGAATCGGCCAGGGCGCGGCCGGCCGAGGAAAAGAGGTTGAAAGCTTCCAGCTGTTCCAGCTCTTTTTGTTTTTCCTCCAAATCGATTTGATGGCCGAGGACTGACGCCTCTTTCGCATCCCCTTCAGATATGCTGAGCGCCGCTTTTAAATCAGGGTCCTGATACCCTTTCATTTCAATCATTCCGTTGTTCGCCTGCTGCATGCCGAGAAGGACGCCGAAAAACATGACAGCGCAAGCCAATATGCATTTTCCCATAAAAGAAGCCACTTCCATCACCTGTCCTATTGTTTTTTCTTATCGTCTTCACCGGTGTCTGCATCAACTTTTTCAGCATTCCAGTACATCTCGCTGAATACATCCGCCATCGCTTCCGCAGCCCGCTCCAGCTCTTCGCGGTTATTATCTACGCCGCCAAATTCGATTAAGACGGATCTTTCGTTTAAATCCTGATTATATATGCCATTATCCCCGGCAGCTCCCTTAGATATAACACCGCGGCTCAAACCGGGATATTTTTTTTCCAGCCGTTCATGCAGTTCTTTTGCCAATTTAAAATTCGATTCAAAATTAGGACTCTTCTTACCGATGACAAATGCGAGCCTCGCATAGCTTTTTCCGTTTACCGTTGTTGTGGTCGCTTTTTTCCGTGTAGCATCTCTGTGAATATCGATAAAATACTGTAAATCTTTGTTTTGAGCCATCGCCTCTTTAACGGCCGGCCTTGATTCATCATAGGAACGGGCATAGGCCCAGCCTTTTTTCCGCAAATTCGCCTGAAAATCGGTTTTATCCACCATTGCCCCGACACCCTGCGATTTCATCGCATTTGCGAGCATATCGCTGACAAGCGTAACATTTGCTTTCGAATGAATCGCCCGATTAGGTTCCGTCTCACCTTTTAAAAAGGGGAGATACGATTCCGTATTGTGCGTATTGTAGATAAATACGACTTTTCGGCCGCCCGTCGATTGTTCAGGGGGTTTTTCCTCCCCTGTTTTCTTTTTCTGCTTCCCTTCAAGCTCTGCAAGATTCGCTTCTCTCTCCTCTTTTAAGACCTCTGTCGGCGGCGGAGATTCTGACGGCATATTCGTGTAATCCGTCCCTTGCCCTGCAATGAGGATTTCCGAGTCAAAATGAGAGAAGCCCGGAAGCTCCCGCCCGAGAAAACTTCGCGGATCTTTTAAATTAATGCTGGTCGCCAGTTTCAAGACGATGGGAGAAAGCTCAAAGCGTTTATTCGGTTCCGGCAATTCTGATGCGAAGTAGTGGTTTTCCATTCCCAAAATGAGCCCAAAGGTCTCGCCCGCCAGTTCATCAGTCACCCGGTACAACGATGAAGACGGCCTTAACTCAGGACGCAGCGATGTCAGCACGCCTGATAAAATAAAAACGAGCAGCAGGCTGACGATAAATAAGAATACTGTCTTAACCGCATTTCTTCCATTTACAGCCAGCACAAACTGACGATTCCTGCCTCTTTTTCTCATCGCAAATCCCTCCAGAGCTTGTCTAGTAAATAGACTATGTACAAGATAGAGGAAGTAGAACAAGTTCCGGCAATGCTATAAGCACGAAAAAAAGCGGCCTGGTCAGCCGCCTTGATCTTAGTGGTTATACATTCCTTTATTGTCCTGCGAGACATTTTCATGAAGCGCTGTGTTCAGACCGTTCGCAATCACATTTGCCATATCATCGATAAAGGTATCGACCTCTTTTGGGGTCACCATTAAGTTATGGCCGAGCGGAGCGAGGACTTCATGGATCAGCTGCCTTTTTTCATCCTCTGCGAGGCCTCCGACTATACCGAGAAACGATTTGCGGTGCTCCTCATCGGGAAGGTCTTCTTCGGTGAGGACCTTTCTTTTCCCAAAGCTCATCCCCGCGGGAACGAGCGACCTGGACGGACTGTCATCTCTCATCTCTCTTCCAAAATGCTTCAGCATATAATCAATCGTATCACTCGTGATCGTGACGGCATCGACCACCGTCGGAACACCGATGGCGATGACCGGAATGCCAAGCGTATCCTTGCTTAACTCTTTTCTTTTATTCCCCACCCCAGACCCGGGGTGTATCCCGCTGTCTGAAATTTGAATGGTAGAATTCACACGCTCGATCCCTCTTGATGCCAGCGCATCAATGGCAATGACAAAATCGGGCTTTGAGCGATCGATTACCCCTTGGATAATGTCGCTCGTTTCAATTCCGGTCAAGCCCATGACTCCCGGGGAAAGCGCGCTCACCGGACGGTAGCCATCCTCTACATTTTCGGGCTGCAGCTGAAAAAGGTGCCTCGTCACGAGAAGGTTCTCCGTCACTAGGGGGCCGAGCGAGTCAGGCGTGACATTCCAGTTGCCGAGCCCTACAATTAAGCAGCTGGCATCCCGCGGAATGTTCAAATAATCGAGAAATGCGGAAAATTCCTTCGCGAACACATTGACGACTTTTTCCTGCAATACGGAATCCTGCTGTCTGATCCCTTGTGTTTCAAAGGTTAAATAGCGGCCGGCTTTTTTCCCCGACAGCTTCGCTCCTTCTTCATCAATGTCCATTGTCTGAATTTTGATCCCGTCTTTTTCGTATTCTTTGACTGTAAACCCTTTCAGCTCTTTCTTTGGAGAAGCTTCCTTTTCCTCTGCCAGATCCCTCGCTTCCACGGCTAAGTCTGTCCGGACTGCATATTGACTTAAATCAAGCTTCTTTTTCTCCATATTTGCATTCCCTCCAAAAACATAACTGGTGTTAGTGTGCCCACAAGGTCTGCAAACATTCCCGCGAAGCGGAGCTTTCAAATAAAAATACTTTACATTTATATTGCAATCTAAGGGTGTGTTTGATAGAATACAATTTGTTCTATTGTTGAGATCTAACCTATAGAAAAGGAACAGAGGTTATGTCTTAGGAGGTGAAACACATTGCCAAACATTAAATCAGCGATCAAACGCACAAAAACAAACAACGAGCGCCGCGCGCACAACGCAACAATCAAATCTTCAATGCGCACTGCTATGAAACAAGTTGAAACTTTCGTAAGCAACAACGAAGCAGACAAAGCGAAAGCAGCTCTTTCTGCAGCAGCAAAGAAAATCGATAAAGCAGCTAAAAAAGGTCTTGTCCACAAAAACACCGCAGCTCGTTACAAATCAAACCTAGCGAAAAAAGTGAACGGACTTTCTGCATAATAGAAAGCTTGGCCATGCCAAGCTTTTTTGCTTGCCGTCAAAAAAACGGCTCTCTTAATTGAGAAGCCGTCAGACCGCCGATAAATCGTAAAAACCGCGCGGTCCGCTGGCGGAAGAAAATCAACATGACAATGTGCGCGATGCGCTGCATTGCAAAAATCCAGCCATGGGTAGGCTCTGCGGAAAAGAGAATGCTCTGGGGTCCGACCTTTTTTTGCGTCAAGCCTGAACCCGTGCCGAAGCGAAATATTCGCGGATTGAGTAAACTGGACATGAAATGAAATAGCGTATAAGACTTATCAAGGGGAAGAGCTTTCCTTCCACCTGTCAGCTATGTTCACTCGCACGGCGCTATTTTTTGTGCTAAATATTGTTGATTTTTATACATAGCAAGGGAACTTCCAAAAAAGGAAGTTCCCTTGCTATGTACAAGTATAATCATTCATGGTGTTTAACTTTTAAATGATAACCCTTTTTCCTTCAAAGCAACTCGCAATTTAGGCAAAGATGCCGGTCCCATACCGTGAAATTTCAAAATCTCTTTTTCGCTGTATTTTGACAGATCCTGCAAAGAAGTTATTCCATTGTGTTCCAAAGCTCGTCTGGCTGGCGCAGAGAGCAATGAAAGAAATCCGTTGTCAGGTTTGCGCTGTTGCTCACAAATCGGGCAAACAGGACAATCACTGCTTTTATAATATTCGTGTCCTTTGCTGCAAGTCCTTAAATTCTTTGTCATTTTTACATTTCTCCTTTTCCGCACATTTCAATGTTTCCGATTTTATCTTTTCTTTTTTTGCAATCGTGCCCCTTTGCTATGTTTGGCCTCTGCTGTTCATATTCAGGATACACCGAAACTCGTTAAACTATCTCCCGGAAAAAGAAAGGCTGCGAAATCGTCGGTTTCAGAAATCGAAGCTCCAACTGGTTCCCGGATCGTCATAACGGTTTAGCAAGGATGGTTTTACTTATAACCTGTGAGTAACTGGAGCGGGCATCAAAGTGAAACACGTTTTGAGTAAAGAAAGGGAAGCGCCCCAAAAACAATGCCCCGGACTGAAGCGAAATAGACATAAATCATGAAGGTCCCCATTGTTGTAAAGACTTTTAGGCCAAACTCATTCCTCTTCATCACTCAATTGCTTCACAAAGTCGAGATGCTTATATCCCCAGCTGCACATATCAGTCAACACCGGCGCCAACGTTTTTCCGTGCCCGGTTAAACTATATTCGACCTTCGGAGGGATTTCCTGATAAACTTGCCGTTTGACGAGACCATCATGTTCGAGCTCCCTAAGCTGGTTGGTCAGCATCCCTTGTGTAACCCCAGGGAGCATCCGCCTCAGCTCTCCGAAGCGTTTGGTGCCTTCATGAAGTAATACGAACAGGATCAGCGGCTTCCATTTTCCTCCTATGGCCGCCAAAGTTATGATTATACCTTCCGTCGTCTTCATTTCCTGTACTTTTGACTTCATCTTTGTCAACTCCCGATTCGGTATTCGTGATATCAGTTACGTTACCATATCATTCTGATTCGCGGTAGTACTCTTATTTTACATACATAGTACGGTTTACCGTACTACCATAAAAAAGTTCTTTCACCGCAATCGTACGATTTAAAGGACTATGTACGAAAAAAAAGCGTACTTTGCAATGCCAAAAATATTCGTAATAATTGGGACGAACAAAGGTTCAAGGAAAACAACAAACAGTAAAGGAAGATGTTTATGAACATAATGGTAATTGCAGCACACCCAAATCTGAGGGAGTCCAAATGGAACAAGGCACTAATGAACGAATTGAAAAATCATCCTGATATCTTTATTCGTGATCTGTATCAGGAGTATCAAAATTGGAGTATCGATGTTGAAAAAGAACAGCGATTATTACTTGAATATGACCGGATCGTTCTTCAGTTCCCATTTTATTGGTTCAGCTGTCCGCCTCTTTTGAAAAAATGGTTTGATGATGTGCTGACATACGGCTGGGCGCACGGCCCCGGAGGCGAAAACTTGAAAGGCAAAGAATTCATGATTGCTACGACAACAGGCGGAGCGGAAGAAGAATATCGCGTTGGGGGCCGCAATATGTTCACTGTAGAAGAGTATTTACGGCCGATTGAGGGTACTATTATCCGATGTCACGGCACGTTTCTTCCGGCTTTTGCATCTCACAATCCTAATGACAATATCCTCAAAGCCGAAGCGAAGCGATATGCAAAGCATGTTTTATCACCTAAGGGTGAAGCTTGCCGATTATGAAGGTAAATGGAAAAAGAAATAAGGATAACTGAAAAGGCTGTCGAGATTTTCTCGACAGCCTAACGGCTCTCTTAAAATTAGAGAGCCGTTTTTTCAATCGGACTGCAAAAGCTTGAGCAAAAACAGCTCAAGCAGGAGCTGCTTGTCTTTTTTGCCTGTCTTCATTTCATAATCCATAACGGCGAGATGCTCGATGATGCTTTTCAGCTCTTCTTCAGAAAACAGCCTCGCCTGGTCGATCGCGAGCTTCACCCTGAACGGGTGAACTTTGAGGTTTGAGGCGATTTGCTTTTGCCCGTACCCCTGCTGCGAAAAGTATTTCGTCTGCATCAAAAGCCTGAACTGGTTTGCGATCAGCGCCATCATTTTGATCGGTTCTTCATTTTGCTTTAACAGATCATAGAAAATCTGCAGCGCTTCTGTACGCTTCCGGTTCACAACCTTGTTGATCAATTCAAAAATGTTCTGCTCGAGACCTCTGGCAACGAGCTTTTTGACGTCTTCAAGCGTGATCGAATCCCGATCACCAATATATGTACTAAGCTTTTTCACCTCTTGGGCAATGGCCGACAGGCTGGCATTACACAGGATGACAAGCTCCTCCGCCGCTTCTCGTTCTATGAGCTTCCCCTCTGATTTTGCAAGCCCTGCGATAAAATCAGCCGTTTCCCGGCCGTTCAGTTCTTTTGCTTCAACCATATGGGCGTGTTTTTTCAAGAGCTTGGTCAGCTTTTTCCTCTCATCAAGCTTTTCATAAGGAGCGAGCAGCACAAAAACAGAATAAGGCGCCGGCTGCACAATATAATCCTCCAGGCTCCCGAGGTTATGCTCCGTTTTATCTTTCTTTTTTTCAGCTGTTAAAAAAGACGGGTTTTTCGCAACAACAAGACGCTTATCCCCCATAAACGGAAAAGTTTCAGCATCTTCAACAGCAAGGTCCAATGCCTCTTCTTCCAGATCAAATACGGAAAGGTTGAAATCCTTCGTCTCTTCATCAACAACGGCTTGTCTGATCCTTTGAACCGTCTCCTGCAGAAGATACGTCTCTTTCCCGTATAAACAATAAACAGGATGAATATCGCCTTTTTTTAAGCTTTTCCAAATATCAAATACCGTCATCTGCATTTTCCCCTCTTTCATCCTTCCTTTCTATCCTAAAGCGTGTTTTGCAATTAGTAAAGAGAGAAGCGGAGTCACCCGCTCTCTCATTTATAATAAACGCCTTCCATAAACCCCCGGGTCAGTTTATAGAAGACGATGTTCATAAATTTTAGAAAACGGTTGCATGAAGCTCCTAGATTTTTGCAAAGAATTGAATTATACTGGATATCAATAGGAGGGGTAAATTGTGAATGAATTTGAAAAAGACGTGCAAAGCAAACGTAACGATCTTGTAGATTCAGGTGTCGGTTTTATCGTGTCTTTTGGCTTTTTCGCTACAATGTTTATTATCGCTACTGTTATACATCTGGCCGCTTAATCAAGCCAAGTCATGGACACCGCTTTACTCTCCGTCAGGCAAGCGGCTTTTTGACGGCTGCTGTTTTTCAGCAGTCTTTTTTTCTTGCGGGGAATGTACTTTATCATATGGGGGATGAAGCAAAAACGTTCCGTTTCCGCCTCGAAATAGGTACTGAATCGAACCGTGCCGATCCGTTCTGAATACCTTCACATGGTGGCGGTTTAAGATATCCAGCACTTCCCCGTGGGGATGGCCGTAGCGGTTGTGCTCTCCCGCCGAAATGATGGCTGCTTTCGGCTCAATTTGCTTAATCAGATCTTCCCCCGTAGAACCTTTGCTTCCATGGTGACCGACTTTCAGAATATCCGCTTTAAGATTCGGATACACTTTCATGATCTCATTTTCACCTTCTTTCTCCAAATCGCCCGTTAACAGCCATGAAAATTCGCCCGCTTTCATCCACAATACGAGGGAACCGTTGTTTTTGCTGTTTTTGTCCGCCTCTTTCGGTGAAAGAACATAAAATTCAAGATTGCCAATATGAAGGATGTCACCTCTTTTGGCTACATGCACCTTGACGCCTTCTTTCAAGGCAAGGCGAAGCAGCTTTTCATCAGACGGTTCGGCTGCGAAGCCTTTCGGCACGATCAATTGCTTGACTTTATGTTTTTGGATCAGCACTTGAGCTTCACCAATATGATCCTGATCAGCATGAGTCAAAATTAAAGCATCGAGCTTCTTGACTCCTTTGGATGCCAGAAATGGCATTAATACGCTCTCTCCCAGGGAAAAATCCTTTTTCCGCTTTCTCCACTGCTCTTTCCGGAAGGATACGGTTCCTCCCGTATCAATGAAGACGGTGCCATTCTGACCGGGAGCGCTGACATACATGCTGTCACCTTGGCCGATATCAAGCATTGTGACCTCTCCTTCTCCTGCAAACTGAGGAAGATATAAGTGAATAGCAAACACAGCGGCAAGGAAGCCGGACGAAATCATAACCGCACGAAACGACATCTCTTTTTCAAGAAACAGCAAAAACAGAAAAATAGCTGCGAAGTAGAAAAACAACAAAATATCCGGCGGTTTAACCGCAGAAAAAACGAAAACATCTGCGGCAGACACCGCTTTAACAGCCTGATGGCTCCACACAAGCAGACGGTCCAGCACACAGGCTGCCGCCTCCCCCAAGGGACGAAAACATATGAAAGCCAACAGGCTTCCGAAAGACAGCGGCATGATGATAAAAATATAGAGAGGTATGAAAAGCAGATTCATTACTGTGCTGAGAAATGAAAACTCTTGAAAATGAATAAGCAGAATAGGAAGGGAAGCGAGCTGAGCCAAAAATGACCCCAATAGCAGCTGAGAGATTCGGCTTTTCGGCTTGTTCAATATTTCTTTTGAAAGAATGAAAACGAAGGATACGGCAAAAGAAAGCTGAAATCCGGCTTGAAATAGCAGATAAGGATGATACAGCAGCAGTCCGAGGCAGGCGAGGCTGATCACATCGGCGCTTTTGAAGTTCTTTTTAGACAGTGATGCCAGCAGATAGATTTCAGACATGAGAACCGCCCTCACTACCGACGGGGCGCCTCCGGTCAAAACTGCCGCAACGGGCAGCCCGAAAACGAGCAGCCATTTGGCGCATTCTCTTGTCAAACCGAAGCGAATAAATACGTGGAACAGAGCGGCCGACAACAGACCGACATGAAGCCCGGAAATCGCTAAAAGGTGAATGATCCCAAGGCGCTGATAGCCGTCCAGTACATCTTGTTCAATGAGAAACCGGTCACCGAAAGTAAGCGCTCTTACAATACCGGCAGCCGGGTTCGCCATATTTTCTTCTGTAAAATCAAGGCCCGCTTTTCGGATGTTCAATAGAAATGGCATAAGACCGCCGCCCGGCTTGCAGTTTTCAATGGACTGAACCGCAAATATCCAGTGAATCCCTTTTTGATACAAGGATTCTTTTTGATCAAAAGTTCCAGGAACCGTCTCTTTTTTCGGCGCTCTTAATTCACCTTGCATGACACAGATGCTTCCCGGCTGAAGAGCGGAGAGCGCCCGTTTTTCTTGCGGAGACCGGATCGTATAGCCCGCTTTCAAAGCTTCCCCCTTATCTGTTTCGGCTGTGAATGAAAGCCGGTCTCCGTCCATTATGGGGATATCCCGAACAGAAGCGAGCGTGTGAAATTTGCCTTCATGATAAATCGTTGTATTGAAATGGTCGATCATGTAAAAAGAAGTGAAATATAAAATACAAATCGCTGCACATATGATGAAAAGGAGCATTTGTTTGTTGAAGAAACAGAGGATAAAGAACAGAAAAAAACCGACGGCGAGGAAGAGATAAAGAGAAGAGTGAGCGGAGGCGATTCCGGCTGCCGCTGAAATCGCTCCGCACGGGAAGATGCGATGTCTGTCCATTGAATTACACGTAGCTTGTAAACAGTTTGTTGGCCTCTGCGTGTATTTTCCTGATTTCCTCTTCCTCAAGGCCTTTATCAGCCAGCTGTTTGATCAGATCGGCCACAAACGATAACTTTTCCTGGTTTTTTAAGTCGATAATCATCTCATCGAGCTCTACCTGCTCCACTTTAACAGAAGCCTGATCGAAAAGTTCAACCGCGTAAGGATGGTTTTTGTAATCCTTCGCATAGTATATCGTTTTAATACCTGCCTGAATGATCGATTTACAGCATTGAATGCACGGAAAATGCGTGACATATATTTCAGCGCCTTCGGTCGGAACGCCGAATTTTGCACACTGAAGAATCGCGTTCATCTCGGCGTGAATCGTTCTGATGCAATGCCCGTCCACCATATAGCAGCCTTCATCCGCACAGTGAACACCTCCGGCGATCGATCCGTTGTAGCCCCCTGCGATAATTCGTTTATCCCTGACAATCGTCGCCCCTACAGCAAGCCTTGTACACGTGCTGCGAAGCGCCAGCAAATGGCTTTGCGCCATAAAATATTGATCCCAAGAAATCCGTTCCACTTGTTTTCCCTCCAAAAATACGATGTCGACTTCCCTAAGTTTACATATGTTTATCCGCAAACGTCAATTTACTTTACCGTGATTGAAGATTTTATTCTTTCAAAAGACTTCTCTCCAATTCCCGAAACGTTTGTTATGTCTTCAATCGTCTGAAACATTCCGTTCTCCTCACGGTATTCGATTACCGCTTCCGCTTTTGAAGGACCGATCCCGGGAATCGTCTGAAGCTCCTCAGAGGAAGCCGTATTGATATTGACGATATCACCTGAGCTGCCGTCTGCTCTTGAGTCCGCTTCCGAAAGAGAGCCAGCGGCCTCTTCCCCTTCAAATGGAATGTAAAGAACCATACCGTCCCGCAAAACGGCCGCCAGATTAATTTGCTGTTGGTCCGCTTTTTTCTCGGTGCCGCCTGCTTTTTTCAATGCATCGTGCACCCTGTCTCCCTCCTTCATTTGATAGACGCCCGGATTTTTCACAGCGCCTTTCAAATCGATGATAACCTCCTCTCTCCCCGCGTTTTTTTTAAGCTTCACTTCCTCTTTCTTGTCAAAAGTCTGTGCAGAAGCCTCTTCAGGAATGGAAATGTCGGATGAAGTTTCACGCTTTCCGCTTAACAGCATGAAGGCCGCGCTGATGATCAAGACGAGTGCCACTCCTCCCGCCGCATGCCATTTATATTGTTTTAGCCAATCTGTCAAACTGCTCACCTGCTTTCATACATATTTTTACTGAAGCCTTCATATCGTTTAAAAGATACAGGTTCAAAGGAGGGGAGAACGATTGAATATCGGCTTTATCGGGACAGGAAATATGGGGACCATTTTAATTGAGGCGTTGATTGAATCCAGAGCGGTCATTCCCTCATCTTTAACAATTACTAACCGAACGATCGACAAAGCGTTAAACATAAAAAAACGATTCCCAGACATTCAGGTTGCAGAACGGCCGGAAGAAGTGATTACGGAAAGTGATGCCGTGTTTATCTGTGTAAAGCCGCTGGATATTTATCCTTTGCTAAAGCGGCTCTCACCCGTCTTCACCCGCGATCAGATTGTGGTCACCATTACGAGTCCGGTGCAGGTCGAACAGCTGGAAGCCATCATCTCCTGCCAGGCGGCAAGAGTGATCCCGAGCATTACGAACAGAGCGTTGTCTGGCGTGTCATTATTGACTTTCGGAGAAAGCTGCACAGCTGGGGCAAAAGAAAAATTGACGGCTTTAGTGAGCAAGATCTCAATCCCTCTTGAAATCGAAAGCGGGATTACGAGGGTCGCCTCAGACATTGTCAGCTGCGGCCCCGCCTTTGTCAGTTATTTGGTTCAGGAGTTTATTCAGGCCGCTGTCGAAGAAACCTCCGTATCAAAAGAAGACGCGATTTTAATGACGACAGAAATGCTGGTAGGTTTGGGAAGGCTGCTCGAAACAGGGCATTACACATTGCCCGCCCTGCAGGAAAAGGTGTGCGTTAAAGGCGGTGTAACCGGTGAGGGAATTAAGGCGCTGGAAAGCGGCGTTCAGGATATGTTCCGCCAGATGTTCCGAAACACCCATTTGAAGTATGAAGAAGATATCGCTCTAGTCAAGAAGCAATTTTCCGTTTGATTCATTGTTTCACGAATGCGCTGAGATCTCAACAAAGGAAAAATGCATTATGAAAAACCATCGTTACGATTAAACGATGGTTTTTGTTTTTTTCGCTGTATAAAAATGACGTTCCGACTCTGCGCCAGGCTCCAATTTTGAAAAATCGGCAGTCACGCACTGCACCTCAAATCCGGCTTGCCGCAATAAGCTGATATACTTTTCCGTCTGGAAAGTCCGCTGTTCATGCGATTCATCAAACCTTTCGTATACGCCTCCGCTTTCTACGAAGAAGGTCAAATCGTGAACAGCTGAATGAGGCTCATCCCCCGCATAGCTTTGCCAAATGACGCTGACTTCTTCATCCTGATCGGCATACGTACTTCCCGGAAAAACGACATCCATTTTGTAAATGGAATGAACATCAAACAGAAGAAGCCCGCCTTCTTTTAATAGAGAAAAAACGTTTTTAAAAGTATTGAAAACGTCTTTTTCGCTCTTTAGATAATTCAGCGAGTCACAGCAGATCACAACCGCGTCAAACTCTTGCCCATGCCCGGCAAGTTCGCGCATATCCTGCTGAAAGAACTGAATATCGAGCTGCCGGACGGCTGCTTTGTACTGAGCCTGGGCAAGCATATCTTCGCTGATATCGATTCCTGTGACATCGTAGCCTTTTTCAGCCAAGCGGACCGATATTTCACCCGTTCCGCACGCCAGATCAAGTATCCGTATACGTTCTTTCTGCTGTGCACCGATCGTTTTTTCAATCCAGCTGACCCACTCATCGTAAGGAGCGTGAGACATCAGCTTGTCATAAATACCGGAAAATCCTTTATAGATCATTCATTAACTCCGAACGAAAGGTCTTCAGTCGGCGCGTCTCCCCACAGCTTTTCAAGGTTGTAATAGCCTCGTTCCTCTTTGTGGAAAACGTGGACAACGACATCGCCCAAATCGATCAAAACCCATCTGGCTTCGTCAAAGCCCTCCATTTTCTTCACGTCGATTCCATTTTCTTCAGCTTGATCCTTAATTTCCCGGGCAATGGCCTGAACCTGTTTGTCAGAATTCCCGTGGCAAATCAGAAAATAATCAGCCACGAGGGAAATCCCCTGCATATTCAAGGCGATAATATCTTCCGCCCGTTTATCATCGCAGGCCTCTGCGGCAATTTTTAAAATTGAAGCTTGATCCATTCAGTAATTCCTCCTAATGTCTATCGTTTACTAAAGCATTATATGTGGCGACCGTTTCCGGATAAACAGCCTGATTTTTTGAAATTAAAAAGGTAATCGTATTTTTCAATGCCTGGATAAGGGCCAAATCCAAATCTTCTTCAGCTAGAGTCCGAACCTCTTCAACCCCTGGAAAACGGCGGCCCGGCTCGATATAATCCGCTACATAAATCACTTTCTCAAGAAGAGTCATATTCGGCTTTCCAGATGTATGGAATCGAATTGCTGACAGGATGTCTTCATCCGTAATTCCAACCTCTGTTTTGACAAGCGTTGCTCCTGCCGGCGCATGCCATAGTTCATGATGAAAATCGAGCACTTCAAGCGGCCCGCCTCCGTCGAGGATGATTTGTTTCATTTCCTCTTTCGGGCGAAATTTGGCATAGTCATGAAATATCGCGGCGATTTCGGCTTTTTTCACATCTGCGCCAAACCGTTCGGCAAGTTTTACAGCCGTCTCCATTACGCCGACCGTATGGATGTAGCGCTGTTCTGTCAGCTGTTCTTGCACGCAGGCTAAGGCTTCCTCACGTTTCATATAGATGATTCTCCTTCACATAGACCTTCACTTCGTCAGGGATTAAATAATCTGTCGGCTGCTGATTTTTAATGCGGTCCCTAAGTAAAGATGATGACACTTCAAAAATAGGCACATCGACAAAAACGAGCGGATACGGCGTCTCAATTTGAAAGCCGGGCCGTTTCACCCCGACAAATTGAATCATGTTGACAAGCTTGTCAATGTTTGACCATTTCGGCAGGTATTCCACCATATCCGCGCCGATAATAAAGTAAAACTCATCGTTTGGATATCGGTCTTTCAGCAGGCGAACGGTATCAAATGTATAAGAAGGGCCTTCCCTTTCAAGTTCGATCGTCTCCAATTTAAATTGCTCTTTCCCCGATATAGCGAGCTTCAACATTTCCGCCCTGTGCATACTTAACGAAAACGAGTTTTTTTGTTTATGCGGCGGAATTTGGTTGGGCATGAACCAAATTTCATCAAGATCCAGTTTATACAGGACTTCATTTGCCATTAATAAATGCCCGTTGTGCGGAGGATCAAATGTCCCTCCAAAAATCCCGATTTTCCTCATGATTACCACCTTTAAGCGTTAAGGAAGCTCAATTTTTTTATTTTCTTCAGACTCCTTATACAGCACGATAATGTTTCCGATCGTCTGCACCAGTTCGGCGCGTGCTCCGGCCGCCAGCGCTTCGGCTACTTCGTCTTTAGGCTGCTCGCAGTTTTGCAGCACGCTCACCTTGATCAATTCCCTGGCTTCAAGCGCTTCACTGATTTGTTTGACCATGTTTTCGTTGACTCCGCCTTTACCGACTTGAAAAATCGGTGACAGATGATGCGCTTCCCGGCGCAAATAGCGTTTTTGTTTTCCTGTTAGCATGATTTTCCTCCTAGTTGCTGCAACACAATTGATTTCATTTTTTCCATATTCGGCTCATGTCCGGTCCACAGCTCAAAAGCTAGGGCCGCCTGGCCGATGAACATGCCGACTCCGTCCAATGTTTTCAAGCCTTTTGCTTCAGCCTCCTGCAACAGGGCCGTTTTCAGCGGATTGTAGATAATATCGCATACAAGGCACGTTTCTTTCGCATTCGCCAATGAAAGCGGGGCAGCTTCGATGTTCGGATGCATCCCGACCGACGTCGTTTGAATCACGATATCATATGCTGACAAGTCTGCTTCCGCTTCCTGCAACGACAAAGCACGTGCCTCTCCTTCAAAACGCCGAGTGAACGCTAGTGCCTTTTCAGGCGTACGATTCGCGACGTCCAGCTGCTTCGGCATCTCAGCTGCCAGAGTGGTAAATATCGCCCTCGCCGCACCGCCGGCTCCCATCAACAGTATCGAGAGCTCAGAAAGGGGACGATCAAGGGATGGCTTCAGCGATTTAAGAAACCCTGCTCCATCTGTATTATATCCGACCAGCCCTTCTTTTTCTCTTCTGACAGTGTTGACCGCCCCGAGAGCTTCGGCGCTTTCATCAATACGGTCGAGATGCTTCATGATCGATACTTTATGGGGGACGGTCACATTAAACCCTTGAATGCCAAGGGCTCGCATACCTTTCACAGCATCTTCAAGATCTTCATTTTCCACGCGAAAAGCGTGATAATACCCTTCTAAAGAAAGATCCTCCAAAGCCGCATTATGGATGTCCGGAGACATGGAATGAGCCACCGGATTGCCAATCAGTCCGTATATCGGTTTCATAACTCTCTCCCCTTAGCACTTATATTAGAGATCTGCGTAAAAACACGTGAACACCTTTAGGCGCGTGGGCAACAATTTTTTGGTTCGCCTCTTGGACAGTTACCCAGCCGAGGCCCGAGAACACAACGTCCGTTTTCGGCTCTTTAATCGTAAACGTATGTTTAACAAGCTCCGGAAACGAGTCAAGATCTTCTTTTGCAGGGGGAGCAAGCATTTCCCCAGCGTGCTTTTCATACAGCTGATCCGCGTTTTCAAGCTTTGTTCTGTGGATGTTGAGTTCATTCGGCATATAGCATACAAACGAAGATCTGCCTCCGCTTGCATAATCAAACCGCGACAATCCGCCGAAAAACAGCGTCTGTTCTTCGTTCAGCTGAAAGGTGCGGGGCTTCAGCTCCTTCTTCGGCGTTAATATTTTAAGATCGCGTTTCGCGACATAATGCGCCATTTGATGATGGTTGATGATTCCCGGCGTATCATACATCGCCGATCCGTCATCCAGAGGAATTTCAATCGCGTCAAGCGTCGTCCCCGGATATTGGGATGTCGTAATAATGTCGCCCTCTCCGGAAACCTCTTTAATAATCCGATTGATAAACGTTGATTTCCCTACGTTCGTACACCCGACGACATATACGTCTTTGCCTTGTCTGTAATGTTCGATCGCGTCGATCGCATCTTTCATCCCCTGCCCGCGCCCGGCGCTGACGAGCAGCACATCAACAGGCCTTAAGCCGAGCTCTTTCGCTTCGCGCTTCATCCAGTTTACAAGGCGCTCGCGCTTGACTGATTTAGGGAGAATGTCTGCTTTGTTTCCTATTAATAAGATCGGATTGCCTCCGACAAAGCGGTTTAGGCCGTTGATCCAGCTTCCATTGAAATCAAAGATGTCGACGATTTTCACAATAAGCGAATCCGTTTCCCCGATGCCGTGCAGGATTTTCAAAAAGTCATCGTCCGTCAGTGAAACATCCTGAATTTCGTTATAATTTTTCAATCTGAAGCAGCGCTGACAGATGACATTATCTTTTAACAGCGATGCTTCAGGCGCGTAGCCCAGTTTATTTTTATCTTCGGTTTGAATGGCGACTCCGCATCCGATACAAACTACCTTTTCCATTCTTTAGTCCTCCCACTGAATATGGCCTTTCCGTTTTAAAGCGCTGAGAATTCTGCGTTCCACCTGGCGGTTGAAACGCGTAAAAAAGCCGTCGGAAGCAGCCACAGGCACGACAAGAATGGTATGGAACCCATTGCGGTTCCCTCCCAGCACATCTGTCATGAGCTGATCTCCTATGACAACGACGTCTTCTTTTTTAAGACCCATATTTTTGACGGCTTTTCTGAAAGCTCTGCCCATCGGCTTTTTCGCTTTGTAAATAAACGGAATATTAAGCGGTTCAGAAAATATTTTGACGCGTTTTTCATTATTATTTGAGACAATTGTCACTTTAATGCCGTGCTCTTTCATCTCTTCAAACCACTCGATGAGACGCGGTGTCGCACTAGGCCTGTCCCATTCTACAAGCGTGTTGTCCAAATCCGTAATAATACCTTTTACATTGCGCTCTTTTAGTTTTTCAGGGGTAATATGAAAAATATTTTTTACAAATTCATCCGGCAAAAAGAACTTTTTTAACACAAAGCCGCACCCTTTCCTTTCAATTACTGCTTCTTTTTTCAATGTGTCGAATCAAATCTAAAAGTGTCTTAAAAAATCGGCTGTCCGAAAAGTTTTCGACATATAATAGGATTCTTCAACAGGTGTGGATAAAATTACACACAGTATCCACTCATATTTCATCGACCTTTTATTAAATTATAAACATGATACCCACAAGTTATCCACTTTTTGGTGTGGATAACAGAACGATTGTTCTCGCCCAATATTCATGATAGATTATAGGTACTTCAAACAAAGATCATATAACTTAACATTTTATGCTCATTCCAAACAGGTTATTCCAATTTTTACGAGGAGGTGTCTTCCCCATTAAATGGGTACCGAGTATGAAAAAGCTGTCTGATGAACTTTTAATAGAATCATACATTAAAGCAAATGAGATGAATTTGAACCGCGAATTCATCGAGCTGATTGAAACCGAAATCAAAAGAAGGTCGCTCGGTCATCTGCTTTCCGTCTCTTCATAGCTCAAGCACTCCCGAGCGCTCTTACCGCTTTTTTTCACTTAGGTTGATATTATATCACTTGAATAATACGCTTACTACTGTTTTTCATGAAAAAACACCTCTCTAAAAGAGGTGCTATTTGAAGAATCCGTGAGGACTAAGCCAGTAGAACCCGCCGATGACGAGCAGGACGACTAAAAGGACGACAACGAACGCATATCCGTATGCGGCGCCTGCATATCCGGGATAAGCCGGGTACGAACACGGACCAGCGGGAAAAGGATATCCCATCGCATCATTCCTCCTTTAGACTGTTATAGTAACAGCCTATGAAGAAAAAGGAGAAATGGCTAGGCCTTTTACTTAAATCAAGAAGTTTTTATGACTTTACTTTCATTAATTCCTTCAAAAATAATTCGCGCGCCTTTTGGGGTTAAGTGATTTCCCGATGGGTCGATAAACCCCGAATGGATCAGCTTCTCATCTGTAGCTCCGCCTGCTTTTTTCACGATGTTTTTCCAGTTGTCGATTAGCGGAACATCAAGTTCACGCGCCGTTTCCCTTGTGACGTCATTATAGGAATCGTGCCATTTACGCGCTCCTCCGTATTTTTCAAACGAAGCAGCCCGGTATCTTGCATAATAAAAGATGTTGTCCCCGCTTCCTTCGACGATCGGCAGGCACGTCATTAATATCGGCTCTATCCCGCGGCGGCGGCTTTCTTTAACAAAATAATAGAGGTTTTCTTTAAACCTTTTTTTCGATACGCGCGGCAGCCCTTTCGCAAGAATTGCTGCATCATTTGTTCCGAACATGATAAAAAGATATGCCGGCTCGTCATCCAGCACATCCTTCCTGAACCGAAGCCTGGCGTCTTCCGTTGTTTCTCCGCCTATTCCCGCATTATTTATTTTGTACTGCCCTTGAAGGGAAGTCTGAAGTAAATTGACCCATTTTTCCGCTTTTGGATAATCGCGAAATTGCCAATTTGAGCCGCGTGTATTGCTGTCTCCAAATGCTACGACTTTTCTGGGATCGTCCTCTCCGCAGCCTGCAAGCAGAAGCAGAAAGACGAGGACCATCACCAAGCTTTTTTTCATTCGTACCACCTCCAAAAGCCAATACTACGATCATATAGGAGAGAAGCTGCACTTTCAATGGGAGAAATCTCTGCCATCCTGCAAGCGTTTAGTCCTTACTATGCCTTTAACCTGTCCCCCCTGTTTAAAAACATTCGTATTGGTTCACGGTTTTCCGACAAACAATGAATATGTTTTGACAGGTCGAAAGCCTAATTTTTCAGCGAGGCGAATCGATGCGTCGTTTTGCCGGTCGCAATCCCAGCGCGGTTTCAAGCGGTTCTCTATTGCATACGCGATAAAGGCGCCGGCGCAGCGGACTGCAAACCCACGTCCCCTGTAATCCGGGTGTGTTACGATATCAACTTCGGCAAAGCGTTCCGAACAAAAAATGGTGACACATTCACTGGCGATCACACCTTCATGCGACACTTTAAATCCGAAACCGTTCTTCAAAAAACGGCCTGGCCCTCCCCAATACTCAACCGCGTATTTTTCCGTAAAATTCACGCTTTTTTGAAGGTCATCTTCAGAAAATCTTTCAACACCGGCAAATGCGGCGCTGCGAACATATTCCTCTTTTCCGAGGAAAAATGACACGCGCTCCATTTGCTGCAGAGGCTCGCCAAGCCCCCCGATTAAAAAGGCGTCCCACTCTTCAGAAGCCGAAAACACGGTAAAGCGCGCTCCGTTCCTCTGTTCATTCAGATAATGAAGCCATTCGCTCCTTCCGCTGTCGGGGATATCTCCAGCGACATAATAAATCCCGGTAGCTGTTCGAAAAAGAACAGTGGCCGGTGTGAGGAAATCATCGATATAAACGTTTCCTTCGATAAGTCCTTCGGCTATCGCATGCGCGAATGTCGGACTTTCTTCTGTTAACAAAACCTTTGCTTTTCGTTTTTCACTCGATTTCAGTTCAATCATCATGACTCCCCCTCGAACTTGAGACCGATCGTCAAGCCCCGCTGGCTGATTCGGTGCCGTATTCAATATTGCGGTCAAAGATAAAAACAGACACCGCAATATCCTCCTGAATTTTGATGTCTGTAAAAAGGTGCTCGAGCTTCGCTCCGATGAGCTGCTCCATTCCCTCAGGCACGTGATTGGAGTAGTGTTTCTGAATCAGGGTCGTCCTTGCGGCATGGACCATTTCCCTTCCCTCCGACGTGCTTGCAATAAATTGCTCGCTCGCCGTCAAATTGCCGTAAAGCGTCGAAACTGCCATATTGTCGACAAAGACCGTGTGAATCCGTTCAGGCCCCTTGCCAAACAGCTCTTTTCGAAGCTTGCGGATCATATCGTTGAATTCGTGGATTTTTTTAGACATCATGCATACCCCTTCCGTTTAAACCTTCCATCTGTCTCGATGTCCCCTTAGACATTTCACTTGGTTAAAATTTTCCTATTCTATTGAATTATAATCAATATCACTTTATAATAAAAGCCGGGCTGATGGATTTGTAATACCGTCGTGTTATGAATCTATCGAATTCTGACAATATAGGATTGGTCTGTTAGTAAGCTTTGCTAGTAAACTATTCCGCCATGTATGTCTATACCGCTTTCCGCGCCAGGATTCGGTATATATGTACATGGCTTTTTTGATTTTGAAAAGATGATGGAGGGGAATAAAGATGGACGGAAAGCCAATCAGTGTCCGGATAGACGGCAAAGAAATTAAAGCAGCGGCCGGGGCAACCGTTTTAGACATATTGAACAAAAACGGGTTTGAACACCCGCAAATATGCCATGTTCCGGAGACGGATCCTATTCAAACGTGTGATACCTGTATTGTGGAAGCAGACGGAAAATTAAAACGGGCATGCTCCCTGCGGGCAGAAGACGGAATGACGGTCAGCCTGTCTGGAGAACGGGTCAAAGCAGCACAAAAAGAAGCAATGGACCGCCTGCTCGAAAACCATTTGCTTTATTGTACGGTATGCGACAACAACAACGGCAACTGTACGCTACATAATACGGCAGAAATGATGGGAATCGAAGAGCAGAAATACCCTTACACGCCAAAAGAAGACCCGTCTTGCGCAGTCGATATGTCGCACCCCTTTTACCGCTATGATCCGAATCAGTGCATCGCATGCGGACAATGTGTTGAAGTGTGCCAAAACCTGCAGGTCAATGAGACGCTCTCAATTGATTGGGAGCGTGAACGGCCGCGGGTGATCTGGGATGAAGGCGTTTCAATCAACGAGTCATCATGCGTCAGCTGCGGGCAGTGTGTCACGGTTTGTCCGTGCAATGCGTTAATGGAAAAATCGATGCTTGGAAAAGCCGGGTTCATGACAGGCATCAAACCGGATGTCATGGAGCCAATGATCGACCTTGTCAAAGATGTAGAGCCGGGATACAGCAGCATCTTTGCCGTTTCAGAAGTCGAGGCGGCGATGCGTTCACAGCGGATCAAAAAGACAAAGACCGTCTGTACATTTTGCGGTGTCGGCTGTTCATATGAAGTATGGACAAAAGGCCGTGACATCTTAAAAATTCAGCCTGTGTCAGAAGCTCCCGTCAACGCCATTTCGACGTGTGTGAAAGGGAAATTCGGATGGGATTTCGTAAATGCGGAAGAACGTTTAACCAAACCGCTGATCCGCAAAAATGACGAATTTGTAGAATCAACTTGGGAAGAAGCGCTTGACTACGTCGCCCGCAGATTAGGCTCGATTCGGGAGCAGAGCGGAAAAGACGCCGTCGGGTTTATTTCGTCTTCAAAAATTACGAATGAAGAAAACTACTTGATGCAAAAGCTGGCGCGGCAAGTATTTGGCACAAACAATGTCGACAACTGCTCGCGGTACTGCCAGTCTCCGGCAACGGACGGATTATTCCGCACAGTCGGCATGGGTGGTGATGCCGGCACCATTCAAGACATCGCGAAAGCAGGCCTCGTCATCATCGTCGGCGCCAACCCGGCCGAAGGCCACCCGGTACTGGCAACCCGTGTGAAGCGCGCCCATAAGCTTCACGGACAAAAGCTGATCGTCGCCGACCTTCGCAAAAACGAAATGGCCGAACGCTCGGATCTGTTTATCAGACCGCGGCAAGGAACTGATCAAGTATGGCTGATGGCCGTGACGAAGTATATGATCGACCAAGGCTGGCACGATCAGGCGTTTATCAATGAAAACGTCAATTTCTTTGAAGAATATAAACAATCGCTTGAGACATACACCCTTGAATATGCAGAAAAAATCACAGGCATTAATCAACAGACGCTGATCCAAATCGCTGAGATGATCCGTGACGCCGACGGCACGTGCGTCCTCTGGGGGATGGGAGTCACCCAAAACACAGGCGGTTCCGACACGTCCGCCGCGATTTCAAACCTTCTTTTAGCTACCGGCAATTACCGCCGCCCGGGCGCTGGGGCGTACCCGCTCCGCGGCCACAACAATGTCCAGGGCGCCTGCGATATGGGGACGCTTCCCGGCTGGCTTCCGGGATATCAGCATATTACAGATGACAAAGCGCGGAAAAAGTTCGAAAAAGCTTACGGCACAACAATCGACGAGAAGCCCGGACTCGACAACATCGAAATGCTTCACGCCGTTGAAGAAGGCAAAATGAAAGCCATGTATATCGTCGGAGAAGATATGGCTTTAGTCGATTCAAACGCAAACCGGGTCCATGACATTTTATCAAGCCTTGATTTCCTTGTGGTTCAGGATATGTTTCTTTCAAAAACAGCCCAATACGCCGACGTTGTTCTGCCTGCGTCAGCTTCGCTTGAAAAAGAAGGAACTTTTACAAACACGGAAAGACGCGTCCAGCGATTGTATCAGGCCCTTTCGCCCCTCGGAGACGCAAAGCCGGACTGGGTCATCATTCAAGAGATCGCAAACCGGCTTGGAGCTGACTGGCATTACAGCCACCCGGGAGACATTTTTTCAGAAATGGCAAGCCTGTCACCACTGTTCGCAAAGGCGGATTATGACGCAATTGAAGGATGGAACAGCTTCCTGTGGGGCAGCCTGACCGGAGAAAGCACGCCTCTTTTATATGAAGACGGCTTTAACTTCCCTGATCGGAAAGCGCGCTTTGCCCTAGCAGACTGGACAGAGCCTGCCGAATTCCCTGAAGAGTACGACCTTCACATTAACAACGGCCGAATGCTGGAGCATTTTCACGAAGGAAATATGACGAACAAATCAGCAGGCATCCAAGCCAAAGTGCCGGACGTCTTTGTTGAAGTCTCGCCTGAGCTCGCCAAAGACAGGGGCATCTGCGACGGATCGCAGGTCAGACTGATCTCGCCGTTTGGCTCCGTAAAATTAACCGCGCTTGTGACAGACCGGGTTAGAGCGAACGAATTGTATTTGCCGATGAACTCGACAGATAAAGAATCGGCGATCAATTTCTTGACAGGCCCCGCAGTAGATGCGCGTACCAATACACCTGCTTACAAGCAGACAAAAGTGCGTATGGAAGTGCTCGGCGGATGCGCAGAACCGCCGCTGCCGAAAACAAATCCGCGCAATAAGAAACGCCATCCGCAAAACGGAGCTGAAGTCGAGCGGAAATGGAAGCGTCCGGGGTACGTTCATTTAACAGACTAAATCAAAAGGAGGTCATCACACATGGCAGCTCCCATCACCGCCATCCGCAAAGAAGACAAATCTGAGGAGCAAATGAAGCTTGAAAAATTAGAAGAACTCAAAACCCTTTTGGCTGAACAGGAAGCCGCCGTTTCAAAAACGATGAAGCTTCTCGGCGAACTGAACGGCCTCGGGGTCCTTGATGCCGCAGACAGCATGATCGGCGCGAAGGAAGATATCGCCAAAATCGTCCTCGGCCAGCTGTCTAAAGAGCCGGTCAAAAACCTGATGAATACAGCCATTGCGACAGGCGGCGCGCTCTCCAAAGCCGAACCGGAAATCATGGGGAAACTGGTAGAAAGCATCGTCGCCGGCACAAAACAAGGAGAAGACTTTTTAAAAAGCGATAAAAAAACCGGAGTCCTCGATCTGCTGAAAGCCATGAACGACCCGGACATCAACCGGGCCGTCGGCTTCGGCCTGCAATTTTTAAAAGGCATGGGAAAAGCATTGAAAGACTAACAAATAAGAAAACCGGCTCACCACTTTGAGCCGGTTTTCTTATTGGCGATAGAAGCAAACGCTTTCTGTCGCCTCATTTGCTGTGTGTTTCATCTTTTTTATTCAGCGATTCTTTTAAAATATTAAAAACTGCCACCGCAATAACGACAGTCATTAAACCTGTCGTCAGCGGGTTTGGGAAGGTTTCCTGAACTCCGATCATGACCACGCTCAGTACAATTAACGAAAGTATGAACAGACGTTTGTTTTTCATCTGCCGCACCGGACCGACTGGTTGATAACGTTTACCCTATGGTGAACCGTCCGGCACCCTCACCTCCTTGCCTTTATTATCCCGCTCTTGTTAACTTTTGTAAACGGATAAAAAATGGAAGCGGTTGCACCAGTCGCCATCACCGGCGAAAACAAGCGGCTTCATGCAGAACAGAACGCCGGAATATTTGGCAGTCCGGCAATTTTGCCGCGTACAGACACAGACATCCCCCCTCCCACATACATTTACATATAGGCTTCTGCCTACATACATTATGTGGAGGTGCCGATAATGACAGGTGTTTTTGCAGCGCTCGGTTATGTCATCAAGGAACTCGTTTTTTTAGTATCATATGTGAAAAACAATGCCTTTCCACAACCGCTGTCAAGCAGTGACGAAAAAAAGTACTTGGAGCTGATGGCCCAGGGGGATGAACACGCGAGAAACATGCTGATCGAGCATAACCTCCGGCTGGTCGCCCACATCGTCAAAAAATTCGAAAACACAGGCGAGGATGCAGAAGACCTGATTTCCATCGGAACGATCGGGCTGATCAAAGCAATCGAAAGCTATTCAGCCGGAAAAGGAACAAAGCTCGCCACTTATGCGGCGCGGTGTATAGAAAACGAGATCCTCATGCATTTGCGGGCATTGAAAAAAACGAAAAAAGACGTCTCACTCCACGACCCGATCGGCCAGGACAAAGAAGGCAACGAAATCAGTTTGATTGATGTCCTCAAATCAGAAAACGAAGACGTCATCGACACCATCCAGCTCAACATGGAGCTTGAAAAAGTCAAAAAATACATCGACATCCTTGACGGCAGAGAAAAAGAAGTCATCGTCGGCCGCTTCGGTCTTGATTTGAAGAAAGAAAAAACGCAGCGCGAGATCGCGAAGGAGCTTGGGATCTCGCGGAGCTATGTGTCTCGGATTGAGAAGCGGGCGCTGATGAAGATGTTTCATGAATTTTACCGGGCTGAGAAGGAGAAGCGGAAGAAGGCGAAGGGGAAATGAGATCAATGAAGAGGCTTGGGATGATATAAAACCCAGCCTCTTTTTATGCGAGCTAATTTGGCTGGATAACGGGTGCGATCATTGGCCTGGTAACGAGCATCCCGACTCCCCCAAAGCAGCCAAACAGATTTTTTTATTTCATCTGCCCTACCTTTAGGGGAGCATATAATAACGCGGAGATCATTTTATAACAAAAAACTATTTATATCCGTCCAGCAGATAGCAATGGCTTTGAAATAATCTTCACCGAATTGTATTTGTTTTGTTGTGCTCTGCCTTCCACCTAATTTTTCATAAAAATTTATCGATGGATTACCGGCTAAAACCCATACCATTAATGATTTTATGTTTTTCTTTACAAGCTCCTCTACAACCGCCCTCATTAGTCGAGAGCCGATTCCTTTTTTTTGATACTGTAACAACAGATAAATCGCGGAAACTTCACCCTTATATTTGCTAAGATGATCGCGATTTGGACCTCCGGAAGCAAAGCCTATAATTTTACCGTCGGTTTCTTCTGCAACATAGACAATATCTTGATTTTGAGGATCACTTAATGAAGTTTTCCAAAGCTCTGCCTGATTTTCGACAGAGAGCTTAGATAACGTGTCATCAGGCAATACTCCTTGATATGTGGTTTTCCAACTTTCCACATGAACTTCGGCAATTGAATTAGCGTCTGACACTTTGGCTTTTCTTATTAAAAACATTTTTCCTCCTATAATTAATATTTTTCTTAAAGAGGATATCGCAAATATCGGCGGCTTCTCTTAAATGGTTAAAATCTGAATATATCAATTGTTCAGAAGGAATCTTCACAGATAAATTAACTAATGTAGATATTGCATCACCCATATTTAACCCTAAGTTTATATGTTGTGTCAATAAAGCTTTTAATATTAAATAGCTATCTAATTTTTTTATTAAAGGGGAAGAAATATGACTCATTTTTTTATCTAATATTATAATTTGTTTAATTACTGTTGGTGTATCGGCAATCCGTTCGCAAACTTCTGTAGCTGGTACGTTTATTTTTATAAGCTCACACTCTGAATTAGTTTCCCAAATTCCAAGTGGTCGTGGGTAAGGTTCAACTATATTACTGCGATTATGTATTATCGATAATTCATCAGTAACTAAATAATAACCATAATTGTTAACTAACTCTAAGGATAAAGTACTTTTTCCATATCCCCTTTCTCCGACAATTAACATACTATTACCATTACTGTCAGAAATGCAAGAGGCATGGATTCCGATAAATCGATTTGATAAAGGTGGTACTGAAAAAGGCGGTAAAGGGGGTTCAAGCTTGTCCCAAACAGTATAATTAGAAGAACCTCCGGGCAATTTTATACGAATACCTTCTAATATACCAGATTGATTTTCAGGTCTTGATCGAAACAAATACCGCCCTTGTTCTTTCCAGTCACACTCTACTATAATATCAGGACCTGTATATGGATCTTCACTAATGAAAATTGGGAAATGTTCCTTGATTTGTTTCAAGCATTCTTCATGTAAACATTCTACTTTTATAAGTGAACCAAACATTTCGAAAAAAGCTGAATGTTTTTTTACCATAGAATCATCCTTTATTTATAAAAATATAAGTTAGTTTATTTAATGAATTAAATTCATCTAATTTTTCAAGCAATAGCTTTAACTCTGTTATGGGAATTATAACCATATATTTTTCTTTAGGATCGTATAAAAAAATTTTTTCTTTAGAATTTAATAAGGCACATTTCCATCCTTTTTTAAAAACTTTTTCAAACAATAATTCGAATAACATATTATCTTTCTCCTTTCGGAACTCCAATACTGAATAAATATGTTGCACATCTATCATATTGTGTAATTCCTAATTTTCCGAAAAGGGCCTTGTCTTTCACTGCAGGGGTTAAAAATACACCCAAGTCTTCTCTCGTAGCAGTTAAACATATGCGCTGACCTAATTTTCCTAAAGATATAAATTGTTCTTCGTATTTTTTTGATGAAGAAACATCCATTTCATTTATCATTACAATATTAAACGCTCCTGCACTTGCAGGATACTGCCCAATTGCTAAATCCTGAAATTCTTTTCTGTTTAAACTGATCCCGGTTTTTTTTATTTGCCAGCGGTCATCTTTATTGATAATCTTATAACAACCATTTTTTATTTTTGTTATATTAAAAGCGACTATATATATATTTAAAGACAAACCTTCTGTTATAGGGAAAATTGAATCGATAATGTTTTTAAAAGATTCAAAGGTTACAATATCATTCTCGAATTCTCTAACTGTTCTTCTTTTCATTAATGAATTTTCTAAATTCTCAAATCCCCTTCTTGGACTTTCTTCATAAAAACTTGAATTTTTTTTGTAGCTCAGTTCTGTAATAGTATGGGCATGTTGAAGTAAAGAAGGATACCAACCATATATCGACCACTTAGCTATATGATTATACCAATCTTTAGCTATGGGTTCAGGAATGAGTCCATAATTGTTTATGAGATTATAGAGTCTCTTTTCTGGATCTTCATTATAATAGTTAACAGAATTTAATATGTTCTTTATATCAGTTAATCGATCCCCTCTTTGAGAGGGTAAACAATGAGTTAGTACTTCAAGGTCTGAAATATTTAAATGTAATTGTCTTTGCTCTGGATAAATGATATTTAAGAAAATTGCACCGTTTTTAATTTCAATCCAGGAAAATGGATTTGTTAATAAATTTAAAGCAGTATATGAACTTACTCTATTAACCAATTTTTTTAGGAAAACAGGGGTGTAAATTTTATTTTGGTTATTAAGATTCATTTTTTCTATGCCGACATGTAAAATGTTAAATGCAGGCTCTTTCATCCAATTAATTCCTAATGTTTCTGCTACTTCAGTTGCTTCAGTTATTCCCCCTTTAATTAAATTATAACTGGCCTTTGATATTAAAAGTTTAAATGTTTCTATAACATGTCCAATATCGATTAGCATTGGACGAAAAGCTCGAATGTCTCTATATCTCCACATAGCTCTTTCTGGACAAACAGTGAATAATATTGAAAAATCTGTCCCTTCTGGTAAGATATGATCTAATTTAATATTACTGCTATCTAGTTTTACAAGTGAATGTGTTTCTGTATCATAGGCATAATTCCCCTCTTTAATATTCCCGATTGCTTTTCTGATAAGTAAAATCCCTTCAGTAGGATGTCTCCCACCTCCTGAAGGACTTGTTCTTTTTAACAAAGGTCCTGTAGGACCTTTAATTTCTCCTATTTTTCCAAGAGTTAAATATAATAAATTAGCAATGAAATTTTCATTTATTGGTCCGTTTTTAACAATGCTCACTGTATCATTCAATGTCGGTTTTTTTAGAAATATTGGTTCCCCTTCTACCTTACGATATATTGAAGGAGGTGTAGTATGTCTTTTATATTGGTCCATAATTTTTAAGTCTTTTTCCAGCCAAAAGGGATCGCTATAATCTCGAAACGGATAATTAAAGTTTGATAACTGATATAAATATGTATAATTTGTTTGGGTTTTCAAAGGATAAATTGATTTTCGAATTATATTTAAATCAATTAATTTATAGATTAAATTTTTTGTTACTTGGCTATCATTTTTAAAGTAACTTAAGAGGTCATCTATATTAATAGGAACAGAAGCTTTAATTAATATACTGATTATTTTGAAACTTGAAATTAAAAAACTCTTTTTGTTCTCAGCATCGAAAATAATCCATTTAGCAGACGAATAAAGATTGGGATTATGGAGACGACTTTGAATGATTAATAAGTTAGGGTTTGTTACAATGTTTGTTTGAATGGATTTTATAAAGGTTTTCAAATAAATCACTCCTTTTGTTATTCCTTAGAGTTTAAGATGAGCCACCATTAAGTTTTTTATTGGATTACATCGTAGGTCTAGGGGTATTGTTTTGAAGAAGACCTCGCCTTACACCTGGCAATTCTTCAATCAAATTATTTCTAGGAACTATAAAAGTTAGAGCTTCCTGAGGTATATCTCCCCAAGATTCTGGAAGATCGCATTTATATTTTGTTAGCTCCCCTGAATTGATATAATAAGCAACATTGTTTTCGGGATCTTGAATTAAAATACTAATTTCCTTTGATTCATCAACAGGAGTTATCTCTGTCAATTCTTGCAATAATCCTTCATTCGAAAGGACAAATGTAACCGTTCCTGCTTCAAGATTTGTCCATCCCTCAGTTAAATATTTGTTTAAAGCAGTGCTTGATAGATAATAAGCACAATTACGAGCAGGATCTTGAATTAATATGGTATTTATTTTTGTTTGTTGACAGTCTTTTTCTTTTAACATGAACTAATTACCTCCTTAAAATTTCTTTACCTAATGGCGGCTCCAATAACATTATTATCCAAATCGAATAAACAGTCAATATAATTCTGAATTTTCGGTCTTTTTTTACTAAGTTAAATAAAATTACTAAATATACATAAAACATCATCGAAGAGACTCAGAGAGACATAAACCTGACCCTGACCTCTTGAATACGCTTAGGATTTTTTGCACATTCATAGTTCCCTGGCAGGTTAAAGGACTGAGTACTTGTTCAACACTTTAATATTGAATCCCATCCGCTCCATAAAGACATAAAATAAAGTATTGGCAAAATAAAAATCAAACCAAAAAACAATTTTGAAGCTGTTGTTTTCTTTAGTGGACTTTTATATCTGTGGCAAGTTGGCATCTTTGTTCTAATAAGCTTATATTTTTCTCTAAAAGTAAATGGTTTCATGCATATCAGACATTTGCTCACTTTCTCTCTCTTTAACAGGGCTTACTTTGTAAAAACCAGCTTAAGCTTTGTTGTTTACTTTGTTTGTTTTATAATACCAAGTGACCTATGCTTATATTTATATCGTTTGTAACACACGCTTCCACCTTTGACAGGCTTCGAAGTTCTATATTGCTTGATTTTTACCTTTATTAATTTATCAAGTGTCTCTCCTACAACTAATGAAGTTAGAGTCAAAACTGTTTGTTTTACTCTACTCGCAGGAACCCTGGTCCAAATGCTTGTCAAAGAAATTGCCGCTCCAACCAAAGTGCCTGCCGGAACGTTATTTGTTACAGTCCCCTTGTATACTTCTTTGTATGCTGACAAGCCTCATTCAAATTCTTTCTTTGATTCTAATATTACACGGTTTAATAAGGTCATGCCTGTTGACGGAGTCATAAAACAAGCACCTGTAAAAAAAGTGCTACTCTCCCCCTTGAATATCCAAATCATTACCTTTTATTTTATAAAAAGGAGTTATTCACGCAATACTTTTGTCAATATAAATTCCCTAAAGTCAATAAATCGCTTTTGGTATGTAACAAGCTATTGTAAAACTCCTTTTATCTGAACTTTTCACCTGAATTCCAAACAGGTAACCTATGGGTGGCAACGAAATCAGCCTCAGCGATGTCCTCAAATCGGAAAACGAAGACGTCATCGACACCATCCAGCTCAGGCACAGAGCTTGAAAAAGTCAAAAAATACATCGACACCTGGACAGCAGAGAAAAAGAAGGCATCGTCGGCCGCTTCGGTCTTGATTTGAAGAAGGAAAAAACACAGCGCGAAATTGCGAAAGAGCTTGGGATCTCGCGGAGCATGTGTCGCGGATTGAAAAGCGCGCGCTGATGAAGATGTTTCATGAGTTTTATCCGGCTGAGAAGGAGAAGCGGAAGAAGGGGAAGGGGAAGTGAAATCAATGAAGAGGCTCGGGATGATATAAACCCGGCCTCTTTTTATACGAGCTAATTTGGCTGGATAACGGGTGCGTCTTCTGCTCGCTGAAGTTTCTCCGTATGGAATAAATCAGCCAATTTGATTGCGCTTGGAGCGTTTCAGCTTCACTTGTGACCATTTGTTTATTGAACTTTTTTATGTGTGAGAAATAGACTTGGAATGAAGATTATGGAAATGACTATTGTAGAAACTAAGAACCCGGCATGATAACCTTTTAAGCCATTCGCAATCGTTGGTTGCAATCCTTGCATGACAGTTGCGCCAACGGTTGCGATCACAGCTGACCCAAAGCTTGAACCAAGGTTTTCAATAATATGAATACCGACACCTGCTTCTGGAAATTGTTTGCTGTCAAGCCCTGTATAAGCGTCGCTCGTCAACGTATTATCTTTCTCCTATCGGAACTCCAATGGACACATATGATTGTGTTGTTTGACATTTAACGAACACGGCGGGCATTAAGTATGAGAAACTTCAAATGTTTGATATGGCCGGTTTTTATAACCGACGGCAAGCTTTCACTTACAAAAACGGATAATCTCAAGTAGTAAACGAAATAAATGTATAACCCCATCCTAAAAATAAGACAGGGTTAACATAAAGTTGTTTAATTTTTGATAAAAATCACTTCACTGAACTAAATATTTGCCAATCAAGTCATTAAAGCTGCGTTACTTCTGTATGATCTGAATATGGTTGCCGCATGTATCGTCGAAGACAGCTATTGTGACTTCGCCCATTTTTGTCGGCTCCATCGTAAACTTCACGCCGTTTTCCAATAATCGTTCGTACTCTTCACGAATATCTGCAACGCCAAACATTGTTACTGGGATGCCTTCGGCAAATAGCTTCTTTAGACCAATTCCTTCCGTGATCAGTAGCTATCCAAGTCAAAAAGCACCCTTCATTTGGGTGCTAAATATGAAGATGCACTGTAAACCATACAGACATTGTTTAATCCCACTAGTTACAACAAGGTTTACCACAATGAGTGTGAGAGTGTGTAACCGGATCGTAACTAGAATAAGAATGCGGATATTGATGCACATGCTGGAAATGCTGGTGATGCACATTTGTTACATGCTGCGGATGAATATGTGGGACAATTGTTTTTGAAAAAGTATGATTTTCACAACAGTTAGTCGGATGCACAATTGGCGGCATCACATTTGTTTTACAATGAAACATCACTAAATCCTCCCTTCAATCACAGTAAATTCATTATTAAACTATGCTATAGAGTGGATACATGTACTATTACAATCACCTATATTTACTCTGTTTTTATCGACTATTCATTTCCTCCATCTAAAAAAAGAAAAAACGCAGCTCGGGATTTCGTGGAGCTATGTGTCGCGGACCTGAGAAACGGGCGTTGATGAAGATGTTTCATGAGTTTTACCGCGCGGAGAAGGAGAAGCGGAAGAAGGCGAAGGGGAAATGTTGCCGCAGAAGCCGGACTGACAACCCGGCTTCTTTCATTAAGCTCTCAATTAAAACAAAACTTACGATCAGTTACGAAACCCTATCATTTGAAAATTCAGCAAATGAAATATGCAGCTAAGTTATTGAAGAATCTATTTTTCAGCAAAAAAAGCTTATGAAGCTATAAGCCATTATTGTTAAATAAAAGGCTCTTCATTTTTAAGAATGGCGTCTATTGCATTTAAGACGCCCTCTTCGTTATTTGTTGTGTAATATATCGGGAAGCATCTTTAATCATTTTCTGGGCATTCTCCATTGCGATTCCATACTGAACAGTGGAAATCATCTCCAGGTCGTTTCCGCTGTCTCCAAATGCAGCTGACTCAGCATCACGAATCCCCCACCGCTCTTGAAGGATTTTAATCCAGCTTGCTTTATGAAGGCCGGGTATAATCAAATCGATGTCGCCATGTCCGCTTGATACGGGAGTAACGAGAGAACCGATTGACTTTTTCAAGTCGCGTAAAAGTCCTGAAACATCTTCCGCGGAAAAGCTTGTGGAGAACTTGAATATTTTATCATTCAGATTTTCGAAACGAGGCACTTTTTGCAGTTTATGATAATATTTACGAGCATGATGATATGCATCGTCGCGGACATCTTCATGTATATAAGCACTTTTTTTCCGCAAACAATTAGATTTGTGTATTCGTATCCTTCTAAAACATCGATAACCTTTTTTATCGTTTCTTTAGACATTTCGCTTGAGAATATTTCTTTTCCCGAATCTATTACATAAGCACCGTTCTCAGCAACGAAAGCTATTTCATTTTCAATTGATGGAAAAAAGGATTTAAGCTGATCATATTGATTCCCGCTTGCAACAACAAATTTTATCCCCCGTGCTTTTAATTCACGATATTGTTTCATAAAACGATCTTTGTTATATTTCATTTCATCGTCCAAAAACGTTCCGTCCATATCAACCGCTATGAGTTTTATGCTCACTTTTTCCTCCTTATCAGCATAAAGTGAACGCCCAATTTAACCAACTGCTCCTCCCTTATGCTTCTATTTTTTTGAAAAACCTTGGCAAATGCTCTTTATGCGCTTCGAGCATTTCATCTAAAATCGCTTTGCCGATTTTATCAGAAGGGACAAGCGGATTGATCGTCATCGCCAGCAAAGCTGTATCATAGCTTCCTGTTACAGCGGCTTCGGCGCCTACTCGTTCAAATGACTTGATTTGCTGGACGAGTCCCCGGACTGCAACTGGCAGATCACCATGAACGATTGGCCTTGGACCTTCTTTTGTAATCACACAGCTTACTTCGACCGCAGAGTCATCCGGAATACTTGCAATCGCTCCGTTGTTGATTGTATTAACCGGCTGAATATCACGTTTATCGTTATAGATAGACGAAATGAGACGAACGGCTGCATCGCTGTAATACGCTCCGCCGCGCTCCTCTAATTGGGGAGGTTTAACGGCCAGATCGGGGTCTTTGTACAGCTCAAATAATTCCTCTTCAAGCTTCTGAACGACTTCAGCTCTCGTTGTTCCCTTTTTAAAGTTTTCCAATTCTTTTTGGAGCATCTCATCTGTCTTATAATAGTACATATGATATGGGCAAGTTAACACATTTAATGCCCGGATAAATTCCGGCTCCCAGCCTTGCCCTTCGATGTTTTTTACAAAACTGCTGTTCTCGGGATCTGATAACAGCTCCATCACTTTCTCTTTTACGCTGACTCCGTCGACGTATACATCCAATCCATATACCATATGATTGAGACCGGCGAAATCAATGCGAACCCGTGAATGATCAACATCCAAGAGCTTGGCGATCCCCATCTCAATTCCGATTGGAACATTGCATAAGCCGACAATTTTCTTATGGTCAGTGTAGCGAAGGACAGCTTCGGTCACCATGCCGGCAGGATTTGTAAAGTTGATTAACCAGGCATCCGGACATAGTTCTTTCATATCTTTTACAATATCCAATATAACCGGAATGGTACGCAGCCCCTTAAACAATCCGCCCGGTCCGTTTGTTTCTTGGCCCAAAACTCCATGACTTAAAGGTATTCTTTCATCCTTTGCACGGGCATCAAGCAGCCCTACGCGAAACTGAGTCGTAACAAAATCGGCATTGTGTAAAGCTGATCTCCTGTCAAGCGTTAAATGAATTTCAATTGGAAGACCGGCTTTTTCAATCATTCTTTTCGCAAGGTTTCCGACGATTTCTAATTTTTCTTTTCCCGCTTCAATATCTACCAGCCATAACTCTCGAACCGGCAATTCATCGTACCGTTTGATAAACCCTTCTACTAATTCAGGAGTATAACTCGATCCCCCGCCAATCGTGACAATTTTAATACCTTGTGTCATCCTCTTTACACCTCCGGGTAATTTTAGCAAAAGTACTTATGGATAAATTGTATCTGCAGATGAGCAAGCCGGTAAATAAGCCGGTAACATGTTGTTTTTAATCACACAAGAAGTCATTTGTCGCACATATGTAACACTATGTTTCTTATGAAGCAGGTATGCTAAGATGGAGTTAGCAGAAAGGGTCAAGGGAAGGAGAGTCCCGCATCCATGTTTACACACGAGATCATCGCTTCGTTTAATGAACTGGAAACTTCTTTATACAATTACATTTGTCAAAATGGCGAGAAAGTCGTCTATATGCGAATCCGCGAATTGGCAGATGAAACCCACGTATCAACAGCCTCCATTCTGCGTTTCTGCAAAAAATTAAATTGTGAGGGTTTTTCGGAATTTAAAGTGAAGCTTAAAATGCAGTTAGAAAAAGATAAAAAGACGGTATTGAAGAGTTCCCAACATTCAGTAGCCGAGTTTTTTGAGAGAACATTAAAAGGAGACATAGAAGAAAAGATTGAGGAGGCCGCACTTCTAATTGCCAAAGCGGAGAGTGTCATTTTTATCGGCGTAGGAAGCTCAGGTATTCTTGCCGAGTATGGAGCAAGGTATTTCTCATGTTTAGGCAAATTTTCAATGTATATTAAAGATCCTTACTTTCCGACGCACTCCCAATTCCGCCGCAATAGCATAACGATTGCTTTATCCGTCTCAGGTGAAGGCCATTCTACAGTTACTCATCTTCATCAGCTCAAGCAAGAAGGAAGTAAAGTGATCAGTATTACAAATCATAAGCACTCCACAATTGCCAGAATATCCGACATTAATATTGCGTATTACGTGACAGAAGAGTGGTTTGAAAATGCTAATATTACTACGCAAATCCCCGTTATGTATATTTTGGAATTAATGGCTCGCGAAATCTATAAGCTTAGCAATAAAGACTAATATCGCTACCTTCGGCCTGGTGCTTCTGGGCTTGATTTAAAGAAAAGAAAAAACGCAGTCCGAAATGCGATTTCGCGGAGCTATATGTCCCGGGCCCGAGAAACGGGTGCTGATGAGGATGTTTCATGGTTTTACCGGGGGAAGAAGAAGCAGGTGTGATAAAAAAATTCTATGTCTCCTCCAAAGCTAAGGACTGTTCCTCCCAAAAGCGTTAATAAAAGAGAAATAACGAGTGACATGATCCTCTTTTTTATAAAAAAAGACCGCAAAGCTTTCTTAAAGTAGCTTTGCGGAATGCGGAGGAGCCTGAATGTTTCAATCAGTTTTGGGATAAAAAACGTGTTGACGCTCCTCTGCTTGACTATTTAATATTCGATAGCTGGACCCTCCAATATGAAGCGGAACATCCAATTTTTCTAAATTCGGCATACCATTTTTTAAGAAAAGCTCTTTATCTTGATATCTCTGTAAAACTTCTCCCGCAATCCACTCTTGATCGCCCAAAGTGGAAATACTGTGTACTTTACACTCATAAGCAAAATACGCATCAGTTAAAATCGGTATCTCAGCTTTTAGTCCTTCTTCGTATTGAATATGAAATGCTTCAAACTTATTTAAATCTCTGCCGCTATGGGTGCCTAATGCTTGAATGAGTTCCGAACATCTCCCCGGAAGAAAATTCACACCGAAAACGCCGCTTTTCTCAATCAATTTGTAAGTATATGTCTCTTTATTTATCGATATCCCATACATTCCGGGAGAAGATCCAATATACGTATGCCACCCGGAAGCCATTGCGTTTTTTTCACCTTCATATTGAGCCGTAACGACAGCTACCATTCCAGGGTAGGCGTACCAAATGGGTTCATCTATCGGTGCTCTCATCTTCATCGCTCCTTTTGTTTTAGATTCATTTTTTATTTAAATTTGAGAGGCACACATCTAAATCGCCAGGTACTTCTTCAAATGAACCATTCGTTTAGAATTTAATAAATGGGCTTCCAGCAGGCTTTGCGGCATGAGTAACCGAAGCGTCTTATTTTCTGCCATCTTATACATCCTTCCTTTCAAATATTAATCAGAACGATGCATAAATCATAAACCCTATAGCAACTATAGGGTCAAGGGGTTTTTATTTTTTCCGCACTCTAAATTCTGTGAGGAAGTCTTCTTCTTTTAAAGAGTTATAGCTGTTTGGAAAAGAAACTTGATATACTTTTCCATCCGTTTGAATGCCATGTGATTCAATAAAATGGTACAGTTTTTGATAGTAGTAAAAATAATTTGTTGCCGTGCAATCAAATGAAATACATACATATTCGCCGGATGGGATTGTATCTATCTTCATGTTTTGTTCTCCTGTATCTATCTTTACTTCGTCATAAATCGTCGTATAAACGCTGTTGCAATAAATGTCACCGGAATCTTTATAGGGCTTTAAATCATAAATAAGTCCATAATAGTTATCAACGATATCCCCTCTTTCTTCAAGAACTTCAGCCAATTTTCGGTAATACAAATCTGATTGGTCATGAGGATTCACTTGAGGTGCCGCTGCTTTTAAAATGGTTTGGCCTCCTATATGTCGAACATAAACTAGACCTTCTTCTTTTTTAGTGCGTATCTCCAATTGTTCATTAAGCTGGTTCTTTCTTCTTTGAAGCAATTGCCTGGCACGTTCGAGGCTTTCCATCTCACGCTCAATCACGCTTTCTTGCTCCTCAAGAAAAGCTTGCATCCGTTCAGGGGTAGATGTATGTGAAATCATGCGCTTAATTTCTCCCAAAGGTGTTTTAATAGATTTGAGATATTTTATAATATCTAAATAAAAAAACTGTTTAACATGGTAATATCGATAGCCATTATCCCGGTCTGTACATTGAGGCTTAAAAATTCCGATCTTATCATAATAGCGCAATGTTTGAATTGAAATGTTATTAAGACGGGCTGTTTCCCCAATTGAAAAATATTCCTTCATCAATCTCATCCTTTCTTCTTTGTTAGCTCTAAGATGACCTTAACTGAACGATCTTGAGAAAAGCCTGTTTAAGACGAACTTCTTTTTTCGTTCTTTGTTCAACATATCCACCAAGAAATGATCGTTCCTGTCTCATAACGATTGCTCGTTAAGCAGGCACAAAAGAATTGATCCTATAGTCACTATAGATTTATGATTTGTTACGCAGCTTTAAAAATGATTATGAAAGGGGTGAGTATCTGCCAGAAGATGATTAAAGAATCCACCAAATATCCGGGTATGGTGTACTCGTGCGTGTTAAATTGACATGATATATCGTCTCATTGCTTTGACTCCATCTTCTGTTTCTTTATGTAGTGATTCATGATGGGTTCATGGTTCTTTTGATCATCAAAACGCGAATGAGAATTAACCACATTATAGCAATTTCACAGTCAATAGAGTGTATATAATGGCATGAATAGCTGCATTTTAAGCGGAAGATATGGAATTTGTAAGTCGGGTATGAGTAGACGTTAAGTTTTAGTTGTTACTTATCGCCAACGAAAAGGCCATAAATCTAGGTATGTAATGACTTGCTTCAAGTAAATGGTGTATGTCATCTTTTACCGCCTTAATTGGTACCAAAGCCAAAAGATATATCGACACCTTGGATGTCAGAAAAAAGGAAGTCATCTTCGGCCGTTTCGACCTTGATTTGAAGAAGGAGCTCAGGATCTTGCGGAGCTATGATTCCGAATCTGAGAAATGGGTGAAGAGGAAGTGTGATATTCAGTGAAGAGACTCAGGATGAGATAAACCTGCACTCTTACATGAAAAAAGAATACGCTGAGGATTTTTTGCACATTCATAGTTCCCTGACAGGCTAAAGGACTAAATACTTGTTCAATTCAGTCCTTTAGCTTTTTTATCTTATCATAACGATAAAGTACAGGTTGCAAAATCAATAAACAAAACACAATCCAAATAAAAAGAGAAAACCACTTTAATAGTGAATCCCATCCGCTCCAAAAAGACATAAAATAAAGTATTGGCAAAATAAAAATCAAACTAAAAAGCAATTTTGAAGCTGTTGTTTCCTTTAGCGGACTTTTACATCTGGGACAAGTTGGCCTCTTTGTTCTAATAAGTTTAGATTTTTCTCTAAAAGTAAACGGTTTCCTGCATACCGGACATTTGCTCATTTTCCCGCTCCTTAACAGGGCTTACTTTGTAAAAACCAGCTTGAGCTTTGTTGTTTGCTTTGTTTTTTCTTATAATACCATGTGGACTTATGCTTATATTTATATTGTTTGTAACACATGCTTCCATCTTTGACAGGCTTCGAAGTTCTGTATTGCTTGATTTTCACCTTTATTAATTTATCAAGTGTCTCTCCTACAGCCAATGAAGTTAGGGTTAAAACTGTTTGTTTTACTCTGCTCGCAGGAACCCTGGTCCATATACTTGTCAAAGAAATTGCCGCTCCAACCAAAGTGCCTGCCGGAACATTATTTGTTACAGTCCCCATGTATACTTCTTTGTACGCTGACAAACCCATTTCAAATTCTTTCTTTGTTTCTAATGTTACACCGTTTAATAAGGTCATGCCCGTTGCAGGGTTATATTGAATATGAGTCGTATGTTTATTTTCCGTAACGATGGCTTCAACGATTCCATTTTCATGGTATGTTGTTTCCAGCGTAAAATGCATCTGCCCATCTTTTACAATTTCCCTTGTCTTTTTCCCTGAGTAATATAGATCGTCAATGGCAGTTTTATGTTCTACAAACCCTTCAGCCGAGACAAAGTCATATGGAGTCACAAAAGAACCACCTGCAAAAAGCAGTACTATTAAAAAATACATTTTCTTTTTCACACTTCTCTCCCCCTTGAATATCCAAATAATTACTTTACATTTTATAAAAAGGGGTTATTTTACACAATACTTTTGTCAATATCGATTTCCTAAAGTCAATAAATCGCTTTTTGTATGCCACGGGAATGTATCGACATCTTGGACGGAAAAAAGTCATCGTCGGCCGTTTCGGCCTTGATTCGAAGGAAGAGAAAACGCGAAAAAGCGGGCGCTGCGAAAGATGTTTCAGAAGTGTGATCAGACGGAGAAGGAAAAGCGGAAATAATATCAGTCAGAGGCCGGGAGTAAGACAATATCGGCCTCTTGACTCTTTATTCCATGCGCTTGAGCAGACATTTTCTTTCATTACAATCCGCTGCAAGGGATTGTAATGGCAAGACCGTCTTTCTGCCATTGGACAATGCCGCCGCTCAAACTCAATACTTGTTTGAAACCGCCGTTAGCTTGCAGGATGCTGGCCCCGATGGCAGATCGGGCTCCGGAATGGCATTGCACAAGAATCGGACAGTCTCTTCTAATTTCATCGAGCCGTTCTGGGAGCGTTCCCAGCATGATGTGTTGCGAATTTGGAATATGACCTTCCTGCCATTCAGTCAGATTGCGAACATCAAGCACGTGCACGAATCCGTCATCCACTAATTTTGCGATCTCAGGTGGCGTGATCTCCGCGTACGATTCAAGTGAAAAAGCACCGCTTGCCAGGATTTTGTCCCGATCCATAAACCCTGCCGCATTGTCAATGCCCACAGAGCGCAGCGCTTCCAGGAGTTCGTTCACTTCTGCCGGATTCGTTATGAAGTACACAGGACGAGTGTAGTCGATGAGCCAGCCTGCCCAGTTCGTAAACGCCTTGTTGAATGGAATGTTGATTGTGCCTTTGATATGCCCTTCAGCAAATTCTCGGGAAGTGCGGGTATCCACAATTTGCTCTTTTCCCTGCAAATCTTTCACTTGTTCAATCGATGTAATCTCTGGAACAGCAGAAAGATCTTTAAGCAATGCAGGGCCTTCTTTATTTACTCGTTTCATCACAGCGAAATACTTTGGCGGTTCTGGTTGCCCGTCAAGCAAGGCTTTAACGAATGTTTCTTCATCGGTGTATGCCATTGCCCAGTTAAACATCTTTTCGTAACCGACAGTCGTAGTTGGAATGGCTCCCAATGCCTTGCCGCAAGCGCTGCCTGCGCCATGAGCCGGCCAAACCTGCAAGTAATCCGGGAGTTGTTTAAACTTTCCAAGGGACTTGAACATCTCTCTTGCCCCCGATTGTGACGTTCCTTTGATCCCCGCCGCTTTTTCGAGCAAATCGGGTCTGCCAATGTCGCCCACAAAGACGAAATCTCCTGTAAAGATGCCGATTGGACGATCCGCATTTCCTCCGCCGTCCGTCAACAGAAAGGAAATGCTTTCCGGGGTATGGCCGGGAGTATGCATAACCTCAAACATCAGGTTTCCGATGGAAAAGCGATCGCCGTCTTTCACAAGTTGATGTTTCAATTCATCGACATATTGGTATTTCCAATCTGCGTCCCCTTCATCGGAAAGATACAGCTTCGCTTGATGTGTAGCGCCGAGTTCGCGAGCGCCGGAAACAAAGTCGGCGTGGATATGGGTTTCTGCGGCCGCTGTGATGTTTAGCCCTTCATCTTCGGCTGCTTGTAAATATGGTTTTAGATTGCGGCCGGGATCAATGACAATTGCCTCTCCTGTTTTTTGGCAGCCAACCAGATAGGATGCATGGGCCAGCTTTTCATCGTAAAAATAGCGCAATAACATGTTGTATTCCTCCTCTTGAAACATTTAACGGAATATGTCCTTTTGAGTTCGCATCATGCTTTGTCTTGCCTCTTACATCAGTCCTTTTAACATGCCATTCCAATACATGATGGGAAGCAATCTTCTTTTTAACAGGTACATGCTGAATCGTTCCTTGGACTGATCAAATGGAAACGTTTCTTGCGGCACCTTGTGATAGTCAAACTCAGCCAGCACGAGTTTGTTGTATCCTGTAACCAAGGGGCACGAGGTATATCCATCGTACTTTGCTTCTAATGAAGATCCTTTGATCAAGGACATCAGATTTCGCACCACAACCGGAGCCTGTTTACGAACTGCAGCTCCCGTTTTGGACGTCGGCAGGTTGGCACAGTCACCAATTCCGAAAACATTGGCAAACTTTTTGTGCTGCAGCGTGTACGGATCAACATCGACCCAGCCGCCGGCATCCGCCAATGCGCTTTCTTTGATGAAGAGAGGTGCTTTCATCGGCGGCGTCACATGAAGAAGATCATATGCTAATACTTCCTGCTCTCCCGTCTCCAAGTTTTCGAACAAGGCTTCTTTTGAATCAGGCTGAATTTCGATTAGATTTCTCTTGTACATCGTGTGGATATCCTTGCGCCTGACGACTTTTTCGAGCGCATTTGCATATTTGGGGACATCAAAAATGATCGATTTCGCCGATGCGAAAATAATGTCCGACTGATGGCGAACATTTGACTTGCGAAAATAGTCATCTGCTAAGTACATAATTTTCTGTGGAGCTCCCCCGCACTTCACGGGAGAATCAGGATGAGTGAAAATGGCGGTTCCGCCTTTAAAATTGCGGATGTTTTCCCAAGTGCTGTCTACCGTATGATATGAATAGTTGCTGCAAACCCCGTTTTTTCCAACCGCATCTTTCAAACCTTTGACCCCGTCCCAATCGATTTGCAAACCGGCTGCCGCCACGAGATAATCGTAGGAAACGATCGTTCCTTGTTTTGTAAGAAGTGTGTTCTGATTCGGGCGAAACTCAGTTACAGCATCGCCGATCAAGTCGACCCCGCCAGGAATCAGGGAAGCTAAATCGCGCTCAGACTCTTCCTTCTTCGCTGCGCCGCCTCCAACTAATGTCCACAAAGGCTGGTAATAGTGCTTTGTTTGCGGGTCAATGATGGCAATTTGTCCTTTGAGTGTTTTAGAAGCCCGAACGAGACGGGCGGCGACAGAGATGCCAGCAGTCCCACCTCCAACAATGACAATGGAATAACGAGCCTGTCTTGCCATGGTCAACCCCCTTATGTTTATAGAAAGTTGCTGTTTGTCTTAAAGATGTGTCTCTCGTTTTTTAAGTTACCATCCATCTTCCTTTTTTTGTATAGGGGAACTCCCCTACTTTTATTTGAGCACCGTCTTCCCAAGCTGACAAGGTTAAGGGGCAGTATGTTAGAACGTCAGATCGAGATATTTGTTTTTGATCGCATATTGGATTAATTCGTGTTTCGAGTCCAGTTTTAATTTCTGCATCATATTTGTTTTATGATTTTCGACGGTTTTGACGCTGATTGAGAGTTTATCGGCAATCTCCTTATTGGCATAACCCAGCACAATGAATCTGAGAATCTCCTTTTCGCGAACAGTTAAAACAGAAGGCGGCTTTTGGGACTCTGAATTCAGCCATTGATCAATGATGTCCTGCGATACAGATGTCTTATAATAGAGATTTCCCCTGTACACTTCGACAATCGCCTGATAAAGCAACTGATAATGACTGTTTTTCAAGACGTATCCATGGGCCCCCGCCTCTATCGCTTTTTGGATAAAAATTTCTTCATCATGCATTGTCAAAATCACGATTTTAACAGAAGGGTTCATCTTTCGGATCGCAGTGCTCGCTGTGAATCCGTCCAACCCGTTTGGCATCGACAAATCCATCAGCACGACATCCGGTTTCAACTGTCCGGCCTTAAAAACGGCTTCGTTGCCATTGTTGCTTTCTCCCGCAATTTCGATTTCAGAAAAACCTTCCAAAAGCACACGGATGCCCTTGCGGATCATCATGTGGTCATCGACCAGCAATACCTTGATCACTCCCCCTCCCCTCCTTGTCCTGTACTTTCACTTTAATTGTCGTTCCTTTCTGAAGTGCGGAGTGAATTCGAAGGCTTCCTTCCATCTGATTGACTCTTTCTTCCATATGTTTGAATCCCAAGCCTTCCTCTGTCAGCCCGCGATCAAAACCAATGCCATTGTCCTGAATCATCAAAATAAGCTCGCCATCTTCTTTGTACAATATGACCTTAATATGTGTCGCCTGCGAATATTTCAGGGCATTATGCAGCGCCTCCTGAATGATGCGGTATAAATTGATTTCCAAAACCGGCAGCAAGCGAATGCTGACATTGCTTGAGGCAAACGTAATAGAAACATCCTGATGAGTCTTGTTTAAGCTGGACACAAGGTGCTTGACAGCAGGAATCAGCCCCAGCTGATCGAGACTGTGCGGCCGCAGCTGAAGAGAGTAGAGCTTGACGTCTTGGATCGCTTTTTCCAGTTCATCGATGATTTCCTGCATGTACTCTCTAAATGTTTCTTCCTGCTCCATGCGCGATTGAATCGCTTGAATACCTACTGATACCGAATAAAGCGATTGTCCTACGCCATCGTGCAGTTCCTGGGCCAGCCGCTTGTGTTCGTTTTCCTGAGTTTCTAGCGTTTTTTGCAGAACCAGCTTGGAGATCCGCGCTTCCTCTTCCTTTTTCTTTATCGTTAAATCTTTCAGGACCAAAAGAACTTCCATTTGATCGCCGTTTTCAGAAATGACAGCCGTACTCATCTCCATGTCAACGAATCGTCCCTCATATGTGGGCATCGAGGAAAGAAAATAAGGAACTTCCCGCTTGGCCAGCAAATAACAACGCTCTTCTCCCGCTTCCAATTTTCTCGTTTGGCAGTAGGAACAGTACGGAACCTTGTCACCTAATTTCCATCCCGTCATCTTCTCTGCGGACGGATTCATCACCAGAATTCTGCGTTCCTGATCCATCATGATGATTCCATCCTGCAAATGGTCGAAGATCTGCCTTAAATAGCCGCTTTCCATTGACTTTCCTTCTTCTTTATACCGTTCAAAAAAAGTCGGGTTTTGACACATCATGGCCCCTCCCTTTAGCTATCTATTCCTCGTACAACTGATAGACTCTTTTTAACTTCTGTTCAAGCTGCTCAAAATGAACAAAACGCGCTTCTCTTAGACATTCGGTTCCCTCAATAAACAAAAGAAGCACAGGAATTGTGAAGACTGAAAACCTGCCGGCAACCTCCTCCACTATATCAGCGTTGATATGCCCTAATTTAATCTTTGGAAAGCGAGTCAACAGTACTCTAAGCTGCGGCAGAACAGCGTGACATACTGTGCATTGAGGCCTTGATATATATATAAAACTTAATTTATGACCGGTTATAAACTTCTCAATTGCCGCCATTGAAGTCAGCTCTGTAATCTCTTTCATCCAATCCCTCCTTCAAAACAGAAAATATAGAAAACTTTAAACATTAATGTAAGATATCAAACCAGATTTTCACAGTTGTAATCAAAATAACGAATATCAGAATACCTTGAAGAACTTTAGCCTTCATCTTCTTGCCAATTAAAACACCTAGCGGGGATGCCATTAGGCTGGCAGCTATTATAATCAAAGCCGGCATAATAGGAACATGTCCAATGATGAGCTTTGTAGCTGTTGTTCCAATCGATGAAATAAATGTAACTGCGAGCGATGTTGCGATTGTGATTCGTGTAGGTATTTTTAAAACGACTAACATTAGCGGAACAAGCAGAAAAGCGCCGCCGGCACCGACAATGCCTGAAGCCAAGCCGACTGCAAAAGTAATTACTGAGGTTAATATCTTCGGAAAGCGAACGTGATCACTGTGATTACCTTCTGTTCCTGTCTTTGGAATAAGCATCATGACTGCGGCGATTATCGCCAATATTCCGTAAACCAAGTTTATGAAATCTTCGGAGAAAAAATGTGACCCATAACCACCGACTAGACTTCCGATCAGAATACTTAATCCCATAACGGTGATAAGTTCTTTATTTAAGTAACCGCCTTTCCGGTAAGCCCATACACCGGAAAATGTTGCAACAAAAACCTGGACTGCGACAATACCTGAAACCTGGTGAGCATTAAAGCCTGTAAACCCAAATAACACAGGAATATATAATAATAAAGGGTAATTAAGAATTGCCCCGCCGACACCAAGCATTCCGGACATAAAAGAACCAACAAATCCGATGAAAAATATGAGAAGAATAAAAGAGATGTCCACCGACTTTCCTCCTTTCCTTCAATAAAAAGGGGAATAGTCCCCCCTTTTTATCACCTTAACCTTTTTTAAGCCAAAACTTTAGTACACCATCTTCCTCAGTACCTTTAAGCAATTCATGGCCGCCTGACTTCGCCCATGCTGTCAGATCACTTTTTGCCCCTTTATCAGTGGCGTGTACTTCTAACACTTCTCCGGATTGCAATTCATCCATAGCTTTTTTTGTTTTCACAATTGGCATCGGGCACGCGAATCCTTTAACATCTATCACTTTATCTGATTTCATGTTTTATCTCTCCCTATCTTCAAATCTATACTCATCCATGAACCGCGCAACGGTTTGGTCCAATTTCCATCTCACTTTGCCTGTCAGCATCCGGCGTTATTTTGCCCATGTTGGTTTGACGGATTTCCTGATAGGCATTTGGCTGTGGCGGCAGGTTTTCTGATACAGCACTTCTGAATTCATTTTCATCCAGATTTAAACCGGCATTCTTTTTATATACATCACTCAGCTTAGCTTGAACCTGCCCTTGATCGCCTAATTCACTGACTGACGAAAAATGAGCTGGAAGCACAATCAAGTCACCTGATATTTGTTTGTATTTTTCATGCAATGTGTTACGTAAATCCTCTGCCCAGTCCCCGGCTTTTCCAGCCAAGTCTGGCCGGCCGATTGATTCAACAAATAAAATATCTCCTGTTAACAAATAGTGATTATCAACAATTAAAGATGTGCTTCCAATCGTATGGCCCGGTGAGTAGATAGGCTCCACTTTCATGCTTGTGTTTCCTATCGAAACATCATGACCTTCAATTAACGGTTCATGCGAAAATTGCACTTCCTCAGCATCTTTTGGCGGCAGGTAGTATGAGGCTCCTGTACGCTCACGAAGTAAACGTGCGCCAGAAATATGATCCGCATGTAAATGTGTATCGACCACATGTTTAATCGTAACGTTTCTCTCTTTTGCAAAATCTATATATGCGTCTACAGTACGAGCAGGGTCAACTACAATTGCTTCTCCGTCAGTCTCAATAAAATAGGATAAACAGCCTTTCCCCATTCTTACGAATTGATAGATCGAGCCCCCTTCTTTCAAGTTTCCGATTTTTACCGGATGTAAAAATTCGCTCCACGCTTTCATGCCGCCTTCAAGTGCAAAAACTCTTTCAAAACCGGCATCCACTAAATGCTGTGCAACCATCTCCGAAGACCCTTGTTTGGCACAAACCACCAGAACATCTTGATCTTTGGGAACTTGGCCTGCAATTTTATCTACACCATCAATTAAATCAAAATACGGAACATTTAAATGTTCAACCCGGCTGCCCTCGATTTTCCAATCACTAAAGGCATCTTTATTTCGTACGTCTAAAATAAAAAACGATTCTTTTCCTAATAATTTTTCGGTTACTTCTTTTGGTGAAATGATTGTAAAGTCCACTTCTAAACCTCCTTAGAATGTTAGAATCTCATTGGCACATGTTGCAATGGTCGCAACTTTTGCAGCCGTTCAATTTATTGATCATTTTTCAATAGGCCCTGACCACTCCTCCATTCCCCGCGCCACATTTTCAACGTCTTTAAAGCCGTTAGCTGCAAGCTGTTTAGCTGCCAGATCGCTTCTATTACCTGTACGGCAAACAACGTAAATTTTCTCTTCTCTATTCAGTTCCTTTGCTCTTTTTTCAAGTTCACCTAATGGGATTGAAATCGCTCCTGGAATATGGCCGAAACGGTATTCTGCAGGTTCCCGAACATCAACGACTGTTATCCGTTCTCCCGCCTCTACCTTTTTTTGAAGCTCTTCATTTTGAATCACATAAGGAAACGTTTTTTCTTTCTTTATTTCCGAGTGACCTGCTTTACGAAGAAAATGCTTTAATATATTTCCGTCTTCTGTCGTCCCGAGATACTGGTGGCCGCTTCCCTTTGCCCATGCCTGTATATCAGCAAGAGACCCTTTATCAGTAGCATGCACTTCCATTACCTGCCCCGGTTCTAACTCATTCATGGCCTTTTTCGTTTTTACAACGGGCATTGGACAAGCAAGCCCCTTCGCATCTAACACGCGGTCAGATTTGATGTTCATCAATCATCCCTCCATACTCATTTTCAGTATCAAAGTTCCATTTGATCGCTCCGGCAACCCTATTCCTTAAAGCACCGTTTAATTTGGAGACCGTTATATAAATAAATTCACTTTTGCTTCGTTGGCATCCCCGAGATATGCGGCAACTCCTGCATAATCAATACCGTCGATAAGTTCTTCTTTTTGCAAGCCTAACAAGTCCATTGTCATTGTACAGGCAACAAGCTTAACTCCTTGTTCTTGCGCCATTTCAATCAGCTGAGGCAGAGACAGCACGCCGTGCTTTTTCATGACATGTTTGATCATTTTAGGCCCGATACCGGCAAAATTCATTTTAGATAATCCGAATTTCTTTGAACCCCGGGGCATCATAAAGCCGAATGCTTTTTCAAGCGGCCCTTTCTTTACCGGCACCGGTTCATCCTTTCTTAAAGCGTTAAGCCCCCAAAATGTATGAAAAATTGTTACCTCATGATCATAAGCAGCGGCTCCATTAGCAATAATAAAAGCGGCAATCGCCTTATCTAAGTCACCGCTAAATAAAACAATGGTCGTTTTTTCTTTTTGGTCTGACATAGATCAACTCTCCTATTTCCATATACTAATACCCGTATGGGTATATAAAAAATAAAAAAATATAAGTTTCAGCTCTTTATACCCTTAAGGGGTTTTCTTTTAACTAAGGGTATACAGAGGCTGTATTATCAACAGCCATCTTAACACTATCTGCTTTTAACCAATAAATTAACGGCTTCTTGAATGAGGTCTTCGGTATCTTCTCCTCTTTCGATTTGAAGGCGAACGCATTTCTCCAAGTTGCTGCTTACAACAACACCAATGGCGCGATCTAATGCGGAACGAACCGCTGACATTTGGCTTACGAGCTCTTTACACTCTTTTCCTTCATCCATCATTTTTAATATCCCTCGAACTTGACCCTCCACTCGTTTGATCCTATTTTTTAATTGATCATCGTATTCCATCAGATAACCTCCCATTTTCTTATGATGATAGCATATCATTTTTATCAACAGTTTCGCGAAACCGTTACTATGCGGATATGAACTGTCCTGCATTTCTGTCATATTCGTTAAGAATCCAGCCTGTGACGACTTTTTGTACAAAACAGCCTATCTCCCGCACAATACATATACCCCTATGTGTATAATATACTGAACTGCTGAGGATAAATCAAATTTTAAGCTTCTGTCGCGGACCCGAGCGCTGATGAAGATGTTTCATGTGTTTTACCTTGTGGAGAAGGGAAGTGAAGCAGAAAAAGCCGGATCGTTTTCCGGCTTCCGCTATTTCATTTCAAAAACAAGAAATCACTTTATGCTGCTGGATATAAACATTGGAGCATCTTGATTCATAAAAATACGATGGCCGTGATAGAATGTTTTCATTTCAGTTGATTTAAATCCAACATCGGATAATCTTTTTTTCAATTCTCCGTGCGAAAAACCGCTGTGAACTTTCGGATGTTGAATTTTATCGTTTTTGTCAAAATCAATAATCATGAGCTTTCCGCCATTATTTAAAACACCGAACAATTCTTGTAAAATTTTATTCGTATCCGGAATATGAAGAAGGACTAGTGACATTAAAACGATGTCTGCCTTCAGTTCAGGAGTTTCTTGGGTAAAATCTGAATAAAGCACTTTTGCGTTGGCGATTCCTTTGCGAGAAATTTTAGCTTTCGCCACCTCCAGCATTTGTTTTGACGAATCGACCAACAAAATAGAATGTACTAAATCTGATAATTCTAAACTAATGAGACCAGTACCGCTCCCATAGTCGATTAAAGATTTTGATTGACTATTTCTCAATTCTTGTCTTACTTCATTCACGATCACTTTTGCTAATTCAATTCTTTCTTCTGTATCATATCGTTTTGCCATCTGTTCAAAAACGTTATTTTCCATGCTCCGCTCCCTAGTTATTTTTAGAAATTTCACTGCAGACTGTGCTAACATCTTACATATTTCCGTTTGAAACCAAGGCGGCCTCTCTCAACATCCATTTGAATATTTTTGGAAGCGTTCAGGATACTGCTTTTTTTCTTGTCCCGCCGAAGTTCGACCGGGCCTACTGCTTTTGCGGTTTCAACCGCCTTTTCATGGAGCGGCAAATATGAAATCCCGACTGTGTAGATAAAGTTATTCATAGCCGATTTTGTTCGATCCGGAGAATCGTGAATCGCATGTTCCACCTGATCAAGCATACCGGCAATTTTGGTCACATTAAATTCATCGTCCGATCGATTACCTAAAAGCCAGCAGTAACAGCTCCAGCCTGCCGACATTCTGAGTTCTTCCCCGCTTGAAATCCATTTATCTGCGACAGCTTGCGCAAAATCGGTTTCTGCCAAAGTTACGGCAACAACATAATCAGAAAGCATATAAAAATACGCAGCATCGATCCAGCGCTCAAAATCAGCTTCAGTCATTATGATTGGGTCAGCAATAATGCCGGCAAAATACATGGCATCGTAGTTCCCGGTAGCGTAAAGCTGCTCCGCCAAAGGCTGATTTTTCTTGATTTTCTTTGCGAGCGGCTTCATCTTGCCTGTCGCCACGCCAAAAAGCGGTTCGTGTGCACCATTCGTTATGTATCTTTTTTTCATGTTTTCCGTACCCAACGCTTCCAGTTCCTTCATAACCGTTTCAAGATCCATGCTTTCACTTCCTTCTTAAATTAAATTCATTACTTTAACTCCATTATCATGCTCTTTAACTTCATCTAATCATTTCAAATCAATTTCATTTGTTTTAATGCTCTCCATAAACGGCTACATCAGCATGAAAAGATCAGTTGCCATGTATGATCCTCATCTTTTTTAGCGGCTGTTTTGTTTCCTAAAGTCTAATGAAAACTACATTTCCTCTGCACTTCATTCATATCATTTATGTTTATTATATGAAACATTTTAACAAGCAGAAAGGGGGGGTTTTTGACCGCCTTTTCTCTTCATGCGTCAAATTCGAATGCCACTGATATTTGCATCAGCTGATCACAACTTTTGTTTTTTTAGGTATGTTTTCATAAAGAGCAATCCCCAGAAAAAGTTAAATCCTATTTGATTTGGGCGATTCCCCTTCACTTTTTTTCTCTGTTTTGCTTGGAATAGGATCAAAGCCTCCTGGATGAAGGGGATGGCATTTCAGTAATCGTTTGATGAGCAGATAACTGCCTTTGATAAACCCAAACCTTTGAATCGCTTCAAGCCCATAGTTGGAGCATGTTGGATAAAATCTGCAAGTTGGCGGGAAAAGAGGTGATATCGCCTTTTGATAGAATCGAATGAATACGATCGCTGCCCGTTTCACGATTCCTCCCGAAGAAATTTTGCTATATTCTTTGCAAAATATGTAACAATTAGATCTGCACCGGCCCTCTTCATCGCAAGCATACTTTCCAACACTGTATTTTTTTCATCTATCCAGCCGTTTTGCGATGCAGCTTTTATTTGGGCATATTCACCGCTTACTTGATATGAAACCAGCGGAATCTGGAGAGAATTTCGCATATCCCTGATGATGTCTAAATAAGGCAAACCAGGTTTAATGATCATAAAATCCGCTCCCTCTTCAATATCGGACTGTGCCTCACGAAAAGCCTCCAAACGGTTTGCCGGGTCCATCTGATAGGTCCGGCGGTCACCGAAAGCCGGCGAATTATCCGCGGCATCACGGAATGGTCCATAATAGCTTGAAGCATATTTAATACCGTACGACATGATCGGTATGTCTTTATAACCCGATTCATCCAGTGCATGTCGTATATGCGTCACAAATCCATCCATCATGCTTGAGGGCGCCAGAATATCGGCACCTGCCTCAGCCTGAGATACGGCGACTTTTACATGTATATCTAAAGACACGTCATTATCGATCCTGCCGTTTACCGGTATGCCGCAATGGCCTTCTGTTTGATAGTGACATATACATGTGTCTGTAATGATGACCAAATCAGAATCTAAAGCCTTGATTTGCCTAACCGCTCGTTGAACAATTCCATCTGACGCATAAGCAGACGTTGCCAAATCATCTTTCCAATTCGGAATCCCGAAGAGAAGAATCGCTTTAATCCCGAGTGTCCTTACTTCATAATTTCCTCTTCCAATAAATCCAATGTCAGTTGATAAACGCCCGGCATGGAAGGAACTTCTGTTTTTAACCCCCTCCCCTCTTGGACAAACAGAGGATATATGAAATCGTTAGCGGAAAGCCGATTTTCTCTTACCAAATCCCGGATACCCGGCGTTGAGCGCAGTCTGCGATGCCGTGAGAATGCGAATGATTGATTCAATGTTATTGCACCACTTTTCTACATGGATTATTCTAAAATCGTAAATATTACGATTTATATCTTGAATTATAGACAATCACATCTATAATTTCAATGTTAGTAGACTCCCGTTCTTAACACTGCCTGGTTAACCCCTGCGTATTCGTAAGGAGAAGAAACTTCCAGCAGCCGTTGACGTTTTCCAAAGAATGCCCTACAATGTAATCGTAACTTTAACTTTTCAGGAGGATTATTAAAAAATGACACACTCAATGAGACTTCGTTTCCCAACTTTGAACCAGTAATTAAATACGTTCAAAGGCTCTGTTTGTGTATGCAGAGTAAACGGGATCAGTCTGTCCTTTTTTAATAATCTTCAATTTGCATATAAAATTTGTAACTTGTAGAAAGGCGGATCGTTCTGCCTTTCTTTTTTGTTTAATCCTTTTTTCAAACGGCTGAGAAAGGCTTATTTGGTTATGGAAATACCGCGGATTCATCCTTAAAGGATGGCTCTTCCCTTTACTCTGAATCACAGGCAGACCGCCTGTGATTTTTTATGATGAGAGGAAGAGGAAACATGAAGAAAAAAAATCATAAGTACAGAGGAAAAAAGTTAAACCGCGGGGAATCCCCGAATTTTTCGGGACAGCATTTGATGCATAATAAAAAATTAATTGAAGAAATTGTGGATCGGGCAAATATCGGCATTGACGATACAGTTTTAGAGTTAGGAGCGGGAAAAGGGGCTTTGACAACTGTGCTATGTCAAAAGGCCGGTAAGGTATTGGCAGTGGAAAACGATTCTAAATTCATTGATATACTCACACGTAAAACAGCACACCATTCAAATACGAAAATTATTCATCAAGATATCTTGAAGATTCATTTACCAAAAGAAAAGTTTGTGGTGGTCTCTAATATTCCCTATGCCATCACAACCCCCATTATGAAAATGCTTTTGAACAATCCTGCAAGCGGATTTCAAAAAGGGATCATCGTAATGGAAAAAGGGGCTGCTAAACGCTTCACATCAAAATTCATTAAAAATTCCTATGTTTTAGCTTGGAGAATGTGGTTTAATATCGGCATTGTCAGAGAAATATCGAAAGAACATTTTTCTCCCCCTCCAAAAGTGGACTCGGCAATGGTCAGAATAACACGAAAAAAAGACGCGCCTATATCACATAAACATTATATTGCGTTTCGGGGGCTTGCCGAATACGCGCTAAAGGAGCCGAATATCCCTCTCTGTGTTGCTTTACGCGGGATTTTTACTCCGCCTCAAATGAAACACTTAAGAAAAAGTCTAAAAATCAACAATGAAAAAACCGTTGGAACGCTCACCGAAAACCAATGGGCGGTTATTTTTAACACGATGACTCAATATGTGATGCACCACAAATGGCCAAGAGCAAATAAGCGAAAACCCGGAGAAATATAAAGAAAAAAGCTGCTGACTTCCCGTCAGCAGCTTTTGCTATTTCTGAAGAGATTCAGATGTCCCTGTCAACATTCCTTTTGCGTGCTTACAGCTTTCCAGTTAAAAACTGCGCCTCGCCGAGGCCGAAACTCCAATCGGCATCTCCATTTTCTGTGATGGACACCATGACATCTTCAGGTGAAATGCCGCATTCCGCTTCAAGCCTTTCAGCAAGTAAAGCGTACAATTTCTCTTTTTGACTTTCCGTTCTTGTTTTACTGGTAATGCTGATCACAACCAGATCCTTTGATCTATTCAATCCCAAGCCTGTATCTTGGATAATGAGCTCATTCGCCGGATGCTGATGAACAATTTGATAGCGGTCTTTCTCCGGAACGTTAAACGCTTCTACCATCGCATCGTGTGCGGTATCTAATAATTTTTTTAATGCTTGTTCATCACGGCCTTCTATTAGATCGAAACGTAATAATGGCATTTGTTTATCCCCTTTTTGATCGTTTTAAATTTCGTTAGAGAAATAAGAGGTTCCACCTGTCCTTGAACAATTGTTTCGATATGGATACAAGGAATGATTTCTGCTAACTTGATAAAAACATAACATATAACCAAAATATATTCAATATTTGATCATCCATTCATCTCATTTATCAGAACAGAAGATACAAGGGCTGGATCAGCTCACAATCAATATTTAGGAGATTAGTATATAAACAAAACTTTATCAAAATGTGACAACAACATGATTATCAATACCCTATTTATTTCTTAAAGAAAGTACAAGCTTTCTCAACCCGAATATGATTAAAGCAGCAACAATAATTGAAGGTATAAACCCAATCAGGCTAAAACTTGTAAGCATGATAAGCTCCTTTCTTCATATATCTATTTAGTCCCTGCTCCAGTTTACGTTATCTACATTTCAAAAATATAATAAAGATGTAAATGATATGTTAAAAACAGGTTTGTATGCAAAAAAAATCACCATCCAAGATAGCGGATGGCGATTTTCTATTATTCAAGATTGGCATGATTTCCATACATGTTATGAGTATTCAGCCCTTTCATTTCCATGATTCGCAATATGATAGCGTCATAAAACAATAAAAGAGTCTGTTCAAAAAGCGAGCCCATCGGTTGTATCGTCTGTTTATTGCCCGTCGTTTGATCTTTTGGGGAGCCGGGCAGCTGCAGTATCAGGTCAGCTATTTCAGCTATGGGTGAATCTGGAGAGATCGTAACTGCTGCGACAGTGCCTCCGATATCTTTTGCCTTTTCCACCATATGAAGCAAACTTTCTGTTTTCCCTGAACCTGTGCCCACGATAAGCAAGTCTTTTCCGGTAAATGGTGGTGTTACGGTTTCTCCTGTTACAAATGCATCAATACCCATATGCATTAATCGCATAGCAAATGATTTCCCCATTAAACCAGAGCGGCCTGCACCGGAAACAAACACTTTTTCAGAAGACATGATAGTGGATATTAAGTCTTCTATTCCTTCCGCTTGATTTTGAGACGTTGCAAGATCAAGCTCTGCGATGATCGCTTTTACATAATCATAAGTCTTCATGTTTATTGGATCATCTGCTTCATTTTTGCGGCTGCCGCAGCTTTATCATCTTGATTTGCAATACCGCCCCCGACAATAACCAAATCAGGTTTTAATTTAACGACGTCGGGCAATGTGTCTAATTTAATTCCGCCTGCAATAGCCGTTTTAGCGTTTTTTACAACATTTTTAATGGTCATTAAGTCTTCAAATGAATTTTGGCCAATGGCTTGAAGGTCATAACCGGTATGGACACAAATATAATCGACACCAAGTTCATCCAATTCCTTAGCGCGCGATTTGATATCTTTAATTCCAATCATATCCACCAGGATTTTGTTCCCTTGGGCTTTTGCCTCTTCTACAGCGCCTTTAATAGACATGTCTTCAGCAGCCCCTAAAATGGTGATGATGTCGGCTCCTGCTTCTGATGCTTTCATCACTTCATACCCTGCCGCATCCATAATTTTAAGGTCTGCCAGTACTTTCAAATTCGGGAAAGCGGCTTTCACCTCTTTCACTGCACGGAGTCCTTCATTTATCACAACCGGCGTACCGATTTCTACAATGTCAATGTATTCTTCCACTTCTTTTACTACTTCGATGGCTTCCGGTATATTGACTAAATCTAATGCTAACTGTAATTCCACTTGCAATCACCTCTGTTTGAATTAAGAATTCCGCGGATTATTCTTTTCATATTTTGTTACATCAAGAGTATAACAAGTGAAAAATTCCATTAATAGTACGCACTTTTTTTTTACATACTATACTTTTCCTCATATGGTATAGAAAAAGATACTGTCTCCAAAACAGTATCTTAAAGTCAATCATTCTATTCATCATCTTTTGAAAAGTTAGTTTCTATATAATTTTTACCCCATTCATACATCGCCTCTAATATAGGCATTAAACTTTCTCCTTGTTTTGTTAGGGAATATTCAACTTTTGGGGGAACAACCGGATATACTTCCCTATGTACAATATGATCTTCTTCTAATTCCCGCAGCTGATTCACCAGCATTCTTTGCGTAATGCCGGGCATCAAAGCTTTTAATTCTCCGAACCTTTTCGTACCTTCTTTTCCTAAAAACCACAAAATCAGCATTTTCCACTTTCCGCCGATAATGTTGAGCGTCAGCTCCTTCTCACAATTAAATATTTTATTTTCCATTCGTGACATATGAATTCACTCCTTATCTAAATGACTAAACGATGATCATCTATTACATCATTGTAAAAGAACTTTGTTTAACGAATCAATCATCGCGTTTTTGTAACTTCCGTTATTTACCATATCATCATGCAGATTTGCCCATCATGACATTGTCAATCTTCTTATGCCTGAGCAATCCATTCGAGTGCAGGAAACATGACAAGTGTCATGTTTGAAGCATGATGTGTGCTACTACAAAGACATCTCGCTGTGCCGTAAACTTAACTTAAGACCCATTTATGAGAGGATAACTTTACTATGACTGAACAAACTATTGCCCATAAACAAAAACAGCTAACAAAACAGGTTGCTGCGTTTGCCCAGCCTGATACCAAAAACAGTCTCATTCAGCTCTTCAATACGTTTATTCCTTTTTTCGGACTTTGGTTTCTTGCCTATTTCAGCCTCGATGTCTCCTATCTCCTTACTTTAGGAATAACGGTGATTGCCGCAGGGTTTTTGACGAGAATTTTCATTATTTTTCACGACTGCTGCCATCTATCCTTTTTCAAACAAAAGCGCCATAACCATATTCTCGGCTTTTTGACAGGCGTTCTGACTTTATTTCCTTATCTTCAATGGCAGCACAGCCATTCGATTCATCATGCGACAAGCAGCAACCTGGATAAACGCGGAACAGGCGATATCTGGCTGCTGACGGTAAACGAATATAAAGCCGCACCTTTACGCACAAAAATCGCATACAGACTTTACAGAAATCCGTTTATCATGTTTATTCTCGGACCGATTTATGTCTTTCTGATCACAAACCGCTTTAACAAAAAAGGTGCAAGACGGAAGGAACGTGTGAACACATACCTCACCAATCTTGCGATCGCGGCATTGGCTGCTGTCTGCTGCCTGATCTTTGGCTGGCAATCGTTTTTGCTCGTACAGGGTCCGATCTTTCTGATCTCGGGTTCGATCGGCGTTTGGCTGTTTTATGTTCAGCATACATTTGAAGATTCTTATTTTGAAGCGGATGAAAACTGGAGCTACGTTCAGGCCGCTGTGGAAGGAAGTTCATTTTATAAGCTCCCGAAACTGCTTCAATGGCTTACAGGCAATATCGGGTACCACCACGTTCACCATCTGAGCCCAAAGGTGCCTAACTATAAACTTGAAATTGCACATGAGCAGCATGAACCACTAAAAAACGTCCCGACCATCACTTTAAAAACAAGCCTGCAATCACTCGCGTTCCGGCTTTGGGATGAAGAAAAAAAGCAGTTTGTAACCTTTCGGGACATGAAACAAACATCTTCCCATCTTTCGCAGGATTCAACGGAAAAACAGAAGCTGCGGAAGAACGCCTGACGATGAGGAGGTCTTCTTATATTAACAAGAAGGCTTCCTTATTTATTGTCGGATGATGCAATCCGGCTCAGGCAATGGTAAAGTTACTCTAAAGATGAAAAGCTGAAAACGAGGTTATATCATGTTCAAAAAGCATTTTGCATTTCAAAAACTTAACGGGATCTCGCCGTATATATGGACGATATTTTTCATCCTGCCCTTCTACTTTATCATGCAATCATCATCTACACTTGTCATCGTCGTCGGCATCATTTTGACACTTTTATTTTTTGCGGTATACAGATTTGCTTTTGTCTCAAAAGGCTGGGACGTTTATTTGTGGGCGTTTATTTTAATCGGCATTTCAACCGCCTCGATTATGCTGTTCAGCTATATTTATTTTGCTTTTTTTATCGCATATTTTATAGGGAACATTAAAAAACGAGCCCCTTTTCACATTTTATATTACGTCCATTTAATAAGCGCAGCCGTCGCTGCCAACTTCAGTCTCGTTTTAAAAAAGGAATTTTTTCTGACACAAATTCCTTTTGTGGTCATCACTCTCATCAGCGCGATTTTATTGCCGTTCAGTATCAGAAACCGCAAGGAACGCGAACGCCTCGAAGAAAAACTCGAGTATGCTAATGAACGGATTGCCAATTTGGTAAAATTAGAAGAACGGCAGCGGATTGCCCGCGACCTTCACGATACACTTGGACAAAAGCTGTCTCTGATCGGTTTAAAAAGCGACTTGGCGAGAAAATTAATTTACAAAGATCCCGATCAAGCTGCGCGTGAACTGAAAAGCGTTCAGCAAACTGCGAGAACTTCTTTAAATGAAGTCAGAAAAATTGTATCCTCCATGAAAGGCATCCGGCTCAAGGATGAAATTATCAACATCAAACAAATTCTTGAAGCAGCCGACATTGCGTTCATCTATGAAGAAGATAAATTGCCGGAAAATATCTCATTGCTTAATGAAAACATATTGAGCATGTGCTTAAAGGAAGCTGTCACTAATGTCGTCAAGCATAGTCAGGCTACGACCTGCCGCATTGACATCCAGCAGCTCTGGAAGGAAGTTGTCATTACAGTGACTGACGATGGAACGTTTCAAGGTGAAGAGAAGTGCTTTTCAAAAGGACACGGCTTGCTTGGGATGAGAGAACGGCTTGAATTTGCAAACGGAAGCCTTCACATTGATACAAAAAACGGAACTAAGCTTACCATGTCAATTCCTAATAACTCAAAATAAACAAAAAAGGATGGCTTGCATGATTAGTATATTTATTGCGGAAGATCAGCAGATGCTCTTGGGCGCTTTAGGATCGCTTCTGAATTTAGAAGAAGATATGGAAGTCGTCGGCAAAGGCACAACCGGACAGGATGCCGTTGATTTCACAAAAAAACATCGGCCTGATGTATGCATTATGGACATTGAAATGCCCGGAAAGACGGGGCTTGAAGCTGCCGAGGAACTAAAGGATACAGGCTGCAACATTATTATCTTAACCACTTTTGCCCGTCCCGGTTACTTTCAGCGGGCCATTAAAGCAGGTGTTAAAGGCTATTTGTTAAAGGACAGCCCAAGCGAAGAACTTGTGAGCGCCATCCGCAGCGTCATGAAAGGAAAGCGGATCTATGCGCCTGAATTGATGGAAGACATGTACAGTGAGGCCAATCCCCTTACAGATAGAGAAAAAGAAGTGCTCGAACTTGTGGCCGACGGAAAAAACACAAAAGAAATCGCCCAAGAACTCAGCATCAAAAGCGGAACCGTCCGAAATTATATCTCAATGATTCTTGAAAAGCTTGAGGTGAAAAATCGGATCGAAGCCATAACCCGTTCAAAGGAAAAAGGCTGGTTTAAATAAAAAGAGGATCTTGGCATATCTCCAAGATCCTCTCGACGAATCAGCTGTTCCCACGGGCGGAAACGCTTCTTTTCTACACGAACATCTTCTTCACAAGCTCGCGGTTGCGCTCTTTGAAAACCTCATTATGCGACGACACCATCGCACTCTTGTGTGCTTCGGGATCGATAAAGCGCTTGGCGCTGTTGACCGCGTTTGCCGCATCCTGAAACGCTCCGGCGATCAGGTGCAGCTTGCCTTCGTAATGCACAATATCCCCTGCCGCATACAGTCCGGGCACGGAAGACTGGCAGTTGGCGGTACCTTTAATATAATAGTCATCAACCCGGGTAATATGAAGCCGGCTGTTCTCCAGCAGTGAGGTGTCGCGTTCATAGCCGTGGTTGATGACCACTTCGTCGACAGGCAGCTCCATCACCTCACCGGTTTGAGCGTTCGTGAGCTCGACCCGTTCGATCACCTCATGATCTTCCGAAGCGATCAGCTTGGTAATCTGTGTATGGAAGAAGCAGCTCACCGAGCTGTTCAGCAGCTGATCCACCTGGGCCTCATGCCCGCTGAGCGCATCTTTGCGGTAAGCGAGGTAGACCTTTTTCGCTACAGGTTCGAGCTCGTTGGCCCAATCGACAGCCGAATTGCCTCCGCCTGATACTATGACCGTTTTATCTTTAAAATGCTGCAGCGATTTGACCGTATAATTCAGATTGGACACTTCAAAACGCTCTGCTCCTTCAATCTGAAGCTTTTGCGGATTGAGGATGCCGCCGCCCACGGCAACGATGACCGTCTTGGACAGATGCACACCTGAGGCAGCCGTATGTAATTCAAACAACCCTGCTTCATTGCGGGCAATCGATTCGACTTTCTCATTCAGCAGCACTTCAGGGTGAAACGTTAGCCCCTGCTGCACGATCTGTTCTATCAGCCTGGCTCCCGAAATCGGCGTTAGCCCCCCGACATCCCAGATCATTTTTTCAGGATAAACGTGAACCTTTCCGCCCAGCATCGGCTGATATTCGATAATCTTCGTTTTCATTCCCCGCAGTCCGCTGTAAAAGGCGGAATATAACCCGGCCGGACCTCCGCCGATCACGGTCACATCAAACACTTCATTTCTGCTCATCGCTCTTCACTCCCGGTATATGTCATGAGTTTACACCCTCAATCGTAAATGATTATCATTATCATTAAGTGTACTTTGATTGCTTCGTTTTTACAATCCATTTTAATAAAAAGTTCATTCTTCGCCTACCTTCAAGCCGGATGAATTGACCAGCTGTTACTGAGATGCTGCGATGGCGTGTGGCCTTTCCGAACTTTTCCTTTGAATGGGCTACATTAATCAAACTGTATTCAGATTTTTTTATTCGTAATGAAAAAAAATATGGCAAATGAGGGCTTCCAATAATGGAGTCCTCATTTATTTTTAAAAATCTAACGTTCGCAACCTCCGTTTCTTTTCCATGATGATAGATTGGTATGGCATAAAGAATTGCTTTGCATCGAACAGATTGCTTAGGGATACTGCGACTTCTTATTGACCAGGCGTGTATTTTCACCTACTGTCAATAGTAGACTTAATACATAATTCCGATAACCGAATAGCTCTGTATTTCGGTGATATCACTAAAACGAACAAATGAGGTGAAAAATGATGAACAATCGATTCCGCGTGGGAGAAGTAGCGCGACTTTTCAAGCTGCCCGCATCGACTCTGCGTTACTATGATGAAATCGGACTGTTCAAGCCAAAGTATACCGATCCTGAAACATCCTATCGATATTATGGTGTTGAACAATTTCAGGTTCTGGATACCATTATTTTTTTAAGGAAAAATGGATTTTCGTTAAAAGACATTCAGCATCAGTTAAATAAAAGGACTCCGGAAACGACGATGGACATTTTAAAGAAGAAGCTTGAGGAAGTCAGGATGGAAATTTTCCGGCTCCAACGCAGTGCGGCGAGGATCGAGAACAAAATTTCCACAATCGAAGAAGGAATAAAACTTGCCGGTCACCCCGCTTTAACATTTCAGTATTTCCCAAAACGGCCTGTTTCCTATCTGCATTTTGACAAACCTGTCGATCTGATAGAGGAAGGCGACGACATTTATTTAAAGGATAGAGAAACGCTCTCGAGCCAGTCGATCGAGAATAACGGCTTCTTCACCGGAGACATCGGAACGATCGTGGATATGGAAAGCTTGAAGCAAGAAGGACCTGTAAAATACATCGGCTTATTTGAATTGCTGCACGGCGAAGACAGCGAGGAATATTTAAACGAAGGGCTGTATGCCAGCTATCCCCATATTGGCCCCTACGAGGACATGAGGAAAAGTTATCAGCTTGTTTTACGTCAGCTGAAAGAGGAAGGATATAAACTTGAAGGAATCCCCGTTGAGATTTCCGTTCTTGATGAGGCTGTCATCAAGGAGTCCGATCATTTTGTCACTTTAATCCAAATTCCGGTGACAAAGTTTTGATTGACCTTCAAGTAACTTGAAGGTTTAGAATACTCCTGTAGCTCATTATAGGAGGAATACATGATGACAGAAACACATCAGCAGCTAATGAAATTACCAGTTAATCAAGTGTTTTTTAAATATTTCATCCCTGCAACGCTTGGATTACTCTTGATGTCAGCGAATATTTTAATTGATGGCCTATTCGTGGGAAATGGGATTGGAACCGCAGCACTGGCTGGAGTGAACCTTTCCTATCCGGTCATTTCTTTGATTATGGCCATCGCTCTGTGGATTGGGATAGGCGGAGCAACGAAGTACTCTATCAGCATCGGAGAGAATCGTCCGCAAAAGGCAAGCAGCGTTTTTTCTCTGGCTCTCTTCTCTACGCTAATCATCAGTGCGCTTTTAGGGGTGTTCGGGCTTCTCAATATTCAAGCCATTTCGCTATGGCTTGGCGCTAACTCCGACACCTCTTCTTACGTCATAGAGTACTTAAACGTCATGTTTTTATTCGGCTGGGTCATCGCATTAGAACAGGTGTTAAGTATTTTTGTAAGGAATGACGGCAGTCCAAAGCTTTCGATGATGGCTCTTGCAACAACATCGATTGTGAATATCATCCTGAATTTTTATACAATCATGATCTTGAACATGGGGGTAACAGGCGCTGCGATTTCAACGGTGCTTGGCGGATTCGCCGGACTGCTTGTATTATCCCTGCACTTCTTTAACCGTCAAGTGCAGCTGAGAAAGCTGGCGTTTCAGTGGTCCTGGAAATCCCTTATGCACATCTTTTCCATCGGGTTTCCAAGTTTTCTGGCAGAGGCCGGGCTCCTCGCATTTGTAACAGGGTATAACCTGGCGATGGCCGGACTGGCAGGCACGGGAGGAGTCGCTGCCTTCTCGGTCATTAACTACCTTCACGGGTTCATGTTCCTGTCCTTCTTCGGCATTGAAATGGCACTTCAGCCCATGATCAGCTATTATCATGGTGCTGAAGAAAGCGAACGAATCAAAAGCAGCATGAAGATTGGGGAGAAGACCGCTGTTATCCTGGGAATTCTTTTGCTCGTTATCGGCTGGGTGGCTGCACCGTTCCTTGTAGGCTTATTCGGAATAGAATCAACCGAAATCCAGCAGCTGGCCATCGATGGAATCCGCCTATTTTTTATCGGGTATACCTTCCTTGGCTATAACTTTGTCTATATGAGTTACTTTCAATCCATTGGCCGGGCCGGCTCATCGGCTGTGATTATCATATTGCGAAGCTTCGTGTCCCTTTTCGTCCTGCTTTGGATTTTGCCTAAGTTTATTGGCATCACGGGAGTTTGGCTATCCTTGCCGCTTTCCGAGTTTTTTGTCGCTGCCCTCCTCTTTTTCATGACGAGAAAACATGTGATGAGAACAGGAAATCCCATGTTCGGCAAGGGATGATTTTACAGCCGGGAGATTCTTCCCGGCTTGTTTCCTATATCTAAGGACTGCATTCATCAATTGAAGGTTCAAACAATAATACTTGTCCCTCCTATTTGAAGGTAATGATAGAATACAGGCGCCCGCCTGTCACAGTCTTCGTACGCTGACACGTTCGGCGTAATCGGCAAGTTAAATGTCGTCCTTTGCTAGTTACAGTCCGACAATGGATAGGTAAAGTTATAACTGTCCCGCCAACAAGGCAGGACGCAATGACGACCAAGTGAGCGAAGGTGCAGAAAGTTAAAGGAGTGCTCATACGTATGATGTCTCATAATCGAATTAAATTCCCGGCAGGGTTTTGGGCAGGATTGCGTCACTTAGGAATTAATGCCTCTGACGTGCTCCGAAAAGCCCAGCTGCCGCTCACCATGATGACTGAACCAGTTGTCACCGCCGCCCAATACTTCGCGATCTGGCAGGCGTATTCCGACCTTGTTGATGATGTTTCCAAAGGAATCATCAAGCTTGCGACCGGCTTTGAGCCGGCACATTACCCTCCGGCCGTATTAGCGGCTTACCATGCCCGTGACTACCGCGACGCGCTAAAGCGAATGGCCCGCTACAAACAATTATGCCCTCCTGAAAGTTTGCGTATCACCGAGGAAGGTGAGCACTGCGCAATCGAACTGGAATGGTTGGATGATAAGCAACCCGGTCCGCCGCTCTTGATTGGCATTACACTGGCATTTCTTCTCGAACTCGGACGCCGGGGCACAGGTCAGCCGTTGACAGCGAAGTCGGTCGAGTTTGCACACCCAATGGGCGACATGCAGGCGCTTGAAGCATACTTCGGCTGCCGTATCCGGAGCGGTGCAGATCGGAATCGGCTGACGCTGCATCGAGGAGATCTGGACCGCCCTTTTGTCTCGTATAATGCAGAGTTGCTGGAGATTCTGACTCCTGTGCTGGATCAATCGTTGAATGATCAGCAAAATAGCCTTTCAATTACCGGAGTGGTCAAGTGGATCATGAAACGCACGCTCACAGGAGGGCACCCAGACATTCGGACTGTCGCGGGCGAATTAGGAATGAGCGGCCGCACCTTGCAGCGCCGGCTTACTGACGAAGGCACTAGCTTTAAACAGCTGTTGATCCAAGTCAGACATGAGCAGGCGCGGGAGTACTTGGCAGACCCTTCGCTCGATATTAAAGAAGTGGCCTTTCTGATCGGATATGAAGATCAGAACTCATTCTACCGGGCCTTCCGCCTCTGGGAAGGCGAGACACCTTCTAATTGGCGTAAGCAAACCCGGATGAATGGACTTAACTAGAATAGGAGAAATGTTTGATGGATATGGGATTAAAAAATAAAACAGCATTAGTTACAGGATCGACGAAAGGTATAGGAAAAGCCATCGCTATTGAACTTGCCAAAGAAGGTGTTCATGTCCTCATTAACGGACGAAATGAGGAAGAGGCAGAACGAACAGTCAATGAAATAAAATCAGCTTTTCCTGCCACCTCTCCCCAAAACGCCGCGGCTGACATCGTGGATATTAGGCAAAGGGAAGCTTTATTTAAAAAATACCCTCAAATCGATATTTTAGTAAACAATATGGGCATTTATGAAATCATGGAATATGAAAACGTTGACGATGAAGTATGGGAAAAATACTTCCGCACCAATGTGCTGGCTGCAAACGGTTTAACTAAATTTTATTTGCCGAAAATGCTGAAAAGTGATTTTGGCCGCATCATCTTTATTGCAAGTGAAGAAGCGATGATGCCTTCAGGGCAGATGCCTCAGTATTGTATGACAAAATCAATGCTATTATCTTTGGCAAAAAGCTTATCAAAATTAACAATCGGTACAGAAGTAACGGTCAATACGATCATGCCGGGGCCGACACTCTCTGAGAATGTGAAGCAAATTATTCAGGGAATGTACCCTGATGAAGGGATGACTTTTTCGGAAAAAGAGAAGAAATTTATGACCACAAACCTGCCTCAATCCGAAATACAGCGATTTATCAAGCCTATTGAAATCGGGAGATTGGCGGCATTTGTATGCAGTCCTTATGCATCCGCATTTAAAGGGTCTCCGATCCGTATGGACGGAGGAATGGTGCCGACTATTTTTTAAGATCCCCCGTTCAAGATAGACTTCGTCAACACTAAAAACAAGCTGGCGGCAGTATGCGCCAGCTTGCAGCTTTTGGTGACGTGAATCCTCTTACAGATCAGCTTCTCCCCTTTTGCTCAACTTTCAACTGAATACTGTTGGACTTATAGATGATCTTCACTTTATACTTGCTTGGCAACCCCTTGGTCTCGACGGAAGAAAATGAGCCATGACGCTTGCGGAAGGTTATGATCGCCGATCCGTCAGCCGGTACGTAATTGTCCGTAAAATTGAGGCGTAATATCCCTTTCAATTTTGCTTTGCCTTTAATTTTCAGCTGATCTTTTTTGCCGCTGAGCTGAAGTTCAAGTATTCCTTCAGCAGATTGTTTGTAGTCTCCTTCGATGATCAGTTTTCCCGGCACATCTTCCTTAAGGATGCCTCCGTTTAGTGTAACATCACCTCTCCCGAAAGCTGTCTCCGAACCGCCCTCAAGCGTTCCTTGATTAATCCGTGTACCGCCGGAATATGTATTATCCCCTTCCAGCTTCAAAGTGCCTGTCCCTTTTTTGGTCAGCTTTCCAGTGCCGGAGATGTCGTTGCGCCAGCGATCGGCTGTATGGAAGCCGCCTTTTGCGGAATCCATGGTCACGGTAACATTTTTGGTAAAAGCACCATACCCATCTGCGGCGGAAAAGAGATTAAGCCTTCCCCATCCTTCTCGATCATCAAGAACAGGGTAGCCGGCCGGAAGACCGGTAGTGGCCAAAACCGAACGGCGCTGCTTTTTGTCAAGGTAAGGAAAACGCGTTTCCAGCAGGACTTCGGCTCCCTTTGGAACTGCCATTGGTTTAGCGGTTGTCTTCATTTGACGAAATCCATATGTCAATCGTTCCGTATATTGTTTTTTATTCGTTTCATAATCGCTGTATCTGTCTTCGCCTGTACCGGTTTGCGTTAATAGTTTACGATGAGCTTCATCATAAGCCGCTTTCTTCAATTTTTCATTGTCGGGATCAGACAGAATCGCAGCTGACAACGCTGTTGCCATTACCCTTCCCCCCATGACGTCCAGCGGGGAATGCATACCGGCAACAATCCGGTTATGACCGAGTTCTGAAGCGCGAGTCAGCAGCTCTTGATAACGCTCTGGTATCGCATAGGCATAAGCAAAAGCGCTGAGATATGCGGCGTTCGTATGTCCGCTTGGAAAACCTCCGTCTTTGTTCGGATCAGGATTGATGACGGGAATAAGCGTTGGAACAATGATCGAATTGTCTTTCCAGCGAAACGGGCGGGGATAATTGAAATAGCCTTTAGCCGGATTCGATGAAGAATAGTTGCCGCGTAAAGTATTGACCAAACTCACGACATGTCCAAGTTCCGAGCTGGTGCTGCCTGAATTGGTTCCTTCATCATGATATTTTTTTATCGAGGCATCTGCCGGGATACTGATGATCGTTGTCGTCGCTCCCGCGTTCATTCGATAGACGTCAGCCAGCTTCCCGAGGCCGTCAATAACACTGTAGCTCTGGCCCCTCCGATCATCAAAATATGCAGCACTTTCCTCAAGCATCGTGCGGTGTTCAGCAATATCCACGACTTTTTGGATGTTGGCATCCAACACTCTGCTGTTCAGTTTAGTACCGGTATTCCACGTCTTTCCGGGGGTCCAAAGTTTATTAAATTCGGAAAGTACCCCGATGACAGGATTGGATTCCACCGTCATATTAGCAGAGATATTATTTTTGTAATGATCTACGAAAAATCCGGAAGAGTACGGCGAAGCTGCGGTTGTTCGTTTAGTGGCTGCGCTCGCATCGCCTACATCCGGAGAACTTAGAAGAAGTGCCAAAGAACAGACAGCTATCAGTAAATGCTTCCTCATCCTTAACCGTTTCATTCTCACATCATATCCCCCTTGCTCTTCATCTCCCAACCATCAAGTTCTATATGATCGTATCGTAAATTTGTTAATCAAATGGCTTGATTTTATTAATGTTTTGTTTATATTTTGGGATTTTGCAGATCGATGCTTTATGAGTGAGGGGGGGAACAAGTGTGAGAAAGGCCGGATTTAAAATTCAGGCCTTTCTCTGCTAATTTAACAGCTGTTTATACACTTTCAGCCAAATGCATAGGAGGCTAAATCGGCCCGTTTAGTCTATTTATTTTCCTTCTCTAAAAACGCCATAACCGCTTTTGTCAGATTCTGTGCTTCTGCCGGCGCATCCGGAGAGCCGAACATCTTATTTAAATCACTGTGAGATAAGCTGTTGACTTGATAAACAAAATCCGTTGCTTTCGCTTTGTTTACGGTTTCCGCGAACTTGTAAACGGCAGGGTCTTCCCAGCGGGTCACAAGATAGGCGGGCGGCAATTTTGAGTTGTTTATGTAGGAAAGCGGCGATGCTTTTGTCCACACCTTTTCGTCTGTGCCAAACACTTCTTTATAAGACGGGATCGCTTCGATGAATCGTTTCATATCCAAGGGGCCATCTAAAACAACAATCGAATTGAGTGCGGCCGGCGTGAGGCCGACACGATTTAAATATGTTGAATCTGCGGCAATTAATCCGGCCAATTGTCCCCCTGCCGAGTGTCCCATGACGTTGATTTTTGACGGATCGATTTGATACTCGTCCGCATGATCCATCACCCATTTTACGGCCTTGGCCGCATCATCAGCCATCTCATCATACTCAACATCCGGATGAAGCCGATAGTTGACAGATACAAAAACATAGCCGTTATCTGTAAAAAATGCCGGCTTCGAAGCAGCCCTGCTTTTGTCGCCGCTTGTCCATCCTCCGCCGTGAAGGTAGATGAGAACGGGATGTTTTTCACCCTCGTTTGTTTGCGGTGTATAAATATCCAATGTTTGTCTGTCGTCTTTTGCGTAATGAACATTTTCAGCATTCTTGTTGGAAGTACAGGCGAATAAGCCGATACACAGAATCGCCACCCCTGTCCATTTGATGAATCCTCTCAAATTAAAAAACACCTTTCTTCTTTAGCCAGTATATTTTAAAGAGCCTCACATAACATTCCGGGAATGCTCATCTGTTAAGCGGTTTTAACAGGTACCGGAACATTAACATATGTTTCTAATTATAAACAGAAACAAAAAACTTACAAATATTAAAATCAATGAGAAAATTAAAGGTTTTTATTGTCGAGGTGCGGTAAATCTGCGAGGAAAAGATGAGAGGATGCCTTCGTGAAAGCGACCTGAATAAGTAATAGACAATTAAGCCGGCAAGAAGAGTACTCCCCGTCATATCGGGGAGTACGATTTTTATGAGCCCTGTGATAGATGGACGTCTGCTTTTTGTTCGGCCGAAATGACAGATAACAAGTCACGGCTGACCGCAAATCTACCCATTTAAAAACATAATGGCAGTTCTTCTAAAGCTCTCATCAGAAAATTGTCTTTCCATTTGATTTGCTCCCTTTCGCCTTTAATCTCTATATGTTCAAAGCGGCGCAGCAAGGTTTGAATGGCGATTTTGGCTTCCAATCGGGCAAGCGGTGCGCCGAGGCAAAAATGGCTGCCATGGCCAAAAGCAAGGTTGCGGTTATCCTTTCTTTCAATATCAAAGCGGTCGGCATTCGAAAAGACCGTATCATCGCGGTTGGCCGAGGCTAATGAAATGATGACCACATCTTTTCTCTTAATCTCCTCCCCGTGCAATGTAAACGGTTCGGCCGCCCAGCGCAAGGTGGTTAATTCCACGGGACTGTAAAATCTGAGCGCCTCTTCAATGGCTGAGTCGATTAAATCAGGATGTTGACGAAGCTTTTCCAGCTGCTCAGGGTGGTTCAGCAAGGCAAAGGTCATATTGGTTATTAAGTTTACCGTTGTCTCATGTCCTGCGACGATAAGAAGCATAATCGTCGAATACAGCTCTTCTATGCTTAATTTCGTTCCTTCGCTTTCTGCCTGAATTAATGCACTGACTAAATCCTCAGCCGGCTCGTCCCTTTTTTTGCGGACCAAATATTCCAGGTATTCAGCGAATTCGCCTATTTTATACTTGTATTCCTCCAGGCTTTCGGGCGTGTCAGAAAAATCAATCACCGCCTGGGACCAAACTCTGAATTTTTGCCGATCTTCAAGCGGAATACCAAGCATCTCGCTGATGACAATGATCGGCAGCGGGAAAGCGAAGTCGTCTACAAGATTCATAGAATGGTTCGGTTCTACTTGATCCAATAAGGAATCAGCGATTTTTTGGATTCTGTTTTCGAGCTGTAAAACCATCCGGGGAGTAAATGCTTTCTGAACAAGAGACCGCAAACGGCCGTGGTCGGGGGGATCTGCGTTGAGCATATGCTTTGATAAAGGTTCTTCATTTTCCAGAGCGGAAAAGTTCTCTAATTCTTCTTCTGTAAACACATTTTCGTAATTTTTCTTCATTCTTGCATCCTTTAATATATGGACCGCATCATCGTACCTCGTAATGAGCCAGCCTTCGCCCAGCTCCCCCATCGATACGGGACAGACAGGACGGGAAGCGCGTAATCGCTTGTAAAATTCATACGCCTCATCTTTAAATGCTGCAGAAGACAATTCTCTCTCAGTTAATATGGCGAAGCTCTCCTCTTGTTTTGAAGACATACATCCAACCTCCATCTCTGTTTTTGTAAATAACAGCCTGATCGGAATTGTATACCGAGATAATGCGTTAGGCTGTTCACATCCACTCATTCACAAATATTATAATTTCAGGGAAATTCACATTCAATCGGCAATCAAGCGGGAGGTGTTCATTAATGAACACCTTCCGCATTCCTTGTATAGAAATGAGACGGGGAGATGTAAAAAAGGAATGAAAACAAGCTGAGACCGGCGCTATGCCGATCTCGCTATAAGTAAATTTAAAAATAAAAAATCCTCTTAGTTAACAGTTCCTTTTCAAGGAACGGCAGTCTAACAGGAGCCCTTCGGTTGTCCGATCGGAATCTATTCGTTTGTTGACAGCGTGAAGTTCTTCTTTCCTTTCCTTGCTTATCGACTTCCGCTTCTTTTTTAAAACGTCCATGAAAGTCTAAAGCCGTCGCAGAGTTACTGATTAAACGCTTGAGCAGTTTGATCACTTGTTCTTATTTTTACAACAATATAGACAATAGCTGATATCCAAGCTGCGATAATTCCAATATAAATAACCGGATATAATGCTGTTTGATCGATCCACGAATGGACCAGCGTTCTTGTGTTGACGAGGATGATCAGCCCGCCGACCAGAACGCCCATTAATCGGGCATGCACCTTCTGCACCAGCCAGGCGGCAATCGGTGCCGCAATAATTCCGCCAATCATCAATGCACCAACCCACAGCCAATTGACTTCTTCCCAGCCGAGAGAAATGAAAAATCCTAACGTTGCCGAAACGGCAATGGCAAATTCGCTTGTGTCAACAGTTCCCACTACTTTTCTCGCACTGACGCCTTTTTTGGATAACAAAACAGGAGTGGCAATCGGCCCCCAGCCGCCCCCTCCGGTTGCATCGGCAAAACCCGCGATTAATCCCAGGGGAACGGCTTTTTTTCTCGAAAGGCTGATATTGTTTTTTTGCTCTCCTATTTTAAACATGAATAGAAATCGAATGAGCACATACACGCCGAGAACAAGCAGAAACATTGAAATATAAGGTTTCGCAAGCTCACCCGGAATGTTGCTTAAAAAGGAAGCGCCGAGAAATGCCCCGAGTGATCCTGGGATGACGAGTCGTTTGACCGTTTGTTTATCGACGTTTCCAAACTTTATATGCGACACACCAGATGCCGCGGTTGTGACCACTTCCGCCAGGTGAACGGATGCTGACGCAACCGCCGGTGCAATGCCGAAGGCAAGCAGCAATGATGACGATGTCACCCCGTACGCCATCCCTAAGGCGCCATCTATCAGCTGCGCAAATAATCCTATCAAGACAAACACAATCAGCTTTTTCATGTTGGCCTCCCACTTCAATTGGTTTTATTTTTATTGTTAAATATAATCTATACTATACCTACCTGTAAAGTGCGAATTTTTAAAAATATAAATTTTTTGTATTTATCATCGACACCAGCAAAAAAGAACATATGCATGCAAAATGAGCGCCTATCCCCCGGTCCTTTGTCTTATGGATGTTCATTAATGAACACCTTCCGGAATCATTGTTAAGTAATGAAGTTTAATTTAAAAGGTTCCATCATGCATCTGCTCCTTTTGCGTTTCACTTACCCCAAAGCGAGCGAGGATGACGACTTTTAAAATGAACCGAGGGGGAAAGAGGCATTAAAACGGGAAGGGACGAAAGCAAATTTGAACCGCCCCCGATTGTCGGGGGCGGTGTTTTTTTGACTCATAGCTCTTTGTACATAAAGTAATCAAAATCGGCATGTTGATGTGCCCCGCTTGTATCCTGGCATTGCATTCCCACAAAAGCTCCGGTAAAGAATCCGCCTCCGCGCACATAATCATCTGACAATTTTTTAGACTCCAACGGGAGCTCAATTTTATACCAGTCTTTTTGATTAAAAGAATAGGAGTAATAATATGTTTCCCATTCGACATTTACTCTTAAATAAACATATTGTATGTCCCGCGGGATGACAATTTTGTCTTTTATCGGCTGTGAGAATGTAAAATTATCGCATATCGTTACATCCAAAATGCGCCCAAGGTCTTCATCATAAGTCACTTGAAGAGCCGTCCAGTTCTCGGTGTTGTAGTAATTCACGAGTCCCGCTGCTTGCTGAAAGGTCTCCGGACTGAAATCAACAGCAGTCTCCGCTGTAAAACGGAGGCTTTGCCAACGCCTGGCTACAAACGCCTGGGTAAATGTGGAGGTTAGTGATTCATGTCCATATAAACGTAAATGATTCGGCCTTTCAGTCAATGATCCTAATTCTTTCGTAAAGGGAATCCGCAATGTCTGAAAGTTTATATTTAATGTCCGATCAGCAAATTGATCGACTTCCTCATATGTCGATGGAAACTTGGTTTCAGATATGCGGGGCGCCTCCACCTCCACCCTCCCCTCTTTTCCGCCTGCCACATAAGGCCAGCCGTCTTTCCACTCCAATTTTTGAATCGCGGTTTCTCTTCCCAAAGGACAATATCCTCTTTGGTGAATAACCGAGTCATCAGCAGGATGAATAGGACGCCCGGTTAAATGAGCTAAATACCACTCGCCTGTATGCGTTTCCACAATTGATGCATGTCCGCATTTCTGCAACGGATTCCGAGGTTCGTGCCAAGACGTTAAAATTGGATTGTCGGGGTGAATCTCATATGGTCCTTCGATATGTTTTGAACGGGCAATTGTGGCGGCATGCTCGAAACGGGTACCGCCTTCCGCTGTCAATAAATAGTAATAATCCCCGATATGATAAAGGTGCGGCGCTTCAGTCAGTTTAATATCTGTGCCTTCAAAAATGATTTTCGGATGATGGATAAGCCTTTTTTCGTGCACGGAAAATTCCTGCATCACAATGCCTCCGAATGAATGGCGGCCGATCCGGTGATCCCACAGCATATTTAACAAATATTTTCTTCCGTCGACATCATGGAACAATGAAGCATCAAAGCCGGAACTATTTAGTTGAATCGGCTCCCCCCAATCCCCATCGACGGTTTCGCAAGTAACTAAATAGTTATGACAGTCTTTCCAGGCTCCATCCACAACTTTTACATCTGTATATATAAGCCAAAACTTTCCTTCACTGTAACTTAGACAAGGCGCCCATACACCGCCTGAGTCGGGATTCCCTTTCATATCCAATTGTGAAACCCTCTGCAACGGATGTGCAACTAAACGCCAATTCACCAAATCTTTCGAATGATGGATTTGCACTCCTGGAAACCATTCGAAGGTTGATACTGCGATATAATAATCCTCCCCTACTCTGCATATGGATGGATCCGGGTTGAAACCTTTAAGCACCGGATTGATAATCTTCATCTTCATTCCTCCTAACGGTTGTCTTTAAAGTGTAAGCCGGCTAGCCCTATTCCCACTCAAATTCATTCATATGGTCCAGGTCACTTTATCTCTATTCTCTAATTCACGTACGACTTTTGCATATTTTTCATCGCTTAAATTGTAAAAATTAATGTCGATCATAGCTAATATAAGGAAAATAACCGGAACTACAGTTGTCGTTAATAATATCCCTGTCAACGCTTCAGGAGTTTGGACCTGACCTGCGGCATAGCCGAACCTCTCCAGTATGAGTCCTGGAACGATTCCGCCGAGTGCCATGCCAAACTTGAAAAAGAAGCCGATAATCGCATAAATCAATCCACTCAAGCGTTTCCCTGTCTTATATTCGCCATATTCGATGGTTTCAGGGATAAGCGCCCACATATATCCCCCGGCCGTCACACTTCCAACTGCGGCAATGACACGAAAGAAGAGCACCAGAAACACATTGCTTGGCGGAACAATGAGAATGGCCAAAAGTCCAATGATATTTAATAATAAAGCGGCATTTAATAGCTTTCTCTTTCCCAGCCACCTATTGATTCGGGGTATAAACGGCAGGATGGCCAATGCAGGAAGGCTTCCAAGCAAGCCGTACCATTTCACAAGATCAGCTCTGCCTACATTGTACGTCATGTAGTAAATGCCGACGGAATTGCTTATTGAGTTGACGCCAAAAATAATGATAAAGAAAATGCTTAAAACGACTAACGGACGATTCACCCGAAATTGCTCGAATAGATCGGAAAATTTAATTTTTTCTTCGGACATTGGCAGAGTGACCCGTTCTTTTGTACTTTTAAAACAAAAGATTAATAGACAGGCGCCAATGATCCCCAGCATGCTCATCGTCAGCTGCCAGCCAAGAGCCGTGTTTCCTGTCGTATCACCTAAATAAGTAGAAAGTAAAGGAACAAAAAAAGATACGATGAGTCCGCCAAGATTGGCAAAGACCATCCGAACCGAAGTAATGCTGACGACCTCTTGATTATCTCTCGTCATCGCGGAGGTTAAAGCGCCGTATGGAACATTTATCGCCGTATATGTGAGCGATAAACCGACATACGTGATATAGGCGTAGATTAGTTTTCCGGTATCTGAAAAATCCGGGGTTGTAAAACAGAGGATGGCAAGTACAGAAAGCGGAAACGCGCCGAACAGCAGATACGGCCTAAACCTCCCGAATCTGCTGTTTGTTCGGTCTACTAATGTTCCGATAAAAGGATCGGCAAGCGCATCAATGATTCGAACAATCAGAAACATTGTTCCAGCGGCAGCGGCTGATAAACCATAAACATCCGTATAGAAAAATAAAAGATATGTAGAAACCGTGGTGTAAATTAAATTACATGCTAAATCTCCAGAAGCATAACCGGATTTCTCATACATACTAACTTGTTTTACATGTTCACCCGTCATGATTCTTACCTCCTCCACAGCCTTTCAAAGCGGCTTTATGATAAGTTTATATGAAAACGCATACATTAAACCTGGCAAGCGGCCTTTCAGCCGAAGTGAGACAGATGCTTCTCTCGTCAACCACGAATTCTCTTCAAGATTGTAGGTTTATGCGATCTTATCACCTCCATTTTGAAATTTTCACAAAAATCAGATTTCAAAGGTTGCTTATGATCAGAACATAAAAATGGTCTCCCTTTTTCATCCACTCCTCATGCCTACACTTAGTTTAACCAACAAACTAAGTTTAAGTCAGTTTGAAAATGTTGTCAATCATTAGCAGTGCCTATTTCGATTTCAAAAGAAAAAAACCTCGAAAAACTGCGGTAAGGAAACAACGTTAAAACAACAGATTTCTCCTGATAACAATGCGGGGATTGAGGGAGCGTTCGGCAGAATTGGGCCCTGCATGGGATATCTGCTTCATATGTTATAGCGCCTCAGACCATGATCGGCCTTTTTTCTTAATAAAAGCACAATTTATGGATGCCGCTCGCAAAAAGTGCATCGCATGAAAAAGATAAACCCAATTTTTCAGGGAACAATGCCTCATTCTTTCATCTGTGATGAATGATACAATCCCCAGTGTAGTGACTAAAAAGGAGGACCAATCATGAAATTCAGCAAAATCGGTGCCTTACTGCTCACTTTGGCGTGTTTGCTTTTGCCTTTTTCTTCGGCGTCTGCAGCAGGTGCCGGTGTATGGGATAATATCGGCACATATGGCATGACATCGCAGACTCCGATCATTAAATCAGGCGGAGGGAAATTTTATTTTCACAACAACAGCTTTTATGGCTTTACTTTTACGCTGTATGAAGTTGACGGGGCGGGAAGCACGCCCGAAATCGTAAGAAAAAATATCTACGTCGGACCGAAAAACAACAGTCCGGTGATCGATGTCAGCGATTTTACAGATGGTGCGAATAAAAAAGCAGAACTCGTTCTGTTTAAAGGGAACGATACATACATCACCGTTACTTGCTATGATTGAATTCCCCATAAACAGTAAGCCCGCCGTTTACAGACGGCGGTTTTTTGATGCTTTTTTTGCCCGGTCAAACAAACGCGGTCCCCTCTTTAATAATTTAGGAATTTTTGAGCCGGCGGAATATTTCGAGATTCCGGATGAGGATTGGTTCCGCTTTTTCGAAGTGAATATTATGAGCGGAGTAAGGCTCTCGCGGAGATATTTGCAAAGCATGATCGAGAAAAAAGAAGGGCGGGTCATTTTTATTGCGAGCGAAGCCGCAGTTATGCCGTCACAGGAAATGGCGCATTACAGCGCAACAAAAACGATGCAGCTATCGATTTCCCGGAGCTTGGCAGAGCTTGCTACGGGTACAAATGTGACTGTCAATACCGTTATGCCGGGCTCAACCTTAACCGAAGGCGTTGAAACGATGCTGAAGACTCTTTATCCGGATGAAAACCTGACGGTTGAAGAAGCGGAAAGGCGGTTTATGAAAGAAAACCGGCCGACCTCTATCATACAAAGGCTGATTCGGCCTGAAGAAATCGCGCACTTTGTCACCTTTTTAAGCAGTCCGCTTTCCTCGCCGATCAATGGTGCAGCCTTGCGGGCGGACGGCGGATTGGTCCGCAGCGTCTTTTAAATGAAAGGCTGGAATGCCCGGCATTCCAGCTTCATCGTCATCGATCAGCATAAACATGTTGGAAGACTGCGGTCGCATCCCATGCATTCAAGCCGAATGCTCCCTCGGTAAACGTGGAATCCCGGGCGCTTATCACCAATCGGTCGTCCAAGTAAATATTAAAGTTGGAACTGCGGGCCACCGCCTTCAGGTGATATTTCCGGCCGGCTTCTATCGGTGTGCGGTGTTCGGCAATAACAGAAGCCGAGCCGTTTTCAAATTTAAAAAACTTCACCACGTCATGCTTGGCATCCACATTGGCAAGGTATCCGTTTTGAACATCCTTGTCGGCCCGAAACACGAGAGCACCCGCCCCTCTGCCATTTCCATCCTTTACCGTGACATCTGCTTCATATGTGAAATCTGTTCCTTTTGCTGAAGATAAAATGAACGAATCCCCGTCAGATCGCCCTTGTTTTCCATCAATCGTGTCGGCCCATACACCGTTTACGGTCGTCCAGCCGGTCAAATTCGATTGAAAGGGAGACGTTCCCCATACATTTTTCAGAGGATGAACCGTCATCGAATTCAGCTTGACAAACCCGTTAGATGCGTATACTTCAAGCCCTTTACTGGATCGGTCCGGCAGAATAATGTCGGTGATCACCTGCCTCCCGTCGTTGCCGAATACTTCAACTGAAGAGCGGTCGACATAAATGCGCATCTTCACCTTCCCGCCGACCGGTTGCAGCGGGGCCGCATGCTTTCCGGTGTTAAAGTTCGGATTAAAGGAGACGTTTCCGGATTGGCTTCGGTCGACGAACAGTGAAGCGCTGTTTTTGCTGTAGCCGATTTTCGTATATTGGTTTTCCCCTGTTCGGACTTTAAAGCCGAATTCGGCCGCAGTTCCGGTATTTACTTGAAATTCCGCATTGATTTCGTACGCATCACCTGACAGCGCTTTCAAAAAATTTTTGTTTCGAGGCGAAATGATCTTGTTTTTCCACCTTTGCGATACACCCCTGATCGACTCCAGCTCCGCTACCGGAGCCTGAACAATTCTGAACCCTTCAGAAAACGCTTTCAATTTTAGTTCTCTCGGGATAGACATTGCGCTTCTCCACGGGGAAGTGGGAACATCGTTTGCGTATTGCCAATTGCTCATCCATCCTAACCAAAGCCTTCGTCCGTCAGACCGCGGGATATCAGACCAGCTGACAGCTGCGTAGAAGTCTTTGCCGTAATCTGTCCATAATACGCGATTCGGCGGGTTTTCATTTTTAAAGGTTGTTCCGTCAAAGCTTCCGACGAAATATTGCATGCCTGATCCTCCTGAGACAGCACCGTCTCCAACACTGACTTGCATCACCCATTTCGTTTCATTCGGTCTGCCCTCTACAGGAAGCTCAAACAGATCCGGACATTCCCACACGCCTCCATGGCTGCCCTCTCCTTTTCCAAATTCGCTCGCATATGTCCACTGCTTCAGGTCAGGCGATGTATAGATCAGAATTCGGTCGCCGCCTGCAAGCAACATCACCCACTTGTTCGTCTGTTTGTGCCAAACGACTTTCGGATCTCGGAAATCTCTTTTTCCCGGATTTGGAATGACGGGGTTGCCTGAGTACTTCGTCCATGTCCTGCCTTTGTCATTGCTGTAAGCGATGCTTTGTACTTGTTCCCCGTCCCGGTCCTGCGTATAAATGGCAACGAGCGGCTTCTCCGTCCCTGTTTGAAACCCTGTTGTATTATTCCGATCGACGACAGCGCTGCCCGAAAAAATCGTCCCTTTTTCATCAGGATACAGCGCGACCGGCAAATGCTCCCACTTGACCAAATCTTTGCTTACTGCGTGCCCCCAGTGCATCGGCCCCCAGCGCAGGCCATACGGATGATATTGATAAAACAGATGATATTCTCCCGCGTAATACACCATCCCGTTCGGGTCATTCATCCAGTTTGCTTCCGGCGTGAAATGATACTTGGGCCGATGATCCTCGTTATAGTAGTCCGGGTCGGCCGCAGCTGCGGAAAAGGCTTCCGGAAACATCATGGCCCCTATGATCCCCATCTGAATCATTTTCTTTTTCATCCCTTTTCTCCCCTCTTCTTCACACGGTTTTTAGTGACGGTTAATGCAGGAAGTCCAAACAGCCGCCCCCTTTTTGCGGCCGAATGGACCTGCCTCTCCAAAAGCTAAGAAAAGAACAACTAAGTCATTTTATGCCAAAAAACCAGTCCAATAGCCGACAATCCCGATGATAAAAATACCGAAAATCATGAGAAGAGGATTCACCCCTTTGCGAAGCATCCACGCAGCGAGCAGTGTCAATCCTAAAGGCAGTACCCCCGGCATGATGCTGTCTAAAATGTTTTGCACGGTCTGCACATCGACTTTGCCTGCATCATCCTTAATTCTCGACACGACGATCGGGATATTGATCGTCGTCCACTTGGAAACGAGCGCTCCCATTACAAACAGCCCGAGTATTGAAGCGCCTTCCGTCATTTTTTGAATGCGGTTCCCGACCAAGTCCTGCAAAATTTCCATACCTTTCACATAGCCGTACTTTAACCCGTAGTATTTTGTACTTAATCTGACCGCGTTGATTAAAAAGAAAAACAAAAGCGGGCCGGCGATATTTCCGCCTAAAGCAAGCGACGCTCCCAAGGCTGCCAGAACGGGACGCAACGTCCCCCAGAAAATCGGATCGCCCACACCTGCCAACGGGCCCATTAAGCCGATTTTCATTCCATTAATCGCTTTGGCATCAATCTTTTTATTGTTGGCCATTTCTTCTTCCATCGCAGCGGTCACGCCGAATATCGGCGCTGTCAGCCACGGATGCGTATTAAACCATTCCAAGTGGCGCTGGAGCGCTTCGCTCCGTTTCGCTCCCGGACCGTACAATTTTTTGATCGCCGGAATCATGACGTAGCAGTAGCCGAGCGCCTGTACACGCTCAAAGTTAAATGATCCGAGCAAAAAGTTTGAGCGGATAAACATACTGAAAATCTCTTTCTTCGTTAACCTTTTTTCTGTGCCCATTATTCGTCCCTCCTCAATTGTTAAGCATCCAGATCATCGTCATCATCATAAGCGGCCACGCTGCTGTCACTGGCGGCAGCCACCGCCCCCTGCGCATGATTTTTTTGCATCACTTGCTGATATAAAAATGCCAGACAGAGCCCGAGGGCACCGAAGCCGACTAAATTGAAATCGGTAAACGCGGCCAGCAAAAAACCGATATAGAAAAACGGCTTCAAATACGGAATGTTCATCATGTTGATGACCATCGCATATCCGACAACAACGATAATGCCCCCGCCTATTTGCAAACCTTTTATGATGACGTCCGGAATATTTCCCAAAAACGCCTGAACAGCGCTGACACTTATCAGAGCCACAATCAATGTCGGAATCATAACGCGCAGCGCCTGAAACGCCATGGCGGTAATATGCATGATTTCAATTCCTTTAAAATTGCCATCCTTTGCGTATTTGTCGGCGCGGTGAATTAAAAATACGGTGATCGTCCTGACGAAAATCGTCAGCGCCTGACCCGCAGCAGCCAAAGCCACCGCGACGGCAATCCCTTCGCCGATTCCCTGATCGGCGGTAATCACTAAAATGGTCGAAATCACGGAAGCGATAGCCGTATCGGGGGCCATTGCAAGACCGACGTTCATCCAGCCAAGCGCCATCAGCTCCAGCGTTCCGCCGAGAATGATGCCTGTTTTCAGATCCCCGAGAACCAGGCCGACCAACGTGCAGGCAATCAGCGGACGGTGTGTCTGCCCTTCGTCCAATACACTACCGATACCTGTTATAGCTGCAATGACGAGCAGCAAAATAATTTGAATCGTTGACATGGCTTTAGAACCCTCCTTCTAGGATTTTGTTGCGTTTCTTAAAATCTGCATAAAGTCTTCGCTCGAATCTGACGGCAGCTGCCTCAGTTCCAGCTTCACGCCCAATCCGTGCAATTGTTCAAACGCTTTGATGTCCTTTTCAGTCACGCTGACCGATTTCGTGATTTGCCTGCGGTTATTCTCGAAGCGCATCCCGCCGACATTGACTGTTTCGATCGGAACACCTGCTTCGATTAAGGAAACAATGTCGCCCGGATTTTCGAATAACAGCATTGCCGTCGTATCTTCGTACCGCGGACTGTGAAACGCTTTGGCCATTTTGGAGATCGAAACGGCGCTGGCTTTCACATTTGAAGGTGCGACAGAAAGGATCAGCGTTTTTCTCATTTCGTCCTGCGCCACCTCATCAGAGACAACGATAATGCGGTCAGCAGCGTGGATTTTGATCCATCTTGTTAATACTTGGCCGTGAATAAAGCGGTCATCAATTCTTGCTAAAACGATTTTCATTACAATTCATCCTCTCTTCCCTGATTGGACTGACTGAATTTTTCCAATTGTTCGCTGCAGATTTGAAAGCATTCCCGGCTCATCTTTTTCAACTGGTTCAGCAGTTGTTTAAGCGGCATATGCTTCCTCAAGCTCAATGCCTCTAATAAAATCGGCAGATTCACGCCGGCTGCCATATCGAATCTCCGCTCCTTCGCGATGTAAGGGGTCGCTGCGTTATATGGCGTCCCGCCGAAAATATCCACTAAAAAAAGCACCTCGTGTTCCTCTGGAATGTCCTTCAGCGTCTGATGATATTTTTCTTGCAGTGTCTGAATGCCTTCCCCTTTCAGAAACGGCACCGCGATCAGGCTGTCTTCTTCTCCGAATATCATCCCTGAAGATTCTTTTAATGCTGTGGGAAAGTTTCCGTGGCCGCTGATAATGACTGTAATCATGTACATTGCTCCTTTCTTTTTTCGTTCGCTTATTTATAATGCAAGTATCGTGCCAACAAAGTTGTATTAAGCGCTTTCACTGTATCTCAAGACGAATGATTTTTAAGTTTGAAACACATTCAAGCATAAAAATAAACCTGTATTAAAATGGGATTCCACTTAATACAGGTTTATCTGAAAAAATCGCTCATGGAAAACAGCTATAACTCTTCAGAAAAGATGGACGCGATAAATATTTTTTCATCTTCAGTGATCGCGAGTCCAAGCTTTTCTTCGTAAGGCTTTAATGTTTTCTCTGTGATGTGAAGAACTTTTTCAAGCTGATCATTCATTTCTTCTTCCTCAGGAAAAGCGATCGGATTTTGTTTGATCACCCTTTCAAAAGCAAAAGCGGTATGCATGATGACTTTGATCAGCACCGCGTTGCTGAATGTGATGCGCAGTTCGTCTTGAACCGTCTGAAGCCACTCCAACAGCATGTCTATCATATGATAGGGATTCAAAAAGACAAGATACTTCTTCAGGCTGTCTTCGCACAGCTCCTTCACCACCACATTTTTACCGGATAATCCGCCGCTCACAGGGATATTGCCGTTTCCGATTACTTGCTGAATCACTTTTTCTCCTTCGCCTTCAATCAATACTTCTAAAGGCACGTGCGGAGCATCGATTTTAGGATTCTTCGTGCCCACCGTGGCAAGGATCTCATACGCTTTTTCAATTTCTTTCATGCGGCTTGCTAATTTTATCGATGACACCGTCAAAATGCTGATTTGTTCATCGGATGTCCTGCTCACGATTGATGTTAAGATCTCTTCGAGCTTTTTCGCTGTTCCGCCGCCTGTCGTGCAAATGGAGACGATCGCCTTCTTTTTGCCTGAAACCCGCGGTTTATCGGCCCATAAATCGATGAAATCCTTTGTAACCGAATCGTAGATGGCGTGCAAATTCAAATTCAAATAATTCACCTTGCGGACGGCATCAAGCACCATTGATGTCGTAACATTGCTGATCGTTTTTATTTTTACGCCCGTTTGTTGTTCGAGCCTTGTTTCCAGCATCGCAAGCGATCCCATGTCGACAAGCATTAATACGCCTTCACCTTCATCAACTTGCTTCACTTTCTCCGCCAGACTGCTGACGATTTCCGCGGGTGAAACGGTCAAAGGCATATCAACCGCAGCAATCGGGGTGCTCCCCAGCAGTTCAGTGGCTACTTCAACCATAGAGCTTGCTGTGCTGTTTCCATGGGCCGCCACGACAATGCCCGTCCTTTTGTTTTCTTTCCATGATTTAATCGACTGAATCAGCATCGTCAAGTAGATCACTTCGATTTCCGGAACGGTTACTTTAAAATACGCTTGAATTTTATCTTTGAAAATCAGTGCGACCTCATATTCTTTCACATGGGTTTCCCTGATTTCATCTGTTTCCTGCGGGTTTAAGATATCAACCTGCTTTCCGCGCTTTAAAAATGCGGCGATATGCATGCTCAGGAAATAGATGAATTTACGGTCGAATTTGCAGTCTAACTCATGTTCGGCGACTTCCTTTAATTCTTTCGTCATCTGAATCACGTCGTCTTCAACGAATTTGAGCAAGCTGTGGTTTTGAAGCATTTTCTGATTAAAAAAGCTTCTGACGTGCAAATGAATATCCGTTAAAATATATTGATTGATTTGTTTTTTTGTTAAGCCTTCTTTATTCAGGATTTTCGCTTTTTCTTCTATGACATGATATAAGTTAAATGAGTCATCGATTTTCGTTGTATCATCTTCCACAATTGGAGAGATGATCGTTGTAATGTTGACGTATTCAGAAATCATTTTGCTCCGTTCGATATTTTTGCTGCTGGACATCCAGTCCTGTTTGATCTCATCGGGAAGATCCCGGACGGTCAGTTCCACAACCTCGTCTTTGTCAAGGTTATTTAAAAATCCGTGCGCACAGACGAGCTGCACATTTGATTTCAGCTGCCCGACATTTCCGAATTTTGCAGAATTAATCAATGCATTATAGACATCGATATGCACATTTAAGTTTTTTTTGATCCGCTCTGCTTCTTTCCCCAATAAAAACGTTGTCAGTTCTACTCTTTCTCCAAGGGACCGTTCATCGAGCGAAGGGATATGTACGGTCATCGGAATTCTCCGTAAAAATGTCTTCAGCAAAGCAGAACTCGGGTTTTCTGTTGTTGCGCAGATAAACAGGACTTTTGCCGTTCGCTTATGCTCTGTTTCACCAAGCCTGTTGTATGTGCCGCTGTCAATGAAATAAAACAGCATTTCCTGCCCCTCCGGCGGGAGACGATGAATTTCATCCATAAACAGAATGCCCCCGTCCGCCTGTTCGACTAATCCTGCTTTGTCTTCGCCGGCACCTGTAAACGACCCTTTTTTATGTCCGAACAATTGAGAGAGCAATAATTGAGGATTGTTATAATAATCGGCACAGTTGAATGTGATGAACGGGGAATCGGGCTTCAATATGTCCGAATAAACGGCGAACTGGTAGATCCGGTTCGCAAACAGCGATTTACCCGAACCCGTCGGACCGAGCAGCAGCATGTGCAAGCCGTGCGGCGGATAAAAGACAGCCGCTTTCGCCTGAGAGATTGCCTTTTTCAAGCTCCCTTTAGCCCCGATCATGAGCTCGAGGGGATCGGCGGACATGTTGCGCGCCGGCTTTTTTTGGCCGTCAGCCAACCGCTTCAGTTCTTCAACCTCCATCAACTCTGAATTCCATTTGATGTTCAAGATGTTTTCAACGATTTCCACCGGGACATAGCGCACGGGGAACGTTTTAATCTTGATCACCTTTTTGGCCCGAACGAGATTGTTTAATTCAAAGCTGACATTTGAACGCTCCATTTGCAGCTGTCCGGCGATTTCTTGAGCCGAATTCCCTTGTATCTTTAAAAGCTGCTGGATATTCGTTTCGCGAAAATTATCCAGCAGCTGATGGTAGATTTTATCTATTCTTTTCATATGTATCATCCTTTGTTCTCGATTGATCAGCAACAAGGCGGCAAACTTTCTTGAAGATTCAGAACTTTAAAGCCGAATCACGGGATAAAAAAGATCTTTTACAGATTGACAACCCTGGCTCTCCTACTTTTATATCGATTTGATCGTGCTCTCATGACACAGTTTGGTGTTTTTGCTTCATCAGCATCCATAGAAACACCCCTCCCAAAGTAGCAGCTTGTCAATAGTGTATCATCATTGAGAAAATATTGGTGAAAACATCCTGTATTTTTCTCTAAATGTAAATGTTTTGTGAAAAGCTCTGCTGATCAACGTTCACTTCGATATCATGTTGGACGACCGACCGGCTGCCTTAATCTTCACAAAAAAGGCCGTTGACGGTTCAACGGTATTTTTTGTTATCCCTTCAGCATGATTGAAAACCCTTGCAGTCTAGGAAGGCCGAGCATCGGAAGCTGACTTTCACAGGATGTGATGACGGCGGCGTTCAGGCAGGACGCCTGAGCGGTTAGCCGCCGATCCTTCTCCTATTCGTGAGCACCGACGCGCAGACCTGACAACGAATGCGAGGGTTTGTCGACACGCTGAAAGGCCGTTGACGGTTCAACGGCCTCTTTCTTCATGATTCATCTCCCTTTGAAAATAAACGATTCCTTTAAAAGTCTGCCTTCACTCCCTTTTTCCGTCCAAATCAAGTCCACTTCCAATTCGGTCGCTTTCTCTGCCAATAGCAAATTCCGGTGTTTGACAGGGCTTCCGTCATTTAAGCTTTTGGCTAAAGAGACCGCATTTTCGTGAGGAATGTTCCAAAGCGAAAATTTCGTTGAACAATTGGGCTCATTCCGATAGAGATAAATTTCCGCCGAAGCTACATCGTGTCCAATGTTTTTGATTTCGACAGCATAAGTATGAAACCTACCTTTTTCCGGCTTCGCCATTCCGTTCCCGGCTTCGGCTTTACCGATTTGAACTTCCCATTGTTTTGAAGCCTGTTTAACCGGCAATTCTTCAAACGTCAGCGCTTTTGTTTCAAATGTCGGAACAATCAAGCCGAACAGGCACAATGCACCTATGAATAGCCGCCGCATATTTTTCACTCCTCGATGGTTTATGTCCCCATATGTTTTTCCTTATTCATAAATCCTATGCATACCGACGTTTCACTCCTGCTTCCGGCAGGGTAATAAATGGACTGGAGGGATCAAGCAATGCCGCAAAACCAAAACAATCGATACGAACTCTTTTTCAAAAAAAGATACAAAGTTCTTCATACATTAAACGATTTTCTCATCGGTCTTTTATTCCTTGTTGGAAGCTTCTGCTTCTTCTCCGAGGAACTGAAGCCGGCGGGAATATGGATGTTTGTGATCGGCAGCTTTCAGCTGTTAATCAGGCCGACGATCCGTTTGGTTCATGATTTTCATTACCGAAAGTTTGTTGAGAGCCGGCGTTCCAAATGCCGTGAGTAAATTCAAACAGCAGTGAGAGATGTTAGGAGACCCGCTAAGAAGTGCATATAAAAAAGGCCGAATCCTATCGGCCTTTCCTCTGTCACACAAGCCACTCCTCACAATCGGCGGCAAGCCGTTCCAACTCGTTCATAAAAGCGCCGGCATGATAGCCGTCACACACTGCATGGTGTACTTGCAGGGAAACGGGCAAAAATGTTTCACTGCCTTCTGAAAAATATTTCCCGTTTGTAATCATCGGCAGCAAGTGTTCGCTGTTATCTAGGTTTAAATTAAAGTTTGTAAAGCGCACCCATGGAATAGAAGAAACTGAAAACGTATTGGGCGGGATGTCCGGCTTAGCCCACAAGCCCTTTTTGTCTCCAAAGCGCTCAGCATCCTGAAGATATTGACGATAAAACCGTGAGAAATCATCTGAGTATTCTGTCCAGAGTGCGGAAAACGTGTGGTCGTCCTGATGAAAAATCGTATAGCACGGGTGCATTTGTTCCCAATATCCCAGCTGTCCTTGGCCGTTAAAAGTTGTTCTAAACTCGGGACGCGAATGAATGGCCTTTGATACGATATAAATAAAAGCCGGGTACAGCTTGAGCTTCTTTTTCTTGAGCATGGCGAGCAAATTTGTCACATTGACATTTGCCGTTATACTGAAAGAACATTTCGCTTCCTTCATGTAATGGTCAAAATAAGGTTTTCTATACCAAGTGTCGAGCTTGATTGTTTGAAAATTCATGTTTTACCTCCTAAAATATAGATTTTTATTTTAGGAGGCCTGCTTCACTGATTTCGGCAATATTCTCACCTCATCCTGATTGTAAATGAATTGTACCGCGTTTCGGAGGTCCAAGCAACAGTCCCTCTTCTTCTTCTTTGTCTTCTTGCTGTGCCATTCTCCGCCTCTCCACCTCCGGCTGTCATTTAGGTTATACTGACATAGATCGGGGTGAAGATATGAACAGCAAATCACGATTGACGCCTGAAAGGTGGCGGGCGATTACGGAAAACGATTCCGCCTATGACGGAGTTTTTTATTACGCGGTCAAAACGACCGGGATATTTTGCGCCCTTCCTGCAAATCGAGAGTTCCGCAAATCGAAAATGTGCAGATCTTTTTCAATGCAAAAGATGCTTTATCAGAAGGGTACCGCCCCTGCAAACGCTGCAATCCGGCCGGGATGCTGCTGCCGGATGAAGAGCTGGCACAGCGTGTGGTGCAAATCATCGAGGGATCTTTTCGCGATCCGCTGTCTCTGCAAGCTTTGGCTGACAGGTGCCATATCAGCCCTTTTCATCTGCAGCGGACGTTTAAACGAATCAAAGGCGTCTCGCCGGCAGAATACATCCTGCAGAAAAGGATTGAGAAAGCATTCGATTTGCTTGCCCATTCAGAACGAACGATCGCAGAAATCGCATCGACGGTAGGCATCGAGAATGCGGATTATTTTGCCGCTTTGTTTAAAAAGAAAACGGGGCAATCGCCGACGTCATACCGGCAAATGAAACGGTGGTAAACATATGGAAGATCAAATCGTATACTGGCGTACGCTGACTTGCCGCCGCTGGCAGATTCACATTGCGGCGACTGCCCGCGGGCTCTGTTTTACCGGGGCATGGAACCAAGGCTTCGGGGAGCTGGCCGCTTGGGCTGAAAAAAGGTACGCACAGCCAGTTTTCATTCGGGATGACAAAGGGTTGGCAGAATACGCCGAGCAGATTCAGGCGTATTTAGATGGCAAGCGGACTCATTTCAGCTTTCCTGTCGACCTTGCCGGCACGCCTTTTCAGCTGGCTGTGTGGCAGGCGCTCTCCGAAATTCCTTTCGGGAGCACGCGTTCCTATTCCGATATTGCCGGGCATATACAAAAGCGGAACGCTGTCCGGGCCGTAGGCGCGGCGATCGGCGCAAATCCGCTGTTAATGGTGGTGCCGTGCCATCGGGTTATCGGCAAAAACGGGCAGCTCACGGGATACCGGGGCGGATTGGAGATGAAAAAAGAACTGCTGAAGATGGAGGCCGCAGGCGTAACCGCACAATTCAATTAAAACCCCGTTCGAAAATTCGAACGGGGCCGTTTTTGTTAAAAGTCAAAGTTATCAGGATCAGGGCCGACACGGGTGTTTTGATTCAGTCCGTCAATTTGCTTCATTTCCTCGAGGGTCAGTTCAAAATCAAATACGTCCGCGTTTTGGGCAATGCGCTCCGCTTTTGTCGACTTTGGAATGGTGATGACTCCGTTTTGCAAATCCCAGCGTAAAATGACTTGGGCGGGTGTCTTGCCGTGCTTGTCCGCGATATCTTTCAGCAGCGGGTGGCTGAGCAATTGGCCTTGCATCAGCGGCGACCATGCTTGAAGCTGGATGCCGTGCGAACGGCAAAACGCTTGCAGTTCTTTCTGCGTGAGCCGCGGGTGATACTCGACCTGGTCGATGACCGGTTTGACGGCGGCATCTTTCAGCAAGTCTTCCAGATGGTGAATGTGAAAATTGCTGACGCCGATTGCTTTGACGCGCCCTTGTTCATAAAGGGTTTCAAGTGCTTTCCACGCCGCTTTATAGCGCCCTTCAACAGGCCAGTGGATCAGGTATAAATCCAGGTAATCGAGCCCGAGCTTTTCGAGACTCGCTTCGTAGGCTGCAATCGTTTCGTCATAGCCTAAATCGTCATTCCAGACCTTTGATGTTACAAACAAGTCTTCTCTAGAAATTCCGGCTTCTTTTAACCCTTCGCGAATTCCTTGGCCAACCCCTTCTTCATTTCCGTAGATCGCTGCCGTATCAATACTGCGGTAGCCGTGCTTGATTGCCGTTTTTACAGCTTGCACCAGTTCGGGCCCATCTTCTACTTTAAACACGCCAAGTCCAAACCAGGGCATGTCCGTCCCGTTATTCAATGTGATTCGATCTTGCAAATTTCTTGCCGTCATCATCTCATTGGCCTCCTTATATTTTTGTATGCGTTATGCGCAGTTTTTCTTTAAAGCTTGATTTTGTTTTTGATCATGTCGTTCCAGCGCCCTGCTCCAGCCCGTCAGCGCGACGGCGCCGAGCACCATCAAAGCTCCGGCCCATGGCGTGTGAATTAAACCGATCGATTGTGTGATGGCGCCTCCTGTATAAGAGCCGATCGCGATCCCGGCGTTGAATGCGGCGATATTGACAGCTGATGCGACATCTACCGCCCCCGGAACAAACCGTTCAGCCAGAATTACTACATAGGACTGGAGCCCGGGGACATTCATAAATGCTAAAAATCCCATCAGCATGATGGCGATAAAGCCCGCTGCCTGATAAGGAACAGCCGCCGTTAAGATGAGAAGCACAACAGCTTGGGCGATGAACATATAGAATAATGCAGTAAGCGGTTTTTGGTTGGCCGCTTTACCTCCGATGATATTTCCGAGCGCGACGGCAATGCCGTAAGCAAGCAAAATGATGGCAACAGCTTCCTGTTTAAATCCCGTCACATGCTGAAGCAGCGGGGATAAATACGTAAAGACAACAAATGTTCCTCCATAACCAAGCGCCGTAATGATGAATAAAAGCAGCAGACGGCCATTGGTTACAAGCTTCAACTGGTTCCTGAAAGACGTTCGGACGCCTTTTGGCAAATCGGCCGGAACAAGCAAGCTGTTGGCGATAAACGCCAGTGCGCCGACTGCGACGATCGCCGCAAAAGCAATCCGCCAGCCGAACAGCTGACCGAGGAACGTGCCGATGGGAACTCCGGTAATCATCGCAATCGTCAGCCCGGTAAACATAATTGATATCGCTCCGGCTCTTTTATCCGCCGGGACCAGGCTTGCCGCAATTGTTGAACCGATTGACATAAATACGCCATGAGAAAACGCGGAAATCACGCGGGCGGTTAATAAAACACCGATGCTTCCGGCACATGCCGCAAGCCCGTTGCCGATCATAAAAATAATCATAATCACAAGCAGCAGCGCTTTTCTCGGCATACTCGATGTCACAGACGTCAATACGGGGGCGCCGACTGTCACGCCTAAAGCGTATAACGATACAGTCAGCCCTGCGGTCGTCACTGAAATGTTCATGTCATCAGCAATTAAAGGCAGAAGTCCCACGCTGATGAATTCGGTTGTCCCGATGGCAAATGCGCTGGCCGCCAAGGCTAAAAGCGCTAATGTACTGCGTTTTTTATCATGAACAGAAGTCATTCTTTTTCCCCCTTTCGTTTTTAATGTATAGCAAATGGCTGCCGGCAAATGATATTATGGTACATATCATCTATAAAAAAAAGTACGCACTTTTAAGTGCGCTAGGAACCAAAAAGTTAGATAGGTACTTTTTAGTTCCTATGGTTTGGAGGAGAACATGAAGCAGAAAAAGTACAATATATCTGTCGAAGCTACACTCGAAGTAATTGGCGGTAAATGGAAATGTGTGATTTTGTGCCATTTGACGCACGGCAAAAAACGCACGAGCGAGCTGAAGCGGCTGATGCCGAACATTACACAGAAAATGCTGACCCAGCAGCTGCGCGAACTGGAAGAGGACGGCGTTATCAACCGGATCGTGTACCAGCAGGTGCCGCCGAAGGTCGAATACGAACTCAGCGAATACGGATGGACGCTTAAAGACATATTGGATTCATTGTGCGCCTGGGGTGAAACACATATTACGAAAGTGTATGGAGACAAATTTGCTGTTTTGGAGGACAGCGTGTTGAATGAACAATTAAAGGAAACATAATAAATGGATGGAGGTCAGGATGGGAAAATGGTTTCTTTCCGGAGGCGGAGATGCACACCAAACCGAACGGCTGGATCGGCATTTTGCCGGGAGCCTCTGCCCTCATAAGCCTTTGTTGTATATTCCGATTGCCATGGACGCCGACAGGTATGGTGACGGCTTCGATTGGATCAGCCGGCTCTTTCACCCGCTCGGCGTTAAAAATATCGTGATGTGGACGGATGTCAAAGACAAAACCGGGCACGATTTGGACGCGTTTTCTGCCGTATATATCGGCGGAGGAAATACGTTTCGTCTGCTCAAACAATTCATTGAATCACAATTTATCGAGGTTTTAAAGCGTTATGCCGAAAGCGGCGGCGTCATTTACGGCGGAAGCGCCGACGCCATCATTCTCGGAAAGAACATCATGACTTGCTCTTATATGGATCGCAATGCTTGCGGATTGCGCGATTTTAACGGCTTAAAGCTCCTGGGAGACTATGCGGTTTGGTGCCACTACAAGGTTGAACATGATCCGCTGATTAAAAGGTATAGGCATGCTTTTGACACGCCCGTCATCGCCTTGCCGGAAGAAACGGGAATCGCCGCAAGCACTTCAGACATCCGGGTCATCGGAACAAAGCCCGCCCGGATTTTTAATGAAGACGGTGCGGTATTCGTTTCAGATCGATTTGTTTTATAAAGTAAAAAACGCTTCGGCTCATCGGCGAAGCGTTTTTCTTGTTTTTGCGGCTGCAAGCCGTTTGACAAGGCGATACGACAGAAAAAACACGGCCATACCCAGCAATTTGAAATCAACGGCTCACGATCAACATATTCAAAAGCATGATTCAAAAAGTATCACGGCCCAGCAAATGAAAGCCGCACGGCAAGCTGTGTCTGCGGCTTTTTTTCTTTTGGGTCTGCATCACATGGCAGCGCCTCCCAAGGAGACTCTCACACCCCAATCTGCTGATTTCCTTCGCACTTACTGTGTTTTGATTTCCTCTTCCGTTTCATAAAACCGGGCCAGCTCCACAATCATCGCTCCCATCCGTTCGAGGCCGGGAGCGAGCAGGCGTTCAACTCCTTCTTCTTTTAAAGCTTCTGCCGTCACTTTTCCGACAGCGGCCGCCAACACGCTGTCTTGAAAAGATTGAACAATTTTCTCCGCACAGCCGTTTTCTTTCGCAAAATGAAAAAGCGAGCGGACTTGGACGGCTGTTGTAAAGCAAACCGCATCCACTTCACGGTTGATGACCTCGCTGCACAATAAAGCGACGGTTTCCCGGTCCGGGGCAACATGGCGATACGGGAGAAGCGGAACAACGGCTGCACCTTTCTCTTCCAAAAACTGAAGCAATGACGGTGCGTTTTCGCCGTGAAGCTGGACCATCACCCGTTTCCCTGAAAAATCGTGGGATTGAAGCGAGTCGATCAGTCCCTTGGTGGTGCCGTCTTCATCCGCCGCAACCGGCGTAATGCCGAGCTTTTTTAAAGCGGCGATTGTTTTGTAGCCTCTCGATGCCGCCTTCGCCCCGCGGATCGCTTGTAAATAGCGCTCACCGATCCCCAGTTTCTCAGCTAGGTTGACAAGCGTCTCCGTCCCGATTCCGGTTGTAAAAATCACCCAGTCGGCTCCCCTTTCAACAAAGGCTCGCAAATCAGGACCTACTTCTTTTTCGGCCAAAAACACGGTACCCTGAAGGGAGCGTACGACGGGAACCCCGCCTTGCTTTTTGATTAATGTGCTCATTTCATCCGTTTTTCGCGATGCTCCGATGGCAATTCTTCTGCCGTTCAATCCTTTTTCCAATCCAATCCCTCTTTTCCGTATCTGTTTCTATCAATATAATGGTTTACTAGCATCTTCCAAATGAGATATGATTGAATTATCAAAAAATAACAGGAGGTTTTTCAATGCATTCTCAATTTGAAACCCGAGCCGAGCATTTGACGAAACATGCCCGTTTTTTCGAGTATACCACTGCCTCTGACCCGATTGGAAGCGGAATAATCAGCCCGGTTCCTGTGAAAGAGTTCGGACCTGAATTGTATGAGACAGGTGAAACGCGGATCATCCCGCTGGACATCTCAGAAGAACTGAAGACGGATTATCCCGCTTCAAGCCCTTCCCTTCTCGCCCACTTCATCAAGATTCGTTCAGGCGACACGATTCCCACCGTCCCCCGTGCGACAAGCGAACTATATTACATTGTCAGCGGCGCAGGGCGTACCGAAACGGGCGAAGATACGATTCACTGGCAGAAAGGCGATTTTTTGACTTTGCCTGCCGGTTCAAGCAGCCGGCATACCGCAGCAGAAGATGCCGCCATTTATTACATCACCGATTCACCTCTTCTGCATTATTTGGGCGTAAAGCCGTCGGAATCCCGCTTTCAACCAACCCTCTACACCGCTGAACAGGCAAAAGCAAAATTGGCTGAAGCAGCCGCCGCTCCTGACGCCCGTTTCCGAAACCGGATTTCCGTTCTTTTAAACAATGATATATTCGATCAAACGTTGACGATCACCCATGTATTGTGGGCGATGTTCGGCATCGTGCCTCCCGGATCTAATCAAGCGCCCCACAGCCACAAGTCGGTGGCTCTCGATTTTGTCGCCTATGCCGCACCCGGCACGTACACATTAGTCGGAAGCAAAATCGATCCGGTCACAAAGGAAATCATCGATCCGAAACGGATTGACTGGGTAACCGGAAAAGCCTTCATTACACCGCCGGGATTATGGCATTCCCACCATAATGAGTCGGGTGAAGCGGCCTATATCATCCCCATCCAGGATGCGGGCCTGCAAACGTACCTCCGGACACTGGATATTCAATTTCAGCATTATGAAAAATGAAAAAGCGGGAAGCCGGATCATTCTTTTCGGCTCCCCGCTTTTCTATTCGTTTTTCGCTTTCTTGGAAATCATGTCAGCGATTTCTTCGGCCTGCGCCTGAACAGCGTTTGGATCATACGGCCAGAACCTGTCCGGATCGAGGAAAAAGACCTTGCCTTTTTTCACCGCGTCAAGCGACATCCAAACCGGATTGTCCTGATCAAGCTTTCCGTTGTATGATTCATCGACAAATATGTAGTCTCCGGCATATTTCGGCAGGACTTCGAAAGATATGGCTTTATATCCGTCAGCTGTATCAATGGCATCCTTTTTAACAGATTGAGGCGGCGTCAGTCCCAGCTGCGTATAGATCGCTTCTCCGCCCCGATACCCGTAGGCCCCGTAGACATACACAGATTTTGCATATGCGCCGATTAAAGAGAACGTTTCACCTTGTACAGATGCATCTTTAATTTTCGCGCGGGCGGCTTTCATTTTTTGATTAAACGTTTTCGTCCACTCCCGAGCCTCCTTTTCCTTGCCGAGCAGCTCGCCAAACGTTTTCATTTCATCGCGTGCATCTTTAAACGTGCCGAACGGATAAACGACAGTGGGAACGATTTTTGAGAGCTTTTCATATTCTTTTTTATCGTTTGTCATCGATACGATCAAATCGGGTTTAAGCTTAAGAATCTTTTCCACAGATACTGAAAAACCGTCTTTTCCCCCGATATTCTTTATTTCTGAAATATGATCTTTAATATATGGACTTTCAAGATATTTCCCTGTTTCTCCAAGCGGCTTGATCCCGAATGCAAGCATGGTCCCGGCATAGCCTATCGTAACGACGCGCTTCGGATTGGCCGGTACAGTGACATTTCCCGTTGATTGTTTTCACCACTCTTGCTTTCTCTTCGTTCTTTGATGCCGTCTGTTTTTGGCCGCTTTGACAGCCTGAAAGAAAAACAGAAAATGCGAGTAAAACGGTCAATATATAAGAATACTGCTTTTTCGTCATGTCCAACCCTCAAATTGATAATAATTATCATTATCAATATACAGGATATTTGTCACCATGAGAAGTCCTTATTTGATTTACGGCTGATCAGGCCGCTCGTTCCGTCGATAGTATTCGATGACAAATTCTTTAAAGTTGCGTGCCGCCGGCGATAAATAATAGTCTTTCAAAACGGCGAGACCGATCGTCCTCTCAGAACGGTAGTCTGACACTCGGCAAAATGCCACTGGAGAATGGATATGTTCCGCCGTTTTCGGCAGGATCGCCGCACCGAGCCCTGCTGATACAAGACCCAAAATCGTCGACACTTCTTCCCCTTCAAACGCAAGCTTCGGGCTGATGGACAGTTCCCGGCACATTTGATCAAACACATATCGAAGACCATAACCCGGCTTAAAACCGACAAAGTCTTCATGGGCAATGGATCTGATCGCGACTTCTTCCCGATTTGCGAGCGGGTGGTCGGCGGGAAGCACCAGGTAAAGCGGTTCAGTATCCAGCACCGTCCATTCAAGAAGCTCGTTTGGGAGGGGTGGTGAGCTGAGACATATATCAGCCTCGCCCGTCTCCACCATGTGCTGAAGATGTTCATTTGCGGCCTGATACAGACGGAACGCAACATTCGGGTATTTCTTTTTAAAACCGGCAATTAGCTGCGGCATCAGGCGTGAACCAAGCGTATGCAAAAAAGATACCGAGATTTCCCCGGCATTCGGATTGACGCTTTCTCTGATTTGCTGGACGCCTTCGTCAAGAGCAAGGCGGGCCTGTTTCGCTTTGATGAGGAACTGCTCGCCGTACTTTGTCAGGCGGATCGATTTTGTTTTTCGAATAAACAGCGGGACGCCCAATTCTTCTTCAAGCTTTTTGATCGACCTGCTCAAAGCCGGCTGGGAAATCCTTTGTTCCAGGGCGGCTTTTGTAAAGTGTTTATGCCTGCTCACGGCAATAAAATGGTCAATTTGATAGAGTTCCAATGCTCATCCGCTCCTTCATAACTAGAATGCATGATGTTGATAGATATTATAAATTAGACACATCACAAATGAAAGCGTACCATGAAACATAGATTGTCATTCTGAAAAGAGGAGCTACCATGACTTACATACAGCCGCATACGAAAGATTATCAAAAAGCAAGCATCGCCTTATTCATCAGCGGTTTTGTGACATTTGCCACGCTTTACACCACACAGCCGCTTATGCCTCTGTTTGCGGAGGAATTCGGCATATCGGCGGCAGCTGCAAGCTTAACTTTATCCATTTCAACAGGTATATTGGCTTTTGCACTGCTTACGGCAGCAGCTTTATCTGACGGATTTGGCCGGAAGACAATTATGGCAATATCCCTGTTTGCGACATCTGTGCTCGGCCTCTTGACCGCCTTTAGTCCGAACTTCGCGGCGCTCTTGGTGATGAGAGGGCTGCTTGGCTTTTTCCTTGCAGGCGTACCCGCGATCGCCATGACTTATGTCGGAGAGGAATTTGATCCGCGAGGGCTCGGCAAAATGATGGGGTTATACATTAGCGGCACAAGCCTCGGAGGAATGAGCGGAAGGCTTTTGACCGGCCTTTTGACAGACTTGTTCAGCTGGCGTGCAGCGCTTGGAATCATCGGGGGATTATCAGTGCTATTAAGCTATTTGTTTTGGATTTTGCTGCCCCGGCCGCAGCACTCCGCCAAGCGAAAAACGAGCGTGAAAAAGGCGAGCCTCGCCTACTCTGCCGTCTTGATGAACAAACGGCTGCTGTCGATTATTTCACTCGGATTTCTATTAATGGGAAGCTTTGTTACGCTGTTCAATTATATCGGGTTTCAATTGATGGGACCTCCGTACAGACTCTCTCAAACTGTCATCGGGTTCATCTTTATCGTTTATTTGGCAGGGGCAATCAGTTCCGTTTATATGGGGAAGAAAGCCGACCGTTTTGGCAGCCCATTGATGCTGAAAATCGGGATTGCCATTATCGCGGGAGGCGCATTGCTTACGCTTCTGCCTCAGCTTTCTCTGAAAATCGCCGGGATCGCTGTCTTTACATTCGGATTTTTCGGGTCGCATTCGATCGCAAGCTCCTGGGTCGGGCAGACGGCCGGCGAACAGCGCGTTCAAGCTTCCTCCCTTTATTTGCTGAGCTATTATCTCGGCTCAAGCTTAGCGGGGTCTTTCGGAGGCTTCTTCTGGACTCATTTTAAATGGCCGGGAATCGTCTCCTTCATTACCTTGCTGCTTTTGGCCGCTTATCCTGCAATTTTCTTTGCCGAAGCCAAAAGGAACAGGCGGCAAGACGATACACAGATCCGAAATAAAAGCTAAACTTTCTTCACCGCATGCCGATATTTAAATCAAAGCCAGCATGACGATTCCTCCTGAAGATCAGCCGTTTTTAGAATGATTGAATGCAGCCTGTCATGTTGGCTTTTCCTTTATCTCCCTCTATAATGGTTTGAGGGGGTATCATCTTGCTTAAAACAATCGGATTTTACGGAATTTTGGCATCTGTAGGTTTGAATCTTTTTCTCCGGGCGGGGCTCAAGATCAATGGCACAGCGAATGATATCATTTCAATGGCCTCCCTGGTATTCGGGCTGATGTACGTATGGGACGATTTGAAAAAACGAAGTGCAAAAACGCTCATTTTACAGGGAATCGCGCTTGTCATCTTTGTGGCGTTATTGGTGTTTGTCATCATGAAAGGGCAAACATTCATTGCAGCTCTGCCTTTTTTCGAGGGCTGGGAAACGCCGGCAAAATGGGTGTATATTTTGCTCGTTTTGTTCTTGGGATCAAACCTTTACATCCATATCAATGAAAAAATCACAAACTCTAAAAAAGAGGCATCCTGATCCATTCAGAATGCCTCTTTTTGTTTTACGTTCTTACGATGCTGTCCGCATTCACGTCATGTTAGGAAACGCCGCCGTCCCACACATCCTTTGCATAGAGCCCTTCTTCCAAAAGTCCAGACAGCCAGCTTTCCGACTCTTCCTGACTCGCTCCCTGTACAATGCGGTACGCCTCACACAAAGCTTGTTCAACAGCGGGAGCCATGCGGCTTCCGTCTCCGCACACATACAGGCGGCCGCCTTCGTTCAACAAGTGAATCAGCATGTCTGCATCCTCTCTGAGCAAATCTTGCACATATGTTTTCGGACGGCCTTCAAGCCTGGAAAACGCTGTATGCAAATGGACGATTCCGTCCTTTTCCGCTTGCTCCAATTCGTCTCGATACAGAAAATCTTCGTTCGGACGGCGGCAGCCGAAGTACAAATGCGCTTCCCCGAGCTTTATCCCGGCATCGCGCTGGATGCGGCGCGCCTGAAGAAACCCGCGGTAAGGTGCGATTCCGGTGCCCGGTCCGACCATGATCACCGGTGTTTCAGGATCTTCAGGAAGCCTGAAGCCTGACTGGGGATCCCTGATGAAACAAGAAATCGCGTCTTTCGGCTCAAGGCCTGCGAGATAGTTCGATGCGACCCCCTTATATTGCCCGCGGCCGCTCAATGCCGGGCCGCTTACGACAGAGACGGTGATGCTTGTTTGCCGAGGGTTAAGCTGCGGCGAACTGGAAATCGAGTAATACCTCGGTTTTAGCGGAGGCAGAAGCGCCAGAAAACGGGCGAACGGCAGTTCACAGGCCGGGTATTGTTCAAGCAGGTCAAGCATTGTCAGCCGTTTTTTCAACACTTGATTCTTATAGACGTCATCTTTCAGCAGGTCTTCAAGCTCGCGCTGATGAGGCGGACAAACAGTATGTGCCGCCAGCTCGCGAATCTGGGCCCTTGCAGCCGGTTCCTGGAGCTCGACGCAATGTTGAAAAAGGTCCTTGACATGAACGGGCCGCTCCAAAGGCAAATGTGATGCTTGATTCCGGCCGCTGATCAGAATTTGTTCATTTCCGTTCAGCCCAAACCGCTGAAAAACGCGTTCAATCAGCACCCCGCTGTTTTGCGGAAGCACCCCGAGATGGTCTCCCTCCTGATATGCGGCACCTTCAGGAAGCGATATTTCAATATGCCTTGTGCTTCTCCCGCTCTCTTCACACTGCAGTTCCCGGTTTGCCGATATTTTCGCTGTAAACACCTGATAAGCTTTAGCCAGCGGCGCAGCCGCAGGTCCGCTTACAAACTCGACAGATATGGCTTGTCTGTCTGTTTCTGTTTGATTCGGCTCGGGTTCGGACAATGAAAATTCGGTTCTTAAAAGCGGCCACAGATCGTTTTTCCATGACTCAAACTGTCCTTCAAAATCATCGCCTGCGTCCCCTTCTCCGAGCTTGTGCAGCCTTTGGGCGCCTCTTTTTTCCAATGCGCTGTCAATCAGGCGCGGAATCCGCTGGTAGGTGCTGGCCCAGCTCCGGTTACCGCAGCCGAATACCGCATATTTGACATCGTGCAAATCGCCTGTCTGATCATGCTCAAGCCAATTGACAAATTCCCTTGCGCAATCGGGCGGGTTTCCGTTATAGGAAGCCGTCACAATGATAACAGCCCCTTCTGCCGGGAGGGCGCCTGAATATTGATCAAGCTCCGCCGTCCGGCTTCGATATCCTTGCTCACGCGCTTCTTCAGCAAGCTCCTTTGCAACCTCTTCGGCTGTGCCGAGATTTGAACCGTAGAGCACAAGGAGAGGGGTTCCGTGCGTATTTTCCGCAGCCGGTGCGGAAGGCTTTTCTTCCTGCCGCATGTTCTCTTCAGGTTGAGCACCCGGCGTCACCATCATTGCTTCTTTTTTCCTCGGCCTTACCCTGATTGTGAAGCCATCCGGTTTTAATGTCAGCGATTCTTTGATCTTCAATTGATAGTTTGCATGATCTTCAAGATCAAAGTACTGAAGAATCATGCCGAGCACAAGCGTCGCTTCGTGAAGGGCGAACTGCATGCCGATGCATGCCCTTTGGCCGTTGCCAAACGGTTTGTATGCGTGCGCCGGAATGCTGTCCATCTGCTCGAACCGTTCAGGCCGGAACGCCTCGGCATCTTCTCCCCAGACGCTTTGATCCCTGTGCAGTTTTGGGATGAGCACTGTGACGCTCTGGCCTTTCGGAATCAAGTATTTTCCCCCGATAACCGTTTCTTCTTTTGCATAAAGAGCGAAAGCCGGCGCCGTCGGCCAAAGCCTTATCGATTCATTCAAAATCATTCGAATGTATTTCAGCTGCTGAACCTGTTTGTAGGAAGGAACGGGATCGGTCAGTACGCGGTCTGCTTCTTCATACGCTTTCTTAAGCTTATCTGGATGCTTCAGGAGCAGATAGATCGCAAACGATAATAAACCGCTCGTCGTCTCGTGCCCGGCGATCAAAAACGTAATGATTTGATAGCGGATATTCTCATCATCCAGTTTTTCGCCGGTCTCAGGGTCTTTCGCATGAAGCATAAGCGACAAAAGGTCATTTCCGCTTTCACCGCCGGCCTGCTTCCGGTCAGCGATGATCCGGTCAACAAGAGAAAACATCGACTCAACATCGCTGTCAAACTGACGCTTCGTTTGGACCATCAGCTTATCCTGCAGCGGAAAGCGCTTCGTCTGTCTCATCGCTTCGCTCAAACCCCGGACCATGCTCTCTATAAACGGATGCTGTCCTTCGCGGTAGAAGCTGTTAAAGCGGTAGTTAAATCCGCATAAGCCGATCGTATCCAGCGTCAGCCGCGTCATATCATCCGGTACGTCAATACTTTCATCCTGATTGAGACGGGACCACTTTTGGATGAGCTGGACGGCGATGTCCTGCATCATGGGATGGTATCCCTTCATCGCTTTTTGGCTGAAGCTCGGCAGAAGGATATTGTGGGCTTTCCGCCAATTGGGTTCCTTCGTCCAGCTCGTAAACAGCCCGTCTCCGCTGAACTCGCGAACTTTCAATAGCCCCTTCCCCATGTTTTTGTCAAACCGGGATTCGTCAGAGACTTCTTTAACCAGTTCATGGCTGGACACAAATACCCCAATCGCATCCGCAAACTTAAATTGAAAGATAGGCCCCATCTCATCCGCGATTTTCCAAAGAGACTGGGAGACCTTGTTTTTGTCAAGCAAAGGCAGGTTGCCAAGCGGCCCGTAAGTTTTAGGGATTGGAATTCCATTTAACGTGTTCATGAAAATCATCCTTTCTGTTTTGAAAAAAGCTTTTCATCCATGATGTTTGACAGCATGCCAGGAACATTCTTCAATCTCTTTGATCAGTCCGGTAGGATCTTCGATTTCCCCGGCCCTTACCAATTTCTGAATATGAACGAACGCCCCGAATACCACAGCCGACAAGATGTGAGAAGGCAAGGGGCGAATCACACCGGCCGCTTTCCCTTTTTCAAAAAATAAATAGACGAAATCCAGCAGTTCGTTCAAGACTTCACGGCTTTTCTCTGTCAGGTAATGAGAGGTTTTGTCAATTTCCAAAAAGTAGAGCGCATGGACATTTTCCTGAGAAAACTCGAAAAGGCAGCGGAAAATATGCTGAAACTGTTTTTTTATCCCTGCTGAATCTTCAGGATAGTCCTCCTCAATCTTTTCTTTAAATCTCTTCACACTGTCTTGGAACAAGGTCTTCCTTGCTGTCAAAGTAGCGGTAGATGGTGCCTGCACCGACGTTTGCCTTCTCGGCAATCATCGGAATGGTTGCGGCGTCAAAGCCTCGGTCTGCGAAAAGGACGAGCGAAGCCTCGATAATCTTCTGATATTTGCTTTCCGATTCCATTGATTTTGCCCTCCAAGCCAGCGGAATGAACGTTCATTCCGCTTTTTCCAATACATTCACTTTTTGACAGAACACTCGAAAATTCCTTTTTTAATATAAAATTTTTTGAAGAAAAACAAAAAAGGGAGAATAGGCCCAACTGTTGACATGAGCTGAAATTCATAAATCGAATGCAGACAGTGTGGCTGTTTAATAGTATTCTTATATATTAATTTCGATTAAAAAAGAGGAACTGATATGTCATCAGTTCCCTCTGCCATCGAGTTATTTTGCTTTTTTGACTTTTAATTTGCTCGCTTTGCTCGTATTGCCGGCTTTATCTTTTGCAGTGACCGCTAAAATGGTGTTTGCCTTTTGTTTTTTTATTTTGACGGAAAACGCGCCTTTTTTATCGGCCTTGCCGGTACCGAGCGTTTTCTTTCCCGCTTTGACGGTGATGGCGGCGTTTGCCTCTGCTTTCCCCTTAACGGCCGTGCTCTTGTTTGTCACCGTATTCACTTTTGGCGCGGGCGGGGGAGTTTTGTCAAGCACAGTGACGGCTTTCGCTTTGCTGGCATTCCCGGCTTTATCCTTTGCGGTTACACTGATGACCGTTCCGGCTTTTTGCCTGCTGATTTTCAGCTTGTATTCACCTTTCCCGTTCGCTTTGCCGGAAGCGATCGTCTTTCCTTTTACTTTTGCGCTGACTTGCGCGTTTGCTTCTGTTTTTCCGTGAATCACCGTACTTTTATCGGAAACCGGATAAACTTTCGGGGCGTCTGGCGGGATGACGTCAGCCACCGTCATTTTGACATCGCCGCTTTCTCTGTGGTCATCAGCAGATGCGGAGACATACAAAACGGCATATTCTTTTTGCTTATTGATTTTCACTTTAAACGCTCCGGATGCATCCGCTTTACCTTGCGCGATCACTTTTTTGGACGCGTTTTTCACTTTGATCGTGTAGCCGGCCGCCGTTTTCCCCGTTACGGCAGTATCTTTGTTCGTGATGCGTTTGACGGACGGGTTTTTCGGCGCTTTCTCCACGACGGTTCTGAGCGAGGCTTCCGCCTGATAACCCGATGCCGCGACATGAAGAACTTGCCCCGCCTTCTGGGCCGGAATTTTCACTGAAAACGCGCCTGATTTTCCGGCTGTTCCCGTGCCCAGTACTTGCTTCCCTCGCAAAATTTTGACCGCCACACCGCTTTTGGCTGTGCCTGTCACTGCCGTATGGCGGTTTAAAACGGGATGAACCTTCATGTTCAGCTCAAAAACGCTGGCTGCGTAATAAACATTCAGCCTCCCCCACCCGGAAACGAAATCATATCCAGGGATTTGAGCAGCCGGTTCTACATCCAGATCATAGTCCGGGTTGGGATTATCCTGTTCTTCAAATGCCACATCTGCTGTCGTCTCGGTCAATAGCTTTGCGACTTGCTTTGGTTTCAAAGATGGATTCTGTGACAAAAGAAGTCCCGCTGCAGCTGCAACATGCGGCGCCGCCATGGATGTTCCGCTCATATAAGTGACATTTCCGTCCGGAACGAGGCTTGGAATATCGGTTCCCGGCGCCACCATATCGAGACCTTTTCCATAATTGGAATAGTCCGAGACGAGATCGAGGTTATTGGTCGCCCCGACTGAAAGCGTATATTTCGAAGATGCCGGGTACGAAATCTCCGACACTCCGTCATTACCGGTGGCGGCAACGATCGTCACATTTTTGGATGCCGCGTATTTGAGCGCATATTCCATCACCCTGCTGTATGGTCCGCCAAGGCTTAAATTAATGACTTTTGCACCGTGGTCGGCAGCATAGATGATGCCGTTTGCAATCTGTTCCGTATCTCCGCTGCCTGAAGAATCCAGCACTTTGACAGGCAGGATTTTGGCATAGGCATTGATTCCCGCCATTGAAAAATGGTTGTCTTGTGCAGCTGCGATGATGCCTGACACGTGTGTGCCGTGGCCATTGTCATCCATCGCATCCGCGGTGCGGCCGATATAGTTATAGCCTTCGTCTTTTTTGACGCTGCCGCTTAAATCGGCAAGCGTATGATCAACACCCGTATCGACAACGGCGATTACTGTATCTCTCAGCTTTTTGCCTTTCATCAGCTTTTGAAGCTGTTCAAATTGTATATCTGCATTCGCAGCACGGTTTTTGCCGTTATTTTTGAGCGACCATTGATATGGATACTGGGTGTCTGCTGACAGTGCTTCATATTGCTGAACCTGTTCGACGAATTCCACTTCAGGCATCTTGGCGATCTTGGCAGCTGCCGTCTTATATTGCTTTGCCGCCGCTTTGAATCCGGCAGAACGGCTTTCCTTCATTTCCACAACGTACATATCTTTAAATTTCGTTTTACTTTTACCAAGGGGTTCTAATGCCTTGACGCCGGAAGATTGGGCTTTAGATTTGAAAGAACCCAGTTTTTTGCCGTCTTTCAATTTTACAATATAGCGTTTTTCGGGCGCGCTTGATGAAGCTGTCGCCATTCCCGCTTTTTCGAGCACAGCCGATACTTTGCTGCCTGTTAATTGTTCGATGCCGATGTCTTTTGCGACTTGATCCAGCTGTTTTTTCAGCGACTCGGGAACGGACGCGCGTGCTGTTTCGTACATGCGGCTGATCGCCTTTTGATCGTCATTCGTCATGGTGTATACGCTCTCTTGTCCGTTTTTTGCGACATCGGCAAACAGCGGCTTCAGCTGCACCAAATCTTTGTAGACACTGTCTCTCATCGATTTGTTAAAGAGCATTTTTGCGCTGATGAATGGAGCGGCTTTATAGTAAAGGGAAGACAGCTCTTTTCCTTTTTCAGTTTTTGAAAGAACTTCATCCCTGATCGTTCTTAACTGTTTTAATATGCCCTTGCCGGTTTCCCTTTCGGAGACGCTTAATTCTGCCGGACACTCTTCTTCCGCCTCCTGGTTTGCCGGAGGCAGGGTGACGCCTTCATAGCTGATGGTGTAAGAAATATCTGTAATTGAAGTGGTTTCGTTTTCCTCATCATGGTGATTTTCTACTTTTATGTAGTAAGGACCTTTCCAGGCAATCGGAAAATCGATTAAAGCGGGATTATTTTCATAGGAGTAGCCGTTATATCTGTCAAACGTTTGGTGATCAGCTGCATTTTCCAGGCTGGAGTAGACGGAAATGTTCAGCTCTGCAGCTGATTTCAGTTTAACGCGGAAATGTGTGTCGTTTGCGATTTCCTGATTTGAAGGATTGATTTTATACCAATGCACCTCATCATCGCTTTGAAATGACGCTTCAACAGGGGACGCGCCGGTCAGTGTGGTTTCGTTAATCGGAACGCTGTCTTCGGCTGCCATAGTCTTCGGTAAAGGCAGCTGGCCAAAAATCAATGCAACAAGGAGAAAGAAAGCAATCGAACTTTTTACAATCCTTTTGTTCATAAATACCTCCGGAAAATATAGTAAAAACGTTCACTTTGATATTAAACCATGTTTGCTATGTTATTGGAATACTTTTCTTTAAAAATCCAAAATATGATATTTAAGATCCGGTTTCAATTCTATCAAACATAAAAAATCCCTCTCGTATGAAAGGGATGATCGTACAAAGCTCACGATTTTACCGAAGAAATACAGCAGTAATTTTCGTGCATATGTACCGTGATGTCTCTGAAATGGCTTTCTTCAAGCAGTTGCTTAATTTGCTTTTCTGAGTATAAGGAGAAGCCTTTTGTTTTTTTCGATTTTTTCATTTGCCCTTCCAGATGCACGGCGAGAAACAGCGTGCCGTCAACCTGTAAAACACGGTAAATTTCTTTTAATGCTTGTTTGAAATCCGTCCAAAAATAAAGGGTGTGGACTGAATATACTTTATGAAAAGAACGGTCCGGATAAGGAATGTTTTCGGCATGGCCGAGCTTCAATTCGGCTTTTCCTTCTTCTTTCATATGACGGATTCGCCGCATCCCTTGCTTGACCATACTTTTTGAAGCGTCTATGCCGCAGGCTTTGCCGCTTTCAAGCATCTCCGCGATCCGATAAAGCGCCGCTCCGCTTCCCGTTCCGATTTCAAGGATGCGCTCATGCGGACAGACATCCATTAAATTGATGGTCCATTCGTTTATATCATGATTTCCGTTTTCCATATATGACGCGACCCATTTCGACAAAATGCCTCTCGGGCTCCGCAATTGTTTTCCAAGCCATTGTTCAAACACGTTAAAACACCTGCTTTAATTCTAATTAGCCCGCAAATCGTTCAAACGGGCCTTTCCCCACTCATATCGGTCAATGCACCGAATATTAAAAGGATTTGCAAAAATAACTGCATTCTTTTGTTACATTCCATAACTAGACGGCTTCAGCTTTGAAAATGTTTCGCTTTATGAAAACTGTTTTTTTAATGATTTGGTCTATCCGCCCTTTCCACAACCTAAACCCATGCATAGTATATATGGAATTTTCACTAAAAGGTGGTGCTATTTATGGGCTTTGGTTACGGCGGCGGATGCTGCGGCGGCTGGGGTGGCTACCCTGGCGGATACGGCGGCGGATACGGCTATGGAGGCGGATTCGCGCTTGTTGTGGTTCTATTCATTCTTTTAATTATCATCGGCGCTTGTTACGTCTGCTAAATGAACAGGAGGGGGGCTTTAAAGCTCCCCTTTCATTTTGCCATTTAGTTTGTTCAAATGAAAAAGAGCAGAAAACAAACCGTTTTCTGCTCTTTCTCAATAATACCAATAATGCGGCCAATACCCGAAGTGGCGCACCATCTCCATTCTTTGGCGCCGGTACGGATTACCGTATCCGTGCTTGAAAGAATGGGGCATCGATGTATACCCGTGGCCGATAAAAGGCATTCTGCCGTTTTTCTGCATGCTTTTCACCTGCATTCCTTGAATTGCTTGCTTCATATTATGCAGAAAAGCGGAGATGCGGAACTCGTTTTGCCCCGGCTAAACCTGGTCCTTCTCCCGAGTGTAATGTGCCAACAGTTCCCTTCTATAAATCATCATGATCTCCTCCTTTATTTTTTTTCGCGCTTTAAGTTAGCGCTGGCTGTTCAGGTAAAGATATTTTAGCTGCAGATCTTTCATTTCATTGTACATTTGTTCAATTTCGTATTCTCGCTCGTACTCTTCCGGACTTTTAAATCGTCTCTGAATGGTTAGTGTTAAGAAGAATAGATTAATGGTCACATCGCTCACCCCCTTTCAAGTTCGCTAAAAAACAAAAACAGCCCGCAGATCATCTGACAAACCTGCGGGCGCAAACAAAAACCGCCAGATAAAAACGAATCGAGTCTTTATCTTGCGGGAGGAGCAGCGTATTATTATGCCTAACTTCCTAACGTATCGGCTGTGCTGTAAAAGCATCGGTTAAGGAAGTGCACAATCTCTCCCACAGGTTTGATGAATCATGGTATTGGCATTCACAAAGTCTAATGTATGTAGTCAGTGCTGGTTTCATGTTCATCAACCTCCTTTGCTTTTTGTTTACTTTGTAAGTATATCCATCAAATTCCTGTTTGTAAACCGTTTTTTTTAAAAATGGACGGATTGATCGAGCAAAAAAAAGCAGAGAACCCCTTCAGGAGTCTCTCTGCTTATGATTCTTCCATTTCGTCTAATTGTCTTTTATATTTGAGCGAGCGCTTCACACAATAGAAAGCTCCTCCTAAAAAGCCGCACGTCGCGAGCATCATTGTCATCTTTTGGCCTGTTTCCAAACCTTGTCCCGGAATGACAGATCCGATATATAAAAATGCGCTTACGCTGAGAAGCGTAAAAGCAAACTGCTTATAGTCTTCCATCAGCGATTTGACTTTTTTCTTCTGCATGTCATGATCACCTGCTTTTGTTTTATAATGGATATGATTTGAGAATAACATAGATTGACAGATGACCAGACATGTAAATTCAGCCATTTTAAGAAAGAGGGGCCAGCGCTTGCTGCAAGTCTTCCAACAGATCGTCAATATCCTCAACCCCGGCGGAAATACGGATTAATCCGTCTGTGATGCCAAGCTCCAGCCTGCGTTCAGGCGGGATCGAAGCATGAGTCATTCGCGCCGGCACCGATATCAGACTTTCAACCGCACCAAGGCTTTCGGCGATCGTAAACCATTTCAAACGGCCAAGGACAAGGTCCACGTTCTCTTCTTTTCCGATATCAAACGAGATCATGCCTCCGAAGCCCGTACTTTGCCGCTTGGCAAGCTCATGTCCCGGATGGGACGGCAGCCCTGGGTAATAAACCTTTTTGACGGCGGGATGATCGTCTAAAAACGCCGCGATTTTCCGGGCATTTTGCTCATGGGCTTCCATTCTCAAGCCAAGGGTTTTCATCCCCCTCATTAAGAGCCAGGAATCCTGAGGCCCGAGAATCCCGCCTGTAGAGTTTTGAATGAAATGGATCTCTTCTGCGAGTTCCTTCGAGGCTGCTACGACAAGTCCGCCGACGACATCGCTGTGTCCGCCCAAGTACTTCGTCGCGCTGTGGAGGACGATATCGGCTCCCAACGAGATTGGATTTTGAAAGTACGGCGTGTAGAAGGTGTTGTCGACAATCAGCAATAAGTCGTGCTTTTTCGCTGTTTCAGCAGTTTTCTTGATGTCAGTGATTTTCAATAAAGGATTTGTCGGCGTCTCAACATAAATCGCTTTTGTATTCGGCTTGATCGCTTTTTCGATGTCTTCGATGCTGCTCGTATCACTGAAGGTCGCTTCAATGCCGATGCGATTCAATACCTTTGTCATCACGCGGTAGGTGCCGCCGTATACATCATCTGTCAATACGATGTGATCGCCGCTTTTAAAAAGCATCATGACGGCTGTGATCGCCGCCATCCCAGAGCCGAACGCATAGCCTGCTGCACCGCCTTCAACATCCGCGATCAAGGATTCGAGCGCCGTTCTCGTCGGATTTCCCGTCCGGGAATATTCGTATCCTGTATGCTGGCCGGCGCGAGGCTGTTTGTACGTGCTGACCTGATAGATAGGAACCGATACCGCTCCTGTTTTTTCGTCTCCTGTAATTCCGCCGTGAATCATTTTCGTTTTTGGCTTCATATCATATTCCTCCTTCGTAAATTTTTTTGCTTAAATAGCGGTCGCTGCTGTCGGGAAAAATCGTCACAATGTTTGTGCCGGCTTTCGCTTTTTCGGCTTCTTTCAATGCGGCAAACAACGCGGCGCCTGATGAGCTTCCAATCAGAAGCCCTTCCTTTTCCGCGGCTTCTTTTACGAGTCGAAACGCATCTTCGTCAAGCACTGTGTAAATCTCATCGAAATAGCTTTCCTCCATGTATTCCGGGATGAATTCCATTCCGATTCCTTCGGTCTTATGCCCATGCGGTTCCCCTCCGTTTAAAATCGAGCCTTCCGGTTCAACAATAACCGTTTTAATGGACGGATTTTTTTCTTTCAGAAACTTGGCGGTTCCCGCAAATGTGCCGCCTGACCCAGCACCGGCGACGAAGACGTCAATCCGGCCGCCAAGATCATTCCATATTTCCGGGGCAATCGTTTTATAGTAAGCCAATGGATTTACTGGGTTTTTAAACTGCAAAACGCAATAAGAATCGGGAATCTCCTTCTCAAGTTCAAGTGCTTTTTCAATCGCACCCTTCATCCCGGCACTTCTGGGGGTATGAACTATCCGAGCGCCGAGCGCTTTCATAATCGACTGTTTTTCCATGCTGAAATGCTCGGGTACGCAAAAAACGGGTCGAATGCCGTGCTTTCTGGCGGCGAGAGCCAGACCGATTCCCGTATTGCCTGCTGTTGCCTCAATGACCGTTCCACCGGGTTTCAGCTTTCCCGAACCGATCGCTTCAGCAATCAGCACTTCTCCGAGCCGGTCTTTAATGCTGCCTCCCGGATTCATCATTTCAAGTTTTGCATATATGTTAACGCCTTTAGGGATTCGAAAATCCAAAATCTGCAGAAGCGGCGTTTTGCCGATCAATTCGGTGATATCCTTGATCACATTCATGTTCCTTCCTCCTTCAAGAGGTGCAAAACAGAGGGGGAGCCTCCCCCTGTTTTAATTGATTCTTTTAATCATGCGAAGCACAAGATCTGTCGAATGCTTGGCAGCCTGTTCCAAAAATTGGTCAAATGAAATTTCAGATTCTTTTCCGGCGATGTCTGAGAGCGCCCTGATGACAACAAACGGCGTATTAAATTGATAAGAAACCTGCGCGACAGCCGCAGCTTCCATTTCAACCGCGTAAAGGTCTTCAAACTTGCCGCGGATGAATGCGACGCGGTCAGGATCGCTCATAAAGGAATCGCCTGTTGCTATCGTTCCTTTGACAACCTGAATGTGCCCCAGTTCAGACGCTTCGTCTTCCGCCGCTTGGATCAATGCACTGTCGGCTTTGTATGCAGCCGGCAGATTCGGAACCTGTCCATATTCATAATCAAATGCCGTGACATCGACATCGTGATGGCGGACTTCGGTCGAGATGACGATGTCTCCGACATTAAGCGAATGATGAAAGCCGCCGGCTGATCCGGTGTTGATGACAACGTCCGGTTTAAAGCGGTCAAGCAGAATCGTCGTGCTCATGGCTGCATTGACTTTGCCGATGCCGGACTTTAAAAGCACGACCTCTTTTCCTTCATAAAACCCGCTGGTAAATTCACAGTTTGCGATGACTTCCCGGTTCGTCTGTTCGAGTTTGCTTCGCAAAATCGTGACTTCTTCTTCCATTGCTCCGATAACTGCGATTTTCATATCTTAAAACTTCCCTTCAAATTACAATTTTGCCGCTTCCATTACCCAGACAAAATCATTATGCTTTTGAAAGGCGATACTGAAATGTTCTGAGGTAAAGATCGTTTCCATCTCCGAAATCGTCGGATAATGTTCCGTTTCAAGGTCTTCCGCCAATTGCAGAAACCCGTTTTCCTTCGCTTTTTTAACAGCGGCAGAGAAGGCTTCCCGATCCTTGAAGACGGTATCAGCAAACACTATTTTACCATGCTTCCCGAGCATTTTTCCATATCGCTTCACAGCTTCCCGCTTCTCTTCGTTTGTCAGATGGTGAAACGCATAAGAACTGACAATCGTGTCGGGAGAAAACGGAGGGTCCGGAAAGTCAAGAAAGTCTCCGTCAACGATCACTGCATTCTCCGGCAGCTTTGCCTCGGCAATTTCCCTCATCGCTTTTGAAGGCTCTACACCGGTGACTGCCTTTCCGGCCGCCAGCAATTTTGCAGTCAGATTGCCTGTTCCGACGCCGAATTCAAGAACTTTATGCCCCGAGCGGCTGACGACATCATCCAAAATCCCGTCGTAGTCGCGAAACACTTCTTTGTATTGAAGATCGCGGCCAACTACTGTATCATCATAAGAATTTGCCCAGTTCTCAAATAAAGGAATGAACTCTCTTCCCATTTTGTCGTCACTCTCCATCTATTTTTACAATTCCTATAAGTATAGTATGATTTATTCGATTGATTAGTTCTTATCCTACCACAAGTCATTCGTTTTGGGTACAAAAAAGGCTTGGTTATATTTCCCTTGTCACCCGGCCGCTTCTCTGCTTTAATAAAAAATGACTTGAAACGAATGGAGGATTGGTTTATGAACTTCGGCCTCGATCTGATCAAAGATAAAATTGAGTTTTTTGAGGCACTGAGCTTAGAGGAGCTTGAAAAAAAGATCAGTCAGCAGATTGAAAACAACCAGGCGATTTTGCTGAGGGTCCATTCGGTTTCCCACCATACGGCGGTTATTGACGGACGGATCCACTACAGCGCAGTCGTTCATTTTAAAGCCGAATCATAAAAAAAGCGCCCGGTTTTAGCAACCGGCCGCTTTTTTCTTTATTTCAATTGTTCAACTTTTGTCGGCTTCCAGCCTTTTCCGTCAACCCAAGTAATGGCTACCTGGTATTTGACGCCAGTGTCCTTCGCCCGAATGGTTCCTTTCGCATCTTGCGGGCTGCCGTTGTTTCCGAGCCAGATCACCGTCATGTTATCCTTAGAAACCCCTGTCGCATATGAAATGGCTTCAAGCATTTCCTTCCAGTCTTGTGAAGAGGAATCATATGTTGCGGTATGCTGTCCGCTCTGTTGTGTGCCGACAGGCTCCCAGTCAGGATTGATGATCGTTTTTTCAACATTGGCGCTTGAACCGCCTTCTGTCACTTCGGCTCCTTCAAACGGATCATCTGATGTTGACTTGTCCTCGTCTGAAGCAGATTCTTTATCCTTGTCTGAGTCGGAATCGCTGTCTTCTTTATCGGCAGAATCGCTTTTTCCTTTGTCCTCATCTTTTACATCTTCATCAGATGTTTGTTTCTTATTGTCGGAAGCAGGCGCTTCTGTCGTCTGTTCAGAATCGTTTTTCGAGACATCTTGCTGCGCCTGCTCCTTCGGACTGTTCATCATCAGACTGCTGGCAACGACAACGATTAATACCAATACGATGCCTATTAAAATGTTAAGCACAAGATTCGCTTTCCTGCGCTTATCACGATTTTCAAAACGAGATTCCCTTGTTTCGCTCAAGTTCATTGCACTCCTTTTTCCCTCTTGCCTCGCTTCCTATTTTATCATCACCTGAGGCATTCTTCTATGTCTGGTTCTTTTCAATTTCATATACTTTTTTAACAATATCATAAAATACGGCATTTGTCGCAGCCTTGCTATCCGGCGTATCCATATGGACGACGACGAGCGCATATTTCGGCTTGTCCGCCGGAAAATAACCGGCAAACCATTTATGATAGAGCGTTTTTTTGTCATCTGTCGTCCTGCCTGTCTGCGCTGTGCCCGATTTTCCCGCTACATCGTACGGAAGATCGCTGAAGCGCCGGCCCGTCCCCTTTTCAGATGTGACAACTTTTCTGAGCAGTTTTTGCAGCTTTTGCGCTGTATACTGGTCGATTTTCTCTCCTGGGAGCTCGTGATCTTTAAAAGCCGTCATCAATGTGCCGTTTTTATATTCGATCTGGTCTGCGATCTTGACTTGTTTTTTCTCTCCGCCTCTTGCGATGGTCGCCATCATGTTGACGATTTCCAACGGAGTCAGCTTCACATTCTTTTGGCCGATAGCGGTCTGGGCTACAGCTTTTTTAACTTTTTTGTCCTTTTCATCCCCCCAGATTGATCCTGCAGTTTCATGATAAAACTGTCTGAACTCATCTTCATGATACAGCTTTCCTTCCCAGCCGACCCGTCCGGTCAGCCCAAGCTTTGCAGCAGTATCTTCGATCACGGAGCTGTTTTTTTCTACGAGCTGTCCGGCAAGATTTGTAAACGTGTAGTTGCAGCTTTCCGCAAAACTGTCTTCCAGGCTGAGCTTTCCTTTGTCCTCTCCGGCCTCACCGTACAGGTTCAAATTGCAGTTAAAGGTTTTAGACGGATGATCCAAGCCGTTTTCAATCGCTGCAGCGGCAATCACGGTTTTAAAAACCGAGCCGGGATATACCGGAGTCAGCATATAGTTCTGCCTTGTTTTTTGCGCAGCCATGTTTAAGTCGGGCTTGCTCGCAATCGCCACCACGCCGTTCGTCTCGATGTCAAGCAGGACCGCCCCGCCTTTATCGAGCTGATGGTCATCAAGTACATCTTCCATTGCCTGCTGAACCTTTTTATCGAGCGTTGTTTTGACTTGCAGCGGGTAAAACGGATTTGCGTCTGCTGTATATTTGACGTCCATGCCGAACAAAGGGTTTCCCAATCCGTCCACATGATACAACAGTTTTGTGTCTTGTTCAGGCAGCAGGAATTCATCAAACGTCCGCTCCATGCCGAAGGTGCCGATTTTCGTGCTGATGGAGAGGCCCTCTTTATCGGGATATTTGCGTCTGAGGAGGTCCGGGTCTTGATTGGTCATACCGAGCGTATGCGAAGCCAGCCTGTTCTTTTCTGTTTCTTCTATGTATACGCCGTAAACGCCCGGATATTTCAGTTTATTGATTTTTTCGAGAGCCGTCTTTGAAACGGACGCTCCGTCATGTTTTGTGAGAATCACGGGTTTTTTTGCATGGTCCAGCTTGCTTCCAAGCTCATCTTCTGTCATGTTTAAAATTTCGGCTGCTTCTTTGGCCGGCCACGGCTGATTTTTTAAAAAAGGGAACAAGACGATGGCCGGTTTTTGGCTGACGGACAAATGTTCGCCGTTCCGATCTAAAAAAGATCCTCTCCCGTCTGAAATCCGAACTTCCTCCGTGCGCTGTTTGACGCTTTCCTGGATTAAGTTCACATTCCGTTTAGAAAAGGACTCGGTAAAAAACAGTTGAATTTCAGCCAGCCTGATCAGCAGAAATAAAAGAGCAGCCGAAATGATAATCGATACCCACTTCATACGCTTTTGCCATTTCATTATAAAAACACCTCATCCACATTGTGGACGAGGTCATCGTTTGCTAAACAAATTTTATGAAATTTTCACAATTTTTACAAGCATTTCGCCGCCAGGTGTTTGAACGGTTACTTCGTCTCCAACCTGCTTGCCGAGAAGGCTTTTCGCGATTGGGGAATCGTTCGAGATTTTTCCTTCAAACGGATCGGCTTCCGCGCTGCCCACAATCGTATAAGATTCTTCTTCACCGTCAGGAAGCTCCGTAAATGTAACGGTTTTTCCAAGGCTGACGATGTCTGAGTTTGCACCGTCATCTTCGATGATCTTTGCGTTGCGGATCATATTGTCAAGGGTTGTGATGCGCCCTTCTACAAAAGCTTGTTCTTCTTTTGCTGAATCGTATTCGGAGTTTTCGGAAAGGTCTCCGAAGCTTCTTGCCACTTTAATACGTTCAACAACTTCTTTACGTTTAACCGTTTTCAAATACTCAAGTTCTTCTTCCAGTTTTTTCTTTCCCGTTTCTGTCATAGGAAATACTTTCTCTTGTGCCATGTTCCTTCACTCCTTCTAGTTGGTTCCTCATCACTTGTATGTGAGAGTATAGACTTGAATATACAAGAATGAGGACAACCCTTGTCCCCTTCTTCTCTCCCATATTTGTAAAGTATCATATAAACCGGATGGAAGGCTCCGGTAAATGGTGCTTATACAGTTAAAGAAGGGCTCAGGATGAGAACCCTTCAATTTCTATACATAATATGGTCAGAGTTGTGTTTGTCTATGCTATGTTATTATAAAATCGCGTTTTGTTCAAGAATAGTTTGTATTTTTGTTACCATCAGGTCGATGGCGACGCGGTTTTGGCCGCCCTCCGGAATAATGATATCGGCATAGCGTTTCGTCGGTTCGACAAACTGGTTATGCATCGGTCTGACGACTGAGATATACTGCTCGATGACAGAATCGATCGAACGTCCTCTTTCTTTTATATCTCTGACCATCCTTCTGATGATCCGCAGGTCGGCATCCGTATCGACATACAGCTTGATGTCCATTAAGTCGCGGAGCCTTTCATCCTCGAGAACAAGGATTCCTTCCAAAATAATAACATCTTTCGGATCGACGTGCACGACTTCCTCTGAACGCGTATGCAGCTTGTAATCGTAAATCGGCTTTTTGATCGGCCTGTAGGCAAGCAATTCGTTTAAATGCTCGATCAAATAGTCATTATCAAATGCAAGCGGATGGTCGTAGTTCGTGTTCAGCCGCTCTTCAAACGGCAGATGGCTCTGATCTTTATAATATAAATCCTGTTCGAGCATCAAGATCGAATGACCTTTAAACTGTTCATAAATGGATCTGGTGACGCTCGTTTTTCCAGAGCCGGAGCCTCCCGCTATGCCGATAACTACCGGTTTTTTCCCCATGCCATTACTGCCCCTTTCTCATCATGTTGCTAGGATATATCTTGTTGTCCACTTTAAATTTGACGATCTGCAGGGGATGGCGGGCTGCATCAAGCACATTGCCTTTTTCGTCCCAAATCGTGTCAATTTTGCATGTGAAATTTTCGATTTCCGGACCGAAAAATTCGACTTCATCTCCGGTTTTAAAGAAGTTCCGCTGCTGGAGCGTGACCATTTTTGTCTCTTCATCATAATCAAGGACAAGTCCGGCAAAGTCGTATGTTGTCTTTTTGCCGTGGACACCGAACATCTGCTCTTCATATCCGGGGGTTCCTTCAAAGAAAGCAGGCGCCGTGTCTCTATTGGCGCATTTGTCCAGTTCTTTCAGCCATTCTTCTTTGATGACGAAATTTTCGGGGTCAGCGCAATAAGAATCGATCACTTTTCTGTACACACTGACGACTGTCGCAATGTAGTGGATCGATTTCATCCGGCCTTCGATTTTCAGGCTGTCGATGCCCATTTCAATCATTTGCGGAATCGATTCAATCAGCTTCAGATCTTTCGGGCTCATCGCAAACGGTGCATCGCCTTCTTCATATAGCGGCAGTGCATTCGCCCCGTCCGTCTGATACAAATCATAGTCCCATCGGCATGACTGGCAGCAGCCTCCGCGGTTAGAGTCTCTGGCCGTCATATGGTTGCTGAGCACGCAGCGGCCGGAATAAGCGATGCACATCGCACCGTGTATGAATGTTTCGATTTCAATATCAACTTTTTCTTTCATTTCTCTGATCTCAAGTGCGCTCGTTTCACGCGCGAGCACGACCCGCTCAAGGCCTTCTTCCTTCCAGAACTGAACGGCTTTCCAGTTTGAAAGGGACTGCTGGGTGCTCAAATGCACTTCCAGCTTCGGCGCTACCTTGCGGCATGTTTCAATGATCAGGGGATCAGCGACGATAATGCCTGACACGCCTGCTCCCTCGAGGTCGCGCAAATAGTCTTCCAGTCCGTCGATATTTTCTTCATGCGCAAAAATGTTTGTCGTCACATAAATTCTTGCGCCGTATTTTTTCGCAAATTCGACACCTTCAGCCATTTCTTCAATTGAAAAGTTATCTGCGTTTGAGCGGAGTCCATATTCACGTCCGCCGATAAATACAGCGTCTGCGCCATAGTGGACAGCGATTTTCAGTTTTTCCAAATTTCCCGCCGGAGCAAGAAGTTCTGGCTTTTTCGTAATGACGCGTTTTCCATCAACGATTTTGGAAATTTTATCTTTTACTGCAGACATGGCTATCCCTCCTTTTAGTATACTGTTTCTTTGAAAAAGAATCCGGTATCGATGCTGCGGTTAGCAGGCTGCAGCTGTTCGATCCGCTCGATCCATTGTTCTTTCTTGTCTTCGTATGCTTCTCTGTCTGCGATGCAAAGGTCGATGGCTTCGCGGTACATGGCCGTTACCTCAGTCATGTATTCGACCGATTTTAAAATTCCTTCGATTTTAAATGAATCGATGCCGGCATCGATTAAATCCTCAAGCTCATCAATGATGCAGACATCATTCGGACTCATGATGTGCGTGCCGTTTTCGTCTTCGAAAATCGGATATTTGTTACCGCGTTCTTGATCATGAAGATACATGCCTTTTTCTTTTTTCTTGCCTTCGATATCCATGACTTTTCCCTGGTATTCAAAATAGTTGCCGATCAGGGAGCGCTTTGACTGGAACATGCATGTCATGCCGTGAACCTGAATTTCAATCTCGACTTCGGCTTTCTCTTTAATCTCAACGATGCTGTCCATGTTGAGCTCTCTTGCGAGCACCGCGCGCTTCGCGCCCTTTCGCCCCCAATAGTTGCAGGAATAATGGTTGGTTGCGGTCGTTTCCGTATTCCAGTGAAGTTTCATGTTCGGCGCTGATTCCCGTGCGGCCATCAGTACGGCGGGATCGCCGAAGACAACCGCATCCGCGCCTGCCTCGTCCAAGAATGAAAGATAGTCATTCAGTTCTGGCACCCGGTCATTGTGAAAAATCGCGTTCACCGCAACATATACTTTTGCGCCTTTTTGATGAGCCTGAATGATGGCTTCCTTTACTTCCTCTCTGGAAAACTCCCCGGCTAAACGCAGACCGAACCTTTGTTCACCGATGATAAACGCATCGGCGCCTGCCTCTGCCAAAGGCTTAATATCCGAAACAGCCGTCGGCGTCACAAGCAGTTCAGGTTTTTTCATATCCGTTCACCTCTTTTTTGGCTGACGGCCAATCCGTCGCCCACAGGCATGATCGCCGTGTGGTAGTCAGGATGCTCCATCAGCCAATGATTGTACTGATCTATTTTCGATACAAGCTTTTTGATGCGCTTGTTTTCGATCTGATTGTAATCTGATGCGACAAGGCCTTTGAAAAGGACATTGTCAGTAAAAATGATGCCGTCATCGGCGAGCATTTTTTCATATATACTGAAAAACTTCTGATACTGGCCTTTTGCGGCATCGATAAAAAGCGCATCATAAGGAGCCATCGATTGAACGGCGTCCGATTCGCTGAGCGCATCGCCGAAGAACACGTGAATTCTGTTTTCAAGCTGGAATGACCGGATGTTTTTCAGCGCTTCCCGATACCTGTCTTCATCGCGCTCGATCGTAAAGATTTCAGCTTCGGGAAGGGCAAGTGCCATCCGAATCGCCGAATAACCGATGGCGGTACCGATTTCAAGAATTTTTTTCGGATTTTTAAGTGAAAGAAGCTGCAGGAGCACTTCGATTCCTGTCGGTTCCATAATGGGCACGCCATGCTCTTCAGCATAGGCCTCCAGTTTCATAATTTCAGCCGGCCTCTGCTTTAGCAGCTTTTCAAGATAGCCGGTCAATTCTTCGTGTCCAATCTTCACGGGCAGATGGCCTCCCTTTCATAAAAAAGAGCCTTAGGTCAGATGTGCAGCACTCTCCTAAAGCAGTCGACTGTCTTTTCTCAATAAACAACCCGATATATTTTATCATAAAACCTTTGTATTTGCGAATAAAAGGAGAGTATTTTTTACTCTCCTTTTTCCTCGTCCTGCGTGTTCGTAATGTATTTTGCTTTTGCTTTATTGTGTTCTTCAAGCGTTTTTGTAAAGACGACTTCCCCATTTTTCTTTGCAAGGAAATAAACATAGTCTGTTTGCTCCGGATTTAATGCCGCTTCCCAGGAGCTCTCTCCCGCGTTAGCAATCGGCCCAGGCGGTAGACCGGTATGTTTGTACGTATTATACGGGGAATCCGCTTCAAGGTCTTTGTACATGACACGGTTTTTATGTTCCCCCAGCGCGTATAAAACGGTCGGATCCGTTTGCAATGGCATGTTTTTGCTGATGCGGTTGTAGAAGACGCTTGAGATTTTGTGCCGGTCCGCTTTTTCGGTAGCCTCTTCTTCAATTAAAGAAGCCATCGTCAAGGCTTTGTGGACGGACATCTTTTTGTCTTTCATCTGCTTTTCATACTTTTCAGCCAGCTGATCTGTTTGTTTGATCATCGCTTCGATGATTGCATCCAGCTTCGTCTCAGGGTCGTAAAACGGATATGTCGCAGGATACAGGTATCCTTCAAGCGGATGCTTGATATTCTTGTTTAGCACGTCGTCGGTGATCAATTTCGGATACTTCTGTTTTAATCGGCTGATGAATTCGCGGTCATCCAGCTTTTTCATAATGTCCGCTTCCGAGTAGTTGGTTTGTCCGGCGATGATAGCTGCGATTTCCTGGAGCTGCCTTCCTTCAGGAACGGTGATTTTAAATGCCGGTACATGCGAAGCGCTTGTCAGTTTTTTGACCATGCCGGCCGCATCCATCGACTGGCTGAGCTGAAAATTCCCAGCTTGAAAGCCGGAGGCATTTTTAAATTTCACATAAGCGATAAATACTTTTTCGTTTTTAATTAGGTCCTCTTTTTTCAGTTTGGCGGCGATCGACGTAACGGTCGATCCTTCCGGAATATAGACGCTGACCGTTTTTGCATTATTTTTATCGACCGGTTCGAGCGCCGATTTGACGTAGAGCGAAACAGCCCCTGCGGTTAAAATCAGCAGAACCGCGGCCACAGTCAGCCAAAACTTTATTTTATGTTTAAGGAGTCTTTTTATAAACGGTTTCTTTGTCTGATCTTCAAACATTGGTGTCCTCCTCTCCTCCCATGGTATATACTACATGATTTTTCCGTTTTTCGCAGTATTTTAGTCCGTTTCGTTCCATGTTTCTATTTGGGATTTCGTTTTGTTTTCTTATGCTTTTCGTTTGCCGTTTTTCGCCCCTGAACGCAACTTTCGTTATTAACGTGTTATTTTTTCTAATAACACGTTTTTTTATTTGTTTAACAGACTGTCCAACTTCGCCCGCGTCTTCGGCCCGTAAATGCCATCGGCAGCCAAACCGTGCATCATCTGGAATCGTTTGACTGCGTTCGCCGTCTTGCTTCCATAATACCCATCGATGCCGTTATTTTTCGCGCCCTTCTCCGGATAGAAATAGAGGGCAGCGCATGCCTCTTGAATCTGTCGGACGGCCGTCCCTTTCATCATCGGGCTTTTGTATTTGTAAATTCCGGTCGGCAGCGTGTACTTTTTGGCCGCCGGCTTTTTCTTGCTTTCTTTTTTTGGCGCTTCCTTTTTTGGAGCCGTTGCTGCTGGTTGCTTGCTTGAGCCTCCGGAAAGGCCGAGATATTTCGCGATACCGCGCGCATGAGCCTCGCCGACTGCCTTTAGAAAGCCGGAATCCTTTAGCCTGTCCGCGTCCTCTTTGCGGTCGATGAACAGGTTTTCGGTGAGGACTGCAGGCATATGAGTTTCACGGACAACCGCAAGGTCTTTCTGTTTTAGCCCCCTGTCCGCGATCTGGCCGTATGCTTTCATTGTTGTTAGGACTGCAGTATGAAGGCATTCCTGCAGTTTGAGGGTGTCTCCTGCAGTCCCAGGATAACGGAACGTTTCGAACCCGGTGCCGCCTCCGGCATTAATATGGAAGGAAACGAATACATCCGCGCCCCATTTATTCGCCATATCTGCGCGTTCTGACAGTTCATAAAAGACATCAGTCGAACGGGTGAGTTTAACCTGTACGCCTTTATAATGGCTCTCTAAATAAGACTTTGCATATTTGACCATTTTCAGGACTAAATCCTTTTCCTTCATGCCGTTTGCCGCCGCTCCAGAATCCTTACCGCCGTGTCCTGCATCCAACCATACTTTTTTCATTTTTGATCAATCCTTTCCTATATTATTGCAAAAGAAAAAGGCAGCCGAACGGCAACCTCATTTTGTTAATCCTTTTTGTTTTAGAACCTCTTTTTGCTGCTTTCCTTTGTTTGTCACATAGTTGTTTTTATACCAAGCGACCAATGTTGTAACGATTGTAAAAATCGTGGAGCCGGCCAAATACAAAGCGTCTGCGAGCGTGTTGATCTGATCTTCACTGATCGGAAGAACTGGCTTCCCGAATACGATCAAAGTTTGGTTTACCAACGCAATAAAAAGAAGCACCGTCCGGACGACTGTGCCTTTGTCTAAGTTTTTCATATTGTATTTTCCTCCTTATTTTTGAATGAAATTAATAAAAAGCGCCGCAATCCCGGAGATCACCAGTGTACAAACCGCTGTGATGATCGCGCCCGTTATGCTGCGCTTGATCCAAGTTGTGTTTTCCTCAATCTTGTTGAGCTTATCATTGATCGACATAATCTGTTGGTCATGCCGATCAGACGCCCTTTCCAGTGTGATGACACGCTGTTCAAGCGTTTTGTGATCGGCTTTCAGCTCGGTAATCTCATGCTTGAAGACGTCCAATTCGTTTGTTTGCGCCATGCCCCTTAATCCTCCCGTTCTCACATCATTTTCACCTCTTTGAGGCAAAATAAAAAAGCCGCTTATTTCGCCGCTTCTGCTCTTTTTTCGTGATATTCTTTATTTGCTTCGACTTGATTCATTTCTATCACTTCATCTTCCGCCTGCGAATTTCCGATCCGCTCTTCTTGAAGCTCTTTTTTGAGCTTTTCATTTTCCTGTTCTAGGTTCTGTCGCGTCCGCCGCTCATACATGTAAAGGCTTCGTGTTTCCGCCAATCTATCATGAGCTTGAACCATTTCTTCCTTGTAAGCCGCTGATTTCAAGGTTTGCATTTCTAATTGGAAATTCAGATCGTCATTCTGTTTTTTTAACTCTTCAAAGGTCATATTTTCTTCCTCCTTATACTTCATCCGGGAATGCGTCGCCGCGTGGATTCTTCATGATTTCCGCGCGCTCTTCTTCGGTTATCATTCCGTTTTCGACATGAATGTACAGCTCTTTTGTTGTCACACTTCCGTTTAGCCAGCAGTAATAAAAATGCCCGTAGTAGCGACTTTTACCTTCAAACATATCGACCGCCTCCATCACGATTGTGTCCTTTCGAGCTTCATAAATAAGTCGTTGGCAAGGCGCTGAGCGTATACCAACTGTTCCTGCAACATTTCTTCCTTCGATTTTCGGCCGGCTCTCTCTTTTGCTTCGATATTCTGTTCAATAGGTTCAAGTTTCATCGTTTGCCTCCTACTCGTGGTAATTGTATATTGTGCCGCTTCGGTTGCCGGAAGTGTCGACCTCTATTGTTAACAACGTATGGATAAGCCGCTTATCTCCGCTGTAACCTGGATAATATCCGTCAGGGTCTATATAGGTACGAACTAACATGTAGTCCATTTTGTTTGTATCTTGATCCAAAACGACGTATAGATCATATGCGACCTTCACTTTATCGTCAGGAATCAAATCGAATGAAACCTCTTCAAACGGGTAAATATCGTTTCTATGTTTAAGAACGCATGCGCTTATCTCTATGCCTGTGTCCGTCTCTATCACTTCCATACCTTCAAAATACCAGGCGGCCGGAACGTCTTTTCTTTGAATCATTTTTTGCACCCCTTTAAGCTACTTCGTATAAAACCAATAGCCTTACAATTATGTCTCTACCCTCTATATTTGATGTCGCGCCAGTTCCTCGCATGAAAACTTTAAATCCGTTTGATGATTGGCTTTCAATACCTACAGTTACGGCATTTGAATAGGCTCCGAATGGTTGAGCGAAAACAGCGAAACAGTTTTCGATCTGGTTATTCTCACCATCGCCGGAGAATATATATTCTCTGCTGTTGTATCCATAAGCGCCGCCATTTATTGGCATAGGGATAGTGATTTGATCCACAAAAATGCCTAAACAGTGCTGTAATCCTCCGTAAGTGTCAGTAATAACCTTTTTAAGGCTCCCGAACACTGCCGGGTAGCTATTATATGAAGTGTCTCCCCCCTTAATTGTTGTCGTAGGAGGTAAAATCATTTTGTTTGTATCGACAAAAATTTGTTTAGGTGCTTTTAGACGCATTCCACCGGATGCTACTACATCAAAATTAACTGGCTTGAATCGGAAATGACTTTTATCGCCGCCGAAATAAGCCATATAGACGCCATTAGGATCAAAGGTGTGGTAGTTAGTTTCATAAATGGTGTCGTCTAAAAAGCTATGAGAACCCGAAATAACGGACAAGATTTCTTGATTACCTTGTGAGTTGATTCTGTTCATTCGGTATCGAGAAACATTATCGCGATCATGGAAAGCATTATCTGGATTATTAGTGATTTTTTCGGAATACATGTCTATTGTCGGGATACCGCCTTGTTGGTTTTGACCTGCCACCCCTCGAACTTCGAGTTTTCCGTTTCCGATATGGACGGTCGTATGAACACCGTTCATAGATGAACCATCCCAATAGAATGAACCCGTTTCTTGTTCAATCATCCCGGACGTTATAGACAGTTTATTGTATATGCTTGTGTCGTCGTCTCTTGTGTATTGATAGAACGTCCCGTCTTGCATCCAAGATTCAAAATCATTATTTTGACCAGCCGCTTCGAACCTCGCCCCGCGAATCAATGAACCTTCAATCGTGATACCTTTAATCGTCCCGGCGTTGATCTTGTCGGCTGAAAGATTGGCGATTTTCGCGTTTGTGATGGCACCGTCTTCGATCTGAGCCGTACCGATGATAGCTGTTCCCAGCTTTGCTCGTGTAATGGCTCCGTTTGCGATGGCCGCCGTCGTAATGGCCGCCTCTTGGATGTGGGCCGATTGGATGGCCGCTTTCGCAATTAAGGCCGATGAAATTGCTTGTTCAGTCAGCATCACGTCGTATGGACTGAAGGCGAATTCTTTTCTTACATCCCCTTTTCGAATTTGAATTTTTCTATAGGTGACGGAAGGGTTTTCGTCTCCGACTTTATTACCTCCTAACCACAGCCGGGCTGTTTCGGTTGTGATCGGTGACTGAAAAACATAGTCAACCCTTACAAATTCATCGGAAGGGAAAGAGCTAATGTCGTTAAAATCGGGTGCATCCAATTGATATTGGCCGCTGTCATCTTTTATATAAATAAAGTTGATATTAAGGGTATTGTTCCTTTTAACCTCGAATGATAATGTATATTTTTCACCCTTAGTCAGCCTCAGGGTTGATCTATAGAAAGCACTGAAACCAAACCCGGCCCGCGTATCGTCCGCTTTTCTAGTGACAGTTACTTCGTTGAATTCCCCTTCTTTCACGCTCCATGATGCACCGTTGACGTTACCTAATTCACCCGGCCGCAATACTGAACCCGGCAAAATGTTGGATTCATCGAATTTCTGTGAAAGTTTTTCGGCCGTGACTGATAGATTGGCAAGTTTTTCGGCCGTAACCGCCCCGAAAACGATGTCATCAGTCAAAATCCTTCTGGTAACGCCTGTAAATTCTTGTGTAAATGGGCTTGGCGTGCCGTGTGTATTGATCGTTCGCATTCGGTAATACCAAACTTGATCAACGCCCGGCGTATGCTCGTATCCGCTTAATTTACCGCTGAAAATCAAATTTTCATCCAAAGGCGTAAATCCTTTATTCGGCGATGCGAAAATCTGATATGCCGCTATATATGAACTTGGATTATAGTCCCATGTGATCGAAACCCCTTGGAATAAGGATTCGACTTTTATATTTGACGGAACAGGCGGCACTTTATCAGGAAAGCTCCCGTCGCCGATTATCGGGTCGCCGCCGTTGTCCCATTTGCCGCGATTCGTGTCAATTGTCGTTTCAAGCTCTTTGATCCGCTTTTCGGTTGAATACAGGTCTAAAAATTGCCCCATTTCTACCTGTGCCGTATTCACGGGATCAGACAGATCGTATTCTATTGCAATGACTCTCGTTTGAACCTCGATAGGGTGTCGAAAATTGTCGTCAATTGCGATCATTGTATCGCCAAGATCAACCGCCTCATGCTCATAACCCGAAATGTATTCAAGCAGTTCCAGCTTTAGAGAATAATTGACTTGCACCATTTCATGATTGATAAGCGCTTCATATGTTTTTCTAAGCAATTCGGCCGGGTCTTCGATGCTGTCGTCTTGCCATTTCTGGAACCGGTGCCGCTTCGTCTGACCGTCATACATAATTCGGCCGAACTTCTCCAAAAGCTCAGGGTCGCCGACCCACTCTTGCCCTTTCGGCTTGTCTACCGGGTCGCCGTTCGCTTTGACCCATTCGACATCTGAGAAATCAATATAACGGGTGTTGCCGCCGCCTTCGGTTTCAAGGCTTGCGCCGTAACCGTACAGGGCTGTCACCGGGTAACTCAGTACCGTTCTTGTGATTTCCTGAATGTCTTTATCGATTTCCGCACGCTTCCCGGTGTCTTGGCCGCGTCGGGGCAGAATATGGATCACTCGATCAACGATATTGTCATTTTCATCGAAAACAACTTCGTCATAATACTCGCCGCCCCATATCTGCAATATCTGGTTGATGGCTTCCATGACACTGATGCGATAAAAATTTGTGGAATGCAAGCCAAGATCGACCGGAACATTCGCGCGCCACCTTGTACCCTCAAGAATACGGTCAAGAACGTACTGGGCTGTTCTATTTTGCGGCCTGATGTCGGTCACAAACTCATCGTATAGCTCTGACAGTGCCGGCTCACAATAGGCCCTAATGCGTGCATTCGCCCCGTCGTCGGCGTCTTCCAGCTCTTTTATAACGAAATTGCGTTTTCTTCCTCTCCTGTCCTCGAAAACGACCTGATTCTCCGGTTTTATATGAACGCTATCCTCGTGATCTGCGTCCGCGACAAAAGAAAAAGAAGAACCAACATTCAGTTCTTCTCGAAATGGCGCATCATAGAAACGACATGCTTCTTTTGCTTCGCTTGATATGATTGTTTGTTTTTTATCCTTGTCGTCCAAAATCCACATATCGGCCATAAACGCACCTCCTTACATATACGCCTTGCGAAATGAAATACTGCTTTTGTGTGTTGTGTTCACGGTGATTTCTCCGACCGGGATATTAAACCATCTTGAGAGCATAAGCAGCGCATTCATATTGACTTTGTCGTTGATGATCACTTTTCTCTTTTCAAAATCAATAACAAGGGTATCCCCTTGAATAAAGTTGAAATTTACTTTTATCCGCTTTTCGATTGTTTCGTCCTCTTTTAACAACTGAATTTCATAAGTAGATGCCTCCGACTCGAAAATGCATGTAACAGTTGGCGTAGCCGCCCTCTTCCCGTCGTTTTTTACCACTGTAGGGCTATTTGTTTCAGTTGTGACAACCGTTTCAGCCGCTTCCTTTTCGGGGTTCGGGCATACAAATGTAAGTGTCACTTTATAGACACCGTTTTGTCCTTCACTCTCTTGCGCTGTACTGAATACGGCGTAATATGTTCGGTCTGGCTCATCTGAAAAAATCAACGCTTCTTCCTTGTCTGTCGCAAGGATATAATTTATTTCTTCTAAAATCTTTCGTAATTCCGCATCGTCGGCCGCTATAAATAAGGTGTCGATCTCGATAGTACGCTCCGTGTATCTTACGCCCTTTAATTTGGCACCATCGACACCCGGCAAGGAAACTAAATTCAGTTCCCTGCCGACAATGCCGCGCCCCCTGTCGTTGATCACGAAAAAATGATCCGTCAGGGTGTAACCGTTGAATTTGATCCAATAGTCTACTTCTTGAATCGTTTGGCCGAATGCGTCGTCTATTGCTGTTGTCAGTATCTTTTTGTAATCGATCATCGGTTTATGGTTGTCCTCCTTCCGTCTGCACGGCTCTGGAACTCTTTCACGTATTTGTACGTGCCCCGACCGACTTCTCGGCCGTCCATTTCAATAATGATCGGACGGTCTGAAATTTCGAAATCACTGACCTCTGCCTCGATCTGACCGCGGACATCGTTTAATGTGCCACTGCTGAGGGCTGTGTCATAGGCGAATGTCGTTTGATCTGGCGTAAACATGGTGAGCTGCGCCAGTTTCTGAGTAGCTTTTTCTACAAGGCCGCCCGCTTTATCGATACCAACAGCCACACCAGCCGGAATCATTTTTCCGACATGATCGCGCATCCATCGTGAAGGCGAGTGAATGTTGAGTAATCCGGTGATTTTCTTCTTAACCCCGTCCGCGATGTCGCCGACTTTCCGCCAGACGGCATTTGCCATACTTCCGATACCGTTAATCAATCCTTGAATGATGTTCTTTCCGATCTGTTTCAGATCGATCCCCTTCAAGAATTTAACGGCGTTATTCCAAAGGTTTTGGATCGTGGTTTTGACATTCTTCATGACGGTTGTAACAACATTCTTCATGTTGTTGAAGTTATTCCTGACGCTCGACCAGATGTTTTTTGCCGCATTTATGACGACTGACTTCGCCGCATTCCAGACGGTTGTCAGGACGGTTTTGACTGCATTAAAAATGGTTGTCGTTACAGTCTTGAACGTGTTCCAAGTGGTTTTGACTGCGTTCCACAGCCCTTTGGCGAGATTCACCACGGTATTTTTTATACCGTTCCAGATTGAGCTAAGGACGCTTTTGATCCCGTTAAAGATTGTTGTCGTTACAGTCTTGGCTGTATTCCAATAATTTTTAACAGCGTTGACTAAACCTTTAACGAGTGATGACACAACCGTTTTGATCCCGTTCCAGATTTGCTTTGCCCCGTTGCTGATGTTTGTCCAGATTTGCTTTAAATGGTTTGCGAATCCTTTAAAATCTCCTTGCACAAGGTCGATGACAAGCAGAACCGGGCCGAGGATCGCATTTTTTAAGACTTGCCATGCGCCTTTTGCGATGCTAGTAATTCCGTTCCAGATGCCGGAAAGAGTTTGGGACAAAATCGAAAAATGATTTTTCACACCGTCCACAATGCTCGTGACGACGCCGATCAGCGTTGTTTTGATCGTATTCCACACGGACGATACCGTGCTAGATACCGTGTTCCAGATGTTTGACAGCGTTGTGACTATGACGTTAAAAGTCGGGCCGAAAACCGCGACAATTCCGTCCCAAATTGGCTTTACTAAATTCATGAATCCAGTCCATGCTGCTTGTGCTGTCGTGGTGATTCCTGACCATAAACTTGAGAAGAACGACGTCAGACTGCCCCATGCTGTTGACGCAAGTTCGACTATTCCAGACCAAAGGCCGGAAAAGAACTCAGATATTGAATTCCACGCCGTTATCGCGTTTGTTTTGATCCCTTCCCATAAATCAGAGAAGAATTTTGAAATCGGCCCCCAATTCGTGATGATCAGATAAGCCGCCGCCGCTATTGCTGTGATAGCAATCAAAATAGGATTTGTAAGGAAAAGTTTCCCGACTTTCCCGAACATCGAGCCGATCCACGAGATTGCCTCGCCGACTTTTTTTACATTTTTCACTCCGTTTACCCAATCTTTTTTGGTGAAAATTGCAGAAAAAGCAATGCCTAACGGTGCTGTCGCTCGCAGTAGACCCCCAAAGGTAATGAGATATCCGATCATTTGACCGATAATAGGATTCGATTCCATCATGGCGTTAGAAAATTTTAAAAACCCTGTGACCATTTGCAGTATCTGCGAACCTAACGGGGCCATGCCGACACCCAAATTAACAACCAAGTCCCTTAGTTGCCCGATCAGTGACAGCACTGTCGGTGTGTTTTGTCGCACGTAATTGATAAATTCTTGGAAGCCCTTCGATTCGCTCAGGCTGTTTCCCCACTCTTTAAAGCGTGCTGTAAGATTTACAAGTCCGGTCAGCATGTCCGCACTCATCGGCGCGAACGCTGTAAACATTCCAATCAAACCCGATCCGATGTTTTTAAGAATCGTCAGGAGCTTAGGTCCGTTTTGCTGAACGTATTGAATAAACGACTTGAATTTATCTGAACTCGACAAGCTCGCAGACCATTTCGTGAATGCTTCGGACGATTTCAACATGCTTTGAGACATTTGTTGTCCCAACGGCCCAAAAGCAACCAGCATATTTAAAAAGCCGCGCAAGTAGTTACCCATCGTTTTTACAGTCGTGGCGAATTGCGGGCCTGCGTTTTTATTCAAGTAATCAAAAAACTTTTTTACATCAGGAGCATTCAAGGACTTTTGAAAGCTCTCAGATAGTTCAAGGCCAGCCGCCGCGACGGATTTAAACATCGGCCGCAGTGTGTTAAGAATGGATTTGAAGCTATTCAAAGAGTTTATGAACGTCTTCATGATCGGCTTTTGTGTTTCTTGGGCTATCTCGCGCCAGTTTGCTTTGAAGTCCTCTAAGGTGTCGAGTGCTTTCCGTTCCTCCGCGCCAAGGCTTTCCTGAATCGCCTTGATCTTTTCCATGATCTTGGCGCGCTCTTTCAGGTCTGTTGTTTCGTCCAGCTTTTGTTGAAGCTTCGCCAAGTCGGAAGACGCTTTGAAAACCCCGCTAATATTGGAAATGGCTAAAGCTCCAAACGCTCCGGCGCCTGCTGCCGCTGTCCCAAATGAACTCGCCAGCCCCATAAGGCCGCCGGAAGCCACGCCGATGACCGGCCCTAATGACCCTAAAGCCGCCGTTAATGACGATATCACCGGCACAAGAGCCGGGAATATCGACATTTTCATGCCGCTAAAGGCGTTTCCGAACACAGTTTGAAAGTCGTTTATTACCCTGCTTAGCCGGGCCATCCTGTTTTCAAAAACGCCTAGCCGTCGTTCGGCCTCTTTAAAATTTTCTTTAACAGTTACGGTGATTCTATTCGGGATGCTTCGGGCTAACGCCTTAACTTCTCCCATTTTGCGCTTGAATTTGCCTATTTCCGCATCGACAATCGCTGTAAGGCGTTCGATCATAGCCTTAACCCCCTTTCTTTTAGAAATCCGGAAGGGTGATCTTTTTAAGGGCATCTGTCGCGCGCTTTAGGGCATTAGGGTTCACGCCAAGGCTCCGCGCATTGCGCCAGCCGTCTTCCTCGTTGTCCACCATCTTCCGGGCTTTGTCAGCGTCAAACATCTTTTTAGGGGTCACACGCCCTTTTTTATTCAAAGCGTATCGATGGAACAGAGCGTTCTTCGTCAACAATTCCATTTCATCGATCTGCCGATACTGCGCGCCTTTTAAAAAGAGCTTATACTCGTGTGGTGTCCACGAAAGTATAAGCTCCGGATCATGTATATTAAGATAACGAGCAGCATTCAAAATAACTGCGTCATAATTTACTTGTTCATCTCTTTCCTTAGTTTTTCGAGTTCCGCCATCATTTCCTTGGCGTCCTCGCGCTCCTGCTTCCGTTTCAGGAATTCCGCTTCCGTCTCCCCGACTCTCTGTTTGATCTCCTTCTTGAGCACGTCGAAGTCTTGCCAGATTCTCTTGACTTGAACTGCGAAAAAACCGGATTGATCCACCGCCTGAAACGCTTCTTTGTAAAGTCTTTCGGCGCCTTTTGCACCCTCTTTATCAACGACTTCTTCAAGAGCTGCCTCGATTTTTTCAACAGATGGCTTTTTATCTTTCAAGTGAGAAAGCGCACAATCCCAGAACCGGATTAAGTAAAGAGAGCTGCGTTGCTCAAGCAGGCCGAGATAAACATTTCGTAAGCCGCCCTGTTTGTTGCCGCTCTCGTCTTTTTCGTTATATTTTTCTTCTGCTGTCCTTTCAAATTTAAAATCACAGCGTGCTTGATATTGTTTTCCTTCGATTTCTAATGTTGGCATGTTATATTCCTCCTATAAAAAAGGGCACCCCTCTGAGTGCCCAAATTTCGTCTCGAATTAAAATTACTTAGAACTTCAGTCAACAGTTACTTCTGGTTTGAAGTTTTCAATTCGCTCTAACGTTTTATTGAGTTGTTCAATTTGGTTCATAGCCTTTTGGAGCAACTCACTGTACTCTTGATAATTTACGAATTTAACAACCATTTTCATTTCCATGTTCAGCCCCCTAGATAGAATCTAATCTTTTTGGATTACCGAAAAAGAATATTTGACTAGAAAATTATGAGCCACTTGTTTCTGGCTCTGTACGTGTTTCTATCTGACTCATAGGCGATTCTCCCGCCTCGTTAACGGCCGTCACATTCACTGTGAGCTTAGTATCCGGCGTAATGTCTGTGAGCGTGCATTTTGGTTCTGTCACTTCTTTGTAGAATACTTTTTCCGATCCCCTGTATACCTTGTATGAAGTCGCCCCATCTACAGCCTTCCAATCCACGGTCACGCTATTAGTTGTAGCTGTATACTGTAGATTTTGGGGCGCCTCAGGGAGTAGAAGTAGGCTGCTTTCTTTTCTCGAATCCGCCTGTAGTCTCGCCCGGTTTTTCGAATAGAATTTCATTAGCTGATTGGATAAAGTCGTCTGGCAATTCAATTTCTCCCGGCACTGTACGAACAAGAACCGGCAATGATGTACTTGCTTCGACGAATCCGTCTGTCGGCTCACTAAACTCAATGTTTTCGATAATCGTCCAGCCGAAACGGCAATCATATTTTCCGTTGTCGTTCTTTTGGCTGGTGTCTACACGCCAAACTTTCAACTCGGATTCATTATCATAAGTCCATTCTAAGGCTTCTTGTCCGCCGTCTTTTTGTTGTGCATATAAAGTAAGTTCGAATGTCTCACTTTTCGCCCCGTACCCAACGATACGGCCTAATTTTGTTTGTTCGTCAACCGTTTCTTGTTCCCTTGTCCATGTTCCTTCTGTCTGGTTGCCTACAATCTTCGCATCTGATCCAAGTGGCGCATTTGCAGCTTGCACAATATAAATGATGCTTTTACCGGTAGTCGGTTTACCTGATACCGCCATTTGATAGCCCCCTTAATTGTTAATATAAATTCGGATTCTCAAAATTCCGTGTTGTGTGATCCCGTCTATATCGGTGATCACTTGCGATTGCAAAAAACTGAGTTGAAGGGGTTTGAACCCCTCCACCTCTAAAGGTTCTTTTGTCAGGGCCTGCATGACGAGAGAAAGGATTTCCTTTGCCTCGCGCCTGCCGTCCTCTGCCCGGCTCCACGCATGTATAACAGTTGTGATGTTTTCGCCAAATGTCACTTTGGTTTCGAATGGCGTTGACGTGTCTTCCCCGATGGACACATACGGGAAAGGCGTGTCTTTATTCGGATTGTCAAAAACGCCCTTTATCACTTCATTAAGCGCCGCATCCGTCGATAGCCTGGTGTATATCGCTTTTTGAAGGTTCCAGGAAGCTAGTTTATTTTGAATGATCATCGTCGGTTCATCTTCCTTTCGAAATAACGGGCGCCCGCTTCCACAGCAGGGAAAAAGAACGGTTGCGCGCGCATTCCGCGGGTGAACACATATCGCCCTAATTTCTCATCAAAATACACCCAAGGTGTTTTACGGCCGTTACCGTTTTCGGCGTATATGCCCGTGCCAAATTCGACATAAATCGCATATGAAGCCCCGACGGTGATTTTAGCCTTGAAACCACCATGAGAGTAATTAACCTCTATCGAATTTTTAAGGTTTCCGTCGTCTACTGGCGCCGTAGCCACTGCTTGGCCGGCAATAATTTCCGCCGTTTCAACAATGATTCGCTTCACTCGATCATGCACCCGGTCACTGAACGAATTAACAGCCCTCGTCATCTGCCTTGTAATCCTGTTCATCAGCGAATGTTCTCCCCTGAACGGCATTTAAAGCACAAGATTTCACCTTGGCCGCCTTGATCGATAGGCGGGGACTGAATGACCAAAACCCTGTCATTTCGGTCTTTCCAAATGATCCGCATGTCGTTTTCAACGTCTTCCCGGTAGGGAAAATAGACGTTGTATTCGACGGGGTTCTCAAGCTGTTGAGCTTGGTAATATTCTTTTCCGGTCAGCGAATCGACAAATGCCTCGCAGTCGGTAATCGCGTCCACCCAGTCTTTTTTAAAGCCGCCCCCGCCATTGGGTATCTGTTCAAACTTTTGGAATGTGATTATGTGCGGGTATAATTTGTAGCGCATTAATGCCACCTCAATTTTTTGTAGGGGGACAAATACGCCCAAATCGTTTCCGGAAGCTCCGTGATGAACGAAAAAGACGCATCCCCTAATGATCGAGAACTTAAATCAACCGGATTCATGTTAAATTCAACTGCTTTCGCAACGAATAATTGCACACCGTATGGCAAAACTTCTTTATCATCCTTCGTAAAGCTGTCATTACATTTGTCCTTTGCAAACTCCACATAAAACGGAACTGCTTCTTCTAAGTACTCGTCATGTTCGTCTGTTTTGATTTGCAACAGCCGTTTGACCGTTTCAATATCCATCTGTTTCACTCCATAAAGAAAGAGCAGGAGGATTCCCCTGCCCTTTTTTATTTGATACCGGATCATTGTTTTTCTTTTTTGGTTTTAGATGTTCTTTTCTTCGTGCTCGTCTTAGCCTTTTGGGTATCTTTTTTTGTTGCCTGTTCCGCTTCTTTTTGCGCATGAGCCGCTTTTTTAGCTTCTCTCAGGCGCTTTTCCTGTTCTAATAAATAAAATGTTGTCGCTCCCATTAAATCACCCCTTACGCCGATGGCTTAGTTTGAGTCACAATTTCGCTCATAGGAGACTCGCCGGACTCATTAACAGCCGTTACGTTAATTGTGAGTTTAGTATCCGGATTCATACCGGTTGTTACATACTTAGGTTGCGTCACGTTTTCAGCGAATTTCTTGTCTGCTCCTCTGTAAACGTTGTATGAAGTCGCCCCATCTACGGGATCCCATTCAACTGCGATAGAATCAGTTGTACTGTCGTACCGGAGATTCTGGGGCGCATTAGGGAGCAGGCGTTACGACTGGAAGTGAATCGTCAACAATGATCGATTTACCCATGTAAGTACCGAAACCGACATCAGCCCGGTTGTTCGGGATGAATTCGATCAAGTTTTGCTTCTGCAGGTTCGTATGCGTCAGTGAGTGCATAGCGATAGAAGTGAAAACATCTTTCGCATCGCCTAACAATTGCTGTGCGTCAAGGATGGCTGCGCCTGTTAGGCCGTTTCCGCCCTCTTCATTTGTGATGATTTTCACGATACGGACCTTTTTCTTGTCGTATACACGATCATAGTTCGCGCCGTCCGCCATTTCTGCAAGTGTTGGCATATCTTTGGCAACTGCCGCTTCAGTCCATTTAAAACCACGTGGATGCATAATGAACTTTTTGCGATTGATTAAGATATCTTCACCTTTAAGTGAATTTCGATCGGTTTCAGTCGGGGTTTTCGGCATTCCGCCGGCATATCCGATGGCACCGGAACCAAAAATATAAGTCGTGTATTTTTTGCCGCTTCCGCTCGACAGGTCAAGGACCAAATCAGCATTGTCGTTCTCGACATTGTCAGCGAAAACGCCGTCAAGCATACGGAAAATCATTTTTTGATACTGTCTTTCCCAATAATTATTTACACGTTGAGCAATCGCACGCATCGGGTCAGACCCGGCAAGCTCTGCCGCTAAATCTTCAGAACTCCACGCTTTCCCATATTCAAAAACGCGCGCAACGTCTTTGCCGGATGTGATTTTTTCCGGTGTTAAAGCAAAATCAGATTGGATCGCTTCCGGATCGCCTTCAAGGTCGTTCCAGAAAGGCATATTAATTGTGTCGCCACCGTTTGGAACAACAATTCCCGGAACTGGCTGAAGAATACCGCTTCGATAGATAGCTGTCTTTTCAACTGTGTTATTCATTGTGTATCGGTTAAATACTTCAGGAATAATAACATCCTGCACTCTTGTCACTGCCATTTATTTTCCTCTCCTTTATAGTCCGAAATTTGCAGGGTTGTCGCCTGCTTGGATAATTAATTTTCTTGCTTTATCGGGTTCATTTCGGATCAAACGGCCTTGTTCCGTCATATTGAAATGATCCTGAGAAAACGGATTGTTATTGCTCGGGAATCCGTTTCCTGTGTTAACATGTGGGTTTGGGCCTCCTTGGAGATCGAAGGGGTTTTCATCCCCGAAAAGATACTTATCGCTCTCCTGGATGGCTTTTAATTGCTCATCTAAGCCTAGAAGTTTATCCCCGTCCAATTTGACATTTTCAAGGTCCAGAAGCGCTTTGACAGCCTTTGGATTTCGCGCTTTTGCATCACGCAAAGCCCTCTCGATAGCAAAATCCTTCTGCTGTTGCTGGATTTTAGCCTCATAATCGGCCACTGTCTTTTCGTTCGCGTCCTGAATCTCCTTGATTTTGTTGTGTAATTCTTCGTTGTCCTTTGCACGCTTCCTCAAGTCTTCAAGCTGTTCGTCACGCTGGTTCAGCTGGTTTTTGAGCTCTTTTTTGTCGTTGTTCAGTTCGTCGAATTTCTCTTTCGGAATCCAATTACCGTCACTGACAACTGCGATTTTCTGCTCACCCGCCTTTTCCATGACTTGCGTATATAAATCTTCACCCAACAATTCCTTTAAACTCACTTTCTCACACTCTCCTTTAATGTTTTTTTGCGTGTCCACCTCACGCGCAGGATTTTCGTTTGTTTTGACTCTAAACCTTTAAAACGAGCAAATAAGCCTTTTAACGTCATGCTCAGGACAAAATAAAAAGCCGCTACATGGCGACTGTTACTTTTCGTACTTGACTGATACCGGATTGATTCTTAAACCCTTATATAACTCTTTATTAAGCATTTCCTTGTATTTATCGCTTTCCGTGTAGAGAATAGGCTCACAAACAGACATTGAATTGCTTTCGGCGCTCAAATTTGAATTGCGTATCATTATTTTGACCTCATATCCCGCCGCATCGATTTTGTGAATGACTTGGCACACGCTTCCGCTATTTCCTTTCCATCAAGGGAAACCGTCACAGGCTTTTCAGACAGCACTTCCCGGATTAACTAGTTGATTCCGTTGTCATCAACCATTCTATTACCCCTCTTCCGAATGGTCTTCGTCTGTCGTATCTTCTGTCGTTTCTTCAGGTGATGCCGCCGCTACCTTGTCAGCTTCGATCTTCGCTTCGAGAGCCGCTAAAAAATCGGCGTCGATGTCAATTTCGTCAACGGCAAACGTGATCGTTGCTGTGTTCAGCTCTCCGACTCTCATAGATAGCTTTAATTCAGTCATATGCGTCGGCTCATGTCCGTCTATCCAAATATGATAATCGGAACATTTTAGCCCGGCACTTGATAGGGGACTCTCTTCTTTCCTTTTCTGCGCTTCTTCTGTCAATTTAATCTCTAATTTAGCCATATTACCCCGCCTTTTTAAGTTGTTCTTTCCATTCTTCGTATGTCGTGTATGGAATCACGACGTTTTTGCCGGCGATTCTGGATCGTCTGACTTCCGGCTTCTGGCCATTGACAATGAAAATGATCGAACAACGGCAATTTATATCATCCTTAGCATTGTGCATGTGGCCGGGAGCCTTCCCGACGCCGCCGTATATCGATTTGAAAACGCCGTCCCGCTCAACAACCTTCCCGTCGAGCTTCCGGTGCCCGATGCGTGTCCGGGTATCCAGCGTGCTGACCCACATTTTCTTTAAATCGGCCTTTTTTGAGGCTTTCTCGGCGCTTTCAAGGCGACCAGATACCTGAACCCTATGCGCTTCAGTTCGGGCGATTCTCCGGGCTTTAGCGCGCCCAAAATCGAGAGCTTTCGCTATTCTGGATGCCATTTTCGCATAGTCTTCGCCAGCGAGAAGCCCTTGTGTAATTTCGATCGTTATTCTCGATATAACCTGATTCCGGGTCGTCTCCATGAGGACCGGCAACCGTAATTCAGGGATAGGATTTTCAATGGCAGCCGCGATAACGGCAGCCGTCGGGATCGTGAACCCCATTTTGACTTGTGCCTCAAACTCATACACGTACGCGGACCGCAAATAATTCTCCACATACTGCTTTTCTAACAGTAAATCGATCTCTTTTAGGATGAAACGGAAGTCCTTGTCGATCTTTTCGGCGATAAAGTCCAGTTCTTTCCGTAGCCGGTTATACTTGTTCAGATCGGTGTAAGTCAGCTCGCCGCCTGAAGAGTATTTCTGATACATGACCGCGATTTGCCGGTTGATGTCCTTCAGCCGCCTTACGAAAAGTTGATCGATTCTTTTTTCCGCTTGGCTGATCATGTTATCGAGATACAGGTCAATGTCATTCTGGTTCATCTTCTTCGCCGCCTTCCTCATCTTCGGCCGCTAATGAAGAAAGATTCTTGCCGTACTCCGTTTCCTCTGTTTCGATCCGCTCAAGTTCCGCCTCCACATCATCAACAAATGGATGATATGCAAGACGCGTCTCTCGGCTTAAATCCGGGCTTTGATTGATCATCTGTACTTTTTCAAGCTGGTTCGTGATCTTGGACCTATTGAACGTCATTTGAATCTCCTTGTAATCGAACTCACCTAGCTTCTTGATTCGTAAAAACTCGGTGAAGAACCAGAAAAATTCTTGTAGCGCTTTCCGAAATTTCCGTTCTGTTGCGTTGGCCTTTAGATCAAGCAATGCGTACAAGTTTTCCAGAGCTACGCCAGAAGGTGCATTCCCGAATTTATCCGGGCTGTTGTTCACCCCTTGGCCGAATCTGAAAATGTTGTCTTCCAGACGGTCAAGATGTTTGTCAGCGCTGTCGATCGGAACATCTGAGGAAAGGGTATCAACGCCGCTACCTTCACCGTCTACCTTGACAGCCCTGTAATACCGCAGATTATCAACAAATTCAGACAAGTCTTCACCGTTGTACCCTCTCAAAATATAGATTAGTTCTTGAATTTCATCGAAACTGTTCGCGTTGTCTGATACAATTCGATCGTAATTGTCGATCAAGTCTTTATAGAATGTCAGATCGCTTACGCTTTCAGTGTTGTTTCTGAACGGGATTAGGGGAACCCGGCCCCATCCATAGCCCTCTTTGGTGTTTTCTTCTTTATTGACCGTGTAAAAATAGCTTACAGGGTTCTCCTCGCCGTAACTGTAATCAGGGATAAGGCTTCCGTTTTCTTCAACGTAGTAGTACACCTTTTCTGTCATATACAGCTCGACCTTTTTTTGTTTGTTCCCCTCAAAATCTTCAATTTCGTAATATCTGATTGCGTACAGGAGACGCCGGCTTTTGGTGTTGTCGTACACCGCGATAATTTCTTCAGCCGGGAAAATCACGTAATCAAATTCGCCTTCCTCATTTATGAACGGGTGAAGCCATTCAATCCCCTTGTTGCTCGCGTTTTTGACAAGCTCATTCATGGTGTCGTCAAATTCTTCATCCGCAAGCTCATTTACATATTTCAAAAGGGTTTTATTCTTCGAACCGAAGGTTATCGGCTTCCCGACCAAATATTGTGTTTTTTGATCGACCAAGAGCTTGTGCCAGCCATGCGGTATTTTGTTGTTCGGCTTGACACCTTCACTATCGATTATCTTTTTTCCGTCTCTCCAATAATACTGCTGACGATTTGTAATATCACTTTCGTTCAGATAATACCGGACGCCCTCTAACATAAGGCTCGGGTCATGCTTCGAAATTAATTGCATGATTATTTCTGTGTTCGGGTCTTTATTTTCGCCCGGCGCGTTCTTCTCAATTAAATCGATTAATTCTTCCGTGTGCGTCGGTGAGTTTGGATAAATATCCACGTGCCGCCCTCCTTACTTTTGAATCTATTTAAGTATCGAAATACCCGATTTTGTCATATCCCTTTCGAAAGCATAGCGTGTTGCATCAATAGTATGGTCGTCTTTTTCTTCGAGTCTAGGTAATGGATTGCCGTCTTTATCAGTTTTATAGTCAGCGTTCTCGAACTCTCGCGCTATATTCGGCGTTCTCTCTGGATCGATCACGATAGCGTCCAGATCGTCAAGCCATTCCTCGCCGTATTGTCGTGAGTCTGGACCCTTCTTGGCGCCCCTGATACGCCTTATACCGTGTTCTGATTTGAGTTCATCTATAGATTTCGGCTCTGCGCTGTCGGTAATGATTTCATGCCGATCATACCCTTTATCTTTGATCCACTTGGCAAGCATCCGGTTAGACAACTTGTGCGCGTATAGCTCATCAAGCGCGTAAATCGTTTTCTTTTTCTTGTCATAGTGCCAACGAACAAAGGCCAACGGGTCCGGTCCATACCCAAAGTCGTTCCCTTGTCGGATGTTGTCGAATGATTTGACCTCTTGATCTGTAATTTTTCTAAATTGAAGGTTATTGAATGGAACTACCCCCGATCCTATCGCCTCGCCAAGGTATTCCCATTTGTACTTTAAAAGGTTCCTCTCCTTGACGGTTTCAGCCTCTTCCTTGAAGGCTTTTGAAATGTATGGATTTTCGAGATATGTTGAATGATGAATATATGTGTTCTTTGGTACGAATGCAGATTCATATTTTTTGTTCACCCATGATTGCTTTCTTTTCGGTGGGTTGTATGAGTAGTAAAAGGCATAAAAAAGACCGTCCGGAAGTTCAGCCCTCAGAACGGAATTTTCGATCATAGATACTTCTTCTTCGAGTTTAAATTCGGCCAGCTCTTCAATCCATAGGAAGGCAACCGGGTATTTTGCTATCTTGAGTGATTTGATCTTGGCTGGATCATCCGCACCCCTGAAAATGATACTATTTCCTCGTGGGATGTAAGTAAGTTTCAGAGGGGATTTGTTAACGCGCCAATACGAACCCACGCCCAGCAGATCGATAGCCTCTTTGAGCTGTTCAAATACGGATTCCCCTAACGTGTTCCCTACTTTCCGGACCACAAGTGTACTGACCGGGTATTGCATCATGTCCTTTATCAGCCGTATACCAATATGCGTCGACTTTGAAGAGCCGCGCCCGCCTTTCAGGACATACCGAAGGTATTTATGACTGTTGGCTGCCGCCCAAAACGAACGAAACTTAGGCGTTATGATGTCCGATATACGTTTAACCTTCGTCAATATGATCACTTCCTATATCGTCGACGATTGTCACAGCGTCTTCGTGTGCATCTTTCTCGACTTCGGCTTTCGTTTTCTTGATGCGCGCTTTCGTCAGTTCGGTTTCAGCTTTCAATTTCTCGAGCTGTAGCTTTTTGCGGTCGTTTTCTGAAAGTAGATCAGTATATTTTGCCAAGAACTCAAGGGCTTTCATCTTATCGGCCAGTTTAACGGAAACGCCGTCTTTACCGTTTTTCACTTCTGTAATAATTGTGCCGTCTACTTCTGCCGACTCTTTGAAATCAACATAATTGACTTCTTTCGTAATAGGGTTTCCTTCCTCGTCTTCCGTCGGTATTTCCCTTTTCCCGAACGTTGCAAAGTCCGTTATATCAGCGAATGCAATATCGATGTACTTTTGCAAGACTGCTTGAGCATCCAAGAAAACACCCTGCTGTTGCTCCGCCTTCAATCTTTCAATTTCTTTTTTTACGTAAGGCTTCGCAAGGGTTTTATGGCCTTCCGTCTTCGCTGATAGATAGCTGCAACCATAAGCCTTCTGATATGCCTTTGTCGCATTGAAATACTTAATATAATAAAGACAGAACATCTTCTGCTTTTCAGTTAAATCGTCAGATTCGATAATAGGCTGAGGGGTTGCAACCTCTTTAACTCTGGTTGCATCCTTTTTTGTCGAGACACGCACCCAACCTTCCCGGCTCTTCCTGCTCTTCAAAGTGCCGATTTTTACATTATGCTTTTCGGCCAGTGCCTTCAATGTCAGGTCAGTTGTTTCGTATTCCTTTTTGATTTTCTCCCAATCCATTTACATGACACCGCCTCCCTTACTTGTTTTTCACGCACCGCCCAAACGGACAGACGTATTTATTCCCGGCCCATGTCCCCCACACGCATCCGTGACACTTGTGAGTTTTGCGGGCCGATTCTCTCGCTTTCTCGTGTTCTTCTTCTCGTTTGTCGTGTAAGTATTGTCGTAGAAGCATAGTTTTTTCTCCTTTATTTGCTCTGAGCTGCGCCCGTACTGGCAGGAACTTGCCCGCCCTCTTCCGGACGCATATCAAAAAGCGACCTGCGTCATGCAAGCCGCTGCCAAATAAATGCGGGTTATCCCGTTGGGAATTCCCGCTGGCTCCTTCTGCACATGGCAGATGAGCTAATGCGACCCTTGACCCTTTCACTTATCCGCTTGCGTCACCCTGAGAACACAACGCCACCACATCTTATTACTTTTCTTTTGGTAAAATATAAATTCCTAATTCTTTCACCCAAACCATTTCATCTTTTCGGCTTTTCATTTTCTCACTTCCTACTTTTTTGGCTTTGTACTACCGCATAAAAACACGCCCTCCAACGGAAGGCGTTTCACTCATCACTTATTTCCACAAGAAAAGATATAACACTGCCAGTTGCTTGTATCCAACTACCAAGAGTACCAACACCCTTAAAAGGGATAAGGTTAGGACGTAATGTCTCAATTCCTCCTATTGCTTGCAATGAGTTTCCGATACCTTGTAGAATTCCTCCCAGATTACTTTCTAAGACACTAATATTCTCGTTGCCAGTATAGTCAAGCCCAACAAAGCTCCCCAACGCTTGTAGCCAATTTCCTGAAATCACTACCCTCTCCTCGATATCGGAATTCTTTCTTTTGTAAATTAATAAACCAACTAAAACAGTTGAGTTACCAATCGCTTGTATTTGTTCTCCTACAGCTCCCATAAAATTCGATCCTTGCCCCTCCGCAGATAAACTACTACCCACAGCCTGCAAGGTATTACCTATAATTTCAAATTGATATCTTTGTTCTTCATCTAGTGGAAACTGAGGCGTGCCTCCAACAGCGGCTTGTATTGTACCTATCATAGAAATAAATGTGCCTAATATTTTTTTGGATTTATTGTCCATAAAAACATTCCATTTTTTTGTATTCAGTATATGTCCGATCTTCAACGATGTTCTTAATTCGGATAACTCTACTCCCTATTTTTCCTTATGCTACGCCAACTTCACACCAAAAACACGCCACTTTTACGACATAATTGTGAGCTTCGCGTTCGTGAGTCCATTCTTTTACTGTCCTCAATTTGATCAGAGTCCAGCTTGTTCTAATAGGAATTTGTTGAACTCACCAGACTGTATCTCAACAAACATATAAAGCACCCTTTACTTGGGTGCTCAATATGAAGGTACACTGTAAACCATACGACATTGTTGATCCTACTAGTTACAACAAGGCTTACCGCAATGAATCTGAGACTGTGTAACAGAATTGCAGTTAGAATACGAATGCGGATATTGATGTACATGCTGATAATGCTGATGATGAACATTAGTCGTATGCTGCGGATGAATATGCGGCACAATTGTTTTTGAAAAAGTATGAGTTTGACAACAGTTCGTCGGATGCACAATTGGCGGCATCACATTTGTTTTGCAGTGAAACAAGATGACCTCCCCTTTCAATATATAGTTAATTCATTATTAAGCTATGCTATAAAGTGTTTACATGTACTATTACAACAACCTAATTTTGTCCTAATTCATTCTGGAATAGTCCTAAAGTATACAAAAGAGGATCCTAAAGATCAATTCTAGGATCCTCTATAAAAAAAGGAGAGAAGTTATATTATAATTATGTGTTCAATTCATTATTGACAACTTGTTTATTCCTACATCAACAAAATTCCGCAAATGTTCTCATTAACATCAAGAAGCATCCCTGGCGCCCCCTCATCAAAGATGCTTCTTTAAAATGGGATGAAAAGAGAGAATTTCAATAAAGTTTATGCAGGTAGTATCGAAAAAGAAATTTGTCCATCGAGTTTTTATGTATCAATTTCATCCGGAAGTGTGTGTGACTCATCCCTATTACGTGTAAACCTCATAATCAAAACAGAGAACATAAAAAAGCACCCAAATGAAGGGTGCAAAAAAGGGGTAATTCTCGATGTATTTTATTTTATGCAGTAAATCATAAAAAATAAACTTGTCTACTCACTTAATACCAAATTACTCGATCTAAACCAAAACAAAGTGCCAACATTATGCCATAATAGTGTCAAAATCGTTTTCCTGTCACCCTCTGATAATGTTTATGACGGACTGATGTCAGCGTCTTCATTAGGAGAGTACCACGATAAGTTCATTAAGAATCAATTTAAATTGCGTAAGAATACGAAGTGAATAGGTGTCAATTTGTTGGCATCTTCGTATATGCGGGCAAGGATTTGCACCTTGCATGATCGGCATTTCACCACAACGGGCAGCAGCTTACCTGACTTCCCCTTTAACGGTTCCCATGGGTTTTAAAACCTCGCCGAGTCGTATCCGATCTTATGCCTAAGCGTCTACCTATTCCGCCACCGCATAAAAAAGAGCGACCCCACGCATTCGCAGTGCCGCCAATCTGTACATAGTTAAGGTGTAAGGTTCGTTTAAAGAAACGATAAACAAAGAAACATAGTGGGGATGTTCCTTGACTCTATTTTAACCCACAGAAAATAAAGGATTCAAAAAAATTTCTATATTTTCGTTTGTGCCATTCGTGTCATTTCTTCTTTGAATTGCGCCTCATAAATTTGGTCAACAATTTCATTTTTACGCCGGTTGACCTGGGCGAACGATATATTCATTTCATGGCCGATTTCTCTAAGTGTTAAACCATCTAGAAGCCTATTGAAAATATAGGCATTCTTTTCATCCGTGATCACATCTTGATGCTTTAAGATGAATTGGAGATTTTTTTTCATCTTTTCGACTTTTTTATTGTGTTTTTCTATCCTCAAAACTTCCAAATAAACCGGGTCGGATGTATTGCCCTTGGCAGACGGCAACGTGGCTTCAATACCATATTTCGCAGTTAATGATTGGCTACCGTTTACCATCTCTTGACGTTTCATAATGATCAATTGCATCATCCAGCAATAATTTTTAATTAAGTAATGTATCTCGGATTTTGATTTAATCATTATTTTCACCCTTCCTCAGCATACTTTTCAAAACATGATAGGATTTGTTGTCTTTATGAGTTTCAGCGTGGCAAGAAGCGCAAAGCAGTATTAGATTCTCTAAATCTGTCCTTCCGCCTTTCGCATATTCTTTTATATGGTGCATATGCAAATCATCTTTTGATTTACAAACCACACATCTATTCTTACATTTCTTCTTAACTTGTTCTTTTAGATGCTTATTTATTGCTCTGCTGTCATTGAAGTCATTTCTCTTCCCGTCTAATATTTCTCTAAACTGATAGACGTGGTGCATGGTGCAATTTAAATGCAACATATACATCCCTGCCATCGGAGGCGGAACGGGAATGCTATCGTCTTTTTCAATGCCCGCAACATCAAATTTATTACCGGTGACTTTGATCATTTCTTTGATTGATTTTTTCCTAAGAAGTCTCATTCCCATTAATTCAGGCCCATAAATTTCATGCTTCCACCAAGGCATTGCCGTATTGTAAATCGGATCGGAACTATTTTTCTTTCCCATCTCATGTTTCCCCCTTACTGTTTTCTGTACAAATAAAAAACGGACACCAAACAAACAGCGTAAATGCTGTAAGTTCAGTGTCCGCAGGCTTTCCGTCTTGGACGATTATTTTGTTTTCGTTATACCTATATGATACCATAAAACCAAGTTTAAATGTTTCCTGACGGCCGCCGCATGGCGGTTTTTTGTCCTTCATTCTCCTTCCCGGCTACGGCCTCTCATACTTTCCCTTCAAGTAGTTTCAAAATGTCATCGATGTCCTTTTCCTCGATGTAGGTTTTTTTCGCCCTTCGGCATATGAATTTGATTTTTTGCATGGCTGTTACACATTCATGTAAAGCGCGTAAATTCCCGGCGCTCCTCGTCACGGTCAGCCCCTTTTCAGCCTGTTCGATAAGAAAATTCATATCAGCTACTTCTATATCGTAATAGGGCAACGTTTCACCTTCAGACAAAGCCATATCGACGCAATTTGAGTAAGACTCTTTTATTTTTTCCAAACGTTTTTTCTCGTCCGATTTCTCGCCATTAAGTCCGCCCTTCAATTCCATTTCAAATGTAAACTGTTCTTTATTCATCTGCCCGCGTTTCTCCTTCCCGGCTTGGCCGATTAACGTCAATTCGATAAATTGCATTTTACATTTTCCCTTTCAAGAGGGCTGCAGCCCCCTTACTTGATATAAAACGTCTTGGATTCAAACGTCCCGACATAGTTGTTTTTCTTCGCGTCTGTGTAGCAATCGATCTGAATGACATATGATCCTTTCCCGGTGCGCTTGCGAATCTCGTTGACACTGAAAGACTTTAACGGTGTTGAGTGCTTAAAGTATCCCCGCTGCACAAGGTTTGTATCAGTTAAGCCGCCGCCCGAACGTTTTTTATAGACGCCAGCCGTGTAGTAAAGCGTTCCAGAACCCTTCTTTTCCGCCCGCCAGTCAACTGTTTTTGCTCCTGAATAGTAATTCGTGTCGTCGGTGAAAATCCTCGCTGTATGGCCGAATGCTTCCTTTTGCCACGGCGACCAAACAGCCGCCGCAGATTGTGAGAATAAAAGCGTTCCAGAAATCAAGAGTGACAGTGTAACAATGGTTTTGAATAGTTTTTTCATGAGTTATTCCCCTTCCCGGCTCGCGCCGATGTTTATTTCTCTGCATCATGCTCCGCCACGTGCAAGAATATTGCTGATACCATTGGCAAAGAGACTAATAGCATTACAAGCAGTTGTTTGAAGTTTTCAAGATACATATATCCATACAGGACGACGGCGAAAGCGCTGATCAGAACCAAGATCAAGCTGTAAAACCAGTTTCTGATCTCCGTCGCAAACACTAATCCAAGGGTGAACACGATAATTGCCGCAGATTCTCCGAGTGTCGGCCGGTATACCCACTGATACCCGATCATAAATACCCCGCCAAGAGCGATTAAACAGCCCTTGATCACGTTTAAACCCTTCACCCTACCTTTCCCCCTTAAATCATGATGAAAGCGACGAGAGAACCGATTATTGATGTTATGCAGATAGCTGTCATGTTATCCCGTAGATTTTTGTTTTCCCTCTCTCCGACCGCTCCCAAAAACGATAAGATAATTATGAGCAGTAGTATGATTTTGAATGCTATGATCATGCCTTCTCCCTCTCTAATTCATCAAATTTCTTCTCTAATTCATCGAATTTTTGTATAGCCGCCTCAAGGTATACCGCTAAATCAATAACCTCTTCCTGAGCGTGCTGCAACCATCCCCGCAAGCTGTACAAATCCGTTTTGACCTCGGTTCCGTATTTCTCAAGCCCCTTTTCTTGCTGTTTTTCTATTTTCTCGAATACGCTTTTTATTATCGGGTTTCTCATCATGCAGCCCTTCCTCTCTTATGATTCTGCCAACCATGGCACTTGACATCTTTACGCTTATTTTCTCGGTGATTTCTTTGATCAAAAAACCCTGATCCAAATACTTTTTGATTTCGGCCAGCAATTCCGGCGTGCGCTCGATTTTCTTTGTCATTGGCGGGATGCCGAGACTTCTCTTGTATCTCAAGTAGATAGAAAACGTTTTGTATCCGAAATAGTCAGCGATTTCCGGTTCTGTCAGCCCTTCTTTTCGCTTCTCTTCCCATTCCTCACGAGTGAACTTCTTTCCGTGGCGTATTTTTTCGTTTCTGACGCCGTGCTTTTTCTTCCATTGTTTCAAATGCCAGGGCTCGACATCTAATTCGTCCCATGCAATTTCCTCGTCTGTCATTCTTTTGTCTTTCAACTCAAAATACTGCTCCGGCGTGAATCCGATTTCGTCAAGAATGCACATTGTTAATCACCCTCACCCCATTCTTCTGTCTTTTCCATAAGCCAAAGCATTAAGAGGTAAGCTCCTTTTATATCCTTCTTCTCTATTTCAGCCCGAATCATTTCAATAGCGTCACTATAAAATTTCATTTTGTGCTGCAAAACTGCATTTTTCCCCTTGATTTGTTCGTTTTCCACCCACAGCTGCTTAATTTCCTTTTCGCGATGGTCTAGCTGTGCGTTTTCCACCAGTAATCTAATAATTTCTTCTGACAATTCGCTTATAACGATGTCGTGATTTGTTTCATACTCACCATCCAGCCAACACGATCCCTCATCATTTCTGTAAAATTCTCTTCCGTTAGACAAACTGATTTCATACTCTTTCATGCCTGCTGCTCCTTCTTTCCGCCGTCCCAATCCCAATACTTCAAATGCTCATCACTCGGCATGATGGGATGTTTTTTGATGTACGCCTGCCGCTGCTCCTCCGTCATCTTCCAAGTGATTACCTCTCCATGCTTGCTTGAGTTTCTATTTGAAGTCATATCCGTTTCCCCTTTCAGTTTTGTATAGGACGCCGTGCCATCTGCTGAACGGCACTTCCCTCTTAACATCCTGTTTGCTTAAGCCTTCCTCAAACACCTGAATAACCTGCAACTCTTCCTGGTCGTAATTCGTGGCCGACCACTGAACAACGCGCCTTGTCATGCCGCAGCCCCCTAAAATAATCCCCATTTCTTTTTTGGTCCTCTTATAGATGGACTCATTGTAAAACCGGGCTCTTTAAATTCATCTGGTCGTAGTAATATTTCTAGTGTATTCATACAATCCGCCATGTTTTGAAGTGCGTGCTCTTGTTCAGACGTGTAAAGTCTTACAGTTCCTACCTTTTGTATATTTTTCCCGAGTTTAACTAGCATTTTGTAAGCTAACTCCTGTTCTTTTGGTGTCACAGTCTCTCCCCCTTAAAATTGCAAATCCTCGTCGCTGATATCGATTGGCTTGCCGTCATTGGCGAACGGATCATCTGGAAAGCTGTTCCCCTGCTGGCCACTGCTCTGGTTCCGCCCTGCGCCGCCCTTCGGATCGAGAAACTGCACAGATTCAACGTTTACCTCTGTCACAAACACCCGGCGCCCGCTCTGATCGTCATAGCTTCGTGTCTGAAGACGTCCGTCCACACCTGCCATTGATCCCTTTTTCAGAAACTTGGCAATATTTTCAGCGTTTCTCCAAGCGACACAGTTAATAAAGTCCGCTTCCGTTTCTCCGTTCTGGTTCTTAAATGTTCGATTGACTGCTAATGTAAAGCTGACTACTGGCTTACCATCCCCGACATATCTTAGGTCTGGGTCTCTTGTTAAGCGCCCGACAAGCACCGTTCTATTCAGCATCTTTTGCATTCTCCTTTTCTATGATTTCTTCCACCGCATCCATAATGCGCCGCACCACTCTCGATCTGTTGGAATCTCCGGTTAGAAGTAGTTCGATTTCTAATTTTCCGTTGGTAGTTATTACTCGTTCCTTGCCGACCGCGCTCGAAAATTCATCAATTCCATCCTTATCCCACCAGATATGGCGGTGTAGTTTAACTGCCATTCTCTGCGCCCTCCGTTTCCGGTTCCCATGAAACCTCAATCTCTAATTTTCCGATAAACGCCGATTCTCGTATTGAACATTTGTAACCCTGTGAAATAAGCGCCTTCTCGATTTCTTGATAACCTCTCAAATCTTGTTCGTAGAAATCATAAACCATCCCATAAAAGCCGCTACATGCTGTACACTCTATTTCTTCGATGATCTTTTTGTATTTATCCGAATTCTCGATTTTATTAGCTTCACGAATCTTCTCAAGATGGTGTTTGGTCATTTCACGCGCTGTTTTTGCATCCATTTCCCTTTCCCCTTTCAGTCTATGACGTTTCCGTTTCCGTCTAATTCGCGTCGGCCATCAAACATTGTGCGATATTCAACCTCTATGACTCTTCCCTTTTTAACCTCTCCGTCTTCGTAATTGTAAGATTGGCCTGTCATAAAAATTATCCCGTTCCTCATTTCGGAAATATCTATTTTGGTCGCAATAATAAAGCCATATTCGCCATCTAATTCAATCAATTGTGGCGCTTCTAACTTCTGATAATCTCTCATTTTCGTTCTCCCCTTCCGTCTATTTCCGACAAGAATCGACATTCTCAGCCGAAATTTTTCACCCGCGCTTCTCAAGCGCAGCCCTTACCTTTTTTAAATCGCATTCCTCACCGTCAATCTCGACATGCTCCAAATCTTCGTTTAAAAAGCCGTAGCGACGTTTTAACTCTATGAGGCTATCTAAACCCCTCCAAAGGGTGTCGTGCCCCACAGTGCGCCCGTATTGGTTTTTATAACGGATGATCAGGCGCTTAAATTTTCCCATTCTGCCAGCCCCATTATTTGAACCTCGATCCCGGGTTCTTTTCCGTAAACTTTGGCTCCTATGACCATGAAAACTTGGTTATCATCATGCCACGCTGTTTTATTCAGAGCGTCGAAAACACCTTTTACTAAATTGTCGATGTCCGGCTTTTTGATGTGTACCGTTGAAATGGCCTCCTGTTGCTTTTTCTTTGACCAACTTTTTGGAATCGGCATCGAGAAAAGCACCTTTACTACAGTAGGGCCGGTATAAAGCTGCTGTCCTTTCATCTGCTTCTGTGCGTGCAGCTTGATGAAATCCTTATAAGCTAAATACCGCTGTGCGTTTTTATTCACGAATTTCCCGCGCCCGGTCATCCGGACGGCTCCCATTGGTTCGACTGGTATGTTAAGGGTGATCATTCCGCCGCCTCCGTTCTCGTCAAAGCATTAAATAATTTTTCGTTCACTTTTGCATAAAGGTTAAATGATTCATAGTCTGGATCAATGTGACCATGTTCGGTGTCTAGAAAGTCCTGAGGATCAATATGACCGACACACCGTTTAAGAAAAAGGATTTCATCACGAGTGAAGTAAATCGAACGCCCTTTCATTCCGCCGCCTCCATTTCCTGACTCCAATATCTAAGGCCATCCGGCAACTCGTTAACCCGTTTCATGCGTCCGGGATCACCTTCCCGTTTTTTAAGATATTTTCTTGCTGTTTTATAACTTCGGTAGACGCCGTATTTTAACCATTCTTCACTTTTCTTTGAATCTCTGAAAGCATAGAAATAATAGTGTTCTCCATAGTCTTCAAACCATTGATTGAAGACACAAAACTCGCCTTTATCCGTTTTGCTGTACCAGATTTCCATCATTCCGCCACCTCCAATAGTTCAGGATTTTCATAGACTGTTCCGAGATATTCCGAATCTGGCCCGCAATCGGCAAGAGACTCAGAAGGCCCGTTAATATATTCACCGTAAAATGCAGCTAAATCGTTGTCGTAAACAACCTTAAATTTTCTCCCCCAAACGTCTTTTCGGATGTCTCCCTCCCAAATCTCCCGGCCGGTTTCGTCCTTTAACCCGGTGTATTGAAGCAAAACGATTTTGTCAGAAACACTTTCGAAATCTTGATCCCAATGGAAAGTCTCGTGAATATCTAACGTTCCATCTTCTTCAAGAATCATCACTGCATCTCCGCTATAAACAAACTTTTTCAATTCCTTATTCCACGCTCGAAACTTAATCTCTCTCATTCCCCTTACCTCCCGTCATCTTGTAACCATTGTTCAATCTGTTTTTCCCTGTATCCGGCCTGCAGCAGGATCGACAGCAGCGCCCTCATATCAACTTCCACCACTCAAACACTTTTTTCTGTTCCTTCTTTTTCCGCCCGATCAGCCGGACGATGAGTCTTTTGATCTTTTGCATTATTTGATTTCCTCCCGTTTGACGATCTGGAATAGATATACATGCTCTTCTTCATCGCGAAGTTTAGAAACGTCTTCTTTTGTTTTCTCGTACTCTTTCAGGGCGTTTTCTTCCTCTTTGCAAAAATACATTTCTTCCGTAAATGTGTCGTATAGTACATACTTAAAATCTCTCATCCCTCTACCCCCTGAATGCGTTTTAATTCAATATCCATAATCGCTTTAAAGATCGGGAATATCTGCTGAGGCACCACTGCGTTCCCTAATCCTTTAATTCTGTCCACCCGATTGGGAATCCCATTAGCCACTCGACCCACGTCGGGTTCAGCTGGCCACCGTTGCCCGCCGTCATCTGTTTCCGTTCCTGTTCTGTAATAACTCCCTTTTTCTGTAGATCCATCATCGTCTGAAAGGAGCCGGAGCCGCCGCACATTCCCTTGGTTCTCGGAGTCGGCCAGAGAACTGCGTCGGGTAACGTCTGATGATTCCAGTTCGGACCGGTTCGTCCCTTCCAATCCCGCGCTGTTGGTGTCGGCCATAGTTTTGTGACAGCAGTGTGCAGGTTTTGACATGATGGATTCATGGCTTTCTTTTCGTTGTAACTCTTGCTGTTTGGATTGTTGAACCGCTTCCGGCCGTCTCTCGTATTCCAAGCGTCTGACGCTGTCGGAGTAGGCAACAACGAATGTTCGATCTCTTCGATGTTTGGCGTCGACGGCACAAGCCGGTATAATAAACGATTGCCCTTTGTAACCTGCACTTTCCAGGTCAAATAACGTGCGGTCGAGTTCCATGTTTGCGAAGTTAGCAACGTTTTCACCAACGACCCAAGTGGGCTTGAGCTCTTTGATGATCCTAAACATTTCTGGCCAGAGGTCACGGTCATCTTCCTTGCCTTTGCGCTTCCCGGCAATACTGTAAGGCTGGCAAGGGAATCCTCCTGAAATAATGTCAACTGTTCCACCTGGTTCAATCACTCCTTTTTCTTCTAAAAGCTGTCTATTCAAGGTGCATACATCGTCAAAGATGGGAACACCAGGAAAGTTTTTTTGTAGTACCTTCTGACAGAACGGCTCCCGCTCGCAGAATGCCACCGTTTCTATGCCGGCCCATTCAGCAGCAAGCGCGATTCCTCCTATTCCCGCAAACAACTCAATGCTTTTCAATCCGCTACCTCCTGAATGCGTTTTAATTCGCTTGTAAGCTCTTCAAACCAGTTCCGGTCTTTTGTATCGAGTGCAATGTTTATCATCGTTCTGAGGCTTTCCTGCGTGTATTCTGGCGTATCCTCGCATGGTATTAAGTCCGCCATTCTCTGGCCCAGATATAATTTTTTGTCTTCGGCTCTGACATCTGCATAATTTCCGTTCATTTCAAGGATGTACCCTTTAAGAATTGTTTTTTGATTGCACCTGTAGAAATTTGTCGGAGAGAACTTCACCCAATCACCCACATTTAGCCTTGTCACCGTAAATACTCCCCTTTCGCTCTTTGAGTATCCCGCGTTCGCATAGATCGACAATCAACAAGAATACTTCCAAAGCCGGGCGCTCAAGTGCCGACGCTGTTTCTTCGATGGGGACGCCCGCGCGCCAATCCTCTTTCACTAGCTTCACTTCATCTTCCGTCCAACCAAACTCGCATTTAGTCAGCATGATGTACATTACGCGCTCTTCTCCTGCTGCCGTTTTTGAATGATCGCATCAAGCCGCTGGATTGTGTCTGTTAAATCCTGCTTCTCAATCTTGCAATTCGGGCAGGCATGGAATGCGACCATGCTGCCGGATTCCTGCCTGATAACCTTTTCGCCATTGCACAAGCTGCACATTGTGAATCCTCCTTTAATCGAGTTTGTGGCCTATTTCATAATCAACACGTTTACACTTGCCGTTTATCGTTTGAATAATTGTTTTCCCATGTTCCGGGGCGTCCGTTTCGTATGCCGTCCCGTTGTTACCGTCCACAACAATTACACGGATTTTGCCTTTCTCCATCGTTCCAGTAAAGCTTAGATCATCATTGATAGTTATTGTTTTCGGCTTCACTCAAACCGCCCCCAGTGTGCTATAATTGAATTACCCACAGTTCATAAAGCATCGGAGCCTTTAGGTTTCGGTGTTTTTGTTTATTCGTAAAGCAGTTGCAACAACTCCTCGTTTTCTTGTTTTGCTATCTTACTTCTGACTTTTTCATCTGGCATTTTTACAGGGAAAGCAAGCTTTTCAACCCTGCTGCTGATTCTTCCGCGCGGATACTTTTCATCTAATTCATCAATCGCTAAGTTACTGGTGAAGATTGTCGGCTTTTTGTTCTGAAGCCTGTAGTCCAGAATTCGGGTAAACGTTTCTTCTACCCAATCCGTCGCTTTTTCTACTCCGATATCGTCCAAGATCGCCAGATCAGCCGTTTTTGCAGCTTCGATAATGTCGGAACTCTTAACCTTCGAATCTGCTTCAAAGGTCTTTTTAATCTCTCCGATCAGATCAGCAGTTGAGGAATAAATGATTTTCAACGGATTGTCCGGCTTGTCGTGCATCTTGGTGATGGCCTTCATGATGCTTGCAGCTAACCTCGTTTTACCGCTCCCCTTTTCATGGCTGTAAAAATACAATCCCTTCCCCTGCTCGCGTATCTGCTCGAATTTAACTACATAGTTTTTCGAAATCCGCTTTGCGTTCGCCGCGCGCTCCTTCGATTCGTCATTTTCATAGACATCTATTGCAAAGGAATTTAAAGTTACGTCTTTAAACTCTTCCGGCAGCCGGGCACCCATCAGTTTTCTTTCTAAGGTTTTGACAGCCTTGCACGGGCATTCTTTCATGAATTCCTTGTTTTCCTGATGGTCTTTAATCCAGATCAGACCGGAGCCGTCGCATTTCTTATACATGCAGTTTTCCTCAGAAATCACAGTGAGTATCTCGTATCTTTCCGGATAAGCCCTTTTCTCTTGCAAGCGCTTCGAGTCTCTCAACCTCTTCGCTAGTCCGGGATTCGATTTCTCCAACTGCTTTAGGGTATCTTCTAAACTGTTCACCTTTCCTTGTACCTCCCTGATTCATCAATTTCATGAGACCCTGCCGCGCTTTGTGGTCGTCTGTGTTTCTAAGAATGCCAAGCGTGTATTTTTCTTGTCGGTCGTTGTATTTCTCCACATGCGTCCACATTGCATAATGCAGCTGATCGAGACTGTACTTGCTCATTTTTTCAAGATGAGTCATTAAGACGTTGGCCGAGATTTTACCTGTTGATCGAGTAAGCCGGAGGCAGTCAAGATATTGAACTAAGATGCTTTTTTTAATCCCTTTTGGAAGAGTCTCTTTTTTTATTGTCAGTTCTGTTAATTTTTCAATCTCTTCTAAACTTGAAAGATTTATAGATTTAAGACCAACCGATTCCAGTTCATTTCGAAATGCATCTGTTTTACTGATGTCCTGTTTTTCACTTTCATCCGGTTTATTGTTAGTCTCTGTAGTAGTCTCTGTGTAGTCTCTGGTATTGGTGTACTCATTTTGGGTAGACCGGTCTACCCATTTTGGGTAGTCCCTCTGCTCATTTTGGGTAGTCCCTCTACCCATTTTGGGTAGACGGTCGTAATCGATGGAGTACCATTTTGTTTTGTCGTATTTCGCTTTGTTGTAATTTCCTGTGATCAATATGCCGGACTTTTCAAGTCTTTCTACAGTACGTATCAGCGTATTTTTTGACCAAAACGGAAACTGTTCCAACCACTCGTCATAGGTGTTATAAATCCACTTTCTACCGTCTCTTTTTTTACCTGATGACTTTAACCAGTAATGAACTTGTTGAAGAACGATCGCTTCGTTTAATCCGATTTCTTTTGCTAAAGAAGGAATGACAATCAAGGGATATTCGTCTAATAGCAAACCGTTCAATGTCTTGGCCTCCTTTTCTCCGTCCGTCTCTTGCTGATCAGGTCGTTTATTTAAAATCAATGGAAAACCGTATATATTTCTTCTAATTGGCTGCATATTTCAAACTGCCAATCGTTATCCTTTGTCATGGTCGCAAGTAAAGACTGGTTTTTTAGGTGCGCCACCTTTCGACAAAGGTTTAAATTTGCATCCAAGCAGATGTTTAATTCCGTCTTTTCTTCCTCGGTCAATGCCCTGTGGTTTTTCTCGATGTTTCTTAATTCTGCCAGTCTTTGATGTACTCCCCACATGGAACGTTTCCCCTTTCGTTTAATAGTCGTCTACGTTGTCGTCGTATTCTTCTTGGCTAATGCATTTTAGATAATTCACGTTCAGCCTTAAATGCTCAGCTAGGCCGTGCCTGTATTCTTCATGTCTGCGGTCATATTCATCTTGCTCAAGTTTAGGGAGATCCTCTAACTCAATCTGAGTAAAGCACTCTGTATCGTTACCCTGCTCATCATGAGACAGTCCCGCAGCCGCCAGTATCCGATAACAAAACCTTGGTTCTAACATTTGAAATCCCCTTTCAAAGTGAAATGATTTGATAACCCATAAGCACATAACATCCGTATAGGAGAGCCGCCAGAACGACGGCCGTGATATTCTCGGTTCTCTCCTGCTGTTTCCGCGACATCCGCGCCCATTTGCGGGCGATTTTGTTCATCGTGATGCGCCGCCTTTCCTGATGTTTTAAGCTGATTCTTTCTGTAGCTTCGCAACCCATCTTTTAAGCTGGAAAATACATTTATCCGCTTCGCCTTTTTGAATCTTGTTAATATCCATGACATTCAAGGCTGTCAAAACCGTCTTCGCATCACCCTGACCGCGTAGTTCAACATAGCTTTGTGCCAGCGATTGAATTTCATCCTTTTGCTCCTGTGTGATCATTTCAGGCGGCTTTGAGGACTCAACTTTTTCTTGGAATGCATCCGGATCGGCTTCATCTGTCGGTATGTTGAATTGTTTCAGAAGGTAATATTTCTCGGCATATGTTAAAGCCTTCCCGACGCCTTTTTCCCCCGCTCTGTCAACACCCTGTGCATAAAACGGTACAACCATTGTTTCCTCTGGGTTTTCTGCATTGATCCATTTGAATTCCATTGTCAATTCAGTAAAATAGGTAGTTGTTTTTTTGTTGACGTTTCCGTTTTTGTCTTTAAATTCAACTGTTTCAGTTCGCACATTTTTGTCGATAATATTCGGCACAAGCAAAAGACCGAATTCATCCATTTTTTCTCTAATTGCCGCTACTACTTGGCTGGAACTTGTATAAGAGTATTGATCGCCCCGATTATCTTTTTTCAAATAGGGAACAGCCTTCCTGACTTCAACCAGCTTTTGATAAATGTTCATCATTCGCTCACCTCGACCGTGAATTTGTCTTCCCTGTCAACCACCGTTACGCCGGGAATTAACTCGCCGTCTGCATCTATTAATTTGTCGCCGAACACCTTGGCTTTATTTTTGATAGCCGCCCAATCAACGTCTTTTTTAACCCTGACAAACCCCTTAGATTCCGCGTATTCCAGCAGATCATTTTCGTTTCGTTGGTATTCCGGCTGTTGCTTAACAAGCTTGATCGTTCCGTAAGGCAGCTTGATTGTTTTCTTTGGCTTTTTGCCGTTCTCTTGCATCTTCCTGACTTCCTCGCGCATGTATCTTTCAAGACGGTGTTTGTAGAAATCTTCACGCTCGACATATTCCTTTTTTGCTTCCTCTTGCCAGTGTTCAAGCCGTTCTATTTGCATCTTGAGGCGTTCTATTTGCTTGTCGGCCACTTCATCTATTTCAGCCTGCTTTCTTTTGAAGTAAGCAACACGCCGTTGTGCTTCTGCTGCTGTATCCAGATCGTGAACCTCAAATATTTCAGGCCCTTCATCTTCCTGCGGCATTGCATCCATTAAATCTTTTTTGATTTCTTCGATTTCAGCCATTGTTTAACCACCTTCTATATTGTTTTTTAGGCAGAAGACTGATATAATTTTTAATTGGAAAGTTTACTACGCCTTCCACCAGCCAATTAATGAATGAGTATTTGATCTTGTTGAACCTTCTGTAAGGTTCTTTTTTTATGCCTCGTCGTCTTCGTTTTCTTCCTCTTCTTCATACCGTAAATACTCCTTTGGATAGCCGTAACGGTTGATTTCTGTAATCATCGGGTGTTCAATGTTCATTTAGAAAATCTCCTTTCCGCTGGATTTCTTAACGTATTGATCCCAGGATAGATATAACTCAGGATAGTTTCGGATTCTCGCGCACCACTCTCTAACCTCTGACGCCGTCGCCCGCCTGTGAAGGTAATGGAGCCTCAATGAACGTTCCTCTTGACGGCCGTAACATCCAAGCCTTTTTTCGCAAATTTTGAAGCGATTTCGTGAAGCTCTACCACCTGCTCAGGATGCTGCATTTTCTTTAAGTCCCTGCTATGGTCGGCAATGCTCCCTGCAAGTTCTATACATCCATCAAAATCGCCCTCTTTGACGGCATCCTCCAATAGTTCAGAAACGAGAAATTGCAATGACTTGTAAAGTCGTTCCGCCTTCTCCCTGTCAGACATCAAAAAATGGTTTAAATTCATTCGAGCCACCCTTTCGCCTTCCATGTGATAGTTGCTTTTTTGTAGCACTCTTTGAGTGAAATGTTGTATTCCTTCGCCAATAAAGCCACTAAGTTTTTTGCCCATGCCTCCACGTCCAGAAGTTCCTTTATAACCACTTTAATGCGCTCTCTTTCTTCCAAAGAGATAAGCTTCGGATTCTTAACAAAACTCACATCTGCAAGCGTCTGGATGGCTTCTGTCGCCTGTGTGACCATGATCTCCTCAAAAGCCAATCGATGTTGTTCGACTGATTCCCCAGTGAAAACGGGCGGTGAGCATCCGTCGCTGAATTTGTTCATGATTCCCATTGCGAAAAATGGTTGATCGAATTTCTTTAGTGACGTTTCCGCCACATCCCATGGCATTTTTCTTGTTCCGTTTTTCATTTTGCTGACCATCGACTCAGAAACGTTTAGATCAAGGGCAAGCTGCCCGTTTGTCATGTTCTTCGTTTCAAGTAGATGCGCCAGTGATTTAGACACTATTTCCGGCATCCCTTAACTCTCCTTTGTCCTATGTTCTCTATTTTTCTGTACAGATTCTGGATGTATGATTAAGTCATAAAGCTATTTGCATGGCTCCTTTTCTGCCAAATGTAAAACAAGGTAATTCTTTGTTCTGTAGAGTTTTAAAGAGGACAGTCCAAAAATGGACTCACCAAATTCTTTTCCTAAAGCTCAATTTCGTTTCTTATATCAGGCAGATTGCGACTTGATGAATTTATTGACGAAATAAATTTGCCCTTTGCCCGTTACCTTTGGCGTACGTGTGGTTCTGATCGATCCGTCACCGTTTACAATGGTGCTTTTCTTGATCTCGAACAGCCCCATATCCATGCTGCGTTGAGTTGGAAGGTTAAACGATTCACCTTTCTTTCGAATCAGATAGCCGTTCTCGCGCAGCCATTTGAATAGTTTGTTTTGGCCGATCTCGATTCCGTTCTGCTTGAGGATTTTCGCTAACTCGCCCACTAGAACGGATGATTCTGACGCTTCGACTGCATCCGCAAACAGTGCTTTTGGCTTCATGACTTCGATTTGTTTGCTTTGCTCTTTCATGGTGTGCAAGGTGACTTTGAAAAGCTGTTTCGTTTGTTCGTCAGCCTGCGGCAGATACGTTTGAATAAATAGATCGTCATTTGCTACATAGCCGCCCGTTTTTCTGATTGTTGGTAACACTTCATGGGTGATCCACCTTCTAAAATTTTTAAGTGTTTCCACGCGGTGTTGGAATTGTTCTTCTGTCATATGCGATTTTTTCTGTGGTTGCATATTAAACAAAAGAGAGTACAGTCCCGATTCATTTACTACAGTCATTTGTTGTGATCCGCCGGGGGTATTCACAGGTGACACACCCTTTTCATCTTCAGCCAATCTTGAAAGAGATCGCCGATAATTTGTGTCACCAAACACTTCACAAATATCTTTAGCTACAAACAGTGGTTCACCATCCTTAACGACTGTTCGAACCTGCTGATCTTGATAATTGAAGACTTTTTGCAGTTGATGCATTTAACTCACGCCTTTCTTAAAGTAATGTGTGTTTTGTTCGACCCATCGCGTGTTGCGCTCTACCCATTTGAAAAGCATCTGTGTTGGAATTTTCTTTCCGAACTCATCAGTAACCGGGAAATCAGGCCGTGACATCAACTCTGACATTTTGGTCGGGCCGCATCTGAGAACTTTCATTGCCTCTTCTCTTGTCAGGATGTGGGGCAGTTCGTTCAAAGAGCCTAAACGTTCGACTAAAATGTCTGTTGCTCTGTCGGCTATCTTAGAAGCGAGTAGGTCAACAAACTTTTCGTCGTATTGCATAGTGAACATATAAAAAACCTCCTATACTGTGGTTTGTAATCTGCCAACCTTTCTCGTGTGGTAAAATCTTCTGGGAAAGGTGGTGATCAATATGGCTACTCAAATTTATGCTTGTCTTTGTGGTGAATGGGTTGACTTGACCAGTGATCCAGACTGTAAAATAGGCAGATCAGACTCTTCTCCACTTACATGGTGGAAAGAAGGTGCTGATATTTGGAGCCCTAAAACTAAGGATGAACATACGATGTATCAACAGGATTATGTTCATATTCAATACAAAAATGCCGATTATCGTATTCATCCAATGTTTATCCAGATCAAGGTTTCATCCTAAATTCGCGTTTCAGGTTAATTTCTAATAGTTCTGAGTCGTCAAACTCCACTTTGGCGGCTTTAGAACTGTACAACATATCAACATGTTGTTTAACGCGATTCCATTCAGACTGGGTCATACCGTGCAAAAAGTCAGTTAATTGATCTAGCTTTTTTTGATCCATGGTCAGCCTCCTATGCTGTGATTGATTTACCCCTCAATTCGTGGGGTTGATTGTTAAAAAAAATTTCCTGAACAGTCTTATTGTAATAAGATGCTAGTCTAACCTTTATCTCATCACGTGGTATACGATGACCATTTTCATACATTTGCAAGGCGCTTACGCTTATTCCAAGATCGTTCGCTACTTGAGTACGCGGCTTTTCTGCTCTAAGTATTACCAGTCTTCGAGCAATTAATTGTTTATCCATTGGCCTCACCCCCCTACACATTGTGTGGTGTTCTTGTTTATTATATTAAACCCCTCAATTCGTGGTGTCAACACTTTTCGTGGTGTTTTTTCTAAAAACACGTTTTGTGTGGTATCATTATCAAAGGTGATAACGATGAAATTAGGAGAAAATCTAAAAGAACTAAGGGAAGGAAAAAATCTTTCTCAAAAGGCATTAGGCAAAAAGTTAGGTTTAGCCGAAAGCACAATTGGAATGTATGAACAAGGGAAGCGTCGCCCTGATTATGAAACCCTTATAAAAATCGCTGATTTCTTTGAGGTGAGTATTGATTATTTAATTCGTGGGGAAAGCAAAGAGTCTCAAGAGAAAATCTTTGCGGATGAAGCAAAGAAAATTTTGAACGACCCAAAAACCTTCATCGCTGCCCGTGATGGTGAAGTAACAGATGAAATTGTACAAGCAGCACTTGAAATAATAGTCGAGCAACTAAAAGAAGGGCGTAAAAAAAAATCCGATTAAACAAAAGTATTGCAAGTCCGCTCACATACTTATGATAAAATCGGGAGGTTTTTTATATGGAAAACAAAGAATTTGAATTGATTTTGAAAGAGATTCAGGCCATTAATAACCGTCTATCCGATCTCGAAAAAAATGTAGCGACTAAAGATGACATCAAAGCATTAAGTGAGAAAATTGATTCTCAGCATGCCGAAAATATCAATTCTGATAACCTGTTACTTGATGAAATCACCTCTCTTAAAGAAGGAGTCATCTTTGTCAATCGCAAAGTGGCTGATGCAGAATTCGAGATTCATACATTAAAAACTCGTAAACAGCAGTAAAAAAATTTGTCATTTTTGTAATATTGTGTTGAAATATAGCGATTTTTAGCCTATTATAAAAGGCGTATATACATATGAACTGGGGGTATTTAGATTGAAAAAATTTTTAGTTTTATTCCTGTCTCTTGGACTTGCTTTGGCCTTAGCTGCCTGCGGATCAACAGATGACGTATCAACAGGGGCAGACAATTCCAAAGACAAGAAGACAGAAGAGAAGAAAGACGACGGCTCTAAAAAAGTTGATGCAAGCAGCCAAAAGACTGATGCTTTAGGAATGAAAGTTAATTTAGGCGACGTTAAGATTATGAAAGATAAAGTTAACGTAGGACTCAATATTGAAAATACAACTGATAAAGTCCTAAACTTCTATCCTGATCAAGGTAATGCAGTAGTCGGAGACATGCAATTATCAGCCAATATGTTTTTGACTGATGGCGAAGTTGGCGGAGAAGTCCAAGGCGGCGTTAAACAGGAAGGCGTGCTTGAGTTTACCGTGCCAGAAGGCAAAGAACTCGATATTAATAGTGTTAAAGAAATCAAGTTAAATTTTGGTGATGTGACTACTGAAGACTTCATGAAAAATAAAGCTGTTACTTTCACTATTCCTGTGAAATAATCAAGCGTTTTATAAGAAATGCCCTTTTTAGGGCTTTTCTTTAACACTAAAAACAGAACAAACGTTCCTTATTTTTAAAAAAGGACTATTCTCAATTTGATAAATGGGCTTAGGAGGCGTTCTTCTTGGTGTATACAAAGAGTCATTTAGAGGATTGGATTGAAAACTTGTACAGAAGCATCAGCATAACTACACCAGAGCAAATTGATTTCGAGTGTATAGCTGAGATGTTAGGCATAAGAGTTTATTTCAAGCCTATTCCGAGTTGCTCTTTCAAATATAATGACGTGTATACGATTATATTAGATAGCCGTAAAAACCGCTGCGAACAGTGGGATGACTTTGCTCATGAACTATGCCATCTTTACAGGCATGAAGGAGACAAAAAAACAATGCCGAAGTTTTGGTCAGATTATCAGGAAAGACAAGCAAATTACTTCTCATATCACTTTTGCATCCCTACTTTTATGCTTCGTGGAATGAAAATTCCACATAATTATTTTTTTGACGCCCGTCTCATCGCCAAGACGTTTAAAGTCACTGAAACGTTCGCCACAACACGTTTAAATATGTATTTCAATAAAATGCGTCTAATCGTTTAAAAAATAACCTCTATTGTAATTAATAATGATATAACCATAGAGGGGCGAAAAACATCCGATCAATCAAATACACACGATTTGAGGTGAAAAGATGTACACTCAGGAATTGATCAAAGGAAAGAAATGGCTAGCTATGGCTGATGGCCCCAAGCATCCAGTTACCGGAAAGCGCCGGCAAATATCCAGACGAGGAAGGACTAAAAAAGAGGCAGAACAGAGGGTTCTTGATGCTATCGCAAAACTCAAAGAATACGGGATCGATGAAACCGTTGTAAGAAAGATGACGTTTGAAAAACTGGCTGCAGAATGGCTACAAGATTACGCACTCACATCCGGTAATAAGAATAATACAATCCGGATCAGACAGAAAGAGATTAATATTTTGAATAAGTTTATGGCTAAAAAAATTATTACTGAGATCACTACAAGAGAATATCAAAAAATATTGAATGATCTCATAGAACAAGGATACGCCAGGAATACAATTTATGGCGTTCATACAACAGCAGGAATGATTTTTAGATACGCTGTGAGAGTGAAATTGCTAAAAGAGAGTCCGGTATCAGGCACAAGCGTTCCGAAAAAGCGATTAACAATAGAAGACATCGAAAACAATAAGATCGAAGAAAAGTACCTTGAAAAAGAAGAGCTTGAAGAATTCCTCTTGACTGTCAAGGAATTTGGATTAGACATGGACCTTGAGAGGTTTTATTTGCTTGCTTTTTCTGGTATGCGCTCGGGTGAATTGTGTGCCCTTAAATGGTCTGATCTGAATTTCGAAACAAATGAAATTCGAATAACAAAGACAATCTATTCAGAAACCAACAACATGAAGGATTATGAGTTGACGCCGCCTAAAACGCCCGGTTCCATCCGTACAATCCAAATAGAGGATCAAATCATGGAAATGTTAAAGGATTTTCAAACTGAACAGAAAAAAATACGCCTAAGATCACGTATCCCGGCAGAAGATTATCATAACGAAAACTTTGTTTTCTCAAGGGAAAACGGATACCCCTTCCTGCAATATAATATAATTGCGCGAATGAAAAGGCTGCTTGAAAAAACATCTATCAAAAAACGTGCGACACCCCACATTTTTAGACATACACATATCAGCATGTTAACGGAAGCCGGTGTAGACCTGCCGACGATTATGAAAAAGGTGGGACATGATGACATGAAAACCACGATGAAAATTTATACACATGTCACAGAAAAAATGAAAAAGGATGCTTCACAGAAAGTTCAGGAGACTTTCGGAAACATCCTTAATATCGGTATTTCGTGAAGAAATGTTATTAAAATGTTATTTTTTCGATCAGGGAAGGTGATGAACGCGTCTGAACCCTTGATATATCAAGGTTTTAGTCGTTCAGTTTATATCATATACTACATGATTCGTTATCATTCGGCAATTTATTACAAAATGTTTTAATAAAAAAAGCCGCCTGTCGGCAGCAGGGCGCAAATGATTGCAGATGTCCATTTAAAAAATGACAAAATCCTAAAACGGTTTAAGTTTTAGGATTTTGTCAAGCGGTTCAGCCGCTGCTTTATTCTTCTTCGTCTTCATCCGCTAAAAACGTGTTCAGCGTCTCTTCGATCATATCCCACTCTTCTTCTGTTTCAATCGGCATCAGTTCGCCGTCTTCTCCGGCTTCATTCGGTACGAAGCTTGAAGCATGGATCTCGATCTCTTCCTCATCCTGTGCTTCAACCGGATAATAAAGCACGTATGACTTGTTAAACTGATCGCTGTCAAATGTGAAGAGCACTTCACACAGCTGTTCGTTTCCTTTATCGTCTACAATCGTAATGTTTTTTTCTCCGTGTTCCATCTTGATCACCTCATGAGTTTAGGCTGTCGAGATATCCTTGAAGGATCATCACGGCCGCCATTTTATCAATTACTTTTTTTCTTTTCTGCCTGCTTACATCTGCTGAAATCAGCATTCTTTCGGCCGCCATTGTCGAGAGGCGCTCGTCCCAAAGCACGACGGGAACTTGAAACGTTTCTTCAAGCACTTCCGCGAACTTCTGGCTCGCCTCCCCCCTCGGGCCGACGGTTCCATTCATGTTTTTGGGAAAACCGAGTACAATCTTGTCAATTACATAGTCTTTCGTCAATTCGGCGAGGCGGTTCAAGCCGTAGTCACCGCCCGCCTCGTCGATTTTAATCGTTTCTATCCCTTGAGCCGTCCAGCCCATTTCATCGCTCAGCGCTACGCCGAGCGTTTTCGAACCTAAATCCAGACCTAATATTCGCATGCTTGTTTACGCCTCTTTATGCTGTTCTAAGTACGATTTAACCAATTCTTCGATTATCTCGTCTCTTTCTATTTTCCGAATCAGGTTACGTGCATCTCGATGCCTTGGAATGTAAGCGGGATCTCCTGATAGCAGATATCCGACAATTTGGTTGATCGGGTTGTAGCCTTTTTCCTGAAGCGCATCATGGACGGTTATCAGCACTTCATTTACATTGGTTTCCATCGAATCGTCGGAAAAGTTAAATTTCATCGTCTTATCAAATGAGCTCACCGTTTTGCACCTCTTTCCCAAATTCGCAGGCAAAGTTTCAGCCTGATTACCTTCTAATCACCATTCTACACCACAACGGCTATTTATAAAACGGATTTTACCCATTCTTCCGCAGATGCTAATGCTTCAGCAAGCCGCTCAGGCTGTTTTCCTCCCGCCTGCGCCATGTCCGGACGGCCGCCTCCGCCTCCGCCGCATGCTTCTGCGACTTGCTTGACAAGCTTGCCTGCGTGGAAACCCCGCTCTATTAAATCTTTTGTAACTCCGGCGGAAATATTCACTTTTTCGTTTTGAACCGCCCCGAGAACGATGACGGCTGAGCCCAATTTCGCCTTCAGATCGTCAACCATTGTGCGCAGGTGATTCATATCTTTGGCATTCACTTTTTCTGCGAGCAGTTTGATTCCGTCAATTTCTTTTACTTTTTCTAAAATCTCTCCGGCTTCTTTATTTCCCAGTTTCGCCAATAAAGATTCGTTTTCTCTCTGGGCTTCTTTCAAATCAGACTGGAGCGCTTCGATCCGTTTCGGCACTTCCTTCACGTTGGTTTTCAGGACTTCTGCCGCCTGCTCGAGAAGCTCCAGTTTGGCGTTCATCTCTTCATAAGCGCCCTGCCCTGTTACCGCTTCGATCCTGCGGGTGCCGGCCCCGATGCCTGATTCGGACACGATCTTAAAGAGGCCGATTTCAGCTGTGTTTCTCACGTGGCAGCCTCCGCACAGCTCGATGCTGTAGTCGCCGACCTGAACGACGCGGACGATGTCTCCGTATTTTTCTCCAAACAGCGCCATGGCTCCCATCGCTTTCGCTTCATCAATCGGTTTTAAGTCGATTTGCACAGGAATCGATGCCCAAATTTTCTCGTTCACTTTTGTTTCAATTTGTTCGAGTTCTTCCTTAGTCACCTGTCCAAAGTGAGAGAAGTCAAAGCGCAGACGGCTGTCAGTGACTAGCGAGCCGGCCTGGTTGACATGGGTGCCGAGCACATCTTTCAGCGCCTGATGAAGCAGGTGTGTCGCGGTATGGTTTTTGACGATGTCTTTTCTGAGCCGCTCCGTGACTTCTGCGGTCACGCTCATGCCTCTTTTAATTGCGCCGCTTTCCACGATCCCTTCATGGAGGTGCTGGCCGTTCGGCGCTTTTTTAACGTCTGTGACGCGAATAGCGGCATCCCCGCTTTTAACCCAGCCTTTATCACCGATTTGTCCGCCGCTTTCAGCATAGAACGGGGTTTTTTCCAGGATAAACTGAACCTTCTTGCCTTCTTGAACAAGGTCGGCAAGTTCCCCGTCTTGAAGAAGCTCGGCGATTTTCGTTTCCGTCTTGATATCGGAATAGCCGATGAACTCGCTTTCTGTCATGATATCGCGGAGAGCGCCGCCTTGAACCTGCATGCTGCCGACGTCCTGGCGCGCCTGCCGGGCCCGTTCGCGCTGCTTGTCCATCTCGCGCTCAAATCCGTCATGATCGACTTCCATGCCTTCATCTTCGGCGTATTCTTCGGTCAGCTCAACAGGGAATCCATACGTATCATACAGTTTAAAGACATCTTCCCCGGAAATGATGCGGTTTCCTTTTGCTTTTTCCTTTTGAATCACTTCTGAGAGAATCGCCAAGCCCTCGTGCAATGTTTCATGGAAGCGTTCTTCCTCTGTTTTGATGACTTTCGCGATAAAGTCCGCTTTTTCTTTGACTTCGCCGTAGAATGCGGCCATGATGTCGGCAACTACCGGAACGAGCTCATACATAAACGGACGGTTGATATTGATGGACTTCGCATATCGGACAGCGCGGCGAAGCAGCCTTCTGATGACATAGCCGCGCCCCTCGTTTGACGGAAGCGCTCCGTCGCCGACCGCAAACGCAGCCGTCCGGATATGGTCGGCCACAACCTTAAATGCCGTATCTTTTTCAGCAGATGTGCCGTACTTTTCTCCTGAAATGGCTTCTGTCGCCTTGATGATCGGCATAAACAAATCCGTATCATAGTTCGTCTTGGCATCTTGAATAACAGATACCATCCGTTCAAGACCCATCCCCGTATCGATGTTTTTCTTCGGAAGCGGTGTGTATGTTCCGTCAGGATTGTGGTTGAACTCGGAGAACACAAGGTTCCATACTTCAAGGTAACGCTCGTTCTCCCCGCCCGGGTAAAGTTCCGGATCAGACGGGTCATTTCCATAATCTTCACCGCGGTCATAGAAAATTTCGGTATTCGGTCCGCTCGGGCCTTCACCGATATCCCAGAAGTTTCCTTCCAGTCTGATGATCCGTTCCTCAGGAACGCCGATCTTTTTTGACCATAATTCATACGCTTCGTCATCTTCCGGATGGACCGTGACTGACAGGCGTTCGGGATCGAAGCCGATCCATTTTTGATCGGTTAAAAATTCCCATGCCCACTCGATCGCTTCTTCTTTGAAATAATCGCCGATCGAAAAGTTTCCGAGCATTTCAAAGAACGTATGGTGTCGGGCTGTTTTCCCGACATTTTCAATATCGTTCGTCCTGATTGATTTTTGAGCGTTGCAGATGCGCGGATTCTCCGGCACAACCCGTCCGTCAAAATATTTTTTCAGCGTCGCGACTCCGCTGTTGATCCAAAGCAGGGAGGGATCTTCATGCGGAATAAGAGAGGCGCTCGGTTCAACGGCATGCCCTTTTTCTTTAAAAAAATCTAAAAACATTTGGCGCACTTGTGCGGATGTTAATGTCTTCATTATTTTTTCCTCCTTTAATGATGCACATGCAAATTAAAAAGCCCCCGCCCTATGCAAACAACGTTTACACAGGGACGAGAGCTCCTCTCGCGGTACCACCCTGATTATGGGCGTAACAAAACGCCCATCACCTTGATATCCGAATAACGCCGGATGAAGACGGCAGGTTTTCGCCTGCACTCAGGATTAGCTTCTACTGATCTTCTGTTAAAGCTCTTTCACCGCAATGGAGCTTCTCTCTATCAAACAGGGCTTCAGTATACTCGGATCCGTCAAACGAGATACGTATGTATGTCTATTTCGAAATTATAGACAACGGAAGCCGTTATGTCAAACTTCTGCCGCTCACGCTTTTCTTGCCGCTAAAAAATGGACGAACATCACTTTGATAACGGCCATGACAGGCACAGCCAGAATCATGCCGATGATGCCGGCAAGCTCCCCGCCCGCCAGCAATCCAAGCATAATGACGACGGGATGCATATGCAGGCTTTTGCCGACGACAAGAGGGCCGAGAATATTGCCTTCGATAAACTGCAGCACCAAAATCGTAATGATCACCACAAAAACGAGCCTCGTCGATAAAGCGGCGGCTACCATGACGGCGGGAATCGCGCCGATGACGGGACCGAAATACGGGATGACATTTGTCGCGCCGATGACAAGGCCGAGGATCAGCGGATAGGGCAGGTCAAAAAACCAAAATGACAGGCTCGCTCCCAAGCCGATGACAAGACAGACAAAAAGCTGTCCTCTGATGTAGTCTCCAAGAGAATCATCGACATCGCGGATGAATTCGCTGCCTCTCGACCTCCATGAAGAAGGCGTCAAATACCATACCGCCTTCTTCATCGTATCAATATCTTTCACCATGTAGAATACTAAAAAAGGAATAATCGCCGCCACGAGCATATAATCAAAAACGAACCGGATGCTTCTGATCGTCCGTTCCACCCAGCTTGCTACGAATTCTTCCGTCTGATTGACGAACCTGTCGATCCTGTCGTGCATACCGTCGGGCCAGCCGTCTGTATGATGATGCAGCTGATCCAGCATGCTTTCGTAAGATGCGGCAAGAAACGGAATTCCCTCTGATAGCTCTGTCAGCTGTTTAATGAGAATCGGCACCCCTTTGTAAAAAGCGTAGCCGAGACCGGCAAAAAACAAAAAATAAATCAGCAAAATACTCAATGTTCTCGGCACGCCGGCCTGGTGTATCTTTTCAACGACAGGCAAAAGCAGATAGGTGATAAAAACCGCAATTACAAGCGGGATCAGAATCGACTTCAGCAGCACGCAGACAGGCTCCCAAATCATTCTCAGCTGCAAAAAGATATAGACGGTTAATAGCAAAAGCATGAAGATCGAAACCCACATTAAAAGCTGCAGCGGTTTTTTCAGCATTTTTTTCACCCCTTGTTAGCTTTTGATTTCTGCTTGTAATTATTCCCGAAGAAAAAAGGGACACCCTTTTAAGGGTATCCCTTCTGCTTAAAACATTTTCATGACGCGTCTTCTCAGCTTTCTCATGTTTCGCTTGTTCATCATATCGTTCTGAGACGCCATGTAGTACATCAAAGCCCCGGCTCCTAAAGAAATAAGAGAAGTCATTGTACGATTCAACTTTCTAACCTCCATTCAAAGGTTAATCGTTCGTTCGTCATCTGAAAACAGATCGTCCAGGCTGCTCAATGTTCCGTCCTCTTCGACTTGATGAGTCGAAATTTTTCCTTTTGAAAGGGTCAGCTCAATAAAGCATCCCCAGCAGTAATATTGATTTACACCGATTTTGCCGATGTTTTTGCTTTTGCAATTCGGGCAAACGAGCATTTGAACACACACCTCTTATTCGTTCAAGACGATTGTGCTTCTGCCTACTTCAAGCGGTTCCCCAGATGAGTGAATCTGCTTTTTGTCGCCTGACAAATCGGCAAAAAAACCGTCTGATAGTTCATATGCTACGATTATGCCCGTGTCGGAAGAAAAGTATACATCTTCCAGCATGCCCAGCGTGTCTCCTGCTCCGTTTTTGACCATTTTTTGTTTCATCTGGTCATAAGAAAGACTCTGCTTCGGAACTTGCATCGGCTTGAATTCGGTGAAATCAACGTATACGCCGTCACATCCGATTTCGGTGACAGCGGGAAGCGGAAGAAGCGAACGGGGATTGTAAAAGCGCCGCTTCTCTTCCATAATCAATCCGAGACATGTCCCTTCATGGGAAAAACAGATATCTGTTACCACCCCAAGCGGGAGGGAAGATTGTCTGTCGTAAACATTGAGTCCTTCCAGCTCATTGCATGTTCTCAAAGTGTGATCAACCACCTTTTTACGAACACTCTTATGATCTGCTGTTGCGACACGACTCATACGATGAAATGGATTCCATGAAAAACACTTATTCTGCTTCCTTTTCCATAAAATCAAAAGGTGTAATGCCTTCCATCCCGATATTGGCGTCATATACGCTGAAAGGCAGCTCTTTTTGCAGCGCCATGAGCTCTTCATCCTCTTCATGCGCCGCCTGCTGAAGCCTTCTTTTAAGCGATGTCTGCCTTTCCGATGATTCTTTATTTTTCACGCCCCATTCAAGGGCTTCTTCTTCCCCGCACAGAATCAGGAATTTCTTGCTTCTTGTGATGGCCGTGTAAAGCAAGTTCCTTCTCAGCATCCGGTAATAGCTTTTGACGACCGGAAGGATGACGATCGGAAATTCGCTGCCCTGCGATTTGTGGATCGAACAGCAATAGGCGTGCGTAAATTGGTTAAAATCTTTTTTTGTAAAGGTAATTTCATTCCCGTCAAAAGAGACGACGGCCATATCTTCTTTTTCCGTATTTTCTTTTGCATAAAAAATCGAGACGATCTCACCCATGTCACCGTTAAACACGTTGTGCTCCGGCTGGTTGACGAGCTGGAGCACTTTATCGCCGGTACGGTACACGACATCGCCGTACTTCATTTCCCTGCCTTTCGGCTTCGGGGGATTCAGGATGCCCTGCAAAAGCGCGTTTAACTCGTTGATGCCGGCCGCTCCCCTGTACATCGGAGCCAAAATCTGAATATCCCTGGCCGAATATCCTTTTTGCAGCGCGTTTTTGACGACTTTTTCGACGACTTCTTTGATCTGCTGCTGGCGGCAGCGAATGAAAGAACGGTCTTTTGTCGGCGCGGTCAAGTTTTCCGGAAGCTTTCCTTGTTTCATTTCATGCGCCAGTTCAACGATTGAAGAGCCTTCAGCCTGCCTGTAAATATCGGTTAGTCTGACAGAAGGAATGACATTCGATGCCAAAAGATCCCTTAGCACCTGTCCGGGACCGACGGACGGAAGCTGGTCTTCGTCTCCGACCATAATCACCTGTATCCGGTCTGGGATCGCCTTGAATAATTGGTTGGCGAGCCATATATCAAGCATGCTCGTTTCATCAATGATGAGCAGCCGCCCTTCAATCGGATTGTCTTCATCGTGCGTAAATCCTTCGGCTCCATTCCAGCCGAGAAGCCTGTGAATCGTTACGGCCGGCAGCCCGGTCGACTCGCTCATCCGCTTAGCGGCCCGGCCGGTCGGTGCTGCCAGCACAAACGGAAACGTTTCATCCTTTTTGTAATCAGCCGGATTTAAGCTTAAGCCGTGCAGCTCGCTGTACAACTCGACGATTCCCCTGATGACGGTCGTTTTCCCGGTTCCCGGTCCGCCTGTCAAAAGCAGCATCGGCGACATCAGCGCTTTTTGAATCGCTTCTTTTTGACTTGGCGCGTACTGCACTTTCATCCGTTCTTCAAGCTCCCCTAAAGCGAGCAGGAATTCCGATTCGGGAAACTGGTCATCGTATTCGGTCTGTCCGGCGATTTTCTGCACCCTTTTGGCAAAGCTTTGTTCGGCGTAGTAAAGGGACGGATAGTAACACCTTTCATCTTCAATGAACAGCTCTTTTTGCTCCCCTAGAGAAATGATCGCGTCCGCCACATCCATCTCGGTTACTTTTTCATCACCTGCAGACTGGTTTAACAGTTTTTGCGTCTCGATGATAAGCTGTCTCGTGTCTATGTACGTATGCCCTTCTTGAAGGCATGTCGCTTCAACCGTGTATAAAATCGCCGCCTTGATCCGCTCTTCATGTTTACCTGAGATCCCCATTCTGCCGCCCAGTTCGTCTGCCTTGATAAAGCCGATTCCTTCGACATCCTTGACAAGCTGGTACGGATTTTCGCGGATTTTATCAAGCGTTTCCGCTTCGTACGCCTGATAAATTTTCATGGACAGCTGGGGGCCGAAACCGAATTCGCTCAGGGAGATCATAATCTGCTCGAGCCCCTGATGCTGCTGCAGGGCAGCGGCAAGCTTATCCGCCTTTTTTTTGGAGAGCTTCGGAACATCATACAGGACGGCCCCGTCGCTTAAAATTTTGTTGATCGCACCTTCCCCAAGCTTATTAACAATTTCCTCGGCCGTTTTCTTGCCGATTCCTTCAAATAAATCGCTGGCCAAGTATTGGATCACGCCTTCTTTCGTTGTCGGTACTTCTTTTTTAAAATGATCCGCTTGAAATTGCAGGCCAAATTTCGGATGGGAGGCGGTTTTTCCGTAAAAAGTGTAGATATCATCTTCATGGATCAAAGGAAAGTAACCGGTGACAGAAACGGTTTTGTCTTCAAAAGACTCCGATGTTTCTTCCACTTTTACTTTTAATACGGTATACAGGTTTGTTTCATTATGATAAATGACAGCCGCAACCGTTCCTTTTACAAATGAAGCTTCTTCCATTTCAATTTGGTCCGGGTTATGGCGCTGCATCACTGTTCTCCCCCTCTCCATTCAAAATCCGTCATAACGGCCCTTGATCAATCAAGCTTCTTCCAAAAGCTGCTTGGCGCGAATGCTGAGCATATGGTCCGGCTGAATGTCCAGCGCTTTGTTCAGCATGGCAAGCGCTGTTTCCCGATCTTCCTTAAACGCATAGGCAACGCCTAAATTATAAAAAGCATCTGCATGGGACGGGTCGCGCTCAGTTACATTTGAAAACTCCGTGATCGCTTCGTCCAGCATCCCTTCATTGGCAAGGCACATCGCGTATTGAAAACGGGCTTCGACATCCGCATCGTTCAGCTCAGCGGCCCTTTGCAAATACGGCATCGCGAGCTTCGGCTGCTCAAGCTTCATAAGCGTCGTCCCGAGCATATAATATAAGTCGCTGTTTTCCATGCCCGTCCGATGCGCCTTTTCAAACATGTCCTTCGCTTCTTGATACCGTTCTTTCATGACATAGACATTCCCGGCTCCATAATAAGCTGCTCCCGCTTTCTCGTCCAAAGCAGCCGCCCGGTCGTAAAACTTAAGCGCCCTGTCCAGTTCGCCGACTGCGGAAAGCAGATTGGCAAAGTTGATATAAGGCACCGGATCGCCGCTGTTTTCATCAATTGCCTTTGTAAAGGCTTCTGCGGCTTTTTCAAAGTCGCCTTTTTGCATAGCATCTATTCCAATTTGATTGTTATCCAAAAGCCCTCTCCCTTTCACGAACTATTTTAAAAAGGCCGCCGACATTGCCGGCAGCCGTTCGAGAAGCTCCGGGGTGTTATCCAGAGCCCCGGTTTTATACATACCAAAGTTGTTGTCCGTCTTTAAACACATCATCAATCGTTCCGCCGCCGAGGCATTCTTCGCCTCTGTAAAAGACAACCGCTTGTCCCGGCGTAACGGCGCGGACCGGCTCTTTAAAGACGACCTCTGCTTCATCTGTCCCGGTCATTCTGACAGTGACTTCGTGATCGGCTTGGCGATAGCGGAATTTGGCCGTGCAGGCAAGCTCGTCTTCGCCGCCGAAGATGCCGTCATGTACAAAGCTTACGTTTGTCGCCGTGATCTTATCGGAGAAAAGAAGCGGATTGTCGAATCCTTGGTCAACATACAAAATGTTTTTTTCGAGTTCTTTTCCGACGACAAACCAAGGGTCTCCGCTTCCGCCGATGCCGAGGCCGTGCCTTTGTCCGATCGTATAGTACATTAAACCGTCGTGGCGGCCTTTGAGTTCGCCTTCCATCGTCCGCATATCTCCCGGCTGTGCTGGAAGGTACTGGCTGAGAAACGTTTTGAAGTTCCGTTCTCCGATAAAGCAGATGCCTGTGCTGTCTTTTTTGGCAGCTGTCGCAAGCCCCGCTTCTTTTGCGATTTCCCTGACGCGGCTTTTTTGAAGCTCGCCGATCGGAAACAGTACTTTGCTTAACTGCTCTTCTGTCAGCTGGTTAAGAAAATAGGTCTGATCTTTATTTTCGTCCAGCCCTCTGAGCATTTTAATACGCCCGTCCGTACGGTCGACCCGCGCATAGTGGCCGGTGGCCAAATAATCGGCCCCAAGCGACAAAGCATGCTCCAAAAAGGCTTTGAATTTAATCTCTTTATTGCACATCACATCTGGGTTCGGCGTTCTGCCCGCTTTATATTCATCAAGGAAATATTGAAAAACCTTTTCCCAATACTGCTTTTCAAAATTCACCGCATAATACGGGATCCCGATTTGATTACATACCTTTATAACATCTTCGTAATCTTCCGTGGCCGTGCAAAAACCGTTCTCATCTGTGTCATCCCAGTTTTTCATGAAAATTCCGATGACATCATAGCCCTGCTCTTTCAAAAGCAAAGCCGCGACAGAGGAATCAACGCCTCCGGACATTCCGACGACCACCCGTGTATCTTCAGGCCGCTTCGCCATTTTCATCAACTCCAATAAATCAATTCAAAAACTTGTCCTTTCAGATCATATCATCATTTTCGGGCAAGATGCGAATCTTTAGCTCGGAGCATCGTTTCCCGACATTTATGAAAGGCGCTTAACAATTGTCGCAAGTTCTTTCGCGGCCCGCTCCACCTGCTCCTCTGTATTGCCAAAGCCGAAGCTGATCCGTATGGATGACGTCAGCCGATCATCTTCCTCGCCAAACATGGCGGAGAGAACATGAGACGGAAGCACAGATCCGGCCGTGCACGCCGATCCGCTCGATACTGCAATTCCCGCCATATCGAGATTGACGAGCAGCGATTCAACAGATACTCCCGGAAAATACAGATTTAAAATATGCGGCAGGCTGTGCTCTCTGCTGCCGTTCACATCGAAGGAGACGCCATCTGCTTCCAGCGTACGAATGACGATGTCTTTAAACCGGCGGTAAAGCGCCGATTTTTCTTCTCTTTCCTGACCTGACAGCAAAACGGCTTCACCGAGCCCCGCGATTCCCGGGACATTTTCCGTTCCCGCCCGGCGTTTGCGTTCCTGCTCTCCTCCGAAAAGCAGCTGGCTGAGCTTCACGTTTTCGTTGACGTATAAAAAGCCTGTCCCCTTCGGCCCGTTCAGTTTATGTCCGGAGACTGACATCATATCGATGCGGCTTTTTTGCACATCAATCGGCAAAAAGCCGAAGGCTTGAACCGCATCTGTATGAAACAGCGCCCGATGGTCTTTTAGCAGATCGCCGATCTCATCTATCGGCTGAATCGTTCCCACTTCATTATTTCCATACATTACCGTCACCAGGATGGTATCGTCCCGCAGCGCGTCTTTCACCTGCTCGGCGGAGATTCTTCCGCTTTCGTCGACATCAAGATATGTGACGTCAAATCCCATTTCTTCAAGCCTGTTGCACGTATGCAGAACGGCGTGGTGCTCGATCTTTGTCGTGATGATGTGGCGGCCCTGCTGCTCTCTTGCCAGCGCGGTTCCGAGAATCGCCATATTGTCGGCTTCGGTTCCCCCGCTCGTAAAAACGATTTCATTGGGATGCGCTCCGATTTCCCGAGCGATCAGCTCCCTCGTGCCGTCAAGCCATTTTCGGCTCTCCCTCCCAAAGGAATGAATGCTTGAAGGGTTTCCGAAGTTTTCTGTTAAGTAAGGCAGCATTTTTTCCACTACCCGGGGGTCAGTCGGAGAAGTCGCTGCATGGTCTAAGTAAATCCGTTCCATCCTACCATTACACCTCGATCTTAAATGTAAAACATATACGCTTCTTGCTCGCCCTCTGTATAGCTGGCCAAGTCTTCAAGCGTCGTGGAGTCCAGCACTTCCTTGACAGCGTCGCGAATCTTGATCCACAGCTCGCGCTTTGCCGGCTCCTCATTTTCAAGCACTTCCACCGGGCTGATCGGTCCTTCCAGAACGCGAATGATATCGCCCGCCGTAATCGCCTCAGGCTCGTCACCCAAAATATAGCCGCCGTACGCGCCGCGGATGCTTTTCACAAGCCCTGCGTTCCGTAAAGGTGAAACAAGCTGTTCCAAATAATGTTCCGATAAATCGTTTGTCTGAGCAATACTTTTCAAAGAAGTCGGGCCTTCCCCATGCTTTTTAGCAAGCTCAATCATAATCGTCAGCCCGTATCTGCCTTTAGTTGATATTTTCAAAATAAACACCTCTAACCTATAATAAATCAAGCCTTCAGGACGAAGGTTCTCGGCGTTCCTCGCAGAAGGTGAAAGCGCGCAGCCGAGTCCCGTTCGGACGCAAAGGCGCCCGGCACATCCTATCAAGGCATTAGCCGTTCTCCAAGATGAAACACCGGTGCAAGCCGGCTGTCGGTTTCAAACATCTGTTATATATTAAAAACTCGGTTGGGGCAAGGTTCCGGCCTTGCCCTTCTGATAGATTACAGGTTATTATAGCACACTTTATATAAACTTTCATTTTCGGCCCTATATTCAGCTTGCCATATTCATTTCTTTTCTAATCGTCTTTTTTCCGTTACTCTATAAAAAGAATACATTCGGGAGAGATCAATCATGAAACCACTCGCATTTCGAATGCGCCCTACAAAAATCGAAGAGGTTCTCGGCCAGGATCATCTGGTCGGAGAAGGAAAGATCATTCATCGGATGGTGCAGGCCAAACACCTCTCATCTATGATTCTGTACGGCCCCCCGGGCATCGGCAAAACGTCGATCGCCACGGCGATTGCCCGCAGCACAAGCATCGCTTTCCGAAAGCTGAACGCTGTCATCAATAATAAAAAGGACATGGAAGCCGTTGCCGCCGAAGCCAAAATGTCGGGGCAGGTCATCTTAATCCTTGATGAGGTGCACCGGCTTGACAAAGGCAAGCAGGACTTTCTCCTTCCGTATTTGGAAAACGGCATGATTATCATGATCGGGGCGACGACAGCCAACCCGTACCATGCGATCAATCCGGCGATCAGAAGCAGAACGCAGATTTTCGAGCTGCAGCCATTAGACTCTGAACAAATCAAAGCGGCCATTAAACGGGCGCTTGAGGATGAACACAGAGGCCTCGGTTCGTATGATGTTGCCCTCGATGATGAAGCGCTTGACCATATGGCCCGCGGCTGCGGCGGCGATGTCCGCTCCGCTTTGAATGCACTCGAGCTTGCCGTATTGTCCACAAAGGAAAACAGCGAAGGAACCATCCGCATTACATTGGAAATCGCAGAAGAATGCCTGCAGAAAAAAAGCTTTGTCCACGACAAAGATGGAGACGCGCATTATGATGTCATTTCCGCTTTCCAAAAATCGATCAGAGGCTCTGATGTCAATGCTGCACTTCATTATCTGGCAAGGCTCATTGAAGCGGGGGATTTGGAAAGCCTTGCACGGAGGCTGCTTGTTATCGCCTATGAAGATGTCGGCCTGGCGAGTCCGCAGGCTGGAGGAAGAACGCTTCAAGCTATTCAAACGGCGGAACGAATCGGATTTCCGGAGGCAAGGATTCCGCTCGCCAACGCCGTGATCGAGCTTTGCCTGTCTCCTAAATCAAACTCGGCGATCCTTGCGGTTGACGAAGCGCTGTCAGACGTCCGCTCCGGAAAGATCGGCGATGTGCCGAACCATTTAAAAGACGCCCATTATAAAGGAGCCGCAGAGCTTGGCAGAGGCATCGAATACAAATATCCGCACAATTACGAGAACGGCTGGGTCAAACAGCAGTACCTGCCTGATCCGCTGAAAAACAAAGTTTACTATCAGCCGAAGCAGACAGGAAAATTTGAGCTCGCGCTGAAACAAGTATATGACAAGCTAATGAAACAAAAATAACAAACAGCCTGTTCCCTTTTCATATGGGGGACAGGCTGTTTTTCCTTACGCTAAGCTTTAAAGAATGACAAAATCCCAAAACGGCTTTTAGTTTTGGGATTTTGTCAACAATCTTAAACGACAGCACCTTTGCCGTTTGTATTACTTATCTTTCACCCTTTTGATCGGAATATCTTTCAAAAGCTCCATGATCACATGGCCGCCCATGATCAAGCCTGCGACTGACGGAACAAAAGCGTTTGAAGACGGCGGCATCTGGGCTTTGCGGATTTTCGCCTCGTCATTTCCAACGACTTGGCGTACGTCTTCGCGGATCACGATCGGGCTTTCGTCAGAAAAGACGACTTTAACGCCTTTCGTAATGCCTTCCTTGCGAAGCCTCGTCCGGATGACTTTTGCAATCGGATCGGTGTGGGTTTTAGAAATATCGGCCACTTGGAACCTTGTCGGATCTGTTTTATTGGCCGCTCCCATGCTTGAAATGATGTTGATGTCCCGCTTCAGGCACTCTTTCATTAAGTGAATTTTATAATGAATCGTGTCTGACGCGTCGATCACATAATCCGGTTCATAAGCAAAAAACTGTTCATACGTCTCTTCGGTATAGAACATTTTTAAAGCGATGACATCGCACTCCGGGTTAATATCGGCGATTCTCGCTTTCATTAAGTCAACTTTCGGCTGTCCGACCGTTGAAAGTAAAGCCGGCAGCTGACGGTTGACATTGGTGATGTCAACATCATCTTTATCGACCATCACGATTCTGCCGACACCAGAACGGGCGAGCGCTTCCGCGGCGAAAGAGCCGACCCCGCCGACGCCTAAAACGGCGACCGTGCTGTTTTTTAAAATATTTAAACCTTCTTTTCCAATCGCTAATTCATTGCGCGAAAACTGATGTAACAAGAATCTCACTCCATCTTTATTAACAGTTACCGATAGTATCTTATCATAATCGGGTGATTAAACAAGCGGTCTATTTCATTTTCCCGTCATATTTTTTCGCTTCGCCTCATAGATTATCCTATGTATGGCCGAAAAAGGCCTTTTCAAGCACAAAAAAAGTCCCGATTGTGCCGTTGTCGTATTCCTTCGTTTTGATCCCGCTCTCGGCAGGTGGGTGTTCTGTTCCAAACTTTGCAAGTCCTCTTGAGCACACGAGTGAGAAGAGGCATTTGCTCCATTTGGAAACGTCGAACTCCCAAGTAAAAAAATGTTCGGTCAAAACTAGGTGTACAACAAACACATCAGGACTTTATTTGTTAAAAATGATATCATACGTCCCTTTGATTTTCAATGGGATGTACAGCCGTATATTTTACAATTTACTGTCGAACTTTGCGGTTGATTGACAGGTGCAGCTCATCGAGCTGGGCGCTGTCCACTTCGCTAGGTGCTTCCATCAACAGACAGCTTGCGCTTGCCGTTTTCGGGAATGCGATCGTATCTCTCAGGTTGGTGCGGCCGCTGAGCAGCATCACAAGCCGGTCAAGGCCGAGCGCGATTCCGCCGTGCGGGGGAGCCCCGTATTCAAATGCTTCAAGCAGGAAGCCGAACTGTTCTTTCGTCTCTTCCTCAGATAAGCCCAAAAGCGCAAACATTTTCTCCTGAACATCTTTTTCAAAAATACGGATCGATCCGCCGCCCAGCTCATAGCCGTTTAAGACAAGATCATAGGCTTGCGCTTTCATGTCTTCCGGATTCGTGTCGACCAGATCAAGGTCTTCCCGGACAGGCATCGTGAACGGGTGGTGCGCCGCATAGAAACGTCCTTCTTCTGAATCATACTCAAGAAGCGGCCAATCAACGACCCATAAAAAGTTGAACAAGCTTTCATCGATCAGATTCAATTCTTTTCCGAGCTTTAAGCGCAGCGCGCCGAGCGCGTCATTGGCGACTTCCAGCCGGTCTGCGACAAAGAGGATGAGGTCCCCTTCCTTGGCGTCAAGCGCTTCAATGAGCGCCTGCTGTTTTTCGCCCTGGAAGAACTTCGCAATCGGACCTTTCAGTCCGTCCGCTTCAGCTTTCAGCCATGCCAGCCCTTTCGCCCCGTAGTTTGCGGCGAATTCGCCGAGTGCGTCAATGTCTTTCCGCGAATATTTAGATGCAGCGCCTTTAACGTTTATCGCTTTAACCGCGCCTCCGTTTGCCACAGCTGACGCAAACACTTTAAAATCGGAATCCTTTACGCTTTCTGATACATCGGTCAACAGCATGTCAAAGCGGGTATCCGGTTTGTCGGATCCGTAAAGGTTCATCGCATCCTGATATGACATTCTCGGCAGCGGCAGAGAAATGTCCACACCGTGCGTTTCGAGCATGACTTTCGCCATCATTTCTTCAGCGAGCTTCATGATGTCTTCCTGGCTCATAAATGACATTTCGATATCGATCTGCGTAAATTCCGGCTGGCGGTCGGCGCGTAAATCTTCGTCCCTGAAGCAGCGGGCGATTTGATAATAGCGGTCAAAGCCGGATACCATCAACAGCTGCTTGAAAAGCTGCGGAGACTGCGGCAGCGCGTAAAATTCGCCTTCATGGACGCGGCTCGGTACGAGATAGTCGCGCGCTCCTTCAGGCGTTTTTTTTGTCAACACTGGTGTTTCAATATCGATAAAGCCGTTGTCGTCAAGGAAGCTGCGGACAGCTTTTGTAACATTATGCCGCATTTTTAAGGTGTTGAACATCTCCGGACGGCGCAAGTCGAGATAGCGGTGCTTCAACCTGATGTCTTCAGACACTTCTGAAGCCTGGTCGCTGATCGCAAAAGGCGGCGTTTTGGCCGCACTCAGCACATTGACCGATTCCGCCTGGATTTCGATTCTTCCGGTTTTCAAGTTCGGATTGACTGTTGCTTCTTCACGGGCAACGACTTTTCCTGTAATGTCAAGCACATATTCGCTGCGGATGCTTTCAGCTGTTTCAAGGGCGTCTTTGGAAACGTCGGGGTTAAATACAACCTGCACAATGCCGGTGCGGTCTCTCAAGTCAATAAAAATCAAGCCTCCGAGATCGCGTCTTTTTTGAACCCATCCTTTTAAAACGATGGATTCTCCGATCGCCTTCTCCGTTATTTCGCCACAATAATATGTTCGTCCAAACAAAGCGGTCCTCTCCTTTAACTTTCAGTGTTTGTTTTCAAGAAACGGATGAATTCATCAAGGCCGATGGCCTGTTGATCTCCTGTTTTCGCATCTTTGACATTTATTTGATTTTGGCTCAGTTCATCCTCGCCCAAAACAGCGATATATTTCGCATTGAGACGGTCGGCGGATTTAAACTGGCCTTTCATTTTTTTCTGTTCATAGTCGATTTCGGCGGAAATCCCTGCTTCTCTCAATTTATAAAGGAGGGATACAGAATAGTCTTTGGCTTTGTCGCCAAGTGTCACGATATAGCAGTCAATGCCTTCATCCGCTCCGACTTTCACATTTTCCGCGTCCAGTGCGGCGAGAAGGCGTTCGATGCTCATCGCAAAGCCGATGCCCGGCGCTTTCGGTCCGCCGAACTCCTCGGTAAGGCCGTCATAGCGCCCTCCGCCAGCAAGCGTCGTAATCGCTCCGAAGCCTTCGGCATTGCTCATGATTTCAAAAGCCGTGTGATTGTAATAGTCAAGCCCTCTCACCAGATTCGGATCGACCTCAAACGCAATGCCGATGTCGGTCAGATATTGCTGCACTTTCGCAAAATAGGCTTTGGATTCTTCATTTAAGTAGTCAAGAATCGAAGGAGCCGTTTTCAGCAGTTCATGATCCCTGTCTTTTTTGCAGTCGAGAATCCGCAGCGGATTTTGCCGGAGCCGTTTTTGACAGTCTGAACAAAACTCGTCGATCCTCGGCTCAAAGTGGCGGATCAGCGCTTCTCTGTGAGCGGTTCGGCTCTCTTTGTCGCCGAGGCTGTTAATGACCAGCTTCAGATTGTTGAGACCCGCTTTCCGGTATACGCTCATCGCCAAGGCAATGACTTCCGCGTCAATCGCCGGGTCGTTCGAACCGATCGCTTCGATGCCGAATTGATAAAATTGGCGGTAGCGGCCTGTCTGCGGCCTTTCATAGCGGAACATCGGTCCGATGTAGTAAAGTTTCGTCGGCTGAACCGGATTAGCAAAAAGTTTGTTTTCCACAAAAGAGCGTACTGCAGATGCAGTGCCTTCAGGACGAAGCGTCAGGCTTCTTCCTTTTTTGTCTGCGAATGTGTACATTTCCTTTTGCACGATATCGGTCGATTCTCCCACCCCGCGGGAAAATAGTTCTGTATGTTCAAAAATAGGCGTCCGGATTTCTTTATATTGATACGCATGACACGTTTCTCTCGCAATCTTTTCGACGTATTGCCAGCGTTCCGATTCTCCTGGGAGAATATCTTGTGTTCCCCTTGGAATATTAAATCCCATTTTTAAATCCTCCTCATGACTTAAATGCTTTTTTTCATTTATGGAAATAAAAAAACCCCCGAACCTACTATAAAACCAATAGTAGGGACGAGAGTTATACCCGTGGTGCCACCCTAGTTGGAACGATCAACCCGTTCCCGCTCATGCCTTTAACGCAGGTTCACGTCCGCCGCCTAATTGCTCGCAAGTTCTGCCGGGCTTTCAGCGGGAAACCTTCGGAGTGTTCATTCGGTCAAGATACCGTGCAGACCGCTTTCAGCCCAGGGCGGTTCCTCTCTTTTCACGTACTCTTGCCTACTATTCTCCATCTTCAGTTCAACTCATATGTACACTAATTTATATTATAATACGAGTGTTAAGTGTGCATGTCAACCCTATTTGCGGTTCTTTTTATTTTGAATTGATTCTTTGGACGCAAGCCCCAGCTCAGTCGCCGTTTCTTCCATAAAGCCGGCCTGCTCCGGGTCCGCATGATCCTTTAGATGCAGATTCGCTTCTTGCTCATGGATCGCTCTGCCCATTCTTTGATTATACCTCACGCAACAACATCCTTTTGATATCTTTTTTCTATAGTATAAACAAATCATTTTCATTTTATTAAAAAAACGGCAAGGAATATACGATATAGAAGAAGAAGTAGTGTTCCAAGTTTTTTACCGAAAGGAGGAGATGGGTAACAATATGAAAAAAAGAACAGTATTGATCCTATCGATGATGCTGGCAGCACAAGCAGCCTTTTATACATCGTCAAACACAGCTTCTGCAGCCATCGGGGAAGCCGTGATTGCCACCGATGAAATCAATGTCAGGAGCGGGCCCGGACTGAGCCATGAAATCGTCAGCGTCGTCAGCCGGAATGAAAGCTATCCGATCCTCGAAGAGCGCGGGGATTGGGTCCAGATCCAGCTGAACGGCGGACAAAAAGGATGGGTCGTATCCTGGCTGATCAAGAAAAAAAGCCAAGTTTCCAACGGCTCTGATTCAGCGGCGGGAAAAGTCACATCTTCCGAAGCAAACCTGAGAATCAGAAAAGGCCCCGGCACTTCATATGAAGTCCAAGGCGTATTCCCTGAAGGAGAACAGGCTGACCTGCTAAAGACCGACGGAAAATGGATGAAGATTTCCTACCAGAACATCACTGGCTGGGTCCATTCAGACTATGTCAATCAAGGTTCAGGAGCAAAACAGTCTCAATCGTCTTCATCACATGCTTCATCAACAAAATCAGGAACGGTCGGCGTATCCACCTTAAATGTCAGAAGCACAGCTTCCCATCAAGGACGGATTATTGCGTCGCTCCAACGGAATGCAAGTGTGACGATTTTAAACGAACAGCACGGCTGGTATGAAATCGAATTTAATGGTCAAAAGGGCTGGGTCGCAAGCCACTATATTCTCGAAGGAACCAAACAGAAAAGCGGAACTTCGGAAACAAGCAGCGGCTCCGTGTCAAAACAGCAGGCCACCATCGTGTATGAAGGTACAAATGTTAGAAGCGGGCCTTCGACATCCTCAGCGATCGTCAAGCGCGCAGGGAAAGGCGAGTCTTACCCGATCGTCTCTGCAAAAGGCGACTGGTATGAAATCAAACTGTCAAACGGCGATTCCGCCTATGTGGCAAACTGGGTCGTTCAGACTGCTGACCAGTCTGGCTCAGCCGGAGATTCGAAAAGCGCAGCTCCGCCTTTGGCAAAGCGGTCGAGCTCGAGCGGCACAATCAAAAACAAAACGGTGGTCATCGATGCCGGACACGGCGGACATGACAGCGGGACAATCGGAACGCAAGGGACGCTGGAAAAACGGCTGACCATCAAAACGGCAACGCTTCTTGCCGCGAAACTGAGAGCCGATGGCGTCAATGTCTATATGACGCGGAATGACGATTCTTTCGTCAGCCTTCAGTCGCGGGTCGCGACCTCTCACTACCGAAACGCCGACGCTTTTATCAGCATTCATTATGATAGTTTTGCAAACGCGTCCGTAAGGGGAAATACCGCCTATTACTACAGCCCTTCAAAAGACCGGAAGCTCGCAGCAGACGTGCAGTCCGAGATCGAAAAACACTCGCCTCTGCCAAGCCGCGGCGTATTATTCGGGGACTACTTCGTATTAAGAGAAAATAAACAGCCGGCCGCATTGTTTGAACTCGGCTACTTGAGCCACCCTCAAGAAGAAGCGGTTGTCAGCACGAATGCTTACAGAGAAAGAGTGACAGACGGCATCAGAAGCGGCCTGGAAAACTATTTTGACTAATTTAAAAAAGCTCCCAATTGGGAGCTTTTTCAAGCTTTAGAATCCATAATAAAGGTGACGGGGCCCGAATTTGTCAGCTTGACATCCATCATTTCGCCAAATCTTCCCGTTTCGACAGCGACCCCTTTTGCGCGAAGCATGCTGTTCCACTCCTCGTACAATTGAAGCGCCTGATCGGGCTTTGCCGCTTTTGTAAAATTCGGCCGTCTCCCTTTTTTCGTGTCGCCGTACAAGGTAAACTGAGATACCGATAAAACGGAGCCTCCGACATCTAAAAGCGACAGGTTCATCTTTTCGCCTTCATCTTCAAAAATTCGCAGATTGACTAGCTTTTCCGCCAAATATGCGGCATCTTCGCTCGTATCTTCCTGCGTCACGCCGACAAGCACCATCAAGCCGAGACCGATTTGACCGACAGTCTCGCCTCCTACCGAAACGCTTGCATCTGTGACGCGCTGAACAACTAATCTCATGACCCTTTTCCTCCTAATTCATCACCCTGCGCACGGAGTAAATATCTTTGATCTGTTTGATCCGTTCAACCACTTTATGCAAATGATTAATATTTTGAATGAAGATGGCCATATGGATCGTCGCCACTTTATTGCGATCAGATTTACCTGATACAGATGAAATATTTGTTTTTGTCTCATTAACGGCCTGAAGAACTTCATTAAGAAGGCCGCGGCGGTCATAGCCGAGAATTTCGATTTCGACGTTATATTCTTTTCTCCGCTGCGTCTGCGGCTCATGCTCCCATTCTACTTGAATCAGCCGGTCGAGTGCTTCATTTGTTAAAACATTCGGGCAGTCCTCGCGATGGACAGATACACCACGGCCTTTTGTAATGAATCCGACGATCGGATCTCCCGGAACGGGGTTGCAGCATTTTGACAGTCTGATCAGAAGGTTGTCAACGCCTTTGACGCGAACACCCGCTTCGCGCTTTTTCCCTTGGTAAGGTTTCGGTTCAGGCGTTACGTCTTGAACGCTTTTCACCTGTTCTTCCTGATCTCTGATTTTCCGTTCTTTTTCCGTCAGACGGTTTGCAACTTGAGCGGCTGTAATGCCGTTATAGCCGACTGCGGCATACATGTCTTCTTCATTGGCAAAATTGAATTTGTCGGCGACTTTCTGCAGATTCTCGACTGTTAAGACGTCCTTCACTTCAAAGTCCAGGTTTTTAATTTCTTTTTCAACCAGTTCTCTGCCTTTTTCGACGTTTTCCTCTCTGCGCTGCTTTTTAAAGAACTGGCGGATTTTATGCTTAGCCTGAGATGTCTGCGCAAGGTTGATCCAGTCCTGGCTCGGACCGTACGAATGCTTGGACGTCAGAATTTCTACGATATCCCCTGTGCGCAGCTTGTAATCAAGCGTGACCATTTTGCCGTTTACTTTCGCCCCGATCGTTTTATTGCCTATTTCTGAATGGATCCGGTACGAAAAGTCGATCGGCACGGAGCCTGACGGCAATTCAATGACGTCCCCTTTCGGCGTAAAAACGAACACCATGTCGGAAAACAAATCGATTTTTAGAGACTCCATAAATTCTTCGGCATCGCTCGACTCATTTTGAAATTCCAAAATTTCACGGAACCAGGAGAGCTTTTTATCAAAGCTTGAATCTTCATTGACATTTTTGCCTTCTTTGTAAGCCCAGTGGGCCGCGATTCCGTATTCCGCAATTTCGTGCATTTCAAACGTCCTGATCTGGACTTCCAGCGGATCCCCCTTCGGACCGATGACGGTGGTATGGAGCGACTGGTACATGTTCGGCTTCGGCATTGCGATATAGTCTTTAAATCTGCCCGGCATCGGCTTCCAGCATGTATGAATGATGCCTAGAACCGCGTAGCAGTCCTTGATGCTGTTGACGAGGATCCGGACTGCGAGCAAGTCGTAAATTTCGTTGAATTGCTTGTTTTGCATCGCCATTTTTCTGTAGATGCTGTAAATATGCTTCGGCCGTCCGGAAAAGTCCGCTTTAATATTAACCTCTTCGACGCGGCTTTTCACTTCGTTTACGACCTCTTCGACGTACAATTCCCTTTCGGCCCGCTTTTTCTTCATCAAATTGACGATCCGGTAATATTGCTGCGGATTTAAATAGCGCAAAGCGGTATCCTCAAGCTCCCACTTTATTTTTGAAATCCCAAGGCGATGAGCCAGCGGAGCAAATATTTCAAGCGTCTCATTTGAAATTCTGCGCTGCTTTTCCTGCGGCAGGTGCTTCAGGGTTCTCATGTTGTGAAGGCGGTCCGCCAGCTTGATCAAAATGACGCGGATGTCCTGAGCCATAGCCACAAACATTTTCCGATGATTTTCTGCCTGCTGTTCTTCCTGTGATTTATATTTAATTTTCCCAAGCTTCGTGACGCCGTCGACAAGCATCGCAACTTCTTCGTTGAATGCTTCCTTTAAATCTTCAAGCGTTACACTCGTATCTTCCACCACATCATGGAGAAATCCTCCCGCTATTGTGGCGGGGTCCATTTCCAAATCGACGAGGATACCCGCGACCTGGATCGGATGGATAATATACGGCTCGCCCGATTTGCGGTATTGTTCGCGATGTGCGTCTTCCGCGTACTGATAAGCCTTTTTTATAAAAGCAACATGTTCATCGGAAAGGTAACTTTTCGCCTTCTCAATGACTTGCTCAGCGGTTAATACTTGTTCGTTCGCCATGGAATCACCTTTTTTATAATTGAAAACTGTATTGTAATTATTATCAAGAAAAATGTCACAGATGTAAAGAGAAGAAATTCAAAAGGACTTTTGCCGGCCCCGGAATACTATATGAATAGGAAAAAAAGCACCCGCTTTTGATGAGTGCTTTTTATAGTATAAATTTTGTTTAGTATTGCATCAAGGTTAAAATATCATATCCGTCCAGTTTATTTCTTCCTTCAAGATATGTCAGCTCGATCAGGAAAGCGATTCCGGCTACGATGCCGCCGAGCTCTTCAACCAGCTTGATCGTTGCTTCGATCGTCCCGCCAGTTGCAAGCAGGTCGTCAGTGATCAAGACGCGCTGCCCCGGTTTAATGGCATCTTTATGGATGGTCAGGACATCTTTTCCATATTCCAATCCGTAGTCGACTTTGATGACTTCGCGCGGCAATTTGCCTTCTTTGCGGACAGGCGCAAATCCTACCCCAAGCGAATATGCGACAGGGCAGCCGATGATAAATCCTCTCGCTTCAGGTCCCACGACAAGATCGATCTCTTTTTCTTTCGCATACGTTACAATTTGATCTGTCGCATAGCGATAGACGTCGCCTTTGTCCATCAATGTTGTAATATCTTTAAATTGTACGCCTTCCTTCGGGTAATCCGGCACAATTGTCACATACTTCTTCAAATCCATCTGTCTTCATGTCCTCCTCATACTTTATAAGCGACGGCGTTTTCCGCCATCCGCTTATCCAGCCACTGTTTAAGCTCATCCGCCGAAGAATAAATGAGCTTTTGCTCCAATTCAATCAGGCGCTGTTTTTCCCGGTAGGTTTCAGAATCTGTCAGATCACGCCTTTCGGCATGATAAACAACAGATAAAACACCATTCTCTATTGTAACAAAACCGAGCTCAAAAAACACCTTTGTCATGAAATCAATTGTGTCTTTTGTCCAGCCTTTATGTCTGGCAAGCTCCCCGCCGTATTTCGGCAAGTCAAAAGAACCTCTTTTCAGGAGGAAAGCATAGTACCATTTAAAGTATTCCCTTGTTGGAAATGTTGAGAAAAAATGTTCATCTGATTGATAAAAAATCAGATAAATGCGCTCCAGTTTTTTGCCTTTTATCACTTGGTCAAAGATGTCGAGCGACGGCGGAATATCTATAAATACCGCATAGCGGCTCTCAAGGTCGAGACGCTCTGCCTCTTCAGGGCCGCTGATGACGGTCAGCTCTTCTTCAAGGCCTGTCCCCGCAAGCTTCGCTTTTGTTTCCTCGCGGAAGCAGATGCACGCCCGTTTTGCAGGGTCCAGCTGCAATATTTTTTCTTCCCATGACCGTTTTCCCCGCAGATCAAACAGCTGCCATTCATTGACGGCCGCATCTTTGATCATCAGCTGCGGTTTTTTTCTGTTGTTCCACTCGTTAATCGACAGTTCCCCGACAATCGAAATCTTTGCTCCAGGAACGATCCCGTCTTCGATGGCGCCTTTATAAAATCCGATGCAATCGAGCTTGTTCCCGTCGTCTGCAAGCACAAGCTTCAAATGATTCTTGTTGGCGCCGATTTTTTTGGCGTCATCAATTTTTACGTCGCTGACAAGAACGAACGGCTTCGGGTTTCCCGTGCCGAACGGCGCCAGCAAGTTCATTTCGGCAATGCTGTCAACCGATATATCTTCGAGCCGGCAGCACAAATCGACGTCTTGGACGGGGATAAAATCTGCCTCGGTCAGAACCGCTTCAGCCTGACGGTTGATTCTCTCCCTCAGAGCCGAAACGTCTTCCAGGTTGAGCGTCATTCCGGCTGCCATCGGGTGGCCGCCGAAGTGCGGGAGAATATCCCGGCACTCGGAAAGGTTTTGAAATAAATCAAATCCTTTGATGCTGCGCGCAGATCCTTTGGCAATTCCTTTTTCTTCATCGACGCCAAGGACGATGGCGGGCCTGTAAAACCGCTCGACAAGCTTTGAAGCCACGATTCCCACGACGCCAGGATTCCAGCCCGGCCGCGCTACGACGATCACAGGCTGGTCAAGGCCTTCCTCCTCGATCATCTGAACGGCTTCCTCTGTCATCTGATTGACGATTTTTTGGCGCTCCTTGTTCAAGGCGTTGATGTCCTCAGCAAGCTCTTCCGCTTCTCTTTCGTCTTCTGTGTTCAGGAGGTAAACGGCCGGGTCAGCCTGTTCAATTCTGCCGACCGCGTTTAAGCGGGGCGCGATTTGAAAACCGATGGTCTCTTCATCCGCGTTATGTATCTCCGCTCCGGCAATTTTCGCCAGCGCTTTTAATCCTGGACGCTTCGTTTTCCTGAACTGTTCCATGCCGCGCTTGGCTATCTGCCTGTTTTCATCATGAAGCGGCACAAGATCGGCAATCGTACCGATCGCACAAAGGTCGAGCAAATCTTCCGGAAGCTCTCCGTTCAAGGCATGGGCAAGCTTAAATGCCACACCGACGCCGGCAAGCTCTTTAAATGGATAGCCGCAGCCCGGCTGTTTCGGATGAATGATCGCATAAGCATCCGGCAAAACGGGACCCGGCTCATGGTGATCCGTAATGATCAGGTCGATGCCGAGCTCTTTAGCGACTTCAGCTTCATGAACGCCGGCAATGCCTGTGTCAACTGTAATGATCAATGAATAGCCTGATTCTTTGATCCCGCGAAAGGCCGCTTCATTCGGACCGTACCCTTCTTTAAAGCGGTCAGGTATATAAAAATCGGCTTGTGCTGAACATTTTTTCAACATTTGCAAAAGGACAGTCGTGCTTGTCACACCGTCCGCATCATAATCGCCGTAAATCATAATCTTTTCTTGATCTGAAATTGCCTGTTTGATTCGCCGTACAGCTTTTTCCATATCTTTCAGCAGATAAGGATCGTGAAAACGTGCATCATTGCCATATAAAAATGAAGATGCTTTGTCGGCTGTATCGTAACCTCTCATGACAAGCAATGAGGCGGCAAGGGGAGTAATGCCTAACCTTCCGGCGAGCTGCTCCACCTTTTCTTTGTCGGGCGTTTGCACGTCCCAACGCATTTTTGACGCTAACATAAATTCACCCCTCAACCACACTATTATACTAGAGCGGCATGAGGGGATTCAATTTATTTCGTACAATCTTTCTAGTCTTTCTGATTTTCGGGCGCCGCCGGTTCGGCTTCGAGTTCAGGATGCTTTGCCCGTTCTTCTTTCTTGAGCGCCTTGAGCTCTTTTTTCAGCCGCATGATCTGGAAAGCGCCGGCCGAGCCGATGATAAACGCCCCCATCAATACCGACACCAAAATCACCAGGATCAAAGGCCATTCTGCTGTACCAAAAAGAAAATCAACCTTCACCGGTTCAACATTAATGACCGCGAAAACAGCAACAATTAATGTAAAAATAAGTGCAGCAATTAACGTCCATTGTTTGTTCATGAGATACTCTCTCCATTCGCGTCGTTTTCTAGCGTTATTTTCCCGCTCTGCTCCAATTTTAAACAAAAAGAAGATCGATAGAAAGCCGCCAAAACAACTTTTTTTCTATTCAAATCAAAAAAAGACCGCCCGGCAGTGCGGGCAGTCCATTATTTATTCTTCTGCAGGCTTGCGCTTCGGCTTTTTCAGTTCGCGCCCTTTCCAGACAAGCCATAGTTGAGCTGCGATGTAGAGTGATGAATATACTCCGCTCAAAAGTCCGACCAACAGCGCAACAGAGAAGTTCGAAATCGATGCAGCGCCGAAGATGAGAAGTGCAATGACGACAATGACGACAGTCAGCACCGTATTAATCGAACGCGTGAACGTCTGCTGCAAGCTCAAATTCACAATATGCGACAAGTCGCTGAAGGTTTTCGGTTTGCGCTTTTTCATATGCTCCCTGATCCTGTCAAACGTTACAATTGTATCATTTATCGAATAGCCGATGATCGTCAGCACGGCAGCAATGAAAGTAACATCAACCTCAAGCCTTGTCAGGCTGAAGACGGCAATGATGAAAAACGCGTCATACAGCAATGAAGTAATAGCCGCAATCGCCATCTTGTATTCAAAGCGGATCGAGACATACAAAATGAGCCCGATTGACGCGATGATCACCGCATAAAGCGCATTTCTCGCCAGCTCCTTGCCGACGGTAGGCGATACGGTGCTGACATTTGGTTCGCTTCCGTATTTGTCTTTAAAATAATCTTTCACTTCAGCGATCTTTTTCTGATTCGGCACGCCGACAAACCTGGCGACGCCATGATCATTTTTTTCGCCTGAAAGAACGATCGAGTCAGGATCAAGCCCGACTTGTTCAAAGTCCTTTTCGAGCTGCTGGGTTGTCAGCTTATGATCGCTTTGAACTTCGATTCTCGATCCGCTTGAGAAATCGATGCCGAGGTTCAGCTTAAACACAAGCAAGACGATAAGACCAGCGGCCAGAAGAACGCCCGAAAATGCAAAGAACCATTTGCGCTTCCCGACGAAATCCCATTTGGAAAACGGGTTCGGAGGCTCCGTATTTTCGTCTGTCTTTCTGATATCCAAAATGTCTTTTTTGCGCACCCCAAACCAGCCTTTTTTCCGGTCAAGCCAGCGGCTTTCGACCAGCAGGCCGAGCAGGAAGCGCGACAGGAAGACAGCTGTAATAAAGCTTGTCAAAATGGATAGGATCAGCATGGTCGCGAAGCCTTTGACAGAGCTTGTACCAAATATGAAAAGCACGATTCCGGCAAGCATCGTCGTAATATTGGCATCAAAAATCGTTGCAAACGATCTTCTGTTTCCTGCTTTAAAAGCCGAACGGACCGATTTGCCGAGCTTCAGCTCTTCTTTTATGCGTTCATACGTAATGATGTTGGCGTCAACCGCCATCCCGACGCCCAATATAAGAGCCGCGATCCCCGGAAGGGTCAGAACCGCATTCATCCAGTCGAATATCTGCAGTGTAATGTAGATGTAGACCGAAAGCGTAATGACCGCAATAAAACCAGGCAAGCGATAGTAAAGAAGCATAAATAAGAAAATAATAGCAATACCAATGATTCCCGCAAACACGGTATCATTCAAAGCCTGCTCCCCAAACTGCGCTCCGACGGATGTCGAATACTTTTCAACGAGTTTGACAGGAAGAGCTCCCGCATTTAAAATGCTCGCCATGTCTTTTGCTTCCTGAATCGTAAAGTTGCCTTCAATCATCACGTCTGACGTATTCAGCACCTGGCTGACATTCGGAGCGGAGATGTATTTATGATCCGCTTTTTGCGATTCCTTTTTAAAAGAGTCGCCTTTTTTGTAATCAAGCCAAATGACGAGCTGGTTGTTCGGCTTCATATCGAGCACTTTCTTCGTCACTTCGCCGAATTTATCGGCATCCTTCAGCTTGATCGTCACGATCGGCTCATTCGTATCCTGCTTGAACGACTGTTTGGCGCCGTTTTCGACAAGATCCGCACCGTTCAAAAGCTCTTTGTCATTCGTATCCCTGAACGTAAGCTGAGCCTGTGTTGATAAGATTTCCCGCGCCCTGTTCTGGTTGTCGACGCCAGCAAGCTGAACCCTGATCCGGTTGTTTCCTTCAATTTGAATGTTCGGCTCGCTGACGCCTAATACATTCGCCCGGCGGTTCAGCGCTTCAACCGTGCTGATGAGGGCATCCCTGTCAATTTTGTCGCCCTGTTTGGCAGGCTGGACTTCATACAGAACCTCAAAACCGCCCTGAAGATCAAGGCCGAGGCTGATGTTGTCTGCAGCCGGCTTCGTGAACATTCCCAGTCCTGTACCGATCAAGAGAACGGTAAGGAAAAACGCAATCAAGCGTCCTTTTTTCATTATGTATTTCCTCCTTAAATCAACCAAAATCAACGGCTACCTCAGCAGCTCATCGAGCATATCCTGCCCTTCTTTGCTGTCGAGTAAATTAGACGTTTTAAACGATTCTACGGTTGCATAGTTCATAAATTCGCCAATTTTCACAGATAAAATATCACCGGCCAGCTGGTGAATTTGAACATCCTTCCGCTTCTTCCATTTCTTATTCAATAAGTATGACCACAATTCCTCTATTTCAATATCGTCATACCCGAGTATCCTGAACTCTTCCGTCTTACTGCGAAGAAAAGGTTTTAAATGGTCCTTGTACAGATCAGCCGGATGTTTGCCCATGCCAAAGCCACGCTCCTTTCACATTTTTTCAGAGAGACTTGTCATGCTTGGACGATGTATGCGCATATCTTATTGTATATGATTAAAGGTTGTTTGAGAAGGCAGGGGACTCTAGAAATGACGAAGCAGACGTTTTTAAAAGGAACGCTCATTTTAATAGCGGCAGGTTTGATTACGAGAATGCTCGGCTTTATCAACCGGATTGTCATCGCAAGGTTCATCGGTGGTGAAGGCGTCGGACTTTACATGATGGCGGCTCCGACCTTTTTTCTGGCCGTCACCCTCACCCAGTTCGGCCTCCCGGTCGCCATCAGCAAGCTGGTCGCTGAAGCGGAAGCGCGCCGAGACCACAGGAAGACAAAGCAGATTTTAGTGATGTCTCTTGCGATCACCGGGACGCTCAGCGCCGTCATCACTCCGGTGTTTCTCATTTACGCCCCGCTGATGGCCGACACGCTGCTCACAGACAAAAGAACGCTTTATCCGCTTTTGGCGGTTACGCCGGTCGTTCCGATCATTGCCGTTTCCAGCGTGCTGAGGGGCTATTTTCAAGGCAAGCAGAATATGCGGCCGCTCGCCGTGTCCCAGGTTCTCGAACAAATTGTCCGGATATCGCTCGTCGCCGTCTGCACGACGGCATTCCTTCCGCTCGGCATCGAATATGCGGCTGCGGGCGCGATGCTGTCATCCGTGTTTGGCGAATTGGCTTCACTTCTTTATTTGTTCGTCGCCTTTAAATACAAAAAGAAAATCCGCATCAGAAAACGTTTTTTCCAATCGCTGAAATCTGGACGAACCACGTTTTTCGAGCTGATGAGCGTTTCGCTCCCAACAACGGGCAGCCGTTTTATCGGCAACCTGTCATGGTTTTTTGAGCCGATTGTCGTAGCGCAAAGCCTTGCAATAGCAGGGGTCGCCGCTTCCGCCGCAACGAGCCAGTACGGAGAGTTGACCGGCTTTGCCCTGACGCTTCTCACCCTCCCGAGCTTTATCACATATTCGCTGTCTACGGCGCTCGTTCCAGCCATCAGCGAAGGAATCGAACAGAAAAAAATGCAAGTCGTGGAATACAGGCTTGAGCAGGCCATGAGACTTTGCCTTTTAAGCGGCGGAATATCGGCGGTCATTTTGTTTTCGTACGCGGATGAGCTGGTCAGCGTGATGTACGGGTCGTCAAATGCCGCTATTTATGTGAAAATCATGGCTCCATTCTTTTTATTTTACTATTTCCAAGGTCCGCTGCAGGCCGTCCTGCAGGCTTTAAACCTGGCCGGCGCGGCAATGATGAACAGCCTTGTCGGCGCCGTTGTGAAAACAGGTCTCATTTTTGTTCTCGCTTCACGGCCTTCGCTTGGCATTATGGGGGCTGCGCTGGCGATTTTGACAGGGATCATCCTCGTCACCCTGCTGCACGCCGCAACCGTCAGCAAAGTGCTTCCCATCAGCATCAATCTGAAAGAATATATCGTATCCTTCGGCGTCATTTTGATATCGGGATGGAGCAGCCTGCTGATGAAAGAACACCTTTTTTCAGACCAGTCCGAGCCGATGCGCCTGCTATTGTGTGTCGCGGTTACAAGCTGTCTTTACGTCTTCCTTCTGGTCGCCTTCAAGCTGGTCAAAAAAGAAGAAATCCAGCGGTTTCCGCTGTTCGGCCGCTGGATTTCGTAAGCTTTCGCTTTAAGGTTTAAATTCATCCTTTATGTCAATAAAAAAAGAACCATTATTGTATGTGCAATAAGAAATTTTGGAAAGGTCGCGGTGTCCTCTTTTTTCAAGCTTTTGCTCAAGCCACTCCCGGTCTTTCCCGATCTTTTCCAATTGTTCTTTTTGAACAATTCCGTCAACAATCAACGGCAGTTCGATCATTTTGTTCGGCCCGTCTTTTGTAAACACTGAAAGCTTCCCGGTCGGCTCCAAAATCGCATATGAAACATCCGCGATTCGTTCCACATTCTTATCTCTCAGCTGCGTCATCAAATCATCGTAATTATAGCGCTGTGTCCTCATGGCGTGTTCATCAATTTTTCCGCGGTCTATGATAATCGTCGGTTTTCCATCGAGAAGCCGGCGGATTTTTTGATTTTTCAATGACAGATATGCAAATATAACCTGGATCAGCGTCAAAACGAGAATTGGAATGATCGTATGGAGAAGGTGGTCATCGAGATTTTCAATGGCCAAAACCGCGATTTCGGCCATCATGATAAAAACGACAAGATCCAATATGCTCAGCTCGCCTATTTCCCTCTTCCCCATCAAGCGAAACAAAATAAAGATGATGAAATACAAAACGATCGTCCGAAACGTAAGAGCTAAGATTTCATCCATTACCGCCCGCCTCCCTATCATGATCATATACATAGCCTTTGTTAAATTGAGGCTTTTATGTATAAAAGGTCGGGGGAGCTAGTCTATTTGCCAAACGTGCAGAATACATTTAAAAAGACGAGCCCGTCTATATCGAAAGGAGGATCGTGATGAACGAACCAAAACAAGTCGGCAAAGGGATTTTATACAGCTTGGCGGTTATTTTCGCTTTGATGTTCGCGGGAAGCATGCTCATTTCGCTGCTCCTCACCTTCACATCATTAACCGAAAGTTCATTCAGCTGGTTTATTACCGCCATTTCTTTTATTACCTTGTTCATCGGCGGTTTTATTGCGGGAGGCAAATCGAAGGAAAAAGGGTGGCTGAGCGGAGGGTTGACAGCGCTTTGCTTCTCTCTTACGGTGCTTTTGTTTCAATATCTCGGCTTTGGCGAAGCCTTCAATTTGAAGCAGCTCCTCTATCATTCCGGTTTTTTGGGAGTCAGCATGCTGGGCGGAATTTTCGGGGTTAATCTGCAGGGGAGCCGTGCATAAAGACAGCAAAAAGGGAGCGGATGACCGCTCCCTTTTCTCGTGCCCATAAGGCTTCTTTTATGCCATGTCACATCAGGAACAACTGCGGCTTCATCAAGACATAAGGAACGGCGCTAGCGCCGTTTTCACGTCCTGCGACAGTCTGATTTCCGATGCTTATGTATCAGCCTTTCGGCTATTCTGCTGACGCCTCTCTGATCGCGCGGCGGTCGAATGTCAGACGGGTATTGTCACCTGTTTTGATGACAACCTTGCTTTCGTCAATTGAATCAACGATGCCGTGCAGGCCGCCGATCGTTACGACCTTATCTCCTTTTTTCAGCTCCTCCTGCATCTGGCGGACAGCCTTCTGCTGCTTTTGCTGCGGACGGATCAAAAGGAAATAAAGAACCGCAAACATTAAAATAATCGGAAGTAATGTTCCAAGCATCTCCATTATTTTTTCACCCCTTTCAAATGGCTTTATCGCTTTCTTCGTTTATGTGTCAGAAACTTTTAGCATTTGGTTTATTAAAACCGTAGCGCTCAAAAAACTCTTCCCGGAAATCACCTAAACGATCTTCACGAATGGCATCTCTGACTTGCCCCATTAATTTTAACAGAAAATAAAGATTATGATAAGAAGTTAAACGAATTCCAAACGTTTCGTTACAGCGGATTAAATGTCTGATATAAGCGCGCGAGTAATTGCGGCACGTATAGCAGTCGCACTGCTCGTCGATCGGTCTGAAATCTCTTTCATATTTGGCATTTTTCACGACGAGACGCCCTTCGCTCGTCATGAGCGTACCGTTTCTCGCTATCCTTGTCGGCAGCACGCAATCGAACATATCCACTCCGCGGATGGCTCCGTCAATCAGAGAGTCCGGTGAGCCGACCCCCATTAAATAGCGCGGTTTATCCGCAGGAAGCAGCGGAGTTGTAAACTCCAGCACACGGTTCATCACGTCTTTCGGCTCTCCGACGGATAGTCCACCTATAGCATATCCCGGAAAATCCAGTGAAATCAAGTCTTTCGCACTTTGTTTTCTCAAGTTTTCGTACTCTCCGCCTTGAACGATTCCGAAAAGCCCTTGCTCGTCAGGGCGTTTGTGAGCTTTCAGGCACCTTTCCGCCCAGCGGCTCGTCCGCTCAACAGACCTCTTCATATAATCGTACTCTGCCGGGTACGGCGGGCATTCGTCAAACGCCATCATAATATCTGATCCGAGGGCGTTTTGGATGTCCATCGCTTTTTCAGGAGATAAAAACAGCTTGTCTCCGTTTAAATGATTGCGGAAATGAACGCCTTCCTCTTCGATTTTGCGGAACTCGCTCAGGGAAAACACCTGAAAGCCGCCTGAATCCGTCAAAATGGCGCGGTCCCAATTCATAAACTGATGAAGGCCCCCCGCCTCTTTGACGATGTCATGGCCCGGTCTCAGCCAAAGGTGGTACGTATTGCTTAAAATAATGCCTGCACCCATTTCTTTCAGCTCTTCCGGCGCCATCGTTTTAACGGTGGCGAGCGTTCCTACGGGCATAAACACCGGCGTTTCAAATGAGCCGTGCGGGGTGTGCACTCTCCCCAGCCTTGCTCCTGTTTGTTTACATGCTTTTATGAACTCATAGCGTATCGGTTGCTGCGACAAATTATGAGCCCTCCAATCTTTTTGAATTTTATTTGATCAACATGGCATCTCCGAAGCTGAAGAAGCGGTATTCGTGTTCCACTGCGGTGCGGTAGGCAGAAAGCACATGCTCTCTGCCTGCGAGCGCGCTGACAAGCATAATGAGGGACGATTTCGGAAGATGAAAATTGGTAATCATCCCGTCAATCGCCCGGAATGTGTAGCCTGGATAAATAAAAATCGATGTCCAGCCTCTCGCTTCCCGGAAGCGGCCGTCATGTTCGGAAGCGATGGTCTCAAGCGTCCTCGTCGATGTCGTGCCGACGGAAATGATTTTTCCGCCTTCCTGTCTGACGCGGTTTAACAATGCTGCCGTTTCTTCCGACATTTCATAAAACTCGGCATGCATATCGTGTTCCTCTACATTTTCCGCACTGACAGGCCGGAATGTCCCGAGCCCGACGTGAAGGGTAATAAACGCAATATGCACGCCTTTTTTCCTGAGCGCATCCAGAATCTCTTCCGTAAAATGCAGCCCGGCCGTCGGCGCAGCCGCCGATCCTTGTTTCTTTGAGTAAACCGTCTGATAGCGCTCTCTGTCATCGAGCTGTTCTTTAATATAAGGAGGCAGAGGCATTTCGCCGAGCGATTCGAGCACCTCGTAAAAAATTCCTTCATAGCGGAATTCAATTTTTCTTCCGCCGTGCTCGAGCTCTTCTGTGCAGACCGCCGTTAGACGGCCGTCTCCAAACGAAAGAACGGTTCCGCGCTTGACCCGCTTTGCGGGCTTGACAAGCGTTTCCCATACGTCCCCTTCCTCCTGTTTTAACAGAAGAACTTCAACCTTTGCGCCCGTCTCTTCCTTGACTCCGTACAAGCGGGCCGGTAGCACCCTCGTATCATTCAACACGATGCAATCGCCTGCGTTCAGAAAATCAATCACGTGCTTAAACGTGCTGTGAGTGATTTCTCCTGTTTTTTTATCCAGCACCATCAGCCTGGACGCATCCCGCTCTTTTAAAGGAACCTGTGCGATAAGGCGTTCAGGCAAGTCAAAATCGAATAATTCTACTTTCATCTTTTTTCACCTTACTCTATCTATAGACTTGAATGTCGCGTCATTTCATTCGTCCGAAAAAGGAAAACACCACGGACAGAATGATGCTGATGACAATGCATGTAACAACCGGAAAGAAAAACGTCACGTTTCCCTTTTTCACAAAAATGTCGCCGGGAAGCCTGCCGATGACTTGCATGAATAAACCGATGCCAAAAATGACGGCGCCCAGCACCATTAAAATCTTTGGAAATTCAGTCATGGTTCGGAACCTCCATTTTAAAGTGGCTGTAAACATCAGGGGTTACGATGCGCCCCCGCGGCGTTCTTTGAATAAAACCGATTTGAAGAAGATACGGCTCATACACATCCTCAATCGTGTGAGACTCCTCACCGATAGTAGCCGAAATCGTATCGATGCCGACGGGGCCGCCGCCAAATTTTTCGATCATGCCCATCAAAAGCTTGCGGTCGATATGGTCAAGCCCGAGTTTATCAACCTGGAGGCGTTCAAGCGCATCAACCGCCACTTCCTCTGTGATGGAGCTGTTTCCAAGCACCTGGGCAAAATCCCTGACCCTCCTTAAAAGCCTGTTGGCAATCCGCGGCGTCCCTCTTGACCGTCTCGCGATTTCGAGAGCCGAGAGCGAATCGATGTCGACTTCAAACAGCTCTGCCGTTCTGATCACGATCTCTGAAAGCTCATCACGCGTGTAATACTCAAGCCTCGACAGAACGCCGAACCTGTCCCTGAGAGGCGCGGTTAAAAGCCCAACCCTTGTGGTCGCGCCGACGAGGGTAAAAGGAGGAAGATCGAGCCTCACAGAACGTGCCGACGGTCCTTTGCCGATCACGATATCAAGGCAGAAATCTTCCATCGCAGGATACAGCACCTCTTCGATCGAACGGTGCAGGCGGTGGATCTCGTCTATAAATAAAACGTCACCTGGCTCCAGAGCCGTTAATATCGCCGCCAAATCACCGGGGCGCTCGATCGCCGGACCTGACGTCGTTCTGAGATTGACTCCCATTTCGTTGGCGATGATCGCGGCGAGCGTCGTTTTTCCCAATCCCGGCGGCCCGTACAATAAGACATGGTCAAGGGTTTCCTCCCGCATTTTCGCAGCTTCGATGAAAACCTTGAGGTTATCTTTCACTTTTTCCTGGCCGATATACTGAGCAAGTCTTTGCGGACGCAGACTTTGCTCAATCGCTGATTCATGGTTGTCTAGTTCACTTGATACAAGCCGCTCATCCATGATATCACCTTACTTTAACAATTTTTGCAATGCTTTTTTAACGTATTGATCTGTCGAAAGCGCCTCTTCCTTTTTCAAATGAGGCTGGACTTTTTTAATTTCCCGATCGGAATAGCCGAGCGCCCTCAATGCTTCAAGCGCTTCCTCAAGAGCCGTTGCCGCTTCATGAATTTGCTCCCGCTCTTCATGGTTAAACAGATCGGCAGCGATTTCAGGAACGGCGTCCGCAAGCTTCCCTTTCAGGTCAAGGATGATCTGCCTTGCCGTTTTTTTGCCTACGCCGGGAAATTTGACGAGAAATGCTTCGTCCTCATTCTCGATCGCTTCAATCACCGCTCCCGGATCGCCGGAAGCGAGGATCGCAAGCGCTCCTTTTGGGCCGATCCCCGTAACATTCAGCATTTTCGTAAACAGCATTTTTTCTTCCCTTGTCGAAAAGCCGTACAGCGCATTCGTGTCTTCTCTTACATAATGGTATGTATAGATTGTTTCTTTGCTGTTTTTCTTATAAATAAACGGATTTGGCGTGAAGATCTGATAGCCGATCCCGCCGTTTTCAATGACAATATATTGGGGCGATACATAATCAATCGTCCCTTTTACGAATTCGATCAACGTTCATTCACCTCTTTGACTGCTCTTCATTGTAACACAAAACAGGCAAAGCTAGAATGAAAAAGTTAACATATGTTCGCTAAAAAAGCTTCTGTCTGCAGCTGAAAAAAGACATAACAGCGTCATGTCTTCATATCTTCTACATGATGTTGGCTTCCGGATGATTTTACGGCTTCAATGACATGTTCAAATTCCTTTTTCGTGCGGTATGGTATCCCTTTGCGCAGATCATCCGCCATCCGGCTTTCCAGCCGCTTTATATCAATCTGAAAAAACGATTGAATGGGTTCTGATAAGATGCCCGGGCGACCGTGAAAAGTCGAAATCACGCCATCTTCAGTCACTCCGATATAACCGTTTGTTTTGCTGAGGGGAGAAATGTCGTCCACCTGTTTGCGAAACAGAATAAACCCCTTTTTCTGATCGATGAGCTGCCACCCTTTATAAGCAGCTTTAAAGTCTTCCAGTGTGCGAGCGGCCTCTACTTTATTCTCAATTCCAACGTCTCCGTCCAGATAAACCTTTTCAAGCTGGATTTGAACTTTAGCCGGCTTTTCGGCCAAGGCCTCCAGGTGAAAGCTGAGCGCGGCCAGCAGACTTCCAATAAGCAATAAACCGATTTTGAACTTGCTTCGGCTGTACATCAATATCACCTTCTTTTTTGCCTTAACGATCATATCCTTAGTTTGACCAACGCTTTTAAAAATTAATCTAAAAAAGCAAGCGATCTCTTTTTAGATGACAACCGGTTTACGAATGTTACATTTTCAAACCAATATGAAGAACTCAAAAGCATTTAAGGTGCAAAACAGCCCATTCTCATGTATAAACAACATTATAGAGAGTTTTTCGTTTGACCAGCCCTTAAAAAGAAGGTGAGCTCAGCGTGAAAAAGGCGCATACCTATGCAGAAGCCGTAAAGTATGATACGAAAAAAAAGTTCAACAAGCTTATCCAAAAACCCGATGACTTGGAATTGATCGGGAAAGGCAGGAGCGCATACGTTTTTAAGCTGACTGAAGAGGGCGGCAGGGAAATGGCTCTTAAAGTCTTTTTTCCTGAATTTAAGAACATCGCCGCAAGGGAAGCGGAGATTTACAAAAAGCTTTCTGATTCGAATTATTATCCTGATATATATGAAACAGGGCCATCATATATTTTAATGGAGTATATTAAAGGATATACTTTTTATGAGTGTTTAAACAAAGGCATTCGGATCGATGATGACATGATCTGCGAGGTCGACCGCGCATTGAACGATGCGAGGCGGAAAGGATTGAATCCATCCGATATCCACCTCCGAAACCTGATACTGACGCCGTCTGGAACAATCAAAGTCATCGATGTCGCCAGATTTTTGCAGACGAAAGAATGCAGGCAGTGGGATGACTTAAAAACAGCCTATCAAACCCTTTACAAAAAAAGCCGTTTCCCGCAGAGGCTTCCTAAGATGTGGATGGAATTGATCGCTTATCTTTATAAAAAAAGCTGGCTTCAAAAACAATGGGCCTCCAGAAAAAACAAATTTCACCCGTAATCTGAAACTTATAGGAAGCATGCTCGTATATGAAATAACCCCATTACCGTCAAGAAAGGAGAAACATTCGTTGAAGAAAAAAAATAAACGTAATGATGACAAATGGGATTATCTTTATCTCGTCGATTTGCTTGAGCCATTGTTTTATGTGCTGAGGCTGGCAGTAAGAGGACTTGCGAAAATTATAAATTAAACACTCGGTCTTTCGGGTGTTTTTTTGATGGCTGTGTGGCAGGCAAATCCAAAACAAAACCCCTTCCTCAGAAGGGGTTTCTTTTTAATGTTCTTTCAAATTTGCGAGCGGCACTTCCTGCTCGTTCTCCGGCTGGCCGAGCGGAAAGATTCTTGCGGTTTCATTTTGTTCGTCGACACGCTGAATATAAATCGGCCTGCCGTTATAAGTAACATCAACCATATCGGGTGATTCGACGATTTCCTGGGCACGCTGCGTATTCACCTGACACCCTCCTTTAGCTTTTACTCATAATGTGTACTCCCGGGTGCTTTCGTATTCCTTTTTAACCGGTTTTCTTTCAAGGAGGGCTCTCAGGATCAATGAATCTTTACATACAAAGGCAGATCCGTGTGTCCCATTTCACGGACATAAACAAACAGATTGCCTTTGTGGTGAATTTCGTGTCCGATCGCGAGCTGCAGCAGCTGTTCGCCGGCTACTTTTCGTCCGAAGACGCCGGTCAAATCGACTTCACGATCCAATTCTTCATCCGTAAAGGATTCAAGCAGCGTTTTTGTTTTTTCTGTATACGTTTTGGCAAGCTCGCTCAAGCTTGTCCCTGTTTCTTCGGGCTTCTTTTTAAAAGGCTCTCCGTTCCCTTCCTTTGCCGCCGAAGCAAAGGTATAGAAAGATTGCAGCATATGCGTGACAAGTTCCTTTGCTGGCATCGACGTTTCAGTCGGTTTGTAATCGAGATGTTTTTCATCAATTTTTTGAATGAGTTCTTCTGTCACAAGGCGGTGGGACATAAATTCCTGAACGATGCGGTCTTTCCGTTCCATTCTTTTATTCCTCCTTCATGTTTTAGCAGTTCATACACAGAATAACATGAGTTTCCATTTTCAGCATCTGTCCTGCAGCACCTTGCGGACCGCCTTGACATATTTTCGGAATGTTCTCGTTTTTGTCTCTTCCCTCTCTTTATAGGAAAAGTCTTCGAAAAACTCTTTCCTCTGAGCCGTGCTGATTTCAAGCTGCACGCTCATTCCTGTCTGGCTTTCATTATTGATGTTTTCCTCAGCAGTTCCGGCAAATTTCCCGTCCACTTTGACCAATTCTGCGGAAAAGTCAGACTTTTTCAGAGATTTGACGATGGCTTTTGCCAGCTTTCTGTCCGTTCCTCCCACAAGCGTGTGCGGACGGTCGCCCGAATAGCCGTGGAATGCGATGGTATAGCGGTGTTCTTTTATTTTCTGCAATGCCAGAGGCTCGTCAAAGTTTGTGCTGGTAATATGAAGATCGGAGTTGTTCTCATCCTTTTTTCCTTCGAATAAATAAGTTGAATAATCATCATTAAAAGCTCGGACAAGCTCGCTCACTCCGCCTTCTATTCTTCCTCCGTGGGGCGAAAAGATTAAACAGTCGCTTCCCGCTTTTTCGTGATAATCAATGTCATAGCCGCTTTTTTCGTTTTCCTGCAATTCCTTGAAGTTCTTGTATTTGTCCCCGGCCTGGATCTGATAGCTTTCCCGGGTTGTTTTTTCGGACCACCTGTATACACCATTTATCATCACTGCTGCGATCACCAAGTAGATGAGTACTTTTTTCTTCATTGGTTATTCCCCTTTTACACTACCTTTCGATTTATAGGCATGTCCTCCATGCCTCATTGTATATTTGGCTTTTTTGTGACACAGTTATTTTACGCTTTAGACATGACGCGTTCAATTATGAATAAGTTTGATAAAAAATAAAAATTTAAATAAAATGATGCTTTTTCATTAGTTTAAAAGATCGATAAATTTTAAGAAAAAAATCTCATAAGAATCGGCGTCTCTTGTTGCACGACTTTCCCTACAGCCTATCCCGCTTGAGAATGAGGCGTTCTATCAGAAACGGGGTATACGGTTTGATAAAAGTAAAATCTGCCGCGTCTGCCGGCTGCAGATGTTATATTTTCTTTTCATCCCCGTTCTGTTATCCTATTACCGACAATAAAAATGCAGGTGATAAAACATGGAAACAGAATATGAAACAAAAGGCTACGACCTGACAAAAGTTTATGATTACAATCAATATCCGGATGTCCGCCACGGACGGTGCGACAATTGCGATTACACCCTTTTTAAAAGCTCTGTAAAAAACGGGCAGTTTTTGCGTGAATGCCGGCGCTGCGGCATGAAAAAAAGCATTTAGCGTTACAGCATATTCTCATATGTATAAAAAAACTTGCCGACAAGGCTGAATGCAGCTTTGCCGGCAATACACGTCATGCTGTCAAATGTTTAAACATCTTTTTGATCTTTGTTTGTGACAAAGCCGTTGATCGATTCACCGATCTTTCCGCTAAGATCGGCATTCAGATTGTTGAGATTTTGAATATATTCGCTGATGACATTTTGGATCGCTTCATTAAGTTCCGCATTTTCGCTTTTTGTGAAATCGGCCTCTCTCAGATCGATGCCGCTGTTTTTCTGAACCAGCTCATAGATCGATTCGCCAAATCCCGTGATAAGGCCGTTGACTCTCTCGATGATTTGAGCGGTTTCCTTGTCTTGCGGACTGCCGCCCATAGCCGTGAAAGACTTCTCATTCCCGTGCTGTTCAGCCATTTGCAGATCCTCCTCTCATAATGACATACTCCTTCACAATATATGATAAAAAATCAAATCCTGTTTCCGCAGCAGCTTGATACGGCTGCTAATTGGTTGATGATACATAAAAAGACGCCGCGAACCCGGTGCGGCGTCCTTTTTAATGAACGTTCGTATACACTTCCTGCACATCGTCATCATCTTCAAGTACGTCAATGAGCTTTTCGACTTTTTCCTGAAGTGCTTCATCGACCTCTGCATAGGTTTGCGGAACCATTGTAATTTCGGCTGTCGCCATTTGGTAGCCGCGCTCCTCCAAGTTTTTCTTTACTTCTTCAAACTGTTCGGGCTCAGTATAAATCTCGAACAGCTCTTCGCTCGTTTCGAGCTCCTCGGCACCGGCATCAATAACCTCAAGCATAAACTCCTCTTCATCTATCTCAAGATCTTCACGCTCGATTGCAATATATCCTTTCCGGTCGAACATATAAGAAACGCATCCTGTTTCCCCCAAGCTGCCGCCGTTTTTGCTGAAGGCGGTTCTGACGTTTGTCGCCGTCCGGTTTTTATTATCTGTCAAACAGTTGACCATGACAGCCACACCGCTTGGGCCGTAGCCCTCATACGTAATTTCCTCGTAGCTTTTTCCATCCTGGCTGCCGGAAGCTTTTTTGATGGCGCGGTCGATGTTGTCGTTTGGCATGTTTGCATTTTTGGCTTTATCGATGACGAGACGCAGACTTGCGTTAGATTCGGGATCGGGTCCCCCTTCTTTTGCGGCTACATATATTTCTTTGGCAAGCTTCATGAAAATTTTGCCGCGTTTAGCATCTTGGGCATTTTTTCTTCTCTGAATATTTTTCCATTTAGAATGGCCAGCCATATCTTTCTACCTCCAAAAAAATTCTCGTCTCTATGTACACTTTATACGGTTTTCTCCGTTTTTGTAAAGAAATCGGCCGAACGCTCACAAAAAAATTGCCGGGGAATCCCCGGCAATTCCCTGCTTGTCATTGGTTGCGCAAGCGGTTCAAATTGTTATTCGTCGTGTCTCCGCGATCCCTAATGTTCTGAGGGTCGTCGTTCATTTCGCGGAGCCTTGTAAATGCGCCGTCATCCTCGACAACTTGAACGGTCCGGTCTCCAGCAAACGTTTTGGCTGCTTTTCTAATTTGAGTTCTCTCATTATTTGTCAGCCGTTTATCTGACCGTACCGCGATGATGACCGTTTCGTTCGTTACCACGGCCTGACTCTCGTCAACATAATTCAATTTGTTGACGCGTCCAGTGATATTCCTGGAGATTTTACGGTTTTCTGGTCTGTTATAGCCTGTGTCCGCCGTGTTCACCAAATGATTGTGATAATTCATGTCTCCCCGGCTGAAAGTTCCATCGCCTGTTGGAACGGGATTCCCGTTGCCCGCTCGATTGTTCACGTTCGTTGCACCGTTTCTCCCGTTCATATTTTCAAGCATTTCTGTAACAGGACCGTCATTATCAAGACCGTTATTACGATCTGCATCATTTGAATAATATCCGATCGGACGCGTATTGTTTCCATTATCTATAGCGTCGTTCGTTCCGCAGGCAGATAGACCAGCTGTCAAAAGCAAAATACCCGAAAACACTTTCAGCTTGCTGTCCAATGGTAATACCCCCCGTAGAAAACCGCTGAATTTGAGCATTGCGCTCTTTTTTAGGATGTGCGTGATGTGAAGAGTTACCCTTGACAGTTATAGACAGTCCGTGAAAAAGCATGAAAGTGTTTATAGCGGTCCACAATAAAAAAGGAACGATAGATCATCGTCCCATTCCGAATCAGTCTTCTTCATCTTCCGGTCTGTTAAACATCTGTCCGCCTGCGGGCTGCTGTCCGTATCCGCCCATACCGTACGGAGCTCCCATTTGCGGCATCTGTCCATATGGCGCTGCACCCGGAAAACCTCCCGGGAATTGGCCCGGCCCGCACCCGCAGTCATCTTCTTTGCCGTGTGCCATATTGGGATCGTGACCGACGTTTGGCGGTGCATTTCCCGGAAACGGCTGATAAGGCGCATATGCCGGAGCAGTCATCGGCTGATGATGATATCCGTGATGACCGACATTGTCATGCCCCATGTTGTCATCACCGTCATATTCAGCAGGAGATACATAGCTAGGCTGATGCATGTAAGGCATCATTTGAGCAGGATATGGATACCAAGGGTGGCATAATCCCGATCCAGGCAGCACCGGTGAAACAGGAATCCAGCAGCCTCCAGGATAGAACGGATAAGGATGCGGATGGTGATGATATCCGGCAGCAGCTACATTCGGCATGCCGTGAAACTGCTTATTTTCATCACCTGCTGCACCGACATTCGGCGGCTGCGGAACATTCGGATAATTGACATTTTCCATATGATTCTCCTCCTCATTTGTCCATGGATTATACATGTTGGGGCCTTTCTCTTGATGTTCATAAGGTTTTGGAGGTGCGTACGGCTGGTGAAGCTGATTGACGCTTTGATACAAATTCGATATGTCGCCTTCAGGCAAACTTGACTGTCCGATGTTCGGGACAGGCGGAACATAAGGAACCGAAGGCTTTTCTTTCGGTTTTATATCTTCAACATCAAGCTTGCTTTTCGGCTTTTCTTTTGCAAATGGATGTTCCTGCTGTTTTTTCGGTAACTCTTTTCGCATATTGAGCTGTTCTTCTTTTTTGACCGGCACTCCCCCTGACGGTACTTTGATTTTCATGCCCGGCATGATCAAATCTGGATTGCTCAGCTGCGAATTCAGCTTTTTCAGTTCTTCAAAGTCCACTTCATATCTTTCCGCGATTTTTTCCAGAGAATCGCCCTTTTGGACAATATGAATTTTCAACGTTTTCCCCTCCTATGCAAAAACGTGAACGAACAGATGAGAATAACAAATATGCTTCTCCACAAATTTATGCGCATAGCGGAGGGGTTATGATAAAAACTTGTTCTCCAAAAATTTAACGGATCGTTAACATCCGATTCAGCGCAAGAATGGCATCTTTTGCGATATCTTGATCCACTTTGATCACGCCTGTCGGTTCACCTTTGTCAATCTGCTCCAGCGACCACAGCAAATGCGGCATGTCGATTCTGTTCATTGTCAAACAAGGGCACATATCTGGATTAAGGGATTCGATTTGTTTATCAGGATGTTCTTGAATGATGCGTGAAACAAGGTTCATCTCTGTTCCAATCGCCCATTTGCTCCCCGGTTTTGCTTCATTAATCGTATCGATGATTTTTTTTGTAGACCCGCTGAAATCGCTGAGTGCGACGACTTCATGGGTGCATTCCGGATGAACGATAACATTAATGTCCGAATCCCGCTCTTTAACGTTTTTGATATTCGCCGCGGTAAATTTTTCGTGAACAGAGCAATGCCCCTTCCACAAAATGATTTTTATGTCTTCATAATCGCCGTTATACTCAAGTTTTTCTGCAATGGGATCCCATACCGCCATTCTGCTGAGAGGAATGCCGAGGTCAAATGCCGTGTTGCGTCCCAAGTGCTGATCCGGAAGAAATAAAATCCTCTCCTTTTGCGATAGCGCCCATGTCAACATGCGGGCCGCATTTGAGGATGTCACGGATGCTCCCCCGTTTCTTCCTACAAAAGCTTTGATTTCCGCTGTCGAATTGACATATGTGAGGGGAATGATTGTATCGCCAAACAGCTCTGAAAGCTCTTCCCAGGCGCGATTCGTCTGCTGCATGTTGGCCATATCGGCCATCGAACAGCCTGCGCGCATGTCCGGCAAAACGACAATCTGTTCGTCCGAAGTGAGCATATCGGCTGTTTCTGCCATAAAATGTACGCCGCAGAACACGATATATTCCGCTTTTTTATTTTTTTGGGCGACTTGCGCCAGCTGAAGCGAATCTCCCGTCGCGTCCGCAAATTGGATCACTTCGTCTTTTTGGTAGTGATGCCCCGGGATAAACAGCCTTTCTCCGAATTTCTTTTTGATATTCAAAATCCTTCCGGCCATTTCTTCTTCGGTCAATTCTTTATACAGCTCCGGCATCATGCCGGCGTTTCTGTCATGAATCAAATTTAAAATAAACATCTGTCACCTCTCCAATCCCGCTTATTTTTTCAGATCGACATTCATGCTGATATCAAGGCTTTTCGCCGAATGAGTCAAGTAGCCCAATGAAATACAGTGCACCCCTGTTCCCCTGTATGCGGCGAGATTTTCAAATGAAATTCCGCCTGAAGCTTCCGTAATAATGCCGGCGGGTGTCATTTCCGCAAATGCTTTCACCTTGTCAGGAGGACAATTGTCAAACATAATGATATCGGCACCAGCCGCAATCGCTTCATGAAGCTCTTGTTCAGACTCGATCTCCACTTCGATTTTGACCATATGGCCGCACGCTGACCGTGCTTTTTCAACCGCTTTTAAAATCGAGCCGCAGGCGGCAATGTGGTTGTCTTTAATCATGATGCCGCCGTCCAAGCCAAAGCGGTGATTGCAGCCCCCGCCGGTTTTGACCGCGTATTTTTCAAGAATGCGCAGGCCCGGGGTCGTCTTTCTCGTATCGCAAATCGCGATATCCGGATCATTCAGCCTGATAACGGACTGCTTTGTTAAAGTGGCGATCCCCGACATTCTTTGAATGAGATTCAGCACGACCCGTTCGCCGGTCATGAGGGAAGCTGCACGGCCTTTGAGCCGCGCGATCGTTTCTCCTTTATGAACCGCTTCGCCATCTGTTTTCAGCATTTGCACGGCGATCGTTTCATCTAGCAGCCGAAAGCCTTCGAAAATCACTAATTCTCCTGCAAACAATCCGTCATCCTTCGCTGTGATGACAGCTTCGCATTGAAGATTGTCGTCAAAAACGGCTTCAGAAGTGAAATCCCCCCAGCCGATATCTTCCTTGAAAAATTCTTTAAGCATGTTCCTAAGTATGAGCCGCTGCATATTTCACAATCCCTTCGTTTTGTTTTATCTTGATCCCGCCTTTTGTGTGAACGATTTGCTTGCCATGCCAGTTTTTATCATCAGGCGCCGGGCAATCCGAACGGTAATGGCCGCCTCTGCTTTCTGTACGAATCAATGCCGAGACCGTCATCTGCTTGGCGGTCTGCCATAAATGAGCTAATTCAAGCTGTTCTTTTGTGATTTCTTTCACATTCACGATTTGAAAAGGCACTCGCTCAAGCCATTCTTTCACCTTCGTCAATTCATCCCCCGTTCGCACGATCGCTACATGATCCGTCATGTGTTTTTGAATATCCTTCACATTTGTCAGGGGAACAGAATATGTCACATCCTCAGGCTGAGGAGATTGGCCTCTGACAGGCTCAGGTTTTTCATAAGCTTGTATCCGATCCGCCGCTCTCCTTCCGAAGACGATGCATTCCAAGAGAGAATTGCTTGCCAGACGGTTGGCGCCGTGAAAGCCTGTGCATGCGGCTTCCCCAATCACATAAAGGTGTGGAACGTCCGTTTCCCCCCATCTGTTCACAGAAACGCCCCCCATTAAAAAATGCATGCCCGGTGAAACCGGAAGCCGGCCTTCTTCAATGGAAATTCCGGCTTTTTCGCAAAGAGAGGAAATCGTAGGGAAGCGGCTTTTAAAGTCTGATATGCGGGTAATATCCAAAAATACGCTGCTTCCGCAGGCCAGCTTTTCGTGAATCGCACGAGATACGATGTCCCGCGGCGCTAAATCCTGCATGGGGTGAATGCCTTCCATCACCCGCTGTCCGTTTTCATCAACCAAGACAGCGCCTTCTCCGCGCACAGCTTCTGAAACAAGCCCGTGTGCGCGCCCGTCTTTGACGAGCAATGTAGGATGAAATTGAACGAATTCCAAATCTGCGAGCTCGGCTCCTGCCCGATATGCCAAAGAAATCGCATCGCTTGTCACAGAACGGTTATTCGTGTTGATTTGAAATAGATTTCCGCAGCCTCCTGCCGCCAGCACAACAAAATCGGCTTTCCTGAGAAAAGCCTTTCCCTGGCGGTCTTTCGTCCAGACGCCCGCACAGCGTCCGTCTTCAATCCATAAATCCGCCGCCGTTTCGTATTCTTTCAATACGACATGAGGACCGAGCCTTCCGATTAAGTGCCGGATCAGCGCCTGCCCCGTAGCGTCTCCCCCGGCATGCAAAATTCTGTTCATCGAATGTGCGCCTTCTTTGCCGAGGCTGAGCTTTCCGGATTCGTCAGTATCAAAAGGGAAATGCTGAAGAATCAGCTCATCAACAAGGCGCTGGCCGTCTTTAATGGCATCTTGAACCGCTTCGATTTGATTGTGGCCGCATCCGGCATATAATGTGTCGTCCGCATGAGCTGACCAGGAATCGCGAGGCAATACAGCCGAGGCAATTCCTCCCTGAGCGAGGGTTGAATTGCTGTCTTTTACAGATGCTTTTGTCATCACAATCACTTCATAAGACGGCGGAATGGATGCAGCAAAAGACAGCGCAGCGGCACCTGCTCCGACAACAATTATCGTCTGATGAGACATGTCGACTCCTCCTGTAAATTTACATGTGTCTTGACACTTATATTTACATATCGATAAAATAAACTCAAGTATTTTTTATAAAGAATGGGAGACGAGAGTTGTGATTTATCTTGATTATGCAGCGACGACACCGGCGGCAAAAGAAGCCTTGGACGCGTTTCAAAAACTGAGCACAGACGTGTACGGAAATTCGAGCAGTCTGCACGATGCGGGAGGGAAAGCCGAAAGCATTCTGCGCTACTGCCGCCAAAGGATGGCGGAACTTTTATCCGGGGAAGAAGAAGGCGTTTATTTTACGGGCGGCGGCACCGAAGCCAATTTTTTGGCGATTCACTCCCTCTTAAATGGACTCCCCGCCGGAAAGCAGCGCTTTTTAATGACAGAAATGGAACATCAGTCGATCCACATTTTAAAGCGGCATCTTGAGATACTGGGGTTTAAAGTCGACTTGATGAAACCCGATGCTTCAGGCATCATCACAACAGAGATACTGGAACGGCATCTCCGCCCTGATACAGGTCTCGTCTCAATTCAGCATGCCAACTCAGAAACAGGCGTCATCCAGCCCCTGGCAAAGCTTTCGGCTTACTTGCATAAGCGGGACGTGCTCCTGCACAGCGACTGCGTACAGACCTTTGCCAAGATTCCGGTTTGCATTGATGAGCTCGGCGCTGATGCCTTATCTGTTTCAAGCCATAAAGTATACGGACCAAAAGGAGTTGGAGCGGTCTATATCCGGCCTGGTGTGAACTGGAAACCCGTCTACCCGGGCACTTTGCATGAAAACGGATTGAAGAGCGGCACCGTCAATGTCCCTGGAATCGGCGCTTTCATTACCGCTGCCGAGTTGACAATAAAGCGTATGGGTGCCGCGTATCTCAAACATCAGGAACTGCGCGCCCGTTTTCTGGAAAAGGCAAAAGCCCGGAAGCTTCCCGTCTCCCTCGCTGTGCCCGATTCGGCAAATTCGCATGTTCTGCCGCATATTATAGGTTGTTTTTTTCATTCCTTTGAAGGACAATATACTATGCTGGAATGTAATCGGAGAGGAATTTGCATTTCTACCGGGAGCGCGTGTTCAGCGGGCTATCATGAGCCGTCGAATACGATGAAAGCCCTTTTGATCCCAAGGGAGCTCGCGCTTCAATTCGTCCGAATTTCGTTCGGATACGATACGACAAGCGAACATGTTGATAAGCTGTTGGACGTTTTTGAAGATATGATGCATGAGAAAGGAGACCATCGGATTGACAGACGGATTAAAACTTACGGGAGCTGAGCGGCGCCAGCAGCTTCTGGCCTGGCTTAAGGAGTCTGAGGCTCCGCTGACAGGAAGCGAACTGGCGAAAAGAGCATCTGTTTCACGGCAGGTCATCGTACAGGACATTTCTTTATTAAAAGCAAAAAACGAACCGATCATCGCAACAAGCCAAGGATACGTGTATTTGCGGTCGGCCCTCGGCAAAAAACAGCCGGTTCAGCGGCTCATCGCCTGTGAACACGAGCCGGAAAAAACGGAAGAAGAACTGAATCTGATCGTCGACTTTGGCGTAACCGTGAAAGATGTAACGATTGAACATCCGGTCTACGGCGACTTAACAGCTTCGATCAGGGTCAGCACAAGAAAAGAAGTCTCGGATTTCGTCAAAAAAATCTCGTCGACAAACGCCGCTTATCTGTCTCAACTGACAAACGGCACCCATCTGCACACATTGGAGGCAGATGACGAAGAGAAGATCGAACAAGCTTGCGACGCCCTGCAAAAAGCGGGCATCCTCATTCCCGAATAAAGAAAAGGTCCTTTGCCGTCATCAACGCAAAGGACCTTTTCTTTATAATGTATACGCATTGTAGGCTCCGAGCATTTTCACCTTGCAGCCCAAAGCTTCAAGCTCAGCTATCGCACCTGGAATCAGCACGTCGTCCAGTGCCATTTCAATATCAATAATGAAAAAATAATTGCCGAGACCGGTTTTTGTCGGCCGCGATTCAATTTTAGAAAGATTCAAATTTCTCCAGGCGAAAGCCGACAGCACTTGGTGGAGAGCCCCTGATTTGTCCGAAGGAAGGGTTACCAGCAAAGTCGTTTTCGGCCTTCCCGTCAAGTGCGGATTGACCGGCGGAGATGCCTCGTGATCCGGATGAAGCATCACAAATCTCGTGTGATTGTATTCATAGTCATGCACATCTCTTTTGACGATGTCTAATCCATACGTAGCTGCTGCCATTTCATTGGCGATCACGCCAATGTTCTCGTCCGGATGTTCACTCACGTATTTTGCAGCTGCTCCGGTGGATGTCGCATATTCAAACGGAATGGAGCGGAACCGGCTGTGCAAAAATTTATGGCATTGCGCGATGGCATGGGAATGGGAATAAACCTTCTGAATGTCTTCCCAAGCCTCTTTTCTTGCAGGATGCACAAGTAAATGCTGACGGATGGGAGCGGTGATTTCTCCGACAATATAAAGGGGCTGTTCGTGAATTAAGTAGTCTATTGTCAGATTCACCGATCCTTCAATCGCATTTTCAAGCGGGACGACAGCCAGATCAATCTCGCCGTTCATCGCGGCATCCATACATGCGGGTATCGTGTTAAATGCTTGCTGGTCTGCATCTGAAAAGCAGGAGCAGACGGCAAGGTGCGTAAATGTTGCTTCTGGACCTAAATAACCTACTCTCATACTCATGATATATGACATTCTCTCCCTTTAAGCGCCCGAACCTAGTATTTCGACCTTTTCTACGAATTCCAGCTTTCTTAATTTGTTCATCAGCAAATCGATATTTCCATCCATTCCTCTCGTACTGACGGACAGCGTGACATTCGCTCTTCCTTGAAGAGGGATGGTCTGGTGGATCGACAGCACGTTGCAGCCCGATTCAGCCACCACTTGGAGCAGATGGGACAGCGTTCCCGAGCGGTCCTCCAAATGAAAAAAAAGCGTGATAATCTGTTCCTTGACCATCGTATAAAAAGGAAAAACCGCATCTCTGTACTTGTAAAAAGCGCTTCGGCTCAAATCTACCTTTTGGACGGCTTCAGCTACAGATTCCGCTTTTTTCCGCTCAATCAGCTTTTTGACCTCAAGTGTTTTCCGCATTGCCTCCGGCAGCACGTCTTCCCTGACAAGATAAAAGGTCTCCTCTTTCACAGACTTTTCTCTCCTTTTAAAAACCCTGATTCCTTTACATTGATTCAGTGAGCGAAAGGAAAGGCGTTCCTTTCAGCTAAAAGTCGGAGAGCTTGCCTGGCAAACTCTCCGGTATGATCAGTCGATAAATTCAAATTCAAATTCGAGAAGACGGATCGTATCTCCGTCTTTTGCACCGCGGGCCCGAAGCGCGTCATCAACGCCCATTCCGCGAAGCTGTCTGGCAAAACGCTTAACAGACTCGTCTCTTGAAAAATCCGTCATTTTAAATAAGCGTTCGAGCTTGGCTCCGCTGAGCACAAAGGTGCCGTCAGGATCACGGCTGATCTCAAACGGCGCTTCCTCATCCTCAAGCTTATACATGACTCTGTTTTCAGTCATGTCTTCTTCGTCGTAGAGCGGGAATTCCGGTGTCGTTTCCAAACGGTCGGCAATCTCAAACAGCAGATCCCTCAACCCTTGTCTGGTCAACGCGCTGATTGGAAAAACAGGATAATCATCTGTAAGCTTTTCTTTGAAAGCCTTCAGATTTTCTTCCGCATCCGGCATATCCATTTTATTGGCGACAATAATTTGAGGACGTTCTGTCAGCCTCAGATTATACTGTTCAAGCTCTTTATTGATGGTCACATAATCTTCATACGGGTCGCGCCCTTCAAGACCCGACATGTCGATCACGTGCACGATGACGCGCGTTCTTTCGATATGTCTGAGGAATTGGTGTCCGAGGCCAACTCCTTCGTGCGCCCCCTCAATCAGTCCCGGAAGATCCGCCATTACAAAGCTGCGGCCGTCTTCCGTTTCGACCATTCCGAGATTCGGGTTCAGCGTTGTAAAGTGGTAATCGGCAATTTTCGGCTTGGCCGAAGACACGACAGACAGGAGCGTTGACTTTCCGACGCTTGGGAAACCGACAAGGCCGACATCGGCCAAAACTTTCAGCTCGAGAACGATATAGCGCTCCTTGCCGGGTTCGCCGTTTTCAGAAAGCTGCGGCGCCGGGTTGGCAGGCGTCGCGAAACGGGTATTGCCCCGTCCGCCGCGTCCCCCTTTTGCGATGACGGCTTCCTGTCCGTGTTCGGTTAGATCAGCGATGACCTGCTTTGTATCATCGTCAATGACAACCGTGCCGGGCGGAACTTTCACAACCATGTCTTCTGCATTTCGGCCGTGCTGGTTTTTAGACATGCCGTGTTCTCCGCGCGTCGCCTTAAAATGTCTTTGATATCTAAAATCCATCAGCGTGCTGAGGCCTTCGTCAACTTTGAAAACGACGTCTCCGCCTTTTCCGCCGTCACCTCCGGCAGGGCCTCCTTTTGGCACATATTTTTCGCGGCGGAAAGCAACCATACCGTTGCCTCCGTCTCCGCCTTTTACGTATATTTTTACCTGATCAACAAACATAATGTCCTCCGTTCTATTCCTAAAAAACCGCTTTACTTGATATGAATTTCGGCGATGCACTCACGGTCTGTTACATCAAGCCGCTTGATTTCATAAAAATCAGCCAGTGAATGATGAAAGTCTTTAATACCGGTCAGCTTTGTGAATACGCCGTGGAAATCCAGAAAGATGACAAGCCGGTCGTCCGGACCGTCCGTCTGCAGCGTGATCGTCAGATGATTGTCGCCGCCTTTCAAAACGGCATCCTCAAAAGTCCCAAACAGCTTTCTGACGAAAACGACGAGCTTCTCTTCATAAGCTGACAAATCCCTGACCTGACCGATCACCTCATATTCAAGCGTCAGCGAATGGGCCATCCAGTTAAATGTAAGCAGCTCATACGCCGCACGCGGGATTTTAAGGTTTGAAAGCTTTGATTCATGCTGAGCTTCGATGACCACTTCATCAATAATTTCAAATACGCGGTCATACTTTTTTAATGTTAAGTTTCCTTTAATCAATTGCAGTTTATTCATCCAGTCGTGCCTTGAGTGGCTGAGCAGATGGATAAGCTCATGGGTCAAAGCCTTATCGTCCATATTCTTTTCTTGTTTTTTCGAAGTTTCTTCCATTTTTGCACTCCCAATCGTTTGTTCTCTATTTTAGGAGTCTGATTCAGTTTGTACTTTGAATTATAACAGAGAAGGCAGTATAAATGAAACACGTTTATATACTTTAAAGAAGCAGAATCAGAGCGGAAACCCGGCCTTTTCCAGGGGGCGGGAAGGTGTTTTTAAGCTAGTCACGGTGCTGTATGTAAAAAACTCCGGTCAGAACGACCGGAGTTTCGTTTAAAGGTTAGGCTACAGGATATACGCTCACTTTTTTGCGGTTACGGCCGAAACGTTCGAATTTAACAGTTCCGTCGACTTTTGCATATAGAGTGTCATCTCCGCCGCGCCCAACGTTTTCACCTGGATAGATTTTTGTTCCGCGCTGACGATAAAGGATGGAACCGCCAGATACGAATTGACCGTCTGCACGTTTAGCACCTAGGCGCTTCGCCTCAGAGTCACGTCCGTTCTTCGTTGAACCTACTCCTTTTTTAGATGCAAAAAACTGAAGATCTAATCTTAGCATGTAGCTCACCTCCTATATTCTGTTCGTCGTTACTTTTAAGTAACCTTTGTAGTCTCGTTCGATCGTTTCAAGGGAGACGATCATGCCTTCGAGAAGGAGCTGCGCCTTTTCAAAAGCCTCCCGATCCGTACCGTCCGGGAATCCGAAAGATAAAAATCCGCCGTCTTCCCCGAGGTCAATGACCGGCTCAATGCCCGTCAGCTTCATGACGGCATTAACAGCTCCAAAGGCGACCGCCGATGCCCCTGCACAAACGAGATCCTGACCATGTTCAGCAAAATTCGCATGTCCCGACATTTCAAAGCCTAAGATGTCTTTGTTCGATCGGGCTCTGGTAACCTTTGCATGAATCATATCATACACGCCTTAAGCGTTGATTTTTTCGATTACAACTTTAGTGTAAGGTTGACGATGACCTTGTTTTTTATGTTGGTTTTTCTTCGGCTTGTACTTAAATACGGTAATTTTTTTCGCGCGGCCTTGTTTTTCAACTTTGCCTGTTACCGTAGCGCCTTCAACCGTAGGGCTGCCAACTTTAACATTTTCACCGCCGACAAACAATACGTTGTCAAAAGTAACTGTTTCGCCGGCTTCAGCAGCAAGCTTTTCGACGTATACAGTTTGGCCTTCTTCAACTTTGATTTGTTTTCCGCCTGTTTGAATAATTGCGTACATCTCTGCACCTCCTAATAAACTAAGACTCGCCAGTCACAGGGGGCTAAGAAAGCACTTAACACCTGTGCTGAGCGGTTGTAGCACGGGTGCTACATCCATAACATTAAAAAATATACCAGAAAAGAGCTCGAGTGTCAATGTCTTTTAGAAGATGGATATAGTCAATAAACCAAAAGCAGATCTTCCATTGAGGAAGTCGTGCGCTTGTCTGTAAAATAAGCGTGGAGAACTTCGTTTTCATCAAGCTGGCTCAGTTTTTGTCCGTCCTTCTCAATAATGATCGGGTGTTTGCAGCCTCTTTTAAACAGGAGCATGACCTCATAAACCCGCTGTTCGGCGCACACCGTGATCGGGGCGAGGCGTCGCACTTCCCTCTCCTTTCCATAATACCGCTCAAGCAAAAAACGGATATGGGCGTAATGGCGATTGCGATATTCCTGGTAAAGGGATGCAGCCAAAAATACGAGGAGCACCCAAGCGCTCAGCTGTGACGGGGAAACCAACAAAATTGCCGCGATTAGAACAGCGCAGCAAAAGCATGACACAGCCAGCATCATCCGCTGTGCTTTCTGATACGGAAGGTGTTTTGAAAACAGCAAAAACAGCAGCTTCCCGCCGTCAAGCGGCCAAACCGGAAACAGATTAATCAAGAGGATGGTCAGATTGTAAAAGGTAAACGTTTCAAATATATGAGGGCTGACGAGCGAATTGACCGCCAAAAGCCAGGCAGCAAATTGAAGCCAGATATGCTGAACAGGCCCCGCGGCGATGACGGCCAGCTCTTCCTTTAACGGTCTGTTGCCATGTTCATCGACTTCAAGCGTTCCCCCAAAAGGCAGCAGGAAAATGCCTTTAATTCTCCATGAAAAATAAACGGCAGCAGCAGCGTGGCCAAGCTCGTGGATCAAAATAACGATCATTAAACATAACAGCGCTTTAATATGTCCTGTCATGATACCGATCGCCATGACAAGCCACAGCAGCGGGTGAATGTGAAGCTTGGTGAAGAGCTCCGTCCATTTATTCAAATGTGATCACCTGTATCGGATCAACAAATTCCTCGCCTTGTTTGATCGCAAAGTAATAGACACCTTTTTGATTTTTATCCTGCTTAATCGTTCCGAGCTTCGTTCCTTTATCTATAAAATCGTATAAAGCGACATTCGCTTTTTTCAGCTGACCGTAGTAGGTATAGCTGTTGTCCGCATGCTGCAAAACCACCGTCAGGCCCGTTTCCGGATTTTTGTCCACTTCAATGACATAGCCTTCCTTCATGCTGCGGATCGTTTCGTCTTCTGTTTCTACCTTAATGCCCTGGCCTGAGAATTTCTCCTGAACCTTTCCCATGGCAGGAACAGCGAGATCCTGATTCACCTCGACCTGGCCGGATGGTTTGTCGCCTTTCGGCTGAAAGAATGCGAGGGGATCGCCAAACTTGGATTCATACCAATTCTGGAGGGCCGCAAATTGGAACTCTTCAGTAAACACCTGGCTGATGACCGGTTTGATTTGGTTTGCGGGTTCAAACTGGCCTTTGTAGGCAATGGCGGACACAAGGACAAGGCATGCCGACAGAAGACATTTCATGATGAGCGCATCCGCTTTGACAAGAGGATGCTTCCCATTTATCAGCAGGGAGCTTCCTTCGGGCGGAGAGAAGTCTCCTCCCTTTTCATCTTCTGAAAAGGCTGTCCATGCAGGCGGCTTGACCGGCAGCTTTTTGCCGCCTGACGAAAAGGGCTGTTTGTCCGGCGTCTTCCGCTTTCTTTTCCTGGCCATTCTTTTTCGAATCTCATCTGCTCTATGACTCATAACCCTCATCCTTTACATTCAGGTTCGTTTGTTCAATGATATGCCTTGTCCCAGGGGATTATGACGGAACATTGACATAAAACCAAATGGTTTCATATAATGGATAGGAAACCATTTGGTTTTACTTTTTTCTAGGAGGTCTATTATGAGCAATCAACAAGTGCCTGATATACATAAACAGGCTGTTTTTCACGCATCGATAGAAAAAGTGTGGGAGGCCGTCGCCACCAGTGAAGGCATCGCCGCCTGGTTTATGCCAAATGATTTCCGTCCGGAGATCGGCTGTGAATTCACCTTGCAGTCTCCGTTCGGCCCCTCCCCGTGCAAAGTGATCGAGCTTGAAGCGCCGCATCGACTCGCATTCAGCTGGGATACATCGGGATGGATCGTCACATTTGAATTGAAAAAGCTATCTGCAGAAAAAACCGAATTTACCCTGATTCATTCAGGATGGGGCGCGCCGGAAGAAACGGTTTCAAAAGCGGGAGAAAAACAAGCGGATGTCCGCAATCGGATGAATGGCGGCTGGGAAGCGATCGTCAATCAAAAGCTGCGTCAGGCAGTTGAAGGCTCGTGACATCATCGGCCGTAAAACATGATGTGTTCCAAGCCGTTTCCGATCCCTCACGGCGAAAAATGCTGAAGCTCCTCGCCGGCAGAGAATTGCCTGTAACAGATATTAGCACTCATTTCCCGATGAGCCGGACGGCTGTTTCAAAGCATCTGAGAATTTTGTCAGAAGCCGGGCTTGTCAGCGGGAGAAAAGCGGGCAGAGAAAAACTGTACAGGCTTCATCCCGAACCTCTCGCGGAGCTGCAGCAATGGCTCGCCTACTTCGACATGTATTGGGACAATAAGCTTTCCTTGTTAAAGCACAAAGTCGAAAACGATCAATGAAACTGCAAAAAAAGCAATCTCGCTTTGGAGATTGCTTTTTTGCAAGTTAAGCGCGTACGCCGAAAAATGATTTAATCTTTGCGAAAACGCCTTTATTTTCTTCTTCAAACGACTGTAAAGGCACAGATTCGCCCAGCACGCGGCGGGCGATGTTCCGGTATGCGATTGAAGCTTTATTGTTCGGATCCATGACGACAGGCTCCCCGTTATTGGAAGCTTTAATCACTTCGTCATCATCCGCAACAATACCGATCAGTTCGATCGACAAGTGCTGAATGACTTCATCAACATCCAGCGTATCGCCGTTTTTCATTAAGTGGTTGCGGATCCGGTTGACGACAAGTCTCGGCGGCTCAATATTTTCTTCTTTTTCAAGCAGGCCGATGATCCGGTCGGCGTCACGAACAGCGGAGATTTCCGGTGTCGTCACGACAATCGCTTTGTCAGCGCCCGAGACCGCATTTTTATAACCTTGCTCAATCCCTGCAGGGCAGTCGATGACAATGTAGTCGAAGTCTTGTTTGAGCTGCTGCACAAGCTTGACCATCTGCTCGGGAAGAACAGCCGACTTATCGCTTGTCTGAGCGGCCGGGAGCAAATAAAGCAAATCATCGAAGCGTTTATCTTTCACAAGCGCCTGATGGATTTTGCATCGCTCCTCAACGACATCTACCAAATCATATATGATTCTATTTTCAAGGCCCATGACAACATCAAGATTGCGCAGGCCGATATCCGTGTCAACGAGACATACCCGTTTTCCCAATATGGCCAAGGCGGTGCCAAGATTTGCGGATGTCGTCGTTTTGCCTACTCCGCCTTTCCCCGAGGTTATTACGATAGCTTCACCCAATTTTACATTCCTCCCTCAAGCCTTGTTAAACTAGGTCTTAAATGAGCTAATTGCTGAAGGCGGTCAATGACCATATTCTCATTTTCATCTAAATAAGCACATTCCATGTCGTTCCCTTCTTGGATGTGGTCTGGGGAGCGATTGAGCACATGATTGATACGCAATTGAGTCGGTCTCATATCCGAAGCCGCAATAACAGCTCGTTTATTTCCATTAAAACCGGCGTGGGCAATCCCTCTTAATGAGCCGAGGATGAAAATATTCCCTCCGGCCTTCACCATTCCTCCCGGATTCACATCCCCAATCAGAAGCAAATCGCCCTCCGTTTCGAGGACTTGCCCTGAACGGACAATTTTAGCGACAGAAATAATTTCGCTTTCCGCTTTTAAACGGTTTGCTTCATCTTTGGTCATGACTTCACTTTCAATGGAGTGGATGAACAGATTTTGTTTCTCAGTGATCACATCGGTCAGGATCTGTTCTTGCTCCTCTGTCACATAACGGTGGCCGAGCTTAACGAGCACACTGATTTTCTGGCCTTTTCCATCCATATAATGTTCGAGTGACAGCATATCCTGAAGACCGTACAATAATTCTTCAAAAGAGCATGAGTCATCAAGATGAAGCGTCAATCCATTTTTCGTTCCTTTAATTGTTACGTATTGCTGCTTTTGGGTCTTCACGGTGTTCACCTCAACATCATACTCTTTTCGACATCGGCTCATAAAATCCTCTTTTACTCATTCCTCAGCTCTTTCTTAAGACTGGTAAAAAACCATTTGAACGGGTAAATGAGCAAAAGGCCACCAACGGCGTTCAGTCCAAGCGTAGGCAGGAGTCTGCCGAGCACAAATTGATGGAACGGCATGATTTCCGGACGTATCAGCATCTGCACGCCATATTGGTAAAATTCAAGAACACAGACGGCGAGCAGCGAAATAAAAATGACGACCAGCGCGTTTGTCTGCAATACTTTGAATGCTTTTGACGATAAATAGCAAATACCGGCAAAACCGAACATATATACACCTAAAAGGTCGGTGTAATTAATATCATATAACAGTCCGAAAATAAATCCATATGTAATGGCAAAAGGCTGATTGACATAAGCCGTCATAAAAACTAAGACAAGCAGCAGAAAACGCGGTATGAGCTGCTGTTCTTCCGTCACAAAAGGCAGGTTGACAAAATCCGCATAGACGCTGTCAGATACTAAAACAAACATCATAACGACGGGAAGAAGGAAGCGTTTCACGAACCTTCCTCCTCATCGTCCATCTTGTCGACATCCACCGTATCAAGCGTTCTGTCGACGACGATGACGTTATCAAGGTTATACATATCGGCCGCCGGCTCTACATAAGCGATTTTCGTCAAGCCGTAGGAATCGGGTTCCACCTCTGTCACTTTTCCGATTGTCAGGCCTTTCGGAAAAACGCCGCCCGCGCCGGAAGTTTCGACGAGGTCTCCTTTTTTCACTTCCCTGTCTTCATCAGGCTCAATGATTTCCATTGACAGCGCCTTTTTCTCGGAGTCGTAGCCGTTGATGATTCCGTTGACCGTTTTCTTGCCTTTATTTGCAGCGATAACCGTAGAAATTCTGTTGTTTCTGTCTGTTGCGCTTAAAAGCTGGACGGTGGAAGTGAAATTGTTCACTTTTGTGCTTTTGATTTTTCCGATCAAGTTGCCGTTTTCATCTGTGACCGCCATATCCTTTTCGACGCCGTGCTTAGAACCTTTGTTAATCGTGATCAGGTTCCACCACTCATACTTATCGGGATTTCTGGCGATAACGGTCGCCAGAATCGGCGTATAGTCTTTAATTGATTTCAAATGGCCGAGCTCTTTTCTTAAAGACTTATTTTCATTTTCAAGCTCTTGCAGCTTTGCCTCGTATTGCGTCTGGCCGTCGAGCTTTTTCCGCAGGCGCTCATTTTCGCTGTACGTATTTTTTAAGTCTTCGATATTTTCAAAGAAGCCCGCAAAAAATTGAGCGGGCGTATGAAAAATCGTCTGGAATACACCAGTTGTATCGCCAATAAATTTTTCGGGCCAAGTTGCATTCCGGTCATTCTTTAACGAAAATCCAATCATTGCCACTAAAATGATGATACAAAGGAGTAAAAGCATCAACCGTTTATTCGTAAAAAACTGCGGCATGATTATACACCTCTTCTATTCCCTGTGTCCTTAATTTTTGCCTTTAAATAGATGAATTTGCTCGAGAGCTTTACCTGTTCCGATCGCTACACAGTCAAGAGGGTCTTCCGCAATTAAAACCGGCATTTTCGTTTCTTCGCTGATGACTTTGTCCAAGTGGCGCAGCAGCGCACCGCCTCCCGTCAGGACGATTCCGCGGTCCATAATATCAGCCGCGAGTTCAGGCGGAGTTTTTTCAAGCGTATTTTTTACGGCATCGACAATTGCAGTCACAGTGTCGCGAAGCGCCGCTGTAATTTCTTTTTCAGTGATTTCAATCGTTTTCGGCAGACCTGTTAAAAGATCGCGGCCGCGGATTTCCATGCTTTCTCCGTTTTCAGAAGCTTCGGCAGAACCGATTTCAAGTTTGATCGCTTCCGCAGTACGGTCACCGATCATCAAGTTATATGTTTTTCTAATATAAGTAATGATTGCTTCATCCATTTCATCACCGGCAACGCGGATAGACTGGGATGTGACGATGCCGCCGAGAGAAATAATCGCGACTTCGGTCGTTCCGCCGCCGATGTCGACCACCATGCTTCCAGTCGGTTCCCAAACAGGAAGATTGGCTCCGATCGCCGCTGCAAACGGTTCTTCAATCGGATATGCATCTCTCGCCCCGGCCTGGCGCGTGGCGTCGATAACCGCACGCTGCTCAACCGCCGTAATTCCCGACGGGACACAAACCATGACATACGGCTTTCTCGCAAATAAGCCTTTGTTTTTAACAGCTTTGCTAATATAATGTTTCATCATTGTCGCTGTTGTTTCATAATCAGCGATTACGCCATCTTTCATCGGGCGGAGGGCGACGACATTGCCGGGCGTACGTCCGATCATGTTTTTCGCATCGTTTCCGACTGCAACGATCTGCTTTGTATCTGTTTGCAGCGCAACGACGGAAGGCTCCCTGACGACAATTCCTTTACCTTTCACAAAAACAAGCGTATTCGCCGTTCCTAAATCTATTCCAAGGTCTCTCGCACCAATTCCAAACATTTGTATGTATCTTCCTTTCTTAAAACAATATTCCTAAGCAAAAACCCATAAATTCTATTATAGCTTAATTTAATGAAAAAAAAAGTGTTACAAATATCCTTTTTCTTTTAAGCTCACAAATTTTTGATCACCGATGATGATATGATCGAGCAATTCAATTCCAAGCAGCTGTCCGGACTCGTGAAGGCGCTGTGTAACTTCTATGTCTTCGCGGCTTGGAGCCGGATCTCCGGACGGATGATTGTGGACGCAGATGAATGAGGCTGCGGAGCGCTTTAAAGCTTCCTTAAACACTTCCCTCGGATGGACGATTGAAGAGTTCAAGCTTCCTATAAAAATTGTTCGCTTGTGGATCACCTGGTTTTTCGTGTTCAGATACAGGCATACGAAGTGCTCCTGAGACAGAAAGCGCATATCCCCCATTAAAAAATTGGCCGCATCTTCGGGAAAACGGATCACATAACGGTCTTTGCAGGCAAGACTGTGAATGCGCCGGCCAATTTCGAGCGCCGCCAAAATCTGCACGGCTTTGGCGCGGCCGATCCCGGAAATGCTTGAAAGCTCCTCAGCGGATGCTTCTTTTAACAAACGGAGGCCGTCAAACGTTTGAAGCAGCCGGCTTGAAAGCTGAAGAACCGATTCTTTTTTCGTCCCGGTCCTGAGCAGTATCGCGAGCAGTTCATGGTTTGACAAACTTTCGGCGCCTGTGTTGAGAAGGCGTTCCCGCGGCCTTTCTTCATCAGGAAAATCCTTTAATTTCAATGGCAGATCGCTTATGATAAACCCTCCCTTTTGATTCCCTTCTCGTTCGGTTCATCAAAAGGAGTGTAGATCAAACGTTTTCAGCATTCTCATCGTTTTGGAAATCGGAAGACCCACAACTGTATAATAGTCTCCCTTTATCTGTTTGACAAAAAGCGCGCCTTTTCCTTGTATTCCGTATGAACCGGCTTTATCAAACGGCTCTCCCGTAGCGATGTAAGCGCTGATTTCCTTTTCTTCAAGAGGCCAAAAAGAGACTTCGGTTTCTTCAAAAAATGTTTCGCATCTCTCGCCGTCTTTAATGCAGACGCCGGTGAGCACTGAATGGGTCTTTCCCGAAAGCATGCTCAGCATCCTTTTTGCATCTTCGGCATCTTTGGGCTTGCCCAAATAAGCCCCGTCATAAAGAACAATAGTGTCGGCGCCAAGCACGACGGCATCAGGATATTGTTCGGCTACTGCACGCACTTTTTGTTCCGCCAACCATTTGACGTTTTCTGCTGGTGAAAAGTTTCGAATTAATTTTTCTTCCGTGTTGCTCGTAACGATGCTGTACGGAATCTGCAGGAGATCGAGGAGTTCCTTTCTGCGGGGTGATTGTGAAGCCAATATGAGCTGTCGGGCCATAAGAAGACATCCTTTCAAAGGTTTTTGCATAGGAAAAAAAGATACCTGTTTTATCCTACCAAAAGAACGCCGCCGCCACAATTTCAGAAAAGTAACTTTTTAATGACAAAAATCGTGAAAATAAAAAAACCTCTCGCCCTCTGATATGCTCCTCTAAAAGTAGACAGATGAAATAAAAATTTTATGGCTGGGAAATGGTACACGATAGAAGAAAAACTGAACATTCTGTCAGAATGTGATCAGGGAAATGCTTCGCTGAAAGAGATTGCGGACAAGTATGGTGTTCACGTTTTACAACCACGATCGTCTACAAGTAAAACTAAACGGCCTCAGCCCGGCGGAATACAGGGCTAAAGCCGTCTAGTGTGTTTTCGTTATTTCCACTGTCTACTTGACAGGGGGCCGTTCACTCTGCCGTTTTTTTATTTTATTTGGCTCAGCAATAGCTGCTGGCTTTTCCAGCCGTTGGCTGCGGTCGGTTTCTCCAGCAGGTTGACGGCTTCCAGTATGCTCTTCTTTACCTCGTCAGATTCTCCTTTTGATTTGGCGCCGTCAAGTTCAGCTTTGACATCAGCTATGTTTTGAGATGTAACCTCCGCGCCGAGAATCGCTTTTGCCGACAGCTCAGCCGCTTCTTTAAAAGGCTCCAGCAAACCGGGCTCGAGTGCAACCGGAAGCTCTTTTCCGCCCCACGCTTCAAAATCGTTTTCGATTAATATTTTGCCAATTTCAGATGTCATCTGTTTTTCCCCCGTTATTCCGGCGATCACATAAAATCCGTCGTCCTTGGCAATCGAAACGGCGGCATACCCCTTGTCTGCGATTTGAGAGGCCAGCGTCTCCGCTCCTTCTTTAGATGAAAACTTGCCGGCCTGAACGGCAAAGCTTTTAAAAGATTCTCCCGCTTGTCCGCTATTTTTTTCTCCGCTCTTTTTCTCTTCGGCACCTGAGTCACCGGCTTTAACCGTCTGTCCGTTTTCCGCATCTGCCCCCAGGCTGCCGGATGCCGGCACTCCTTCTTTATGGGTTGCGAGATTCAGCGCAAACAGCCCGAGTCCCGTGCCCAGCAACACAGCAAAGATAATGGTTGCAGCAAAGCGCTTCAAAGGATACGTAAGGGACGTTTTCGCTTTTCGGTTGTTTTTGGCCTCGTTTTTCTTTTGATAAGGCGCCACCACTTTGGGATCGTCTTTGTACACGGTTTCTTCTTCGTCTGGAGGCGTCCATGTAAATTCATCTGTTTCAGGTGTGCCGTCCTCTTTTGAAGCCGATATTTCCCGTTCCGCCTTTCTCTTTTCTTCCCAGTTTGAAAAGGTGAACTTCTTTTCTTCATTTCTGTTGGAAAACTCTTTTTCATTTCCGTAGATGGTCTCTTCTCTGCCATTGATCATCACTTTAAGCGGGTCTTCCTGGGGCGCTTTTTTAGCTGAGTTTTTCTTGCTTTTCCGTTTTTTCATGTGCTTCCCTCGCTTTCCGTTTATTGTTTTATATTGAGATTAGGCGGCAGATTGGCCGCTCTCTATACGATCGGCAGAGGGAAGCCAGAAGGAAGGAGGAGTTCTCCCAAAGGCTGTCCCTCTTATTGTCCACACTTTATCACAGCCTCAAAAAAAAAGAACAAGACTTTTGTCGTCTTGCCCAAAAAGGTTTCGTCAAATTTTTTACCACCGTGCCATTTGAAGGTACCACTCGATCATTGGATTGCCATAAAAACAGCTTATCAGCGTCCCGATCAGAATCGCGGGAGCAAACGGCATAGGTTCATTTTTCTTTAGCTTGCCTGCCAGCAGCGCAATAAGACCAAGCACCGTTCCTGCGGCTGCCGAAAGGAAAAAAGCGAGAATGAGGAGGCGGCTGCCGAGCGCCATGCCGAGCACCGCAAACAGCTTTACGTCCCCCCAGCCGATCCCTCCTTTCGTCAAAAGCAGCGTCAAGAGCGGAAGCATGCCGCCGGCAAACACACCGCTCAAACCGGAATGCCACGGCTCGAGGGGAACAAGAAACCGTCCGACAGCAAAGACAATCAGGAAAAAACAAAGAACAGCATCCGGAATGACCATATGTGTCACATCAGATACAAAGACAATCAAAAGCAGGGAAATAAGAGCAAGCACAATCACCAGCTCCCCCTGATGCCCAACGTGCATGCCGGCAAACGCAAACAGGATGGCGGCGGAGAGCTCAACTGCCGGATACACGATCGATATCGGGGTTTGACACCCCTTGCACCTCCCCCGCTGCATCAAATAGGACAAAACAGGTATCAGCTCCGAGAGGCCCAGCTTTCTTTTGCAAGCCCGGCAGAGGGAACGCGGAGCAATCAATGATATCTTTTCAGGAATGCGGCGCCCGGCCGAACTAAAAAAGGAACCGAGCACTAACCCCGCCGTAAAAAGGTAAAAGATGAACATCACCATCAGCCTCGCACAATCAAATTTAACCGCTTCATGGGAAAGAGCGGCTTCCTGAGGCTGTTATTTTAGCAAATATGAAGCGCCTCCGCTTTTCATAAAACATAAAAATGCGCCGTCAGCCGATGGCCAAAAGCGCATTTTTATGTTTTTTATTCAGTTAAAGCTGCCCTGACGGCGGAAATAAAGTAAAGCGACCCGGTAACAACGACCACCGCTTTTTCATCTTCAGCTTGTTCTTCGATATAGCGGAAAACAGAGCCTATGTCTTCATCACATGTTTTATGATCAGCGGTACTTTGCTCAAACAGCTTTTGAGCAGATTCCGCTCTCGGAAAATCAAAAGATGTGAAGTGAATCGATGATGCAAACGACTCGATTTTGCGGATCATGTCTCTGTACGGCTTATCTTTGAGAGCGCTGAAGCATACGTGAATATTCCGCCCGTCGAAGTGGGACGTGATCGTCTCGGCAAGCCGCTCTACCCCTTCTTTGTTATGAGCGCCGTCGATATAAACAAGAGGCCTGTTCAATACCTTCTCAAACCGGCCGGGCCATCCCGCCTTATGAATGCCGCGTTTCAGCTCTTCTTCGCCGATGGCCGCATTTTTTTCGGCTGTCAGCCATTCGGCCGCAAGTATGGCCAAAGACGCGTTTTGCCGCTGATGGGTGCCGATCAGGCTTGTTTCAATTCCTTCATAACGATGCAACGGTGTTTTCAGTGAAAATTGCTCTCCATCGGGCAGTGAACGCTCTCCGTACAGCTCGCAATCCTCATGAAGGGATATAAAAGCAGATTCTGTCTCCATCGCCTTTCGCTTTATCACTTCAGCTGCTTCACGCTGATGAACGGCTGTGATAACAGGAACGCCGCGTTTGATGATCCCCGCCTTTTCTGCGGCAATCTCTTTCAGCGTACCGCCTAATATCGCCGTATGGTCATGGCCGATCGAAGTGATGACCGTTAACAGCGGCTTCACGACGTTTGTCGAATCCAAACGGCCGCCTAATCCCGTTTCAAAAATAACAAAATTGGTGCTCCGGTATTTAGCAAAATATAAAAATGCGCATGCCGTAATAATTTCAAATTCGGTGGCGGCTCCGAATTCGGTTTTTTCAAGCTCAAGGACGAGAGGCCCGACCTCATTAAAGAGCGCCGTCCATTCGTCGTCCGAGATCGGTGCGCCGTCAACGCTGATCCGTTCGTTAAAGGTAATGATATACGGTGATGTGAAGGTGCCTGCTGTATAACCGGCTTCATTTAATACCGTACGGAGAAAAGCGATCGTTGAACCTTTTCCGTTTGTTCCAGCGACATGAATCGCATTGAGCTTTTTCTCGGGGTGTCCGAGCTTTCTCAGCAGCCATTCCATTCGTTCCAAACCCGGCTTCACGCCGAATTTAAGCCTTCCGTTAATCCAGCTGAGTGCTTCATCAAACGTTTTGAACAAGCGCATTCCTTCCCTTCAATTGATGAAGGTGTTTTCCAGCACCTTTAGAAAGACCTGGAAAACACCTCCTTTTTTCGTGTTATTAATTTTTCAATTCGGCGATTCTTTTTTCTACAGCTTCACGTTTTGCCGTATAATCGGCTTCTTTCGCCCGCTCTTCTTCAATGACATGTGCAGGCGCTTTTTTCATAAATCCTTCGTTGCTTAATTTCTTCTGAACCCGTTCAACTTCTTTCGTCAGCTTATCGAGTTCTTTTTGCAGGCGGCTGATTTCTTCCTCAATGTTAATCAGACCTTCGAGCGGCAAAATCAGCTCGGCGCCGGATACGACAGCGGTCATCGCTTTATCGACCGCTTGAATATCCGTTCCGATTTGAAGAAGGCTCGGATTCGTAAAGCGTTCCACGTACGAACGGTTTTCTTCAAGTCGTTCGGCGATTTCCGGCGTGCTTGTTTTAATATAAAGCTCAATCTGCTTGCTGAGCGGCGTGTTGACTTCGCTGCGGATGTTCCGTACAGCGCGGATGACTTCAACGAGAAGCTTCATATCCGCCGCTGCTTCGGTGTCCGTATATTCTTTAACAGCTTCAGGCCACTTGGCGACTGTAATGGATTCCCCTTCGTGAGGAAGATGCTGCCAGATCTCCTCCGTCAGGAAAGGCATAAACGGATGCAACAGGCGCATCGTTTGATCCAGCACATACGCTAAAATGGAGCGGGTCGTCTTTTTCGCCGCTTCATCTTCACCGTAAAGCGGAAGTTTAGCCATTTCGATGTACCAGTCGCAGAAATCATCCCAGATAAAATTGTAGAGATGGCGGCCAACCTCGCCGAATTCGTACTTGTCAGCCAGCTGTGTCACAGTTTCAATCGTTTCATTCAACCTTGTTAAAATCCACTTATCGGCAACTGATTTTTCTCCTGACAGATCAAGCTCTTCGTATGTCATGCCGTCCATGTTCATCAGGGCGAATCTTGATGCGTTCCAAATCTTGTTCGCAAAATTCCATGTTGACTCCACTTTTTCAAAGCTGAAGCGTAAATCCTGCCCCGGAGAGCTTCCCGTCGCAAGGAAGTAGCGCAGCGAATCCGCTCCGTACTTATCGATCACATCCATCGGATCGACGCCGTTTCCGAGCGATTTGCTCATTTTGCGGCCCTGGTCGTCGCGGATGAGCCCGTGGATCAAAACATCTTTAAACGGACGTTCTCCGGTAAATTCGATACCTTGGAAGATCATTCTGGATACCCAGAAGAAAATAATATCATATCCTGTGACAAGGACGTTCGTCGGATAGTAACGCTTGAAATCTTCCTCATCGATATCCGGCCAGCCCATTGTTGAAAACGGCCAAAGAGCGGAACTGAACCATGTGTCAAGAACGTCTTTGTCCTGCTCCCAGTTTTCGGCATCTTCCGGAGCTTCAGCGCCCACATAGATTTCCCCCGTTTCTTTATGGTACCACGCAGGAATCCGGTGGCCCCACCAAAGCTGGCGGGAAATGCACCAGTCGCGGATATTTTCCATCCAGTGCAGATACGTTTTTTCAAAACGGTCAGGGACGAAGTTGACTTTTCCTTCGCTTTTTTGCAATTCGATGGCGGCATCGGCAAGCGGCTGCATTTGCACGAACCACTGCGTTGACAAATACGGCTCAACGACTGCTCCGCTGCGTTCGCTGTGGCCGACCGAATGCGTATGCTCTTCAATCTTGAACAGCACGCCCTCTTCCTGAAGATCTTTCACGATCTGCTTGCGGCATTCAAAACGGTCCATGCCTTTATATTGAAGCGCCTTGTCATTCATTGTGCCGTCTTCATTCATAACGAGAATGCGTTCAAGGTTGTGGCGGTTTCCGATTTCAAAGTCGTTCGGATCATGGGCAGGCGTAATTTTGACGGCACCTGAGCCGAATTCCATATCGACGTAGTCGTCTCCGACAATCGGAATTTCTCTTCCCGTGATCGGCAGAATAACCGTTTTTCCGATCAGGTGTTTGTACCGCTCGTCTTCCGGATGTACCGCAACCGCTGTATCGCCGAGCATCGTTTCCGGACGGGTCGTCGCAATTTCAATCGAGCCTGAACCGTCTTTCAGCGGATAGCGCATATGATAGAACGCGCCTTGTACGTCTTTATAGATGACTTCGATGTCAGACAGAGCCGTTTTAGTGGCCGGGTCCCAGTTAATGATATATTCTCCGCGGTAAATCAGCCCTTTTTCATATAGCTTTACAAATACTTCGCGAACCGCTTTAGAAAGCCCTTTATCAAGGGTGAAACGCTCCCTTGAATAGTCGAGGCCAAGGCCGATTTTCGCCCATTGGCTGCGAATAAAATCGGCATATTCCTCTTTCCATTTCCATGTTTCTTCAAGGAATTTTTCGCGGCCGAGATCATAGCGCGTTTTTCCTTCTTCGCGAAGCTTCGCTTCTACTTTTGCCTGAGTTGCAATACCGGCGTGATCCATACCCGGCAGCCAGAGCACGTCATAGCCCTGCATCCGTTTCATTCTTGTCACGATATCCTGCAAGGTGGAATCCCAAGCATGCCCCAAGTGCAGCTTACCCGTCACATTCGGCGGGGGAATGACAACAGTGTACGGTTCTTTTTCAGGGTCGTTTTTCGCTTCGAAAAATTTGCCGTTCACCCAATAGTCGTATCTGTCTTTTTCAACTGCAGACGGATCGTATTTTGTCGGCATCGTCAGTTCTTGATTATCCATTTTCAAACCTCCAACAGTATTAAACGGCTGAACAATAAAAAAGAGCCCTCTCGATCCTGTTAAAAGGACGAAGAGAACTCTCTCGCGGTACCACCTTTTTTCATGAATGCAAAAAAAACGCATTCACGCACTTAAATGGGATAACGGGACTTTCCCGAATTTCTCTACTTTTTGTTCGAGAAATTGCGCTCCTGGGCGACCTTCCAAAAAAGACTGACTGGGAGCCTTTCAGCGAACCGGCTTCCCTCTCTGCAAGCGTCTGTTTTTGTACTCTTCCCATTCAAAGCGGGTGATCATTGACTTTTCAGCACGTACTTTTTCTTATATTACTAAATCTTTTTCATTTTCGTCAATCATCTTTTCCGTTTTTCTCTTGTTTTATACGAGACTGGGCCATGCACACAAGCTCCTTTTCCTCATATGATGCTGTAACGATAAGGAGAGGAGGCATAAGATGCGAAAAAAATTCAACACACATTCATTCCAGCCGTGGCTGAAGCAAGTCAGGCTTGTTGCTGTTCAAGTCGTCCTCCCGATCACGATCTTCCAGGGCATACGCACGATCATCTTTCCTACCACATTTGATGTCCTCCTTTTGGGCATTCTCATATTCCTTGCGTGCGCCTTTCACCTTGACTGGATATAGGCACGAAAAAAGTCCGCATCATGATGATGGGGACTCTGTTTCTTCCTGCAGTTTTCTGTTTTCTTCCGTCTCGTGAATGCTCATCACAAGCGGTTCGGCGTTTTTCATTTGCCAGTACGCCTTCAAAAGCGTTGTACAGGCTTCTTTTTCTCCGGGCCCCTTCTCAAGGTCGTAGCGGTTCAGCACGCCGAATACAGGCCCGGGGTAAGCCATATAGCTGAGGAATAAGCTGATTTCTTCCTCCCGCAAAGGATAGACATTGTGATACGTATAAAACCAGTTTACACATTCTGTGTACATAACGGGATTCGTCTTAAACATTCTTGTAAAAAATACGATGAGATCGTTCGCAGGGGGCCCGTGTCCCGCTTTCTCAAAGTTCGTAAAGTAACCCGTTCCGGTATCGTTATAGAGAAAATGCCGGACGGACAGCTGCCCGTGGTTTAAAACCATTCTGGAAGACTCTTTGTCTTTCATGGTCTCATACCATTCTTCAAGGCGGGCAAGCGCAAAGTCTGCAGCTGATATCGTCTCTTTGAAATACATGGCTGCCTGAAGCTGGAACGGGGACATATACCATTCGTTTTCCGCTCTTGAGATGAATTCTTCATATTTCTGTTTTTGCTGTTCCCATTTCCGTTTTGTCCGTTCATAGTGCCCGAGTATTTCTTCCCGTCTCACACCGAGCTCTTTTTCCGTCCGCTTGTGAAGAAGAGCGATTTCTTTAAACATATATTCGTGTTTTTGATCACGCTCTTCCTCTCTTTCAAGGGTAAGCCAAGGCATGAGATAACAGACATCTTCTCCGGCTTGCGTTAAAAATTCGCCCGTGCGGTTTCGATAGACGGGAACGAACTGCCTGTAGCCTTTTTCCTCCAGCATGATCATCTGTTCTGTGAAGCGGGCGTTTCTTGAAGCCGCCAATTTTTTCAGGGCGAATACACCGTGATCCGTATACACTTTCCATACCTTTGGACTGACCGATTCCATATATTCAGGCGTAAGACCGTACTCATTTAAAACAGACTGGATGCCTTCCATCGGCTTCACCACATTTTTATCAATGCATTAGGCATGGCTGTTTTGATAATCCGGTATATAAAGGATCTGTCCCTCTTTTAATTCCTCGTCAAGGGAAAGGGAATTCATCCGGATGAGCTGCTGGACGTTAATATCATAGCGCTCGCACAGAAGATCAATGGTATCGTTTTGCTGAACGATGCACATCCTCATTCGAGTAAACTCCTCCTCTCCCTGTTTTGTAAACAGCTTTGTCAAATAGAGAGCATTGTCATTCTCCTTCGCTGACACTTCCTGTTCGTCTGCTGCCGGCATCTCATCTCTTTCTTCTTCGGGCTCCGTCTGCTCATGAAACGAATATTCCGGGATTTCAATGGTATGTCCGGCTTCCTCTTCTTCATCAATCGCTTCTGCTTCCTGTGTCACTTCAACTTCAAACGTCTCAGGCTCCCTGTCATTCTGGTCTTCCTCCAAAAGAGGCGGAACACCGTAGAACGGGGTTTCTTTCGGTTGATCATGAGGTTGATAAGCCCTTTGGAGCGGCTCCGGCTCTTCTTCCGCTTCTTCCCTTTTTAACTCGTATTCTTCCGGCTCTGCTTCTTTCCCCTTTTTGAGCTCATATTCTCCCGGCTTTGCTTCTACTTTCTCCCTTTTCAGCTCGTATTCTTCCGGCTTTGCTTCCGCTTTCCCCTTTTTGAGCTCATATTCTTCCGGCTTTGCTTCTACTTTCTCCCTTTTGAGCTCATATTCTTCCGGCTCTGCTTCCGCTTTCCCCTTTTTGAGCTCATATTCTTCCGGCTTTGCTTCTACTTTCTCCCTTTTCAGCTCATATTCTTCTTCTTCCGGATGTTCAAGAGCGGCGTCTTTTTGATTTTCCATTTCGCGCTTCGAACGCTCTGCCGCAGACAAAGACGCTGTAAAAAACGGCTTTGCTTCCTCTGTATCGTCTCCGAGAAACGACTGGTAAATCGGAACCGCTTCCTCATCGGTATCATTTTCTTCTGCCTCTTCATACGGCTGTTCTTCGTCCTGCACTTCATAAGATCTGTCAAGCTGAATCAAAAATTCTTCCTCTTTACCCTGCTCTTCGTCGTCTGAAGGTGATCTGAAGGCAGGCTCGAACTCCTCTTCCGGCTGGACGGCCGCAGGCATAGTACGCGGTTCTTCTTCTCCCGCTTCACCGCTTACATTCAAGAGGCCTTCAATCGCCAAATCAGCTTGAATCGTCAGCATCCTCGCATCTGTCAGCTGATAATCGAAAGCGTCAATAAAAACAAATACGTCGTTTAAATGATTGACCTTGTCTTTCGGGATGGTGATATCCACTGGGAAACAATGCGTCAGCTCTGCGCTGCCGTCCCCTTTCAGCTTTACATCTTCCACAAATCGGCTTGTCGCAGGCAGCTGTGCATACTCCCGGGTTTGATCTATGTTGTATTCGCCTGTCAGCTCTAATGACCCTCTTATGGATACATAATCATTTACTTCCTGAACGGTAATGTCAGGGTCCAATGAAATCGATAATAATTCGGATACTTCCTGTCCTTTTTGAAAACAGATTGACTCTTCTACAGAAAATTGCAAACGATTGTTTTGCGGCAAACTGATATCCTCCCTTCACCTAATTTTTAAAATTAGATGTCAGTAAAGATGTATGAGAAAAGCAGGCAGAATATGAACAGAAAATCATAAGCCGTTACCGGCACCATGCAAAAAAGGGCCGCCGGCAATGTCCGGCAGCCCTTTTCTTTATCTGGAGCGGCTGATTCTTTCGAATACGCGTTCAGCAGCTTGAATCGTATGCTCAATGTCGTCATCCGTATGAGCGGTTGACAAGAAAAGCCCTTCAAACTGTGAAGGCGGGAGAAACACGCCTTCATCGGCCATCCCTTTATAATATTCGGCAAACAGTCCGAGGTCAGACTGTTTCGCTGTATCATAATTGATGACCGGTTCATTTGTGAAGAAAAAGCCGATCATAGACCCCGCCCGGTTAAATGTACACGGAATGCCATTTTTCTCTGCAGCTTCAGAAATTCCTTTTTCCAGACGGTCTGCTTTGCGGGAGAACTCTTGGTAGGATTCAGGAGTCAGCTGTTTCAATGTTTCGAGTCCGGCTGTCATGGCAAGCGGGTTGCCGGACAGCGTGCCGGCCTGATAGATCGGACCGCTCGGCGCAATTTTCTCCATGATTTCCGCCTTTCCTCCATAAGCGCCGACAGGAAGACCGCCGCCGATCACTTTTCCGAGGCAAGTCAAATCAGGCGTCACTCCGAAATAGCCTTGCGCACAGTTGTAACCCACCCTGAAGCCTGTCATTACTTCATCAAAAATCAGCAGAGCGCCATGCGTCTCAGTCAGCTCGCGAAGCCCTTCGAGGAACCCTTTAACCGGAGGTACGACACCCATATTGCCCGCGACAGGTTCAACGATAACGCCGGCAATGTCCTCTCCGAATTCCTGAAAGACAAGCTTCATGCTTTCCAGATCATTGTAAGGAACGGTAATCGTGTTTTTTGCAATGCTTTCCGGAACTCCGGGGCTGTCAGGGAGGCCGAGCGTTGCTACTCCAGAGCCCGCTTTAATCAGCAGGGAATCACCGTGTCCATGGTAGCAGCCTTCAAATTTCACGATTTTGTTACGGCCTGTGTATCCGCGCGCCAGCCGCAAGGCGCTCATCGTCGCCTCCGTACCGGAGCTCACCATCCGAACGATTTCTATGGAAGGAACGCGCTCGATGACAAGCTCGGCAAGCTCGGTTTCCAGTTGTGTCGGTGCACCGAAGCTTGTTCCGTGTTCTGCCGTTTTTTGAATTTCTTTCACCACTTTTTCATTGCTGTGTCCTAAAATAAGCGGTCCCCATGACAAGACATAATCGATGTATTCGTTTCCGTCAATATCATAGATTTTTGATCCTTTTCCCCGCTCCATAAAAATCGGGTCCATGTTCACTGATTTAAAGGCTCTGACCGGGCTGTTCACCCCGCCAGGCATGACTCGTTGCGCCTCTTCGAATGCCGCTTTAGACTTCTCATAGCTCCGCATCCTCTAAAACCCCCCAGTTCAAATTCTTATTCCGAAATCCATTTTGCCGCATCTTTTGCAAAGTACGTAATGATCAAATCGGCGCCCGCCCGCTTCATGCTTGTCAGCATTTCGAGAACAAGAGCTTTTTCTTCAATCCAGCCGTTTTGGGCCGCGGCTTTGACCATTGCATACTCCCCGCTTACATTGTATCCGACAACAGGCAGGTTAAATTCGTTTTTCACTTCTCTGACGATATCAAGATATGAAAGGGTCGGCTTGACGATCAGGAAATCGGCGCCTTCTTCCACATCGGATTTTGCCTCCCGGAGAGCCTCCCTGCGGTTGGCATAATCCATTTGGTACGTCTTGCGGTCGCCGAACTGCGGGCTGCTTCCCGCGGCATCGCGGAACGGGCCGTAAAATGCGCTCGCATATTTTACAGCGTACGACATGATCGGCACATTTGTAAATCCTTCCTGATCAAGCGCATCCCTGATGGCGGCAACGAAACCGTCCATCATGTTTGACGGCGCAATAATGTCAGCGCCTGCACGGGCTTGGCTGACAGCGGTTTTTGCCAAAAGAACGAGCGATTCGTCATTTAATATTTCACCGTTTTCCACAAGGCCGCAGTGACCGTGGTCCGTGTACTCGCATAGGCACGTATCTGCGATAACGACAAGCTCAGGAAAGTCTTGTTTAATTTGTGCAATCGCTTTTTGAACGATGCCGTGGTTGTGATAGGCTCCGCTTCCCACATCATCTTTGTGTTCAGGCACGCCGAAGACGATCACAGATTGAATGCCGAGGACTGCGACTTCCTCAATCTCCTCTTTCAGCCGGTCCAAAGACAGCTGGAACACCCCCGGCATGGACGGAACTTCGCTTTTAACGTTCTCTTCCTCGGTTACAAATATCGGATAAATGAAGTCAGATGCTCTTAACTCGGTTTCTCTTACCAAATTTCGCATACCTGCTGTCGTCCGCAGGCGGCGGTGTCTTTGAAATGATGCTTCCATTTGTCATTCTCCCTTTCTTGAAATGCGGCATATTTCGCGCAGCATTCCGTCGATTGTATAGACGTCCGGCATATATGAAGGAATTCCGTAGTCCGACAGCGCCTTCTTTGTCATAGGCCCGATCGTAATAAAAACCGTACCGTTCTTTTCGGCCCACGCTCTGCTCTCCTCCTGCAGAATGGACATGAATGTATGTACCGTCGAGGAGCTGGTAAATGTCACAAAATCAAAAGACGCGTGTTTTGCTGCTTCCTTCAGCTCCAGAATTCCCATTTCATCACGAACGGTTTCATACAAAATCCATTCCGAAACTTGAATTCCGAGCGGAGTGAGAGTTTTCTTGATCACATCTCGGGATAAATTCCCTTTTAAAACGGCCACTTTATCATGACGGCCGGCATTTTGTTTGAGTGCCTCCGCCAAATGTTCAGCCACGTATAACTCAGGCATCAGATCGACAAAAAGACCCCTGTCGCGCAAATACCTGGCCGTTTTTTCACCGACAGCGGCAACCTTCGCCTTTGATGCGAAAGGAACGCTGAACCCGGCATCCTTTAAATAAGAAAAAAAGAATTTTGCCCCGTTCACGCTTGTAAAAACAAGCCAGTCCGCGCTTTCAAGATCTGCTCGAAAGCGTCGGGCCTGTTCCGGCGGGAGAGCGGGCCGAAACGAAATCAATGACGTTAAAACAGCTTCTCCGCCCAAAGCCTCCACCTTTTCCTTGAAAGATTGGGCTTGCGCTTTATTGCGGGTGACGAGCACTTTCTTTCCCTGTAAAGGAAGATCATGCTTCATTGTCTTCCAGCTCCTGTTTCACCCGGTCAATCAGTGCCTTTGCTCCTTTTTCCGACATGACCGCCGCGCATTCTCTGCCGACAGCCTCCGGATCTTTTCCTTTTACTGTTTCTCTGTATGCGGTTTTTCCGTCAGGCGATGCCACAAGACCGGTCAGTTCGATGACGCCGTCTTCGTCCATCGTCGCAAATCCTGCGATTGGCACTTGGCAGCCGCCTTCCATCGCATGAAGAAAAGCGCGCTCGGCCGTGACGGTCAGCTGTGTGTAGCGGTCGTTCAGGCGCGAAAAGAGGGACAGCAGCTCCTCATCCGAGCCTCTGCACTCGATCGCCAACGCGCCTTGCCCAACGGCGGGAAGGCAGCTCTCTGGATCAAGAAATTCGCTGACGACATCGTCCTTCCAGCCCATTCTTGACAGGCCGGCCGCTGCTAAAATAATCGCGTCGTAATCTTCGGTTTCAAGTTTTTTCAGCCTTGTATCGATATTTCCCCTGATCCACTTGATCTCAAGGTCGGGGCGCATTTGCAAAAGCTGCGCGCTTCTTCTGAGGCTGCTCGTGCCGATAACCGCACCTTGTTTCAGGTCGGCCAGCTTTTGACGGCCTTTTGAAATGAGAACGTCCCTGGCATCTTCCCGTTTTGGAATGCAGCCGACCACCAGCCCTTCGGGAAGCGCCGACGGCATGTCCTTCATGCTGTGAACGGCCATATCAATTTCCCCGGAAAGCATCGCCTGTTCGATTTCTTTGACGAACAGGCCTTTCCCGCCGACCTTTGACAGCGTAACATCCAAGATCCGGTCGCCTTTTGTAACGATTTCCTTTATTTCAAACGTGAAATCCGGATTTAATTCCTCCAGCTTTTTGATCACCCATTTTGTCTGGGTCATCGCCAATTTGCTTCTTCTTGAGCCTACAATGATGTTTCTCATGTTTTCTTCCTCCCAATCCGTCACGGGCAACCGTTTTAACTAACTAAACCAATGAAATTGCGAAAAGCTGCCGAGCAAAAAGAAATTGATTAAAAGAACAAGAAAAGACGCGGCATTCCACATGGCCGCGATCCTTCCCTGCAGCTCTTTGACAATCCTGATAAATAAATAGTATCCGTATAAAAAAAGCAGGACGATCGATCCGAGCACTTTCGGATCGGCCCAGTACAGGGTTTCAAGCGATACATACGACCAGATAATCCCCAGAATCAGACTCAGCAAAAGCATGGGAACGCCGATGAGATTGAGGACATAAGCCATATGATCAAGTTTTGGCAAATCTTCGATTCTCAAGAGCCATTTCCCCCACTTTTTCTTTTTCAATAAGCGGTACTGAAAAAGATACAGCACGGAAAAGACAAACGACAATGAAAACGCTCCATACGAAAGAATCGCCATTGTAATATGGATGATCAAGAGCTCGGACACGAGCCTTCCCGAAAGCTCCGCGGACTGCTGCGCCGTCGGTGTAAACGTGTGAATCGCCGCCATTGAAAAGCCGATGAGATTGGTGAAAAAAACGAGAAATTCCACTTTCAAAAGCTTCGTCAAAACGAGAGACAGCGTGACAAGCACCCACGCGTAAAAATAAAGCCCCTGCGCATTATTCAAAACAGGAAACTGATCTGTGTACTGCATGAAATAAAAAAGGTATACCGTCTGGAGAATCCAGACAATAGAAAGCAACCAGAAGGCCGCTTTTCCCGCCTTCCGGTTGTGCTGTAAAAAGTCTATAAAATAAAAGAGAACGGTGAGCGCGTACAACACGATTGTAACTTCGTTAAGCCTTGCTAACAATGTGTCTGTCATGTCTGTCACTCGCTCGCGATAGAAGTCAAACCCTGCTGGTTTTGCCGCTTAAACGCATGAACCGGCTGGCGTTCGTCTTGTTTCTCTCCGTCAGGAAAAGCCGCTTCTTCAATATCAAAAATCTGCGTAAACAGCGCAAGCTTTTCTTCGGCATCAGCTTCTGACGCAAACTCCTTCACTTTTAAAATCGGGTCGCGCAAAAGCTGGTTGATAATGCTTTTCGTATGCTTGTTTAAAAGTTTTTTCTCTCTTGTGCTCAAGTGAGGGAGCTTCCGTTCGATGCTCTGCATCGTTTCCGCCTGGATTGTCAAAGCTTTTTCCCTGAGAGCAGAGATGACCGGCACGACGCCGAGCGTATTCAGCCATTGTTTAAAAGCGACGATCTCAGCTTCAATAATCAGCTCCACTTCTTCAGCAACGGCCTGACGCTCCTTCAAATTTTCTTCCACGATCCCTTCAAGATCGTCAATATCGTACAGAAAGACGCCTTCCACTTCGCTGAGAGCCGGGTCAAGATCCCGCGGCACGGCAATATCCACCATAAAAAGCGGACATCCTTTGCGAAGCTTATTGACATGTTCGATCATCTCTTTTGTGACGACATAGCCGCTGGCGCCCGTTGAACTGATGAGAATGTCGGCTTCCATCAAAGCGCATTGCAGCTCATTTAAGCTTTTCGCCGCGCCTGAAAAACGGCCGGCAAGCTCCTTCGCTTTTGAAAATGTTCTGTTGATCACGGTAACCTGTCCGATTCCGTGGCCGTGCAGGTTTTGAACCGCAAGCTCCCCCATCTTGCCCGCACCGAGAATCAGCACGTGTTTATCGGAAAGGTCGCCGAAGATTTTCCTTGCAAGCTCGACGGCTGCATAGCTGACAGATACAGCATTTGAAGCAATATCCGTTTCGGCATGGCAGCGCTTCGCGACGGTGACCGCCTGCTTAAACAAATAGTTGAAAACGGTACCAATTGTCTTCTCTTCCTGAGCCAGCTTAAAACTTGTACGCACTTGGCCTAAAATCTGCGTTTCTCCAATAACCATCGAATCCAATCCGCACGATACGCGGAACAAATGTTCAACGGCTCCGTCGTTTTCATAAAACTTCAAGTAAGGCGAAATGTCCTCTTTACTAAATCCGAACCAGTTCGCCAAAAACATTTTCATATAATAACGTCCGGTGTGCAGCTGATCAACGACTGCATACAGCTCTGTCCGGTTGCATGTCGACACGATGATGTTCTCAAGTATGCTTTTTTCTTCTTTCAATTGCGACATCGCCTGCCCCAGCTCATCCGGCTGAAAGGTTAACTTTTCACGTATATCAACAGGGGCTGATTTGTAATCCAATCCCACGACAAGTATATGCATAACTCTTGCTTGCACCCCCAACATCTATCTAAATTAGAATGATTATAATATAGAATTTATTATTCAAAACGATTATAACATATATTCACTATTTTCTCTTCCCAAAATGTGAACAGATTTTAAAAAATTGATGTGATATAGTAGAAAATGTGTTTCTATTTCTTTCACTACATCAAGAAGGTGATACTTTGAAAAAGAAATCTGTTTTGCTTCCATTGCTGTTGATAGCCGTGGCTGTCTACGCCTTTCTGCGGTCGGGCCGGATCAGCCTGTTTGACGGACAGGAAGAATGGTCTGTACTTGCGGGGCTCATCGGGCTGGCTCTTTTTTATCAGGGGCAGAAGGAAGCCGATTCCGCCCATTCCTTTGCCGGGCTCTTCATGACAGCGATCGGCGTTTATTTCACATTTAAAGAGGACTATTTCAGCCGCGCGGATGATTTTGCGGTCATCGTGCTGATCCTCGGTGCGGCGCTTCTTGTCAAATCGTTTAAGACGAAAGAATATCAATATGAGAGTCTGCTGATGATCGCTGTCGCCCTCTATCTTTACTTTTTCCGGCAGATTGCCGCCTGGCTGAAGACGGCGAATATCGAGACGGCATATGTAGAAGCTTATTGGCCGGCCGCTTTTATCGCGGTTAGTCTGCTTTTATTATTCTTAAAAAGAAAATAGTTTATTCAAGAAAAGCACTTGCATCAATCCCGCAAGTGCTTTTTCTTTTATCTCGCGATCATTTGCTCGATCGCCGACCACGCTTCTTGTTTACCCTTTTTCGTCTCGGAGGAAAACAAGATGAGCTTGTCTTCTTTTTCTATATTGAGCGTCTCTTTGACGACTTTGGCATGCTTTTCCCATTTACCTTTAGGGATTTTATCCGCTTTTGTCGCAATCACGATCACAGGAATTTCATAATGCTTTAAAAAGTCGTACATCATGACATCATCCTGTGAAGGAGCATGCCTGAGGTCGACAATTTGAACGACCGCTTTCAGTTCTTCGCGGGATGTCAAATACGTCTCTATCATACGGCCCCAAGCCTCGCGCTCCGTTTTGGAGACTTTCGCAAATCCGTAACCGGGCACATCGACAAAGTGAAGGACATCGTTAATGATATAAAAGTTTAATGTCTGTGTTTTGCCCGGTTTTGATGATGTCCTCGCTAAGTTTTTACGGTTGATCATTGTATTGATAAATGACGATTTTCCGACATTAGATCTCCCGGCAAGGGCGATTTCCGGCAGTCCCCCTTCAGGGTACTGCTCGGGTTTCACCGCACTGATGACAATCTCTGATTTCGTTACTTTCATTTCTCTTCTCCTACTAGCGCATGCTTTAGAACTTCGTCCAGGTGAGCGACGGGAATGAAGGTTAAGCCTTCCCGCACGCTGTTTGGAATGTCCTCAATGTCTTTTTCATTATCTTTCGGCATAATGACAGTCTTTAAGCCGGCACGGTGTGCGCCGAGCGCCTTTTCCTTCAAGCCGCCGATCGGAAGAACGCGGCCTCTTAACGTGATTTCGCCGGTCATGCCGACATTTCGTGAAACAGGTCGGCCCGTCAGCGCCGAAACAAGAGCTGTCGCCATTGTGATCCCCGCGGATGGGCCGTCCTTCGGAACTGCCCCTTCCGGCACGTGAATGTGAATATCGTGTTTTTCATGAAAATCAGGGCTGATGTTCAACTCTTCCGCTTTTGAACGGACATAGCTGAATGCGGCTTGTGCCGACTCTCTCATGACATCGCCGAGCTTTCCGGTTAAAATGAGCTTGCCTTTCCCGGGGGAAAGAGACACTTCGATGGACAGCGTATCTCCGCCGACCGTCGTGTAGGCGAGACCTGTGACAACGCCGATCTGATCGTCGAGCTCAGCCTGTCCGTACCTGAACATTCTTTTTCCTAAATAGTCTTCAAGGTTTTTGTCCGTGACCGTAATTCTTTTTCTTTCCCCTGATACGATCAGCTTTGCCGCTTTTCTGCATATCGCTGCGATTTGGCGTTCAAGACTTCTGACGCCGGCTTCCCTCGTATAATAGCTAATAACATCCAGGACAGCCTGCTCCCGTATTTGCAGATTGGATTTTTTCAGACCGTGTTCTTTCAGCTGTTTTGGAAGCAGATGGTCTTTGACGATTTCGACCTTTTCCACTTCCGTATAGCCCGCGATCGTGATGATCTCCATACGGTCTCTGAGCGGACCGGGGATTGTGGCCAGGTTGTTCGCGGTTGCAATAAACAAAACCTTTGATAAATCAAACGTCTCTTCAATATAATGGTCGCTGAACGTATGGTTTTGTTCAGGATCGAGCACTTCCAGCATCGCTGAAGCAGGATCCCCCCTGAAATCCGAAGCCATTTTGTCAATCTCGTCCAAAAGGAACACGGGATTGTTCTTGCCTGCTTTTTTCATCCCCTGAATAATGCGGCCAGGCATGGCGCCTACATATGTGCGGCGGTGGCCGCGGATTTCAGATTCATCCCTCACGCCGCCAAGGGAAATGCGGACAAATTTGCGTCCGAGCGATTTGGCGATCGATTTGGCCAGCGAGGTTTTTCCGACACCCGGAGGTCCGGCCAAGCATAAGATCGGCCCTTTTAACGAGCGGGTCAGCTTTTGGACTGCCAAATATTCGAGAACCCGTTCTTTCACTTTTTCAAGGCCGTGGTGTTCTTCATCAAGGATTTGACTGGCGAGATTTAAATCAAGCCTGTCTTCTGTCGCATCGTTCCACGGGAGGGAAATAAGCCATTCAATATAATTGCGGATGACAGAGCTTTCAGCTGAGCTTGACGGAATTTTTTCGTACCGGTTCAGCTCTTTAAACGCGGTTTCTTTCACATTGTCAGGCATGCCGGCCTGTTCGATTTTCTCAGTCAGCTTTTGGACCTCGCCCGTTTTTCCTTCTTTATCGCCAAGCTCTTTTTGGATGGCTTTCATCTGCTCGCGCAGGTAATACTCCTTTTGCGTTCTTTCCATTGAACGCTTGACGCGCTGCCCGATCTTCTTTTCAATCTCAAGGACTTCTTTTTCGTTGTGAATCAGGTCGATCACTTTGTTTAATCTGGCTTTGACATCGATTGTTTCCAGCACTTCCTGCTTGTCTTTCAGCTTAAGCGGCAGGTGGGACGCGACGATATCGGCCATTCTTCCCGGCTCTTCAATATCTGTCACAGCGGCAAATGTTTCAGCCGATATTTTTTTCGAAATCTTTATGTATTGATCGAAGTGGTCAAGCAATGTGCGCATGAGTGCTTCATCTTCAACATCTTTTTCAGTCTCTTCATCGATTCGTTCGATTTTTACAGACGTATATTCATCTAAATCATGATACTCAAGAATGCGGGCGCGCTGCAGCCCCTCCACCAAAACGCGGATTGTTCCGTTCGGCAGCTTGAGCATCTGCTTGATTTTCGTATAGGTTCCGAATGTAAAAATCTCGTCTTCATCCGGTTCGTCTATGGATATATCCTTTTGTGTTGCCAAAAAGATCATATGGTCATTCATCATCGCCTGTTCAAGCGCCTGAACCGATTTTTCACGTCCGACGTCAAGGTGCAAAACCATCGTCGGATAGACGAGTAAACCTCTTAAAGGGAGGAGCGGGATGTTTCGTTTCGTTTCATCTGCCATTTTGACTGACACCTCCGTAACTTTAGTATGAACCATTATAATATACTTTTTTTATCCCTGTACAATTGTAAGCCCGGCGAAATAAAAAGGGTCTCCTGTAGTATACCCTTTCTTTCAGTTCTGAAAAAGGAAAAGATGTCCTCCGCTAAGAAAACATGCCGGCGCCTGTCGGAGAAAACCGGCCCGAAAAAAATCCCCATCTGAAACGATGGGGATTTATACGGATTCTCTTTTCATTTGAGCGCCGTCAGGCATTTCTGAAGGAGGGTTGACCAATGCAAGGTCCAGCACTTCCTGCAAGGTTTTGACGGGAATGATATGTACGCCTTCTATCCGCTTTAAAATCGACTGGACATTTTCGTGCGGAATAATGACCGTTTTTGCCCCCGCATGCTTGGCCGCTTTGATTTTCGGAATCACGCCGCCGATCGGCTTTACCCGGCCGTTCAGGCTGATTTCCCCTGTCATGGCGACAGTATGGTCTATCGGAACCTTATGAATGGCGGAGAAAATACCCGCCGCCATTGCAATTCCTGCAGATGGTCCGTCAACCGGGATACCGCCGGGAAAATTCACGTGAATATCATAATCCGAAGCTTTTACTCCCATTGTCCGCAATACAGTCATGACATTTTCGACCGATCCTTTCGCCATGCTTTTCCGGCGGATCGATTTTGACTGGTTGCCGATATTCTCTTCTTCTGCGATGCCTGTGATATTAATCGATCCCTTATCAGCAGCCTTGTTGACTGTGACTTCAATTTCGAGCAGCGAACCGCTGTTAGGGCCGTGGACGGCAAGTCCGTTGACGATGCCGATCTGCGGTTTGGAGGCGATTTTTTGTTCGTATTTCGGTGTCAGCTGGCTCGAATGGATCACCCATTCGATATCTTCAACCGTCACCTCGTCGCGCTCTTCAGTCAAAGCCATTCCGGCGGCGATTTGCATCATATTGACGACTTCGCGGCCGTTTCTCGCATACCGCGTCAACAAGTCAAGTCCTTCCTCTGCGACTTTCTTCTGAATCTTATCAGCCGCTTTTTTGGCGACCGTTTTTAATTCTTGCTTTTCAAGGTCGCGGAAAAACACTTCCAGACATCTCGACCGAATCGCTGGCGGGATTTCGTCAGGCATCCTCGTCGTCGCGCCGATCAGTCTGAAATCCGCCGGCAGCCCGTTTTGAAAAATGTCGTGGATGTGTTTGGGGATTTGCGTGTTTTCTTCACTGTAATAGGCGCTTTCCAAAAACACTTTCCGATCTTCAAGCACCTTCAGCATTTTATTCATTTGAATCGGATGAAGCTCTCCGATTTCGTCGATGAATAATACCCCGCCGTGTGCATGCGTAACGGCTCCCTGCTTTGGCTGAGGAATTCCGGCCTGCCCCATCGCTCCGGCACCCTGATAAATCGGATCGTGGACCGAACCGATCAACGGGTCGGCGATTCCCCGCTCGTCGAAACGGGCCGTTGTCGCGTCAAGCTCGACAAAGACGGAATGTTCCTGGAACGGTGAGCGCTTGTTCTTTTTCGCTTCTTCGAGGACAAGCCTTGCAGCTGCCGTTTTCCCCACACCTGGAGGGCCGTAAATAATGACATGCTGCGGATTTGGTCCGCAAAGGGCGGCTTTCAGTGCTTTAATGCCGTCCTCTTGGCCGACGATGTCTTTAAAAGCTGTCGGCCTCACCTTTTCTGATAACGGTTCTGATAAATGGATTGATCTCATTTTCCGGAGCTGTTCCATCTCTTTTTTGGACTCTCTGTCTATCGTAACCTTTTGGGTTCTTTGATTCTTGAGCAGATTCCAAAAATATAATCCGATGATGATCCCGAAAAATAGTTGTACAAAAAGTGCAATGCTCGTCCAGCTCAACTGATGGTCCCTCCTGAAATGGTTTCGTATCTTGAAGTATGTCAGATAGTATTTCCTGATCAGGGAGGGAATAAACGTACAGAAAGGGATAATTTCGCTTTTCAAACCGTCACTTTTTTCTGTATACCGACGGTTTCCGAATGCAAAAAGAACCTCCTTTTGGCTAGGAGGTTCTCTGCATTATGCTGAAGTTTTTTTGTCTTTATTGACGACCGTGCCGTCTTTCATAATGAGACGCGGCGGTTCGCCGTCAGTGACGGTTTTGCCTGTAATCACGCATTTTTCAATATCCTCGCGGGACGGCAGATCGAACATCACGTCAAGCATGATTCCTTCGATAATGGAACGAAGTCCGCGTGCTCCTGTTTTACGTTCAATTGCTTTTTTGGCGATTTCTGTGAGCGCTTCGTCTTCAAATACAAGCTCCACATCATCCAGCTCAAGCATTTTTCTATATTGTTTAACAAGTGCGTTTTTCGGTTTTGTTAAAATTTCAACCAGCGCTTTTTCATCGAGCGGTTCAAGGCTTGCGATGATCGGGAGACGGCCGATGAATTCAGGGATCAGCCCGAAGCGAAGCAAGTCTTCCGGAAGCACTTTGGAAAGAAGCGCTTCTTTTTCAAGATCTTCATGCTTGTTGTCAGAGCCGAAGCCGATGACCTTCTGACCGAGACGGCGTTTGATGATTTGCTCGATTCCGTCAAAAGCTCCGCCGCAAATGAACAGGATGTTGGTTGTGTCAATCTGGATGAATTCTTGATGAGGATGCTTTCTTCCGCCTTGTGGAGGAACACTTGCAACCGTACCTTCAAGAATTTTAAGCAGAGCCTGCTGAACGCCTTCACCTGATACATCGCGTGTAATCGAAGGGTTCTCAGACTTTCTCGCCACTTTATCGATTTCATCGATGTAGATAATGCCTTTTTCCGCTTTTTCAACATCGTAGTCAGCAGCCTGGATCAGCTTAAGCAAAATGTTCTCCACATCTTCACCGACATAGCCTGCTTCAGTAAGCGAAGTGGCATCCGCAATGGCGAACGGCACATTCAGGATGCGGGCTAGCGTTTGAGCAAGAAGCGTTTTTCCGCTTCCAGTCGGTCCGATCATGGAAATATTACTTTTTGACAGCTCGACATCATCGACTTTGCTGTTCGAATTGATCCGCTTGTAATGATTGTAGACAGCCACGGCAAGGGATTTTTTTGCCTGGTCCTGGCCGATGACGTATTCATCAAGAATCTCGCGGATTTCCTTTGGTTTCGGAACATCTTTGAACTCCACTTCTTCTTCAGAGCCGAGTTCTTCTTCTACAATTTCAGTGCAAAGTTCGATGCACTCGTCACATATATATACGCCTGGTCCGGCGACAAGCTTGCGTACCTGATCTTGTGTTTTGCCGCAAAACGAGCATTTTAATTGTCCTTTTTCCTCGTTGAATTTAAACATTCTTTCACCCCTTATATCCTTGTCATTCCTGTTTCTTCGTTAAAAGAAACATCGCTTGAAAACATTCGTTCCATTATGTATTGCATTTTACCACACTTTCCAAAAAGGCGATAACGTTGTGTTTGCCGTTCGGCATATTCAATATGTATGTTGATCAAAACGACATTATCTATCCTTTCCCAAAGAAAAGATGATAAGTCAAAATTGTATAAAACAAGGCACGAAACATTCGCGCCCTGTTTTATATAAAGTATGATTATGAAACATATTAACGGTTTTCTACAAGAAAATCAATTGCTTTGCGAACTTTTAAGTCCTCTTTCATTCCTTCTGTAGAACCGATTGCTTGTTTGATGTTTTCAACAGGCATGTTGTACGCTTCAGCCATTTTAGAAAGCTCTTCTTCGACTTCTTCGTCAGTGACTTGAAGGTTTTCGGCTTTGGCGATCGCTTCCAGTGTCAGGTTGGATTTTACGCGTTTTTCAGCATCCTCTTTCATTTGCTCTTTCAGCGCGTTTTCATCCTGTCCTGAGAATTGGAAGTAAAGCTCAAGGTTCATGCCCTGCATTTGCAGACGCTGTTCGAATTCTTTCATCATGCGGTCAAGCTCTGTGTCGATCATCGCTTGAGGAATGTCAGCTTCAGCGTTTTCAGCTGCTTTCACGACAAGCTCTTCGCGAAGTTTAGCGTCCGCTTCGTTTTCTTTTGCTTCCTCGAGACGTTTTTTCGTTTTTTCAGTCAGCTCGGCAAGCGTTTCAACTTCCTCATCGACATCTTTCGCAAACTCGTCATTAAGCTCAGGAAGCTCCTTCGCTTTGATTTCGTGGATTTTCACTTTGAATACGGCAGGTTTGCCCGCAAGCTCTTCCGCATGGTATTCCTCAGGGAATGTCACTTCTACGTCTTTTTCAGCACCGGCTTCAAGTCCGACAAGCTGATCTTCAAAGCCTGGAATGAAAGAGCCTGAACCGACTTCAAGGGAATAGTTTTCCGCTTTTCCGCCTTCGAACGCTTCGCCGTCTACGAATCCTTCGAAGTCAAGAACAACAGTGTCCCCTTCTTCCACTTTGCCGTCTTCTTTTACAACGAGTTCAGCCTGGCGCTCTTGAAGAGACTTCAGTTCGTTTTGAACGTCTTCATCCGTTACGGCAGTGTCGTCTTTTTCAATGCCAAGGCCTTTGTATTCGCCAAGTTTCACTTCAGGCTTAACCGTTACCTTCGCAGTGAAGATCAGGTTTTCGCCTTTTTCGATTTTTTCCACATCGATTTCCGGGCGGTCAACAGGCTCAATGCCCGCTTCCTCTACCGCTTTCGGATACTCGACAGGAAGCAGGATGTCCAGCGCATCCTGATAAAGCGCCTCAACGCCAAAACGCTGTTCAAACAAACCGCGCGGCACTTTCCCTTTGCGGAATCCAGGAATGGATACTTGCTTTACGACTTTTTTAAATGCATCATCAAGGGCTTTATTAAAGGTATCGGCATCTACCTCAACCGTTAAAACGCCTTCGTTTCCTTCTTGCTTTTCCCATTTTACTGACATGTGTTTCCCTCCAAAATCTATTCAGGTTGTGTCGGTTTTCCATTTTAAAACAAGCAAACGGCTACGTCCATCGCAAGCTGCCGACTGTGTGCAGCTCATGTGTTTCTGACAGCCATCATTATGTATACAAAGATAAATAATGAACCTTAAGCGGCAAACGGAACAGCTTCCGTTTTTCACAAATGCAACCACTATATTATAACACAATGCCCGCTGCTTTCAACATTTACAAATAAGAAATTTCTTCTATGTCTTTGATGAGCGCGCAGGCCTCGTCAAGCTGTCTGTCATTGAATTCATAGAGAATATGAAGCTCCTCTTTATCGATGTCGATCCCGTGCATCTCGTATCCGACTTTATGCAGCGCGGCAGCCCAGAGCTCGCGGTTTGAGTATTTCGGCTGAAACGGGTAGAGGACGTAAATATGTCTTCTCCACAGCTCTTCGACCGCTTGGTACAGCGTGGGATTTTCATTCCCCAGCGTGTCATCGAGCACGCTCAGAACATGCTTTAATATCGGCATATCATCCGGCTTGACCGTCTCTGTCGGATTAATTGTCATCGAATCGCCAAATTTTGCGACAAGCGTCGGCTTTTCATGGTCTGACTCGGCCAAAAGCTGAAGAATCATCGTTTTTACGACAGGATGCGCGCTCGGATTTTGCAGAATCGTTTTCAACAAGCCGATATAGCTTGTCAGATTGCGGTCCTTCAGTCCGTGAAGAAGCTTAACCTGCTCTTCCGTGTCATTCAAAAGCCTTTCCTGATCAACCTCCTCCGTCTCGGGAAGGTCTTCGGTGATGTCCTCAGGTCTGGGGTCTTCCGTCATCTTGCGGCTGAAATCAAGCAGTTTATAAAACTGTTCCGCGCTTTCAGGAGGCAGCTTGTTTTCTTCGAGTACAGCTTCAATCGTTTCTTTTACTTTTTCGTATTGTCTGAGCTGGATTAAAATCGTCATATAGACTTGTAAAACGGTAAAATAATGGCCGTGGCCTTCTTTCAGCATTTTTTCGCAGATGCCTTTCGCTTCTTCAAGCTCGCCGATTTCCAGCAGGCAGATGGCCATTCCCAGGTAAATATCCGATTCCTCGTCATCATAGCGCTTCGCTTCAGAAAACAGCCTGAGCGCTTCGTGGTAATTCTTTTCTTTGAGCGCGGCCATCCCTTTGTGCACTAAACGCTCCTTAACGTTCGGGAACGGGATGATCTTCGAGTTTTTCTTGTCATGCTTCATTTCTAAGTTCCTTTCAGGCACTTATTTTTTAACAAGTGTATCAACCCGGCCCGCTAAACACAAGAAAGAACCGGCGGCAGTATGCTTCCGCCAGCAAAAAAAAGCCTCCGATCTACATCGGACAGCTTTTTTATGCTTGCAGCCAAGAACTTCTCTGTTTCTCAAATTGTTCGATTTCTTCTTCAAGGAGCAATGTTAAAGAAATTTCATCGTAACCGTTCAGCAGCATCTCTTTCCAATGCGGATCGACCTCAAAGGCAATCTGCTGCCCGGCGTGGTCTGTTATCGTCTGTTTTTCGAGATCGACAGTCATCGGCAAAGATTGATACTCATACTGTTCAGCAAGCTCTTTCCACGTCTCATAAGGAAGGCGGATCGGCAGCATGCCGTTTTTAAAACAGTTTTGGTGAAAGATATCGGCAAAAGACGGCGCGATAATGATTTTAAATCCGTAGTCGTCAAGCGCCCATGGCGCGTGTTCCCTTGAAGAGCCGCAGCCGAAGTTTTCGCCGGCGATTAAAATTGAAGCGTCTTTGTATTCCGGCCGGTTCAGCTCAAAATCAGGGTTGGGATCGCCGTTATCCAAATACCTCCAGTCAAAGAAAGCAAAACGTCCGTACCCCGTTCTTTCGATCCTCTTTAAAAATTGCTTCGGAATGATCTGGTCCGTGTCTACGTTGATTCTGTTTAGCACCGCCGCTATTCCGGTATGGGTCTTTAATGGCTCCATCTTGTCACTCCTCTATACAGCTGTTGTCTCTTGGTAATATTTTCTGACATCGACAAAGCGTCCGTGAATCGCGGCCATCGCAGCCATCGCCGGGCTGACGAGATGCGTCCTGGCCCCTTTGCCCTGCCTGCCTTCAAAATTGCGGTTGGAAGTGGAAGCACAGCGCTCTCCTTCGGGGACAACATCGTTGTTCATGCTCAAACACATGCTGCATCCCGATTCTCTCCATTCAAAGCCCGCTTCGATGAAAATCTCGTGAAGCCCTTCTTTTTCAGCTTGAATTTTGACGCTTTGCGAGCCGGGAACGACGATCGCCCTGACACCGTCAGCGACTTTTTGGCCTTTTATCATTTCAGCCGCCTGGCGAAGATCTGTCATGCGCGAGTTGGTGCATGAACCGATAAAGACGTGCTCAATTGTAATATCCTCGATTTTTTTATATGGTTCAAGACCCATATATTCATATGCGCGCTGCGCTTCTTTTTTATCGTCTTCCTGCGAGAATGCCTCAGGCCCCGGAATCGCTTCATCAACCGGCAGCACCATGCCGGGGTTGATGCCCCACGTCACCATCGGCGAAATGGAGCTTCCGTCCATCACGATCGTCCGGTCGTAGACCGCCCCCGGATCGGTTCTCAGATTCTTCCACTCTTCTACAGCTTTCTCAAACTCTTCGCCTTTTGGCGCATATTTTTTCGTTTTGACATATTCAAATGTTGTTTCATCCGGTGCAATCAATCCGGCTCTTGCCCCAGCTTCGATTGACATGTTGCACACCGTCATCCGTTCGTCCATCGACATGTTTCGGAATACTTCGCCGGTATATTCAATGACATAACCCGCACCGAATTTAACCCCGTATTTTCCGATGACCGCCAGAATGACGTCTTTAGCCGTCACTCCTTTTTGCAGTTTGCCGTCAACACGGATTTCCAGCGTCTTCGGTTTTTGCTGCCAAAGCGTCTGCGTTGACAAGACGTGCTCGACCTCGCTCGTTCCGATCCCGAAAGCGAGCGCGCCAAACGCTCCGTGTGTAGATGTATGGCTGTCTCCACAAACGATCGTTTTGCCCGGCAGCGTCAGCCCCAGTTCAGGCCCGATGACATGGACGATCCCCTGGTCGACGCTTGACAAGTCTGCGAGGCGGATGCCGAATTCTTCGCAATTCCGTTCGAGCGCACTGACCTGCCGTTTGGCGACATCATCTTTAATCTCAAACCGATTGACAGTCGGAATGTTGTGGTCCATTGTGGCAAACGTATTTTGAGGCCGTCTGACTTTTCTGTTCTTTTGCCTAAGGCCTTCAAAGGCCTGGGGTGACGTTACCTCGTGTATCAGATGCAGATCGATATAGAGAAGGTCAGGCTTCCCTTCACCTTTTTTAATCACGTGTTGATCCCAAATTTTTTCGATGATCGTTCGAGGCATCATCTTTCTTCCTCCCTCTACCAATATCCATTTTCCTTAAACGTAAGCGGTCATGATGTTTGAAATGGCATTGTCGTCTGCCAGCGCAGCTTTTACTTCCCCTGTAATCGATTGAGTCGTGGAATGCTCCGATCCTTTTGCCAGGTCCTTCGTCCGCTTACCTGCCCGGAGAACTTGATCGACTGCGTGTTCAACAGCTTTCGCTTCAGCTTCAAGACCGAATGACGTCCTGAGCATCATCGCCGCGGACAAGATTGCCGCAAGCGGATTGGCAATGTTCTGTCCCGCGATATCAGGAGCCGAACCGTGCACAGGTTCATATAGATGAAGTCCGGAGCTTGATAAGCTTGCCGACGGCAGCATGCCGAGCGATCCGGTCAGCATCGATGCTTCATCGCTTAAAATATCGCCGAACATGTTTTCAGTCACGATAATGTCAAACTGTCCAGGCGCGTAAATGAGCTGCATCGCTGCATTGTCGACGAGCATGTGCTCAAGCTTGACGTCAGGAAACTCTTTCGCTACTTCTTCCGCCGTCTTGCGCCATAGTTTGCTTGACTCAAGGACGTTCGCTTTATCAACGGAGGTCACTTTGCCTTTTCGTCTCTGCGCCATTTGGAAGGCCTCCCTGATGACCCTTTCCATTTCCGACTTTTTATAAAACAGCGTGTCAACGGCTTCTTCCTCGCCGTTCTGATTGACGTACTGCTCGCTCGGCTTTCCGAAATACAAGCCGCCCGTCAGCTCGCGTACGATGACAAAGTCAACACCTTCGATATATTCGGTTTTTAACGGAGAAGCCCCCGCAAGGCTTTCAAATACTTTAACAGGCCGCAGATTGGCAAAAAGATCGAGCTGCTTGCGGATGGCGAGCAGCCCTTTTTCAGGCCTCAGCTCAGAAGGATTTTGATCCCATTTCGGCCCGCCTACTGCTCCGAGCAAAATGGCGTCCGCAGCTTTGCAGGCGGCGACAGTTTCCTCGGGAAGCGGCGCTCCCGCCTCATCAATTGCCGCTCCGCCGATCAGGCCGTATTCAAATTCGAATTCATGCTGATAATGTTCAGCAACGCTTTTCAGCACATCAACAGCCGCGTCCAATACTTCGGGACCAATTCCGTCACCGGGCAAAAGTGCGATTCGTTTTTTCAAATTCAACAAACTCCTTCCTTATTACTGTTATGATCCTACAGCCGCCTGTTTTGACAATCCTTCGGTATTCGTCTTCAATACGAGATAGCGGTTCACTGCGTTCAAGTAAGCTTTGGCAGATGCTTCGAGAACATCCTGGGCGACTCCGCGTCCTCCGGATTCTTTTCCGTCGATCATCACCCTGACGTATACTTGCGCGAATGCATCCTGTCCTTTGCGATTGGATTGAATCCGGTAATCAAGGAGCTGGACTTCTTTATCCATACAGCGCTTCAGCGTGTTGTACACCGCTTCAACGCTACCCGCTCCGGTCGCCGCTTCCTGGATGATCTGATCCGTTTCCTGATCTTTAAGGGAAACCGTTGCTGTCGGAACCTGCGAGGTGCCGTAATGAACCTGCAGTGAAATAAATTCATAGCCGATTTTGCGGTCTGCCGTTTTCTCCTCGAGAATCAGCGAGATGAGATCTTCATCCGTAAATTCCTTTTTCTTGCCGGTAAGCTCTTTAAAGATGTTAAAAAATTTATTGATTTCTTCTTCTCCAAACTGGAATCCGAGGTTTTGCAGCTTATCTTTAAATGCGTGGCGCCCTGAATGCTTTCCGAGCACAAGCGCATCCGTTTTCACGCCGACAAGCTCCGGAGAAATAATTTCATATGTTGTTTTTTCTTTTAAGAAACCGTCCTGGTGAATGCCTGATTCGTGGGCAAAGGCATTATCGCCGACGACCGCTTTGTTCCGCGGCACGGCCATGCCGGTCAGTTTGCTCACTAAATCACTTGTCCGCTTAATCTCATTCAGCTGAATCGTTGATTCCGCCTGGTAGAAATCTTTTCTGAGATAAAGGGCGACGGCGATTTCTTCAAGAGAGGCGTTCCCTGCTCTTTCGCCTATGCCGTTGATGACCGATTCGACTTGATCCGCTCCGTTTTCAATCGCAGCCAAAGAGTTGGCGACAGCCATGCCTAAATCATCGTGGCAATGAGCTGAAAGCGTGACTTTGTCAGCATTGCGGGCATTTTCTTTAATATAGCGGAAGATATTTCCGTACTCGGCGGGCGCTAAATAACCGACCGTATCCGGAAGATTGACGACGTCCGCTCCCGCGGCGATCACTTCGCTGACGAACTCGGCTAAAAACGGAAGGTCGGTTCGGCACGCATCTTCGGCAGACCACTGGACGATCGGGAAGCGTTCTTTGGCGTATTTCACCATTGCGACCGCCTGTTCCAGAACCTGTTCGCGCGTTTTTTTCAGCTTATATTTTAAATGGATGTCAGAAGTGGCGATAAAAATGTGAAGCCTTGGTTCAGCCCCGTCTTTGAGCGCTTCCCACGCCGAATCGATATCTCCTTTGACAGAGCGGGCAAGCCCCGTTACCGAACAGTTTTTAATCGTCCTTGCGATTTCTTTTACTGCGTTGAAATCCCCGGGGGATGAAGCGGGGAAGCCCGCTTCCATAATGTTGACCCCGAGTTTTTCAAGCTGCTGGGCGATCGCCAGCTTCTCCTGCGTGTTTAAATTAACGCCCGGCGACTGTTCACCGTCACGGAGTGTCGTATCAAAAAAGTTAATTTTTCGCACCGGCTACCACCGCTTCCTTCTTCTTGCCCTGCTTGACAAACGGCATCATTTCGCGAAGCTTTCTGCCGACCACTTCGATTTCGTGTTCGTTTTCGCTTGTATTGATGGCGTTGAAACGCGGACGGTTGACTTGGTTTTCGACGATCCATTCTTTCGCGAATGTACCGTTTTGGATGTCTTTCAATACTTCTTTCATTGATGCTTTTACCTTCTCATCGACGACGCGCGGGCCTGATACGAAGTCTCCCCACTGCGCTGTGTCTGAAATCGAATATCTCATGCCTGCCAAACCTTCTTCATACATCAAGTCGACGATTAGCTTCAGCTCGTGCAGACACTCGAAGTATGCGAGTTCAGGCTGATAGCCCGCTTCTGTCAGCGTTTCGAATCCTGCTTTGACAAGGGAAGTCAATCCTCCGCACAGCACCGCCTGTTCGCCGAAAAGATCGGTTTCAGTTTCTTCTTTAAATGTTGTTTCTAGAACACCGGCTCTTGCTCCGCCGATCGCTTTAGCATAAGCAAGGGCTTTGTCTTTCGCTTCCCCTGTTACATCCTGATAGATCGCAAACAGCGCCGGAACCCCTGCACCTTGTTCAAACGTTCTTCTGACAAGATGGCCCGGTCCTTTAGGAGCGACAAGGAATACGTCAACATCTGCCGGAGGCACGATCTGATGGAAATGAACGTTGAATCCGTGGGCGAATACGAGTGAATTGCCCGCTTGAAGTCCGTCTTTAATTTCCGCTTCATACACTTTTTGCTGCTGTTCATCCGGAAGAAGCACCATAACGATGTCGGCCTGTTCTGCCGCTTCTCTTACCGTGAAAACTTGATGGCCGTCTTCCTCTGCTTTTGCAAAGGATTTCCCTTTTCTGACGCCGACAATGACGTCCACTCCGCTTTCTTTCAGGTTCAGTGCGTGCGCATGGCCTTGAGAGCCGTATCCGATTACCGCTACTTTTTTGCCTGCCAATACGTTTTCTTTGATATCACCGTTATAATATACTTTTACCATTTCAATCTCTCCCTTTTATGTTTTATACAATAGATATTGTTTTAATAGAGGCCGGCTTTTGCTGGGTTCCCCTCGCAAAGGCCGTGGTGCCTGTTCTGGCAACCTCTTTAATCCCGTATGGTTTCAACAGTTCGATCAGGGCTTCGATCTTGCTTGATTCCCCCGTCACTTGAATCACGACGCTGTCTTTTGCGACATCGACGACAGTCGCCCGAAACGGTTCAATGACGCCGTTTATTTCCGCCCTGCTCGACGGAGGGGAAACCACCCTGATTAATGCCAGCTCTCTTTGGACGATCGATTGATTTGTAATGTCCGTGACTTTCAGTACATCAATCTGTTTGTTTAATTGTTTTGTCAGCTGTTCCGTTTCTTTTTCATCTGCCACATGAACGACAAACGTGATCCTGGAAATCCCCGCTGTTTCGGTGTGGCCGACGGTAATGCTTTCAATGTTGTAATGCCGTTTTGTAAACAACCCTGTAATTCTGTTTAAGACGCCGCTTTGATTCAAAACCGTCAGCGTGATGATTCTTTTCAAGGTTTCACCCCCACCATTTCGTGCAGCCCTTTTCCAGGCGCAACCATTGGAAATACTTTTTCAGCTTGTGCAACCTGAACATCGATGACCATCGGTTCATTCGACGTTAGCGCCGCTTCCAGCTTTTCTTCCGCTTCTTTTTCGGATGTGATTCGGACACCTTTGATGCCGTATGCTTCAGACAGCTTGATGAAATCAGGCTGTGATGCGAACTTGGAGTGTGAATAGCGCTCATCGTAAAAGATCTCCTGCCATTGCCGTACCATTCCGAGGCAGCGGTTGTTTAAGACCACGACTTTGATCGGAAGGTTCAGATCGTGAATGACGGACAGCTCCTGCAGCGTCATCTGGAATCCCCCGTCGCCGAGTATCGATACAACCGTCGCATCCTTATCCGCAAGCTGTGCTCCGATTGCCGCCGGAAGTCCGAAGCCCATCGTGCCGAGCCCGCCGGAAGTGACCCATCTGTCGGCTTTTTGGAACTGATAAAATTGCGCGGCCCACATTTGATGCTGTCCGACGTCCGTCGTTAAAATAGCTTCGCCTTTTGTATAGCGGTGGATATATTCGATCAGCTTCTGCGGTTTGAATCCTTCTGTTTCATTCTCTTCATACCAGAGCGGATATTCGTTTTTCCAGTCCGCAAGCTGCTTTTTCCACTCATCCGAAGCGCTCGGTTTGCCGTTTTGCTTGATCAGCTCTGTCAGTACAAGCTTGCTGTCGCCGACAACCGGAATGTGCGTATGAACGATTTTGCCGATTTCAGCCGGATCGATGTCAATGTGAGCGACTTTCGCATATTTTGCAAAATGCTTCAAGTTCCCTGTCACCCGATCATCGAATCTCGCACCGATGCTGATTAACAGATCGCTTTCATACAGAGCCATGTTGGCCGCATACGTTCCGTGCATTCCGGCCATCCCGAGGAAAAGCGGATGGTCGGCCGGAAATCCTCCCAAACCTAACAGCGTATGCGCCACCGGAATTTGCTGCTGTTCGACATAATTTTTTAATTCTTCTGACGCTTTCCCGTGCAAAACGCCCGCGCCCGCTAAAATTACCGGCTTTTTCGCTGCACTGACCGCTTCTACAAGCTTTCTGATCTGCAGATAATTCGGTTCCTTCGTCGGCTGATAGCCAGGAAGGTGAATCTCATGGTCGTAGCGGAATTCTCCTTCTACAACGGCGATGTCTTTAGGAATATCGATTAAAACGGGGCCTGGTCTTCCTGTTGTTGCGATATGGAATGCTTCTTTAATAATTCTCGGCAGATCTTCTGCATTGCGAACCTGGTAGCTGTGCTTTGTAATCGGCATCGTAATTCCGATGACGTCAGCTTCTTGAAATGCGTCAGATCCGATAACCGAGGTCGCAACCTGACCGGTGAATACGACGAGAGGCAATGAATCGATCATCGCGTCGGCCAGACCCGTTACAAGGTTGGTCGCTCCCGGACCGGATGTGGCGATGACGACACCCGGTTTCCCTGAAATCCTCGCATATCCTTCGGCTGCGTGGATGGCGCCTTGTTCATGGCGCGTCAGCACATGAAACATCCCCGATCCGTAGAGTTTGTCATAAATCGACAGGACCGCACCGCCGGGATACCCGTAGATCACTTCGACATTTTCCTGTTTTAAAGCCTCGATCAGCATTGACGCCCCTGCCATTGTTTGTGTACATTGGGCATTTTCAGCATCCAACTGTACATTCGTCCCCATTTTTCTTCCTCCTTATCAAGTGATCATCATCACTGTTCATTCACGATTGGTTTTTTTAAAAATAATCAATTTATATATGCCGCAAAGCATGTTTCCAATCTGCTTTTGCAGCTAAAAAAAGCCTTCCCGCCCACTGTTGACGCTGCACACCTTGCAGGCCAAAGGGGCGAAAAGGCTTTTCTTTCCGCGGTACCACCCTTGTTCGCGGCTTTCTAAAGCCGCCTTATGGATAATCGCTTATCCGGTTTAATAACGAGTGAACGTTCATGACGTTCACCCGGCCAGCCTTACTAAACTTGGAAGTCGTTCAGGCTGACACTCAGAGGGGAGTTCACAAGCGGAGGCCGTCACCGGTTTCCAGCAATCCCGGCTCTCTGCAGGCGGCGTTTCCGCTGTTACTTATCCTCTTCAACGTTTGTCTTTATTCAACTGACACTTAAGCTTTGATCTTCGAGGCTGACTTTTACCCCTTCACGGACGACGCGCTCGCGGAACTTTTCAAGCATCCGGTTTGTGTGGACTCCCGGCTTGCCGTCCCCGATCTTGCGGCCGTCAACTTTTACGACCGCGATGACTTCTGCAGCCGTTCCGGTTAAAAACACTTCGTCGGCTGTGTATACGTCATGGCGGGTAAACGGCTCTTCCTTCACTTCATAGCCGAGCTCCTGAGCTATTTCGATGATGGCATTCCGGGTGATTCCTTCAAGCGCTCCGATATAGCCCGGAGGCGTCAAAAGCTTTCCGTTTTTATAAATGAATACGTTATCCGCAGAACCTTCGGCGACATAGCCTTGATCATTGAGCATGAGCGCTTCTGTCACGCCCGCCATGTGCGCCTCGATCCGGACAAGAATATTGTTTAAATAGTTCAGCGATTTCACTTTAGGGCTCAGCACATCAGGTCTGTTTCTTCTTGTCGGAACCGTCACGATGTCAATTCCCGTTTCATATAAGTGTTTCGGGAATATTGCCAATGGTTCGACAATTATAATGACACTCGGGTGTGAACAATTGTTTGGATCGAGTCCGAGGTCACCCGCTCCTCTTGAAACGACCAAGCGGATGTAAGCGTCTTTAAGCCCGTTTTTTTCAACTGTTTTGAGAACGTGCTGTGTCAGTTCTTCCTGCTGATATGGAATCTCCAGCATAATCGATCTCGCAGAATCGTAGAGGCGGTCCATGTGCTCTTTCATTCTGAAGATGTTGCCGTCGTATACCCTGATCCCTTCAAACACGCCGTCCCCGTATAAAAATCCGTGATCATAGACTGATATTTTAGCGTCTTCTTTTTTAACGAGTTTGTCGTTTAGGAAGATCCACTGGTCTTTCTGGTCCCCCATCCCTCTAGCACACCTTTCTGTTGTAAATGAACGCTTTAAACGGTTAAAAATTGATGATGCGGGAACCCGTTTTCCCGCTGTCATTCCCGGGAAAGATGAAAAGTTTTCAAGTGATTTGTTCTTTTGTTTGAACTCATATTACGCCCCTTTACATGCAGTGTCAACCGTATTTTTTAAAATTATTAGACAATTTCGATTAATCAATCTATTTGTATACGCTTACATGATTGATATAAAAGGAAATCCAAAATTGAAAAACAATTTGAAATTTTTTATGCAATCTATAAAGATTACATAAAAAAACTGTTGTTTTATACAGTTTTGTTAGATTTTATTACCGACAACTTTTTAAAATTTCATCCCGGAAGGTTAGATTTTTTACCACATTTGTGTACAGACTCCATTTTACGATTTTTTACATAAACTGCTGTTAATTCAAAAAGAAACGGGTGAATATGATGTACCGCACCTTTCCTCCATACTCTGATCCCCGCGTGCGCCAATACCCGGGATACTTCGGCTATCCGACTACTTATGTCTATAATCCTTCAGCGCACGGGCCCTATCCCTATTATCCGTACGGCGGGGTGTTCACCACTCCGACTCTCGGATTCGGCATCGGTTACCCGGGAATTTCCGTTCCGGCTGTGCACGGCTTTACCGGAGGATTCAGAGAAAATTAACAAAGCACAAAAAAGAGAGAGCATTTCGCTCTCTCCTTTTACGGTTAAACGACTCCCTGAGCGATCATCGCATCCGCCACTTTAATAAATCCGGCTATATTGCAGCCGTCAAGCAGATTGCCGGGACGTCCGTATTCTGAAGCTGCTTCAACGCTTCTCGTGTAAATATCGGCCATGATCGTCCTGAGCTTCTCATCCGTTTCTTCCGCCGTCCAGTGGAGCCGCGCGCTGTTCTGCGCCATTTCGAGCGCTGAAACGGCCACACCGCCGGCATTTGCAGCCTTAGCCGGCCCAAAAAGAACCCCCGCATCCAAAAAGCGTTTGACGGCGCTCTCTTCAGACGGCATATTCGCTCCTTCTCCGACGGCTTTGACCCCATTTGAAATAAGCACTCCGGCCGCCTCTTCGTCAATTTCGTTCTGGGTCGCGCACGGAAGCGCGATATCGCACGGAATAGACCAAATGCCGGAGCATCCTTCGAAATAGTGTGCTTCCGGATGCTCGCTGACATACTCGCGAATCCTTCCGTTCCCGCTTTCTTTAAGCCGCTTCACCGTCTCAAGGCTGATGCCTTTTTCGTCATAGACATAGCCGTCAGAATCGCTGCAGGCCACTACTTTTGCGCCGAATTGAGCGGCTTTTTCCATCGCATACAGCGCCACATTACCTGAACCGGAGACGACAACAGTGCTGTTTTCAAAACGCAGCCCCTGATCCTTCAGCATTTCTTCTACGAAATAAACCAGACCGTACCCTGTCGCTTCTTTCCTCGTCAAACTGCCCCCGTATTCAAGGCCTTTGCCTGTTAACACACCTGCATCATAGCGGCCCCGAATCTTTTTATACTGTCCGAACATAAACCCGACTTCCCTTGCTCCGACACCAATATCACCGGCAGGGATATCCGTGTCCGGTCCGATATGTCTGTACAGTTCATTCATGAAGCTTTGCGTAAAACTCATGATCTCCCTGTCAGACTTGCCCTTCGGATCAAAATCAGCCCCGCCTTTTCCGCCGCCGATCGGCTGGCCGGTTAAAGAATTTTTAAAAATCTGCTCAAAGCCCAAAAATTTAATAATGCTCGCGTTTACAGAAGGATGAAAGCGGATGCCGCCTTTATACGGACCGATCGCACTGTTAAATTGAACCCGGTATCCCCTGTTAACCTGGATATTGCCTTCATCATCGACCCACGGCACCCTGAAGGTGATCATCCGTTCCGGCTCTGCAATCCTTTCAAGAATGCGGTGTTCAATATACTTTGGATGCCTTGCTAATACAGGGACGAGGGAATCGAAAATTTCTTTGACAGCTTGAAGAAATTCGCTTTCGTGAAGATTTCGCTTCCGCACTGTCTCGTATGCTTTTGTCACATAATCTCTCGCCGTCTGGAAATTTGTTTCCTCCATTTTTTCTAGCGTATGCACCTTTCTTCAGCTCCCTTTCTAAAATAAAAGCAGAACGCACTTGTAAGATTTTCTATCATGGTAAATTTTATAACCAATTCCCCATTTACATCAATCTGGAAAACAGATTAAACCATTGCTGAATTGAGATGTATAACAAAAAGCGAGAATAGGCGGGTATTAAGATAGAAGAATAGTTTTTAAAAGCTGAGGAGAAAAGGACCAATAAACCACAAAATACCATAACATCCGAAAGGTTCTTTCTGTGCTTTTCGTTGTGATCGGCGCATTTGCCCGTTGTACTCTCGGCAGAAAATGAGCATCTTATCCCGTTCTTAAAATGAATCCTACTGCACAAAACGAAAACACATAGCTCTTCTTTTTCATGGCAACAATAAAACTAAAACAGGGGTGATCTGATGGACGACAAAAAAGAACTGTCGAACGTTGAAACACAAAGAAACTTTTTAACGGCAGAAGAATTTCCTGAAGGAGCGTATGGAGCTGCCCAAGGCAAAGACAAGCCTGTTGAAAACAAAAACACGTCATGGAAGGAAGGCCAGCAGTACTACAGCAATTTCACATATGAATTCCGCAATCTCCACCAAGGAATGCCGCGACAGTACCCCGGGGCGCATCCAACCCATGACGAAAAGGATCAAAACGAGGAATGACCGATATAAAAAAGAGCCGTGCTAAACGGCTCTTTACAGCTTTTTATTGAAGGGGCTGCTGGAAATTTTGATTTTGCTGCTGGTTTTGTTGGTTTTGCTGCCCCTGTTGCTGTCCTTGCTGGTTAAATGATTGCTGCGCCTGCTGAAGTGCCTGGCTCATTTGGTTCATAGCCTGGTTTGTCTGGATTCCTTGAAGAGCCTGATTTAGCTGCTGAACAGCCTGCTGAATGCTTTGCTGAATTTGCTGATCCGTCTGCTGCATCTGCTGCTGAGATTGTGAGCTGAACTGCTGAATTTGCTGCTTCAGCTGATTGATGCCCTGGCTCAATTGAGAGCTCTGCTGGCCGCTTTGGCCCTGCTGCTGCTGTGACCCCATTTGATTAACAGTTTGCTCCAGCTGGGCAAGCTGCTGCTGGATATTTCCGAATTCCTGAGCAAGTTCGGTATCCGTAATGTTGGCCCCGAGCAGCTGCTCATGCTTTTGTTTTTGTTGTTTCTGCTTTTGCTGCTGATTTTGCTGTTGTTTTGTCATGACAACATCCTCCTTAAAATTGATCACACCCTTTATCTTTTTCATTTTGTTTGAAATAATGAAAGGGGATTTTTAGGATGTTGTTGTTTGAAGAAAAAGGCCATTCAGAGAACTACTCTCACCTCAAGATACAAATGGAGATGTTCTTGGAAGAAGTATAGAAAGAGGATTAGGTACACCCAATTTGTTATATATGAAAAACATTCCTAAAAGGGGAAGATGGAGAGTGTATTTTAACAGGATATCCAATAAGATAAAGGAGTTTCAATGAAATTCGAAAATTTAAATCTGCTCCCAATCCGCTCCCAAAACACATTTCAACCCCAAAACAGAACGCAAGTTCCAAGTAAACAAAAAAGCCTCAAACTCTTGTATACCAAGAAGTTTGAGGCTTTTTTCAGTGACGTCCCAGGAGAGATTCGAACTCCCGACCGACGGCTTAGAAGGCCGTTGCTCTATCCAGCTGAGCTACTGGGACATGATGTTGTTTTGTTTCGCTTTAACTATCAGCGACAAGATTTATTATATGCGGATCGGGACATAAAGTCAACAACTTTTTAGAATTTTTTTCTTCACGAGGAAGAAAAAAATTCTTCCTCATGAATGTGCTGGCAGTTGGACGTGGTTCGTCAGGCTTTCGACTTCCCGGCCGTCCAAGTCATAATAGCGGACCGTTGCATTGTCTTTGTCAATGTTTAGTATAGCATAAGTTTTTTCTTTCCGCACCCGCGGAAGGCGGATGCTGCCGGGGTTGATCAGCAGTTTTCCGTCCATCAGTTCGCTTCCTGCGATGTGGGAATGGCCGAAACAGATGATATCGGCGCCGAGTTCTTCAGCGCGGTAGTATACATTTAAAAGCGACTGTTTAATGCCGTATAAATGCCCGTGTGTGAAAAAAAGCTTTTTCGATCCGACGGGAACGACAATTTCGTCTTTAAACTCCCCGTAAAAATCGCAGTTTCCTTTTACTGTTAAGTAAGAGGAAAGCGCGGGATGGGAAGGATCCAATTCGGAATCCCCGCAATGGATGATGAGATCTGTTTCCTTTCCGTGCCGCTCAGCGATCATTTCCAGTTCGTCTTCAAGGCCGTGGCTGTCGCTGACAATCAGAACCTTCATGATCGGCCCTCCTCCTTTACGCTTGGTCCAATAGAGCGGACAGTTTTTTCAGCGCTTCCGCTCTGTGGCTGATTTTGTTCTTTTCGCCGCTTGAGAGCTCGGCCATCGTTTGATCTTTGTCTTTGACGAGAAAAACCGGGTCGTAGCCGAAGCCGTTTGTGCCGCGCGGCTCTTCGGTAATGTACCCTTCCACAGAACCTTCGACCGTTTTCGTTTCCTGCCCTGGAGTGCATAATGCGAGCGCGCATCTGAACCTCGCGGAGCGGTCTTCTTTTTCCACCCCTTCAAGCTCTTTCAATAGCTTTTTCAGGTTGGCGAGATCGTTTTTCTCTTCTCCTGCATAGCGGGCCGAGTATACGCCGGGGCTGCCGCCGAGGTAGTCGACAGACAGGCCTGAGTCATCGGCAATCACGATTTTACCGGTTTCTTTCGAAATCGTTTCCGCTTTAATCACCGCGTTTTCTTCAAACGTCTGCCCGGTTTCTTCGATTTCGGGCGTATAGCCGATGTCCAGTAGAGATTTGACATCGTAGCCTCTCGGTTCGAGCATCGCTTTGAATTCCCTGACTTTCCCTTCGTTTTTCGTGGCAATGATGACTTCTTTCATCTTGTATCAAGCCTTTCTCATGTTATTGTTGAATGGCTGATGCAACGTCGCCGAGCACTTCTTTCTGCTTTTCGATGAGTTCGGCGATCCCTTTTTCAGCCAGTTCTAAAAGCCCGTCCAATTCACTTCTTGAGAATGTCGCTTCCTCTCCTGTTCCCTGAAGTTCGACAAAGCGGCCTTCGCCTGTCATGACGACGTTCATATCCACCTCTGCTGCAGAATCTTCCTGGTAGTTCAAATCAAGGATCAATCCTTTTTCCTTATCGATTCCCACCGAAGTGGCAGCCAAAAAGTCAGTGATCGGCATCGCCTTCAGCGCGCCTTTTTCGACAAGTCTTCCGACGGCAAGCGCCATGGCCGTAAATGCTCCGGTGATCGACGCAGTTCTCGTGCCTCCGTCAGCCTGAATGACGTCGCAGTCGATCCAGATCGTCCGCTCACCGAGCTTTTCCAAATCAACGACCGCCCGCAGAGCTCGTCCGATCAGCCGTTGAATTTCCATCGTCCGCCCGGAGATTTTCCCTTTTGACGATTCCCTGATCGTCCTTTGGTTCGTGGCCCGCGGGAGCATGCTGTATTCCGCGGTGATCCAGCCCTTCCCTTCTCCTCTCAAAAAGGGCGGTACACGGTCTTCCACAGACGCGTTGCATATCACCTTTGTCCCGCCGACTGTGATCAGGACCGATCCCTCGGGATGCGTAATGAAGTCGAGGTCCATTGTGACAGGGCGCAGTTCATTGTTTTCTCTTCCATCGTATCTCATTTTTTACCTCCGATTGTATGTACATAAACCTTTCACAATCATTCTGCTCTTCCAAAAAGCTGAATAAAGAAAGAGGCAGCTTTAATCGCTTACCTCTTTTTCTATAGTATATCAAAAATCTCTGCTTAAAAACTACCTGTGTTCACCTTGCTCGGTCTTGAAACCGGCTTGGAAAGCTTTTCTCCTTTTTCATTGACGAGCTCGGATTTTCCGTTCACAGTAACCGACACACTTTTCACATCAGGCAGCTCGGTTAATGTCAGCACAATACTGTTTAACACTTCATCCGATATCACTTTCTTCTCGCCGTCGGCACTCCCGTAGATCGCTTCGTTAAAGTCGAGAGTCACATGGCCGTCTTCAATTTTCGGCTCGTTTTCAAGCTTGACATCGCCCTGGAAATCGGAAAGCAGGCCGCTTTTATTGCCCGGTCCTTCCGTCAGCTCTTTAACCGCCGCCGTCACCTGGTCGTTTTCTTTTACAGATGTCCGTTTCGTTACAGGAACGTAATATGTGCCTTTGTCCGATTCAGCCAAATAATAGACGGTGACCGGCTGTGTCGCCGTTATATCTGTCACACCCGCCGTGTCGAGGTTAATGCCGTCCTCGCGGCTGAGTTCTTCTGAAATCGGCGTGCCGTTAACAGGCATTTCTTTCAAATCATGGCCGTTCATGCGGATCTTCACTTTATCAATCGAGTTAAACTGTGTTAACGTCCATGTAATTGCCTGTACAATTTTTTGCTCGTCTTCAGCTTTATAGTTTTTAAATTCATTTGAGAAGTCAGCAATCGCTGTTCCGTCTTCTTTAATATCGACATTGACCGTGGTATCCGCCGGCAGCACGGCTCTGAACCCGTTTGGCAGGATGTTTGAAACAGGGCCGCCTTCAACGAGGTATTCAAGCGCTTGTTTAGCCGTACCTTCCTGCTTTGGCAACGGCAGCGTCTGCGCTGTCACATAGCCGTTCTTATCAATGAGATAAAGCTCTCTCATGACCGTATCGCCCGTTTGAGCGGCTTTATCGTCGCTTGTCGTTTTGCTGCCTTTGTCTTCTGTTTTATCTTTGGTTTTGTCTGTTTGGTCTTGCTCCTTCTCCTCTTTTACATATGTGATGTCCTGCGGCGGATCTATCTCCTCTGAGGCTTGATCTGACTGAAATATTCCGCACCCGGAAAGAAGCAGCGCGGAGGCCGTAACCGTAACCGCGATTCCTTTCATTCCTTTTTTCAGCATACTTTTCCCTCCTAAGGCAGTTTGTACTATTATGTATACGAGCCCGTTTTTGAATTAGACCGCTTTTTAAAAAAATCCCTCTGAATACAAAAAACCTTTTCTTTAAAAGAAAAGGCCATGAAAAAAAGCTGCCGTTTGCTTGTGCGGCAGCTTTATTTTACAGCGGTTTCCTGAAGAGAAATGCTTTCCACATTTTTCACTTCGTATCCAAACCAATCATTTGCAATTTTTGTGAAGCGGGCGCGCTCCCCGGTTGTTAAAAACAAGTGTTCCGGCGGTTCCCCCGTTTTGCTTAATAAACCGTTGTATGACAAGATCGTGCTGACTTCCCTGGCCGTTTCATCTCCGGAGGAAATGATGTTGACGCGCTCTCCCATATAGCGCTGAATCGGTTCTTTTAAAATCGGATAATGCGTGCATCCGAGAATCAGCGTATCGATTGATGAATCCCTGAGCGGGTGCAGTGACGACCTGACGATTTCATCAGCCGTCTCATCCAAAAATTTGCCGCTTTCCACAAACGGGACAAACATCGGGCAAGCCAGATTTTCCACCGTTAAATCTCCGTTTAGCGAAAGAAGCGCTTCTTCGTATGCGCCGCTTTTGATCGTGTTTTCTGTTCCGATCACGCCGATCCGCTGGTTCTCCGTCACTTTAATCGCGGTTCTGGCTCCAGGCTGCACAACGCCGATGACCGGGATCGCGACTTCTCTGCTGATTTCTTCAAGCGCGATGGCCGTCGCTGTATTGCAGGCGATCACGAGCATTTTAATATGGTGGCGGGATAACAAATAATTTGTCATTTCCCATGTATATGACAGGACTTCTTGTCTGTCCCGGGGTCCGTACGGACACCTTTTCGTATCTCCAAGATATATAATTTTTTCTTTCGGCAGCTGCCTCATGATTTCTTTTGCAACGGTTAAACCGCCGACTCCCGAATCAATGACTCCTATCGGTTGATCCAACAAAATCGCCTCATTTTCTGTTCATTTCCTGCTGAAGTTTAATTAATAATTTTTCAAACGCGGCTGTTTCTTCCTCGGAAAACGCCTCTAACATGTCTTCTAAATAGTCCTGCCTTTTTTGAATGACCTCCTGGATGATCCGCTCTCCTTCCGATAGAAGATGAATGCGGACTACGCGCCTGTCGGACGGATCTTTAACCCGTTCAACGAGGTTGTTTTTCTCCATTCGGTCAATTAAATCCGTTGTGGTGCTGCACGCCAGGTACATCTTTTGTGATAACTCGCCGATCGTCATATCCCCGTATTCATACAGCCATTGAAGACCGACAAACTGGGGAGGGGTAATCGTATATTGGGTGAGAATTTCTCTTCCTTTTTGTTTAATGATGCCCGCAATATGGCGGAGTGATTTTTCAATGTCCGCTATGTGATTCAAAGAAGCATTCGAATTCATTTTCTCTACCTCGCTCGACTCGTTGTTTTGTTTTCAAAACACTTGAGTCTATTTTCCTTCTTTTCTACACAAATTGCAAGACTTCAACATGAATATACAAATTGCTCTTGAAAAAACAAATAACCGGTTCCCTTCTTGATACAAGAAGGAACACCGGCTCAATTTAGAGCTCTAGCTCACCCATTCGAAGAAGTTCAACAACAGCTTGCGAACGGCCTTTCACTCCCAATTTTTGCATTGCATTGGAAATGTGATTACGTACAGTCTTTTCACTTATAAAGAGCTCGCTTGCGATTTCCTTTGTTGTCTTGTCTTGAACGAGCAATTCGAACACTTCTCTTTCTCTTTTTGTTAGCAGCGGCTTTGATTGAAACTCTTTCTCCTTCAAGTATTGTAACCCTCCTTGCTAAGGTGAGAGCTGATCTGAAACGAATGGGTTTCGATATAGTCGTGATATCATATGAAACATACGCAAGGTCGGTGACGTTTCTGACGGAGAAAAGGGTTCCCTCAAACACCTATTTTTCAAATCATGATACAGGCATCGTTTCAGGGCTGAACTTCTAAGGAAGACATTTTAAAATCCAGGAGATCAGCCGCCATCTCTTCGTAATATATGCGTGCGTTTTCTTTTTCTGCACAGGGCTGATGATTTGTGCAGCCGCTTTTTCGGACGAAGCCGTCCAAAACAGGTGATCACCTTTTGCAAGTGCCGTGTCCACGAAGCCTGGCTGAATTTCGGTGACCACGATTTCATCACACCCAAGTTTTTTCACTTTTTGCCGGAGCCCTTTTAAGTAATTAGAAACGAATGCTTTTGAAGCGGCGTAGGTGACGGCTCCTCCGTTTCCTCTCAGCGCGGCAATGGATGAAATGCCGACTAAATGCCCTCTCCCGTTTTTGATAAAATGCTCCATCAACACGTTCGAGCAGGACACAAATCCCGTCACATTTACATCGATCGTTTCCTTTTCTTTGCTCCAATCCATTTCGCTTTCCAAATATCCAACACCTGAACAGATGAAGACTGCGTCTGCCCAATTCATCTCATCAAGCAGTTCTCTCAACAGTATAGGCGAGCGTTCGCTGTCGGCTGTATCGACCTTTTTAATGTATGAAGGTCCAGGGAGGTCGTCACGCAATTTGGCTAGCAGTTCATACCGTCTTGCTGCAAGACCGACTTCCACTCCCGCGGCTGACAGCTGCTTGGCAAGCGCTTTGCCAATTCCGGAACTCGCGCCGATGATCATCGATTTTTTCATTTTCCTCTCCTTGTCAATTATTTCTCAGGAAATGAGTCATTGCCAAGCAGTTTTGCTTTTTGTTCATTTGTCCATTTCACCGGTTTGCCCGTATCTTTCGCAATTTGCACCATAACCGCCTTCCCTGTGAAGCAAAGGCCGTCTTCCCCATTTTTCGCCGCATAGTGAAGGATGAGGGAGGCGTTGCCGACAGATGCTGTTTTGACGCCGATTTTCAAATGTTCATGAAGCATGACCTGCTGAAAATAATCGCATTGCTGGCTCGCCACGACGGGAATTGCCGCGCTCTTCGCGTCTGAAAGGCGGTCCATGACGCCCAGGTGCTTGAAATAGGAAATCCTCGCTTCCTCGAAATAGACAAACGGTGTGACATTGTTCATATGACCGAACATGTCCGTTTCTGAAAAACGGACGGATACTTCATCAAAAAAAGAAAATGACTGACACCATGTGTCAAACGGTTCTTCAATATATCCCGGCAGCTTCATTGTTTTTCATCCCCTTTGGTCATAAAAACACCTCTTCGGCTTGAAGAGGTGCGTTTTTTCGTGTTATTCCGTGTTGTCGCTTCCGAAGAAGTTTTTAAACGCCTGAACGGTCGTATCCCTGTTTAACGCAGCGATTGAGGTTGTGAGCGGGATGCCTTTCGGACATGACTGCACGCAGTTTTGCGAATTTCCGCATTCGGCCAGTCCGCCGTCCCCCATAATCGCTTCAAGCCGTTCCGATTTGTTCATCGCGCCTGTCGGATGGGTGTTGAATAAGCGGACTTGCGAGAGCGGCGCAGGTCCCATAAAGTTTGTTTTATCGTTCACGTTTGGACAAGCTTCAAGACATACGCCGCAAGTCATGCATTTTGACAGCTCATACGCCCACTGCCTTCTTCTTTCCGGCATTCTCGGTCCCGGTCCGAGGTCATATGTGCCGTCGATCGGCACCCATGCTTTGACTTTCTTTAATGAATCAAACATGCGGCTCCGGTCCACTTGAAGGTCACGGACAACCGGGAATGTTTTCATCGGTTCAAGGCGGATCGGCTGCTCAAGCTGGTCGATCAGCGCTGTACAGGACTGTCTCGGCTTGCCGTTGATCACCATCGAGCAAGCGCCGCACACTTCCTCGAGACAGTTCATATCCCAAGCAATCGGCGACGTTTTTTCCCCTTTTGCATTAACCGGGTTCCTTCTGATTTCCATCAAAGCGGAAATGACGTTCATATTCGGACGGTATGGAATTTCAAACTCTTCCTGGTAAGGACTAGAATCCGATGTATCCTGACGAGTGATGATAAACTTGATTGTCTTATTTTCACTCATGATTTCGCCACCTTTTTCTTCGAGTAATCCCGTTTACGCGGTGCGATTAATGAAACATCGACATCCTCATAATGGAATTTCGGGGCTTCAAAATCGCCTGCATGTTTCGCCATTGTTGTTTTCAGCCATTCCTCGTCATTACGTTCAGGGAAATCCGGTTTATAATGGGCGCCGCGGCTCTCATTCCGGTTGTATGCACCGAGCGTGATCACCCGTGCCAATTGCAGCATGTTGTGCAGCTGGCGCGTGAATACGGCGCCCTGGTTGCTCCATTTTGCCGTATCGTTGATATTGATGTTTTGGTAGCGCTCTGCAAGCTCTTGGATTTTTTCATCCGTTTTCAGCAGCTTGTCATTGTGGCGCACAACCGTCACGTTGTCTGTCATCCATTCGCCGAGCTCTTTATGAAGGACATAAGCATTTTCATTGCCGTCCATTTTCATAATGTCAGCCCACTTTTCTTCTTCCTTTTTGACGCAGCTGTCGAAAACGGAAGAAGACAGATCTTCTGCGGATGTTTCAAGACCTTGAATGTATTCAACGGCTTTCGGACCTGCCACCATGCCGCCGTAAATGGCTGACAAGAGCGAGTTCGCGCCCAGGCGGTTTCCGCCGTGCATTGAATAATCGCATTCTCCTGCGGCAAACAGTCCTGGAATGTTGGTCATCTGATTGTAGTCGACCCAGAGTCCGCCCATTGAGTAGTGGACCGCAGGGAAAATCTTCATCGGCAGCTTGCGCGGATCGTCACCCATGAATTTTTCATAGATTTCAATGATTCCGCCCAGCTTGATGTCCAATTCCTTCGGATCTTTATGGGAAAGATCGAGATAAACCATGTTTTCGCCGTTGATGCCGAGCTTTTGTCTGACGCATACATCAAATATTTCACGAGTCGCAATATCACGCGGCACAAGGTTTCCGTATGCCGGATATTTCTCTTCGAGGAAATACCAAGGCTTGCCGTCTTTGTACGTCCAGACTCGTCCGCCTTCACCGCGCGCCGATTCGCTCATCAGACGGAGCTTGTCGTCTCCCGGAATGGCGGTCGGGTGGATCTGGATGAATTCTCCGTTCGCATAGTAAGCCCCCTGCTGGTAAACGATCGAAGCGGCTGATCCGGTATTGATCATCGAGTTCGTCGATTTTCCGAAGATGATGCCCGGTCCCCCGGTCGCCATGATGACCGCGTCTGAACGGAACGACTCGATTTCCATCGTCGTCAGATTTTGGGCGACGATGCCCCGGCACGCATTGTCATCATCAAGAACAGCTCCGAGAAACTCCCAGCCTTCATATTTCGAAACAAGCCCTTCGACTTCAAAGCGGCGAACCTGCTCATCCAGCGCGTACAAGAGCTGCTGTCCGGTCGTCGCCCCCGCATATGCCGTTCTGTGATGCTGAGTTCCCCCGAAGCGCCGGAAGTCAAGCAGCCCTTCAGGTGTTCTGTTAAACATGACGCCCATGCGGTCAAGCAAATGAATAATCGACGGCGCCGCGTCACACATCGCTTTGACCGGCGGCTGGTTGGCCAGAAAGTCGCCACCGTAAACGGTATCGTCAAAATGCTCCCAAGGGGAGTCGCCTTCACCTTTTGTATTGACCGCTCCGTTGATTCCGCCCTGCGCACATACGGAATGTGAGCGCTTAACGGGAACGATCGAAAATAGTTTTACATTTGTTCCTGCTTCCGCAGCTTTAATGGTCGCCATCAGACCCGCAAGTCCTCCGCCGACAACGATGATGCTTGAATTGCTCATGCCTGCCCCACTCCCTCTAGTAATCTAGTTCTTTTACACAAATGCCAAAATCGCTCTCAGCCCTACATAGGACAGCACAACAAAGACTCCCATTGTCACAAACGTGGCGATTCGCTGTGAGCGGGGAGAAACGGTGATTCCCCAAGTGACAGCAAACGACCATAAACCGTTTGAAAAGTGGAAGATTGTTGAGAGGACACCTACAATGTAAAAGCCGAGCATGATCGGGGAGCTCAAAATATCAGCCATCATGTCAAAGTTCACCTCTGCCCCCATTTGGGCGGCAATCCGTGTTTGCCACACGTGCCAGCTGACAAAAATCAAGGTAATGATTCCTGTAATCCGCTGCAGAACGAACATCCAGTTTCTAAAAAATCCGAATCTGTTCGCATTGTTTTTCGCTGTAAAAGCTATGTATACTCCATAAACAGCATGATAAATCAGCGGAAGGAAAATCACGAAGATTTCCAAAGCGTACCTGAACGGCAGGTTTTCCATAAAATGAGCGGCGTTATTAAACGCCTCTTCTCCGCTTGCCGCAAAATGGTTGACAACCAAATGCTGGATTAAAAATATGCCCACCGGTATGACGCCAAGCAAAGAATGCAGTCTTCGATAAACAAACTCTCTGTTCCCGGCCATTGCTTTACCCCCTAGTTGAAAAGTGCAGTAAAAATGAAAGGTCTCCTATCCCCCGTCCTGTTTCAAATATCGCACTTTGTTAAGTTTTTATGACAATTTCATTTTACTCCTATGAGAAATAGGCGTCAAGAAAACGCGTACATAAATTGAAATTTTCTAAAATTTAATCATATTTTAGAAAATTTTATTTTATCAAAATATAAATATATCAGATTTTTTTCTTCCTAAATGCATGTCTCCGCTGTAATCTTTCACCCCATTTAAGCTATAATAAACGGAGAAAAGAGGGGAGACATTGGATATGAATAAATATGAAGCAAACTTAGCGCAATTAAAAGAGCTGGAAGTCTCCGCATATGGCTATGAGTTGATCAGGGAAGTGCTGCTTCCCGATATGCTGGGACAAGACTACGCAGATATGATGTACTGGGCGGGAAAAAAGCTCGCCCGCAAGTTCCCGCTTGAATCCCGGGAGGATCTTCCCGCTTTCTTTCAGGATGCAGGCTGGGGAACGCTTGCGATCGTCCATTCAAAAAAACAGGAGCTTGAGTTTGAACTCGAAGGCCCGCTGGTTTCAAACCGCCTCAAGTATCAAAAGGAGCCCTGCTTTCAGCTTGAAGCCGGGTTTATCGCCGAGCAAATCCAGCTGATGAACGAACAAATTGCCGAATCTTATGAACAGGTGAAAAAAAGAGCCGGAAAAGTGGTTTTAACGGTGAAATGGGATTTGAAAGACCCGGCATAACTATGCAAAAAGGCGGAGACTGCAAAAGTCCCGCCTTTTTCTTTTTAAATGACTGCTGTCTGCTTCGACAGTTCAAAAGCATCATGCAGCGCTTCAACGGCTTTCACCATATCGCCTTCGTTGACGACAGTCGAAACTTTGATTTCGGATGTGCTGACCATTTTGACCTGGATGTTTTTTTCCGCCAGCACAGCGAACATTTCCGCTGCTACTCCCGGGTTGGAGATCATGCCAGAACCGACGATCGACACTTTGGCAAGCCTGTTTTCCGTTTCAATCTGTTCATAGTCGAGCGCGTCTTTGTATTCTTCGAGAACTTCAACCGTCCGTTTTAAGTCTTCCGTTTTCACTGAGAAAGAAATCGACGTTTTGCTTGTGCCTGTCACCGATTGAATGATGATGTCAACGTTGATGTTCTGTTTGGCGAGCGTTGTAAAAATCGTTGACAGCGTCGTCAGGCCGCTCGCCAGGCCGCATACGGTCACGCGTGTGATCTGATCTTCAAATGCAATGCCTCTTACGATTAAATTCTGTTCCATTGATGATTCCTCCTCGATTAATGTGCCGGCTTCTTTTTCGGTGCTTGAACGGACTTCCAAAGGCACCTGGTAGTTTTTCGCAAATTCAACAGCTCTCGGATGAAGGACGCCTGCTCCAAGATTGGCAAGCTCCAGCATTTCATCGTAGGAGATTCCGGCCAGCTTCCGCGCTGTTTTCACATAGCGGGGATCCGTCGTGAAAACCCCCGGCACATCGGTGTAAATGTCGCATTTATCAGCTTTCAGGGCTGCTGCGAGGGCAACGGCTGTCGTATCTGATCCGCCTCTGCCGAGCGTTGTGATTTCGCCTTCCGCTGTGACGCCCTGGAATCCGGCGACAACGGCGATTTTCCCTTCATTCAGGCGCTCTTTCAGCTTGGCTGTATCAATGTTCGTAATTCTTGCGTTGCCGTGAATATTTTCGGTTTCGATGCCGGCCTGCCAGCCTGTATAGGAAACCGCATCATACCCCTTGTTCTGCAAAGCCATTGTCAACAGCGAAATCGTCACCTGCTCTCCTGTTGTCAGCAGCATGTCCATTTCCCTGCTGCTCGGCTGCTCGGTGATTTCCTTGGCAAGCGCGACGAGGGAGTCCGTCGATTTGCCCATCGCCGAAACGACGACGACAACATCATGACCGCGCTGTTTTTCTTCGATGACGCGGTTTGCGACATTCAATATTTTTTCCACTGACCCTACGGAAGTTCCGCCAAATTTTTGGACGATGAGACCCATCAAATACCACCCTTTTTGTTTTCGTTCGTGTTTGTTTATGTATGAAGAGGAAAGCTTGACCGGCGGCCTGTACGGTTTTTTTTGCACAAAAAAAGCAACGAGAGAATTCCCTCATTGCTTTAACCAACAAAAATGCCGATGATCTTAAACAACGAGATAGCTCTCCAAGAAATGATTTCTTGACAGCCTCACATTTATTCAATGTAAAGCCAGCAGGAAAAACGAGTGGATTTTTCCCCGCTTCGGCGACGCTCCCCTTTCGGCTTTCTTCATCGGAATCCATCTTCCTCATCAAGCCTACTCTTGAAGTTCGCACCTCTATCTTCACCATATCACACGATCTTATTATGAAATTAGTACAAATTCTATCAGATTCTTTTTAAAAGTTCAACATTATTTTTTCAATGCCTCTTCGATCAGCTGCGCCGTTTTCAGAGGTATGCCGAGCTTGCGGATATCTTCGGCGCTCGCTTCCTTCATTTTCTTAACGGAACCGAAATGTTTTAACAGCAGTTTTTTCCGCTGTTCGCCGACGCCCGGTATGCCGTCCAGCACCGATTGAAATGCGCTTTTTCCCCTGAGCTGCCTGTGGAAGCTGATCGCAAACCTGTGCACTTCGTCCTGAATGCGCTGAAGCAGGTAAAATTCCTGGCTGTTCCGCTCAAGCTGGACGATCTCAAGGGGATCGCCGATCAAAAGGTTGGATGTTCTGTGCTTATCGTCTTTCACCAGACCGGCAACAGGGACATCGAGACCCAGTTCATTTTCCAGAACGTCAAGGGCGGCAGACACCTGCCCCTTTCCGCCGTCGATCAAAATTAAATCAGGCAGCGGCAGATTCTCTTTCAGCACCCTTGTATATCTTCTTCTGATGACTTCGCGCATTGATCCGTAGTCGTCAGGACCTTCAACCGTCTTGATCTTATATTTGCGGTACTCTTTTTTATGCGGTTTTCCATCGAGAAATACAACCATGGCCGAAACAGGGTCCGTTCCTTGAATATTTGAGTTATCAAACGCTTCAATTCTGTATGGCGTGTAGATGTCCAGCGCTTTTCCGAGCTTTTCAATCGCGCCGATCGTCCGCTCTTCATCCCGTTCAATGAGCGAAAACTTCTCCTTCAAAGCGAGCTTTGCATTTTTATGGGCAAGGAGCAGCAGGTCTTTTTTCGCTCCTCTTTTCGGCTGGCGCACATTCACGTCCAAAAGCTCCTCAATCATGTCCTTGTCGACGCTGTCAGGCACCAAAATTTCCTTCGGAAGAAAATGGTTGTTTTTGGAGTAAAATTGCCCGATGAATGTCAGAAATTCCTCGTCTGCTTCCCTGTATAAAGGAAACATGCTGACATCTCTTTCAATCAATTTGCCCTGCCTGATGAAGAAGACCTGGACGCACATCCAGCCCTTGTCATACGAATAGGCAAATACATCGCGGTCAACCATGTCATTCAGCATCATTTTCTGTTTTTCCATCGTTGACTCGATATGGGCAATTTGATCGCGGAATTCTTTCGCCCGTTCAAACTGCAGGTTTTCCGAGGCTTCGAGCATTTTTGCTTCAAGCTCTTTCTTCACTTCATTGTAGCCGCCTTTTAAAAAGCGGGTAATTTCTTCTGTGAGCTGTCTGTTTGTCTCTTCAGACACATCATATACGCATGGCGCCAGACATTGTCCGAGATGATAGTACAAACAGACGCGGTCAGGCAGCTTGGCGCACTTTCTGAGCGGATAGAGGCGGTCCAGCAGCTTTTTTGTTTCCCTCGCAGCCTGGACATTGGGGTACGGCCCGAAATAGCGGCCTTTGTCTTTTTTGACCTTCCTTGTGACAATCAGCTTCGGATGCCGCTCGTTCGTGATTTTAATGAACGGGTAGCTTTTATCATCTTTAAGCATCACGTTATATTTCGGGTCGTACTTTTTGATTAAATTCATTTCAAGAATGAGCGCTTCGATGTTCGAGGATGTGACAATGTATTCGAAGTCTTCAATTTCACTGACAAGACGCTGTGTTTTGGCATCATGGGACCCGCTGAAATAGGAGCGGACCCTGTTTTTTAAGATTTTCGCTTTCCCGACGTAGATGACGGTATCCTGCCTGTCTTTCATCAAGTAGCAGCCAGGCTGATCCGGAAGAAGGGCCAGCTTTTCTTTGATTTTTTTGTTCATCAAAAATCCTTCCTTATTTCGGCGTTTTTCCTTCATTTAAGTTTACCATGACCGACCGTACGTTCGCCACAAATGGAGAAAGAAGATGACTTGTAAGAAAAAAGCGATCCCTTTGGAATCGCCTTTTTCACAGGTTTCTATTTTACAAATGTTTGTTGACCAGTTCTTCAAGCGCTTCTTTCGGTTTAAAGCCGACAGATGTTTCGACCACTTCGCCGTCTTTTAGTACGAGGAGAGTCGGGATGCTCATCACGCCGTATTTGCCGGCAGTTTCTTGGTTTTCGTCAACATCGATTTTTACGATTTTCAGTTTGTCTCCCATTTCTTGATCAAGCTCTTCAAGTACCGGCGCGATCATTTTACAAGGTCCGCACCAAGGAGCCCAAAAGTCGGCAAGAACTACGCCTTCGCTTGTTTCAGATGAGAATGTTTGATCAGTTGCTTTTACGATAGCCATTCTTTCATTCCTCCAATTGTGAAATTATGCTTTTTAGTATAGCATCTCCCTTTGGTTCACGCTAACATAATGCTTGATTATACGTTTCCCTATCTGCACAGTTTTACACATCGGGATTTTAGCCTTTCTGAAAATGTCCATATCCCATGTTATTTTGCAGAAGGCGGAAATGTGCCTATGTAAAAGCCGGCCATTCAGGCCGGCTTTTGATCAAGTGCTGACGCTCAGCTTTTTAAATTCCTCCGTGAGCAGCGGAACAATTTCAAATAAGTCGCCGACGATCCCGTAGTCGGCAATTTTAAAGATATCGGCTTCCGGATCTTTGTTGATGGCAACGATGATTTTACTGTTTGACATCCCTGCGAGGTGCTGAATTGCTCCTGAAATGCCGCAGGCAATATATAAGTCTGGTGTCACGACTTTGCCGGTCTGGCCGATTTGAAGCGAATAGTCGCAGTAGTCTGCGTCACAGGCTCCCCTTGAAGCGCCGACCGCGCCGCCCAGTACGTCGGCAAGCTCCTGCAGCGGTTTAAAGCCTTCCTCGCTTTTGACGCCGCGGCCTCCGGCTACGATGATTTTCGCTTCAGACAAATCGACGCCTTCGGACGTTTTTTTGACAATGTCTTTGATAACCGTTCTGATGTCCCGAATATCCGCTTCGATGCTATCGACCTCTCCCGTCCGCGTCTCATCTTTGTCGAGCGGGGCGATATTATTCGGTCTGATCGTTGCAAAAATCGTTTCATCTTCGGAAATGATCCGTTCAAACGCTTTGCCCGAGTAAATCGGCCTTGTAAACACGATGTTGCCGCCGGCCACTTCGACATCGACGGCATCCGATATCAGCCCTGTTCCCATACGGGCTGAAAGCTTCGGCGACAAGTCTTTTCCCATTGACGTATGTCCGAAAATGATGACGTCCGGATTCTCGCGTTCTATGATCGGCAACAAGGCTTGAACATAGCCGTCAGACGTATAGTTTTTCAAGAGCGGGTTTTCGGCTGTAAGCACTCTGTCAGCGCCGTAATGGATCAGTTCTGCCGCATGACTTGAAACGCTTTCACCGAACAGTACGCCGATCACCTCTCCCCCTTCGGCAACCGTTTTTCCTGCGGCTATCGCTTCGAAAGTCACATTCCTCAACGAACCGTCTCTGAACTCTCCCAATACGATAACTTTTTTGCTCATGTCCATTTCCCCCTGTATTTTAATGACCGTGTTATTTCTCCCTTCGGCTTCATACGACCTTTGCTTCGCTTCTCAGCAGTGATACAAGTTCTGCCGCCTGCTGCTCCGGCTCCCCTTCAAGGATTTTCCCGGCTTCTTTTTTCGGAGGCAGGAACCGTTCGATCGTTTTTGTTTTCGCAGCCACGTCTTCTTCGTCGATGTCGAGATCATCAAGCTCAAGCTCCTCGAGAGGCTTTTTCTTTGCCTTCATGATTCCCGGAAGAGACGGATAACGCGGCTCGTTCAACCCCTGCTGTGCAGTCGCTACGATTGGAAGCGATGTTTGGATCACTTCAAGATCGCCCTCGGCGTCGCGTTCCGCTTCAACATCTCCGCCGTTTACCGTCAGCTTTGTAATCGTCGTAATACAAGGAATGCCCAGCAGTTCGGCCAAACGAGGCGCAACCTGTCCCGATCCCCCGTCGATCGCCACATTCCCGCCGAGTATAATGTCGTACTCGCGGTCTTTCAAATAGTTGTAAAGGATGGCTGAAGCCGTATATTGGTCCGCTTCTTCCACGTCGTCTTCAATGTTGATCAGAACGGCTTTGTCGCACCCCATCGCCAGAGCCGTCCTGAGTTCTTTTTCAGCTTCTTCCTCGCCGACTGTCACGACCGTAATTTCACCGCCGTGCTTCTCTTTCAACTGGAGCGCTTCTTCAATGGCGTACTCATCGTACGGATTGATGATGAATTCCGCTCCGTCCGTGTTGATTTCCCCTTGTTCGATCTGAATTTTCTCCTCTGTATCAAACGTGCGCTTCATTAAGACATAAATGTTCATGTTCTGTTCATCCCCTTTGTTTTCACGTTTGTTATTTCCCTTTAAAATGCGGCTTCCGCTTTTCAAGAAATGCCTGAATCCCTTCCTTCGCATCCTCGGATTGGAACACTTCGCCGAAGTATTTCCCTTCTAGCTTGAGGCCTCCTTCATACGAATACACTTTGCTCGAATTCAGGAGTTCAATGACATAAGCCATCGTCTGCGGACTTTTTTCAGCGAATTTTTGTGCGAGCTCTTTTGCCTTTTGCAGCACTTCTTCTTCATTCGCCGCCAAAATCGTGACAAGACCGTATTCAAAAGCTTCCTTGCCGGATATCGGCTCTGATGTCCCGATCATTTCAAGCGCTTTGGCGGTGCCCACATACTTGGGAAGGCGCTGCGTTCCCGCAAAGCCGGGAATGATTCCGAGATTCAGTTCGGGAAGGCCGAGCTTTGCGCTTTCCTCGGCAATCCGGATGTGGCATGCCATCGCTAGCTCAAGACCGCCTCCAAGAGCGGCCCCGTGAATCGCGGCGATCACCGGTTTTGGAAAAGATTCTACTTTTTCGAAAATCTGCTGGCCCTTATCAGCCAAATTTGCATAATCAGACCCGTCCATCAATGATGTAAACTCTTTAATATCAGCGCCTGCCGAGAAAAATCTTCCTTCCCCGTGAATAACGACGCTTCTGACATCCTGACGTTCTGAAAGTTCATCAAGGCATGCCGAAAGATCTTCAAGCACTTGCGTCGATAGCGCATTTGCCGGCGGGTGCTGAATCGTAATCGTCGCAACATGGCCGTCTACGGCGTATGATAATGCTGCCATTTTTATTCCTCCTCCTTCGTCTTTTGGCTGCTGAACCCGTGGATCAGCAATTCATGAATGCTGTCTGCCAGGTTTGGGAGATCGTATTTTTGATCATTCATCACCCAGGTTGTAACCGTCTCATCCACCGTACCGAAAATCATCTGCTTCGCAAGGCGGACGTCAAGCGTGCTTTTAAATTCTCCAGCTTCTTTTCCTTCGGTGATGATGTCTTCCAGGATCGTTAAGTACCCTTTGAGAATCTCATTGATTTTCAGCCTCAGCTCAAGATTCGACTGCCTCAGCTCAAGCTGGGTGACAATCGCGAGGTGGCGATCGCTGCTGAGCAGTTCAAAGTGCTTTTTGATGAACAGCGAAAGCTTTTCTGTCGCCGAATTTTTCGCTGTCATTTCTTCGCTCATCTGCTCGATAAACTGTCCCATTTTCTCTTTGAATAATGAGATGAGAATGTCTTCTTTGTTTTTAAAATAAAGATAAATGGTGCCGTCCGCCACCCCGGCCTGCTTGGCGATTTTTGAAACCTGCGCCTGATGGTATCCGTTTTCTGCAATCACAATGACAGCTGCGTCGATAATCTGCATATACTTTGGTCTCTTTTGTTTCAATTGGCTTCGTTCCTTTCAAATTAATGAATGAATACTCATTCATGAGTTAATCGTAAATAAAAATGGACGCTTTGTCAAGAAGCTAAAAGTAAATCGCATCACAAAAGCATGCCGTCAAAATCGACGGCAGACTTTGCTTTTTCAGACGCCGGTCTTTTCCTCTTGAACGAGCGCTCTTCTTAAAATCTTTCCGACCGCCGTTTTCGGAAGTTCGTCCCTGAACTCGTATACTTTTGGCACTTTATAAGGAGCGAGACGCGATCTGGCATATTCGTCCAATTCCTTCTCCGTTATTGTAACATGATCTTTCAGCACAACAAAAGCCTTAACCGTTTCCCCCCTGTATTCATCAGGGATGCCGGCAACGACCGCCTCCTGAACGGCTTCATGCTCGTAGAGCACTTCTTCGATTTCGCGCGGGTAGATGTTGTATCCCCCGGCAATGATCACGTCTTTTTTGCGGTCGACGATATAAAAGAAGCCGTCTTTATCCATGTAGCCGATGTCTCCGGTAAAAAACCAGCCGTCCCTTAGACTCTGAGCGGTTTCTTCATCATTGTTCCAGTAGCCTTTCATCACCTGCGGTCCTTTGACAGCGATTTCTCCATGCTCATAAGGCCCGAGAAAACCGCCGGTTTCTTCCGAATAGATAGCAGCGTCTGTACCAGGCCAAGGACACCCGATACTGCCCGCTTTATTCAAATCCCAAATAAAATTGGCGTGAGTGACCGGCGACGTTTCAGACATTCCATAACCTTCGACAAGCCTTCCGCCCGTCACCTTTTCAAACTGCTGTTTGACTTCAACAGGAAGCGCCGCAGATCCGCTCAAACAGCTCTTAATCGATGACAGATCGTATTGGTGAAGGTCGGGATGGTTCAACAGGGCGATATAAATCGTCGGCGCCCCCGGAAATATCGTCGGCTTTTCTTTATCGATCGTTTTCAGCGCTGCGCGCGCGTCAAATCTCGGCAGCAGGATCATTTCATACCCCTGCCTGATCGTGAAATTCAAGACGGCCGTCATTCCGTAGACGTGAAAAAACGGAACGATCCCCAGCACCTTCTCCTCCCCTTTATTCAATTGATAAAACCAGGCGGCGCACATCTCCATGTTGGCTAGTATGTTGCGGTGGCTGAGCATGACGCCTTTTGGCGTGCCTGTCGTTCCTCCGGTATACTGCAGGACGGCAATGTCGTGGGCCGGATCAATTTCAATACCGGGCGGTCCGCTTGGAACGGGGCGTTTCATGATGGTGCGGAAGAGGTGGGTCGTCTCATTTTCATTGATCTCAACGGACATTTGATTCTCTTTTTTTTGAACGATCGGGTACAGCAGATTTTTAGGGAAAGGCAGGTAATCTTTTATGCTTGTCGCAATGATGTGCCTAATGCTTGTTAGCGCTTTCATTTTATATGCCGCCGGGTACAGCATGTCGAGCGTAATGATGATGGTTGCCCCGCTGTCATGAAGCAGATGTTCAAGCTCCCTTTCCGTATACAGCGGATTTGTCTGGACGACGATGCCGCCGGAGAAAAGAACGCCGTAATACGCGATAACCGCCTGCGGGCAGTTCGGCAGCATGATCGATACTCTGTCTCCTTTTTGAATGCCGAGCGACAGCAGGTAATCTGCCATTTTTAAAGCATCCTCGTAAACTTCCCGGTACGAACGTTTTTTTCCGAGAAAATGAATCGCTGTTTTTTCTGAAAACTGCTGGGCGGATTGTTGCAGGATGGAATGGAGTGTTTGATCTTCAAATTGCAGCTCGTGAGGAATTTGTTCGGGATAATGACGCAGCCACGGTTTTTCAGTCTGCATAAGCTCCCCCCTTTTAAACAATATATTCTTGATTTGAGTATATCAAAACAATATTCAGAAAGTAATGATATTTTTTCATTTTTAAAAAGGCGCCCCTTTTTTAGGACACCTTTTTCAAGCATAAAAGATCATATAAATCAGGCCGATAACCACAAATACCCCAGCTGTAAAAAACAGGACTTTCGCTAATTTCTCCATGTTGATCCCCTTTAGATACCCGAAGCCACGACAAATGACAGGCCTACTGAAATGACGAATGAAATGAAGCCGACTGCGCGGTTGTCGTTTTCAATCTCCTTGTCAATTTTAAAGCGCGGCGTCAGAAATTCAAAAATGAAGTAGCCGATCAAAAGCAGGATAAAACCGAACAGCCCCCACCCCATCATTTGCAGCAGGGAATTATGCTGGCTGATCGATTTTTGCAGCACGTTGGCGATGCCTAAAATTTTTCCGCCTGTTGCCATCGCAACCGCCATGTTTCCTTTTTGAATCTCCTCCCAATTTTTATACGTGGTGACGAGTTCAAACACAGATAAAAATATCACAAGACACAAAACGGAAACACTGTAGTACGCGGCGATTTCCACAAGGTTGTTCTCCCAAAACTCTTTCATCCTTTTAGACTCCCTTTATTATTTTAATTCGACAATGGTGACTCCTGATCCTCCCTCTCCCGCTTCGCCGAACCGGGAGTTTTTCACATTGCGGTGGGATTTCAATAGGTCCTGGACGCCTTTTCGGAGGGCGCCGGTTCCTTTTCCGTGAATGATCGAGACTCTCGGATAGCCCGCAAGCACCGCATCATCCAAGTATTTTTCAACCCGGTGAAGCGCATTTTCATACCGCTCCCCCCTAAGGTCGAGTTCGAGCGAGACGTGATAACCTTTCCCTTTGACGGCGGCGATCGTTTTTTGTTTCTCGGGTTCGGGTGCCGATTTCAGGAATTCCAGATCCTTTTCCTTGACCTTCATTTTCAGGATGCCGATTTGCACATTCCATTCGGCCGCACCCGTTTTTTCGAGCAGCGTCCCTTTTTGGCCAAAGGTTAAAACTTTGACTTCATCGCCCGGTTTTAATTCGCGCTTGTCCGTTTTTTTCTGAGCCGGCTTTTTCGCTTTTTCAAACGAAGGCACAGCTTCTTCAAGGCGCTTTTTCGCCTCGATCAGCTCATGGTCTTTAAATGCTTTATGGTCTTCTTTGATCATGCGGAGCGACTGGATGATGTCGTCTGCTTCTTTCATCGCTGCTTTGACTTTTTCAGCCGCTTTTTGCTCCGCTTCTTCGTAGAGCTTGTCTTTTTTCTCCTGCCATTCGCTGATCTGCTGCTGCAGGTCGCGGTGAAGGGCTTCAGCTTCCGCGCGGATGGCTTCGGTCTCCTTGAGCTCCGCTTCTGCGCGCTTTTTGCTGTCTTCCAGCGATGCGATCATCGTATCAACTTCATTATGTTCGGCCGTCATCTCCGCTTTTGCGCGGGCGATCAGGTAATCAGGCAGCCCGAGGCGCTTCGAGATTTCGAACGCATTGCTTCGGCCGGGCACTCCGATTAAAAGCTTGTATGTCGGTGATAGTGTATCGATATCAAATTCGACGCTTGCATTAATGACATTTTCGCGATTGTAGCCGTATGCCTTCAGCTCCGGGTAATGGGTCGTGGCAATGACGCGTGCGCCTGTCTGGCACACCTCGTCAAGGATGCTGATCGCAAGGGCCGCGCCTTCCTGCGGGTCTGTTCCGGCACCGAGCTCGTCAAAAAGCACAAGGCTGTTTTCCGTCATGTCTTTCAAAATATCGACGATGTTGACCATATGCGACGAGAACGTACTTAAGCTTTGTTCGATTGACTGTTCATCGCCGATATCGGCAAATACTTGATCAAATACGGCGGTCTCTGATCCTTCTTCCGCCGGTACGTGCAATCCCGACTGCGCCATCATGGTCAAAAGCCCGAGCGTTTTGAGCGTCACCGTTTTCCCCCCCGTGTTCGGGCCCGTGATGACAATTGTCGTATACTCTCCGCCGAGCTCAATATCATTCGGAACGACCTCATCCAGGGGCAAAAGCGGGTGGCGGGCTTGAATCAGGCGGACATAGCCGTCAGCGTTGACAGCCGGTTTAACCGCTTTTGTCGCTTTTGCATATTTTGCTTTTGCAAAAATAAAGTCCAGCGTCTGAAGCACTTTGACATCGTGAAAGAGCTCATTTGTGTGCTCTGCCGTCTTTTCTGTCAGGACGCGCAAAATCCGTTCAATCTCCTGTTTTTCGTTTACTTTTGCCTGGCGAAGCGCATTGTTCATATCGACAATCGCCTGAGGCTCGACAAACAATGTCGCACCGGAAGAAGACTGATCGTGCACGATTCCTCCGTAGCTTGATCTGTACTCCTGTTTGACAGGAATGACGAAGCGGTCGTTGCGAATCGTGATGATCGTATCCGACAGCATTTTTTGCGCAGATGAAGAACGCAGCATCGATTCCAGCCGGTCCCTGATTCTTGATTCAAGCGTCCGCAGCTGGGTCCTGATTCCCCTTAACGTCTCTGATGCATGATCAAGCACTTCCCCATGATCATCGATACACGAATTGATGTCCCTTTCCAATTCGGAAAGCGGTATGAGCTTTTCTGCATATTGATGAAGATAAGGAATCTCAACCCCGTCTTCGAACAGGCCTTCAAGAAAGTGCTTCATCTGTTTTGCTGCGTATAGCAGACCCGATATTTCAGTCAATTCCGCCGGGCTTAAAATGCTGCCGATTTCTGCCCTTCTTAACGCTTTTCTAATGTCCGTAAGGCCGCCGAAAGGGGCGCTTCCTTTTAAACGCAGGACGGTTCCTGCTTCATCGACTTCTTCCTGCAGCTTTTTGACTTCTTCGAGCGAACGGGAAGGTTTGAGTTCCAAAAGCATTTCCTTCCCTAAAGAAGATGCCGCATGCTCTGTGAGCTGTTCTTTTACTTTATGAAATTCAAGTGCTGATAGCGCTTTTTGCTGCAACGTCCATTAAACCTCCTTAAGATCGATGGCGCGACAAAAATGCCTGGACTTCTTCAAAGGAGCGGGTATTTAATACATTGGCCTTTGGCGTCCATCCTTTTCTCGCTGCCGTAACGCCCGTTTTCATATCATCAAGCATCGCTGTGTTGTGGGCATCCGTATTAATAACGAGTGTCACTCCGGCAGCATTCGCTTTCATCAAGTGTTCCATCCTGAGATCGAGCCGTGCTGGATTTGCGTTCAGCTCCAAAGCTGTATTCGTTTTTTTCGCAAGCTCGATCAGCTGGTCAATATCGACTTCATAACCTGCCCTTCTTCCGATCAGACGGCCGGTCGGATGAGCGATAATGTCAACGTGCTGATTCATCAGCGCGGTTTCAAGCCGCTTCATGATCACGTGCTGCGGCTGTGAAAAGCTTGAATGGATCGAAGCAATGACAAGGTCCATTTCCGCCAGCAGCTCATCGTCATAATCAAGCGTTCCGTCAGGCAGGATGTCCATTTCCACGCCTTTAAAAATATGAAAATCGGTCAATTCCTTATTCAGTTCATCAATTTCTTTCGCCTGCATGCGCAGGCGCTCAGGCGTCAAACCGCCTGCGACTTTTAAATACTGGGAATGGTCTGTGATCGCCATATAGCGGTACCCTTTTGCCATGCAGGCTTCCGCCATTTCCCTGATCGAAAAAGCTCCGTCACTCCAAGCCGAGTGCATATGAAGGTCTCCTTGGATATCCTCGGCGGAAACGAGTCCGATGTCATCGCGATAGTCCTCGACTTCTCTTCCTGTCTCCCGCAGTTCGGGCGGAATAAACGGAAGCCCGAAATGGGCAAAAAACTCTTGTTCGCTTGAGAAAGTTTTAATTTCTCCAGTTTCAACGGTTTCGACGCCGTATTCACTGATTCTTTCGCCTTTTTCTTTGGCAAGCTGGCGCATTTTGATATTGTGGTCTTTTGATCCGGTAAAATGATGGAGCGTCGTTGGAAACTGTTCCTCTGTCACCAGCCGGAAATCCGCACTGATTTCGTATTCAAACGCAAATGTGAGAGACACTTTCGTATCTCCTGCGGCAATGACCTCCTTGATGTTCGAAAGCTTTAAGAGCCCTTCCCGGACAAGTTCCGGATCAGTGACAGCCATAATGTAATCGAGGTCTTTCACCGTTTCTTTGGCGCGGCGCAGGCTTCCGGCCCGCGAAAACTTGATGAGGCCCTGGAGCCCTTCAAGCTGCTCTTCGATGATGTCAGCGACGGCCAAAGCGACCGCGATCGGGTACCGTTCAGGGCGTTTCCCCGCTTCACCCAAAGCCTGCAGGATTTTTTCTTCCGTTTTTTTGCCGAATCCGGCAAGCCCCTGAACCTTTTGCTGTTCGCATGCCTCTTTTAAAGACGCCGCATCACAGACGCCGAGCTCCTGATACAGCTTGGCGATTTTTTTGCCGCCAAGACCCGGCAGCTTCAAAAGCGGGACAAGTCCTTCCGGAACCTCTTCCTTTAATCGTTCCAGCGTTCCGGACGCTCCCGTGTCCATATATTCCTTGATGACGGCGTACGTTCCTTTGCCGATCCCGGACAGGGCCATCATATCATCGATTTCCGAGAGGCTCCGGTCGTCTTGTTCAAGAGCTGCCGCAGCCTTTCTGAAAGCGGAGATTTTAAACGGGTTATCCCCTTTTAGTTCCATATATATCGCAATCGTTTCAAGCAATTTAATGATATCTTTTTTATGCATGCTGTTCACCTCTTGTTTCCCCTCGTTCATCCTGCTTCAATCATACAAATTTTTGGCTGATCCTACAACAAACAGGCCTATTCGACAGTTTCCGGGGTTCTCAAGAGCCCCGAAAAAAAACTTCCCTACAAACAGAGAAGTTTTTACAAAGATCCGTACTGATGCAGCAGATTGTTTAACATGTTTGATAAAAACGGTGTTTTATGAATGATCAAATCAGCCATCACCGATCCGGCCATCATGTTTTGCAGAACATCGATCGGCAGAAGCGTTCCGATGAACAGAACGACAAACACGAACAGATAGATTTCCGCAAAACCGAGCACGGCTCCGAGTACTTGGTTGATCTGTTTGAGAACCGGTATGCTTGCAACGGCATCCAGAAACGATGCGGCAATTCTCAAAAGGATAATCGTCAGGAAAAAGAGAATCAAAAACGCAATCATATTGTAATAAGCGCCTTCAAGGCTTCCGTTTACAAACGCCAGCGCAGACTGGCCGCCCGTAAAGTCGGGAGACGGAATCCAGCCGAGCTTAGGCGCAAGGTCGCCGTAATAGGTTACGGCCACAGCGATCGCTGCGATAAACGTAACCAAACGGATAAACTGGCGGATAAACCCTCTTTTGAGTCCAATAAACAAACCGGACAAAAGCAAAATGATAATGATGATATCTAGCATCGTGATGTTCAATCCTTTTCTTTAATTTGTCCTTTTAATCTCTCAAGCTCTTCCTTCAGCTTCAAATAATCGTGAACCACATTTACAGCCGTCAAAACGGCCAGTTTATTTATATCAAGATACGGATTTTTTTCGTTGATTTCTCTCATTTTATCATCCACAATCGAGGCAACGTGCCTCATATGGCTCTTGCTCTCATCGCCGATAATTGTGAATTGCTGACCGTAGATGTCAACTGTTGTTTTCGTTTTTTGACCATCAGACAACGTTTCTCCTCCATTCCAATTATGCGAGAATCCTAGTCTATATCATAACATGTTTAGAGATTGAATGGAAAGACGAGCCCTCCGCTGTTATGATACACTTATAAAAACAATGATTTAGCCTGTTTAAGCAGCTAATAAAGGAGATTAGAACGTGTCACATTCTGTTTTAAAAGTTCCCCCGTCTGTTATTGAACGGATGCAAAGCCACTACGGGCCTCACATGACTTCCCTTTCTGTACAGGGCGCGGTTTTCCAGGCCAAACCCCAAGGGTGCACCATTACAGCATACCGGTCGGGGAAGGTGCTGTTCCAAGGAAAAAACGCGGAAAAGGAAGCGGAGCGCTGGACGGCGGATGCTGAAACACCGGCTGCCAAAAAGCCCGCACCCAAAAAAAGCATCCCGTCCGTCTATCAGCCGCCTGAAGGCATCGGTTCCATGTCTGTGATCGGCTCCGATGAAGTCGGGACAGGCGATTATTTCGGCCCGATCACCGTCGCATGCGTATATGCTGACAAGACGAAGCTGCCGCTGTTAAAGGAACTCGGTGTTAAAGACTCGAAAAACCTAAAAGATCCGCAAATCGTTCAGATCGCGCGCGACTTAATCAAGACAGTTCCTTACAGCCTGCTCGTTTTGAGAAACGAAAAGTATAATGAAATGCAGGAAAAAGGGATGAGCCAGGGAAAAATGAAAGCCCTTCTCCACAACCAGGCGATCGGCAACCTTCTCAAAAAATTGGACGGAACCCGGCCCGAAGCGATTTTAATCGATCAGTTCGCCGAACCGGCCGTTTACTTCAAGCATCTGGCAGGCAAAACCGCCATCAAAGAACGTACATATTTCAGCACAAAAGCGGAAGGCATCCATCTTTCAGTTGCAGCGGCTTCGATCATCGCACGCTATTCATTTTTAATGGAGATGGATAAGCTTTCGAAAGAAGCCGGGATGACGCTCCCGAAAGGAGCGGGTCCGCTCGTCGATGAAGCGGCGGCAAAGCTGATCAAGAAACACGGCGAAGCAGCGCTCGGTCATTTCACGAAACGCCATTTTGCGAACACACAGAAAGCGGTGCGGCTGGCGTCGAAAAACTGAATACACCAAAAAGCGGGAACTCCTGACTATCAGGGGTTCCCGGCGGTTTTGGCAGGATGCTGAAGATAAATTCACGGATTTCCGGGAAGCAAGGACCTTCCGCTCGGTGTTCACCTGGACATAAATTCCATTCCTTTTGCTGTTTTATCGACCGTCAAACTTGCCTTATGTTTTCTAGTAACTTCAATCCCCACTGAATCACTTTATTTCTTTAATGCTCTCATCACACCATTTAATTAAACTGCTGAACTGACTTTTCCCATAATTAATGGTGAGAAGCCAATATTTAAAATTTGGATTCTCACGTTCTTCGCTTCGGAGCCAATTTTCAAGTACCTCAAAAACATGCAAGGCTTCTTCCAGCTTTCTTTTATGATCCCTTATATGTTGAATAATGCTATCGGTCGGGGCATTGCTGCCAAAGAACACCCTTAACAAAAAGTCATTCTTCTTCAGCATTACTTCATGCTCCATCGGCTGGGACAACCAGTCACATAAAGTTTGTTTTCCTTGTTCAGTAATCATGTACACTTTTTTATCCGGCTTTCCCATTTGTCGTTTTACTTCCATAGAAACATCCTTGCGTTTCAGAAGTTCAGCAAGACTAGGATAAATCTGACCGTAATTTTCATTCCAAAAATAGCTAGTGCTTTTTTCCATATGTTGTTTAATATCATAACCCGTATGAGGACCTAATGTTAGAATGCCTAATACAGCGAACATCGTGTTGGTTTTTCCAGACTGTTTCGCCATCTGATTCCCTCCTCTAAAAAATAATGCATATCCATAAAAAAAGACAGGTATCATTATAATTCATTTCTGCTATGTTTACACCTACAGTCATATATTAAAAAAATATATATTTTTTTAATAATTAGTGTTGACGATGGTTCATATCGGTAGTAAAGTGAAATTTGTGAGAAGCAATCTCATGCAGGAATCGAATTTCGAATCAAGAGAAAGCTTTTTTGCACCCGGTTTTAAAAAGGAGAGAAATAAGAAAATGACTATTATCTCGGTGAATTATTCGGAAAATCGGTTTACACTTGAACACCGACGTCTTTTAGCTGAATCTCTGACAGATGCTGTGCTTGTTCCAGAAGTAGGGCAATTTTGTCCTCCGGCGCGCGAAGGCTTTCAGGTCCACTTTACAGAGCGTCCAACAGACAAAATGGCTATTGGAGGCAAATTGTTATCTGACATACCTGATCATGATGTCATTGTAATTAACTTATTGGTTATGGAGGGTGATTGGCCTAAAAAAGTTCGTAAACAGGTCATAGAAAATATTCTTGCCAGTTTAACCAAAGTTCTTGCAGTTCCAGAGCCATCCCCTTCATGGTGGGTAACTTTCCAAGTCATTGAAGAAGGAAGTTGGGGATCGCGCAGTAGCGTACTTTCGATCCTAGACTTATTGGATTCGGGCGTGTTTGCGGAGGAAAAAATAAAGGCAATCCAGAAAAATATTCAAAATAATTCGTAAAATTTCGTATTACCCATAGCGAAGAAGCGGGGACAAAAATGCGGCAGTATACCGGTAATCATTTGCATTTGGTTTACTGCTGAATTCCTGCTTTGAATGGTCATTTATTAATTATTAGTAAATACCGGGGAGGAGACAAGGTGATTAAAACAAATGACGTTTTTACACTTGAAAGAACTTTCACTGAAAAAGATGTTTTGGAGTTTGGCATTATTTCTGGTGACCAAGGTAAGCACCATGTAGAACCTGATGAAAAAGGACGTCTAATGGTTCACGGTTTACTTACTGCAAGTATAGGGACGAAAATTGGAGGCGACTTTGACTATATCGCCAAAGAATTGGTAAGTGAATTTATTCGTCCGGTTTTTACCGGAGATACCATCACTTGCAAAATCACTCTCACAAATGTTGAACAGTTGCAAGGATTGAAAAGGGTTGAAATGAAAGCGGTATATACTAATCAAAATGGAAAGGAAGTATTAAAAGGAACAAGTCGCGGAATCATTCGAAACTAAACTAAAATGATGTCTTTAAAAAGCCAAAAGAAAAACTAAACATCTTTGAGCTGTGAAAGGCCTTTCGCTAACGAGAGGCCTCCTTATACTTTACCAAGGTAAAAAGGTTTCTCATCAAAAGGTGTGTGAATGCAGAGTGCAGACTTAGTGTATTCATTTCATTCCTCCCATGCGAAAACCTCTGTTTATTTAATTTTGCAACCTATTTCTGATTCAACATTGGCAAAGTCTCCTTTGGCCGTTTCATAAATGTTTTTCCATATTCCGGCTCCTCGGCTTCATAAGCCGCACCGTTAACGCCATCTAAAACGTTGACAGTTACTTTCCCGCATTAAATTTTGCATTTTCGGAACTGTTCACCTGTATCACTCCCTGTCCTATGATAAAAGTGCCCATTATGTGTACCGCAGCTGGAGAAATGTTAATTCCATCTATTTCTTTTTCTGCTTTTCTCTTGTTCCAAAACCACCGGTTTCTGCATATAACCCGTGGTATACGTGACAAACATTTACCGATTGTCCGATGAAACCGTCCTGCTATTCATGCAGACATATACTGTCTCCTTCCCGAAATCCTCTGTCCTGATTTTAAAATTCTTTCAATCACCTTATTTGTCTTTAATTAAAACTCCTTCCGCATTTCGCACAAAGGGCCTTCATATTTTACCGCGGCTAATTTAAGCTAATGCCCTTTTCACTGACTTAATCGATTTACATTTAAAACGAAAAAATGCTTGGATGTGAGATTCCCCTCTTTTCAAAGCCGACTGTGCAGCTTATTTTTGTCAAAGATTCATAGAGTCTGTCGGCTTGTCCATCCTCTATGCAACACAACGTTTGAACAGGCAGCGCCATGTTCCTCCTGACTGTCATTTGCAGCAGGAGAACCTTCTTCAGCCGGCTTGTTTTCTTTTTGTTTAACGATCCAGTTTCTGTCTCTTGATCTTGCTTCTATCCCCGCAGGCATCACAAAGAGACTCAATCTTATCGGAGAATATTGCATTTTATTAGTAAATTAGCAAAACAAAGGCCTATAGATCCGTAAGAAAAACCCTGTCAAACAGCAGATTTTTTGTCGGATTTTAACGAAATTTGTGGTTATATTGAAAGGTTTGTCATAAGAATCTGTGCATATTTTCCTCTTTTTGGATGAAAAGAAGGGATTTCTAGTTAACTAGACGAATCTTTAGTCTGTTAAAAACTAAGGAGGGAATTTTTCAAATGAAAAAACGGTCTTTATTCTTTACTTTATTGCTTTCTGCAAGTTTAATACCCGGGGCGACCGGAGTCGCGGAAACGGGCGGTCATGAGCATACTCATGAAGCAAAAGGGATTCATAAGGAAGCATTGCCTAAACCTAAGGAGGGTTTTAAAGATTTAACCGGCAAAGTTCACATTGAAAAAACAACCAAAACAAAAGTACTGGATGAGAAAGGAAATGAAACGAGTACGATCACATTTAAAAAGAATGTAAACAACGGTAAATTTTCGACTCAGGCAAGCACGGGCAAGCAAAAGATAAGCGTCCTGGCGGTGGCTGATAAGCAGTACCGGCAGAAACACAAAGACTGGAAAACGAGAATCGTCAACATCGTTGAAGAGGCGGACGAAATGTTTAACCGCGACCACGATATTGATTTTGTCGTGGAAGCTGTTGCCCCATGGAGTTCTTCCGGAAGCAATGCCTCTGACATTCTTGACAACCTGGCGGACAAATTCGAAGGACAGCCTTATCAATTCGTAGCCGGCTTTACAGATAACGACAATTTTGAAGCGGGCGGCATCGCTTTTCAATACCCTGTTAAGCCGGACGGTCCCGCTTTCAGCGTCACGTTCGACCTGGGAACGGAAAATACGGCAAAAGCACAAAGACACGAATTTTCTCATAATTTCGGGGTGGAGCATGATCCGCAAGGAAGCGGCATCCGTTGCATTATGAACTACGATTACGCATACACCGTCGATGTCTGGGATGCAGAACACAACAGCCTGATCGAGAAAAATAAAGTTTGGTATCAATAGTTATAAAAAGGCGTCTCCGCATAAAGCGGAGACGCCTTTTTTGTACTGCAGCCGGCCAGTGCCAAATCGGGCTGGGAACCGGTTATCCTCTCAATACAGCCTGATATTTATCTTCCAGCGCTTTTAGCACTTGGTCGTGAACTTTTGTCACTTCTTCTTCAGTCAATGTTTGTTCAGGATTCAAATATTGCAGGCTGAAGGCGACGGATTTCTTGCCTTCTTCCATGTGCTCGCCTTCGTAGACGTCAAAGACATGGACTTCTTTGAGCCATTTGCCGCCTGCTGTTTTGATGACGTCCTCAAGCTGGCCGGCCGCTGTTTCTTTGTCTACAACAAGCGCGATATCCCGGGTAACAGAAGGATACTTCGGAATTGGTGTATACGTGATCTCCGGTACATCCAAGCGAAGGAGCTCGTGCAGGTCCAGCTCAAACACATACGTGTCGCTCAGATCCAGCTCTTTTTCAACTGACGGATGCAGCTGGCCGATGAAGCCGACTAATGAGCCGTTATGCAAAATATTGGCCGTCCGCCCAGGATGAAGCTCTTTTCTTTCAGATTGAGCGAATTCGATGCCTTCGGTGATACCGAGCTTTTCCAACAGACCTTCGACGATGCCTTTGACGACGAAGAAATCAACCGGCTTTTTCTCGCCCTGCCAGAGGTTTTTGTGCCACAGGCCTGTCACGGCTCCGGCGACGTGTTCTTTTTCGACCGGTTTCGTATGTTCTTCGGCTTTCAAGAAAACTGAACCGACCTCATAAAAAGCAGCTGAATCGGCCTGCCGTGCCAGGTTGTATGCGACCGAATCGAGCAGATTAGGAAGCAGGCTGTGCCTCAGCACGCTTCTTTCCTCGCTCATCGGCAGAGAAAGGATCGTTTTAAACGATTTTTCCAATGCGTAAGCCGTTGCTTTTTTATCGTTTGTTAATGAGTATGTGATCGCCTGGGAAAGCCCTGCTCCTTCCAGGAAGCGTCTTACTTTTCTGCGCTTGTCCTGATAAGGTGTCAGTCCGCCCGCAAAGCCTGTTACTTCCGGCAGTGTCGACGGAATGTTGTCATATCCGTACAGTCTTGCGACCTCTTCGATCAAGTCTTCTTCAATCGCAATATCGCCTCTCCTTGACGGAACCGTCACGACCAGCTCCCGTTCAGCGTCTTCAACTGCAAAGCCGAGCCTTTCAAAAATGCTGATCATTTCTTCTTTGCTGATGGACATGCCGAGAACCTTCGACACTTTATCAACGGAAAGGCGGATGACATTCTCTTTGATGTCAAGGTGGTTTTCTTCAACCGTACCTTCCAAGACGGTTCCTCCGGCATACCGGCTGATCAAATCTACCGCCCGTTCTGCAGCGAGGCGCACCCGTGCAGGATCGATGCCTTTTTCAAAGCGGACACTTGATTCGCTGCGAAGACCGAGGTCCTTTGATGCTTTGCGAACGGTTTGGCCGTTAAAATACGCGGCCTCAAGCAGCACTGTCGCCGTATCTTCGCGGACTTCGGAGTCCGCTCCGCCCATTACGCCTGCGACTGCCTGCGGAAGAGAACCGTTTGTGATGACAAGATGCTCAAGCGCCAATGTTCTTTCTTGTTCGTCAAGCGTCGTTATCGTTTCATTTTCGTACGCTTTGCGGATGACGACCTCTTTTGAGCCGAAGCGGTCATAGTCAAACGCGTGCAGGGGCTGACCGTATTCAAGCAGAACAAAGTTCGTAATATCGACAACATTGTTGTGCGGTCTGATGCCGGCATTGATCAGCTTCGTCTGCATCCAAAGCGGCGACGGGCCGATTTTGACGTCTTTAATGATTTTCGCCGCGTACAAAGGATTGGCTTCTGGATCTTCAATTTTGACGGAAATATAGTCCGCCGCTTTTTCGGCGCCTGTCTGATAAGCCGTCTCAGGAAGCTTGACTTCGCGGCCGAGAATCGCAGCCACTTCATAGGCAACGCCGAGCATGTTCATGGCGTCGGCGCGGTTTGGCGTCAATCCCAGTTCGAGAACCGCATCGTCGAGCGCCAAGCTTTGAAGTGCGTCCGCACCGGTTTCAGCATCATTCGGGAAGACGAAGATGCCTTCCGCATATTCTTTCGGCACAAGCTTGCCTTGAATGCCAAGCTCCTGCAAAGAGCAGATCATGCCGTTAGACACTTCCCCGCGAAGCTTCGCTTTTTTGATTTTAAAATTGCCGGGCAGTACTGCACCAACCGTGGCGACGGCTACTTTTTGCCCTCTGTCCACGTTCGGAGCCCCGCAGATGATCTGGACAGGCTCTTCTTCGCCGATATCAACGAGGCATTTATTCAACTTGTCGGCGTTCGGATGCTGTTCGCGCTCCAGCACATGTCCGATGACAACGCCTTTCATTCCTTCTCCCTTATATTCGATGCCTTCCACTTCAATTCCGCTTCTCGTAATCTTTTCAGCGAGTATCTCGGGAGTCATCCCGTCTAAATCCACGTATTCCTGCAGCCATTTATATGAAACAAACATCACGCGTCCTCCTCTTTAAGCCTGTTTAAATTGAGATAAAAATCTGACATCGTTCGTATAGAAATGACGAATGTCGTCAATGCCGTATTTCAGCATCGCGATCCGTTCAACACCCATTCCAAATGCAAATCCCTGATATTGTTTGGAATCGAATCCGGCCATTTCGAGCACGTTCGGGTGCACCATTCCGGCGCCGAGAATTTCGATCCAGCCCGTTTGTTTACAAACGGAGCAGCCTTTGCCTCCGCATTTAAAGCAGGAAACATCGACTTCGACAGACGGCTCTGTAAACGGGAAGAAGCTTGGACGCAGTCTGATTTCGCGCTCTTCGCCGAACATCTTTTTCGCGACTGTTTCAAGCGTTCCTTTTAAGTCGCTCATGCTGATATCGCGGTCTACGCAAAGCCCTTCAATCTGCATAAACTGATGGGAGTGTGTCGCATCATCGTTGTCGCGGCGGTATACTTTGCCGGGGCAGATGATTTTGACAGGGCCTTTGCCTTTATGCTTTTCCATCGTGCGCGTCTGAACGGGAGACGTCTGCGTTCTCATCAGCGTATCTTCCGTAATATAAAAGCTGTCTTGCATATCGCGGGCCGGATGCTCTTTCGGAAGGTTGAGCGCTTCGAAGTTATAATAGTCGGTTTCCACTTCAGGCCCCTCTTCCACCGAATATCCCATGCTGATAAATAAGTCTTCGATTTCTTCAATAACGATCGTCAGCGGATGCCGCGCTCCTGTTTTTACAGGGCTTCCCGGAAGCGTCACGTCAATCGTCTGTTCTTTCAGCTTCCTTTTCACCTCTTCTTCCTCAAGGCGGGCATTTTTTTCGGCAATCGTCGCGGCAATTTTTTCTCTTACTTCGTTTGCCAAGGCGCCCATTTTCGGCCTTTCTTCAGCGGACAGCTTTCCCATTCCCCGAAGCACTTCCGTGATCGGTCCCTTTTTTCCCAGGTACGCAACGCGGACATCGTTGACTTCTTTTAATGAACCAGCGGCTTCCACTTTTTCAACCGCTTCTTTCTCAAGCCGTTTCAGCTCTTCCTGCATCTTAAAAACTCCTCCTTTTATGTAGCAACCTGTTATTTTAGGCAATAAAAAAAGCCCCTTTCATAATGAAAGGGACGAATCGTGGCCGTGGTACCACCCTTTTTTTAAAACAAAGCAAAAAAAGCTTTGCTGCTTACTTCATTGGCATAACGGAATGAATCCGGTTCACCTTTACACATCCCTCGAGAGACGCGGTCCCGGTGACAACTCAAGAGGTGAAGCGTTTTTCCGGCCTGCCATAAAAATGCTTGCAGTCTAAGGCATTTTCTCCCTAAATGGCGGCATGTGAAAAAACGGAGCCTCTATCACTGTTTTTAAACATATTACATTCATTATAGTGAATTACATGGTCCTGTGCAACCGGTTATCCGCGGAGATGATAAAGAAGGACCGCGGCTGCGGCCGCCACATTCAGCGACTCCGCTTTTCCGTAGATCGGAACGTACAGATTTTGGTCAGTCTGTGCGAGGAGATCCGGATCGACCCCAGATCCTTCGTTTCCGATCAAAAGCGCAAATGAATGCGACGGCTCCGCTTCCCTAAATGGCACGGCATCTTGCAGCGCTGTGCCGTAAACCGGGACGCTTTTTCCCTTCAGCTCTTCAATCAGCTCTGAAAGCTCGCGTTTTAAAATCGGAATGTGAAAATGCGAGCCTTGAGCCGATCTGAGCGTTTTGGCATTGTAAGGGTCGACAGTGCCTTGTCCGATAACAACGGCATCAATCCCCGCCGCGTCTGCCGTCCGGATGATCGTCCCTAAATTGCCCGGATCTTGCACAGCATCCGCAAGCAGCAGCTTTTCGTATTGAAAAGGTCCGCTTTCAGGCATTCGGCATACAGCGGCGACAGCCTGGGGTGTCTCTGTTTCGGCAATCGCAGAGAAAGCATCGGCGCTCAAAATATAGCGGGCAACAGACTCATCAAGCGCGGCCGGGAAATCCGCTTCGTCTGCGACCATGATTTCTTTCACAACACCCGGTGTCTTCAGCGCTTCCTCAACGAGATGCTCGCCTTCTATTAAGAAAGTATTGGTTTTTGTCCGCTCTTTTTTCGCATGAAGTTTTTTCCAATCCTTCACTTTTTGATTTTTGGCTGATTCAATTCGTTTCAAATCGTTTTGACTCCTTTGTCTCGCAATAGTCACATTATATCTCATCAATGATACATAATAAACCCGAAAGCGAGGCAGAATATAGAAAATCAGATGATGAAATGGAGTGAAAAAAGATGGATTTGAATTTGCGCCATGCCGTTATTGCCAATGTATCAGGAAACTCGCAAGAAGAGCTTGAGCACACGATCGTCGATGCGATCCAAAGCGGTGAAGAAAAAATGCTTCCGGGATTAGGTGTGTTGTTCGAGGTCATCTGGCAGCACGCAACTGAATCGGACAAAACCGAAATGCTCGAGACATTGGAACAAGGATTAAAAACAAAATAAACCGGCGGCCAAACGGCCCCGGTTTATTTTCATCCTGGAATAGAGGGCTCCATCCGCAATGCCGGATCGCGCCAAATCTCCGTCCATTTTTTAATGGCAGCCGCCATGATCACCAGCCCGAGCAGCAGCATAATAATCGATAAAATGCCGTTTAAAACGCTGAAACCGGCAGCTTCCGCATTAAAATAAACGTTTTTGATCATCCAGTATCCCGCATAGTTGACCGTCACATACAAATAAGCGAGCGGGATGAGACATGTCAGCATATAACGCCGTTTGTCCGCAATTTTTAAAACGACCGTCGCTCCGATGATTAAACCGACGGACGCCATCAGCTGGTTGGATACGCCAAACAGCGCCCAAATCGAGCTGATATCGCCTGAGTACAGCAAATATCCCCACATGAAACAGGCAAGGGCGCTCGCTGCGACCGAACCCGGAAGCCAGTCCGTTTTTTTCAGCGGTTTGTACACTTCCCCGAAAAAGTCTTGAATCAAATAACGCGCCACCCTTGTACCGGCATCGATCGCCGTTAAAATAAAGACAGCTTCAAACATGATGACAAATTGGAAAAAGTAAGAGGCCAAATGGCTGAAAAACGGAATATCCGTAAAAATATAAGCCATGCCGACGGCAAGGGTAACAGCTCCGCCTGTTCTTCCTTCAAGATCGAGACCGATTTCGCGGCTGAGTTCAGGCAGGTGGACGACATTCATGCCAAGCGTCCGAAACACTTCAGGCGAACTGTTGATGGCAAAATAATCGCCCGGCTGCAAGGCCGTTGCCGCGATCAGCGCCATGATGCCGACAAGACACTCAACGAGCATCGCCCCGAAGCCGACGAATTTCATGTCGCTCCACTTATCAAGCATCTTCGGCGTCGTGCCTGAACCGACAAACGCATGGAAGCCGGAAATCGCACCGCAGGCGATCGTAATTGAAATAAACGGCCAGACCGGACCAGGCGATACAGGTCCCCCTCCGCCCGTGAACTCGGTAAACGCCGGAAACGGAATCGCCGGATTGACGACAAACACCCCGGCAATCAAAGCGATAAACACCCCGATTTTCATAAAGCTGCTCAAATAATCGCGCGGCGCAAGCAGCAGCCATACAGGGAGCGCCGCAGCAAAAAATGCATAGACAGGAAGTGCGACAGCAAGCGTTTTCGTATCGAGCGTCAAGGCGTCTCCAAGCGGCGTCTCCGCGATGGACGGTCCGATGAAGACACCCGCCATCAACAAAATAAATCCGCCGGTTGATGCTAATTTTAAATTGCCTGTCTTTTTATAAAATAAACCGACCCCCATCGCGATCGGAATTGTAATCGCAACGGCGAACGTCCCCCACGGATTGCGTTCAAGCGCATGAAGCACAACCATCGACAGCCCCGCCATCGTGATCGTAATAATAAACAGCATCGCAAGCCCCGTGCAAAATCCCGCAACAGGACCGAGCTCTTCTTTCGCCACTTCTGAAAGCGACTTTCCCTTCCTCCGCATGGACGCAAATAAAACGACAATATCATGCACGGCTCCCCCGATCACCGCTCCGATCAAAAGCCACAACAGCCCCGGCAAGTAGCCGAACTGCGCCGCCAAGATCGGCCCGACAAGCGGCCCAGCGGCTGCTATGGCGGCAAAGTGGTGGCCGAACGACACCCATTTGTTCGTCGGCACATAATCTTTGCCGTCTTTCTGGAGATGGGCAGGAGTCGGCTTGTCATCATCAACCTTCAACACTTTCACCATCATAAATGTTCCGTACAAACGATAGGCGATCGCCAAAATACAGATGGAAGCGATCACAATTGTTATTGCATTCATCCAATTCCTCCCCCCCTTTGTTTCTTTTTTAACATATCTCATATTTTTTGTAAGCGCAATCATCTTTTTTCGAAAAAAGCCCGGCCCCTATCTTCGCTTTTTATGACAGCTTCCTTTTGTTATAGACGAGCACCCGGATCTCTCAGTTTGATTTTATATTCTAATTGACACTTTAGCACGATCGTACTAAAATTGAGTCATGAATACGAAATCACAAAAAAGACGGCTGCAAATTATTGAAGACGCTATTCAAGTGCTTGTGGAAGAAGGCTATGCAAATGCCTCAATCGGCAATATCGCAAAAAAGGGGGAAATCAGCAAAGGAGTCGTTACGTATCATTTTCCAAATAAAATGCAGCTTATGAAGGCTGTTGTTGAGTATTGCTACGGACTTGCCGCACCTTATATGGAAAAATTCATGGATGGTTCAGACAGTGCGCCGGCGACACTGCGCGCATACATTGAATCAAATCTCAGATTCATGTATGAACACCGAACTTACGTGACCGCAATCATTGAGGTGGTATCCAACCTACGAACAGAAACCGGCGAGCTGTTTTACCAGAATGAAGATGAATCAATATATGAGCCGTTAATTGAAATTTTTAAGTGGGGACAGGAAATGGAAGGGAGTTTCAGGAAGTTTTCCCCGCACATTATGGCCAGAACCGTCCGAAGCGTCATCGATTCTCTTGGGACCAAAATCGCAAATCAAGATATATCAGACAAGGAAAACATGATATCAGAAATTGTCGATACGTTCGATTATGCAACAAGAAAAATAACTAAATAGGGGGGCTATCGTGAGCACTGGTGAATTTAAGAAATTGGACGGAAAAATTGTTGCCGTACGGAAGCTTGAAGGTGTGATCACTTTATGTGTGTATACATCCATGATTCTGGCATTGCTATACTTTACTATCACATTCGGCTGGCCAAAATGGATATTGGCTGTCACATTATGTTTAGCTGTCGCCTCGGTACCGTTTGAACTTTATCTTTTGCCGAAGTGGAAATATCACTTATGGCGATACCGCCTAAGTGAAGTAAGCATTCAAATTCATAAAGGGATCATTTTCAGACGAAAAGTATTAATTCCTATGGGGAAAGTCCAGCATGTCGAAGCAAAACAAGGCCCTATTTTAAAAAAGTACAATTTATATACAGTGACTTTATCAACGGCAGCCGGCAGCCACGACATTCTGGGATTGGCCGAAGGAACAGCCGACTCGATCCGCAAAGATATTGAAGCCTATGCGAGGTTAAGCGATGAACAAGTCTGACACATTAATCAAACATCATCTCCATCCTGTTTCCATCCTTTATTTTATCGCTACAGCGATCAAGGAATCCTTGTCCTTTATTTGGTTGTTTCCGCTGCTCGTATTATGTATTCATAAACTGGGCGGCGACATTCCCGCTTTTATCATCAATATCACTTTAGGCTCATGCCTTATCATGTTGTTTTTCGTGGCTGGTGTATTAAAATGGCGGTCATTTACCTACCAAATACATGAGAAAGCGATATATGTTGAATCCGGTTTGCTTGTCGTCAAGAAAAGGTGGGTGCAGCCGGATCGTATACAATCAATTGATTCTGCGATTCGTGTATATGATCATTTATTTTCCACCCGGACTTTGACAATTGAACTTGCCGGAGGAGAAGAATCCAGCATCACGCTCAGCTGCATTTCAAAAGAAGAAGAACAGCGCATTCGGACGGCTTTAAAAGCAGAAGCAAAAGACAGGCCGAGCGAACATGCTGAAGACTCAATGTTTCAATTATCTAAAAATGATCTCATTTTACACAGCCTGCTATCGCCTAAATTCGGGATTGTGTTTACGCTGTTATTACTGGGATTGCTAAAATATATGGATATATCGAAAGAAGGAGACAGGGACACTTTGTTCACCTCCTTATCCGGCTGGTTCGGCCCCAACTGGATCATGATCACGGTGATCTTGATGGCTATTCTATCATTCGCGCTTTCGCTATTACTCACATTTGCAAGTGATTTTCAATTCACATTAAAGAAAAATAGCAAAGGAGAAATTGAGATTGAGCAAGGCCTGTTTGAAAAGAAAAAACGAACGATCGGACAAGACCGGATACAGGCCATTCTCATCATCGAGCGTCCGATTCACCGCTTCTTGGGGTATGCAGCAATCAAAGCTGTTGTGATTCGCAGTCGTTCAAATGAGCAAAGCAGCAAAAACGTCACCCTGCTTCCTTTTGTTAAAAAAGAAAAGGCCCAATCCATGCTTGAACCGTTTACCGGTTACCGTAAAGGAGGCCATCTGCACATGCTCACAAAGGAAGCGAAAATTCACTATATGGTTATGCCATTTATAGCCGGCTGTCTTTTTGCCATACCGATATGGCTGTTTGTACCTTCCGACTATCACAATCTGGCTGCAGTTCTGCCGCTCGGATTATTCAGCCTGGGATGGATGGGGTATCGGATGATTGGCTGGAATCAAAGCAGCCGGTTTTTAACTGTGCAATACGGCATTTTATCCCGGAAAACGGCAATTATGAAACGCGGGCGCATTCAATGGGCATCATTGAGCCAAACATTTATGCAAGAGAGAAAAAACTTAGCGTCAATTAAGCTGGCCGTTGCCTCAGGAAAAGAAAATATGAAGTTTTCGATCAGCCACATTCCAATAGAGAGTGCAGCAGATCTTTATCAACATGTCCTTAAAACAAAGGAATAATTCCCAAAACCTAGTCGACTAATAGGAATAATAAGAATAAAATAGACACAAGCTTCATCTGCTGCCTTTTTAAGGCATAATTGGCGGGTATCATCGGATATCCGCCTTTTTTCTGTCAGCATAACGGAACGATAAAAAAATGAACGGCCATGACTAGACAAAAAGCGGCGATCCCCGCGATTCGATTGACATTTGTTTTGACAAGCGAAGCTGAGAAATGGTGAGACAGTGAAAAAAACAAAATGGTGCCGATCAAGATGACGCCCGCCTTTAAAAATGAGTGATTGAGAAACCGGGTCTGATCAAAGACGGCCGTGATAAACGGAAGCCAAAGGTATGCTAAAAATGCGTACATCAAAATACAGTATGCAGCCGAAAAAAACGACTTCATAAATCCTCCTCCCGTTTTATCTTATTCTTCGGCATATTTGCTGAAGCCTTTTTTAACTGAAAAAAACCGGCCTCGCCGGGCCGGTTTTTCAATTTATCGTTTTTTCAGTCTGATCACATTCCAGGAAAGCTTCGGAAGATGAGCCGTCAGCCTGCCGTCACATACTTTGGCGTCTCCGCCGCTGTGCGGGACGACATTGTTGCGGTCTTTTTCATTCGTCGCTTTATGATCCTCGTGTTCCAGAACGATGTGCTCAGAGACGCTGTACCCTTCAAAGCTTCTCATATCGGCTTCCATTTCAAGGCCGGCGTCTGTTGCGCGGTTGACGGCAAAAACGGTTAATTCCTCGGCTTCTTCATTGAAAACAGACACGGACTCCAAGTACGGCACATCGGTAAAGTCTTTCGCATCATACTTCGGAGACGATACCGCCGTCTGCAAAACCGTTCCTCTGCCGTAGACGGAAGCGTGCATAAACGGATAGAAAATGGTCTGACGCCACGCTTCTCCCCCTTTGTCTGTCATAATCGGCGCGATGACATTGACTAGCTGAGCCAGACAGGCGATTTTCACGCGGTCGGCATGTTTGAGCATCGTAATCAGCATACAGCCGACGAGAAGCGCATCCTCAAAGTTGTAGATGTCTTCAAGAAGGTGCGGCGCTTTCGCCCAGCGTTCAGCTTCTTTGTCTTTTTCATTTGAGTGATACCAGACATTCCACTCATCATATGAAAGGTGAATCGTTTTCTTGCTTTTCTTTTTCGCTTTCATATAGTCGCAGACTGAGACGACCGTTTTGATAAAGTGATCCATGTCCAGCGATCTCGCCAAATAGTTTGGAAGATCATTGTCACGGTTGCCGTAATACGAGTGAAGCGAGATGTACTCGACGTGTTCGTACGTATGGTCAAGCACGGTCGTTTCCCAGTCGATGAATGTCGGCATTCCGCTTCCAGAACTTCCGCAGGCGACGAGCTCAATCGACGGGTCCGTCCATTTCATCACCTTCGCGGCTTCAGCAGCAAGTCTTCCATATTCGGCTGCAGTTTTATGGCCGATTTGCCATGGACCGTCCATTTCATTGCCGAGGCACCAAGTTTTAATTTTATGCGGCTCCTTATATCCGTGGGATTTTCTCAAGTCGCTGTAGTACGATCCTGACGGATGGTTGCAATATTCTACTAGGTTGCGTGCGGCATCAATTCCTCTCGTTCCGAGGTTGACGGCCATATTCACCTCAGCCCCGACAAGCTTTGCCCAATCCATAAATTCGTTCGTACCGATTAAGTTCGGCTCGGTTGTCGCCCACGCCAAATCAAGTCTTGTCGGCCGCTGTTCGACAGGACCGACCCCGTCCTCCCAGTTATAACCCGAGACAAAATTTCCGCCGGGATACCTGATAAACGGAACCTTCAGTTCACTGACCAATTTAATGACGTCTTTCCGAAAGCCCGATTCGTCAGCTTCAGGATGATCAGGCTCATAAATGCCTTCGTAAACGGCTCTGCCGAGATGTTCGATAAAGGAGCCGTAAATTCGCTTATCAACCTCTGCCACCTTATATTCCTTGTCAATCGTCATCTTCGCTTTGTGTGCAGTCATGTTAAACCATTCCTTTCAAGATGATATATAGTGGATCAGCCTTTGATTCCGCCCGCCGTCAAACCTGATATAAAGTACTTCTGGAAGAACAGGAAGATGAGAATCACCGGCAGAATCGCCAGCACAGAACCCGAAATCAACATGTCATAATTGTTCCCGTACGGACTGAGCAAAGCGGACAGTCCGATTGGGAGCGTAAACATTTCTTTCGATCGCAAAACGATCAGCGGCCATAAGAAGTTGTTCCAGCTGTTTAAGGATTGAAGAATGATCATCGCTCCAAATGCCGGCTTCATCAAGGGCGCCATGATCCTGAAGTAAATGCCGAACTCTGTGCAGCCGTCCATTCTCGCGGAATCAAGCAAATCTCTCGGCAGGCCGAGCGCATACTGTCTGAAGAAAAACACGGCGACAGGCGAGACGATAAACGGCAGGATCACACCGGCGTATGTGTCGACAATATGAAGAGAAACCGTCATTTTAAATAAAGGCAGCATGAGAATTTCGATCGGCACCATCATGATCAGGAGCACGGCTACAAACAAGAGATTTTTTCCTTTAAAGTCGTAGACCGCAAGCCCGTATCCGACCATTGAAGAAAACAAGAGCGTCAGCACGGTGGATATCACCACGAGAATCAAGCTGTTCGAAAACCATTGAAAATAAATGCTTCCTCCGTTAAACAAGTATGTGTAATTGTCAAGGCTCAGGATTTCAGGGCTCAGCTTTAAATTCAGGCCGAAGCGCAGCAATTCCGAAGATGGTTTGAGCGAGCCGAGCACAAGGCAGAAGAGCGGAAACACAAACAAAAAGCTTAATATCGCAAACAGCAGAAACAGAGCCACTTTCGCAATGTTGAGGCCTCCGGCAGGACGCATTAATAGCCCTCCTTTTTAAATGATCCAGACAGCTTTAATGAAATGAGGCTGCAAATGAAAATGATGATCAAGAGCACGATACCGAGCGCAGATCCGTAGCCCATGTTGTTGTAGGCAAGCCCCTGCTGATAAATGTATCCGACCATCGTCAGGCCGATGTTGCCCGGAGAGTTGTTCTGCCACAGCACATAGCTTTCTTCAAACATTCGGAAGCCGCCGATGATGCTGATTGTCAGCACGTAGACGCTGACGGGCTTTAAAAACGGAAGCGTAATATGGTAAAACTTTTTGAACGTGCCTGCCCCGTCGATTTCGGCAGCTTCGTACAATTCTTTCGGAACGTTCTGCAAGCCCGCCAAAAAGTACAGGACATTGATCCCCATCCATCTCCAGGATGCGAGCATCACCATTAAAAACATGCCGGTATGTTCGTTGTTCAGCCAGTTGTACGGCGAACCGCCGAGCTTAGCCAATATCGAATTCGCCAGCGATGTATCCATTTCTCCAAAAATCAGTCTGAAAATAATCCCCGCCACAATGGTTGACGTCAGAGCCGGGATGAATAAAGCCGATTTGAACACGTTTTTAAACTTTACGAGTTTAGAATCTAAAAAGACTGCCAGAATAAGAGGAACAGGTATTAAAATCAGCAATGTCCAAAAGGTGTATTTTACGGTGTTGAATAGTGCGGTATAAAATGTAGGATTGTTTAATGCTTTATAGTTCTCCGTCCCGATGAAGCGGACTTCCCCGGGGAGAATGCTTTGAAAGCTCATGATGACGACGCTGATAAGCGGATAAAGAAAAAATATGCAAAAGGAGAGTACAAAAGGTGCTGTAAAAATGTAGGGTGCGGCTTTTGCTGAATATAATAAACGTCTGATCTTTCTTTTTCTGCTCACCGGCGGAAACGAATGCACTGTATCTGTTTTAACAGTCTTCAAGTTATCGCCTCGCTTTACAGTAATGAAAGACTATTGCCCTTTCACTTCAGCTGCTGCTTTGTCCAATGCTTCTTTCGGTGTTTTGCTCTTCGTTTTGAGCGCTTCGTACAGTACGTTTCTGTTGACGAGATCGGAAGTCTTCGCATAATCCTCAGTAAGGTATAGCGGATTGATCTCATCCTTTATGTCAAGAAGCACGGAAAAGATGTGTTGTCCGTTTTGAAAGTATTCTGTATATTGATTTGGTTTTTTCAATTCGTCTGAGTCCCACACGTCCCATCTGAGCGGATCGAACCCGAGCACGGTCCACAGCTTGATGTTGCCTTCTTTTGACGCTTTGGCAAATTTCAAGAAATCCTTGGCCAGATCGACCTCTTTCGCCTGTTTTGGAATCACGGTGGCCGTTCCGCCCATTCCCGCTGAGCGGTCTCCCCCTTCTTCCCATGCCGGCAGCGGTCTGATCGCGATTTTCCCTTTCAAGTCAGGCATATAATCCAAAAAACGGCCCATATACCAGATCGGCATTAAGACAGACGCCGCGCCGCCTTGGTTCATAAATCCGTAGTATTCTTCACTGTGATGATTGCCTCCGGGCGTTGTGACGGCAATTTTGTCTTTCTCAATTAAAGTCTTTAAAAATTCGAGCGTTTTCACGTTTGTCTCATTGTTTAATGTCAAGCGCCCCTGTTCATCAAAGTAACCGGATCCCTGCTGGGAAACCAGCGGCAGAAATGAATTCGGGTCGGTCGTTTCAATCGTTGTCATCGGCTTTCCGAGAGCTTTGACAACCTTTTTGCCCGCTTCCCTGTAATCTTCCCATGTTTTAATGTCGTCCGGATCAACGCCTGCTTTATTCATCATTTCCATGTTGTAATACATCACGGTTGTTCCGACATGTGTGTCAAGTCCGTAAAGCTTGCCGTTCTTGCTGTAGAGCGTCAGCCTCGCTTCAACAAACTTGTCGCGTTCATCCTCCACAAGCGGCGTTAAATCTGTAAGAGGAATGTCAGAGCCCTTCAAAAAGTTCGAATAGCGCCCCAGCTCAACATCAGCAATATCTGGAACCCCTTTCCCGGCTAAAAGCGAGATTGATAAATTGTCATGCATCTGTCCATACGGATACACCACTGTATTTAATTTGATTTTTCGCTCGGGATACTTTTTGTTCCATTCTTTCACCATCTCAGCGTAAAACTGTTCATGAAGGCCGTTGAATGTCCAAAATGTCAGTTCGGTGCTGTCCGTTTGATCGGAGGCAGGACTCGCCTTGCACCCCGATAAAAGCAGACATGCAGCGACTGTGACCATAAAGATAGATGAAAGGAACCTTTTCACATTTTAACCCCTTTCATGCCTGGTCCTTTGCCTAATAGCCCCGGCAAAAGGCCGTATTGATTGATGATTTTCAGTCCTGTATACCGGTCTCTGAGCTGATGGGCGTATGCGAGCGCATCTCTCACCAGCTCTTCTTCAACATCGAGTTCTTTGAATGATACAGGCCCGCCGATACGCCTCATCCACTCTGCCATTTTCTTACCGTCAGGGAGCTTTTCATAAACGGAGCGAATCGCGTGTTCAGCGTGTTGATCACCCAGGCTTGCACCGATAAGAGATCGGTAAATGTCAGTCAGCATGATGGCGCTGCAGCCGACTTTAGCACCGTGGAGCACTTGCCGCTTATTATTCTCCAACGCTTTCATTTCAAGGTAATGGGAAAGATGGTGTTCACCGCCGGAAGCCGGCCTTGAATGATCGAGAACCAGCATGACAAGACCAGAAAGGATCAGCGATTCCATCAATTTCTTAATCCCATCGCGCGTCTTGGCGGCGATGTCATCTTTTCGGTCAAGACATTGATCAAGCGCTTCCCTCGTGAGCCGGCTGGCGGCCGGACAATACGGCTCGCCGGCAAGCAAGCGGGAAATTTCCCAATCCGCAAGCGACGTCTCCTTGCCGAGCATATCGCCAAAACCTGCGGCTACCATGTTCTGCGGCGCTTGACACAAGAGCTCCAAATCGGCAAAAAGCGCGATCGGCGCTGTCGTTTGAACCGTCTGTTTCTTTCCTTTTAAAATCAGCGGTGCGCCGGCTGAAGTAAAACCGTCAACCGACGGAGCCGTAGGAACTGAAATAAACGGGATGCCGCGCTGATAGGCGCAAAACCTGACGATGTCGTGAATCGTGCCCGCTCCGGCCGCAATTAGTACATCCGCATCAATCGGTACACCGATCAATGCACTCACCAATGTTTGCTCATCCGCCGTCACATCGCCCGCTTCATTAGCTTCCAGCAAAACCTGAACCGTTTCAGCCGTTTCTTCAAGAAGAGCCGCAATCCGCTTGCCGGCTATTCGTCCGGTCGTTTCATCATAAATGACAGCGGCTTTTTTATAGGAAGCCGATTTCACGAAAGCGGGCAATTCTTGCTCAACGGCATTGCCGCCGATCGCGATTTTTTCGACTGTAAGCGGATGATGAACGGCTCCGCATTCGCATGCTCCCATAGTGTCTTTCACATAAGAGATCAAGTCTTTCATTGACAGCTTTCCTCCTCTATTGGCCGTAATACGCGTCTGCCCCGTGCTTGCGAAAATAATGCTTATCCTGCAAAGCGCTCTTAATCGGCTCAAGAGACGGATTCAGCATCAGGGAGCGGTACGCCATCTTCGCGACTTCTTCCAAGACGACAGCATTGTGTACGGCATTCAAGGCGTCTTTCCCCCAGCAAAAAGGCCCGTGATTGTTCACGAGAACGCCGGGCATCGCCAGGGGGTCAAGATGCCGGAACGTCTCTGCAATCACTTTTCCTGTATTCAACTCGTATTGACTTCTGATCTCCTCGGGATCCATTTCTCTTGTACACGGAATGTCACCGTGGTAGTAGTCAGCATGAGTCGTTCCGAGTGACGGAATATCCTTCCCTGACTGCGCCCAGCTTGTCGCCCACGGAGAATGCGTATGGACGATCCCGCCGATCGATTGAAACTGCCGGTAAAGATAGAGGTGTGTCGGCGTATCGGAAGACGGCTTCAGATCCCCATCTACAATCTCGCCGTCCATATTCAGGACCACTAAATCTTCGACTTTCAAATCGCTGTATTTGACACCGCTCGGTTTGATGACGACCAGCTCATTCTCCCGGTCAATACCGCTGACATTTCCCCATGTAAAGGTGACAAGCCGGTATTCTTCAAGCTGCAAATTCGCTTTTAATACTTGTTCCTTCAAAGATTCCAGCACAGTTTTCTCCTCCCTCTAAGCCATCGCTTTACCGGTGTCGGAACTAAGGGACTGGATGTTTTTCAATTTTTTAAGGCGTTTCATCACATTGTTTTGCTTTCCGAAGTACGTGTAAAGCTCCTTGTATTCCGCATAAAGCCGATCGTATAAGGAAACGTTTTCAGGAATTGGTTTGTACGTTTTATCCTTGATCTTGCCCATATGTGCGACTGCTTCTTCGATATGGTCGTAACCGCCGTTCATGCTTCCGGCCGCGAGCGCTCCGAATATCGCGGAACCTAAAGCCGGCGCCTGCGGAGATCCGGAAATTTTGATTTCCATGTTGGTGACATCCGCGTAAATCTGCATGATAAACGGATTTTTTTCAGCGATTCCTCCTGCGGCATACAGCTCCTCGATCGGCACGCCGCTTTGTCTGAACGTTTCAATAATGATCCTCGTCCCGTAGGCAGTCGCTTCAACCAATGCACGGTATATCTCTTCAGGTTTAGTGGCAAGCGTCATACCGAGCAGCATGCCCGTCAGATCGGCATCAACGAGTGTTGAACGGTTTCCGTTCCACCAATCCAATGCAAGCAAACCGCTTTCACCGATTTGGAGACGGTCAGCCTTTTGAGACAGCAGTTCGAAAATGGAAATCCCTTCGGCTTCAGCTTCTTTCATATACGCTTCTGGAACAAAGTGTTGAATCAGCCAATGAAAATGGTCGCCGACGCACGATTGGCCTGCTTCATAGCCGACATAGCCCGGGAGAATCCCGTTTTCAACAACGCCGCACATTCCCGGCACCATTCTGACATCTTCACCGAGCAGCATATGGCAGGTAGACGTTCCCATGATCATCAGCATCTTGCCCGGCTCGGTGATGCCGACCGCAGGAACTGACACATGCGCATCAACATTTGCGACAGCGACCGCCGTACCTGCCAGAAGCCCTGTTTTCCCGGCCATTTCTTCAGTCAGTCCGCCCGCTTTTTCGCCTACAGAATAAATATCCTCCGTTAATTTTTCGCGAACGATATTTTTCAGCTTCGGATGCAGGCTTGCGAAGAAATCGTCGGAAGGATAGCCGCTCTTATTGTTCCAAATCGCTTTATACCCCGCTGTGCAATTGTTGCGCTTTCTTGTTCCGCACAGCATATAGACGATCCAGTCGGCCGCTTCCATAATATCGGCTGCGGCATCATAAATATCAGGCGCTTCTTCCGCGATTTGCATCACTTTTGGAACGAGCCACTCGGAAGAAATTTTCCCGCCGTATGTTTGAAGAAAAGGTTCATTTCTTTCTTCCGCGATTTGATTCAAGCGATTCGCCTGCTCCTGGGCAGCATGGTGCTTCCAAAGCTTCACATAGCTGTGCGGTTCTGACGCATACTCTTCCCTCATGCAAAGAGGAGTGCCGTTCTCGTCAACGGGCAAAATCGTGCAAGCCGTGAAATCGATTCCGATGCCGATGATTTCTTTCGGATCCGCTTTCGACTGCTTTAAAAGGCTCGGAATCGTTTCCTCCAGCACTTCAATGTAATCAGCCGGATGCTGAAGCGCCCAGTCCCTCGGAAGCTTTCGCTTTGAGACGGGAAGCTCCCGGTCTATCACCCCGTGTGTGTACTCTTTGACAGCTGTCGCGATTTCCTCACCTGTCCGGACATCGACGAGAACAGCGCGTCCTGACAATGTTCCAAAGTCAACTCCGATTGTGTAAGGGATAAGCCTTCACCCCCTTAAAACTTGCGAAGCCGATATGCAGCTTCACTCCATTTGAGTTCATTGCGAAGATTTAAAATCGTCGTATCGCGATTGATCAACACCGCTTCAATGCCCGACATTTCGGCCCAATCGAGCATCTGCTCGGCTGTAAGCTGATACGAAAGGCATGTATGGTGCGCACCGCCAGCCAAAATCCATGCTTCAGCCGATGTTCTCAGAGACGGCTGCGGCTTCCAAAGTACGCGCGCCACCGGAAGATTCGGCATATCATGCGGAACCTTCTCAGCTTCCACTTCATTGATGACAAGCCTGAAACGTCCGCCCAAATCGATGAGGGAGACATTGACCGCAGGGCCTGCAATTCCGTCGAACACGAGCCGCGCCGGATCATCCTTTGCACCCATTGACAGCGGATGGATTTCAATTCTCGGTTTGTGTTCGGCAATCGACGGGCACACTTCAAGCATGTGGGAGCCGAGAATCATTTCATTGCCCGGTTCAAAATGGTACGTGTAATCCTCCATAAATGACGTTTCTTTTCCGCCGGCCATCACTTTCATCATCCTGACGAGCGCAGCCGTTTTCCAATCCTCCTTCTCCTCCGAAACCGTAGCCTTCGGCCATCAGCCGCTGAACGGCCAAACCTGGAAGCTGCTTCATACCGTGGAGGTCTTCAAAGGTTGTCGTAAAGGCCGTATAGCCCCCGTTCGAAAGAAAGCGCTTTAATCCAAGCTCGATCCGTGCCTGCTCTTTGACGGATTCCCTTGCCTCTTCGCCTTCCGGCCACTCATAAAGCTCCTCATATTCGGAGACGAGCTCGTTCAGACTCTGTTCTGATACTGCATTGATCTCTGTGACGAGGTCGCCGATTCCATATCCGTCGACAGACCAGCCAAGCTGAATCTGCGCTTCAATCTTATCTCCTTCTGTTACCGCCACATTGCGCATGTTGTCCCCAAATCGGGCGACTTTGATATGACGGCTTTCAATATATGCGACCGCTGCGCTCATCCATTTGTCGATCGAGTGTTTGACGTCTCTGTCTTCCCAATACCCGGCGATGACTTTTCGCGGAATGCCCAATCTCGCTCCGATAAAGCCGTATTCGCGGTCGCCGTGTGCAGACTGATTAATATTCATGAAATCCATGTCGATTCTATCCCACGGAATGTCCCGGTTAAACTGGGTATGAAAATGGAGCAGCGGCTTATTCAGCTCTGACAGGCCCGGAATCCACATTTTCGCCGGTGAAAACGTATGCATCCAGGTGATGATGCCCGCGCACTCCTCGTCCCGGTTCGCCTCTTCAAACAGTTTTCTGACGCCGTCCAGCGAAGTGGCCACCGCTTTGTACTTGACTTGAAACCTTAAATGCCCGTCATTTAATCCGTTGCAGATCATTTTGGAATGCTCTTCCACCTCTTGTACGGCCTCTTCTCCATATAAATGCTGGCTCCCTGTCACAAACCAAAATACATGCGTCTTTGTCTGAATCAAATAGCTTCCTCCTCTTCTTTATGGTGTCTGTGTAAAGATTAGCAAACTATTAAAACGCTTACAAAAAAACATGGATATACCTTATTCTCAAACTTATCGCGACTATATGTACGTACAACTAAACTCAAAAACATATTTGTACGAACAACTTCATTATATCATTTTGAAAAAAACTGTCAATTTAATTTCCAGTATGTTTTTTATTTTTTTTGACAGATTTCAGAACAAAAAAACCGGGCGGAAAAATCGCCCGTCATCTGTTAATAAGTCGGCCACCCTTGGGAATCCCAGTACAAGTCGTTGATGAGCAGCTTTGATACGCCATTGTCCAGTGCGTCATAAGCGTGTCTGACAAGGATCGAGTTGTTCAGAACATCCTGATGTCCCGGCCCTTTCCAGCGGTCATTGCCGGAATCGAGGATCGTCCCTCCGCCGTTCATCATATTTTTGCCGCTTTTATCATAATAGGGTCCCGTAATGCTCGTTGAACGGCCATACGCTATTTTATATGTGCTGTTCACCCCTTTACAGCAGCTGTCAAACGAGACAAATAAGTAATAGTAGCCGTCTTTGTAGGTAATGTTCGGCGCTTCAACCGCTCCGCCGTTATTCGGCCTTGAGGCGATCGAATACAGGCTTCCCGTCGGCTTCATCGTGTTTTTATCAAGCCTTGTCAGCTTGATGCCGGTCCAAAAGGAACCGAATGAGAGCCATGGATTTCCGTCTTTGTCAATGACCAGATCAGGGTCAATGGCATTAAACTGATCACCGGATGTCGATCTGATGACCAGCCCGTCATCCCGCCATTGGCCGGATGAAATCCGGTCTGTCGATGCGAGTCCTATCGCTGATGTGTTTGAACCGAAAGACGATACCGAGTAATACAGCCAATACCGGCCGTTATAGTAGCTGATATCCGGCGCCCACTGATGCGGTTCATGATTTGGTACGTACATCTTCCACCAGGACAATGGAGCTGGAAAAATACTCGGGGCAGCACTCCAGTTTCTGCCGTCTGTTGACTTAATGACACGCAGCCCTGTACCGAGCCCGGTTCCAAATGTATACCACGTATTTCCCTCTTTAATAATGGAAGGATCATGGATGAAATTGTCTCCCTTTGTGTCCCAAAACGCAGCCTTGCCTGATTCAGGCATCAAAAAGGCCAGCAGCAGTCCGAACATCAATCCTGTCAAAGACATTCTCCGCAACACATTTTTCATTCAGATCACACTCCTGTTCTTGTAAATGAAAAAACAATGCCTCCCTTTCTTTGTCAATTTTCCGAACAATGTTTATATATGTAAGCGCTGTCTTTGGCATTACAAAAAAAAGCTGACAGCTTGTAAAATAAGCTGTCAGCCACATCTTTCATCAGTCAAACGTAATATTTTGAACCGTCTCTTTATCCAATCGCTTAATCACCTCGGTAATTAATTTTACCGCATGTTCATAGTCATCCCGGTGAAGCATGGCCGCGTGCGTATGGATATACCTCGTCGCGATCGTGATCGACAGGGCAGGCACTCCGTTCGCGGTAAGGTGGATCGATCCCGAATCTGTTCCTCCGCCTGAGAGGGCGTCAAATTGATACGGAATGCCGGCTTCATCTGCAACATTTGTGACAAAGTCGCGAAGCCCTTTATGGGACACCATTGATGCATCATAAAGGATGATCTGCGGGCCTTTTCCCATTTTGCTTGTCGACTCTTTTTCGGTAATACCCGGCGTATCACCCGCGATTCCCACGTCAACACCGAAAGCGATATCAGGCTTGATCGTATGCGCGGCGGTTTTCGCGCCTCTCAGTCCGACCTCTTCCTGTACGGTTCCGACACCGTAGACGACATTCGGATGATCCGCTCCTTTCAGGTTTTTCAGCACATCGATCGCGATCGCGCAGCCGATACGGTTGTCCCATGCTTTGGCAAGCAGCATTTTTTCATTATTCATCACCGTAAACTCAAAGTAAGGAACGACCTGGTCTCCCGGAAGAACGCCCCACTCCATCGCTTCCTCTCTGTTCGACGCTCCGATATCGATAAACATATCTTTAATATCGACCGATTTTTTTCTTGCCTCCTGAGACAGGACATGAGGAGGTTTTGAACCGATGATACCGGTGATGTCGCCTTTCTTCGTCACGACCGTCACACGCTGCGCCAGCATGACCTGGCTCCACCAGCCTCCAACCGTCTGAAAGCGGAGATAGCCCCGGTCATCGATCCGTGTAACCATAAAACCGACCTCATCAAGATGGCCGGCAATCATAATCTTCGGTCCGTCAGCCTGTCCGGTCTTTTTAGCGATTAAGCTTCCCAGTCTGTCTGTCGTAACCTCGTCGGCAAACGGTTCTATGTACGATTTCATGACTTGTCTGGGCTCTTTTTCATTTGCCGGAATTCCTTTTGCATCTGTTAATTCCTTTAGCATCGTCAATGTTTCATCAAGCTTTGCCATCTCTATACAGCCTCCTTAATTAACCCTCATTTACTATTATACAGAAACATCCCTTTTCAATACGACCAATATTCTGTACAGCTTTTTTGGTTAAAAAATGAAACCTTGCGGGAACTGGTTCGTATATATTGGGATATACTCAAAATTATGTTCAAGGGAGGTTCTGTTTTAACATGATTGTCATCATATTGAGACTGGCTTTGCTGGCGCTATTGGTTTACGTCGTGTACAGGGCCGTTCAATTTTTGGGGAGCCCGGACAGAAGGCTGAAATCAGCACAGGCCAAAGAACACTTTTATTTTTTGGACGAACAGAAAAATGCACGCAAAAATCTCAAGCTGACATTTAAAGGCGTGCTTTTCGAAGGAGAAAAACACATTCCTTCAAAAGACCATCCGCTGTTCATCCATACGATTTTTGTATGGACGGAAGCACCTGAAGAAAAACTCGGCTCTTTCACGGAAGAAGACTTCGCGGAATTGGAAGAAAACATTAAAGCGCACTATCCCGATTGCAAAATCGACTGGGATTCGAACATTCAAAAGTGGAGAAACAAAAAAGCAGAAGAGCAATAAGCCTCGTCTGCTTTTTTAATTCATCATATAACAATAGGTCAAAACGGCTTGGACGACCAGCAAAAAAGGAATGCCAAGCCTGAAGGAAAGGTGTTTTGTCTTATGTCTGAACCGCATCATCCCGAACCAGACGCCTGCGGATCCGAAAGCGGCCGCAACGAGCCAGATGCGGCGCTCAGATACCCTCCATTTCCCAGTGACCGCTTTTTGCTTGTCTGCTTTCATTAAGAAAAAGCCGTATCCGTTTATGAGGATCGCGTAAATCCATATGAGAGTCATATTGTTCATTTCTCCTTGTTTCGCGGTTTGGGCTGCTCGCGGCCGGCCTCCCGAACCGTTTCACATCCCGCGCGAGAAGCTTCTAACAACAAAAGAAAAAGGCCGGGTTCCGGCCTTTTTTCAATTATTTATTCAATTGCGCTTTAGCAGCGTCTGCAAGCTGATTGAATGCGTTCAAATCGTTTACAGCAAGGTCAGCAAGCATTTTACGGTTTACTTCGATACCGGAAAGCTTAAGACCGTGCATCAAACGGCTGTAAGAAAGACCGTTCATGCGTGCTGCAGCATTGATACGAGTGATCCACAGTTTGCGGAAATCGCGCTTTTTCTGACGACGGTCGCGGAAAGCGTAGTTTCCTGATTTCATAACCTGCTGGTTAGCTACTTTATATAATGTATGTTTTGAACCAAAATAACCTTTTGCTAATTTGAGAACCTTTTTACGACGTTTGCGTGTAACAGTTCCGCCTTTTACTCTTGGCATTAGATTTCCCTCCTAATTATACCTTTTCCGAATTACTTAATGTTGGCAAGCTGCTGCTTGATGCGTTTGAAATCGCCGGCGCTTACGACTGCGCTTTTGCGAAGTTTGCGCTTTTGTTTTTGAGATTTATTTGCGAACAAGTGACTTGTATATGCATGAGAACGTTTCAGTTTCCCGGAACCTGTCTTTTTAAAACGTTTCGCAGATCCGCGGTGAGTTTTCATTTTTGGCATGGATGTTTCCTCCTTAATTACTTTTCAGTTTTAGGCGCGAGCACCAAGAACATGCTGCGGCCGTCCATTTTCGGCTTCGTTTCAACAGTCGCCACTTCCGCGCAGGCTTCTGAGAAACGGTCCAGCACGCGCTGTCCGATTTCTTTATGCGTGATCGCACGGCCTTTAAAGCGGATGGACGCTTTCACTTTGTCCCCTTTTTCAAGGAACTTGATGGCGTTGCGAAGCTTTGTATTGAAATCGTGTTCTTCAATACCAGGGCTCAGCCGAACTTCTTTTAAGTTAATGATTTTTTGATTTTTGCGTGCTTCCTTTTCCTTCTTCTGCTGCTCGAATCTGTACTTTCCGTAGTCCATGATCCGGCATACAGGCGGTTTTGCATTCGCTGCAACCAACACAAGGTCAAGATTTGCGCGACCCGCAATTTCCAGTGCTTCCTGGCGGGATTTGATCCCAAGCTGATCGCCATTTTGTCCGATCAAACGAACTTCACGCGCACGGATACCCTCATTAACCAATTGATCTTTGCTAATAATGAGCCACCTCCATAGAATCTTTGAATTGATTTCACAACTCATTTTGACCGTTTCTTTGCATTCCACAGGCAAACAAAAAGTGCGGGCATCGAAACACCCACACTGCGAACATTGCATAGAAAAATAAGAAATGTACGTTTAACCTGCCAACTACAAGAATGTGTCAATCAGGTGAGAAGCGGGTGCTTCTGCTTGTTGATATATATTCAATTCATTATCCATCTTACATAAACAAATCCTGCAAGTCAAGATATAAAATTTATCACAACATTTGCTATTATATCAGGACACATTTGAAATAGCAATGCTATTTTTTTATTTTTCTTTCACCGGTTCTATCCGCCGATCATTTGGACACATAACGGAACGACAAACACGGTCACGACGCCGACGACGACAACTGCAATACTCGCCATTGCCGCTTCGACTTCCCCCATTTCAATTCCAACGGCGACGCCGAGGGCATGTCCCGATGTTCCGAGCGCCAACCCTTTGGCGATCGGATGCTGCACTTTGAAGATTTTCAAAAAAAGCGCGCCGAGCGCATAGACGATCACTGCGTTAAAGATGACGGCGAAGGCCGTGATATCTTGAATGCCGCCGATCCCTTTTGATAAAGGCAGCGCAATCGCCGTCGTGGCGGCCTGGGGCAGCATGCTTTTCATGACGGCTCCGTCAAGGTGGAGCGCGTTTGCGATCAGATAGACGACAGCAACCGAGCAGACAGAGCCCGCAATAATGGCGCCAAGGATTTGCAGCCAATATTTTTTCAAGCTTTCCGCCTGTTTGTATAAAGGAATGGCGAACGCAATCGTGGCGGGCTCCAAAAAGAACTTAATGATGTCTCCGCCGCTCTTGTAGTCCTCATATGAAAAACCGCCGATTTTTAAAAACGCGATCCCAAGAATCATCGCGACAAACAAAGGCGTGAACAAGAAAAAACCATTTGATTTTTTAAATAAAAAAGTGCCGATGCCAAATGCGGCCAGTGAAACGACGATACCGAAATAAGGTGTCATAGCGTTAATAACCTCCTATTGAGTCAAGAAGCTGTTTTTTTGGCTGGTTCAACCCGGGTGTCCCGACGGTCCTTTTTGCCGGCAGACAGAATGAACTGTGAAAACAAGCCTGTCGCTGCGAGCAGAATGACGGTAGCCAGGAATATCACAAGGACGATCGGCAATCCGTATTTCTCCATGACACCGAGCGAGTTCATCACTGATATTCCCGACGGAACGAATAAAAAACCGATCAGCGAAGTGAGCGCCGTGCCGAGCGATTCGACTTGTTCCAGCTTCAGCACGTTCGCACACAGCAATGCAAACAACATCACCAAGCCGATGACAGACGGAGGAATCGGGATGGGCAGAACCGCGGCGATTCCGTTTGAAACAAACATAATAACAGCAAAAATAAATGCCTGAGTTAAAAAGCCATATTCTTTTTTACCCTTCATTTCGTTCACCTCTTTGGCTGTGTTGGGTTCATTATATAAAAAGGCCCCGGCCAAAAAAGCGTTTTCAAAATAACTTGCCGGATACGGCCCTTCAATTGCAGAAACGGGACGCCGAAATGCAAATCATTCTTCAGGCTTTGCACATTCTTCACAATTATTTAAATTCCAGAATGTGCTAATGGAGCAAAACAGATCGTATAGTGGTTAATGAGAAAACGATTGATGAGGAGGCTCTGACTCATGAACCATTCAAGAGGAGGGCGCTTTGTTCCGGCTGGCGAATTCGCGTCTTTGGCAAGACGCGGCCTGATGCCTGAAGACGCTTCGATCGCCGCCGGCGCGCCCCGATTTGCAGATTATCCATTCAAGCTTGGGGTGGCTTCGGGTGACCCGCATCCCGACGGGGTTGTCATTTGGACGAGGCTTGCCCCCGATCCGCTTGCCGAAGACGGTTTAGGGGGAATGCCCGGCAGAGCCGTCCCTGTTCAGTGGGAAGTAGCTGAAGATGAACATTTTCGCAAAGTGGTGAAGCGCGGAACGGCCTCTGCGCTCGCTGAGCTCGCCCACTCCGTTCATGTGGAAGTGCACGGCTTAAAGCCGGGAAGCTATTATTGGTACCGGTTTAAAGCGGGACGGGAAATCAGCCGGACAGGCCGTACAAAAACAGCGCCTTCCCCGGACGCCGACATCAAGGGAATGTCGTTCGCTCTCGCCTCGTGCCAAGCTTGGTACCACGGATATTTTACAGCTTACCGGCATATGGCCGAAGACCATCCGGACGTTGTTTTTTTCCTCGGAGACTATATTTACGAATATGCCATTAATGCTAAAAATCTTTTCCGCGATGTGACTTTATCCGCTGCCCATAACGCAAAAACCGTCACACTCAGCCAATACAGACTCAGATATTCTCTTTTTAAGACAGATCCGGACCTCCAGGCCATTCATGCGCTGGCTCCCTGGGTTGTGACGATGGATGACCATGAGGTCGAAAACAATTATGCCGGCATCCATTCGCAATACAACACGTCTCCGGACGATTTTCTCCGGCAGCGCGCAGCGGCGTACCAAGCTTTCTACGAAAATATCCCGATCCGCAGCACATCGATTCCAAATGGGCATGACATGCTGATGTACAGGCGGTTTCGCTATGGAAACCTGGCTGAATTCAATGTTCTGGACACCCGGCAGTACCGCAATAATTTTCCGGCAAATGAGGCCGAACGGCTTGAGCCGTCACGCTCCATACTTGGATTTGACCAGGAGCGCTGGCTTTTTAACTGCTTGAGCCGGTCTGACACGGTGTGGAACTTTTTAGTCCAGCAAGTCGTGCTGGCTCAAATCGACCGCGATACAGGCCCTGGAGTTGAGTACAGCACAGACCAGTGGGACGGTTTTCCCGCTTGCCGCGATAGGCTTATTTCCGCATACAAGGCATACGGCATCCAAAACCCCGTTGTGCTGACAGGAGATATTCACAGACATGCCGCCGCCGACTTAAAGGAAAACTTCGACGATGCGGGTTCAGCGACAATCGGAACCGAGCTGATCACAACTTCGATATCTTCAGACGCTGACGGCAGCGAGACCGATTCATTGGCGCCAATCTGGCTCGGAAACCCGCATGTCAAACTGTACAATGCGCAGCGCGGCTATGTTCGCTGCCGCTTGACGCCCCGGCAGCTCGAAGCCGACTTTCAGGTTCTTCCTTATATCACACGGCCCGGCGCCCCAGTCTCAACTTATGCCACGTTCGCCGTTGAAGCGGGACGGCCCGGGCTCCAGCGCTAAAAAACGGCGGTGAATGACGAATTCAGTCTTTCACCGCCGCTGATCATTTTTCACACCATATGCAGCCGTTTTTTCAACTCTTTCGCGTATGTACGGCTAACAGGAATCGTGGAGCCGTCTTTCATCAGGAGGTTGTATGTCGAATTGAACCAGGGTTTGACTTCTTTAATATGATCCATATTTGCGAGAAAGCTTCTATGCACCCTGATCAACGCCGTCTGTGAAAGCTTTTGTTCGAGAACGACTAATGTATCGTGAACCGTGTATGCCTGATCAAAGGTTTTCACTGTGACGTGTCCGTCTTCTAACCCGGCGTATACGATTTCGTCCGGATCGAGAATGACGATCGCTTCGTCAATGCTGAGAGCCAGCCTGTGGCGGCTCGCAAGCCGCTGCCCCTCCTGATGGCCGGGGCGCATCCTTTTATATTTTTGGATCGTCTGTCTGATTCGCTCCTCATCAAACGGCTTTGTCAAATAATCGACCGCATCCACTTCAAATGCTTTCAGCGCATATTCATCATAAGCGGTCGCAAAAACGACAGCCGGAGGCGCCGACATTTTTTTCAGCCGCTTTGCAATGTCAAAACCGTTCTCCCCAGACAAATCGATGTCCAAGAAAAGAATATCGGGTTTGTGATCCGCCATTTTGTCAAACGCTTCTTCGATATGTTCAGCCTCATCGACCGTATCCACTTCTTCGGTCTGCTCTAATAAATATCTCAGCTCGTCTCGCGCAAACATTTCATCATCAACGATTAATACTTTGAGCATCTCTGTTCCCCTCTCTTTCGGTTTGAAAAGGAATCTTAAAGGATATCTCTGTTCCTCTATAAGGTTCGCTGGCAAGCTTGAGGGCAGCCTGGTGCCCGAACAAACCGGTAAGCCGCTGATTCACATTGTAAAGCGCCGTCCCGTTCCCTTCTTTTGAAGGTGCGGGCGCCTGTCCCAGCTGTCCAAGCAGCTCTGGATCAATTCCCCTGCCGTTGTCTGACACCTTCATCAAAACGCCGTCCTGCACTCTCACAGCGCATACTTTTACCGTGCATACCTTTTGTTTTCTCGGGAATGCATGGCGAAGTGCGTTTTCAACGAGCAGCTGCAATATAAATGGAGGAATTTCCATGCTTTCAAGGCCGTCCTCGATATGAAAATCAATATGATACTTGCCAGGGAACCGGGCCTGCTCCAATGATAAATAGGCTTCCAGGTGATTCAGCTCTTTTGAGAGCGGAATCATCAGCTGCCTGGCTCCCTGCAGATTGGAACGAAAATAAACGCTCAGCTGCAGAAGGAGTTTCCGCGTTTTTTCCGGATCTGTTCTGCACAGAGCAGAAATCGTATGGATGGCATTAAATAAAAAGTGCGGATTGACCTGCGCTTGAAGTGCCTTGATTTCGGCATCTTTCAAAAGCTTGCTTTGCAGCTCAGCCTCACCGAGTTCTAGCTGAGTGGAAAAAAGCATGGCAAGCCCTTCGGCGAGCTCTTCCGTCACGCGGTTAAGACCGGACGGATGCTTAAAGTACAGCTTCAGCGTGCCAATCGTTTCGCGGTTGGAGAAGAGCGGCAGTACGATCGCCGCCTGCAGCGGACAGGAACGGTGCGCACACTCGATTTCATCGCGCGACTTCACTTTCATGACCTTTCCGGTTTGAATGACTTTTTTCGATAAACCGGTGATCAGATTTTTTGAAGGAATATGATGATCTGCTCCATCTCCGACATGAGCGAGAATGTTCTCTCTGTCCGTAATCGATACGGCATCGGTCCCTGTCATCCGGTGAATAATGAGAGCGGCGCTTTTGCAGGAATCCTCATTCAGTCCCCGGCGGAAAAAAGGAAGCGTCTGATCCGCTATCGAAAACACCTTATGGGTCTGAACGGCCCGCGCCTGTTCCTCTTTGCGGATAATAGACTGAATGATCGATAGAAAAATAAAGCTGCCCGTCCCGTTGACAATCATCATCGGAATGCCAATCATCTGGACGAGCGCCAAAGCCTCAGCCTGCGGTTTTGCAAGCACGAGAATCATCAGCATCTGCAGACCCTCCATACAAATACCCGCCAGAGCGGCTACCCTTGGTGTCACCATCTGATGCCGTTTCCTGAAAAAGCTGCCGATATAACCCGCAATGACGCCAGCCAGCAGTGAAGAAACCGCACAGCTCAAAGCCGTCGTCCCTCCCAGTGAAAAACGGTGAATGCCTGACAATAGCCCGACACCCGCTCCGACAAACGGCCCTCCGATCAGGCCGCCGATTTCGACACCGAGAATTCTCGTATTGGCAATCGAGCTTGACGGATCGATCGCAAAAATCCAATCATTGTTCAAAATCTTATGTTCCCGGATTTCAATGCCCGTATAGTTGCTGATGATGCTGAACAGGGAAAAAATGAAGATGAGAACCCCTTTTCCCTTATACCCTTCCGGATGCTGAAGGTACTGACGGAACACCTTCATATGGGCCAACATAAAGCCCAGGATGACGATGATCCCCACTCTCTCCAGCATCATGATCATGAGTTGAATCATGTACTTCCCCTTGCTTTCTTTCTGAATCGGAATCTGCTCTTATTCTATCATACCTCTCTTTATTCACACTTTGACGCGGCATGCTTTACAAAATAAAAAAGGCAGCAATTGTTTGCCGCCATTTCCTTATTTGCTGCTACCCGTTTTCAAATTAACAATCAGCCACACAACTTGAATAATGAATGGAAATATAAATGCAATCAATAAAACGATAAAAGCTATTAATTTAAGCTCAGGCGTTTGAGTAACACCGGCGCCATCAACATCTCTCAGCCACACGAGAGCCGTCCCCATTACAAAAACGGCCATCCAAAATATGTTGCAAATCCACCAAAATATCCATCGTTTTTTCACAAAACCATTCCTTCCATTTCTACACTGTATCCGCTTCTTCCGTCCGCATATGAGCCCGTTATCATGACCATAAGATGCATCTTAAAAATCCCCTGCATTTCCAAACAATAGAAACCCGTTTCATTCTATCATATTCGAGAAGCTTTCACACTTTGACACTGCATTACATCACATTCTTAAATTCATTTCTTTCACATCCCTTTGATCTATTGTAAAATAAATAAGAGAATTCTATAAATTAATGGCAGAGGAGAAGATCATGAAAGCCGTATTTTTTGATTTAGACGATACATTGCTCTGGGATGAAAAAAGCGTCAGCACAGCATTTTCCAAAACGTGTCTTAAAGCTGAAGAAAAATACGGACTCCATGCGGAAGAATTTGAAGCAGCCGTCCGCGAAGCAGCGCGAAAGCTTTACACGTCTTATGAAACATATCCATACACCGTCATGATCGGCATCAACCCATTTGAAGGCCTGTGGTCAAACTTCAGCGAGCCGATCAGCGAAGGCTTTCAAAAACTGAACAAAATTGTTCCTGAATACAGAAAAAACGCATGGACAAACGGATTGAAGGCGTTTGATATCGACGATCCCGCCTTCGGGGAAGAACTCGGCGAATATTTCGCCGCAGTGCGCCGAAAGAACCCTTTCGTGTATGAAGAAACATTTGCCGTTTTAGATGAACTGAAAGGAAAAGCAGAGCTTCTCTTGCTGACAAACGGCGATCCGAGCCTGCAGAAAGAGAAGTTGGCAGGCGTACCTGAACTTGCTCCTTATTTTAATGAAATCGTCATTTCCGGTGAATTCGGAAAAGGAAAGCCTGATCCAAGCATATTTGAACACTGCCTCAGTCTCCTCGGCATAACAAAGGATGATGCCGTGATGGTCGGAGACAACTTGAACACCGACATTCTCGGGGCTTCCAGAGCAGGCATTCAAACCGTCTGGGTCAACCGCAAAGGCAAAAAGAATGAAACTGACCTTACACCTGATCACGAAATCAGCCATTTGAGCGAACTGTTCGATATCCTCCGCGGAAAAACAGCGGACAAGCTAAGCAAAAAAGCATGACTCCCGAGCGGGAATCATGCTTTTTTCTCGTTTATTTCTTTGCTTCTGCAACGGCTTTTTTAATGAAGTCTGCAAACGCAACCGTTTCTGATTTTTGCTCTCCGTATTTGCGGACGTTGACGGCTTCGTTTTCAACTTCCTGGTCGCCGACGACAAGCATGTACGGGATTTTTTGCATCTGCGCTTCACGGATTTTATAGCCGATTTTCTCGTCACGGATATCGACTTCAACGCGAAGCCCTTCACGCTGCAGGCGCTCCTGAACTTTTTTGGCGTAGTCAAGATGCACGGACGGCGATACAGGGATGACCTGGAACTGAACAGGGGCAAGCCATGTCGGCAATGCGCCTTTATGCTCCTCAATTAAGAAAGCGACAAAACGTTCCATTGTGGAAACGACACCTCTGTGAATGACGACCGGACGATGAGGTTTTCCGTCTTCTCCGACATATGTCAGATCAAATTTTTCAGGAAGAAGGAAGTCCAGCTGTACAGTTGACAGTGTTTCCTCTTTGCCGATTGCTGTTTTGACCTGAACGTCAAGCTTCGGTCCGTAGAACGCCGCTTCCCCTTCGGCTTCGTAATAATCGTGTCCGATCTCGTCCATCGCTTCCTTCAGCATCGATTGCGCTCTGTTCCACATTTCATCGTCATCGTAATATTTCTCTGTATCTTCAGGGTCGCGGTAAGACAAGCGGAATGAGTACTGTTCAAGGCCAAAGTCTTCATACACTTCCTGAATCAGGCGGACAGTGCGGATAAATTCTTCTTTAATTTGATCCGGACGGACGAAAATGTGTGCGTCATTCAAAGTCATCCCGCGAACGCGCTGCAGACCTGAGAGAGCGCCTGACATTTCGTAGCGGTGCATCGTTCCGAGCTCCGCGATCCGGATCGGCAGTTCACGGTAGCTGTGAATGTCGTTTTTATAAATCATCATATGGTGCGGACAGTTCATCGGACGAAGCGTCAATGTTTCATTGTCCATTTCAATCGGAGGGAACATTGTGTCTTGATAATGATCCCAATGCCCTGACGTTTCGTAAAGTTCTTTGCTGCCGAGGACAGGTGTATACACGTGTTCATAGCCGAGTGCAAGCTCTTTGTCAACGATATAGCGCTCGATGACGCGTCTGATGGTTGCACCCTTTGGCAGCCAAAGCGGCAGCCCTTGCCCTACCTTTTGCGAAATCGCAAACAGCTTCAGTTCTTTTCCGAGCTTTCTGTGGTCGCGTTCTTTTGCTTCCTCAAGGAGGCGAAGATGCTCATCAAGCTCCGCTTTTTTGAAGAAAGCCGTACCGTAAATTCGCTGGAGCATCTTGTTGTTGCTGTCTCCGCGCCAGTATGCCCCCGCAAGGCTCAGCAGTTTGAACTCCTTGATTTTTCCTGTCGAAGGAACGTGAACACCGCGGCACAGATCGAAGAATTCGCCCTGCTCATAGATCGATACCGTTTCGCCTTCCGGAATCGCATCAAGCAGTTCCAATTTCAGATCATCGCCGATTTCGGCAAACCGGGCTCTGGCTTCCTCACGGCTGACTTCTTTTCTTACGATCGGCAGATTTTCGCCGACGATTTTTTTCATTTCCTTCTCAATCTTCGGAAGGTCTTCCGGAGTCAGCGCTTCTTCCATATCCACATCATAGTAGAAGCCGTTTTCAATGACCGGACCCACGCCGAGCTTCACGTTTTTATACAGGCGCTTGATCGCCTGGGCCATTAAGTGTGCAGTACTGTGGCGCATGATTTCAAGCGCTTCTTCGCTGCCTTCTGTAATGATTTCGATGGCGCCGTCCTCAAGGATCGGTGCGCGCAGATCGATTTCTTTGCCGTTTAATTTCCCCGCTATTGATTTTTTCTTTAAGCCGGGACTGATTGATGCCGCGATATCTTCTGTTGTCGTCGTTTTTGCAAACTCCTTAACCGCTCCGTCAGGAAATTTGATTTTTACCATATCTGACATCCTAGTCACTCCTTTTTTTTACAAAATAAAAAATCCCCGTCCCCCTATGAAAGGGACGAGGATTAATAAACGGAATTCGTGGTTCCACCCTTTTTCCCGAAAACGCAAAAAACCCGTCGCGCTCTCGGCTTTCGGTTCTGTAACGGGAAGTCCCGTCAGTCATTACTAGACACATTGCCGTTCACAACTGATGTTCAAAGGCGGTAAAAAAATGCTCCTTGGCTTAAGAGACTTTCAGCCGTGGTCTCCCTCTCTGTCAAACCGGTGTTCATCTTTTCATGTCCTTATCGATACATGATATCTTTAAGTTTACATCGTATTATAAATCGTTTTTCACACAAAATCAAGAATGCTCTTCCAAAATGTTTTCCCGCGGATGAAAGGCGTCAAGCGAAAGAATCCGTACGCGCTCCTGAAAAATATTTTGTATGGTCTGAACCATGGCATGTTCCCGGTCTTCTGTATAGAGGTCTATTTTTTCCGGCGCAATCGATACGAGCGGAGCCAGGAGATGGGAATCAATATACATCGGGTGTTCTCTTACGAACCGCCTGTCTATGTATTTTTTTTGTTCCCGTTCAGAAATATACTTTAATTCCCACAATACAAAATAACCGTCGTGCACAATGTGGACATGATCAAGCATCGGCTCCTTCGACATGACGTAGTCTCTCAGCGATTGAATGAATGTCTGATATTCCTGCTCCATTTTATACTCGTCGATCGCCGCCTCCACATAAGACCTGAGGCGTTCATAATACTTCCCGAGGCGAAATGTCATAAAGGACCGAATAGAAAAGACGTTTTCTTCAAGACAGATCGTTTGGAGCTCCTGAATGATGTAATGTTCGCGAGGGGTGTCGTCCTTGTTGAGAGGAAGCCCTTCAAGTTCGCCCTCCATAATGCTGTGGGCCAGTTGAAGAATCTGCTGCTGTTCATCCCGGTCCAAAAAGTAATAATCGCCTTCAATAACCGAAAGCATGTATTCGTCTTCTTTGCATTCTGTAAAAAATCTCGTCAGAACCGGCTCAATATAGGCCTGAATACTGACAGAGGAATGGGTCTTTTCAATTCCGATCTTCCCTGGCGCTTCGTGAATCTTGATATGCCGGTTCGCATCCGCATTGCGAAGGAGATGCAAAAACGCGGCTGTATCATAATCATCTTCAAATGTAATTTCAAGCATGTTTGTCCCCCCTAACAACATCTGATACATGTATATGGGGGTGACAAATAAAATAGACGTAAAAAAAGGATGAGCCCTTAATCGAGGAGCGCCTGCACTTTTTTTCTGAACAAAAGAGGCACGGTAATGAATATCAAGTAAATTGCCGCTGCAGCCGCAATCGCTATGATGTCGCCGGTCAAGAGGCTTGACCCGAGCACATTTAAAATAACGGTGCCCGGAATGATGCCCGCAGCCGTCGCCAGGACAAACGACAGGGGCTTCACTTTGGACACGCCTGCCGCATAGCTGACCGCGTCAAAATGAATCGGCGCCAGCCTCAAGAGCAGAATGCAGAAAAAGCCGTTTTTCCGCAAAAGCGTCCGCAGGCTGTCAAGCTTCAGCGGCATGTGCTGAAGGTTTCGGCCGAGCCTGTATGCAACAGCGAATGACAAAAATGCACCGCCCGCCGCACCGATAAAAGAATACAAAGAGCCAAACAGCGGACCGAATGCGAGGCCGCCGCTGATGGCGAAAACGGAAGCAGGAAGCAGCAAAAACGGCCGGATCATCAATAATCCGATATAGATGAGCGGGGCGAAAATCCCGAAGGATAAGACGCCTTCTCTTATATGAGCAGGGCTCAGATTCAGGTATTTCGCATTCAACCATAGTCCGGCCGCCCCGATTATGGCGATAACCGTCCATTTGGCCAAGGTTCTTTTTTGCATCTTCTTCATCTCCGTAATTGAAGCTCGGGATCATGTGATTACTGACGCCGGTTTTTCCCGTCCAGCCGGACAGGCGTCGCTAAATACAGCACCCTCTCCATCAGCCTTGCCGCTTTCACCTCTTCTTTTTCGCCCCTTTGCGAATAGGTGAAATGGTGTTTCAGTTCATCGGGGTCAAAGTTTGAAGAGAAAAACGTCGGCAGCTTATGAGACATTCTGTGCTGAAGGATGGCGCCGAGCACCTCATCCCTCACCCAGCTTGACATGGACTCCGCACCGATATCATCGAGCATCAGAATCGGCGTAGACTTGACCATCTCAAGCTTTTCCTCAAGCGACTGATCGTGTATCGCATTTTTCAGTTCCCTGACAAATTCAGGTACATAGACAAGAATGGATGGATGGTCCTTTGCCGCAAGCTCGTTGGCAATGGCGGCCAGCATAAAGGTTTTTCCGACCCCGAACTTCCCGTAGACGTAGATGCCTTTTCCCTTTCCCGTTTCGCTATAGTCATGCAAGAAGCCCGTCACAAGTTGAAGGACCTTTAATCTGCTCGGGTCATCTCCGTCAATATCGGCAAACGTAGCATTCAAGAGATCCTGTTGAATATAGATGCTTTTAATCAGCGACCGCTGTCTTTCCCTCTCGTCCGCTGCCTTTTTTTCCGGACACCTGTCATATTGAACATCGATCGTTTTTCCGTTCATCACAAGCTTTGGATGATAACCTTGAATCAGGTTTTTGCATTCTTTCAGACTCGGGCAGTCTTGGCATGCTTTGCTTTGCTGTGTAAATTCATAAAGCTTGTTTAGGCTCCTGTCGATCATTCCTTGATCCACTTCTGCCTGACGGCTGTTTAAAAACTCCTGAACATCCTTGTCAGAGAGCACTTTTTCTTTCATATCTTCAAGGCGTTTTTGAAAATCGGGTCTCGTCGTCACGCCTTGCAAAGCGCGTTTAATCGGCTCCATCATCTTCACCTCACATTAAAGAGCGGAATGGTTTTTCAGTTTTTTTATTTCTTCGAGCAGCTTCTGTTTCTGCTGGTCAAAGCCTTCTCTCGTTACAGAACCGGCCGGCTCTGTTTCCAGCGGTTTGCTGTCGGCTTCGTCACTTTCCCGAAGCCAGTCAGGCAGCTTTTCTTCCCTGATGACTTTCTTGTTCCGAGAAGGGTTTTTCTTCCCTTCCGCCCATTCAAGATATTGGCGGTTTTCTTCTTTCGCAAGCTTCATGGCCTCTCTAACCGTGCGAACGTTTTTTCTGGCCCAGTGAGAAGCGATTTTTTGGGTGTAATTTTTCGAAAGCTTCATATCGGTTTTCAGCATGACATAATAAATCAGAACATTGATGACGCCGGGCTCTAATTTTTGGTCAAGCATAATTTCTTCTATAATTTTCAGATCGGCTTTGGATGGTTCCGCTCCGCCGCCGATATCCTGCAGCAGCTTTTTTGGCGATACCTGCTCAAGCAAAGCGATCAAATTGTCTTCCTTGGCGTTCGTTGACGACTGTTGATTCGGCTGTTCGCGGAGATTCATCGGCTGCACTTTGTCGACGAGTTCCGGAAGCGGGCCGCTGCGCTCGATCTGATACCAGTCGCTCGCCGCTTTTCTGAGCGCTTCTGTCGTGATCGTATCGTGCTCGTCAACGGCTGACATGACGACGTTTTGCATCTGAAGCGGTTCGATCCCGTAGAGAAAGGCGAGCTTTTTAATCGTTTCCTTCACTTGGTCTGTCAGCGCTTTTCTCGGGATAAGCGTGTCGGATAAACCGGCGAGAAACAGTTGAAAGTCAAAGGCGTCGTCTGTGACCGCCGCCGGTTTGCCATTCCCTTCTTTCATCCATTCACGATCTTCGCGAAGCTCCATCGCTTCGATCATATCGTCAGACATCTTCCATTCGCTCGGCTGGACAGATGCAAAAACTTCGTTGAAAGAACGGGTGATATCCCGTGCTTCTTCGGGAACAGACGGGTGGGAAAAGTATTCTTTCAGCTGTTGAAACCTCGCTTTTCCGACGCGGTTGTACAAGAAGACATTCAGCATGCCGTCCTGAAAGAACTCATCCGGTCTGAGCGGCGGAATCAATTCATATATAAACAAACGTTCGTCTTCCGTTTCTTTCATATAAGTTTTCAACAGTCCGATTCCCTCAAGCTTTTCCTTCTCTGAGTGAATCGTCTTCAGGTTGGTCTGCATCGCCGCCATCAGCTGTCTGTGAGTCGAGCTTTTCCCCCAGACTCTGTTTTGCTCCAGCTCTCCCCACAGCGTGAGAAACAAGCTGAATGAAAAAGAGCCGATTAGAGGCTGATACAATAGCGTGACAATTTGCCGGTCCAAGTCCTGCAGCAATCCGCAGCTTTTGACAACGTACGGATCGACAGGAAGCAAATCTTTCCAATAATTACTCATATCTTTTGTCAACCTTCCACTTTGTTTCTTGTCCTCATTTTACACCTTTTTCAGGCCTTCATGTCACACGACCGTGGTTTTATCATGAGAAAAGAGCTGGATTAATTTACAGCTCTTTACCGTTCTTTCTTTATTAAGTCTTTCAGCTCGTCGATAAATACGTTAATATCTTTAAATTGGCGGTATACTGAAGCAAACCGGACATATGCGACTTCGTCGATTTTCGCAAGCCGGTCCATCACCATTTCTCCGATCATGTCGCTTTTCACTTCAGCAACGCCTTGATTTCTAAGCTCTTTTTCAATTTCAAAGCAAATATCCTCAAGCTGCTTTAAGGCGACAGGGCGTTTTTCGCACGCTTTGATCAAACCGCGGAGCATCTTCTCGCGGCTGAATTCTTCCCGGATTCCTTCTTTTTTTACGACGATGAGCGGAATTTCTTCCACTTTTTCAAATGTAGTAAATCGATAGTTGCATGATTCGCATTCGCGTCTTCTGCGAATCGATCTGCCTTCGTCAACGGGACGGGAGTCCAAAACCCTCGTCCCGTTATGCTGACATGCTGGACATTTCATTTTTTCAGCTCCCTATTCAATTGTTTGAATGTACAGATTTCTGCAGCTTTCCGTCCAGTTCGCTGTATAGCGTCGAGACAAGCCCGCGGCTGTAGCCAAAATCGGTCGGCAAAAACGTTTCCGTTGACACATTAAAATCCACCGCTGTATCAAAAGGGCGAATCGAAACGACTGTCGCCACCACAAAAGCTTTTCTCGTTTTTTTCACCTCGGCGCTGATTTCTCCTCTTTCTTCCGACACCGATGTCACCTTGCAGCCGTCAAGCCCTTCCAGCACTTCCTTTACAGCATTGAGCGCTTCTTTTGACGCCGCTTTATAATAGCGGCTCTTCAGCTCGTCAGAAGGATGGCGGTCAGACGTTTCGGCGTGTGTAGAAAAAAACCGGTGAATGTTTTGAAAAAGACTCATATCCCCTGTCCCCTTTGTCTTTCTTCTCTATATTTTATTAAAAAAATGGTTGATTTCCAAGGGAAAACAAATTAGGGCAAGAGAATGCCGGGGAATATGTTTTGGGGATTTTCGGGAGAGGAAAGAAAAAGGAGCGGATTTTAAAAGCGGTGTCCGCTTTTTCATCCAGCTCCTCTATCGGCATTAAAGTGCCTGTGCTTTGGCTTTGGCCTGTTTCACCTGAACAGGTCCCATGCCTCTCGGTATTTCAATGTTCTCTCTTGTTTCCGCTCTTAATTCTTCTGCGATATAATCGGCAGCTACGTTCGGATCTAAATCTCCGCAAGTATAAACATCAATGCTGGCATATCCGTGTTCAGGAAAACTGTGAATGGTCAAGTGAGATTCTGAAATAATCACGACCCCGCTTACACCTTGAGGTGCAAACTTATGAAAGGCTACCTCACGTACCTCAGCACCTGACTTCAGTGCCGCATTTACAAACGTTTTTTCAATAAAATCCATGTCATTCAGCTTATCAAAATCGCATCCCCACAGTTCGGAGATAACGTGACGCCCCATTGTTTCCATAGCATGGACCCCCCTTAACAAGAATTAAAAAAGTGAATTTCCAAGCAACTGAACCGGTCAATTACCACGGGGGAAAGTTAGTCCGGAGAGGTCCTAACCCTTTAAGTAATGCCGAAGCGCTCACGAACTAGAAGTTCACGAAAAATAGTATACTTTGTTTGAATATTTTTTGCAAGGCGGTTTTATCATTTGATGGTTAAGGGGTATTGATTTTTTATCCGTCCATGCTCTTATTTTATACAGCCGAAGGGTGTTTCATTCTTGAAGCCACGTATCTGATTAAATCGACAACCCTGCACGAATATCCCCATTCGTTGTCATACCATGCAAGCACTTTCACCTTTCTGTTCTCAAGCACCATTGTTGAAAGGCTGTCGATCACCGCCGAGTATGGATTCGTATTAAAATCGGATGAGACAAGCGGTTCATCGCATACATCAAGGATCCCGGACATGGAGCCTGCCGCCGCCATTCGGAACGCTTCATTAATATCTTCTGCCGTCGCATCGCTTTTTAAATCAGCCACAAGGTCAACGAGTGACACATTTGAGACGGGAACGCGCAGGGCCAGACCGTGCATTCTTCCTTTTAAATGGGGCATGACAAGTGACAGCGCTTTCGCGGCGCCTGTCGTTGTCGGAATGATCGAAGACCCGCAGGCGCGCGCCCTTCTCAAGTCTTTGTGCGGATTATCAATATTTTTTTGATCATTTGTAAATGCGTGAACGGTTGTCACCAGGCCGTTTTCAATGCCAAATGCATCATCAAGCACTTTTGCGACAGGAGCGAGACAATTCGTCGTACAGGAAGCGTTTGAAATAATCGTATGACGCTCCGCATCAAATTCGCGTTCGTTGACGCCCATCACGATTGTGATGTCTTCATTTTTCCCCGGCGCTGTCAAAATAACTTTTTTCGCGCCGGCTTCAATATGAGCTTCCGCTTTTTCCTTCGCGTTAAATTTTCCCGTCGCTTCTACGACGATGTCGATCCCGTATTGCGCCCACGGAAGAAGCTTAGGGTCCCTCTGATTGGTCAGCATGACCTTTTTACCGTTAACGAACAGGCAATCGTCTCCAGCGTTTACATCAAGCTCATATCGGCCGTGATTTGTGTCATACTTTATTAAATGAGCGAGCGTTTCCGGAGGGTAGCTCGCATTGATCACCACAATGTCAATCTGTTCATCAAGCATCGCTTTTCTAAACACCATTCTGCCGATCCGGCCGAATCCGTTTATCGCAACTTTCACTTTCATCAAATATGCACCCCTTATTTTATGTCATTCCACATCATGATTTATTCAAAATAAGTATAACACATTATTTTTAATTAGCCATACCATTTGTTTCTTTTACAGCAAATTTACGCGTTATTTGTGAAACAATGAACAAAGAACTAGAAAAAATCAGCATTAAAGCATATATTTCAAATACATCTTTAGTGCTACAATTTCCAACAGCGCTAAATTTTCACACGACAGAAGGCAGTGTCTTCAAGGAAGGACAACCATGAAACTGACCAAAAACGTATATTTTATCATTTCTTTTTTGGCTGCGGCCGGCATTTATTTTTTTATAGGAACAGCGGCCGTTTCCGCGGCAAACGAAGATTATCCGAAACAGATGATCAGGCTGGAAAGCTTATCAGGCATAAACATCACGCCCGCGGGGAATCAAGATAATGCACCGCTAACAACAAAACAGACGAGCGGGAAAAAAGCAGAAAGATGGAGGCTGGATACGTCTGACGGCAAACAGTTCAAAATCAGAAATATGGATAACGGAAAAATTATCATCCCTGCCCATTACGCATTTTCAGACAATAATCCCGCTGTAGTCTACTATGACAATTCACGAAAAGAAGAGTTGTGGAATATTATCGGGGCTGACAAAGACGGAAACGGAGACTTTATCACGTATAAAATCGTCAGTGCACAAAACAACAGCCTTGCACTGACACTGGACGGCAGCGGAGCGAAGCTTGCCAAATATACAGGCAGCTCCGTCCAAAAGTGGAAGCTTCCTAGCGACGGGCTCGAAGGTTTCGCAGGCTATGCAAAGGAACCGAATGGCAAGCAGAAAACAGGCACAACCGGCGGCCTGCTTGGGAAAGTCGTCTATGTCAACAATCTGGGCGAACTGAAAGCCAATATTGAAGGTTCAACGCCCCGCACCATTGTCGTCTCCAGCAATATCGGCGCTTCAGCCAAAACGGTATTGACGGTGGGCGCCAATAAAACAATCATCGGCTCGTATGAAAAACATAAGCTGAACAACATTTACTTTAAAACAAAAGCGGACTCAGGCAACGTTATTTTCAAAAATCTGATCATTGCACATGATGCATTCATAAATGAAAACAACGACATCCCTGTTTACATTACCGATTCGAAAAATTACTGGATTGACCATGTCACATTCCAGGGCCACAGCTATTCAGCAAACGGTCACGATCTCGACAAGCTCTTATACATCGGCGCTAAAGCCGATTACGTCACACTGTCTCACAGCACATTCACAGACCACAGGTACGGCTTGATTCTCGGCTGGCCTCAAGATGACAAGCAATACCACAGTATATATAATGGATATCCGCGGATGACGATCAGCTACAACCGCTTTGAGAATCTCTATGTCAGGGCGCCCGGCTTGATGCGTTACGGCCATTTTCACGTGAAAAACAATTATATCAACAATTACCATCTTGGCTTCACGATAACGACATTGGCCAAAATTTATTCTGAAGCCAATTACTTCGGCACGGGCAGCGAAAAAGGCATACTTGATGATTACGGAGACGGCTCGTTTAAAGATGTCGGGTCATATCCGGCGATAAAGGGACAGAAATCACCTGAAACAAGCTGGAAACCTTCATCCAACTACAGCTATCGGACGATGAAAGCAGGCAATGCCAAAGCTTTTGCCGAACGATATGCAGGCGCACAACGCACCGCGCTGTATTATGCGAATTACAGCCAGTTTAAAAACGACTAATAAAAAAGTGAGCGCAATTTCGCGCTCACTTTTCAGTATTTGACCATGTATCAAGCAGCTGATGAAGCTGCGCTTCTGTATCTTTCAGACTGCCGCTGTTATCGATCACCGCGTCTGCCTTTTTCTTTTTTTCGTCAAGAGAATGCTGGGCGTGAATTCTGTTCAGCGCCTCGTCTTCAGTGAGCCGGTTTCTTTTCATCAGCCGCTCAAGCTGAAGCTCCATCGGCACCCAGACGACGATCACTTTATCTGTCAAATGTTCAAGCCCGCTTTCATATAAAAGCGGAATATCGAGAACAACAAACCGTTCACCGGCCCGGATGGCTTCGTCGCGCTGTTTGATCATCATTTTTCTCACTTCCGGATGGACGATCGCATTTAACTGCATCCTCTTTTCTTCGTTAGCAAAAACAATTTCTCCAAGTTTTCTCCGGTCGATATCGCCTGTTTCAAGCAGCACGCCTTGACCAAATGTCTCAGCGATTTTCTGATAAGCGGGCATTCCTTGTTCAACAGCCTCTTTCGCGATCACGTCCGCATCGACGACCGTGATGCCGCACTGCTGGAACATTTGCGCGACAGTGCTTTTGCCGCTGGCAATCCCTCCGGTCAACCCGATGACCAATGTCAAAGGCCTGCACCTCCTTCTTACAGTTTCCAGATGCCGATCATAATCAGCAATATACCGGGAAGAAAGGTCAGTTTATCCATCCAGTTCCATTTCGATAAAAATCGTCCCGCCTGTATTCCGCAAAATACGAACAATGAGCTCATGATGCCTACCGTAATGCTCATCGGTACAGGGGAAAAGCCGAGCGCAGCCGCGCCGATCCCTGCTCCGAACGCGTCAATAGAGAGGGCGAAACCGAGAAGGAAAGCTTCTATACCGGTAATGATTCCTGATTTATCAATGTCGGCGCTTGTCGGTTTTCTTAAAATGTGTATCACGATTCCGAGCGATTTCAATTCAAGGTTGATGAGCGTTTTTTCAGAGAAGACGAGATCCTGTTCTTTCTCCGGCCTGAAAAACTGATACAGCACCCATGCACCGATCCCCATTAATATGACGGCTCCGAGCCTTTCTGTTACGACAACGGGCAGGAATTTCGCCAAAAGGGTTCCGATCATCATGGCCATATACATCACGGCACCAGAGCAAAAAGCAATAATCAAAATCGCTTTAAATGGGATTTTCAACTTTCGCAATCCGTAAGTAAATCCGACTGAAAAACTGTCCAAGCTGACGGCAAATGCCAGCAGCAAGAAAGATGCAAACATCATATCAGGCTCTTCCTTTCTGTTGATGCGAGCGGTGTAAGTCATGCAGCCTAAAGGCAGCTTTCTAGGCTTCTTATATATATGAAAGAAGAAAACCATCCGTGTGTTGTTCACCCGAAAAAGAAACATCACACCTTAAAGCTTGCTTTTAACAGCTATATGGAGCGTATGCATCGACAGCTTGAACCATGATACGGCTTGCTGTTGTCCCTTTTATGCGATTGTCATTTTTTCTGGCACTTTATGCAAAAATGCGTGCCTCTTCCGCCAACGACTGTTTTTTCAATTGGAGATCCGCACTTTTTACAAGGTTCATCTTTCCGGCCGTATACGAAAAGTTTGAGCTGGAACATGCCGATTTCTCCTTGTGAATTGATGTAAGATCTGACTGTGCTTCCCCCTGCTTCAACAGCTTCCTTTAAAGTTTGAACAATTTCTTCATGAAGAAGAACCGTCTGTTTTTTTGTGAGCTTGTTCGCTGTTGTCTCGGGATGGATACCGGCTCTGAACAAAGCCTCGTCGACATAAATATTGCCCAGTCCGACCACTGTCCGCTGATCGAGCAGTGCGGTTTTCACTGAGCGGTTTGTTTTCTTCAGGCGCTCTCTTAAATAACCGGCTGTAAATTCTCCGCTGAAAGGCTCGGGACCGAGCTGCCTGAGAGGCAGCTCCGTCAGTTCCTCCCCCGGCTTAAACAAATGCATCGTGCCGAACTTTCTGACATCCCGGTAGCGCAGTTCGCTTCCGTCCGTGAACCTGAAAATGACGTGCACATGTTTATCAAGGGGTTCATCGTTTTGATGAAGCCCGTACTTTCCTTCCATTCTCAAATGGGAAACCATGACACAGTCATCAAGATGAAACAACAGGAATTTTCCCCTTCTTCCGATCGACTGAATCGTCTGACCGGCCAGGAGCCTTGCGAATTCCTCAGGCTCCTCCGGCCGTTTTATGATTTTTGTCCATCTGACCTCAACCGCATCGATCGTTTTCCCTCTTACAAGCCCGGCAAGAGTGCGCCGGACCGTTTCGACCTCTGGTAATTCCGGCACATGATCACTTCCTTTTCTCTATTTTGCATCGTACCATGAAGGCCCTGAAGCGCAGTCCACTTTCAGTGGAACATCGAGCTCCAATGCATGTTCCATTACTTCCGGAACCAGTTTTTCAAGCACTTTGATTTCATCTTCAGGCGCTTCAAAAATCAATTCGTCATGAACCTGCAGCAGCAGTTTGGCCTTGAGATTTTTTTCTTTCAGCTTGTCCGCCATGTCGATCATCGCTTTTTTTATAATATCTGCGGCGCTTCCCTGGATCGGCGTGTTCATCGCTGTCCGTTCGGCAAAGCTGCGCAAGTTGAAATTCCGGCTCGTCAATTCCGGGATATACCGCCTCCGGCTTAAAAGAGTCGTCACATAGCCCCTCTGTTTCGCTTCTTGAACGGTCTCTTCCATATATTCTTTGACTCCCTGGAAGCTGTGGAAATAGCGCTCAATAAACGCTGCCGCTTCCTTTCTTGTAATGCCCAGGTTTTGCGACAAGCCGTAGTCACTGATTCCGTAGACGATTCCGAAATTGACGGCTTTCGCCTGCCTTCTCATCGCAGGGGTGACTTCTTCTTCTGATACATGAAAAACATCCATCGCCGTTTTCGTGTGAACGTCCATATCGTTCGTGAACGCTTCAATCAAATTTTTATCCTTTGAAATGTGGGCGAGAACCCTCAATTCGATTTGGGAGTAATCCGCAGCGAATATGAGCCAGCCTTTTTGCGAAGGGACAAACGCCTGGCGGATTTTGCGGCCTTCCTCAAGACGGATCGGTATATTTTGCAGATTCGGATCTGTTGAGCTGAGCCTTCCCGTCTGTGTTAAAGCTTGATTAAAGCGGGTATGCACTTTATGGCTGTCTTTTTTGATCACTTTTAAAAGCCCTTCGACGTATGTGGACTGGAGCTTGCCAATCTGTCTGTAGTGCAGAATATCCTCGATAATGACGTGTTTGTCGCGCAGTTTTTCCAGCACATCGGCTGAAGTCGAATAGCCCGTTTTTGTTTTTTTGACGGCAGGCAGCCCGAGTTTTTCAAACAAAATCACACCGAGCTGTTTTGGTGAATTGATATTGAACGTTTCACCTGCTGACTCGTGGATTTTCTTCTCGTATTCCGCTAATTTGGCGGACAGTTCTTCCCCCATTTTTTTCAGTCTGTCGACATCGACTTGGACACCGATCGATTCCATCTCACCGAGAATGTGGGCGAGGGGCATTTCGAGCGCTTCAAACAGATCGAGCTGCTCGTTTTTCTCCAATTCATCAAGGAGCTTTTCGCGGAGCAGCGATATCGCCTTCGCTTTTCTGGCTAAATGGTCGGCAAGCTCCTTCTCATTCGGCACCGCCTGTTTCGCGCCTTTTCCGTAGACCGCTTCATCTGCCGCGACAATGTGTAATTGGTGTTCTTTCGCAACGCTTGCAACATCGTCGTAAGAGTGTCCCGGATTGATGATATAGGCCGCAAGGAGAACGTCAAATTCTGCGCCTTTCAGCTCGATGCCCCGCCAGCGCAAAGCGACCGCCGCGCGTTTTGCATCAAACACCCATTTCTTTTTTGACTCGTCTTCGGCCCACTCTTTAAAACGGTCCGACTGAACGGCCGTCTCTTCCGGGATGAAGAAAGCGCCATGTTCGTTGACGATCGAAAAACCGAGGATTGGCGCCTCATGATAATTGTCGCCGAACTGTTCGACAACGAGTGAAGCCGGTGACGCAAACAAGTCATCCGTGATGTCTGTTTTGATCGTGATGTTGATCTCTTCAAACTGTTCTTCTTCTTTTTCTCCCGGCTCTTCGCCAATCCTTTCGAGCAAAGAGTTAAAGCCGAGATCTTTAAAAACCTTGACGACCGCTTCCCTGTCAAAACCTTCGTAACCGAGGGAATCGAGGGTGACTTCAAGCGGCGCTTCTGTCGTAATTGTCGCAAGCTCTTTGCTCATCAATGCCTGTTCTTTAAATTCTTCAAGCTTTTCTTTCAGTTTTTTTCCGCTGACTTCGTCTATTGACGACAGCAGCTCCTCTACTGTATGGAACTGTTTCAAAAGCTTGATCGCCGTCTTTTCGCCGACGCCCGGCACGCCTGGAATATTGTCTGATGAGTCTCCCATCAGCCCTTTCATGTCAATGATCTGTTCCGGTGTAAGTCCGTACTTTTCCCGGACATGTTCCGGCGTATAGTATTCAACATCTGTAATGCCCTTTTTCGTGATGGCGACCGTCGTTCCTTCTGTAGCCAGCTGTGTCAGATCTTTGTCGCCGGAAAAAATCTTCACTTCAAACCCGTCTTTTTCCGCTGACTTGGCAAGGGTGCCGATAATATCATCGGCCTCGTAGTTTTCAAGCTCATACCTTGAGATTTGATAGGCGTCGAGGAGCTCGCGGATAAACGGCAGCTGCTCGGACAGCTCGGGCGGCGTTTTTTGTCTGCCGCCTTTATATTCTTTAAACGTTTTATGTCTGAATGTCGTTTTCCCCGCATCAAAAGCAACGAGCATGTGGGTCGGTTTTTCTTCTTCAAGCATCTTCATTAAGATCGTGGTAAAACCGTACACAGCGTTTGTATGTATCCCTTTTTCATTGCTGAGAAGAGGCAGAGCGAAAAACGCGCGGTAAGCCAGGCTGTTTCCGTCAACCAATACTAATTTTTTTCTTTCAGTCATCTTTATCCTCCTAAGGAGCCGATTCGTCAGCTTCCATTCAACTTCGTGATCATATTTGCTTATTTTATTTTAGCAAAGTTCATTTTGAAAGGAAAATGAGAGTGATTTCGCAGAAAAATAAAAAAAGGGACGCGCTGTTGATCGCGTCCGTCCATATGGCTCCTTGGATGAAGGGGTTCACTAATGATCCTATCAGCCAAGTTTTAACCATATATATAAAAGTTGTTAAGCCTTTGTAAAGTTTGCTAAATGAAGCTACTCGGATGCGCGTTTTAAGCGGACTGTGAATTCGGTGCCTTTTCCCCGCTCGCTTTCGACGTCGATTTCACCGTGGTGGGCTTCGACTAAATGCTTGACGATCGCAAGGCCGAGACCGGTTCCTCCTGAATTTCTGCTCCTGTCTTTATCGATCCGGTAGAACCGTTCGAATATCCTCGGGATTTCGGACCGCTTGATCCCGATGCCCGTATCCTTCACTTTAACTTGCACCGCATCTTCCAGAACATCAGCCGAAATCGTCACGTTTCCATCTTCAGGCGTATATGTGAGCGCATTGTTCACCAAATTCAAAAAGATCTGCTTTAGTCTGTGCGGATCCCCGGAAGCAACGGCCGGCTTATCCGGCTTTTCCAGGGTCAAGGTGATTCCTTTTTCCTTCGCTTTATTCTTCAAAAGCATCTCAATTTCAGCGAGAATTTCACCGATATTGCAATTTTGAATATTCAAGGTGAAGTTTTGCTGTTCGATTTTCGACAGATCCAACAGGTCCTGGATCAAGGTTTGCAGACGGCTGCTCTCTTTTAAGATGATCGATAGAAACTGCAACAGCGTCTCCCGTTCATTCATCGCTCCGTCCAAAAGAGTCTCGGTGAACCCTTTGATTGACGTAATCGGCGTTTTCAGCTCGTGGGAGACATTGGCGACAAAGTCCTTCCTCATTTCTTCAAGCTGCTTTCTTTCCGTCATATCATGGAACACGAGAACGATGCCTTTCCACTCATCATTGATGCCGATAATCGGAACCCCGTCGACTTCAAAATACCTTCTTTCAATTTTGATCGGCAGTTTAAACATTTTGCGGACCTTTGTTTCCGTCATGAAAATTTCTTCAATGAGATTAATGATTTCTTCGTGTTCGAGTACTTCGTGATAGAAATGGTAAAGAAGCTGATCGGCTTCTACGTGAAATTGCTTTTGATAAGCGCGGTTCACAAGGTGAATATAACCCTTTCCATCGATTAAAATCAGACCTGAATCGATATTTTCGATGACGGTTTGCAGACGGTCACGCTGCATTTCCTGGGCTCTTGTCATGTCCTGCAGGTTCTGCGCCAGCATATTGATGGACTGGCTCAGCATCGTTTCATCTTCATTGAAAGTTCTTGCTTTATAATTTCCTTTGGCAAGCTCAATCGCCACTTGTGTCGCAGACTCAATCGGATTCGTATATTGAGAGGTTATTCTCGCCCCAAGCCCGGCGATGATTAAAAAGGCCGTTCCAAGGCTCACGCCGAGGAGAATCCAGATCTTTTGATTGATATCTTGCAATGAATCGACAGGAGTGCTGATCAGAATATATCCATTCACATTCCCGTCTTCTTTCAGCGGCTGCACGTAACGGTAAACGGACTCGTCATCCGGATTGATTCTGAAGCCTCCTCCTTCACCGTTTAAATCCGACTCAAGCGCTTCTTTGATAACGGATTGATCTTCTGCGCGGCCCCCAAAACGAAAAAGAACCTGACCTTTTGTATCAACCAGTGATACATGACTGTCCAGTTCACGGCTTGCCTTCTCTAAAATGGCTCCTTGCTCCGAAGATTTCATGTTTTCACGATTTGCCAATGAAGCGACCAAAGCGGCCTCTTTTTCAATATGGCTGCTCAGTTTGGCATCGTATGAGGAGTGAAACAAGTGAACGAGCAGAAAACCGAGTGAAGCAAATACGAGAATCAAAAGCGTCAGCAGGGCAGCTAAAAGCCGGGTCCGGAATTTAATCATTCAGCTTCGGCTCCTCCATTTTGTAGCCAAGACCTCTGATTGTTTTAATGTATTCCGGTTTTTTCGTATTTTTTTCGATCTTATCGCGAAGGTGGCTGATATGGACATCGACGATGCGCGTATCGCCCGCGAAGTCGTAGTTCCAGACAGCGTTGAGGAGAAGGTCTCTCGTCAGCACCCTCCCTTTATGCCTTCCCAAATATAAAAGGAGTTCGAATTCCTTCGGCGTTAGCTCGAGGCGTTCGTTTTGAAAGTAAACCTCATAATGTTCGGGCAGTATTTTCAGTTCGCCTATGATCAGCTCGCCTGCATCCGGTTCTTCCGTCTCCTCCGGATGAACGGACAGCGTCTGTGTTCTTCTTAAAATCGCTTTGACCCTTGCCGTCACCTCTCTCGGGCTGAACGGCTTCGTCATATAGTCATCGGCACCCAGCTCGAGACCGAGCACTTTATCAAATTCATCATCCTTCGCGGTCAGCATCAAAATCGGATACATCAGCTTCTTCTGTCTGAGTTCCTTGCATACTTCAATGCCGTCCATTTTAGGAAGCATCAGATCGAGCACGATCAGATCCGGCTTCTCTTCAATCGCCTTTAATAAGCCGGCCTCTCCGTCCATGGCCGTCACCACATGATAGCCCGACCGTTCAAGGTTATATTTTAGAAGGGTAACAATCGATTCCTCATCATCTACAACTAATATCTTTTTGCTCATGACATGCCTCCAGGCTTCAGATTTCCCCGACATCTCTTTCTCTATCTTTTGTTAAATAAACGTTTTCACTCCTATTTTAACGAAAGCCTATCCGTTCGACAATTTGATTTTTCAGTGTTTTGCATAAAATCTCTCTTTTTCGGCCATAAGCCGCTGTTTTAAGCGGTGGAATGCTTCCAGAAAAAAGAATGAAAATGTCCGGGCAGATGATTATGATTAGGTATATGCTGACAGCCCGTGTTTATGTCTTGATTTTCATACGGTGTTATGTAAAAAGGTTCGCATTCAAAAACAGGAAGGCTTGTATAAAGCCTTCCTGCTGTTTTCATTATGATAATACTTTCATGACGTTTTTGACTGATTCAACGGATCGATCAAGCTGACTTCTTTCTGTTTCAGTCAGTTCAAGTTCAATGATCTGTTCAAGACCGTTTCCGCCGATAATCGTCGGAACGCCGAGGTAAATGCCTTCATAACCGTATTCGCCTTCAAGGTAGGCAATAGTTGGCAGCACGCGGCGCTGGTCTTTTAAGATCGCTTCAACCATTTCTGTCAGGGAAGCGGCCGGCGCATAGTACGCGCTTCCGTTTCCTAGCAGGTTGACAATTTCTCCCCCGCCTTTTCTCGTTCTTTCAACAATCGCATCGATCCGGTCTTTCGGAAGAAGCGTTTCAAGCGGAATGCCGCCTGCATAAGAGTAGCGAACGAGCGGAACCATATCGTCTCCGTGTCCGCCCAGTACAAAACCTGTAATGTCTTTGACGGAAAGGTTGAGCTCCTGAGCGACAAACGTTCTGAATCTTGCCGTATCCAAAACTCCCGACTGGCCGATGACCCGCTCTTTCGGGAAGCCCGATTCTTTATAGACGGCGTATGTCATCGCATCCACAGGGTTTGTCAGAACGACGATGATACAATCAGGTGAGTATTTAACAACTTCCTTCGTTACGCTCCTCATGATCTTTTCATTTGTAGCCACGAGGTCGTCCCGGCTCATTCCCGGCTTTCTTGCGATTCCCGCCGTGATGACGACGATATCTGAGCCGGCCGTATCTTCATAGTTTGCCGTTCCTGTAATATTCGCGTCAAATCCTTGGACAGGACTCGCTTCCAGCATATCGAGCGCTTTCCCTTTTGTAGGGTTTTCAAGCTGCGGAATGTCGACTAGCACGACGTCAGCCAATTCTTTTTGAGCCGTTAAAAACGCAGTTGTTGCACCTGTAAAGCCCGCTCCAATGACAGATACTTTATTTCGCTTCTTTCCCATGTTTTCTACCCCTTTTAATTGTTGTTTGTTTTACCCCAAAACAGCCGTTTAAGACATATTTTTGATAAGCTCATCACCGAATTCAGAGCATTTGACTTCAGTCGCGCCGTCCATCAAACGAGCGAAATCGTATGTGACGACTTTGGATGCGATTGTTTTCTCCATTGATTTAATCACAAGGTCGGCAGCTTCATTCCAGCCCAAATGCTCAAGAAGCAGCACGCCGGATAGGATGACTGAAGACGGGTTTACTTTGTCAAGTCCGGCATATTTTGGAGCTGTACCATGTGTCGCTTCAAAGATGGCGTGTCCTGTCTCATAGTTGATGTTTGCTCCAGGTGCGATGCCGATTCCGCCGACTTGGGCAGCAAGCGCATCTGAAATGTAGTCCCCGTTCAGGTTCATTGTCGCCACAACGTCAAACTCGGCAGGGCGGGTCAGAATCTGCTGAAGGAAGATGTCAGCGATGCTGTCTTTGATGATGATTTTGCCGGCCGCTTCAGCTTCGCTTTGCGCTTTGTTTGCAGCATCTTTGCCGTCTTTTTCAGCGATGCGGTCGTATTCGGCCCATGTGAATACTTTATCGCCGAATTCTTTTTCAGCCACTTCATAGCCCCAGTTTTTGAAGGCGCCTTCCGTGAACTTCATGATGTTTCCTTTGTGTACGAGCGTTACAGACTTTCGGCCGTGCTCGATCGCATACTCGATCGCAGCTCTGACAAGCCTTGATGTTCCCTCTTCAGAAACCGGCTTGATACCGATGCCTGATGTTTCAGGGAAACGGATTTTGTTGACGCCAAGCTCGTTTTTCAGGAATGAAATCAGCTTCTCAACTTCTTCAGAGCCTTTCGCGTACTCGATGCCGGCGTAGATATCTTCAGTATTTTCGCGGAAGATGACCATATCCGTATCTTCAGGGCGCTTAACCGGTGAAGGAACGCCTGTGAAATAGCGGACAGGACGCAGGCATGTAAACAAGTCAAGCTCTTGTCTGAGCGCTACGTTTAATGAGCGAATTCCGCCGCCTACAGGAGTTGTTAAAGGACCTTTAATCGCGATCAGGTATTCGCGGATCGTATCAAGCGTTTCTTCAGGAAGCCATTCGCCAGTTTTGTTGTACGCTTTTTCCCCGGCGTAGACTTCTTTCCAAGTGATTTCCTTTTCGCCGTTATACGCTTTCTCCACAGCCGCTTCAAGAACCCTGGAAGCCGCTCTCCAAATATCAGGACCTGTTCCGTCCCCTTCAATAAACGGGATGACCGGGTTGTTTGGAACGTTTAATACTCCGCCGGAGACTGTAATTTTTTCGCCTTGTGCCACAATAAAACCTCCCATAATATGTAATTCTTCAATATAGAAAAACATTTGTTTCCCCCGTTTTACGGGGGACAAACATGTTTTTTCATAGATTCATTAAATCGTTGTTTCCTAGAAAAGCCGTTAAGAGGCCGGCCGAACGAAGCTCGAACAGCCCCCTTTCAAACGGTCAGCTTCTGTCTTCAATCGGAATGAACGTCTGCATGTCAGGACCGGTGTAATCAGCCCGCGGACGAATCAGTCGGTTATTTTCATACTGTTCAAGAATGTGAGCGAGCCAGCCTGATACCCTGCTGATCGCAAAAATCGGCGTGAACAGATCATGGTCGATTCCTAAGCTATGATAAACCGACGCAGAATAAAAGTCTACGTTTGGCGGCAGCTTTTTCTGAGACGTGACGATTTCCTCAGTCCGCTCTGAAATCTCATACCATTTGCTTTCACCCGTTAAATTCGTCAAACGTCTGCTCATTTCCTTCAAATGTTTTGCGCGGGGATCGCCCTGGCGGTATACGCGGTGGCCGAACCCCATGATCTTTTCTTTCTTTTCAAGCTTGGCGTGAATATATGAATCTACGTTTTCAACCTCGCCAATCTCTGAAAGCATTTTCATAACTGCTTCGTTTGCTCCGCCGTGAAGCGGACCTTTCAAGGCCCCGATTGCGGCCGTGATCCCTGAGTAGACGTCTGAAAGCGTCGCGACGCATACTCTGGCTGTGAACGTAGATGCGTTCAGCTCATGATCCGCATGCAGAATCAAAGCTTTGTCAAACGCTTCCACTTCAACAGGAGAAGGTTCTTTTCCATTCAGCATGTAGAGAAAGTTGGCGGCAAAACCGAGTTCCGGATTCGGCTCAATCGGCTCGAGCCCTTTGCGGATTCTTGAAAAAGCAGCGACAAGCGCAGGCATCTTCGCTTGGAGACGAACCGCTTTTCTGTAGTTTGCTTCCGCATCCATTTGATCTGCTTCTTCGTCAAACAGTCCGAGTAAAGAAACGGCTGTCCGAAGAGCTGCCATCGGGTGGACTTTTCCATTCGAGTAGGATTTGAAATGGTCAATCACTTCTTTGGGGATACCGGCATTTTCAGAAAGCTGTTTTTTAAGCTCGGCGAGCTCCTCTTTGTTCGGCAGCTTTAAATGCCAAAGCAGATAAACAACTTCTTCAAAGCTGGCTTTTTCTGTCAAATCATCGATGTTATACCCTACATATGTAAGAGTATCATCAATAATTGAACTTACTGATGATGTAGTGGCGACTACCCCTTCAAGGCCGCGTGTTGCTGTCATACTCATCTCTCCCTTTTTTTAAAAATTTCCCCTTTTAAAATTAAACCAAAACCAAGGAGCAAAAACAACGCATGATGTATACATCTTCTTCAGCCCAAAAAGAAAATGCTTACATTAAATCGTTTTTCAAATAAAACAATCGTGCGTTTCTATATACCGTTCGATACTCCGATATGCTTAATAAAGATTAAGCATATTTATATTATAAACAATAATCTGATAAATTTGTAGGTTTTTGATCAAAAATGCTTTCAAAGCCTTATAAATCAAGGGTTCGTAGTTATTTATTATCAATCGACAGCTTTGTAGAATCATGTATTCTTCTGTATCTATTTGCGGAAGGTTTTGGGGAGGGATTTTTATTAAAAGTGGACAAACGCATTCCTCCAGTTCTTTCATACTAATCGGTTTATGATTTTCACCTATAATAAATTTATAAACAAAAGAAAAAGAGATAAAATCTTTTACTCGTTACTTCACAAAAAATCCCCTTCATCCGTTTTAAAATGACAGAGGGGAGTTTTTATGAATGAAAAGTTATTATCAATATTTTGACTGATGTTCCCTCTTAAAAGAATCAGGTATGATCAGTAAAGAAAACGCTTTTAAAGAAAGGGGAATGCCGCATGCCTTATCGCATGAAACGAGTGCTGTTGCTTCTTGTCACTGGATTGTTTATGAGTTTGTTTACAGTCACTTCTACTGCCTCGGCTCAAACAGGCGGATCGTTTTTTGACCCTTTTAACGGCTATAACTCCGGCTTTTGGCAAAAAGCAGATGGTTATTCAAATGGAAATGTGTTCAACTGCACTTGGCGTGCAAATAACGTATCAATGACGTCATTAGGTGAAATGCGTTTGGCGCTAACAAGTCCATCTGATAACAAGTTTGACTGCGGGGAAAATCGCTCTGTTCAAACATATGGTTATGGACTTTATGAAGTCAGAATGAAACCAGCTAAAAACGTAGGGATCGTTTCATCGTTCTTCACTTACACAGGTCCAACGGATGGAACTCCTTGGGATGAGATTGACATCGAATTTTTAGGAAAAGACACAACAAAGGTTGAATTTAACTATTATAAAAATGGTGTAGGAAACCATGAGAAGCTTGTGAATCTCGGATTTGATGCAGCCAATGCCTATCACACGTATGCGTTCGATTGGCAGCCAAACTCGATTAAATGGTATGTCGATGGGCAATTAAAACATACCGCGACGAGCCAAATTCCGACTACGCCAGGAAAGATCATGATGAACTTGTGGAATGGTATTGGTGTCGATGACTGGCTCGATCCCTACAATGGTGTAACACCTCTATACGCTCATTACGACTGGGTGCGTTATACAAAAAAATAATGTCAAAAATGATAAGAGCCTGCTGCCTCAACATAACCAGGCTCTTTTGATTGTAATGAGAAGTTGTTGGCATGAATAGTCTTTTATACGAATCTTATCGAGATGATGTCAGCCCTCTTTCTGGGTTTGCTTTTATTTAATTCTTTAGTTCTCTTTCTTTTGTGAAAATGACATCTTCATATCCTTCAATTTTAAAATCAATTTTTTGATGGTTTCTTCAATTTTTTTCTGTTTTCTATCAATTTTTCTCTTTCGTTCACTAAAATCACTTGCTGCCGTCCACGCCGCAATCATATCCGGCGTCTCTTGTTTAGCAGAAAAAATAGATTTTCCGGCACTGAACAGCACTCGCAGTTCGACCCATTATAATAAAGGATGTAACTGATGCAAGCGTTTCAGCCTGAAAGAGACGATAGATCATTTTTTCTTTTTATCCAAACTTACCTGCTGAAGACTCCACAAATAAAAACCCACAAATTTGAAATAAACTGTCACATTTTCTCACGCAGATTTTTGACAAACTGTGCCCTCTTTTTATAGAGGGCTTTATTTTTTTGCACCAGATGACTTCTATTTACAGATTTTTAGTAGTTTTAACTGCGTTATTTATGTTTATTTTTAGTTGCGAACGTTTTTTTCAAACTAAAAAACCCCCTGAAACAGGGGGAGCTTGCCCGCATCTCTAAGATGTAAAATGCTGAACGGCCTGCATGACAAGATAGGCGATCCCGGCACCGATGAGCGGGCCGACGGCAACGCCTTTGAATAAAGCGACCGCTAAAATCGTTCCAAATACAAGAGCGGTGGTGATATGCGGGTCTTCCGCTAGCAATGTGATCCCGTTTTTGGCGATCAATGCTACGAGAATGCCCGCCCCGAGTGCGATCCATGCGTAATATGATTTCATCGCTTCGCCAAGCTGTTTAAAGCCGATCTCTCCAGTCGCAATCGGCACAAGGACAGCTATTGTAATAACGGTAACTCCCCAGTTAATCCCTTTGGATTGGATCGCCGGAAACAGCTTTTGATCAAGGCCGGTCAGCTTGATCAAAAGCAGGACGGATACCGCGATGATCAACGACTGATTTTTCGCGATTAATGCGATGGCCAAAAGCAGGATCAAAAATAAATTAGCTTGAGTAAACATGCTGTATTCAACTCCATTTTTTTATGACCTTTCTCATAATAACAGGACTCAAGAATAAAATGAAATAAGGACATGCTTTCTAATATCAGGAGGATGCAGAATTGAATCAATCCTATCTCACAGCTGCGCTTCGGGCAGTGTATGTGCTGTTTTTGACCGCTGCTTGCGGAGCGGTCGGCTACTACTCTTTTCCGTTAACCTATCCTTTTGTGATTGCGCTTATTCTCGCCATCACGATCAACCCTTTTGTGGAATGGCTCGATAAGCGGACCGGGCTCCCGAGAGGCGTCAATGTCGGCATCGTGCTGTGCGGCTTTTTGATCGCCGGAGCCGGCTTTTTGACACTGGTCGTTGCCGAGATTGTCTCTGGAACGGCTCATTTGGCTAAAATTCTCCCCGTCCAGTTTAATAAAGCCGCTCTTTATATCGAATCGTTTTTTACGAATCAGATCATGCCGCTGTATAATCAGCTTGCCGCTTTTTTTGACGGGCTCGAAGCCGCCCAGCAGGAATCGATCATTACACAGGTCCAAAATTTGGGCAATGAACTCGCTTCAGGAACCGCTTTGTTTCTTTCAAAAATTCTTGAGATGGTGCCCCTCTTTTTCGCCTTTCTGCCGAATATGGCGGCCGTGCTGATCTTTTCGCTCCTGGCTACTTTTTTTATCAGCAAAGATTTGCATAAAATACAAAACAAGGCGCGGTCTGTTCTTCCTGATCGGCTGATCTCGGGTGCAGCGGCTGTCTATGCGGAATTGAAAAGAGCGCTGGCAGGCTTTGTGAAGGCCCAGCTTACCCTTGTGGCGATGACGATGGTGCTCGTGTTGATCGGGCTTTCCGTGTTGAAGGTTAATCATGCTGTGGCCATCGCTTTTCTCATCGGCCTGGTCGACCTGTTGCCGTATTTGGGAACGGGGTCTGTATTTGTGCCGTGGATCGTCTATTTAGCAGCGTCCAAGCAGCTGCCGCTCGCGATCGGCCTCGGAATCCTGTACATCGTCGTGCTCGTCTTCAGGCAGCTGGCCGAACCGAAGATTTTGAGCCGGTCAATCGGACTTCACCCTTTGGGAACATTGATCGCGCTGTTTGCCGGTTTCAAATTGTTTGGCTTTCTCGGATTGATCATGGGCCCCGCCCTTCTCGTTCTCATTCAAGCTCTCTTTACAACAGGTATTTTTAAAGACATATGGCAGTTTATTAAAGGAAATGAAAAATAAGCGGCAGCCTGCTTTTTCCATGCGGGCCGCCGCTTATCGGGTTATTTGATGATGTTGATCCGCCTGCCTTCAGACATCCTCTTCAGCTTGCGGGATATGAACGGTTTGAAACGGCTGCGCGTTGCCGGCAGCAGCAGCAGTAAACCGATGATATCCGATAAAAAGCCGGGCAGCAAAAGCAGCATGCCGCCTATGAAAATACAAAGTCCGTCCAAAATCGCATCCCCAGGCATTTTTCCGTACTGAAGATCGCGCTGAACTTTGTAGTAAACTTCGATTCCTTGTTTTTTGGCGAGAGCGGCCCCGAGAAATCCCGTCAAGATGATCAGCAAAACGGTCGGCAAGACACCGATCCAATTAGCGGACAAGAGGAACAGACCGATTTCACTCGCTGGAAAAATGACGAGAAATAATAAGAAAAACTTCATTGTCTTCACCTCATAATTCTAATATGGAAGCGAACGGCCGCCCTGTTTTGCTTGTGCCGCCTGCAAAAAAAGAAGGGAAAAGCTTCCCTTCTTCTTCAATAAGCGATTAAAGTACGCTTGCACGTCCTTTGTAAACAGCTCCGCGGGCAGAGTCGACCGTAATGTCTTCTCCTTCTTTCAGAATGGATGTCGCATTTTCCATTCCGACGATGACAGGGATGCCGAGGCTCAAGCCTACGACTGCAGCGTGGCTGGTTAAACCGCCTTCTTCCGTAATCAGCGCAGCCGCTTTTTCAAGGGACGCCATCATGTCACGATCCGTGCTTTTTGTAACCAAAACGGCGCCATCTTTCATTTTTTTGTCCGCTTCTTGTGCATTCTGAGCGATGACCACTTCACCAAACGCGGATTTGCGTCCGATTCCCTGGCCTTTTGCGACCACGTCTCCGACAACATACACTTTCATCAAGTTTGTTGTGCCGGCTTCACCGACAGCTCCGGCCGTGATAACGATCAAGTCGCCGTGGCGTACGATGCCTGTGTCGAGAGATTTTTGCACTGCTTTTTCAAGCATTTCGTCAGTGGAGCTGTGGTTTTGTCCGCTTGTTGCGAAAACACCGAAGACAAGAGACAGCTTTCTTGAAACCGCATCGTTTACCGTAACTGCGACAATCGGCGCCTGCGGGCGATATTTGGAAATCATTCTCGCCGTATGACCGCTTTCTGTCGGTGTGACGATGGCATTCACGTCAAGGTTGATTGCCGTATGCGCCACAGACTGGCCGATCGCATCTGTAATTGACATGCTGACTTGCTTGCTTCGTGCAGAAAGGATCTTTTTATGGTTGAGCGCTTCTTCTGAACGGGAAGCGATATTGTGCATCGTCTGAACGGCTTCAACAGGGTAATTTCCCGCAGCCGTTTCACCTGAAAGCATAATCGCGTCAGTTCCGTCAAAGATCGCATTGGCAACGTCGCTCGCTTCCGCGCGTGTCGGACGCGGATTGCGCTGCATGCTGTCGAGCATTTGGGTAGCCGTGATGACAGGCTTGCCAAGCGCATTGCATTTTTTGATCAGTTCTTTTTGAACGAGCGGCACTTCTTCAGCAGGGATTTCAACACCAAGGTCTCCGCGTGCAACCATCAGACCGTCTGATACTTCAAGAATGGCATCGATGTTGTCAACGCCTTCCTGGTTTTCGATTTTTGGAATGATTTGAATATCTGCCGCATTGTGCTCTTCAAGAAGTTCGCGGATTTCAAGGACATCCGACGGACGGCGCACAAAAGATGCCGCGATAAAATCAACACCCTGCTCGATACCGAACACAATGTCGTTAGCGTCTTTTTCCGTAATTCCCGGAAGATTGACGCTGACGCCCGGCACATTCACGCCTTTTTTATTTTTCAGCGTTCCGCTGTTCATTACTTTCGTGACGATTTCACGCTTGTCCTTGTTGACATCTGTGACTTCAAGTCCGATCAGTCCATCGTCAAGCAAAATCGTTGAACCAATTGATACATCATGAATCAACCCATCATATGTAACTGAGATTTTTTCAGGTGTACCGATGACTTCTTCCATTGAAACGATCAGCTGAGAACCCGCTTCCAGTTCGATTGAACCGCCTTCCATTGTATGCGTGCGGATTTCCGGACCTTTCGTATCAAGAAGGATACCGATATCTTTTCCCAGCTTGCCGGCTGCTTCGCGAATGTTTTTAATTCTTGCGCCGTGCTCTTCGAAATCTCCATGGGAAAAGTTCAGGCGCGCCACGTTCATTCCGGCTTCCATCAGCTGGGTGAGCTTTTCAACAGTTTCGCTGGCCGGTCCAATTGTACAAACTATTTTAGTCTTTCTCATATTGCTTCCTCCTCGGGTTTTACACTAGATTGACAGTTCTTGAGACAAGCGGTACATGCTTTGATCAATTGTATGTTTATGATCGAGTATTTCAATGATATCATGATGCACAAGCTGGTTATTTTGAATACCGACACAGCGTCCGCCTTTTCCTTCAAGAAGCAGTTCAACCGCAAATGCCCCTAGACGGCTTGCCAATACACGGTCTGCTGCAGTCGGAGAACCGCCGCGCTGGATATGTCCAAGCACCGATACTCTAGTTTCGAGATTTGTGGCTTCTTCAATTCTTTTGCCGAATTCAACGCCGCTTCCGACGCCTTCCGCCACAATGATGATGCTGTGTTTTTTGCCGCGGTCATGCCCTCTTTTCAGCCTTGCAATAATTTCTTCCATATCGTAGTCAGCTTCAGGAATCAAAATGGATTCCGCGCCTCCTGCCAAACCTGACCATAAAGCAATGTCCCCGGCATGGCGGCCCATTACTTCAATCACGTATGTACGTTCGTGGGATGTAGCTGTATCCCTGATTTTATCGATGGCATCGATAACGGTATTTAACGCCGTATCAAATCCGATCGTCAAATCTGTTCCAGGGATGTCATTGTCGATTGTTCCCGGCACTCCGACACAAGGAAAACCGTGTTCTGTCAGCTTTTTCGCTCCCATATAAGAACCGTCTCCGCCAATGACGACTAATCCTTCTATACCATATTTTTTTAAATTCGCTATTCCTTTTTCCCGTCCTTCTACCGTTTTAAACTCAGGACACCTTGCTGTATATAGCTTCGTTCCTCCGCGGTGAATGATATCTCCGACAGAACCGATTTCAAGCTTTTCTATTTTTCCGCTGATTAAACCTGAATACCCGTTGTAAATTCCGTATACTTCTACGTCATGGTAGATCGCTTTCCTGACAACCGCGCGGACCGCCGCGTTCATTCCCGGGGAATCTCCGCCGCTCGTCAATACTCCGATACGTTTCATCTTTTTCACCTCGAAAACATATATAATTTACCTTAACACGTTCATTGCCGCTAAAACAATGAAAAAGGGATGAAAATTTTCCGAAAATCCCTATAAAACCTTACTCATTATACAATTAAACAAAAAGTTTTTAAATAAATTTTAAGCAAACTCTTTGAAAAATCGGGGGTGAAAGACACAATCCTTTCACTTTTCACCTTTATCCATAAAAAATAAACGTGAGCCAAAGGCCTCACGTTTATTTATTTTATCCCAACATATTGGTTTTCAGTCGAAATTTTTCCAATTGATTTATACTTGTTATATCTTTGTTGAATCAGTTCGTTCTTATCCAGTTTCAGCAAGGATTTAAGCTCGCTTTTCAGCGCTTCATCGATGTAGGCGGCCTGCTGCTCTACATCGCGGTGTGCTCCGCCTCTTACTTCTTTTATAACATGATCTATAATATCCAATTCTTTAAGGTCCGGAGCGGTGATTTTCATTGTTTCTGCCGCTTTTTTCGCGAGTCCTGAATCCTTCCAGAGGATAGCAGCCGCTCCCTCGGGAGAGATCACCGAATAAGTTGAGTTTTCCAGCATCAATAAGCGGTTTGCGACGCCGAGCGCAAGCGCTCCCCCGCTGCCGCCTTCCCCGATGACGATCGAGATGACCGGCACAGAGAGTCCCGCCATTTCAAAAAGGTTCTTGGCAATTGCTTCGCTTTGCCCCCGCTCTTCAGCTGCTTTTCCAGGGTATGCTCCTTTTGTATCAATAAAGCAGATGATCGGCCTGTTAAATTTATCGGCCTGCTTCATCAGCCTGAGCGCTTTGCGGTAGCCTTCCGGATGCGGCATTCCGAAGTTGCGGCGGATGTTTTCTTTTGTATCCTTGCCGCGCTGTTGGCCGATCACTGTCACAGGAAGGCCCCGGAACTTGGCAATTCCGCCGACAATCGCTTCATCTTCACCGAAATAACGATCTCCGTGGCATTCAAAAAAATCGGTAAAGAGATGTTCGATATAATCGAGCGTTGTCGGACGGTTCGGATGCCTTGCAATCTGGACTCTGTCCCAGGCTTTCAGATTTGTATAAATGTCTTCTTCAAGCCTTTCAAGACGAGCTTCAAGCTTCGTAATTTCAGAGCTTAAATCCATATCGGAATCCTGTGTGAACCTTTTCAATTCGGCGATCTTTTCACGCAGTTCGACCACCGGTTTTTCAAATTCTAATTCTCCAGCCACTCGAGATCACCTCCAGTTTGGTGCATTTTCAAAATGCTGCCGAGCGTTTTTTTCATGTCTGCTCTGTGAACGACGGAATCAAGCTGTCCGTGCTTTAACAGAAATTCCGCAGTCTGAAAATCCTCAGGCAGTTCTTCACGGATGGTTTGTTCGATAATTCTTCTTCCGGCAAAGCCGATCAGCGCGCCCGGCTCGGCAAGGTTGTAATCGCCGAGGGATGCGAAGCTTGCGGATACACCGCCTGTTGTCGGATGTGTCATCACCGAAATGATCAAGCCCTGCTCTTCACTGAACAGCTTTAAAGCGGAGCTTGTTTTAGCCATTTGCATCAAGCTGAGAAGGCCTTCCTGCATTCTCGCACCGCCTGATGCGGTAAAAATAATGAAAGGCACTTTGTCTTCTCTTGCCTTTTCGATCGCCAGCGTAATTTTTTCGCCTACGACAGACCCCATGCTTCCCATTCTGAAAGATGAATCCATCACGGCAACGACTGCCGGAGATCCGTCAATCGTTCCTTTTCCGGTGACAACCGCTTCATTCAGCGACGTTTTTTCCCGGTCTTTTTGCAGTTTCTCAAGGTATCCTGGGAATTCCAGCGGGTTTTCAGACATCATATCCTGATTGAATTCTTCAAAGGAGCCATCGTCCAGCAGGCTTTTTATACGCTGCTTCGCGTTCATTTGAAGATGGTAACCGCAGTTCATGCAGACCCTTAAGTTTTTATCCAGCTCTTTTGTGAGCATGATTTTTTTGCAATCCGGGCATTTTGTCATGATCCCTTCCGGTACATCTTGCTTTGCTGATTCCGCGGGAACGGAAGCGTATTTTTTTTTCTTTTTGCTGAATATATCTTTTAACAAAAGATTACCTCCCTTTTCTGAAGGGTTTTCTTCATGTATGCCTGTCCTGTTTATAGACTAGAACATCACTATACCGAAACTATTGTACTTTTTTTGTCAAACGGTGTCATCCTCAATTCGACATTTTTGACCGGCAAACAGCCGAATCGCACTTTATGCGGTTAGAGACTGACAAATTGATATATCAGCCTTGAGAGCGGATACAAAAGTCCGGAAAAGCGATTTGAAAAATTTTTTTACAACCCGCATATTCCCTTACAAGTGTCCCCAATAAGAGGAAAAACTGTACATCATATTCGAGAAACAGCGCGTGACGGCTCTTTAGGCCAGAGCAATCACGCGCTGATCACAAAAATAGAGTTTTATTTTCCTTCAATTATTGCAAGCTTTCTTGTCTTTTCCGCGACTTCTTCAGGATCGACATCGATTCGTGCAACGCCTGTTTCCATCGCGGCTTTCGCTACCGCTTTGGCAACGGCCGGTGCGACCCTTGGATCGAACGGAGCCGGAATGACATATTCGGGACTCAGCTCTTCGTCGGAAACGAGTGATGCGATCGCCTCAACCGCGGCGATTTTCATCTCTTCGTTAATATGTGTCGCGCGGACATCGAGCGCCCCGCGGAAGATGCCAGGGAATGCGAGAACGTTATTCACTTGGTTAGGGAAGTCAGAGCGTCCCGTTCCAACGACGCTTGCTCCGGCTTCATGCGCTTCAGCAGGCATGATTTCAGGATTTGGATTCGCCATGGCGAAGATGATCGGTTTGTCAGCCATGCTTTCAACCATTTCTTTTGTCAAAGCGCCTTCGACGGAAACTCCGATAAAGACATCGGCGTCTTTGATCACATCTTTGAGCGATCCGTCTATGCGGTTTTTGTTCGTATATTTTGCGACTTCTTCTTTAACAGCGTTCATGCCGTTCGGACGGCCTTCGTAAATCGCGCCTTTCGTGTCGCACATGATGATATCGCGCACGCCGAAATGATAAAGAAGCTTGATGATGGCAATTCCCGCTGCCCCGGCGCCGTTTGCCACGACTTTGACGGAAGACATCGATTTGCCGGACAGCTTAAGCGCATTGACGAGACCGGCTACCGTAACGATTGCAGTACCGTGCTGGTCATCGTGAAACACCGGGATTTTTGTTTCCTTTTTGAGGCGTTCTTCAATGACAAAACAGTTCGGCGCTGCAATGTCTTCAAGGTTGACGCCGCCGAATGTCGGCTCAAGTAGCTTGACCGTCTCAACAATTTTGTCGACATCAGATGTATTTAAACAGATTGGGAAAGCGTCCACACCGGCAAAGCTTTTGAAAAGCACCGCTTTTCCTTCCATAACCGGAAGGGCGGCTTCAGGGCCGATATTGCCGAGGCCGAGCACAGCCGTTCCGTCCGAGACGACTGCTACCATGTTTCCCTTCATTGTATAATCGTATACTTTGCTGTTATCATCGTAAATCGCTTTGCAGGGTTCAGCCACACCCGGAGAATATGCAAGGCTTAAATCGTCCGCATTGCGAACCTGCACTTTTGATTTTGATTCCAATTTGCCCTGGTTTACTTTGTGCATATGCAGCGCTTTTTCTTTCAATGACATGTTAACAAACACTCCTTCAAGGGAATTTTGCCAAAAACTTTGCTTCGTTTTCTGCTTAAGATTCTTGTAAGACGAACCCTAGAATCTTAAAAATGATAACACAATTGACCGCTTTTTTGATCAAAAATGCTCAAAATACCTGCTATCTGAGCACGACATTTTTCTCACCTACAACGCTTTTGAGCCTGTAGAGGGCAGTGTGGTCAGCCTTGATATTGTAGCTTTCCGGCAGCTGCATCGTTTGCTTCCGTTTTTCATAATAGACGCAGACCGGCGTTTCCCCTTTGTGTTCAAGCAGGATGCTGCTGATCTTCTTGAAGATATCGTGGGTGTGCTGGCTTTCCTCCACTTTAATATAGACGGACGGCTGCTTTTTAGCATGAAGCGATTCGACGAGCGATGCCCCGGCGATGATCAGCTGGCGCTTTTCATTCCTTGTCTCAAGACGTCCTTCTGCAAAAAGCGATACGCCTTCTTCCAGGATCGGGGAAAGCTGCCTGAACTGTTCAGGAAAAACAACCGCCTCCATTTCCCCGCTTTCATCGCTCAGCTCCAGAAAAGCCATCGTCTGGCCCGTTTTTGTACGGATCGTCTTCATCTTCGTCAAAAGTCCGCCCAAAGCCGCCTTTTTACGGCTGGAGGCGAGCAGCTGAATAATCGGCAGCGCACCTGCCCGGTCCAGCTTCTTGCGGTGGACGCTCAGCGGATGGTCAGAAAAGTAAATGCCGAGCGTGTCCTTCTCGTGTGCCAGCAGGTCGACGAGCGGCATTTCTTCCGTCTCGGCGTACTTCGGCTTAATCGTCAAGCCTTCATCGAGAAAGAAGCCGAGCTGATCATTGTCTCCTGCAAACAATTCGGCATGCTCCAGCGCGACATCTACAGAAGCGAGCAAAGTAGCCCGGTTTTCACCGAATTCATCCATTGCTCCGGCAAAAATTAAAGCTTCAATCGTTTTCCGGTTTACGCTTTTCACAGAAGTCCTGACACAAAAGTCAAACAAATCTGCGAACGGCTTTTCTTTTCTCGCCCTGTAGATCTCTTTCACAGCCGAAATCCCGACGCCTTTAACAGCCCTTAAACTGTAGCGCAGCGCCCCGTTTTCCACGACGAACGGATAGCCGCTCTTATTGATGGAAGGACCTAAAACATTCAGCCCTTTCCCTTTCGCTTCATAGATGTACTGAGCAAGCTTTTCCTCATTTCCGATCGCACTCGTCAAGAGGCCGCATATAAAGTAGAGGGGGTAATGCGCTTTTAAATAAGCGAGCTGGTAGCCGATCATGCTGTATGCAACTGCATGACTCCGGTTAAAACCGTAATTGGCGAACTTTACGATGAGATCGTATACTTCATTAGCCGCTTGTACGGAATACCCTTTTTTCAAGCATCCACTAATAAAATGATTTCTCTCTGTATCGAGAATTTCCTTGTTTTTTTTGCCGACCGCCCTTCGCAAAAGATCGGCTTCTCCAAGCCTGAAACCCGCCATCCGCGATGCGATCATCATGATCTGTTCCTGATAAACGATCACGCCGTACGTATCTTTCAGAATCTCGGCCAAATCCTCGTGCGGATAAGACACAGCAACCCGTCCGTGCTTTCGTTCGATATACAGCGGGATATTTTCCATCGGGCCCGGGCGGTACAAGGCATTGACGGCGACAATGTCTTCAAGGCTCGATGGCTTGAGCCTTTTTAAAACGTTTCTCATGCCGGCTGATTCGAGCTGAAAAATACCTGTCGTATCTCCTTCAGACAGCAGCTTAAACGTCTGTTCATCTTCATAGGAAATCGCCGAAAAATCGATGGTGACCCGCTCGCTTTTTTCGATCAGCGTTTTGATCGATTCAATGAGCGTTAAATTGCGCAAGCCGAGAAAATCCATTTTCAATAGTCCCAAGTCTTCGAGATAGCCCATCGAATATTGCGTTAAATATACGCCGTCATGTCCTTCCTGTATCGGTATGATATTCGTCAGCGGCTCCTCGCTCAACACGACGCCCGCCGCATGAATCGATGTATGCCGCGGCAGCCCTTCGATTTTCTGAGCCGTTTTAAATATGTCCTGAAGCTTCTTGGATCCGTTCAGGCGCTTGTCGAGTTCAGCAGAAAGAGCTCTCGCCTCTTTCAGCGTCACTCCAGGTTTGGACGGAATTAATTTCGCCAGCTGGTCGGCTTCTTTCGGACTGATGCCCATCACCCTGCCGACGTCCCGCAGCGCCGCTTTCGCGGCCAATGTGCCAAACGTGATAATTTGCGCTACGTGCAGTGCCCCGTATTTATTTTTTACGTATTGGATGACTTCATCCCTTCTCGTATCGGGAAAATCGATATCGATATCGGGCATGCTGATGCGCTCCGGATTTAAAAACCGTTCAAACAGCAATTTATGCTTGATCGGATCGACATCTGTGATAAACAGCGTATAAGCGACGAGAGAGCCGGCCGCCGACCCGCGCCCCGGCCCTGTGATAATGCCGTTATCGTGGGCGAACTTCATGAAATCCCAGACGATCAAAAAATAGTCGCTGAACGCCATGTCGCGAATCACTTTCAGCTCATACTCAAGCCGTTCGACATACTCCCTCGGAGCGGCATCGAACCGTTTTTCCAACCCGAGAAAGCACAGCTCGGCCAAATAATCGTCAGCATTCTTGCCGGAAGGCGCCGGATATTTCGGCAGGCGCGTCTGTCCAAGGCTCAGGTCCACCTGGCACAGATCCGCGATTTTGACTGTATTCTCCAACGCGTCCGGACGATCCCTGTAAATATCAAGCATTTCAGCGGGCGGCTTGAGCTCAAGATGCAAATCTCCTTCGGCCTTCATGTCTTCGTTCAGCTTCTCGCCCGCTTTAATCGCTTTTAAACACGTATAAGCTGCCGCATCCTCTTTTTCGATGTAGCGTACATCGCCGGTTGCGGCAATCGGAATTCCCGTATGTTCGCTGAGCTCCAGAATGCGTTCAGAAAGAAGCGGGTCGCCCTTGTACGGCTGATACGACAAATAGAAGCTGCCCTCTCCGAAGATCGAAAGGCAGCGGAGGGCGGCGTTCTTCGCTTCTTCGATCAGCCCTTCTTTCAACAGCGCTTCTACATGGCTTGTCCCGCCCGTTGTCAGCGCAATGAGCCCTTCATGATAACTTTTGAGCCATTTTTCTTTGATGCCGTTTTTTGATTTCGACTGCAACACGCTGCTGATTTTCAGCAGGTTTTGGTAGCCTTTGTTTGTTTTCGCCAAAAGAACGAGCGGATATGAAAGCTGTTCTTTTTCATCTGTTAAAACTGAGGCTGTAAGCCCGATAATCGGCTTGATGCCGCGTTTTTTGCATGATTTATAAAATTCCACCGCCCCGTACATGACCTCGTCATCCGTCAGCGCCATTGCGCTGTAGCCCAGCTCTTTGGCTTTGGCCGTGAGGTCCTCTACGGAAGCGGCGCTGTTTAATAAGCTGTAACCGCTGTGTACTTGCAGGTGAACAAAAGGCATTTCTGTCACCCCTTCCTTTTTCGAGCCGTCTCTTTTCATTATATGATGGGATCGAATGAGAAACAAATGTTCTTTCTTTGATCAACAATCATACTTGTCTTTCTTTATCCATATAGTGTGATAAGGTGAGGTGATCGGAATGGATCCTGAACAGCCCTTTTTTCCAAACTTTATCAGCTGTTATTTTATTGCGCTTGGCGTGCTTCTCGGCGGTTGCTTAATCGGAGGGATCGGCGCCTATCTGTCGGGGCAGCCGCCTTTAACGATTATTACAAGCCTCGCAAACCGTCTGAAAATCTGGGCGCTGGTTGCGGCAATCGGCGGCACGTTTGATGCGGTCTACAGCTTTGAAAGGGGCATTATCGAAGGCAATACGAGAGACATCGTAAAGCAGCTTCTCCTGATTCTTTCGGCGATGGGAGGAGCGCAGACCGGTTATCTGATCATCAATTGGCTCACACAGGAGCATATTTCCTCATGAGAATCCCTCCTTATTATAAAAAACCGGGTTGGCAGCGTTTTTTTGCGGGAATGATGTGCGGAGCCATCATCAGCTGGGTCGTGTTCCTGTTTACATACGGCACCTTTCAGGAGAAGCAGGTCGTCTTGATAAGAGAACAGAAAGAGCGCATCAATGATTTAAATGACCAGATCACCATTTACCGGGAGGACCTTCATAAGCTGAATGAAGACAATAAAAGAAAACTGCTGATTCAAAGCGTCGACGTCAAGCTGATCAACGGCAAGCAATACAAGCTGTCACAGCCCGACATGATGAACTTTGAAGAGCATATCCGGGATAATATTTCGGATGTCATCACAAAAGATATCGAAAGCGTCTACCGGACGAAGGAGCTTTTAAAGCGGACGATTGAAAATAAAGAGTATACAATAAACGATAAAACGTACAAAGCGAAAGTCACCGAACTGACGATTTATACACGGCTTTCCGTTGAAATCAAAATCTCTTTTTCCGAATAAAAATTATGGATTTTTTTTTACGATTTACATGCATTCGTCGCTTTTTTCCATATTTTAATTTAAACTGACAGTAAGCGATATGTAAGTTTTTTTAAAAAGGGAGGAAAGCAGAATGTACATTTACAGTTACCATCAGCTGGCAAGAGATAAAGTCAACCGGATCAAGCTGGGCTACTCGGCTTATGCGGAAACCGAAAGTCTCGCGTCCCTTATCAAACGAGAGTTAAAAGCCCAAAACATCCATGTTTATGAGGATGTAACAGATATCGGATCATGGTTTATACCTGAATAAGCAGCAGCTGTGATGCGTAAAATGATCCGCTTGCACTTTGCTGCTTACTTTTTCGCAAAATATAATGCAAACGTTTGCAGTTGAACTGCACAAAAAAGAGGGACTTCCCCTCTTATTTGTTTTCTTTGCATATTCCCTCCAAGTCTGCGATGACAAGATCGGCGTCTTTCCAGTCATAGATGGAAGCGCCGGCTGCGAGCGGATGGCCTCCGCCGTTGTATTTTTTAGCGACTTCATTGACAATCGGCCCCTTTGAACGAAGCCTTACCCTGATCTGGTCGGCTTCCTCCACAAAAAACACCCATGCTTTGATTCCTGAAATATTGCCGAGCGTGCTGACAAGCTGTGAAGCTTCAGACGGCGTAATATTGTATTGATGCAAAATGTCACGGGTGATGAATACCGACGCCACTCCGTTTTCGGACAGAGAAACATTCTGGTAAATGTAACCGTTCAGCCTCACAACATTTAATTTCGTCTCATACAATTGATTAAAAAGCGCCTGAGAATTAAAAGGATACTCAATCAGCTCTCCGGCGTATTTCAATGTCTTTTTTGTCGTGTTCGGAAATAAGAAGCGCCCTGTATCCCCCACAATGCCGGCATAGATCAGTTCGGCACCCTTTGTCGGAAGCGTCCATCCCGCTTGCTCTTTACCCGCTAAATACAGTTCGTAAATCATCTCGCTCGTCGAGCTCGCATTCGTATCCACCCATAAAAGGTCGCCGTATTGGTCTTCATTCGGATGATGGTCGATTTTGATCAGCTTGTCGCCCAGGTTGTAGCGCGAATCGGAGATTCTCGCTTGGTTGGCTGTGTCACAGACGATGACAAGTGCATTTTCATACACCGGGTCTTCAATCACATCTGGGGTGTACAAAAAAGCGAGGGAAGGTTCGGGCGTTCCGACCGCGAAAATATTTTTTTCAGGATAGGTTGCCCTCAGGATTTCGGCAAGGCCGCATTGGGATCCGTAGGCATCGGGATCCGGTCTCACATGTCTATGTATAATGATCGTGTCATATAATGATATGGTTCTGATGATTTCTTTTTTCATGACGCGCCCCTTCTTTACTTTGTTTTTAACCATTAAATCATAATCTGTTGTTGGTGGAAAGTGAAAGTTATGACTTTTTATTGTAGAAAGCGAACCCGATTATGTATACAATGGGTTTGTAAAACTTACAATGGAGGATGTCGATTATGCCGTTTTTTGTTTTTTTCATTGTGGTTTCAGCGATAGCTTATGTGTACTTCAAAGTAAGGTATGTGCGCACCAAAAAAGCGATTGAACGGGAATACTATTCGGCCAAGTCAAGCATGAGTCTGGGCCTGTTTATCATGTTCTTCGGCGCCAATCAGCTGCTTTTAAACCGCGGCACGCTGGCTGTCGTCATCGGCGTTATTTTTATGCTGACCGGGCTCGGAAGCATGTGGGCCGGCTACAGAGCCTATAAACACTATGTCCCTTTGCTTGCGAAAGAAAACGAACGGGAAAACGCATAAGCGAAAAGAGGGACACTGGCCGCGTCCCTTAGCTTCTTTCCATCAGCTGAACCATCATCATCGCTTTGCCGACGAGAGCACCCTGGTGAAAAACTTCTATATCCATTTTTCCGAACTTTCTCCCGGCTTCGAGAATGTTCGGTTTTATTTCAATGACAGACTCCATTTGCACAGGCTTTAAAAAATAAATCGTCATGCTCTCTATTACGAGTTCGCCTTTTTTGCGCGACCGCAAAAAACGGTTTGCAGCTTCGGTCAAAATCGTCGTAAACACGCCGTAGGAAATCGTCCCCAAGTGATTTGTCATTTGCGGCGTAACTTCGTATTGATAGATCGGAGCCGGCTTGTTTTTGTCATTGTCCGATTCTTTGAAACCGCCGGTCACAATGTCATCGAGTTTTTCGCCGACCTGGGGCTGCTTCTGAATCATTTGAAGCGCCTTTAATACGTCCTGCCTGCTGATCATGCCGATCAGCTTTTGCCGCTCGTCAACGACGGGAAGCACTTCGATTCCTTCCCAGACCATCATCTGCGCCGCTGAAGCGACTGACGTTTTGCCGATCACTGTAATCGGGTTTTTCGTCATGACTTTTTCAATCAATACAGAGCGGTCATATCCGGCTACATCTTTTGAAGTTAAAATGCCGTGGATTTTCATCTGCTCGTCAACGACGGGAAAACGTCCGTGCCCCGTTTCAAAGTTTTTCTCATACCATCTTTCGAGCTTTTCATGAGGGGATAAGCAGACGGTTTTTTCCAAAGGGGTCAAAATATCCTCAACAAGCACGACTTCTTTTTTGATGAGCTGGTCATAAATCGCCCTGTTGATCATCGCGGCTACGGTAAACGTGTCATAGCTTGTAGAAATGACCGGGAGCTCGAGCCTGTCGGCAAGCTCAATAATCTCCGGCTCCGTGTCAAAACCGCCGGTCACCAGCACGGCAGCACCCGCTTCCAAAGCCTGGCGGTGTGCATCGATACGGTTGCCGACAATCAGCAGGTTGCCCGCTCCGGTATACCTCATCATCGCATCAAGCTTCATCGCTCCGATGACGAATTTGTTGAGCGTTTTATGAAGCCCTGCTTTTCCGCCAAGCACATGGCCGTCAATGACATTGACCACTTCAGCATATGTCAGTTTTTCAATATTCTCTTTTTTCTTTTGCTCGATCCTGATCGTTCCGACCCTTTCGATCGTGCTGACAAACCCTTTATTCTCGGCTTCTTTTATCGCTCTGTAAGCAGTTCCTTCACTGACTTTCATTTCCTTGGCAATCCGCCTGACGGAGATTTTTTCGCCGACGGACAAAGAATCAATATATTTTAAAATCTGTTCGTGTTTTGTCGCCAATCGTTTCACCTTCATCCTCTGACTGCTAGATATATTTATTATAAATCGTTGTGCAATTGTACCGCAATCCGCCTTCGCAACATCATGCCCGCCTAAGAGCGATCATTCTCCATCAGAAGAAGCGCTTTTTCAAGCCATGAGCAATAGCCGTTTTCCCGCTCCAGCGCCCGGGTCAATACAAGGTAATGTCCGAAATGTGGCGAGCGGAAAGTTATTGATTCACCCGCTTCGCGCTTCAATTCTTCGAGCTTGTTTTTTAAAAAAACGGCTTTCTCCTCCCGCTTTTGAAGCTGATCGGCAAAAAGCCTTTTCGCTTCATCACGTTCCATCGAAGAGATAAAATAAGCTTTCAGCATAAATTCATCTTTTACCGTATCTGGGACCGGCTTGAATTCCGTAAGCCACCCGTGAAGTTCGCGCTTTCCGGCCTCTGTGATGGAATACATTTTCTTTTCTAACTTTGAGCCTTGGATCACCGTTTCATATTCGATAAATCCTTCATCAGTCAGCTTTTTCAGCTCGGGATAAATCTGGCTGTGCTTGGCGCTCCAAAATTGGCCCAATTCGGCTTTAAAGCGGCTTGTCATATCGTAGCCGCTCAAACTCCCGTGATCAAGGAGCCCCAAAATCGCGTATTTCAATACCCTCATAATCACCCTCCAAGATCAATCCGATTCCTATATTATATCATCATTAACATGTTTTGATAGACACATAACCGGTTCAACCGAAAAAAGGACCCGGATTCGGGTCCTCTAAAAACAAGTTTATTTAAATTCGATTGACTCGCCGACCTCAAGCACTTTTCCGACGCCGCCGGGAAGGCTGTCCGCAAATGCATGCGGATCCTGTTCGATGACGGGGAACGTCGAGTAGTGAACCGGGACAACCTGTTTTGCCCTGAGCCATTCTGCGGCCAGTTTGGCGTCCTCCGGGCCCATCGTAAAATTATCGCCGATCGGCAGGAAAGCGAGGTCGATATGATTTAATTCACCGATCAGCTTCATATCTGAGAAAAGCCCGGTGTCTCCTGCATGAAAAATCGTCCTTCCTTCCACAGTCAAAAGGATCCCCGCCGGCATGCCGGTATAGACGATCTTTTGGCTGTCTTCTTCCGTATAAGCCGATCCGTGGAAAGCCTGCGTCAGCTTGACTTTGCCAAAATCGAACTGATGGGAGCCGCCGATATGCATCGGATGGACATTCAGGCCTTTCCATCCCAGATAGACCGCGAGTTCATTCGGAGCTACAACGAGCGAATGATTTCGCTTGGCGATTTCGACGGTATCGCCGACATGATCGTTATGACCGTGGGTCAGCAAAATGACATCAGCTTTAACCTCTTCCGGCTTTAAATCGGTTAAAGAATTTCCTGTAATAAACGGATCGAAGATCAACTGATGATTGCCCGTTTCAACTGTTACCACTGAATGACCATGATATGTCACTTTCATCATATCCACCCCTGTTTTTTAATTTCGAACGTCTAGAGAGAATGACGGTTAATCACATTCAAGCCGCCTGTCGCTTCAATGACTGTTCCCGTAATGTAGTCGGAATGTTCATCGCATAGAAAAGTGATGATCCTTGCGATATCTTCACCGGTTCCCGACCTGCCGATCGGCGTTTCCTCATCAAGTGACGCCCTCGCTTCTGAAATCGAGGCCTCTTTCATATCCCCGACGATGTTGCCTGGACAAACCATGTTGGCTGTGATGCCGGAGCCCGCTTCTTCAATGGCGATCGTTTTTGTTAAAGAAGCCAGCCCCACTTTCGCCGCTCCAAAAGCGGAACGATGCAGCCAGCCCGGCGCATGGTCGGCCCCCTGAAATCCGTATGTGATAATGCGGCCGAACCGCTGGCGCCTCATCACCGGAACAACCGCTTTAAACAGATGGAAGACAGAACTTAAGTTGCCTTCAAGCATGTCATACCATTCATCATCAGTATAATCTGCAAGCTTTTTTCGTTCAAATATGTATGGGCCGGCATTATTGATCAGAAGATCAATTTTTCCAAATCGCTCAAGAGCGGCATTCACCATTCGGAGCAGGTCTTCTTTCCTGGTGACATCTCCCTTTACAAACTGTAAACGGTCAAGGGATGACCGCCATTTTTCTTTAAGGCGGCTGACTGCTTCTTCGTCCTGCCTGTAATTCACCGTCACTGAGTAGCCTTTTTCAAGCAGGGCTTCCGTCACTTTACGCCCCAAACCTTTTGAACCGGCAGTAATTAACGCATGGCGCACATCTTTCCCTCCCAGGCATTGGTTCTCGGTATTCGCAAATGATTGCATGTATCTACCTATACTTTACTACAAAAACCAGAGTATATCACATGTGGAGCATCGGGAAATTTGCAATCGCCGCTGGACAGAAGAAAGCTGAAGCCCGCTGTTGCGGGCTCCAGCTTTCTATTGTTTATCTGCATCAGCTAACGGCTGTGCGTCATCGTGCGCGACAAATCCGCTGAAATAAGCATCAGAGATTTGCTGAACGGTTTCTTTATCGCCGTCGGCATCATACATGTATGCGTGTTTTGACTGATCTTGTTTCATTGCCACACCCCTTTTCGATTCACAAATCTATTTTGCGTATGAAGCCGCACAGTTATGAATCGAATCGGGAAGTGTTAAAAATTGTTCAAACAATGCTTCGCCTTTTGAATGGCTTCTTCCACCTTTTTGAATCCCGTCCCGCCTTCACTCATCCTTTTTTCGACGGCATGGTGCGGGTCGAGCACGATGTAGACGTCTTCTTGAAACAGTTCGCTTGCCTTTTCGAACTCTTCAAACGGCAGGCCGCTGAGATAAATGCCTTTTTCGATACAAGTGTAGACAAGCTTTCCGACGACTTCGTGCGCCTCTCTGAACGGCATGCCCTTTTTCGCCAGATAGTCGGCAAGTTCGGTGGCATTTGAAAAATCCTGCTCCGTTGCTTTTTTCATCATATTTTTGTTCACTGTCATCGTTTTAATCATGCCGGCAAAAATCTCAAGGCTTCCTTCGACCGTTTTCACAGTATCAAACATACCTTCTTTGTCTTCCTGCAAATCTTTATTGTACGCTAACGGGAGCCCTTTCATAATCGTCAGGAGGCCGATCAGATCACCGTATACGCGTCCGGTTTTCCCGCGGATGAGCTCTGCCATATCCGGGTTTTTCTTTTGCGGCATCATGCTGCTCCCCGTAGCATAAGTGTCATCAAGCTCAATGAATTTAAATTCCTGTGAACACCAAAGAATGATTTCTTCGGAGAATCTTGACAGATGCATCATCAAAATGCTGCTCGCGCTTAAAAATTCAAGGATGAAATCCCTGTCGCTGACACCGTCCAAGCTGTTTTCATATATCGAGTCAAACCCGAGCAGACCAGCCGAATATTCACGGTCGATCGGAAATGTCGTTCCGGCGAGCGCCCCGCATCCAAGAGGGGACTTGTTAATCCGCTTGAATGAATCATGATAGCGTTCTTTATCGCGCTCAAGCATCCAGAAGTAAGCGAGCAAATGATGCGCGAACGAGATCGGCTGCGCCCGCTGCATATGGGTGTATCCCGGCAGTATCGTCTCCACATGTTCTTCCGCTTTTTCGATAAGCACGTGTTGAAAAGCCGTAATCAGCTCGATAATATGCTCTGTGTGCCCTTTTAAATACAGGTGCATATCCGTCGCCACCTGGTCGTTTCGGCTTCTGGCCGTATGAAGCTTTCCGCCGAGCGGCCCGATTTCGTCAATGAGCATTTTTTCAAGGTTAAGGTGAATGTCTTCGTAATCGACTGAAAAATCGAGTTCGTTTTTTTCCGCTTTGTGCAAAAGGGATGTCAGGCCTTCTTTTATTTTGACCGCTTCTGCTTCGGTTAAAATGCCGCATTTTTCAAGCATGGAAGCATGAGCGAGAGACCCTGCGATATCTTCTTTCACGAGCGTTTTGTCAAAGTGGATCGATGCGCCGAACTCATCGACCCATTTTTCCGGTGTTTTTTGGAACCGGCCTCCCCACAGCTTTTTCATGCTTTAATCTGCTCCTTTTTTTGGACGATGCTGTTTACTTTCGTCGGCAGTCCCCAAAGCTCGATAAAGCCGACGGCAGCGTGATGATCGAATGCATCGTCTTTTGTATACGTCGCCAGTTTTTCATCATACAGGGAGTATTCGGATTTACGCCCTTCAACGATCGCATGGCCTTTGAACAGCTTGACGCGGACGACGCCTGTGACATGCTTCTGCGTTTCTTTCAGGAAACCGGAAAGCGCGTCTTTAAGCGGCGAAAACCACAGGCCGTTATAGATCACTTCAGCCATTTTTTGTTCGATCAGAGGTTTGAAATGCGCTACTTCTTTTACCAATGTCAAATCTTCAAGCTCTTTGTGCGCCTTAATCAAAGTCATCGCACCCGGGCATTCGTACACTTCGCGTGATTTGATGCCGACAAGGCGGTTTTCAACATGGTCGATGCGCCCCACTCCATGAGCGCCCGCCAGTTCATTCAGCTTTAAAATCAAGTCTGACAGCGGGTAGTGTGCTCCGTCAATGGATACCGGAACGCCTTCTTCAAAAGCGATTTCGATCACATCGGGGGTATCCGGTGTTTTTTCAAGCGGCTTCGTCAAATCATAAGCCCCTTCAGGAGGCGCCGCCCATGGATCTTCCAGGACTCCGCATTCATTGCTTCTGCCCCACAGGTTCTGGTCGATTGAATACGGGCTGTCAAGATTGATCGGAATCGGAATGCCGTGCTTTTCTGCATACGCGATCTCTTCGTCACGCGACCATTTCCATTCGCGCACAGGTGCCAGCACCTCTAAATCCGGATTGAGCGATTTAATGGACACCTCGAAGCGCACTTGGTCATTTCCTTTGCCTGTGCAGCCGTGAGCCACGGCTTGCGCGTTTTCTTTCTCAGCCACTTCGACCAGCTTTTTGGCGATCAGCGGTCTGGACAGAGCTGATACGAGCGGGTACTTTCCTTCATAAAGCGTATGAGCCTGGAGGGCGGTCAGCGCAAACTCTTTCGCAAATTCTTCTTTTGCATCGATAACATATGAATTAGAAGCCCCGACTTGAAGCGCTTTTTGCTGAACAAATGCGAGATCTTTTCCCTCCCCGACGTCAAGGCAGCAGGCCACTACATCATATCCCTGTTCCTGCAGCCATTTTATCGCGACAGAAGTATCAAGTCCTCCTGAATATGCTAAAACCACTTTTTTCTTTTGCGTCATTTTGAAAAACTCCTCTCATCTCGGTGCTCTTTTTGTATAAAAATAAGTTTTATTTAATAAAAATACATTTAATATGTATACACTTTAACAAGGAAGTCTCGTTTTTTCAACCTTTTTATAAAAAAAACTTCATTCATTTTTTATGAATGAAGTTCAGTGCATATTCAGCGTTCAGCCGGAGGGCTTTCCGGCTTTATTTTTTCATATCTTTTCTCAGTTCTCTGATGACATGGGCAAGCTCAGGCACAATCAGCTTTGACATTGCAAGCTTAACCGCCCCGCTTGAACCCGGCGTTGCAAACACGGCTTTGTTTTGAATAACACCCGCTGCAGCTCTCGAAAGGATCGCAGCCGCTCCGATATCCTCAGTATAACTCAGCATGCGGAATATCTCTCCAAACCCCGGAATTTCTTTCGAAAAAAGAGGAACGATTGACTCGATTGTTACATCTCTAGAGGCAATGCCCGTCCCTCCGTTTAATAGGATGGCATCGATCCGGTCATCAAGACAGCCTTCCAGCACAGCTTTTTGAATCATTTCCTTTTCATCCTTTACAATCTCATAGGAAACGATCTCATGACCGGCTTCCGCTAAAAACTCTTTCATAAGTCGGCCGCTTTTATCTGTGGCTTCCGTTCTTGTATCGCTGACGGTAATGACTTTGCAGTTGACGCGGTCAGGCGCTTCTTTTTTATGCTCCTCAACACTCATGACTAGACAGCCTCCTTTATACAGTCTTTTTTCATTATAAAGGGGAAGATGCATAAAAAAACAGCCCTCCTTGTAAAGAGAAGGCTGTTTTTTTACTTTTTAGTGAGCCAGTCTGACGACGTCTCTTGCAATCATCACTTCTTCATTCGTCGGGATGACGATGACTTTTACAGGTGAATGCGGATAGCTGATAAACGCTTCTTTTCCGCGGACGTTATTCAACGCAGGGTCCCAATAGACACCCATGAATTCCAAACCATGAAGAACGCGCTCTCTGACTTCAACGCTGTTTTCCCCGATGCCGGCAGTGAAAATGATTGCGTCTACTCCGCTCATTCTCGCTGCATAAGAACCGATGTATTTATGAATTCTGCTTGCGAATACTTCGAGGGCCGTTTCCGCACGCTCATTGCCTTCTTTAGTTGCTTCGACAATATCGCGCAAATCGCTTGAGAATCCGGAAATTCCTAAAAGACCGCTCTTTTTATTGAGCGTGTTTAGGACTTCGTCGGCTGTTTGACCCGTTTTTTCCATAATGAACGGGATAAGCGCAGGATCGATGTTTCCTGAACGCGTACCCATCGCCACACCTGCAAGCGGTGTGAAGCCCATTGATGTATCGATTGATTTGCCGCCTTCAACAGCTGCGATGCTCGCTCCGTTTCCAAGGTGGCAGGAAATCAGGCGAAGTTCTTCAATCGGACGGCCGAGCAGCTCTGCCGCGCGTTCAGTCACATATTTATGAGATGTACCATGGAAACCGTATTTACGGATGCCGAATTTCTCATAGTATTCGTATGGCAGACTGTACAGATAAGATTGTTCCGGCATTGTTTGGTGGAATGCCGTATCAAAAACGGCCACGGCAGGAACATTTGGAAGCACTTCTTTAAACGCTTTAATTCCGACAATATTGGCCGGGTTATGAAGCGGTGCGAGTTCTGAAATCTCCTCGATCTCATGGATCATTTCATCCGTCAATAAAACGGAGTCGCTGAACTTTTCGCCGCCGTGTACGACGCGGTGTCCGATTCCGTCAATTTCATTTAAATCTTTGATAATGCCGAATTTTGTCAGTTTATCCAGCAGCATTTTTACGGCTACGGAGTGATCCGGGATATCTGTAGTTTCGGTCTTTTTTTCGTCGTTGACGGAAATCGTGAAGATGCCGTTATCCAGCCCGATTCGCTCAACAAGGCCTTTTGTTAGTACTTTTTCGCTGGGCATTTCAAACAGTTGAAATTTCAATGATGAGCTTCCAGCATTGATTGCAATAATTTTGGACATAAAATGACGCTCCTTTTTACCTATAGTCCGGTGACATTATGTTCAACCCGGATCATAAAAATTATGTATAAAATCGTTCTTAGTAAATTCAAAAAATATCTGCCTTACTCATTTAAACACTCAAAAGAGTGCATTTCAAGTCACGATCCGGCATGTTAACGCTTTCACAAAGAAATTATTATTTTCTGAATATAAAAACAGATCAGAGAATATATCTTCTCTGATCTGCTTATCTTTTTTCAGCCTGAAACCAGTTGTCGAGTTTGGCTGTCATTTTCAGCATCGCATCCTGATTGGCGAATGACGGAACTTGCGCGAGCAGGACTTGTTTAGGCGCTTTCGCCTGTTCGCCATGCTTTTGTAAAACCAAAATGCTCTTCGCGTGTGCTTCATCTTTGAAAATGGACAGCGGAAGCTGAAGCACTGCATTAATATGCGCGTTGTCCTTTAAAAAGGTGCGCAGCTTTTCGCTTTGGCTGCTTTCGAACAATTGGTTCGGAATCATAAAAAATAAATAGCCGCCCGGTTTCGTATAGGTCAAGCTTTGTTCAATAAACAAATGGTGTGAAAAAGAATGGCCTTCATCTGCCTTTAATTCGAAAGCTCGCGCGCTTTCGTCATCAGGATAATATCCGACGGGAAGATCGCAAATGACCGCATCGGCAGGCTCCATAAAAATCGGCTGCAGGCTGTCCTGGTTAAAAAGCTCGATTTCTTTTTCCTGCAGGTTTGCCTGGACATAGGCGAGCTTGATCAGGACGTCATCAATCTCTGATCCGAACGCTTTTCCCGCTTCCCCGGCCAGCTGGTTCAAGACGGCAAGCAGCAGGTTTCCAGTGCCGACCGCCGGATCAAACAGCGTCAATCCTTTTTTGGGTCCCATAAATTTGTTCACAAGATATCCGATAAATAAACCGATCGTATCGGGCGTCATCTGCCGGTTCGGATGGGGAATATCTTTCTGGCCTTTCAGGATGGCAAGCTGGAAGGCTTTCCGGATCGCTTCATGGCTGCATTCTGAAAAGCGCGCACGGGCGAGCAGATCCTTCACGTTTTGTTCGGCTTTTTCGGAAAGCCCGCGGTCCGCAGAACTTGTAAAGAATGCCTCTCCTGCTTCCGCCAATCCTTCTATGTAAGGGATCTGCCGGTCGCGTGCGATGACTTCTGCTCCTTTGTCGAGCCATTCATAAATCGTTTCGACTGGATAGTTTTGCATGATGATGTCTCTCCTTATCAAAAAATCAAAGCCATGAAAAGAGCTCCGGCAAGATGATCACCTGGAGCCCTTTTATGAGTTGAATTTACTTAACGAGTGATTTGGCAGCTTCGATGGCTTTGTCGTAGTCCGGGTGGTTTGTCGCTTCGCTGACGTATTCAGTGTAGACGACTTTTCCGTTTTCATCTAACACAAATACGGCGCGGGCAAGCAATCTCAATTCTTTAATGTAAACCCCGAATGCTTCCCCAAAAGACATTTCCCTGTGATCTGACAATGTTTCCACATTTTCAATTCCGTTTGCTCCGCACCAGCGCGCCTGTGCAAACGGCAGATCCGCGCTGATCGTATACACTTTCACTGAACCGAGGCCTGCGGCTTCTTCGTTAAAGCGGCGGGTCTGTGCGTCACAAACACCTGTATCGATAGACGGAATCACCGAAATAACGGCTGGTTTGCCTTTAATGTCTTGAAGCGTGACTTCCTCAAGCGAATTGGACAAAACCGTGAAATCAGGCGCCTGGTCTCCGATTTTCACTTCTGAACCCACCAGTGTCACCGGGTTTCCTTTAAATGTAATTGAAGCCATCATCATTCCTCCTTCATTTATGTATGACTCTACTATAAAAGAGTTTAGGACAAACTGCAAAGCTTAAGTTCGGGCGAGACAAAAAAAGTTAACTGCTGCAGGAACAGTTAACTTCAGTGGCTCTGTTGCCGGAAAGCCGAAGCTTTTAAAATGGAGGCGTCTGGTTTTGGCGGTTCATATTTTGCTTCTGCTTATCGTTTTTCTTAAACATATGCTGAATCCGTTCGATCGTTTGCGGAGCTGATTCTAAAATCTTATCGATGACGTGCGTGTTTTCATCCAAATGCAGTATTTTAACGCCTGATGATCCGACAATCAAAAAAGCAATCGGCGTAATCGATACGCCTCCCCCGCTTCCCCCGCCAAACGGGAGCTTCGGTTCTTTTCGTTCGCGATCTCCATCGCTCGATTTGGATTCGGCCGGTTTATTTCCGCCGAACTCGCTTCCGCCAGCCGCAAAACCGAATCCCACTCTGGAGACGGTTAGGATGACGCTGCCGTCAGGTGTTTCTACAGGATCTCCGATAATGGTATTGACATCGATCATTTCCTTTAAATTTTCCATTGCGGTTTTCATCAAACCTTGAATTGGATGTTCAGCCATATTCCATTCCTCCTATACTGATGAATCATTCTTTGTTGAACCTGACAGATTTTTTGGCAGCTTAAATAAGCCGCGCATTTTCCCTTTCCAGTTCATCACGATTCTGAAAGCTGCGGTTATAGCATGTCCAACCCGAAAATGGAATATACATATCAGATGCGTTTTGGAGGAACGGCTGTTAAAGGCTGGAATCACCTCGTATTCCGGTTGGCTGTCAAAGCAGAAAAGCTGATGTAAGAGAGCCACCGTGCCGGCTTTCAGGGACCAGGCGCCGCCTGTAACAATCCCGGTTAAAGCCGCGTCAGGAAAGCCGAGGTCAGAGGTCCATTCGAGCTTCGTGACGTGAATCCGCTTCATAAACCGGCGGATGATCGGCTGCATATTGATGACCTGTTCCACCAATTTTTTGATTTGCTTCGTATTATCGAACACTTCCCGATAGCCGATTTTTCTCCTCTTTTTATCTTTTTTTAGAGCCGAATTCGTCTGTTCTTTCACATCAACGGTCATATCCTCCTGATTGATTCTAATCACCGGAATTTCCTTTTTGATGCGCAGAAGGCCAAAACCTGTTCGAACTTTGACGGTCAGCCGGTCGTCATCGTCTGTATGAAGATATTCGATCGCTATGCGGATTTTCATCATCATTAACGCTGCCAAAAGAATGAATACTACCGCAATCCATATGTAAATCATGATTTCACTTCCTCTTATACTATGCATTATAGGAAGAAATTTTAAAAAATAAACATAGCCGGAATACCGCCGATTCCAGGCAGCAAAAAACCCGGCTGTTTTAGCAGCCGGGTTTGATACGCTCAGTCTTTTTTTCGATACAGCTTTTCATGAATAACCGCCGTGTCCGCAAAGAAATCGTGAATCCCCTGTTTCTTTGGCGAAAACGCAGCAACGAGATACGTAATATATAAACTGTTGATATAGCGGCCGATAAACTCCCTAAACAAGATCACATCCCATGTCAGCCCTTTTTCCGGGACAAGCGACACGACCTTCAGCCCGAATACCATCTTGCCCAACGTCTGTCCGAAATACTTCGTCATCAGGACGAAATAAACGAAAAATACTGCCGCCGTCACAAAAGAATAAATCGAAAAAGTGAAAAACCCTGATTCTTTAGGGAGATTCAGCAGGCTGAAAACAGGTGAAACCGCTAATTTGTTGATGCTGCCGACAACAATCCCGTCGAGCAGAAAGGCAAACAGCCTGATCCAAAAACCGGCATAGGCATGCTCTACATGCGGGGCCGATTCTTCCCTGGAAACACCGGCGTCCGGTGATAATTCATTATGATCCTTTCCATCATAAGTCACATCCATTTTTTCGGTCCCCTCCTATTTAGCGTATAAATACATGAGTCTCGGTGCGCCGGATTGAGAAATTGCTTCTTTAATGTTTAAGAAATCGGCTTCGCTTTTAAACATCTTATTTGCAGTCATCGAAAACAGCGACGCAAGGCCGGCTGATTCTTCATAGCTGACAACAGATGCTCCGGCAAGGTTTTTGTGGTCTTTTTTCATCGCTTTGACCGCATCCTCATAGTAGCCTAGCTCATCAATAAGATGGTTCTGTTTCGCCTGGCGGCCGTCATAAACGCGTCCGTCGGCAATTTTTTTCACATCATTTTCGGACATGCCGCGTCCTTCAGCTATAACATCGACAAATCCTTCGTACGCGTCATCGACCATTGACTGCATGATTTCTCTTTCTTTTTTCGTCATATCGCGCGTCGGTGACATGATGTCTTTAAACTCACCGCTTTTAATCGTTTCCGTTTTCAATCCAAGCTTCTCTGCAAGCTTGCTGTAGTTAAGGCTTTCCATGATGACCCCAAGTGAACCCGTCAGCGTGTCCGGCGCTGCAAAGATTTTGTCGGCAGGCGTTGAAATGTAATAGCCTCCAGACGCAGCCATCGAGCCCATTGATACGTAAATCGGTTTTTTCGTATCTTTTTTGATCTCTTCAAGCTTCTTATGTATTTCGGCGCTTTCGTATACTCCGCCGCCCGGAGAATTGACGCGCAGAATAATGCCCTTTACAGCAGAGTCGTCTTTTGCTTTTTCAAGCATTTGCAAAAACGATCTGTGGTTATAGCCTTCAGAACTGAACAAGCCAGAAGCGCCGCCATTGTCGGAAATCGTTCCGTTCACTTCAAGCACGGCGATTTTTCTTGAGCTGTTTCCTTGTTCAAGCACCGTTTCTTCCTGGGTGTCATTAAGGCCAAACTGCATCTTTCCGTCATTCCCCATCGTGTCAAATACTGCTAGCAAAAGGCTCACCACCGCAGATAACGCAAATACGCCCAGCGCGATGACAAGTGCGATCCATCTTTTCGCATTCATTTTGTCTGTTCTCCTCCTTTGAATAAAAAAAGCTGCATGTTTTAATACGTATATGAAGAGAAAAAGTTCAGTATGATGCCGCTTCATATACAAGAAGTTTTTGGACATGGTAAACTAAGGGTCACAGGTCATTTTAACACACATGTTAGATGGCAGAAAAATCTAAACTTAACAGACAAAGGGGAGAATGATTGTGACAGACCGCCGGAACATTTATTTCTTTTACAAAAAAAGCGAAGAAACCGACGAGCAGTGCAAAAAACTGAAACAGCTTGCCGAACAACACGGATTTCGCGTCGTTCACCATCACAATGAAGCCAATATTATCGCAAGCATCGGCGGCGACGGGACATTTTTGCAGGCGGTTCGAAAGACGAATTTCAGGGATGACTGCCTGTACGTAGGCGTGGCAAAAAAGGGGAAAGCTCATTTGTATGCGGATTTTAATATACATGATACCGATAAAATGATTGAAGCGACAAACTCTGCACAAATCGAGGTCAGAAAATATCCGCTGATCGATGTAACCGTTGACGGGACAAGCTTTCAATGTCTGAATGAGGTATCCATCCGTTCAAGCATCATTAAAACATTTGTGATGGACGTCTATATTGACGATCTTCACTTTGAAACATTCCGCGGGGACGGAATGATCGTGTCCACTCCGACCGGAAGCACCGCGTATAACAAATCGGTTGAAGGGGCCGTCGTCGATCCGCTGCTTCCATGCATACAGGTGACAGAGCTCGCTTCATTGAACAACAACACATACAGAACGCTCGGATCGCCGTTTATTTTAAGTGCGGACCGACAGCTGACATTAAAAATCGTCCAAGACGGGAACGACTATCCGATCATCGGCCTTGATAACGAAGCCTTCAGTACGATGCATGTAAAAGAAGTCGAAGTCAGCCTCTCGGGCAAGATGATCAAAACCATTAAATTAAAAGACAATTCGTTTTGGGAAAAAGTAAGGCGGACATTTCTATAATTTTGAAAACCTTTTCATTAAAAAAGAGCGGGATGTTCTTCCTGCTCTTTTTTGCGGGTGCTTATAACGCAATTTTCACTTCCGCATTCATGCCGGGCAGCACTTTGGCGGACGGATTTTGAATCGAAATCTTGACTTGAACTTTCTCTGTGACTTTCGTATAGTCTCCGCTTGTCTTCATTTCCGGAAACATTGAAAATACCGAATTTGTTACATATCCGATCTCTTCGACCTTCCCTTCAAACGTTGCATCAGGGTCCCCGTCGACTGAGATGTCCACTTTGTCGCCTTTTTCAATGTCACGTAATTCCGTTTCTTTAATATGAGCCGTTATATAAAGGCTGTCCATATCGGCAGTTTGGCCGATGACGTCCCCTGCATTTACGATTTTATGATTGACGGCTGTATTTTTGATGAGTGTTCCTTCAGAAATGGCTTTGACAGCTACCGACTGCTGACCGTCGGATATTTTTCCGAGCCTGTCGCCATCTGAAATATGGTCACCTTCTTTTAAATCCCAGCCGCTTAATTTTCCGGAAGCAGGCGCCGTTATTTTTGTCATATTTGCAGAAACCTTCGCTTCATCTGTCGTGACATAATGTTCATTTTGATAATAGTAATATCCGCATACAGCGATAAGCGCTAAAAGTGCGATAATCCCCACCATATTGATGATCACCAAACGTCCTTTACTCATGTTTATCCTATCTCCTTTTCTTGACTTGCTGAAGGGTCGGGCAGGTGAAGGCGCTTCTGGACGAGCGATCTTCCCTTTCCGGTCACTGCCTTTCCAATTGAAGCCGCAAGCATAATGACGCTTAGCCAGAGCAGTATCGTAAACAAATCGTGATATGCGCCGAGCGCTGAAGCTTTTCTGACATTCGCAACAATCGTATAGGCCGCCATGTTTTTCGCATCACCAAGAGAAAGCCCGCTGCTGACAAAATCATGAATCATTTTTGACAGTTCCAGCTGAATTTCTGGATCAGCTTCACTGATATGTCCTCTTATCGTCTCGTAGTGCACTGCATTCTTCATAGAAGCAAACCAGCCGATCACTGGTGCAGCCCAGGCCCCGGCGAAATTGCGGATAAAATGAAGCGAAACCGAGCGTTTTGAAGCTTGGTGAATATCTCCGGCAAGCGCCGTGCCCAGCGCTCCCGACACCAACACCATGCTGACGCCGCTGCCCAGCAGAACAGCATGAAGATATAACGATTCCATCGAAACACCGGGTTGAACCGATCTCCATTCCATACCGACGATGATCATCTCCAAAGCGCCGATACAGCCGAGCAATCCGGCGCCAAAATGATCATATAAAAGCGTGCTGAGCACGGCAGTAGCTAAAATCCCTGTGAAAAAGCACATATAAAAATGCGTCAGGCTTTCAAAAGAAGCATCTGCAATGTTTTCCAAAAACCCGTTTATCCCGGCAAGCGAAACAATAAGTGCAACGTGTGAGGCAACGGCCATGACTGTCCCGGAAGCAGCTTTTGCAGACCACAGCGAACGAAACGGCACAAGCGGATCACGGGCTCGCAAGTCTGTGATGATAAATAACGCCAAGATGATGAACCCAGCCAAAAAGAACGGCCACACATAAAAAGAGTGAACACCCGTCTTCTGCAAATTGATAAGCGGCACCGCCAAAACAATCATGAGCAATGAGAGCATAAATACTCCTGTCTTATCAATCGGATGATGCTCCCGCTCTTCCGCTGCTTGTTTAGGCAAAGAAAAGAAGCCGATCACGAGGCAAAGGACAGGCGAACAAATATTTAATATAAACACCCAGCGCCATGCATCCGCGCTCAATGACAGGGAACCAAACACCGCGCCGATGGCAGAGGCGCCGAACAATCCGCTAATGACGAAAAACAAAAACAAATTGCGGACCTTGTTGGGAAACGAAATCAATTTGACAGGAAGAATCGTCAAAAATAACATCCCGGCGCTTAATCCTTGTATCACTCTTCCGATAAGAAGCGAAAACAAACCTGTTGAAAGTGCGTCAATCAGTGAACCGCATAAAAATAAAGTGATGAAGATCATGTAGCTGTTCCGAACCCCGAATCTCCTTGAAAATATACGTCCAAGCGGAACACCGAGAGCAAAAGCAAGATTTGTCAAAATAGACGGAATTCGCATATCGTCCGGTGACAAATGAAGTCCGTTTTGGATGACGGCTTGGCTCAGCGTATAGGAAAGATTGAGAAAATATTGCGGCCCAATGGCCAGTATCGTTAAAACCGAAATGATCAAATATTTCGGAATGCCCATTTTTTTAGAGCTTTGAATCGTCACATCGGATTGACTCAAAAGTGCTCCTCCTTTCGGTTTATATATTTCATATTACAAGTTGTATTATGCAAGTTATATTATACATCCTTCTTTCAATAAATCAACCGATTCAAAAGAAAAAGGCTGATGATCGTCTGACCACCAGCCTTTATCCGCTTATTTGCTCCACTTTTTAAAATCCTGATTCAGTCTGATCAAATGAGTTTCCAACGTGGTCAGTTCTTCTTTTGTCCAGTCTTGAAGAACCTCCGTGTATACATGATAGCGGGCCTTTTGCACTTTTTTCAGAGTATCAATGCCCTCCGAAGTCATTTCCACAAGGCTGATCCGGCCGTTGTTGGGATCAGGAAAACGCCTGATGAGCTTTTTCCGTTCCAATGCTGCAACCTGTCTGCTCGCTGTCGAAAGATTCAGCATTAAGGTTTCAGCCAGCGAGTTGATGGCAAGAGGACTTTGCTTATCAAGCTCGCTTAACAGCAGATATTCCGAGCGGTCCAGACTTCCGAACCGCGGACTGTAGGCCGTGGTCAGACGGACTAAAAGCGCGATTTCCTTCTCGATGTTTCGGAGTGAGTCATGCCCCAAAGGATATTCCCCCCTCTTGTGTTGTTATTCAGCTTTTGTTTTAAGAACGATTTCCCGTTGTCTTAGTTCAAAGCGCTTAATTTTCGCCGAAGGCGTTTTCGGCAGTTCTTCGATGAATTCTATCTCCCGGGGGTATTTATAAGGGGCCGTCATGGCTTTTACATGGTTTTGCAATTCCTTTGTCAGTTGTTCATTTCCGCGGGATCGATCCTTTAAGACAACATATGCTTTCACGATCGATCCCCTGATTTCGTCAGGGCTTGCCACAACAGCACATTCTTTGACCTCAGGATGCTTGATCAGCGCATCTTCCACTTCAAACGGGCCGATTGTATATCCTGAGCTGATGATCACATCGTCATTGCGGCTTTCAAACCAGAAATAGCCGTCTTCATCCTTTCGCGCCTTATCCCCTGTTATAAAGTAATCCCCTCTTCTTTGGCGGAGCGTTCGTTCTTGATCTTTGTAGTATTCTTTAAAGAGAGCCGGCGTGCTTAAGTGGACGGCGATATCGCCCGTTTCGCCCGGCGGACAGCTCTTTCCATTCTCGTCTATAATATCAACCAGGTTTCCAGGCGTCGGTTTTCCCATGCTTCCAGGCTTGATTTTCATTCCTTTTAAAATCCCCACCAACAGCGTGCTCTCCGTTTGTCCGTATCCGTCCCGCACAGCAATGTGAAAATGCTTTTTAAATGTATCAATGACTTCCCTGTTCAACGGCTCCCCGGCCGAAACAGCGCTGTGCAGAGAAGACAGGTCAAAGCGGGACAAATCATTGACTTTCGCCATGAACCTATACTCTGTCGGCGTACAGCACAGCACATTGATTTGATGGCGCTCAATCAGCCGCAAATACGTTTCCGGCGTAAATTTCCCGTGATAGATAAAGCCTGTTGCACCGCTGCCGAGCACTGCTAAAAACGGGCTCCATACCCATTTTTGCCAGCCTGGCCCCGCTGTCGCCCAGACGAGATCCCCTTCTGAAATGTCAAGCCATGCGGAAGCTGTCGTTCTTAAGTGAGCATAAGCCCAGCCGTGTGTATGTACAACTCCTTTTGGCTGACCGGTCGTGCCGGATGTGTAAGATAAAAATGCGATGTCATCGCGAGAGGTATCAGCCACTTGAAAATCCGCTGCAACGGCCTGATTCATTTCTTCAAGCAGGTTGATCCACCCTTCTCTGCTTTCTCCGACGGCAAATAACGACAGCTCATCTTTTGCTTGAACATCTAGAAAAGCATCAAGAAATGCTGAATATACGACGGCTCCTTTGACGCCGGCATGCTTGATCCTGTAATCCAAGTCTTTCGCCCGGAGCATTTCGGAACATGGGATGACCACCATTCCAGCTTTTAAAATGGCCATGTAGACGGCATATGTCTCGGGGATCCGCGGCATCATCACGATAAGCTTGTCACCTTTTTTCAGTCCAGAACGGGTCAATATGCTGCCGATTTTGTAAGCCCTTTCAATCAATTTTTCATAGGTCCATGACACTTGACGCCCTGATTCATCTTCCCAGATCAAAGCGGTTTTATCACGGAAAGATTTAAATTTTTCAATTTCATCAACCGCATTATACTTCTCCGGCGCAATCAAATCTTCTCTTCTCAACCCTTCCATCTCCTTGTCTTGTGCCATCTTTTTATTATACATAATCCTTTCTTACAATTGTATTCCGAAATGCCTATTTTGCAGAACATAAAAAAGAGTGGGGATTAAACCCCACCCATTATCCATTGCTTTTTAATTTTCATTATTGTTGTGTTCCACCCATTTGCTGTTGAGCGAAAGAAACTAAACGCTTAGTGATTTCTCCTCCAACTGAACCGTTTGCACGAGAAGTAGTTTCTGCTCCAAGGTTAACGCCAAATTCAGAAGCGATTTCGAATTTCATTTGGTCGATAGCTTGAGCAGCACCAGGAACCAATAGTTGGTTAGAACTGCTTTGTCTGTTGTTTTGAGCCATGTGTTCTCACCTCCTTGTGAGTATAGATTGTGTAAAAACACATGACTTCATACAAAGAATGTTTGGTAATTGTATGCAAAAACAGACAAAGGCGTTTGATCGAATAATCCTTTAGAAAAAGTCCGCAAATTGATCTTTCGTTTCCGCTTTGCTGCTCAAAACAATCGTTTCCGTGTTCTCCACAGCTTCGTTGATGAGCGGTTCGAAATCTGTGTAGCTTTCAAAGTGTTCGATTTTTTCTTTTTTCGGACGCGTTTTCGGCGCAGAAGGCGTGAAGATCGTGCAGCAGTCTTCGTACGGACGTATGCTGATATCGTACGTATCGATTTCCTTCGCTTTTTCGATGATTTCCGTCTTATCCATGCCGATTAAAGGGCGCAAAACCGGCGTGCTTGTGACCGCGTTGATGGCATACATGCTTTCGAGCGTCTGGCTTGCCACCTGGCCGAGGCTTTCTCCTGTAAAGACGGCAAGCGCGTTATGACGTTCGCGCAGTTTGTCGGCGATCTGCAGCATCAGCCTTCTGGTCGCCGTCATGGAATAGTTTTCGGGAATCTGCTTTTGAATGAGCTCTTGGGTTTTCGTAAACGGAACGATATGAAGCTTGATGTCTCCGCCGAAAGCCGTAAGGCGTTTAGTGAGATCGATCACTTTTTGCTTGGCCCGCTCGCTTGTATATGGCGGGCTGAAAAAGTGAACGGCTTCGATCTCAAGCCCGCGCTTCATAGCATAGAACCCGGCAACAGGGCTGTCAATTCCGCCGGATATCATAAGCATCGCTTTTCCTCCGCTTCCGACCGGCAGTCCGCCCGCACCTTTTTCATCCCGGAATGTCAAATACGTAGCATCTTCCCGAATTTCGATCCGCAAATGGATGTCCGGGGAATGAACGTCAACGGTAAGATCATCGGTGTTGCGCAAAATGTGTCCGCCGATTTCGGCATTCATCTCATTTGTATTTAATTCAAACTGCTTATAAGCCCTTTTCGTCGATACTTTAAAGGTATCTCCGGGCTTGTATTGTTCTTGAACAGACGCGAGCGCCGTCTCTTTAATGCTTTCCAGATCTGTCCGGCACTTCACGGCAAGACTGAACGATTGGATGCCGAAAACGTTTTTCAGACGGGCCATTACGGCTTCCGCGTCTTCTCCGTTTAATACGAGAGTCATCCTGTCACGTGTTGACTCATAACGGACGTTGCGGAAATCGCGCAAGACCATTTTGATATTTCTTTTCAGGCGATCGACAAAAAGCTTTCTGTTCTTTCCTTTTGTTGAAATTTCGCCAAATCTGATTAAAATATAGTCTTCATTCATTGTGTCTCTACCTCATAATTCCTTTTAGTTTGTGTAAACTTTCTTTTAAGGCCGTCATAAACGGGCCGACAATCTCCTGATTGTCCCGGTATGTCATGCTGATTCTGATGCTGCTTGCCGCTGCATCTTCACCTTTTCCCATTGCTAAAAGCACCTTGCTCGGCTTATGCTGTTTTGAAGAGCATGCTGATGTCGTCGATACGAAAATACCCCGCTCTTCTAGCATATGCAAAAGGACCTCGGCCTTCAATCCCGGCACGGAAAAATTAATGATATGCGGCGCGCTGTTTTCTTCCGGCGTATTTAATATAACACCTTTTAGATCTTTTAGCTCCTTGATAAAAGCCGATTTTGCCGCCTTTATTTCTTCTATATAATGGTTATAATCCTGTTTTGACATATTGATCGCTTTTGCAAGCGTAACAGCGCCGGCGGTATTTTCAGTTCCGGCACGCCTGTTGTTCTGCTGTTCTCCTCCGGAAATCAAAGGAAAAAGCGAAATCCGTTCGTTCAGAATGAGCGCTCCTGTTCCTTTTAAGCCGTGAAATTTGTGGCCCGATATCGTACAAAGGTCAAAGTCTGCCCCGGAGATGTCCAGCGGAACCTTGTTAATGCCTTGAACGTGATCAACGTGAAAGTATGCCCTTGTGTTTTCTTTTACGATTTTGCCAATGTCTTCCACAGGCTGGATGACGCCTGTTTCATTGTTGACGTGCATGATGCTCACCAGAATCGTGTCTTTGCGGAGCGCTTGTTTCAGATCTTCAAGCGAAACAAATCCGCGGCCGTCGACAGGAAGATATGTAACCTCAAAGCCGAAGGCCGTCTTCAGCTGCTCCAAAGATTCCGTCACAGACGGGTGTTCAATGGAGGAAGCAATGATATGTTTTCCTTTTTGCATATGTGCCAAAGCAATGCCTTTCAGCGCCATGTTATTGGCTTCTGAAGCGCCGGACGTAAACACGATATCATGACTTTTTAGCGAAAGCGCCGTTTTGATCTGTTTCCGCGCTTCTGAAAGCAATTGATCCGCTTCAATGCCGTGGCGGTGCAGCGATGACGGGTTGCCGAAGAAGCGCTGATTTACTTGTTCATAAATTTGTAATAATTCAGGATATGGTTTTGTTGTTGAACTATTATCAAGATAAATCATGATCTACTCCTTTAAAAATGAACGTTCTTTTTCATGACTGTATATGTTATCATATCAACTTGTAATTGAAAATTAAAAATAAATGTTTGACTTCTCTGATTTTTAAAATATAATAGTCTTTGGACTTTTGTCATATTATATCACGAAAATAAATTGACAGAAAATTTAAACAACAACCAGGAGGTTCTTTTTAATGAAAACTTCACTATCCGCTAAGGAAACGACGGCGATTGGACTTATGCTGTTCGCCCTCTTTTTCGGAGCGGGAAATATGATTTTTCCTCCCCAGCTAGGTCAAGCTGCCGGAGAGAATGTTTGGCCGGCTATCATCGGATTCTTGCTGACAGGCGTTGGTCTTCCGCTGCTCGGCGTCATCGCGGTTGCTCTAAAAGGGAGTGCAAAAGGCCTAGCTGACAAAGCCCATCCGGTCTTCGGCACGATATTAATCGTCAGCATTTATTTGACGATCGGACCTTTGTTTGCTATTCCAAGGACAGGAAATGTTTCATACGTAATAGCGGTAGAGCCGTTTTTAGGGAAACATTCATCAAGTCTTTATCTGTTTATCTTTACCCTGATATTTTTCGGAATCACTTATTTCCTGTCTTTAAACCCAAGCAAGCTTGTTGACCGCATCGGTAAAATTTTAACACCGATATTATTGACTGTAATCGCGATATTAGTCATCAAAGCGTTTATCACCCCAATGGGCAGCATCGGATCTGTGACAGAGGCCTATCAATCCGCACCTCTGTTTGTCGGATTTTTAGAAGGGTATAAAACGATGGATGCGATCGCTTCAATCGTATTTGGAATTGTCGTTATTACCGCGATTAAAGACCGCGGCGTTACAAATCCAAAGTCAATCGCCGCTTCATGCATCAAAGCGGGGATAGTCGCTGCAGTCGGTCTCGGACTCGTTTATGTTTCTCTCGCTTATTTAGGGGCGACAAGTGTTGAAACCGTCGGTTCGCTCGACAACGGCGGCGAAATATTGTCCAAAGCTTCCGCGTATTTGTTCGGCTCGCTTGGAAATGCCGTGCTCGGTATCGCGATCTTGTTCGCCTGCCTGACGACGAGCGTCGGACTCGTTTCCTCTTGCGGAGAGTATTTTTCAAAGCTGATTCCGAAGCTCTCTTACAAAGCTGTTGTCATCATCGTGACGCTTTTCAGCCTTGTGATTGCCAATTTCGGACTGACAGAAATCATCTCGTTTTCAGTACCGATTCTGTCGGCGATTTATCCGCTTGCGATCGTTGTCGTTTTGCTCTCATTCATTGACAAGCTGTTTGCTGAACGGCGCGAAGTCTATATCGGTGCCCTTATCCCGACTGGAATTTTAAGCATCATCGACGGATTAAACGCGGCGAAAATTCCGCTGGGGCCGGTTAACGATATCTTAAAAGCGAACATCCCGCTGTTCAGCATGGGTGTCGGCTGGGTCATTCCGGCTGTTATCGGCGCGGTGATCGGTTACATTGTGACATTTTTTATCGCTTCGCCGAAAGACAAATTAAAGAAAGTCAGCTGATCTTTGAAAAACCGGCTCTGTTTTTAAACAGGGCCGGTTTTTTTATCTTTCATTGCAGCTTTAGATAAAAAAACCCGACACGCCTCTTCACGTGCCGGGTTTTTGCTCTATTCAGGCTGCTTCGCGTCCGCTGCAAGCCGGGCCACTGCTCCCGGCGACGCTTTTTCCACCGCTCTGGCGGCAATGTCGTAAGCCTCTTCATACTGATATGCGTAAAAACTGTTCTCTGCTTCTTTCAGCTGTTCGGAAAGAATCCGGTCCTGGCTTCTGAATCGGTTGCCATATTGGATGATGCGTTCGATCAGCAAAACCATTTCAACCAGTTCATCCGTCTTTGTTTTCACTTCTGTGACAAGCTGTTCCGCCTCTTGAAGGCGTTCGTTCACCGCATCCATGTTCAGCGGCAGCTCATTCAGCTGTTCTGTCACTTTCTGCACAGTCGTCTGCGACTGCCGGATCTTTTCGGTTATGGCCTCCGGAATGCCTGGAACATTGCTTTTCTCCAGGCTTCGCGCCGTATCTTTGATCGTCCGCTTCAATTGCTTGAGAAGCTCTCTTGCCTGAAGCTCTTCTTTTCTCAGCATTTGCAGCATGTCCCTGTATTCGTCATGCTCCCGTTGAGCGGCTTCCATCTGCTTTTCGATATCCGCAAGCTCTTCTTTTAACAGCGAGTAGGCGACATGTTTCTGATCAAGCCTTTCTCTCACTTGTTCGAACTGCTTTTCGATCATTTCAAGGCGCTTTTCGTATGACTGCTGTTTCTCCAGTTCTCCGGTTGTCAGTCTGTAGCCTTTCTTAACGAGCTCGGTTTCAGCTTCGGTATCCTTTTTGGAGGCTTCAAGCTTTTCCAATGCAGCGGCAAGCTCAGGCACTTTCCCCAAAATTTCCTGCCCTGCTTCGACTTCATGCTCCAGCTGGTTATACAGCGTCTGGATCGTTTCATCAATCATCTGCACGATTGCGGCGGCTTCTTCTAAATCAAGTTCGTCCAAAAGCGCACCTTCAGCGCGCTTCAATTCTTTCAAAAGGTTTTCGAGCTCCTTCTCCACTTGAATATGATCGAGCTTGTACCCTTTATCGATCATTTCCTGATAGCCGGCTTTCAATTTGGCAAGTTCCTGCGGAACGGTCTGCTTGCAGCTTGCAAGCAGTTTCGGCACATCGTCTATGTATGATTGAAGCTCTTCAAGCAAACGGTCTTGGGCAAGCAGCACCTTTCTGGCTTCTATATAATTTCCGCCTTCTGTTTCCTCTTCAAACTGTTTAATGCCTTCCCACACGGTGTCGAGGTCGGCTTCAATTTTCTCATAGAGGTCTCCGTACAGGTGGCTGTATGCCAAAAGGTTTTTCCGCACTTTTGTATACCGTTCTTTTACCTCTTCGATTTCTTTGCGGTTCTGCTCTTCGCTCGAGACAAGATCGGCGATTTCCTTTAAGATGTCTTCAATGTTGGATTCAGCCGCTGATAAAAGATTCTCAATATGCGCAAGCACCTGTTTCGATTTTTGAAAACGGTATTTGTCGGCGCAATCCTCGGCTTCAAACAGAAGCTCTTCGACTTTGGGCATATGCGAGGTGACGATTTCATCCCATTCCCGGCGCCACCTTTCAAAGAATTCCTCAGTCTGCCCCGTCATTTTCAGATGCTTGATTTTTGACATCTCTTCCACGATCGATCGGTTCATGATTTCAATTTTCCAAGCTTCTAAACGGTCGATCTCTTTATATATATTTTTTCTGAATAAGTAGCCCGTAGCGAATAAGATTAAAAATAACGCCAGTAAGCCAATGACAAACTCCATAATGAGCCCCCTTGCTGTTTATCTGTTCTGTCAGGGTATGATATTTGAAATTGTTATGTAAAAATGAAGTTAAACTATCGTTTTCATTGTTCTTATGATACCATGTAACCAACATTTTTTGAGCAGAATTTTTAATTTTTTTACATCAAAGTGACAACATCTGACTATTTTTTTACGGGGTGACATCATGCTGAAACGAGACGGTCATGTTCATTCTCCTTTTTGTCCGCACGGATCAAAAGACGAATTCAGATATTATATAGAAGAATTATGCAAAAAAGGCTTCCGATCCGTATCCTTCACCGAGCATGCGCCGCTTCCGCCTTCATTCATGGATCCGACTCCGGAGAAAGACAGCGCCATGCCGATCTCCGAGCTGGACCGCTATATTGAACGGCTGACCGAACTGAAGACAGAATACAAAGGACAGCTCGACGTTTTGATCGGTCTTGAAGTCGATTATATCCGCGCCTTTGAACACGAAACGAAAGCTTTTCTCGATCAATACGGCACGCATCTTGACGACAGCATTCTTTCCGTTCATTTTTTGCCGGCCGGATCTTCGTACATCTGCCTTGACTACGATGAAAAAGCGTTTCAGCAGCTGATCGGCTGCTACGGCAGCACAGAACAGGTCTATCTCGCCTATTATGACGAAATCTATTCTTCCATTGTATCACCGCTGGGAGCATTTAAGCCAAAACGAATCGGCCACATCACGCTTGCGAAAAAATTTGTGAAGCTGTTTCCGTATACGATGTCAGAAAGCGTCAGAAAATCAGTCTCCTCCTGTCTGGATGAAGCTGCAAAACGCGGATTCGAACTTGACTTTAATACGTCCGGCCTCCGCAAGCCTTATGCAGGCGACGTCTATATGGAAGAATGGATGATAAAAGAAGCGGAACAAAAAAACATCCCGCTTGTCTTTGGGTCTGACGCCCACCAAGCAGAGGATGCCGGATTTGGTTACGAACAGTTTGAGAGCCGCTTTGCTAAATAACGGCGGCTTGCCGACCTTCTCTGTACAACAGACTGAGAAGCCATGTTTTGACTTCCTTGTAATACGCCTGATAAAAGTACGGCTCGTGCGGCTGTACATAAAGCACTTCTGAAATATATTGAGGCTGCAGATAAGGCATCATTAAAAGCGACTTCAGCTGAATCATAAAATGGGAAAGGGGAAAACGGGAAAATTCGTTGTCCTCATTTCCCTTTTCAATGATCAGATGGAGAATGTACTTTTCTTTTGTTAAATATGTCGACAACACTTCACGATTCAGTGTGGAATCGATCGTGACTTCGCGATAAACAAACCGAGTTAATTGACGATGCTCATGCTGATACGATAGAATATCAAAAACCAATTGAAGAAGGCAATCCGTTGCACCTGCATCCTGAAGGCGTTCATAACCCTTTTCAAGGACTCTTAAATAGCCTTCATAAAAACGGGATATCAAATGCTCCATTAAACCGCCTTTTCCATTAAAATAATAGGAGATGTGGGCGACATTAACATTGGCTGCTCGGGCAATTTCGCGGACGGATGTTCCTGAAAAACCTTTTTGGTTGAACAGCTCCACGGCAGATTCGATGATCCTGTCCTTCGTGGTTGAAATAGCGTTTGATCCCATCTTGTTTCACCCCTTCTTACTTAAAACAATTCCACTTCAAACGGAATTGTTCCTGTAAAAAGTGCTCGACAAATAGCATCACGGCAAGCGTGTTTTTGCCATTTCAAAGAAAAAGCGAGGGAAATTATCATGTTTCATGTCGAAAAAACAGAAGGCAGCAAAGAAAAAAAATACGAGCTTCTCCTCAAACAGATCGATGCGCTGACAGAAGGCGAACCTGATATGATCGCCAATACAGCAAACGCCTCCGCTCTTTTGTATCAATCATTGGAAGACATCAACTGGGCGGGTTTTTATTTTGCCAAAGACGGCGAGCTTGTGCTCGGGCCGTTCCAGGGACTTCCTGCATGCGTAAGAATCCCGTTCGGGAAAGGCGTCTGCGGCACCACTTATACAAACGGCCGGGTTGAGCGCGTTGAAGATGTGAACGCGTTCCCCGGACACATTGCGTGTGATGCGGCATCCCAATCCGAAATCGTAGTTCCGCTTGAAGTTGACGGGAACATCATCGGAGTGCTCGATATCGACAGCCCGATTAAAAACCGCTTCGACGAAACGGATGAATATTATTTGAAAAAGTTCACAGAGAAGCTTGGAGAGCGTTTAAGCGAAAAGAGCCGGTAAATCCGGCTCTTTTTTAATGTGTCATGAACCTGTTTTTCCCGTTCCGCTTTGCATTGTACAGCGCGACATCCGCCTCTTTAAAAAGGTCGGATAAAGATTTCGGACGATCCTGAGACCAATGGGATACCCCGCACGAAATCGTCACCGTCGGATCCGTATATTCCCTGACAAGCATTATGAGCCTTTCAGCAAGCATTTCACCGGCGTTCAGCCTTGCTTTCGGCAAGTATACCGCAAGCTCTTCTCCTCCCCACCTTGCTGCGACATCCTGGTCGCGGATGTTTCGCTGGATCACCCGGGCGACTTGAATGAGAATATCATCGCCTTTCTGATGGCCGTACGTATCGTTAATCTGTTTAAAATCATCGATATCAATCAATACGAGCACGCCGCTCTCATCCGCTTTCATACTGTATCCGATTTTTTCATCGAAATAGCTTCTCGAGTAAAGCTCTGTCAAACGGTCTGTTTGAACAAGATACTTCAGCCGGTCGCGCAGCATCAAATTCGATACGGCGAGCGTGGAATGCCTGATCAGCGTCTGAAACAGCTTAAACATCTCAAACGAAAAGGAGCAGACGTTTTTTTTCAACACGATGACAAATCCTTTGTTTTCATTATTTTCCAGCATCGGAACGCCCATTAATGAAGCATATCCTTCATTCCCAAAAAGCGAAGAACCGTTTCCGACAAACACCCCGTTTTCCTCTGAAATCTTTTCTTTAACATAGCGGATGTATGGAAGGGCATCATCAGTCTGAAAAAAACTAGTGCTTTTCGGCAGCAGGTTTTCCTCGCCCAAGTGATTTTTATAAAAAAAGCCCACTTCTTCGGCACCAAATGAACTGATCAGCCTTTCGGACAAACTCTTCATCATATCCGGGAGGCGTTTCGTCCGGTTCAGCTGATGCGATGTTTCATTAATCAGCTCCAAATTTGAAATCATATTCTGCGACTGTTCGTAAAGCCGTGAATTTTCAAATGCTTTCCCTGCCGCATTCGAAATAATGCATATATCCGCTGCCGTATCGGCAGCGCCTGGTCCAAAGGCTTTCAAAACGCCGTACGTTCCCTGCCGGCCTTTAATCGGAATGTATACTTCCGCTTCATTTTTGCTCTTCACCTGTCCTGATAAGTATGCCTCCAAGGCGAAAGAATCGGTCGATTCGCTTTGCACATCCAACTCTATCGCAGGGAGGTTGATGTATTGATCCTCATCGTATGACAAGAAAAGACAATACGTTAAAAAAGGAAACACACTCCTTAAGCTTTCGAGCATTGTCTTGAGCACCTGCTCCTGATCCATCAGCTCATGCAGCAGCTCCGTCTTTTCATAAATCTTTGTTTTCTTAAGCTCATCACGAAATAATGCGTCAAGCTCCAGACAATGCACCAAAAACAGATGAATGGATTCCGCGAGACGTTCTGGTAATTTATGATTCTTTTGACATGAAAGTTCTATATATTTGCTGTTTTCTTCTATTGTTATAATGATATAATAATCATTAACTCGACTGATTTGGTCGTTCGCTCCCTGCGGTCTTGAAGAAGGACGCAATGAAAGAGATATAAACGAAAAAAATGACTCTGCTGCCGCTTTTAGCCAGGCAACAGAGTCATCGTACGAGACTGCCGGCCTTTTTAAAAGAAATTGGAACAGCTTCTGATGAAAAGACAGATATAGGTCTTCAGTTTGTTTATTCATGGTCATCACCTTAAAAAAATCCGTTTTGTGTATTTTATTTTCCTGATTATATCATAAAAAACAGGACTTTATACTTATTAACGATTCGTGCTCTTTGGGACAGTCCATGAATGGTTGACTTTGCACAGCGGACATTATATAATCTTCTTTGTGTGAAATAATGCAGCCTTTTTGTTCTGCTTCTGTGTTTCATTTTGTTCCTTATCTATTAAGGTGTATCGTGTAACTCTTTGCTGCTGGAGCGAGGATACATGAAAACAAAATGGACATGGCTGAATTGAACAGATGGGTTTTATTTTCACAAAAATAAAACCAAAGGAGGAGTCACATTATGGCTCGCTATACAGGTCCAAGCTGGAAAATATCCCGCCGTTTAGGCATCTCTTTGAGCGGTACGGGTAAAGAATTAGAAAAACGGCCTTACGCACCAGGTCCTCACGGTCCGGGACAGCGTAAAAAACTATCAGAATATGGTTTGCAATTGCAAGAAAAGCAAAAGCTTCGCCATATGTACGGTGTGAACGAACGCCAATTCCGCAACCTTTTTGACAAAGCTGCGAAAATGGCTGGTAAACACGGTGAAAACTTCATGATTCTTCTTGAAGCACGTCTTGACAACATCGTTTACCGTCTTGGCCTAGCGCGCACTCGCCGCCAAGCACGCCAATTGGTAAACCACGGTCACATTCTTGTTGACGGAAGCCGCGTTGACATTCCGTCTTACCAAGTTAAACCTGGCCAAACGATTTCACTTCGTGAAAAATCTCAAAACCTTTCTGTCGTTAAAGAAGCGGTTGAAGTGAACAACTTCGTTCCTGAATACCTGACTTTTGACGCTGAAAAGCTTGAAGGTTCACTAACTCGCCTTCCAGAGCGTTCTGAGCTTCCTGCTGAGATCAACGAAGCATTGATCGTTGAGTTCTACTCTCGTTAATAGAAAATGCTCTTTAAAGAGCATTGGCAAAAACCCTGGAATCGCTGATATATTAGCGATTCTAGGGTTTTTTGTTGTCCTCCGTTGATTCGGGGAGATTGCGGGCTGTTGATAAGCCGGGAATAAAACGGACCCAGCCCATAAGCGTCGGGTTTTTGATAGATGATTTTTCTTGCAAGGTACCTCCTCACGAGCAAGATATGACAAACGTCTCCTTTTCTCTAATACAGATTTTCGGTAAAATCAAATCGTTGGTTAAAGAATGAAAACGGGGGAGTGACCAACAAATGCTTATGTTTTTTGGTAAGTTTGTCTTGTTCTACTTGTTCTGTTTAGCTGCATTCGCCATTTTCAAAGTCATGTACTACAATATCAGCAAAAAATGGGTTGCAAAGACTAAAGATGGCACTAAACTGAATTGGGCTTTGAATGTCTTTGTTAAACACGGTAAGAAAATGGACAGCAACGACTGCTTTGTTATGGGGGTGTTAGCGGGATGGTGTGCGATTTATTTATAAAAAACTCCCGGAAGGCTTCGATGAGAGCCGAGATCCGTCTCGCGATACCGCATCTTAGTGACTGCTTTTGTTTTAGTCTCGCCCATTTGACTGTCTCCGGTATCTCAAAACCATCCTGAATCATCACTGAAATTGATACGCCAAACAATCTTCGGAAATACGGGCTTCTCTCATTAAAAATCAAGTTAACAGTCTTCCTTCAGACTATAAAAAAACCCCAATCGCCAGATGATTGTCTAACAATTGGGGTGCAATTTACGATACATTTACTTTTGGATTTGGCCCATATTGATTTTCTTTTGTTTCGCCAGCCTGACAGTAAAAAATCAGCAGAATGACAGCACCGATTATCGGCAACAAGCCAATTAAAATCCACCAGCCGCTTCTTCCGGTATCATGCAGCCTGCGGACATTGACAGCCAAAGAGGGCAGCAAAACAGCCAACTGATAAATTAAGATCAGGACGTACCCGAGGAATCCACCGCCGTACCCGATGATATATCCTACTTGATATCCGTCATATCCTTCCGCTGTCATGATTCCTGAAATAAATAAACTTACGATCATTACGGTTAAGATAAATAAAATAAAACATATGATGCCGTTAAATAAATGAAACAACCAATATTCCTTTCGTCTTGCTCTCCCTTCAAAATTCGCATAATTCCTCAAGCCTTTCCAATACCACTTCATACAAGTTCCTCCATTGTCAAATCTATAAATTTGCGAAAAACATAAGAATTATACCATAAAATATCATTTTCAACCATTTAATTGAAGGATGCTCCCAAGTCATCTTAGAGGAACATTTTTTCTAATTGGAATTTGAGCTTGTTCCTTTTCAACATTCACTTCTCATTTCACCATTGCTTCTGTATAATATGAATCATCCATTTCGCCTCTGTAGCTTTAGAAGGGAAGAGCGCCGTAAAACATTGTAGGAACGGGTCGCAAGGCAAGGGTTTCAGAAGCACCGAAAAGCAAATAGCTGAGACAGGTGGAATTCCTGTCGGTGAAAGTCCGTAGGGAAGCGTGTTCTCCCCCAGCCTATGCTTACGAGAGGAGTGCGGGTTCGAATCCCGCCGGAGGCATTGATCTTTGTTCTCGAAGAAGAAGTCAAAAAACAGACAGAAATTCACTGTCTGTTTTTAGACGGCTTTAATCTGTCATATATTAAAATGTGTAAGATTCGCCGTCATCCGGCACGAGTACGCGAGAGGACATTCCTTTTTCACGAATGAAGCTCTTCAATTCTTCCCGTGATAAAGTCCAATGGTTGACAGCTTCCATATGACTGGAAATGATTGTGGCCTGAGGTGCAGCTTGATAGACTTTGGCAATATCCTCTTTCCCCATCACAAGAGACCCTCCTTCAAAGAACTGATTGTCTCCTCCGTTAACGACTATGATGTCCGGCTGATGCGCAGCGATTTCTTCCCGGACACCTTCATACCAAACTGTATCCCCTGCCACATACAGCGTTTTCTCCTTTGAGTGCTTGAAGACAACACCGCACACTTCTCCGGCAAGCTTTAGTATCTCTCCTCGTCCATGCTCGCCTTTTGTCTTGATTAATTGAATCCCCTCAAACACCGTATTTTTTGTTAAAACCTCTATATTTTGAAAACCGGCTTTTCTCACTTCCTCAGCATCTGCTTCATTTTGGACAAACAGTTTGATTTCTTTCGGCAACAGATCTTTGGCAGCATCGTCAAAGTGATCTAAGTGCAGATGAGTGATGATGACTGCGTCTGTATTCTTGACGAGCTCGCGGGTTGGCACAGGCAGGCTGACCAAAGGGTTGTTTTGCTCTTGTCTTGCTGAGTTCGGGAAAGGAGGATAAGCGCCTTTCTCAGCCAGCATCGGATCTATTAAAAATGTTTTGCCCGCATATTTGACGGCTAATGTTGCATTTCGAATTTGTTGAATATTCATCGTTATCATGCCTTTCCTTTCATTTACGATTAGTTTATACTATGGCCGATCAACATTTACATTGATAAAATCAAGTCTTTTTAGCGTTTGACTTGATTTTTGAAAAACGTTCATTTGAAAGGATATGATGAAATGCTGGATCATACAGACAAGCAAATCATAGAGGAATTATCAAAAAACAGCCGGATGACCATGAAGGAATTAGGAGAGAAAGTTCATTTGACAGGGCAGGCGGCCTCAGCAAGGGTTGCTAAATTAGAGGATCAAGGAGTGATTGAAGGTTACACCATAAAAGTGAATCAAGTGAAACTCGGGTGTTTTATTCACGCTTTTATCAATATCTATACAAAAAGCACTTATCATAAGCCTTATCTTTCGTTTATCAAAGCACAGCAGAAATACATCATTCAAAACTATAAAATCAGCGGGGACGGCTGTTATCTTCTCGAATGCAAGTTTCCGTCAAATCAACTGTTGGATCAATTTTTAACAGACTTAAATCATCATGCAAATTATAAACTGTCGATCGTTATTAATAAAACGGGCGTATAAAGAACCTGCCGTCCGCTTTTTTTATAAAAAAGAGAGCCCCTAAAGACCCTCTACTTCAGCCGCTTTGCCGCATTTTCCGTCTGATTCAATTGATTGTATCCGTCAGCCGACTGCTGCACCTCTTGTTTTCGTTCAGTTTCCAGCTGCTTGTGGTAATCTTCCATAAATTTTTCTTTAGCTGCAATGAACAGGTTCATGCTACATTCCTCCCTCTTCAACGATGGAAACGCTTTACCTATTACATCTATATTTTTGACATTTCCTGAATGAACATACATGAAACATACGGACACAAAAAAACCCTTGCCGTTTGGCAAGAGTTTTTTTGATTACTTATATGTGAGCAGGAAGTATTTCTTTTTACCGCGGCGAATGACGGTGAATTGGCCTTCGATGCGGTCTTCAGGGCTGAGGACGCTGTTTACGTCAGTACGTCGTTCGCCGTTGATGTAGACGGCTCCGTTTGTGATGTCTTCGCGCGCCTGGCGTTTGGATGGGGAAAGCTTCGATTGGACGAGAACATCGACGAGCGGCAGCTCATCGGTTTCCCCGAGCTCCATGGAAGGAACCCCTTTAAAGCCGACCTTCACTTCTTCAGCAGTCAGTTGTTTAATATCTCCGCTGAAGAGCGCTTTTGAGATGTTGACGGCCTGCTCAAACGCTTCACGGCCGTGTACAAGTACGGTCACTTCTTCGGCGAGGCGTTTTTGCGCTTCGCGTTTTTCAGGTGCCGTCTCTGTTTTTTCAGCGAGATCTTCGATTTCTTCTTTGGACAAGAAAGTGAAGTATTTTAAGTATTTCACGACATCCCTGTCGTCGGTATTGATCCAGAACTGATAAAACTCATATGCCGACGTCTTCTCTTTATCAAGCCAGATCGCGCCGCCTTCCGTTTTTCCGAACTTTGTGCCGTCTGCTTTTGTCACAAGCGGAATCGTCAATCCGAAAGCTTTTGCATTCTCTTCAGATTTGCGGATAAGCTCAAGTCCTGACGTGATATTGCCCCACTGATCGCTTCCGCCGATCTGCAGCTTGCATTCCTGGTTTCTGTATAAATTCAAGAAATCGAGAGACTGCAGGATCATGTAGCTGAACTCAGTATAAGATATGCCCGTCTCGATTCTGGAGCTTACCGTATCTTTGGCAAGCATGTAATTGATTCCGAAGTTTTTGCCGACATCGCGCAGGAAATCAATGACGTTCATTTTGCCGATCCAGTCATAGTTGTTCGCCATGATCGCCGGATTCTCATCAGCTTCAAAATCAAGGAAACGCGAAAGCTGGTTTTTGATTTTCTGTGACCATTCGCGGACGATTTCTTCAGTGTTCAGCGTGCGCTCCGCTTTCTTTCCGCTCGGATCGCCGATCAGGCCCGTCGCCCCGCCTACAAGTGCAATCGGACGATGTCCGGCCAGCTGAAAGCGGCGAAGCATTAAAATCGGCAGCAGGTGTCCGATATGCAGACTGTCAGCTGTCGGATCAAATCCGGAGTATAAGCTGATTTTCTCTTTATCCAGCAGGTCTCTCAAGCCTGCTTCATCGGTTTGCTGCTGAATCAGTCCCCTGAAGGACAAATCATCAAGTAAGTGTGTCATCATCATTTAGCTCCTTTTTTCCAAAAATAAAACGCCCCTTCGCAAAAACGAAGGGACGATAAAAATCGCGGTACCACCCTGCTTAAAAGAACGCATGGCCGCGCTCTTTTCACTCTCATTGATAACGGAAAAGCTTCCGTTCTTCTGCTACACAAAGCCCGGGAGGCTTTTTTCGCAAAAGCGGTTCATGAGTGTAATTCAAACCATCCATATGTGCTGATTTTCACCGGCCATCAGCTCTCTAAGACAGGGAAGGATGCGTTTTACTGATCTCAGTCTTCACCTTTTGAATATTCGACTAAATCTTTTTTAACATAATATTTTTGCATTGTCAATGAGACATCAGTCTTCCATCGATGAGAGATCGCCTGCCGGAAGGTTCAGCTCCCAAGCTTTCAGGACACGTCGCATGATCTTTCCGCTTCTTGTTTTCGGCAGTTTATCCTTAAATTCGATTTCCCTTGGCGCGGCGTGTGCGGCCAAGCCTTGTTTCACGAACTGCCTGATTTCTTCTTTTAACGAATCTGAAGGTTCATAACCTTCCCTCAAGGCGATGAACGCTTTAATAATTTCACCGCGGACAGGATCCGGTTTGCCGATGACGCCTGCTTCAGCGACAGCTTGATGCTCAACAAGCTTGCTTTCGACTTCAAACGGGCCGACGCGCTCGCCCGATGTCATGATGACATCGTCGATCCTTCCCTGGAACCAGAAGTATCCGTCTTCATCCATGTAGGCGGAATCCCCTGATACATACCAATCCCCCGGCATAAAATAGGAGCTGTATTTTTCAGGATTGTTCCAGATCGAATGCATCATTGACGGCCAGCCTTTTTTAATGGCGAGATTCCCCATTCTGTAAGGAGGCAGTTCATTTCCCTGGTGATCGACGATTGCAGCCTCTACGCCTGGAATCGGTTTGCCCATCGATCCCGGTTTAATTTCCATGCACGGGTAATTGCAGATGAGCTGCGCCCCTGTTTCGGTCATCCACCATGTATCATGAATCCGGTTGCCGAAGACTTTATGCCCCCATCTGATGACTTCAGGATTTAACGGCTCCCCTACGCTTAAAATATGCCGTAATGAGCTCAGATTATATTTGTTCACGAGATCGTCGCCAGCACCCATCAGCATCCGAAAAGCCGTTGGCGCGCTGTACCATACCGTCACTTCCATTTTTTCAATCGTTTCGTACCATGCTTCTGGACTGAACCTGCCGCCTACGACGACATTCGTTGCTCCATTCAGCCACGGACCGAAGATCCCGTAAACCGTTCCGGTAACCCAGCCTGGATCAGCCGTACACCAATAAATGTCATCGTCGTGCAGATCAAGAACCCATTTGGCTGTCTGATAATGCTGAATCATTGCTTTGTGGACGTGGAGAACCCCTTTTGGCGCGCCGGTCGAACCGGAAGTATAGTGAAGCAGCATCCCGTCTTCCTGATCCATCCATTCAATCTCAAGATCAGTGTCTGCTTCAGCCGCTTTCGCGTAATAATCGATGACAGATCCTTCTTCCTTTACGCCTTCTCCAACGACAATGATTGATTCAAGATCCGGAAGTTCGCCGGCCGGCATCCGTTCAAGCAATTCCGGTGTTGTCACGATGACCTTCGCTCCGCTGTTTGCAAGCCTGTCTTTGACAGCGCCTTCCATAAATGCTTCAAACAACGGCCCGACGATCGCTCCTAATTTGACAGCGCCAAGAAGAATAAAATAAAGCTCGGGTGATCTCGGCATAAAAACAAACACACGGTCTCCCTTTCCCACATTGGCATGCTGCTTTAAGACATTCCCGGCTTTATTCGTTTCATTTTTCATCTCTCTGAAGGTGTACTTTTCTTCGCGGACCGGATCTTTGTAGTAAAATGCCACTTTATTTTTCAAATTTGACTCAGCGTGGCGGTCGATCGCTTCATAAGCTGCATTGATTTTTCCCGTTTTGTGCCATGAAAAATGTTTTTCGGCATCCTTCCAGTCAAATGTCCGGTATGCTTCATCATAGTCTTTCAAGTTGTAGTTTCCCTTTTCTGCTGGCAACGCTTTCAATTCCATGCCCATCCCCCTTTGTTCGCTCATCAAAATATATTATAGTATAGATTTTTTATTTTCTCAATTTTTAAAAAATACTCTTCCATCCTATGAAAACGCTTAATATTTTGGTATGTTATGTATAAAAGACTTCAACTAAGATATAAGGCGGTGGATACGTGGAGCATCACAAAACTTATCATGCCAAAGAATTGCAGACCGAGAAAGGCTCAGTGCTGATAGAGGGCCCTATCAGTCCCGAAAAACTCGCACAATATGAATTTCACGACGAGCTTACAGCCTTTCGCCCATCTCAAAAACAACATGAAGCATTAATCGAAATCGCCGGGCTTCCCGAAGGACGGATCATCATCGCCCGTTTCCGGCAAACCATTGTCGGCTATGTGACATATGTTTATCCAGACCCGCTTGAAAGATGGTCTGAAGGAAACATGGAAAATTTAATTGAGCTTGGAGCCATCGAAGTCATTCCGGCATTCAGGGGTCACTCTGTCGGGAAGACGCTGCTTGAGGTGAGCATGATGGATCCGCAGATGGAAAAATATATCATTATCACGACTGAATATTACTGGCATTGGGATCTAAAGGGGACTAATAAAGATGTTTGGGAATACAGAAAGATGATGGAGAAAATGATGAATGCCGGAGGGCTTGTCTGGTTTGCGACAGACGATCCGGAAATCAGCTCCCATCCCGCCAACTGTTTAATGGCCCGCATCGGAAAAGAGGTCAGTCAGGAGTCGATCGAGCGTTTTGACAGACTCAGATTCCACAATCGTTTTATGTATTAAGGGAGCAAAGGGGACCTGAATATGATTGTTGAAAAAATCATGAAACGGGATGTTGTGACACTTTCCAGAACGGATACGATTGAAGAAGCGATCAAACGCATGCGTACATTTCACATTAAACACCTTCCCGTCATCAATGAACGGGGAACGGTCATAGGCATTGTCACGGACAGGGACGTCAAAACAGCAAGTCCGAGTATTTTTGCCCAAAACAGATCTCACGAAGATTTAAAAAAGCCGGTGGAACTGATTATGTCAAAAGAAGTGATCACCGGTCACCCACTTGATTTTGCCGAAGAAATATCAGCCGTTTTTTTCGAACACGAAATCGGCTGCCTTCCGATCGTAAAAAACGGGAAGCTTGTCGGCATTGTGACAAAATCCGATTTGCTGCATACGTTCGTCCAGCTGACAGGAGCCCATTTTCCAGGCTCCCAAATCGAAATCAAAACCGATCATATCGCCCGAAGCCTCGCTGATATCAGCGCCATTTTCAGCAGGCGCCAAATCGCCATATTGAGCGTGCTCGTATATCCCGGTGATGAAAATGATTCGAAAATACTCGTGTTTCGCGTTCAAACGATGAATCCCGCCTCTATCATCAAAGACGTGAAGTCCAAAGGGTATCAGGTTCTTTGGCCGGCTGTTCAAAGGGATTTGCCATGAAGGACAGCGTATTTATTTTTTCTCCCTCTTATCAAACTTATCAATTTCATCAAGATCACCCGTTTAATCAGCTGCGCGTCTATGTAACATACGATCTTTTGAATACGGTCGGCGCATTTGAACCGGGAGAAACGATTGCTCCGCGTATAGCGACAGAAGCCGAGCTCGGGCTTGTTCACACAGGCGATTATATCAGGGCCGTCCAGCTTGCAGGGGCGGGAAAACTTCCGGCAGCCGAAAGTGAAAACTACGGGCTTGGAACAGAAGATACCCCTGTCTTTGCCGGGATGCACGAAGCCGCCTCCCTTTTGGTGGGCGGAACACTGACAGCTGCAGACTATGTCATGACAGGCAAAGCAAGACACGCCCTCAATCTCGGAGGCGGGCTTCACCATGGGTTCAGAGGTAGAGCTTCAGGATTTTGCGTCTATAACGACAGTTCTGTTGTGATACGATATTTGCAGAAAAAATATCATGCGAAGGTTTTATATATTGATACGGACGCCCACCACGGCGACGGGGTGCAGTTTACGTTTTATGATGATCCTTCCGTGTGCACCGTCTCGATTCATGAAACCGGCCGCTACCTTTTCCCGGGAACTGGGCAGGTTCAGGAAAGAGGTCATGGCAAAGGCTACGGCTATGCTTTTAATATCCCGCTCGATGCCTTCACAGAAGATGAGTCTTTTCTTGATTCCTACCGGACGGCTGTTTCTGAAATAGCCGAGTTTTTCAAACCGGACGTTATTTTGTCGCAAAACGGAGCTGACGCGCATTACTACGATCCGCTGACACACTTGTGCACGACGATGAAGATTTACGAAGAGATTCCAAAGCTCGCTCACGAACTTGCACACACGTATTGCAACGGAAGATGGATCGCTGTCGGCGGAGGCGGGTATGACATTTGGCGCGTCGTACCGAGGGCATGGGCAAGAATCTGGCTTGAAATGAAAGGGATGAAACCTGAGGATAAGATGCCTGAAAAATGGCTGAAAAAGTGGGGCAAACAGGCATCTCTCCGGCTTCCTGCCAACTGGTCCGACCCGGGAGATTTGTATCCTCCGATTCCAAGAAAAGCCGAAATAACGGAAAAAAACGCCCAAACCGTTGCCAAAGCTCTTTATCCGATTCGCTCTGCTCAGCGCGCCACTTAATGTGAAAAATCCCGGCGCACAGAAAAAGGCCTTGCTTTTACGCAAGACCTTGCTTTCTTCTCACCTATTTTTTTGCGATGACAATTTCGACGCGCCTGTTTTCCTTCATATGGCTCTCTGTGCGGTTGTCCTTGACCGGTTTTGTATCGGCATAACCGATGGCAAGAAAACGCGAAGAATCGAGCTTCTCTTTCGACGTAAAGTAGCCGATCACAGTGCTCGCCCTTGCCGCAGAAAGCTCCCAATTGGATGGAAAACGGTAAGTCGAAATCGGGCGGCTGTCCGTATGCCCCTCCACACGGATCGGGTTGGACACTGATTTGAGAAGGACGGCGATTTTATGCAAAAGCGGGTGAGCCTGGTCTTTCAGATCCGCTTTTCCTGAATCAAACAAAACCGCTTCCTGAAGGACGAGGATGACGCCCCGTTCGTCACGCTTGGCCGCAATCAAACTTGACAGTTCATTTTTTTCAATATAGTCGTTGATTTTCTTTAATAAATCATCTTGGCTTTTAGCCGTTTTTTCAGCCTTCTGATCGTCCGCGTTTTCTTTTTTCAGCTCTGCGGCGGATTTGCCGTCGGCCCTGTCTTGAAATGAACCGACTGCTGCTTTAAATTTGTTTAAATCGATTTGCGACATCGAAAACAGTAAAATAAAGAACACGAGGATGAGCGTGATCAAATCCGAAAACGTGATGATCCAGTTTGACGATTTGCGACCCTGCTCGCGCTTCCTTCGTTCATGTCTAAGCTTCATGAGCCCTGTCCTTTTGTCTTACATGATCCGCCCGCTTTTTTGCCCATTCTTCTTTCGAACTGAAAACGACAAGCTGACTTTCCAGATTTCGAGGATTTCTTCCCGATTGGATGCCGATGATGCCTTCGATCATGACCTGCTTCTTAAAGATTTCATTCTCCGTCTTTTCTTCAAGCTTTGCGGCGATCGGTATAAACAGCATGTTGGCTAAAAGGGATCCGTAAAGCGTCGTCAAAAGGGCGATCGCCATATTCGGACCGAGCGTTTCCGGCTTGTTCAGGTTTTTGAGCATCATGACGAGCCCGACAAGGGTTCCGATCATTCCCCATGCAGGGGCAAATTCCCCCGCTTTTTCAAAGATCCTTCTTCCCTTTCTGTGCCTTTCTTCCATCGCGGCGATTTCCGAGTTCATCACATTGCGGATCGTCTCCTCATCCCATCCGTCGATGGCAAGAAGCAGACCTTTTTTCAAAAACGGGTCTTTCATTTCATTGACATTGGCGTCCAATGATAAAATTCCTTGTTTGCGCGCCTGTTCAGACAGGCTGACAAAGGTTTTGACCAAGTCGCGCACATCGTCTTCTTCCGAAATAAAGACCTGCTTCAGCACAGCCGGCGCTCTTTTTAAATCTTTCGGGGAAAAGCTGATAAAAACAGCTGCACACAATCCGCCCGTCACGATAAAGAAAGACGTCAAATCGATAAACGAATAAAAACCGGAAAGCCCCGCTCCAGAAACAACGCCGATTACTAAAATGAAAATACCCAAAATCAAACCGACCGGTGTCAGATAATCAAATCGTTTCATTTTTTCATAATCTCTCCAGCTCAAGGAAAAGAAAGCAAGCAATTCACGAAAAAAGCTGTGAACACTTGCTTTCTTTCTCGTTTATTTAATCATGATCATTTTGTTGATTGTCTGAGTTCAATGCGATGCGGCAGCTGGACAATATGCTCTTCGACTTCCTCTTTGTTCATCAGCTTTGTCAGAAGTCTCATCGCTACGGCACCGATATCATACGTCGGCTGGACAACAGTCGACAGCTGCGGCCGAACCATTAATGAAAGCCTTGTATTGTCAAAGCCGATCACTTCAAGGTCATCCGGAATAGCCAGTCCTTTATCCTGTGCTGCGTGAATAACGCCGAGCGCCATCTCGTCTGTCGCTGACAGAACGGCCGTCGGTTTTTCATCAAGCTTCATTAGCGCCTCCAGCGCTTCCATTCCTGAATCGTACGTATAATCGCCTTCTGCGACATACTCTTCTTTAAATTTCAGCCCCTTATCCTCAAGCGCTCTTTTAAAGCCTTGAAGTTTTTTCGCTTGATTGACCGGCTCAGTCATAGGTCCTGATACAAACGCAAGGCGCTTATGGCCTTTTTCAATCAGCATGGTAGCCGCATCATAAATCGCCTGTTCATAATCGATCGCAACCGACGGCGTTTCCCCTTTTTCTTCAACAGATGCCGCAAGCACGATCGGAACCGGTGACCGCTTAAACTCCTCCACATGGTCCTCAGTGACATTTCCGCTCATAAAGACGATACCGTCAACTTGCTTTCCTAGCATCGTATTCAAAAGATGGAGTTCTTTGTCCATATTCTGGTCGGAGTTGCTCAAAATAATATTGTACTTGTACATCGTTGCGATATCTTCGATTCCCCTCGCCAGCTCTGAATAAAAGATGCTGGAAATATCGGGAATGATCACACCGACAGTCGTCGTCTTTTTGCTTGCAAGGCCCCTTGCCACGGCGTTTGGACGATAGCCAAGACGCTCGATGGCTTCAAGCACCTTCTTTCTCGTCGTCGGCTTGACATTCGGATTCCCGTTCACAACCCTGGAAACGGTTGCCATACTTACATTTGCTTCGCGTGCTACATCATATATTGTCACATTACTCATTTTTACCACTCCTTCAACTGGGTACACTTTTCTTTTCCTATAGCATAAACATTTTCATGTAGAGAAATGTCAAAATGTAAAACTTTATGTAAAATAAACAGAACTCAAGTTTACATTATTTTTCATAACCTGCCAAAACAAAAGGGGCTCTCTGAAATTATACACGGTTTTACCTAATATGAAAACGTTCCCTTTATTTTTATAATTAATTTAAATAAGAATAAACAGCTTTTTAATTAAAAATAAGACATTTTTTCGACAATTTTTGATGACAACTAAAAAAAGGACCGCTCGAAAGCGGTCCATAATCGAATCTTATGCTTTTACTTGAACGAGCGGCTTCAGTTCATTTAACCATTTTTCAAATGTCGGGATATCCATTTGCTGAGCAGAGTCGGAAAGCGCGACAGAAGGATCAGGATGGACTTCGGCCATGACGCCGTCAGCTCCGATCGCAAGCGCTGCTTTTGCTGTCGGAAGAAGCAAGTCGCGGCGTCCGGTAGAATGAGTGACATCCACGAATACAGGAAGGTGAGTTTCCTGCTTCAGGATCGGCACAGCTGAGATATCAAGCGTATTTCTAGTCGCTGTCTCATACGTTCTGATTCCGCGTTCGCAAAGGATGATTTGATCATTGCCCTGCGACATGATGTACTCCGCTGCATTGATGAATTCCTTCAGCGTTGCGGCAAGTCCGCGCTTCAGCAGAACCGGCTTCTTCACTGAACCGGCCGCTTTTAAGAGCTCGAAGTTTTGCATGTTGCGGGCGCCGATTTGGATAACATCAATGTAATCAATGGCTTCTTCAATATGCTGCGGATTCACGATCTCACTGATGACGGCCAGATCATACTCATCAGCAACACGCTTTAAGATTTGCAGGCCTTCAACACCGAGGCCTTGGAAGTCGTACGGGCTTGTACGGGGTTTGAAGGCTCCGCCGCGAAGCAGTTTCAAGCCTTGCTTTTTAGCTGCGGCTGCGACTTCGGCTACTTGCTCATAGCTTTCAACCGCACACGGACCGACGATAAATCTTTGTTCTCCGTCGCCGATCTTTTCGCCTTTCAAATCAACGATCGTATTTTCAGGCTTTTTCTTGCGGGAAACGAGCAGCGCTTTGCTGTGATCGTCTTCCTGAAGTTCGAGTCCGGCTTTGAAAATCTCTTTGAAAATATGCTGGATCGTCGAGTTTTCAAACGGTCCGTCATTATTTTCAATAATTTCGTTCAGCATCGCTCTTTCTCTGACTGGATCGTAGCGGTTGATGCCTTGCGCTTCCTTCGCTTTTCCAATCTCCTGAACGATTCTTCCTCGCTCATTAATCAGCTTTAATATTTGCAAGTTTAATTCATTCGCCTGCTGCCTCAGCAAATCAAGTTCAGTGTTGCTCATGTTATCCATCCTTTCTTTTAACTTCACCCTCTATGAGAATAAGAATGATTCAATTGATTAGGGTTTATTATAAACAATGTTTCTTAAAATGTCACGAAAAAATTCTTTATTACCAAAACGCTTTTAAGCGATAAAGCATTATATGCAGTTTATCCCTTGCTGTGCGGGTGTTTGTCGGAAGAATAAAAAAAAAGAATCATGTTTGATTCTTTAACTTGATAACCTGTATATTCTCTGTATTGCGGTTTCGACGCTAAAAACTCTGTCATTTAAGGCAGCCGCCTTATCATCGGCATGTTCGACAATGTTCTCCGTAAATTGTCCGATGTTCTCGATGATCGTTTTCGGGAGCCTCTCCTGCCCTCTTTTCAGTTCATCTATATCTGTTTCAAGCCGATTCAGCCGCTTGTCCATTGCGTTTAAACGGTTTTCTACTTTGTTTAAGCGCCCGTCTATTTCTTTGAAGCGCTTGTCGATTGCGTTAAAGCGCTTGTCGATCTCAACGAAGCGCGCGTCTACTTCATCGAAGCGCTTGTCGATCTCAACGAAGCGCGCGTCCACTTCATCGAAGCGCTTGTCGATCTCAACGAAGCGCGCGTCCACTTCATCGAAGCGCTTGTCTATCTTAACGAAGCGTGCGTCCACTTCATCGAAGCGCTTGTCGATCCCAACGAAGCGTGCATCCACTTCATCGAAGCGTGCGTCGATCTCAACGAAGCGTGCATCCACTTCATCGAAGCGCTTGTCGATCTCAACGAAGCGTGCGTCGATTTTGTCTAAGCGCTTGTCGATTCCATCAAGACGCTGATTGATCGGACTCAATTCTTCTTTTAGAACGGATTGAAGCATGTCCTTTAATTCAGTGTTCAACTTATCACCTCCCGTTTTTTTAATTATAACGTACAACCATGGATCAAACGATACATTTTCCTAAAAAGGCATTTCCATGAGGCAAAAGCATTATAACAACATAGAAAACGGCCAAAACGCTATACGTCTTGGCCGTTTTCACCTGCGGATTATCTGCTGTTTTCCGCAAGTGCTTGAGCTGTAATTTGCGAATGGGAGGCGTGCCATTTCACGTTCCCGTTTGTAAAAATGAAGGCTTGAGGACTTTCGTGTTTAATTCCGTACTGCTCAGCGATATAGTTTGACAGCGGTCGGCTTTCCTGCACTTTTAAATAATAAGCCGGTATGTCTTCATGCTGATTGGCGAATGATTCAAATTCTTCAAACGCGCGCCTGCTGATCGGGCATGTCACACTGTGTTTCAAAAAGATAAATGTATCGTTGTTTTCTGCAAGCTTTTTAAATTCATCCTCTGTTTGAATGAGCTGTTTCGACACGGTGATCTCCCTTTCCTCCATTATTTCTGGACGGTATCTGCTGTTTCCCTTGCTTCATCTTCTATTTCATTTTTGGCTTCTTCAGCCTGTTCTTCGATTTTAGACGATGCTTCTTCCTTTAGTTCATCAGCTTTTTCGGCACCTTTGTTTCGCAAGTCTTTGACTTTATCCATGATCTGTGAAGACTGGTCGGCAACAAGCTGTGAAATCGAAGATGTCTTCTCTTTGGCGATGCTGACGTACTCAGAACCTCTCTCCCTCGCTTCGCTTGTGAGCTTTCCAGTCTTATCTTTTAAAACGACAGCCTGATTTCCGAGGTCATCGCGAAGCTCTTTCCCTGACTTCGGCGCTAAAAATAAAGCTGCGGCTGCCCCGATGATTCCGCCTACAAACGTGCCGATTAAAAAATCCTTAGTATTCATTCCATCTTTACTCATAAATTATTCCTCCTTCATCTTCTTTTGTTTCCATCTATTCCAAATTTCCAAAGCTGCATTGCTCCAGCTGACAACTTGAGAAATTTTTTCACGGTTTTGCTCTGCGGCTGATGTGACGGACTCTGAAACCTGCTGAATAGAGCTGTTAAACTGCCTGACCGATGTGCCGACTTCCTGAACGGCATCCACGACCGTATTCAGCTTCAAAGATTTTTCCTGAATATCATCAGCGAGCCGGTTTGTCTTATTCAGGAGCTCCGTTGTTTCAGCGGTGATGCCTTTCATTTGTCCTTCAACACCTTCCAGCGTTGAGGCAACATGATTGAGTGTGACTTGAAGCGATTTTAATGTTTTTGATAAATAGATAACCAGAATAAGAAAGCTGACGGCGATGAGTGCGGCGCTTAAATATAGAATAATAATCATCTTATCCTCCTCGAGCTAAGGTCTTACAATTGATGTATACCCAATTGTTTAAATCGTAAACCTCTATATTTACTTTTTCTACACGCACGGGAGAATTCCTTTAACAGAAACTCCCGGCTCCATATGTACAAAAAAGCAGCGGATTGACTCACACTGCCTTTTTCTAATTATGCTAATACATTTTCATATGCTTTTAAATACTTTTGAATGTCACCTGCGCCCATGAAAATTAACACTGCATGTTCATGCTCCTTCAAAATCGATGTGTCATTTTCATCGATCAGCTTCGCCTGCGGGATTTTCTCCTGCAAATCGCCGATCGTCAGCTTTCCTGCATTTTCCCGGGCAGATCCGAATATATCGCAAAGATATACATAATCGGCTTTCTTGAGGCTTTCGGCAAACTCATTCAGGAACGACTGCGTGCGCGTAAATGTATGCGGTTGAAATACTGCGACAACGTCCCGTTCCGGATACTTCTGTCTGGCTGCTTCAATCGTCACCGTGATTTCAGTCGGATGATGGGCATAATCGTCAATCAGCACTTGGCTGCCGGCATGTTTTTCGTTAAATCTGCGTTTAACGCCGCCAAAGGTTTGCAATCCTTCTTTAATGATATCGACATCGACCTCTTCATAATGGCAGAGTGCGATGACGGCCAAAGCGTTCAGAACGTTATGGCTGCCGTATGCCGGTATATAGAAGGTATCGTAGAATGTGTTCCTGACGAAAACATCGAACGTTGTGCCCTCGGTATTTTTGATGACATTTCTCGCCTGAAAATCGTTTTCCTCGGCAAAGCCGTAGTATACGACTGGAACGTTCGCATGGATTTTCATCAAATACTCGTCGTCTCCGCATGCGATAATTCCCTTGTTCACCTGTAATGCCATCGTTTGAAATGCGTCGAATACATCATCGATATTCGCGAAATAATCGGGATGATCAAAATCAATATTTGTCATGATCGCATAATCAGGCTGATAGCTCAGAAAATGCCTTCTGTATTCACAGGCTTCAAGCACAAAGTACTCGCTGTTTTCGCAGCCTTTTCCAGTCCCGTCTCCAATCAGATAAGATGTCGGTTTTGCTTTCTGGATGACATGGGATAAAAGACCCGTCGTTGACGTTTTGCCATGTGCCCCTGTAACGGCAATGCTCGTAAATTTCTTCAGATAGTCGCCGAGAAATTTATGGTACCGCACGACTGGCAGGCCTTCGGCTTGCGCTTTTTCAATTTCAGGATGGGTGTCGGGAAAAGCATTTCCGGCAATGACAGTCATTCCCGGCTTGATATTTTCCGGATCAAACGGATATATCGGGATATTTCTCTCCTCTAAAGCGGTTTGTGTAAAAATGTACTTTTCGATATCCGATCCTTGGACATTATATCCATTATCATGGAGAATTTGGGCAAGCGGACTCATACCTGTCCCTTTTATTCCGACAAAATGATAAACAGTCATAATTGTACCTCCAACAAACGTCTATCTGCTTCCCAGTATATGACGCTTATTTCAATTTGCAACCTAAACCCGGCCGCATCGTTTTCTTCAAAGTCATCATTATATTCAGTATCAGACATTTTCAAGAGTGAATAAACCTCCTGCGTAAAGGATTTTTTTGAACCCTTTCACGGAAGTGCTCTTAAAAACGGATTAAAACGCCGCTGCCGGCGCTTTAATATGCGGCGCTCTAAAAAAACACGCCCATCTGCTATCATACCATGTTTAGCCGAAAAGTGAACTACTTTCTATTAACTGTTCCAGGTCGGCCTTTGTAATCAGGACTTCTCTCGGCTTACTTCCTTTCGCCTCAGAAATCATGCCTTCCCTTTCCATCATATCGATTAATCTGGCAGCTCTGTTATAGCCGATGCGGAAGCGCCGCTGCAGGCTTGAAGTGCTGGCGCTGTTTTGTTCCACGGCAAATTCGCACGCTTCAAGAAACAGTTCATCCTGATCAAATCCGGCCGGATTTTGTCTGACCAATTGTTCCTGTTCAAATAAATAGTTCGGCTCCTGCTGCCGTCTGACATGTGAAACGACACGGTCAATCTCCCGGTCGGACACAAAGTTGCCCTGCAGGCGGACCGGTTTGCCTGAACCGTTCTCCAAGAACAGCATATCTCCTTTTCCAAGCAGCTTTTCAGCTCCCGCCATATCGATAATCGTTCTTGAATCGACGGCACTTGATACAGAAAATGCTATTCTTGTTGGTATATTGGCTTTAATCAAGCCGGTAATGACATCAACTGAAGGCCGCTGCGTCGCGATCAGAAGATGGATGCCGCACGCTCTTGCTTTTTGTGCGATTCGGCAGATGCTTTCTTCCACTTCATTCGGAGCGACCATCATTAAGTCGGCAAGTTCATCAATCACGACAACAAGATAAGGAAGTTTTTCACCCATGTTCTGTTCCCGGACTTTTTCATTAAATCGTTCAATTTCCCGAACACCGGAATGGGCAAATAATTCATAGCGCCGCTCCATTTCTTCGACAACCCATTTTAATGCAGCAGTTGCCGCTTTGGCATCTGTGATGACAGGACTGACGAGATGAGGAATTTTATTATACGGAGCAAGCTCCACCATCTTAGGATCGATAAGCAGAAGCTTTACATCCCTCGGCGCCGCTTTGAACAGCAGACTGACTAAGATCGTGTTGATGCATACGCTTTTCCCTGATCCCGTAGCCCCGGCAATCAAACCGTGGGGCATTTTTTTCAGATCTGCCACAACGGGCTTTCCGGAAATGTCGAGTCCGAGGGCTGCGGTCAGAGGAGACGGATTCGTTCTGAATTCCGAACTTCTGATCATTTCGCGCAAATAAACCATTTTACTATGCAGATTCGGCACTTCAATTCCGATCGTATTTTTTCCCGGAATCGGCGCTTCGATCCGAATATCTTTCGCTGACAGGCTAAGTTTAATATCATCTGACAGGTTTGTAATTTTGTTGACTTTCACTCCGGGTTCAGGATGCACCTCAAATCTTGTCACAGAAGGCCCCTGGGTGACATGAACGACATTTGCTTTGACATTGAAGTTCTCAAGCGTGACGTCCAACAGCTCGCGCTGCTCGTGTATCCAGGCCTGATCATCCTGCTTTTGCGCCGGCGGCACATCAAGCAAAGACATATTCGGGAACTGATATCCTTGAGGCGCTTTTTCTTTTTGTTTATCTGATGCAAGCATCATGACATTAAACGGAACAGAGCCTTTCTTCGATCCCGGAGCAGCTCCTGTTTCCCGCTTCCGCGGAACTTCAGGCCGCCCCTCATTTGTCCTTGTACTCTCCCGGTCCAGTTCGCTGTTTTCGGGTTCACCCGCGCTTGACACTGTCTCTTCCGATTCCGGTGAAAATGATGCCTGCTCTTGTTTCCAGCCAGCCTGGCTGCTTCCGCTTTCTTCAATAACGTCAGCCGGCGCATGGGAATCTGTCCGGTTTTTGATATCGGAAGGACCATCGCTCTGGGCGGATATTTCAGAGCTGCGGCCATGAGTGTACGGCTCTTCCGGAATTGAAGCTTCCGGGTCAGGACGCATTTCGTCCGAGCCGTTAGTCTCCACTTGTTCTTCCGTAACGGCTTCTGCATCCTCTGCAGTTTCCTTCTCTTCTCCGGTTTCCCCAATCTTATCCAAAAGCTTTTCGATTTGTTCCGGCGTTTGTTGAGCGGGGATTGCTTCTTCTTCCGTTATGTTCCATGATGCGGTGGCTGTCTCTTCTTCAGCTTCATACCGCAGCGCTTTCTCTTCGGCGAGCCCGGAATCTTCTGTCATTCGCTCACGGCGGATTTCCGTTTCTTCCGGAATATGTGTTGAGACAAGGGTTTCCGTTCGTTCGGATTCATGCCGCAGCACTTTTTCTTCAGCGAGCCCGCCGCCTTCTGTCATTCGCTCTCGGCGGATTTTCGTTTCTTCCGGAATATGCGTTGAGACAGGGGTTTCCGTTCGTTCGGATTCATGCCGCAGCACTTTTTCTTCAGCGACTTCGCCGACTTCTGTGATTCGCTCTCGGCGGATTTCCGTTTCCTCCGACATATGCGGGACATCTTCAAATTCGGCCCGCCACTCCGGATTGCGGCTCTCGCTTTTAGTCAGCGGACGGCCGTTCTTTTCAGTTTGCAAGGAAGGTTCTTCTCGTACCGGCTGCTTATTTCCGGCAACCTTCTGCTCTTTTTCAATTTCTTCGTTAAACAGCGTAACACGCGCTTCCATTTGATTGTTTGCACGATATGTATAATTTTCCGGTTTGGCTCTTTTCTGTTCATGAAAGCCGTAAACCGGTGACGGGATGACAGACGGCCTAAAGGGTTTTTTCGCCGCTTTCTCTTCATGATGATAGGAATTGCCGGGTTTCGGCTGAGAAGCTGTGTGCCGGCTTGCCGGGCGACGGGTCCTTTGTTCGCGGCTGTCATCCTTTTCCCGCGGCCGCGAGTTTTGATCAGGTATAACCGGGAAACGGAACTTCCCTTTTGGATATTCATATACGACTTTTGCGTCGGATATTTGCGGCATTTCTTCGTCTTTCTCTATAAATGAATCCGCCTCAAACTCTTCTATGTGTTTTTTTTGTTTTTCATTATCTTCATCATCGCCTAAAAACAGGCTGAACATTTTATTAAACCAGCTCATGAATCATCACTCTCTAACTCCCTTAAATTTTTCGGGGACGGTTTTAAGTATACCACTGCTTCCCCACCCAGAAAAGGACAAGTCCTTCTCATGTGTCCGCCCTCCGAATAAAAAAGCCGCCAAGTTTATCTACCCAGCGGCTTCTTTTTTACATCTATTCGAAAGTTTTGTTCATTTTATGCCGTTAAAATGTAAAAGCTTCTCCTGCTTTACGGCTGTCATCAAGGACAAGAATGCCTTTTTCCTTCGGCGCGTCTGGGAGGTTCAGCTCCTTGGCAGAACAAATCATTCCGCTTGACGCCACTCCGCGAAGTTCCGCATCTTTAATAATCATACCGCTCGGCATCACGGCTCCGACTTTGGCTACGACAACTTTTTGGCCGGCTTCAACATTAGGAGCTCCGCAGACGATTTGCAGCGTCTCGCTCCCTACATTCACTTTGCAGACACTCAATTTATCGGCATTCGGATGCTTTTCTTTTTCTTCGACATATCCGACCACAAACTTCGGAGAAAGATCGACGGTCAGCTCATCTTTCAAACCGTTGCGGACCAGAATTTCATTCACATCTTGGACAAAGGATTCGGAAAGCGCAACAGCTCCGCTTTCCTCAATGCTCAAATATGAGGAGAGATTAAAAACGTTATAGCCTGCTGTTTCCTTTGTGTCTTTATGAAAAATTTTCACAACGTCTCCGCAGCGCTCAAAAGCAATCTCTTCGCGCGGAATATCGTTCAATGAGATGAGCAGCGTATCGCCTACGCCTTCTGGATTATAAAATGCGTTCATGAGAAAAATTCCTTTCTATCATTTCTTTTTAGGGCGGTTTTTAGCCAGAATAAAGATTGGTTCAAGCTTTCCATCCTCATAAAGGAAAGAAAGCGCAGTGATCGGCACTGTTCCGTTTGCAAAAAAGCTCATCGACATTTGCCCGAGAATATCGTATCCGGCATTGTTGCGGATGTCGGCAATAATCAGCACATCCTGGTGCGGGATTGACACCGCCAGAGTCCCTTCCGCGCTTTTCTCATACTCTGCGAGAATCGATTCGTTCAACACCCTGCTGGCGTCATAGCCGTCATTTGCTCTGAAAAAGTAGAAGTGATTGCCGGCGACTGCGTCTTCTTTGACAACGGTTTGGAGCGAGCGAAGGTTAAAGGAAGCCGTTTCCCGAATCCTTTCCTTTGTCCAGCCCTCTTTTTCAAGCATTTGTTCGTCGATCAGCCGGTATGTGTTGCCAAGGTCGAGCGCGTAGTAAATTCGTGTTTCAGCCGTGTGGCCGTCAAAAACCAAGGGAACGCCTGCGCTGGACTTCTCGGGAAAGGAAGTCGAGCGGATGACGGGATAGATGAGACTTTCCCGCCCTTCCATTTCCTGCGACTGGCCTTTCATGGCATTGAGCGCTTCCTCAGTATAATAGACGACTTCGTCAATCGCATCATCTTTTTTCTGCTCCCATTTGGCGATGATCCCCGGGAGTTCGAGTGTAATGCCTTTTCCTGTGTTTTGATCCTCGATTCTCAAGGTGTCTTTTTCCCTGTCGAAATGAAAGGACCAGTTGTCATTTTGCAAACGTTTTTTTAATATATCGGAAAGTTTCCTTGACGTCATTTTCATAGAGGAACTCTCCTTTCGGCTACTTATTCAGTGAATCTGTCAAAAATTGCTCGATTTCCTCTTTCGTTTTTCGGTCTTTGCTGACAAAACGGCTGATTTCGTTTCCTTCTTTAAATACGAGGAAGCTCGGGATTCCGAAAATGTCCCACTCCGCGCACGTATCAATAAATTTGTCGCGGTCAACATAATAGAATGTAAATTCCGGATAGTTCGCTTCAAGCTCAGGCAAAAACGGTTCTACAAAACGGCAGTCCGGACACCAGTCAGCCGAAAACATCAACAAGGATAAATCGTCTTTCACAACTTTTTGCAGTTCTTCATTCGTCTCGATTGTTTTCATCGCTCAACGCCTCCAATATATGTTCTTATCATCCATTCGGATCATACCAGACAACCGGCTCTATCGCCAGCCTTTTGCTATCCACCGGCTTTTTTAAAAGATGGACGATTCTTTATGTATCTTACCCGTTTTAAAAAGGGAAAATCTTAACGATCCGATCCTCTTTCATATCATAAGCATAATTTTTTTGCTTTATCAAGCTATTCTCGTTTAACATGGTAAGTAATAGGGTAAAAATATCCGTTAAGGCGCCTTGCGCCGTGATCCCATGACAGTCAGGAGGAGCATGTATGGAATTTATCGTTTATCTTGCCGGAGAAATACATAGCAATTGGCGTGAAGAAGTGAAGGAAAAAGCAAAATCGCTCAAGCTGCCGATCACGTTTGTCGGACCGATGGAAAATCACGACCGCTCCGACAACATCGGTGAAGAAATTATGGGCAAGCAGGCTGATTCGATCGCGAAAGATGATGCAGCCTCGGATTTGAACAATTTTAGAACTTCCGTTTTAATGAACAAGGCGGATGTGGTCATCGCTCTTTTCGGGGAAAAATACAAGCAATGGAACACGGCGATGGATGCTTCATACGCGATTGCCAAAGGCAAGCCGCTGATCATCATCCGTCCTGAGTCACTCCATCATCCGTTAAAAGAACTGTCAAACAAAGCGAACATTACTGTAGAAACTGTCAATCAGGCGATAAAATCGTTGTCATACGTATTTGAAAGCCGGTAGCTGTATCATCAAAAAGAGACCCTGTGCGTAAAGCGGCACAGGGTCTCTTTGTTTAATCATTTCGCAAAATCGACTGTACGGCAGAGCTGTCGCAAGCTTTGACAAGCTTGATCAGCAATTCTTTTGCAGCAAGGTAGTCATCAACGTGGATAATGGAAGCAGATGTATGGATATATCTTGAACAAATGCCGATCACGGCCGAAGGAACGCCTTCATTTGAGATGTGAACACGGCCGGCATCGGTTCCTCCAGGGGAAACAAAATATTGATACGGGATGTCATGAGTCTCTGCCGTATCCAGCACAAAATTTCTCATTTCGCTGTGCGTCACCATCGTCCGGTCGAAAATCCTTAACAGCACTCCTTTGCCTAGCTGGCCAAATTGATTTTTGTCGCCGCTCGCATCGTTTGCCGGACTTGCATCAAGCGCGAAAAACAAGTCAGGCTGTATCATATTGGCCGCAGTTTGCGCACCTCTTGTGCCGAGCTCTTCCTGGACGGTCGCACCTGAGTAAAGCGTGTTCGGAAGTTCTGCTCCCTGCAGTTCTTTCAGCAACTCAATGCTGAGGCCGCAGCCGTAGCGGTTATCCCATGCTTTAGCCATGATCTTCTTTTCATTTGCCATCGGGGTAAACGGACAGATCGGCACGATTTGCTGGCCTGGTTTGACACCGATGCGTTCTGCATCTTCCCTGTCATCCGCACCAATATCAATCATCATGTTTTTGATATCCATCGGACGTCTCCTCTGCTCATCTGTTAAAAGATGAGGAGGCGTGCTCGCAATGACGCCGGGGATCGGCCCGTTGTCCGTATGGATTTCCACCCGCTGAGCCAATAAAACCTGGCTCCACCAGCCGCCCAGTGTTTGAAACCGAAGCAGTCCGTTGTCTGTGATTGATGTAACCATAAATCCCACTTCATCCATATGGCCGGCCACCATAATTTTCGGACTGCCTTCAGGTCCATGTTTAACGCCGAACACGCTTCCCAGTCTGTCCTGGAGGATCTCATCAGCATATTTTTCAAGCTCTTTTTTCATGAAACGACGGACTAGATGTTCATTTCCCGGGGCGCCGGGGAGCTCCGTCAGCGTTTGAAAAAGCGTTCTCGTTTCCTGATTCATCTGTTTCCCTCTTTTCTTATGTATCTCTCTACATTTTACATAAGTGTGCGATGTGTTTCCAGAAGAGAGCCCATCCTTAACACGGACGGACATGTTCTGTATAATGAAAAAAACAAGCTTTGGAGGTGCTGAAAAGATGAAACTGCGCCATTTTCTTCTTGGGGCCGGCATCGGCATTGCCGCGGCCGTTGTTGTCAAACAATATGTCATGCAGCCTTACATTTCTTCTGAAAAAGCGCTGCGCATCGTCAAGTCCGCTTTTAAACAGAGAGGCCCGATCGACGGTTCATGGATATATACCGTTCCGGAAGCCTATACCGTAAACGGCGAAACCGTCATGGTGTACAAAACAGGCATTACACGTTCCGCTTTCGGAGAGCTTGAACAGTACGAAGTCATGGTTGATGCGAAAACAGGCATGATCGTAGATGTGATTGATACCGCAGCATAGCATCAAAAAAATGCGGCCATTTCAGGCCGCATTTTTTTATATGGCGCGAATCGGCCGATAGACCGGATGCCACATCGCATCCTGCACCGCTTGAATCACATCGTCCGGCTCATTTTCTGCCACTCTGTCTTTTATGGCTGCTTTGATGACAGCCGTTGCCACTGTTGCGGAAACCGTGCGCAAATCCTCAACCTCCGGAAGGAGCGCGGCGCCGGGCCGGCCGGTATCAACCATGCCCGCGATCGCAGCTGCGCTGGCGTAAAACATGTTGTCCGTAATCAGCCTTGCTTTAGATACGAGCGTTCCGAGCCCGAGACCGGGGAATACAAAGGCATTGTTCGCCTGGCCGATCGCATAACGGGTGCCGTTGTAATCGACAGGCTCAAACGGGCTTCCTGTGGCGACGAGCGCCCGCCCTTCCGTCCATTTGATCAAATCTTCAGGCTTTGCTTCAGATAACGGCGTCGGATTGGACATCGGGAATATAGCCGGCCGTTTCACATGCTTTGCCATTTCTTTTACGATTTCTTCTGTAAATGCGCCCGATACAGTAGAGGTTCCAATCAAAATGGTAGGCTGCACTTGTTTTACCACCTCAAGCAGATCGATTGTATCCCCCGGGCCGTTCCGGCTGAAGTCTTTGATCTCGTCGGCAGGCCGTGCATACGGCTTTTGAATGTCCTGCAAGTCGTTCATATCATCTGTCAGCAAACCGTTCCGGTCAACACACCAAAAACGGCGGTATGATTCCTCTTCCGACACCCCCTCTTGAACGAGAGCGGCGCGAATTTGCTCTGCGTTGCCGATTCCGGCCGTCCCCGCTCCGAATATGACCACTTTATGATCCTTCAGGGGCATTTTCGATATTTTGACGGCCGCAAGCACCGCTGCGAGGGTTACTGCTCCTGTGCCTTGAATGTCGTCGTTAAAGGTGCAAATTTTGTCTTTGTATTTTTTCAAAATCTGACGGGCATTTTGCGTTCCGAAATCTTCCCAATGCAGCAAAACGCCCGGAAACGTCTCGGTTGCGATTTGAACGTATTGATCAATAAACGATTCATAACGCTCGCCTCTGATCCTTGAATGCTGATTCCCGACATAAAGCGGATCATTGAGAAGCCTTTCCTGGTTCGTCCCCGCATCAATGACAACGGGAAGGACCCTGCTAGGATCGATGCCCGCAGCCGCAGTATAAACGGCAAGCTTTCCGACCGAAATGGCGATGCCTCCGACTCCCCAATCCCCGATTCCGAGAATTCCTTCAGCATCAGTGGCCACGATCAAATCGATCCGGCTTTTTTTAGCGGCCAGATTTTCAAATGCCGTTTTCATGCCTTCAGGGTCATGAACCGACAAAAACAGCCCCCGCGGCTTTCTGTATTCATGGCTGTATTGCTGGATTGCCGTTCCGACAGTCGGGGTATATACAATCGGCAGCATTTCTGTCATATGGTCGTTCAGAAGCCTGTAGAACAGCACTTCATTTCGATCATGAAGCGCCGTTAAATAGACGTTTTTGCTCAAGTCATCAGGCTGTGATTGGAACTGTTTATACGCCCGTTTTGCCTGTTCTTCAAGCGTCAGCACCTTGGGAGGAAGCAATCCTGTCAAGCCGAGAGCTTCCCTTTCCTCCGGAGGGAAGGCAACCCCTTTGTTCAGCAGGGGCGTCGCAAGGACTTCAAATCCTCTTAATTGCGTCTCGATCACTTGTTCATTCAGTTTATTGTGGCTCACCCGTCGTCTTCCTTTCACAAGTTAGTTATCCTTAGGATGGATAACAACAAAGCAAACCATTCACCAAAATAGCTTAGCGCCTTTCTCTTTTTACTGACTCTGCAATCTCGCCGTTTTCATCCCATTTTAATGCCCTGTAAATGGCGTCATGGTAAAAAATGTACCAGGCGTTTTTCTCGGCGGCTTTCGCCTGCCATTCTTGCTTCGCCGCAATCGATGTCATCGGATAATCGTCGTACGCCAGCACCCAGAGAGGATTCTGATGGGCGTGCGTCGGCATAATGTCAGCCATATGAAGGGCCGTTTCGCCGGCATCCTCGAGAACGATCACGGAATGGCCGTCGCTGTGGCCGCCTGTATGATGCATCGTAATTCCGGGCAAAACTTCAAGCTTCTCATCGAAGGTCCTCACTTGATGCTGAACCGCTTCCCAGTTTTCTTTCCAATATGTATTTTTGGAGCGGATATTCGGATTTCTCATCTCTTCCCATTCGATCGCAGACGTGTAAATCGCTGCATTCGGAAACACGGAAACAAGGCTTTCTCCCTCATAGCGCGTCAATCCGCATGCATGGTCAAAGTGGAGATGTGTCATCAGAACGGCGTTGATATCTTCCGTTGAGAGCCCGAGTGCTTTTAACGATTCAGCAATTGACGATTCTTCGGTGACCCCGTAATTTCGTTTCTGCTTATCCGTCAGTTTGCCGCACCCGATACCGGAATCGATCAGCAGATTTGTGCCGTCTTTCTGAACAAGTATAGGGTCTGTTCTCAGTTCGATCTGATTTTTCTCATTGGCGTCATACTTTTTTGACCAAAGCGGCTTGGGCACAACGCCGAACATGGCGCCTCCGTCCATGTGCGTGACGCCTCCGTTCAGCCATGTCAGCTTGATTCGTCCGATTGTTAAAGTTTCCATGATCATCCCTCCTCCTCCTATCGTAGCAAAAAACGCAACCCGAAGCTTCATTTGAAAGCAAAAAAACAGACCGCCGGAAGCAGTCTGTTTTTTATGTTCGCCATTCAGCTTCGACTCTGTAGATCGGCTGGCCTTTAGCGGCGAACTTTTCTTCGTATTCGGTCATCACGTTTCCTTCAAAATCGCTTTGATGCAGATCAAGGCTCACGAACGTCAAAACGAGTCCGTATTCGGAAAAACTGGTAAGGGAGTACTCAAATAACCCGCGGTTATCGGTTTTGAAATGAATCGCTCCCTTGCCTCCGAGCACCTGCTCATACTTTTTCAAGAACGCTTGATTGGTCAGACGGCGCTTTGCATGGCGCTTTTTCGGCCACGGGTCGGAAAAATTCAAATAGACCCGGCTGACCTCCCCATCTGCAAAAACGTCTGAAAGCATATTGGCATTAATGTTCAAAAGCTTTACATTCGGCGCCTCTGTCTGTTTTACTTTATCAACAGCGGTTACGATGACGCTTTTAAATAATTCGATTCCGATATAGTTTACATCCGGATTTTGCAGGGCCATTCCTGAAATAAATTGCCCTTTTCCGGTTCCTACTTCGATGTGGATCGGGTTGTCATTTCCAAAAACGGAATGCCATTTCCCTTTAAATTGAGACGGCTCGCTGATCACAATATGAGAGTTTTCAGCCAGGTACTCATCCGCCCAAGGCTTGTGACGCATTCGCATGTACTTACACCTCTATCTGTTATATCGTCTTACAACATACCATGAAATACCGGAATCCCGCAAGGCCTCTTCCAAAGCAAAAAAGACCGAAGATCGGCCTCCGGGTCTTTCGCGTATAAATTACAGCTTTCTGAACATTTTAATCCATATACTCCGAGAATGAAGGGAAGTGCCAATATTATGGGCTTAAATCAGCAAAATCAGATTCATCTATTAAAAGACATTCTCTCAGACCATCAGGCAGACTGCACCGGAACCGTCGCTGAATGCGAACAGGTGGAGCGGATTATCAAGTCTTTAATGGCAAATACGAATCTTGACGCCGGCCTGAAAGGCGTTCTCGAAGACATTTATTTGTATAGCCAGAGAGGAAAATCGTCCGCTTCGATCAACAGCCACATTCAGGAACACCAGGATCATCTCACACAATGGGTGGAAGATATCGACTCATTTTCATGAAGTCCCGGCGAGACGCTTCATTAATGCGTGAAGCTGTTCCAGCCCTTGGTGAAAGCCTTCCTGATTGCCTTTCGCTTTTTGCCAGAGCGTTGTCATTGCTTTTTCCGCCAATACGTACCAGGCCATTCTCAGCCTAAGATTGTCCGTTAACGAAGAGCCGTAGCGTTCGAGCCAGCTTCCCCATTCCCGCTCTTCAACGTAATGATAAAGAAGCGGCCCCAGATCGATCGCGGGATCTGCAATCATCGCTCCATCCCAATCGATTAAATAAAGCTGGTTCTGATCTGTAAGAAGCCAATTGTTATGATTAACATCACAGTGACAGACGACCTTTTCTCCGGACTGTACATCTTCGAGATGGTGCTCCAGATACAAAAGGGCTTGGTCAAGCTGCGGTATCGGATATTGCCGGGCCTGGATAAACTGCTTCAATTGAGTGATTACAGAGCTTGGCTGAAAAGGCTGCTTGCCGAGTCTCTTCAGCATGTCTAAAAGCTCTTTGGAGCTGTGAATTTTCCGAAGCATCTCAGCCACCGCCTGGCTGTTCATATCCTTCGGCTTCAGCTCTCTTCCCTTAAGCCAGTGCTGTGCTGTAATCACATCCCCGTTTTCCATTCGTTTTGTCCAAACGAGCTTAGGAACAATTCCTTCCGCGGACAGGACAGCCAAAAAAGGAGAGCTGTTGCGCTTTAAAAAAAGCTGCTGTCCATTATGTTCTGCATAATATGCGTCTCCTGTAGCTCCTCCTGCGGGGGAAATCTCCCATTCGCTACCTAGTAATTGTCCCAACCAGTTCATATCGATTTTCAACCCATCATTTCATTAAAAGATTTTAAAAAGCATCTGCTCCCTAGAGCGGGCAGCAAACCGCTTGTATTGTCGTCTCTTTATATTCAAATAAAAAGACGGCTATTGAGAGTCATTTGTGCTAAACAATAGCCGTCTTTTAAATTTTAGCGCTAGACGCCAAACTTCGTCAAGCAAAACTAAAAAATCCCTTTTGGTTCGTATAGAACGTAGGTTCCGATGCCGTTCAGCCGAAGCCTTTTTTCCGCTTGAACCTTCCCATTGAAGAACGTAAAAGGATCGCAGTGCAGCAAGTACTGTTTCTGAGCGGGCAGCTCAAGCGTTTCCTTTTTTGCAGACGGACAATGCACCACTATGATTTCGTTCCAAGAATCAAATGCTGCAATGTTCTTGAGTTTGTAGGCCGTCACCTCTCCTGTACCGCTCATAAAAGAAAGATGTTCCTTGACTTCCTCCTCTTTTTGCAGACGAAAAGCGGGATGGCTTCTCCGCAGCCTGATCAGCCGGCGCACATATTCGACATCCTCGCAAAGCTCCGCCCGCTTTTCCCAATCGAGACTGTTGATGCCATCTCCCGACCTGTAGCTGTTGCTGTCCCCATTCTTTGTTCGGCAAAATTCCTGCCCGGCATGAAGAAACGGGACGCCTTGCGAAAGCAGGACGATCGACAGCGCGAGCCTTTGCCTGAGCCGTTTTGTGCAGGCATCTTCTTCCGAACAGAAGGCCATCTTATCCCAAAACGTATGATTGTCATGGCACTCCGCATAATTGATTGACTGTGGCGGCGGCAAGAATCCCGGTGAGCCGGCAATTCCATGTTGAAGCTCTGCTTTTTTTCCAGTGTCCCCCAAAGCATATCCGCGGTCACCGAGCTCAAATGTACTCCCTTTGACTGCGTTCCTGAACCGATCATTAAAAAAGCCGACCGCCGGAACTTTTCCGGCATTTTGCAATGTTGCTTTTTGCCCGCTTTCAAGCGGGGTATTTAAATCCCAGCCTTCTCCGAACAGGAGCGCGCCCGGCTTCACATTCTCGGCAAGCTCACTGATTTGGCGGACGGTTTCAATATCAAGAATGCCCATTAAATCAAAACGAATTCCGTCGACATCATATTCTTCCAGCCAATAGCGGACAGAATCGAGAATATATTTTCGCACCATCAGCCGCTCAGAAGCAATGTCATTTCCGACGCCTGTTCCGTCTGCTGGAAAACCGTATTCATTATGTCTGAAAAAATACCCGGGAACCGTTTTTTCAAAAGGGGACGTTTCCCTCTTGTACACATGATTATATACGGCATCCATGATTACGGAGAAGCCGTGTTTGTGCAGCGTCTGAATCATCGTTTTCAGCTCGGTGATTCTGCTTTTGGGATTCTGCGGATCGAGCGAATAGCTTCCTTCAGGTGCATTAAAATGAAGGGGATTATAGCCCCAATTATAGGATTGGTCAGGAGACAGCTCGTCAACTCCGGCAAAATCGTGAAAGGGCAGAACCTCGATGTGGGTGACGCCGAGCTGTTTCAAATAGGCAATTCCCGTTGAGAAGCCGCCGGACGTTTCAGTTCCGTCCTCTGTAAAAGCAAGATATTTGCCTTTATGGCGCATACCGCTGTCTTCATGAATCGAAAAATCGCGGATGTGAACCTCATATATAACCGCATCACACGGACTGTGAAGGCTTGGCGCACGGTATTTTTCCATTTTGACTTCCTCAGGATCTATTACAACACCCTTTTCCCCGTTTACCGTAACAGCTTTCGCATAAGGATCGACTGTCAATAACGGCGTCCCGTTTACATAAAGCTCATATAAATAGGACCAGCCGTTCAGATCGCCTTCGACCGTTACCTCAAAAACACCCTTTTCTCTGCGCGTCATTTGAAAAGTATTTGTTTGAAGCGAATCAGGGCTCTCCAGCTTGATCGCTGCCGTACTCGCGGTCGGCGCCCATACCTTAAATAAAGTACGCTCTTTTGAATAAAAAGCGCCGAGACGGCCGCCATAAAAAAAAGCCTTATCAAACGCCGCACTTCGCGTAACAGAACCGATTTGCAGGTCTGTCCAGACGCTTTCTTCACAGCATACTTTGTGAACTCTTCCGAATGGAACGGGGCGGCTGCTTTGGAGAACATACTTGAATTTCTCCTCAAGCTCCTCCGTCGCTTTTACCGAAAGATCTATCCTCTCTCCTTGATCATCTTCAAGCAGAAAAGGGGGGCTGCAGTTTAACGCGCGGCTCTTCGGAACTAAAACAGTGATCGTTCTCATTTCATCGAGATAAGCTTCAAAAGGGCGGCTGATACCCGGCATCTCAGTCTCTCCTTCATTCGAAAGATTTATGCTCTTAACCGAAGAGATTCGGTCCCTGTTTTGATGAAAACGGGCGCCCAGCCGATCACTTCTCCATCCGCTTGAAAGAGCACCCGCTCATTCGTATGAAAATAAATTTCTTTCGTCTTAAATGCCGTAACACCGTTTTTGCCGATGTGTTTGCCGAATATCATCGCAAACAAGAGGCCAGCTTTTTTCAATACGGAGTGGTCTTCAATAATGATCACGTCTAAAAACTCATCCCGCGGATTCGCGTTCGGTGCAACCTTCATGCCTCCGCCATAGTAGGGGTGATTTGAAACCGACGCAAACCAGATTTTTTTAAACGTACGCTTGTCATCCCCGTTCTCATACGAAAGAACAAACGGTTTAAACGTAAACGCCGTAACAAAGAAAATCAGCGGCTGAATCAAATGATTCAGCCTGAGAGCAGCCGTCCATTTCGGCAAAGCAGTCATCTTTTTGACGGCGCAGGCATCAAATCCTAGGCTGAGATGATTGGCAAAATAAAGTTCGTTTTCACTGTCTTTCGTATGAAAGCTTCCGAGGGCATAGGTCCGGGTCAGTGATTCCCCTTTTCGCTTCATTTCCTTGATGACATTCGATTTTTTCACGGCAAAGCCGCGTTTAAAATCATTATTTAAGCCCGACGGGATGACGCTCAGCTGAATGTCCCGCAAGCTGACTAAGCCGTTGAGCACTTCATGGACGGTTCCGTCCCCGCCGATCACCAGCAGACGCTTCAACCTGTCATCCTGCATCGTTGATATTTGCCTTGCCAACACTTCAGCATGCCCGGGATGCTGGGTCATAAATGAGCGGTACGATATATTTGCCTTTTGAAGGTCTTTCTGCAATGATTTCCATACTCTGAAGGCCGTCGCATTTCCCGCCTTTGGATTTATGATGATATACCAATCGCTCATGATTCCATTCTCCATTTTATAGTATGAAAAAGCCGGGATAACGTTCTGGCGGTCAGCTCAGCCATTCCTGTCTCCGCATCGAGTCGGAGACGCCGTGCGACAACAGAATTTTCGCCGTTTTCAGCTGCTGGCTTTTAATCGGTGCGAAGTTCTTTTGCTGCTTCTCCAGCCACTCTTTCCAGTGTCTTTTGTCGCAAATGCCGATTCCGTAAGGAGGTTCCGGATAATCGATGTACGATGTCCGGCTGACAATGACTTTGCGCACAGGCAGTTCAATCCCCGATCCCTTTAACAAGCCGGAAAGAACCGTGCCTGTCCTGAGAAGCTCGACAGCCGGATTTAACAGTGACCGCTCCCTTCCCCTTACCGTTTTTTCTTTCCAAAAACGATCTTTGGAACCGATAAATGCGCTGTCCTTCTCGCCTTCGAGAAATGATATACAGTAGATCTCAAGAGGCGTGAGAATCAAGACGCTGAGCTCTACCGCAGCCTGATTCACCTGCAGCACCGGCCGATACATGATGAAATATGAATCCGGCAGCTGCTGTGCCAAAATGTGCAGGATTTTATCGCTTTTTATTTCCCGGGAAAGCCTGGATATGTCAGAGATTGTCGAGCTTGCCCATTTCAGCTGAAACTCGTACACGTATTCTTTGAAAAACGACACGAGCTCCTCCCCTGCCGCAGGAATTCTTGCGATCAAGCTTTCATCCGTTTCTCCGTCCAGTCCGTTAAACCATTCATCGGCTTCTTTTCCTTTATTAATATCGGATGCTTCTTTTTTTCTCTTTAATGTAAATGTCTTCTTTCTTTTTCCGATCGTTTCATCATCGACGGCTCCTTCATCGTAATGAAGGCTGTCTTTCTTTTTCTCAGCCATCTCTTTAATTGACTGCCAGCGCTGCTTTTTCAAGCGGATAAACTGGTTGATATAATGATAAGGATCCTGTTCATACCTTGAAATACAGTCCTGTATTTTAATAATCTGTGCCATCTGCGTTCATCTCCGAATCTTGCTTTTCTGCAGCCGGCCGTTCGCCGAAATGGAAAACGGCTTGATGCTCATATTTGGGAAGCCTGTCTAAATGGGTTTGAAAGATGGTGAAATGCCGGGCCGTAAAAGACACCGCGTCTTCAAGAGGCTTCAGGCGGCCGTTAAAAGAGGCCGATCCATTCCACTTTCTCGCGACCGTCATATGTGGATGAAAAGGCCGTTTTTCAATTTCAAATCCCGCCGCATCTGCAGCATGCTTCACCCGTTCCCTCACGTGAAAGAGAGCGGCTGAGTATTCCGGTTCTGCATGAAGAATTCTCGGCTCCGACGGCTTGCCGAACGTTCCGAAACGTTTCAAGGCAATCTGAAACGGAGCCGTCTCATCGGAGATCAGCTTGAGGCTGTCAGCAAGCATAGCCAGCTGCTCTTCTTCAGCGGAGCCGAGGAACACGAGGGTGATGTGGTAGTCCAAAGGATGCACCCATCTATGAAAAGAAAATTCCGGACGGCTGCTGACTGTTCGATAAAGCGGCTCACTAAGCTCCGCCGGAATTGGAATTCCAATAAAGTAATGCGGTTTGACTGACATATGTATGGCTTCCTCCTCATTCGTCTTCTCTATATTTTAACAAAAAATATAAGGACTTATAACCTCTCTATTTTCCACTTTCCGAGGCCTTATGATAGGATATTGACAGAATCATGTTTTTTAGAAAGGGTGCACAGCCGTGAAAGCCGTTCAAAATATTGCAGAATTAATCGGGGAAACGCCCCTTGTCAAGTTGAACCGCGTTCAGCCCGAAAACGCAGCCCAAGTTTATATAAAGCTTGAATCTTTTAATCCGAGCGGAAGCGTGAAAGACCGCGCGGCCTACCAAATGATTGTGGATGCCGAAGAAAAAGGCCTGCTGAAACCGGGTTCAACCATCATCGAACCGACGAGCGGAAACACCGGCATCGGCCTTGCGATGAACGCGGCGGCAAGGGGCTACAAAGCCATTCTTGTTATGCCTGATACGATGACAAAAGAGCGGATCAATCTTCTGAAAGCGTACGGGGCTGAGGTCGTCCTGACGCCGGGGGATGAAAGGATGCCGGGCAGCATCAAAAAAGCGCAGGAGCTCGCTCGGGAAATCCCGGGCAGCTTTATTCCGATGCAGTTTGATAATGAAGCCAATCCGGAGGCTCACCGGAGATCAACCGCTTTGGAAATTGCCCGGGCAATAGAAGAAATCGGCAAACCGCTCGCCGCATTTGTTGCAACAGCAGGAACAGGGGGAACGATTACCGGAACAGGCGAAAAGCTGAAAGCATTATTTCCGGGCATAACCGTTCATGTGGCAGAACCTGCAGGGTCGCCTGTTTTATCCGGGGGCAAACCGGGAAAGCACAAGCTTGTCGGGACAAGTCCGGGATTTATTCCAAACATTTTAAACGAAAACGTCTATGACGAAATCTTAAAGATCAAAGACGAAGAAGCTTATGAGATGACGCGCAGATTGGCGCGGGAAGAAGGAATCCTTGTCGGTCCTTCTTCTGGGGCCGCTTGCTTCGCCGCTGTTGAAACAGCCAAGAAGCTCCCTCCCGGCAAAGTGGTCGTCTGTATGACAGCCGATACAGGGGAACGCTATTTATCAAGCGATTTATTTCAATTTGATTAAGAGAGAAAAGCCTGATTTCTGTTGTGAAATCAGGCTTTTTTTATGAAGGTATTGATGTCTGTACGGCTGCCGTCTTTTTTGAAAAGGCGTTGATCATCACGAACAACAGGAAAGATAGAGAGGATAAAACGCCGAAGAACAAATAGACGGACAGCGCTGAATAGCGTTTATAAATCAACCCGCCGGCAAATGTACAAAACAAGTTGCCAAAACCATTTCCGACGGCTGTGTACAGACTGATCGCTGTAGCGCCCAAATGACCGGGTGCCAGCTTTCTTACGTATTGCAGCGCGGCCGGAATAAACAATCCGATCGAAAAGCCCTGTACAATACATGTCGCATAAACAAACGGCAGTGACGGCATGATGTAGTAAAAAATCCAGCGAAGCGAGGAAATGAAAACCGCAAACAGCAGCACCCTTTCAATTCCAAACCGCTGAATCAAGCGGTTCGCGGCTTTCATAAAAGGCGCTTCACTGCCGGCAGCGACCAAAAACGCGATCCCCACTCCCGCAAGCATGCCCCCGATTTCATTGATATAGATGCCAAAATAAATGTTATGGGCAAGTGTAGGTCCCATCATCAAAAAGGCGGCAAGCAAAAAGATCAAATACTTTTTGATTTTGAATAACTCTCTGATCCCGCTCTTCAAATCGACCTTCATCGCTTTATTTTCTTTCGGAAGCATGTGAGCGAATAAAGCTGAAGCGATCAGGAACAAAGTAAACGTATAAAAAATAACGGAAAGATGAAAAATTTCAGCAAGCCTTCCCATCACAAAAACGGCGGCGGCAAAGCCGAGGGCGCCCCACAGCCGAATCGATCCGTAGGGGATTTTTGATTTTTCCGAAAAATTGACCGCGATGCTGTCGGACAGCGGGACGATGGCGCTTTGAAATACAGCAAGAAAAATCATCGCAAGAAGCAGCCATTCATATGATTTGAATAGTGAGAACAAGAAGGCAAATAAAGCCGTCGACAGTAAAGCAATCGTCAAAAGCACGGTAGGTCTTCTCGTTAAATCGCTCATGATTCCCCAGACAGGCTGGATGAAAATCATGACAACGGGGCTGATCGACAAGATCAGGCCGATTTGCCCGCCTGACAAATGAACGGCATCTTTTAAATACACGGAAAGAAGCGGATAAAATGCCCCGTAACCGAAAAAGAACAAAAAGTAAAATGAATAAAACCGTTTCTTCACATGCTGCAATTCCTTTTCCTGCTTCAAAAAGCCCCTCTCCTCTCGGACGCCTGTACGCACCTTTACTATATTCGTTATCCTTGAAAACAGCAATGTTTTTCAGAAAAAAAAAGCCGCTCTAGAGAGCGGCCGTCTTTGTTGTGCTACACATGCATTCCCGTCCTGGTGTCGTTGTGATCCGTTATATATTCAATACGCTTGAAACCGCAGTCCTTTGCATTTTGATACAGAAGCTCCAGCTTTTTTTGATCTTTGCAGTATATCGTGACAAAACTCGAATCTGCTGTAAGCACAATCAGCTCGCAGCTGCTTTTCATATATGATTCATATGTGCTGACATCTTCAGGATGACCATCCGGGGGAAAAGCCTTCAGATCGGCGAAGATGAGATAGTATTTTTCGTCTTCCAGCCTTTTTTTAAATGTTTTTCCTGTCAGCACCTGCGGTTCTTGGGGAAAAAGATTTTCATCTGACAATTCACCGTTTTGCACGAGATAGCATTCGCCATCGGCAAGCAGCCAATTGAAACAGGCCGGATCAACCGGCTTCAGCATATCGAGAAGAAAGCGCCCGTACCCGTTCGGGATTTCAAATATTACGCCTCGCTTATGACTCATGTCATCACTCGCTTTGCTACTTCGCCAATTCATAAATGGCCTGTGCATAAATCGATACAGCCTTCAGCAGATCATCAATTTCCATATACTCGTCTTTCTGATGGGCAACGTCAGGCCGGCCTGGAAACAGCGGGCCAAATGCCACGCCGGCTTCCAGTGACCGTGCATATGTCGCCCCGCCGATAGAAATTAATTGTGCCGTTTCCCCTGTCTGCTCCTCATAGACCCGCTGCAGCGTTTTGATCAGCTCATGGTCTTTTGCTACATGATGGGGCTTGCTGTCTTTAAAGCTCACCAGCCGGGCGCCCTTTATTTGCGAAAGCCCGGATTTCACCCGATCGCTCTCTTCAGTCACAGGATAGCGGATGTTAATATGGGCTTCTCCGCCTTTTTCCTGTTCATACTGCAGCCGTCCGACATTCAACGTCAGCTCTCCGCTGATGTCATCGCGGCAGCCGATGCCGATTTTTTTCCCTCTCGTATCTCCGGCAAAAGCCCCGCTAACCGTTTGAACAAACTGGAGCCCGGCTCTGTCAAGGGATTGTGTATGTAAAAACTCGGCCAAAATGAGACCGGCATTGACACCGTTATTAGGCTCCATGGCGTGAGCTGATTTGCCGTACACGGTTAATGTCAGTCTGCCGCCTTCTTGAAGAATACGCCCTTCTGCACGCTTTTCTTTTACAAACCGGACAAATGACTCTTCAAAACCTGACGGGGCAGACCCCTCCAGGACGGCTTCGGCATCATCAGGCACCATATTCAGACGCCGGCCGGACCGGAAAGTCTCCAATGTTAAGTCCGCACCTGTTTCCGCTTGATCAGTTTCAATTTTTAAAGCCGCGTCAATCAGGCCTTTTTCCGCATAGATAATCGGAAAATCAGCATCAGGCGCAAAACCGGCCGAAGGCATCTCTTCGTGTTTAAAATAATGCTCCACACAGCGCCAGTCGCTTTCTTCATCGGTGCCGATAATCATTCTGATTCGCTTTGATAATGGGAGGCCGGAGTCTTTGACAATTTTTAAAGCATGATACGCGGCCATTGTCGGCCCTTTATCATCAAGCGCTCCCCTTGCATAGATCCGGCCGTCTCTGATTTCTGCAGCAAACGGATCGCTCGTCCAGCCGTCTCCGGGCGGAACGACATCAATATGGCAAAGCACACCGATGATCTCCTCGCCTTTCCCCCATTCGATATGGCCTGCATACCCGTCAAGATTTTTGACCGTAAACCCGCTTTCTTCCCCTTTATTGAGAAGCGCTGTCAGGCATTCTTGAATTCCTTTTCCAAACGGCCGGCCCGGACCCGCCGTCCCTCCATCAAGGACGCTGTTGATTTTTAAAAAACCTTGAATATCCTCTACGATCTCATTCCGTCTTTTTAACACTTCCTGTTCCCAGTTCATAATTTCGCCCCTTCTTTTTTCAGTTTAGCCAAAAACCCTTGCAAAAACACCCGATAACGAATAATATAGATATTGTTTTGCTACAATGTTCGTTATTGGAGGAAATGATGTTTAACATAAAAGAAAACCAAACCACAGTCAAAAAAGAAATCCTCGCCGGTATTACAACCTTCTTCACAATGGTTTATATCGTCGTGGTCAACCCGAGTATCCTTTCCGGCACAGGCGTCCCGTTTGATCAAGTGTTCACTGCCACAATCATCGCCGCAGTCGTCGGAACGCTTTGGATGGCGCTTTCCGCCAATTTTCCGATCGCGATTGCACCCGGGATGGGACTGAACGCGTATTTTGCAGTGTCAGTCGTCGGCTCGTCCAACGGCGAAATTTCTTATCAGACAGCATTCAGCGCTGTTTTCGCGGCCGGTATCCTCTTTATTATCTTATCGCTAACACCTCTTAGAAAACAACTGATCGAAGCCATTCCGGCCAATCTAAAATACGGGATTACCGCCGGAATCGGATTGTTTATCGCTTTTGTCGGTCTGAGAGGAGCCGGAATCATTACCGCCAATGAATCCAATTTGGTCGGGCTCGGCAATCTGCACTCGCCCGGAGTGATCCTGGCACTAATCGGCTTGGCTTTCTCCGTCGTTTTGATGGTCATGAATGTGAACGGCGCTTTATTTTTCGGTATGATCTTAACCGGACTGATCGCCTTTTTTACCGGTCAGCTTGAGTTTACCAAAGGGATTCTGTCAATGCCTCATCTGCCGGAAAAACTGATCGTCACAAACCCTTTCGCCGCTTTTGGAGATGTCGTCCACTACGGCCTTTATTCGGTTGTCTTCTCGTTTCTGCTCGTCACGATTTTTGATACGACAGGAACGATGATCGGTGTCGCCGAACAAGCCGGACTCATGAAAAACAACAAACTGCCGAATGCAAGAAAAGCCCTTCTTGCCGATTCGACAGCGACGACGATCGGCGCAATGTTCGGGACAAGTCCGACGACCGCTTATATCGAATCATCCGCAGGGGTGGCTGCAGGCGGAAGAACAGGGCTTACGTCTTTAACAGTCGCTGTGCTTTTCGGAGCGGCGCTGTTTTTCAGTCCGCTTGTGAGCGCGGTCTCCGGGATCTCGGCGATTACGTCGCCGGCATTGATCATTGTAGGAAGCATGATGATCGGCGCTGTCACCAACATTCGCTGGAAAGAGCTTGACGAAGCATTCCCGGCCTTTCTCGTCATTTTGACAATGCCGCTGACATCATCTATTGCGACAGGCATTTCCTTCGGGTTTATTTCTTATCCGATTGTCAAAGCCGCGAAAGGCAAATGGCGCGAGATTCATCCGCTTGTCTTCGTGTTTGCCGTTCTCTTTTTCATACACCTCTTCTTTTTGGAAGGGCATTAAACGACTGAACCCCGTCTTTTTTAAAAAGACGGGGTTTTCAGCATCAGGCTGAGCGCGATGACGAGGCAGCACCAGATCAACCCCGGATAGAAAAGCCAGTCAATGGAATTCCGCCTGGCTTCATAAAAAGCGTCGCTTTCTTTGTCTGCCCCCAGCAAAAAAACGCGTTCCATCACCTTGTCAAAATGGACGGACAACAGACTTCGATAAGCGAAGGCAAAAACCAGGAGAGCGCCCGCTTTCATCCAGATCGGTCCAACCATTATCAGCGCCGTAAAAATGCCGATCATTTGCATAAGCTGTCTTTTATAGTCCGGATGGCGCAGCATCACTTTAAAAAAGATTTCCTTAAGACCATTTTGCACTGTACGGGCTTTAAAGATTTTCCGAGATTTATTAAAGAACAGCCGCGGCCTTTTTGCCCCTCGTTTCCCCGGCTTCGGCATGCTTCCATCCAGGTTCAGCGACAGGAAAAATTTTGCGAGTCTCAGCTTTCTTCTGTTATCAAATTCAACCTCTTCATAAAATAGATACATGTTGCCGAGAGTGCCTGCGACGGTCTTCATCGCGGCCGCAGGCAGCACCAGGCCGATCAAGAGCACAACCGGCCAGGAAAACAACAAAACAACTGCACAAGCCGACAGCCACACGAAAAAGATCAGTCCGGCGTTCAGCACCCGGTGTTTCAGCTTGTACTGCCATCCGATGTTCCGCCTCTTCAAGACGGTGATCAAGGAATTGAGACAGAAATAAAAAAAGAATACGGCGAGACAAGCGGGCAGTTCAACCCCAAATTGTCTGACGAACAGTGGAGTAAACACGGCCGCCGCAAACAGCCATTTGCAAAACTGGACAAACAGACAATATAAATAGCCGCACCTTTTCATGTCCAGCACGAGCGTCTTTTTTTGCAACAAATAAAGCTGATCGGCTTCGATTAAAAAAGTCCTGACAGACCCAAACAGCGTAAAAACGGCCGGAGCCAGCACAATCAATTCGGCCTGCCATCCGTTAGCAAACGCCCCTTCATTCAGCCATTTGATATATTGATAAACGCCGATTCCAGCCGCAGGCAGCACAATATACAGCGCAACCGTCCAGTCGATGACCAGTTTGATGATCCGGAGCTGATAAAGACAGTCCGCTTTCAGCCTGCTGATAAACAGCGACCGGCCGCTCATGCGGGCGCACCTTTTACAGCAAAGTAAAAGCAGTCAAGCAGCGAGCCATCCGAAAGGCCGGTTTTCTCCCGCAGCTCTTCGAGCGTACCTTCCAGCATCAGACGGCCATTTGAAATCAGCAAAAAACGGTCACAGATTTTCTCGGCGGTATCCAGCACATGCGTACAAAGCAAAATACCCGCTCCCCGCTTCTGCTCTTCTTTCAGCATATCCAAAAAGAGGCGGCTTGCGATCGGATCAAGCCCGATAAACGGTTCATCGATAATATATAGATCAGGCTGCATGAGAAAAGCATGGATCAGCATCAGCTTTTGCTGCATCCCTTTCGAAAAGCTTCCCGGATAATCATGAAGCGCATGCTCCAGCGAGAATCGCTCGATGAGCCGATTCGCCCTCGGCAAAAACGAGGACTCGTCCTCCTGCAAAAACGTCCCTAAAGCCGTGATATGCTCCCATAAAGTCAATTCGTCGTAAAAACTGGGCTGTTCAGGTATGTATGCATAGTTTGCCGTTTCAGGCCATTCAATCTGCCCGGCCATATGCCTTGTTAAACCGAGTATCGTTTTAATTGTCGTGCTTTTCCCCGCTCCATTCGGTCCGATTAATCCGACGAGCTCGCCTTCCCCCACAGCAAACGATATATTTTCGATCGCCGATTCCTTTTCTTCATAACCGGATTTTTCGATATGCACTTTTAATTTGATCATCTTTACCACCTCTCTTTTAATACGTATGAAGCTAGAAAAAGTTTAAAATTTTTTTAGCAAAAAACGTGATCGCACTGCATGTTCTGCTCACGATTTTCATTTTTTCATTAATTTGGCTCCGGCTTTTTTCTGGATATTTGGCAAAGAGATCGTGTATAATATTTATTGATCATTTTCAAGAAATGGTCGCTAACCGTCCATGCTGCATTTTGGAGTCGTAAGTTGTGGTAGTCAAGTCCATTCGATCATACGATAGGGAGTGGTTGTTTGAAACCTTCAACAAACCGAATGCTAACCAGGATCAAATCAGTCTACATGTTCATTCAAGAAAAAGGACTCGTTACAACCCAGGAACTGGTTGATGAATTTGGCACTACACCGAGAACAATCCAGCGTGATCTGAATGTGTTGGCATACAACGATCTAGTACACAGCCCGAGCAGAGGCAAATGGGAGACTACAAGAAAAAAAGTGAAAATCTCCTCATAGTAATATTCTGAAAAATTGAACTTTAGCGCTGAATATCATATAGGACAGCCCTCAAACATAAAAAGCATCAAACCCGATTAAGTTCGATGCTCCATAAACCAGCTCTACAGGCACTCGACGATTCAGAGTGTCTTTTTGTTTTGCAATGCGGCAAGCTCGTGCTCAGAGAGCTCTCTGTATTCCCCCGGCAAAAGCTCTTCATCGAGATCGACATCCCCCATTTTCAGCCGCTTTAAATAGATGACGTCACGGCCGACCGCCTTCAGCATTCTTTTAACTTGATGAAATTTTCCTTCCGTTATTGTCAAAAGCAGACGTTCCACTCCGTTTTCGCTTGCCAAAAGCGACGCTTCAGCCGGTTTTGTAACATATCCTTCACCGATATCGACCCCTTTTTCAAGCTGATCGAGAGCCGCCTGATCAATCGGCTTATTGACATGTACTTCATACGTTTTAGGCACGTGTTTTTTCGGCGATAAAAGCTGGTGTGCCAACTGTCCGTCATTCGTCAAAAGCAGCAGCCCCTCGGTATCCTTGTCAAGCCTTCCGACCGGAAACGGCTCAAACCTCAGCAGCTCCGGATCGAGCAAATCGACAACCGTTTCCTGGCGGCTGTCTTCTGTCGCTGACAGCACTCCCTGCGGCTTGTTCATCATCAAGTAAATAAATTGCTGATAAACGACGGGTTCGCCGTAAACCGTTATGTCGTCTGATTCCGGGTCTACATGCTCTTTTGCATCTTTGATCAGTTGATCATTCACGCGCACCGCGCCGTTTTTTAGCATTTTTTTGACTTCTTTTCTCGACCCGTAGCCGCTGTTTGACAACAGTTTATCCAATCTCATGAAGACACGCCCTTTTTTTGCATAAAAAGAAAAGCCCTTTTTAGGAGGCCTTTCTTTTGAAAAAGCGATTCAACCGCTGACCGAAGATTTTTTCGAGCAGTTTCACACGGTAAGCCAAGTACAGATAAACTGATCCGCCGACCGCGGTTGTGATGAAAATGACGACAGCAGATTTGATCTGCCCGCCTTCATATGAAATAAACAGACTGAGAAGCGCCTGGACAAGCAGCAACATGATGCCCATGACCGCCGTCAGGATCAGCATCAGCAAAAACCGTTTAAACAGTTTGCGATACGAATAGCCGGCATGGCGTTTAATCATAATAAATCCGTACAGGAGTGACGCCGAATAGCCGAGCGCCGTTGCCAAAATCGATCCGCTTCCTTGAAACAGCTTGATGAGCGGAACGTTAAGCGCGATTTTGATCACAATCCCGATCATCAGGCTGACAACCGCAAATTTCTGCTTGTTCACCCCCTGCAAAATCGCAGCGTTGACGGTGAAGAGCGAGAATAACAGCGCCACGGGCGCGTACCAGAACAAAATATCTCGTCCCATTTCAGGGAGCAGGCTTTCCGAGCCGTAAAAGAACGTGTAAACCGGACCCGATAAAAGGGCCATACCGACTGATGCAGGAAGAACGATGAAAAGAATGATCTGCATCGCCTGATCAATCTGTTTGTTTAAAGCAGGGAAATCTTTGTTGGTAAAGTTTTCAGTCACCGCCGGGATCAATGTCAGGCCGAATGCCGTCGCGAGAGATACCGGTATCATCACAAGCTTTGGCACGTACAGCGTCACGATCGCCATCAAATCCTGGCTGATGTTTTGATAGCCGGCTGCAATCATCGCTTTATTAAACGTATTTGTATCAATGTACTGGTAAAGCGGTATCGCCAGCCCGACAAAGACGTAAGGGGCAGCATAGCTGAACAGCTCCTTAAACATCTGCCGGTACGTAATATTTGCAGAAGGAACCAGGTTCGGCTTCAGCGCCAAAAGCGCCCCTTTTCTTTTCTGCCAGGAAAAATAAAGCGTGAAGAGCCCGGCAAATGCGCCGATCAAAGCCGCAAAAGTCGCATAGCCGACAGCGACGACAAGCCCGCCGTCTAATACTTTGATCACCAAATAAGTAGCCGTTAATAGAAAGACGATTCTGGCAATTTGTTCAACGACCTGTGAAACGGCTGTCGGCCCCATCATCTGGTGACCTTGGAAAAAGCCTCTGATCAGCGCCAAGATCGGCACAACAAGTAAAGCGAGACTGACCATGCGAATAACATACACGACATGTTCAATCGTCAGCCCGTTGTTTTCTGTTCCGCCGAGGGCCATCTCCGCAAAAAACGGGGCGGACAAATATAGAATGGAGAAAGCAATGATGCCTGTGACGAGCATCATCGACATTCCGGCGCGCAACATCCTTCTCGTTGTTTCATAATCGCCCATCGAGTTATATTTTGAAACAAACTTGGACACGGCCGCCGGAAACCCCATGGTCGCAATGCTTAAAAAAATCGTATATTGATTATAACCGTACTGGAACAGGGCACCGCCGGTGGCACCGACCATGGCTCCGAACGGAATCAAATAAATCATTCCGAGGATCCTTGAAATATAGGTACCAAGCGTTAATACAAAGGTGCCTCTTAACAGTTTGCTTGACATGTTCCCAATCACCATTTTTCTTCAATAGATTCAACTTTTCTATTTTAACATACAGGCGCATTACTCAGGTAATAATAACATGGCTAAATTTTAACATCCCCATGTTTTAACGTTTTTTCATCCTGCCGTTCTTTCGTTATAATAAGAAGATGGAGCGCGGATGTTATCTGATGCAATCCGCCCCGCCTGCACAGAATGCAGGCTCTACAAGACAGGAAAGTTGAGGATATGGGTATGAAGTATTTTGATGTCATCGTCATCGGCGGAGGCCCCTCCGGGCTGATGGCCGCCATCGCGGCCGGTGAACAGGGGGCAGACGTTCTTTTGATTGACAAAGGAAACAAACTCGGCCGCAAGCTGGCCATTTCGGGAGGCGGACGGTGCAATGTGACGAACCGCTTGCCGGTTGATGAGATCATCCGGCATATTCCCGGAAACGGACGCTTTTTGTACAGCGCTTTTTCTGAATTTAACAACGAGGACATCATCAAATTTTTTGAGCGCCTGGGCGTCAAGCTGAAAGAGGAAGATCACGGAAGAATGTTTCCTGTCTCCGACAAGGCGCAGAGCGTAGTGAACGCACTTTTATCAAGGCTTGAACAGCTTCATGTAAGCGTGCGGACAAACGAAAAAGTGAAAACTGTCCTATACAATGAAGAAAAAGCGTGCGGGATCGTGACAGGCAGCGGCGAAGAAATTGGAGCGGGCTCTGTCGTTATCGCCGTCGGCGGGAAAAGCGTCCCGCATACAGGATCGACCGGAGACGGCTATGAATGGGCGGAAAAAGCCGGCCATACGATTACGGAACTGTTCCCGACAGAAGTTCCGGTTACGTCTGACGAGCCTTTTATCAAGCAGAAAACATTGCAGGGCCTATCACTGAGAAACGTCGCCCTCAGCGTATTGAACAAAAAAGGGAAACCGGTCATCACCCACCAAATGGATATGATTTTTACCCATTTTGGACTTTCTGGGCCCGCTGTCCTCAGGTGCAGCCAATTTGTCGTCAAAGAGTTGAAAAAGCAGGAAAAAGTCAGGCTGAAAATCGACTTGTTCCCTGACATTCATGAAGAACAGCTTTTTCAAAACATGCATAAAGAATTAAAGGACGCTCCGAAAAAATCACTCAAAAACATGCTGAAGCCTTGGATGCAGGAAAGGTATCTGCTGTTTCTTCTCGAGCGCAACAAGATTGACCCTTCTGAAACCTTTTCATCCCTTTCCAAAGACCGTTTCAGAGCTTTCGTCAAAGACTGTAAAGAGTTTACCGTCAACGTGAACGGCACCCTTTCCCTTGACAAAGCCTTTGTGACCGGCGGAGGGGTTTCCGTAAAAGAAATCGATCCTAAAAAAATGGCGTCTAAAAAAAAGGAAGGACTTTATTTCTGCGGAGAAATCCTCGATATCCACGGCTATACGGGCGGGTATAATATCACATCCGCGCTTGTCACAGGCAGACTTGCAGGCATGAATGCAGGCGAATTTTCGCTTTGCCGAAGAAAAAAATAAAATTACTCCAAACCCTTGACAAACGTGGAATGGCAGAGTTTCAGCGCAGTGCTGAGACTTGTGCCTTTTTTGAAAAGTATGTTACGGTTAAAGAGTTTTGTTTCACCTGATTGTGGGGTAATAGGGGAAGCTAGGTCAAACTTCCTGAGAGAGAATGAATTTTATATGTGCAACTCATACTAAACATAATGATGGGAGTAAGGACGAAAAATGATTAGAGGGTGAGGATGATTTTGAAAAATATTTCAAGCGTTTTTTGGATTGTGATTGTTATTACAGCAGCAGCTGTATTATGGGGAATCGTTGCTCCTGATAACCTTCAGGCGTTAACGACTTCGATTCAAGGTTATGTTACGAACACACTCGGATGGTATTATTTATTGGTGGTTTCTCTGTTTGTCGCATTCAGCATCTTTTTGATCTTCAGTCCGATCGGAAAGATCAAATTAGGGAAACCTGAAGAAAAACCTGAATTCTCTCGATTATCTTGGTTTGCCATGCTTTTTAGCGCAGGTATGGGCATTGGTCTCGTATTTTATGGCGCGGCTGAACCGATCAGCCATTTTGCCATTAGCTCTCCATCAGGTGAAACAGAAACAGCCCAGGCCTTCAGAGATTCTCTGAGGTATACATTTTTCCACTGGGGATTGCATGCATGGGCGATCTATGCGATCGTTGCTCTTTGCATCGCGTACTTTCAATTCAGAAAAGACGCGCCTGGCTTGATCAGCGCGACGCTGTTTCCGGTCTTCGGCGACAAAGTCAACGGACCGCTTGGAAAAGGGATTGACTGCATCGCTGTCTTCGCAACCGTCGTCGGTGTAGCAACAAGCCTCGGAATCGGCGCCACGCAGATCAACGGCGGACTCCATTATCTATTCGGAGTGCCGAACAGCTTTCAGGTGCAGCTGGCCATTATTGCGGTCGTTACCGTTCTGTTCTTAATTTCCGCATGGAGCGGTATCGGAAAAGGCATCAAGTACTTGAGTAATACGAACATGGTGCTGGCCGGCGTCCTGATGATCTTTATGCTGTTTGTCGGACCGACGGTGTTGATTATGAACTCGTTTACGGACACGATCGGAACGTATATCTCCAACGTGGTGCAAATGAGCTTCCGCCTTGCGCCTAATGATCCGGACAGCCGTGAATGGATCAATTCATGGACGATTTTCTACTGGGCTTGGTGGATCTCCTGGTCGCCGTTTGTCGGTATTTTCATCGCCCGCGTATCAAGGGGGCGCACAATCAGGGAATTTTTGATTGCCGTATTGTTTGCGCCTACTGTGCTGGCGTTTCTATGGTTTTCAATTTTCGGGGTTTCAGCGATGGATCTTCAGCAAAAAGGGACTTTCAACGTTGCAAAACTGTCTACAGACACGATGCTGTTTGGCGTGTTTGACCACTATCCGCTGGCGATGATTACATCTATCGTTGCCTTGGTGCTCATTGCCGTATTCTTTATCACTTCCGCAGACTCGGCAACATTTGTTCTCGGAATGCAAACAACTTACGGTTCACTGAACCCTGCGAATTCGGTCAAGGTATCATGGGGTATCATCCAGTCAGCAATGGCTGCGGCGCTTCTATATTCAGGCGGACTATCGGCGCTGCAAAACACCGCCATCCTGGCCGCACTGCCGTTCTCAGTCGTCGTGATTTTCATGCTTGTATCGTTGTATAAATCTCTGTCACAAGAGCGGAAAGAAATTAAACAGGCTGAGAAATTCCAGAAGCCAAGAAGCCCTAGGGTGAAAAAAGCATAGACGAAAACAGCTCTTCCTTTGAAGAGCTGTTTTTTTATGTTCTGTATAAAATTAACGCTGAAAAACAGTAAAGCTGTTCGCCTTGAGGATCGCATGCGGCTGATACGTCATATTTTATATCGACCAGCTGGTCTTCCGACAGCTTTTTTAAGAATTCATTGATCTCATGCTGCAAATCTTTTTCGTGTTCTTCATCAAAAACGGCTACCTTCAGCATACGCTCTCTCCTTTCTATAATGAAAGGTATTCGCACACAGCCGAAGTTATGCTTAAAATCCTGATCGAAAGAACCTTGAATATCGCCGGCAGGACGCTCAGAACGTTTCCTAACATGTGATAATCTATTGCAAATAAAAAAACTTCTTATCTCTACAGATAAGAAGCCGGACCCGCTTATTTTGTTTTCGGCTTTGTGTTTCCGGTCCATTCGAGCATGCCGCCGACCATATTGGTGACATCAAAGCCTTTATCCTGCAAATAGAGGCAGACATTTTCGCTGCGCTTGCCTGATCGGCAGACAAAAATATAAGGCTGCTCCTTTTCGAAGACATCGAGTTTTTCAGGAATATCCCCCATTTTAATGTGAACGGCTTCAGGGATCATTCCTTCAGCCACCTCTTCATCTTCTCTGACGTCAATAATGTTCAGCGTTTCTCCTTTTGCAAGCCTGTCTTTCAGCTCATCAGCCGAAATCTCTTTTATCGTCATCGTTACTGCTCCCTTCAATTGCCTTTAGGTGAGACTATTATAGCAAAAGTCGGGAGGCAATTTCTATTTCAGCAGATTTTCTCTATCGTCCGCTGTCAGGAAACACCGATTTGCCTAATGGCTGAAATGATCCGTCCTGTGCTGCAGAATCGGCTGTGAAGCTTCCTCCTATCAGGCAAACAAGCATAACGGCGAAAAAACAAATGGATTTTTTCATATGAGCTCCTCCTTCATTTTATATATTTGATTCTTGGCATGCTGCGATTTTTCCAGGTAAAGCGCGCTTTTTTCATGGTCGCCGGATTTCATGTAGTAATCGGCTATATCTTTTATCAGTTCGGCAACATGCGGCCATAGCCGTTTATCGCTCATGTATTCAAGCGAAAGTTCAATATCGAGCGGATGGCCCGCGTCATACAGGGCGAAAATCAGCCTGAATTTCGCCGCGTATTCATCCTCTCCTTGTTCCGCCGCTCTGGTAAATCCCTCTTTGCAGAGACGTCTCGCTTCTTCGGGAGAACCGTTTTTGTACATGAGATGAGACAGCTCAAAAAGGGTGTTAATGCCAAAGACCGATTGCTCATGGACACCGATTGAAAGGGCTTTTCTAAAGTGCTCTTCCGCCAAAAGCGGCATGCTGCATTTGGCGTAGTTCAGACCCATATTATGATAGATCAGCCCGATGATTCGCCGGTTTTGGAGGGAAACGGCCTGATCAAGCGCCCGGCCGTAGTGTTCCTCGGCTTGTTTGATGCGGAACAGTTCAAACTGAACCGATCCGAGAATCATTTCGCACCCGATCGTTTTGTCTATGTATTCTTTATGCTTGCTGAAAAGTGAGAGCGCTTTTTCGGAGTAGTTCAACGATCTGAAATGATCATCTATTTGGTAGTAGGCGGTCGCGATTTTATAGTAAAATTCCGCTTTTTCAATTTCATCGGTCAGTTTATGCAGCTTCATTTCCGCTTTTTTGTAACAGCTGATCGCCTCAAGATAGTTTTTCTCATAAAACTCATACATGCCTGAAAAAAAGAAAAAATAGTACTGAATGATGTCATCCGCGTTCTTAACCGTTTCCTTCTGCCTTTTAATCTTCCGGAAGAGCTCGGCTGATTCTGCAAACTGCTCCATCATCAATTTGCAGCGATAGTCCAAAAGCTGAAAATAGAGCTCCAAATCTCTGTTTTTCTCCATTTTAGAAAGCAGGTTTCGGATCTCGTATCTCAAAGATACAGCCTGGAGCGCTTCATGGCGCTTGATCATGGTGTACCACTGATTCAAGAGCCCGGCCGCTTTTTCGTATGCCGCTTTCGCTTCCACTTCTTCATTCATCCTTTCTTCTTTTTAAAAACATAAAATTACATTTATTAACTTTATTTTACAGAAGATAATTGTTATTGGCAATTATTTTTATGAATAAGTGCAAGGAATGGCGTCAGCTCCAATATTTGAGCTGACTTTCGAGGTTTTTGGCTGAAACAAGGCCTTTTTGGAATTGGTTCGGACAGGTGAGGTTGTATTTTTTAATTTTTAGGTTGATGGCATCGATCAGCGCTTCGCGCTGATTCGATTTGATCGCTTTTTCAATCTCTTGTTTAATTTCCTTTTGCAGCTTCAGCCACTCCGGCAGATAACGGGCGTTTTTTAGAGTTGACGAAAGCGCATCCCCCTCGAGCGCCTCTTTGCTGAGCGGTCTTCCAAAACCGGGGAGGGACTTGAAGTCGTCTTTCTTTTCGCTCTCCTTTACGGCTTGATCAATCCAGTGAAGATATCGTTTTTCAAATTCTTCACTCATATGAGCCATCTCCTCTCATCACACCTGAAGCAAAGGGTCAGGTGTGTCTTGTCGTTATGACGGTTTCCCTCTGTTCTACGGCCTCCGCTTTTTTCAATACTTGATATGCCAGCCACATGACCGCATAGCTGAGCAGGCTGGCGCTGAAAAAAGGAACGATTCCTGGCAGAAAGGCAAAAGCGATATAAAGCACGGCAGTGACCGCCATCATCGTTAATGTATACTGCAAATACGATATGCCCAGAATCAGCGAAAACTTAAAATACATCCGCTTCTTCCAATCGAAATGGGCGAGCAGCGGAAACATATAAAACAGCATAATCAAAAACAAAAATCCAAAAATCATAATGACGAACCGGAGAACGTGCAATAGGAAATGCTCCGGATAAATAAAAGCAAGGTCAACATAAATGATGATGCCAACTGCCGCCAGAATAAGACCGATGACGTTGGAACGAAAAAACTCGCCGCGGTACGCCTGCCAAAACGTTTTACATATCGGAATATCGGTTTTGCCCATAATCCATTTTCTCATCACGGAAAACAATGCAGTCGTCGCCGGCATAAACCCGAAGACGCCAAGGCCGAGCATCGTAAAAACAAACCACAGCAGATTGGCGTAAAAAAACTTCAGCACCCAATCACAAAAGCTCAGCACCCTTCCCATGGAGACACTTTGTTCCACGAATTCCCCCCCCTTTATGTATATTGCCGGGTATACAGAAGTTCACTGATTCCTATCGGCTTTTTTTCTTTGATGGAGCGCCATAATGCCTCGCCGGCTGCAATTGAATAGGCGCCTGCTTCGGCACCGGCCAGAATGTCGTAATTCCTCAACGGGTCTCCTCCGCCAAACAGCTCTTCCAAAAGCAGCGGATCTCCTCCGCCATGCCCGCCGGGCTGCCTGACGACGCGAATCGTTTCTTTCGATTCAAACAGCGGATAATAATCGATGGTCTGTTCGGGAACTTCAAAGGGAACCCTTGCCGGCGCATGATATTCCTGCGTTTCAAGCCTTCCCTTTGTCCCGTTGATTGCAAGCCGGTAGCCTTCATACGGGGCTGAAAAATGAACGGAGTAATTCAGCAGCGCCCCTTTGTCGTATTTCAAAACGGCTGCATACGTATCCTCGATATCGATTTCTTCATCGAAAATACACGCGTCAGGCCTGTAATCGGTATAGAGCAGATGCTGGCTTTCGTTGGTTTTAACATGGTCGTCCTGCGGGTCGCCTGCCTGCCACCTCATATAATAGCGGCATTTCTTCTTGACATGGCATGTTCCGCAATAGCGTTTTTCCCCTTTTTCAGGATTCATTTCGCCGCCGGGTCCGTAGTAGTACAGGCCGCCATAGGCAAAAACCTCGCTAGGCGTTTGATCAAGCCACCAATTGACAAGGTCGAAATGATGAGTTGACTTATGGACGGAAAGCCCGCCGGAGTATGCTCTCATCCTGTTCCAGCGTTTAAAATAGCTTGCGCCGTGATACGTATCGATGTACCAGTTCAAGTCAACCGACGTAATCGTGCCGAGCTTTCCTTCAAGTATCAGCTCTTTGATCTTGCGGTGGTACGGATTGCAGCGGTAATTAAACGTAACGGTCACTTTTCCTTTGCTCGCGGCTTCGGCTTTTAACACGGCTGCCGCATCCCGTGCCGTTGTCACCATCGGCTTTTCAGTGACCACATCGATATCCGCCCGTAAAGCGCCCAATATATAGCGGACATGCGTATCATCACGGCCTGCTACAATAATGGCGTCTGGCTTGATTTTGTCAAGCATTTCGGTAAACGCTTTCTCCTCGAAAAACGGGACAGGATGAAGCGCCGGAAACCTGTCTTTGCAGACTTCTTCCCTTAGCGGATCGCTGTCCAGGAGCGCAGCAATGCGGTGTTCTTCCCCGTATTTTCCCACTAGAGGCTCGATAAACATGTTAAAAGCGCGGCCGCTCAGACCGCATATCGCATATGTTTTCATCGGTTCCTCCCCCTTTCATTTTCAGCGAAGCGCTTCGATGAGTTCCGTCGCTTCAGGGGTTTTCTTCGCATAGACCGGTATGAAAGCTGCCATGTCTGTATTCAGCTGAAACGTATAGCCGTTCAAACGTTTTTCTCCTTTTTCAATGACAGCCGCATACAGCTGTACGTCCCCGTTTTTACCCGGAGCGCTGTACGGCTCTTTTTCTTCCGAGGCAACATTCAATGGCTGAAGTCCTTCAGGATCGTAAAAAGGTTTAAACATGTCTTCTGGAACGATAAACAGATCTCCTTCTTTCGCCGCAATTTCAACTAGAAGTTTTTCCGGTGCAGCCGGGAAAACGGTGATGTTGAGCTGTTCTTTCCCGGCAGCGCGCTGGACGTTTTCCTTTATTTCAGCCGGTGCATCCGAAAAGATCAATACGTCTGTTCCCCGGCCTCCATCCTTTCCGCATGAGGAAAAAAGAAGCACTGCTGCAAATAGAAGGACGGAGAAAGCGAAGTTCTTCACTTCGCTGCCTCGCGGGAAAAGCGGCCGGTCTTTTCAAGTTCTACAAGTGCCATGATCAATGCGCCGACACCGTGAAGATCGTTGGTGCTTTTTTCCCGCCCGACATAATAATCGTATGTCCCTGCAGAAGTTCCGACGCAAATATCTTTTAAAAGCAAGCCTTCTTTTGCGCTCAGCTCGATTTTCTCTTCGACGAGTCCTTTGAAAGCCTTTGCGGCTCTATCAATATATGATGAATCGATATAGCCCATGCGAGCTCCTTTCGTCATCGCGTACATATACAAACACGAGCAGGAGCTTTCAAGCCAATTATCCGGAAGTCCGCCTTTATCGACAACCTGGTGCCATAACCCTGTGCGTTCATCTTGAAAATCGGCAATGCTTTTGACCATCTCTTGAAGCGCCCGGGTCCACTCCTGTCTTGTGTCATGCCCCTGCGGGAGCAGTTCGATCATATCGCTCAGTGCAAGCGCGTACCAGCCGATTGACCTTCCCCAAAATTCGGGAGAACAGCCTGAAACGGGGTCGGCCCAGGGCATTTCCCTCTTTTCATCCCACGCATGATAATATAATCCCGTCCTGCAGTCTTTCGTATGTTTTCTCATCAGTTTTTCTTCGAGGATGACCATATCGTACAGTTCAGGCTCATTGAACGCTCTTGCATACTTGAGTGCGAAAGGCCCTCCCATGTACAACCCGTCAAGCCACATTTGGTAAGGATATTTATCTTTATGCCAAAACCCGCCTTCTTCTGTTTGATTCAGCGTATCAAAAAGGCCCTTCAGCTTTTTGGCGGCTTTACGGTAGCGTTCATCGCCCGTTTCATCATACAAAGGATAAAGGATAAGTCCGGCTTGTATGGCGTCCAGTTCATCCCTCCTGAAATAAAAATTCCCGCAGCCGTCAATGAGCTCATCGGCGTATTCTTTTACATATTTGAAGTATGCTTCTTTCCCCGTTTCTTCCCAGAGGCGAATCAGTCCGCACAGAAATACGCCCTGATGGTAGTGCCAGCGTCCGGCCGGCGGCAGCTCCTTTGGTGTATACGCTTTCATTATTGTTTTGGCCGCTTCTTCGGCAATGTAAAGAGGCGTTTTTGTGATGAGAGATTGATTCATGTCATTCAATTCCTTTCATCAAAAAATATTAATATATTCCTTCTTCTCCAAATTTCTTCGCCATCCTGTTTGCAAATATGACAAGAATGAGACCGACAGCTGCTTTAAATAAACCGACGGCTGTACTGTAGCTGAACTGCCCCTGCTTTAATCCGGCCGTGTATACATACGTATCAAAGATCTCGGCCACTTCGCGGTTCGTTGCATTCAAAAGCAGATACACATGCTCAAAGCCGAGTTCGAGCGTATCGCCGATTTTCAAGATAAGCAAAACAACGATGACGCTTCTGATCGCAGGTAGTGTGACATGCCACATCCTCCTCAGGCGATTGGCCCCGTCCATTTTCGCCGCTTCGTAAAGCTGCGGGTCGACAGCGGTAATCGCCGCCAAATAAATGATCGTCGACCAGCCGGCTTCCCTCCAGATGACCTGGAGAATATACATCGGCCTGAACCAGCTTTCATTCAGCAAAAAGTTGATCTTTTCTCCGCCGAAGTAGGCGATAATCTCATTGATCAATCCTCCATCAACCGTCAACAGGACGAATGAAAGCGATACCACAATAACCCATGACATAAAATGCGGAATATAGATCAGCGTCTGGACAAACTTTTTGAACAATGCGACTCTGACTTCATTCAATAAAAGCGCCAAAATAATTGGTATCGGAAAGAATACAACAAGGTTGAGGAAAAACAAAATCAATGTATTCTTCAGAAGCATAAAAAACGTCGGTTCGGTAAACAGCCTTTCAAAATGCTTAAAACCAACCCATTCGCTCCCCGTTATGCCGAGAAACGGCTGGTAATCCTGAAACGCTATGACAATCCCCCACATCGGCACATACTTAAAAAGCAAAAAATAAATCAGTCCCGGCAGAATCATCAAATATAAATACTTTTGCTGGAGAAGCTTTTCCCAAAAACGCGTCTTTCGTTTTTTTTCAACAATATGGGCCGGATTTTTTCCGGTCTGGACATCGGCTGCTTTCATAAACGGCCTCCCTTCGTGATGTTTGCTTTCACTTTATCCCACCATGAAAAAATAAATCTACAATCATATCATCACATCGGCCCCACCTCGCCCGGCAGCCGGCAAAACCTAATAAAATGAAACGATGGTTAGAAAATGATTATTGACAAATTCACACAAAAGTCGGATTAATTATATATGAACATCTCAAACGAAGATTTGTTGGGGGGGAATTTATGAAGAGAAAACAATATAAGTTTTACTATAAGCTGGTGACCTTCTTTCTCGTTCTGAGCACCATTCCGGTCATCATCGTCGGCTTTTTTTCCTATCAGAGATCAGCGGAAACGATTGAACAAAACGTTACAAACGAAAAGCTCCAAACCGTTGGCCAGACACAGCTAAATATCGAGCATATTTTAAAAACGGTTGACCATTCCTTCACCAATTACGTCCGTTCCTATCCTTTAATTCAGACACTCAGCCGCACCATTACACCAGAACGCTTTCAGCTATATAACCAAATCAACAAGGAATTAAACGAACTGCAGACATTCGATACCGATCTGTCGGATATCACGCTGATCAGCCAAGAAAAAAAGTGGTATATCAACAATTCCGGTTTATATCCTTTAGATCAGGGAAAACAAGCCATCACGATCTCGCTTTACAACGCTTTAAAAAGCCGTTCCAGCTGGGTGCTTGAAAAAAACAACGACCTTGTCGCCACAAAAGAAGGAGCTTCGGGCAACTGCCTGTACAACGTCAATCTGGTCAAACAGCTTCCCCTGAACAGCATGGAAAACAGAGGCCTTGCGATCGCGAGCATTCCTTCTTGTTCACTTGTCAAGCGCATGCCTCATCATTCAAAAACAAACAGCATGATGGTGCTTGATGACAACGGACGGATCATCCTTCACTCAGACCCGTCAATGATTGGGCAATCGATCAAACAAAAGGATTATTTCAAAACGATCCGCCGGCATCAGGACAAAAACGGCCAGTTTGATACAACAGTCAGCGACACCGCCTATAACATTACATACCAGAAATCAGATTACAATAATTGGATATATATTTCGTTAACGACCATTCCGGAACTTTATCAACAGACGGCATCAATCGGCTGGTTCACATTTACGACCTGCGTCATTTTGTTAGCGCTTTCATATCTATTTTCCTGGTTTGGTTCACGTCATTTTTACAGGCCGATCAAGGTTTTGTACGAATCCGTCTCAGGCTTTTCTGCGGGGGCCGCTTCCGGCCAAGAGAATCCGAAAAACGAATTTGAACTGATTGAACGGAATATTAAAGAGATGAAAAATAAAAACCATGATCTGAAGGTGCGCGTCGAACAGCAGGTCACCCAGCTGAAGCAGTATTTTTTAACAAGGCTTTTGCTCGGCAAGCTGAGCGAAGAAGAAATTAAAGACCGTTTTACAGGGCTCGGCTTCCCTGAAGATTGGAGCCACCTGTCCGTTTTTGCACTGCAAATTGATACATTGAAAGACACATCATATGAAAAAAAGGATCTTGATGTCCTGCTGTTTGCGATCAACAGCCTTGTCGAACGATCTGTGCCCAAGAATAAGCGCCTCCCGCCGGTTGTCATTGATAAAACGCAGACCATCATCATGCTGAACCGCGGACAGCCGCTGGACAGGTTTCAGGAGGACTTGGAGCGTACCGCATCATCCATCAGGGATAAAATTCATGAAGAGCTTGGATTGTTTGTCAGCATCGGCATCAGCCAGCCGTTTACAAGCCTTGCAATGTCGAAGCGCGCTTATTTGGAAGGGCTTGAAGCGCTGACATACCGTCTGAAATCAGGAAAACACGCGGTGATTTTCTATGAGCATCTTGACCGCAACAAAGCGTTTTTAACCCAGTTTCCAAAGCAGATCCAAAATGAACTGTTTGAAGCTATTAAAACGTGCAACCGTAAACAAGCGGCCGAACAGCTTCATCTTCTCCTTGAATCGATTTGTTCTGAAAACATGAATCCGCATCACTGCCAGGTGGCGATTGCAAGGCTCTTGAACAACTTGATTGAATTTATGCATTTGCTCGGAATCGAGATTTTTGAACCGAACGAAAATACGATGCTGTACGACGACGTCTTTGAGCTGACGACCATCGAGGAAATCGAAAGCTGGCTGAACGCGCAGATTATCGTCAAGATGATCGATACACTCAGCATCAGAGAAGAATCGCAATACAAAAACATCTCAGAAAAAATCGTCCATATTATCCAGCAGGAATTCGACACGGACTTGACGCTCGAATCGATCGCAGGAAGGCTTCATTACAACCCCAACTATTTAAGCAGCATCTTCAGGAAAGAAATGAAAATATCGTTCAGCGAATACTTGTCATCCTACAGGCATCATATCGCGAAGAACTGGCTGACGGAAACGACGCTGTCCGTAAAAGAAATTTCTGAAAAACTGAAATACAAAAATCCGCAGAATTTCATCCGCTCATTTAAAAAGCTGGAAGGAATCACGCCCGGCAAATACCGCGAGCTGAAAAATCATTCGGCATAAAAAGACAATCCCGGTTTCCCGGGATTGTCTTCTATTTTTCTGCTTTTTTAAATGACTCCTCATATTCTTCTATTACTTGATCTCCGCCGTTCGTCCGCCATTTTTCAACCGCTTTCTCGAACTGGCTTTCATTGATTTTGCCGAGGATGAATTGATATGTGGCATCATCAATGATCTTTTGCAGTTCATCGCCTCTTTCAGATGCGGCCGGTGAGTACAAGCTTTCGGCCGGATTTGAGACGATGATCTCATTATTGTCCTCTGTCAGCTCTTCATATTTTGTACGGAGCGGATCTCCCGTATTTTTCAAATATTGTTTATCAATGCCGACGAGAGAGACGAGCGGCTGGATTTCCGCCTGCCAGTCTTTCAGTTTCTCGTCGATCCGTTTGAATTGTTTATTCCCTTCTTTTTTATAGTGAACCCCTTCGATCCCGTAAGTCATCAGGCTGTAAACATCCTCTTCGGCGATCCGGTCGAAAAAGGCCAGAATCCTCTTCAGCTCTTTTTCTGTTTTGACGCTTGTTTTCGGGAAGGCAAAGATTCCGTTATGCCCGCCTGATGCCCAGACGCGTTCCTTTCCGTCCGGCCCTTTGATCCGATTGATGATCTCAAGCTCCATTTTATCATCGACAGACTGGTCTCTTAAATTGACGGCATCGACCATATTTCCGACATAAATGCCGGCTTTCCCTTGTGAAAACATCTCCTGCTGCTGCGTTTTGCTCGTAACCGGGAAGTCTTTGTTGATCAGCCCTTCATCATAGAGTTTTTTCATATATTTCATCGTATCCATGTACTCTTTTGTCATGAAGTCAGGCGTGAACTTGCCGTCTTTTTCCTCCCAGTCAGTCGGCATGCCCATATAGGACCCCAATGTTTTAAAGGCGCCGTAGATCAAATCGTTTCTGTCGGCAAAGCCGATCGTATCGTTCTTTCCGTTTTGGTCAGGATCTTTTTCTGTAAATGCCTTCGCTGTTTCGTAAAGTTCATCAACCGTCTTCGGCATTTCGAGCCCAAGGTTGTCAAGCCAGTCTTTACGGATGACAACCCCCTGTCTTGATAACGGGCGCTCCCTGTAGATGCCGTAAAGCTTTCCGTCGATCGAAGCGTTTTTATTGATCAGCTTGTTCATCTTGCTTAAATTCGGATAATCCTTTAAATAAGGGCCGACCTCCCAAAACATCCCCGACCTGAACGCATTCATGACAGATGAATTTTTAATGTCCTGAATGGTGACGACTTTCGGCAGGTTTCCGGCGGCGAGCGCTGAGTTTAAGCGGTCTTCTTTTACCGCATCAGGCACCCACATTAAATCGAGCTTTGTATTGGTGAGTTCCTCGATTTTTTTAATCGCCGTATCTTTCGGCGGCTGCTGATGATAAAGAATTACCATCCAGCTCAAGTCCAAAGGCGAGTTCAGGTCGATTTTCTCATCCTTTGTAGAAGCCTGATCTGCTCCGCTGTTCGAACAGCCAAGCAGCCCGCCGGCCAAAAGCGCGAACGCAAAAATCGCGATCAGCCATTTTTTCCCCATATTGTCCCCTCCGTTTTTATCCTTTAATTGACCCTAAAAGAGCGCCTTTTGCAAAGTGCTTTTGAATAAACGGATACACGAGCAGCACCGGTATGGTTGCAACGACAATGACCGCCATTTTGATCGTTTGTTCCGGCGGCGCCGCGGCTGCTCCCATTTCCGTCATATCCCCTTGCATACCGCTTGATACGATGACAATCTGGCGAAGCAAAACTTGTATCGGCCATTTTGTCGCATCGCTCAAGTACAGAATCGCCTGCATGTACGTATTCCAATAGGTGACGGCGTAAAACAGCGAAATTGTCGCAATCGCCGGCAAAGACAACGGAAGAATGATGCGGAAGAAGATGCCGATGTCATTGCAGCCGTCGATTTTGGCGGATTCCTCGAGGCTTGACGGTATGTTTTGAAAAAAGTTCTTTAAAATTATCAAGTTAAACGCATTGATGGCCGTCGGAAGAATCAGAGACCAATAGGTATCGAGCAATCCGAGCGATTTTACAACGAGAAAGGTCGGGATCATCCCTCCGCTGAACAGCATCGTGAACACGACCAAGAACATGAGGACGCGCCTTCCCATCAGCTCCTTTCTCGACAACCCGTATGCCATTAAAGAGGATAGAAACATGCTGACCGCTGTCCCTGCGGCTGTGACAAGAATAGAAATGATTAAGCTTCTGTACACAATGTCAGTTGAAAAAATATACCTGTACGCATCCAGCGAAAAAGTCGTCGGTATTAAGATAAACTTTTTCGAAATGACCTCCTCAACTGTCGCGAAAGAGGCTGCAATAACGTGAATGAACGGCAGCACACAAACCAATCCGAACCCTGTTAAAAATGAATAATTCAATATGTCAAACACGCGGCTTCCAGCAGAATGCCTGATCGTCATTTCCCCCTCCTTGTAAGCGCTGTCAAAATATTACGATATCGTGTCTAAAATGTAGCAAACAGAAAGGAGAGCGTCTATAATCATTTTTTAAGCAGGATCAGAAAAGCGGAGAAAAAGATCATCACCTTAGAAGATGATACGTCAGTCTTCATCAAGGATGTCTGAGGCGCTTACTTTCGGCTTGAACCCCAGTTCCCGAATGGCGGAATCGATCGACCACGGCCGCCCCTTATTGTCGCTGACAGCATAATATGTACCATATGTTTTGCCGGATTCGATTGCGGCTTTAAAAATCCCGATAAGGTCGGGGTGGGATAACAGCGTTTTTTTGCTCCTCGGTTTTGCGCGCAGCGTTTCTTGCTCATTTTCAGCGGCTGTCCCGATCCGCAGATTGATCACGGAAACCTTGGCGTCTAATTGGTGCGAGAAAAGGTAGCCGAGATTTTCGGACGCCAATTTTAGCAAGCCGTACAAGCTTTTCGACTGCGGGTAGTCATCAGTGTTGATCTGCCTCCCCAGCAGAGAATCTCCGTCCTTTTCATACACATCTGTCACATGGTTGCTGCTTGCAAAAACCACCTTCGGCACCCCGAGCTCCGCCGCCGCCCGCAAAATCGTATATGTCGCTTTAAAAAAGATATCCGTCATTTTCTCAAACTCCTGCCGGTCAAGCAAATCACCCGACGGCTTTACAGCTAAAAGGTTGATCACCGCATCCGTATTCAGAGGAATGTTTTTCACGACTTCATTGTAATCTGCCGCATCCACCCGGACAAAGCGGACAGCCGGCTTTTCATCCGGTTCTTTTAAATCCAGCACTGTCACCTCGTATCCTTCGCCTGCCAATCCGCATGCTAATACGCGGCCGACCGTGCCGTTCCCTCCGATGATCGTCACCTTTTTCACAGTGATTCACCTCCTGTTTTACAGCCATGTTTTTAAGAAACCGATCGCTTTATGCCTCATTCCGGCTGTCTCGAAGTGCCCTGAATGAGAGCGAAACACTTCATAGCGTTCACCGGCGCCTTTTTCTTTATACACATCGGACAGCTTTTCTTCAATGAGGTCAATCCCTTGAACTGGCGTTAGTTTATCTGCGGTTCCGACCAGGCTTAAATGAGGCCTTGGAGCGATCAGGCTTTCGATTTGAGCGGTTGAAAAGTGCTTGACCAGCCCTGGAACATACGAATAGAGATTGTGACGGTCCAAATTCTGCGTCTTGATTAATGTTTCGCTGTCCACCTGCGCGCATATATCAACGCATACGCTGACCCGCTCATCCAATGCAGCAGTCCACCAGGCCATCAGACCTCCCATCGACATGCCGAGTGAAGCGATGCGGCTTTCGTCTGTGTCCTCCCGCATGCTCAGGTAATCGATGGCTCTGATGCTGTCGAAGACCATCATTCCCCACATCACCCGCCCTGTCCAAAGCATTTCTTTAAATATCTCACTCTCCGTTTTGCCCCGCCTGTCTCCGAAAGCCCAATGGTCAATCGCAAGCACGGAAAATCCCAAGGCCGTCAATTCCTCGGCGAACGGCGGTGTTTGCAAGTAATCCGCTCCTTCAATCAGCTCCTCCTTTCCCCTTTCGTAACGTCCTCCGTGTGAATGACAGTAAAGCACGGCCGGCCGCTTGCCGTTCATCTGTTTCGGTTTTGCAAAATAGGCCGGCACCGCTTCAATTCCGTTTAACTCAAGCAAAAGCGTTTCGAGAATAAAAGATGACTTTTCTTCAATTTTAAGAGTGCTCACATCAATGCTTTTTTTCCCCGGCAAATCGCCGAGCAGTTTGAAAAGTTGACTGCGCATCGTGTTCCCCTTTCTTTTTCCGTTTGATTGATTAATACGATTTGAAAGGGCGTTTTACCTTTTTCCAGATGATAAGTTGACGGAAGTTCACCACAAACAAGGCGCTGGCAAGCATGATAAACAGTAAGACCCAGGGTGATGAAAACAAAAGAAGCAGCGAGAAGCACCCCATGAGAAAGAGGCAGCCTATTTTGTAAACGCGGCCGGATAGCAGCTTGTAAGCAGCGGCAAGACCGCACAGCGAGTTGCAGATGAAAAAGGCGTTTGCGATCAGGACCAGCGTCTCAACATTAAGAAAGTGAAACATCAGGCAGACGAAAACGACGGTATGGATGAAAAATATAAGCCCCAGCGCTGCCATCGGCTGATTTCCCCTTGATCTGCGGGCAAACAGCCCGCCGGCCTGCGATGCCACCAGCCTGGCTGCTCCGCCTGTCACCTGAAAATAAGCGCACATGCAGAGGACAGCAGTGAGGACTGCGATCACAGGCAATGCAAAAGATCCGAACAACGGCGTCAGCATCATCGCCAGCTTCAATTGTCCGTTTGCGAAGAATCCCGGATCAATCCACTGAACAGCTGCCGCAGTCGCCAAATATATGACCGTTACCGTCAGGCTGCTGATCACGACGGCCCGGGGAATCGTTTTCCCGCGGTTTTTCACTTCCATGCTGTAGTTGCCGACGATTTCCCATCCGACCAATGCCCAGAACAACAGCAGCAATCCGCGTCCAAAATCAGCAAACTGAAATGTTCCGTCTACGAGCGGCCCCTCACGGAAGTAAGGCACGGAAGCCGCGCTGCTTCCAAACAGGATAAGAGCCGCGGCAGTAGAGAAAATGAGTGCAACCATGCCGACAAATGAAAGATTAAAGCAAAGAACTACCATACAAAAGATAAAAAAAATGAAGCCGTACAGTTCAGCAGGAAATGCCGTGCCGGCCGCAAGAGAATGAATATATTCGCCGGCCGTCATTAATACGGCGGCGGGACCGAAGCTCGCAGCCATGATAAAATAAAAGACTGCCAACTTTTTAACACGGGAACCGAACGCTTTTTCAGCCGCATAAGCAATCCCGGCATCATTCGGATACTCGACGCTCAATCTGGCAAAAATCCAGGCAAATAAAAAACCGATTCCCAACATCAACAGCCATGCAAAAATCGCATAGTCCCCCGCTGTCTGATGAATCATTGGCGGCAGCAGAATGATTCCGGATCCTAAAATGGGCCCCGTCATCAGCCCGCTTAATAATAAAGGGCCAAGCTTTTTTTCTCTCATACTGATACAATCCTTTCGCAAAGTCATTTAAAATGATTGTAATCTTGTTCAATTCATCAGTAAAATAGATATTATCGATCTGTAACTTCGAATTTTTCGATATAAGATAAAAAAGGGGGATGACGAGATGGAGATCCGACATTTGAAAACATTCAAAACCATCGTGGATATCGGCGGTTTTACCCGTGCTGCCGATTATTTGGGATATGCGCAGTCCACTGTGACTTCGCATGTTCAAGCAATCGAACAAGAATTAAGAAAGCCGCTGTTCTACAGGCTGGGGAAAAAAATGATGCTGACGGAAGCGGGAAAACACCTTCTCCCTTATGCCGCAGAAATGGTCGAACTGTATGAAAAAGCGAGGCACATTCCGGAAAACGACCAGGAGCCGTCGGGAAACTTGATCATCGGCGCCTCGGAATCTTTAACGGTTTACAGATTGCCTGCCATTCTTCACGAATTTACTAACAAATATCCGCAGGTCACGGTCACATTAAAGTCTTCCACGTGCTGGCAGCTGAGAGACGAATTGAAGCAGGGAAAAATCGATGTCGCTTTTCTTTTGGACAACGATCGGAAAGAAAACGACCTTCATGTTGAAAAGCTGGTCAATGAGCCGATGGTGTTCATCTTTCCCAAGGAACACCCGGCAGGACAAAAAGCCCTTGATGATTTGACTTTTACCGCAAATGAAACGTTTTTATATACGGAGCACGGCTGCAGCTACCGTGATTTTTTTGAGGAGTATTTACGTCAAAGGGGAGTCATTGCCGACCATACGATGGAGTTTTGGAGTGTCGAAGCGATTAAACAGTGCGTGATGTGCGGTTTGGGCGTATCCCTTCTTCCTTTGATCACAACGCGCACTGATATCGAAGAAGGAAAGCTTCAGGGCACGCTGGTCCGCGACGCCCTGTTTTCCACTCAAATGGCTTATCATAAAAACAAATGGCTTTCTCCAGCAATGGCGGCTTTTACAGATATCGTCCGCACGAAAGCAAGAGACTGGGCACAGGCATAACGTCCCTATATGCCTTCGGTATTCATCAGCACGATCCGCCAGCCGTCCGGATCTTCCACTGTTGCCCCTTTGTCCTTCCAATACGGATTTTCAGGCGGCACTTCGTGATAGCCCATGTCAGCGAGCCTTTTTAAAATGCTCTTGATTTCCTTCTGATTAGGAATATAAAAGACGAACAGATTGTCTTTAGTCGGTGCCGGACAAGGGCTGCCTCCGATATGGGAGGTGAATTCAAGGTGATATTGGACATTCGGCAGGCCGAACATGACGCCATTATACCCTTGATGTCCGGAAAAACCGCCAAGCTTTTTCAGTCCCAGCCCCTTTTCGTAAAACGAAACGATTTCGTCAAAACGGTCTGTAGGCCGGGCGATTCTGACCTGTGCGGCAGAAAAATCGGAAAAACGCATCAAAATCATCTCCTTTTTTCCCATTTTAAGCGGTCATGGATCATTTGAAACGAAGCGAACGGCTGAAATATTTTCATCCTTTCGGCGGAATGACAGGGCTTTCAGATTATTAACAAAATCCCAAAACGGCTTTTAGTTTTGGGATTTTGTCATCCTTTGTCCCGCAATCCTTGCAGTCTAGGAAGGCCGAGCATCGGAGCGGTCTTCCACAGGATGTGGTGACGGCGGTTTTCAGGCAGGCACCCGGGCGGTTTGCCGCCTGATCTTTCTCCTATTCGTGAGCACCGGCTTAGCAGGCCTGTCAACGAATGCGCGGGTTTGTCGGCAAGCTGAAAAGCCCCTTCGGGTTGAAGGGGCTTCTCTATTAATTTGCGACAATATTTACAAGCTTTCCAGGTACAGCGATCACTTTTCTGATCGTTTTTCCTTCGAGCTGTTCTTTTACTTTTTCATTATTTTTCGCCAGCTCTTCAAGCTGTTCTTTGTCGGCGTCGGCTGGAACGTTCAGCTTTGCTTTCACCTTTCCGTTCAGCTGAACGACGATTTCGACTTCGTCATCAACGAGCTTTGCTTCATCATAGACAGGCCATGCTTCATACGTGATCGTTTCCTCATGTCCAAGTCGGCTCCACAGCTCTTCAGCCAAGTGAGGCGCGACAGGAGACAGCAATTTCACGAAGCCTTCCATGTATTCTTTCGGAAGCTGATCAGCTTTATATGCTTCATTGATGAAGACCATCAGCTGAGAAATACCTGTATTGAAACGCAGACCTTCGAAATGGTCTGTCACTTTCATGACCGTTTCATGGTAGACGCGCTCAAGCGTTTCGCCAGCTCCTTCAACGATCTTCTCGTTTAACCCGCCTTTGTCATCGATGAACAGACGCCATACGCGGTCAAGGAAGCGGCGGGCGCCGTCAAGTCCTGTCGTTGACCAGGCGATCGATGCATCCAAAGGCCCCATGAACATTTCGTACAGCCGGAGCGTGTCCGCGCCATGCGTCTCCACTATTTCGTCCGGATTGACGACATTGCCTTTCGATTTGCTCATTTTTTCGTTGTTTTCACCAAGAATCATTCCTTGGTTATAAAGCTGTTTGAACGGCTCTTTCGTCGGAACGACCCCGATGTCATAAAGGAATTTATGCCAGAAGCGCGCATACAATAAGTGAAGAACCGCGTGTTCCGCCCCTCCGATATACATATCGACAGGAAGCCATTCCTTTAATTTTTCAGGGGAAGCCAGTTCGTTCGGGTTTTTCGGATCGATGTAGCGCAGGAAGTACCAGCAGCTTCCCGCCCATTGCGGCATCGTATTCGTTTCGCGTCTTCCCTTTTTGCCTGTTTCAGGATCTGTCACTTCCACCCATTCTTTAATGTTCGCAAGAGGGGACTCACCCGTTCCGCTCGGTTTGATTTCCGACGTTTTCGGCAAGATCAGCGGCAGCTCTTCTTCAGGAACCGGAGTCGATGTGCCGTCTTCCCAATGGATGACCGGGATCGGCTCGCCCCAGTAGCGCTGACGGCTGAACAGCCAATCGCGGAGGCGGTATGTTACCTTTTTCTCGCCCTTCCCGTTTTCCTCAAGCCACTGGATCATTTTTTCGATCGCAGCCGCTTTATCAAGGCCGTTCAGAAAGTCTGAATGGATGTGTTCGCCGTCGCCTGTATATGCTTCTTTCTCAACATCTCCGCCTTTGACGACTTCTTTGATCGGCAGCCCGAATGCTGATGCGAATTCATGGTCCCGCTCATCATGGGCAGGAACCGCCATGACCGCTCCGGTTCCGTATGTAGCCAAGACATAGTCCGCGATCCAGACCGGAATTTTTTCCCCGTTTGCCGGATTGACCGCATAAGCACCTGTGAAGACGCCTGTTTTTGTTTTGGCAAGGTCTGTCCGCTCCAAGTCGCTCTTTGATTGAACTTCTTCGATATATGCGTCGACCGCGTCTTTCTGTTCAGGCGTCGTGATTTTTTGAACCAGATCGTGCTCCGGAGCCAAAACGGCATATGTCGCACCGAATAATGTGTCAGGCCGCGTTGTGAAAACCGTAAACGTTTCGTCTGTGCCGTCGACCGCAAAATGAACATGCGCCCCTTCGGAACGGCCGATCCAGTTGCGCTGCATCTCTTTAATGCTTTCCGGCCAGTCGAGTTCTTCCAGATCTTCAAGCAGGCGGTCGGCATAAGCGGTAATCTTCAGCATCCACTGCTTCATTGGACGGCGTTCTACAGGATGGCCGCCGCGTTCGCTTTTGCCGTCGATGACTTCTTCATTGGCAAGAACGGTTCCAAGCGCAGGACACCAGTTTACAGGGACTTCATCTACATAAGCGAGACCTTTTTCGTAAAGCTTTAAGAAAATCCACTGCGTCCATTTATAGTAGTCCGGATCTGTTGTATTGACTTCTCTGTCCCAGTCATACGAAAAGCCGAGCGCTCTGATCTGGCGGCGGAAGTTGGCAATGTTCTGCTCGGTAAAGACGGCAGGATCGTTTCCCGTATCCAGCGCATATTGTTCCGCAGGAAGCCCGAATGCATCCCAGCCCATCGGATGGAGGACATTGTACCCTTGCATCCGTTTCATGCGGGACAAAATGTCGGTCGCCGTATAGCCTTCAGGGTGTCCGACGTGAAGGCCTGCGCCTGACGGATACGGAAACATGTCCAATGCATAAAATTTCGGTTTCGATTTATCTTCACGCGTGGCAAACGTTTTATTTTTCAGCCAATAGTCCTGCCACTTTTTCTCGATTGTTTGATGGTCAAAACTCAATTGTAAAAACCTCCTTTGAATATGAGTACGGCTTCTTTGTCTTCAAGTATGGACGGGACTGGCAGCGTTATATTCAGATTATTCTAAAATCAAAAAAACTCTCCCATCCCTAAGAAGGGACGAGAGATTTCCCGCGGTACCACCCTTGTTAGTGTGCATGCGGCACACTCACTTGATATCTGTAACGCAGATACGCGGCAGCAGCTCATCACTGCTGCAACTCTGAGGCGAGTTCGGAAGCTCATTTGATTGACTTTCACCATCCGTCAACTCTCTGAAACAAATTAGGCTTCTTACTGCTCCTCTTCACTGTTCTTGCCGTAACCGTAATCTTATCTGTATTTTATAGAATTCTGTTCATAAGTGCAAGCAGGTTTGTATACAATGGGAATGTGCTGAAAAAAGGGTAAGAGTGAGGATCTTAATCGTGTGGAGATTTGTTTTGCCGTTCGGAGTTCTGTACATTTGCCTGCTGTTCTCTGACAAAGTCAAAGCTTCTCAATACAGCTTCACCGCCGTAGCCGGCAATGATCGACAACACGACAAGCTGAATTCCAGAATCAGGTTCCGCAGATAAAACAAGCAAAATAGAAGCAACCATTCCGACAAGAATATCTTCAAAAAATCCAAGGTAAATGAATCGTTTCGTTGTTCTCGGTTTCTCGAGGCGTCCTCTTTTTTTAATGTGCCCGAGAACCCCCATAATCCCTCCAATCAAACAAGCAACCAAAACTTGATGCAGCATCTTCATCACCTTCCTAAAGCCCTTAGTTTAGTCAAGCGACTTCAGGCCATCGAGCAGCCCCCCTAGACCCCTTGCGATGATATTCGATACTACCATACAGAAAATGTGTTCTGTCTGAGAAGAAAAAAAGCTTGTTTCTTCCATTATATGTGAAGATTTGGTTGATAATCTTGATTCCTTCGATTCATTTTCGTATAATTACAATTACCTATTTTTTCTATATCACTTATGCATCTGATTGTGCGGAGAGCTGCTTTTCCTTCCTGTCGTATAAAAACGCCGTTCCTATTGCGAACAGCAGCAATACGAGCAGAACCGCGAGCAAAAGCTGCATATTGAAATAATCAACCAGCATTCCTCCAAAAAGCGGCCCGATCATTCTTCCGCCGGTCGCCATACTGTTGACAAACCCTTGATAAAATCCTTCTTTTCCCCTCGGAGCGAGACGGTTTGCGATTGTCGGCACAGCCGGCCATACAAGCATTTCGCCAATGGTCAGCACAACCATCGCGGCAAGAAACGCCGGAAACCGTTCAGCGCCAAACAAAATTCCGTATGCCATCATAAAAATGACAAATCCGATCACGATTTGGTTTTTCAGCGATTCGGCAAACCGTTTCACAAAAAAACCGATCAGCGGCTGACCGAAAACAATAAGCGCACCGTTCACTGTCCAAAGCACGCTGTACTGCCCAAGAGATATCCCCAGCTCCTGGGTGTGTGAAGCGATGGTCGAGGACCATTGCGAATAAGCGACCCAGCCGAGCAGGTAGCCCGTACATATAACCAAAAGCGCGGAAAATCTCGATTTCCCGCTGACTGAATCAGCATGATCCAAAACAGAAGACTGCATGGCTTTTTCAGAGCGGATGCGTCTAAATCCGAAAATCGCAATCATGAAAAAAACGGCATACAGCATCGCATTCGCCAGAAAAACATACGTAAATGAAAAAGACGCGACAATTCCGCCGAGCGCTGAACCAACTGCCACCCCTGCATTTTGCGCCACGTATACAGCATTGAACGGCTTTCTGCCGCCTTCCGGCCAAACCGAGCCGGCCATTGCATAGCATGCCGGAAACACAATCCCTGATCCAAAACCGGCCAAAGTTAAGAAAAGAATGTATTGGAACCAATCGTGAAAAAAGACGAGGCCTGAAAGGCTCGCAAATGTGATCACAATTCCAAGAACGACCGTTTTAAATCCGCCGATTTTATCGAATAGATATCCTCCGAACAAGTTGCCCAGCACATTTGCCCCTGAGTTCAGCATCAGCACAAATCCGGCCGCTGTCAGCGACTTTCCCAAATGCTGATGGATATAGATTGTATTCAGCGGCCATAAAAAAGATGCCCCTGTGACATTGATAAACATTCCGATGACCAATAGCCATAATGTGCGCGGCATAGCGTTTCCTTCTTTCTCTTTAGCATTCCCTCTAGATTCTATTCGTTTTGCCCATTTTTTTCAATTGACACGATTTCGATTTTCAACATAAAAAACCCCCTTTTTAAAGGGGGAATTTTTTTATGATTGCGTCATCCATTTCGGCTTTCCGAAGCCGGCGAATTCCCGATCGATCGCATCTTCGAAAGCTTTGGATTTTACCGCTTCTTTGAGATCTTTGGCGAATGGCTTGTCTTTGTTTTTTTCATCCACTACCACTTGATTGCGGTAGCGGTCAGGCATGTTCTCAAGCGCCAGCGCGTCCTGCAGCTTCATATTGGCGGAGAGAGCGAAATTGCCCGGGACAGCCGCGATATCCAGGTCATCGACAGCTCTTGGAAGATTGGCGGATTCAAGCTGTTTAAATGTCAGCTTTTTCGGATTTTCTGCAATATCCTGCACAGATGCTTTCAATGTGTCGACATCGCTTTTCAGCCGAATCAGCCCCTGATCCTGAAGCGTTAAAAATGCCCTGGCGGCATTGGCCGGATCGTTTGGCACAGCCACTTCCGCCCCGTTTTTGACATCGTTCAAGTCGTTATATTTGGCAGAATAGAGACCCATCGGAGCGGTCGGCACAGAAATGAGCGCCGCAAGATGTTTATTGTTTTCTTGATTGTATGATTTCATAAAAACCTCATGCTGAAACAAATTGGCGTCGAGTTCGCCTTCGCTTAATGCCGTGTTCGGCTGTACATAGTCGGTGAATTCGACAACTTCAACTTTGTAGCCTTTTTTCTCAAGTTCAGGCTGAATCGCTTTTTTGACCATATCGTAATACGGTCCTGCAGTAGCGCCTATTTTGATCGTTTTGCCGTCGCTTTCGGCATTGTTTCCGCATGCGGCCAGAAGCGCCAAGCTTAGGACCAGTACCAGCGCAGAAGTCCATTTTAATAACTTGTTCATGTATATCTCCTCCTCCAAAATAAAAAAAACTCTTTCAGCGCCTGAAAGAGTTGTTCAACTTATCTTTCAGAATGCGCCTGACATTCTGCTGGATTTAGCACCTTGCTCTGCTGCAGGTTGCTGAGATTTCGCCGGGCCAGTCCCTCCATCTCTCTTTATAAGCTCCATATTCGGTTTTTAAATGATTTCTCTATTTTACGTTTGAATATTTAGATTTGCAAGAAGTTTTTTGGCATAAACATTTTTTTCTTTTTAAGCTAAAATATAGTTATCAAACACGAAAGGAGACGAATCATGGAATCTATCATGCTGATCGGGTTTTTATCCTTCATTTTTTCCATCTGCTATCTTGCCTTTCATTTTATCAAAAGGATCTTTTCTCCAGGCAAAAGGTTTTCCAGAAAACTCTTTTATCCTTGTTTTGCAGGCGGACTTCTCCTCCTGATCATCTCTCTTCCTTATTACGATGAAGAAACATATGCCGTCGATGAGACAAAAACAGAGGACCTGACAACCGAGCTTCAAGAACTGAAAACTGAACACAGCGCTGTGCAAAAGGAGCAAACCGCATTAAAGCAGCAGCTCAATCAAGCAAACGAAAAACTGAAGGCAGTCAAAACGGAGAATGACACATTAAAAAAAGAAAATGAAAAACTGACAAAAGAAAAAGACTCGCTTACGAAAAAAACAAAATCGCTGTCAGAAAAACTGGCCAAGGCTGAAGAAAAAAGCGGCAGTGCCGAAGCCACTGTAAAAGAAAAGAACGCCACCGCTCAGGCCGGAACGTCACACAGCGCGCCCGCCGCTAAGAAAAGCAGCGGTGAAAGCAAACAGGAGTGCAAAATCAAAGGAAGCGTCAACCATATTTATCATACACCGGGAAGTACATATTATGACCGCACGAAAAACGTCGCTCGCTGGTTCTGCACAGAACAGGAGGCGCGTGATGCGGGGTACAGACCTCCGAAACGTTAAAAAAGCCGGCATACCGCCGGCTTTTTTTTACAGCTCTCTTCTTAATGCTGTCAGCACGTTCGTTCTTGTCGCTTTAATGGCCGGATTCAAGCCGGAAAGAATGGCGACACCTGCACTGATCAAGGTCGCGATGAGGACAAGACTGACCGGAATGTACGAGAAGGTGATGCTGAGCTCTGCCGCACTCGCTTCTCCTTCTGAAACCGATGATAAAATCACCGGTATAATCATGTTTACTAAAAAGCTGACGCCATATGAAATGATAATACCTAAAACAGATCCTAAGATACCGATATAGGCGCTTTCCAACAGGAACATTTTCCGGATCACGTTCGGGCTTGCCCCGATCGCTTTCATAATGCCGATCTCCTGCGTCCGCTCTGTAACCGCCATAGTCATCGTGTTGAAAATGCCGATCGCTGAAATCAAGACGGCAATGACTCCGACGAAGATCAGACCGATTTTAAAAGCCATGAAAAAAAGATTGATGCTATCGAGTTTTTTCGTTATTGAATCGACGTAGTAGCCTTTATCCTCCAAATCTGTTGTCAGCTGTCCGACATGTTCAAAGTTATCCGCGTAAACCGAGAGCGTTTTTTCGATCGTGCCGTTGTCTTTGTCCGCCTTCAGAAAACCGGTGATGTCTTTTTGCATGTCGTTGCTGACATAGACTGTTGAATCGCTTGCCCATTCATAAGAAGGTTTTTTCGTCACTCCGACAACTTTCAGATCATATGTTTTCGCTTTCCCTTCTTCTCCTGTTTTTTCATCCATTTTTGAGATCTTTAATTCAATTGTTTTGCCGAGAATATCTTCTGCGTATCCTTTTGGTTCTTTTACTTCCTCAGCATTATTTTCCATCTGCTTTTCATAATCTTGGGCTTCTTTTTTCGTCCAGAGATTCTTTCCGAAATGGTAGCCGACGACGATTTCATTCGGTGTTTTCGCTACGCGGCCGCGATCGAGTTTGATATTGGCTTTTTGCTCGGCGGCCATGTCGGTAATTGAGACATACTGAATTTGATTGTTTGTCCTGTTGCCCAACTTTGCTTCAGCAGGTGCGAAAACCTTCGTGCGCTCGATAATCGCGGACACATCTTTGCGATTTTCAAACTCTTTCAAGTCTTTCTTTTGAACTTTCTGATCGCTTTGCCCTTCTTTTCCGACAACATTTATCTCAGTCACGATCTGCTCTTTCATCAGCTGTTCAGTCATCGATTTTTGCAGGCCGAATCCGACGGATGCGAGCACGATTAAAAACGCGCAGGCCACCGTTGTTGCGAGAATGGTCATGAATACACGCAGGCGGTTTTTCTTCATATTTCTTCTAATGAACTTCAACTGATCCTTAAACTTCAACAGTCTCTTCCCCTTTCTCTAACACGCCGTCAGATAGATGAAATTTCGTATTGGCGATCGATGCCACTTCGTCATCGTGCGTGATGATCACAAATGTAATGCCGCGCTCCCTGTTCAGCTGCCGAATGAATTCCAGGATTTCCTGCTCTGTTTCGGAATCGAGGCTTCCGGTCGGTTCATCGGCTAAAATGATTGACGGATTCAAAATCAAAGCGCGGGCGATGCTGACGCGCTGCTGCTGTCCGCCTGAAAGCTCATTCGGATAGTGGCCGGCGTGGTTTTCAAGGCCGACGCGGTGAAGCATCTCATTGACGCGTTGCTTCCGCTCAGACGGATGAACACCTTTTAAAGTCAGAGGCAGCTCGATATTTTCGAAAGTCGTCAGGCTCGGAATCAGCTGAAAACTTTGAAAGATGAAGCCGAAATGTTCAAGCCTGAATGCCGCCCATTCTTTTTCGCCGTAATTCGTGACATCCGTGCCGTCAATGACGATCTTACCTTCTGTCGGGGCGATATAGCCGGAAATCAAGTTCAACAGCGTCGATTTTCCGGAACCGCTCCGTCCGACAATGCAGGCGATTTCGCCTTTTTCGACGGTAAGCGAGACATCCTTTAACACTTTAATTTCATTTTCCCTCCCCTTTTTGCCGACTTTAAACGAGTGGTGAATATGCTCTACACTGATCATTTGTAAATCTCCTCTCCATTATGGGTTACAGCTGTTTTATTTTTTTAAAAATCAAGAAGTAACTGATTAAAAACCCGACTGCCGAACCGATCAACATACCGAAGATATAGCTGGACAGGCTTGAGCCAGAGGCTGTCCCGAATCCCCCGATGCCGAATAAAATCACGAGAATTTGGATCGGCCGGTCCATTTTTCCCCAAAGGAAAAAATGTCCGTTCCGTTCAATCTGCTGTCTGATAAAGCAGAAGTAGCCGATCATATAAAACAAAATCCCCATGGCGAGCGGAATAAGCGTAAAGGCCAGGCTGCCGTATTGAATGCCGAAATGGTTGAGGTACATGATCGGCGTTATATAATCCAATAGTTCTGTTTCACCATAAAAGAAAGCAGAGTGACCTCCAAAGAAACTCCGGATGATTCGAAGGTTGGCCAACGGAAGCCCGATCAGCAAATACGGCAGGATCGACGTTGAAAATGCAACGACCAGCTGGGCCAGCGGATTGCCGGTCATCGCGCCCGCCGCCATGACAAGCGAGTAGACCATAAAGCAGAAAATGACCGACCCGATAAAATACTCATGAAAATGAATGACATCAACCTTATACAAAATAATCAAAGCGTAAGATAATAAGTAAGATAATAGCTGAGCTGTTAAAAGAATTGAAAGGCCGAAGACATATTTCGTATTGAAAATGATGCCGCGCCTATAAGGGAGGCCGAGTGTGAAATCAAGCGTTCCTCTGCTACGTTCAAACCCGATCTGGCTGAGTGCAAGCGCGACTCCTCCAACCCAGAACATTCTCATAGCCCCGCCTATCTCATAATCTTTATATAAAACGCACTCCATATCGGGAAATTTTTTCAGTTCTGCAAGGCATCCTTGGTACTGGAAATAATCATTCAAAAGCGTAAGCGGTTCACTCAGCATCACCGCTGCAAACACAACTAAAAAAATCCAGAAATGCTGTTTCCACTCTTTATATAAAAGTCCGCGGTCTACCATCTTCGCTTACCTCCATACTTCGCGATGAATACTTCCTCAAGACTGACCGGAAGCTCGTTCCAAACTTTCGGAGACAAACTTTTAAGAAATTGTTTGCTCACATCATCTTCTTTCGGAATCAACACCGTATAAAAGACGCCGGTGTGATCCAAAACAGGGATTTCCCTTTCTCTGATTTTCAAATTGACATCTTCTTCAAATGCCATTTGGATTTTAATAAAATCGCCTTTCAGCTCGTCAAGATCCATAATGTTCGACAATGTATTGTCTTCGAGAAAACCGATTCGGTTGCACATTCTTTCAATATCCTCAAGCCTGTGGGATGTGATGAGAATCGTCGTGTTGTTTTCAGCCACTTCATCGACCATCAGCTGGAGAACGTCTTGTCTTGTGACGGCATCAATGCCGTCTGTCGGCTCATCAAGCAGGATGACCGCCGGCCGGATCGCAAACGACAAGATCAGCGACATTTGCTTTTTCAATCCTGTAGACAATTCCCTGTACTTTTTTGTTTCGGGAATATCGTAACGGTTCATTAATTCATTTGCGTATGTAACATCAAAGTCAGGATAAATGTTACGTAAAATATTGACGAGCTGTTTGTAATTGTATTTTTCGAAATATGTGTTTTGAACGGGCATATAGACGATGTTGCGCTTGACGAGCGGATGGTCCTTCACCTTGACGCTGCCGAAGTAGATGTCTCCCTCATCAGGCAGCAGGATTTGCTGAATCAGGCGGAGAAGCGTCGTTTTCCCTGAGCCGTTTCTTCCGAGCAGCCCGAAAATTTCTCCTTCCTCCAGCTTAAAGGAGATGTTTTTGAGTATTTGTTTTCCCTCAATCGTTTTTGACACAGATTTGAGCTCAATCATTCACTTCGCCTCCTCTCACTTCTTCGTCGATTTCCGCCATCCACTGCTGCAGCTTTTTAGTGTCGATCCCAGCGTAATGCGCATCGATGATCAGCTGCTTTAACTGCTCTTTAATCATCGCAATCTTCCCTTCATCAAGCGTAACTTTCGCGTTTTCAGAAATATACGTTCCTCTTCCCCTCAACGTTTCAATAATTCCTTCCCGTTCAAGTTCTTTATAGGCTTTGCTGACAGTGTTCGGGTTCGCAATGATAATAGTTGCAAGCTCTCTGACAGAAGGAAGTTTATCTCCAGGCTTGATTATCCCTTTTAAGCAAAGCTCTTTCATCTGCTGGATGATCTGCTCATAGATCGGAGTTGAGCTTCTCGGATCGATTTGAATCATCTATCTCCCTTCTTTCTCGTTCAATCTCAGGTCATTCACTTTTAAAAAAACACGTATCCCAAATTTTCTTGAATTATAAAGCCCAGCTTCGCAAGTACAAACAAGAACGAACAGGCAATGATAAACGCCACGACAACCATTGGCGTTACTTTCTTATGTTTATCACTCATGAGTATTGCTCCTTTACATGTGTGTGTTAATTGTATTACTCGATATAGTACACCTAATACATTAAATACATCGTCCTCTTTTGTCAATCGCTTTTTTCAAAAAAATGAACCCTTTCAAAAAGGGTTCATCTTTCATACGATCTCTGCAGAATCATATTGTTTTGAAGGGTTTGCAGCTGAAGCCTTTTGCGGTGAATTTCCTCCCTTTGCTGCTCATTGGCAAACAGCGAAAGCTTGTTTAATTCGTTGACCGCGTTTTCAAGCATCAGCTGCGCATCGCTGTACTCTGTCTCATTGTAATGCTCCTGCCTGCTTGCAGTTTCAAATTGAGATAAAGCATAATCATAAGCATCTTCGCTTCTTTGGATGTGCTCTCCGACGGATTGTCTTGTAGCCAAAGAAAACCCCTCCTTAATGGAAAAATCCATCGTGATTAGTTTGACCATCACAGCCCTGATCATTGAAGAAAATAATTGGGAATCGGTTTGTTCTTATCATGTTTATTTGCTACAATTTTAGGATGCCGTGATACTAAAAGGAGGTCCTTTTGTTTGCATCAGAACAACCCTTTTCCATATACGAACAGTGAAAAACGTTATCATACATGGAATTATCATTTAAGAAATCATTTCGGTCATAAAGTGTTTAAAGTCGCCCTTGACGGAGGCTTTGACTGCCCGAACCGCGACGGCACGGTCGCACACGGCGGATGCACATTTTGCAGCGCCGCAGGGAGCGGAGACTTTGCGGGAAACCGAGCCGACGATCTGCTGACCCAATTTAATGAAGTGCGCGACAGAATGCATGAAAAATGGAAAGACGGCAAATACATGGCGTACTTTCAAGCATTTACGAACACGCACGCTCCTGTCAGCGTTCTTCGCGAAAAATACGAAACGGTCCTCGGCCTCGACGGCGTAGTCGGCCTTTCTATCGCAACCCGGCCGGACTGTCTTCCTGACGATGTTGTCGAATATCTTGCAGAGCTTAATGAACGCACATACCTCTGGGTGGAACTCGGCCTTCAGACCGTTCATGAACGGACGGCTGATTTGATCAACCGCGCCCATGATTTCGACTGCTATGTGGAAGGCGTGAACAAACTGAGGAAGCACGGCATCCGCGTCTGCTCCCACATCATTAACGGGCTGCCTCTCGAAGACCGCGGCATGATGATGGAAACCGCAAAAGCGGTCGCCGACTTGGATGTGCAGGGGATTAAAATCCATCTGCTCCACCTGTTAAAGGGAACGCCAATGGTGAAGCAGTATGAAAAAGGCAAATTAACATTCCTTTCTCAAGATGATTATGTCCAGCTTGTTTGCGATCAACTTGAAATTCTTCCGCCGGAAATGATCATTCACCGGATTACGGGTGACGGACCGATCGAATTGATGGTCGGACCGATGTGGAGCGTCAATAAATGGGAAGTCTTAAACGCCATCAATGGAGAACTGGAAAGGCGCGGCAGCTATCAGGGGAAATGGTTCAACAAAGAGAAAGAAGGCATGGCCACATGAAGCTCAAGAAGATCCTCCCGTATGCGAAAGAACTGCTGAAAACAGCCGCAGGCGAAGGAGACATCGTCATTGATGCGACAATGGGGAACGGACATGATACGTATTTTTTAGCAGAACTTGTCGGTGAAAGCGGGCATGTCTATGCCTTTGATATTCAAGAAACAGCTCTTATGAATACTGCCGCAAGACTTGGAAACGAGTACAAAGACCGGGTGACATTGATTCAAAAAAGCCATGATGAGCTCATCACTTCGCTTCCTGACGACGTCGCAGGCAAGGTGGCAGCAGCCGTGTTTAACCTCGGGTATCTTCCGGGAGGCGACAAATCGGTGACGACAAAAAGCGATTCAACCATCGCCAGCATCAAGCAGCTTCTCAAAATCCTGAAAAATGAGGGGCTGATCGTTCTGGTCGTCTACCATGGCCATCCCGAAGGAAAGCGGGAAAAGGATGCCCTGCTCGAATTTTGCACATCGCTCGACCAGGATACCGCCCGCGTCCTCTGTTACCAATATTTAAACCAGCGAAACGATCCGCCTTTTATCATTGCGATCGAAAAGAAAATAGCGGCCCAAAAATGATATCTTGAAGATCCTCCATTAGGAGGATTTTTTTATCCAAACATAATGTAAGCGATATCAAAATAAAATATAAGAAATTTTTCGCAATTTTCTAAAAAGAAAAGGTGTTTCACTCTTTGTCACGAAATTATTGAAAACTCATGTAAAATACGGAGGGATTTCGCTTTGAAAAAATTTATCGCTTATCAAATTTTGATCGCACTCGCCATTGGAGCAGTGATCGGACACTTTTTCCCTGATTTCGGAATGGCGCTGCGCCCCGTCGGAGACGGATTTATCCGCTTGATCAAAATGATCGTCGTTCCAATCGTTTTTTCTACAATTGTCATCGGAGCGGCCGGAAGCGGGAGCATGAAAAAAATGGGCAGCCTCGGCATCAAGACGATTATTTGGTTTGAAGTGATTACGACGTTCGTGCTAGGACTCGGGCTGCTTTTGGCTAATGTGTTAAAGCCCGGCGTCGGCCTTGACCTTTCCCATTTGGCCAAAAAGGATATCGACGAACTCTCGGGCTACACGGAAAAAGTGGTCGATATTAAACAAATGATCCTCGATATCATTCCTACCAACATCGTTGACGTCATGGCCAGAAATGATTTGCTCGCCGTGATCTTCTTTGCGATATTGTTCGGCGTTGCAGCTGCCGGGATCGGCAAAGCCTCAGAACCTGTCATGAAATTTTTTGAGTCTGTTGCCAATATCATGTTCAAGCTGACGCAGATGGTGATGGTCACAGCCCCTATCGGCGTGCTTGCTCTTATGGCCGCATCCGTCGGGCAATACGGCATCGAGCTCCTGCTTCCTATGTTAAAATTAGTCAGCACTGTTTTTCTCGGACTGTTTCTCGTTCTTTTTGTTTTATTTCCGATCGTCGGTCTTATTTTTAAAATTAAATACTTCGAAGTCCTGAAAATGATTTGGGATTTGTTTCTGATCGCGTTCTCCACGACGAGCACAGAAACAGTCTTGCCGCAGCTGATGGACCGCATGGAGAAATACGGCTGCCCAAAACGGGTCGTTTCCTTTGTGGTTCCTTCAGGCTTATCTCTAAATTGTGACGGCTCCAGCCTATATTTATCGGTCGCCTGTATCTTTTTGGCGCAGGCTTTCAATATAGACATGAGCATTTCACAGCAATTGCTCATGATGCTCGTGCTAGTGATGACAAGCAAAGGGATCGCCGCCGTGCCATCTGGTTCGCTCGTCGTCCTTCTGGCTACCGCCAACGCAGTCGGCCTTCCCGCTGAAGGAGTCGCGATTATCGCGGGAGTGGACCGCGTGATGGACATGGCGCGAACAGGCGTGAACGTGCCGGGTCATGCTGTCGCCTGCATCGTTGTTTCAAAATGGGAAAAAAGCTTCCGGTATAATAAGCGTTTTGTACTTGAAAAACAATACCGGACGGAAAGCTTGTAAACGGCAAAAGCTCAAGCCGATGAACGGTTTGAGCTTTTCTTTACGAGCTTTTCATCCACGGCATTTTTTGAATTTTGCGGTATGCCCTGCCGTTGATATAGAAGAAGTAGGAAGTTTTTCCGCTCGCTTTAATGAGGCGCTTCGCCAGCCGGCCGATTTCCTTTTGACCCGCGACCTTATCGTCTGATAAATAAACCCCCAGAAGACCTCTGTTGATCAAACGGTGAAAGTTTTCGTGCGGAATCCCGCGCAGATGTTCATCCGCCATTTCGATGAAATATTCGAGCCTATCCATCATATCTGAATGCGATGGGTAATACGTGCAGAAATTCAAATCTCCGCCAATTAAGTCTTCCTCCTGGTCAATTAAATAATCGAGCAGGATATGCAGTCCCTGTATGTACGGAAAATAGCTGTCGCGGATCTTTCCGGCCATCGATTCAGTAAAATCGGGACGGACGGAATACGATACGAGGCAGAAGATGCCGAGCGTTGAACCCGCACAGGCTGAAAACTCGTACCATTCCATTTTCGGCAAGGCCGATTTATATTTCTCAAACCAAGCTTCGAGCCGGGGAACGCGCTCATGCTCCACGACGTGTTTATGAACTTGCAGATCGCAATAGTAGCTGCAAAGCTCAAGCAGATGCTGCTTGATCAGATCATAGTTCTCAATTTCCGCAAGCACGCCTTGGCACGTTTTCACCAAGTCGTGCAAATAGCCCTGATCATCCTGGTCTTCCCTGAACTGGTAATAGTTCTTTAATTCAGCCCCGACGGTCAGCGCGTCTTTCATCGACTGATGAAGCATGGAAAAATCATCCGGGTCAAGCGAGGTGCTCCGGTCGCATAGATTGTCGAGATAGTCACTTATCGTCTGATACGCCGTAATAAACCGGATCGACTTGTCGATTTTGTCGCCTGAAAGGAGGGCCATAATGCCGCCGCCTTCACAGTGAAAGGTTTTATCCCTGATGCTGGCTTTCGCCTGCGTTTTCAGCTCGGGATTTTGAATCGTTTCAGCTTTTCGTTTCCACTTGTCCAATTCCTGATGAACAAGAGGAAAAACCTCTCTGTATACTTTAGCCATTAATCCAAAAGGATGCTCCGGTACTGCCAAAGAATGCACCTCCATTATGTCATATACTGTTCCGCAAACGCTCTGGCCGCTTTAAAAACGTCTTCCCGCTCAGGCTCATTAAAAATTTCGTGGTATAAGCCCTCCCATTCCCTGTACGTCTTATTGTAAGAAGCAAGCTCGTTAAACCACTTGACGACCATTTTTTTGTCAACAAGCCAGTCTGTGCCCGCCTGCATGACAAAGAGCGGGATGTTGAGAAAGGCGTCCGTCGGCTCCATCGCGCTTTTCAACGCTTTTAACATTTCTTGATACCATCTGACAGAAACTTTTGTGATATATAATGAATCGTTGATGTCCATTTCGATGACTTCTTTGTTTCTCGTCGCTTTATCAGGCGTGATCCCGGATTCAAACCGCATGGACGGAGCCAAAACGTTGAGCCCTTTGGAAAGCCAGTCCAAAAATTTGTTCGGCTTTAATTGCAGCCCGAGACAAGGGGATGATAAAATGAGACCGGCAATGCCGCTTTGCTGCTGCTTAAACCACTCGATCGCGATCAGGCCGCCCATGCTGTGCCCGAGCATAAATACAGGCAGTTCAAATGCTTTCGCCCTGGCGACCCATTTGTCTACTTCATCAATATATTCTTGAAACGAGCGTATATGTCCTCTTTCTCTTGTCGAAGTTCCCTGTCCGGGCAAATCCCCCATCACGACATTAAACCCGGATGAACGCCACATTTCGGACAGCCATTTATACCGCCCGTGATGCTCACATGCACCGTGAATGATGACGATTGAAGCAACAGGTCTTTCCGCTTCGATGCACCACATGCTGACCACCTCACACAATTTTATAAATGAAAGGATGAAACCTATGATCTACCCTTATAAAAAAACGGAACCCGTTATTCATGAAACGGCGTTTATCGCCGACAACGCGGTCATCACCGGAGATGTAACAATCGGAGAGCAATCAAGCATCTGGTTCTCTTCGGTTATCCGCGGCGATGTCGCCCCGGTCAGGATCGGAAAAGGCGTGAACATTCAAGACCTTTCCTGCCTGCACCAAAGCCCTGAGCGCCCTCTCGTGATTGAAGACGGTGTGACGGTAGGCCATCAGGTTACACTGCACAGCTCCGTGATACGAAAGCATGCCCTTATCGGAATGGGGTCGGTTCTTCTTGATGAAGCGGAAGTCGGGGAAGGCGCTTTTATCGGGGCAGGCAGTCTTGTCCCGCCTGGCAAAAAGATCCCGGCCGGGCACCTCGCCTTCGGCAGGCCCGCTAAAGTCATCCGCCCGTTAACCGACAAAGATAAACAGGAAATGGAAAGAATTCGCAAAGAATATATTGAAAAAGGACAATACTACAAATCCTTGCAAAAAAAAGATTAGCTTTGCTACAACTTTACCATTTTTCCACCGATAATTTAAGCAAAAACCTTTTCGGCCGCACGCGTCTGCGGCTTTTTTCTTTTCCGAAATCTTTACAAATACTTATCATTTGCTAAACATTCATTTTTTACAATAAACATGAAGCAGCCATTCATGTAAAGGGGGTTATGACTTTTGAATAAACTGATGGTCGGCATCTACAACTTTGAATGCCGGATTTTCCTCGGTATGAACAGCTTATTTCATCAAAAAACACTAAACCGTTACTTTCGTTCCTCAACACATTTGGGAGGGGCTTTCTGCACGATTTCCGCCTGCCTGGCTCTCTTGCTGTTCGGATCCGGAAGTGTTCGTACAGCGGGGATCGCCAGCGCCCTTGCGCTTTTGGTCAGCCACCTTCAAGTCATGCTGATCAAAAAGCTGTATCCGAGAAAGCGGCCGTATTTAACGCTAAAGGAAACACAGGTTTTGCAAAATCCGCTCAAGGATCATTCTTTTCCATCCGGCCATACGACCGCGGCATTTTCCGTCATTACACCGCTAATGATATTCTTTCCGATACTCGCGCTTTTATTAATTCCGGTAGGCATCAGTGTGGGACTCTCCAGAATTTATCTCGGTCTTCATTATCCTTCGGATTTTCTGGCAGGCACGGCCCTCGGGATTTCAGTCGGAACTTTGTCGGCGATGGTCTTCTAAGCCGGCCGTTTCTTCCAAAGCGTCACTGATTTTCACATCACCAACAGGAGGGGACACGATGAAAATTGCGATATTTACGGACACTTTTACACCGGATGTGAACGGCTGCGCCAGAACGCTGAAAAGGTATACGGATTATCTTGAAAAAAACGGGATACCCTATAAAGTATTTGCGCCGGAAAGCACGCATGAAACACAATTTTCGAGCCGCATCAGCCGGTTTACGAGCATGCCGTTCTTCTTATACCCCGAGTGCAGAATCGCTCTTCCTAATCTCATCAAAATGAAATCAGAACTCCGCGAATTCCACCCCGATCTCATTCACATTGCGACTCCTTTTAATATCGGCCTGGCGGGGCTCAAGCTTGCGAAGAAATGGAACATCCCCATCGTAGGCTCTTACCATACCGATTTTGACCAGTACCTTTCATATTATGATCTTCAAATGTTTTCCAAACTATTATGGAAATATATGCACTGGTTTCATAAAGATTTTCGAAAAGTTTTCGTCCCTTCGCGCGAAACGTTTATGCAGCTCAAAGCCAAACAATTCAGGAACCTCTCCATCTGGAAGCGCGGCGTGGACTGCTCGCTGTTCAGTCCGGCGTATCAAACCGAACACATCCGCAAGCGATACGGCATAAAGGAAACCTATATCCTCAGCTATGTCGGAAGGCTTGCACCTGAAAAAGACTTGGAGACGCTGCTCAAGATCGCAAATCACCCCGCTTTGAAAGATGACATCCACTGGCTGATCGCCGGAGACGGTCCATTAAAAAAAGAGCTTGAGAAGCAAGCTCCTCTCAACATGACTTTTGCCGGCTATGTCAAAGGAGAAGAGCTGGCAAGCATTTATGCGAGCTCAGATTTCTTCGTCTTTCCTTCTCCGACGGAAACCTTCGGAAATTCCGCGCTTGAAGCGCTCGCCTGCGGGACGCCTGTTATCGGGGCAGATTCCGGCGGCCTGAAAGACTTTATACAAAATGGAAGAAACGGTCTACTTTCCGAACCTGGAAATCCGGATGCATTCACCGAAAATATATTGCGCGTCCTCTCCAACGTGCCGTTAAAAAAACGGATGTCATACGATGCGAGAAGCTATGCCCTTACCCAGTCGTGGGACGTGATTTTTGACAATCTCCTCTCCGAATGTGAACATGTGCTTGCAGATTTATCAGCTGAAAAACCGGCATAAAAAAAGAAGGTTTTCGATTAACGAAAACCTTCTTTTTTGGCTTAAACGATAATGACCTCTTTTGGCTGATGGTTCAGTTCTTCCGGTACAAAGCGCTTTTCAACAAAAATGCTGTGCCAGATCATAAAGATGAGAACCGTCCAGATTTTGCGGCTGTTATCCGCTTTGTTGGCGCAGTGGTCTTCAAGAAGCTGAAGCACGTAATCTTTATGGATATATGCGTCTGTCTCGCTCTCTTTAATGATGTTCACGGCCCAGTCATGCATTTCGTTTTTCAGCCAGTGGCGGATCGGCACAGGGAACCCTAGCTTTTTGCGGTTTAAGACATGATCTGGAACGATGCCTTCCGCCGCTTTTCTAAGCAGATATTTTGTCGTGCCGTTTTTCGTTTTCAGCTCTTCCGGAATTTTGGAAGCCGCTTCAAATACGACTTTGTCCAAAAACGGAACTCGGAGTTCCAGTGAATTGGCCATCGTCATTTTGTCAGCCTTCAGCAAAATGTCACCGCGCAGCCATGTGTGGATATCGACATACTGCATTTTGTTGATTTCGCTGTAGGACTTGCTTTCTTCAAAATATGGCTTTGTCACGTCACAGTAAGAGAGGTTGCTGTCATACTGGCGAAGAAGTTTTGATTTCATGCCTTCTTCAAAAATCTTTGCGTTGCCGATATATCTCTCTTCAAGAGGTGTACAGCCCCTCATTAAAAAGCTTTTCCCTTTCATTCCTTCCGGCATCGCTGAAGCTACGTGCAGAAGCATCTTTTTCAGCGGGGACGGAATTCGCTCAAACGGCTTTAATGAAAGCGGCTCTCGGTAAATATTGTAACCGCCGAACAGCTCATCTGCTCCTTCTCCGGACAAAACAACCGTAACTTGCTTCTTCGCTTCCTTCGCGACAAAATACAAAGGAATCGCAGCAGGGTCTGCCAGCGGATCATCCAGATGCCAGACGATCTTTGGAAGCTCGTTCATATATTCCTCAGGGGAAATGATCGCGCTGAAGTTTTCCACGCCGACCCTTTCAGCGGTTTCTTTCGCAACGTCAACTTCGCTGAAGCCTTCATGTTCAAAGCCGACAGAAAACGTTTTTAAGTTGGGATGGAATTGCTTCGCCACCGACACGATAAAAGAAGAGTCGATGCCTCCGGAAAGGAAGGAACCTACAGGCACATCGCTTCGCATATGGACTTTTACGGAATCAAAGATCGCGTCTCTTACTTCCTGAACAAGCTTGTCTTCTTCGGTCTGAACAGGCTTGAATTGAACTTTCCAGTATGTTTTAAATTGAATATCCTCGCCCGGGCGGACAGTAAACTGATGGCCCGGTTCTACTTTTTGCACCTTTTTGTCAAGCGTCTCAGGCTCCGGTACAAATTGGAATGACGTATACTGCTGAAGCGCTTTTTCATTCAATTCCAAATCGGCATCAACAGCCATCAGGCTCTTTCTTTCTGACGCAAAATAAACATGGCCGTCCGTTTTCGTAAAATAGAGCGGCTTAATGCCGAACGGATCGCGCGCTCCGTATAGGAGCTGTTCTTTTTTATCCCAGATTAAAAAAGCAAACATTCCGCGCAGCTTGGAAGCGGCTTCCTGTTTGTAGTGGCGGTAAGTCGCAAGCAAAACTTCCGTATCTGAATCGGTTTTGAACTCGTATCCTTTTGAAATAAGTTCGTCTTTCAGTTCTATATAGTTATAGATTTCTCCATTAAAAATAATCCAATAGGAATCATCTTCATAAGACAGAGGCTGTCCTCCGTTTTCCACATCGATGATGCTGAGTCTTCTAAATCCGAAGCCTACATGCTCATCATGATAGTACCCATCATCGTCCGGACCGCGGTGTACAATCATTTCATTCATTTGTTTAATCAGTTCTTCCTGGGCTGCTGTCTCGGATGATGGGCGATGATTGAATACCCCTACAAATCCACACATAGTATTGCCTCCGATTTTTTAAATTTCGTGCAGAAATCAAAGTCTGCTTCTTGATTAGACAAGTGTTTAAAGAAAAACGTTTCACATCCGCCCGCTTTTTGCCATCGAAAAACAAAGCCGCTTATGAAAGCGGCTATGCGGTTGTTATTCTCCTAATGCATCTTTCTTCAACTGATCTGCTTTGTCTGTGCGCTCCCAAGGCAGATCGAGGTCGAGGCGGCCGAAATGTCCGTAAGCTGCCGTTTGTTTGTAAATCGGACGGCGAAGATCGAGCATTTTAATAATGCCGGCAGGTCTTAGATCAAAGTTTTTGCGAACCACTTCGATCAATGTTTCTTCACTGGCTTTGCCTGTACCGAATGTATCGATTGAAATGGATACCGGCTGTGCGACACCGATCGCGTAGGCAAGCTGCACTTCACAGGAATCAGCAAGGCCTGCGGCGACGATATTTTTCGCTACATATCTCGCAGCATAAGCTGCAGATCTATCAACCTTTGTCGCATCCTTACCGGAAAACGCTCCGCCGCCGTGACGGGCATATCCGCCATAGGTGTCAACGATGATTTTGCGTCCTGTTAAACCGGCATCTCCCTGCGGTCCACCGATAACAAAACGGCCTGTAGGATTAATGAAGTACTTCGTGTTTTCATCGATCAGCTCTTTTGGCACTACCGGGTTGATGACGTGCTCTTTCAGATTGCGCTGAATTTGTTCAAGCGAAATCTCAGGGTGATGCTGAGTCGAAATGACAATTGTATCGATGCGAATCGGCTTGTTATTCTCATCATACTCAACAGTTACCTGTGTCTTTCCGTCCGGACGCAGATACGGCAGAATTTCCTCTTTGCGGACTTCTGTCAAACGGCGAGACAATTTATGAGCAAGCGAAATCGGCAGAGGCATAAGTTCCTTTGTTTCGTTGCAGGCAAAACCGAACATTAAACCTTGGTCTCCGGCTCCGATCGCTTCAATTTCAGCGTCGCTCATTGCTCCTTCACGCGCTTCAAGCGCCTGGTCGACTCCCATTGCAATGTCTGGAGACTGTTCATCTATAGACGTTAAGACCGCGCAAGTTTCGGCATCAAAACCGTATTTTGCACGTGTGTAGCCAATTTCTTTAATCGTTTCGCGGACTGTTTTCGGAATATCGACGTAAGTGGACGTCGTGATTTCACCGCTTACCAGCACCAATCCGGTTGTCACAGATGTTTCACAGGCAACGCGGGCATTCGGATCTTTCTTTAAAATTTCGTCTAATATACTATCCGAAATCTGGTCGCAAATTTTGTCCGGATGTCCCTCCGTAACTGACTCTGATGTAAATAACCGACGGTTTTTGCTCATTTATGTTTCCTCCTGTATATGAAGATCAGCCGTGATCTTAAGTATGATACGGATCTCGTCCCTCTTGATTATATGACGATACTCGGGCTTCATACGCTCTCGTTTTGAAACAATTTCCATATGCTATTCTTGACGAGATTCTAAGTCAAAATTCCCCTTAACAGAATTTTTCCTGACTGGCTGCCCGGCTAGACCTTTCACGTCCTGTGAAAAACGCCCAGTACCTTCCTCCTGCTTGATACTCGGCTAAAACCTTTCACGTCCTGTGAAAAACGCCGAGTACCTTCCTCCTGAAGGCAGTTTTTTTAGCAATTTTTGTATCTCGATTTATGCAATAAAAAAACCTTTTCCTATTCGCTGAGGAAAGGGTCTGGTATTGCGTGCCTTTCACTCTTATCGCTCAAGGTATTGAACACCTTGCATCAGGTTAGCACCGTAGTTGTCTCAGAAACTGTTTTTTTCCATTAATAAGAGAAACCGGTTGCTGGGTTTCATTGGGCCTGTCCCTCCACCAGCTCGGGATAAGAGTATCCGCTCAATGAAATATCTTATCTTAAAATGGCTTGTTATGTCAATATCGGCCGAAATAAATTTAAACTTGTCTTTCGAGAAAAAACCCGAACGAAAAATGAAGAAACGGTATAGACTATAAGAGTAAATGTGTTATACTAATTCTACATTAATGTTATACACATTAAAAAACACGCAAAGGAAGGTTTTTTATGAATTCTGTAGATTTAACAACTGACTTACAAACGTTATTAACGGGCGAAAACGTTCAGCTGAACTTATCCGTTCCCCTTTTGGTTGAAAAAGTCCTTGAACGCAAAGAAGGAGTCTTAACATCTTCCGGAGCCGTGCGGGCTACAACCGGTACATACACCGGCCGCTCGCCAAAAGACAAATTCATTGTGGAAGAAGCGAGCACAAAGGACAAAATCGATTGGGGCGCAGTGAACCAGCCGATTTCAGAAGCCGCCTTTGACCGGCTGTACACAAAAGTGCTCAGCTATTTAAAGGAACGCGATGAATTGTATGTATTTGAAGGGTTTGCAGGAGCAGACGAAAAATACCGGCTTCCGATTACAGTTGTCAACGAGTTCGCCTGGCACAACCTGTTTGCAAGACAGTTGTTCATCAGACCTGAAGAACATGATAAAAAACCTGAAGAACAGCCGTTTACGATTCTTTCCGCTCCGCATTTCAAAGCCGATCCGCTCATTGACGGAACCAGATCTGAAACGTTTATCATCGTGTCGTTTGAGAAGCGTACGATTTTAATCGGAGGCACTGAATATGCCGGAGAGATGAAAAAATCGATTTTTTCTATTATGAATTATCTTCTTCCTGAACAAAACATTTTACCGATGCACTGTTCGGCAAACATTGGCGAGGAAGGCGGAACTGCTCTCTTCTTCGGATTGTCAGGCACAGGCAAAACGACGCTTTCCGCCGATCCGAAGCGGAAGCTGATCGGTGACGACGAACACGGCTGGTCCAGCACAGGCGTTTTCAACATTGAAGGAGGCTGCTACGCCAAGTGCATTAACTTAAGCAAAGAAAAAGAACCGCAGATTTACAATGCGATCCGCTTCGGTTCCGTTCTTGAAAATGTCGTGGTTGACGGTAAAACCGGGGAGCCGGACTATTCCGACGCATTCTATACGGAAAACACGAGAGCGGCTTACCCGATTGACGCGATTGACAACATCGTCAAGCCGAGCATCGCAGCACACCCGCAGACCATTGTATTTCTGACGGCAGATGCTTTCGGCGTGCTTCCTCCGATCAGCAAGTTAACGAAAGAACAAGCCATGTATCATTTCCTGAGCGGATATACAAGCAAGCTCGCCGGCACCGAACGCGGGATCACCGCTCCTGAAGCCACATTCTCGACCTGCTTCGGTTCCCCGTTCCTTCCGCTCCCTGCACATGTGTACGCTGAAATGCTCGGAAGAAAAATCGATGAGCACGGCGTCAGCGTCTTTCTCGTCAATACAGGCTGGACCGGCGGCGGATACGGAACAGGGGAAAGAATGAGCCTCGCTTATACGAGAGCGATGGTTCAGGCTGCGATAGAAGGAGAACTGGATAACGCCGAAATGAAGACTGACCGCATTTTCGGACTTCATTCACCGGTCCATGTTCCGGGTGTGCCTGACCAAGTGCTTGACCCGGCTAAAACTTGGACAAATGAAAACGAATACGAGGAAAAAGCGATCCACTTGGCGAATGCATTCAAAAAGAATTTCAAAAAATTCTCTAATACCGAAAACATCGAAAAAGCCGGAGGACCGCTTGTTTAACTCAGCCCGCTTGCAGCAGCGCAGGTATTCTGCGCTGCTGCAGTTTATTAAAAATCCCCTTCGCCCGTCAGCGACCGATGCCATTTTCTGGACAATGATCAAGATGACAATCAAGCACCGCCTGTGATGAAACGCTTCCAATTCTCGGCTGTTATTATTTGAAAATACAGACTTTTTTTATTTTTTACAAAAGAAATCTTTCATATGATAATATGATAAGAACATTTGTATATATCAGGAGGACACATCTATGAAATTTGGATTACTGCCGAGAATTATTACGGCAATTGTTCTTGGTGTTATCGTCGGAAGCTTTGCTCCGCTTTGGTTTGTCAAAACAGCCGCTACTTTCAATGATATTTTTGGAAACTTCATTAAATTCGTCATTCCTTTTATTATTATCGCTTTTATTATTCCCGGCATCGGACAAATCGGCCGCGGCGCCGGAAAAATCCTTGGCATTACAGCAGGTATCGCCTACACGTCAACCATTTTTGCCGGCCTCCTGGCGTACCTTGTCGGATCAAATCTTCTCCCCGCGATCATTACCGGCCATCAGCTGCAGGAATTTAAAAATCCGGAAGAAGTTTTGCAAGCAGGATTTTTCACAATTGAAATGACGCCGTTTATGAGCGTGATGAGCGCACTGATTTTTGCTTTCATCATGGGAATCGGAATCGCTTATCTGCCCGGAAAAACATTAAAAAACGCGTTCGATGAATTTCAAACGATCGTTGAAAAGCTGATATCATATATTATTATTCCGCTACTGCCTGTTCATATTTTCGGTATTTTCACCAATATGACGTTCGGCGGTCAGGTGCAGACGATTTTATCCGTATTTGCAAAAGTTTTCGTGATGATTATCGTCCTTCACCTCGTCATACTTTTGATTCAGTACTCCGTTGCGGGCGCCGCAAACGGCAGAAATCCGCTGTCGCTGTTGAAAATCGTGGCGCCGGCATACTTCACCGCGCTCGGCACACAATCGTCAGCGGCAACGATTCCCGTCACGTTGAGACAAGTCAGAAAAACGGGAGCAAGCCAAAAAGTGGCTGACTTCGCCGTTCCGCTCCTGGCCAATATTCATTTGTCAGGTAGCACGATTACACTGACGAGCTGTGCAATGGGCGTGATGATTCTAAACGGTCAAACGCCGACTTTTTCGATCATGATGCCGTTCATTTTAATGCTTGGCGTCACAATGGTCGCAGCCCCCGGTGCCCCGGGGGGTGCCGTCATGGCCGCGGCCGGAATGCTGCAGTCGATGCTCGGCTTTAATGAAACCAGCGTATCATTGATGATCGCACTTTACCTTGCTCAAGACAGCTTGGGTACAGCAACGAACGTGACAGGAGACGGCGCTCTCACCATGCTGATTCACAGGCTGACTTCCAAAAAAGGTATCGGAAAAGAGGAAGATGTGCCTGCATAATACAGAAAAGCCAAGGACGCTATCCGCGCCTTGGCTTTTTTTTAATTCGTCGAATTTAATGATACGAGCCTGTATGTTAAATGAGTCCGTCCGTCTGACCATTCAAGACGCTCCGCCTGCGCGGTGCCGGTAATGTCGCCCCGCTTAGTCTTTCTGACTTCAAGCGGCACATGAAGAGGGTAAACCCGATAACCTTCTTTCTCAAGTGTAAACACATTTTCCTCAACCCGTGTTTCTTTTCCTTTAGTCACAATCATCGTGTTAAATTCAACTGGCATTCCCACCTAAAGTCCCCCTCCTTTTCTCTTTTCCTTTAGTTTACCATAACTTGTCCAAGGCCGGCTTTTCATCCATTGAGACAATTCTCTTACAATCCGCCTGTTTTCCCGCGGAGGAAAATAGTGGGTATATCGACTGAAATACCACGTATCCACAGACTTGTTTCTTTGCAGGAGTTCGCGCTCTAGACGCCGCGCATGCTCGATGGAGACATTTTCATCGTTTGCTCCGTGGATCAAAAGCACGGGCGCTTCAATCTTCTCCAGCTCATCAAAAGGCGTCCTCCATTCGTACGCTTCAGGAACCTTTTCAGGCGTCCCGCCGATGACCCGCTTCATCATCCGCCGCAAATCTTTGCGTTCGCGATAGGTCATGACCATATCGCTGACACCGCCCCAAGACACAAACGAAGCGGCCGCTTCTTTCATTTCGATTGCCGTTAAGATACCCATGATCCCGCCGCGGGAAAAGCCAAAAATGTGTACGCGTCCGTCTTTTACCAGTTCGTGCTTCTGAAGAAGACGAAAAGCGGCAAAAGCATCTTCCCGGTCATCACCCGCAAAGTCTTCATCGCCTTCTCCTCCTTGATTGCCTCTGTAAAACGGAGCAAGAACGACAAAGCCCTGTGAAGCGAACTGGACGATTCGGCCCGGTCTGACCATCCCGACGTTTTTAATTCCGCCGCGCAAATACAAAAATCCGTCATAATGTCCGGGAGCGGCCGGTTCCGCCAAGAGCCCCTTAACCTTGAGTCCTTGCGAAAGGTATGTGACGGAAAACAGACGCACCTTTTTGTTCGGCGATGGAAACCTTCTTTTTTCTAACCACATTCGTCACGTCACCTCTTTTTTAATCCGCAGCTGCCTCTCACACCTGTTTAGTATATAACATAAACTATTTTATGCCGAAAATAACCGAAATCAAAGGAGGGAAATCGGTTTGAAGCGTTTCTTTTTTACCATATTATCCTTCATTATGATGCTGTTTATCCTTGCTTCATGCGGCGGTCAAAAGCTCGAAAAGATCCGTCTGGCGGAAGTGACCCGTTCCGTTTTCTACACGCCTTTATATATCGCCTTGTCTGAAGGTTTGTTTAAAGAAGAAGGCCTTGATGTTGAGCTGAAAACGACCTGGGGCGGAGATAAAACGATGACTGCCCTTCTGTCAAACGGCGCCGATATTGCGCTTGTCGGCTCGGAAACGTCAATATACGTGAATGCCCAGGGCGCAAGCGATCCGGTGATTAATTTTGCACAGCTCACCCAGACGGACGGAACATTCCTCGTCGCCAGGAACGATTCGGGGCATTTCAGCTGGAATGATTTGAAAAACAAAACGTTCCTTGGCCAGCGCAAAGGCGGAATGCCGCAGATGGCGGGCGAATTTGTCCTGAAACAGAAAGGCATCAATCCCCAAAAGGATGTGGACCTGATCCAAACGATTGATTTCGCGAATATCGCAAACAGCTTTGCATCTGGTACAGGCGATTATGTTCAATTATTTGAACCCCAGGCCTCCATTTTTGAAAGAGAAGGCATCGGCCGCATTGTCGCCTCCTTCGGAAAAGAATCGGGCCGAATTCCATATACGACATTCATGGCTAAACAAAGCTACTTAACGAAAAACGAAGAAGCGGTCGAAAAGTTCACCCGCGCGGTTTATAAAGCGCAGCAGTGGGTGGAGACGCACTCTGCAAAAGAAGCTGCCGAAAGCATTCAAGATTATTTTAAAGATACCGAGCTTTCAATCATTGAATCTTCAATCGAACGGTATAAACAACAACGGTCTTTTGCCCTTGAGCCTGTTTTGGATGAAAAAGAATGGAACCAGCTTCAAACCATCATGGATGAGGCAGGCGAGCTGCCGAAGCGCACCCCGCATCAAGAGCTGGTCAATACAAAGATCGCCGAAAAGGTCACAAAAAATCACTAGGAGGTGGCCGCAGTGTCTTTTTTGCAAGTTCAGGATGTCACACATACTTACTTTTCATTAAAGGAAAAAACAGCAGCGCTGGAAAACGTCAGCATTGAAGTCGAAAAAGGCGAATTTGTTTCGTTTCTCGGCCCAAGCGGATGCGGCAAAACAACACTTTTATCGATCATCGCCGGCATCGTTTCCCCCACGGAAGGAAGCGTCCTGGTGGAAGGATGCACGCCTGACGAAGAGGATCGCCACATCGGTTATATGCTCCAGCAGGATTATTTATTTCCCTGGAAAACCATTGAAGAAAACGTCTTAATCGGTTTGCATATTTCCAAAAAATTCGGACCGGAAACAAAGGAAACCGCTCTCGGCCTGCTGAAAAAATTCGGGCTTTACGAGGTTGAAAAAAAGTATCCAAAAGAGCTCTCAGGCGGTATGAGACAAAGGGCGGCGCTTGCCCGCACACTCGCTGTCGATCCCGATATCCTCCTGCTTGATGAACCTTTTTCAGCCCTTGACTATCAGACAAAACTGAACCTCGAAGATTTGGTGTTCAACACGTTAAAGACGTATCAAAAAACAGCGGTGCTCGTGACCCATGATATCGGTGAAGCGATCGCGATGAGCGATCGGATATTGCTATTTTCAAAGCAGCCGGGCACCATCCATAAAACATTTGCCGTTCCTGAACCGATCAGGAAGCTGACACCGTTTGAAGCGAGGCAGGAACCGGAATTTCAGCCCCTCTTTCAGAACATATGGAAGGAGCTCAATGACCTTGAATAACAAACATCTGAAATCAAAAATTGACTTCCTTCATGAGGATTTTTTAAAGGAGCAGCAGGCCGAAAAAAGGCGGGTCCGCTTTTATCAAATCGCGATTTTCATCGTTTTCTTTTCACTGTGGGAAACCGCAAGCCGTCTGGCGTGGATCGATCCGCTGATCTTCAGCTCTCCTTCAGCCGTCTGGTCGCTTTTCCTCGAAAAGATGGGAGACGGATCATTGCCGGGGCATATCGGTGTCACCGTATTTGAAACCATCCTCGGCTTTCTGGCCGGAACATTGCTTGGAACTTTTCTGGCCGCCCTTCTATGGTGGTTCCCGAGGCTCTCCAAAATATTGGATCCGTATCTTGTCGTCTTAAATGCGATGCCGAAAGTGGCGCTTGGCCCTATTCTCATCGTGGCGATCGGCCCCAGCTTGACGAGTATTATTGCAATGGGCGCCATCATCAGCGTTATCATTACGACAATCGTCGTCTACACGTCCTTTCAAGAAATCGATGAAAACTATTTAAAAGTCATGAAGACGTTCGGTGCAACGAAACGCGAGATTTTCAAAGAAGTCATTCTGCCCGCTTCCATTCCGACAATCATATCTACACTGAAGGTCAACGTCGGCTTGAGCTGGGTCGGTGTCATCGTAGGAGAATTTTTAGTGTCGGCTCAAGGCCTCGGCTATATGATCATCTACGGCTTTCAAGTCTTTAATTTCAACCTCGTCATGCTGAGCCTCCTGATCATCGCCGTCTTCGCAACGATGATGTATCAGGGTGTCGAGCTATTGGAAAGAAAGTGGATGAAAGGCAGAGTATAACATGAAAAAACCCTGCAAATGCAGGGCTTTTTATTTGATGATGCCGGCCTTTTTCAGCTTTTCAAGACTGATCGTCAGGACGGAATCTTTCATTATAAAACTGTAATTTCTGTTTTTAGCGATATCTTTCGGGAGGCTCTTCAGCAAAACAGGGCCATTTGTCTCATAGTATGTCTGCTGTTTTTCGATCTTTTCGATATCGGCAAAATAAATATTTTTGACGATCACTTTCTCTCTGCCAAGAACTTTATATTGTCCGAGATAGGTCAGCTTTCTTACGACAGCGCCTGTTTCTTCCTTCACTTCCCGCAAAGCCGCTTCCTCAGCATTTTCGCTTGGTTCGACTTTGCCGCCTGGGAATTCACGGCCCCTGTCTTTATGATTTGTCAACAGCCATTGATCTTCGTAACGGCAGATCACCCACACATGCTTTGGTTCTTTTGAAAAAGGTTCCTTTTCAAAAGAAAGCTGAACCGTATTACGGTAAAAATCTTTAAATTCGTACATCCTAATCCCTCTTATCCGTTTCCTTGCTTCTTCCACTCATCATATCATATATTGGTTCTTTCGGTAGAGTTTTTGTCCAGTTCAGCTCAGTAATTTTATTGTTCCCTCAGAACTTCAGTGTCCATTTCTGAGTGAGAAGGCGGCAAGGCTGGGTAACTCCGTGCTTGATGGTGCTTCGTTTAATCTGCTGAATTGAGTTCGGCAAGTCCGTTTTCACTGATAAACAACTTGGTTTCTTCATTGCCCAGACGGTAAAGCATCGAGTAAATGTCTTTGCGCAGTTCGTCCATTTTGTCATTTGCACTGTCATAATGGTATTCGACTGCCGGCACGTGAGCTCTGAAAAAGTTAATCCAGTCTTCTGAATACAGCTGATCAAAATACTCCCTTAATATAATGATGTCATCATCTGTCGCTGAAATTTGAAATTCCCACGGGGAAGCGTCTGAGCTCTGTGAAATCATTCCATCTTGCACCGAAACATAGTATGTCCTTTTTTCCAAAGCCAATCATCCTTTTTCGTGTTAGTATGACCAGTTGTTTTAAAATGTTACGGCTTTCCCCGGAGTTTTTCCTTTATGGTATTTAAAATATCCAATAACATCTGCGGCACGGGGATTCCTAACGAATGAGCCGTGCTTATGATTTGAAACGCTTCATATAAAATATAAAACATGATAGAAAAATCGCGGATCGAACTGCCTGTTTGCAGCATCTGATCAAAAAGGTGGGCAACGGATATAAGAAAGAGCGTCACCAATTTTTTCGCCAGCCTTGTAAACAGCCTCTTCATTGTAAATCGATCTTCCACACATTCGTTCAAGCTTTTGCTGACAAATTCAATTCCCATGAGCGTTATTAAGATCATAAATAAATATTCGATTCGGCCAAACAAAAATCCGATGGCCGATAAACCGATTGTAAAGAGCGAAAAGATGCTTAAGTCCTTAAACATATGCTTCAACATCCTTTCAAAAAAGACTTTTCATAGCTTATCCTATGAAAAAAGACTTTGAAAGGCTTGGATGAATTGTTTGACAATTTCTAAAAAAGGCTTTAAAAAGAACGAAAATAAAAAAAAGCTCAGGCATTGCCCGAGCTTTTCTTACCCTAAGTAGGCTTTCAGCATCCAGTTGTGTTTTTCGATCGATTGATGAATCGCGAGCAGCATGTCTCCCGTCGTTTCATCATTGACTTCATCGGCAAGCTCCATTCCGCTTTTCAGCTCCTCAGCCACCGTTAAAAAGTCATTATAAATATTTTGCACCATTTGTTCAGCAGACTCGCTTCCGTCCGCTTCTTTAATCGCGGACATTTCAAGGCATTCCTTCATCGTTCCGACCGGGGAGCCCTGTATAGCCAAAAGGCGTTCAGCCAAATCATCGATATGCTCTGCCGCTTCTGTGTAAAGTTCCTCAAATTTTTCATGCAGCGTAAAGAAATCTTTCCCTTTCACATACCAATGATAATTATGTAGCTTCACATATAGAACGGTCCAGTTCGCGACTTGTTTGTTGACGGTTGCTTTCAATTTTTCAGACATAAGGTCGTCCTCCTTTTCGTTTACTTTTGATTTACCCGTTTAGCTTGTGCAGGAAACATTTCTTTTACTCTTTATCATGATTTTCTTTGCCTGATATGGTAAACTAATGGAAAAAGCTATTCGGAGGTAAGTGATGATCCTCTTTTGGATTATTGTAGGAATTCTGATTACCGGCGCCGTTCTGGCCGTATCGCTTGTTACAACATCAAAAGCTTATGACTACAAGCATGAAGTCGATCCCCTTCCGTCGCGGGAAGAAGAACAGCCTCATCAGTGATGGTGGGCTTCTTCTTTTTCATCTTCATCAGTCACATCCGTTGCCTTCCCTACCTTAATGTCTGCAACCGGCATTGTATGCTGTTTTTTCGCCGTGACATGGACTTGGACTTTGTAATGGCCATCTTCAGGAAACGCTTTTTCAATGCTGTATACGCCTTTTCCTTCATTCTTCGCTTTGATTAGCTCGCTATCTTCCTTACTCCCGGCCTTCCAGCATTCAAACTCCACCTCATCGGCATCTGCAACAGGCTCGTCCCCATAGCGCACGGTCGCTTTTATGACAGCCTTTTCATTTTTGGCCGCCGCTTCAGGAGCCGCCAGTTTGGCCGTCAGCACTTTGGGCTCCTCATCTGATGCCGCCTGCTTGTCCCCCTGGCTGCAGGCGGAAAGACCGACTGCTAAACATAAGAGAATAAACCATTTTCCCAAACGCATCCTATCACCCTTCTTCTATGATATGTATTACAATATAAAGTGTAGCAAAGTTCAGGGATATATGGCATTATTTTCTTTGTGAACAAAAAATGAAAACCGGCTCTCTTCTGAGCCGGTTTATTTCAAACGTTTTATCCAAACACTTTGAGCAGATCTTCTTTATTTTGCGAAAGCCAAAAACGCATCATGCGCTTTGCGCCCTCTAGATCGTGAAGCTTTGCCTGGCCGCACTGTTTTTCGTTAGCCGCCGGAATTTCAGTCACTTCAACGGCTTCTTTGAACGTATCCTCAAGCAAATCAACGATTTCTTCCACTTTCGGTTCACCGCTCACCACCAGGTAATAACCTGTTTGGCAGCCCATCGGCGAAATGTCGATAATATCAAAGTGGTCATATTTTTCCGCATACGTGCGGATCGTAAATGCAAGGAGATGCTCCAAAGTATGAATCGTATCAGGTTTCATCGCCTGTTTATTCGGCTGGCAAAAACGGATGTCAAACTTGTTGACGACGCCGTCCGATCCCACTTTATGGACGCCGCAGTGTCTGACGTAAGGCGCTTTTACTGCATTATGGTCAAGTTCAAAACTTTCAACTGAAGGCATGGTTCCTCTCTCCCCTCTAATCGGTCTTTTTGTATTATATCATACTTTACCGATAAGTTTTTAGGTCAATGCTTTTCCTTTTTATCAGTTTTTTGCTTATATTATAATAAGGTCAAAATAAAAAAGGTGCGAAAAACATGAAAACCTTATTCCTGCTGCTCATCCGCTTTTATCAAAAATGGATATCACCGGCTCTTCCGCCGACCTGCCGTTTTTATCCGACATGCTCCAATTACGGCCGTGAAGCGATCGAAAAGCACGGTGCATTTAAAGGCGGATGGCTCACCATTAAGCGGATTCTGAAATGCCATCCGTTCCATCCCGGCGGGATAGATCCCGTTCCGGAAAAAAAGCAAAAGGATTAGCGCTCTTCCGGATATCCGTTGACAATAAGATCCAGTCTGCCTGTTTCCGGATCGATGACAAGTCCGTGAACAGGTACTTCCTCCGGCATCAACGGATGGTTTCGAATCACGCTTACACTGTCCCTGACGCTGTCCTCTACAGAATCAAAGCTTTTCAGCCATTGTTCAAAATCGACGCCGGAGTACTCAAGTGTCTCAATCCGTTCTTTCGGAATGCCTCGCTTAACGACTTTATCCAAAAAGCTGTCGCAGCTCAGCTTGCTCATTCCGCAGTCATGGTGGCCGATCACGCATACTTCATCAGCGTTCAGTTCGTATACCGCAACGAGAATGCTCCGCATAATACTCCCGAAAGGATGAGCCACGAGTGCACCCGCGCTCTTAACGATCTTCACGTCCCCGTTCCGCATATTCATGGCATGAGGAAGCAGCTCGACAAGCCTTGTGTCCATGCAAGACAGAATCACCATTCTCTTATCGGGAAACTTGCTTGTTTGGTATTTTTGATAGTCCTGCCGCTCAACAAACTGGTGATTGAACTGTAGAATGCTTTCCAAAAGTTTCATGGCTCATTTCCTTTCTAAACGCTTTTTATATCTAAATATAACATATTTCTTGTATTTTTTTCATAAGTCAAGTAAGATTTCCTTTGTATAAATCGAAATAATTACGTTTTAAAGGAAGTGAAAAACATGACGCAAAACCTGATTCCTGTCACTGTTTTAAGCGGCTATCTCGGGTCCGGGAAAACGACGCTGCTGCAGCATGTCCTGCATGAAGCGCACGGCATGAAAATCGCCGTGATCGTCAATGACATGAGTGAAATAAATATCGACGGCTCCCTGGTGAAAAAAGGGGATCTTATCCGCACGGATGAAAAGCTTGTCGAAATGCAGAACGGCTGCATTTGCTGTACGCTGAGAGACGATTTGCTCATCGAAGTCCAAAAGCTGGCGGAGAACGGCGGAATCGATTATATTCTCATCGAATCTTCCGGTATCAGCGAGCCGATTCCCGTTGCCCAAACCTTTACTTACAAAGATGAGGATCTGGATATTGATTTAGGCAAATATTGCAGACTTGATACAATGGTCACCGTCGTCGACGGGAGCCGTTTTTTTGAGGACTTCGCTTCGGGCGAGAGCCTTTTGGAACGGAAACAGGCGGCAGATGAAACAGACAGCCGTGAAGTGGCCGATCTTTTAATTGAGCAAATCGAATTTGCCGATGTCCTCATTTTGAATAAAACTGATTTACTCAATAAAGAAGAGCAGGAAAAGCTTTTCTGGTCCCTGAGAAAACTGAATCCGGACTGCAGAATCATTTCCTCGACATTCGCAAAAGTGCCGCTCTCGGCTATCATGAATACGAAATCGTTCGATTTTGAAAAAGCAAGTCAGTCAGCGGGGTGGATCAAAGAACTGAATGAAGAGCACACACCTGAAACAGAGGAATTCGGAATTTCTTCCTTCGTCTATCAAAAACAAAGGCCTTTCCATCCTGAAAGACTGAAGCGCTGGCTTGAAAACTGGCCGCCTCATATTATCAGAGCAAAAGGCTTCTTCTGGCTTGCTTCTCGAAATGACACAGCAGGCCTTCTGTCCCAGGCAGGCTCTTCTCTGATGATCCAAAGCGCAGGCCCCTGGATTGCAGCGTCTCCCGAGGAAGAACAAAAGCTCGCGTTTGAAGAGGATCCCCATTTAAAAACGGACTGGGATGAAACATACGGAGACCGGAAAACGGAAATCGTTTTTATCGGCATTGACATGAATCAGGAAGACGTGATCCGCTCCCTGGATCAAACCCTTCTTACAGATAAAGAAATGAATTCAGACTGGTCGACCTTCCATGATTCACTGCCTGAGTATATTTAACTATCATTTCCTCTTTTCAAATCGTAATTATTACGATACAATGATACAGGACCATTAAATCGGAACCATTACAGTTTTACATTGAGAGGAGAAATACCATGAAAAAAACATTCGGATTAGCATCTGCATTCATTCTTGCTGCCGGATTAGCAGCCGGTTGTTCAAGCAACGGCACTTCCAGTGAACAAAAAGAAAATAAAGACACGCTGGATATCTATACAACCATTTATCCGCTTGAAGACTTCACCAAAAAGATCGGCGGAGAATATGTGAACGTCAAAAGTGTTTACCCGCCAAACGTTGAGGCGCACACTTACGAGCCAAGCTCAAAAACGATGGCGGAGATTTCCGACTCGGATGCCTTTATTTACTCTGGAGTCGGTGTGGAAGGATTCGCAGACAAAGCTGTAAACACATTAAAAAACAGCGACGTCAAAATCGTCAAAGCCGGAGAGGGCATTGACCTTCTGTCACGTGAAGAGGAAGGCGAACACGATGAGCATGCTCATGAAGAAGAACATGAACACGGAGAAGCCGAAGGCCACGATCATCACGACCACGGAGATCATGACCCGCACGTATGGCTCGATCCTGTCCTTTCTGCAAAAATGGCCGAAAACATTAAAGACGAACTCGTAAAATTAGAACCGGAACACGAAAAAACGTTTACGAAAAACTATGAATCTCTAAAAAAAGATTTGGAGCAGCTTGACAAAGACTTTAAACAGACCGTCGACAAAGCTGATAAAAAAGAAATTCTCGTCTCACATGCCGCCTACGGCTACTGGGAAAAACGCTACGGCATTAAACAAATAAGCGTTCTCGGCCTTTCGCCTACTGAAGAACCTTCACAAAAGCAGCTTGAAAACATTGTTAAAACAGCGAAAGAACATAAAATTAAATATGTCATTTTTGAAAACAATGTCAGCAGCAAAATCTCCGAGATCATCAAAAAAGAAATCGGAGCCGAAAGCCTGACGATGAAAAACCTTGAATCTGTAACAAAAGAAGACATTGAAAGCGGCAAAGATTATACCACCATCATGAAAGAAAACCTGGACGTCTTGAAAAAAGCTTTATCAAACAAATAACAAAGATCAAGCGCATGAGAGACCTCATGCGCTTGTTTTTTATATAGACGAAAAAAAGACCGGAAACATCCGGTCTTTTTCAGCGTGTCGCCAAACCCTCGCATTCGTTGTCAGGCCTGCGCGTCGGTGCTCACGAATTCCAACATTCGCTCCGCTCCAATGCTCGGCCTTCCTAGACTGCAAGGGTTTTCAATCACGCTGAAAGGATGACAAAATCCCAAAACTAAGAGCCGTTTTGGGATTTTGTCAACAATCTGAAAAGGCCGGAAACATCCGGTCTTTTTCATTTAATCCATATTAAATCTTTTCTTGAACTGTTCGACTCTTCCGCCTCTTTCATTGAATTTCTGTCTTCCGGTATAAAACGGATGGGTGTCTGAGCTTACCTCAACTTTTATAACGGGATATGTCTTGCCGTCTTCCCACTCGGCCGTTTCATCGGAAGTTTTAGTTGAGCGGCTTAAAAAACGGTACCCGCTGTTTACATCCTGAAAGATCACTTGATAAGTTTTCGGGTGAATATTTGGTTTCATGTGCCATTCCTCCTAACAAAACGTAATTATTACGTTTTATTATATACCTTTCATATGCTTGTGTCAAAAATGAATGTTCATTTGCCATGTTCTGAACACCTTATCCATTTTAACCGCTCACAGGAAGAATAATCTAAAAAAGGCGGTAAACAATAAAAAGCAAAATGGTGTAAATGAAAGGTGGTTTTCCGGATGAATGACTTGATTTTTGCAAGAAGCCTTTTCGGAACAACGATGGGGTTCCATATTATTTTCGCCTCGCTCGGTGTCGGAATTCCTTTAATGATTTTGCTGGCCGAGCTGATCTATCAAAGAACGAAAGATCCCCACTACGCCATTATGGCCAAAAGATGGACGAAGGCACAGGCCGTGTTGCTCGGGGTCGCCATACCGACCGGAACCATTGCCGGAACTCAGCTCGCCTTGCTTTGGCCGGGATTCATGGAAGTGATCGGAAAAGTCATGTCCCTCCCATTTCAAATTGAAATCTACGCTTTTTTTATTGAGGCTTTATTTATGTCCATTTATGTTTACGCAGCCGATCGGCTGACTCCCCTTATGAGAATTACAGCTGTCATTTTTATCGTTATCGGAGCAGCCGCATCAGCCATCTTAATTACAAATGTGCACGCTTTCCAGGGAACGCCTGAAGGCTTCAAAATCGTGAACGGCGAAATTACAGATGTTCAGCCGTGGACGGCGTTCTTCAACAAAAGCTTTGTGGCCACAGCAGGACACGTTGTCGTCTCCGCTTTTATGACGGGCGCGTTTATTATTGCGACGATAGCCGCCTACAAAATGCTTCGAAACCGCGGTGATGAAAAAGTCTACGCCCTTCATAGAAAAGCGCTGCTGCTCGGGCTGATTGTCGGAGGAGCGTTTTCTCTTGTCACGGCTCTGAGCGGACACGAATCCGCACAGCTTCTTCATCGCTACCAGCCTGAAAAACTGGCGGGCGCAGAAGGGCTGTTTGAAACTCAGTCCCACGCCCCACTTGCGATCGGCGGATTTACTGATGAAAAGACGCAATCGGTTAAATGGGCGATTGAGATTCCTTGGGCTTTAAGCTTTTTGGCCGACAACCGCTTTGACACCGTCGTAAAAGGACTGAATGACTTTCCAAGGGATGAGTGGCCTCCTCTGTTCATTCATACTTTGTTTAACGGCATGGTTTTTATCGGCAGCCTTTTGATTGTTTATGCTGCTGTCGGTTTTATTTGGAGAAAAGTCATGAAAAAAGACCGCTTTCCCCGCTGGATGCTGGCCGTGTTTATAACCGGCGGCCCGCTCGCTTTGCTCGCAATCGAATTGGGCTGGGTGTTCGCTTGCACCGGAAGGCAGCCTTGGGTCATTTACCATATGCAGAAAACGTCTGAAGTAGTGACATCCTCCGGCTCGATCGGTATATTGTTTCTTTTGTTCTTTATCGTCTACATCATTTTAGGAGCAGCGGTGGTGTTCGTATTGCAATATTACTTTAAACGCCACCCTGTCGAAGAAGATTTAAAAAGCAGCTGAATGTACAAAAAAACAGAAGGGAAGTCATATGATGCAACTGGATGGAACAACAGATGCCCTGCTGGCTATTTCGATCGTCTGGGGATTTATATTTATCTACGCCGTGATGGCGTCAATGGATTTTGGAGCGGGATTTTGGTCGATGATCTATATGAACAAAAAACAGCTGAAAGCAACCAATATTGCAAACCGCTACCTTTCTCCGACTTGGGAAGTGACCAATGTTTTCATCGTCGGAATCGTCGTGGCCCTTTTCAGCTTTTTCCCGGGCGGCACTTTTGTGCTGGGAACAGTGCTTTTGCTTCCCGGCAGCATTATTTTATTGCTTTTGGCGATTCGAAGCGGATTTTTGGTCTTTTCGCACGCTGCAAAAGATTATGAAAGGGCTTTGACTTACGTTTCAGGGATCAGTGGCTTTATCATTCCGGCTGTTTTAATCCTCGTCTTGCCCGTGACACACGGCAACTTCGTATATCAGGTAGACGGAAGCCACCAATTGGATTTTGTTAATTTGTTTTTAAGCCCTCATGCCTATTCTTTTATGGGCTTTGCCATTTTCAGCACGCTGTTTCTGTCTTCATTGCTGCTGGCTGATTTTTCAAATGTAGCCGGAGAAAAAGACGCGTATCAGGTCTACCGCCGAAACGCTTTAATCACCGGCCCGCTCGCTTTGCTTATGTCATTCAGCATCATGATGACCATGAGGACGGAAGCCCGCTGGCTTTATACGAAAATGATGGACGGGCTTCCGTGGCTGATTTTATCGTTTTTGCTGTTTCTCGTCGCATTTGCGGCTCTGTTTCTGCCAAACAGACATAACAGCGACCGGCAGGGAAAGCCTCGCCTGGCTGTCATCGCCATTACGCTGCAGTATTTTACGGCGAGCTATGTGTACGGGAGGGCGCACCTTCCTTACATGGTCTATCCTGATGTCACGATTCAATCAGGCTTCACCGCACCAGAGACATTCAGGGCGCTGTTCATCTCCTACATTGTCGGTTTTATTATTTTATTCCCCGGCTTTTATTATTTCTGGAAATTGTTCATGAAGGACAAGCGGTACATCAAACAGCATGAATAAGGTTAAGCTAAATGTGTACAACTTTTAAAGGGGGCCAAAATGATATGGAACAAAAAATACTGTGTGAAGTCAGCAACTGCACTTATTGGGGACAGGGAAACAAGTGCACAGCCGACGCCATTTATGTCGTCAGTCATGCTGAAGGTGAAAAAGCTTCTAATAGTGAAGAAACGGATTGTAAAACATTTAAACCTGAACATCATTAAAGCGGATGAATGAAGGAGGGACAGTCATGAATAAAGAGTCGCTGCTACAGGCTTTTTATCAGGAAATCCACGGGGCGGACGAAACCGCATTTCAAAAAGCCGCCTGCTCCTTCATGAACTTATGGGATTATGAATACGGCTGTCTGGACGGGCTGCCTGATCAAGCGGACCGGCTGATCGGACAGATCGTAGATCGTACACGAAGATTTGCTTTTGGGCGATTAAAGGAAAGGGCTGCTATTAAGGCGGCTCTTTTCATATTTTTAAAAAAACCGGCTTGAAAGCCGGTCCAAACGAGAAGGGAATAATGTACAGCTTTAATATACATGAGAGGCCTTCCATTTAACAAAGCTTGAAAATCTGGAAATCAGCGTTGAAAACAGCCTTTACTGTTTGAAAACGTCTATTTTAGATGAATTCTTTCTTAAAACATGCGTATCCACTTCAAAGCCCATTCCCGGTCGGCTTGGAACCTGAATATAGCCGCCTTCGATGCGGATTTCCGGTTTTACGATATCCTCTTCCCAATACCTTGAGGATGAAGAAAGATCCCCGGGAATCAAAAACTGCGGAAGAGAACTCAGCGCAAGATTGTGTGCTCTTGAAATACCGGTTTCAAACATGCCGCCGCACCAGACAGGCATTTGATGTTCTTTGCAGATGTCGTGGATTTTCAGAGCTTCTGTCAAACCGCCGACTCGGGACGGCTTAATATTGATAATTTTGCAGCTGCCGAGCTCGATTGCCTTTCGCGCATCGTCGGCAGAACGGATGCTTTCGTCAAGGCAAATTGATGTTTTGATATGTTTTTGCAGATGACGGTGGTCAACGATATCATCATCCGCCAGAGGCTGTTCGATCATCATTAATTTAAATGCGTCAAGCTCTTTAATCCGGCTGATGTCTTTTAATTCATAAGAAGAGTTGGCATCCGCCATCAGCGGCACCTTCGGAAAATGCCGGCGTATTTCCTTTAAAAGCTCTATATCCTGCCCCGGCTGAATTTTGATTTTTATTCTTTGATAACCTTCTTTTACATATTGTTCAATTTCCTGAAGCATATCATCCAATGGGGCAAGACCGACGACGACACCGGCAGGAACTTCTGTTTTTACTCCGCCCAGCGCCTCTCTTAAAGAGATCCCTTTTTTCCTGGCGTAAATGTCCCAAAAGGCGGCTTCAAGGCCGGCCTTTGCCATTCTGTTGCCTTTGAATCCGCGAAGCGTCTCAGGCACTTCTGAAGGGTGTGTGAATGATTCGCGCAGCACAGCCGGAATCAAAAAATCTTTTAGCATGTGGTAACATGTCTCCGTTGTTTCTTCTGTGTACCACGGAGATGAAAAAGCGGATACTTCCCCCCAGCCTGTCACCCCTTCCTGGTCAGCAGCTTCAATGATGATAAACTTGCGATCCTGAAAGGTTTCCAAGCTTGATTTAAAAGGCTTTTTCAGCCGCATGCTGAGATGGTACAATGTCAGCTGTTTGATTTGAATCATGGCGCTCTCCTTCTACAATTGATGTCTCATCAGTTTATTCGAAGCATTTCTCGGCAGCTTGCCGACAAAATGAAAGGCTTTAGGCACTTTATATGAAGCAAGCCGTTCTTTGCAAAATTCGCTCAGCTCCTCTTCATCAACAGGGCTGTCGGCGACAAGATAGGCGTGAGGAACCTTTCCCCACGTTTTGTCATCGACCCCTTTCACCCCCGCTTCCGCAACTTTGGGGTGTGACAGAAGAACGGCCTCGACTTCAGCCGGATAGATGTTTTCTCCCCCTGATATGATTAAGTCTGAACGCCTGTCCAGCACGTATAAAAATCCGTCATCGTCAAGATACCCGATATCACCGGTTTTAAACCAGCCGTCATTGAATGAAGCTTTGTCTGCCGCCTCATTTTTTAAGTAGCCCTTCATAACGGTCGGCCCTTTTACGGTTATTTCTCCATGTTCTCCGGGTTGGCATTCCGTGCCATCCTTTTCGATTTTGATGCTTGATGCAAACAGCGGCTTGCCGGCTGAACCGAGCTTTTCAATCGAGTATTCTGGGGCGAGGGTGGCAATCTGTGAGCACGTTTCAGTCATCCCGTATGACTGTACGACAGGCAGCCTCTTTCTTTTGCATTCCTCAAGGAGAGAAAGCGGGGCCGGCCCTCCGCCCAGTAACAGGCACCTTAATGATTCGGGGCAGCTGTCGACTTTTGCCGCAAGCCTTGACAGCATCGTCTGAACGACCGATGCAATCGTGACTTGATTGTCTTTGATCGAACGGAGAACTTCTTCTGCGTCAAACCTTTGATGTAAAACAACTGTCATTCCGTAAATGACCGATTTAAAAAGAGCCGATAAGCCGCTGATGTGGAAAAGCGGCAAGGCGATCAGCCAGCGGTCGTGTTCTTGGAGCCCCAAATTCAAAGCGGATGAAACCGCGCTGAAATAATGGTTGGCAAATGTCTGCATAACCCCTTTCGGCCGTCCTGTCGTTCCGGACGTATACATAATTGTGGCCGCATCGTCCAAATGAATGCTCTCGATTTCCGTAACCGGAGGGCTGGCGGCGTTTTGAACGTCTTCAATGTCAACAGCACGGACCGGCTTGCCCTCTCTATGCTCTTCCAGGAAAGGCTGTTCTGTAAGCAATAGCTTTGCTTCCGAATGTTCAATTTGATATGTTCGTTCGGCCATTGACAGTTTCGTATTCAGCAAAACGATGCGAACGCCGAGAATAAAGCAGGCATGGACGGCGATAACCATCTCCAGCCGGTTTGTGAGAAGTACAGCTGCTGTATCTCCTTTCCTCAGACCAAAGCTCTTCAACTGCCCGGCCGTTTTTTTTGCTTCATGAAATAATTGAATAAAAGTCAGCTTGTGATCCCCCTGAATCACAGCCATCCTGTCAGGAGTCAGCTCTGCTCGCTGTTTAAGCCAATTCGGATGGTCCATCAGCATATCATCATCTCCCAAAAAATATCTTGAATGATAAAAGAAACAGCTCAGTCGCACTAAGCTGTTTCTCTCTTCCGTCTTTTAAGGAAAACGCGGGAACTGTCCGAAATCTGGACGGCGTTTTTCTTTAAACGCATCGCGGCCTTCTTTCGCTTCATCTGTTGTGTAATAAAGCAGTGTCGCATCTCCGGCAAACTGCTGGATGCCGGCAAGCCCGTCCGTGTCGGCATTAAAGGCCGCTTTAAGGAATCTGAGTGCTGTCGGGCTTTTCTCAAGCATTTCTTCACACCATTGAATCGTTTCTTCTTCAAGCTTTTCAAGCGGTACAACCGTATTGACAAGGCCCATTTCCTTTGCTTCCTGAGCGTTGTACTGACGGCACAGATACCAGATTTCACGCGCTTTTTTATGACCGACGATACGCGCCAGATAGCCTGATCCGTAGCCTGCATCAAAGCTGCCGACTTTCGGTCCTGTTTGTCCGAAAATCGCGTTGTCTGCAGCAATCGTCAAATCGCATACGATGTGGAGCACATGGCCGCCGCCGATCGCATAGCCTGACACCATCGCAACAACAGGCTTCGGAATGACGCGGATCAGCCGCTGAAGATCAAGCACGTTCAGACGCGGAATCTCGTCTTCTCCGACATAGCCGCCGTGTCCTCTTACTTTCTGGTCTCCTCCTGAACAGAACGCTTTATCGCCGGCGCCTGCAAGGATAATGACACCGATATTGGCATCATCCCGCGCATATGCAAACGCATCGATCAGTTCCGAAACCGTTTTTGGACGAAATGCGTTATGTACCTCAGGGCGATTGATCGTGATTTTGGCGATGCCGTTATATGTTTCATATAATACATCTTCGTATTGACGTTCGCTTTTCCATTCTACAGTCATAGATGTGTACCTCCTACTTTAAAATAAATTCACTTACTATTTTACCAAAAAAATCGGGCTCTTCCACATGAACCGCATGACCGGTATGTTCAACAATCTCGAGGCGGGCGGTTGGAATTCGCTTTGCCATGCTTTCATTTATCGCGATAAATTTCCGATCCAGGCTCCCCGCAATGAGAAGCACCGGATAATCGATTCCGCTCAATCTGTTCCACCAGGACGGCTGTGATCCGGTTCCCATTCCGATTAAGCTGCCTCGAAGCCCGACCGGATTGTTGTTCAGACGTTCTTCACGCACTTTTTTTCTTTTTGAAGGGTCCATTGACAGCTGAGATGCAAACAGCGGAATGCCTTCCCAATAATCTACGAAAGACTCGATTCCTTCTTCAAGTATCCGGCTGCTGAGCCGGCTGTCCTGCTCCCTGCGCGCTTTTCTTTCTTCCGGCGAATCAAGGCCCGGGGAACTGCTTTCCAGCACAAGACCGGACACACGCTCCGGGTGAATCATCGCTACTGATAAGGCAAGCCGGCCGCCCATTGAATAACCGATAAGGTAAGCCTGTTTCACATTTAAACGGTCCAAAATCTCGATCAGATCGGCTGCCTGCTTTTCTGTTGTGTAGCGGCTGCTGTCTGCCGGCGAGTCTGTTCCGCCGTGTCCGAGCAGGTTCAGCTTGATCAGACGCAGCCCCTGAAAATAGCCGTCTATCCCGTCCCATGTTGCCGCACTTCCTGTAAAACCATGCAAAAACACCGCCGTTTTTTCCGCAGACAGGCCATTGTCTTCTATTTTATAGGAGACGCCGTCTTTCAGTGTCAATTTCAAAACGGCCACTCTTTTCTTATTTCATACATCGCGGAATCAAGTATTCGGCGATGCTGCTCCACACGATCATCGCGCTTCGTTTTCACCTCAATGATATCCAAGCCGCGGCGGTTGACGGAGGACAAATACGCATCGGCAAAATGAGCGGATGACTCAGGGCATACATAGCGTCCCCCATACAGCTTGGCGGCATGCTCGAATTCGAGCCCCGTCGGCGTTCCAAACAAGAGCTCGAAGTACCTTTCTTCAGCAGATTGGGGAAGAAAAGAGAAAATGCCGCCGCCGTCATTGTTGACGAGAACGACAGTCAGCGGAATGTCGAGCGTTTTGCTGACGAGGAGGCCGTTTAAATCGTGATAAAAAGACAGATCGCCGATGACAAGGGTTACCGGTTCTTTCGTTGCGGCATATATGCCCAGCGCAGTCGAGACAACGCCGTCAATCCCGTTTGCCCCTCTATTGGCGAAAATCCGGAAGGACCGTTCCTGATTTTCAAAAAATGTATCCGCATCACGGATCGGCATGCTGTTTCCGACAAACAGGGAGCTGTTTTCCGGAATCAAATGCTGCAGGTTCCGGTAGATATTTCCTTCAAAGGTAAGATCCTCAGCTTCAAGATTTCTTAAAAGAGCTCGGAAGCGGCAGTTGGCAAACCGCCATTTCTCCAGCCAGCTGCCTGATCTTTTTTCTGAATGGACAGCGGAAGCCGCAGCAGCCGCGAACTCTTCTTCTGCGCAATGCACCATATGTGCGCTGAGCTGAGTCGGGTCGCGCCACCCTCCATCTGGGTCAACAACGATTTGCCTGATGCTCGGATTTTGCTTTAGCAGCTGAAAAAGCGGCTTTGAAACCGGCATCGCGCCGAAGCGGATGACAAGCTCAGGCATGAGCTCCCGTTTCAGCTGTTCTTCTTTCAATAATGAATCGTATCCATCGATGATGGTTTCTTTTGAATGGCTGCCGTTTCTCAAGTTTGAGAGCGGGTCTGCCAAAATCGGATATCCCGCTGCCTGAGAGAGAGATACAATATGTGCTTTGGCGTCATCATCTTGCAGCTCTCCGCAGACGATCATGCCTTTTTCCGTCTCTTTGATCAGAGTGCTCAGCGCTTCAAGCTGATGCCGGTCAGCACGAAAGCGGCCGCTTTCAACCGCCACATGACTGCCGTTTCTCAACCTTTGAAACGGTTCATCCTCAAGGTTCGGCATGAGCGGCTCTCTCAGCGGAAAGTTGATATGCACAGGTCCGCGCGGCGCTTTTTTGGCTTCTCCGGCTGCGCGTGCTGCCAAAGAGCGGATGTACGCCAGCATTTCGGGATGACTGTCAGGCAAAGCCGAGTCTGTGAAAAACTTAACAAAGTTTCCGAATAAGAATTGCTGATCAATCGCCTGAGGTGCTCCTACTTCCCTCAGTTCATGCGGCCGATCAGCCGTTAAGATTATAAGCGGTATTCTTGAATAATGTGCTTCGATCACAGCCGGGTAGAAATTCGCCGCAGCCGTTCCGGACGTACAGATCAATGCGACAGGCTTCCGCATTGCTTTTGCCATGCCCATTGCAAAAAACGCAGCGGATCTTTCATCCACATGGATATGAACATTGATGTCCGGATGACTCGCGGCCAAAATCGCAAGGGGCGTCGATCTTGATCCCGGGCAGATGACCGCTTCTGTCACGCCTGCAAGAGAAAGCTCATCAATAAAATTCCCTATATATTTTGTAATTGGATTTTCAGTCAACGGATATCGCCTCCAAGTGCAGACAGCATCGGCTTCATCTTAATTTGCGTTTCTTCGTATTCCATATGAGGATCGGAATCAGCCACAACTCCGCAGCCGGCAAAAATTCTGGCCTCTTTTGAATCGATAAGTCCTGACCTGATCGCCACCGCGAATTCCCCATTGCCGGACATGTCGATCCAGCCCGTCGGTGCCGCATACCAGCCCCTTGACATCGGCTCCAACACCCTGATGACCTCAATCGCTTTTTGCTGAGGCGCTCCTCCGAGCGCAGGAGTTGGATGAAGCTTCTCGATTAAATCAAAAAGCGAGGACTCCGCATTGATTTTGCCGACAATCGGCGTATACAAATGCTGCACATTTTTTGTTTTGTACAGTCCCGGCTTGGCCGGCTTTTTGATATTGCTGCAATTTGACAATAGCGCCTGATGAATCATATTGACGACAATGTCGTGTTCGATAAGGTTTTTTTCATCGTTTAACAGCTCAAGACCGAGCATCCGGTCCTCCTGCTCACTTTCGCCTCTCTTGATTGAACCGGCAAGGCAGGTCGACAGCACGTTGTCTCCGTCTTTTTTGACCAGTCGTTCAGGTGACGCGCCGACAAAACTTTTGCCGTTTTCTTCAATAGCGAATATATAGCTCGTTTTTTGTTCAGACATCAGATTGAATAATACTCTGTGAAGTTCGACAGGCTGGTCGAACGTTAAAAGGATCTCTCTGGCGAGCACCACTTTATCGTATTTCCCGTTTTTAATGTCGTCTGTCGCCCGCCGAACCGCTTCAAGCCATTCAGGAACATCAAGCTCCTCCTTGGCAGTATATCGCGCATGACTGTTTTCGGGATAACGGGAATCGTCCGCCTTGATCAGCTGTGAAGCAGCGCTCTTTATTTCTTCAAGTACTTTGCGCACATCCTCTTCAGGAGCCTTCCATCTATTGACCGTTATGAACGTTTCCTCTCCGTCCTGTGTCAGCATAGCGGTAGGAATAAAAAAAGCGCCTTCCTGGTAGCCGTTCCAATGCTGCTTGCGATCTTCCAGCGGATCAAATGAAAAACCGCCAAACAGCAATGGCCCCACCGCTGCCTGACTCGTGCATTGATCTTCGTGGAAGTGAAAGGTTTTCTCTTTTAAGCGCTCCCATTTTTCATGTACAGCCTGATAACGTCCGGCATCCTTCAGGTCTGTGGAAACCAAAACTTCCTTTCCCAGTCCGACAAGCGTCAGTCCGCCGTCGGGATCAGACCAGAAGAACCGTTTCCCGGCAAATTGTTCTTCCCCATTTATGAAAAAGGAAAGAGCATCTATGCTCTCAATTTTTCTGGAATAACTTATTAAAACAGCATGGTTGACTTTTTTGACGATGTTTAATGCTTCAGGCGCTTCCCTTAGGAAAGTGCGCTGCACTGTTGTCACCATGATACATTCCTCCAAAATCCGTAAAATGCTTTTATAACCATACACCTGCGAACGGTATGTGTCAACAAAACGACACTTTATTAACAAGTGCCCTTCCCTATTATAAACGTAATCGGCCGATTGAAAAAGACAAGGTCATTTAATATTTTTGAATTGCTGGACGGCCGCTTTTTTTCTAACAATATCACCCATTATATTGACACCTTTTTTAACTTTTTCTAAACTTAGTATGGACGTGTACGTATTAAAACTAAAGGAGTCATACTATATGCAGCATCAATCACTTTCAGGGAGTGTTTCTGAAATAAAGCCGGAAAAATGGCGCGTATGGTGGATGTTAACAAGACCCCATACACTGACAGCCGCCTTTGTCCCTGTAACGCTCGGGACCGTAATGTCCCTTGAATCGGGAAAAATTGATATCTGGCTGTTTTTAGCTATGCTGGCCGCATCAATATTAATTCAAATCGGAACGAACTTATTCAATGAGTATTTTGATTTTGTAAGAGGACTTGATAATGAAAACTCGGTCGGCATCGGCGGTGCTATCGTCCGCTATGGAATGAAGCCAAAGACGGTATTATACCTGGCTTACGGACTGTTTGGAGCAGCCGTTTTACTCGGCCTGTACATCTGCGCTTCTTCAAGCTGGTGGCTTGCGCTGATCGGATTAGTATGCATGGCCGTCGGCTATCTTTATACGGGCGGGCCGTTTCCGATCTCCTATACGCCGTTCGGTGAAATTATGTCGGGCGTTTTTATGGGAATGGTCATCATTCTGATTTCATATTATATTCAGACCGGCGGGCTGACTTGGAACGTCTTTCTGATCTCCCTTCCGATTACGATTTTAGTCGGAGGCATCAATCTTTCCAATAATATCCGCGATATGGTCGGAGATAAAGAAAACGGAAGGAAGACGCTGCCGATTTTAGCTGGAAGAAAAAATGCCGTACAGATTTTGAGCTGGGTTTTTGCTGTTTCCTATATATTGATCGGTATATACATCGGCTTTGAGATCGTTTCTCTGTGGAGCTGCCTTGTTCTTTTGAGCCTGCCGAAACCGATTAAAGCCATCAAGGAGTTTAAGGAAAAAGAAAAACCGGCGGAACTGATGGTCGCCATGAAATCAACGGCGCAGACGAACACCTTTTTCGGCCTTTTGCTCGCCATTGCCCTGCTCATTCAGTATATTTTTTAAAAAAGAGCCTTTACGGCTCTTTTTTTTGCTTTTATTTACAAGAAAGTTCTGTTTGAATTCGTTCATACTAAAAACGCGAGCACTTTAAAGAAACGAGGCGATGCATGTGCTAACAAAAGAACAGTTGACAAAACTAGAAAATGAACTGAAAGCCGGAAAAGAACAGATCGTCAGCCGCTTTAAAGAAAACGGACATTTTGGCATCGATGTGACGCACCCGTTCAACTCGACGGGCGATCTTTCGGCTTATGACAACCATCCGGGAGATGAAGGTACAGAACTGTACGAACGCGAAAAAGATCTTGCTCTTTTTGAACATGAAAGAGAGCATTTGCACGATATCGAACATGCTCTGGCTTTGATCGAAAAAGGAACATACGGCCGCTGTGAAGTATGCGGAAAGGATATCCCGTATGAAAGGCTGTCCGTACTGCCAACCGCAACGACGTGCAGCGAACATTCGTCAACCGTCTCCGTTTCAAAAGACCGTCCGATTGAAGAAGAAGTGCTGAACCCCCCGTTCGGACATTTTGAAAAAGACGAAGAAGACGAAAACGTCGCATACGATTCAGAAGACGCTTACCAGGACGTCGAACGTTACGGCAATTCTGAAACGCCTCAGGATCTGGCCGTTCCGCCGCTTTCATACAGCCAGATGTACATGGAATATGAAGAGCCGCTCGGATATGTCGAAGATTACGAAAACTATGCCGCAACAGACATTACCGGCAAAGAAGTAACCGTCTACCCGACGAAAGAACACGAAAAATATGAAGACCTTCTTGATGAAGAAGGCATCATGACCTCTTTCGGCGATCTCCCGGCTTATGAAAAGGACCCTTATACTGAAGATGAAGAAGACTAAGCCCCGCGGGTCAGGGGCTTAGCGTTTTTAAATTCAGCGGTGATACGGTTTAATTCCCCAAATGTCTTCCGCATACTCCCGGATCGTGCGGTCGCTTGAAAAGTATCCGGCATGCGCGATGTTTGTGACGGCTTTTTCGGCCCAAAGACGCTTATTCAAGTAGTCTTTTTGAATCCGTTCCTGCGCTTCAATATAAGAAGCAAAATCTTTTAAAACGAAGTATTCATCATTATAAGCGATCAGCGAGTCATAAATTGGCTCAAATTCGCCGGCTTCCCCTTCGAAAAAACCATTGATCAGCTGATCGGCCGTCTGTCTGATCCTCGCATCATGCTGATAGTATTCCCTTGATAGATAGCCGCCTTTTTCAGTGTAGTTCAGCACTTCATCCGCCTTTAAACCGAACGTGTAAATACACTCAGGCCCCACCCTCTCAAGCATTTCTATATTGGCACCATCATGCGTGCCGATCGTCAAAGCCCCATTGATCATGAACTTCATGTTTCCTGTACCGGAGGCTTCTTTGCTTGCCGCAGATATTTGCTCGCTGACATCTGACGCCGGAAAAATACGCTCGGCGGTTGATACCCGGTAATTTTCCAGAAAGATGACATTGATTGATTGTCTGACATCCGGATCATGATTGATTTTATCTGCGACTGAATGGATCAGCTTGATGACCTTTTTGGCATAATGATAAGTCGGCGATGCTTTTGCTCCGAAAATAAATGTTTGCGGATAAATGGCAAAGCCTTTGTCTTCCTTCAGCCTGTTGTACAAATACATGATATGGAGCACATTTAAAAGCTGGCGCTTATAAGCGTGGAGACGCTTGACTTGAACATCGAAGATGCTGTCAGGATTAATGGCGAAGCCGATGCTGCCTTTCATCATGTCTGCCAAAAGCTGCTTTCGTTCCCTTTTGATACGCTGAAACTTTTCAAGAAACGCGGAATCGCGCGCAAACGGACGAAGATCCAGGAGGCTTTCCGGTTCTTTCAGCCACCTGTCCCCTATCGCTTCAGTAATCAGATTCGCCAGCGGCGGATTTGCCTTTAACAGCCACCTTCTATGTGAGATGCCATTCGTTTTATTATTGAATTTAAAAGGGAAAACAGAATAAAAGTCGTTCATTTCCCGCTCTTTTAATATGGTTGAATGAATGTTGGCTACGCCGTTAACACTGTAGCTTCCGACAATCGCCAGATGGGCCATTTTCACTTCGCCGTGGGCGATGACGGCAAGCTTTTCGATCCTACCCCATTCACCCGGGTATTTTTCCCACAGCCAGCCGCAAAACCGCTCATTGATCTCCTCAATGATCATAAAAATTCTCGGCAGAAGCGGTTTAATTAAATCGATCCTCCATTTTTCCAGCGCTTCGGCAAGCGTCGTATGATTCGTATATGAAATCGTATGTACGGTAACATGCCACGCTTCATCCCACGTCATTTTTTCTTCATCAAGCAAAATTCTCATCAATTCCGGCACAGCCAAAGCGGGGTGGGTATCATTGATATGGATCGCGACTTTTTGATGAAAATCATGGAGTGACGGGTGATTTATAACGTTTCACAATGCTTTGCAGGCTTGCCGATACTAAAAAATATTGCTGTTTCAAACGGAGAATCTTGCCTTCGTCATGCGTGTCATCCGGATACAGGCATTCAGATACAGCTTCTGTCTCGCGCTTATACTTCAAAATATTCGGTTCATGATGGAGCGAGCAAGGCTCCGCATTCCACAGCCGAAGGGTATTGACCGTCTCGGTCCTCATAGCCGATGATCGGAATGTCGTAAGGCACGGCTGTCATCACTTCCGCATCTTCCTGCCAAAAGCGGAGGCGCCCTCCTTCCTGCGCCATCTTGACCCGTCCGCCGAAACGAACACAAACAGCCTGATCGGCGTTGCGGATTTCCCACACGTACCCATGTTTGAGCCATTGTTCAGGCAGTTCGACTTGATGACCGTCAACGATTTTTTGTTCGAAAAAGCCATGCTTGTAGCGAATCCCCATCCCATGCCCGGGAAGGTCGAGCGAAGCCAGTGAATCCAAAAAACACGCCGCGAGCCTGCCTAATCCGCCATTGCCAAGGCCTGCATCCATTTCGGCCTCTTCGATGTCTTCAAGACAAATGCCAAGCTCTGAAAGACCTTCTTGGACAACTTCACGGACGCCGAGGTTGAGCAGGTTTTGGCCGAGCAGTCTGCCCAGAAGAAATTCAATCGATAAATAATACGTCTGTTTATTTTGGTTGGAGCGGCTCCTTTCATTGGTCCCGATCCAGTTAGCGCTGATATGTTCCCTGACCATGACGCCGAGCGTCTGATACTGGTCAAGCGTAGAAGAGTCCCGAAAGCTTTTTCCGCACAACCGTTCAAGACGCATCAAAAAGCATTGTTTAAAGCTTTCTTTACACGAGAACATGGCGCTTCCCCCTTTATCTCCCGGCTGTATAACCGCTGATACTGACGGGCTGACAAAGCCCAGCTGACATCATGTGTCATCGCTTTTTGAACGATGCCGCCCCACTCTTCTTTCCGGTGATAAATAGAAAGTGCTCTTTTGATCGTATACTTCATATCATGGGCGTTAAAATGGGCGAACGTAAAGCCGTTACCTTCACCGTTTGTTTCCTGGTAAGCGGTCACTGTATCGTGAAGCCCGCCTGTTTCCCTGACAACCGGAACCGCGCCGTATCTAAGGGCAATCAGCTGTCCAAGACCGCACGGCTCGAATTTTGAAGGCATCAGGAAAAGATCGCTGCCGGCATAAATCTTGCGGCTGAGCGGTTCATGAAAACCGATATACGCCTTGCACCGCTCCGGAAAAGCATGCTCCATATAACGGAAATAATTTTCGTATTCCGCTTCCCCGGTTCCTAAAACGAGCAGCTGCATGTCTTCTTCTTGAAACAGTTCATGCAATACCCGCTTGATCAAATCGATGCCTTTTTGCTTCGTCAGCCTTGTCACCATGCTGATGAGCGGAATGTCTTCATTCACCGGCAGACCGAATGTCTTCTGGATCACAGCTTTATTTTTCCGTTTTCCGTCACGGTTGACGGCATCGTAATGATAATCGATGTGAGGGTCATTTAAAGGGTCGTACAGCACATCGTCAATCCCGTTTAAAATGCCGGTCAGCACATCCTTCTTGTCTGCCAGAACTCCTTCAAGCCGTTCGCCGTAGTATGGAGTCAACATTTCATCGCAGTACGTCGGACTGACCGTTGTCACCTGATCAGCGGCAATAATGCCGCCTTTCATATAATTGATGTGTCCATAAAACTCGAGCTTTTCCGTTGTGAAGTGGGAAATGTCAAGGCCGAGCAAGTCATGGACCGCTTCCTTCGGAAAAATTCCCTGAAATTGAAGGTTATGAATGGTGAATACGCTTTTCATGCGCTGATAGAACGGTTTTTTTCGATATTCCTCTTTTAATACATAATTGATCATCCCTGCGTGCCAATCATGGGTATGGATGACATCAGCATCAAAATTCAGCGCGTATAATGCTTCCAAAACGGCCCGCGAGAAAAAAGCAAACCGCTCTCCATCATCATAATGGCCGTAGAGGGAATCCCGGTTAAAATAATACTCATGATCTAGAAAATAATAAGAAATTCCGTCATGTTCAAGGTGTTCAATGCCGCAGAACTGCCTGCGCCAACCGACGCGAACTTCGCATTCAGCCGTTTTAACCATCCTTCTTCTGAAATCTTCCGCAATCAAGCTGTATTTCGGCATCATGACAGCCGTTTCTATTCCTAAAAGGGCGAGCTCTTTCGGGAGCGCCCCGGCGACATCGGCGAGCCCGCCTGATTTAACAAACGGCACACATTCAGAGACAGCGAATAAGACTTTCAAGAGTTCATCAGCGCTCCTTGTACGGCTCCTTTTTTTATTATGAAAGGGAGACTCATTGTGCCGGACATTTCGATATGATGGCCGATTTTGACATCCTTGTCGCAGATGACGTGCTCCAGCCGGCAGTTTTCCCCGATCCTTGTTTTTTGCATAATAACGCTGTTTTTGATGATCGTTCCTTTTCCTACGTGAACTCCTCTGAACAAAACCGAATTTTCAACCTCGCCTTCAATTACGCAGCCGTTAGCGATAATCGATTGCTTTACCCTGCTGTTTTTAGCGTATTTTACAGGTGGATCGTTTTTTATTTTTGTGTAGACAGGCTGGCTCATATGAAAGACTTGCTCCCGAAACACAGGCTGGATGAGGTTCAAACTATGAAAAAGGTAGCTTTCGGGAGAGTCGATCACGGCGGTATACCCTGAATGCTCATAGCTGTTGACGGATAGCGAACCACGCTCTTTCCGGCAGACTTCCTCAAAAGATTGCGCTCCTCCGGCGCAATGCCCTTCAGCCATCTCCCTCAACAGACTTTTCTTCGTAATATACAAGCCTAAAGGCTTTCCTTCTTGACAAACTTCAGTCAGATCACACCCGGATTCAAGGTGCTGTTTGAGCACTTCTTGAAAAGGTATGTGACAGACCGTATAGCTGTTTGCCACAGCGGCATATGGCTGAGTGCTTCTTTGAAAATAATCGAGATGCTCCGCAAATTGCCGAAACGAACCAAGCCCGACGTGCTCATCATGGGGAATCGAAGACGGAAGAAAGAAAAGACCGTCCCTTTTCCTGTTTAAATCCCACTCTTTTCCCGATCCTAAATGATCCATCAAGGAACGATACGGAGACTTGGAAAATACAGCGACACTCCGAATGCCTGCATGAACCATGCCTGACAACGCAAAATCGATCAGCCGGTACCTTCCTGCAAACGGCACGGCTCCGATCGAACGGCCGGCCGTTAAATCCTGAAGAGAGTGCTGGTTAACAGCTGCATCAATAATTCCCAGCATTTGATTATTCATTGGCACCATCCGCCTCTCCGTGTTGTTTAAACAACCTTATGTTTTTTGACATATTCCTCTGTGATCAGCAGGACTTCGCCATCTTCCCCCTTCGCGCGAAAACCGTCCGGAATTCGTATTCCTGCCGATGCAATAGCATTTTCGATCTCAACATGCTCTCCAATTGAAACGTCATGCATCACGACTGAACGTTTGATCGCGGAATGTCTGCCGATTGCAACGCGCTGAAAGATAACCGAACGGGTGACAGCCCCATATACGGCGCACCCTTCGCTGATGAGCGATTCTTTGATGTCCGCCTGCTCGGCAACAAACTGCGGCGGTAGGTTCGGGGCGACGGAATAAATCCGCCAGTTCCGTTCGAACAGGTCAAGCAGAGGATGATCTCCAAGCAGATCCATATTAGCTTCCCATAAACTTCTGACCGTACCGACATCCTTCCAGTACCCTTTAAACGGATAAGCGTTCAGCTTCTTTTTTTCTTCGAGAAGAGCCGGTATGATATCTTTACCGAAATCGTGGCTTGAGCCGGATTTTTTTTCATCGCGTTCCAACGCCTTTTCAAGCACGCTCCATTTGAAAACGTAGACACCCATCGATGCCAAGTTGCTCTTCGGATATTTCGGCTTTTCCTCGAAGCTTGTAATCTCCATCTTGTCATTGGTATGAAGGATACCGAAACGGCCGGCTTCTGCCCAGCTCACTTCGATGACGGCAATGGTGGCATCAGCCTGTTTCTCCGCGTGGTATTCGAGCATTTTTCCGTAATCCATTTTGTAGATATGATCTCCTGATAGGATGAGTACATGTTCAGGCTGAAGCTCTTTTAAAAAATGGCGGTTTTCATAAATCGCGCTTGCCGTTCCTTTGTACCACTTCACTTCCGACGCTTCCGCATAAGGGGACAAAATGGAGACCCCGCCGTCATTGCGGTCAAGATCCCATGGCTCGCCGATGCCGATATATGAGTTTAATAAAAGCGGTTGGTATTGAGTCAGCACACCGACATGATGAATTCCCGAGTTGGCGCAGTTGCTGAGGGCAAAATCAATGATTCTGTACTTGCCGCCAAATGGAACGGCCGGTTTTGCGAGGTTTTTCGTTAAGGCATTCAGCCTGCTTCCCTTGCCGCCAGCCAAAAGCATAGCCACACATTGTTCTTTCATCCCTTTTTCGCTCCTCTCTTTTTGACTGCTCTGAAAACCGCAGCTCCCAGCGGAGGGACTGTCATGCTGATGCTGTATGGTTTGCCGTGCAGAACGCCTTCTTTTGCTTGAAGGCGTTTCGGGTTGATTTGGTGTGAACCTCCGTATTTTGCATCATCGCTGTTAAGCACTTCGATATATTCGGTTTGAAAAGGGACGCCGACCCGATATTCGTGATAAACGGAAGGCGTAAAATTGCAGACGATAATCAGCGCTTCACCGGGCTGTTTTCCATAGCGGATAAACGATACAATCGACTGTTCCGCATTGTTGACGTCAATCCACTCGAATCCTTGCTGCCGATGATCATTTTCATACAGAATACGGCTTTTTTTGTAGAGGTGAAGAGCCTCCTTTGTAAACATCCGGGCCTTGCGGTGCATGTCAAAATCGTCCAAGAACCAATCGAGCTCTTCTTCGTCTTTCCATTCATCAAATTGAGCAAACTCACCGCCCATAAAGAGAAGTTTTTTTCCCGGGTGCAGCGTAAAATAACTGATCAGCAGGCGGTACTGGGCGAATTTCTGCCAGTAATCGCCGGGCATCTTATGAAGCAGAGACTTTTTGCCGTATACCACTTCATCGTGGGAGAACGGCAGGATGTAGTTTTCTGAGTAGGCATATATTAAGGAGAATGAAACAAGATGATGCAGGTGTTTTCTTTGTTCTGGGGAAGCTTCCATATAGGTTAATACATCGTTCATCCAACCCATATTCCACTTATAATTAAACCCGAGACCGCCTGCATAGGTCGGATGCGTCACAAGCGGCCAGTCTGTGGAGTCCTCAGCAATCATTAAAAAGTGGGGATCTTTTGCAAAAACCTGTTCATTTAAAGTTTGAATAAATTCGACGGCAAAGCCGTTCGCTTCAGGCTGAGGACGGTTTGGCCAATACAGGAGGTTTGCAACTGCATCGACTCGAAATCCATCTATATGATACATCTCGATCCAATACAACGCATTCGAGATTAAAAAACTGCGAACTTCTCGTTTTCCGAGGTCAAAATTGGCGGTCCCCCATTCCCAATTTTCCCTGTCATGCTCGTGTGTATATTCATACAGCGGCATACCGTCAAACAAATACAAGCCGTGGTCATCTTTGCAGAAATGGCCGGGAACCCAATCCATAATGACGCCGATCTCATGCTGATGGCACTGGTCGATAAAATACATCAAGTCACGCGGTTCGCCATATCTGCTCGTCGGACTGTAGTACCCCGTTGTCTGATAGCCCCATGAACGGTCAAACGGGTGCTCTGTCAACGGCATCAGCTCGATATGTGTGAATCCGTGTTCTTTGACGTAAGGAATGACTGTTTCGCTCAGTTCCCGGTATGTGAAAAAACGCCCATCCGCTTTCTTTTTCCATGAACCGACATGAAGCTCGTAGATGGAAATCGGTTTTTCATACACAGCTTTTTGCTGCTTTTTCTTTTGCCACTTTCGGTCGCCCCATGGGTATCCGTCCAATTGATAAGTGATCGATGCCGTTTTCGGCCTGACTTCAGAAAAAAAAGCATAAGGATCGGCCTTCAATTTTGTTTCATTTGCGGCTGTGATCATTTCATATTTATACAGCTCCCCTTCTCCGATGCCGGGGATAAACAGTTCCCATATGCCTTCCTGATGACGCTTCTCCATTTGATGCAGGGCACCGGACCAGCCGTTAAACGTTCCGGCGATTCGAACTTCCTTCGCATTCGGGGCCCAAACACAGAACCGAAAACCTTGGCGGCCGTCCTGTTCCATCTGATGAGCGCCGAAAAATCTGTAGCATTCATAAAGCCGACCTTCATGAAAGAGATGCACTTTAATATCCGAGGCACTCACATCAGCCATTGATTTCATCCTTTCTGCCACTATATTTAAAGATTACTCTTTTATTCGCATAATATGGCTTGATCCCTTACGTGAAAGCGCTTCTTTTTATTGACAAAGTTCAACAATATCCTTTTTGAACATTGACTGAAGTCATACAGGCATAAAAAAACTCCGCATCATAATGATGCAGAGTTTAACATGATGACCCGTACGGGATTCGAACCCGTGTTACCGCCGTGAAAGGGCGGTGTCTTAACCACTTGACCAACGGGCCTTATTGAAAAAATGGCGGAGAAGGAGGGATTTGAACCCTCGCGCCGCTTACGCGACCTACACCCTTAGCAGGGGCGCCTCTTCAGCCACTTGAGTACTTCTCCATGGCTCCGCAGGCAGGATTCGAACCTGCGACCGATCGGTTAACAGCCGATAGCTCTACCACTGAGCTACTGCGGAATATCATGGTGGGCCTGAATGGACTCGAACCATCGACCTCACGCTTATCAGGCGTGCGCTCTAACCAGCTGAGCTACAGGCCCATGATATGCAAATGGAGCGGGTGATGGGAATCGAACCCACGACATCAGCTTGGAAGGCTGAGGTTTTACCACTAAACTACACCCGCATTTCGCATGGGGCGGTTGATGGGAATCGAACCCACGAATGCCAGAGCCACAATCTGGTGCGTTAACCACTTCGCCACAACCGCCGCAATATATAAAATTGTAAAATGGTGGCTCGGGACGGAATCGAACCGCCGACACACGGATTTTCAGTCCGTTGCTCTACCAACTGAGCTACCGAGCCTTTATTTAAAATGGCGGTCCGGACGGGACTCGAACCCGCGACCTCCTGCGTGACAGGCAGGCATTCTAACCAACTGAACTACCGGACCATTTTGATTGCACCTTTCGGGGACTTCTCATTTAATGAGTAAATTGGTTGCGGGGGCAGGATTTGAACCTGCGACCTTCGGGTTATGAGCCCGACGAGCTACCGAACTGCTCCACCCCGCGATGATCAAAATAATGAAAGATATATGGCGGAGGAAGAGGGATTCGAACCCCCGCGGGCTTTGACACCCCTGTCGGTTTTCAAGACCGATCCCTTCAGCCAGACTTGGGTATTCCTCCGTAACAATGGTGGACCTTGTAGGACTCGAACCTACGACCGGACGGTTATGAGCCGTCTGCTCTAACCAACTGAGCTAAAGGTCCTTTAATAGCGGCGGAGGGAATCGAACCCCCGACCTCACGGGTATGAACCGTACGCTCTAGCCAGCTGAGCTACACCGCCATGGTGAATATTAAAGATAACAAAGTGGAGCCTAGCGGGATCGAACCGCTGACCTCCTGCGTGCAAAGCAGGCGCTCTCCCAGCTGAGCTAAGGCCCCAAATAATGGTCGGGAAGACAGGATTCGAACCTGCGACCCCATGGTCCCAAACCATGTGCTCTACCAAGCTGAGCTACTTCCCGTTATATAATGGCGCGCCCGAGAGGAGTCGAACCCCTAACCTTTTGATCCGTAGTCAAACGCTCTATCCAATTGAGCTACGGGCGCATAGATGATCAAGCGGAAGACGGGATTCGAACCCGCGACCCCCACCTTGGCAAGGTGGTGTTCTACCACTGAACTACTTCCGCAAAATAGATTGGCAATGCGGATGAAGGGACTTGAACCCCCACGTCTTTAAAAGACACTAGAGCCTGATTCTAGCGCGTCTGCCAATTCCGCCACATCCGCATGAAAATGGTGAGCCATGAAGGACTCGAACCTTCGACCCTCTGATTAAAAGTCAGATGCTCTACCAACTGAGCTAATGGCTCCAATACTGCAATGAAAGCTGAAGACTTTTTCGAAAGCTATCTGTCTTTTTTTAGCAACTTTTATATTGTATCATAAAATCGTGGTGCCGGCAAGAGGACTTGAACCCCCAACCTACTGATTACGATTCAGTTGCTCTACCAATTGAGCTACACCGGCCCATTCCAATATGAATGGTGGAGGATGACGGGATCGAACCGCCGACCCTCTGCTTGTAAGGCAGATGCTCTCCCAGCTGAGCTAATCCTCCTCGTCAGTTGTTGGAGTAACTCTCGATCTGACAAGGACTATTATATACGGGAATACACCCATTTGTAAAGGCTATATTAAAAAAATTTTATTTTCAGTTTATTCTATCACAACAGACGAATATGCATACTTCGTTCCGCTTAATCCGTATATTGCATCAAAAGCTTCAGAGCAACATTTATCCCTATGTACTGCTTATAAAATAGATTCTTCAGACGATCCGTGAATTCCTGTCTTGTTCCCATGGCAAATTTGTATTCGAATTGATTTCTCAAAACAATTTTAA